>NZ_AP035923.1:0-4082561 GCF_059730935.1 Type-C symbiont of Plautia stali | reverse complement strand
TTATACGCATGAAATAACGGATCTTATCCACAGAGCGACGCAGGTAAAAGGCGATAAAAAAGCGGAATCAACTGGGGATCGACACAAATACCCGATCCCCGACCAGCAAAGATCGTCTTAAATCTGCGGGTGCCAGCTGGCGACCCACACTTCCGCCGGATCTTCCGGAATCTCATGTTCCAGCACGTCGATCTCCAGCCGATCGCCAATGCGTTTGGCGCCCAGCTGCGTTAACGTCGTCTCCAGCAGCTTGATCGCACCGCAGAACAGATCGTATTCATGATTACCGATACCCACTGCGCCAAAGCGTACGCCTGACAGATCCGGCTGGCTCTCCTGCAGCGCTTCATAAAACGGCAGCAGGTTGTCCGGCAGTTCGCCGGCACCGTGCGTTGAGCTGACAATCAGCCAGACGCCCTCCTGCGGCACCTCATCCAGCTCGGGTCCGTGCAGCAGTTCGGTTGAAAAGCCTGCTTCCTGCAGTTTCTCTTCCAGATGTTCAGCGACATATTCGGCGCTGCCAAGGGTACTGCCACTGATTAAGGTAATATCGGCCATGATGCTCTCCCGCACTAAAGGCGAGCATTGTACGCTGTGATCAAGCGGTGATCCACCTGTGGAAAACAGGGTTAATCGCCGATAGCATCAGGCGACAAGGCGCATCACAAAAGCGATCCGCCCGGGATAAGGTTATGCACAGCGGGGAAGCCGATCACGGCTTGATGGTGCGCATGATCGGGTTTTGCAGGGAGATCAGCGTTTCGGTGGACTGGATTTCATCAATGGTCTGGATCTTGTTGATCAGCACCTGCTGCAGCGCGTCAATTGATCGGCACATCACTTTAATAAAGATGCTGTAGTGGCCGGTGGTGTACCAGGCTTCCACCACTTCATCCAGCGCTTCCAGTTTGCTGAGCGCTGCCGGATAGTCGCGCGCGCTTTTCAAAATGATGCCGATAAAACAGCAGACATCAAACCCGAGCTGCCGTGGATCGATCTCCACGCGCGTACCCAGAATAATCCCCGCCTGGCGCATCTTCTCGACGCGCACGTGAATCGTGCCGGGGCTGACGTTGAACTGCTTGGCGAGTTCGGCGTACGCGGTGCGCGCGTTTTGCAGCAGCGCATTTAAAATGCCGCGGTCGAGATTATCCAGTTGCAGGTGTTCCGCCATCATCCATCCTCATTAGGTTCTTCTTCTCTGAACAGGGAGAATGTGCAGCAAATTAGCGGGACAGGCAAGGCGCAGACAGCGGAGCTGCCGCTGTCTGCACGCTTTTTAGCGCTTACGCCACAGCGTCAGCTGGGCCTGTGTGTGCTGGAACTTACGCGCGGTTTCGCGAATCACAAACGGCACGTCCTGCGGCAGCGCAACTTCCTCAAAGGCATCGCGCAGCAGCCGTTGCAGCGCCTGCCAGGTGGTGAGCGCTTCACCGTTTTCACGGAAACCGCCCAGCCAGTTCTCCTTCGGCGTGAACTCTTCCAGCCAGGTATAAGGTGAGGAGATAGCCAGCAAACCGCCGGAGCGGATCATCGGCGTGATGTCCTGCAGGAAGCGCTTCGGCTGGCGCAGGCGATCGATCAGGTTAGAGGCCAGTACCAGATCGTAGCCATCGGGCTGCGGTTTCAGGTTACAGGCATCGCCCTGCACAAACTGAATGCGCTGCGCCAGGGTCTCATCGAAACCAAACTCTTTTAGCCGCACCTGGCGATACTCCACCAGCTCTCCCTCTTCCGGCACCACGTAACGGAAATCCTCACCCGAGGTCAGCTGCAGCGCCACGTCGATAAAGCGCGCCGAGTAATCCATGCCGGTGACCGCAGCAAAATGGCGCGCCAGTTCAAAGCTGGCACGACCGGTGGCGCAGCCGATATCCAGCGCGTGGCCGCGCTGCGCGCAGTGCGGCAGCACGATATCGACCAGCGCCGCCGCGTAGTTCGGCACACCGTAATAGCCGGGGCCGTACTGGAAGTCGAGGTACTGCGACACCATGCTGTCGGTTTCATACGGATTCAGCGCCATGCTCTCCTGATGCGAGGAAACCACGTAGCGGAAACCGGCATGCTGGAAGAAGTGGCGCCGGAAGGCGTAGCGTGAGGATTTCAGCGCTTCGTTGCCAGTGGAGATCCAGCTGCCGCCTTTGATCAGCGCATGTTTGCCGTCAAAGGTGGGCGTGGAGAAATCGTCATACAGTGGATGTACCCTGAAGCCTTCAAAGCCGTTGGTCGGCGTGGTGGTCCACTGCCAGACGTTGCCGACAATGTCGAAGAAGTCACCCTGGGCAAAGTGGTCTACCGGACAGGAAGAGGCCCAGCGGGCGAGATTGATGTTGCCCGGCGCGTCGATCCAGTCCGGCTGATCGCCGGCAACCTGCTCGCGCAGCTGCATCCACTCGGCTTCGCACGGTAACTGGATCGCTTTGCCGCTCTCTTCTGCCAGCCAGCGGCAGAATGCCGCCGCTTCCAGCTGATTCACTTCGGCGGGCCAGTCCCACGGCATCGCCACTTCTTCGGTCATCAGACGCAGCCGGAGATCGTCAGGTTGCGCGATGTCACCGACCCAGAAAGTCGGCATCTGCGCCTGAGCAAACTCGCGCCAGCCCCAGCCTTCATCATCCCACCAGCGGCGTTCGTTATAGCCGTTGGCGGCAATAAAATGAAAGAACTCGGCGTTGCTCACCAGCATTTTGCTGGCTTTGAACGGTTTCAGCTCCGTTGAAAGGCTGCCGTATTCGTTATCCCAGCCGTAGGTATCATCGGTTTTACCCTGCGTGACGTGTCCGCCTGGCATCGCCACCAATGTATTGGCCGGTACCGAGGCACGATCGTGGCGCGCGTATGGACACGCCGGCCAGTGCGGCTGCGGTTTTACCCACTCAAGCGGCAGCTGGCGGATCAGCACGCTGGAGGTTTCAAGGTGAATTCGCTCATGCTCAATGCCCATCAGAATCACCCACGCCGGGCTGTCCCAGTCAATCGGCAGATCCAGCGGCATGGTGCGGATGAATTCACTTACCACGGTTTTCACTTTGCCGCGGTAGTCGCGCACCTCGGCCACATCCGGCCAGCTGTAATGGCTGTCGTCGAGATCGTCCCAGCTCATCTCATCCACGCCGATCGCCATCATCGCCTCGATGCGATCGTCAATGCGCTGCTGCAGATAACCGCCCGCCATCAGCTTATTAATGTAGAAAGTGGCGGTATGGCCAAAGTAGAAGATCAGCGGATGGCGCAGGGTGATGGCTTTATTAAAGTACGCGCGCTCATCGGCGAGGCAGTCGAACAGGCTTTCGTACAGCTCCCAGGTCTGGGTGAAATAGGCCAGCAGTTCGGCGCGTTTGGCGTCGCTGCTGCTGCCGGAAAGCCGGACGGTGCGGGTGGGCGCAGGCAATTGATCGTGAAGATGAGCGGTTGTCACAGTGAACTCCGTAAGCTGATTAAACACAGCGGGTAATTCACTATAGCAAATTAGCATTTCTGCCTGATGAATTAGCGTTTCCAGCGGCGCAGCAGGCGGCTTTTCAGGCCGGTATCGAAGCGCCAGATGTGATCGAAAATGCGCAGAATGCCGGGTTTGCCGTGCGCCGACATCGCCACGGCGTGGAAGCGTTGCTGGTGGTGACGCTGGCGCTGTTTAATGGTGCTGACGATGTCGTCCGGCAGACGCTGGGCGATAAAATCGGAAACGATCACCGCATCGGCTTCCTGCCACTGACTGCCCTCCATACGCGTGACCACCGCAGACAGGCAGGCGGCCAGATCGGTGCCGCCGCGAAAACGCTGGCTGAGAAAACGGATTGCCTGCTCGATGCCGTTATCCGCGGTCAGCTCGTAGCCAATCACTTCGTGAGCAAACAGCATGATGTAGCAGCGCCGCCTGTCGGCCAGCGCCACCTTCAGCAGCGCCAGACAAAACGCTTTGGCGCAGCGTTCATTGAAACCGCCCATCGAACCAGACGTATCCACGCAGACGATGAACGGGCCGCGCGGCTGCGCTTCGTGCTGCTGATGGCTGGCCGGGCGCAGCGTCACTTTCTCGTGCCAGGCATCGCCCTGTAACCGGTAGGTCAGCAGGCGTTTCTCCACCAGCCGGCGGTAAAATTCCAGCTCCAGTTCGCTGATGCTCAGCGCCGCCAGCTCTGGCGGCAACAGACGCAGCACATCGTCGCTCTGATGGATGCCGCTGACCTCTTCCGGCACGTTGTCCGGCTCGCGCACCAGCTGATGAAACGCTTCCAGCGGCGCATCCTGTGACGGTACCGATTTCGCTTCGCGGCTGCGTCCCAGCTGCTGCGCCAGTTTCATCAGTTCCGGCTGCTGGGCGAGGAAATCGCCGTACTGCACAATCAACTCATAGTCGCCATGCTGCAGCGGTGCCTTGCTCAGATCCCACAGGCGTCCGGCGGCGGCTTCGTCGTCATCGGTCAGAATCGGCGCCAGCTGGCCGCTGATGGCCATGCGCTGCTGCAGCTCAGCCATCAGGCGTTCCCGCTGCTCTTCCAGCAGGGTTTCGTTCAGCGTCAGGGTTTGCAGCGTCAGGCTCAGGCGCCAGCGCTGCAGGAACAGCGTGTGCTGCGCATTGCTCAGTTGGGCGCTGTCGGTATGCAGCAGCAGTTTGCTGGCTTCTTCGATAAACGGGGACGGCAGCGCTTTCAGCTGCGTCATGATGGCGGGCAGTTGCTCACTGAAGGCGTGGCTGCTGAGCAGCTGCATCTGCTGGAAGAGCTGAAATTCGCGCGCCAGCGCGTCCGGCACCGGCGTGGTTTTCATCTGGGCGGCAATCTCGGCGCGCCAGCGCGGCAGCTCGCCCATCATCGCCTGTTTCAGGCGCGGAAATTTTTCAAAGAACAGCGCCAGCTGTGGCGAGGCCAGCAGTGCCACAATCAGCTCTTCGATCAGCTCGGTTTCGCCAATCGACAGCAGCGTGCTGAGCGTCTCCAGCGAGATCATTTTCTCGCCTGTTTCAGCTGTTCCGCCACATCCTGCAGGCTGGTTTCGACCCGTGCCAGCCAGTCGTCGCTGATAAACAGGCAGCGCTGGTGCTGGCTAAACAGCGTGCGCTGCGCGCGCAGCTGGGCCTCCAGCGCGTCGTATTCTTCCATGATTTCCTGCGGCACGTCGCTGCTGCTGGCGGCACCCGGCAGCGTGAGGCGCGTGGACTGCAGGCTGACGTCGCGCAGCGTCAGACAGTGGTGCGCATCCACCAGCAGGTCGAGCGTCTGTCCAAAGCCGATGCCGTTGAGCTTGCCGCGGATCTCGCCCGCTTTCAGCAGCCACTGATTGAGCGCATCGCGTGCCACCACCACGTGCGTGACCTGCATGTCGTGCAGCGTTAGCGGCTGTTGCAGCATCAGGGTCAGCTGTTCGTCCGTGATCGAGGCCGGTAATTCATAGTGCGGTTTGCGGCTGAACATGCCGCTGTGCTTCTCCAGCGTCAGCGCCTGCGCCACGCTCTGCTGCTGTTGCAGCGCCAGCCGGCGCGCTTTGATCTGCTGCAGCGTGTGCAGCATCGCCTGCTGCTGCCACGCGTGCTGCGTCATCAGCGCATCAATTTCACGGTCCAGCAGCTGCATCGACGCCACGTCGTGCCACAGGCAATCTTTCAGCAGGATCAGATCAAGCGGGGCAATCGCCACACGGCCGCTGTAAAACGCGCTGGCCTGCAGCAGATGGATGGCTTTTTTCCAGCGGCGGTCGGAGATATACGGCGCCTCTGGCAGGTTCTCCAGCTGCTGGCGCAGCTGATAGATCAGTTCAAACACATGATCGGGCAGGCTGACCTGGCTGATGCCTTTCTGCCACTGCTGATACTCTTCATCGCTGATGCACAGCGATTCCGCCACCGGGTTGGCGTTTTCATCCTGCTGGTGGGTCAGCATGCTGCGGAAGTTCTGCTTTTCATGCACGTTGTCGAGCCACAGCCGGATCAGCATACGGTCGTACAGCGCTTCCAGACCGCTGTCGGCCTCCGGCAGTTCGTTGGAGGCGGTGACCAGCAGGCGCATCGGGATCGGCTCTTCGCTGTCGCCGTTGCGGAAGCGACGTTCGTTGATGGCGGTGAGCAGCGTATTGAGAATCGCCGGACCGGCTTTCCAGATCTCATCCAGAAAGACAATTTCGGCATCCGGCAGATAGCCTTTGGTCAGACGCTGATAGCGTCCTTCATCTTTCAGCGCCTGAATCGACAGCGGGCCAAACACCTCTTCGGGCGTGGAAAAACGGGTCATCAGGTATTCAAAGGCACGGGCGTGCTGGAAGGCGTATTTCAGGCGGCGGGCAATCAGGCTCTTGGCGATGCCCGGTGGCCCCAGCAGAAACACGCTTTCGCCGCTCAGCGCTGCCAGCAGGCAGAGACGAATGGCATGATGCCGTTCATACAGCCCTTTCTCCAGGGCATTGCTGAGGCGAGAAATTCTTTCTGCCAAAAGATGGGGTTGAGCCATAATCACATCATTGTCCTTCTGATCCTGGTGCCGTCATATTCTGGCGAGCGCAATACTCTACTGTTTATCATGCGTGAAAGCGTTGATAGCCGTCAGCTTTTTTGTTTCAGAAGGTTGAGGTGAGGCAAATCGCGGGTTTTCAGCGCATTTCGCGCCGATTTTCGGCGAAAAAACGCCGTGCTGACGGCGGAAGGCCAGACGGTAAAAGTAGGTTTTTTCGGGAATATGTGCATACTGTGCGCTTTTTGATGATCTGAGCGCCGGGCTGAGGCCTGCGCGGCTCCAACAAAAGACAACTTATGAGCTCGGATAAGAAACAGTCCCTTGGCGCAGTCACTCTGGCGGCGATCGGCGTGGTGTATGGCGATATCGGCACCAGCCCGCTCTATACCCTGCGCGAGTGTCTCTCTGGTCAGTTCGGCTTTGGCGTGGAACGCGAGGCGGTGTTTGGCTTTCTGTCGCTGATCTTCTGGCTGCTGATTCTGGTGGTTTCGCTTAAATACATTAGTTATGTGATGCGCGCCGACAACGCCGGTGAAGGCGGGATTCTGACGCTGATGTCACTGGCGGGCCGCAATACCGGCGCGCGCGCCACGGCGATTCTGGTGATCATGGGGCTGATTGGCGGCAGCTTCTTCTACGGGGAAGTAGTGATCACGCCAGCGGTATCCGTGCTTTCGGCCATCGAAGGGCTGGAGATCGCCGCGCCGAGCCTCGATAGCTACATTGTGCCGCTGGCGATTGCGGTACTGACGCTGCTGTTTGTGATTCAGAAACACGGCACCGGCATTGTCGGTAAGCTGTTTGCACCGGTAATGCTGCTGTGGTTCATCATCCTGGCGGTGCTGGGCGCGCGCAGTATCATCAATAATCCCGAGGTGCTGCACGCCATGAACCCGTACTGGGCGCTGCACTTCTTTATTCAGTACAAAACGGTATCGTTCTTCGCGCTGGGCGCGGTGGTGCTGGCGATCACCGGCGTTGAAGCGCTGTATGCCGATATGGGCCACTTTGGTAAGTTTCCGATTCGCCTGGCATGGTTTGTGGTGGTGCTGCCGTCGCTGGTGCTCAACTATTTCGGCCAGGGTGCGCTGCTGCTGGAGCATCCGGAGGCCATCAAAAACCCGTTCTTCCTGCTGGCGCCGGACTGGGCGCTGATTCCGATGCTGATTCTCGCTACGCTGGCCACGGTGATCGCCTCGCAGGCGGTGATCTCAGGCGTATTCTCGCTGACGCGCCAGGCGGTGCGTCTTGGTTATCTGCCGCCGATGCGCATCGTGCACACGTCCGAAGAGGAATCTGGCCAGATTTATATTCCGGTGATCAACTGGCTGCTCTATTTCTCTGTGGTGATTGTTATCGTCGGCTTTGAGCACTCCAGTAATCTGGCGGCCGCCTACGGGATTGCGGTGACCGGTACCATGGTGCTGACCGCCATTCTGTGTTCAACGGTGGCGATTCAGAACTGGCACTGGAATCGCTACCTGGTGGTGCTGATTCTCATCGCGATGCTGTGCATCGATGTTTCGCTGTTCTCCGCTAACCTGGTCAAAGTGTTCTCCGGCGGCTGGCTGCCGCTGACGCTGGCACTGATGATGTTTATCGTGATGACCACGTGGAAGAGCGAGCGCTTCCGCCTGCTGCGTCGTATGCATGAGCATGGCAATTCGCTGGAGGCGATGATCGCCTCGCTGGAGAAATCGCCGCCGGTGCGCGTGCCGGGCACGGCGGTCTACATGTCACGGGCGCTCAATGTCATCCCCTTTGCCATGCTGCATAACCTGAAGCACAACAAGGTGCTGCACGAGCGCGTGGTGCTGCTGACGCTGCGTACCGAAGATGCGCCTTATGTGCACAACGTGCGTCGCGTGACCATTGAGCAGCTGTCGCCCACCTTCTGGCGCGTGGTGGCAAGCTACGGCTGGCGCGAAACGCCGAACGTCGAGGAGATTTTCCACCGCTGCGGCCTCGAAGGGCTCAACTGCCGCATGATGGAAACCTCGTTCTTTATGTCACACGAGTCGCTGATCATCGGCAAACGCCCGTGGTATCTGCGTCTGCGCGGCAAGCTGTTCCTTGCGCTGCAGCGCAACGCCCTGCGCGCGCCGGATCAGTTTGAAATTCCGCCTAACCGGGTAATCGAGCTCGGTACTCAGGTCGAAATCTGACGCATCGCGCGTCACCAGCTGAGGGTGACGCGCAGCCCCTGCGGCTGCACCGCGCTGAAGGTCAGCCGGATGCCGTGCAGCTGAGCCACATTTTTCACAATCGACAAGCCAAGCCCGCTGCCGGTTTGCGCCTGCCCCGGCGGTCGCCAGAAGCGTTCGCCCAGCCGCGCCAGCTGCTCTGCGCTGACGCCCGGTCCGTTATCCGCGATCTCCAGCCTGCGCGCGCTGAGCCGCAGCTGAATCTCACTGCCGGACGGCGTGTAGCGCAGCGCGTTATCCAGCAGATTGCGCAGCAGTAAACCCAGCAGCAGTGGATGACCGTTCATCACCGGTTCCGCGTCAGCCGTCAGCGTCAGCCTGGTGTGCTGCGCTGCCGCCTGTGCCTGATGTTCAGTCACCAGCTGGTGCAGCAACGGCGCGAGGGGGACCGGCTGAAATTCGCTGCGCAGATCGTCCGCTTCGACCCGCGACAACGTCAGTAGCTGATCGACCAGCCGCGTGGCGCGCAGGATGCCGCTGTCGAGCTGCTGCAGCGCATGGTTACGCATCGCCTCGTCATCGCCGGCCAGCTGAATCACCTCACTCTGCACGCGCAGCGCTGCCAGCGGGCTGCGCAGCTCGTGCGCCGCATCGGAGGTAAACCGTCGCTCGCGCTGGACCAGCTGTGCCATGCGGGCAAACAGGCCATTCAGCGCCGCCACCAGCGGCTTAACCTCCAGCGGCAGGCGTTGCGGCGTCAGCGGAGTTGCATCATCCGGCGCGCGCTGCTGCAGCGATGCAGTCAGGCGTTTCAGCGGACGCAGCTCAAACCACACCAGCGCCAGCAGCAACAGCAGCATCAGCGGCATGGCCACCAGCCACGGCAGCAGACTGCTCAGTGCCAGATCGCGCGTCATGTCATCGCGATATTCCCACTCCTGTCCGACCACCACGCGCCACTGCTTATCGGCTGACGTCAGCCACAGCAGCCGCCAGCGATCGTCATCGCCACGCAGGCGACCATCGTGGAAGCCGTCACGATCCGCTGTAAACTGCAAATCGCGGCCGTTTTCGCCGTCGTTCAGCAGCGGTTTGCCGTCGGCGCTGAACAGCGCAAAGGCCAGCGCGTCGTCATCCTGATCGCCGCGATGGTGGCGCAGAATCGCTTTGGTTTTTGGCAGCGAGGCGGCCTGCAGGCGACTGGCATCCAGCGCCAGCAGGCGTTTGGCGAACAGCATCTGCTGGGTATCAAACAGCTCATTAACGGTGTCGCGCGTCTGCTGCCATGCGCTAAAGGTGGCACTGGCACCACACAGAATAATTAACAGCAGAAAGCCGATGGCCAGCCGCAGGAACAGACTCATTCTGCCGCTCCCAGCGTGTAGCCAATACCGTGCACGGTGCGGATGAACTGACTGCCGAGCTTTTTACGCAGATGGTGGATATGCACTTCGACCGCGTTACTGGAGACGTCGTCGTCCCAGTTGTACAGTTTCTCCTCCAGCTGTGCGCGCGTCAGTACGCGACCGGGATTGCGCAGGAACAGCTCCAGCAGCGCCAGCTCACGGCTTTTCAGGCTGAGCGGTTCGCCATCCAACATCACGCTGTGGCTGCCGGGAGCCATCACCAGCCTGCCGTGACGCAGCTCCGGCTGCAGCTGACCGTGACGGCGACGAATCAGCGCCTGCAGACGCGCGGCCACCTCCGTCAGCGCAAACGGCTTACACAGATAGTCATCGGCACCGAGTTGCAGGCCCTGCACGCGCTGGTCCAGCGCATCGCGTGCGGTGAGGATCAGCACCGGGACATCCGCGCCCTGCTCACGCCACTGGCGCAGGATGTCCAGCCCGTCACGTTGCGGCAGCGACAGATCCAGCACCACGGCATCCCATGGCGCCGCGTTGAGCGCCTGAAATCCGGCTTCGCCGCTGACAAACCAGTCGACGCTGAAACCCAGTTTGGTCAGGCCGACCTTCAGGCCATCGCCAATCAGCGTATCGTCTTCAATTAATAAAATGCGCATGCGTTTCTCCCGGTTACCTGGGGGTTTATACGAAGCAGATGCGCGCTTGTACAGCGTCATTCGCCTGTTTTGGCTTATTTTTCCCTTCTTTTTTTCCCTTAAGATCTTGTTAAGAACCCTGTGGTGAAATAGCTCCCGTAATCCGCACAGACATGGAAATGAGGTGAAAAATGAAAAAGAGTGCAGCGCTGTTCGCCATTATCGCCCTGGCGGCAACCCCGGTGTTAGCCGCCCAGCAGGGTGGCTTTGTCGACCCTAACGCGCCAGCCGCTCAGGCTAAAGCCGGCGGTTTTAAGGCCGATAATAGTAGTGTGGTGACGGTAAAACAGGCCGAAGAGATGAAGGATGACAGCTGGATCACCGTGCGCGGCCAGCTTGATAAGCAGATCGGCGATGAAGATTATCTGTTCCGCGACAGCAGCGGCAGCATGAAAGTGGAGATCGACCACAAACGCTGGAACGGCCAGACCATTACGCCGAAGGATCAGGTCGAGCTGACCGGCGAACTGGATAAGGATTTCAATTCGATTGAACTGGACGTTAAACAGGTGCGTAAACTGCCCTAACCTCTTCTGCGGAGCCACGTCGTGGGCTCCGCCATCCCGCCAAACTCAAATTTTCCCCGGCCCAGGCGAAACGTTTCGATGGCGATCACATTTCCGTGATGCCGTCATTGAGTTGCCATGTACATTTAATACACTGCCAGACAGCGAAACGTTTCGCTGTGGAGTGGAATAAATGAAAAAAGGTCGCCTGTTAAACGCTGAAGTCTCTCATGTGATTGCCCGCCTCGGGCATACCGATACGCTGACGATTGCCGATGCGGGCTTGCCGATCCCGGCCGGTCCACAGCGCATCGATCTGGCGCTGACGCCCGGTACGCCCGATTTTTTACAGGTGGTGGAGGTCATCACGCAGGAGATGCAGGTTGAGAGCGCCCTGATAGCAGAAGAGATCCAACAACACAATCCGCAACTCCACAGCCAGCTGATCGCTGTGCTCGAAGCCTTGCAACAGCACCAGGGGAATGTGATTAGCGTTCGTTACACCAGCCATGAACAGTTCAAACAACACACTCAGCGCAGTCAGGCGGTCATTCGCAGCGGAGAGTGCTCTCCGTATGCGAATGTCATCCTGAGCGCGGGCGTCACTTTCTGAGGCCGCTATGCAACCGTTATTGCAACTCAGGGGAATTGAAAAATCATTTCCCGGCGTGAAGGCGCTCAACGGCGCGTCGCTGGCGGTTTATCCCGGGCGCGTGATGGCGTTAGTGGGAGAGAACGGCGCGGGCAAATCCACCATGATGAAGGTGCTGACCGGCATCTACAGCATGGACGCCGGTTCGCTGCACTGGCTGGGCAAAGAAGTGACGTTCTCCGGGCCGAAAGCGTCTCAGGAAGCCGGCATCGGCATCATCCATCAGGAGCTGAACCTGATCCCGCAGCTGACCGTTGCGGAAAATATTTTCCTCGGCCGTGAATTCGTTAACCGCTTTGGCCGCATCGACTGGAAACAGATGTATGCCGCGGCGGATGCGCTGTTAAAGCGCCTCAATCTGCGCTTCAGCAGCCACAAGCTGGTGGGTGATCTGTCGATTGGCGACCAGCAAATGGTGGAGATCGCCAAAGTGCTCAGCTTCGAGTCGCAGGTCATCATTATGGATGAACCGACCGACGCGCTGACCGATACCGAAACCCTGTCGCTGTTCCGCGTCATCAATGAGCTGAAAGCGCAGGGCTGCGGCATTGTTTATATCTCCCACCGCATGAAAGAGATCTTTGAGATTTGCGATGACGTCACCGTGTTCCGTGACGGCCAGTTTATTGCCGAGCGCGCGGTAGGCGATCTCAGCGAAGAGGGCCTGATCGAAATGATGGTCGGCCGCAAGCTTGAGGATCAGTATCCGCATCTCGATCAGACGCCGGGCGAGGTGCGGCTGCGTGTCGAGCACGTTAGCGGACCGGGCGTAGAAGATGTCAGCTTTACCCTGCGTAAGGGCGAGATTCTCGGCATCTCCGGTCTGATGGGCGCGGGCCGCACCGAATTAATGAAGGTGCTGTACGGCGCGCTGCCGCGTACGCACGGCAAAGTGACGCTTAACGGCCGCGAGATTGTCACCCGCTCGCCGCAGGACGGCCTGGCCAACGGCATCGTCTATATCTCGGAAGACCGTAAGCGTGACGGGCTGGTGCTCGGGATGTCGGTCAAAGAGAACATGTCGCTGACCGCGCTGCGCTACTTCAGCCGCGCCGATGGCGGCCTGAAGCACGCCGAAGAGCAGCTGGCGGTGGGCGATTTTATTCGCCTGTTCAATGTGAAAACGCCGTCAATGATGCAGCCGATCGGTCTGCTGTCTGGCGGTAATCAACAAAAAGTGGCGATTGCGCGTGGCCTGATGACGCGCCCGGATGTGCTGATCCTCGACGAGCCGACGCGCGGCGTCGATGTCGGGGCGAAAAAAGAGATCTATCAGTTAATTAACCAGTTTAAAGCCGAAGGGCTGAGCATCATCCTTGTGTCGTCGGAAATGCCGGAAGTGCTGGGCATGAGCGACCGTATTCTGGTGATGCATGAAGGCCATCTGAGTGGCGAATTTTCCCGTGAGCAGGCTACCCAGGAATCCCTGATGGCAGCGGCGGTCGGTAAGCAACACAGCGAGGAGTTAGTTGTATGAGTACCCAAACCTTACCTGCCAGCCGTCGCTGGTTCAGCAAAGCCTGGCTGCTGGAGCAGAAATCGCTGATCGCGCTGATTGTGCTGATCGCCGTGGTCGCCAGCCAGAGCCCGAACTTCTTCACGCTGCCCAACATGTTCAACATCCTGCAGCAGACATCGGTCAACGCCATCATGGCGGTGGGCATGACGCTGGTGATTCTGACCTCAGGCATCGACCTTTCGGTCGGCTCGCTGCTGGCGCTGACCGGCGCGGTCGCGGCATCGATTGTCGGGCTGGAAGTCAATGCGCTGGTGGCCGTGGCGGCATCGCTGGCGCTCGGCGCCTTTATTGGTGCCATTACCGGTGTGATTGTGGCACGCGGCAAGGTGCAGGCGTTTATCGCTACGCTGGTGATGATGCTGCTGCTGCGCGGCGTCACCATGGTTTACACCAACGGCAGTCCGATCAACACCGGCTTCAGCGATAACGCCGATCTGTTTGG
This sequence comes from Type-C symbiont of Plautia stali, assembly GCF_059730935.1. NCBI lineage: Bacteria > Pseudomonadati > Pseudomonadota > Gammaproteobacteria > Enterobacterales > Enterobacteriaceae > Type-C symbiont of Plautia stali. The sequence goes on along the minus strand of NZ_AP035923.1, from coordinate 4,068,790 downwards.
CTGGTTCGGCATTGGCCGTCCGCTGGGCATTCCGACGCCGGTATGGCTGATGGCGGTGGTGTTCGCGCTGGCGTGGTACATGCTGCATCACACCCGCCTCGGCCGCTATATCTATGCGCTGGGCGGTAACGAAGCGGCTACGCGCCTGTCCGGCATCAACGTTAACCGCGTTAAAGTCATCGTCTATTCGCTGTGCGGCCTGCTGGCGGCGCTGGCGGGCACCATCGAAGTGGCGCGTCTCTCTTCCGCGCAGCCGACGGCGGGCACCGGTTATGAACTGGATGCGATTGCTGCGGTGGTGCTGGGTGGGACCAGCCTCGCGGGCGGTAAAGGGCGCATTATGGGCACGCTGATCGGTGCGCTGATTCTCGGCTTCCTCAATAACGGCCTCAACCTGATGGGCGTATCGTCTTACTACCAGATGATTGTCAAAGCCGTCGTCATTCTGCTGGCGGTGCTGGTGGATAACAAAAGCAGTAAGTAACTCTGACCTTCACACAGGATTAAAGAAATGAAAAAGTTAACTGCATTGGCCGTCATCCTTGGCGCCACCCTCAGTGCTGGCGCGATGGCTAAGGATACGATTGCGCTGGTGGTCTCAACGCTGAATAACCCGTTCTTTGTGTCGCTGAAAGATGGCGCACAGAAAGAAGCCGATAAGCTGGGCTATAACCTGGTGGTGCTCGACTCACAGAACAACCCGGCAAAAGAGCTGGCAAACGTGCAGGATCTCACCGTGCGCGGCACCAAACTGCTGCTGATCAACCCAACGGATTCTGACGCGGTCGGCAATGCCGTGAAAATGGCTAACCAGGCGAACATCCCGGTGATTACGCTGGACCGTATGGCGGCGCAGGGTAAAGTTGTCAGCCACGTGGCGTCTGATAACCGCTTCGGCGGCAAAATGGCCGGCGATTTCATCGCGAAGAAACTGGGCGACGGCGCGAAAATCATCGAGCTGCAGGGCATTGCCGGCACTTCCGCTGCCCGCGAGCGTGGCGAAGGCTTTAAGCAGGCCGCTGACGCGCACAAATTCAACGTGCTGGCCAGCCAGCCGGCCGACTTCGACCGTACTAAAGGTCTGAACGTGATGCAGAACCTGCTGCAGGCGCATCCGGACGTGCAGGCAGTCTTTGCCCAGAACGATGAAATGGCGCTGGGCGCGCTGCGTGCGCTGCAGACTGCAGGCAAAACCGACGTGCTGGTGGTGGGCTTTGACGGCACCGCGGACGGCGTGAAGGCGGTAGAATCCGGTAAACTCAGCGCGACCGTTGCACAGATGCCAGACAAGATTGGTATGATTGGCGTCGATACCGCAGATAAAGTTCTGAAGGGCGAAAAAGTGCAGGCGATCAACCCGGTTGACCTGAAACTGGTTACTAAATAAAACCCAAAGAAAAGCATGGCAACGCGCCACCCTCGTGGTGGCGCAACTTCCTGGATAACTCCCTATGAGCAAAAGCGCAAAACTGGCGGTACTCGGCAGCATCAACGCCGACCACATCCTCAACCTCGCCCATTTTCCCCGTCCGGGTGAAACGGTGATCGGGAAACAGTATCAGGTTGCCTTTGGCGGTAAAGGGGCCAACCAGGCCGTCGCGGCTGGCCGTGCCGGCGCTGACATTGCTTTTATTGCCTGCGTGGGTGCAGATGACATCGGCGAACGTATTCGCCAGCAGCTGCAGCAGGACCAGATTGATACCGCTCCGGTGGAAACCGTGGCGCAGGAAGCCACCGGCGTGGCGATGATCTTCGTGAATGGCGAAGGCGAAAATAACATTGGCATCTACTCAGGCGCGAATGCGGCGCTGACGCCAGCCTGTGTGGAGCGCCACCAGCAGGTGATTCGTTCGGCCGATGCGCTGCTGATGCAGCTGGAGTCGCCGCTGGACAGCGTGCTGGCCGCGGCCCGCATCGCGCGCGCCGGTCACACTCAGGTGATCCTCAATCCGGCGCCGGCGACCCAGCTCTCTGATGAGCTGCTGGCGCTGATCGACATTATTACGCCGAATGAAACCGAAGCGGAAATCCTCACGGGCATCGCCGTCAATAACGACGACGACGCGGCGCGGGCAGCCCAGGCGCTGCACGCTAAAGGCATTGATACCGTATTGATTACGCTGGGCCGGCGCGGCGTATGGCTCAGCGAGCAGGGCCAGGGACAGCGTATTCCCGGCTTCAGCGTGCAGGCGGTGGATACCATCGCTGCCGGTGATACCTTCAACGGGGCCTTCATTACCGCGCGGCTGGAAGGCGTGGCGATGCAGGATGCGGTTCGCTTTGCCCATGCGGCGGCAGCCATTGCCGTGACGCGCCCGGGCGCACAGCCCTCAGTGCCATGGCGCACTGAGATTGACGCATTCCTGCAGCAACAGGGTTAAGCGCTTGGCTACCATGAAAGATGTCGCCCGTCTGGCGGGCGTCTCCACCTCCACCGTTTCGCACGTTATCAACAACAACCGTTTTGTTAGCGAACAGGTGCGCGACAGAGTGGAACAGGCGATTCGCGAATTAAACTACGCGCCGTCGGCGCTGGCGCGCAGCCTGAAGATCAAGCAAACGCGCACCATTGGTATGTTACTGACCGCCAGCAGCAACCCGTTCTACTCGGAAGTGGTGCGTGGTGTAGAGAACAGCTGCTATGAACGCGGCTACAGCCTGATTCTGTGCAATACCGAAGGCGATGAAGAACGCATGAATCGCAGCCTTGAAACGCTGATGCAGAAGCGCGTGGATGGCCTGCTGATGATGTGCACGGAAACCCATCTGCCCTCCGCCGAAATCCTTAATCGCTATCCTTCGGTGCCGATGGTGATGATGGACTGGGCGCCGTTTGAAGGGCGCGGCGATATTATTCAGGATAACGCGCTGCTGGGCGGCGAACTGGCCACTCAGTATCTGATTGACCGCGGTTACACCCGCATCGCCTGTATTGCCGGGCCGCTGGATAAAACCCCGGCGCGCCTGCGTCTGGACGGTTTTCATCAGGCGATGGCAGCCAGTGGGCTGGCGGTGCCGCCGGGCTATGTGATGGACGGCGATTTCGAATTTCAGGGCGGTTTTAACGCCATGAATCAGCTGCTGGCGCTCGATCCGCCACCGCAGGCGGTGTTTACCAGCAACGATGCGATGGCGGTAGGCGTCTATCACGCCCTGTATCAGGCGGGACTGCGCGTGCCGCAGGATATGGCGGTGATGGGCTATGACAACATTGAGCTGGCGCGCTATCTGACGCCGCCGCTCAGTACCATTCATCAGCCGAAAGATGAGCTGGGCGAGTTGGCCATTGATACGCTGATTCATCGTATGAGCGATCCCGACGCCAGCCAGCAAACGCTGGTGCTGACGCCGGAGCTGGTGGAGCGCGGTTCGGTTTAACTGCTTTTACGCGTTTTCTCGCGGTTGGCGATCAGGTTACGGCCATCCCCCGGCCGTAACATCAGAAACGCCAGCGCCGACAGCACGGTAATCACACCCATGGTAAAGAAGGTGGCGTGGAACTGCTGCACCGTGGTGCTCTCAAAATCCTGGTAAAAGCGCAGCACGGCGGCGCTGACCGCCACGCCAAAACTGATCGACACCTGCTGCGTTACCGCCAGCACGCTATTGCCGCCGCTGGCGTTCTCATCATTCAAATCCGCCAGCGTGATGGTATTCATGGCGGTAAACTGGGTCGACATCGCCATGCCCAGTACAAACAGCGCCACCAGCAACATGATGATGCTTCCGTCCGGCGACTGCAGCGCGAAGCTGGCGACCAGCACGCCGATGATAACCGTAATGCCCACCAGCGTTTTACGATAGCCAAAGCGGCGCAGCACCTGAGTCACGGTGGATTTAGCCAGCAGCGAGCCAATCGCCGTAGGGCCCATCATGCAGCCGGCGATGATCGCCGGATAGCCAAATCCTACCTGTAACATCAGCGGCATCAGGAACGGAATACAGCCAGTACCGAGACGCGCGGCAATATTACCGATAATCCCGACGGAGAACGTGCGTGTCTTAAACATCGGCAGACTAATCAGCGGAGCCGGATGGCGGCGCGCATGCATAATATAGAGCAGCAGCAATACCACGCCGCTGACCAGCACCAGCACCGCCTGCCACGGCGATACGATACGCTCGCCAAACAGCTCGATGCCGATGGAGATCAGCACCAGACCAAAACCAAACAGCATAAAGCCGCCGAAATCGAAGCGGCGTTTTGGCGTGGTGAAGTCTGGCATATATTTGCGTGCATAGAAGATGCCGGCGATGCCGATAGGAATATTAATCAGGAAGATCCAGTGCCAGCTGGCGTAGGTGACCAGCAGACCACCGAGCATAGGGCCAAGAATCGGTCCGACCAGGCCGGGCATGGTGACAAAGTTGAGTACCGGCAGCAGTTCGCTGCGCGGATAGGCGCGCAGCAGCGCCAGACGCGCTACCGGCATCATCATTGCTCCGCCAACGCCTTGCACCACGCGCGAAACCACCAGCATGCTCAGCGATCCGGACAGCGCACAGGCCAGTGACCCAAGCGTGAACAGGGAAACCGCCACAATAAACACCTTACGCGTGCCAAAGCGATCGGCCAGCCAGCCGCTGACCGGAATTAACATCGCGACCGTGAGCGTATAACTGATGACAGCGGACTGCATGGCGAGTGGGGAACGTTCAAGGCTGGTGGCAATGGCGGGAAGCGCGGTATTCAGGATGGTGGCGTCGAGAGCCTGCATAAAAAACGCCATGGCGGCGATCCAGGGCAGGCCGGCCATACTGCGCGCGGAGCGAATCATTGAAAATCCTTCTTGAAGAAAATCGGTCAGCAAAGAGCGTAAGTTAAACAGGATAGCATCGGTCGCTGCGAGGATGGCGCTGATTTGTGCCGCTGTGAGAGCTGATTTGCCTGATTATTGGCCGGGAAATGTCTGTTTTTACCGCGTTCGTATAAAAAAGTAGCTTTCGGTCAATTTTTTTCAGGAAATGCTTGTCACTTCAGATTAACTCCCTATAATGCGCCACCACTGAGACGGCAAAGCGGCAACGCAGGCGGCTCAGCAGGGTGTGAAGCGATTCACCCCGCCGGAGAAAAACGCTGAAAAAAGTGTTTGACTCTGAAGGAGGAAAGCGTAATATACGCCACCTCGCGACAGCAGGCCGAACGCCGCGTCGCACCGCTCTTTAACAATTTATCAGACAATCTGTGTGGGCACTCGCAGGATTGATATCACAAGCCTACGGGCTTTAAAAAATATCAAGTCTTTGCTGAGTGAACACGTAATTCATTACGAAGTTTAATTCACAGAGCATCGCTGCACTCGTTGCAGCAAATCAAACTTTAAATTGAAGAGTTTGATCATGGCTCAGATTGAACGCTGGCGGCAGGCCTAACACATGCAAGTCGAACGGCAGCACAGAAGAGCTTGCTCTTTGGGTGGCGAGTGGCGGACGGGTGAGTAATGTCTGGGAAACTGCCCGATGGAGGGGGATAACTACTGGAAACGGTAGCTAATACCGCATAACGTCGCAAGACCAAAGTGGGGGACCTTCGGGCCTCACACCATCGGATGTGCCCAGATGGGATTAGCTAGTAGGTGGGGTAATGGCTCACCTAGGCGACGATCCCTAGCTGGTCTGAGAGGATGACCAGCCACACTGGAACTGAGACACGGTCCAGACTCCTACGGGAGGCAGCAGTGGGGAATATTGCACAATGGGCGCAAGCCTGATGCAGCCATGCCGCGTGTATGAAGAAGGCCTTCGGGTTGTAAAGTACTTTCAGCGGGGAGGAAGGCGGTGAGGTTAATAACCTTGCCGATTGACGTTACCCGCAGAAGAAGCACCGGCTAACTCCGTGCCAGCAGCCGCGGTAATACGGAGGGTGCAAGCGTTAATCGGAATTACTGGGCGTAAAGCGCACGCAGGCGGTCTGTTAAGTCAGATGTGAAATCCCCGGGCTTAACCTGGGAACTGCATTTGAAACTGGCAGGCTTGAGTCTCGTAGAGGGGGGTAGAATTCCAGGTGTAGCGGTGAAATGCGTAGAGATCTGGAGGAATACCGGTGGCGAAGGCGGCCCCCTGGACGAAGACTGACGCTCAGGTGCGAAAGCGTGGGGAGCAAACAGGATTAGATACCCTGGTAGTCCACGCCGTAAACGATGTCGACTTGGAGGTTGTGCCCTTGAGGCGTGGCTTCCGGAGCTAACGCGTTAAGTCGACCGCCTGGGGAGTACGGCCGCAAGGTTAAAACTCAAATGAATTGACGGGGGCCCGCACAAGCGGTGGAGCATGTGGTTTAATTCGATGCAACGCGAAGAACCTTACCTGGCCTTGACATCCAGAGAACTTAGCAGAGATGCTTTGGTGCCTTCGGGAACTCTGAGACAGGTGCTGCATGGCTGTCGTCAGCTCGTGTTGTGAAATGTTGGGTTAAGTCCCGCAACGAGCGCAACCCTTATCCTTTGTTGCCAGCGGCTCGGCCGGGAACTCAAAGGAGACTGCCGGTGATAAACCGGAGGAAGGTGGGGATGACGTCAAGTCATCATGGCCCTTACGGCCAGGGCTACACACGTGCTACAATGGCGCATACAAAGAGAAGCGACCTCGCGAGAGCAAGCGGACCTCATAAAGTGCGTCGTAGTCCGGATTGGAGTCTGCAACTCGACTCCATGAAGTCGGAATCGCTAGTAATCGTAGATCAGAATGCTACGGTGAATACGTTCCCGGGCCTTGTACACACCGCCCGTCACACCATGGGAGTGGGTTGCAAAAGAAGTAGGTAGCTTAACCTTCGGGAGGGCGCTTACCACTTTGTGATTCATGACTGGGGTGAAGTCGTAACAAGGTAACCGTAGGGGAACCTGCGGTTGGATCACCTCCTTACCTGAAGATACTTTCCCGCGAAGTGCTCACACAGATTGTCTGATAGAAAAGTAACGAGCAGGACGGCTGCGAAGTCGTGACACTTTGTGTCCCCTTCGTCTAGCGGTTAGGACTCCGCCCTTTCACGGCGGCAACAGGGGTTCGAATCCCCTAGGGGACGCCACTGCTTGGTGACAGGTGAAAGGTGTCTCCACAGAATATCTCAAAACTGACGGTAACGTCGTGTTTGAGATATTGCTCTTTAACAATCCGGAACAAGCTGAAAATTTGAAACGACGCGTCGTGTTCATTCTCCGTAATAAGAATGAAATTAACGATGCGTTCGGGTCTCTCAAATGCTTGCAGTCCGCAGCGTTGCAAAACGCCTGTGGGTTGTGAGGTTAAGCGACTAAGCGTACACGGTGGATGCCCTGGCAGTCAGAGGCGATGAAGGACGTGCTAATCTGCGAAAAGCGACGGTAAGGTGATATGAACCGCTACAGCCGTCGATGTCCGAATGGGGAAACCCGGTGCACTCTGTGCATCATCGTTTGATGAATACATAGTCAAACGAGGCGAACCGGGGGAACTGAAACATCTAAGTACCCCGAGGAAAAGAAATCAACCGAGATTCCCCCAGTAGCGGCGAGCGAACGGGGAGCAGCCCAGGACCTGAATCAGCTTGTGCATCAGTGGAAGCGTCTGGAAAGTCGCGCGATACCGGGTGACAGCCCCGTACACGAAGATGCACAGGTTGTGAGTCCGACGAGTAGGGCGGGACACGTGGTATCCTGTCTGAACATGGGGGGACCATCCTCCAAGGCTAAATACTCCTGACTGACCGATAGTGAACCAGTACCGTGAGGGAAAGGCGAAAAGAACCCCGGCGAGGGGAGTGAAACAGAACCTGAAACCGTGTACGTACAAGCAGTGGGAGCCTACTTGTTAGGTGACTGCGTACCTTTTGTATAATGGGTCAGCGACTTATATTCTGTAGCAAGGTTAACCGCATAGGGGAGCCGAAGGGAAACCGAGTCTTAACCGGGCGTTAAGTTGCAGGGTATAGACCCGAAACCCGGTGATCTAGCCATGGGCAGGTTGAAGGTTGGGTAACACTAACTGGAGGACCGAACCGACTAATGTTGAAAAATTAGCGGATGACTTGTGGCTGGGGGTGAAAGGCCAATCAAACCGGGAGATAGCTGGTTCTCCCCGAAAGCTATTTAGGTAGCGCCTCGTGAACTCATCTCCGGGGGTAGAGCACTGTTTCGGCTAGGGGGCCATCCCGGCTTACCAACCCGATGCAAACTGCGAATACCGGAGAATGTTATCACGGGAGACACACGGCGGGTGCTAACGTCCGTCGTGAAGAGGGAAACAACCCAGACCGCCAGCTAAGGTCCCAAAGTCATGGTTAAGTGGGAAACGATGTGGGAAGGCACAGACAGCCAGGATGTTGGCTTAGAAGCAGCCATCATTTAAAGAAAGCGTAATAGCTCACTGGTCGAGTCGGCCTGCGCGGAAGATGTAACGGGGCTAAACCATGCACCGAAGCTGCGGCAGCGACACTATGTGTTGTTGGGTAGGGGAGCGTTCTGTAAGCCGCTGAAGGTGTGCTGTGAGGCATGCTGGAGGTATCAGAAGTGCGAATGCTGACATAAGTAACGATAAAGCGGGTGAAAAGCCCGCTCGCCGGAAGACCAAGGGTTCCTGTCCAACGTTAATCGGGGCAGGGTGAGTCGACCCCTAAGGCGAGGCTGAAAAGCGTAGTCGATGGGAAACAGGTTAATATTCCTGTACTTGGTGTTACTGCGAAGGGGGGACGGAGAAGGCTAGGTTATCCGGGCGACGGTTGTCCCGGTTTAAGCGTGCAGGTGTGAAGACCAGGCAAATCCGGTCTTCTTTAACACTGAGGCGTGACGACGAGCCGCTACGGCGGTGAAGTAACTGATGCCCTGCTTCCAGGAAAAGCCTCTAAGCTCCAGGTAACACGAAATCGTACCCCAAACCGACACAGGTGGTCAGGTAGAGAATACCAAGGCGCTTGAGAGAACTCGGGTGAAGGAACTAGGCAAAATGGTGCCGTAACTTCGGGAGAAGGCACGCTGGCGCGTAGGTGAAGGGACTTGCTCCCGGAGCCGAGGCCAGTCGAAGATACCAGCTGGCTGCAACTGTTTATTAAAAACACAGCACTGTGCAAACACGAAAGTGGACGTATACGGTGTGACGCCTGCCCGGTGCCGGAAGGTTAATTGATGGGGTTATCCGCAAGGAGAAGCTCTTGATCGAAGCCCCGGTAAACGGCGGCCGTAACTATAACGGTCCTAAGGTAGCGAAATTCCTTGTCGGGTAAGTTCCGACCTGCACGAATGGCGTAATGATGGCCAGGCTGTCTCCACCCGAGACTCAGTGAAATTGAAATCGCTGTGAAGATGCAGTGTACCCGCGGCAAGACGGAAAGACCCCGTGAACCTTTACTATAGCTTGACACTGAACATTGAGCCTTGATGTGTAGGATAGGTGGGAGGCTTTGAAGCGTGGACGCCAGTCTGCGTGGAGCCAACCTTGAAATACCACCCTTTAATGTTTGATGTTCTAACGTAGGCCCGTAATCCGGGCTGCGGACAGTGTCTGGTGGGTAGTTTGACTGGGGCGGTCTCCTCCCAAAGCGTAACGGAGGAGCACGAAGGTTGGCTAATCCTGGTCGGACATCAGGAGGTTAGTGCAATGGCATAAGCCAGCTTGACTGCGAGAGTGACGGCTCGAGCAGGTGCGAAAGCAGGTCATAGTGATCCGGTGGTTCTGAATGGAAGGGCCATCGCTCAACGGATAAAAGGTACTCCGGGGATAACAGGCTGATACCGCCCAAGAGTTCATATCGACGGCGGTGTTTGGCACCTCGATGTCGGCTCATCACATCCTGGGGCTGAAGTAGGTCCCAAGGGTACGGCTGTTCGCCGTTTAAAGTGGTACGCGAGCTGGGTTTAGAACGTCGTGAGACAGTTCGGTCCCTATCTGCCGTGGGCGCTGGAGAATTGAGGGGGGTTGCTCCTAGTACGAGAGGACCGGAGTGAACGCACCGCTGGTGTTCGGGTTGTCATGCCAATGGCACTGCCCGGTAGCTAAGTGCGGAAGAGATAAGTGCTGAAAGCATCTAAGCACGAAACTTGCCCCGAGATGAGTTCTCCCTGACCCTTTAAGGGTCCTGAAGGGACGTTGAAGACGACGACGTTGATAGGCCGGGTGTGTAAGCGCAGCGATGCGTTGAGCTAACCGGTACTAATGACCCGTGAGGCTTAACCTTACAACGCCAGAGGCGTTTTGGTCTGAGAGACCGGAAATTTTCAGCTTGTGACGGAAAAATTAGCGGAAACGAAAGATTTTGCGCTGAGGCGAGGCGGCAGGCCGAAGGAAAGGAAGGAGCATACACGAGTATGTGACTGACTTTACGAGGGCGGCCAACGCGGCATCAGTGAAAAAGATTCGTTTCGCGCACCAGAATTTGCCTGGCGGCAACAGCGCGGTGGTCCCACCTGACCCCATGCCGAACTCAGAAGTGAAACGCCGTAGCGCCGATGGTAGTGTGGGGCCTCCCCATGCGAGAGTAGGGAACTGCCAGGCATCAAACCAGTAAGGAAGCCCCGGACGAGAGTCCGGGGCTTTTTTACGTCCGTACTCCGGAAAATTTCCCGCCGAAAAACGTGTGATTAACGGTTTTTTAGCCACTGAACAATATACTCTGCAACCTGATCAGGCTGATTGATATCCAGCACCGGTACCTGAAGCGCTAACGCTTCATCCGTCGCTACGGCAATCACCCAGTCATCCAGCAATTCATCAATTTCTCCCTTAACGCCGCGCCGCCATAGCACCATCCTGGGCACGGGTTCCTGTTTAAACCCCTCGACCAGCACCAGATCCAGCGCGTCAGCGTCCATACGGCCTGCCAGCTCCATCAAACTTAGCGGCTGCTGTGGCGTTTCACACATCAACGCCCAGCGATTCTCGCTGGCGACGATCACCTGATCGGCTCCCGCTTTGCGCAGCAGATAACTGTCTTTTCCCGGCGTATCGATGTCCATCTGATGATGGGTATGCTTGATCAGCCCGGGGCGAATGCCCTGCGCTCTCAGTAGCGGAATCACCTGTTGTAACAGGGTGGTTTTGCCGGTGCCACTCCAGCCCACCACCGCCAGTAACGGCACACTCATCACGAACTTTCCTCATTAACCAAATCGTCAGGCGTATTGATATTGCGGAAGGCGGCTTCATCATCATCAAACAGTACGCTGTGTCCGCCATGTTCACACATAAACTGCATCAGACGGCGTTCTCCGCGCAGCAGCCACGCTTCCAGATTATCAGCCAGCGCACGATGCACCAAAGCCAGCGCCGGATGATCACGCTGACCCGATGTCACCCACACGGCGGCTGCTGCACCACGCTGCTGCCACAGCCGTGCAACAAAATCCTGCGGTAGCCACGGCGTATCGCAGGCACAAAACGCCACCCATTCGGTCTGGCTGTGCCGCAGGCCGCTGAGCATGCCTGCCAGCGGACCGGGATAATCAGGCAGCGAATCACGAATCACCTGACAACCACTTGCCTGATAACGATCAATGTTACGGTTGGCGCTAATCAACACAATATTGACCTGCGGCTGTAAACGCTGCAGAACGTGCTGATAAAGCGGTTTGCCCTGTAATGGCAGCAAGCCCTTATCCTGACCTCCCATACGGCTGCCTTGCCCGCCTGCGAGGATCACACCGGTAAATGCGGTCATCTTCGTCTCCCTGTTTATTCTGGACGATACTTAACTCGCGGTAGCGAACCACCTGCGCAAAGGAATCAATGATGAAATATCACCGACTCAATGAACTGCTCGAACTGCTGCAGCCTGCCTGGCAGCAAGAACCCGATCTCAACCTGCTGGCATTTTTACAAAAACTGGCGCAGGAATCAGGTTTCAGTGGCCCATTAAGTGAATTAAGCGATGACGTATTGATTTACCATCTCAAAATGCGTGATGCCGGTAGTCAGGCTGTGATCCCGGGTCTGAAGAAAGATTATGAAGTGGACTTCAAAAGCGCGCTATTACGTGCGCGCGGTGTGATCAAGGATGATGAGTAGTGTTATCCTTGCGCGTTCAACGCACAGGTAACACATAGGCACAATGATGAGCGAAGCCGCTTTTAATTTTCAGACGCTGAATCCCGACGTCATCCTCGATGCGCTCTGGGATGCCGGTCTGCGGGTCGAGTCCGGCTTAACCGCCCTGAACAGCTACGAAAACCGCGTCTATCAGTTCAGCGATGAGGATAAGCGACGCTATGTCGCTAAGTTTTATCGTCCGCAACGCTGGAGCGCCGCGCAGATCGCTGAAGAGCATCGGTTTGCTCAGGATCTGCTGGATGATGAAGTGCCGGTTGCCGCACCGCTGGCGCTGCAGGGCAATACGCTCAATCAGCACGCTGGCTTTATGTTCGCGGTGTTCCCCAGCCTCGGTGGCCGGCAGTATGAAACCGACAATGAAGAGCAAATGGAGTGGGTAGGTCGTTTCCTTGGCCGTATCCATCAAACCGGACGCCACAGCCCGTTCCGCCAGCGGCCCACTCTGGGCCTGCAGGAGTATGTGGTTGAGCCACGTCTGCAGCTGGAACAGAGCGCGCTGGTGCCCGCCTCGCTGAAGGATGCGCTACTGAAGGCGTTAGATAAACTCAGCGCCACGCTGCAGCAGAGCTGGCATAGCCAGTGGCAACCGCTCCGGCTGCACGGTGACTGCCATCCCGGCAATATTCTGTGGCGCGATGGGCCGATGTTTGTCGATCTCGATGACGCGCGCACCGGTCCGGCTGTGCAGGATTTGTGGATGCTGGTGAACGGCAGCCGTCAGGAACAATTGATCCAGTGGGATATTTTGCTGGAAGCGTATAACGAATTTGGTGATTTCGATTTACACGAATTGACACTGATTGAGTCTTTACGCGCCATGCGCATGGTTTATTATCTGGCCTGGGTGGTACGCCGCTGGCAGGATCCCGCTTTTCCGCGCGCCTTCCCCTGGATGACCGATGAGGACTTCTGGCGCCGGCAGATTGCACTATTTATCGAGCAGGAAAGGCTGTTACACGAACCGCCGTTACAGCTTAGCCCGCAATTTTAATGAAGTACTCAGGAGATGTTCTCACGATGAAAAAGATTTGGTTTGCGCTGGTAGGTTTGATGCTGGCATTTAGCGCCTCAGCGGCACAGTTCAACGACGGTAAACAGTACGTTACGCTGCCAAAACCGGTCGCCGGTGAGCCGCAGGTTATGGAATTCTTCTCCTTCTTCTGCCCGCACTGCTACCAGTTTGAACGCATTTACCACGTCAGCGATGCGGTAAGAAAAAATCTGCCAGCGGACACCAAAGTGACCAAATATCACGTTGATTTCCTCGGCGGCGACTTCGGTCCGGTGGTCACGCATGCGTGGGCAGTGGCAATGGCGCTGGGTGTGGAAGATAAAGTGACCGCACCGATTTTCGACGGCATCCAGAAGACCCAGACCATTACCGACGCAGCCAGCCTGAAAGAAACCTTCATTAAAGCAGCGGGTATTACCTCTGAAGATTACGATGCAGCGTGGAACAGCTTCGCCGTGAAGGCGCTGGTTGCACAGCAGCAGAAAGCGGCTTCGGATGTTAATCTGCAGGGCGTACCGGCGATTTTTGTTAACGGCAAATACATGGTTAACAACGGCGGCCTGGACACCAGCTCAATGGATAACTTCGTGGCGGATTATGCCAACGTCGTGAAATTCCTGGTTGAGAAAAAGTAATTAAGCGCTGAAAACGCGATGGCTTATGCTGTAGCGGCGCGGTTATCACCCGCCGCTACAGTGAAAACAACCCACACCACATCCTTAATTCACTAAGCTATTCATCCCTCACCGCCAGCGTTTTTTGATTACCCTTTCGCTTAATATCCACATAGACGATCGCCTTTTTAAAAAGGTGTTTCGTATCACGGCAAGATTATAACTGACTGATTGTAAAAAAATTTTAATCGTAAAATGATTGCAATTAACGTAAATAACAATACGTTATGAATTTTACGCACAAAGTTATCCACAAGATGATCCTTGCGATCCGCGCCGCGTAACCGCGAAAAAGATCCTCACTTTCTGCTGTTACTTCAACATTGTTCGCTGGTTGTGGCATCCTTATAACCCTGATTATCGCAACGAAGAAAATACAAACCTATGGCGCAAATTGCAGAAAATCCCCTGATTCTGGTAGATGGCTCTTCCTACCTCTACCGTGCATATCATGCCTTTCCGCCGCTGACCAACAGTGCGGGTGAGCCAACCGGCGCCATGTATGGTGTGCTCAACATGCTGAAAAGCCTGCTGATGCAGTATCAACCCAGCCATGTGGCTGTGGTCTTCGATGCCAAAGGCAAAACGTTCCGCGATGAGCTGTTTGAAAATTACAAATCGCATCGTCCACCGATGCCGGACGATTTACGCGCGCAAATCGCGCCGCTGCATGAGATGGTAAAAGCCATGGGGCTGCCGCTGCTGGCGGTGTCCGGCGTGGAAGCCGATGACGTGATTGGCACGCTGGCGCTGGAAGCGGAAAAGCAGGGGCGTGCGGTGCTGATCAGCACCGGCGATAAAGATATGGCGCAGCTGGTGACGCCGGGCATTACCCTGATCAACACCATGACTAACACCGTGCTCGGTCCGGAAGAAGTCGAGCAGAAATACGGTGTGCCGCCTTCGCTGATTATCGATTTCCTCGCCATGATGGGCGACAGCTCGGACAACATCCCGGGCGTTCCGGGCGTGGGCGAGAAAACCGCACAGGCGCTGCTGCAGGGGCTGGGCGGCATGCAATCCATCTACGACAACCTTGATAAAGTGGCCGGGCTCTCCTTCCGTGGAGCAAAAACCATGGCGGCGAAGCTGGAGCAGAATCGCGATGTGGCGTTTCTCTCCTACCAGCTGGCGACCATCAAAACCGATGTGGAACTGGAGCTGGCCTGCGAGCAACTGACGGTTAACGAGCCTGATGTTGAAGCATTGCAGACGCTGTTCAGCCGCTATGAGTTCAAACGCTGGCTAGCCGATCTGCAGGAAGGAAAATGGCTGCAGGGTAAAAAGAGTAATAGCCAGGCGCAGAAATCGCTGCCGGATGAACCCGTCGTGGCCGCAGCGGAAACGGTCAGCGTGCTGTCATCCGACGGCTATGTCACCATCCTCGACGAGGCGACCTTTGCCGACTGGCTGAAAAAACTGCAAAGCGCCGACGTGTTTGCTTTTGACCTGGAAACCGATTCGCTGGATACCCTGAGCGCCAATATTGTCGGCATTGCCTTCGCCGTGGCACCGGGCGAGGCCGCTTACCTGCCGTTGGCGCATGACTATCTTGACGCGCCACCGCAGCTGGATCGCGCCGCGGTGCTGAAGCAGCTGAAACCGCTGCTGGAGGACAGTAAAGCAGCGAAGGTCGGGCAGAACCTGAAGTACGATCGTGGCGTACTGAAAAATTACGATATTGAGCTGAACGGCATCAAATTCGACACCATGCTGGAGTCTTACTGCCTGAACAGCGTCGGCGGCAAGCATGACATGGACAGCCTGGCGGCCCGCTGGCTTAACCACAAAACCGTCACTTTCGAAGAAATCGCCGGTAAAGGTAAAAATCAGCTCACCTTCAATCAGATCGCGCTTGAGCAGGCGGCGCACTATGCGGCAGAAGACGCTGACGTCACGCTGCAGCTGCACCTGCAGATGTGGCCGAAGCTGGAGCAGGAAGCCGGTCCGAAGCAGGTATTCGAGGCGATTGAGATGCCGCTGGTGACGGTCATTTCCCGCGTAGAGCGCAACGGTGTGCTGATCGATCAGAACATCCTCGCGAAACATTCGCAGGAGCTGACCACGCGTCTGGCCGAGCTGGAGCAGAAGGCGCATGAGCTGGCCGGCGAGCCTTTCAACCTCTCCTCCACCAAACAGCTGCAAACCATTCTGTTTGAGAAGCAGGGGATTAAGCCGACGAAGAAAACGCCGGGCGGCGCGCCATCGACCAGTGAAGAAGTGCTGGCTGAGCTGGCGCTCGACTATCCGCTGCCGAAAGTGATTCTTGAGCATCGCGGCCTGTCGAAGCTGAAATCCACTTACACCGATAAGCTGCCGCAGATGATCAATCCGATCACCGGTCGGGTGCATACCTCTTATCACCAGGCGGTGACGGCCACCGGACGACTCTCCTCGACCGACCCGAACCTGCAAAACATTCCGGTGCGCAACGAAGAGGGACGGCGCATTCGTCAGGCGTTTATTGCAGGCGCGGATAAGCGCATCGTAGCCGCCGACTATTCGCAGATTGAGCTGCGAATTATGGCGCACCTGTCGCAGGACAAAGGCCTGCTGGATGCGTTCGCGCAGGGTGAGGATATCCACCGCGCCACGGCGTCCGAAGTGTTTGGTGTGGCGCTGAGCAAGGTTTCCGGTGAGCAGCGCCGCAGTGCGAAAGCGATTAACTTCGGACTGATTTATGGCATGAGCGCATTTGGTTTGTCGCGTCAGCTGAACATTGGTGCCGGCGAAGCGAAGAAGTACATGGATCTCTACTTTGAGCGCTATCCGGGCGTGCTGCGTTATATGGAAGCGACGCGCGCGCAAGCCGCGGATAAGGGATACGTCGAGACGCTGGATGGTCGTCGTCTGTGGCTGCCGGACATCAACTCCAGCAATGCCATTCGCCGTAAAGCTGCCGAACGTGCGGC
The DNA here is from genome assembly GCF_059730935.1 of Type-C symbiont of Plautia stali. Lineage (NCBI taxonomy): Bacteria > Pseudomonadati > Pseudomonadota > Gammaproteobacteria > Enterobacterales > Enterobacteriaceae > Type-C symbiont of Plautia stali. The sequence continues at coordinate 4,052,177 of NZ_AP035923.1, read as the reverse complement.
GATCAACGCACCGATGCAGGGCACCGCGGCGGACATCATCAAACGTGCCATGATCGCCGTTGACGGCTGGCTGCTGCAGCAGAACAGTGATGAGGTGAAAATGATCATGCAGGTACACGATGAACTGGTATTTGAGATCCACAAAGATGCCGTCGCAGGTGCCAGCCAGACGATCCGCGAACTGATGGAGAACAGCATGAAGCTGGATGTACCGCTGCAGGTTGAAGTGGGAACCGGCGATAACTGGGATCAGGCGCACTAAGGGCCCGCTGCTCGCCACAGATGCTGGTGGCGGGCAGCGTCATAAGAAAAAAGTTTACTTAATCGGTTCAGCCGGTCATCAAAACTGCCGGTAAAATACAGGTTAAGTAACTGCTTATCGGCTAAGCATTTTTTTGGTAATTAAACTACATGCCCTGCGCGAAAATGTGACGAAGCTGGTAAAAAAGATGTCGAATTCTGAAACTTAACAACAAAAAACCCTTTGTTGGTCAGAAAAAATCGGGTAAAGTTCATCGCGTAGGGTACAGAGGTAAGATGTTCTATCTTTCAGACCTTTTACTTCACGTAATCGGATTTGGCTGAATATTAGCCGCCCCAGTCATTTATGACTGGGGCGTTTTTTATTGGGCTTTTTCTGAAAAAAAGCGGACGCAAAGGTCCGCTCAGGCGCTACTCTGACAGCGCTTCACCGTCGCCTTCCTGCGCCGGAGTCAGCTCGCTAAACCAGGTATCAAGTTTCTGACGCAGCTTATCGACGCCCAGTTTTTTCAGCGATGAGAACATCTCGACCTGGACATCGCCCATAAATGCCAGCGATGCCTCACGCACCATGTTCAGCTGCGCTTTACGGGCACCGGAAGCCAGCTTGTCGGCTTTAGTCAGCAGAATCATAACTGGAATACCGCTCTGCACCGCCCACTCAACCATTTGCTGATCGAGATCTTTAAGCGGATGGCGGATATCCATCAGTACCACCAGTCCTTTCAGGGCCTGACGTTTCTGCAAATATTCACCCAGCGCGCGCTGCCATTTACGCTTCATCTCTTCCGGGACTTCCGCATAACCGTAACCTGGTAAATCCACCAGGCGTTTGCCTTCCACCACTTCAAACAGGTTAATCAGCTGCGTTCGGCCTGGTGTTTTACTGGTACGCGCCAGGCTTTTCTGGTTGGTCAGGGTATTCAGCGCGCTGGATTTGCCTGCATTTGAGCGCCCGGCAAAGGCAACTTCAATGCCCGTATCCGCCGGTAGATGACGAATATCCGGCGCGCTGAGCATGAAATGGGTGACGTGATAGTTCAAAGCAGACAATGTAAAACTCCAGCAGAATGATCGGGCAATGGCGCTGATTATACCTGTTATGGCGCAAAAGTGCCCGACAGGCGTCTTAACGCGCCATTTTGTAAGAGATCGCCGCTAACTGCTACCAGTGATGACGGATTCATGCAACATTCATTCGTTATATTACTGTTTATTTTCAATAACTTACGTTAAGCATGAAAAAGACCGCTCTAAATTAGAGACAAGTCTCACTTGTTCAATTTACTGTTTGGTCTACATTTGTTGTCAGTGCACGGCAGCACCCATCAGGATGATGAGCTCAGGAGCGTCGGGGATGACCGCGAGCATGGCAGGAGAGCGATTCAGGCAGGAATCGGACAGGGACAGGGATTACTCGCAGGAGCGATGTGGCGATGGAGCAACCGGGACGTTGTGAGCCGTAAAGGATTTGACGCGTGTTTCCTTCGTATGAAGGTGCGAAATAAGGCGATAGCACAGGCTATCGCCTTTTTTCTTTGTCATCTTTCTGCTAGATTTCGCCGCAATTCTATACTGAACTCACCAGGCATCGCCGAGACCGAACACATGAAGCAACCTGCACCAGCCCAGCGTGGCAAACCTGCTGCTAAAGCGAAACGCAAATCGCGTGAAGAACTGAACCAGGAAGCCCGCGATCGCAAGCGCGATAAAAAGCACAGCGGCCACAAATCCGGCAGCCGCGCCAACCCGGAAACGCAGAGCGCCGGTAAAGGGCACAGCCAAAAGAGCGCCGATCCGCGCGTGGGCAGCAAAAAGCCAGTCGCGCTGGTGGCGGACGGCAAAACCCTGCCCGAGAAGAAAGTGGCGAAGCCAAAGCCCAAAGCCGAAAAAGTGCGTCTGACGCCGCAGGAAGAGCTGGCGAAGCTGGAGAACGATGAGCGTCTCGACACGCTGCTCGATCGCCTTGAGAGCGGCGAAACCCTGAGCGCAGAAGATCAGGCGTGGCTGGATGAGACGCTGGATCGCATTGACGAGCTGATGGAAACGCTGGGCATTGCGCTGGACGACGACGCCGAAGACGAGCAGGCAGAAGAGGATATGATGCGCCTGCTTAAGGGCCACTAACCGCCATTTTTGATCGGCATGCGGCTTTGCGCATGCCGCGCTAAACAGGTATTCACCTATGTTTTGGCCTGGATCAATTTTAGCGCTGCTGCTGACATGTTATCTGCTGTGGTTATTGTTTAAACTACGCCGCCTGTCGCGGCTGAAATCGCGCTTACGGCGGCGTTCCGCCCAGCGCTTCGTCTCCTCTTCTGCCACGCGACCCGCCCTCAGACGACGTCACCGTAAGGAGTGAGCATGTCATCGCAGCAGATTGAGTGGGATCAGCGGCTCATCGAAAAATACAATTACGCCGGTCCGCGTTACACTTCCTATCCCACCGCGCTGGAATTCAGTGAAAGCTTTGGCGCGAGCGATTTTCAGCGCGCGGTTGAGCGCTATCCCGAGCGCGCGCTATCGCTGTATGTGCATATCCCGTTCTGCCATCGTCTGTGTTACTTCTGCGGCTGCAATAAAATCGTGACGCGCCAGCTGCACAAGGCCGATCGCTATCTGGAGGTTCTGGCGCAGGAGATTCGTCAGCGCGCTCCTCTGTTTGCCGGCCGTCGCGTTACGCAGCTGCACTGGGGCGGCGGCACGCCTACCTTCCTTAATCAGCAGCAGGTCAGCCGGCTGGTGGCGCTGCTGCGCAGCCATTTCGACATCGCTGACGACGTTGAGATGTCGATCGAAGTCGATCCGCGTGAAATTGAGCTGGAGATGATCGATCATCTGCGCGCAGAGGGCTTCAATCGTCTGAGCATGGGCGTGCAGGATTTCAACAAGGCGGTGCAGGAGCGGGTTAACCGCGTTCAGGATGAAGAGACCATTTTCGCCCTGGTGCAGCGTGCCCGCGCGCAGGGATTCCGCTCAGTCAGTCTGGATTTAATCTACGGCCTGCCGCTGCAGACGCCAGAGAGCTTTGCCTTTACGCTACAGCGGGTGATTGCGCTCAATCCGGATCGCCTCAGCGTCTTCAACTATGCGCACATGCCTGCGCTGTTTGCCGCTCAGCGCAAAATCAAAGATGAGGAGCTGCCGACGGCGGCGCAGAAGCTGCAAATCCTGCAGCAAACCATCGCGACGCTGACCGGTGCGGGTTACCAGTTTATTGGCATGGACCATTTTGCCAAACCGGATGATGAACTGGCGGTGGCACAGCACGCCGGCGTACTGCATCGCAACTTCCAGGGTTACACCACGCAGGGCGAAACCGAACTGCTCGGGCTGGGCGTTTCGGCCATCAGCATGCTGGGCGACAGCTATGCGCAGAATCAGAAAGAGTTAAAAGCCTGGTATGCCAGCGTTGAGCAGCAGGGCCATGCGCTGTGGCGCGGCTTATCTCTCAGCGAAGATGATTGTCTGCGGCGGGATGTAATCAAAGCGCTGATCTGTAACTTTGCGCTGGATTTTGCCGACATCGAAGCCCGGTGGCCAGTGGTGTTTGAACGCTATTTTGCTGAGGATTTAGCGCTGCTGGCGCCGCTGGTGGCGGACGGCTTGCTTGAGATGGGTGAGCGCCGGCTGCAGGTCACCGGCATTGGCCGTCTGCTGATTCGCAACATCTGCATGTGCTTTGACCGCTATCTGCGGCAGAAAGCACGGATGCAGCAATTTTCGCGGGTAATTTAAGCATAAAGGGAGCCAGCGCTCCCTTTATGTTAACTGAACAGACTGACGCTGATGGCGCAGACCACGGCGGCCAGCGCGGTTTGCGGTGAGTGAGTCACAGCATTACCGATTGCCGCCACGTTATGCGCGATCAGCTGGATGACAGATTGCAACATGTTAGCCTCTCCCGATTGCCGCCCGTATGATACTGAACGGCACCGGTCTGTACAGATGTTACGCGCAGAAAGTGTGCAATAAATAATCCTTTTACACTTTTCCGCGTTATTCCATGCCCAGTTCTTTCAGTTTACGCGTGAGCGTATTACGGCCCCAGCCCAGTAAACGTGCCGCTTCCTGCTTGTGGCCCTGCGTATGACGCAGGGCAGTGGTCAGCAGCGTACGCTCCATCTCCGGCTGTGCTTCTGACAGCAGGTTTTGATGACCGGAACGCAGCGCGCGGTCTGCCCACTGCGCCAGCAGCGTTGCCCAGCTGTCCGGCAGCGACTGCACCGGATTTTCCGGCGTACTCGACTCAAACAGCTCCGGCGGCAGATCCTGAATCAGCACTTCCTGGCCTGCGGCCATGACCGTCAGCCAGCGGCAGGTGTTCTCCAGCTGGCGCACGTTACCCGACCAGTGCAGTCGCGTCAGCGCGGCTTCGGTCTCCGGATGCAGAATTTTCGCTTCTACGCCCAGCTCACGCGCTGCGACCTGCAGGAAGTAGCGCGCCAGACGCGGGATATCCTCGCGACGTTCACGCAGCGGCGGCAGATGCACGCGAATCACGTTGAGGCGATGGAACAGGTCCTCACGGAATTTGCCTTCCTGCACGCGCAGTTCCAGATTCTGGTGGGTAGCGGCGATGATGCGCACATCCACTTTGACCGGCGCATAGCCACCAACACGATAGAACTGGCCATCGGCCAGCACGCGCAGCAGGCGCGTCTGCACATCCAGCGGCATATCACCGATTTCGTCGAGAAACAGCGTGCCGCCGTCGGCCTGCTCAAAGCGGCCCTGACGAATCTGGTTCGCGCCAGTAAACGCGCCTTTCTCGTGGCCAAACAGCTCCGATTCGATCAAATCCTTCGGGATCGCCGCCATATTCAGCGCGATAAACGGGGATTTGGCACGCGGGCTGTGGCGATGCAGCGCATGCGCGACCAGCTCTTTACCGGTACCGGACTCGCCGTTGATCAGCACGCTGATCGACGAACGCGACAGACGGCCGATGATGCGGAAGACATCCTGCATCGCCGGCGCTTCGCCGATGATGTCGGTGGTCGGGCCGCTTACCGGCTGATTGCGCGGCTGCTGCTGCTCCTGATAGTGACTGATGGCGCGCTCTACCAGTGCGACCGCTTCATCAATATCAAACGGCTTTGGCAGGTAATCAAACGCGCCCTGCTGATAAGCGCTGACCGCCGCGTCGAGGTCCGAATGCGCGGTCATAATGATGACCGGCAGCATCGGATGACGCTGTTTGATCTGCTTCAGCAGTGCCAGACCATCCATGCCTGGCATACGAATATCCGACAATAATACGTCCGGGGTTTTGGTCGAGAGCGCATCCAGCACCTCGTTGCCGCTGTCAAAGGTGGCGCAGCTTAAACCGGCTCCAGTGAGCGCACGTTCAAGCACCCAGCGGATGGAGCTATCGTCATCGACGATCCAGACTATCCCTCGTTGCATAGAAACCTCACTGGCGAATAGGCAGGTAAACCGAGAATTCGGTGTGGCCTGGCCAACTGTTAAATTCAATTTTTCCCGAATGCTGATCGATCAGGCTGCGGGCGATAGAGAGACCTAAACCGGTGCCGCCTTCGCGTCCGCTGACCATCGGATAGAACAGCGTATCTTGCAGCTGGGCCGGAATGCCCGGGCCATCATCTTCAATGTCGATACGCGCCACTAGCCGGTAACGCGTGCCGTGTAACGTCAGCTGAAACGCGGTACGGGTACGGATGACAATGGTGCCGCCCGCTTCGCCCAGCGCCTGCAGCGCATTACGCACCACGTTGAGCAGCACCTGCTCAATCTGGTCCGGGTCGTGTGGCAGCTCCGGCAGGCTGGGGTCATAATCACGCACCAGCGAGACGTTTTCCGGCAGCTCCATCGACACCAGGTTAACCACACGTTCAGCCACCTGATGGATGCTCTGGGTCACGTGCAGTCCGGGCTGCTGCGGACCCAGCAGGCGGTCGACCAGGTTACGCAGCCGGTCGGCCTGCTCAATAATCACTTTGGTATATTCATTCAGCGCCGGATCGGGCAGGGCGCGCGATAACAGCTGCGCCGCGCCGCGCAATCCGCCGAGCGGGTTTTTAATTTCGTGCGCCAGGCCGCGTACCAGATCGCGCGCGGCAACCTGCTGGGCATGCTGAATTTGCTCCTGGCTGAGACGACGCTGATTATCCATCGGCGCCATTTCCAGCAGAATAAATCCGTCGGGTAGACGCTGTGCCGTGAGCGACATAATGTGCGCGCGGCCATCCACCACTAACGTGACTTCGCTATCGGTAAAGCCCTGGCCTGCCCCTAAACTCTCGCTCATTACCTCAATGTTCAGCGAAAAATAGCCGGTAAGTTCCGGTAAGGGCGTGCCGAACAATTTTCGTGAGCTTTGCGCCAGTAATTGCTGGGCCGCCGGGTTGGCGTAGTGGATAACCAGATCGTTATCGACCAGCAAAATACTGTTGATCAGGGAGTTGAGAATCTGCCCCGCGTCGGGCAGCGTGCCAGTTGCCATACAGCGTTCCTCTGCACTAAATTAGTGCATTATAGCCTTTGGGGACGCAAATCTATTCGTCGAACGATGAATTCGCGGTGAAAAAAGCCCATCCGGAGATGGGCTAAAGTTTCCACGGCAACAAAAAATCTTCAGCGCCAGGATTAGCACCGTCGCGGCGTTGGCGGCTACGGTGCATCTGCGCGAATCTTTTAAGGATTAAACGCTGTAGTACAGTTCGAACTCAACCGGGTGCGGCGTCATGCGTACGCGGTCGTTGTCAGCTTTACGCAGTTCGATGTAAGCATCGATAGCGTCGTCGGTGAACACGCCGCCACGGGTCAGGAACTCGCGGTCTTCGTTCAGTGCGTTCAGCGCTTCTTCCAGTGAACCGGCCACTTTTGGAATCTCAGCTTCTTCTTCCGGCGGCAGGTCGTACAGGTTTTTGTCCATCGCATCGCCAGGGTGGATCTTGTTGATCACGCCGTCGAGGCCGGCCATCAGCAGTGCGGTGAACGCCAGGTATGGGTTAGCCGCTGGATCCGGGAAACGCGCTTCGATACGACGTGCTTTCGGGCTGGCCACTACCGGGATACGGATAGAGGCAGAACGGTTACGTGCTGAGTAAGCCAGCATTACCGGTGCTTCGTAGCCTGGGACCAGACGCTTGTATGAGTTGGTGGTCGGGTTTGCCAGGGCGTTGATGGCTTTAGCGTGCTTGATGATACCGCCGATGTAGAACAGGGCAGTTTCAGACAGGCCGCCGTATTTGTCGCCAGAGAACAGGTTTACACCGCCTTTAGACAGTGACATGTGGCAGTGCATACCGGAACCGTTGTCGCCAAACATCGGCTTCGGCATAAAGGTAGCCGTTTTGCCGTAGGCGTGCGCGACGTTGTGCACGACATATTTGTAGATCTGAATTTCGTCAGCTTTCTTGGTCATGGTGTTGAAGCGGGTAGCCACTTCGTTCTGACCAGCAGTAGCCACTTCGTGGTGATGCGCTTCTACCACCAGACCCATCTGCTCCATGGTCAGACACATGGCAGAACGGATGTCCTGTGATGAGTCAACCGGTGGCACCGGGAAGTAGCCGCCTTTCAGACCTGGACGGTGACCTTTGTTACCGCCTTCGTACTCTTTACCGGTGTTCCAGGCTGCTTCGATGTCGTCGATAGCCACGTGTGAGCCGGAAGTTGAAGAGCCGAAACGGATGTCGTCAAACAGGAAGAACTCTGGCTCAGGTCCGAACAGTACGGTGTCGGCGATGCCGGAAGAACGCAGGAACTCTTCTGCGCGCTTGGCAATGGAGCGCGGGTCGCGATCGTAGCCCTGCAGCGTGCCTGGCTCGAGAATGTCACAGCGGATGATGAGCGTCGGATCTTCGAAGAACGGATCCATTACGGCAGTTGTTGCATCCGGCATCAGCACCATGTCTGATTCGTTAATGCCTTTCCAGCCGCCGATGGAAGAGCCATCGAACATTTTGCCTTCTTCGAAGAAGTCAGCGTTAACCTGGTGAGCAGGGATAGTAACGTGCTGTTCTTTACCTTTGGTATCGGTAAAACGCAGGTCAACAAACTTAACTTCGTGCTCGTTCATCATCGAGAGAACGTGTTCAGCGGACATACTCAACTCTCCTGGAAATGGTCATTTTGTCGTCGTGGTGAGAGAACTTCTGTTGCCGGGAATGTGTCACGACTACTGACCACCCCTGACCAAGATCTCGGCAAGCTCTTCAACCGTTGTGCAACTGTCGTTTTCGCTTAAAAGATATAAAGCGAATTCTGTGCCAACTTTATTACAATGGTGAAAATGGCGCTGTGATGCGCCCTGCGGTGAGACGACGGCTGCACCAGCGTGGATGGAATGCACCAAAATAGTGCCGTCAGTTTAGGGGTAAGCACTTAAATGGTGCAAAGCGCCATCAAAGTGCAGCTTAATGCACCGTTATTGGTGCTAAAAACGCGCACTGCGAGAATCTTTCGGCGAAAACTGTGATCATGTTCAGTCTTTCGCTTAATCCGTGTACAATACCGCGTTATTTCTATAATGCCTGAGGCAAAGCTGTGATCGAAAATTTGCGTAACATCGCCATCATCGCGCACGTTGACCATGGTAAGACCACCCTGGTTGACAAACTGCTGCAACAGTCCGGTACTTTTGATGCCCGTACCGAAGCGACTGAGCGCGTGATGGACTCCAACGATTTGGAGAAAGAGCGTGGGATTACCATCCTCGCGAAAAACACCGCCATCAAATGGAACGACTACCGTATCAACATCGTTGATACCCCGGGACACGCCGACTTCGGTGGTGAAGTTGAGCGCGTCATGTCCATGGTGGATTCGGTGCTGCTGGTTGTAGACGCGATGGATGGCCCTATGCCGCAAACCCGCTTCGTAACCAAGAAAGCCTTTGCCCACGGTTTGAAGCCGATTGTAGTGATCAACAAAGTTGACCGTCCTGGCGCGCGTCCGGACTGGGTTGTTGACCAGGTATTTGACCTGTTCGTCAACCTCGATGCGACCGACGAGCAGCTCGATTTCCCGATCATTTATGCGTCTGCGCTGAATGGTATCGCCGGTCTGGATCACACCGACATGGCTGACGACATGACCCCGCTGTATCAGGCCATCGTCGACCACGTTTCTCCACCGCAGGTTGAAGTTGAAGCCCCCCTGCAGATGCAGATCTCGCAGCTGGACTACAACAACTACCTCGGCGTAATCGGTATCGGCCGCATCAAGCGCGGTAAAGTGAAGCCAAACCAGCAGGTTACTGTGATCGACAGCGAAGGGAAAACCCGTAACGCGAAAGTCGGTAAAGTGCTGGGCCATCTGGGTCTGGAGCGTATTGAATCCGATCTGGCTGAAGCGGGCGACATCATCGCTATTACCGGTCTGGGCGAGCTGAACATCTCCGACACCATCTGCGACACGCAGAATGTGGAAGCGCTGCCAGCGCTGAGCGTGGATGAGCCAACCGTAACCATGTTCTTCAACGTCAACACCTCACCGTTCTGTGGTAAAGAAGGTAAGTTTGTGACGTCGCGTCAGATCCTTGAGCGTCTGAACAAAGAGCTGGTGCACAACGTAGCGCTGCGCGTAGAAGAAACTGAAGATGCTGATGCATTCCGCGTATCCGGTCGTGGTGAGCTGCACCTGTCAGTTCTGATCGAGAATATGCGTCGTGAAGGCTACGAGCTGGCGGTATCCCGTCCGAAAGTTATCTACCGTGAATTCGAAGGCCGCAAGCAGGAGCCATTCGAAAACGTTACCCTCGACATCGAAGAAACCCATCAGGGTTCAGTGATGCAGGCGATGGGTGAGCGTAAAGGCGACCTGAAAAACATGGATCCGGATGGTAAAGGCCGCGTACGTCTCGACTACGTGATCCCAAGCCGTGGTCTGATCGGCTTCCGTAACGAATTCATGACCATGACTTCCGGTACCGGTCTGCTGTACTCCACCTTCAGCCACTACGACGACGTGCGTCCGGGCGAAGTGGGCCAGCGTCAGAACGGCGTGCTGATCTCCAACGGTCAGGGTAAAGCGGTTGCCTTCGCCCTGTTCGGCCTGCAGGATCGCGGTAAGCTGTTCCTCGGTCACGGTGCGGAAGTGTATGAAGGCCAGATCATCGGTATTCACAGCCGTTCTAACGACCTGACCGTAAACTGCCTGACCGGTAAGAAACTGACCAACATGCGTGCGTCAGGTACTGACGAAGCTACCACCCTGGTACCACCGCAGAAAATGACGCTGGAGCAGGCTATCGAGTTCATCGATGACGACGAACTGGTAGAAGTGACGCCGCAGTCAGTACGTATTCGTAAACGCCACCTGACCGAGAACGATCGCAAACGCGCGTCTCGCGGCAGCAAAGAGTAAGCGAAATCGTCTGATAATGAGCCCCGCACCCGCGGGGCTTTTTTTTTGCCTGCCGTCTGAGGCAGCGCGACCCGCACGAAATCAGACCCCGCTTGCGGAATGCGGATTTCCCCTAAGCGTACCTGTTCAGGCTTGCCTTTTACCGCTAGAGTGAATGATCCAGGGAACGTAGAGGAGAGGTGTCATGCTGTACATCTTTGATTTAGGCAATGTGATTGTTGATATCGATTTCAATCGGGTACTCGGCGTCTGGAGCGATCTGGGACGCGTGCCGCTTGCCACGCTGCAGAGTCGTTTTCGCATGGACGAGACTTTCGAGCAGCACGAGCGGGGCGAAATCAGCGACCCGGAGTTTGCCGCGCGGCTGTGTGACCAGCTCGATATTGCCCTGAGCTATCCGCAGTTCACCGCTGGCTGGCAGGCGGTGTTTGTCGGCGTGCGTCCGGAAACACTGGCGATCATGAACCAGCTGCGCGCCAGCGGCGAGCGCGTGGTGATTCTGTCTAACACCAACCAGCTGCATTTCGAGTTCTGGCCAACGCAGTATCCGGAAGTGCAGCAGGCTGCCGACCACATCTATATGTCGCAGGATATCGGCATGCGCAAACCAGAAGCGCGCATCTGGCACTACGTACTGGAGCATGAAGGCTTCACCGCCGATCAGGCGGTATTCTTTGATGACAACCAGGCCAATGTTGATGCGGCGCGCGCGCTGGGTATTGAGAGCGTGCTGGTCGAAGATGCGAAAACCGTGCCTGACTGGTTTGCGAGCCGTCGCTGAGTGACCATGCGAACTCATCTGCGCCACTCGGCGCATGCGTTTTTCCTGTGGATCAAACTGCTGTGGCGCCGCATCGATGAAGACAACATGACCACGCAGGCTGGTAACCTGGCCTACGTGTCACTGCTGGCGCTGGTGCCGCTGATTGCCGTGGTATTCGCGCTGTTTGCCGCCTTCCCGGTGTTCTCGGACATCAGCGTGCAGCTGAAGAACTTCATCTTCACTAACTTCATGCCAGCCGCCGGGGATGTGATTCAGCGCTATCTCGATCAGTTTGTCGCCAACGTCAACAAAATGACGGCGGTGGGGGCGGTCGGGCTGATTGTCACTGCGCTGCTGCTGATGCACTCGGTCGACAGCGCGCTCAATGCCATCTGGCGCAGCGACAAGCCGCGCCCGATGGTCTACTCCTTTGCGGTCTACTGGATGATTCTGACGCTGGGACCGCTGCTGGCCGGTGCCAGTCTGGCTATCAGCTCCTATCTGCTGTCGCTGCGCTGGGTGAACGTGACCGGCGTCACCAGCCTGATCGATCAGGCGCTGCGCATCTTCCCGCTGGTTTTGTCGATTCTCGCCTTCTGGCTGCTGTACAGCATTGTGCCGACGCGGCGCGTGCCGGGACGCGATGCGTTGATAGGTGCGGTGGTCGCGGGTCTGCTGTTCGAGCTGGGCAAAAAAGGCTTTGCGCTCTATGTTACGATGTTTCCTTCGTATCAGTTAATTTACGGCGTGCTGGCGGTGATCCCCATCCTGTTTCTGTGGGTTTACTGGACCTGGTGTATTGTGTTGTTAGGCGCGGAAGTGACCGTCACGCTGGATGACTATCGCCAGTTAAAACAGCAGGAACGCGATAAAGAACGAGAGGAAACATGATTGCTTTGATTCAGCGTGTGACGCGCGCCAGCGTCAGCGTGGATAACGCCACGGTGGGCGAAATTGGCGCCGGTCTGCTGGTGCTGCTGGGGGTAGAAAAGGGCGATGACGAGCAGAAATCACAGCGCCTGGCGGAGAAAGTGCTGGGCTACCGCATCTTTGGCGATGAGAACGACAAAATGAATCTCAGCGTACAGCAGACAGGCGGTAGCGTGCTGGTGGTTTCGCAATTCACCCTGGCGGCCGACACGCAAAAAGGCATGCGTCCCTCTTTCTCTGGCGGCGCGCACCCGGCGGAAGCCGAGCGCCTCTATCACGACTTCAGCGATCGCTGCCGGGCGCTGGGTGTCACCACCGCCAATGGGCGCTTCGCCGCCAATATGCAGGTTTCGCTGATTAACGATGGTCCGGTGACCTTCTGGTTACAGGTGTGAGATTTTTAGCCGAGCGGCAAGGGATCAGCCACGCAAGCTCCGAACGAGAGAATCACTTTATGTATCATCTTCGCGTACCGCAAACGGCGGAAGAGCTGGATATGTATTACCAGTTCCGCTGGGAAATGTTACGGAAGCCGCTGCGCCAGCCGCAGGGCTCAGAACGTGATGCCTGGGATGCGCTGGCGCATCACCAGATGGTGGTGGATGAGCACGGCAAACCGGTAGCGGTAGGCCGGCTGTATATCAATGCGGAAAATGAAGCGGCGATCCGCTTTCTGGCGGTGCATCCGTCGGTGCAGGGCAAAGGGCTGGGTACGCTGGTGGCGATGACGCTGGAGTCGGTGGCGCGCCAGGAAGGGGCCAAACGCGTCACCTGTAGCGCGCGCGAGGATGCGGTGGAGTTCTTTGCCAAGCTCGGCTTTGTCAATCAGGGCGAAATTACTGCACCGCAAACCACGCCGGTGCGCCACTTCCTGATGATTAAACCAGTGGTGACGCTGGATGATATTCTGCATCGCGCCGACTGGTGTGGACAGCTGCAGCAGGCGTGGTACGAACACATCCCGCTGAGCGAAAAGATGGGCGTGCGCATTCTGCAGTATACCGGGCAGAAGTTTGTTACCACCATGCCGGAAGCCGGCAACCAGAACCCGCACCACACGCTGTTTGCCGGCAGCCTGTTTTCACTCGCCACGCTCACCGGCTGGGGATTGATCTGGCTGCTGCTGCGCGAACGCCATCTCGGCGGCACCATCATTCTGGCCGATGCGCATATACGCTATAGCAAACCCATCAGCGGACGGCCCGGCGCCATCGCCGATCTCGGCTCGCTGAGCGGCGATCTCGACCGGCTGGCGCGCGGACGAAAAGCACGCGTACAGATGGAGGTGGAGCTGTTTGGGGATGATGAACTGGGCGCGGTGTTTGAAGGTGTTTACATCGTGTTACCCGCCGATCCCGACGGACCGCTGGAAGAGGGCGGTTCAGGCGCGCGTATTAATTAACCACGCAGCGCGCAAAAAACCACAGGGTCACTCTGCATGGCGTAATGCTTGCCAGCTAAGATTCAAATGCATTCAACAACAGTTGCATTTTTGGTAGCGGCGCAATTTATTGCGCGATAAATCGCGCCGCTACAAATATTGTGCGATTGGCGATGACCTGACGCGCCCGCATCGCGCTTTTCAGCGCGATCGGTCATGCAATCACTGCACCTGCCCGCCACGCATCGTCTGCTGCAGCGACTGCGTATCCGTCGTCACCGACAAACTGCCTTCTGCGCTGGTACGTAACGGTGCGCCCGCGCTGAGCGAGCCCTTCAGCTGCAGCTGCAAATTACTGCTGCCGCTCAGCGGCAGCGCAGGCCAGCCCCAGTTTTGCAGCACGTTTGCCGGTACCGCCTGGCCTTTCAGGTTCAGCGTAAACGGACGCTGTGCTTCCTGTCCTGCGGTTGCCGTGCCTTCCAGTAATCCGCTACCGTTGAAGGCGCTCATCTCGCTGACCTCAATCTGCCGATCGCTGGCGTTCAGGCTAATCGACGGATGGCGCAAATCGGTGCGGTTAAAGGTGGCTTCCGCCGCGTTAAAGCTGGCTTTGCCCGCCCAGATGCCCCATTGATGCTGGCGCGCCAGCAGCAGATTCTCTGCATTACCATCAAGCGCGGTCATCTGGAACGGGAAGGCCGGATTAATATCAATCACCAGATTACGGTTAGCGGTTGCACGCTTCACCAGCACGCTATCCAGCCAGCCCGGCAGCGTCTGCTGCCAGCGATCGCGCCAGTTTTGCGGCAGCGTGTATTCCAGGCCGGCAATGGCTAAATCGTCAAGCGTCAGGCGCTTGTCGCTGCGCGTCCAGCTGCCGCTGGCGCGAATCACGCCGTTGACCCAGCGTGAGCTGAACTGCGTCAGCTGAATGCCCTGCGGTGAGAATTCGGCGTTGACGATCGGATCGTTGAGTTCAAAGCTGCCGTTAATAAAGTTGCCGGCGTTCATGGCCAGCGAACCGTCGTCGCTCTGCCAGTCATCGCCGCGCAGCGTGATGTTTTTCAGGGTCAGATCGAGATCGGTCACCGCCCAGTCCGGCCCCTGCAGGCGCGCATCGGTCATATCCAGCCGGTTAATGCTCACCGAAGGCACGTCACGCAGCGGACTGAGGAACTCGCTCAGGCTCTGCTGGGTTTGCAGGCGAATATCGTTAAGACGCAGCTGGTTGATTTGCCAGTTACCCCGCGCGTCGCGCTCGGCCCGTCCGGTCATTGAGCCGCGCGCCAGATCGGCGCCGATATTGCTCAGCACCAGCCGGCGTTTGGCGATATTGCCCTGCAGCAGCACGTTGTTACCGGCGACGCCGTCCAGCGTCATGGCACCTGCGCTCATCTGGAACTGCGCATCGCTGCCCAGCATATCGTCAGGCGTGGGCTTCCACGGCACAATGCCGCCGTTGACCCGCTGCGCCGCCAGCGGCAGGGCGCTGTGCGGGCTTTCGATCTGCACATTATTGAGCTGCAGCCGGTTGGCCTGGATCGGCAGCGTGGTTTGTGGTGACTGGTTAGCGAGGTTGATGTCGCCGTCGCGCACTTCAATGCTGTCGAAATGCAGCGGATCGCTGAACTGCACCAGTGCCAGTCCGAGATCGACGCGCTTCGCCACCAGCACCGCCGGCTGGCCGTCGTGGCCGAAGCTGAAGTCATCCAGGATGATGTGGGAAGGCGAGGAGAAGTTGTGCTCAATCTTACTCAGCGACAAATGCCAGGCGGTTTTATCGCTTACCCAACGGCTAAACCAGCCTGCGCCCCACTGGGTTTGCAGCAGCACATAGAGAACCACCAGCGCCAGCAGAATCAGTAGTAACAAGGTAAGGAAAAACTTGCCTAAAAATTTCATCGCATCCATCCATCCCGATATTTATCCGGTGAGTGGTTGTTATGCCTGAATTACCGTTACAGCTCAACAGCCTGGATGAAAAAGCGGATAAATAACAGGCAGGCCGTAGCCTGCCAGCAGCATTACTTTTCCTGCGGAAAGACGAGGTTAAGCACGATAGCGGTGATACCCCCGGCGGCGATGCCGGATGACAGCAGGGTTTTCAGCCAGTCCGGGGCAAATTGCAGAATCAGCGGCTGTTGCGATACGCCGAGGCCCACCGCCAGCGACAGCGCGATGATCATGATGGCGCGGCGATTGAGCGGTTCGCGCGACACGATGCGCACGCCAGAAGCGGCAATGGTACCAAACATCACGATGGTGGCTCCGCCCAGTACCGGT
Source organism: Type-C symbiont of Plautia stali (assembly GCF_059730935.1). NCBI lineage: Bacteria > Pseudomonadati > Pseudomonadota > Gammaproteobacteria > Enterobacterales > Enterobacteriaceae > Type-C symbiont of Plautia stali. The sequence continues at coordinate 4,036,224 of NZ_AP035923.1, read as the reverse complement.
TCCGGAATATGCTGCACAAAGCCGCTCACCGCCGGGAACAGGCCGAGTACGATCAGCATCAGCGCTACCACAAAGCCCACGTAGCGGCTGGCCACGCCGGTCAGCTGAATCACCCCGTTGTTCTGACCGAAGCAGGAGTTAGGGAAGGTGTTGAACAGCGCCGACACAAACGAGTTGAGACCATTGGCCAGCACGCCGCCTTTCAGACGCTTCATATACAGCGGACCGCTGACCGGCTGTTCGGAGACATCGGAGGTGGCGGTAATATCGCCGATGGTTTCCAGCGAGGTCACCATAAACACCAGCATCAGCGGGATCAGCAGATTCCAGTCAAAACCCAGGCCGTAATAGAGCGGCGATGGCACGGCCAGCAGCGCCTGGTTGGTGGGTGCAGGGGTAGCGGGCAGCATATCCAGCGCCCAGGCCAGCGCATAACCCACCGCCATGGCGATCACCAGCGACGCGACGCGCAGATAAGGGTTGCGCTGGCGGTTGAGCAGGATGATAACCACCAGCACGGCACCGGCCAGCAGCAGATTTTTCGGCGCCCCAAAGCTGTGATCGTTCATGGCGGCGAAGCCACCGCCAATCGAGGTCAGGCCGACCTGAATCAGCGACAGACCGATAATCATCACCACAATGCCGGACACCAGCGGCGTGATGATGCGGCGCGCGAGGTGCAGCACGCGTGACAGCAACATCTCAGTACAGGAAGCCACCATCAGGGTACCAAACAGCGCCGCCATCATGGTTGGCACATCGGCACCGCCGTTTTTCAGCGCCATACCGCCCATGATCAGCGGCGTGACAAAGTTAAAGCTGGTGCCCTGGATCGACAGCAGGCCAGAACCCACCGGTCCCCAGGTTTTAATTTGCAGAATGGACGCCACGCCCGAAGCAAACAGCGACATGCTGATGATGTGCTGCGTGTCCTGCGCCGGTAAGCCGAGCGCCTGGCAGATCAGCAGTGCCGGGGTAATCACCGCCACAAACATCGCCAGCAGATGCTGGCAGGCAGCAAACAGCGTTTGCGGCAGCGGCGGACGATCTTCAAGACGGTAAATCAGTTCACTTTTGCTCTCGCCTGGCGCAGTGGCAGGCTGGCGGGATTCAGCAGTATTGACGGACATGGTGGCTTCTCAATAACAACAAAGGGGCGATTTTAAACGGTTGCGTTGTGAAAGCAATCGTTTGCAATGCCCCTTTTAGTTGCGATTGATTTAGAGCGTAAACACCGTGCGGCAGCGGCTGTCATCCTGCTGCCACGCCTGCTCTACCTCACTCAGCGGACGCTGCTGAAAAGCGATGGAAAAGTCACTTTCAGCGGCGGCGTTCAGCATCTCACCAATGCAGGCGATCAGTTCGCTGTCAGAGACGCTGCCCAGTCCGCTGCCCATCAGCGTTAGCCCGGATGAGCGCAGCAGTTTACTGTGCAGCGCGATCTCCTGCCCGCTGAGCGAGCCAATCTGCACGAAGCGCACCGTTTTCTCACCGCCGGCCACCGCCGCGTGCATGATGTCGAGCGCACTCTGGCCCCACAGATAATCCAGCACCACATCAATGCCCTGCTGCATCAGCGCTGGCAGCGCGCCGGGCAGTTCATCCAGCGTCAGGATGATATCCGCGCCCTGCGTGCGCAACTGCTCCAGCACCGCGCGGTTACGGCCGGTGGCGATGATTTTCCCGGCACCGAGGTGACGCGCAATGCGCACCGCCAGCCCGCCGGAGGTGCCGGTTGCGCCGTTGATCAGCACGGTTTCACCCGCCTGAAACTGCGCGCGACGCGTCAGTGCGGCCCACGAGGACATGCCGGGATTGGCGATTGCCGCAGCCAGCAGCGGATCAAGCGTCGGCGGCAGCGCAACCACCGCCGCAGCCGGCACCCGGGTCTGCTGCGCCATACTGCCCCACGGCGCGCTAAAGGCGAGAAAATAGACCGGATCGCCGTTGCTCAACGTGCCGGTGCCATCAATACCGGCGATAAACGGATAGTGGCTACCGGCGCTGTAATGGGCGCCGGCGGCTCGCGCTTTCGCCAGCTGGCTGATGGCGGCGGCCTTCACCGTCACCACCACATGCTGTTCATCGGCCTGCGGTGCCGGGAAATCGGCCCATACCGGTTTCTCACCTGCGGCACTGACAATAGCTGCTTTCATGTTTCACCTTCAGTTCATCGGATAATATGTGTAATATGCACACATTAGGCCTGCTCTGGGATGACGTCAATGAAAAGCGTGCAAAATACACATAATAATGCCGGTTTCGATGATTTGCACAACGCGCTGCTAATGATCGTCGGCACCTTTAATCGTCCGCAACGCGATGAATTATTAATAAAAGAGTCCGGTATCCAGCTGGATCGTGCCCTGTTTCCGCTATTGATCCAGATTGGCCGCTTTGGTCCCCTCGGCGTGGTCGAGCTGGCGGATCGCGCCGGGCGCGATTACACCACCGTCAGCCGCCAGGTGGCGAAGCTGGAAGAGCTGGGGCTGGCGCAGCGGCAGAAAAATGCCAGAGACAAGCGGATCAATGAGGCGGTGATCACGGCGGCGGGAAAAGCGATGACGGACAAAATCGACGCGGCGCGCACGCAGATCTATCAGCAGCTGTTCGCTGGCTGGCCAGCTGAAGAGCGTGCTGAGTTAACGCGCCTGTTACAGCGCTTCGTCGGGGATTTTATGGCGGTGGATCGACAGCCGCAGCTGGATTAAGCGTGGCTGTAGCGCTCGGTTTCCGGCAGCCAGCGCTCGATCAGCGCCTGAGCCTGTTCGGGATAATGCTGGTGGATATGGCGCGCCACGCGCTGAACTTCCGGAATCATGCTTTGATCGCGTAGTAAATCGGCGACTTTAAACTCGGCGTTGCCGGTCTGGCGCGTGCCGAGCAGTTCACCCGGACCGCGAATTTCCAGATCGTGCTGGGCGATGACAAAACCGTCGTTGCTGTCGCGCAGCACCTGCAGGCGTTTCTGCGCGGTTTTACTCAGCGGCGCTTTGTACAGCAGCACGCAGTGTGAGGCGACGGCACCGCGGCCAACGCGTCCGCGCAGCTGATGCAGCTGTGCCAGACCAAGTCGTTCCGGGTTTTCGATGATCATCAGGCTGGCGTTGGGCACATCCACGCCAACCTCAATCACCGTGGTGGCCACCAGCAGCTGGATTTCGTTGGCCTTGAACGCCGCCATTACCGCCTGTTTCTCCGCCGGCTTCATACGCCCGTGTACCAGACCGACCTGCAGGTCCGGCAGCGCCACTTTCAGCTCCTGCCAGGTGGCTTCCGCCGCCTGCGCTTCCAGCACGTCGGATTCATCGATCAGCGTACACACCCAATAGGCCTGACGGCCCTCGTGGCAGGCGCTCTGCACCCGGGTGATGATGTCGCTGCGGCGGGTATCGGGAATCGCCACCGTGGTCACCGGCGTACGGCCCGGTGGCAGCTCGTCAATGGTTGAGGTATCGAGATCGGCGTAGGCCGTCATCGCCAGGGTGCGCGGAATCGGGGTGGCGGTCATGATCAGCTGATGCGGATGGAAACCCTGCTCTTCGCCTTTTTCCCACAGCGCCAGCCGCTGATGCACGCCGAAACGGTGCTGCTCATCAATGATCACCAGCGCCATGCCGTTGAACTTCACCTGTTCCTGGAACAGCGCGTGCGTGCCCACCACCATCGCCACCTGACCGCTGGCAATCGCCTCCTGCTGCGCTTCGCGCGCTTTGCCTTTCTGCTTTCCGGCCAGCCAGCCAACCTCTACGCCAAGCGGCGCAAACCACTGGCGGAAATTACTGGCGTGCTGTTCTGCCAGCAGTTCGGTCGGCGCCATCAGCGCTACCTGCTTGCCGTGGGCGATCACGTTCAGCGCCGCCAGGGCAGCCACCAGCGTTTTACCGGAGCCGACATCACCCTGTACCAGGCGCATCATCGGGAAGTCATGCGCCAGATCGCGCTCAATCTCTGCGACCACGCGCCGCTGCGCCGCGGTGGGCGAGAATGGCAGCGCGGCCAGCAGTTTATCCACCAGTTGGTGGCGTGCCGGCATGGGCAGGGCGTGATGGCGCTGCGCGCCGGCGCGTACCGCCAGCATGCTGAGATTGTGCGCCAGCAGCTCTTCGAGAATCAGACGCTTCTGCGCCGGATGACGGCCGGTTTCCAGCTCGCTCAGGCGCAGGTCCGGCGGCGGCCGGTGCAGGGTGCGCAGCGCCTCCGGCAGGCTGATCAAACCGCCGCTCAATTCCGGCGGCAGCAGCTCGGCAATCGGGCAGCTCTCCAGCAGCGTCAGTGCCTGATCGGTGAGATTGCGCAGCGTGGCCTGGCGAATACCTTCGGTGGTGGGATAAACCGGCGTCAGGGTTTCCTGCAGCTCAACGCCACCCAGCTCGCCCTGGACGCGATACTCCGGATGAATGATTTCAGCGCCGCGCTGGCCGCGTTTGATCTCGCCATAAGCGGTAACGCGACGGCCCGGTGCCAGGCTGTTTTTCATGCCGGCGTTGAAGTTGAAGAAGCGCATCGTCAGCACGCCGCTGCCGTCGCTGATCTGGCATACCAGCATGCGGCGGCGGCCAAAGGTGATTTCGCTGTGCAGCACTTCACCTTCCACCGTCGCCCAGATGCCGGGCAGCAGATCGTTAATTTTGTACAGCTGGGTGCGGTCTTCGTAGCGCAGCGGCAGGTGCAGCAGCAGATCCTGAATGGTAAACAGGCCGAGTTTCGCCAGCTTACCCGCCTGGCTGGCGCCGACGCCGGTCAGGGTACTGAGCGGAATGGCATCCAGCAGACGGCCTTTCATTTTTTACCCGTCGCTTGCATGGTGGCCCACCAGGCGGCATCGGCTTCGACTTCGCCCTGCGCGTTGATGTGCGGATAGGGCAGGCCTTTCTGCTTCGCTACGCGCGCCAGCACCGGATACCCGCCCTCAAACAGCAGACGCTGCTGCTCATCCTCGTCCAGCAGGCTGTGCTGGCGGCGATACATGCCGGCGTTTTGCCGCTGACGCTGGGCTTCATACAGAATCAGCGCGGAGGCCACGGAGACATTCAGTGACTGCACCATACCGACCATCGGAATGATGATATCGCGGTCGGCCAGCGCCAGCGCTTCAGCGGTGATGCCGGTTTTCTCCTGGCCCATCAAAATACAGGTCGGTTTGGTGTAATCGATCTCGCGGAAATCGACCGCTTTGTCTGACAGATGGGTCGCCAGCACCTGCATGCCGCGATCTTTCAGATGGCGCACCGCATCAGCAATGTGGCGATGGGTTTTCACCTTCACCCAACTGTTACTGCCCGCCGACGCGGACACCATGGTGCGCATACGCACGCTGGGCCATACGGCGTGCACTTCGTGGATGCCGACGGCGTCGGCGGTGCGGATCACCGCAGAGACATTGTGCGGCTTATGCACCTGCTCCATGCAGACGGTGAGATCGTGCTGGCGCATGGCCAGCATCTCCTGGATACGAGCAAAACGTTGAGCGTTCATGCACTAATTACGGTTACGGTGAACTTTAATCACGTCCGGCATCACGCGGATTTTACGCATGATATTGGCCAGATGGACGCGATCGTTCGCGGTGAGGCGGATGAAGGCGCTGTAAACGCGACCGTCACGCTCTTCGGTATTGAGGCTTTGAATATTCGAACCTGCGGTATTGATTGCCGCGGTCAGGTTGGCCAGCGCGCCCTGGTGGTTAAACATATCCACCTTAATCTCGGCGACAAACTCCTGATCGGTCACTTTATCCCATTCAACCGGCATGAATTTTTCCGGTTCTTTCTGGTAGCCGCGAATGTTACGGCAGGATTCGTGATGCACCACCAGCCCTTTACCGGGACTGACGTGCGCGACAATCGGATCGCCAGGGATTGGACGGCAGCACTTGGCGAAGGTAATCAGCACGCCATCAGCGCCCTTGATTGGCAGCTTTTTACTGCGCTTGCTGCTGCCAGATGACGGTTCGCTACCGGATTGCAGCAGGTTCTTCGCCACCACCACGCTCATGGCATTGCCGAGGCCAATCTCCGCCAGCAGATCGTCGATGCTGGAGAGCTTCATACGCTCCAGCTCCTGCTGAATATTCTCCGCCGGAATTTCGGCCAGCTTTTTGCTGCCGCCGAGCGCGTGGCTCAGCAGACGACGACCGAGGTTAACGGAATCTTCGCGCTTGAGGTTTTTAAGCAGCTGGCGAATTTTGGCACGCGCTTTTGAGCTCACCACAAAGTTGAGCCACGCGGCATTTGGCCGGGCGCCAGGTGCGGTAATGATTTCAATCGTCTGGCCGCTGGTCAGCGCCTGCGACAGCGGATACGGCTGGCGATCGACGCGCGCACCGACGCAGGCGTGGCCGATATCGGTGTGCACCGCATAGGCGAAATCCACCGGCGTGGCGCCAGCGGGCAGTTCGACGATACGGCCTTCCGGCGTAAACACGTAGATCTCATCCGGGAACAGATCGGATTTTACGCTTTCGATGAATTCAAACGAGCTGCCGGCGCTCTGCTGCAGCTCCAGCAGGCTTTGCAGCCAGCGCTGGGCGCGAATTTGCGCGGTGGTACCGCTTTCGCCGGCTTCTTTATAAGCCCAGTGGGCCGCCACCCCCATCTCCGCCATCTGATCCATATCTTCGGTACGGATTTGCACCTCAACCGGCACGCCGTGCGGGCCGATCATCGAGGTGTGCAGTGACTGATAGCCGTTGGCTTTGGGAATGGCGATGTAATCTTTCACGCGTCCGGGACGCGGTTTGTACAGGCTGTGCATCTGACCGAGCACGCGATAACAGGTATCGAGGTCTTTCACGATGACGCGAAAGGCATAAATATCCATGATCGAGTGAAATCGCTGCTCTTTCAGGTGCATTTTGCGGTAGATCGAATAGAGATGCTTTTCACGTCCGCTGACGCGGCACGGAATGCCGGCTTCCTGCAGACGCCCGTCGATTTCCGACAGGATCTTCTGAATCATCTCTTTACGGTTACCGCGCGCCGCTTTCACCACCTCTTTAATCACGCGGAAACGGTTTGGGTAGAGCGCTTCAAAGCCGAGCTCTTCCAGTTCCGTTTTCAGGTGATGAATACCAAGGCGGTGCGCCAGAGGACTGTAAATCTCCAGCGTTTCCAGCGCGATGCGCCGTTTTTTATCCGGACGCAGCGCGCCCAGCGTGCGCATGTTGTGCGTGCGGTCAGCCAGTTTGATCAGGATGACGCGAATGTCCTGCACCATCGCCATGATCATTTTGCGGAAGTTTTCAGCCTGCGCTTCTTTCTTGTCGCGGAATTTCAGCTTATCGAGCTTGGAAACGCCTTCCACCAGCTCGGCCACGCTTTTTCCGAACAGCTGTTCCATGTCCTGATAGGTGGCGGGCGTATCCTCAATCACATCATGCAGCAGCGCCGCCATCAGCGTTTCGTGGTCGAGCTTCATCTCGGCCAGAATGCAGGCAACCGCAACGGGATGGGTGATATAGGGTTCGCCGCTGGAGCGTGTCTGGCCCTCGTGGGCATCACGTGCGACAAGGTAAGCTTGCTTGAGGCGCTTGATTTGCTCCTCAGGCAAGTATTTTTCAATCAGCTGATTGAGGCTTTCAAACAGATACAAGGTTGACCTGCAGAGTGCTGTTAACGACGACCTTCAGCGATAGCGGTAACGGCTTGTAACTCAGCGGCTTCCTGCTCTTGCTGTTCCTGACGATCACGGACATCCAGAATCTGGTTGGTGATCAGGCCTTCTTCGATTTCGCGCAGGGCGATAACCGTGGCTTTATCGTTCTCTTCCGGAACCAGCGGATCTTTGCCGCCTACCTGCATCTGACGTGCACGACGTGCAGCGACCAACACCAGGTCAAAACGGTTACCAACTTTCTCTACTGCGTCCTGAACGGTTACGCGTGCCATAGGTGTGCTACTCCACAGATGATGAAGAAATGACTGGGCATAATACTGAAAGTGACTTCAGACTGCCAATAGTTTGCTGATTAAAGCATCATGTCGCGCTTTCTGGCGACCCATACGCAGACGTTCTGCGCGAATAATGGTTTTCAGATCCGACAGCGCCAGATCGAAATCATCATTAACAATCAAATAATCGTATTCGGCATAGTGGCTCATTTCTGCCACTGCCTGCGCCATGCGGCGGGCGATCACCTCTTCGCTGTCCTGACCGCGGCCGCGCAGGCGGCGATCCAGCTCTTCGGTGGACGGCGGCAGAACAAAGATACTGCGGGCGGCCGGCATTCTCTGGCGAATCTGCTGTGCGCCCTGCCAGTCAATGTCGAGAAACACGTCAACGCCGGTCGCCAGCACCTGCTCAATCGCCGCGCGTGAGGTGCCGTAATAATTGCCAAACACTTCCGCATGCTCAAGGAAAGCATCCTCGGCGATCATGCGTTCGAATTCAGGCTTTGAGACGAAAAAGTAGTGTTCACCATGCGCTTCGCCGGGGCGCACGCCGCGGGTGGTATGAGAAACAGACACCTGCGTATCGTACAGCGGTTGTGTCTTTAACAGCGCCTGAATCAGGCTGGATTTACCTGCGCCGCTGGGGGCGGAAACAATATAGAGCGTGCCTTGAGCCATGGTTATCTTGAATTGAGTAAAGAGCGGAGTCGATTTCCTGCACAGTATACACGGCTTAAGCGCAGCACGCAGCGTTTGCCGCCCGCGCGCGGCAATTCTTTTTCTGTGCGCGCCCTCCAGCGGCAGCGCAACTTTCTGCAATTCGCACAAAAACCCGTCAGCCTCGCTCCACAATCGGCTTTTTAACGCTGGTGTCACTCACCGCGGCACGCTGCAATCAGCAAAAAAGGAGGCGACGATGAAAGGATGGAGATGGCTGGGTGCGATGTTGCTGGCGGGATGTGCGAATGGGATGGCGGTTTGTCCCAACTGGTCACCGGTGCGCGCTGAACAGGAGATGGGCGTGCTGCACAACCAGCTGCGCTACTGGGATGATGCCTACTACCGTCAGGGGCAAAGCCCGGTAAGTGATGCCGATTACGACAGCCTGCAGCAGCGCTTACAGCAGTGGCAGCGCTGCTTCACGCCGGCGTTGCCCGGCTATGCGGCACAGCTCAGCACCGACGGCAGCACGCTGCACCCGGTGGCGCATACCGGCGTACGCAAGCTGCGTGACAAGCTGGCGGTGGCCTACTGGATGCAGGATAAACCGGCGCTGTGGGTGCAGCCGAAAGTCGATGGCGTGGCGGTGACGCTGGTGTATCGCCACGGCGAACTGGCTGGCCTGATCAGCCGGGGCGACGGACTGCGCGGTGAACAGTGGCTGGCGAAAGCGCCGCACATTGCGGCGATCCCGCAGCATATCGCGACCGACCGTGCGGAAGTGGTATTGCAGGGCGAACTGTTCCTGGCGATGACCGATCACCAGCAGGCGCGCGACGGCGGTCAGAATGCGCGCGCCCAGGTGGCGGGCGCCATGATGCGGCGCGAAGCCAGTCCGCTGTTGTCGCGCATTGGCGTGTTTATCTGGGCATGGCCGGATGGGCCGCCGATGATGCAGGCGCGGCTGGCGCAGCTTACGCAGTGGGGCTTTGCCCTGACGCAGCAGTGGAGCCGCCAGGTCAGTAATGAAGAGGAGGTCGCGGCCTGGCGTGAGCGCTGGTATCGCCAGCCGCTGCCTTTTGTCACCGATGGTGTGGTGATTCATCAGTCACCGCAGCGCGTCGGACGCGACTGGCAGCCCGGGCAGGGCAGCTGGTCGGCCGCGTGGAAATATCAGCCTGCTGAAGTCAGCAGCGAAGTGCTGTCGGTGGATTTCAACGTCGGACGCACCGGCAAAATTGCAGTGGTGCTGAACCTGCAGCCGGTGCAGCTGGAGGATAAAACAGTCCGGCGGGTCAATCTGGGCTCGCTGCGTCGCTGGAAGCAGTGGGATGTGATCGCCGGCGATCAGGTCACGCTGTCGCTGGCCGGGCTGGGGATCCCGCGGCTGGAACGGGTGATCTGGCGCGTGGCGCAGCGCGACTATCCGCTGCCGCCACAGGACGACGCATTCAATCCGCTGAGCTGCCTGCACTTCAGCGCAGGGTGTCGCGCGCAGTTTCTGTCGCGCCTCAGCTGGCTGAGTCATAAGTCAGTGCTGGATATTGCTGGCATGCAGCGCAGTAGCTGGCAGCGTCTGCTGGACGGCGGCAGCATCAGCCACCTGTTCTCCTGGCTGACGCTCACGCCAGAGCAGATTGCGCAGGCGCAGGGCATCTCCACCGTACGCGCCCGGCAGATCTGGCATCGCTTTAACCTGACGCGCCAGCAGCCGCTGCGCCGCTGGATCAGCGCGCTGGGCTTACCGCTGCCGCGCACGGCACTCCAGGCGTTGCCCGATACGCAGTGGTCGCAGCTGCTGGCGCGTTCAGCCGACAGCTGGCAGCAGCTGCCGGGTATCGGCAACGTCCTGGCACAGCGGCTGGTGACGATGCTGCAGGATGCGCGCCTGCAGTCGCTGATTCACTTTCTGCAGCAGCAGAATATCCCGGCGCAGCCGTCAGTGCTCGGGGTGGGGGTAGTTGAAAATCGGCAGACCGAGGCGGAAGCGCAGCGCCAGCAGGCGGGCGAAGAAGCCGAACAGTAGCGTGATGATCACCACCACTTCATGCGCCAGCGGTGTTTTCAGCAGCAGGATATACATCCAGCCGGAGGCAAAAGCGATGCCGGCGTACAGCTCTTTCTGGAACACCAGCGGAATGCGGTTGCAGAACATATCGCGCAGCACGCCGCCAAAAACGCCGGTGATGACTGCGGCGATGGCGGCGATGATCGCCGCATGGCCGGAATCCAGCGCAACCTGTGCGCCGATAATCGAGAACACCACCAGACCCAGCGCATCCAGCACCAGAAACACTTTACGCAGATGATTCATCAGCGGCGCGACAAAGGTGGTGACCACGGCCGCCGCCGCGACGATCATGATGTATTCCGGGTGTTTCACCCAGCCGAGCGGATAGTGGCCCAGCAGAATATCGCGCACCGAGCCGCCGCCAATCGCCGTGACCGACGCAATAATAATGACGCCGAACAGGTCCATTTTGCGTCGGCCTGCTGCCAGCGCACCGGTCATTGCTTCGGCGGTAATACCAATGATGTACAGGACGGTTAATAACATAGAGCACTCCAGTAAACTGGCGGCAAGGCTAAAGATTTCCCAGAGTGTAGACCACTGAGATTTTCTAAAAAAATGTTTTCGGATTAGCCATCCTGATGGCGAGCCTGCTGATGGGCTTGCTACAGAGGAACTACGGTTATCAGCTGGTGTTTTCGCATCAATAAAAATGATGCGAGACGGCGGATCGGCCCTGATTTAAGTTTCGCCGATGATGTGTCGTACCTGATTAATGCCTGCTCATTCAGGCTCATCATTTACGGGCGCGACGTGCAGCAACTCTGGACAGGCATGAAAAAACACAGCGAAGACATCCTCTACTACTCCTCCGATAAGCTGGCGGCACTCGGGCTGGAAAGCCTGCTGACGGCATTACCGGTGGGCTGCCGGGCGCATGAGCTCTGGTCGCTCAGTACCGTCATCTCGCAGTGTGAAAAGCTGCGACCCCGCTTGCTGGTGTTTATCTTTCACGAAAATATGCCGCTGAGTGGCACCTTCAAAGTGCTGTATGCGCTGCAGCAGCAGTTTCCGGCTATGCAGGTGCTGGTACTGACGCGACGCCTGTTGCCGATGATGCACGCCCTCAGTCGTTATCTGCCCGGACTCAGCGTCCTCGATTTAAAATCCTCACACACCGCGCTGTGTCGTTGCCTGCTGGCCTGTATCGCCGGCGGGATACCGCAGTTGCAGGAGGGGGCTGACATTCTGCTACCGGACCGGCAGCTACGGGTGCTGCTGATGTTGGCGTGGGGCTATAACACGGAGCAGATTGGTAACCGGCTCGGTATCAGCCATAAAACGGTCAATGCACACAAGCTGAATGCGCTAACCCGCCTGCAGGTGAAAAGCAAAAACGACATGGCCGATCTGTTTATGGTGATTGACGAGCTGCGCATGCTGGTGGGATGGCTGCGCCTGCACCGCAATGGCAAGCTGAGCGAGCTGGCTTATCATTCGCTGGAAGAGTTACTGGAAGCATAAAAAGAAAAAAGCGTGCTGGTAACCAGCACGCGAACGCATCTTGCAGATGCCCAGAGCCCACCATACAGACTTGTTGTTATTATCCGTTTCTTGCTCGCACTGCGGCGAAAGCTTTCAGGCTAAAACGGTATTCCGGCTGGAACCAGGGACGCCCGTAGTAGCAGTAGATCAGCATTCTGATGGAAACCATCGCCAGGTAACCCCAGATGGCGCACAGCACTGACGGCGTCAGCCACACGGTAAACAGCGTGACCGCCAGCCCTGCCAGCACGGAAGACGTTTCCGTAAAGGCAATGCGCGTAAATTGTTTTTCCCGTTGCAGGATGGCGCGATAGTGCTGCCCCTGCGGAATAATAATAAAGATAACGGAAATCATCTCCAGCATAATTGCCAGTTCCGGCTGTCCCATTATTCGGCTGTAAATGTCACTGCCGATAAACAGCGCGGCAAAAATAAATAAACCGCTTAATACATTACCCCAGTAAAGCGTCGAGAGTTCGCTGTTATTTAAACTTTGATAGCGAATAAGTGCGTTACCGAAGCCGCGATCGGCTAGTGTATCAATTACTAATAATATCACTACGGCAATCGCGAGCAAATTGAGCTCATTTGCCTGCAGGATTTGCGCCAGCAGTGAAAGCTGTAATACCCCAATGCCAACGATTTTTATGGATGACAACACTGACCATTTGGCGCTGGCCAGATTTCTTTCGCGTATCGCCATACTCTGCTCATTATGGTACATGTACCAGTGCAATTAAGGGTTCACCCGGGCGGCGGCCCAGAGTACAGATCACATCAATGCAGCGCTTCCTGTCGCAGTCCTGAGATACCTTTCAGGGCCGGCCACGTTGCGATGCTGTTAATTAAGTGATGCTCTGATAATAAAATGATGCCCCTGGCGCGTAATTGTTGTGGCGTCTGCGCGGTATCTCCTCCGGTCAGGAGGAAATCCGCGAGATCGTTATAAAATCCTTTTGCATTATTATATTTTCCGGCCAGTATCCGTCTGGCAACCTCAACGAATTCTTTTTCAGATAACAAAGGATAGGTTGAGCGATCCATGTTATGTCCCTGCTGTTTTTATTATTAAGTACTGCTGTGTGTGAAGGAGTTATACCGTGTTTTATTTAAATTAACACCATAAGAAAACTCCTATAAATCGACTGCAGGAATAAATGGTTTCAGAATATGGATGTGAATATATAAGTTCTGGTCTTTACAATTTATTAGTCCTTTTCCACCTTTTATGGCGCTGCAAAGTTGAACAAGTCAGTGCACAGGAAAAAACAGAGATAAATCAGAAGCACTCAGCTCTCGCCAGTCCGGCACGACCAGGAATTTTCCCGGTTATGACGCTTTAGCCAGACTAGTGAATGGTGCGAAAATGCGCTTTGCGCGCGGTGAAACAGTTAAACACCGCTGCGCGAAAAAAATGCCGCTTTTTAGTGATTGCGTCCAGCGCAGGATAAAGGGCGGCTGGTGGGATAATGCATTGATTCTAATGGGTTAACAGATGCAGGAGACGCTCGAGATCGCGTTTTACCCAGGCAACATCCCCGGCGAACTTCTCGTCAGACATCAGCGGCTGGCGATAAACCACCATGACGACTTCGGCACCCTGCTCGTTGGCAATGACCCGCATCGGCATATAAATCTCTTTACCGCTGCCGGTGTCGATCCAGTGATCCATCACGCCAAACGGGTTATAGGGGGTAAAACGAATCTTCACTGTGCCTTCCGGGCCTTTCGCTTTCCAGTACTGGCCTTCCTGCGTCAGCGTGCTGCTACTCAGGCCGCTGGCCCACTTTGCAAAACATTCGGGTTTCCAGATGGTTTCGTACAGATCTAACCAGTTACGGGGAATGGTGAGCGTCACTGTCTGAGATGGCAGCATGGAGCCTCCGCGGGGCAGGTAAACGACAAATTAAACCTGAAGCATCGCCTGTCACCTTAACTGAAGGGCACCGGACTGCAAACGGCCCGGTGACGGAAGTGTGCTGCAACAGCGTTTTTTGTCAGATAAAACGGCCGCGCCCCTGAATGTCATGCAGTCCGGCGCTGCCGTCGGCCTGACGCAGCACGAAGCGATCGGATTGCGCCACCACCGCGCAGCTGTGATTAGGGAAGATGCGCAACAGGGCGCCAACTGCAGGCGCATGTTCGCCGTAGGTTAAAAAGCCGTGCTCTTCCGACAACTTCTGCACTTCATACTGATGGCCATGCTTGTCCACCGCGATGCCGAAACCGCTGGCATTGGTGCCGTGCGGGCCTTTGTCCGAGCTCAGCATTTTGGAGCCAGCATCAATGATGGCGTAATAAGGATTAACGGCCACCACGCGCGTCACGACCGTTAACGCCAGCGCATCCGCCTCACACAAGCCCAGACGCCAGGCAGTGAGATCCAGCAGGGCATAATTGCCGGGACGAATTTCATCGCTGCCAGCGGCTACCGGTGCCGCCAGCGCCGTGGGCGTGGAGCCAACCGAGACGGGACAAGGGGCAAAACCGGCATCCAGCAGCCGCCGTTGCAGGTCACGCATCAGCGCGATCTCCTGCTGCGCCACCTCAGCTATCGCCGTGGCATGACCCGCAGCGTACGCATGACCCGCATGCGAGATCAGCCCGGCGAAGGGCAATCCGCTGGCGACAATCTGCTGCGCCAGCGTCAGCGCGCTATCGCTATGCGGATCGACGCCAACGCGATGCAGACCCACATCCACTTTAATTGCGATCGCCAGCGCGCAGTCCGGCTGCTGCTGATGGGCGGCGGCAATGGCGCTCACGCCCGCCGCGCAATCTGCGATGCAGGTAATGCGTGCCTGATGCTGTGCCGCCAGCTGCAACAGTTCGGTCAGCGCGGCGGCGTGCACCACGGGATAGGCCAGCAGCACATCGCGTGCCCCGCCGAGCACAAAAGCCACGCCTTCGCTCGGTTTCGACACGGTAATGCCGCGCGCACCCAGCTGGTGCTGCTGTTCAGCGATCCAGACGCTTTTATGAGTTTTGATGTGGGGACGCAGCGCGACGCCGGCGGCATCGGCTTTCTGTTGCATCAGTTGCAGGTTACGCTGCAGGCGCGCAGCATCAACTTCCAGGTAGGGCGTAAGCTGGTCGGCGTGCAGCGGTCGCAGCCAGCCTGCTGTCTCAGAGTGTTCCATTATAATAGTCCGCAGGTTATGTCTTGGTGCGGACTATCATTCACGAGCGCCGGTTAGACGTAAAGTGAAGCTTCGCCTGGCGGACGGGTTTTAAAGCGGCGATGCAGCCACAGATATTGCTCAGGTGCACGCAGAATTTCTTTCTCAATCACCCGATTCATGTACGCCGCGGCGGCCGCTTCATCATCATGCGGGTAGTTTTCCAGCTGCGGCTGAATGATCAGCTGATAGCCGTCTTTGCGCGCATTACGAATCAGCACGATGGTCAGCATCGCCGGTTTCGCCAGCCGCGACAGCACAAAGGTGCCATTAGTGGTGGCCGCTTTCTCGACCGCGAACAGCGGGGCAAACACGCTGCCTTTCGGGCCGTAGTCCTGATCCGGCGCGAACCAGACGGCTTCGCCCTGTTTCAGCGCCTGAACCATGCCGCGCAGATCGCGTCGATCAATCATTGCTTTATTGGATCGCATGCGCCCTTTGGTTTGCGCCCACTCCATCGCCTGATTATTGTGCGGGCGATACATCGCCATCATCGGCTGGCACAGTCCGGTAATACGGCCGCCCAGCTCCAGCGACATAAAGTGCACGCCAATCACCATCACGCCGCGCTGCTGGCTCTGCGCATGCTGAAGATTGGCGATGCCGTGCACCTGAAACAGCTGCCGCACGCGCGCATCGGACCAGAACCAGGCGATGCCGGTTTCCGCCAGCGCCATGCCCAGCGACTCAAAATTGCCGGCAATCATCATCTCTTTCTCGTCTTCATTAATGTGCGGGAAGCAGAGTTCGATGTTACGCCGCGTGATGCGTTCGCGCCGCTTCAGGAAGTGGCGTGATAACCGGCCCGCCGTCGCACCCAGCCGGATTAATAAAGGATAGGGGAGCTGCACCAGCAGCCAGAGCACTGCCAGCCCGAACCAGGTAAACCAGTAGCGGGGATGCAAAAGTTTGGAACAGAACTGCCCGGTTTTCTTCATAGCGCCTTCATGTCAGGAGTGAATGTAACGCGCGAAGAAGTCGGTCCATGGTTCCTGGTGCGGTACAACTGTAGTTATTACGACCGGCACTTTAGCAAATAGTGCCGTATAAGATATGTAAACTCTGCAATCTTCAGGATTCAGATGATTGATGGATCGTGCACTAACTGGCGTGAGAATGAAATCGGATTGGGTTTAAACTGCTTAAAAACAATAGGTTGGTGGATTGGCTGGCTAAATTTATATGTCATTTTCGGTCAGTAACAGACACAGTTGTTCATCATTCAGGCAATAATCCTTACATTGCGAAAATTAAATATTGGTCTACCACTGCAACTGGTAGCTTCTGCAAGCCAGTTCCAGACACAGTAATGTCCATTTGACGCTAAAAAAGCCATGCTCAGACACTATTGTGTCTATATGGAAGCGTTATAGCTCAATCAGGCTTACCCTATGGCTACGGTGTGCAGCAAAATCTCACCGCATACCTGCGGCAGGCCGTAAAACCGTGGGATCCAGCAACCAGGCGCTATACAAACCGGCGTAATGGCTGCTGTTAGCAAGGAAAGATAAAGCCCTGAGCAGGGCTTTACAGAGATAAGCGTTACTCGATGTTCTGGATCTGCTCGCGCATCTGCTCGATCAGCACCTTGAGCTCAATTGCCGAGGCGGTGATGTCCGCATTGATCGATTTCGACGCCAGCGTGTTCGACTCGCGGTTGAACTCCTGCATCATAAAGTCGAGGCGACGGCCGACGGCTTCTTTCTTCTTCAGAATGTTGTAAGTCTCTTTTACGTGCGCATCGAGGCGATCCAGCTCTTCGGCTACATCAATACGCTGGGCCATCATCACCAGTTCCTGCTCAAGGCGATTGTTCTCCAGCTGAACCTCAGCTTCTTCCAGCTTGCTCACCAGACGCTCGCGCTGCCATTTCAGCACTTCTGGCATCTGCGCGCGCACTTTGCTGACCTGCTCGGTCACGCCCTGCAGCCGCTGTTCGATCAGCGCTTTCAGCGCGTTGCCTTCACTTTCACGCGCAATGATGAAATCGTCCAGCGCGCCATCCAGCGCTAGCAGCAGTTCCGCGTTGATGGCATCCAGATCCTGCTCCTGCGCGGTCATCACGCCCGGCCAGCGCAGAATATCCAGCGGGTTAATTGCGCCTTCATCACTCTGCATCTTCACCCAGTTCGCCGCCTGCACCAGCTGTTTAGCCAGCGACTCATTCAGCTGCAGCTCACCCTGGGCGCTGGCATCGGCGTCGAAGCGCAGGTTGCACTCGATTTTGCCGCGCGTCAGGCGGTTGCGGATGCGTTCGCGAATCACCGGCTCCAGGCTGCGAAACTGCTCCGGCAGGCGGATGTAGGTTTCGAGGTAACGCTGGTTGACGGAACGCAGTTCCCAGGCGGCGCTGCCCCAGCTGCCTTTGGCTTCACGGCGGGCGTATGCGGTCATACTGCGGATCATAAGCTTCTACTCATTCAGGAAATGTTCTTCGAATTATAGCGAGGGTGCTCCCGGCATGATAGGCGTAAACGCACAGCAGGGTGCCAGGCCTTTGACAACCGCGTTTATTGTTATTTACCGATGTTTTCAGGCGATAAAAATATCAAGGTTGTGAATGCAGAGATAAATAACGTTTTAATCTGGCGAAAAAATAGCTACTGCGTGAATTGACCTGCGGTAATTATCGCCAGCTTGTGAACGGGCAGGGTTTTTCCCTTGATTAAAATCATTAAAACACTGATGCAAAGCTGTGAATTGTGTCAATACCTTGATTTTAATAGCTTTAATAACCGTTAAAACATAATGGATTTGTGAGTGTTGTTTTTGATCATATATAACGAAAATACCGTTGCGCAGGGCAAAATTGATCTCTATCGTTGGCACCACTTGAGGACGACAACCACAAAAATGATGTGGACGGCCATCAGGAAAAATATAAGTAATTAAATTTTTCTATACACAGCAAATTGAATAAGACCGACGCAGAACGCGCTCCTTGTTTTATTCACCTAAATGGAAATCAGCAAATGAACATGAACAAAATCGTTGTGGCTTTAGGTCTGTCTATGTCTCTGGTGGCGGGTTCTGCGATGGCAGCAGGTGAAGGTAACGGTACTGTGACGTTTAAAGGTGCGATTGTTGATGCGCCATGCTCCATCGAACCAGGTTCAGTCGATCAGACGGTTGAGCTGGGTCAGATTTCCAACCTGGCGCTGAAAGACGGTGGCCGTTCTACACCGCGTCCATTCCAGATCAAACTGGAAAACTGCGACACCGCAACGAAGAAAGAAGTGACCGTGACCTTTGCCGGTACTGGCTCTCAGGTTATCCCGGGCAAACTGGCTATCACCGGTACTGCATCAGGCGCGGCGATCGGCATCAACTTCGGCGATACCGAAATTGAACTGGGTACCGCAACACCAGCGCAAAAACTGATGGACGGCAACAACCAGCTCTCCTTCGCAGCCTTCCTGCAGGGTGGCGGCGCTTCTGAGACTATCGTCCCGGGCGAATTCCAGAGCGTGGCTGACTTCGCACTGAACTATCAGTAATGGTCAGAGACTGGCGGGCTTCCTTGCCCGCCACTCTATCTTTTCGCTTAAGGAACTGCGGCGATGAGTCGTTTTATGCCTGCGGCGATAGTTTCGGCATCGGTGCTTTTCATCAATGACTGCCGCGCCGAACAGTTGATCGACCGCGGCCGCGTTGCGTTACGCGGCGCCATTCATCAGGGTGCCTGCGCCATTAAGGTCGATGATGCTGAACAAACCATCGCGATGGGGGTGCTGCCGCTGGCGCGCCTGCAACGTGACGGTAAAGGGCCGGGTTTTCCCTTCTCTATCCAGCTGGTGAATTGTCCGGTGGAGTACAGCGCGTCGGGAGGCGTGGCACGCACCTTTTCTATCACCTTTGACCACGATGGCCCGCCGGGTCAGCAGCGTTTTGCTGTGTATGGCGATGCCAAAGGGGTAGAGCTGATGATTACGGATACGCAGGGCAACACCATTGCTCCCGGTGAGGCGCAGCCGATCGATCAGCATCTGACGCAGCAGCACGACCTGCGTTATCGGCTCACGCTGGTCAGCAACCAGCAGCAACTGCACAGCGGGAGTTACGCCGCCGCGATTCGTTTTCACATTAATTACAACTGATCTTTCACGGTTTACGGACACCGCTTGCCATGAAAAAGGCTTCATTAACTGCGCCAGCCTCATGTGCGCGCAGGCAGCGTATCAGGCTGACGCCGCTCAGCGTGGCGTTAATGTTAGCCCTCGGCTACAGTGCTCCGCTCTTCGCTGCCGGTGCAGTGTCATTCAACACCGATATTCTTGATCTCAACGATCGGCAAAACATCGATCTGTCGCAGTTTGCTCAGGCTGGCTACATCATGCCGGGCGAATACATGATGGAGCTGCGCGTCAACCAGACACAGATTCCGGAAATGCTGGTGCGCTACTACGCGCCCGAAAACGCGCCGAATGAAAGTCTGCCCTGCCTGACACCCGAAATGGTGGATAAACTGGCGCTGAAACCGGAAGTGCTGAAAAACGCGTCGTGGCTGCAGGACGGCCAGTGTCTGGCGGTGGATTCCATCTCCGGCATGCAGGTGCGCGGCAATCTGGGTGAATCTCGCCTCAACATCACCATTCCACAAGCATGGCTGGAGTACAGCGCCGCCAACTGGGAACCGCCGTCTCGCTGGGATAACGGCGTCCCGGGCCTGTTAATGGATTACAACCTGTTTGCCTCCACTACGCGTGCGCAATACGGCGCTAAAAGCCAGAGTGTGAGCGGCAACGGCACCGGTGGCGTTAACGCCGGTGCCTGGCGCCTGCGTGCGGACTGGCAGATGCAGCAAAATCGTGGCACGGGCAGCCATCGCCAGGAATTCACCTGGACACGCTTTTACGCCTATCGGCCGCTGCCTTCTCTCCAGGCGAAAGCCACGCTGGGCGAGAACTATCTCGATTCCGGCATGTTTGACAGCTTTCGCTATCTTGGTGCGGCGATCACCAGCGATGACAACATGCTGCCGCCCAACCTGCGTGGCTATGCGCCGGAAGTAACCGGTATCGCCAAAACCAACGCCAAAGTCACCATTAGCCAGCAGGGACGGGTGATTTATGAATCGCAGGTGGCTGCCGGTCCATTTCGTATTCAGGATCTCAATGATGCCGTCTCCGGCCAGCTTGACGTGCGCGTCGAGGAGCAGGACGGCAGCGTACAGACCTTTAGCGTCGATACCGCCACCATCCCGTATCTGACCCGTCCGGGCCGCGTGCGTTACAAATTCGCCAGCGGCAAACCAGGCAGCGAAGAGCACAAAACGCAGGGCCCTACGTTTGCCACCGGCGAATTCTCCTGGGGGATCAGTAACGGCTGGTCGATGTACGGCGGCGGGCTGGCCGCAGGCAATTACAAAGCGTTATCGATGGGTCTGGGACGCGATCTGCTGTTGCTGGGCGCCATTTCGTTTGATGCCACCCAGTCTCAGGCTGGCTTGCCGCAGCAGGGCAACAAAAGCGGCGGCTCTTATCGCCTGAGCTATTCCAAACGCTTCGAGGAACTTGATGGTCAGGTGACGTTTGCCGGCTACCGCTTTTCGCAGCGCAACTTTATGAGTCTGCCGCAGTATCTCGACGCGCGTTATCGCAACCAGCAGGTTTCTAACAGCAAAGAGCTCTACACCATTACGCTCAACAAGCACTTTCGCAGCCTGAACCTGAGTAGTTACCTCAGCTACAGCCATCAGACCTATTGGGATCGTGCCCCGCTGGATCGCTGGAGCTTTTCCACCTCGCGCTACTTTGATGTCGGCCGGTTTAAGAATCTGAGTTTAAGTCTGTCGCTCAACCGGACGCAATATAACGGCAAAAACGATGACAGCGTTTACCTCAACTTCAGTATGCCGATTGGCGGTGACAGTAGCCTGAGCTACAGCCAGCAAACCAGCGGTAAGCAAACCACCCACTCGGCCAGTTTTTATGACCGGCTGGACAGTAACAACAGCTACAGCCTGAGCGCCGGCCTCAATAACGATCGCCGTCAGTCGTTCAGCGGGTTTTACAGTCATCAGGGCAGTCTGACCAGCATGACGGCCAGCGCCAGCGCGCAGCAGGGTCAGTACCGCAGCGCCAGCCTGTCACTGCAGGGCGGTTTAACGCTCACGCCGCAGGGCGCGGCGCTGCACCGGCTGGGTATGCCCGGCAGCACGCGTCTGATGGTCGATACCGATGGCGTCTCCGGCGTGCCGGTCAACGGTGGCGGCAGTAACACCTACACCAATTTCTTTGGCAAAGCGGTGATTTCGGATGTGAACAGCTATTACCGCAACACCGCCAGTATCGATGTCACCGGACTGGCTGACAACGTGGAAGCGTCGCGCCCGGTAACCCAGATCACTCTGACCGAAGGCGCCATCGGTTACCGGCGTTTTGGTGTGATTAAAGGCATTAAAGCCATGGCTGCTATCCGGCTGGAAGATGGCAGCTGGCCGCCCTTTGGTGCCAGCGTCCAGAGTAACGGACGCGAAGTGGGCATTCTGGATGATGACGGCCTGGTATGGCTGAGTGGCATTGAGGCCGGTGCCAGCATGGATGTGCGCTGGAACGGCGAAACCCAGTGTCAGCTGGCATTGCCCGATCCTCTGCCGCAGCAGTTGCTCGACGAAGGACAGAACTTGTTATTACTTTGCACGCGCCGCGCCGCGCCTGCTTCTTCAACGTAAGGAAAGAGTTAATCATGCTGGTAAAAACGCTGAGCGGCGCCTTGCTGCTCTCCACGCTGACGCTATCGCTGCAGGCTCACGCGGCGATTGCGCTTGATCGCACCCGGGTCATTTTTAACGGTAACGAAAAAAACGTCTCACTGAATATCAGCAATGAAAACAAGCAGCTGCCTTATCTGGCGCAGGGCTGGATTGAAGACAGCAGCGGTAAAAAAATTACGTCACCGCTGGTGCTGCTGCCACCGGTGCAGCGCGTCGAACCGGGCGAACGCAGCGTGGTGAAAGTGCAGGCGCTGCCAGCCATCAAGGCGCTGCCACAGGATCGTGAATCGGTGTTCTATTTCAGCATGCGTGAAATCCCGCCGCGCAGCGAGAAGAGCAACGTGCTGCAAATCGCGTTGCAGACGCGTATCAAGCTGTTCTATCGCCCGGAAGCGATCGTGGTGAGCAATCCGTCAGTGGTGACGCCATGGCAGGAAAAACTGACGCTGACGCGCAAGGGTGCACGCTACCAGCTGAATAATCCCACGCCTTACTTCATTACGCTGGTGGATGCACAGCCAGCGAAAGGCCAGTCGCTGAAGAAGAGCTTTGAACCGGTAATGGTCGCGCCAAAAACCAGTATCGATCTGGGCGTGAACGCAGCAGACCTGGGCAGCGCGCCGCTATTAACCTACATCAACGACTACGGCGGCCGTCCAACGCTGGCGCTGAAGTGTGCCGGCGACAGCTGCAGCGTCGTCAGTAACAAGGTGGAGCAGTAAGCGATGCGTGTGCTGTTGCTGGCGCTGACGCTGTTGAGCCTGACTTTGCAGGCAGCAACCAACGGCGTGGTGCATGTGTATGGCGCGCTGCAGGAGAGCCCATGCTGGCTTGACGTTGGTAAAAATGATCAGGCGGCTGGCCTCGATACCACGCCGACTGCCGCGCTGCAACAGGTCGGCGAGCAGGTGATGAAGCAGGCGTTAACGCTGCATTTGCAGGACTGTCCGTACAGTATCCGCAATGTCGCCGATCCGCTATGGCTGCAACATGTGCCGTCCATCAGCATCGACTTTTTTGCCCCGCAAAGTCTGGCCGACCCGCAGCTGATTCGCGTACAGGGCTCTGACGGCGTGGGCCTGCAATTGTTTGATGAGAACCATCAGCCGCTGCCGCCCACCTTCCGCAATCTGCGCGTGCCGCTCAGCGCTGGCAGCAATGTGCTGAGCTGGCTGACGGTAGAGGAACGCACCGCGCTGCCGCTGCAGCCGGGTGCCTGGTCAGCCAGCGGTCAGTTACAGGTGAACTATGACTAAGCATCGACTTGTTCCGTTGATGAAGTATTACAGCAGGCTGCCGATCGGTAGCCTGCTGCTGTGTATCTGCTGGCCGCTGCATGCGGTGGAGCTGCGCCTGCACGGTACGCTGATTGAGAATCCGCCCTGCACGCTGAATGACAACCAGAGCCTGATGATTGAGTTTGGCGATGCGCTGAGCGTGAAAAAGATCGATGGCGTCAACTATCTGCAGCGTAAGGCGATACCGGTCAAGTGCACCGAGGATCCGGGTGCGGCATTGCAGGTGCGTCTGACCGGTACCGCTTCCGGTTTCGACAGCAGCGCGCTGCTCAGCAGTGTGAGTGCGCTGGGTATTCGCTTTTATCTGGCCAGCAAGCCGCTGGCGGTCAACAGCACGTTGCCGATTGTTTTCCCCGGCACACTCGATCTCAGCGCGGTGCCGGTACAGCAGCCGGGCGTGACGCTGGAGGGTGGGGAGTTCACCGCCAGCGCGGCGCTGCTGCTGGAATATCAGTAAGGAGAGGCGATGAGAGCGGGCGT
The DNA here is from genome assembly GCF_059730935.1 of Type-C symbiont of Plautia stali. Taxonomy (NCBI): domain Bacteria; kingdom Pseudomonadati; phylum Pseudomonadota; class Gammaproteobacteria; order Enterobacterales; family Enterobacteriaceae; species Type-C symbiont of Plautia stali. The sequence goes on along the minus strand of NZ_AP035923.1, from coordinate 4,012,444 downwards.
AATGCTGGTACTGGGATGGCTGCTGGTGTCACAGGCACAGGCGATAGAGATGCAGCTGCACGGCACGCTGGTGGCGGAACCCTGTTCGCTGGAGCCGGATCAGCAGCAGCTGGAACTCAACTTTGGCGATATCGTCGCGAAATCGCTGTATCAGAATCCGCGCACGCCGGCGCGTCCGCTGGTGATGCGTCTGAGCGGTTGTGATACCGAACTGGGTAAAGACGTCGAGCTGGTGTTCAACGGCATTGCCGATGCCGAGCAGCCCGATCTGCTGGCGCTGGCCGGTGATGCCGGTGCCAAAGGCGTGGCCATTGGCCTGAGTGATGCGGACGGAAAGCTGGTGCCCATTAACCGCGGCGTGATGCATTTTCCGCTGCAGCAGGGCGACAACCAGCTGCAGTTCAGTGCCTGGCTGCAGGCTTCGGCGAGCGCGATTGCCGAGCGCACCATTGAGCCTGGCAACGTATCGGCGATTGCTACTTTTTATCTGAACTATCCCTGAGTGCCTGTTATGTGGTTGATAAATCAACATATCACGTTTGACCCGGATCGGCGCCTGTTGCGCGATCGGCATGATAACGAGCTGCTGCTCAACCAGAGCAGCGCACGCTGCCTGGCGCTGTTTCTGCAAAAGCCGGGTGAGGTAATTAGCCACGAAACGCTGCTGGATGAAGGCTGGCGTAGCCAGGGGGTGCACGTGACGGAAAACTCGCTGCGCCAGATGCTATCGATGCTGCGTAAGCAGTTTCTGCAACTGCGGGTGGAAGGAGAAACCTTTGTCACCGTTCATCGTCAGGGCTACCGGCTGCATGAGTCGGTGCGGGTGGAAGCCTGTTTACCGCTGGCTGAAGCCGTAGAAGAAGCGCGCATTGCGTCGGAAGCACGTATTCAGCCTCTGGTGACCACCCATGTGCACACGGCGCCGCTGCCGGTGATAGCGCCGCCGATCACCGCCACAGTGGAGGAGGAAACGCCCGCTGCGGCGCCACGCAGCCGTTCCGGGCTGGTGCTAATCGGCATGTTGATCAGCGCGGTGCTGTTACTGGTGCTGGCCTTACTCGGTATTAAAGTGCTGGAGATTCGCGACGTGGTGACTGTGACCTATGCACCCTATCGCCACGTGCAGGGCCGACAGTGGTATATCCAGGACGACTTCAGCGCCACCGAGCGTGAAGAGATCGATCAAAATCTGCAGCTGGTGAGTGACAGCATGGCGCGCTTTATCCAGCTGGCCGAAGAGGAACGCCACATTTATATCAACCGCACCAAGCTGGCTGACCGTTACAGCTGGTTTATCTGTCAAAACCCTATCGAGCAGAAGGATGCGTTATGTCGGTCAGCCATATATTTCGTCGCCGAGTAACCTGGGTGTTGCAGGGGGGATTACTGATGCTGGCGCTGGTACTGGCGGCCATCCTGATTTATCAGCTGTCACGTCGCATTCCCCATTGTGAAGCGGATTCGATTCTGATTTCCAGAGAGGCGGGACAGCTGGTGGTGTCGCACGGGCAGTGGAAAGTGCAAAACAGTCTATTTCAGGCCACCGGCAATTACAGCGGCATGATCAGTTATTACTCGCCACAACAGCAACTGCAGCGCCGCGAACCGGTTGATGTCTCTTTTGAACTGCGCCACAGCTTCTCCGGCGCCGCGCTGCGCAGCGAAACCACTGCTATCTCCTACAACCTCGCTAATCGTGCCTCACCACAGAATATTGAACGCTATATTTCCGCCGGACTGGCGCCCGGCCATGTCAATTACGGCTGGATTTATCGTCTGCAGAATGTGCGTTATGTGATTGGCAATAATGCGAATCCGTCTGTGATTTGTAAGAAATAACATTATTTTTAAGCTTTAAAATTAAGGGCGCTACAAATGGGAAAATTAATTATTATCTTCATTTCTTTCACGATGATTAATTCGGTAGTCGCTTATGCAAGGAATGAAAACGCATGCTGGGGAGAACCCGTAAATATCACGGCAATTTCAGCAACTTCAATTGGCTCTTTCCCTTCTAATAGAAAAGGTACAGAGAAAAGAATTTTCTTTAAGACAGAGCCAACAACATTTCCTGGTTATTGTAATAAAAGTTTTGCGGGAACACCGAATGGCATGCATTATTATGGGGATATGAATCCATTATTTTCTCTTTCTGAGTTAAATCAAGGGTACTATAAATTAAGTGAAGATGTTGATATCAGAATATCTCTTGGGACAATTTATAAAAGTTATAAGTTTCCTATGATTCCTCCGAATTCTGTAAGCGGAGCTGTCAAGCCAAATGGTGTGGGTGAAAGAATATACGTTAATAATTTTTCAGCCGCAGGTGAGGGTTTTATAGATTTAGTACTTAGGCGGGATATCATTGGTGGGGCTATAATTATACCGGCTGGTGTAAAGCTCTACGATATGTATAGAGTTTTAACTATATCTCCATACCCACCTAAACCTGAAGATCCACTTCTTCAAGGTGTTATTATGGGCGGAGGAGTTATAATCCCAGTTCCTGTTGTCTGTAAAATTAATCAGGATAATCTAATTCAGGTAGAGTTTGGTAATTTAAGTATTGCAGCTGTTTCTGATTCTGAATCAAATCCGTCCTTCATCAAAGACATTCCTATTGACGTGTCGTGTAGTGAGAGTATCACAAAAAAGGTTGGAATAAAGCTGGTTTCAGAGTTCTCTCCATTTTCGAGTAATCTGGTGGCAACAAGTAATCAAAGTTTAGGTCTTGCCATGCTTCATAATGGGGTAATAATAAAGCCGTACGACTCTTTTCCAATGGATATATATGATGGGTTAGGTCATGCTGCCTTTAGTATATTTCCTGTAAAAAATAAAATGTCCAAGTTAGAATCAGGTGAATTTACTGCTTCTGCGATCTTAATTGTGACACCAGACTGAGCTCTGTTTAAATAAAGCATGATGGTTGTTGTATTGCACATTGTAAGTCTGGCTCGATTCTGATTTCTCAGGAGGCAGGTATCTTTTGCGATTCTTTGCAAAATAACAACGGTCTAATTTGATTGTTTTAAAATATTTGTGCGTGAATAGACTATGATGATTATTTTGTTGCGAAGGAAATATATATTATTTATTGCTAAGGCTTTTTTCATGAGCACCTTTTCTCATCAGGCTCATGCTGGTCTTGATTATGCCTGCTGGACTGACCCCTTAGCGGTAATGGTGTTGACATCAGGCCGTTTGGCTAGCTACACGCCTCCTAAAGAAGGAGCGAGTGGCAGGATATTCTTTGATGAATCATTAGGGTATTTTTCTGGCATATGTAACAACCCTGGAAAATATGAATGGAATAGTGTGCGTATCGAGGCTGACCTTGGCGCCTATTTCATCCCATCAGTTAAAAATAGCGGATATTACAGGCTCACCGATGAAGTAGACGTGAAGGTGCAAGTATATGCGCCAGACTGGTATCCTTATCCAGTGCGCTTCGAAGATGGTAGATATAAAGGTCCTGGTCGTGGGGTAATAAAGCCAGGTTTAGGTAGGGTTCATGATGTTTTTTCAACTGCTGGATATAACCTGACTGATTTTATTATAACTAAAGATATTGTGGGTGGAGCAATTTTTGTTCCACCCAATGTAGAGATTGCCACCATTTATACTATTGGATATGTAACGCGGCCTTATCCTCCGAGACCCGAAAAACCCTTGCTAAAAATCGTTATCGGACCTCACGGCATTATCATCCCGGTACCCATTGTCTGCGATATCAATAACGGCACGGATATTAACGTTGAATTTGACCGCATCGCCGTGAGCTCCGTTTCTGAATCAGTGTCCAATACTGCCAACTACAAAGATGTGCCGTTAGAAGTTAAATGCAGTTCTGCATTAAATCAGGAAGTTAATTTACGCCTGGTCGCCGGAACCACCTCTTTCTCGGATGAACTCATCGCCACCAACTATCCTGATCTGGGGATTGCGGTTAAACATAAAGGACAATTGCTCAAACCGATGGGCACTTCTGCTGTCCGGTTAATCAACGGCATGGCGTCAGAAGTTATCACCGTGTTCCCGGTGAAAAAGAAAGGACAACCGCTGAGCGGTGGTGAATTCAATGCTTCAGCAACATTGCTGATCAGCCTGCCATGATGATGCTTTAATCCGCGTTATTGATATTAATGTTAATTAATCTTTTTATCATGGTTAAAGTTAAACACTTATCAGAGGGAGATCGGCTTAATCTGAAGCGGCACAGGTTAACGGTGCTTGAAAATATTTTTCATCATCACAGCTGTGTGAATCACCATGATTCACGGGGGTTTTCACACCATTCACAGCTTTTTGGCCGTACATTTTCTGTAGCCAAAGTCTATCAACCATTATTCAACGAGACAGTTTTTGGCCTGTTTCGGCAATTGGGTTTGCTATGCTCTTTCTCTGTTTTATGTCGTGGTATCTGTCCGGACGAGACCCGCGCGTCACGCCGCCTTTGCTGATGCAGCAATTTCTGCAACGGCGGCGTCGGGGACAGTGCGGTGAGAAAGTCGCTTCTTTCCCTTTCGCTTCGCTGGCCTGCCTTATCTGTTTTCTCCCCACGCTGATTTATCTGCCCAACAGTGGTGGCAATGGCTTTGATCTGCCGCTGAATTTGCTCACTGCAGGCTGCCTCGCGCTGCTGGCGGCCACGCTGTTGTTGAAGAACTGGCGCCAGCCGCGCGATTTAATTGATGACAACGTCATGACGCATGCGCTGTTGCTGATGCTGTTTTGCTTTGCGCTGGCGGTGATCCTGCAGGAGAACGATAACGGACTGCTGACCGGCGTTATCCGACTACTGGGGCTCAGTGCCATACTCATTCTGTGGCTGCTGCTGGGCCTGATGCCGCAGCTCTGGCAGCAGCGTCAGCAAATCATTGCCGGCATCGTATTGCTCAGCACCTTGCAGGCGCTGCTGGCGATTGCGCAAACCTGTTTTCCGGCCCAGCTGCAAACGCTGATGGAGTTTCGTTATCACGCCGGCCAGATTCGCCCTTACGGTATTTTTCAGCAGTTCAATTTGCTGGCCAGCTTTCTGGCGACCGGTCTGGCGGCAACGGTCTGGCTCTGTCTGCAATCTGACACCAGGCACCGCTTCTTGCTGCTGCCGGCAGTGCTGATCAACAGCCTGGCGCTGCTTCTGACGCAGTCGCGTACCGGTGCGTTTGGTTTTGCGCTGGCGCTGCTGGTGATGCTGCTGGTGTGCGATCGTCGCCAGCGCGCGGTAATCATCAGGATTGTCATGGTGATGGCGCTGGCCGTGCTGTGCGCCCTGCTGCTGCGCAATGAATTCGCGCCTGGCATGCGTGAATTTGCGGCGTCCGACCTGGCGCGCCAGCAGCTGCTGGAATACACGCTGCGGATGATCATGGAAAAACCGTTCAGCGGCTGGGGCTTTGGTCAGTTTGAGTATCATTTTTCGCGGATACGCATGGTGGACGCGATCCACCTGAAAGATTTCAACGCCACCCATCCCCATAACGAGTGGCTGTATAGCTGGGTGGAGGGCGGTGTTTTGCCGATGGTAGGCTTCACCGCCGTGTTGCTGGCCTGGCTGACGCCGCTGTGGCGCTGGCGCAGTCAGCCGCAGCGCCTGATGCTGTGGAGTCTGACGCTGCCCGTCATGCTGCACACCATGGTCGAATTTCCGCTCTATCAATCGCTGCCGCATCTGTGGCTGCTGATGCTGCTTACCCATCTGGCGTTACGTCAGCCCGAAGATCGGTCAATGATTGAACCTGCGACGCCGGGGCTGCCGTCGCGTATGCTGCGCCTGAACATGGCCGGCGGCGCGATTGCGCTGATGCTGTTTTTCTTCAGCGGCCTGCAGACCAACGCGCTGCTCACCCAGGCGGAGCGCGGTCAGTTCCTCTCCTATCCTTCACGCGATCAGCTGTGGAATCCGTGGATTCAGGGCGAGCGCTATGAATTCGGCGAAATGGTGCATTGCCTGATGCGCTACAACCAGACGCGGGATGAGCGCCTGCTGGCGCGCTTTGTGCAGCAGTCGTCGCTGTGGCTGGAGCGCCATAACGACCTCAACGTATTCCGGAATGCGGTGATGATTGAGTGGCATCTGCGTCACTATCAGCGCTCGCGCAGGCTGCTGCGTCAGGCGCTGACCCTCTATCCAGCAGATGAAAGTCTGCTGCAGCTGAAAGCAAAAATGATGACGGAATGGTCATCGGCGGCCTATGCTGTGACAGATGAGACAGGCAACTTCTGAGGCTAAGATGTTGAATAAATGGATGAGGCCGCTGGGCTTCGCCATGATGTTAAGCGGATGTCAGACTTCTCCGCCCACCCCGCAGGTTATTCCGCCGCACACCGCGCCCGTGGCCGTGTGCGGGGCCGGCGAGATGATGATGCAAACCACGCTGTGGTTTGACCTGCCGTCCTCCGCTGGCGCAGCGGGCTGGTCGCAGTTTGCTGAACGCGACATCACGCCGCACTTTCCCTCGCCGCTGACGATTTACGATGGCCGCGGCCCGCAGGGCAATCGCAAGGTACTGGTACTGCTTCATCCGGCGGATCGGGCCAGCTCCGAAAGCATTAACGCGCTGCGCGACAAGTTTAAACATCGTTTTGCGACACAACCGGTGACGCGTATCGACTCGCTGGTGTGCGCGGCGCTGTAACACGCGCTGGCTGCACGCGGGCAGGACAGCCGCCTGTGAAGTCCGTATAATGCGCAGCCAAACCCAAGCAAGCCGGAGAGAAACCATGCGTCCAGCAGGCCGTAGCACTTCTGAAGTGCGTCCCGTCACCCTCACTCGTCACTTTACCAAACATGCGGAAGGCTCGGTTCTTGTCGAGTTCGGCGAAACCAAAGTCCTGTGCACCGCGACCGTTGAAGAGGGCGTGCCGCGTTTTCTCAAAGGCAAAGGTCAGGGCTGGGTAACCGCTGAATATGGCATGCTGCCGCGTTCGACGCACAGCCGTATGGCGCGTGAAGCCGCCAAAGGCAAGCAGGGCGGACGTACGCTGGAAATCCAGCGCCTTATCGCCCGCTCGCTGCGTGCGGCGGTTGATCTGCAGGCGCTGGGTGAATTCACCATCACGCTGGACTGCGACGTAATTCAGGCCGACGGCGGCACGCGCACCGCGGCAATCACCGGTGCCTGCGTGGCGCTGACGGATGCGCTGAACGCGCTGGTGGCAGCCGGTAAACTGAAAGCCAGCCCGCTGAAAGGTATGGTAGCGGCGATCTCGGTCGGCATCGTAGCCGGTGAAGCGGTGTGTGATTTAGAGTATGTCGAAGACTCCGCCGCTGAAACGGATATGAATGTGGTGATGACCGAAGATGGCCGCATGATTGAGGTGCAGGGCACCGCAGAAGGCGAGCCGTTCAGCCATGACGAATTGTTGCAGCTGCTGGCGCTGGCGCGCGGCGGCATTGAGCAGCTGATTCAGGCGCAGAAAGCGGCGTTAATTGATTGATGTAACAGGCGACCACAGAGTCGCCTTTTCTTTATTTGAGGAGTGAGAAATGAAAGCCTGGCAGCGTCAGTTTATTGAGTTCGCCCTGAACAAAGGGGTGCTGAAGTTTGGTGAGTTCACCCTGAAGTCTGGCCGTAAAAGTCCCTATTTCTTTAATGCCGGTCTGTTCAATACCGGGCGCGATTTAGCGCTGCTGGGCCGTTTCTATGCGCAGGCGCTGGTGGATGGCGGCGTCGATTTCGACCTGCTGTTTGGCCCGGCCTACAAAGGCATTCCGATTGCGACCACTACCGCCGTGGCGCTGGCCGATCATCATGACCGCGATGTGCCGTACTGTTTTAACCGTAAAGAGGCCAAAGATCACGGCGAAGGCGGTTTACTGGTGGGCAGCCCGCTGCAGGGCAAAGTGATGCTGGTCGATGATGTGATCACCGCCGGCACGGCAATTCGTGAATCGATGGACATCATCAACGCCCACAACGCCACGCTGGCCGGTGTGCTGATTTCGCTCGACCGCCAGGAGCGTGGCCGTGGCGAGATTTCCGCGATTCAGGAAGTGGAGCGCGATTATCAGTGCAAGGTCACCGCGATCATCACGCTGAGCGAGCTGATTGATTACCTGGCGGAGAAGCCAGAGATGGCCGACCATCTGGCGAAGGTGAAGGCGTATCGCAAAGAGTACGGTATTTAAGATTTGCCGCGGTCGCCATGAATGGCGCCCCACAGTCGCAGGATGCCAGGGCGTAGGGTGCGCATTGATGCGCACCAGGTGGCGAAGGACGGGGCGTATCGCAAAGAGCACGGTATTTAAGGTTTGCGGCGGTCGCCATGAATGGCGACCCTACAGTAGCAGGATGTTTGAGCGTAGGGTGCGCATTGATGCGCACCTGGTGGCGAGGGTGAAGGCGTATCGCAAAGAGTACAGTATTTAAGGTTTGCTGCGGTCGCCATGAATGGCGCCCCTACAGTTGCAGGATGTTTGGGCGTAGGGTGCGCATTGATGCGCACCTGGTGGCGAAGGTTGGGGCGTATCGCAAAGAGTACGGTATTTAAGGTTTGCCGCGCTAGTCAGCGCCGCACGATAGCGTAGCGGCGCAATTTATTGCGCGATGGATCGCGCCGCTACAAATCCGCTGTGCGTATTAAACCAGCTGCGCGGCAATCAGCGGCCAGCGGCTGTCGAAATCGGCGGTCGGACGATAACGGAACTCCGAGCGCACATAGCGTGACAGCAAACCTTCGCAGAACGCCAGCAGCTGGCTGGCGAGCAGCGTCTCATCGGTCTGGAAACCTTCGCCGTCGCGCATCTTCTTCTCTTTCATCACCTGGCGCAGCTGAACTTCGATACGCTCAAACAGCTGATTAATGCGCCCCTGCAGACGATCCTGTTCAAACATCAGCGCGTGGCCGGTCAGGATGCGCGTCAGCCCTGGATTACGCTCACCAAATCCCAGCAGCAATTGCACAATCAGGCGCAGGCGCGCCATCGTCTCTTTTTCATCTTTCAGGATCAGATTGATGCGGGTAATCAGACTGTCTTCAATAAACTCAATCAGGCTATCAAACATGCGCGTTTTGCTGGGAAAGTGGCGATATAACGCCGCTTCCGAAACGCCGACATTGGCGGCCAGCTTGGCGGTGGTGATACGCTGACTGCCATCGCCCGACTCCAGCATTTGCGCCAGCGCCTGCAAAATCTCTTCGCGACGATTCCGTTTCGCGACTTTTTTTTCTGCCATGACCTTCAACACCCCTGAAATTCACCAAAAACAGGCAATACTGCCTTATCTGCCACAGATAAAGCGGCCTGTGGCGACAAGAAATAAAAAGATGGCTATGCGAAAAGTGAGCGTATTACTGACGGCCAGAGTGACCGAAACCGCCTGCGCCGCGATCGCTGGCGTCAAAATCTTCCACCAGGTTAAATTCGGCCTGCACCACCGGTACAAACACCAGCTGAGCCAGGCGATCGCCAGGCTGCAGCGTGAAGCTATCCTGGCCACGGTTCCACACTGAAACCATCAGCTGGCCCTGATAGTCGGAGTCAATCAGCCCCACCAGGTTACCCAGTACGATGCCGTGTTTGTGACCGAGACCGGAGCGCGGCAGGATGACGGCGGCCAGTGACGGATCGGCAATGTGAATCGCCAGGCCGGTCGGCACCAGCGTGGTCATGCCCGGTGCGATTTCCAGTGCGTCATCAAGGCAGGCGCGCAGATCGAGACCCGCGGAGCCAGAGGTCGCATAGGTGGGTAGTGGAAATTCCTTGCCTACGCGCGCATCAAGTATTTTTACGTCGATTTTTTTCATCATAACGGCTGACAATCTCGTCTATTAATTGTTGGCCAAGGAGCGTCTTATCACTGAGCGGTAAGACTTTCTCTCCCTCCTGCCAAAAAAGGTGAAGAGCATTGGTGTCGCTATTGAAGCCCTGCCCGGCCTGCGCCACATCATTGGCGCAAATCAGGTCCAGGTTTTTCCGCACCCGTTTTTGCCGCGCGTATTCTTCCACATTCTGGGTTTCGGCAGCAAATCCCACCACGAAAGGGCGCTGCACTTTGAGCGCCGCGACGCCTGCGACAATATCCGGGTTCTTCACCAGCTGCAGCGTGACGTTATCATCGCCACCCTGTTTTTTAATTTTCTCTGCGGCAATGTTTGCCGCCCGGTAGTCTGCCACGGCTGCGCTGGCAATGAAAATATCTTGTTGGCTGATTTGCGCCATCACCGCCGCTTCCATCTCCAGTGCGCTGTTGACATCAATGCGCGTCACGCCGGCGGGCGTGGCTAAGTTCACCGGACCGGAAATCAGCGTCACGTTTGCGCCGCGCTTTGCCGCCGCCGCCGCAACCGCATAGCCCATCTTGCCGGAGCTGTGATTACTGATATAGCGCACCGGATCCAGCGCTTCACGCGTCGGACCGGCGGTGATCATAATGTTGAGATGTTGCAGATCGTTGACGGGCGCGGCCCACTCCAGCGCATGCGCAACGATGGCCAGCGGGTCCAGCATACGGCCCGGGCCGATATCACCGCACGCCTGGCTACCGCTGTCCGGTCCCCAGACCAGCACGCCGCGCTGCGCCAGACGCTGCAGATTCTCCTGCGTGACTGCCGCGCGGTACATCTGCTGGTTCATGGCTGGCACGATGGCGACCGGTGCCGCGCTGGCCAGGCAGGCGGTGGTGACCAGGTCGTTTGCCATGCCAGCGGTAATACGTGCAATCAAATCGGCGGTTGCGGGCGCAAGCACAATCAAATCGGCCCATTTTGCCAGTTCGATATGGCCCATTGCCGCTTCGGCCGCCGGGTCGAGCAGGTCATCAAACACCGGATAGCCGGAAACCGCCTGCAGGCTGAGCGGCGTAATAAAGGCTTTGGCCGCATCGGTCATCATCACGCGGACATCCGCGCCGCGATCGCGCAGACGGCGCACCAGTTCCGGTGCTTTATAGGCCGCGATGCCGCCACTGACGCCCAGCAGAATTTTTTTTCCGGCTAATCCCATCATGTTGTTTGCCTCACTTCAACGCAGAGTGCCGCGCCTGGCGCGACAGATGCAGGCAACTTTATCACAAAATCGGCAACCCGCCTTTTCACTGCCTGCGCCCTTTGCGAGCCGGCTCTGGAATTTGTCACGCGCCGCTGGTGGCCTGCAATGCACCGGCGCAGAATGGCGGCATTGCAGGGAGGGCGGAACGATGACGGAACTGGCACCACGGGAAAAACTGACGCTGCTGGGCGCCGAGGCGCTAAGCGATGCCGAACTGCTGGCGATCTTTTTACGTACCGGCACGCGCGGCAACAGCGTGATGGGGCTGGCGCGGCTGATGCTGAATGAATTCGGTTCGCTGTATCGCATCATGACCGCCAGTAAAGAAGAGCTGGGGCAGATAAAGGGCGTCGGCAGCGCCAAAATGACGCAACTGCATGCCATTGCGGAACTGGGACGGCGCTTTTTTGCCAGCCAGCTGGCGCGCGAAAATGTGATGGAGAATCCGCAGGTCACGCGCCACTACCTGCAAAGCGTGCTGGCACATCAGGAGCGTGAAATCTTTATGGCGCTGTTTCTGGATAACCAGCACCGCGTTCTGCAGGCGCAGAAGATGTTTTCCGGCTCCATTGCCAGCGTGGAAGTGCATCCGCGTGAAATCGTGCGTGAGGCGCTAAAGCTCAACGCGGCGGCGGTGATACTGGCGCATAATCATCCGTCCGGCATGGCGGAACCGAGCCGTGCCGATCGCGAGATTACCAGCAAGGTGGCGCAGGCCTGCGCGCTGCTGAATATCCGCTTATTAGATCATCTGGTGATTGGTCACGGCGAGTTTACCTCTTTCGCCGAGCGCGGCTGGCTGTAATTCGCGGCGTCAACTGGGCAGAAATCCGGCGTTTTTGCGCGATCCGGAGGGATCTTTATCTGTTCGGGACTTGAGCACTTCGGCTTAGCGGCGTATACTACGCCACCTTTGAGAATCTCGGGTTTGGCGTTTGGGCCAGCTTAGCGGGTTCACATGGAACTCGCCTGGGCGGGCTAAGGCCTGACGAGGCGGCCAAAACCTAGTTTTTAAAGCTCGAGCTGATTTGATTTTTGGAGAATAGAAATGTCACGAGTCTGCCAGGTAACTGGAAAGCGTCCGGTGACCGGTAACAACCGTTCCCACGCAATGAACGCGACGAAACGCCGTTTCCTGCCGAACCTGCACTCTCACCGTTTCTGGGTTGAGAGCGAGAAGCGCTTCGTTACTCTGCGTGTATCTGCTAAAGGTATGCGTGTTATTGATAAAAAGGGCATCGATACGGTTCTGGCCGAAATCCGCGCCCGTGGTGAGAAGTACTAAGGAACTGAATCATGGCTAAAGGTATTCGTGAGAAGATCAAGCTGGTTTCCTCTGCTGGTACAGGTCACTTCTATACCACCACGAAGAACAAACGTACTAAACCTGAGAAACTGGAACTGAAAAAGTTCGATCCGGTTGTACGTCAGCACGTGATCTACAAAGAAGCCAAAATTAAGTAATTTTGGTGTTCTTGCGAAAAACCCGGCTCCGGCCGGGTTTTTTGTTTCTGCGCTACGTTGAGGAGATGAGATGCCTGAATTACCTGAGGTAGAAACCAGCCGACGCGGTATAGAACCTCACCTGGTGGGAGAAACCATTCTGCATGCCATTGTGCGCAATCCGCGTCTGCGCTGGCCGGTTTCCCATGAAATCCACGCGCTGAGCGACCAGCCGGTGCTCAGCGTACAGCGCCGCGCCAAGTATCTGCTGCTGGAGCTGCCGCACGGCTGGATCATCATTCATCTTGGCATGTCCGGCAGCCTGCGCGTCCTGCCCGGCGAACTGCCGGCTGCGAAGCACGACCACGTCGATTTGGTGATGAGCAATGGCAAAGTGCTGCGCTATACCGATCCGCGGCGTTTTGGCGCCTGGCTGTGGACTACCGATCCGGAAGGCAGCAGCGTGCTGGCGCACCTCGGTCCGGAACCGCTGAGCGATGCCTTCAGCGGCGGGTATCTGTATGAAAAGTCGCGCGGCAAACGCACGGTGATCAAGCAGTGGCTGATGGATAACAAAGTGGTGGTGGGCGTGGGGAACATCTATGCCAGCGAATCGCTGTTTACCGCCGGGATCTTACCCGATCGTCCGGCGATGAGCCTGAGTGAAGCGGAAGCGGAACTGCTGGCGAACACCATCAAAGCCGTACTGCTGCGTTCGATTGAGCAGGGCGGCACTACGCTGCGTGATTTCCTGCAGACCGACGGTAAGCCAGGCTATTTTGCGCAGCAGCTGCAGGTGTATGGCCGCACCGGCGAGCCTTGTCGCGCCTGCGGTACGCCGATCCTCAGCGGTAAACACGGTCAGCGCAGCACCTTCTGGTGTCCACGCTGCCAGCACTGATTACGGCTGCGCCAGCTTCGCCAGCAGCGCCTGATGCACCACGGCAGGCAGAAATGCCTGCACGTCACCCTGATGACGCGCCACTTCCTTGACCAGCGACGACGAGACAAATGAGAAGCCTTCGGAGGGCATCAGAAACACGCTCTCCAGCGTGGGCAGCAGATGACGATTCATGTGCGCCAGCTGCAGTTCATACTCAAAGTCCGATACCGCACGCAGACCGCGCACCAGCACGTTCGCGTTCTGCGCCTGGGCAAAATTCGCCATCAAATCGCTAAAGCCAACCACCTCAACATTTGGCAGATGGGCCGTAACCTGGCGCGCCAGATCGACACGTTCATCAAGGCTAAACAGCGGCTTCTTACTCGGGCTGGCGGCGATTGCCAGCACGATGCGATCAAACATCTGCGCTGCGCGCGTGACGATATCCAGATGGCCCAGCGTCATCGGGTCAAACGTGCCGGGATAAATCGCTTTAGTGCTCATACGCGGCCCTGTGTTGAGGTGTGATGCAGCGCCCAGAGCGCCGAGTATTTATTAAAGGTGTATTGTGCGTTGACCACCGCCAGAATCCAGCCCTGTTTACCATCGAGAAAACCGGCGCGCAGCAGCAGCGTCTTAATAAACGCGCCTGCGGTGTGGCTGAAAACAGAGAGAATACTGCAGCGCTTGCCGCGCTGAAAGCGCTCCTGCGCCCAGGCTTCGGCATAGTTCATCTGCTTGCGCTGGAAGGCGATCAGGTCGCGGCAGGTCAGGTGTTGCAAATCACCCGGCAGCGCCACCACCGGCGTGCCCTGCGTCTCCAGCGATTCGTGCACCAGATTGTCGTTATAGCGCAGATGGCGCGGATAGAGGCGCAGCACGCGGTCGGGATACCAGCCGCTGTGGCGCATAAAGCGGCCGAGAAACAGATTACTGCGCCCGAGGCTGTAAACCTTATCGCTGGGTGGCTGTGTCAGCACCTGCTCAATGGCGCGGCGCAGTTCTGGCGTAACCCGTTCATCAGCATCCAGCATCAGAATCATATCGCCGCTGGCAAAGGCCTGGGCGCGCTGACGCTGCTTACCAAAGCCGGCCCAGCCGTCTGCGTGATAGACCTGCGCACCGTGCGCGCGTGCCACCTCGATGGTCGCATCGCTGCTGCCCGAATCCAGCAGAATGATTTCATCTGCCCAGCTGACGGAAGCCAGCGCCTCCGGAAGGAGTTCAGCTTCGTTTTTGGCGATCATCACCACGGAAAGACGTTGGCGTTGCGACATGCGTTAATGAGCTCGTGGAGGCAGATGCGGTTCGAGTAACTGTAGCAGACGCTGCAGTGCGCCCTGATTCTGGTGCAGCACGTCTACCGCGTGGCGGCCGTAGTAGCGGCGATAATCGTCATCCTGCAGCAGGTTCGCCACTTCTTTTTCCAGCGACACCACATCAGTAACGGTAATCAGCCCTTCCGCCTGTTGCAGACGGGCGCAGATATCTTTGAAGTTCCAGATGTGCGGGCCCATCAGCACCGGAATGGCATGTGCAGCGGGCTCGAGCGGATTGTGGCCGCCGCGCTCCACCAGGCTGCCGCCAACAAAGGCCAGATCGGCGATGCCGTACAGCAGCATCAGTTCGCCCATGGTATCGCCAATCACCACCTGCGTGGCGCTGGAGGGGATCTCGCCGCTGCTGCGCAGGGTAAAGCTGAAGCCGCGTTTTTGCGTCAGGTTGCAGGCATCTTTAAAGCGTTCGGGATGGCGCGGCACCAGAATTAGCAGCAGATCCGGGAACTGTTGCAGCAGGCGGCGATGGGCGTCGAGCACGATGGCCTCTTCGCCTTCGTGCGTGCTGGTGGCGATCCACACCGGCCGGCGCGATGCCCACTGGCGGCGCAGTGTCACCGCGCGTGCCGCCAGCTCCGGCGTAACGGAGATATCAAACTTAAGACTGCCGGTCACGGCCAGGTGCGAGCGCTTCAGGCCAAGGCTGAGGAAACGATCGCCGTCCTCAACGTTCTGCGCGGCGATCAGCGTAATGCGCTGCAGCAGGTCACGCATGAAACCGCCGAGCTTTTTATAACCTCTGGCGGAGCGTTCAGACAGGCGCGCATTGGCAATCACCAGCGGAATCTGGCGCTGATGCAGAATGCGAATGATGTTCGGCCACAGCTCGGTTTCCATGATAATCACCAGCCGCGGGTCGACGGTATCGAGGAAACGGTTGATTGAACCGGGCAAATCGTACGGCAGATAGACGTGGTGCACGTCTTTGCCAAACGCCGACTGGGCGCGCTCGGAGCCGGTGGGCGTCATGGTGGTCACGGTAATGGGCAGCGTCGGATAGCGATGACGCAACGCGCGCACCAGCGGTACGGCGGCGAGCGTTTCACCGACCGAAACCGAGTGCAGCACAATGCCGTGCGGCGCCACTTTACCGCTGCAGTAGCCGTAGCGCTCCGCCCAGCGTTTGCGATAGGCCGGTGCTTTTCGACCGCGCAGCCACAGGCGCAGCCAGATCAGTGGCTGAATCAGATAAAGCAGGGCTGTATAGAGAGTCGTCATAGTTAAGGTTACGACCAGTTCGCGTCAAAAAACACAGGAAAGGCGGCATGTTAACAGAAACTGACCGCCTGCTCATACCACTTCGTCAACGGGTTTGCAGGACGTGCTGATAAAGCGAAGTCAGTGCCTGCGCCAGTCTCTGTGGACCATAAGGTTCAATTTTGCGACGTGCGGCTTCGCCCAGCGCCGGATTGAGCGAAAGTGCGGGCGTTGCGATTACCGCTTCGTTTAACGCTTTGATATCCAACGCATCGCAGACAAAACCCTGTTCACCGTTGGTGATAAATTCTGCGCCGCCGCAGCCGGTGCTGGTAATGATTGCCAGCCCGCAGGCCATCGCCTCCAGCACCACATTGGGGAACGGATCGTACAGGGTTGGCAACAGCAGCGCATCGGCGGCGTGATAAAACGGCTGAACGTCCTGCTGCACGCCCGCAAAGCGCAGGCGGTCAAGACAGTTAAGCTGGTTCGCCAGCTGCTGATAGCGCGCCAGCTGTTTGTCCTGGCCGACCACCACCAGGTAGCGATCGCTATTAGCGACCGCTTCGATAGCGGCCTTTAGCCCTTTGCGTTCGAAGCCGGAGCCGACGTAGATCATCACCGTGGCGTCCTGCGGCAGGTTGAGTCGCTGACGCGCGGCGTGACGCAGCGTATCGCTGGCAGGCTGAAAACGCTGGCTATCAATGGCGTTGTGAATCACGTGGATTTTGCTGGCATCCAGCGCGAAGTGGCGCAAAATATCCTGCTTCACCATGTGCGAATTACAGATCACCGCTTTCAGCGAGGGCGCGTTGAACATCTCCGCTTCCGCCTGCAGCACATAGCGATGGTACGGGCTCAGGCTGGCGCTCAGCCGCTGCCACGGCGAAACAATGCGCGCGCGCTGCTCCAGCCATACGCGATGCACACCGTCGCCGGCGCGGAAAATATCGCAGCCGGCGATGCGCTCGTGGCTCTGTACGATATCGAACTTTTCCCGCTCCCAGCAGGCGCGCGCCGCGCGGGCAAAGCCGCGTTCACGCGAGATGCGGCCGAACTTTGCCGGATTGCAGATGTGCAGGTGCCAGGCCGGGTTCGGCGTGCCCTGCCAGCTGCGGGTAATGATGTTGAGATCGAGCTGCTCGCCGTCCAGCGCTTCCAGCGCGCGTGAGATAAAGCGCTCGGCACCGCCGTCCGGCCGGTATTTCTGCCGGACAATCGCCAGCCGTAACTTAGTCATGCAAAAGGCTCCTGGCGGCGGCAAGCACATCCTCAACCGGGATGGCAGACAGATAGCGCTGCTCGGTATTGGTATTGATCGAATCCGGTGACGGCAGCGGCGCATAGTCGCCCGCCCAGATAACGCGGTTATTGTCGCCCCACGGGCGCCAGTGCTGCAGCTTGGTCGGGCCGAACAGCGCCAGGCACGGCGTCTGCAGCGCCGCGGCCATGTGCATCGGTGCGGAATCGACGCCAATAAACAGCTGTGCCGCGTCGATCAGCGCCGCCAGCTGCGGCAGCGAGAGCTGGCCCGCCAGCGACACCACGTTCGGCGTGCGGCACAGCGACTGGATATGGGCGATCATCGCCAGCTCTTTCTGATCGGGCGCGGCGGTCAGCACCACGCTGCGACCATCAGCGGCCAGTGCATCTATCAGCTGCGCCACCTTTTCATCTTCCCAGCACTTAAAAACCCAGCGCGAGGTGGGCTGCAGCACCACAAACGGGCCGGTAATCGACTGCTGAGCGAGGACGTCCTGCACTTTTTGCTGGTCGGCGGCGCTGAAATGCATGGAGGCTGTCGCCCCGGCGGTGGGAATGCCGAGCGGCTGCAGCGCCGTCATGTTTTGTTCCACGGTGTGCAGCTGATGGTGACGGTCGGTGGAAACCAGCTGGTTATGGCACCAGCGCCAGAACGCGTTGTCGCGCTTGCGGTAGGCAAAGCCAATGCGAACCGGCGCACCGGACAGGCCGGTAATAATGGCGCTGCGCCACTGGTCGGCCAGATTAATCACCACATCGTAATGGCAGGCGCGCACCGCCCGCACCAGCGCGAGCTCATGGCGAAACTTCTGCCAGCCGCCTTCCTTTTTCCAGTTGCGATCGATGATATGCAGCTGACGGATCGCCGGATGCGCTTCCAGCATCGGGCGCGTCTCTTTGTACAGCAGCACATCAATGTTGGCCTGCGGATAGCGCTGGCGCAGCGCATTGATGGCAGGCGTGGTCAGCAGCATATCGCCATGATGACGCAGCTTTATCAGCAAAATATTTTGCGGTGCAAAGTGGGCTGGAATCGGGCTTGCCATACTCAAATCATCTCAAAATTCAGTGAGCTGATTGTAGGGCAAACCCTGGAGGGGTTAAAGCCGCGGCGGGCGCTTATTTATTGCGCCAGCGATAAATGCGGCTCAGCCACAGCAGCAGCTGATACCACTGACGCGCGCCGCGCGCATTGCGCAGCATGCGTTTGTGCGTCTGGCTGCTAAACAGATCGGCGATCATTGCCTGGCGCGCTGCGGCGTCCGGTTCGCGCCGGATAGCGTGGCACACGCTAAGCGCTTCGCGGGTAATCTGCGCGTGGAAGCTCGGGTAAATCTTCACCTTGTGACGATAGCGCGTATTAATCTCTTCCAGCATGCGCGCGATTTTCAGGTAGTGACGCTGATAGTCGACGTTGTGCTGGCCGGTGCGCTTGCGGTTGCTGATCGACGCATCGTGCATGTAGTAGCGATACAGCACCCGATCGGTGTAGCGCACGCGCTGTACGTTGAGCATGAACTCAGTGGTCCACGGGATGTCCTGATGATGCAGACCGGGTTCAAACTGCAGATTAAGCTGTTCGATCAGCTCACGGCGGTAGATACCGAGCCACACGACGTGCAGGTAACGCCGGGTTTTCAGCGCCTTGTCGAGCCACTCCGGCCCGCTTAACACGCCGGTGCTGGTGAGGCGATCCCGCGGAATCATCGGCTTAATTGTCTGGCTGGCCTTGAAAAACCACTCGGCGTTGCACTGCGCAGCGTCCAGACGATCGCGCTCCGCCATGTCGACCAGCGTCTGGTACATCGCCGGGTCCATGGTGTCGTCGGCGTCGGGAAAGCTGACGTATTTACCCCGCGCCACAGCCAGTCCGGCATTGCGCGCACGCGACACGCCACCGTTCGGCTGATGAATCACCTGGATATGTGGGTACTGCTGCGCCAGCGCGTCGGCGCGCTCGCCGGAGCCGTCGGTGGAGCCATCGTCAACAATGATGATCTCCAGCGACGTCAGGGTTTGTGCCAGCAATGCATTGATACAGCCGGTAAAGTCAGCACCAGCGTTAAACATCGGGATAATGAGACTGAGTAGCGGGGATGAGCTATCGGGCTGCGCTGTCATGTTCTTCGTTGTTCCGTCGCGCCAGGCGCTGCTGCTGCCGGGTGCGGATAAAATCATGGATATCATTTAGCTTGCGTTCATCCAGCTCGAACAGCTGTTCAACCGGATGGGCAAATTTGTATTGCGCAGCGAACACAAACGAAGAGGGCGCGATGTGGTTCGGGCCAATTAAGAGCACGTCACCCAGCGGCCTTTGCTCCTCTACGCAGCAGGGACCATAAATTAAAATCACCGGTACCTGTTGCGCGTCGGCAATATACACATTGCCGGAATCCGAGGCGATATAGAAATCCATCTCGTTAATGGCGGCAGGCAGCGCCTCGAGCGGAATTTTACCTACCAGACTCACCAGATTGTTTCGCTGACCGGCAACTTTAAACAACTCCTGAACGCGTGATTGTTCATTCGGTGCGCCGAAAGCAAAAAAAGTGCAGGGGAGATCGCTCAGGTGGTCGAAAAGCCGACACCAGATTAACGGCGGAATGGTTTTGGCCTGATTCCCTGCCGTTACGCTAATACCAATGCGGATGCCCGGCGCCTGCGTAATTTCCGCGGGCAGCGTTTCCGGTTGCCACAGTGGCAGGGTGGCATGTTTGGGATAACTCTCTTTGGTAAAAGAGCGATCGGCCAGTTTCAGGTAATTTTCCAGCGTTAAGGTATTTTTCTCGTGATAAACCACGCCGCTGGCCGTTAAATAAAACAGGCCCTGATAGCCTTTGCGCCGATAGCTGGAAAGAAATTGTTTGTTGCTGGCATTGCAGCAGGCGGCAATAAATAAATTGAGATTGGTGGGATGCAGCAAATAAATATTGTCGTAGCGATTGAGCAACTGCCACACCAGTTTTATTTTTTTCATCAAACCGGAGCGGTGATCTTCGATATACCAGATGTGCTCCAGCGTGGCGTCACGTTCAGCCAGCGGGGCGACACTATAGCTCAGCAGGGCATCGCTTTTTCCCAGGTGGGATAATAACGGCGTGATATTAATATAGTCGCCAATTTTAGCGGTCTGTATCACCAGATTTTTACCGGTGCGGCCATGAACAAACTTCATCACCCATTTGACCGGCGAAAAAAGAATAAACAGTAGTACGTACGTCAAGTAGTCATCCCCATGATTCGGTCACACCGTCATGGGGGACCTGTTAACCTGAAACGTGCTGCGTGGTTGAAAATGACGTCTCCGCCACCTGAATAAGCTGCAGGTATTGCTGGCAAACAACGCTCAAACTATAAATGCTTAAGTCCAGATGTTGCAACCTGGGGGGAGTTGTCTAAATTTCTCGCATTTTTTCTGCCAGCGATGTTGCATTCATCTCTGCCAGACCGCGTGACAGTTCGCCGGTGAGGATCGAAACAGGACCGCCCGGACAGCGCGTACTGACCACCGGGGTGCCGCAGCTCAGGGCTTCGACCAGCACATTACCAAAACCTTCACTGTCGGAACTGACCACCAGCAGGCGCGCGTGCCGTATCCAGGGGTACGGATTGCGCTGAAAACCCTCGAAGCGCACGCGCTCCGCAATGCCTGAATTCTGCGCCTGCTCACGCAATTTTTGCGTTATTTTTTCGCTTCCCTGTCCCAGCAAAACCAGCGGCGCGGTGATGCCACTCAGGGCATAGGCTTCGAGCAGGCGGTCATGGCGTTTGGTTTCATGGAAGCGTCCCACGTGCACCAGGAAATCGGTGCCGGCCAACGGGCAGGGTTCAGCCGCCAGTCGGGCGAGGCTGTCAAAATCGAAAGGATTGGCGATCACTTTGGCCTGGCGGGGCTGTACGCCAATGTTTTGCACCATATCGTCGATGACGTACTGCGAAACCCCAACGATTTGGCGATCCTGATAAACGTGACGGATTTTCAGCCGCTTCAGCCACAGCGAGAAGCCGGTTTTACGTGCCAGATACGAAGCAGAAAACACGCCGTGCAGACAGAACCAGGTCTTGTCTCCATCGAGCGCCGGCGTTTGCCTGACAATGCGGTCAGTTTTATGCAGATGAGAGAGGATCAGATCAAATTTGCCGTGCCGCGCTTCACTGTCGCGCACCGCACGATCCAGCAGGCGCGCGCGGCGCCATGTTTCTGTCAGCTTGCGCCACGGGTGGTTACAGCGATCAAGAATCACCTGGTAATCCACGCCAGCCGGAATAGGGTAATCACATACCTTCCGCAATGAGAAGATCGAAACCTGGTGTCCCTGACTGAGGAAGCCCCCCGCCAGAGTCAGTACGACTTTTTCGGCGCCGCCGCCCGGCAGGCCATCAATCACCATTAAAATGCGTTTCGACAAAATTTTTTACCCCTACATGCCAGTCTGCTGTAAAGACTTAGCTGCTATCATTCCCGGTGCTATCAGGACTAAATATAAGAAAATTCAATTAATTATTTTTATGGCCAGGTAATTTTACACGAACGTGCGCTCGGTTAATTGATAAAATTCAGGCCAGTGAAGAGTTTAAATTATTCTAGTTTAACTAATCTTATACCGCTATCGACTTCCCCCTGAACCCGCATGGGAAAAGTTTGCGCCCGTCAGGAGCGTTGCGTACCATAGCGATTATAACACTGTAATTCACCGGATAAGTTATGGAAAAACCTGCCTTTTTAATTACCCTTGATACCGAAGGGGATAACCTGTGGCGCAATCGCAGCGGCAAGGTCACTACCCATAACGTCCGGTTTTTACCGCGCTTCCAGGCGCTGTGTGAGAAATACGCTTTTAAACCGACCTGGCTGACCAACTATGAGATGGCCAGTGACCCGGCTTATGTCGAGTTCGGGTGCGATCTGCTGGCGCGCGGTCAGGGCGAAATCGGTATGCATTTACATGCCTGGTACAGTCCACCTGAATATGCGCTGACCGACGATGAGTGGCGTTACCAACCTTATCTGATCGAATATCCGGAAAACGTCCTGCGCGATAAAGTCGCCTTTATGACCGATCTGCTGGAGAACGCTTTTCAGCGTAAAATGACCAGCCACCGCGCCGGCCGCTGGGCATTTAATGAAGTGTACGCCCGCGCCTTGATCGATCAGGGCTATCTGGTTGACTGCTCGGTTACGCCGCGCGTGAGCTGGCGTAATGCGCAGGGTGCACCGCAGGGACAGGGCGGAACGGATTACAGCCATTTCCCCGATCGCGCTTATTTCCTCGATGAACAGGATATTTCCAGGCCGGGCGGCAGCCCGCTGCTGGAACTGCCAATGAGCATTCAGTATCGCTATGGCACGTTCACCAATCAGCTCAAACAAGTGTGGAATGGCATCCGCGGCAGGCAGCGTGGACCTTCAGTGAACTGGCTGCGTCCGGTGGGGGGAAATCTGGCCCAGATGAAACAGGTGGCAGAAAAGACGCTCGCACAGGGCAACGACTATGTGGAGTTCATGCTGCATTCATCCGAGTTTATGCCAGATGGCAGCCCCACGTTTAAAACGGAGGCTGATATTGAACGCCTGTATGACGATCTGGAAGGCCTGTTCAGCTGGCTGGCGACCCGGACGCAGGGCATGACGCTCACGGAGTTTGCCCGGCTGAAGCAACAGCAGCGCTAAGCCGCCCAATCGCGTTACAGCGCGATCTCAGCCAGAATGGCCATCACGTCGTCAGGCTGAATGTCTGCCATGCTGCTGCTGCCCTGTGCGGGCCGTAACGCATGCTGATTCCTGCCGTAGCCACCAATCAGCCCCGGATCGGTCGGGCCGAACAGCGTGATGTTGGGGCGATCCAGCGCGGCGGTCAGATGGCTCAGACCGGTATCCACCGAGACCACTGCCCGGGCGCCCGCCAGCTGCTGCGCCACCTGCTCCAGCGTCAGCTTCGGCAACACCTCTGCATGATCAAACCCTGCTGCCAGCCGCTGCGCGCGCTGGTGCTCGTGTTCGGCGCCCCACGGCAGCCTGACGCGCAGGCCAGTGGGCTGAACCTGCGCGATGAGCTGGCGCCAGTGATCTTCCGGCCAGTGTTTGTTGTCGCGCGTTGTGGCGTGCAGAAACACCAGGTACGGTTGGCCATCCTGCGGTTGTGCCGCGAGAAAATGACCGGCAATGGCATAGTCGCCCTGCGTGGCCGGTTTTTCATAGCCCAGACTTTTCGCGAACAGTTCGCGCGTGCGTTCCACGGCGTGCTGCTGCTTACCAATCTCATGACGCTTGTCATACCACCAGCTGGCGAACGGTTCACGTGCGCTGCGGCTGTCCTGGCCATGTTTGATGCCTTTGGCCAGGCGCGTCACCAGCGCGGCGCTTTTAATCAGCCCCTGGGCATCAATCACCACGTCGTACTGACGTGACTGCAGCTCGCGTTTGAATTGCACGCGCTCTTCGCGCTGCTGGCTACCAAACCAGTGTTTGCGCCAGCGACGAATCGCCACCGGCAGGACTTTGTCAACGGCCGGATGCCAGCCGGGGATCTGCGCAAAATTCTCTTCCACCACCCAGTCGAAGCGAATGCCGGGAATCGCCTGCATCGCGTCGGTCAGCGCCGGCAACGTATGCAGCACATCACCCATCGACGAGGTTTTAACAATCAAAACGTGCATGGTTACTCCTGCACCGGATGCAGTAACTCGTTGAGTTTCTGATGCACGCGTGCCGGTTGAATATCAATCAGGCTCTGGTGATAGCCCTCTGCGGCATCGCCTTTGCGCACTTTGTGGTAGCCGGTAATCAGGCGAATGATGCGCGCCTGATGGGACAGTGGCGGCGTGAAGTCCGGGCTGCTCGGGCCATACAGCGCCACCAGCGGCCGGTTGAGCGCGGCGGCAATGTGCATCAGTCCGGAATCATTGCTGACGACCGCAGCACAGTGGGCGATCAGAATCACCGCCTGCTCCAGCTGCGTTTCGCCCGCCAGATTGCGGCAGTGCGCGCGTGCCGTGTCCGGCAGCGCCTGCAGGATCGCCTCGCCGGTTTCCCGATCTTTAGCCGAGCCGAACAGCAGCACCTGATAGCCTTCAGCAATCAGCTGTGCCGCCAGCGCGGCGTAGTGATAGTGTGGCCAGCGCTTCGCGGGACCAAACTCGGCACCGGGGCAGAAGCCGATGGCCGGGCGATCGGCCGACAGCGCAAACTGCGCCGCGGTCATGCGTTTTTCATCGTCGTCGACGCGCAGCTGCGGCCACAACAGCGGCTGAGGCAACTGTGCTGCCGCCGCAACCGGCTGGTCATAGCCCAGCGCCACATAGCGCTCCACCATTAAGGGAAACGCGGCTTTGTCCAGCACCCGCACGTCATTCAGCACGCCATAGCGCATTTCGCCGCGCCAGCCGATGCGGCGTTTGATGCCGGCAAAAAACGGCACCAGCGCCGATTTAAAAGAGTTTGGCAGCACATAGGCGCGATCGTAACCGCTGGCCCGCAGCGCTTTGCCCAGGCGACGGCGCTCACCCAGCGCCAGCGCACCGTGGCCAAGCGGCATCGCCAGCGCCTGATTCACTTCCGGCATGCGTGACAGCAGCGGCCGGCACCAGGCCGGCGCCATCACATCAATTACCGCCTCAGGGTGCGCCTGTTTCAGCGTGCGATAGAGACTTTGCGACATCATCATATCGCCGACCCAGGAGGGGCCAATAACCAGAATTTTCATCGCCGGTGCCGGTTTCCTTATGCGTGACGGTTCAGCCAGGCCATGTATTCGCCCACGCCCTGCGCAACGGTTTTAAACGGTTTGTCATAGCCCGCGGCGCGCAGTTTGCTGAGATCCGCCTGCGTAAAGGCCTGGTAGCGCCCTTTCAGTTTGTCCGGGAACGGGATGTATTCGATCTGGCCTTGCTGGTGGAACTTCAGCACCGCATCCGCCACTTCCTGGAAAGATTCGGCGCGGCCGGTACCACAGTTATAGATGCCGGATACGCCGTTTTCCCAGCACCACAGATTGACCGCCACCACATCATCGACGTGGATGAAGTCACGACGGAAGCTGTCGCTGCCCTCGAACAGCTTAGGATTTTCACCGTTGCTGATCTGCGTATTGAGGTGGAACGCGACGCTCGCCATGCTGCCTTTATGGCCTTCACGCGGCCCGTACACGTTGAAATAGCGGAAGCCGCACACTGGCGAATCCGCTTCCGGCAGAATCTGGCGGACATAGTGGTCGAACAGCATTTTTGAGTAGCCGTACACGTTGAGCGGCTGCTCGTACTGGCGCTCTTCAATGAAGTTCTCGTTACGCCCGCCGTAGGTGGCGGCCGATGAGGCATACAGGAACGGAATTTCACGTTCGAGGCAGAAGTGCAGCAGATCTTTTGAGTACTGATAGTTGTTATCCATCATGTACTTACCGTCCCACTCGGTGGTGGCTGAACAGGCACCTTCATGGAACACCGCTTCAATCGGACCCAGATCTTCACCCGACATGATGTAGGTGAGGAACTCCTCTTTATCCATGTAATCCGCGATGTCCAGATCCGCGAGGTTCACGAATTTGGTGCCATCTTTCAGATTATCCACCACCAGGATATCGGTATGACCGCGATCGTTGAGCGCTTTCACAATGTTGCTGCCAATCATGCCCGCGCCGCCGGTTACGATAATCATATGCTTTGCCTTTAAACAGTTGGGGTGAAACAGGAGGTTTCACGCACGAATACCTAACATCATAACATTTCAGCCCGATGCGGACAGCCAGATGACGCCGATCGCGCTGCACAAATCCTGCGCGCCGCGTGAACTATGCTGCAAAACGGAGATTTCCCTGGCTGAATTGTCGTCCATTCGCTTTTCGATCAGTAATATGTGCCAAAATTTTGCTATCTGAGGAGCAGAATCATGTCCGATCAGTTCTATTCACAAATCCGGCAACAGCTTGAGACAACGCGGCAGGACGGATTGTTCAAACAGGAGCGCACCCTGACCTCGGCGCAGCAGGCGGAAATCAACGTCGCCAATAGCCCGCCGGTGATCAACTTCTGCGCCAATAATTATCTCGGCCTTGCGAACCATCCGGCGCTGATTCAGGCCGCCAAAGACGGCATGGACACGCATGGTTTCGGCATGGCGTCGGTGCGTTTTATCTGCGGCACGCAGGACAGCCATCAGCTGCTGGAACGCCGGCTGGCGGAGTTCCTCGGCATGGAAGAGGCCATCCTGTTCTCCTCATGCTTCGACGCCAACGGCGGGCTGTTTGAGACCCTGCTGGGCGCGGAAGACGCGATTATCTCGGATGCGCTCAACCATGCGTCGATCATCGACGGCATCCGCCTGTGCAAAGCCCAGCGCTATCGTTACGCCAACAATGATATGGCTGAGCTGCGCGCGCGCCTGCAGGAGGCCCGTGACAAGGGGGCGCGCCACCTGCTGATTGCCACCGACGGCGTGTTCTCCATGGATGGCGTGATCGCTAACCTGCAGGGCATTTGCGACCTGGCCGATGAGTTTAATGCGCTGGTGATGGTGGATGACTCGCACGCGGTGGGCTTTGTCGGCGCAAGCGGACGCGGCACGCATGAATACTGCGGCGTGATGGATCGCGTGGATATTCTGACCGGCACGCTGGGTAAAGCGCTGGGCGGTGCGTCCGGCGGTTACGTGGCGGCAAAACGCGAGGTGGTTGAATGGCTGCGTCAGCGCTCGCGCCCTTATCTGTTCTCCAACTCGCTGGCACCGGCGATTGTGGCCGCGTCGCTGCGCGTGCTGGATCTGCTGAACGAAGGCGATGGGCTGCGGCAGCGGCTGTGGGAAAACGCCCGCTTCTTCCGGGAAAAAATGACCGCCGCGGGCTTTACGCTGGCCGGTGCCGATCACGCCATCATTCCGGTAATGCTGGGCGATGCCAAAGTGGCGCAGCAGTTTGCCAGTCTGCTCCAGCAGGAAGGCATCTACGTTACCGGCTTCTTCTATCCGGTGGTGCCGCAGGGCCAGGCGCGCATTCGCACGCAGATTTCTGCCGGCCACACTCAGGCGCAGCTGGAGCACGCGGTAGCGGCCTTCACGCGCATCGGACAACAGTTAGGGGTTATCACTGCAGGAGCCAACGGATGAAAGCACTGGCTAAACTGAAAGCGGAAGAGGGGATCTGGATGGTGCACGACGCGCCGGTGCCGGAGCCCGGTCATAACGATCTGCTGATTAAAATCCGCAAAACCGCCATCTGTGGCACCGATGTGCATATCTATAACTGGGACGACTGGTCGCGCAAAACCATTCCGGTGCCGATGATCACCGGCCACGAATACGTGGGTGAAGTGGTCGGCATCGGTCAGGAAGTGAAGGGTTTCGCCATTGGCGATCGCGTATCGGGCGAAGGTCACATCACCTGTGGCCACTGCCGCAACTGTCGCGCCGGCCGTACCCATTTATGCCGTAATACCGTGGGTGTCGGGGTTAATCGTCAGGGCTGCTTCGCTGAATATCTGGTGATCCCGGCGTTTAACGCATTCAAAATTCCCGACAATATTTCCGACGAGCTGGCGGCGATTTTCGATCCGTTCGGTAACGCGGTGCATACCGCGCTCTCGTTTGATCTGGTAGGTGAAGACGTGCTGATCTCCGGTGCCGGACCGATTGGCATTATGGCGGCAGCGGTGTGTAAGCACGTCGGCGCACGAAACGTGGTGATCACTGACATCAATGAGTACCGCCTCGGGCTGGCGCGTGAAATGGGCGTGACGCGTGCGGTCAACGTGGCGCAGCAGAATCTGCGCGAGGTGATGACGGAACTGGGCATGACCGAAGGCTTTGATGTCGGACTGGAGATGTCCGGCGCGCCGCCGGCGTTTCGTACCCTGCTGGAGACGATGAATCACGGCGGACGCATTGCGCTGCTGGGCATTCCGCCGGGTGAGATGTCGATTGACTGGAATCAGGTTATCTTCAAAGGGCTGTTTATCAAGGGGATTTACGGCCGTGAGATGTTTGAAACCTGGTACAAAATGGCCGCGCTGATTCAGTCCGGCCTCGATCTGACGCCGATCATCACGCATCGCTATCACATCGACGACTTCCAGCAGGGCTTCGACGAGATGCGTTCCGGGCGTTCAGGCAAAGTGGTGCTGAGCTGGGATTAAACGACACACCGGCCTGCGGGCCGGTGATGCTCAGGATTGCTGTTTTTCCGCATCGGTCAGGTAACGCACCTTACGCGTGTAGTCCTGGCCTTTGAAGCTCAGCGGCTGGTGCGGATCCTGCAAATATTTTTGCCATTCACTTAAGGGAAAACCGCCATGCGCGCCAATCACCTGCGGTGGAATCACGGCCGACTGACCACCAATGCGTTTCGACACCGGCCAGTTAGCCCACTCGCCCAGATTGACCGTGCGGATATCCAGCAGGTCGAGCAGGGCCGCGAGCGGTAGCTGATCGGTCGGTGGCTGGTCGTCGTTCATCAATTCCCAGGTATCATTAAATAACGTCAGCCACAGCGGACAAATACGCTGCCATGTGCGACGGGAGGCCGCCAGATAGGCGCCATTCACGTGATCCTGCAAATAAGGGCGAACGGTGTGGTGGTAATAGGCCGGAATATGTTCTTCTGGCGCGCCGGCCAGTTTGGCGATCATCTTGCCCTGACGGAAGCTGCTGTACAGATGATGCTCACGCATCGCAATATCCGGCGTTTTTAATAAATTGAGATCGGAATCGATCATCAATATACCTTCACCGGTCGCCTGCAAGGGGGCCTGAAGTTTAATCAGGCGGCTGCGGTAGATCTGTTTATAGCGGTAGTTTTCTTCACGAAACGGCACCTCCAGCGTCACCACAAGCACGCGTGCCGGCAGCGGCGGAAAAGCGCTGGAAGGCTGATCGCTGACGATGACAATTTCGCTGATGGTGTCGGCGCAGCGGCTGGCAAAATAAGCGCTGAGCACCGCTTCTTCAATGTAATCAGCGCCGGTACAGGGGATGACGACGGAACTGACGGCAATTGTGCCCTGCGCATCCGCCTGCGTGGCGGGAATGTTGTGGCGCGAGAGAATATAGCGACGGTGTTTATTTAAAAAATCAAACATGCTTTTTTCTCTCCATGACGTTTTCCAGAGTGTTTTCCACGCCCGATACGTAATGTTCAATGCTATAGCGCTCGCGTACCCGGGCGGCGGCGGCGGCGACTAAACGCTGGCGCAGTGCAGTATCCTGCCACAGCGCGCTAAGATGCTGGCTAAGCTGTTGCGTATTGCCATAGTCAAACAGTAAACCGGTCTCGCCGTGTTGAATTAATTCCGACGTACCGACGACATTCGAACCTATCACCGCCGTATTCACCAGCATCGCTTCCAGCACCACGCGCGGCAGCCCTTCACTGGCTGAGGCGAGAATAAACGTATCGAATGCCGCCAGATAATCCAGCGCGTTATTTTGAAAGCCGGTAAAAATAACCTGCGCGGCGATACCCTCTTTTTGCGCCAGCTGCTGTAAGTGCTGCTGCTCCGGGCCGGCACCGACGATCACCATTTTCCATTTAGCGGCAGGATGCGCGCGGCTGAATGCACCCAGCGCCTGCAAAATATGATGGTTAGATTTACGCGCAATCAGAGAACCGATGGAGCCGAAAATAAAGGTATCCGCGGGATAATCAAAGCGCTGACGCACCGCCTCACGCACCGGCAGCGGCTGATGAATATCGATAGCGTTGGATACGGTAAAGCAGCGCTGCGCATCAACACCGCTTTCGCTCAGGGTGCGGTGTACGCCCTGTGACACGGCAATCACCGCATCACAATGCCGATTAATCATCTTGACCAGCGCATTATTGAGTAATGGATCAATGCGGCAGTGCTGAATTAACGCCACGTGAGTCTGTTCAGCGGCGAGATAGCCTTCAACGTTGGTGCTGGGCTGATTATTCATGTACAGCGCATCATAGCCACCGTCGCGTAAAATCGTCGCGATTTGGCGGGCGTTAGGCTGCATGCGCCACTGGCGATCGATGCGGTCGATGGCGTTTTTTTTCACCGCGCGGTTAAAAAACAGCAGGGTGCGCAGCAACTCTTTGGTGATTTTTGCCCATAGCGGCTGGCGACGCTGCGCAATAAATATCACCGGAATGCCGATCGCGTCTAATACCGAGGCAATGGTCTCCTGATTGCCACGCGCATAATTCTGATAAAAACAGCAGGTGATAGCGAAACGCTGGCGATCAATGCGCTTGAGTAATTCCAGCATGCTGTTGGTGCCGCCGCCCCATTCGCGCCCGGTATCCAGCAGCAGAATTTTCTTTCTGGTTGACGTCATCTGTTCCGATATCCTTGCGCGGAAAAGGTGTGGCGTTAAATAAGGCGCAGCACGCTGCGCCTTATAATCAGAATAGCTGTTTAAGCGACTGCACGAGTGGACTGCCGGTAATGCTCTCTGTCACCACCTCCACCGCACGACTCTGCGGTACGGCAGGCAGCGGCTGGCCCGGCTTACACACGCCCGGCGCACGGAACACCGGGGTGCGCGGTTTCACCGGCGTGCTGGCCGGCGGCGTAGCGCCCTGGCGCAGCGGTTCGTTGAGCAACTGGCTGGGGCGGACCAGGGTGATATCGCCCGGTAGCGTCGGCAACATCTGCTGCAACACCCGTACCGTGGTGGGATGCGGATGGCCAATAGCGATGGCGTAGCCATCACGCTGTGCCAGCTTCACTGCGCGGGTGAACTGGGTGCGAATCGCCGCTTCATTCTGGCTGTCGTCGAGGAATACGCGCCGCTTCAGCACCTTAACCTGCGTACCCTGTGCGGCCGGGACCGACTGGCTGTTGCCAATGGTCATGCTATCGAGGAAGTAGTAGTTGTAGTGATTGAGCACCTGCATCACTTTCTGCATGCCGGGCAGGCTGGAGGTCATTTTGCTGCCCATATGGTTGTTCAGGCCAACCGCATACGGCACTTTGTTGCTGGCGTCACGCACGATGCGCGCGATCTCTTCGCTGCTCATCTCCGGCGTCAGCGTGTCCTTCTCCAGCGGCTGTTTGCTCAGCGGCGCCATCGGCAGGTGAATCAGCACTTCATGACCGCCCTGATGCGCTTTGGTTGCCATATCACGCGCATGAGGCGCGTTGGGTAGCACCGCTACAGAAATCGCGGCAGGCATCTGCAGCACTTTATTCTCTTCAGCCGGGCGGTAGCCGAAGTCGTCAATGACGATAGCCAGTTTTCCCGCATGGGCGGCAAAGGTTAAAAACAGCCCGCACAGGGCGGCGCTAAGCTTTTGGGACTGAAACAACACTTATCTTCCTAACCACGGCAGTGGATTGACGGCCTGTCCCTGACGACGAATTTCAAAGTAGAGCGAGGGCGTGCCGCGGCCGCCGCTGGTGCCCACGAGGGCGATAGGCTGTCCTGCCTTCACCTGCGCACCGACGCTCACCAACGCGCTCTGATTGTAGCCATAAAGGCTCATATCGCCTTTACCGTGTTCGACGACCACAACCAGGCCGTAGCCTTGCAGCCAGTCGGCCATCAGCACGCGACCATCAGCAATGGCTTTGACTTCAGTGCCTTCCGACGCATCAATCACCAGACCTTTCCAGCGCAGTTCGCCCTGCATTGCTTCACCAAAGCGATGTTCAATCCGACCGCGTACTGGCCAGATGGCCTGTCCGCCCGGCCGGCCAAGGCCGCCGGTGCGCGCCATCAGCTCGCGCTCGCTTTGCGTAGGGGAATAGCTGGAGCCTTTGGCTTTTGCCTGAGCCTGACGCTGGCGCACTTTTTCCGCCTCGCGCGCTTCGCGTTGCGCCCGTTCGCGCGCCTCACGTTCGGCTTTGGCAATTTTGTCCTGCAGGCGGCTTTCGTTCTGGCGCATCTCGACCAGATCGGCCTGGTCTTTCTCCAGCGCGCTCTCCAGCGCGGACAGCGTTTTCTTGCGTGCGGCGCTGGCGGTTTCCAGCTTGTTCTGTTGCGTCTGCTGCTGGGCTAATAGCGACTTTTGCTGCTCCTGCTTGCCCTGCAGCGCCTGACGCTGCTGCGCCAGCTCCTGCTGAGTCTGCTTAAGCTCGTCGATGTTTTTCTGCCGGGCGGCATTGAGGTAGCCAAAATAGGCCAGAATGCGTTCGCTACGCTGTGCTTCTTCACCGCCGAGCAGCAGCTGTACGCCGTTGTGCTGGCCCTGACGAAACGCGGCATCCAGCTGCTGCGCCAGCAGTTTTTCCTGCTGCGCCTGCTGCTTTTCCAGCCGGGCAATCGCGGCGGTGGTTTGAGCGATTTCGCCGTTCAGCGCGCTCAGGCTGTTGCGGGTTTCACGCAGCTGGCGACTGGCCTGGGCAATCACTTTTTCCTGACTCTGCAGCTGATCCAGCAGCTTACTGCGCTGCAGCTTCTGCGCTTTAACGCTTTTCTCTTTTTCGGCGATGTCCTGCTGAATGGACTTTAGCTGCGTTTTGCTGTCATCGGCGCTATGCGCGGCGACGGGCAACAGCAACGCACCCGCACAAAGCAGGCTGAGGGAGATATCGGACCAGCGAAATGACAACGGAGATGCCGGGTCGTTGTAACGGGTCCTTGTGTGTGTAACGGTCGCTTTTCCCTTCATAGTCGATAATTATTCCACGATGAACAGCCGCTTACCAGTTATCCCGGCCGGGTTTTGCTTTACGAAAGATGTCGGCCACAGCTTACCGGGATAAAGATTGTCTCAATTTTGCGATTAGAACACTTTTTTTGGAAAATGACGCACAAATCGTAACTCTGCCCGCTTCGCGACTGTACATGCGAAGTGGCGCAGGTATACTCAGAACCCTTGTTTTAGCTTATTAGCCCCGGTCTGGAGTCGTTACCCCTCATGCAAGAAATTATGCAGTTTGCAAGCAATCACCCCATCCTTAGTCTGGCATGGGTCGCTTTACTTATTCTGGTGATTGTAACCACCGTTAAAGGTATGTTCTCTAAGGTAAAAACCATCAGCCGTGGTGAAGCAACCCACCTGATCAACAAAGAGGACGCGGTGGTGGTAGACGTTCGTTCACGCGACGACTATCGCAAAGGACACATTTCAGGGGCTATTAACATCGCCGCAGCCGATATCAAAAAAGGCAGCTTCGGCGAGCTGGAAAAGCACAAGTCGCAGCCCATAATTGTGGTATGTGCCACCGGCCAGAGCGCCGCAGAACCGGCAGCCACCCTTAGCGCAGCGGGTTTTGACAAAGTGACCGTGCTGAAAGATGGTGTGAGCGGCTGGAGTGGCGAAAACCTGCCGCTGGTTCGCGGTAAATAACTTCCTGAGGTATCACCGCATGGCTAATGTTGAGATTTACACCAAAGTGACCTGTCCTTACTGCCACCGGGCAAAGGCGTTGCTGGATCAAAAAGGCGTGTCATACCAGGAGATTCCCATTGATGGGGACGCGGTAAAGCGCGAAGAGATGATCAAACGCAGCGGCCGCACCACGGTGCCACAGATCTTTATTGACGCGCAGCACATTGGCGGCTGTGACGATCTCTACGCGCTGGACGGGCGTCAGGGACTCGATCCCTTGCTCCGCGCATAACATTTTCGACCGACAATTTTCACTTAAAGGATTCAGTAACATGTCAGAGCATAGCAGCAACGAAATGCAGTTCCAGATTCAACGCGTTTACACCAAAGACGTCTCATTTGAAGCGCCTAATGCACCTCAGGTTTTCCAGAAAGAGTGGGAACCGGAAGTGAAGCTGGATCTGGACACCGCCTCTTCTCAGCTGGCGGATGAAGTGTATGAAGTCGTGCTGCGCGTTACTGTCACCGCCACCGTGGGCGAAGACACCGCGTTCCTGTGCGAAGTACAGCAGGCCGGTATCTTCACCATCAGCGGTATCGAAGGCACGCAGATGGCACATTGCCTCGGCGCTTACTGCCCGAACATTCTGTTCCCGTATGCGCGTGAATGTGTCACCAGCCTGGTGTCACGCGGTACCTTCCCTCAGCTCAATCTGGCGCCGGTCAACTTTGATGCGCTGTTCATGAATTATCTGCAGCAGCAGGGTGAAGGCGAAGCGCCACGTCAGGATGCCTGATGACTACACTCAACGCTTCGATTAGCGTCATCGGTGCCGGCTCGTACGGCACCGCACTGGCCATTACGCTGGCCCGTAATGGCCACCCGGTGCTGCTGTGGGGCCACAATCCGCAAAGCGTGGCGCAGCTGCAGGCTGACCGATGTAATACCGCTTTCCTGCCCGATGTTCCCTTCCCCGATAATCTCGTTCCTGAAGCCGATCTGGCCCGCGTCGTCAGCGCCAGCCGCGATCTGCTGGTGGTAGTGCCAAGCCATGTGTTCGGCGACGTGCTGATGCAGCTTAAACCGCTGCTGCGTGCCGACTCACGCATTGTCTGGGCGACCAAAGGACTGGAAAAAGAGACCGGACGGCTGCTGCAGGATGTGGCGCGCGAAATCCTCGGCGACAGCATTCCGCTGGCGGTGATTTCCGGCCCGACCTTTGCCAAAGAGCTGGCGGCCGGTTTGCCGACGGCGATTGCGCTGGCGGCCACTGACGCGCAGTTTGCCGACGATCTGCAGCAAAAGCTGCACTGCGGCAAAAGCTTCCGCGTTTACAACAATCCGGACTTCATCGGCGTGCAACTGGGCGGCGCAGTGAAAAACGTCATTGCGATTGGTGCCGGGATCTCCGACGGCATTGGCTTTGGTGCCAATGCGCGTACGGCACTCATCACCCGCGGTCTGGCGGAGATGAGCCGTCTCGGTGCTGCGCTGGGTGCCGATCCGACGACCTTTATGGGCATGGCGGGTCTTGGCGATCTGGTGCTGACCTGTACCGATAATCAGTCGCGCAACCGCCGTTTCGGCATGATGCTGGGGCAGGGCGAAAGCGTGGATGAGGCGCAACGCATTATCGGACAAGTTGTAGAAGGCTACAGAAATACCAAAGAAGTCAAAGCATTAGCTGCTCGTGTGGGCGTGGAAATGCCAATAACCGAGCAAATTTATCAGGTATTATATTGCGAAAAATCGGCGCGAGAGGCAGCATTGAGCCTGCTTGGTCGTACAAGGAAGGACGAGAACAGCCAAAGCTAAAGCAGGACGCTTAAGCATTATCACCTGTAGCGCCTCATCGGGCGCTTTTTTATCGGGAGCAAACAGCAATGTCGTCTGAAGAGTTAGAACTGGTCTGGAACCATATCAAAGCCGAAGCCAGAGCGCTGGCCGATTGTGAACCGATGCTGGCCAGTTTTTACCACGCGACCTTGCTCAAGCACGAAAATCTCGGCAGCGCGCTCAGCTACATGCTGGCTAACAAGCTTGCTAACCCGATCATGCCCGCTATTGCCATACGCGAAATTGTTGAAGAAGCCTATCGTCAGGATCCTGAGATGATTGTCTCGGCCGCGTACGATATTCAGGCGGTGCGTCAGCGCGATCCGGCGGTCGACAAATATTCCACGCCATTACTCTATCTGAAGGGCTTCCACGCGCTGCAGGCGTACCGTATTGGCCACTGGCTGTGGAAAGAGGGACGGCGCGCGCTGGCGGTGTATCTGCAAAACGAAATCTCGGTCTCTTTTGCCGTGGATATTCATCCGGCGGCGCGCATCGGGCGTGGCATCATGCTGGATCACGCCACCGGCATCGTAATTGGTGAAACGGCTGTGGTGGAAAATGACGTCTCCATTCTGCAGTCGGTCACGCTGGGCGGTACCGGTAAAACCAGCGGCGATCGCCATCCGAAGATCCGTGAAGGGGTGATGATTGGCGCGGGGGCCAAAATCCTTGGCAATATTGAAGTCGGGCGCGGTGCCAAAATCGGTGCCGGTTCGGTGGTCTTGCAACCGGTGCCGCCCCATACCACGGCGGCCGGCGTGCCGGCGCGCATTGTCGGCAAACCAGCCAGCGACAAACCGTCGATGGATATGGATCAGCACTTCACCGGCGCCGGGTTTGAGTACGGCGACGGCATCTAGCCTTTGATCAGCGCGCCCGCATAATCCAGCTGGCGCCACGCCTCATACACCACCACTGAAACCGCATTCGACAGGTTCATGCTGCGGCTCTCCGCGCGCATCGGAATGCGGATCTTCTGTTCTGCCGGCAACGCATTAAGAATTTCTGGTGGTAAGCCACGGCTCTCCGGGCCAAACAGCAGATAGTCGCCCGGCTGATAGCTGACGGCGCTGTGCGCCGGTGTGCCTTTGGTGGTCAGCGCGAATAAGCGCTGTGGCGCTTCTGCCGCTAGAAAAGCAGCGTAGCTGGCGTGCTTTTTCAGCGCGGTATATTCATGGTAATCCAGTCCGGCGCGGCGCAGGCGTTTATCATCCCAGGCGAAGCCTAACGGCTCAATCAGGTGCAGCTGAAAGCCGGTATTGGCGCACAGGCGGATGATATTGCCGGTATTTGGCGGGATTTCAGGTTCAAATAAGACGATGTTTAGCATAAGGCCCCCGGAAACGAGGGCCGCAGCATAGCAAATTATTGCCGGGCGGAGTACAGCGGCAGCCACAGCGTCAGGCGCAGACCGCCTAACGGGCTGTCATCGGCTTTCACCCAGCCGCGGTGCTGTTGCACGGCGGTTTCGACAATCGCCAGCCCGAGCCCGGTGCCGCCGGATTCACGGTCACGCGCTTCATCGGTGCGGTAGAACGGACGGAAAATCTGCTCGCGATCTTCCGGGCTGACGCCGGGACCGTCGTCGTCCACGTGCACGGTAATGCCCTGAATATCCACCGCAAAGCTAACGCTGATGTGCGTGTGTGAATAGCGCAGCGCGTTACGCACAATGTTCTCCAGCGCGCTTTCCAGCGCATGCGGGTTGCCGTACAGCGGCCATGGACCGGGCGGATAGGGCACGTCCATGGTTTTACCCATCTGCTCCGCTTCGAATTTGGCATCTTCCAGCACGCCATTCCACAGCTGGTTGGCCTTCATCGCTTCGCTCACCAGCGCGTTCTTGTGCTGGGTGCGCGACAGTACCAGCAAGTCGTTGATCATGCCGTCCAGACGCTGCGCTTCGGTCTCAATGCGCTCCAGCTCTTTGCCTTCGCCATGACGCCGGCGCAGTAGCGCCGTCGCCAGCTGCAGACGCGTCAGCGGCGTGCGTAATTCATGGCTGATATCCGACAGCAGACGCTGCTGTGCCGTCATCATGCGTTCGAGCGCGCTCACCATCTGGTTGAAACTGGAGCCGGCAGCGAGAAATTCCTGCGGGCCCGATTCCAGTTCCGGATGCTGACGCAAATTTCCGCTCGCCACTTCATCCGCGGCATGTTTTAGTTTGCGTGCCGGACGCGCCAGGCTCCACGCCAGCCACAGCAGCAGCGGTGAGCTGATTAACATCGTGACGATGAGCAGCAGCAGAGGACGGTCAAACAGCAGGTTGACGAAATCGAGCTGGGAACTGGTGGCGGGACGGATCAGATACAGCTGGTAATTGTCTTCGCCGTCGCGCACCGCGAAGGGACCGACCATCTCGACGCGGCCGTACTTTTTCTTCTGCGGATGATCGGCATTATCAGACTGGCCGATAAAGTTGCGGATCACCTGCATTTCATTGTGCTGCGCACCGATCACCCGTCCTTCGCTGGTCACCAGCAGCAGGCGCTGACCGGGCGGTGCCCATTTGTCGATGGCGCGAAACAGCCGGCGCCACCACATCAGGTCGTTGGGCGGATCCTGTGACAGCTCCGCCTCAACGTGTTGCTCAATCATGGTACCCTGGCGCTGTTCGCTCTCCATCAGTGAGGTCATCTGGCGCGAATCGAGTTTGGGCACCATCAGTACCAGCATCAACACCAGCGCCAGGGTGAGCCAGAAGATGGCGAAGATGCGGGTGGTCAAACTTCCAATCATGATGCCGAAACCATCAGATAGCCGCGTCCGCGCAGAGTTTTGAACCACGGATGACCATCACGACGTTCCGGCAGCTTACGACGCAGGTTAGAGATGTGCATATCAATAGCGCGGTCAAACGGCGTCAGGCGCTTGCCCAGCACTTCCTGGCTGAGATGCTCGCGTGACACCACCTGGCCAAGATGCTGCGCCAGTAAGTAGAGCAGGGTGAACTCGGTGCCGGTGAGATCCAGCGTTTCGCTGTCGAAGCTGGCTTCCTGACGGCCCGGATTCAGGCGCAGGCAATCCACTTCCAGCGTCGGTGAGCTGTTATCGTGCTGTTGCTGCTGTTCGCTCCAGTTGGAACGGCGCAGAATCGCACGGATACGCGCCACCAGTTCGCGATCGTTGAACGGCTTTGGCAGATAGTCATCCGCGCCCAGTTCCAGGCCCAGAACGCGGTCCAGCTCGCTACCGCGGGCGGTCAGCATGATGACAGGGGTTTGATGTTGCTGGCGTAGCTCTTTTAACGTGTCGATACCGTTCTTCTTCGGCATCATGACATCGAGCAAAAGCAGGTCGACGGTGTTGTCCAGCAGATTGAGCGCCTGCTCGCCATCGCTGGCGACAATCACCTCAAAACCTTCCATTTCAAGCAGTTCTTTAAGCAGCGAAGTCAATTCGCGGTCGTCATCAACCAACAGGATTTTATTCATTTTTTGTTGCCCTCCGCAGGCAAAATACCGTGTTCCTATAGTGGCAATCCAACGCTTTACGTAGTTTTACACCCCCTGACGGATGTTTGCAGCTGTCGCCGTACACTAGCTCTCGTTGAATCGCAAAACGGAACGAACCGGGAGTAAACGATGCGCTACTTAACCGCCGTCGTCTTTGCCTCAGCGATGGTTCTCAGTCACGCCAGCGCAGAAGCAGCAGACACGACGACGATTGACGAGATGCATCATAACGGCGGATTGACGACAGGCAGTATGACGCAAAATCCGCAAAGCCACATGTTCGATGGCATTGAGCTGACTGAACAACAGCGGCAACAGATGCGTGACCTGATGCAGCAAGCGCGCCATGAACGCCCGGTGTTAAGCGTTCAGGACATAGAAACTATGCATGACCTTGTCATTGCAGACAAATTTAACGAATCGGCTATCCGCCAGCAGGCAGAGAAACAGGCCCGTGAGCAGGTAGAACTGCAAATCGAGATGGCCCGGGTTCGTAATCAGATGTATCACTTGCTAACGCCTGCACAGCAAGCGACATTGCAGAAGAATTTTGAGCGGCGTCTGAACGAAGCGCGTCGGCTCTCCGGATTGCAGCCATCATCACCGCTGCAAGCAGTGAGTAGTACCAGCAGTAACCAGTAACATAGTATCCCTGTTTTCCTTGCCATAGACACCATCCCTGTCTTCCCCGCCATGATGGCGGGGTTTTTTTTGCCCTGGATTTGCGGGCAAACTGCATCCGTTTCGCTATCCTGTCACGCAGTCTGCACGGGACGGTGATAAACTTGAGCCATTTTCCACTGCATGGCGTGCTGCAGCGCCTGACGAGGCAAGGCATGGAACCTTCCTACGCAAAACTGGTAAACCGCGCGGCGCTGGCGGCGACCACGCTGGCAACGCTGTTGCTGATCGTGAAAATTTTCGCCTGGTGGTACACCGGTTCGGTCAGCTTGCTGGCGGCGCTGGTGGATTCGCTGGTCGATATCGCCGCGTCACTGACCAATCTGCTGGTGGTGCGCTATTCATTGCAGCCTGCCGATGACGATCACACCTTTGGTCACGGTAAAGCGGAATCGCTGGCAGCACTGGCGCAAAGCATGTTTATCTCCGGATCGGCGCTGTTTCTGTTTCTTACCGGGCTGCAGCATCTGGCCACGCCGGAAACGCTGCGCGCGCCGCTGGTTGGCGTAGTCGTGACGCTGATCGCCCTCAGCTCCACGCTGATACTGGTCGCTTTTCAGCGCTGGGTGGTGCGGCGTACCCGCAGCCAGGCGATTCGCGCGGACATGCTGCATTATCAGTCGGATGTGGTGATGAACGGCGCGATTCTGGTGGCGCTGGGCTTAAGCAGTTATGGTTTCAAGCGTGCGGATGCGCTGTTTGCGCTCGGCATTGGCGTATATATCCTCTATAACGCGCTGCGCATGGGCTATGAAGC
This sequence comes from Type-C symbiont of Plautia stali, assembly GCF_059730935.1. NCBI lineage: Bacteria > Pseudomonadati > Pseudomonadota > Gammaproteobacteria > Enterobacterales > Enterobacteriaceae > Type-C symbiont of Plautia stali. The sequence continues at coordinate 3,972,363 of NZ_AP035923.1, read as the reverse complement.
GGTGCAGTCGCTGCTCGATCGTGCGTTGCCGGAGCAGGAAAAACAGGCGATTATCGCGCTGGTAAGCCACTGGCCCGGCGTACGCGGTGCCCATGCGTTACGTACGCGGCAGTCTGGCCCGACGCGGTTTATTCAGCTTCATCTGGAGATGGACGATCATCTCCCGCTGGTGCAGGCGCATCAGGTGGCGGATCAAATTGAGCAGGCATTACGGCAAAAATTTCCCGGCTCAGATGTGATCATTCATCAGGACCCCTGTTCTGTCGTGCCGCAAAATCAGCAGGGTTTTTTTCAGTTTTAGCCGTTATAAAACATAGGATTGCGTGAAAAAAATGACGTAACGCTAACAACTCTGTAAAAAATTAGCGAAAACTTGTCTGACCTGAATCAATTCAGCATCAAGCCTTTGATATACTATCTGCAACTATTAAGCCGTGCGATCGCGAGCTGGTCCACACCGGTCGACAGGCAGGAATAATCCTTAGTTTTGAACAATCCAGAGGTTGTCATGATCAAAAAAATCGGAGTACTGACCAGTGGCGGCGACGCCCCAGGCATGAACGCAGCCATTCGCGGAGTTGTCCGTTCCGCGCTGAGTGAAGGCCTTGAAGTTTTTGGTATTTATGACGGCTATCTGGGTTTGTACGAAGACCGCATGATCAACCTCGACCGCTACAGCGTGTCGGACATGATTAACCGCGGCGGCACCTTCCTCGGCTCGGCGCGTTTCCCGGAGTTCCGCAACGAAGAAGTGCGTCAGGTCGCGATCGAAAACATGAAAAAGCGCGGCATTGATGCGCTGGTGGTAATCGGCGGTGACGGTTCTTACATGGGTGCTAAGCGCCTGACTGAGATGGGCTTCCCGTGCATTGGCCTGCCGGGCACCATCGACAATGACGTCGCCGGTACCGATTACACCATCGGTTATTTCACCGCGCTGGAAACCGTAGTTGAAGCGATTGACCGTCTGCGCGACACCTCTTCTTCGCATCAGCGTATCTCCATCGTAGAAGTGATGGGCCGCTACTGCGGTGACCTGACCTTAGCGGCGGCCATCGCCGGTGGCTGTGAGTTCATCGTGCTGCCTGAAATCCCTTACACGCGCGAAGAGCTGGTGGCAGAAATCCAGGCTGGCATTGCGAAAGGTAAAAAACACGCCATCGTGGCGATCACCGAACATATCTGTGACATCGACGATCTGGCGCACTTTATTGAAGCGGAAACCAAGCGTGAAACCCGTGCCACCGTGCTCGGTCACATCCAGCGCGGCGGTGCGCCATGCGCTTACGACCGCATTCTGGCATCACGCATGGGTGCTTATTCAATTGAGCTGCTGCTGCAGGGCTACGGCGGTCGCTGCGTGGGGATTCAGAACGAGAAGATGGTGCATCATGACATCATCGACGCTATCGAAAACATGAAGCGTCCGTTCAAGCGCGACTGGCTGGATACCGCGAAAAAACTCTACTAATCAACGATAAATCGGGCGCGATCGCTTTCGCGCCCTTTTTTATGCCTTGCTATATTCTCCATAGTTATAACAGCTTATTTTTAATTCTTTAATCCATGGATTGCTTTGTGTCAGTCTTGTTCTATAACGACCTCGGGAGAGCAAGCAATGAACAAGTGGAGTATTGGTGTCACCCTGTTACTGGCTTCAACCAGTGTTCTGGCAAAGGATATTCAGCTGTTAAACGTCTCTTACGATCCAACCCGTGAGCTGTACGAGCAGTACAACAAAGCGTTTAGCGCGCACTACAAGCAGGAAACCGGCGATAACGTGGTGATCCGCCAGTCGCACGGCGGTTCGGGTAAGCAGGCGACATCCGTGATCAATGGCATCCGCGCGGATGTGGTTACGCTGGCGCTGCAATCCGACGTGGATGCTATTGCTGACCGTGGTCGTATCGATAAAAACTGGATCAAGCGTCTGCCGGATAACTCGGCACCTTATACTTCCACCATCGTGTTCCTGGTACGCAAAGGCAATCCTAAAGGCATTCATGACTGGCCAGATCTGATTAAGCCAGGCGTTTCCGTGATCACGCCAAATCCGAAAACCTCCGGCGGCGCACGCTGGAACTATCTGGCGGCCTGGGGCTGGGCGCTGGACCAGAACCACGGTGACCAGGCCAAAGCGCTGGCTTACGTCCGGGCGCTGTTCAAAAACGTTGAAGTGCAGGATTCCGGTGCACGTGGCGCGACCAATACCTTCGTTGAGCGCGGTATCGGTGATGTGCTGATTGCATGGGAAAACGAAGCCTATCTGGCCGTCGATAAGCTGGGCAAAGACAAGTTTGAAATCGTTACGCCGAGCGAATCGATCCTCGCCGAACCAACGGTCTCCGTGGTCGATAAAGTGGTGGATGAGCAGGGCACGCGTAAGGTGGCGGAAGAGTACCTGAAATATCTCTACTCACCGGAAGGCCAGACCATCGCGGCGCAAAACTTCTATCGCCCGCGCGATCCTGAGGTGGCGAAGAAGTTTGCCAGCAGCTTCGCGCCGGTTAAGCTGTTTACCATCGATGACAAGTTTGGCGGCTGGAGCAAAGCGCAGAAAGCACACTTTGCCGACGGCGGCAGCTACGATCAGGTCATGAAACCGTAACCGCGTTTTCATCATGACGAAACGGTCAGCCCTGCGCTGGCCGTTTTGCTTTGCGGCGCGGAAAAAGCCGTGACTTTCCGCTGGCGACAGGTGAGGATGCTGACAGCTCATCACTGAGGATCTGGCCATGCAGGCGCGCCGCCGTAGTGTTACGTTGCTGATTATCGCGTTCATCCTTCTGATTGCCGGGCTGATCGCCGGTGCGGTGCATTTACATAAAAACGCCGATGCGCTGTGGCAGATTGTCAGCGAAAAGTGCGTACCGGACATGACGCAACGCGGCAATCCTGCCCCCTGTCAGCAGGTCAATCTGGTGCAGGGTTACGTTACGCTCAAAGATCTGAATGGCCCGCTGCAATATCTGCTGATGCCGATAGCGAAAATCACTGGCATGGAGAGCCCAATCCTTCTCGAACCTACCACGCCGAACCTGTTTGCTGCCGCCTGGCAGCAGCGCCGCCTGCTGGCGCAGAAGCGCGGTGCGCCTGTCGACGACCGCGTGCTGTCGCTGGCCATCAACGCGCAGTATGGTCGTACGCAGAATCAGCTGCACATTCATATCTCCTGCCTGCGACCGGATGTGCGTCAGCAGCTGGATACGCTGGCACCGAAGCTGAATGCGCAGTGGCAGACGGCAACGCTGCTGCGGCATACCTGGCTGATTCGCACGCTGAGCACCGCCGAACTGGCGCAGCAGAGCGTGTTTATCCGGCTGGCAGAGGAGGTGCCGCATGCGCGTGGTGAGATGGGCAAATACGGGCTGGCGCTGGCCCAGCTGCCGGATGGACGCCTGGCGCTGCTGGCGCTGGAGCGCAACTGGCTCAAGCTGAATCGCGGTTCGGCGGAAGAACTGCAGGATCATCAGTGCCGTTTGCTGGAGTGAGTGGCACCGCGACCGATTAAGGCAATAAAAAAGGCGGCTCATCAGCCTAATGCTTGTCAGTTAAGCTTTTAAGAACGCCGCAGCGGGTAACGCTGCGGTTTCTTTTTTACCGCCCGCGGATAATGCCGCTGACGACGGCCGGGTAATACGAAGCTTCCCGCCATCGCCATTATTTCATTCATCACCTTCGGTATTCTTCCCGGTGCAACCGCAGGCAGCAGACTCAGCTGACCGCTCAGATACAACGCCGCCTGTTTAAAGCCCAGCTGATAAGGCTCCACATTTTTAAGGCTGTATGCCATCTGTGCCATCATAAAGCGCAGCAGGTTATACGCCAGTGCCACCCCCCACAGCTCCTGCTGCACCAGCTCCGGCTTTTTACTTCTCAGCGTCAGCTCATTATTCAGCGGGTGCTGCTTCATCTCCCTGAAGCCATGCTCGATTTCCCAGCGATGACCGTACAGGTCCACGATATCGGCTTTCGGATAGCGAAGCGGATCACACATGGACGTCAGTATCTGTACCGTTCTGCCGCCGGTTTCCTTACTGATAAGTCTTGCCGTCAGCTTGGCCGGTGCGCCGCTCCATTTTTTTCGCGCCTGCGGCGTCAGGCTCAGCTCAACCAGCTCATGTCCGGGACCCAGCCTCTCTTTTACCCGGTACTGAGCACCTTTTCGCAGCGGTATCATCCAGTGCTTTTCGGTGCCTGATGTCTGCCAGTGATGAAGGAGGCCCGGAGCATAGAAGCCCTTGTCCATTATCGTCAGGGAATGAGCAGGCGTCTGTGCCGCCAGCCGGGCGGCGAGCTCAACTTCGCTGGTTTCAGAGACGCTGCCGAAGGCAACGCCCGACAACAGGTGACTGGTGACCTCCATCTGACAGACCATGCGCAGCTGTGGCCAGTCAGAACGGGCGTGTTCATTGGCCGTGCGGCCGAATGCGGCGTCGTTTTCCGGCGTGTCCGGCGTTCGCCACAGCGTCCCGTCCACCGCCATCAGCGTGAGGCCGTTCCAGTGCGACATCGGTGTTTTTTCGAACCAGAGCTGGCGGGTCTTTTCAAAAACCAGGCGGACGGCTTCAGCCCCGAGCCGCTGACGTGCCTGCACAACCGCGCTGGGTGCGACGAAGGGACGTTTACCCGGGAGGACAATATCAAGGTGGGAAACGAGCTGATTCATGGAAAGAGAGCGGAAAAGCGCCATGCCGGTCACGGCCCATACCATCATTTCCATGGGCAGACGGCGCTTTCGCACCGTGACAACCCCGGTATCCGCCAGGCATTCATCAATAAGCTCAGGTGAAAGCAGGTCAGAAAGCGCAGAAAACTCTTTCGGAGAGAACTTAAGAACAGCATCAAGGGCCTGGCTGAGGAGCATAAAAAAATCCGTAATCATCCATGAGAGATTACGGATTTTCACACAGCGACCGGATCGTTCAACCGATCATTTTTGTCTTAACTGATCGGCATTAGGCTCATCAGCCGCCTTTCTTTGCGTCAGCAACTTACGCGTTTTTGGCTGCTGCAGCGGCTTTGACGATCACCGCGAAAGCATCTGCCTTCAGCGACGCACCGCCCACCAGCGCGCCGTCGATGTCCGGCTGGGTGAACAGTTCTGCGGCGTTTTTGTCGTTAACCGAACCGCCGTACTGAATGATTACCTGCTCAGCGATAGCGGCATCTTTCTTCGCGATGTGATCACGAATAAATTTGTGTACTGCCTGCGCCTGCGCTGGGGTCGCTGATTTGCCGGTACCGATGGCCCAGACTGGCTCATAGGCGATAACCGCGCCTTCGAAGGCCGCTGCGCCCTGGGTTTCCAGCACGGCGTCGATCTGACGTGCGCACACTTCTTCAGTTTTGCCAGCTTCGTTCTCGGCTTCGGTCTCACCGATGCACAGCACCGGTACCAGGCCTGCGGCCTTCAGCACGGCGAATTTCTTCGCGATGAACTCGTCGCTCTCTTTGTGGTAGGTGCGGCGCTCAGAGTGGCCGATGATGATGTATTTCGCGCCGATGTCTTTCAGCATCTCGGCAGAGGTTTCACCGGTGAAAGCGCCAGACAGGTTCACGTCCACGTTCTGCGCACCCAGCGCAATGTGGCTGCCGGAAATGGCGTGTTTGGCCTGATCCAGATAGATCGCCGGCGGAGCAATCGCCACACCGCAGCCTTCCACACCTGACAGCTCTTTGCGCAGGCCTTCAATCAGCTCGCCCGCCATGTGCTTGCTGCCATTCAGTTTCCAGTTACCCATAACCAGTGGATGTCGCATTCTTTCCTCCGCATAACGCGATTCATGAAATAGCGCTGCCATCGGGGCAGCGATGTCTGCCAGACAGTATAGAGATCAAATGGGGCGCTGGCTTTGCTTTTCGTCATTTTTGCCGGGGAGATCAGGGGCTAGCGAGCGCCAGTTTAATGGGCTCAACGGCGAAGGTCAGTCCCTTGTCGCCGTTGTCTGCGACCACAAAGCGCAGTGCACCTTCGGTGCGGGAAAAATAGCGTGCACCCTTGCCGGCGCTGAGCAGGCCGTCGAGCTTCTTGTGTCCCTCTTCCGCTGACAAACCGGGCACAAAAAAGCGCAGTAGCGCAGTCATGTAATCCATGGCGCGTGTCTGTGCCGCTTTCATATCCGGGCCCGGCACCGGCAGCCAGGTAATCTGCAGCGTTTTAATCTTGCCGGTGCCCTGTTCCAGCGCGGTAGAGGCATACAGCGTTTCGCTGATTTTGCTGGCGGCACGTGTCAGGTGGCTCTTGTCATCGCGGTTATCGATGGCGCGATATTCCTGCAGCGGGAGGTCAGGATTGGCGGCGTTATACTTTTCGCGGAACTGCGCGATGGTCATATCAAAGGTGGGCGCACCCGCCAGCAGATACGGCGCCGCAGGCAGGTGATCGTTGCGATCCTGCGCGGGCGCGTCCTCCGCCCAGGCGGGAAATGTCAGTGCGACGCTGAGCAGCAGCGCGACTGGCAGATTCTTCATTGCTTCGGCCCTAAATCATTCACTTAGCCCACGATTAGAACGGTTTTTACCGCTGAAAGTCAAAACCCGCGCCGGGAAAAATCTGACATTTTGCTGCCAGCGCGATTACCAGTAATGCTCGCTGGTCATGTGACCGGGTTTACGTTTGAAATGCTTGCGCATATCGCGGGTCTCTTTCAGCAATTGCTGGGTATCGCGCACCATCTGCGGGTTACCGCACAGCATCACGTGGCTGGTGTCGGCGAGCATCGGCAGGCCCACGGCGTTTTCCAGTTCTCCGCTCTCGATCAGCTGCGGTACGCGGCCATGCAGTGAACCGGGCATCTGCTCGCGGCTGACCACCGTCTGAATGTGCAGCTTGCCCTGATAACGCTGCTGCAGTTGCTGCATCAGCGGCAGAAAACTCAGGTCGGCGGCATAGCGCGCAGCGTGTACCAGCACAATGTTGTCGAAGCGCTCCAGCCCTTCGCCCTGTTGCAAAATCGACAGATACGGGCCGATCGCCGTGCCGGTCGCCAGCATCCACAGCGTCTGGCAGTCGGGGATCTCATCCAGCACAAAGAAACCGGCCGCCTCTTTGGTCACCATCACCTGATCGCCGGGCTGCAGCGCCTGCAAACGCGGGCTGAGCTTCCCTTCCGGCACTGTTACCAGATAGAACTCCAGCAGCGGATCCTGCGGCGCATTAACGTAGGAGTAGGCGCGCTGCACGCGCTCGCCGTCGACTTCCAGCGCCAGCTTGGCAAACTGGCCGGCGGTAAAAGGGTCGATGGGCGCAGTGACGCGCAGGCTGAACAGTGCATCGGTCCAGTTTTTCACTTCTTTTACTTCTGCATTGACCCACTCTGCCATGTTCGCTCCTGATGATTGATAATTGGTCTCTTTCTATCTTCGTCAGCCCGGCACCAGATTTCCAGCCCGCCAGCCGGCAAAGGGCTCTCTGCGACAAATCGTCCGCACACATCAGCAACTGTAGCGGCCACGTTACAGCCTGGTACAGAAGCTTGACGGTGTCTGAGCTATCGCTTTACGCCCGCCTCTCGCTTTGTGCGCAATTCCTGATATTTTTGCCGCCATAACTCTCCGGCAGCCCTGTTTAGTGCTGTCATTACTTTGTTTCTCAGGCAGACATTTTGTTCCATGATGATGAGTAATACGCAAAACCGCTTCCTGCTGTTCATGCTGATTGTGCTGGTGGCGGTGGGACAGATGGCGCAGACCATCTATGTGCCCGCCATGGCGAACATGGCAGAGGCGCTTAACGTGCGCAGCGGCGCCATGCAGCAGGTGATGGCGGCCTATCTGATGACCTACGGCGGATCGCAGCTGATCTACGGGCCACTGTCGGACAGCATTGGCCGGCGTCCGGTGATCCTCGCGGGCATGACGATCTTTGCGGCGGGCGCGCTGATCGCCCTGTTTGCGCCGTCGCTGAGTGTGCTGGTGCTGGGCAGTGCGGTGCAGGGACTGGGTACCGGCGTGGCTGGCGTGATGGCGCGCACCATGCCGCGCGATCTTTACTCCGGCATTGCGCTGCGTCAGGCCAACAGCCTGCTCAACATGGGCATTCTGGTCAGCCCGCTGCTGGCGCCGGTAATCGGCGCGCTGCTGACCCATCTGTTTGGCTGGCACGCCTGCTTTGCTTTCCTGCTGCTGCTGTGTGTTGGCGTAACGGCGGCGATGGCCCGCTGGCTCCCGGAGACCCGTCCGGTGGATGCGCCCGCGACACCTTTTCTGCGCCGTTACATCACGCTGCTCAGCGACGGCAACTTTGTGCGTTATCTGCTACTGCTGATCGGCGCGCTGGCGGGCATTGCGGTATTTGAGGCCAGCTGTGGCGTACTGATGGCGGGCGTGCTGGGGCTCGACGGGCTGACGGTGAGTATTTTGTTTATCCTGCCGATTCCGGCGGCGTTTTTTGGTGCCTGGTTTGCCGGCCGCGAGCAGAAATCCTGGCATACGCTGGTGTGGTATGGCGTGAACAGCTGCCTGCTGGCGGGACTGCTGATGTGGCTGCCGGCGTGGTTTGGCGTGATGAATATCTGGACGCTGCTGGTACCGGCCGCGCTGTTTTTCTTCGGCGCAGGCATGCTGTTTCCGCTGGCAACTTCTGGCGCGATGGAGCCCTACGCGTGGCTGGCCGGCAGTGCCGGTGCGCTGATTGGCGGCCTGCAGAATCTGGGTTCCGGTGTGGTGGCGTGGCTCTCAGCGCTGCTGCCGCAGCACGATCAGTCGAGCCTCGGTATGCTGATGTTTGTGACGTCGCTGGTGATGCTGCTGTGCTGGTGGCCGCTCTCGCGTCATCCGGAGAGCGGCAAACAGACGGTTACAGGATAAAAGGGTGCAGCGCCGCGTCTTTGCGGTCCAGATAGTGGATCGACTGAATGCGGCGAATGGTGCGCGATTTACCGCGCACCAGCAGCGTTTCGCTGGTGGCGATATTGCCCTGGCGCGTGATGCCCTTTAGCAGATCGCCCGTGGTGATGCCGGTCGCCGCGAAAATCACGTTATCGTTACGCGCCATCTGTTGCAGCGTCAGCACTTCCCCGGCGTTGATACCCATTTCGGCACAGCGCGCCAGTTCCTGCTCACCCAGACGGCGGTTTTCGGCCGAATCCCCTTTGACCTGATGACGAGCCAGCAGGCGCGCCTGCATGTCGCCATCCATGGCGCGGATCACCGCCGCCGACACCACGCCTTCTGGCGCACCGCCGATGCCATACAGCACGTCCACTTCGCTGTCCGGCATACAGGTGAGAATCGAGGCCGCCACGTCGCCGTCCGGAAAAGCAAACACGCGCACGCCCAGCTGCTGCAGCTGCGCGATGACCGCATCGTGACGCGGTTTGGCGAGAATCGACACCGTCAGCTGGCTGAGCGGTTTATTGAGCGCCTGCGCAATCGCCTGCAGATTGGTGGCGAGCGGCAGGTTGAGATCGATAGCGCCGCGCGCCCCCGGACCGACAATCAGCTTTTCCATATACATATCAGGTGCGTGCAGGAAGCTGCCTTTATCGCCCACCGCCAGCACCGCCAGCGCGTTGGCCTGGCCCATCGCAGTCATGCGCGTGCCTTCGATAGGATCAACTGCAATGTCCACCGCATCGCCGTGGCCGGTACCGACTTTCTCACCAATGTAGAGCATCGGTGCTTCGTCGATTTCGCCCTCGCCAATCACGATCTGGCCGTCGATGTTGATGGTGTTGAGCATAATGCGCATGGCGTTGACGGCGGCGCCGTCAGCGGCATTCTTGTCGCCGCGTCCTAACCAGTGATAGCCCGCTAACGCAGCGGCTTCGGTCACACGGGAAAATTCAATCGCGAGTTCTCGTTTCATGGTCTGCACCTGACAAAAAACAGGCGGGCAGTGTAGCACAGCGGGGCAGGGGGACGGGAAAAACCCGCGGCAGGGCGCCGCGGGTCAGCACAGTGTTACTCTTCTTCTTCCCATGTCTGGGCGCGCGCCACGGCTTTTTTCCAGCCGGCATAGCGTACGTTGCGTTCGGTGGTTTCAATGCTTGGACGGAACTCGCGTTCCACCACGGCTTTAGCACGAACTTCTTCCAGATCGTTCCAGAAACCGACTGCCAGACCGGCGAGGTAAGCCGCACCCAGCGCGGTCACTTCGCGCACTTCCGGACGCTCCACGCGCGTGCCGAGAATATCGGACTGGAACTGCATCAGGAAGTTGTTGGCCACCGCACCGCCATCCACGCGCAGCGACTGCAGGCGGGTATCGGCATCGTTCTGCATCGCTTCCAGCACATCACGCGTCTGGTAAGCAATGGACTCCAGCGTGGCGCGAATGATGTGGTTGGCGTTGGCACCACGGGTCAGACCGAAGATTGCGCCGCGCGCATACGGGTCCCAGTACGGTGCGCCAAGACCGGTAAAGGCCGGCACCATGTACACGCCGTTGGTGTCTTTGACTTTCATCGCGAAGTATTCGGAGTCGCCCGCATCGCTGATCAGCTTCATCTCATCGCGCAGCCACTGAATGGACGCACCACCGATGAACACGGCACCTTCCAGCGCGTAGTTCACCTCGCCGCGTGGACCGCAGGCGATGGTGGTCAGCAGACCGTGAGTTGAGGTAACCGCTTCGGTACCGGTGTTCATCAGCATAAAGCAGCCGGTGCCGTAGGTGTTTTTCGCCATGCCAGGTTGCACACACAGCTGGCCATACAGCGCAGCCTGCTGGTCACCGGCGATACCGGCGATAGGAATACGCGTACCGCCCTTACCACCAATGTTGGTCTGGCCGTAGATTTCGGACGATCCTTTCACTTCCGGCAGCATTTCACGCGGAATATCCAGAATCTCCAGCATGCGCGCATCCCACTCCAGCTTGTGGATGTTGTACATCATGGTACGCGATGCGTTGGTGTGATCGGTGATGTGCACGCGGCCCTGGGTCATTTTCCACACCAGCCAGGTGTCGACGGTGCCGAACAGCAGTTCGCCGCGTTTCGCCCGCTCGCGCGCGCCTTCCACATGGTCGAGAATCCACTTCACCTTGGTGCCGGAGAAGTACGGGTTAATCACCAGGCCGGTGGTGTGCTGGATGTACTCTTCCAGACCTTCTTTCTTCAGCTTGTTACAGTAGTCGGCGGTACGTGGATCCTGCCAGACGATGGCGTTGTAAATTGGTTTGCCGGTCTCTTTGTCCCAGACAATCGCGGTTTCACGCTGGTTGGTGATACCGATGGCGGCGATCTGGTCAGAACGGATATCAGCGTGCGCCAGCACTTCCACCAGCGTGGAGCTCTGCGAGGCCCAGATGTCCATCGGATCGTGTTCAACCCAGCCGGCTTTCGGGTAGATCTGGGTGAATTCGCGCTGTGAGACGGCGACGATGTTGGCGTCATGATCGAGCACCACGGCACGTGAGCTGGTTGTGCCCTGATCGAGCGCGACAATATATTTTTTATCAGTCGTAGTCATTATGGTTTCCTGATGATTAACGATGAAACTTACGCTTTACGCTGCTCAGCGCGCGCGACCGGTTTTTCTGTTTTACTGGTTTCTGCAAGGTTGCCCGGCAGGTGACGGCCAATCAGCGCACGATAACCAAAGGCACCGAGGCAGGCTCCGACCAGCGGGCCAAAAATTGGCACCAGGAAGTAAGGAATATCTTTACCACCGGTGAACGCCACGTTACCCCAGCCCGCGAAGAAGGCGAACAGCTTCGGACCGAAGTCACGCGCCGGGTTCAGGGCGAAGCCGGTCAGCGGACCCATGGAACCGCCAATCACCGCCACCAGCAGACCAATCAGCAGCGGCGCCAGCGGGCCACGCGGTACGCCGTTGCCGTCGTCGGTCAGCGCCATGATCACCGCCATCAGCACGGCGGTAATTACCATTTCCACCAGGAACGCTTGCGCCACGGTGATGTGCGGGTTCGGATAGGTGGAGAAGATACCGGCCAGATCGAGGCTCTGCACGCTGCCGCGTACCATCTGGTGGCTGGCTTCGTAATCAAAGAACAGATTGTAGTAAAGACCGTAGACCAGCGCCGCCGCACAGAACGCGCCAGCGATTTGCGACACAATATAAGGTAAAACTTTGCGGCCTTCGAAGTTGGCGAACAGGCACAGGGCAACCGTGACTGCCGGATTGAGGTGAGCGCCGGATACGCCTGCGCTCAGATAAACCGCCATGGAGACAGCAAGACCCCAGATGATACAAATTTCCCACTGGCCGAATGCGGCACCGGCCAGCTTCAGCGCCGCCACACAGCCGGCACCAAAAAAGATGATCAAACCGGTACCGAGAAACTCGGCGATGCACTGACCTTTGAGTGTGTTCGTTGTCTGACTCATAATGGAATTCCTGAAGCGAGGTTAAATTTTATCAGTTTTTGTTCTCAATCCTTGAGTCGCCCAGCTCTAATGTAGGGTTGATGTGAATTTATCGTTAACGAGCATAAACGAGAAATAGCGAAATCGAATTTTGTGTGCCGTGTCATAAAAATGCGCGTTTTCGCGTCTTTTGCCTGTGTTTAGGGCCAAAAACCCCCGCTGCGCTGCACCCTGCGCGTGTGACCGCGCGCAAAATGCGCGAAGTTGCGCGTTTTCCAGGTATAAACTGAAAAGTGTTACAGACTTCCCTCGCAGGCCTTGTGCTGCTGGACTTGCCGGGTGTGGCTACATACAATCGGGACATCGTGGCTGGACGCACTATTTTAAGGCACGCCCGGTCTATCAACGCCTTGCACGATTTAGGAGAGGTCAGAAAGATGTCATTTGAAGTATTCGAGAAACTGGAAGCGAAAGTACAGCAGGCGATTGATACCATCACCCTGCTGCAGATGGAAATTGAAGAGCTGAAAGAGCAGAACAATAACCTGAAAAACGAAATGAGCCAGGCATCCGGCAATCACGAAGCGCTGGCGCGTGAAAATCAGCACCTGAAAGAAGAGCAGCATGTATGGCAGGAGCGCCTGCGTGCACTGCTGGGAAAAATGGAAGAAGTTTAAGCCTTAGCGCTTAAACCAACGGGTGCCGCGGCACCCGTTTTTGTTTGTCGCTTACTCGATGTCGAGTGCGTCTTCAGACAGGATCATGCCGGTGTTGTCGGCGTAGAGATGATCGCCGGAGAAGAAGGTGACGCCGCCGAAGTTAACCCGCACGTCGCTCTCGCCGATGCCTTCGCCTGCGGCGCCAGCCGGAATGGCCGCAATCGCCTGAATGCCGATCTCCAGCTCTTCCAGTTCATCGACCTGGCGAACCGAGCCGTACACTACGATGCCTTCCCACTCGTTTTGCGCCGCCAGTCTTGCTAACTGTGCGTCAACCAGCGCGCGCCGCACTGAGCCGCCGCCATCGACCAGCAGCACGCGACCGCGACCGTTCTCTTCGAGCAGGTCATACAGCAGGCCGTTGTCTTCGAAACATTTCACTGTGGTAATTTGACCACCGAATGAGGTGCGCCCACCAAAGTTCGAAAAAAGCGGTTCAACAACGTTCACTTCTTCATGGTAGATGTCGCAGAGTTCAGATGTATCGTATTTCATAGGGATGTCGTCTGTTTGCCACAGGAGCGGTAAGTATATCGCTTTCTGACGATTGTTGGCAAAATCATCAACCGCCAAAAAAAGCGCTGCATCAATATCCTGCGTAATATTTTGTCTGCGGCGGAGAGAACAGCGGCGCGTGGCAATAGCGCCGCAGGGGAAGCGTTACACGGCGGGCTTCTTGAAGGCCTGTTTGTGCGAGATACGGGAAATCAGCTCGGTCAGCGACAGCACCATGGTGGATCGCACCATCTGCAGGTAGCGCTGCTGCTGCATGGCGCGCAGCGCGGCGTCGTCGCGGGTGAAATCGGGTTGAGGCGGCCAGGCCAGCACGCAGTGCAGTTCGCCGAACGGGCCGAGTATTTCATCGTCGGTAAAGCGGTAGTCGCTGGTGTCGTGATTCAGCTCCTCACGCAGCGCCAGCAGCAGCTCGCAGTCTTCGTATTCGTGGCGATTGATCACCCCCAGGCCGTAGATGAGCTTCAGGCGTACCGACAGCTCGCCCAGCGGGCCGTCGCCCAGCAGCAGCGGTTCCACCGCATATTTCACCGCGTAGTCGTCTTTGCGAAAGACCTGCAGCACCAGCAGATTGACTGCTTCCGCCAGCAGTTCGACAGCGGCGATCAGGAAGCTTCTCACCGAACGACCGGCGTTCAGCCGCTCAAGCACCCGGTTTTCAAAAGCCTGCTTCTCTTCCATTATTGCCTGCATCATTCAGCTACCGTCGACGGGCACGCGGCTGCCGTGCCCGAATTGACCACTAAAGGGCGCGCATTATGCCATAGCGTGGTAAGCGCTCACCACTGAGCTCACCACTTCGCTATTGGCATCGAGGCCAGAAATCTCCGCCAGCGCCGCCTGTGGGCCTTTCTGCGCGATCAGTGACGCCAGCTCCTGCGCCTGCGGATCGGCTTCGCTGCGATAGTGCATCGCGGCGGCAATGCCCTGCACCAGGCTGGCGTGCGGCAGCTGATACTCCAGCGTGCCCAGCGTCGGCTTGATCAGGCGATCGCCGGCGCTCAGCTTGCGCAGCGGCTGACGGCCCACGCGCTCGACGTCATCTTTCAGGTACGGGTTTTCGAAACGCGTCAGGATTTTCTGGATATACGCGGCATGTTTCTCCGCATCGAAACCATAACGCTTGATCAGCACCGCGCCGCTCTCCTGCATCGCGCCCTGCACCACGGCACGCACTTTCTGGTCGAGAATGGCTTCGCGAATGGTGGCGTGACCGGCGAGCTGGCCGAGATAAGCGGTAATGGCGTGGCCGGTGTTGAGGGTAAACAGCTTACGCTCGACGAACGCCATCAGGTTATCGGTCAGCTCCATGCCAGGAATGTCCGGCAATGCGCCTTTAAACTGGGTTTTGTCGACGATCCACTCGCTGAAGGTTTCTACGGTAACTTCCAGCGGATCGGTGCTGCCGGCTTCAGATGGCGGCACGATGCGGTCAACTGCCGAATCGACAAAGCCAACATGCTCTTCAACCCACGCATGATACTGCTGCGGCAGCACCTTCAGTACGTGCTGCTTCAGCTGGCTGGTGCCGCGCACCATGTTTTCACAGGCGATGATATTCAGCGGACGGACATTACCGTTGTCACTGCGTTTGGCCAGACCCTGCGCCACGCTGCCCGCGATGCGCTCAAGGATCTGCGGACCAACCGCCGTGGTAACGATATCAACCTCAGCGATCAGCGTGACGATGTCGTCGCTGGTGCTGTTCACCGCGCTGACGCCGGTAACGATTTCGACCTGCGCCTGCTCGCCCACCACGTGAACCGGATACTCATGACGGGCGTTAAGGGCATCAAGCACCACCTGATTCACATCAGCAAACACCAGTTCGATACCGGCATCCGCCAGCAGCTTACCGATAAATCCACGGCCGATGTTACCTGCTCCAAAATGTAACGCTTTCATAAATTTGACCCATATCAAATGACGAAAGGGCGGGCATGTCCGCCCCGGAAAGTGGGGACGGGCTTGCCCGCCCCAGGGAAGTTAAAACCGCGAATTACGCGTTGGCAGTGCTGCCAGACAGCAGATCCAGCACGTCCTGCACGCTGGTGGTGTTCGCCAGCTTCTCAATTACGCTGTCGTCGTCGAGCGCATTGGTCAGGCTGGTTATCACCTGAATGTGTTCGTTATTGCGTGCGGCAATACCAATCACCAGTCGCGCGACTTCGTCCGGCTCATCGCCAAACTGCACGCCGGCCGGATACTGGCAGAATACCACGCCGGTTTTCAGCACGCGGTCTTTGGCTTCGACGGTGCCGTGCGGCACGGCGATGGATTCACCGAGGTAGGTTGGCGTCAGCTGCTCGCGCGCCAGCATCGCTTCAACATATTCCGGCTGCACGTAGCCGCCTTTCACCAGCTGCTCGCCGGCGAAGCGAATCGCCTGCTCTTTATTGCTGGCGCTCAGGCCGAGGAACACGTTATCAGCGCCCAGTTTGAACAAGTGCGCGCTGCCGTCGTCATAGCTGTCTGCCAGCGCGGTCTGCACCGTTTCACGGTGGGCTTCGCTGCGGTTCGCCGCCACCAGACGCTCGGTAAGGTTGGTGTACAGCGCGCTGTCGAGGAAGTTGTTCAGCGAGATGTGCTGCGCCTGTGGCGCCTGACGCATCGCACGTTCGGTCAGATCGCGGTGAGTAATCACCAGATCGACATCGCCCGGCAGCGAGTTAATCGCGCTGTTGGTCACAGAGATATTGCTCAGGCCCGCATCCTGCACCTTCTTGCGCAGCACGCCTGCACCCATCGCGCTGGAGCCCATACCGGCATCACAGGCGACGATGATTTTGCGCACGTGGCTGACGTCAACGCTGCTGGCATCGGCTACCACCGGTGAACCGGCAACGGCCTGGCCTTTTGACTGCGCTTTCATGTCTTTCATGCGCTGGGTCGCCGCTTCGATGTCGTCTTCTTCTTTTACTTTGCTGGTTTTCAGCAGAATCGAGGAGACCACGAAGGAGACGGCGAAAGCCGCAACGATAGCCGCGATGTTAGCGAAGTAAGCGCCTTTTGGCGTCATCGCCAGTACGGCCAGAATCGAACCTGGTGAGGCCGGTGATACCAGACCGCCGTTCAGCAGCGTCAGGGTGAACACGCCGGTCATACCGCCGAGGATTACTGCCAGCAGCAGGCGCGGCGCCATCAGCACGTACGGGAAGTAGATTTCGTGGATACCGCCAAGGAAGTGGATGATCGCTGCGCCGCCCGCAGACTGCTTGGCGCTGCCGCGGCCGAAGATCATATAAGCAACCAGCACGCCCATACCCGGACCCGGGTTCGCTTCAATCAGGAAGAAGATCGATTTGCCCGCTTCGCTGGCCTGCTGGATACCCAGCGGCGAGAAGATACCGTGGTTGATGGCATTATTGAGGAACAGGATTTTCGCCGGTTCAACAAAGATTGAGGTCAGCGGCAGCAGGTTGTTCTGCACCATCAGGTTTACGCCGGCGGCGAGAATGTGCGACAGACCTTCTACCAGCGGACCGATAGCGAGGAAGGCCAGCAGCGCCAGCAGCATACCGATAATACCGGCCGAGAAGTTGTTAACCAGCATCTCGAAGCCGCTTTTGATTTTGCCGTCAACCGCGCGGTCAAACGACTTGATCGCCCAGCCGCCCAGCGGACCGGCAATCATCGAGCCAAGGAACATCGGCATATCGGCACCGACGATCACGCCCATGGTGGTGATGGCACCGACCACGCCGCCGCGATCGCCACCCACCAGACGACCACCGGTGAAGCCGATGAGCAACGGCAGCAGGTAGGTAATCATCGGGCCAACCAGCTTGGCCAGCGTTTCGTTAGGAATCCATCCGGTTGGAATGAACAGTGCTGTGATGATACCCCAGGCGATAAACGCACCGATGTTTGGCATCACCATATTACTCAGAAAGCGACCAAAGCTCTGAACCTTGACCTTGACTGATGAGGACATAAACCCACCCCTTATTGAGACGCGCTGCAATAAGAGAGCGCGTTTGTTTTTGTTAAGACGTTACGGCGGGGGCCGTGGCATTACTGTATGCACGCGGACTCTAGCACTAGTTGATTACACTGCGTAGCGTCAGGAAAAAGTGTGATGTATATCACGCTAAATTGGGGTGGACAGGGGGATTAAAGGTGACTTTGATCACAAAAATACCCTGTAAGAAAGCAACGCTGACGAAAAAATGCGCGCAACAGCGGTAGAAATGTGACAAAAATCACCTTTCACCTGGGCCGGTTTGTTTCACAAATGTGATTGAGATCACAAACTATTTTTGGTTGAAAATGCGCCAGATCACACTCTGTGCTGACAGAAAAAGGCGATGTAAGGAAGTGACGAAAATCTGAAAAAGCGGGCAGGGGAGAACTGCCCGCTGAACGGCTTACTGCAAACCGCCCTGTACGGCATTTTGTGCCTGCGTCAGCGCCTGCGTGTTGCTGGCAAGATTGCTCATCAGCGTGTTGTACTGCGTGGCCTGCTCCTGCGTCGGGAACTGAACGCCGCCGTCATTGAAGCTGACGCGCGCGCCCTGCGACTGCAGATAATCACCGGCCTGAACTGCCGACTGGCTCAGCGCCTGCAGCTGCGGCAGCAGCGGGATCAGCGTGCTGGCTGGCTGCGTCACCACTTTGGCGTACACGCTGTCGTACACTTTCTTCAGATCGTCTGGCTGCTTCAGCGTGGCTTTGCTGCTGTCGGCCTGCATTTTGGCGCTCTGAATCTGCTGCGTCAGCACGCTCAGATTGCCGCTTGCCTGGCGCAGGCTGTCGCGGCGTGTCAGATAATCCTGCGGCACGCGGATGGCCGCCAGCTCATCAACCACCGGGCGCATGCCCTGATCCACCGCCTGATTCACCTGCTGCGAGAAGCCATACAGGATGGCGTAATCACTGGCGTAGTTACCGAAGGTTTGCTTCTGGTTTTCGCTCAGGCTGGGCAGATGTTCACCGCTGCGCATCACGGTGTTTTGCAGAAAATCAGTAAAGGCTTTGCGCTGATCGCCCTCTTTATCGCCGCAGGCGGTAAGCTGCAGCACAAGTAGCACGCCGGTCAGCAGCATGCCGCTACGCATCCAGATGCGGGAAATTCCTGACGCCATAATTCAACTCCTGTTGTGACGATGGCTAAATTCGATTCGCTGGGAAAGGTCCTAAAGAATAGTGCAATGGCCCCGGCTGTACAACGGCTGGTCTGCAGTGCTTCACGCTGGTGCGTGCCTGCTGCACAACTGTGCAGCGCAGCCTGCCTGCAAGCGCAGCGCTGTGCAATAACGCATGTAATTCAGGCTGATAGCAACCTGGCATTGATATTGCCTGCTTTCTGGCAGATGCAGGAGCGATCGCGGGCAACCGACGTCGCCACACAATTTGCAATGGGTCACTAGGGTTCCGATCGCGAGATGCTGGTCCGAGAGTGACCGACCGTCCTCTGACGGTTACACGGCGGGAAAAAAGCCCGGGAGGAAAGCGAGAACGTTGCTCGCCGCCTCCTGCCTGATTTTCGTCCGTTAACGCCAGAGGAATCATCATGATTAAAGCCTGTCTGCGCCTGCTGCTGATTTGCAGCGTCGCCCTGTTCAGCGTTCCGTCGCTGGCCGCCGCTAAACCTTCCTTTAAGCTTTGCTGGTCCATCTACGCTGGCTGGATGCCGTGGGATTACGCCCAGCAAAGCGGCATCGTGAAAAAGTGGGCCGATAAGTACGGCATCGATATTCAGTTTGTGCAGGTTAATGACTATATCGAGTCGGTCAATCAGTACACCGCAGGTGGATTTGACGGCTGCACCATGACCAATATGGATGCGCTGACCATTCCGGCGACCGGCGGCGTCGACAGCACCGCGCTGATTGTCGGCGACTACTCCAACGGTAACGACGGCATTCTGCTTAAAGGCGCGGACAGCGTCAGCGCGCTGAAAGGCAAACCCATCAACCTCGTCGAACTGTCGGTCTCACACTATCTGCTGGCGCGCGCGCTGGAGAAATCCGGCATGAGCGAGAAAGATGTCAGGGTGGTTAACACCGCCGATGCCGATCTGGTGGCGGCGTTTGGCACTGCTGACGTTAACGCCATCGTCACGTGGAATCCGCTGCTGGCGGAAGCAGAGAAGCAGCCGGACAGCCATCTGGTGTTCTCCTCGGCGCAGATCCCGGGCGAAATCCTCGACCTGCTGGTAGTTAACACCGCCACGCTCAACAAATATCCTCAGCTCGGCAAAGCGCTTACCGGTGCCTGGTACGAGACGCTGCACAGCATGGCCGGGCAGAGCGACAGTGCCAAAGCGGCGCGCACGCAGATGGCGCAGGCATCCGGTACCGATCTGGCCGGTTTTGATCAGCAGCTTGCCGCGACACACCTGTTCAGCGATGCCAAAACCACGCTGGATTTTGTCGACAGCCCGCAGCTGAAAGCCACCATGCAGCTGGTGGCTGAATTCTCCTTTAAACACGGCCTGCTGGGTGAAGGCGCGCCGGGGGCCGATGCGGTAGGGGTCGCTACCCCGGCCGGTAACTGGGGCGATGCCGGCAACATCAAACTGCGCTTTACCGACACCTTCACCAAACTGGCCGCCGCCGGTCAGCTGTAAGCGAGGCGCTGCCGATGCGTAAATTGATTAACTACCAACCGCTGCCGCTCGGCCGCCTGCTGCTTGGCATTCTGCCGCTGCTGGCGGTGCTGCTGGTCTATCTGTTCGCGTCGGATGCGCGTCTCAGCCTGAACGCGGCAGACAAGCTGCTGCCGGGATTCAACGCCATGGGCGAGGCCATCAGCCGGATGGCGTTTCAGCCCAGCCCGCGCACCGGCGAGTATCTGCTGTGGAGCGATACCGCCGCCAGCCTGCTGCGTTTGCTGAGTGGTGTCGCTATCAGCGCGCTGCTGGCACTGGCAATTGGCCTGTTCACCGGCGCGCTACCGGTGGTGCGCGCGGTGCTGGCGCCGCTGGTGACGCTGTTTGCGCTGGTGCCGCCGCTGGCGATTCTGCCCATTTTGTTTATCTGCTTTGGCCTTGGCGAAGTCTCCAAAGTGGTGCTGATCGTTATCGGCATCACGCCGCTGATCGCCCGCGATCTGCAGCTGCAGGTGCAGAAAATCCCGCAGGAGCAGCTGGTCAAAGCGCAGACGCTGGGTGCGCATAGCGCTCAGATTCTATGGCGGGTGATTCTGCCGCAGCTGATGCCGCGTCTGTGCGATGCGGTGCGGCTGTCGCTCTGTTCGGCGTGGCTGTTCCTGATTGCTGCCGAAGCGATTGCGGCCACGGAAGGCCTCGGTTACCGCATCTTCCTGATGCGCCGCTATCTGGCCATGGATGTGATTCTGCCGTACGTGGCGTGGATCACCCTGCTGGCCTTTGCCCTCGACCTGCTGCTGCGGCTCGTCAGCCGACGCTGCTGGCCGTGGTATCACGCCAAATAAGGAGCGCGCGATGCCCTTACTGCAACTGAAAAATCTGGAAAAACACTACGGCGATCAGGTGGTGCTGGAGCGGCTGAATATGCAGGTCGAGCGCGGCGAGTTCGTGGCGATTGTCGGCGCCTCAGGCTGCGGCAAAACCACGTTTCTGAATATGCTGCTCGGCACCGAAGCGCCGACCAAAGGCGAGCTGCTGCTGGATGGCGCACCGATTCCCGACGAGCCGGACGCCCATCGCGGCGTGGTGTTTCAGCGCTACTCGGTGTTTCCGCATCTGACGGTGCTCGGCAACGTAATGCTGGCCGACGAGTTCAGCAGCGCACGCTGGCTGGGACGCGTCTGGGGGCGCAAACGTCAGGCGATTCGTCAACGCGCGCAGGCAATGCTGGCGCAGGTCGGACTGGAACAGGCGCAGAGCAAATATCCGCATCAGCTGTCGGGCGGCATGCAGCAACGTCTGGCCCTGGCGCAGGCGCTGATGAAACAGCCGCGCATTCTGCTGCTGGATGAACCTTTTGGCGCGCTCGATCCCGGTATTCGCAGCGAGATGCATCAGCTGATCACCCAGCTGTGGCAGCAGCATCAGCTGACCATTTTCATGATCACCCACGATCTGAAAGAGGGCTTCAGCCTCGCGTCACGCCTGCTGGTGTTCGACAAACTGCGCCACGATCCGCACGCGCCGCAAGCCTGGGGCGCCACTATCACTTACGACCTGCCGCTGGATCGCACTCAGCCCGCCGCTGAAGTGCTGTCCGCAACGCAGGTGGCTTAAAGGAGAGCACGATGCAGCCATACCAAACCCTGCTGCCCGCCGGGGCGCACTGGTCTTTTGTCATGCGCAGCGGCAGCGCGCTGACGCTGACCGATGTGGTGGGCGGCGCCAGCGCCAGCCTGCTGTTTTATAACCCGGAAAACCTGCTGGAGCGCTACAACGCGCCGGATACGCTCAAATGCCAGCACACTTTCCGACTCACAGCCGGCCACTGTCTCTACTCGGACATGGGGCGCATTTTCTGCGGCATTGAACACGACAGTTTCGGCTGGCACGAGAGTGTGTGCGGCACGCTGAACGCGGCACAAACGGCCGCGCGCTATGGGGTCAGCGACTATCAGCAGGCGCGCAACCTGCGCCATCAAAACGGCTACGACAGCTTCCTGGTCGAGCTGGCGAAATATGGCCTTGGCCAGCGCGACATGGCGGCCTGCCTCAATCTGTTTGCGCAGGTACGCGCCGATGATAGCGGGCGCTTAACGCTGGAGCGGCAGGGCGAAGCGGGCGCGCAGGTTCGGCTGCGTTTCGCCATGGACACGCTGGTACTGCTGCACACCTGTCCGCACCCGCTCAGCCCGGCGAGCGATTATCCGCGCCAGCCGCTGCAGCTGACGCTGGATGCGCAGCGCGCGCCGCTGCCGGAAATCTGTCTGCAGCGCGCGGAAAACCAGCGCGGCCTGCGCAATAACGCCCTCTATCAACTGCAGGGAGAAGTGTGATGATTAAAGAGAGTGAACGAAACCCGGCGCAGGCGCGTCTGCAACAGCAGATCGACGCCGGTGATTACTGGCTGCAGCGCATTGCCGCCGGAGAAACGCTGCGCATTACCGATCTGGAAGGCAATCAGGCGGCGGATACGCTGTTTTTCAACGCCGACGATACCGCCGAGCGCTACAGCATGAGCGAGACGCTGCGCGGCCAGCACAACGTGTTTCTTACGGCCGGCAGCGTGCTGCGTTCTAATCTTGATCGGCCGATGCTGACCATCACCGCCGATACCTGTGGCCGTCACGATACGCTCGGCGGTGCCTGCTCGTGCGAGAGTAATACGGTGCGTTATGACCTCGAAAAGCGCCACATGCACTCCTGCCGCGACAGCTGGATGCTGGCGGTCGCCGCGCATCCGGAGTCTGGCCTGACGCGCCGCGATATCACGCACAACATTAACTTCTTTATGAATGTGCCGGTGACCCACGACGGCGGCCTGACATTTGCCGATGGCATCTCCGCGCCGGGTAAGTATGTTGAGATGGTGGCGCAGATGAACATTCTGGTGCTGATCTCCAACTGTCCGCAGCTCAACAATCCCTGTAACGGTTACAACCCGACGCCGATTGCCGTCAGCGTGTGGTGATTCTCTGACGCAACGGGACGACCCGTTTTACGCCGTCACAGCTGGTGCAGGACGACCTGCCGCAATAAGAGTATTCAGTCATGATTGATCGCGTATTGATTGCCAACCGTGGCGCGATTGCCGTGCGCATCATCCGTACCCTGCAGGCCATGAATATCCGGGCGATTGCCGTCTATGCCGAAGCCGACCGCCATGCGCGCCACGTGCGGCTGGCCGATGAAGCCTGGTCGCTGGGCGAGGGCCAGGTGCGCGACACCTATCTCAACCAGGACAAACTGCTGGCGATTGCCGCGCAGAGCGGCGCGCAGGCGCTGCATCCGGGCTATGGCTTTCTCAGTGAAAAACCGGAGTTCGTCACGCGCTGCGAAGCGGCGGGCCTGCATTTTCTCGGGCCGGATGCGGCGCAGATGCGGGCGTTTGGCCTGAAACATCGCGCGCGCGAACTGGCTGAGCAGAACGCGGTGCCACTGCTGCCGGGCAGCGGCCTGCTGACCTCCCTGCAGCAGGCACAGGCCGCCGCGCAACAGATTGGCTATCCGGTGATGCTGAAAAGCACCGCCGGCGGGGGCGGCATTGGGATGCAGCGCTGCAACAGCGCGGACGAGCTGGAGGAAGCCTTTATCCGCGTGAAGCGTCTGGCAGGTAACAACTTCGCCGACGATGGCGTCTTCTTAGAGAAATTTATCGCCCGGGCGCGCCATATTGAAGTGCAGATTTTTGGCGATGGCCAGGGCAACGTGATTGCGCTGGGCGAACGCGACTGCTCGGCGCAGCGCCGCAATCAGAAGGTGCTGGAGGAGACGCCCGCGCCGCGGCTCAGCGATGCGGTGCGCGCGCAGTTGCAGGCCACCGCCGTACGGCTGGCGCGCGCCGTCAACTATCGTAGCGCCGGCACGGTGGAGTATGTCTACGATGAGGCCAGCCAGCAATTCTGGTTCCTTGAGGTAAATACCCGCCTGCAGGTTGAGCATGGCGTCACTGAACTGGTATACGGCGTGGATCTGGTGCGCTGGATGGTCGAACTGGCGCAGCAGCGCCTGCCGCCGCTGGCGACGCTGCAACCGGTGGCGCAGGGCCATGCCATTCAGGTGCGGCTGTACGCTGAGGATCCGGCGAAGCAGTTTCAGCCGAGCGCCGGACTGCTCAGCCACGTGCAGTTCCCGACGGCGCTCGATCACGCCACGCTGCGCATCGACAGCAGCGTAGAGAGCGGCATGGAAGTTTCACCGTTTTACGATCCGATGCTGGCGAAGATCCTCGTGCACGCGGCCGATCGCCAGCGCGCGCTCGACGGCATGATCGCGGCGCTGGCGCAGAGTGAGCTGTATGGCATCGAGACCAACCTGCGCTGGCTGCGTCAGCTCTGTACGCTGCCGGACGTGCAGCAGGGGCGCATCATTACCGCCACGCTCGGCAGCGTGGCGTGGCAGCCGCCGACGCTGGATATCCTCAGCGGCGGCACCCTCACCACGGTGCAGGATGCGCCGGGCCGCGTCGGCTACTGGCACGTCGGCGTACCGCCTTCCGGGCCGTTCGACAGCCGCGCCTTTCAGCTGGGCAATCGCCTGCTGGGTAACGAGGCCCAGGCGGCCGGGCTGGAAATCACGCTGCGCGGTCCGACGCTGCGCTTTAATCAGGCGTGCAGCTTTGTGCTGAGCGGCGCGCCGCTGGCAGCCACCCTCGACAGCCAGCCGCTGGCGATGCATCAGGTGCTGCATGCGCAGGCCGGGCAAACCCTGACGCTGGGCGACGTGCGCGACGGCTGCCGCAGCTATCTGCTGCTGGCGGGCGGGCTGGATACGCCGCGCTATCTGGGCAGCCGCAGTACCTTTACGCTGGGTAAGTTTGGCGGTCACGCCGGGCGGGCGCTGCGCGCCGGCGACGTGCTGCAGCTGGCCGCGCCGCGTCAGGCTGCGGCGGCGCGCCTGCCTGAGACGCTGCTGCCGCCGCTTAACGGTGAATGGCAGCTGCGCGTTATTTATGGTCCGCACGGCGCACCTGCCTTCTTTACCGATGACGATATCGACGAATTTTTCGCTGCTGAGTGGCAGGTGCACTACAACTCCAGCCGCACCGGGATTCGGCTGATCGGCCCGAAACCTGACTGGGCGCGCAGCGACGGCGGCGAGGCGGGCATGCATCCGTCCAATATTCACGACAACGCCTATGCCTTTGGCACGGTGGATTTTACCGGTGATATGCCGGTGATTCTTGGTCCGGACGGCCCTTCGCTGGGCGGCTTTGTCTGTCCGGCGACGGTGATCGACGCCGATCTGTGGAAGCTGGGTCAGCTCAAAGCGGGCGATCGACTGCGCTTTGTGCCGATCGCTCTTGCTGATGCCGATCGTCTGGCGCAGGCGCAGCGTCGCGAGATCGCGCACCTGCAACCGGAAGCGGTGCGCGTGGCGCCAGCACTGCCGCTGATCGATCCGATCTTGCACCAGCATGCAGCAACTGCAGGGCGGCCTGCACTGTGCGTGCGCGCCGCGGGAGACCGTTTTCTGCTGGTGGAGTATGGCGCGCTGACGCTGGACATTGCGCTGCGTTTCCGCGTTCACGCTCTCATGCAGTGGCTGGAGGCGCATCCGCTGGCGGGTCAGCTGGAGCTGACGCCCGGCATCCGCTCGTTACAGGTGCATTATGATGCGCAGCAGTGCGCAAGAAGTGAGCTGTTGGCGCAAATTTTGCACGCTGATAATCTGCTGGGCGACCTCGCCGACGCGGCTGTGCCATCGCGCACTGTGTGGCTGCCGCTCAGCTGGGATGATGCCGCCTGCCGAGAAGCCGTGACACGCTATAGCCAGTCGGTGCGTCCGAATGCGCCCTGGTGCCCGAGCAACATTGAGTTTATCCGGCGCATCAACGGGCTCGAAAGCGTGGAGGCGGTGAAACAGATTGTGTTCAGCGCCTCGTATCTGGTGATGGGGCTGGGCGATGTCTATCTCGGCGCACCGGTGGCGACGCCACTCGATCCGCGACACCGCCTGGTGACCACCAAATACAATCCGGCGCGCACCTGGACAGCGGAAAACTCGGTGGGCATCGGCGGCGCGTATCTGTGTGTTTATGGCATGGAAGGGCCGGGCGGCTATCAGTTCGTCGGACGTACGCTGCAGATGTGGAATCGCGATCGCCGCACCAGCGCCTTTACCCAGCCGTGGCTGCTGCGTTTCTTCGACCAAATCCGTTTTTATCCGGTCAGTGCCGACGAACTGCTGCAAATCCGCGAACGTTTCCCGTGGGGCGATTATCCGCTGCGCGTGGAAGCCGGTGAGTTCCGGCTCGCCGAGTATCAGGCGCTGCTGACTGCCCAGGCGACGGAGATCGACGCGTTCCAGCAGCAGCGTCAGCAGGCGTTTGACGCCGAGCTGGCACGCTGGCGCGCCGATGGCCAGTTCACCTTCGACAGCCAGCTGCAGGCGCAGAGCAGCGAGGAAGTGGTGGTGCCGGCGGGCTGTCACAGCGTCGAGAGCCAGGTAGCGGGCAGCGTGTGGCAATGGCTGGTGGCGGAAGGCAGTGATGTGACCGCGGGTGCCACGGTAGGCATTCTCGAATCCATGAAGATGGAAATCCCGATCGTGGCGCCGGTCAGTGGCAAAATCCACAGCCTGCAACGCCAGGCCGGGCAGCAAGTGCAGGCGGGTCAGTTACTTATGGTGATCGATCCGTTTGCAGTATAAGAAAGAAGAAAAAATAATCAGGAAACAGGCAGCAAAGCCGGGGATCTGACCCATACTTAGAGACCCGGTTCAATGTTGCATTGCCCTGACATCTTTTCGCAGTGTGCAACAGGCTGTGTCCCGTAACGGTTTCATTAAAACACTATTTTCGCCCTGATAAGGAAAAACTGTTTCGGGATACAGCCTGATAAGGCCGGTTTCAGCGCCTGGTGGCGCTTACCTCTCTACTTTCACGTGCTTCATAGTGAGTTTTAAGGAGTTCTCTATGGAAATAAAAGATCCAATGGTCGAATTACTCAGCAGTCTTGAGCAAATTGTTTTGACACGTGATGCAAAGACTCCCGTATCAGAAATTGCACTCAATACCGTTTCCGTTCCCGAACCGCAGCGTTTACGCGAGATGACCGGCATGCAGGTGGATGAATTCGCCCGCGTGATGGGGGTGAGCGTCTCGTCAGTAAAAAGCTGGGAAGCGCAACGTACGCGCCCATCCGCCACGGCTCGCAAACTGATGAAACTGCTGCAGGCCAATCCGTATCTGGGCCGACAGCTGCTGGAATAACGCCGACTATCGGTTCTCTGTGACCCGCCTGCACGGCGGGTTTTTTTCAGCTTAAGCCACCGTATTTCGCCGCCTGTTTGACAAACCAGCTCTCCGGCACGCTGTACGGCGGTTTTGCCAGCTGCGCGATGCCCTGTTCAATGATGTGATTCGCCTGCTGCCATAAACGCCGATCGCCCTGCTGTAACAGCTGAATCTGAATCTGTTTCTCAACCAGGTAAACCCGGGCAAAGTTGGGGTCGAACTGCACGATGGCACGGGTGTTATCGATGATATCGGCCAGCTTGATGGTTTGCGCCTCGGGCGAGGCTTCGGCAGTGTGGCGAAAGTGTGCCAGCTTCCGGGCGGTACGATTTTTCGCCTGCGGCTGGGCGCTGTCGGTAAGCATGTCCACCAGGTGTGCAACGCGCGCACCAAAGTGTTCTTCAATATCCTGTAAGGTACTGGCGGTGTCCTCCACCGTGTCGTGCAGCCAGGCGGCAGCGATCATCGCTTCGTCATCGCTTACGCTGCGCACCAGCTCCGCGACGGCAGCCGGATGCACAATATAGGGTTCGTCGGTGTATTTGCGACGCTGGCCCGCATCGGCATGTGCCTGAGTGGCATAACGGCGCGCCTGCTCTTCCAGTGAATCACGCATCTTCACACTCCAGGAAAAAGTTGCTTGCAATTATCTAGCGCGCTATCTATATTGAGTCGCATGAACAGTAATCAAGATGACAAAAAAGTGAAGCCTGCGCCACTCCAGCTTGATCAGCATCTGTGTTTCGCGCTCTATTCGGCGAACCTGGCGATGCATAAAGTCTATCGCCAGCTACTGGCGGCGCTGGAGATCACCTATCCGCAATATCTGGTGATGCTGGTGCTGTGGCATCAGGATGATCTGACGGTATCGGAGATTGGTGAAAAGCTGTTTCTCGATTCGGCCACCCTGACGCCACTGCTGAAACGACTGGAGAGCGCTGGTTTGCTGCGCCGCCAGCGTTCGCGTCAGGATGAGCGCCAGGTCGTGGTCACGCTGACCGACCAGGGACGCGCGCTGCAGGAAAAAGCCGCCAGCATTCCGGAAGCGGTCCAGTGCGCGACCGCCTGCGATACCGACACCATGGCGGCGCTGAAACAGCAGCTGGACGATCTGCGCGGCAACCTGAATCGCGCCACCTGAGCATCAGGGATGTCGCTGCGGCGGCATCCTGACAGTGAAGTTTTCCCCTGTGCCTTATAAATAGCACGCGATTATATAGCGAATAGTGAGGTTATGATGTCTTTAGAAAAAGTGATTTACACCGCCAAAGCCAAAGCAACCGGTGGCCGCGATGGCCGCGCCACCTCGTCTGATAACGTGCTGGACGTGAAGCTGGGCGTGCCAAAAGAGATGGGCGGCGCGGGCGGCGAGGTGACGAACCCGGAGCAGCTGTTTGCTGCCGGCTACTCTGCCTGCTTCCTCGGCGCGATGAAATTTGTTGCCGGCCGCGACAAAATCGCCATGCCAAAAGACGCGTGGATTGAGGGCGAAGTGGGGATTGGTCCTATCCCCACCGGTTTTGGCATTGAAGCAAAACTGAATATCCATCTGCCAGAGATGGACGCGGCGGAAGCGCAGAAGCTGGTTGATGCGGCACACATTGTTTGTCCGTACTCAAACGCGACGCGCGGCAACATCGACGTGACGCTGAATATCATCAACTAAGTTGATGCATGGATAAAGGCTCCTGCGGGAGCCTTTTTTGTCACGAACAACATCCCGCATCCCATCGAACTAAAGAATTTTCTGGTCTTACCATTGGTTAAATGTTCTACTGCTGCGCTCCGTGCATCATCGTAATTATTTGGGTTCAGATTCGTCCCGATCCTACTCGCCAGGTCACGCTTTTCTGCTACGCAAGCGAACCTTACGCTCTTTGCACAGTCACATTTACGGTTGAAGCATCGACACCAGGTCGGGAACAGAAATTTATATGAATTACATTAAAAGTTTAACGCAGCAAAAGTTGTCGCTTTTGCTGGCGCTCTATCTTGGCATCTTATTGAATTTGCCAATCTTTTATCGCCGTTTTGACGGCTTCTTAACGAAATCCACCGTCACCAACTGGTTATCCGCCGCGGCGGAAGTGACCGCTGCCGTACTGCTGACCTTCTTCCTGATGCGACTGCTGTCGCTGGGTGGCAAATGGTTTTATCGCGTCATCGCCAGCCTGCTGGTGGTGATTTCGGTTGCCGCCGCCTATTACATGGCGTTCTTTAACGTGGTGATCGGTTACGGCATCGTGGCGTCGGTCATGACCACCGATGTCGATCTCTCTAAAGAGGTTATCGGGCTGCACTTTGTGTTGTGGATGGTGCTGGTGAGCGCACTGCCGCTGCTGCTGATCTGGCGCAATAACCTGAGCCTGACGCTGATTGAACAGCTGAAAACCCCCGGTCAGCGCCTGAAACCTACAGTGATCCTGCTGCTAAGCGTGGCGCTGGTATGGCTGCCGATTCGCTACTTCGACAAGCTGCAAAAAGCCAATGAAGAGCTCACCAATATCGATCTGCCAAGCTATGGCGGCGTAGTGGCGCACTCTTATCTGCCTTCGAACTGGATCGCGGCGCTGGGCCTGTTCGCCTGGACTAAGGTGGACGAGAAGCTGGACAGCCAGGAGTTGCTCGATCCGGCTAAGAAGTTTACCTATGTGGCGCCGCCTGGCATTGACGATACCTATGTAGTGTTTGTGATTGGCGAGACCACGCGCTGGGATCACATGGGCATGCTGGGCTATAACCGCGATACCACGCCGAAGCTGTCGAAAGAGAAGAATCTGGTGGCATTCCGCGGTGAATCCTGTGATACCGCCACCAAGCTGTCGCTGCGCTGCATGTTTGTGCGCGAGGGCGGCACCATGGATAACCCTGGCCGTACGCTGAAAGAGCAGAACATTTTTGCGGTGATGAAAGAGCTGGGCTTCACCTCCGAGCTGTTCGCCATGCAGAGCGAAGTGTGGTTCTACGATAACGCCGATGTGAATAACTTCTCGTTCCGCGAGCAGATTGGTTCTGAGAAGCGCAATCAGGGCAAAGCGGTGGACGATATGCTGCTGGTGCCGGAGCTGCAGGCTTCACTGCAGCGCTTCCCGAAAGGCAAGCATCTGGTGGTGTTGCACACGAAAGGTTCACACTATCTCTATTCGCAGCGTTATCCGCGCGAGTTTGCCCGCTATCAGCCTGAGTGTATCGGCGTGGACGATAAGTGCAGCAAAGCCCAGCTGATTAACGCCTACGACAACTCGATTCTGTATGTTGATACTATGCTGGACAGTGTGCTGGATCAGCTGCGTGATAAGAAGGCGATTGTGTTTTATGCCGCGGACCACGGTGAGTCGATCAGCGAAAATATGCACCTGCACGGTACACCGCGCGAGATGGCGCCGCCGGAGCAGTTCCGCGTGCCGATGATTGTCTGGGCGTCCGATAAGTATCTGCAGGACCCGACTAACCGCAGCAACTTTGAGCGGTTACAGGCGCAGCAGCGCGTCGGCAAAACCCATCGTCATGTTGAGCTGTTCGACACCATTTTAGGGTGTCTGGGTTATACCTCGCCGGATGGCGGTATTAAAGCAGCGAATAACTGGTGCCAGGCACCTGCCACTGCCAGCAGTGCGAAAGCGCTGTAATTCGTGCCTGGAACTTATTGAGCAGGCAGGTGTTTAAGGCACTGCTTGCTTTCCAGGCAATCAGGCGGATTTTCGGGAAAAGGGATTGACGCTCTAAAGTCACGGCAGTAATATTCGCCCCCATCGGCGAGTAGCGCAGCTTGGTAGCGCAACTGGTTTGGGACCAGTGGGTCGGAGGTTCGAATCCTCTCTCGCCGACCATCATTCAAGAAACCTGCTTTGCAAAAAGCAGGTTTTTTTTCGTCTGTAGCAAATAGAGGATGAGAACCTCCGAAGGAGGTTTGAGCCGAGCGCAGCGAGACAACGTTGCGTCAGCAACGGCCCCCAGGGCGCTTCTCGCAGAGAAGCGTAATCTTCTCTCGCCGACCATCATTTAAGAAACCTGCTTTGCAAAAAGCAGGTTTTTTTTCGTCTGTCGTTTTTGCAGTTTCAGGGTGAAATACGCGACCGCTCCGTAAAGACGCTGTCTCGTCCCTGATCGCTCGGCACACGCCATCCCTGGCGTGTGACGCTTTACTCCACGGCCCCGCATTCCACCCTTTATCCGGCTTCGGTGATGGCCGAAGGTTTACTGGCTGCCGTGCACATCCCCCAGGTGCGTATAAATACGCACCCTACAAAAGTGCATAATCCTGTAGGGGCACCATTCATGGCGACCGGACGGCCAAGCCGGAATCCACATCCATCATTTATCAGCACATTCCCTGTAGGGGCGCCATTCATGGCGACCGGAGGGCCGCGCCAGAATCCACGCCCATCATTCAGCAGCACATTCCCTGCAGGGGCGCCATTCATGGCGACCGGATGGCCGCGCCGGAATTTACGTCCATCATTCAGCAGCACATTCCCTGTAGGGGCGCCATTCATGGCGACCGGACGGCCGCGCCGGAATTTACGTCCATCATCCAGATGCACATTCCCTGCAGGGGCGCCATTCATGGCGACCGGATGGCCGCGCCGGAATTTACGTCCATCATTCAGCAGCATATTCCCTGCAGGGGCGCCATTCATGGCGACCGGATGGCCGCGCCGGAATTTACGTCCATCATTCAGCAGCACATTCCCTGTAGGGGCGCCATTCATGGCGACCGGACGGCCACGCCGGAACCCACGCCGATCATCCATAGCGATCTGATGACCTTCCCTGAACCAGACTCACATTCTCGCAGCCATCAAGCAAAGTCATCAATTTACGCGTTCCATTAATCATCACCGGGATAAACCGTATTATCCTTCAACACCGCTCTTCATCCCTTGCTGCATCAAAGCACCCCTCTTAATTCGCGACACATTCTGCTTATGACCGGCTTTTGCTTTTTGCTGATTTCTTATGCCATTACGCCAGCATATTTCGCTGCCTGAACGTCATAACGCACGGGGAATCGTTCAGATATTCAACATTTACCGACAACTTTAAGACGTTTTTTAACGGTGATAATCACTGTCATCAGGCGCTATTGCCAGAGAATCACACGGCATTGCGCGCTTTATCACCTTTTTAAATTTTGGCTTAGCGTGCAAACACTGTTTTTTATCGTTGCTTGCACTTACTCACACTCTGTGTAAATAACCCCACGTTGTATTGACGTTCATTGCAACTGTTGACAAATTGATGCGTCAATAAGATGCAGAGACGGCCAGCGCTGGCAGGTTCCACGGCGTCAGCGCTACAACAATAACCGCTCGCATTTTGGTCATTACATAACTGACCTGCCCGAACCGCATAAAAAAATCAGAGGTCGGGCGACGCACACAACATCACATCACAATGGAGCAAAACATGATCAACTCCCTGGCCAAATCCAGGATGCTGAAGGTCGGTCTTAGCCTGATTGCTATGACCGTGGCCGCGGGCGTTCAGGCGAAAACCCTCGTTTACTGTTCAGAAGGTTCGCCGGAAGGCTTCAACCCGCAGCTGTTCACATCCGGCACCACTTACGATGCCAGCTCAGTACCGATCTACAACCGTCTGGTTGAGTTCAAAACCGGTACCACTGAGCTGCAGCCGGGCCTGGCAGAAAAATGGGACGTCAGCGAAGATGGTAAAACCTATACCTTCCATCTGCGTCAGGGCGTGAAGTGGCAAACCACCAAAGACTTCAAGCCGACCCGCACCTTCAACGCTGATGACGTCGTGTTCTCCTTCGAGCGCCAGCTCGATAAAAACAACAAGTACCACGGTGTCTCCGGCGGCAGTTACGAATACTTCGAAGGCATGGACATGCCGAAGCTGATCGCCAAAATCGAAAAAGTGGATGACTACACCGTACGCTTCACGCTGACCCGTCCGGAAGCGCCGTTCCTCGCCGACCTTGGCATGGACTTCGCGTCAATCCTGTCGAAAGAGTACGCCGACAACATGCTGAAAGCCGGCACGCCAGAAAAACTGGACCTCAACCCGGTGGGTACCGGTCCGTTCGTGCTGCAGCAGTACCAGAAAGACTCACGTATTCTGTACAAAGCCAACCCGGACTTCTGGGGCACCAAGCCAAAAATCGATCGTCTGGTATTCTCCATCACGCCAGATGCTTCGGTGCGCTACGCCAAACTGCAGAAAGGCGAGTGTCAGGTGATGCCGTATCCCAACCCGGCTGATATCGCCAGCATGAAGAAAGACACCAAAATCAACCTGATGGAACAGCCAGGGCTGAACGTCGGTTACCTGTCTTTCAACACCGAGAAAAAACCGCTGGATAACGTCAAAGTGCGTCAGGCACTGACCATGGCGGTGAACAAGCAAGCGATCATTGATGCGGTCTATCAGGGCGCCGGTCAGGCAGCGAAAAACCTGATCCCACCAACCATGTGGGGCTATAACAATGACGTCAAAGACTACGCTTACGATCCGGCCAAAGCCAAAGAGCTGCTGAAAGAAGCGGGCATGCCGGATGGCTTCAGCATTGACCTGTGGGCGATGCCGGTACAGCGTCCGTACAACCCGAATGCCCGTCGTATGGCGGAAATGGTTCAGGCTGACTGGGCGAAAATCGGCGTGAAAGCCAAAATCGTTACTTTCGAGTGGGGCGAGTACCTGAAGCGTGCTAAAGCCGGTGAACACCAGACCGTGATGATGGGCTGGACCGGTGATAACGGGGATCCGGATAACTTCTTCGCCACCCTGTTCAGCTGCGCGGCAGCGAAAGACGGTTCCAACTACTCACGCTGGTGCTACAAGCCGTTTGAAGATCTGATTCAGCCAGCGCGTGCTGAAGCCGATCACAACAAACGTATTGAGCTCTACAAGCAGGCGCAGGTGGTGATGCACGACCAGGCGCCAGCACTGATCATCGCGCACTCAACCGTGTACGAGCCAGTGAGCAAGAAAGTGAGTGGCTATGTGGTTGATCCATTAGGTAAACATCACTTCGAAAACGTCGACATCCAGGAATAACCTTTCGGATTATCGCGGTCAGGGCCAGCCATGCTGGCCCTCGGGCGGCACCTTCGCCGCCCGTACTCCGCACTTTATTTCCGGCTAATTTCTTATAAACCCTCAATACCTTGCGCTGATGCAGCGTGAAGTATGACGGGGATTTTGAAGCGCTTCTTGCGTCGCGTCCGGCTATGCCGGCTGCGGATTGTGAGCAATGTAGTCCATGGCGTTAGCGCCACGGAAAATGACTGAGAATCCGGCTTATGCTGCAATTCATACTCCGACGTCTGGGCCTTGTCATCCCGACGTTCATCGGTATTACATTATTGACCTTTGCCTTCGTTCACCTGATCCCCGGCGACCCGGTGCTGATCATGGCCGGTGAACGCGGCATCTCCCCCGAACGTCATGCGCAGCTGATGGCCCAGTTTGGTCTCGATCAGCCGATGTGGAAACAGTACATCACTTACATCAACGGCGTGCTGCATGGCGACCTCGGCATCTCGCTGAAAAGCCGCATCCCGGTGTGGGATGAGTTCGTGCCGCGCTTTAAAGCCACGCTTGAGCTGGGCATCTGCGCCATGATCTTCGCCGTTGCCGTGGGTATTCCGGTCGGCGTGCTGGCGGCGGTGAAACGCGGCTCAATTTTTGATCACACCGCAGTGGGCATCTCGCTGACCGGCTACTCAATGCCGATCTTCTGGTGGGGCATCATGCTGATCATGCTGGTGTCGGTGCAGCTCAACCTGACGCCGGTCTCCGGCCGCGTCAGCGACACCATCTTCCTTGACGACAGCCATCCGCTCACCGGCTTTATGCTGATTGATACGCTGCTGTGGGGCGAAGAGGGTGATTTCAAAGATGCGGTGATGCACATGATCCTGCCGGCCATCGTGCTGGGCACCATTCCGCTGGCGGTGATTGTGCGTATGACGCGCTCCTCAATGCTGGAAGTGCTGGGTGAAGATTACATCCGTACCGCGCGCGCCAAAGGCCTGACGCGCATGCGCGTGATCGTGGTGCATGCGCTGCGTAACGCCATGCTGCCGGTGGTCACGGTGATCGGTCTGCAGGTGGGCACGCTGCTGGCGGGCGCCATCCTCACCGAAACCATCTTCTCCTGGCCGGGACTCGGCCGCTGGCTGATCGAAGCACTGCAGCGCCGTGATTATCCGGTGGTGCAGGGCGGCGTGCTGCTGGTGGCAATCCTGATCATTCTGGTCAACCTGCTGGTTGATCTGTTGTACGGCGTGGTGAATCCGCGCATCCGTCATAAGAAATAAGGGGGAATCATGTCTGCTGTTGATCCCGCAAGCGTCACCGCTGCACCGAAGCCGATGACCCCGATTCAGGAATTCTGGCACTATTTTAAACGTAACAAAGGCGCGGTTATCGGCCTGGTTTACATCATTCTGATGCTGCTGATCGCCATCTTCGCCGATGTGCTGGCACCGCATGCCCCGGCTGAGCAGTTCCGCGATGCGCTGTTGCACCCGCCGGTGTGGCAGGAAGGCGGCAGCTGGAAATTTATTCTCGGCACCGATGACGTCGGCCGTGACATCCTGTCGCGCCTGATGTTTGGTGCGCGCCTGTCGCTGCTGGTGGGCTGCATGGTGGTCGTGCTGTCGCTGATTCTGGGGGTGATTTTCGGTCTGATGGCCGGTTATCTCGGCGGCGTGGTGGATGCAGTGATCATGCGCCTCGTCGATATCATGCTGGCGCTGCCAAGCCTGCTGCTGGCGCTGGTGCTGGTGGCCATCTTTGGCCCGTCGATTGTCAACGCCTCGCTGGCGATCACCTTCGTCGCGCTGCCGCACTACATTCGCCTGACGCGCGCAGCGGTGCTGGTGGAAGTCAATCGCGACTACGTAACCGCCTCCAGCGTGGCCGGTGCCGGTACGCTGCGCCAGATGTTCATCAATATTCTGCCTAACTGCCTGGCACCGCTGATCGTGCAGGCGTCGTTAGGTTTCTCCAACGCCATCCTGGATATGGCCGCGTTGGGCTTTCTCGGTATGGGGGCGCAGCCGCCGACGCCGGAGTGGGGCACCATGCTCTCCGACGTGTTGCAGTATGCGCAGAGTGCCTGGTGGGTCGTGACCTTCCCCGGAGTGGTCATCCTGCTGACGGTTCTGGCCTTTAACCTCATGGGCGATGGTTTGCGTGATGCACTCGACCCGAAACTCAAGCAGTAAAGAGGCACCGAGATGGCGTTATTAAATGTAGAAAAACTGTCGGTGCATTTCGGCGACGAAAAGGCACCGTTCCGTGCGGTTGACCGCATCAGCTACCAGGTAGAACAGGGCCAGGTCGTCGGGATTGTCGGCGAGTCCGGCTCCGGTAAATCGGTCAGCTCGCTGGCGATCATGGGGCTGATTGACTATCCCGGCCGCGTGAAAGCGGAGAAGCTGGAGTTCAATCAGCGCGACCTGCAGCGCATCTCCGAAAAAGAGCGCCGCCAGCTGGTGGGCGCAGAAGTGGCGATGATCTTTCAGGACCCGATGACCAGCCTCAACCCGTGTTACACCGTGGGCTACCAGATCATGGAAGCGCTGAAAGTGCATCAGGGCGGCAGCAAGCGCACGCGGCGTCAGCGTGCCATCGACCTGCTGGAGCAGGTGGGCATTCCCGATCCGGCATCGCGGCTCGATGTCTATCCGCATCAGCTGTCCGGCGGTATGAGCCAGCGCGTGATGATCGCCATGGCCATTGCCTGTAAGCCGAAGCTGCTGATTGCCGATGAGCCAACCACGGCGCTCGACGTGACCATTCAGGCGCAAATCATCGAACTGCTGCTGGAGTTACAGAAGCAGGAGAACATGGCGCTGATCCTGATCACGCACGATCTGGCGCTGGTGGCCGAAGCGGCGCAGCACATCATCGTGATGTACGCCGGTCAGGTGGTGGAGAGCGGCAAAGCGGTGGATATCTTTAAAGCGCCGCGTCACCCGTATACGCAGGCGCTGCTGCGTGCGCTGCCGGAGTTTGCCGCCGACAAAGCGCGGCTGGCGTCGCTACCGGGCGTGGTGCCGGGCAAGTATGACCGCCCTAACGGCTGTCTGCTCAATCCGCGCTGCCCGTACGTGACCGACCGCTGCCGTACTGAAGAACCTGAGCTGCGCGATATTCCGGGCCGCCAGTCCAAATGTCACTTCCCACTGGATGATGCCGGGAGACCGACTTATGAGTCTTGATAACACGAAGCAGGATTACCTGCTGCAGGCGATTGACCTGAAAAAACACTATCCGGTGAAAAAGGGCCTGTTCGGCCAGGAGCGCCTGGTGAAGGCGCTGGACGGCGTCTCCTTTAACCTCGAGCGTGGCAAAACGCTGGCGGTTGTGGGCGAATCCGGCTGCGGTAAATCCACACTCGGACGCCTGCTGACGATGATTGAAACGCCGACCGCCGGCGAGTTGTACTGGCACGGGCAGGATCTGCTGAAACACGATCCGCAGGCGCAAAAACTGCGCCGGCAGAAAATCCAGATTGTGTTCCAGAACCCGTATGGCTCGCTCAATCCGCGTAAGAAAATCAGCCAGATTCTGGAAGAGCCGCTGGTGATAAATACCGCGCTGAGCAAAGCGGAACGGCGGGAAAAAACGCTGGAGATGATGGCCAAAGTGGGCCTGAAAACCGAGCACTACGATCGCTATCCGCACATGTTCTCCGGCGGTCAGCGCCAGCGTATCGCTATTGCGCGCGGCCTGATGCTCGATCCCGACGTGCTGATTGCCGATGAGCCGGTCTCGGCGCTCGACGTCTCGGTGCGCGCTCAGGTGCTCAACCTGATGATGGATTTACAGCAGGATCTCGGCCTGTCCTATGTGTTCATCTCGCATGACCTGTCGGTGGTGGAGCACATCGCCGACGAAGTGATGGTGATGTACCTCGGACGCTGTGTGGAAAAGGGCAGCAAAGAGGCGATCTTCAGCAACCCGCGCCATCCGTATACTCAGGCGCTGCTGTCGGCCACGCCACGCCTCAATCCGGACGAACGCCGCGAGCGCATCAAACTGACCGGTGAGCTGCCGAGCCCGCTGAATCCGCCGCCGGGCTGCGCGTTCAACGCACGCTGCCGCCGTCGTTTCGGTACCTGCGTGCAGCTGCAGCCGAAACTGAAGCAGTATGGTGAGCAGCAAATCGCCTGCTTCGCCGTCGACCAGGATGAGAATCAGCCGGTGGCGACGCCGTAATTACGGCCAGTCAGTGCGAAAGGCTCCTGCGGGAGCCTTTGTTATTGGTGGCCTGATACATCAGTAAAATTAACCTGACGTGTCTTAATCGCCTGTGATGCCAGAAATGTATTACGCGACTGAATCTTTAAATCGCTGGTCCTGAACGACAGCGAAAAGGTTAAGGCAAATTCTGAATCCGTGCCGCATTGTGTGAGCGCCGTCACGGCCAGAGATAACTGCACATTTCAATAGTAAGTTGTTTATTATCAGTGTATTAGCTTAATTATCTTCCGGCTGCTATTTCCGTTAATCGATTTTTATTAATCCTGCTCAATTAATCAGTGCATGCTTTTTGCATCTGTATATTTTCAATCTTTCAGATAAAACTCTTTTGTCGAATCTGCGGTTTTAATAATCAGAATTCTCTCACCGTGTCTTAACGTGTGTGTTATATTCGCGGAAATTACCCCTCCGCTTTAACAGGCTCTGATCATGAAGAACTACGACGATCTGCAGCGTTTCCAGGAAAAAACGCAAACGCTGGACATTGCTTTTAAGGATATGTCCGGGCAATCGCTGGAAGCCGATCACAGCCAGTGGGCGATCATCCGTCAGCTGGCGACGGATGATGAGCCGGAGCTGGGTAGCGGCCAGCGCGTCGATCTGCCGCAGCCGCAGCCAATTCGCGGCGATGAGTTTGTCGCGCCGCCGCAGGCTCTTAATCCGGCGTCCGTCGCTCGCAGTGAAAAGGCATCGCTGCTGCAGAGCCTCGCCGCCAGCGCGCCGGCACCCGACACAGAAACACCGCGCAGCGCGCTGTTTCCACCGGCAAGCAGCGCGCCCACTGCCGCGTCCGTGTCGTCGCTGGCACCGGCAGCCACGCACGTAGCACGTCAGGTGGCCACTTCACTGTTCCCACCGCCGCCGGTCAGCGCGCCGGTCGCTGAACAGGCGGTCGCCCCTGCTGCCGCAGCACCGGCCACTGCGCCCGCCGTGGTGCAGCCGGAGCCTGCTACGCCCTCGCGCTTTGGCGCACTGTTCCGCTCGCGTGCGGCGGAACCGGTTCATTTATCTAAAGAAACACTGCTCAAACCGTTACTGGAGAAGATCGCGCTATGCCATTAGTTTGTGTGTGCTCGCCAAAAGGGGGAGTAGGAAAAACCACCATGGCGGCCAACCTGGCCTGGAGTCTGGCGCGTGCCGGCAGCAAAGTGCTGGCGATCGATTTTGACGTACAAAATGCGCTGCGCCTGCATTTTGGCGTACCGCTGCACGACAGCCGCGGCTTTGTGGCGCGCTCGGAAGAGCAGGCTGACTGGAGTCAGTCGATCCTTACCACCGGCAGCAACATCTTTGTCATGCCTTACGGTGAGGTGACTGAAGCGCAGCGTGAGCGCTTCGAACACAACCTGGCGCACGATGCCCATTTCTTAAAACGCGGTCTGGATACCGTCCTGAATTATCCGGGTCTGGTGATTATTGCGGATTTTCCGCCGGGACCCGGTCCGGCGCTGAAAGCCATGCAGGAGCTGGCCGATATGCATTTAGTGGTGATGCTGGCGGATACCGCCTCGGTGGCGCTGCTGCCGCAAATTGAAAACCATCGCATGATTGGCCAGCCATTAAATAATCAGCACGGTCATTATTTCGTGCTCAACCAAAGTGATAATCGCCGGAATATCAGCCGTGAAGTAACCGCATTTATGCAGCAACGGCTGGGCGATAATTTACTTGGCGTGGTGCACCGCGATGAAAGCGTGGCTGAGGCCAATGCCTCGCAGCAGTCAATCTATGATTTCAGCCCGGCTTCGGCAGCGGCGTTTGATATTGAACTGGTGGCAAAACGGGTGGCGAATATCCTGAATATCAACGTAGGCAACGGCGAAGTTCAGGCACCGATCCGCAGTCATTATTAACAAGCCCGGCCGCCAGCGGCCTGGTTCAAATAATAACAACACAGCTTCTTCAGGGTGAATCATGAGTAAACTCGGGTTTTACCTGCTGCTGCTGGTGCTTGCACCGGTCGCTGCGGTAATCGTCATCACGCCTATGGACAGCCAGAAACAGTATATTTTTGGTTTGATCAGTATTGGCATGATGTTTTTACTGGGCTTCAGTAAAAGCCGTAAAATAACCATTGTGATGGTTTTTCTTTCCGCGCTGATGTCGACCCGATATATCTGGTGGCGCACCACGGAGACGCTGCAGTTTAATTCCGAGATTGAAGCGATTCTCGGTATCGGCTTATATCTGGCCGAGCTGTACGTGTGGCTGATCTTAATTCTCGGCTTCCTGCAAACCAGCTGGCCATTAAAACGCACCATCGAACCGCTGCCGGATGATACCCGCTTGTGGCCGACGGTCGATGTCTACGTGCCGACCTATAACGAAAGCCTCGACGTGGTGCGGGATACCGTGCTGGCGGCGCAGTGTATCGACTACCCGCGCGATAAGATCAAAGTTTACCTGCTGGATGACGGCAAACGCAGCGAGTTCGCGGTATTTGCCGCCGACGTTGGCGTCGGCTATATCACGCGTGACGATAACCGCCACGCCAAAGCCGGCAACCTCAATCACGCCATGAAAATCACCAAAGGCGAGCTGATTTGCGTGTTTGACTGCGACCACGTGGCAACGCGCACGTTCCTGCAGGCCACCGTCGGTCCGTTCCTGAAAGATCCGAAGCTGGCGCTGCTGCAGACGCCGCACTACTTTTATTCGCCGGATCCGTTCGAACGTAACCTGCGCGCCGCGCGCAGCATCCCGAATGAGGGCTCGCTGTTTTACGGCCCGGTGCAGCAGGGCAACGACAACTGGAACGCCACGTTCTTCTGCGGCTCCTGTGCGGTGATTCGCCGCAGCGCGCTGGAACAGATTGGCGGCTTCGCGGTGGAAACCGTCACCGAGGACGCGCATACCGCGCTGAAAATGCAGCGTCTCGGCTGGGGTTCGGCGTTTCTGGCAATTCCGCTGGCGGCGGGACTGGCGACCGAACGTCTGGGTCTGCACGTGATTCAGCGTACCCGCTGGGCGCGCGGCATGACGCAGATTTTCCGCGTCGACAATCCGCTGCTGGGCCGTGGGCTCAAATGGCAGCAGCGGCTGTGCTACCTCAACGCTATGCTGCACTTCCAGTTTGGCCTGCCGCGCGTGGCGTTCCTCACTGCGCCGCTGGCTTACCTGCTGTTTAACCTGAATATTATCCACTCGTCGGCGTCACTCATCTTCGCTTACGTGCTACCGCATCTGGTGATGTCGCTGTACGTCAACTCGCGCATGAACGGCAAATTCCGCTACACCTTCTGGGGTGAAATCTACGAAACCGTGATGTGCTTCCACCTGGTGATTCCGACGCTGCTGACCCTGCTGTCGCCAAAGCACGGCAAATTCAACGTGACGGATAAAGGTGGCCTGCTGGACCAGGGCTTCTTTGACTTCCACATCGTGCGGCCTCACGTCATCGTTGCCGCGCTGCTGTCGATTGGCATCGTGGCCGGCGTGGTGCGCGCCGTGGCGCATGATTACTTCGGGGTGGACCCGTATGTGATTGCGCTCAACGTCGGCTGGGCGGTGTTCAGCCTGATCATCCTGATGGCAGCGATTGCCGTGGCGCGTGAAACCAAACAGGTGCGTAAAACCATTCGTATCGAGGTGCAGATCCCGGCGGTGATTCACTATGCCAGCGGCATCTCTTCGCGCACGCAAACCAGCGATCTGTCGATGGGCGGCGCGCAGTTGGATGCGCCGGACAACCGGCATGAGCACGATGAAATCGAAGAGATCGATCTGCTGCTGAAATCGGGTGCCATCACCATTCCGGTGAGCAAGATCTCCGGTGATGAGGAGACCATTCGCCTGCGCTTTGGCGCGATGCCGCTGGCGCGCCGCCGTGAACTGGTGCGCGTGGTGCTGGCGCGGGCCGATGCGTGGATCCAGCCGGAATATAAGCAGGACAATCCGCTGGTGTCGCTCGGCACCATCATCCGTACCGTCTTTGAGCTGTTCTGGCTGAGCTGGAAAGATCGCCGTGAGGCGCGCAAGCGTGATGGCCAGGCAACGGCCAAAGAGGACAGCGCAGCATGAAAACATTGACGTACACGCTGCTGGCCAGCGCGCTGACCACCACGCTGCTGCTCGCCCCTGCCTGGGCAGAGACGCCGGCGGTAACCCAGGACAGCGCCGCGCTCTCTGACGTACCGCCGCCGCAGGGGCTGGATGGCAGTGCCGATCCGCAGCTGAAGCAGGCCGCGGGCGACGCGCCGTACACGCCGGGCGATGCAGCGCCGCTGCAGGAAAATACAGCACCCGCACAGTCGGCAGAGTCAGCACCGCCGGCAGAGGCAGCAACGCCAGCAGCATCGGCTGCGCCTGACATCGTCATACCGCCGGTGGCTGCGGAGGCACCGGCTGCCGCTGATCCCGCTGGCGCGCTGTTAAACCAGCCGGTGAGCAGCACCATTTCGGTGGCGCAGATGGGGCAGCCGCGCGGCATCACCCTGACCGGCGGCCAGCTGCAGTCCGGTATTCTGTTTACCCTGCCGGGCGATGAGGTGATCACTAATGCGCGGCTCAACCTGTCGCTGCGCGTCTCTGCCGCGCTGGCGGCGCGCAACACGTCGCTGCAGCTGATGCTCAACGGCCAGCCGCTCGGCACCCTGCCGCTGGGTGCCAGCGACAGCGATGTCAGCGACTATCAGCTGGATATTCCGGCGGCGATGGTGGTTTCCAGTAATAACCTCAGCTTTAAAATCAACGATGCCGACAAGCTGCTGTGCGAAAAAGAGAGCGCGCAGCAGTATCAGGTCACCATTCTGCCGAAAACCACGCTCAGCCTTGAAGGCCAGCAGCTCAACATCGGCACCAGCCTGCGCAACTTCCCGCGTCCGTTTATTGATGTGCAGCGCATGACGCCCGCCAGCGTGACCTTTGGTTTTGCCGCTAACGTTTCGCCGGATAGCGTCAGCGCCGCCGCGCTGGTGGCTTCCTGGCTCGGCATTCAGTCGGATTACCGTGGCATCCGTTTCCCGGTGGTGCGCGGCGATCTGCCCGAGCACAACGGTATCCTGATCGGCCATCCGGGTGACAAAATCGGCAGCGTGACGCTGCCTGCGGCGAAGGGTCCGCTGCTGCAGGTGATCGATAACCCTAACAATCCGGTGTACAAACTGTTGCTGGTGGTCGGTGCGGATGATGCCCAGCTGCGTCAGGCGGCCAACCGCCTGACCACGCAGCCGCTGGCCACCGATGCCAGCAGCCTGAACGTACCGCCGCAGCCGATTGGCACGCGCAAACCGTACGACGCACCGCGCTGGATCAACACCAGCCGCCCGGTGCGTCTCAGCGAGCTGCTGCGTAAAGATCAGAGCCTGACCACCACCGGTATCTGGCACGATGCGCTGCGGGTTAACTTCCGCGCGGCGCCGGATCTGTTCCTGTGGGACGGCGACGCGATTCCGGTCAATCTGCACTACCGTTTCCCGTCCGAAAGCTGGATCGATGAAAACAATTCGTTCCTCAACGTCACGCTGAACGGCACTTTCCTGCGCAACCTGACGGTGAATAAAGTCGGGCTGCTGGAGAGCGCCTGGCACCGGCTGGGCGGCGATGCACGCCAGGAGCAGTACACGCTGAAGCTGGAGCCATACCTGATTTACGGCGACAACCA
The DNA here is from genome assembly GCF_059730935.1 of Type-C symbiont of Plautia stali. Classification (NCBI taxonomy): domain Bacteria; kingdom Pseudomonadati; phylum Pseudomonadota; class Gammaproteobacteria; order Enterobacterales; family Enterobacteriaceae; species Type-C symbiont of Plautia stali. The sequence goes on along the minus strand of NZ_AP035923.1, from coordinate 3,928,223 downwards.
GCTGGCGCTCTACTTCAACATCAAGCCAAAGGCGGATGCGCCGTGCGGCGTGCTGCTCAACAACAACATCAAGAGCCGTATCGAAGAGGATTCGTGGATCGATCTGAGCCACACGCGTCACTTCACCATGCTGCCGAACCTGTCGTACTTCGTCGGTGCTTCGTTCCCGTTCTCGCGGCTGGCGGATTTTTCGCAAACCACGCTGCTGCTGCCGGAGGCGCCGGGTGATGCCGAGATCGCCACGCTGCTGGACATGGCCGCGCGCGCCGGTAACGCCACCGGCGTGCCGCTGGTACAGAACCAGGTATTGTTCGGCCTGCCGAATGGCGGCACCAATCTGACGCGCCTGCAGCACAGCGATGTACTGGCGGTGAGCACCATGCAGCACAGCGCCTTCACGCAGCAGATGCTGGCCGGCACCGCTTACCAGACCAGCGGCAACACGCTGGGCGTTAAAGAGCCGACCACCGTCGATAAGCTGCGCGGCTGGCTGACCGGTGACTGGTCTCGCCAGCAGCTGGATGCCGATCGCTACTTCTCCTCAAATGAAGCGTGGCGCGGCTTTGTCAGCTATCGCTCACCGTGGAGCGCCGATCGTCTGGTGGTGATGACGGTCGCCACCAGCGATCAGCAGCTGCTGCGTTTGCACGATGATTTGAATTCGGCGCGCATCAACGCCGGCATCCGCGGTGATACCGCCATCATCACCGATGAGAACGGTATCCGCAGCTTCCGCGTCGGGCCGCAGTTCCCGAGCGGTGAAATGCCGTGGTACATGATGGTGGTGTGGTATGCCAACCAGCACTCGGTACTGATGGCGCTGGCGGCGCTGCTGCTGTCGGCGCTGATCGGCAGTGCGGCCTGGGTGATGCTGAAGCGCCACGCGTGGCGCCGTCTCCACCCGCAAGACGATAGCCACTCCGGCCGGAAGTAAGGATAAAAATAATGAAAAAACAGCTGATAAGTGCCGGTATTCGTCAGGCGTTGCTGCTGGGCGGCGCGCTGGCCTTCTCACAGCCGCTGCTGGCGGCGGAGAGCACCAATCCGGCGTTACAGGCACTGTTCGACCAGGCGGCCTACTGGCATCAGAAAGCGCATGACGATCTGGCGAAAGCCTCGCTGCAAAAAATCCTGATGGTGGAGCCGAACAATACCCAGGCGCTGTATCTGCTGGCGCTCTATTCACAGCAAAGCGGCAGCGCGGCCGATGCGGCACAGTGGCGCGCCCGCCTGAGTGCGGTATCGCCCAACGATCCGCATCTGACGGAGCTGGACAACGCCCGGCAGCTGCAGAGCATTCCGCAGGCGCAGCTGTCGCTGGCGCGTCAGCAGGCGCGCAGCGGTAACATCGCCGCCGCGCTGCAAACCTGGCGCAACACCTTCAGCGGCAACGAGCCGCCACCCAGCGTGGCGGCAGAATATTATCTGACCATGGCCGGCGACCGCACGCTGCTGCCCCAGGCGGTGGAGGCGCTGCGGCAGTTTGCCGCTGATCATCCACAGGATACCGGCGCTCAGCTGGCGCTGGGCAAAGCGCTGACCTATCAGGAAGCGACGCGCCGCCAGGGCATTGATGTGCTGGCCAGCATGGCGGACGGTAATAAAGAGGCCGATCGCTCGCTGCGTCAGGCGCTGCTGTGGCTGGCGCCGCAGGCGTCGGACGCCGCGCTGTATCAGACCTGGCAGCAGCGCCATCCGCAGGACAGTGCAGTGGTGGATTACTACCGCAAAAACGTCGGTGGCGCGGAGAAGGGCGCGGGCTTTAGCGCGCTGAACAGCGGCGACGTCAGCGGTGCGCAGAACAACTTTGAAAAAGTGCTGCAGGCCAACCCGCAGGACGCCGATGCGCTGGCCGGTATGGGCTACGTGGCGCAGCGCGCCGGACGCTACGCCGAAGCCGCCGATTATCTGACGCGCGCCGCACAGCTGGGCGGCGATCAGAGCCAGCAGCGTCAGCAGCAGGCGGCCGACGCCCGCTTTTACGCGCAGCTGGCGAATGCCCAGCAGGCGCTGAAAAACGGTGACAGCGCGCAGGCGCTGGCGCTGAGTGAGCCGCTGACGCAGGCCGAGGGCGAAAAAGGTATATCGGCGAAGCTGTTCCGCGCTGATGTGCTGCGCCGCAGCAATCAGCTGCAGCAGGCGGAGCAAACCTACCGGGCTATTCTGCAGAGCGATGCCGATAACCGCAGCGCCAAAGAGGGGCTGTTTTACGTGCTGCGCCAGCAAAACCGCAGCGCCGAAGCCAATACCCTGCTGGCATCATTGCCCGACAGCGTGCGCCAGAGCGTGGCACCGCGCGGTAACAGCAGCGATCCGCTGCGTGCGCAGGCAAAACGCGAGCTGGCGGCAGGCAATCGCAGTGCTGCCATCGCCACGCTGAACAGCGCCATTCAGCGCTATCCCAGCGACGGCTGGCTGCGACTCGATCTGGCGCGCATCTACCGCGCGCAGGGCGATAATTTACTGGCCGCCAACGTCATGCAGCCGACCCTGCGCAGCGGTGCCAGCACCAGCGAGCTGTATGCCGGTGCGCTCAACGCCAGCGAGAGCGGTGCCTGGCAGCAGGCCAGCCAGCTGCTGGCGCGCATTCCCAACGGCAGCAAGAACAGCGAGATGCGCGAACTGGCGCAGCGCGTGAATTTCAATCTGCAAATGGCCACCGCCGATCGCTATCTGGCGCAGGGCTCTGACGCGGCGGCGGCCAATACGCTGCGCGCGCTGGCCGCCACGCCGCCAGCCAATCCGGTCGATGCCGGTAATCTGGCGCAGAAACTGGCCAAAGCCGGCGATCTCACCACGGCGGTGACGGTGGTGCGCGGCAACATGCAGCGCGGCGTGCAGGGCAACGCCGGTGATTACGCCGCGCAGGTGGCGGTACTGAATCAGGCGGGACTGACGACCGAAGCGCAGAGCTTCCTCAGCAGTCCGGAGCTGCAGGCGCGCAGTACGCCCACGCAGCTGGCCGGCATCCGCAACGGTTATGTCATCAATGAAGTCGATCGCCTGCGCGAGCAGAAGCAGTACGCCGCCGCCTATGACAAGCTGGTGGGTGCGCTGCAGCACGATCCGCAGAACCGCGATCTGATGTTTGCCATGGCGCGTCTGTATCAGTCCGGCAAGATGAACAAAGAAGCGGGCGTGGTGTATGACTATCTGCTGACGCAGGATACGCCCACTCAGGATGCGCGCACCGGTGCTATTGATGTGGCGCTGGCGCAAAACGACGTCGACAAAGCGAACACCTTAACCCGCGGCCTGCGCAATGAGCAGACGCCGGATCGCCTGTTACTGCTGGCACGCGTGGCGGAATCCAACGGCGAGCACAGCCAGGCGATGAGCTACCTGCGCAGCGCGCGCGGTCAGCTAATTGGTCTGCAGGGCGCACAGAGCGGCAGCGTGCCGACCGTCGGCGGCCTGGCGCTGGCGGACAATCCGTTTATCAACCGCAGCACCTCGCCGGTGTCCGGTTCGCCTTCCAGCTATGGCACAGTGATGCCGTGGCAAACGGCGCCGGCCACCAGCAGCAGTGCGCAGGATGTCACGCTGGCGAGCACCACGCCGGCGGTCCGGCAGAGCCAGACGCTGCGCCAGATTGACGAGATGATGGACAATCTGCAGGAGAAAACCGGCACCTGGGTGCAGGGACAGATGCAGGTGCGCGGACGCGACGGCGAATCGGGGCTCAGCAAGCTGACCGAAGCCAAAGCGCCGCTGACCTTCTCGACCGTGCCGTTCGGCGAGTCGCGCTTCGACTTTACTATGACGCCGGTGTCGCTCACCGCTGGCAGTGCGGCCGGTGATGCGTGGCGTCGCTTCGGCAGCAACGCGCTGGTGCAGGGCAATGTGGTGGCATCCGGCGCGGCCAAAATAGACGACACGCCGTCTTCGTCGACCGATTCGCAAAAGGCCACCGGCGTGGAACTGAATATGGCGCTGAAGGGCGACAGCTACAAAATCGACCTCGGCAGCACGCCGCTCGGCCAGGATCTCAGTACGCTGGTGGGCGGCGTGCAGTGGTCGCCGAAGCTGACCGATTTCCTGACGCTGATCCTCACCGGTGAACGCCGCGCCATGACCGACAGCCTGCTGTCGTACGTTGGCGTGGAGGACAAGACCAGCGGCAAGCGCTGGGGGCGCGTCACCAAAAACGGCGGCAACGCCATGCTGAGCTTCGATAACGGCGACGCGGGTTTCTACGTCGGCGGCGGCGCTTACAGCTATCTGGGCGAGAACGTGGCGAGCAACAACAGCGTGCAGGCCACGGCGGGCGCTTACGTGCGGCCTTACCACTACGACGACCGCGAGCTGAAGGTCGGCATGAGCCTGTCGTGGATGGATTTCTCCAAAAACCTGAGTTACTTCAGCTACGGTCAGGGCGGCTATTTCAGTCCGCAGAATTATGCCGCGGTGTCGTTCCCTGTCGACTTCAGCCGCAAGTTTGATGATCTGAAAGTCAACGTTGGCGGTTCGGTCGGCTATCAGTCGTACAGCCAGGACAAGAGCGCGTATTTCCCCAACGATCCGTCGCTGCAGTCCCAGCTGCAAAGCCTCGCCGATCAGGGCTTTGTCAAAAGCGCCTACTACAGCGGTGAGAGCAAAAACGGCATCGGCTATAACCTGCACGCCGGTGCCGATTATAAGATTAATAAAGACGTCACCATCGGCGGCCAGCTCGGCTATGACACCTTTGGCGATTACAACGAAAGCACAGCCAATCTGTACTTCCGTTATCTGTTTGGAGACAACTAATGAGTGAGCAACCGGGCGCACGCATCAGCCATCCGTATCAGCCGGGCTGGTTTGATCTGGTCAGCGTGATGATTGAGAGCATGCTGGACAACGCTGGCGCGGAGGCGGAAGCCTTCCTCAACGGCGTGGGCGAATTGCTGGCAACGCGCTATCCTTTGCCGGAGGCGCGTACGGTGCAGGATCTGGAGCGCGAAATTAATCTCCAGCTGGCGCGCTTTAACTGGGGCTTTGTTCAGCTACAGCCGCAGCAGAACGCGATTATGCTTGAGCACCATGCCCTGCCGCAGGGTGACAGCCAGCTTGATGCAGAACGCTGGCAGCTGGCGCTGAGCGCAGTGCTGGCCGGCGTGTACGCGCAGTGGTTACGTGCGCAGGGTGGTAGCGCGGCGGTACCGCTGACGCTGGAAAAAATCGACGGCGGCACGCTGCATTATCGATACCAATAGGAAGCTGTGATGAGAGTGATGCGGTTCTGGCGTCAGTGGATGCTGTGTTTCATGGTGATATTTTTCAGTGCTCAGGCGGCCGCCGATGGCTGGAGCAGTTACAAAAGCCGCTTTATGAGCAGCGACGGCCGCATCAGCGATACGGCCAACAACAACGTCAGCCACACCGAAGGCCAGGGCTACGGCATGCTGCTGGCGGTGGCGTATAACGATCGCGCCACCTTTGATTTGCTGTGGCAGTGGACGCGTACCCATCTGCGCAATCCGCAGAATGACCTGTTCTACTGGCGCTATACGCCGGGCGCAGCCGATCCCATCGCCGATAAAAATGATGCTTCGGACGGGGATGTGCTGATCGCCTGGGCGCTGCAGCGCGCGGCGCAGAAGTGGGGCGGTGATTATCAGCAGGCGTCGGATCGCATTCAGCGCGCGGTCATCAAGCTAACGGTGATCGACTACGCCGGCCGCAAGGTCATGCTGCCGGGCGCGCAGGGCTTCAATAAAACCAGCTATGTGGTGCTTAACCCTTCCTATTTCCTGTTCGCCGCATGGCAGGAGTTTGCGCAGCACAGCCATCTGCGCGTGTGGAACACGCTGATTGATGATGGCCTTGCGCTGCTGGGCGACATGCAGTTTGGCAAAACCGGCCTGCCGCTGGACTGGGTGGCGCTGAACGCCGATGGCTCTGTCGCGCCGGCGGTCGGCTATTCCAACCGCTTCAGCTATGACGCGATTCGTATTCCGCTGAATATCTGGTGGTACGATCCGCAAAGCCTGCGGCTGGTGCCATTCCAGCGCGTCTGGCAGGGCTACGCGCGCGACACCACGCCAGCGTGGTTTGATGTGCTGGCCAATACCCCGGCACCTTACAATATGGAAGGTGGCCTGACCGCGGTGCGCGACCTGACGCTCAACCAAACCGGCTACCTCAGCGACCGCCTGGCGCCGGAGCAAAACTATTTCTCCGCCAGCCTGCAACTGCTGACCTGGCTGGCTTATCAGGAGAAGCGATAGCCTCTCTGTGCCGGACGGAATCAACCTTCCGTCCGGCCGATCACCATCAGGCCCGCCCGCCTGGCTTCAAACCGCTGTTCCAGCGTTTCACTCGATTCCAGACCTGTCTGTATTTCATTTCATTCCTGTACTGACCGCGCAGCTATTGCGCCCGATCAACACCATCAGCGCGTACTACACGCAATTTGTCATGCTAAAATGTATAGACAAAAGTGTATGATAAATGCAAACGGAACCGGAGTTTGAGTGGGATACCACCAAGGCGGAAACAAATTTCCGCAAGCATGGTATCCGCTTTGAAGTTGCAGCCCGCGTGTTTGAGGATCCTTTCCACCTGTCGGTGCAGGATCGTTATGAAAATGGGGAATATCGCTGGCAAACCATTGGTAATGTTATGGGGCATGTGGTCATTCTGGTGGCCCATACGGTGCGCTTCGAAACAGATGTTGAGCGAATAAGGATTATCAGCGCACGCCATGCAACGCGTATTGAGAGGAGGCGCTATGAGCAAAGTCAGGTTTAAACGCAGTGAATTACCGCCGCTCACCGATAAGCAACAGGCGGAGCTGGATGCTTTGAGCCGGAAACAGGACAGCGACATCCAGTGTGATGATATTGCGCCGTTAGACGACAGTTTCTGGCAGGCTGCCGAACGGGGGCGTTTTTACCGCCCGGTAAAAACCCAGGCTTCGATCAGAATCGATGCGGATATTCTTGAGTGGTTAAAGGCGCCTGGCAAAGGTTACCAGACGCGCCTCAACGCGATCCTGCGAGCCGCGATGCTAAGAGAACTGCAGGGTAAATAGTGTGCTTATTTAAAATCCGCATACGGTTCCAGTGGCTGTGGTGGCATATCCATGTCGCCGTTCCAGCCGGCCATTGAGTAGCGCACATACAGCAGCCCGTGGCTTGGGGTGTAATCTTTCGCCTGCTGAATGTCCATGGCCAAACCCAGCGACCAGTGCGGCGTGATGCGCCGCTCTATCAACGCCTGCACGGTATAGCCGAAACCGCGTCCGGAACTGCTGTCCGATGACGGATTGCTGGCCAGCGTAAAGCCTGGATTCACCGGGTAGCGCGCCTGAGCGTCGGTGGTTGACTGTGACCACGACACCGAACCGCCGAGTTCATACGACCAGTTTTCCGTGCGCTGACGCCAGGTCAGCGGCACCGCCAGTGAGAAGTAGCGCTGCGGGCTGTAATAGCCGCCCTGGCCAAAGGTGTAGTCGCTCAAATCTTTCTGATAGTGCCACAGCATACTGTTCAGGCCGATGGTGGCGCGCTGGTTGTCGCTATTGATCAGCTTGTAGTAATAGCCTGCCATCAGCCGTTCGCGGCTGTTGTCCGCCACGTTTTCACCGCTGATTTGATGGGCGCTGAGATCGGCCCACACCCCGTGCGCGCCGCCCCGATCGTAGCTCAGGCCGATGCCGCCGCCGGTCGCGACGACGCCGCCCCAGTTTTTGCCGCCGTTAGTGGCCGGATCGCGCGCGCCGGCGTAAGCCAGCAGCGAACTGGAGATCGGGCGACGTGAAGCGGTAAAAGTCACCCCGAGATCGTCGATGTCAGTTTTCCAGCTTACGCCGCCGACCCAGTTAGTGACGGTAAAACCGAGCGGCGTGGTGCCGATATCGGCTGACCAGCGATCGTTGTGCCAGCCGACGCCCAGCGCGGTGCCTTCGTCCCGCTGGGTGAAATCGCGCCGGCAGCCCCCGGCGTTGGCGTCGTTACAGCTGCCGAACTGTTCACTGTGGCTGCCATCAGTGGTGGAAAACGTACCGGCAGACACCTGTACGTGATCGACGCGCACAAAGCTGCGGCCATCGGCTAGCGGGGTTTCCGCCTGCAGCATGGTGGTATGAGCGGTAAAGTCAGAGGTGCCACCGTTGCCCTTATCGCGCGAGTAGTCCTGTTCCAGCGTCACGGTGGTGTCCTGCTGGCGATACAGGTCAGCGGCGTCGCTGCGGATGCTGCGCTTCAGCCAGTCGTCCTGGGCCTGCGTGCGCGTCAGCCGGGTATAGCGGGCGTTATCGTCTGGCAGCGCAGGGGTGATGCCGCTGGCGACCATCGCCGCGCGGTAATCCTGCTGTGCCAGCGCGGGCTGGCGCTGCTGTCTCTCCAGCCGCGCGGCATCACGCAGCACCAGCGCTTTTTCCTGTGACGGCGCGACAGCGGCGGCGCGGGTTTTCAGCGCGCTGAACAGCTGCTGCGCTTTGAGGAGATCGCCGCTGTTTTGCCAGGCGAGTGCCACGCGCCGGCCGCTGTTCAGGCTCTGCTGCGCCACGCTGTCCGGCAGGCTGTGCAGCGCTGCGCGCGCTTCGGTGGTGCGCTGCAGCGCCAGCAGCGCCTCGATGCGGCCGAGCGCGGCATCGTTGTTGCTGGCGTCCTGCTGCAGCACCTGCTGATAACCGGCCAGCGCTGTTGTGGCATCGCCCCGCTCCAGCGCCCAGTCGGCCAGCGTAATGTCGCGGCGCGGCGAGGCCGGCTGCTGTTGCAGCAAGCGGATGGCGGCGGCTTCATCACCGCGGGCGCGTAGCTCCCCGGCACGCCCGAACGCCTGGTTTTGCGCCAGGCGATCCGCCAGTTCATGCATGTTGCTGTCCCAGCGGGCGGTGGGTAAACGGTGCAGCGTGGCCAGCGCGGCGGCATCGTCGTCGCCGGATGACTGCCACAGTGCCGTGGCATACAGCGCGGCTGGCTGCTGCGGCTGCTGGCGCACCATCGCGGCCATTACCGCCGCGCCTGCCTGGTTGTCACCGCTGCTGCGTAGCGCATTGGCCAGCCGCCAGGCCAGCCAGACATCATCCGGTCGCGCCTGAGCCGCCTCACGGTATTTCGCTACCGCCTGCGGCCATTGCTGCTGCTGCGCCAGCGCGTCTGCGTCGGCCAGCAGGCTCTCAATACGTAAATTGCTCAGGCGCTGCTGCGCCGTGCCGTTACTGCGGTCAAGGCGCAGCGCCTGCTGCCAGTACTGCCGGGCTAACGCGCTGTTTTTACGCGCCTGCGCCACATCACCGAGGCCGATGAGCGCCCAGCTATCATTACTGTCGATGGCCTGCGCGCTGCGGTACTGCCGCTCAGCGCCGGATAAATCCCCCTGCTTCAGCGCCGCGTCGCCGCTGTCGATAGCCAGCCAGTAACGATTGGTCTGTAACAGGGACTGCCACTTGCCGATTTGCGTGCTGGCCTGGCCCGCCTGAATCGCTTTCTGTAGCCAGCTGATGGCGGCGGCGCGGTGACCGGCACGCGCCTGTGCCTGGCCCATAGCACCGAGCAGTTCGGCGTCGTCCGGATTGGCCTTCAGCGCCGCCTGTAATGCGCCGATTGCCGCCGCGCCGCCGCCAGCTTCGACCAGCGCCAGGCCGCGCATGCGCTGGCGGAAGGCCGGATCGGCCAGCATTTTTTGCTGACGCGCCAGCTCATCCGCTCCGCGCTGTTGCGCATCGCCGCTGGTGAACACCTGCAGATACTGCTGCAGGCTGGCAACGCTGCGCTCGCTCACCGGCTGGTTCTGGATCTGCTGCAGCCACAGTTCGGACGCGGCATCGCGGCCGCCGTCGCGGTTGGCCAGCTGACGCAGCTGGGTCACCGCCTGATCCGGCTGATTATTATCAAACGCCATGCGCGCCAGCTGTAGCTCGACGCCGATATTGCCCGGATAACGCTGTTCCAGCGCCTGCAACTGACGCCAGGCGAGCGGCTGCTGGCCCGGCAGGCGCGCCACCAGTCGCCAGTACTCCAGTTCGGTGTTTACATCGGGAAAGACGCCGTGAAATAGCGCATCCCACGCTGCTTTGGCCTCCGGCAGCCGTCCGGCGGTGGCCAGCAGCCGCGCCTGCTGCAGCTGCTGACGTCCTTCGGGGCTCATCAGGCGCAAACCTGCCGCAGATTCGCGTGTGGCGGCGTCATCCGGCGCAGCCTTTTGCAGCGCATCGAACAGCTGCTGCGCTTTGGCCTGATCGCCCTGACGCAGCGCCATACGAATGCGTGCCGCCAGCACCTGCGGGTTATCCGGATCGATTTTTTCCAGCCGGTACAGCGACTGCTGCACCAAATCGTATTTGTTGGTGGATTCGCCGGTACGAATCTGCATCAGCAGCCACGCTACCGGCGCCACCTGCGGACCGGGCGCGGCCGCCACGCTGCCGGCCAGCGCACTGGCGATCAGCAGCGCAAGCGGTAACTTATTCATCGTCATCCAGCTCAGCCAGGCGACGACGGCTCACCATGCGCATCAGGCGCCAGGCCATCAGGGCGAACAGGATCACCACCAGCACGGCACACATGGCCAGCCATACCGGATGGGTGGCCAGCAGATTCCACAGCCGCTCCCACCACGGCAGATGCCCGACGAAGTAGGTATCGCCCACGCGCACGCTGTTGACGCCGGACTCCCGGACGATGCTGACAGAACCGAACATCGCCGCGCGTTTGCCGCTGTCGCGCAGCGCTGCATTCAGCAAATCCCAGCCGCGCGGGCTGTCAGCCAGCAGCGCCACCACGCTGCGCTGATCGTGGAACGGCGACTGGAAGCCAACCAGGGCGCCGATCGGACCGCGCGAACTGATGCCGGTCTGGCTTTCGGCAGTGCGCTCGCTGGCTGACAGTGGCACGTTGGGCGCGCTGCCCGGGCGCGATGGCATGTTGAGGGTGCTGCGCGTGCGATCCACCAGCAGATTGATCGCCGTTTCCGCCTGCAGATCCGGCGGAATGCTGCCGATCAGCAGCAGATCGGCATCGTGGTCTTTGGCGTTGCGCCAGTCATCGCTCATCTGCACGCGCAGTGCCGGATAGCCGGTCTGGGCGCCGATCGCCCCCAGCGCGTCAAGCAGCGTACTGACTTCGCCGCTCTCCGGTTTTGCCGGCACCAGCACCAGGGTTTGCGCCAGATCGGCGAAGCGGCTGAACGGGAAGCCAGCGCTGGCAAACGCGCCGAGCGAGGGCATTTCGATGTAGTGACGATAGCCGGAGAAATCGATGCTGGAGCGATCGTCGATCACCGCATGATGCGCGACGGGGGTGACGGTTTCACAGCGGCCATCGGCAGTGCCGCCGATAAAGGTATTGGCGTAGTCAAAATCAAAGCGCAGCTGGTTCACCACACCGAGACGCAGTGCCGGAATGGTCAGCTGACGGCTGTTGTCCTGCAGGCCCTGCATCAGCGGAATGCGCATCAGCTGCTGGCCCGCGCCATCTTTACTGGTCAGCGGATAATCCTGCATGAACTGGTTATTGAGATGCACCGCCAGCCGTGAGCCGTCCTGCTGCACCGGTGAGGTGTAGCGATAGATCAGGTCCATATCAATGCCGCGTGCGCGCACCAGGAACAGATCCGGCGGCAGGTTGAGCGTCAGGCTAATCGGGTTGGGTTGCAGGCCATCAGCCTGCAGCTGGTTCTGATACTGCGTCAGTTCACCAAAGGTGGTGCGGCGATCGGTGCGTACCCAGTTTGGCGCATCGTACGGCTGGCGCGGGGCCAGCAGTTTCACGCTGTCGATGGTGGCGCGCTCGCCGCGCAGTAGCAGTTCACCCTGCGCAATGCCCTCTACTGCGGTGATCAGATCGTTATCGTCGCGGCCGAGAATCAGCAGCATCTTCTGATAGGGATTGTCCGGCTGGCTGACCATTTCCACGGTGGGTTTGTCCACCGGCGGCAGCGTTTGCAGGAAGTCAGGCCGGCGATCGTTGGTGGCGAACACCACCGCATGCTGCCCTTCCGGCAGCTGGTTATACAGCACCGGGAAGGACTGGCCGCGCCATTGCGCCTGGCTACCGAACCACGAGGCCAGCAGGCCTGCCGCACGCTGTTGCTGCACATCCGGCTGGCCGCTGAACACCATCGGCAGCTGCAGCGGCCGGTTGTCGCGCGCGTCAAAGAATGGCTCCGGGAAATGGGAGAGATCATTTTTCAGCGGCAGCTTCTGCAGCGTCAGGTCCAGTTTGCTCGCTTTACCGATATCCAGCCAGATGGTGCTGTTGGCCGGATTTTCACACACGTTGGCGTAATGGCCGACCAGTTCCAGGCGGATGCGGTTGAAGTCGCTAATGTAGCGCGGGTCGATCTCCAGCTGCGTCTGGTTCTCTTTGCCGAGCTGATCGGCGGTGACGGTGACCAGTCCCACCAGTTCATCGTTGAGATACACCTTGAGCTGCGACTGCGTCGGCAGCAGCGCCGGCGAAGGCCGGTAGTTGAGCGTCAGCAGCGCGCGCGTGACCACCTCGTCGCTGCGCACGCCGAACTCAATCTGGCTGGTGGGGACGGTGCCGCGCAGCGTCATGCTACCCGGCGGCGGTGCCACCTGGGTAAACAGCAGCTGGCTATCGCGCAGCGGGGCGCTGGCATCGAGCGGTTGGTTCACGTCGGGCAGCGGCGCAGAGGTTGCCGCAGGCGGTGCATCAGGAAGTGCCGCCTGCGCCAGAGACGCCGTGCCCAGCAGCAGGGCGGTGAACCAACTCAGTTTTCTCGTCATGGTCATATCATCAGCTTAGGTAAAATCAGTGTTGAGCGTTGCCGGTCGCGGACGGACGTTATGCGGCAACAGCGTTGCCAGCCAGTGCAGTCCGGCGGTCAGGCCACGGAACAGGCGGCGCAGCGGTGCCGGACCATACTCCGCCAGCCGCAAATAGCCTTTGAAGCCGAGCAGCATAATGTCCGCCAGGCTCTGCACCGGTTTATCCTCCGGAAAACCGTCCTGCCACAGCGCCCAGGTATCGGCGCGCGCAAAGGTGCACTGAATAAATTCGATGTGCTGGCGGGTGGAGAGCTGGTGCAGGCGGATACCCGCGCGGCGGCCAAATACGCGCTGTACCTGGCACGGGAAGCTGAACTCCTGCTGTCCGCGCCGCAGCAGCAGCGAGACGCTTTCGTTCTCGCGCAGTGCATCCGGCTCGCGCAGTTCGACGCCCACGCCGCCGTCAGAGTAGTCGCGCAGCGTGCACGGCAGCATATGACCATCGGCGCGTGCCAGCGCCGCCGGCATGGCGATCTCCACGCGGTGCGCTTCACGGATTTGACGCGCTTCCACCGACACCGCCACCGCGCCGCCGAGAATAATCATGTTGTAAACCACCCACACCAGACTGACCCAGATGGTGAGCAGCTCATTGGCCGGGCCATGCGCCATGCGCCAGAAGCCCATGCCGATACCGGCAATGTTCAGCAGCACCAGCAGCATGTAGGGTTTGGTGATCACCCAGTCGAGATGGCGCTCTTCTACCAGGCCCCCTTTGGCGGTCACGTTGAATTTGCCTTTGTGCGGATTAAACAGCGCGACCGTGGTGGGGCGGGCGATGTACCAGGCGAGCACGGTTTCATACACCTCGCTCCAGAACGAGTGGCGCCAGCGCCCCTGGATGCGCGAGTTGGTCAGACTGGTATGCACCATGTGCGGCAGCACGTAGATGGCGATGGCCAGCGCGGGTGCATAGATGATGTAGGCATGGCACAGCAGAAACGCCAGCGGCGCCAGCAGAAAGATCAGCCGGGGAATACCGGCAAGAAAGTGCAGCATGGCATTGGCGTAACACAGTCGCTGTACCAGCTTCAGCCCTTTGCCAAACAGCGGATTATCGAGACGGAAGATCTGCACCATGCCGCGCGCCCAGCGGATGCGCTGGCCAATATGCGCTGACAGACTTTCGGTCGCCAGCCCGGCGGCCTGTGGAATGCGGATGTAGGCTGAGGTGTATCCGCGGCGGTGCAGTCGCAGCGAGGTGTGCGCATCTTCGGTTACCGTCTCTACCGCGATACCGCCAATCTCATCCAGCGCGCTGCGGCGCAGCACTGCGCAGGAGCCGCAGAAAAAGGCGGCATCCCAGGTGTCGTTACCATCCTGCACCAGACCGTAAAACAGCGAGCCTTCATTCGGCGTCTGGCGGAAACGGCCGAGGTTGCGCTCAAACGGGTCTGGCGAGAAGAAGTGGTGCGGCGTCTGCAGCATGCCCAGCCGGTGATCTTTCAGGAACCAGCCCATGGTGAGCTGCAGGAACGAGCGTGTCGGCACGTGGTCGCAGTCAAAAATCGCCACGTATTCGCTGCGGCAGGTGGTTTTCAGCGCATGGTTGATGTTGCCGGCCTTGGCGTGTTCGTGGCTGGGACGCACCACGTAATTGACGCCCACGCTGGCGGCAAACTCGCGGAACTCCTCGCGCGTGCCGTCATCAAGAATATAGATGTTGAGTTTATCCTGCGGCCAGTCGATGCCCAGCGCAGCATAGATGGTGGGTTTGACCACGCTGAGCGGCTCGTTGTAGGTCGGCACCAGAATATCGACGCTGGGCCAGCTGGCGATCTCCGGCGGCATAGAGACCGGCTGGCGGTTGAGCGGCCACAGCGTCTGGAAATAGCCCAGCACCAGTACTGTCCACGCGTAGGTTTCCGCGCCAATCAGCAGCAGACCAAACGTCAGGCTGAGCGGATCGTCCCAGTTGAGGGTTTCCGTATAGCGCCACCACAGATAGCGGCAGGAGATGGTGAGCGACAGCACAATCAGCATGATGGTCACCAGCCGGCCCGGCATACGGCGCACCAGCATGGCCAGCGCCCACAGCAGCAGCACAAATACAAACTGCGTGGTGATATCAAACGGCTGCGAGATGCACAGCAGCGCCAGCAGGCTGGCAGCGATCGCCACTACGATGAACAGCAGCTGACGCACGCGCCGTGGCAGGCACTGCAGCCAGCGTTCGCTGCGCTGCGGCACGCCGCTGTGCTCCAGCCGCGCCGGCAGCTGCGCCAGCCATTGATACAGCTGCTGGCGCCAGCGAAACAGCGAGCCAAAGGCGTTAAAACGTTTACGCTCGCTGCGCGCGCTGCCGTCCAGCGGCAGCGTGATAAGCAGCCACAGGCTCTGAAGTGCATAGCGCACAATATCGAGCGGACGCGGGCGCAGCGGAGAGATATGCGGGAAGTAGCGCTGACGCTGCTGCAGCACGCGCCGCCACGCCGGCGTTTCCAGCCGCAGCAGCGACCAGGCGAGCACGCACCACAGCAGATGCAGCGCGACCGTTAACCGCCCGGCGCCGTGCTGACGCGCCAGGTGCGCGCGCTGCTGCAATGCCTGCGAGGCCTGCGGCACCAGCAGCCAGCGCAGCGCATTCATGCGCCACCTCCGGCGACATGCAGCAGCAGCCAGTTGGCCAGCGTATTGATCTCTTCGCTGGCCAGCGCATGCGGACGCCAGGCGCCCACCGGCTGTTTCATCATCAGCGCTTCCGCCAGCGCTTCATCGCGATGAATCACCTGTGGAATCAGGTTCTTAAGCGAGCGCAGCCACAGCTGATGCAGATCCTGCTGCAGCTGGCTGTTGGCGTTGAACTGGTTAATCAGAAACAGCGTCTGCGGCGAAAAGTGCGCGCGGTGCAGGCGCAGCTGGCAGTTGGCATCCAGCGTTAACAGCTGAAGCAGCCGATCGGCGGCCGGGATGAACGCCTGCTGCCACGGCAGCAGATCCGCCGGAAGGTCGAAAATAATCCACTGATAGCGCTGTTTCAGGGCCGGCAAAGCCTTAAGCAGCGGTTGTGCAATTTCCGCTGTCGCTGCGTTCAAGGATAAGGTCTGCTGATGCGTGAGCGTGCCAGACGGCAGGAAATCCAGCCCCGGCTGATAGCGCAGCGCGCTGTGCTGCCACGGCTGGTTATCCAGCTGCGCACGCAGCCAGCCGTGCGGCGTGTCGAGCGGCAGATTAAAGTGGGCCGCCAGTTGGTTGGCTGGCGAAAGGTCGATAAGCAGCACCGACTGCTGCAGCGCGTTTAGCGCCCAGCCCAGCGCGGCACTGAGTGCCGTCGCGCCGCACCCGCCGCGCAGCCCCTGTAAGGCGAGAACCGGCATTAGCGTGGTGACTCCGGTCCCTGCGTGCATTCCTGCAACAACGGCCAGCGCGACAGCAATTGTTGCAGACGCGCTTCACGGGCAATATCAATATAGCGAAACGCCTTCAGTGAAAAGGCGTCACTCAGGGCGTTAATATCATCCTGATCTTCGCTGCCGACAGCGATCAGTGAAAAAGCATTTTCAGTTTTCATTACTTTTTTGCCACCAAAGAAACGACAACGGATAAAGAGGGGTGATATTTTTCTTGTCGCGTATAAAACCGCAGCCAGCGATTTCTGACCCGGCAAAGTCAAACAGTCTGGCGCGTGCGCAGCTTTTTTTATTTCAGCAGTTCCAATCGTTGCCGTCTATATTAAACTAGCCTGGATTGTACAGATCGCGACGCTAATATGAAAAATCTTTATACGCTTGGCCTGCAGCAGGTACAACAGGAATTAATCGCCCTGCAGTCGCCGGGATTTTACTGGATAACCTGCCAGCGGCCCGAAGACGCACGAACGCTGTTACGTCAGGTGGTTAGCCAGCAAAAGGCGGCCACGCTGGTGAGCGCGGATGAACCCCCGCAGGCGCTGTTAACGCCCGATCCGCCCGGCGGTCCGGAACGTATTCCCTTATTTTCGCTGTCTGCCAATAAAGCCAGCCTGCAACATCTGGCCAGCGATATGGCGCGCGTAATGAATAAACGTAGCGGTCTGGTCATGTTTTATAGTCAGGCGGCGCTGTGGAACAAATTATCCCCGGATGAACTGACCGTGTGGATAAAAGGCTTGCGCCGGGTTCTGTTAAAAAAACAAATGACGCTGCTAATGATCACCTGCGGAACCGCAATTATTCCCCTGCGAAATCATCTGCAGCGTTATTTTCGTCAGCTTGATGGTGTCGCTCATTTAGAATTTCAGCAGGATAGCTGGCAATATCGAATTAACTGGTGGTACTCCGCCGATAAATTGCTGGCCGACCGCGCTATCCGCCTGAACTGTATTGATAATCAGTTTATTGCGCAGGCTGAAGCCGCCGCGTCGCAGCCGCTGAGCCTCAATGATGAAAACCAGTTTCTGGCCCAGCAGGATGTGCTGGAAGGGGCGCCGCCGCTTTCCGCGCAGTGGCAACTGTTCAGCGATAACGAGAGCGTGTATGCGCGCGCGCAGCAGGCTAACGCCGCCACGGTCATCTTTAGCCTGGCCCATAATCAGGATGTACCGACTCTGGCGAGCATGGTCCATGGTTTGCGGCGATCGCGCGGCAACGCGCTGAAAATAGTGGTGCGGGAACTCGGTACCAGCCTGCGCTACAGCGATGAACGTTTGCTGCTGGCGTGCGGCGTTAACAGCATTGTCCCAACGGCGGCGCCGCTGTCGCGCTTGCTGACTGCACTGGAAGGCGTGCAGGGCCAGCAGTTTACCCGCCACGTGCCGGCCGATCTGCCGGCGCTGGTGCAGGCGCTACAGCCGCTGCAGCAGAAAGGCTATTTGCCGCTGGAGCGTTTCTGTGCGGCGGTACAGCAGTTGATGAACAATACGCTGCTGCCGGAAAACGACAAAGGGCTGATGGTGGCGCTGCGCCCGGTGCCGCAGCTGTCGCCGCCTCAGGTGCTGACGCTGTGTAAACCACGTCGTTTTGGCGACCTGGTGACGCTGGTTGACGATCGGCTCTATTTATTCCTCTCTTCCTGCCGCTTTAACGACCTGGACATTGCCCTGAAATCGATATTTTCCCTGCCGCACGACGAGCTGTTCAGCAACCGCATGGTGTGGTTTGCCGACAATCAGATTTTGTCGGAGGTGAATAAAGTGCGGCAGCTGACGCCGGTGGCGCAGTTCGAACCGCTCAGGGTACCGGCCGCTGCTCAACCTGCCGCGCCGGCAGCGGCCGCGCCGCGCGGCCCTCAGACGCCGCAGCCGATCATCATCGACCTCGGGGAACCGCACGTATGACGCTGATGGATGGTGTGCAGGTGGCGATCCTGCTGTTACTGATTTTGCTGTTCCTGAAATCGCTGTGGCGACGCTGGCTGCCGCAGCGCAGCACCAGCCTGCTGATGCGCCTGTTACCTGCCCGCGCCCTCAAATCGGAAGGGCAGTGGCAACGCCAATCGACCAAAACGGATAAACATGGATAACACACCTTCGACGCTGCACGCGGCGCGCTGGCGCGGCCTCGGCGGCTGGAACTTTTACTTTCTGATCAAATTTGGTCTGTTGTGGTACGGCTATCTCAACTTCCATGCACTGAGTAATCTGGTGTTTCTGGCGTGGCTGCTGTTTCCGCTGCCGTCAGCGCGGCTGCATCGTCTGCGCCAGTGGGTTTCGCTGCCGATTGGCTTCGCGCTGTTCTGGCACGATACCTGGCTGCCGGGTCTGAACTCGCTGCTCAGCCAGGGCAGCCAGGTGGCGGGATTCTCGCCGGCCTATCTGCTGGATTTGCTGCAGCGCTTTATTAACTGGGAGATGATCGGCGCGGCCTTTGTGCTGCTGGTGATTTACCTGTTCGTGGCGCAGTGGATTCGCGTCACCGTGCTGGTGTCACTGGCGCTGATCTGGCTGAACGTACTGACGCTCGCCGGCCCGGCGGTCAGCCTGCTGCCCAGCAAAGCCGCCGCACCGCCGGTGGCGCTGAACGACAAACCGGCCGCCAGCCCGGCCGCGGCGGGACTCGATCAAAGCGCGCCGCCCACCAGCGCCAACCTCACCGCGTGGCTGAATCGCTTTTACGACAGCGAACGCCAGCGCGTCACGCACTTCCCTGATGCGCTGCCCGCCGATTCGCAGCCGTTCGATATTCTGGTGATCAACATCTGTTCGCTGGCGTGGTCGGACATTGATGTGGCGCAGCTGCGTGACCATCCGCTGTGGAAGCACTTTGATATCGTGCTGAACAACTATAACTCCGCCACCGGCTACAGCGGCCCGGCCGGTATTCGCCTGCTGCGCGCCAGCTGCGGCCAGACCTCACACAGTAACCTGTATAAAGCCACCGACCAGCGCTGCTATCTGTTTGATAATCTGGCGAAGCTGGGCTTTAAGCAGCAGCTGATGATGGACCATACCGGCGTGTTCGGTAACTACCTGAAAGAGCTGCGCGAGGACGGCAACATGCAGGCGCCGCTGATGTCGCAGGCCGGGATTGCGCCAGAGCTGACGTCTTTTGATGGTTCGCCGGTGTACAACGACGGGCAGCTGATGCAGCGCTGGCTTGATGATCGCAGCAAAAGCAGCGATGCGCGCAGCGCCACCTTCTACAACCTGATTCCGCTGCACGACGGTACGCGCGAGCTGGGCAGCACCCACACCGCCGAGTGGCAGCCGCGCGCACGGATGCTGTTCGACCAGCTCGATACCTTCCTGACCAATCTGGAGAAGTCGGGACGCCGGGTGATGGTGCTGGTGGTGCCGGAGCACGGTGCGGCACTGCAGGGGGATAAAATGCAGATGTCCGGGCTGCGCGACATTCCGAGCCCGGGCATCACCCACGTGCCGGTTGGCATTAAATTTGTTGGCATGAAAGCGCCGCATCAGGGCCAGCCGCTGACCATCGATACACCTGTCAGCCTGCTGGCGATTTCCGAGCTGGTGTCGCGGGTGGTGGACGGTCAGGTGTTTAACGCACCGAACGTCAACATGTCGGTGCTGGCGGACAACCTGCCGCAGACGCCGGTGGTGTCGGAAAATGATAACGCCGTCGTGATGATGTATCAGGGCAAACCGTGGATTCGCCTTAACGGCGGCGACTGGGTAGCCTATCCGCAGTAAAACCTGAGCGGCAAACGGTGCGGGCTGGCGCGCACCGTTTTGTCTCTGCGCCGCTAATGGCTGACAAAATGCTGAAACCGCGCGCAAAGCGGGGCAGTTGCGTGATTTTCGCCTTTATCCCGGCGCAAAAAAATGCTGACCTGGGATATACTTGCTGCGCATTCCGGCAACTGTCACGGCCCCCGGCGGCCAGGAGAGGTTTTGTTGCGCGTCAGTCGTTCGTTAACGATAAAGCAGATGGCCACCGTGTCCGCCGTGGCGCTGGTCACCATCTGTATTTTTATCGTCATCCAGTTATTCCATTTTGTGCAGCAGCGCAGGGTGGATTACGCCCAGCAGATGGAGAACGTCGCGCATACCGTGCGTCAGCCGCTGTCCGAAGCGGTGCTCAAAGCCGATATCCCGCAGGCCGAACGCATTCTGAATACCCTTAAGCCGGCGGGCATTCTGTCGCGCGCCGATGTGGTGCTGCCGAACGCCTTCCAGGCGCTGCACGCCGACTTCGCGCCGGAGAAACCGGTGCCGCGCTTTGTCGCCCGGCTATTCGAACTGCCGGTGCAGATTACGCTGCCGCTCTATTCGGTCGAGCGCAGCGGGCTGCCGAAGCCGATTGCCTATCTGGTGCTGCAGGCTGATTCGTCGCGCGTTTATCAGTTCCTGCTCAGCACGCTGTCCACCATGATCACCACCTATCTGCTGCTGGCGCTGATTCTGTCCGTGGCGATCAGCTGGTGTATCAACCGGCTGATCGTGCATCCGCTGCGTAATATTTCGCGTGAGCTGCAGGAGCTGCCGCCGCCCGCCATTCTCACTCATAAGCTGGCGCTGCCGCACAATCATCGCGACGATGAGATCGGCATGCTGATTCGCAGCTACAACCGCAATCAGCAGGTGCTGGAGTCGATTCACGATGAGATGAGCCGGCTGACCACCCATTTCGCGGTGACCGATTTGCCCAACCGCGCGCTGTTTCTGGCGCTGCTTGATCAGCACATCCGCCATCGCCACAGCCAGCAGCCGTGGGGGCTGATGGTGATCCGCATCGAAACCCTGCAGGAAGCCAATGGCGTCCTGAGCGATGAGCAGCGCGATACGCTGATGCTGACGCTGGTGGAAAAAATCCGCAGTACCATTGATGACCATACGCTGCTGGCACAGACCGGACCGAGTGACTTTGCGCTACTGATGAAGCGCGCGCACAACCCGTTTCGCGCCATGCGGCTGGCGCGCAACCTGATGCTACGCATCAACCAGCCGGTGAACCTGTATCAGCTGCAGCTGCGCCCTAACGCCAGCATTGGCCTGGCGCTGCACGATGACAACACCGTGTCCGCAGGCGAACAGCTGGCGCGCGCCACGTCGGCGATGATGTCGGCGCGCCATCAGGGTAAAAACCAGATTCTGTTCTTTGACCCGGCGCTGACCGAGCGGGCGCAGAAGCGCTTAACCCAGGAGCACGACATCCTGCAGGGCCTGCAGGATGGCCAGTTTGCGCTCTATCTGCAGCCGCAAATCAATATGGCCACCGGCGAGCTGGCCGGCGCAGAAGCGCTGCTGCGCATGCGAATGCCGGACGGCAGCTATGGTTTATCCGAAGAGTTCATCGCCAGCGCCGAAGAGATTGGCGTCATCTCCGCGCTCGGCCGCTGGGTATTTGAAGAGGCGTGCCGCATTATCGCTGGCTGGCAGCGCCACGGCATCAATCTGCCGCTCAGCGTGAATATCTCCGCAGTACAGCTGCGCGATGCCAGCGTGGTGAGCCATCTGCAGGGGCTGCTGGAGCGCCACCGCATTGCGCCGGGTAACTTCGTGCTGGAGATCACCGAAACCGCGCAGATTGGCGATGCTGAACAGGCGATGGCGCTGCTGCGCTCGCTGCAGCAAACCGGGGTGGCGGTCGCGCTGGATGATTTCGGCATGGGCTACTCCAACCTCAACTACCTGCATCAGTTCAAAGCGCTGCCGGTCAATAAGCTGAAAATGGATCGCAGTTTTGTCGCCGCGCTGCCGGATGATGACACCATGGTGCGCATCGTGGCGGCAATTGCCGATATCATTCACCTCGACGTGATTGCCGAAGGCGTCGAAACCGCCGAGCAGCGCGACTGGCTGCTGGCGCGCGGAATTACTATAGGACAGGGCTATTTATATGCTGAAGCCCTGCCGTTATCGGTGTTTAACCAGCGCTGGCTGGCCAGCTCGTCACCGTCTGAATAATCACCTTATTTATTGATTTTCCTTGCAGAATTGCACCGTTATGGGGTGCTGAAGCGTTTCAGTTCATAGTTAGAGTTTTGTAACTTTTGTAAGGAATGTAAGGGTATACTAATCCTGTTAACAGAGTGTTATTTTCCTCGCCATCGGTAAGGTCATACGCTTCCAGGCGGCTTGCCGCATGCGTTTCTCCATAACAATGGCGGTGAATGCCGTCTATACCTGGACACCTGTTATGAAACTGTTCAAAAGCCTCTACTTTCAGGTGCTGGTTGCCATCGGCATCGGCGTCCTGTTAGGCCACTACTACCCTGAGTTAGGCGCGCAAATGAAGCCGCTTGGCGATGGCTTCGTTAAGCTAATCAAGATGATCATCGCCCCCGTGATTTTCTGTACGGTGGTGACCGGTATTGCCGGCATGGAGAGCATGAAAGCAGTTGGACGGACCGGCGCAGTAGCGCTGCTCTATTTCGAAATTGTCAGCACCATCGCGCTGATTATCGGTCTGGTGGTGGTCAACGTGATCCAGCCGGGCGCGGGGATGAACGTCGATCCGGCGACGCTGGATGCCAAAGCGGTTGCGGTCTACGCGCAGCAGGCTGAGCAGCAGGGCGTGATTGCCTTCCTGCTGGACGTGATCCCGAACAGCGTAGTCGGTGCCTTCGCCAGCGGTAACATCCTGCAGGTGCTGCTGTTCGCTATCCTGTTTGGCTTTGCGCTGCATCGCCTCGGTAACGCCGGCACCGTGATGTTCAACGTCATCGAGAGCTTCTCGAAAGTGATTTTTGGCGTGATCAACATGATCATGCGTCTGGCGCCGATTGGTGCGTTCGGCGCCATGGCGTTCACCATCGGTAAATATGGTGTCGGATCGCTGGTGCAGCTCGGTCAGCTGATTATCTGCTTCTACATCACCTGCGTACTGTTCGTGGTGATTGTGCTGGGGATTATTGCCCGCTGGGCCGGCTTCAACATCTTTAAGTTTGTTGCCTACATCAAAGAAGAGCTGCTGATTGTACTGGGTACATCTTCTTCCGAGTCGGCGCTGCCGCGCATGCTGGATAAGATGGAGAAGCTGGGCTGTAAGAAATCGGTGGTCGGGCTGGTGATTCCAACTGGCTACTCGTTCAACCTCGATGGCACGTCGATTTACCTGACCATGGCGGCGGTGTTTATCGCTCAGGCGACCAACGCCCACATGGATGTCTTCCACCAGATCACGCTGTTAGTGGTGCTGCTGCTCTCCTCCAAAGGCGCGGCAGGGGTGACCGGCAGTGGCTTTATCGTGCTGGCGGCAACGCTGTCGGCGGTGGGACATCTGCCGGTGGCCGGTCTGGCGCTGATTCTCGGCATTGACCGCTTCATGTCGGAAGCCCGTGCGCTCACCAACCTGGTGGGTAACGGTGTGGCGACTGTGGTGGTGGCGAAGTGGGTCGGCCAGCTCGATGAAGCGCAGATGAAAGCGACGCTTTCTTCAGCGAAAAAGGTCAATAACGCTTCACAGACCAGCGCGTAACCCTCTATTTGCGTTAATTTGTCGTGAAATGCCCGCTGTCGCTTGCCCTGACAGCGGGCATTTGCATAATAACCCCATTGATTTTTTTCCCGATTTTTTTCCTCGTCGCGCGACATCCTGGCCTTCCTGTGGTCAAAGAGTCTGTCGTTGAATAAACGTGGCGGCAGCCTGCCGCCGTGGTTCGCTGAAAAGCGGCCGCCTATGGCGCGCACGAGCGTTTATCTGTTTGAGTAGGGGTTCACATGCAGGGCACCAGAATTCGGCTTTTGGTTGGCGGATGGCTGCTTGCGGCATCTGGCTTCGGCGTCCACGCCGAAACACTTCAGCCTGATCCCGCCTGGCAGGAAGGCAAACTGGACAATGGTTTCAGCTGGCAGCTGCTGACCACACCACAACGTCCGAGCGATCGCATCGAGCTGCGCCTGATAGTTAATACCGGTTCGCTGGTGGAAAGCGCCCAGCAAACCGGGTTCAGTCATCTTTTACCGCGTCTGGCAATGGTGCATAACACCGCGCTGGATACCAATCAGCAGCGCGCACTGTGGCAACAGGCGATGGATCCGCAGCGACCGCTGCCGCCGGCCATCTCGTCTTATGATTTCACCCAATACAACCTTAGCCTGCCGAACAACCGGCCGGAGCTGCTGAAAGAGGCGCTCAGCTGGCTGGCGGCCACCGCCGGTAAAATGACCATCAATGAGCAGGTGGTGTCGACCGCACTGACCGCCACCGATCCCATCGCGACCTGGCCGCCCAATACGCAGGATGTGTGGTGGCGCTATCGCCTGAAAGGGTCGACCATGCTGGCGCATGATCCTGGCGAACAGCCGCGCGCGCCGGTGGATATCGCGCAGCTTAATGCCTTTTACCAGCAGTGGTACACGCCGGACGGCATGACGCTGTACGTGGTGGGCAACGTGGATAGCCGCAGCATGGCGGAGCAAATCAACAAAGCGTTCTCGCCACTGCAAGGCAAACGGGTGGCGCCCGCGGCGCTGCCCACGCTGTCGCCGCTGCCGCATCAGCCAATCAACCTGGTTAACGGCGGCATGATGCAGGATCGCCTGTCGCTGGTGTGGGATACGCCATGGCAGCCGATTCGCGACTCGCAGAATCTGCAGCGCTACTGGCAGAGCGATCTGGCGCGTGAAGCGCTGTTCTGGCACGTCCAGCGCGCGCTGGCCGACAGCAAAGCGCAAAGCGTGCAGGTTGGCTTCGACTGTCGCGTGCTGTATCAGCGTGCGCAGTGCGCCATTAACATGGATTCGCCTAACGCGTCGCTGGCGCAGAACCTGAACCAGGTGGCGCGTGAGCTGGCCACCGTGCGTGACAAAGGTCTGCCGCAGGAGGAGTTTGATGCGCTGATGGCGCAAAAGCTGCTGGAACTGAACAAACTGTTTGCTACCTACGCGCGCACCGACACCGATATTCTGATGGGGCAACGTCTGCGCTCGCAGCAGAATTCCGTGGTGGATATCGCGCCGGAGCAGTACCAGAAACTGCGTCAGGCGTTTCTCAGCGAGTTAACGCGCGACCAGCTCAACCAGGAGCTGCGCCAGCAGTTAACGCAGGAGCTGACCATGGTGCTGATTCAGCCGCAGGGTGAGCCCGAAACCAACGTCAGGATGCTGCAGGACAGCTGGGACAAGGTGATGAAGGTTCCGGATGCGCCTGCCGCCGCCGCTACCCCGGATGAGGCTAAACCCGAAAATAATGGCAGCGCGAGCGCGACTGATGCGGCTCAACCCTCGTCATGACACAGGGCGCATGAATCCCCGCAATAAGGTGCGCTGCAGCAAGGCGGCACGGGTGTTCATCCTCAGGAGCTTACGTAAGCGACCGGGATGAACGCGCGCCGCCAGCGCCGCTGCGGTTCAAAGTAGCAGGGGCATCAGGTCTTTGCGCGCAGCCATTCGGTCACCAGCATCGGCCAGCTGGCCAGCGGCAGATCCGCCACGCCACGAATCCCAAAGCCGTGGCCGCCTTTCTGATAAAAGTGAATTTCCGCCGGCACCTTGTGCTCACGCAGGGCACTAAAAAACACCATGCTGTTATTAACGGAAACCGTCTCATCGTCAGCGGCGTGGATCAGCAGCGTCGGCGGCGTCTGGCCGTGCACGCGCGTCTCCAGCGAATAAGCCTCAATGCTTTTCTGATCCGGCCACGCGCCCAGCAGGCGGGTGCGTGAACTTTCATGCGCCAGACCGTCGCGCATGCTAATGACCGGATAAAGCAGTACCATCGCATCAGGCCGCGGTGACAGGCTGTCGGCCTGATCCTGCAGCGGATAGATTTTTTCGCCAAAGCGGGTGCCGAGGCTGGCGGCCACGTGCCCGCCGGCCGAAAAGCCCATCATCACGATGTACTTTCCGTTCAGGCCGCGCTGTGAGCGCTCGCGCAGCACGCGCACCGCACGCTGGGCATCAGCCAGCGGCGCATCCGGTCCTTCATGATGGCCGTCGTACGGCAGGCGATAGGTCATTACCGCCAGGGTGTAACCCATCGAGGTGAAAAAGGTGGCGAGGGCGCTGCCTTCGCGGTCGATCAGTACGCGCTGATACCCGCCGCCCGGTGCCACCAGCAGGGTGATACCGTTTGAGGTTTCCGGATGCCAGATCGCCATCTCCGGGCAGCGCACACCGGTGGCGGCGCGGTCGTAAGGTTCGAACTCTCTGGCCAAATCGACGATCTGCGGCTGAGCGCGCGAGTCACTCGCGCCTGGCGCGTCGCCGTGCGGCCAGATATTGATAATTTCTGTGTGCATAAATCTGTCCTGAGCGAGTCATGTTGTCGTTATTGTGTTCGCGGTCGACCTGACAGCTTCCTGCTGTGGTTGATTAAAACATGGTCTTTTTTCGCGCGATCGTCCAGCCGAAAACCGCCGGCGTCGCCAGTTTCGGACTATGCCTGGCGGTCGGGTTTATCGTCGTAATGCATTGAATTTAAATCAGTCTGATTAGCGGCATTTAAGTGGTGAGCGTCAGGCAGAGAGGAGGCTGGATGGCGTGCGTCATTAGTAAAAATTGCCCGGTGAATCTGCGTCATTAAGCCAAATTTTCACGGTGATATTTTTCAGCGTAATAATCAATTTGCCGTCAGGGCAGAGGGGAAACTGTCGCGACGCGTAGCAGGCAGCGCGGCGCGACACTCGTATGCGGTATTAAACGGTTTTTGGCATCGCGCTGTGCGGAATAATCGCGCCGCGATGCTGGATCACCGTACTGGCGGTGAGATGGCCGCGCGCTGCGGCCTGCTCCACGCTGCCACCCGCGAGGCGCACGGCCAGATAACCGGCGCTGAAGGAGTCACCTGCGGCGGTGGTATCGACAATCTGCGCCGGAGCCAGTTTGATGGCCGCAACATCCCGCAGCGGCTCGTCGCCGTGCGCCACCAGGCAGGAGTCGGCACCACGTTTGATCACAATCTCCTGCACGCCGGCGGCGCGCGTGCGCGCAATCACGTCCGCCAGCGGCTGTTCGCCCCACAGCAGGTGTTCATCATCCAGCGTCAGGAAGGCGATATCGGTGTGGCGTAGCATCGCCGCATACGCCTGCTGCGCACTGGCGCTATCCGCCCACAGACGCGGCCGGTAGTTGTTGTCAAAAATCACGGTACCACCGTTTTGCCGGCAGGCACTGAGCAGCGCCATCAACTTTTCGCGGCTGGCCTCAGGCAGGATCGCCAGGCTGATGCCGCTCAGGTAGAGATAGTCGTAATGCGCCAGCTGCTGACAGATGGCCCCGGCCTGCGGGCTATCCAGCCAGAAGCGCGCGGCAGCATCGCTGCGCCAGTACCAAAAGGTGCGCTCGCCGTGGGCATCGGTTTCGATGAAGTAAAGCCCGGGCATTTTGTCCGGCAGGCGCTGCACCAGTTGCGTGTGCACCTGCTCCTGCTGCCAGGCCGCGATCATCTGGTCGCTGAAGCTGTCGGTGCCAAGCGCGGTGACATACTCCACACGCAGCTGGCTGGAATCGCTCTGCCGTGCCAGATAGACCGCGGTATTCAGCGTATCGCCGCCAAAGCCGCGTTTGATGTTCTCACCTTTTTCGGACAGCTCAATCATGCATTCGCCAATAATGGCGATGGTTTTCTGCGTCATGGTGTTTGGCCTGTAGTGAATGCTGCGCTCTAGTCTCGCGTCTGGTATGGCAGTCGTCAATGCTTTTTAAAACGCTGTTTTAATTTGCCTTAAGGCGTAAAACCGCGCTTCTGCACCGATTTAGCGGCCAAACCGGGGGTTGTTTTGCCGATTAAGCCGCGGACACGCTGCTAGACTCAACAGCTCGTGTGGCTGCGCAGACCAATAAAGTTATCCAGGGGAGAGCCGATACTTGCCACTGAGATGCTATTTGCAGGCACTCAATACCAACCAGGAAAACACCATGGTGATGAAGAATTTGAGTCATCGGCTGCCTTTTTCTCCCGAACTTGAGCAACAACAGGAAACCCGTCTTTACTGGCAGCAGTGCCAACGGTGCTACACTTTCCAGCCGATTTACCAGGTTTCTGGCCGCTTACTGGCTATTGAACTGCTTACCGCCGTGGTGCATCCCGCCGCACCTGAGCAAAACGTGTCACCCGAAGACTATTTCGAGGCGCTGACCATTGCCCAGCGTCTCGACATCGTCCAGGAGCAGCTTGAACTGTTAATACAATGGGCTTCTTTCTTCAGTCAGCGTCAGCTGGTGGCCTCCGTCAATATTGATGGGCCCACGTTACTGGCCATTCAGCAGCATGCGCCCGTGCGCGCGCTGATCGTCCAGCTGCCGTGGGTGCGCTTCGAACTGACCGAGCATCACGCGCTGCCGCAGGAAGAGATGGTGGCGCAGATGCCGGAGCTGGGCCCGCTGTGGCTGGATGACTTTGGGTCCGGCATGGCGAACTTCTCCGCGCTGACCGAACTGCGCTACGACTACATCAAGCTTTCGCGCGAGCTGTTTATGCTGCTGCGCGCCAGTGATGAAGGGCGCTCGCTGTTCTCCATGCTGCTGGCGCTGATTAACCGTTACTGTAACGGCGTGATCGTCGAAGGGGTGGAAAACGAGGAGGAGTGGCAGCAGGTACGCAACTCGCCCGCCATGGCCGCACAGGGCTATTATTTTTCACGTCCGCTGCCGTTTAACCAGCTGGAAAACCTGGTACTTGAGCTTCCGTGATTCCGTTCTGCCGCGTCTCGACTATCTTTAAGGAGACGTGGAAGGGCAAGGAGGAGGCAAAATGTCGCGTACAGGAAAAATAATTAGCTGGGTGGTCGGGATTTTATTGTTGCTGGTTGTGGTGGTCGTGGTGATTATCGCCACCTTTGACTGGAACCGCCTGAAGCCAACCATCAACCAGAAAGTCTCGGCAGAACTGAACCGGCCGTTCGCTATTCGCGGCGATCTTGGCGTAGCCTGGGTGCGCAATCGCGAAGAGCCAGGCTGGCGCAGCTGGGTGCCGTGGCCGCAGGTGCACGCTGACGATGTCATGCTCGGTAATCCGCCCAGCGTGCCGGAAGTGACGATGGTGCATTTGCAGCGGGTGGAAGCCACGCTGGCGCCGCTGGCGCTGCTGCACAAAGAGATTTACCTGCCGTGGATTAAGATGCAGCAGCCGGATGCGCGACTGGTGCAGACCGCCGATAAGAAAAATAACTGGACCTTCAACCTCGCCAGCAGCGAAAACAGCGATCCCAACGCGCCGCCTTCGGCATGGTCATTCCGCCTTGATAAT
Source organism: Type-C symbiont of Plautia stali (assembly GCF_059730935.1). NCBI lineage: Bacteria > Pseudomonadati > Pseudomonadota > Gammaproteobacteria > Enterobacterales > Enterobacteriaceae > Type-C symbiont of Plautia stali. Next base: position 3,898,991 of record NZ_AP035923.1, on the reverse strand, counting down.
ATCCTGTTCGATCAGGGACAGCTGCGCTATCGCGACGCCATCAACAAAGCCGATGTCACGGTGAAGATCAATCCGCTGGGCAAACCGGTGCCGTACGCGCAGGTCGCGGGCGGTAACGACCAGCAAAAAGGGGCCGGCGATTTTGTGTTTGGCTGGCAGGCAAGCGGGACCTACAACAACCAGAAACTCGATGGCGACGGTAAGATTGGCGGTATGTTGTCGCTGCGCAGCAAAACCACGCCGTTTCCGTTGCAGCTCGACGTACGCAACGGCACCACACGTGTGCGCGTGGATGGCACCCTGCAGGATCCGCTCAATCTCGGCGGGCTGGATGTGCGGCTGCGTTTCTCCGGCGACACGCTGGCAAATCTGTACGGCTTAACCGGCGTGCTGCTGCCGGACACGCCACCGTATGAAACTGACGGCCATCTGATTGCGCGTTTCAACGAAGAGAAAGGGCCGCTGTTCCGCTACGAAAAATTCAACGGTAATATTGGTGACAGCGATATTCACGGTTCGCTCAGCTACCGTCAGGGCAAACCGCGTCCGACGCTGAGCGGCGAGCTGACGTCGAACCAACTGCGTATGGCGGACCTTGGGCCGCTGATTGGGGTTAACTCCGGCAAGGGCAGTGAAAAAACGGCGCAGGCCAAAGCGCAGCGCGGTGAGGCCAGCACCCAGCCGGCGGATCGCGTGTTGCCACATGACAAGTTCGATACCAAAAACTGGGATGTGATGGACGCTGACGTGAAGTTCAGCGGCAAGCGTATCGAGCACAGCAGCAAGCTGCCGCTCAGCGATCTCTACACCCATCTGCAGCTGAAAAATGGCGACCTGCTGCTGGATCCGCTGCGCTTCGGCATGGCCGGCGGCAGCATTAATTCGACCATCCATCTGGAGGGCGATCGCTCACCGATGCGCGGCCGCGCCGACCTGCATGCGCGCAAGCTGCAGCTGCGTCAGCTGTTCCCGGATGTCACCGCCATGCAGCGTAGTCTCGGCCAGCTCAACGGGGATGCCAGCCTGACCGGCACCGGCAATTCGGTGGCCGACCTGCTGGGCACCAGCAATGGCGAGCTGAAACTGTTGATGAACGATGGCCTGATCAGCCGCAGCCTGATGGAGATTGCCGGGCTGAACGTCGGTAATTATGTGGTGGGTAAACTGTTTGGCGACGATGAGGTGCGCATCAACTGTGCCGCGACCGACCTGAATATTAGACAGGGACTGGCGACGCCGCGGCTGTTCGTGTTCGATACCGAGAACGCGGTGATTAACGTTACCGGCAACGCTAACTTTGCTAATGAACGACTGGATCTGTCGATCAATCCGGAGAGCAAGGGCATTCGTATCATTACGCTGCGTTCGCCGCTGTATGTGCGCGGCACCTTCAAAAATCCGGATGCCGGAGTCAAAGCCGGTCCGCTGCTGGCGCGTGGTGCCGCAGCCGTCGCGCTGGGGGCGGTGGTCGCGCCGGCGGCTGCACTGCTGGCGCTGATTTCGCCGAGCGACACCGATGACAATCAGTGCAGCAACGTGCTCCAGCAGATGAAAAGCAAAAAGTGATCAGTTACGCCACAGCACTTTGATGATGTGGTAGCCAAAAGCGGTTTTCACCGGTCCGTAAGGTTGCAGCAGCGGGCAGGTGAACACCGCTTTATCAAACGCCGGCACCATCTGCCCTTTGCGAAACTCCCCCAGATCGCCCCCGTTACGCCCGGACGGGCAGGTCGAGTGTTTTTTTGCCAGTTGCTGAAAGTTCGCGCCTTTTTCCAGCTGCGCCAGCAGCGCTTTCGCCTGCGCTTCCTGTTTCACCGGGATATGTAAAGCCGCCGCGGTTTTCGCCATGATGGTGTTCCGTTATGTATGTATAATATTCGACGCATTATAGCGTAGTGCGCGTCAGTTGTAGGGTCGCCATTGATGGCGACCTTTGCGCTCAGGTGCGCATCAATGCGCACCCTACGGCGCGATGTAAATCTTCCTGTCTGATTAAATTGAGTGATGTTTTTCTATGCGTCTTAATCCCGGCCAACAACGTGCTGTCGAATTTGTCACCGGTCCCTGTCTGGTGCTGGCCGGTGCGGGCTCCGGTAAAACCCGCGTGATCACCAATAAAATCGCCCATCTGATCCGTGAATGCGGCTATCAGGCGCGCCATATCGCGGCGGTGACCTTCACCAACAAGGCGTCGCGCGAAATGAAAGAGCGCGTGGCGCAAACGCTGGGACGCAAAGAGGCGCGCGGCCTGATGATCTCAACCTTCCACACGCTGGGCCTGGAGATCATCAAGCGCGAGTACAAGGCGCTCGGCATGAAATCGACCTTCTCGCTGTTCGACGATCAGGATCAGCTGGCGCTGCTTAAGGACCTGACCAAACAGTGGCTGGAAGAAGATAAAACCCTGTTGCAGCAGCTGATTTCCACCATCTCCAACTGGAAAAACGACCTGGTCGATCCGCAGGGCGCGGCCGGCCTCGCCAAATCACAGCGCGACCAGATTTTTGCCCACTGCTACGCGCTGTACGATCAGCATCTGAAAGCCTGTAACGTGCTGGATTTCGACGATCTGATTCTGCTGCCGACCCTGCTGCTGCAGCGGAATCAGGAGGTGCGCGAACGCTGGCAACAGCGCATCCGCTATCTGCTGGTGGATGAGTATCAGGACACCAACACCAGCCAGTATGAGCTGGTGAAGTTGCTGGTCGGCGCCCGGGCGCGCTTTACCGTGGTCGGCGATGACGATCAGTCTATCTACTCGTGGCGCGGCGCGCGGCCGCAGAACCTGGTGCTGCTGAAAGAGGATTTCCCGGCGCTGGAAGTGGTGAAGCTGGAGCAGAACTATCGCTCGACGCAGCGTATTCTTAAATGCGCCAATATCCTCATCGCCAACAATCCGCACGTGTTTGAAAAGCGGCTGTTCTCTGAGCTGGGCGAGGGCAGCGAGCTGAAAGTGCTGAGCGCCAACAACGAAGATCACGAAGCCGAGCGCGTGGCGGGCGAGCTGATTGCCCATCACTTTATTAATAAAACCCAGTACAAAGATTACGCCATTCTTTATCGCGGTAACCATCAGTCGCGCGTGTTTGAAAAGCTGCTGATGCAGAACCGTATTCCTTATCGCATCTCCGGCGGCACGTCGTTCTTCTCGCGGCCAGAAATCAAAGACTTGCTGGCCTATCTGCGCGTGCTGACCAATCCGGAAGATGACAGCGCGTTTCTGCGCATCGTGAACACGCCGCGCCGCGAGATCGGCCCCGCGACGCTGCAGAAGCTGGGTGAATGGGCCAATCTGCGCAACAAAAGCCTGTTTAACGCCAGCTTTGATATGGGGCTGGAACAGACGCTTTCCGGGCGCGGGCTGGAGCATCTGCAGCGCTTTACCCACTGGCTGAATGACATCATTCAGCTCACCGAGCGTGAACCGGTGAATGCGGTGCGCGACCTGATTCGCGGCATCGACTACGAAAGCTGGCTGTTCGAAACCTCCCCCAGCCCGAAAGCGGCGGAAATGCGCATGAAGAACGTCAATACGCTGTTTCAGTGGATGACCGAAATGCTGGAGGGCGACGAACTTAACGAGCCGATGACGCTGGCGCAGGTGGTGACGCGCTTTACCCTGCGCGACATGATGGAGCGCGGTGAGAGTGACGAAGAGCTCGATCAGGTCCAGCTGATGACGCTGCACGCCTCGAAAGGGCTGGAGTTCCCCTATGTCTATCTGGTGGGCATGGAAGAGGGGCTGCTGCCGCATCAGAGCAGTATCGATGAGAACAATATCGAAGAGGAGCGTCGCCTGGCCTACGTGGGCATCACCCGCGCGCAGAAAGAGCTGACTTTTACCCTGTGCCGCGAGCGCCGTCAGTACGGCGAGCTGGTGCGTCCGGAACCAAGCCGCTTCCTGCTGGAATTGCCGCAGGATGATGTGGCGTGGGAGCGTGAGAAAAAGGTGATCAGCGCCGAAGAGCGGGTGAAAACCGGGCAAACGCGTGTCGCCGGCTTACGTGCGATGCTGGAGAACGCGAAGAAGGGGTAATGGTTTCGTCACAGCCGCAAGCCTGGCCTGTGGCGAAATCTGTTGCGCGCGCCGCAGAGGCAAAGCGCCCGGCAAAGCAAACTTCACTCGCGTAAAGGCGCAGTTGCCGGGCGTTTTTCAACGCAGCAGCAGCAGGTTCGATCAGGAAATCGTCAGCAGCCAGTGCACATACGACTGGTAATGGCTCTCCTGCTCCAGCAGCTCGGCGCGCAGCGGATGCGCAGCCAGCCAGCCTGCCGGCAGCGTCAGATGCAGCGCATCATCATCCGCCTGCAGACGCACCGCCGGCAGCGTGTCGTCGCGCCGCCGGCTGGAGAAGATGATTGCCAGCCGCAGCAGACGGCTCAGTCGCTCAGCCATGCGCGGCGGCACGGCGTTTTGCTGCGTCAGCAGCGCCAGATCAATGCTGCCGCTCTGGTTCTGCAGCAGGCAGGCCAGCATTTTTTTCTGTGCGGGGGTGAAACCAGGAAGATCGAGATGGCGAATCAGATACGCGGCGTGCTGCGGTGCCTGGCGGAAATCGACGCTCAGGCCAATTTCGTGGATTGAACAGGCGCTGAGGAGTAAATCGCGACATCGCTGATCCAGCTTCCAGCTGCTGCTCACCTGACGGAAAAAGCTCTCTGCCAGCTGGCGCACGCGGCCCGCCTGCTCAACATCAATGGCGAAACGACGCTGAACGTTCTGCAGCGTGCGGCTGCGAATATCGCGGTCAATCGGCAGATGCAGCATGCCGTACACCAGCCCTTCGCGCAGTGCGCCGCCGGCCAGCGTCATGCTCTCAATGCTCAGCTCGTGGAAAATGGCGATCAGAATCGACAGGCCGCTGGGAAACACCAGCGCGCGCTCCAGCGTCAGCCCTTCAATCTCCAGCTCCTCCAGCTTGCCGCACTGAATGGCACGCTGTTTGAGCTGCTGCAGTTTGCTCAGAGTGATGCGCTCATCCATGCCCTGCGCCACCATGATCTCCTGCAGCGCCTGGACGGTGCCGGACGCGCCCACGCAAATCTGCCAGCCTTTCTCTCGCAGTGCCGGCGCAATCGGACGGATCATTTCACGTGCGGCCTGTTCGGCCTGGGCAAAGTTCTCTTTGGCGAGATGACGATCGCTGAAGAAGCGCTCCAGCCAGGTCACACAGCCCATCGACAGGCTAAACAGCGTCGTGGCGTGCGCACCTTCGCCGGTCACCAGCTCGGTGCTGCCGCCGCCGATATCGACCACCAGCCGCTGGTCAGAGCCGCCGGTGGTGTGCGCAACACCCTGATAGATCAGGCGCGCTTCTTCCTCGCCGCTGATGACGTTCACCGCACAGCCGAGAATCTGTTCCGCCTGAGTCAGAAAATCCTGCGCGTTGCTGGCAATGCGCAGCGTGGCGGTTGCCACCACGCGGATTTGTTCCGGGGGAATGTCCTGCAACTGCTCGGAGAACAGACGCAGGCACTGCCAGCCGCGCTGCATCGCCTCAGCTGAGAGATGGTTGGCCGCATCAAGACCTGCCGCCAGACGCACCTTGCGTTTAATTCGCGCGACGGTCTGAATACTGCCGGACACTTCGCGCACCACCAACATATGAAAGCTGTTAGAACCTAAATCAATCGCAGCATAAAGTGACGATGCGCTTAGCATGTGTGCTTAACCCGAACGTTTACGGTTGTTGTTGCGCGGGGCACCGCCGCGACGGTTGCTGTTGTTGCCACCGCGACGTGGACCGTTGCCCGAGCGGTTACGCTGCAGGCGTTTCGGTGGCGGCAGGTCGCTCAGCAGGGCGTCGCTGTTGTACTTGCTCACCGGAATACCATGACCGATGTACTCTTCAATCGCCGGCAGGTTGAGCGCGTACTCTTCACAGGCCAGGCTGATGGAGTGACCGCTGGCGCCAGCACGACCGGTACGGCCAATGCGGTGCACGTAATCTTCGCGATCGTCCGGCAGGTCGTAGTTGAAGACGTGCGTAACTGCCGGGATGTGCAGGCCGCGCGCGGCGACGTCGGTGGCAACGAGGATATCCACATCACCTTTGGTGAAGTCGTCCAGAATGCGCAGGCGTTTTTTCTGCGCCACGTCGCCGGTCAGCAGGCCTACGCGGTGACCATCGGCAGCCAGGTGGCCCCAGATATCTTCACAGCGGTGCTTGGTGTTGGCGAAGACGATGGCGCGATCCGGCCACTCTTCTTCCAGCAGGGTCTGCAGCAGACGCATCTTCTCTTCGTTCGAAGGATAGAACAGCTCTTCTTTAATGCGGTGGCCGGTTTTCTGCTCGGGCTCAACTTCAACGTATTCGGCGTTGTTCATGTGCTCGAACGCCAGTTCACGTACGCGATAAGAAAGCGTGGCCGAGAACAGCATACTCAGGCGCTGGGTGGCCGGCGGCATGCGGCGGAACAGCCAGCGAATGTCTTTAATGAAGCCGAGATCGAACATGCGATCTGCTTCATCCAGTACCACGACCTGAATGGCGCCGAGGTTGATGTGATTTTGTTTGGCGTAGTCAATCAGGCGTCCGGTGGTGCCCACCAGAATATCGACGCCGTCTGCCAGCACTTTCAGCTGCTTGTCATAGCCATCGCCGCCATAGGCGAGGCCCAGCTTCAGACCGGTGGCCTGCGCCAGCGGCTCGGCATCGGCATGAATCTGCACCGCAAGCTCACGCGTCGGTGCCATGATCAACGCGCGTGGCTGATTAACCTGGCGGCCTTCAGCAGCAGGATGAGAAAGAAGATAATGAAACGTTGACGTCAGGAACGCCATCGTTTTGCCGGTACCGGTTTGCGCCTGACCCGCGACATCACGCCCTGAAAGCGCAAAAGGCAACGCGAGCGCCTGAATCGGCGTGCAGTTATGAAAGCCTTTCTTATCAAGGGCTTCCACTACCTGTGGGTGCAGGGCGAAGTCGGAAAACTTCTGTTCTGTTAAGTGTGTTTTGCTCATAGTGTGGTAGAATATCAGCTTACTATCGCTTTACGAAAGCGTATCCGATGAAATAAAGTCAACCTACGTTGGTATATTTTACGCCAATTCGCCAGGCATAATCTTTGGAGTTAAACATGAGCAGCGATAAAATCGTTCACCTGACCGATGACAGTTTCGACACTGACGTGCTGAAAGCCGACGGTGTGACGCTGGTAGATTTCTGGGCTGAATGGTGTGGTCCTTGCAAAATGATCGCCCCGATTCTCGACGAAGTCGCAGAAGAGTACGACGGTAAGCTTACCATCGCCAAGCTGAACATTGATGAAAACCCAGGTACTGCGCCAAAATACGGTATTCGCGGTATCCCGACCCTGCTGCTGTTCAAGAACGGCGAAGTGGCGGCGACCAAAGTGGGTGCGCTGTCTAAAGGTCAGCTGAAAGAGTTCCTGAACGCTAACCTGGCCTAAGCCCGGCGCGGTGTTTGTTCGGCAGTGGTGAATTTTTTCGCCACTGCTGGACGTCTCCCTTCAGGCGTGTTAAGTTGACCTCACTGCATTACGCACTTACCTTGTAGTTTGCATCTAAAGTTTTCCCTTGTCAGACCCAGCTCGCATTGAACGTTTTCGTGGTTTGGCAATCTGACGGCTAGCACATTCGGCATCACCTTTCGACCGTCTCCTCGCTTCCTATCGCCACATCTGACGATAACCGTCGAGCAGCGTTGAAAAAGAGCCATTAACAGGCATGGAATTTTTGCCATACCATTCACGACAAACATTTCGAGAATTACCCCGAGTTTAAGAACCCATCACTATGAATCTTACCGAATTAAAGAATACGCCGGTTTCTGAGCTGATTACTCTCGGCGAAAATATGGGGCTGGAAAACCTGGCGCGTATGCGCAAACAGGACATTATTTTCGCCATCCTGAAACAACACGCGAAGAGCGGCGAAGACATCTTCGGTGATGGTGTGCTGGAGATACTGCAGGATGGATTTGGTTTCCTCCGCTCCGGAGACAGCTCCTACCTCGCCGGTCCCGATGATATCTACGTTTCTCCCAGCCAAATCCGCCGCTTCAACCTCCGCACTGGTGACACCATTTCTGGCAAAATCCGCCCACCGAAAGAAGGTGAACGCTATTTTGCGCTGCTGAAAGTTAACGAAGTTAACTACGACAAGCCAGAAAACGCCCGTAGCAAGATTCTGTTTGAAAACCTGACGCCGCTGCACGCGAACAACCGTCTGCGCATGGAGCGTGGTAACGGTTCGACCGAAGACCTGACGGCGCGCGTGCTGGATCTGGCATCGCCAATCGGTCGTGGTCAGCGTGGTCTGATCGTCGCACCGCCGAAAGCCGGTAAAACCATGCTGCTGCAGAACATCGCGCAGAGCATCGCGTACAACTACCCTGACTGCGTGCTGATGGTGCTGCTGATTGACGAGCGTCCGGAAGAAGTGACCGAAATGCAGCGTCTGGTGAAAGGCGAAGTTATCGCATCTACCTTTGACGAACCGGCCTCGCGTCATGTGCAGGTTGCAGAGATGGTGATCGAGAAGGCTAAGCGCCTGGTCGAGCACAAAAAAGACGTTATCATCCTGCTGGACTCCATCACCCGTCTGGCGCGCGCCTACAACACCGTAGTGCCGGCGTCGGGTAAAGTCCTGACCGGTGGTGTTGACGCCAACGCCCTGCATCGTCCGAAGCGTTTCTTCGGTGCGGCACGTAACGTGGAAGAGGGCGGCAGCCTGACCATCATCGCCACCGCGCTGGTTGATACCGGTTCGAAGATGGACGAAGTGATTTACGAAGAGTTTAAAGGTACAGGTAACATGGAACTGCACCTGTCACGTAAAATCGCTGAGAAGCGCGTGTTCCCGGCTATCGATTACAACCGTTCCGGTACGCGTAAAGAAGAGCTGCTCACCTCTCAGGAAGAGCTGCAGAAGATGTGGATCCTGCGCAAAATCATCCATCCGATGGGTGAAATTGACGCGATGGAGTTCCTCATCAATAAACTGGCAATGACCAAAACCAACGACGAATTCTTCGATATGATGAAACGCTCGTAATCTGTTGCCGCCGGTAACGGCCTGAGCCAGCCGGCTAACGGCACAAATTGCCAGGATTTATGACTAACGCCACGTCTTAACGTGGCGTTTTTCATTTGTGGGCATTAGGATTATGCCTGTCAGGAAGCAGACATATTGACTGAGGCAGCAAAGCGGCGGTTTTTTCAGCAAACGCACGCGCTGCGACAGAATTCAGACCAGGGATATACAGCAATGGCGGGAAAATTGCTTATTGTTGTCCATGATTTTAGCTGAGAGCGTTAACGTGAATTTACTCACTATGAGTACTGAGCTTGGTTTAGTTTTTCTTTTTTCTTTAGCGTTCCTGTTTTTTGCTCGTAAAGCGGCTAAAAAAATTGGGCTTGTGGACACGCCGAATTCCAGAAAACGACACCATGGCGCCATTCCGTTAGTCGGCGGTATCTCCGTGTATGCGGGGATTTGCTTCGCCTTTGCCATCTCAAATTATTATCTGCCGCACGCCGTACTGTACCTCTTCTGCGCCGGGGTACTGGTGCTGGTCGGCGCGCTTGATGACCGCTTTGATATCAGCGTCAAAATCCGTGCCGTGGTTCAGGCGGCGATTGCCATCGTGATGATGGTCGGGGCAAAACTCTATTTACTGAGCCTGGGGTTTATCATTGGTCCGGTCGAGCTGATCGTCGGGCCTTTCGGCTATGTGCTGACGCTGTTCGCGGTATGGGCAGCGATCAATGCTTTCAATATGGTGGACGGTATTGATGGTCTGCTGGGTGGCTTATCCTGCGTCACCTTCGCCGCGATGGGCATCATCCTCTATTTTGACGGACAGACCAGCCTGGCGATGTGGTGCTTCGCGATGATCGCCGCCACTATTCCCTACATTCTGCTTAATCTCGGCTTTTTAGGCCGCCGTTATAAAGTGTTTATGGGTGATGCCGGCAGTACCATGATCGGCTTCACCATCATCTGGATTCTGCTGGAAACGACGCAGGGCCTCAGCCATCCCATCACGCCAGTCACCGCCCTGTGGCTGATTGCTATTCCGCTGATGGACATGGTGGCGATCATGTATCGTCGTCTGCGCAAGGGCATGAGCCCGTTCTCGGCCGATCGTCAGCATATCCATCACCTGATCATGCGGGCCGGTTTTACCTCCCGCCAGGCCTTTTTATTGATTACCGTGGCCGCCGCGCTGCTGGCCGGGATCGGGGTGCTGGGCGAATATCTGGCATTTATTCCCGAGTGGGTCATGCTGGCGCTGTTCCTCGCTGCTTTCCTCCTTTACGGTTATTGCCTGAAACATGCATGGCGCGTCGCGCGCAAAATCCGTCGTATCAAACGTCGCTGGCAAAGCAGCGGCGAAGAGAAAAAATAATTACCCAGATAAGTACCCGGATAAGGACACTTTTGTTATGACCTCTGTCGTTGTGGAGAACGAACTGGATGTACGCGGCCTCGGCTGCACGCTGTGGCGCGGCAAAGGCTGGATTATTGGCCTGGCGCTGCTGTTTGCGCTGCTGGCGTGGCTGGCTTCTATGTTAATGAAGCAATCCTGGAGCGCCACGGCGGTGACCGATCGGCCGACGGTGAATATGCTGGGCGCATTCTTTGTGCAGCAGCAGTTCCTCAATAATCTGGATGTGCGCAACGAGACCGTCAGCCTGAATACGCCAGCGCCGACGGTGATGGATGAGGTCTATCAGGAGTTCACCATGCAGCTGGCGTCGTGGGATACGCGTCGCGATTTCTGGCTGCAGACTGATTACTATAAGAGCCGAAAAAGCGGTAATGCACACAATGATGCCGCGCTGCTCGACGATCTGATCACCAACATTCAGTTCACCCCGGCCGATGCCACCCACAATACGCTGGATAACATTAAGCTGATCGCGGAGACCGCCGGCGACGCCAACAATCTGCTGCGGCAGTACATTGCCTATGCCAGCGAACGCGCCGCGCGCCATCTCAACGATGAGCTCAAAGGAGCGTGGCAGGCGCGCAGCGTGCAGCTGCAGGCGCAGGTCAGCCGTCAGCAGGAAGTGGCACAGGCGGTGTTTGATCGCCGTCGCCAGCGCATCGAGCAGGCGCTGAAAGTGGCCAGCCAGCAGGGCATTAAAGAGAACCGCGCGCCGGTCAGCGGTGAAGCGCTGCCGGACAGCGATCGCTTCCTGCTGGGGCAGCAGATGTTGCAGGCGCAGCTGGATACTCTGCAAGCCAGCGGACCTGCTTACGATTTAAGCTATGATCAAAACAGGGCGATGCTCAACACACTGCAGGCCGGACCGCGCCTGGATAAACCGTTCCAGACCTACCGTTACCTGCGCACGCCGGAAGAGCCGGTCAGCCGCGATAGCCCACGTCGTCTGTTTATGATGGTGATGTGGGGCGCGATCGGTGCGCTGGTGGGTGCCGGCGTAGCGCTGGTGCGTCGTCCGCGTGCAACATTCGCCAACCGTCACTAAGAGAATCCGCGTGAAAGTTCTGACTGTATTTGGCACGCGCCCTGAAGCGATCAAAATGGCTCCGCTGGTGCAGGCACTGGCGCAGGATGCTGCCTTCGAATCGCGCCTGTGCGTGACGGCACAGCATCGTGAAATGCTTGACCAGGTACTGCGCCTGTTCCGGCTGCAGCCCGACTATGACCTCAATATTATGCGGCCCGAGCAGGGGCTGACCGAGATCACCAGCCGCATTTTGCAGGGTATGAAGACCGTGCTGGCAGACTTCCAGCCGGATGTCGTGCTGGTGCACGGCGATACCACCACCACCTTTGCCGCCAGCCTGGCCGCGTTTTACCATCAGATTCCGGTGGGCCACGTTGAGGCGGGTCTGCGGACCGGTAACCTGATGTCACCGTGGCCGGAGGAGGCCAACCGCACCCTGACCGGTCATCTCGCCAGCTATCACTTCACGCCGACAGAAAATTCGCGGCAAAACCTGCTGCGCGAAAATCTGCCCGACGCGCGCATTTTCGTCACCGGCAATACGGTGATCGACGCGCTGCTGTGGGTACGCGATCGCGTGCTGGATGATGCCGATCTCAATGCCCGCCTGGCGGCGCGTTACCCGTTCCTTGAGGCCGGTAAAAAGCTGATTCTGGTTACCGGCCATCGGCGCGAAAGCTTTGGCGAAGGCTTTGAACGCATCTGCAGCGCGCTGGCGCAGCTGGCGCGTCAGCATCCGCAGCTGCAAATTGTCTATCCGGTGCACCTCAACCCTAACGTCAGTGAGCCGGTAAACCGTATTCTGAGCGGTATCAACAACATCATTCTGATTGAGCCGCAGGAGTACCTGCCGTTTGTCTGGCTGATGAATCGCGCCTGGCTGATTCTTACCGATTCCGGTGGCATCCAGGAAGAGGCGCCGTCGCTGGGCAAACCGGTGCTGGTGATGCGCGAAACCACCGAGCGGCCGGAAGCGGTCGCGGCCGGTACGGTGAAGCTGGTCGGCACCGACGTGAATAAAATTGTTGCTGAAGTCAGCCTGCTATTGCAGGACGACGAGGCGTGGCAGGCGATGAGCCGTGCGCACAATCCGTATGGCGACGGCCATGCCTGCGCGCGCATCCTGCAGGCACTTAAACAACACAGAGTTTAACTATGCGTTTTTCAACCATTTCCGTTATCGGACTGGGCTACATTGGGCTGCCGACGGCAGCCGTTTTTGCTTCGCACGGGAAACAGGTCATCGGCGTGGATATCAATGCGCGCGCGGTGGAAACCATTAATCGCGGCGAAATTCATATCGTCGAGCCTGAACTGGGCGACGTAGTACGTGCAGCGGTGCACAACGGCAACCTGCGCGCCACCACCCAGCCTGAAGCTGCCGACGCCTTTCTGATTGCCGTGCCGACGCCGTTTGTCGGCGATCATCAGCCGGATCTCAGCTACGTGCAGGCGGCTGCGCTGTCGATTGCGCCGGTGCTGAAGGCCGGCGATCTGGTAATCCTCGAATCAACTTCGCCGGTGGGCGCTACTGAACAGATGGCGCAATGGCTGGCGGCGGGGCGCCCGGATCTGCGCTTCCCGCAGCATGGCGAGCAGCCTGACGTGTTTATCGCTTACTGCCCGGAGCGCGTGCTGCCGGGGAAAGTGATGGTCGAGCTGCTGGAAAATGACCGCGTGATTGGCGGCATGACGCCGGCCTGTTCGGCGCGCGCCAGCGAGCTGTATCGCATTTTCCTGCGCGGCGAGTGTGTGGAAACTAACGCGCGCACCGCAGAGATGTGCAAGCTGACGGAAAACAGTTTCCGCGATGTGAACATCGCCTTTGCCAACGAACTGTCGCTGATCTGCGCCGAACAGGGGATCAACGTGTGGGAACTGATTGCGCTGGCGAACCGCCATCCGCGCGTCAATATCCTGCAGCCGGGACCGGGCGTTGGCGGCCACTGCATTGCGGTCGACCCGTGGTTTATCGTGGCGCAAAACCCGCAGCAGGCACGGCTGATCCGGACCGCGCGTGAGGTTAACGATGCCAAGCCGGGCTGGGTGCTGGATCAGGTTAAACAGGCGCTGGCCGAGTGCCTGACGGCCAGCGGCAAGCGTGCCACGGACGTGACCATCGCCTGCTTCGGTCTGGCATTCAAACCTAATATCGATGACCTGCGTGAAAGCCCGGCGATGTCGGTGGCGCAGCGTATTGCGGGCTGGCACAGCGGCCGTACCTGGGTGGTCGAGCCGCATGTGGCGGATATTCCGCCGCAGCTCGCCGAACGCGCTACGCTGGTGTCGCTGGCTGATGCCCTGCAACACGCCGACATCCTGGTGATGCTGGTCGATCATGCGCAGTTCCGCGCCGTCACCCCTGAACAGGTGACGCAGCCGTGGATTGTGGATACCAAAGGAGTCTGGCGATGAAACAGTTTTTAGTCACCGGCGGTGCCGGTTTTATTGGCTCCGCGCTGGTGCGCTTCCTGATTGCCAATACCGACCACCGGGTGGTGGTGGTGGATAAGCTGAGCTATGCCGGCAATCTGGCGTCGCTGGCACCGGTTGAGCAGGATGCGCGCTTTGCTTTTGAGCAGGTCGATATCTGCGACCGCGCCGCGCTGGATCGCGTGCTGGCGCAGTACCAGCCGGACTGCATCATGCATCTGGCGGCAGAGAGTCACGTGGACCGCTCGATTGACGGGCCAATCGCCTTTGTCGAAACCAATATTGTCGGCACCTACCAGCTGCTGGAGGCGACGCGCCATTACTGGAACGGCATGACGGATGAGCGCAAGAAGGGCTTCATCCTGCACCACATCTCCACTGACGAGGTGTTTGGCGATCTGCACGGCTCGGAAGATTTCTTTACCGAAACCACGCCGTACGCCCCGAGCAGCCCTTACTCGGCGACCAAAGCCAGCAGCGACCATCTGGTGCGCGCGTGGCTGCGCACCTACGGACTGCCTGTGGTGGTCACCAACTGTTCCAACAACTACGGGCCTTACCATTTCCCGGAAAAACTGATTCCCCTCACCATTATCAATGCGCTGGCCGGTAAGGCGCTGCCGGTGTACGGCAACGGCAGCCAGATTCGTGACTGGCTGTATGTGGAAGATCACGCCCGCGCGCTGTACACCGTGGTCAGCAGCGGCAAAGTGGGCGAGACCTACAACATTGGCGGCCACAACGAGCGGCGCAATATTGAGGTGGTGGAGACGCTGTGTGATTTGCTGGATGAGCTGGCACCGCAACAGCGCGCTGCCGGGCTGAGCAGCTACCGGGAACTGATCACCTTTGTTCACGATCGTCCCGGCCACGACCTGCGCTATGCCATTGATGCCAGTAAAATCGCCCGTGAACTGGGCTGGACGCCGCAGGAAACATTCGACAGCGGCATCCGCAAAACCGTGCAGTGGTATCTGGCCAATCCGCAGTGGTGGCAGGCGATTCTCAACGGCAGTTATCGCGGCGAGCGTCTGGGCTTGGCTACCCCGCGTTAAGCACGCATGCAGGAGGAGCAACGATGAAAGGTATCATCTTAGCCGGTGGCTCGGGCACACGCCTGCACCCGATAACCCGGGCGATATCCAAGCAGCTGCTGCCGGTGTACGACAAACCGATGATCTACTATCCGCTGTCGGTGCTGATGCTGGCGGGGATTCGCGACATTCTTATTATTACCACGCCGGACGATCGCGCCCATTTTGAGCGGCTGCTGGGTGACGGCAGTGAATTTGGCCTGCAGCTGCAGTATGCCGAGCAGCCGAGCCCGGATGGCCTGGCGCAGGCCTTTATCATCGGTGAATCCTTCATTGGCGACGACAGCTGTTGTCTGGTGCTGGGCGACAATCTCTACTTCGGCCAGGGCTTCAGTCCGAAACTGAAAAAGGTGGCCGCGCGCAGCCACGGTGCCACGGTCTTTGCCTATCAGGTCATGGATCCGGAACGTTTTGGCGTGGTGGAATTTGATGACGACTTCAACGCGCTGTCGATTGAAGAGAAGCCGCAGCAGCCGAAATCGCGCTGGGCAGTCACCGGCCTCTACTTTTACGATAACCGCGTGGTGGAGTTTGCGAAGCAGGTGCAGCCCTCGGCGCGCGGCGAGCTGGAAATTACCGCCATCAACCAGATGTATCTGGAGCAGGGCGAACTGGCGGTGGAGCTGTTGGGGCGCGGCTTTGCCTGGCTGGACACCGGCACCCACGACAGCCTGATTGAGGCCAGCGTGTTCGTGCAAACGGTGGAGAAACGCCAGGGCTTTAAAATTGCCTGCCTCGAAGAGATTGCCTGGCGCAACGGCTGGCTGAGCGACGAGCAGCTGCTGGCAGCGGCACAGGCGTTGACCAAAACCGGCTACGGCCAGTATTTGCTGGATATTCTGCATGCCCGTCCGCGTCAGTATTGATCCCCTTGCATGGGAGAGCGACTTCTTCCGCTGCGCCACGGCGCGGCTGACGCTGGACGGCGATGTGCCGCTGGCCGAGGCGCTGCAGCAGCCTTACACGCTGTGGCAGGTTAAGGTGCCGGCGCAGGACAGCGCGGCGATAGATGCGCTGAGCCAGCACGGTTTTCAGCTGGTGGAAGGCGAAGCGGATCTGGCGATCAATATCAAACGCACCGAACGGCAGACCGGCGTGCGCATCGCGCGCGAAGCGCAAATCCCGCAGCTGCGCGCGGCAGCGGCCCAGGCGTTTAGCCAGAGCCGTTTTCGTGCCCCCTGGTTTGACGCTGAAGACAGCGGCCGCTTCTACGCACAGTGGATTGAGAACGCGGTGCGCGGCACTTTTGATCACCAGTGTCTGATCGCCTGCGACGAGCAGGGCGCGCTGCAGGGTTTCGTCTCCATGCGCGAAGTCGCCGGTGATGCGCGTATCGGTCTGCTGGCGGTGCTGCCGGCGGCGCAGGGCAACGGCGTCGGTCAGCGTTTGCTGCTGGCAGCTGCCGACTGGGGCCGGGTGCGCCAGCTCGAGCGTCTGCGGGTCGCGACCCAGCTCAGCAATCTTACGGCGATGCGCCTCTATTTACGCAGCGGTGCCCGGCTGGAAAGCACCGCCTACTGGTTTTACAGGAAAGCCTGATGATCCCATTTAACGCGCCCCCGGTTGTGGGCACCGAAGTTGACTATATGCAGTCGGCGATGGCCAGCGGCAAGCTGTGCGGCGACGGCGGTTTTACCCGACGCTGTCAGCAGTGGATGGAGCAGCATTTTGGCAGCAAAAAAGTGCTGCTGACGCCCTCGTGCACCGCTTCGCTGGAGATGGCCGCGCTGCTGATCGATATCCAGCCCGGCGATGAAGTGATCATGCCGAGCTACACCTTTGTCTCCACCGCCAACGCCTTCGTGCTGCGCGGCGCCACCATTGTGTTCGTCGACGTGCGTCCGGATACGCTGAATATCGACGAAACGCAGATTGAAGCAGCAATCACGCCGAAAACGCGCGCCATCGTGCCGGTACATTACGCGGGCGTGGCGTGCGAGATGGATACCATCATGGCGCTGGCAGCGAAGCATCAGCTGTATGTGATTGAAGATGCGGCGCAGGGCGTGATGTCGCAGTACAAAGGGCGCGCGCTGGGCACCATCGGCCATATTGGCTGTTTTAGTTTCCATGAGACGAAAAACTACACCGCTGGCGGTGAAGGCGGCGCCACGCTGATCAACGAGGCGAAACTGATCGAGCGTGCGGAGATCATCCGCGA
The DNA here is from genome assembly GCF_059730935.1 of Type-C symbiont of Plautia stali. Classification (NCBI taxonomy): domain Bacteria; kingdom Pseudomonadati; phylum Pseudomonadota; class Gammaproteobacteria; order Enterobacterales; family Enterobacteriaceae; species Type-C symbiont of Plautia stali. The sequence goes on along the minus strand of NZ_AP035923.1, from coordinate 3,881,858 downwards.
AAAAGGCACCAACCGCAGCCAGTTCTTCCGCGGACAGGTGGATAAATATACCTGGCGCGATATTGGTTCCAGCTACCTGATGGCGGATTTGCAGGCGGCTTATCTGTGGGCGCAGCTGGAAGCGGCGGAACGCATCAACCAGCAGCGTCTGCGCCTGTGGCAAAACTATTACGACGCGCTGCAGCCGCTGGCAGCCAGCGGGCGCATTGCGTTACCGGCGGTGCCGGCCAGTTGCCGTCACAACGCCCACATGTTCTATCTCAAATTGCGCGACAGCGAGGATCGCCAGGCGCTGATTAACTGGATGAAGGAAGCGGAGATCCTCACCGTGTTCCACTATATCCCGCTGCACTCCTCACCGGCCGGCACGCGTTTTGGCCGCTTCCACGGCACGGATGCGTTCACTACGCGCGAGAGCGAGCGCCTGCTGCGGCTGCCGCTGTTCTACAACCTGTCGGACAACAACCAGCGTACGGTAATCAGTTCGCTGCTGAGCTTCTTTGCCTGATGTCGTTAGCCAGAGCCTCAGTGTGGACCGCCTCGTCCACGCTGGTAAAAATTGTCGCTGGCCTGCTGGTGGTGAAACTGCTGGCCGTGAGCTTCGGCCCCGAGGGCGTCGGCCAGGCGGGTAACTTTCGCCAGCTGATTACCGTGCTCGGCGTGCTGGCCGGCGCGGGTATCTTCAACGGCGTAACCACCTATGTCGCGCAGTTCCGCCAGCAGCCGGCACAGCTGCGCGCCGTGACCGGCACCGCGTCGGCAATGGTGCTGGGGTTTTCCACGCTGCTGGCGCTGCTGTTTCTGCTGGCGGCGGAGCCCATCAGCCGGGCGCTGTTTGGCCACGCCGCCTGGCAAAACGTGGTGCGCATCGTCGCCTTTTTGCAGCTGGGCATTGCCTGGGCCAACCTGACGCTGGCGCTGCTGAAAGGTTTTCGCGATGCGCGCGGTAACGCGCTGGCGCTGATCGCCGGCAGCCTGATCGGCGTGGTGGGTTATGTGCTGTGCTGGTGGCTGGGTGGCTATGCTGGTGCGCTGGTCGGGCTGGCGCTGGTGCCGGCGCTGCTGGTCGGGCCGGCGCTGTGGATGCTGCGACGCCACCGCGAGGAACTGCCGCTGCGCTGGCTGATGCCGCAGTGGCAGCCGGCGCTGGCGCGTAATCTTGCCAAATTTACCCTGATGGCGCTGATGACGGCCGTGACCCTGCCGGTAGCCTGGGTGATGATGCGTAATTTGCTGGCGCAGCAGCAGGGCTGGGCGCAGGTCGGGCTGTGGCAGGGCGTCACCAGCATCTCCGATGCGTATCTGCAATTTATCACCGCCACGTTCAGCGTCTGGCTGCTGCCAACGCTGGCGCGGCTGGAGCATAAAGCTGACATCGCGCGCGAAATTGGCCGTGCGCTGCGCTTTGTGTTGCCGGCGGTGGCGGCGGCCAGCTTTTGTGTCTGGCTGCTGCGCGATGTCGCCATCTGGCTGCTGTTTTCCCCGCAGTTCAGCGCCATGCGCGATCTTTTTGTCTGGCAGTTGTGCGGTGACGTCTTTAAAGTAGGCGCCTATGTTTTCGGATACCTGGTGATCGCCAAAGCCTCACTGCGCTTTTATATTCTCACGGAAATCAGCCAGTTTGTGCTGCTGACCGCCTTTGCGCACTGGTTGATCCCACTGCACGGAACGGCGGGCGCGGCGCAGGCTTATATGGCGACCTACGTGCTCTACTTTGCCCTTTGCTGTGGCGCTTTCTTGATTTATTGCCGGAAAAAATGACGCTATTTCACGTGCTGGGCTCCGATATCCCGCATCACAATCACACGCTGCTGCGCTTTTTTAACGACGTCATGAGCGTCGAAGCGCCAGCCGACGCGCCGCGTCAGTTTATGGTGGTATCGGCCGCGCCGGATACCCTGCTGGCCTATCCTCAGCTGCAGATCGACGTGTATCCCAGCAAGCGCGCGCTGGCGCAGGCGGTGATCGCACGCGCCGCCGATCGCCGTCAGCGCTTCTTCTTTCATGGCCAGTTCAATCCGCGCCTGTGGCTGGCGCTGCTCAGCGGCAAGCTGCGGCGACAGCAGGCGTTCTGGCACGTCTGGGGCGCCGATCTCTATGAAGAGGGCGCCGGGCTGAAGTACCGCCTGTTTTATCTGCTGCGGCGTATCGCCCAGGGGCGCATGGCGCAGGTGTTTGCCACGCGCGGCGATCTGCACTTTTTCCAGCAGCGCCATCCGCGCGTGCCCACTTCGCTGCTCTATTTTCCAACGCGTATGCCGGAGGCCGCGATACCCGCACCTGCCGCCAGCGACAGCTTTACCATTCTGCTCGGCAACTCGGGCGATCGCAGCAACCGGCACATTGAAGGATTGCAGGCGATTCGCCGCCAGTTTGGTGAGCAGGTTAACGTGGTGATCCCGCTCGGTTATCCGGCCAGCAACTATGAGTACATCGATGAGATTGATGCTGCCGCGCAGCGCCTGTTTCCGCGCGGCCAGGTGACGCTGCTGCGCGACAAAATCGACTTCACTGCCTATCTGCAATTGCTGAGTCGCTGTCAGCTCGGTTATTTTATGTTCGAGCGTCAGCAGGGCATCGGTACGCTGTGCCTGCTGATTCAGGCCGGCATTCCGTTTGTGGTTAACCGTAAGAATCCGTTCTGGCGTGACCTGAGCGAGCAGGGGCTGCCGGTGTTATTTAGCACTGATGCGCTGGATCGCACGCGCGTGGCGGAGGCGCAGCGTCAGCTGGCGCAGTGCGATCGTTCCGCTATCGCCTTTTTTGCCCCGGGCTATCTGGCGGGATGGCGCCACGCCCTGGCGGAGAGTGAAAGGGAGTCAACATGAGCCTGCTGCAGTTTAGTGGTCTGCTGGTGGTGTATCTGTTTTCGCTGGGCTTCATTCTGACGCTGACCTGGCGCGAATTTAAACGGGTGCGTTTTAATTTCCACCTGTTCTTTACCCTGCTGTTTTTACTGACCTTTTACTTTGGCTTTCCGCTGACCAGCGTGCTGGTGTTCCGCTTTAACGTCAGCGTGGTGCCGGCAGACTATCTGCTGCAGGCACTGCTGGCCGCTACCAGTTTCTACGCCATCTATTACGTCAGCTACAAAGTGCGGCTGCGGCCTGCGCAGGCGGCGCCGCGCAAACCCTGGCTGACGATGAACCGGGTGGAAACCCATCTGACCTGCCTGCTGCTGGCGCTGGTGGCGGTGGGAACCGTCACGGTGTTCTTTATGCATAACGGCCTGCTGCTGTTCCGGCTGTCGGCCTATAACCAGATCTTCTCCAGCGAAGTGTCCGGCGTGGCGCTCAAGCGTTTCTTCTACTTCTTCATTCCGGCGATGCTGATCCGCTATTTCCTTAATCCTACCCAGCGCCAGTGGCTGCTGTTTTTGCTGATCACGGTGGCGTTTGGTCTGCTGACCTATGCGCTGGTGGGCGGGACGCGCGCCAATATCATCATCGCCTTTGCGCTGTTCCTGTTCATCGGCATTACGCGCGGCTGGATTACGCTGTGGATGCTGGTGGGGGCCGGCGTGATGGCGATTGGCGGCATGTTCTGGCTGGCGCTGCGTCGTTACAATCTCGACGTGGTAGGCGATGAAGCGTTTTATACGTTTCTCTATCTGACGCGCGACACCTTTTCGCCGTGGGAAAACCTTGCGCTGCTGCTGCAGAATTACGACAAAATCGATTTTCAGGGGCTGGCCCCGATCTGGCGTGATTTCTACGTGTTTATCCCGGGCTGGCTGTGGCCGGATCGGCCATCGATGGTGCTCAACAGCGCCAACTATTTCACTTGGGAAGTGCTGAATAACCACTCCGGGCTGGCGATTTCGCCCACGTTGCTCGGTTCGCTGCTGATCATGGGTGGCGCAGGCTTTATTCCCCTTGGGGCGATAGCGGTCGGGCTGTTGATGAAAGGGTTTGATTCTCTCTACCAGCAGGGGCGCGAAGCCGGCAACCGCTACAGCGGTGCCATTTTGCAAAGCTTCTGCTTTGGCGCGGTGTTCAATATGATCGTGCTGGCGCGCGAAGGGCTGGATGCATTCGGCTCGCGCGTGGTGTTCTTTTGCCTGATTTTCGCCGCCTGCGTTGGGCTGGCGAAGTTACTTTTCTGGCTGTTAGCGCGTGCCGGGCTGATTCGCCCGCGCGCGGAGCCAGTTTTATCGCGCTCTGCTTAACCTCCGGGCCTGACGGGAAATACCGACCATGGAAACCGATCATCCGCGTTATACCCTGCGCGGCATCGATTTACACGCTTTCGCTGATATGGCGAGCTTTCTTCACTTTCTGCTGCCGGACGGCAAGCCGCGCAGCGGCACGCTGGTGGCGATCAACGCTGAAAAGATGCTGACGCTGGAAGAGGATGCCCAGCTGCGCGCGCTGATCGCCGCCGCGGAGATCAAATACCCGGACGGCATCAGCATTGTGCGTTCGCTGCGTAAAAAATACCCGCAGCTAACGGTGAACCGCATCGCCGGCGCCGATCTGTGGGAAGCGCTGATGGAACAGGCGGGCCGCAGCGGTATTCCGGTGTTTTTAATCGGCGGGCGTGAGCAGGTGCTGCAGGAAACCTGCGATAAATTACGCCGTCAGTGGAATGTCAACATCGTGGGCAGCCAGAACGGCTACTTCGCTCCAGCCGAACGCGAGGCGCTATTTGCGCGCATCGCCGCCAGCGGGGCACAGATTGTGACCGTGGCGCAGGGATCGCCGCGCCAGGAGCTGCTGATGCGCGACTGCCGCGAACACTGGCCGCACGCGCTGTATATGGGCGTCGGCGGCACCTATGATGTCTTTACCGGCCACGTCACGCGTGCGCCGCGCATCTGGCAGCAATTAGGGCTGGAGTGGCTGTATCGCCTGATACGCCAGCCATCACGCTGGCGCCGTCAGTTAAAACTGCTGAAATATTTACGCTATCACTGGCGCGGCGATCTGTAACGCGGCAGGAATAGTGCTGTAATTCCGGCAGGTTAAGCAGGCAAATTGCGTTATTTATCGACGGAATGCACAAAGCGTAAGCAAACGCGATTTTTTTATGAAAAAGCACTGGACAGCCTGGAGTCAAATACGTAGTATGCCCATCCGCAACGGCGCTACGCGCCCGTAGCTCAGCTGGATAGAGCGCTGCCCTCCGGAGGCAGAGGTCTCAGGTTCGAATCCTGTCGGGCGCGCCATTTAGTTTGTGCGCAAGAGCTTCGGTGGTTGGTTTAACCGCGTTATGCAGTGCATTGAGTAAGCGGTTACGCTTACGCACCAGAATTATGGTGGCTATAGCTCAGTTGGTAGAGCCCTGGATTGTGATTCCAGTTGTCGTGGGTTCGAATCCCATTAGCCACCCCAGATTTTGCTGGGACATGCGAAGGTGGCGGAATTGGTAGACGCGCTAGCTTCAGGTGTTAGTGTTCTTACGGACGTGAGGGTTCAAGTCCCTCTCTTCGCACCAGGCAAAACAAGTAAGCAGTAACAGGCAGTACAAAATCGGCGAGTAGCGCAGCTTGGTAGCGCAACTGGTTTGGGACCAGTGGGTCGGAGGTTCGAATCCTCTCTCGCCGACCATCATTTAAGAAACCTGCTTTGCAAAAAGCAGGTTTTTTTTCTTTCGTAGCAAAAGAGGATGAGAACCTCCGAAGGAGGTTTGAGCCGAGCGCAGCGAGACAACGTTGCGTCAGCAACGGCCCGCAGGGCGCTTCTCGCAGAGAAGCGTAATCCTCTCTCGCCGACCATATTCGAAAAGCCCGCTTTGCAAAAAGCGGGCTTTTTTCGTTCGCAGCAAAAGAGGATGAGAACCTCCGAAGGAGGTTTGAGCCGAGCGAAGCGAGACAACGTTGCGTCAGCAACGGCCCGCAGGGCGCTTCTCGCAGAGAAGCGTAATCCTCTCTCGCCGACCATCATTTAAGAAACCTGCTTTGCAAAAAGCAGGTTTTTTTTCGTTCGTAGCAAAAGAGGATGAGAACCTCCGAAGGAGGTTTGCGCCGGGCGCAGCGAAGGAAGAGCAGTCGGGGAAGTTGTCGCTATTACGCGACACCTAACCTGCTGATTTTTAACAGCCTTACCTTTCCTTGCACAGCCTGTCGCTCAGCGGAGACAGCTTTAAACCGGTCTGTCGCGTTTTCGCGACATCGTAACCGCTGTTAGCAGGCAGGGATTATCTAAATGACTGATATATAATAACTTCCCGTGATTCATGCCATTCTGGCACGCTTTGTGCAATAATCTCTGCGTAGATGCTCATTCCACCTCTTATGTTTGCGGATGCAACATAAACCTGGGAATGATGCAGAGCCCCTTACGGTATCCGTTGTCCAGCTGGCAGTAACGTGCACGCGCTACTGCAGTAAGAAGGACATTACGTTGAGTCGGATACCATCAGTTGTCTTACCGACCTGATCTTACACCTGCTTCTGGCAGGTGTTTTTTTATCTGCCGTTTACGGATTGATGCCGCATTCACTGCACTTTCTTTCAGGCAAAAAAAAGCCGGGACTGGCCCGGCGTGCACAAAAATAACAACTGTAAAATAATCAGGCGCCAGGATTGTTCTTCAGCGTCAGTAACAGACCTTCGCGACGCATTTTAGCCGCGTCTTCCGGGCGATGCAGGCGATCGTAAACGTCCGCCAGCCAGGCGTAGTCAAAGCCATCCGGACGCTGTGCCAGCGCCTGCTGGAAGGCTTCTGCGGCCTGCTGCCATTCACCGTGGCGCATCAGCAGCTGGCCGAGCGTGCTGTGCAACAGCGGCGTGGCACCGTGCTGCTTAATCTGCTGACGCAGCGCTTTCTCCAGGGCCTGCGGGTCACCGCTTTTGATGCGCGGCATCAGCAGCACCAGCCGATCGTCATACTGACGCTTCAGCCCTTCCAGCACGATGCTTTGCGCGGTGTCCGGATCGTCGCACTCGATCAAATGCTCAGCCATCGCCACCTGCAGCGCGGTCTCCTGGCGGGTCTTGCGACTCTGGTTCTGCCACCATTTTTTCAGGCCTTCGCTGCCCTGATCGGCCATAGCCTGATTCATCAGACCCAGCCACGCCTGCTGCTGCAGCGCGTTACGCTGGTTCTCATCGTTAATCTGCGCCTTCTGCATAGAGGGCAGGATATCCAGCAGTGCGCCCCAGGCGCCGGTGCGGATATAAGCCTGCTCGGCCAGACGCAGCACTTCCGGATGGCGCGGCGCCACTTCCAGCAGGCGATCAATACCGTGACGTGCGGCGTGATCTTCGTTACGCGCCAGCTGCAGTCGCACGCGGGTGATCTCAACCGGAATGGTATCGTTCTCGGAGAGCTCAGAGGCGCGCTCCAGGTGCTGGTTAGCACGGATTTCATCGCCGCGCTGCTGGGCCGCTTCCGCCGCCAGCAGATAGTTCGCCACCGGCTGATCGGCGTGATCGGCATTCTTTGACAGCAGCTTTTCTACCTGACGGTAATCACCTTCCGCCAGCTTCATCAGCGCGCTTTGCGTGTGACGCTGGGCGCTGCGACGTTTCCGCCCGGTGAACCAGCCGCGGGTGCGGGCGCCGGTGCGGAACAGGCGACGCAGAATCCATTCGACCAGCAGAATCACCAGCAGGCTGAGAATCAGGATGATGGCCAGACCGGTGACGCTGGTCTCAATGTTCCAGTTATCGGTCTGGATCAGCACGTAGCCCTGATGGCCGGCAACCATCGGTCCCAGCACAATGCCGGCAATCAGCAGCAGGAAAAGCACCAATACTTTCAGCATGGTTAGCCTCCCTGTTGATCAGCCGCAGCCGATGGCTGCGCCAGCAGATTGCGCACGCGTGTTTGCATCAGTTTTTCCAGCAGCGCCTGGCTCTCCAGCGTGTCCGGCACGTCCATCGAAATACTTTGCTGACTCAGCTCGTCGAGCTGGGCGAGGAAGGCTTTGGTTGCCGCATCGTTAGTGTCGTACCAGGCTCGCACCCAGGTGGATACCGCATCGATGGACTGTTTGTAGATCTCATCCTGATGGCGCGGCACCGCCTGCGCGGCAATCAGCAGACGTGAACGGATGTTTTCGCGCAGATAAACATCCTGATTCGGTGCCAGCAGCGGCTGCGCGGTGTTATCGCGGCGGCGGATGGTGATGAAATCATCCATGAAGTTGTGCCAGCTCTTCACCAGATTCTGGCGCCATTCGTGCAGCGAGCTGGAGAGCTCACCGCTGTCGGCATCCATCGGCGACTCATCGCTGTCGTTATCGGCCAGACGCAGATTATCCACGCCGTTCGACAACTGGTTCAGCTTGAGGATGATGCCGTCGTAGTCCACCTGGCTGACCGCCGCCAGTGAACTGATGTCCTGGGTCAGCGCGCGGCGCACGTTCATGATGCTGGGATCGTTCATCTCCGCCAGGCTGGTGTCCGCGCTTTTCAGCAGCGCTGCCGCGGTGGTGACGTCCTGATCGCTCCACAGTTTGCGACCCGCCAGTTTGACGAGGTAGTCGGCCTGCGCCAGCAGCCAGGTGCGGGTATCGTTGCCGGAAATAGTGGCCACTTTTTCACGCAGCGTCTCCAGCTCTTTCGCGCTGTTATCCTGCTGGCTGCGCGCTTCCTGCAGCGCGGTGTTGGCGTCCGCCAGCTGCTGCGAGAGCTGTTGTTTATCGCTGCCCAGTTGCTGCTGCAGGGCGCTCAGCTGCTCGCTCAGGTTCTGGTTAGTCTGAGCCTGTAAGTCGGCCTGGTGTTTCCCATTCAGGTAAAGTCCCGCGCCAATCGCCAGTGCAATGACAATTGCCACCGCGCTCAGCACCTTGCCGTCGCTCTTTTTCGCACGAGGCGGCTGGCTGGCTGGCGTCGGGGAAGTGTCCGCAGGGGTGGTTTCTTCAACCATGGCGGAGGAGTCTTTTTGTTCCGTCATTGTGGCTCATCCCAATGTTAAGTTCAGCGTAACGCACGCAGCAGCGCGTCGTTATCCGCACCATCGGCTACCTCAATCTCCTGCCAGCCTAATTCGGCGGCCTGGGTAGCCAAACGTTCACTGACGACCAGCAGTCGACAGTGCAGCAGCCATTCCCGCCGATCGATTGGCGGAAACAGCGCAAACAGTTGTTGTAACATTTCACCGCTGGTCACCACCAGCGTGGTAATACCGCGATCGCGCCAGCGACGGCCTTCAATCGCGCCGTCGTACTGCTTTTCACAGCGCTGATAGCACTCACAGTATTGCACGTCCGCGCCGCGGGCGATCAGCGTCTCCGCCAGCAGTTCACGGCCCGGACTGCCGCGCAGAATCAGCGCACGCTTGCCGCTGACCTGCTGCAGGCGATTCAGCCGCACCAGCTCTTCGCTGGTTTCCCGCGCATGCGGATAGTCAACTTTCAGATTACTGACGGTGTGCAGCGCCAGCGCGGTGCTGCGACCAATGGCATAATAGTCGAGAAATGCCGGCCACGCGCTGCGCTGCTGCTGTAAAGCGGGCTGGGCAAAGTGCACCACCTGCTGCGACAGCAGAAATACCAGGTCACCGGGCTGCAGGGCGGCCAGCTTCAGCGGCAGTTGGGGGAGATCGCGACCCGGCGTGAATTCAATCAGCGGAAACGACCACGCCAGTTTGCCCTGGCTGCGCAGGCGCGCGACCAGTTCGCTGGCGGCGGGTTCCGGACGGGTCACGAGGATAGTCATGCGGGCGGCTGTCCCTGATAAACTTCACGCAGAATGTCGCGCGCGCCGCCGTCCAGCAGCTCTTCGGCCAGTGAAATCCCCATCTGTTCGGCCTGCTCACGCGGGCCGCGGCGTTCGCCCACCACCATCTGGCTGCCATCCGGCGCACCGACCAGGCCGCGCAGCCACAGCTGATCGTCTTCCAGCACGGCAAAACTGCCGATCGGCACCTGACAGCCGCCTTCGAGACGGGTATTCATGGCGCGCTCGGCGCGCACGCAGACGGCTGTGTCGCTGTGGTTCAGCGCCTGCAGCAGCGTAATTAACGGCTGATCGTCGAGGCGGCACTCAATGCCGACCGCGCCCTGGCCCACCGCCGGCAGGGAAAACTCCGCCGGCAGCGCCTGGCGAATGCGATCTTCCAGTCCAAGGCGTTTCAGCCCGGCGGCAGCAAGAATGATGGCGTCATACTCGCCGGCGTCCAGTTTGCTGAGACGCGTACCGACGTTACCGCGCAGCGAGCGGATCACCAGATCCGGGCGCCGTGCGCTGATCTGGCACTGGCGACGCAGGCTGGACGTGCCGACCACCGCGCCCTGCGGCAGCGCGTCAATCAAGGAATAATGATTCGAGACGAACGCGTCGCGTGGATCTTCGCGCTCGCAGATGGTCACCAGTCCCAGACCGTCGGGAAAATCGACCGGCACATCTTTCATGGAATGCACCGCCATATCGGCACGGTTTTCCAGCATCGCCAGCTCAAGCTCTTTGACAAACAGTCCTTTGCCACCCACTTTCGCCAGCGGCGTATCAAGGATGACATCACCTTTGGTGACCATCGGCACCAGCTCAACCTGCAAGCCGGGATGCGCAGCCATCAGGCGCTGTTGGACATATTGTGCCTGCCACAAGGCAAGCGGGCTTTGCCTGGTAGCAATTCTGAAAATTTTGTTTAACATGCTGTTAACCATTTTGATCGTTCATCGATTATCCTATCATTGATAGGGGAATGCTGTCAGTTTCAACGGATTGACCAGGCTGCAATCTCAGACCGGAGCCCGCTTTTTACGGCGTCAGATTCTGAGGCTGGAGTCCGAAAATGCAGGGCTACGTTTGGAACGTGCTAAACTGTCAGGTAGCGCAACTTTCTTTACGGTCAATCTTCCAGGTGTTAGATTGATCACGTTTCCAGCAATAATTTGCCCGACATCTTTATTATTAAGCGGCAGATTTTGGAAACAGGGTGCTTAACACTGGGACAATCAGGCGAAACGTCTTGTACCTCTACATTGAGACACTGAAACAGAGACTGGATGCGATTAACCAGCTGCGTGTAGATCGCGCACTGGCTGCCATGGGACCTGCTTTCCAGCACGCCTACAGTCTGCTGCCAACATTACTGCATTATCATCATCCGCTGATGCCGGGTTACCTTGAAGGTAGCGTTCCCCATGGCGTCAGCTTCTTTGCGCCTGATGAAAACCAACAGCAGCTGCTGCAACAGTTAGCGGGCGACCATCCGCTCGAACTCAGCAGCGCGGTGAAGGGCGAACTGCCTATCACCGGCATCTACTCGATGGGCAGCACCTCGTCCGTCGGCCAGAACAGCGTCTCCGATCTCGACATCTGGGTATGCCATCAGTCATGGCTGGATAACGAAGAGCGTCTCAATCTGCAGCGCAAGTGTACGCTCCTGCAAAAATGGTGTGTGTCGCTGGGTGTGGAAGTCAGCTTCTTCCTGATCGACGAAAACCGCTTCCGCCACAATGAGAGCGGCAGCCTCGGCGGTGAAGACTGCGGTTCTACCCAACATATTTTACTGCTGGATGAGTTCTACCGTACCGCCGTGCGCATGGCGGGGAAACGCATTCTGTGGAACATGGTGCCTGGCGAAGAAGAACATCACTACGACGATTACGTGATGTCGCTCTATTCACAGGGCGTGCTGACGCCGAATGAGTGGCTGGATCTCGGCGGTCTCGGCACGCTGTCGGCGGAAGAGTATTTCGGTGCCAGCCTGTGGCAGCTGTATAAAAGTATCGATTCGCCGTATAAAGCGGTGCTGAAAACCCTGCTGCTGGAAGCTTACAGCTGGGAATACCCGAACACGCAGCTGCTGGCGATGGATATCAAACAGCGGCTGCACGACGGCGAAATTGTCTGCTTCGGTCTCGATCCCTACTGCATGATGCTGGAGCGCGTGACGCGCTATCTGACCAGCGTCGATGACACCGCGCGCCTCGACCTGGTGCGCCGCTGTTTTTACCTCAAAGTGTGCGAAAAACTCTCCAGCGAGGAGCAGCATCCGCGCGCGGGCTGGCGGCGTGAAATTCTGTCGCAGCTGGTGAAAGAGTGGGGCTGGGACGATGAGAAGCTGGCGGTGCTGGATAATCGCGCGCAGTGGAAAATCGAACGGGTGCGCGAGGCGCACAACGAGCTGCTGGATGCGATGATGCAGAGCTATCGCAACCTGATCCGTTTTGCCCGTCGCAACAATTTAAGCGTCAGCGCCAGCCCGCAGGACATCGGCGTGCTGACGCGTAAATTGTACGCCGCGTTTGAAGCGCTGCCGGGCAAAGTCACGCTGGTGAACCCGCAAATCTCGCCCGATCTGTCGGAAGAGAACCTGACCTTTATTCATGTGCCGGCGGGGCGCGCCAACCGTGCCGGCTGGTATCTGTATAACCAGTCGCCGGACATGAGTTCAATCATCAGCCATCAGCCGCTGGAATATAACCGTTATCTCAACAAGTTAGTGGCATGGGCGTGGTTTAACGGACTGCTGACGCGCAAAACCCGTCTGCACATTAAGGGCAACGAGTTCTGCGATCTGCCGCGCCTGCAGGAGCTGGTCAACGATGTCTCCAGCCACTTCCCGCTGCGCCTGCCGGCACCGACGCCGAAAGCGCTCTACAGCCCGTGCGAAATCCGGCATCTGGCGATCATCGTTAACCTCGAACACGATCCAACCTCGGCGTTCCGCAATCAGGTGGTGCACTTCGACTTTCGTAAGCTGGATGTATTTAGCTTTGGCCAGCAGCAGCAGTGCCTGATCGGCAGCATCGATCTGCTGTACCGCAACTCGTGGAACGAAGTGCGCACGCTGCACTTCAGCGGCGAGCAGGCGATGATTGAAGCGCTGAAAACCATTCTGGGCAAAATGCATCAGGACGCCGCACCGCCGGACACGGTAGAAGTATTCTGCTACAGCCAGCATCTGCGCGGCCTGATTCGTACCCGCGTGCAGCAGCTGGTGTCGGAATGCATTGAGCTGCGTCTGTCGAGCACGCGTCAGGAGCCGGGCCGCTTTAAAGCGCTGCGCATGGCCGGTCAGACCTGGGGCCTGTTTTTCGAACGCATGAGCGTCTCGGTGCAGAAGCTGGAAAACGCGGTCGAGTTTTACGGCGCGATTTCCAACAACAAGCTGCACGGTTTGTCGATCAAAGTTGAATCGAACCAGACGCCGCTGCCGCCGGTGGTCAACGGCTACGCCAGCGAAGGCATCATTCAGTTCTTCTTTGAAGACACCAGTGACGATCGCGGCTTCAACATCTATATCCTTGATGAAAGCAACCGGGTTGAGGTGTATCACCATTGCGAAGGCAGCAAAGAGGAGCTGGTGCGTGACGTCAGCCGCTTCTATTCGTCGTCGCACGATCGCTTTACCTACGGCTCGAGCTTTATCAATTTCAACCTGCCGCAGTTCTATCAGATTGTGCACGCCGGCGATCGCTTCCAGGTGATTCCGTTCCGCAGCCAGACGCTGACGCAGCTGTGCGCCACCCAGCCGGACAACGACAACGGCGACTTCCAGCCGCGCTACCAGATGCACTAAAGCCGCTGCGCTGCACGCAGTGGCCTGCCCCCGTTTCTGAACCTTCTGCCGGATATTTCCTGTTGCTTTTACAACGTCAACTGCGATGATAAGCAGCTGGGATTTGGATAAAAAGAGCAGACAGAATGATACGAGTGATGAGCCAGCTGGGTATGGCGCTGGCACTGGTCAGCCTGGTAGGCTGTGGCCTGAAAGGACCGCTGTATTTCCCGCCCAACGATCGGCCGCAACAGAAAAATCAGCCGGTGACTGAGCAGCAGCAGAAAGCGGCACAGGATGCGGATACCAGCGGCCTGGTCACCAGCAAACCGGCTGGCGTGCAGGCGAATTAAACCCGATGAGTCATCCGGCGGAGCAGAAAATGCAGTTCTCGAAAATGCACGGTCTCGGTAACGACTTTATGGTCGTCGATGCCGTGACGCAAAACGTCTTTTTTTCGCCGGAACTGATTCGCCGCCTGGCGGATCGGCATCTGGGGATCGGCTTCGATCAGTTGCTGATCGTCGAGCCACCTTACGATCCGGATCTCGATTTCCACTACCGCATCTTCAACGCTGACGGCAGCGAAGTGGCACAGTGCGGCAACGGCGCGCGCTGTTTTGCCCGCTTTGTTCGTCTCAAAGGGCTGACCAATAAAAGCGACATTCGCGTCAGCACTCAGACCGGCCGCATGGTACTGAGCGTCACCAGCGATGAGCTGGTACGCGTTAACATGGGCGAGCCCAACTTTGACCCGCAGCAGGTGCCGCTACGCGCTAACAAGGCGGAAAACCTCTATCTGCAGCGCGTGGCCGAGCAGACCGTGATGTTTGGCGCGGTATCAATGGGCAATCCACACTGCGTGATTCAGGTTGAAAGCGTGAAAACCGCCGCGGTGGAGACGCTCGGTCCGGCACTGGAGAGCCATGAGCGCTTTCCCGAGCGCGTGAACGTCGGCTTTATGGAAGTGGTCAATCCGGAACACATCCGTCTGCGCGTGTATGAACGCGGCGCGGGCGAAACCCAGGCGTGCGGCAGCGGCGCCTGCGCCGCAGTGGCCTGCGGCATTCAGCAGGGTATTCTGGCGGAGAAAGTGCGCGTCGATCTGCCCGGCGGCACGCTGCATATCGCCTGGAAAGGAGCCGGTCAGCCGCTGTTTATGACCGGGCCAGCCACACACGTCTATGATGGGTTTATTCATCTATGAAAAATATCGAAGAGCAGACCGACAGCGCGGTTTTGCTGGACGATCAGGCGGTGAGCGCCTGGCTGCGTCACAACCCCGATTTCTTTATTCGCAATGCGCGCCAGGTTGAGCAAATGATGGTGCCGCATCCGGTGCGCGGCAGCGTATCGCTGGTGGAGTGGCATATGGCGCGTCAGCGCAACCACATCCAGCAGCTGGAAGAGGAGATCACGCTGCTGATGGAGCAGGCAACCGCCAATCATCAGCTGTTCGATCGCCTGCTGGCGTTGCAGAGCCATCTCGCGGCGGCCGATAGCCTGCAGGAGATGCTGACGCGCCTGCATCGCTGGGCGCGCGAGCTTGGCCTGGCGGGCGCTAATGTGCGGCTGTTCAGCGACCGCTGGCGCATCGGCGCACCCTCCGATTTCACCCAGCTTGGTCTGTCACGCCAGGCGTTTGAGCCGCTGCGCATCCAGCGCTTTGGTCAGCAGCATCACTACCTTGGCAGCCTGAACGGACCGGAGCTGCTGCTGCTGCTGCCGCAGGCAAAAGCCGTCGGATCGGTGGCGATGTCGCTAATGGGCGAGCAGGGCGATCTCGGCGTACTGATCTTCAGCAGCCGCGACAACCAGCACTATCAGGCGGGCATGGGCACGCTGCTGCTGCAGCACCTGGCGCAAATGCTGCCCGACCTGCTGTCTCGCTGGGTTGAGCGCGCATGAGCAGCGCCAGCCCGCTGTTGCCGGCCGTTGAGGGTTTTCTGCGCTATCTGAAAGTCGAACGCCAGCTCAGCCCGCTGACGCAAAAGAATTACCAGCGCCAGCTGCAGGCGCTTATCGCCATGGCGGATGACATGCACATTACCGCGTGGTCGCAGCTGGAACCGGCACAGGTGCGCAGTCTGGCGGCGCGCAGCCGGCGCGGCGGTCTCGGTGCCAGTAGCCTGGCGCTGCGCATGTCGGCGCTGCGCAGCTTTCTCGACTGGCAGGTCAGTCAGGGCATGCTGAGCGCCAATCCGGCGAAAGGCATCGCCACGCCGCGCGACGCACGGCATCTGCCAAAAAATATGGATGTCGACGAAGTCAGCCAGCTGCTGGAGATCGAGCTCGACGATCCGCTGGCAGTGCGCGACCGCGCCATGCTGGAAACCATGTACGGCGGCGGTTTACGTCTCGCTGAGCTGGTGGGCATCGACTGTCGTCATCTGGACCTGGAGAGCGGTGAGGTCTGGGTGCGCGGTAAAGGCAGCAAAGAGCGCCGCGTGCCGATTGGCGGCACCGCCGTCACCTGGCTGCAGCACTGGCTGCCGCTACGCAACAGCTTCGCGCCGCAGGATGATGCGGTTTTTGTGTCGACGCGCGGCAGCCGTATTTCGGCGCGCAATGTGCAGAAACGCTTCGCCGAATGGGGCATTAAGCAGGGCGTCGCCAGCCATATCCACCCGCATAAGCTGCGCCACTCGTTTGCTACCCATCTGCTGGAATCGAGCGGCGATCTGCGCGCGGTGCAGGAGCTGCTCGGCCACGCCAACCTCTCGACCACGCAAATCTATACCCACCTGGATTTCCAGCATCTGGCGTCGGTATACGATGCGGCACACCCGCGTGCCAAACGAGGAAAGTCTGAATGAAGTTTTATCGCCCGCTGGGCCCGATCAAAGCCATCACCTTCGATCTTGACGATACGCTGTATGACAACTATCCGGTGATCCGTAAAACCACGGCGGAATCGCACGCTGCACTGCAGGCGTATCACCCGGCGCTGCGCGAGTTTACGCCGGAAGATTATCAGGCGCTGCGCGATGAACTGCTGCTGCGTGAGCCGGAAATTTATCACGATGTCTCTGAGTGGCGTCGCCGCTCGGTAGAGCTGGCGCTGCTCAACGCCGGACTGCCGGCCGCGCAAGCCAGCGCAGGTGCCCGGGACGTGATGAGCGTGTTTCACCAGTGGCGCAGTGCGGTGGAGATGCCAGAAGAGACGCATCAGACACTGACCTGGCTCGGCGAGCGCGTGCCGCTGGTGGCGATCACCAATGGCAACGCCGACCCGCAAAAGCTCGGCATTGATCACTACTTCCAGTTCGCGCTGCGCGCCGGTCCGCACGGGCGCGCCAAGCCGTGGCAGGATATGTACCATCTGACCGCCGAACGGTTGGGCATTGCGCCGCAGCATATTCTGCACGTCGGCGATGACCTGACCACCGACGTCGCCGGTGCGCTGCGCGCTGGTCTGCAGGCGTGCTGGATCAACCTGCGTGACGGCAATCTGATGAAGATTGATGACGCGCGCCTGCTGCCACACGTGGAAATTCATCAGTTGGCATCGCTGACCTCGCTGCTATAATGGCTGTAAATTTATCCAGTCGTATTCTGTATTCTGCAACGCGCGGCCGTGCAGGCTGTGCGTCACCAGCCTGATCGCATAGCTGATTACGCCCTCGCAGATATCTGCCCTTGCCGCCTGGCGACAACGCGAACGGTGCAGGATACGCATCCTACTTGCTTAAAACGGTGCTTATGGACGTTTCCGATCTGCTTAACGGCTTGAATGACAAACAGCGCGAAGCGGTCGCCGCGCCGCGCAGCAATCTGCTGGTGCTGGCCGGAGCAGGCAGCGGTAAAACCCGCGTGCTGGTGCATCGCATCGCCTGGCTGTTGTCGGTAGAGAACTGCTCGCCTTACTCAATCATGGCGGTGACCTTCACCAACAAGGCGGCGGCGGAGATGCGCCACCGTATCGACCAGCTGATCGGTACCAGCCAGGGCGGCATGTGGATTGGTACCTTCCACGGCCTGGCGCACCGTTTACTGCGCGCGCACCACCTGGATGCCGGGCTGCCGCAGGATTTCCAAATCCTCGACAGCGAAGATCAGCTGCGTCTGCTCAAGCGCCTGATCAAAGCCATGAACCTCGACGAGAAACAGTGGCCGGCGCGCCAGGGAATGTGGTACATCAACGGCAAAAAGGACGAAGGGCTGCGGCCTAAGCACATCGAAAGCTACGGCAATCCGGTGGAGCAGACGTGGCTGCGTATCTATCAGGCGTACCAGGAAGCCTGCGATCGCGCCGGGCTGGTCGACTTCGCCGAACTGCTGCTGCGGGCGCATGAGCTGTGGCTCAACAAGCCGCAGATTCTCAATCACTACCGCGAGCGCTTCAGCAATATTCTGGTGGACGAATTCCAGGACACCAACAACATTCAGTACGCGTGGATTCGCATGCTGGCTGGCGACAGCGGCCGGGTCATCATCGTTGGCGATGACGATCAGTCCATTTACGGCTGGCGCGGCGCGCAGGTGGAGAACATCCAGCGTTTCCTGCAGGATTTCCCAGGCGCGGAGACCATCCGTCTTGAGCAGAACTATCGCTCCACCAATAACATTCTGAAAGCAGCCAACGCCCTGATTGCCAACAACAATGGCCGCCTGGGGAAAGAGCTGTGGACCGACGGCAGCGACGGCGAAAAGATTTCGCTGTATTGCGCGTTCAACGAGCTGGATGAAGCGCGCTTTGTCGTCAATCGCATCAAAACCTGGCATGAAAACGGCAACGCGCTGCAGGATTGCGCCATTCTCTACCGCAGCAACGCCCAGTCGCGCGTGCTGGAAGAGGCGCTGCTGCAGGGCAGTATGCCGTACCGCATTTACGGCGGCATGCGCTTCTTCGAGCGCCAGGAGATCAAAGATGCGCTGGCCTATCTGCGGCTGCTGGCCAACCGCAATGACGATGCGGCATTCGAGCGCGTGGTCAACACGCCGGTGCGTGGCGTTGGCGATCGCACGCTCGACGTGGTGCGCCAGACCGCACGTGAGCAGCAGCTGACGCTGTGGCAGGCCACGCGCGCACTGCTGCAATCCAAAGCGCTGGCTGGCCGTGCCGCCTCGGCGCTGCAGCGCTTCTGCGAGCTGGTGGATGCGCTGGCAACGGAAACCGCTGAGCTGCCACTGCACGTACAGACCGATCGGGTGATTAAAGACTCCGGCCTGTGGCTGATGTACGAGCAGGAAAAGGGCGAAAAAGGCCAGGCGCGTATCGAAAACTTAGAGGAACTGGTCACTGCCACGCGCCAGTTCAGCTATCAGGACGAAGACGAAGATCTGATGCCGCTGCAGGCGTTTCTGTCGCACGCGGCGCTGGAAGCTGGCGAAGGCCAGGCGGACAAGTGGCAGGATGCGGTGCAGCTGATGACGCTGCACTCGGCGAAAGGGCTGGAGTTCAGCCAGGTGTTTATCGTCGGCATGGAAGAGGGCATGTTCCCGAGCCAGATGTCGCTGGACGAAGGCGGCCGGCTGGAGGAGGAGCGTCGCCTGGCGTATGTCGGCGTGACGCGCGCGATGGAGAAGCTGACGCTGACCTACGCCGAAACCCGCCGCCTTTATGGTAAGGAAGTGTATCACCGGCCATCGCGTTTCGTTGGTGAACTGCCGGAAGAGTGCGTGGAAGAGGTGCGGCTGCGCGCCAGCGTGAGCCGGCCGGTGAGCCATCAGCGCATGGGCACACCGGTGGCGAAGAGCGACAGCGGCTTCGCGCTCGGGCAGCGCGTGCGCCACGCTAAGTTCGGCGAAGGCACCATTATCAATCTGGAAGGCAGCGGCGAGCACAGCCGTCTGCAGGTGGCCTTCCAGGGCCAGGGCATCAAGTGGCTGGTGGCGGCTTACGCCCGGCTGGAAACCGTGTAGCGCGGTTGCGCTACCTTGACGACTTTTTCGTCTCAGCGTAACATGCGCGCACTATTATCATGAGAGGACAATGCCTTGGACGCGCCCAGTCGATGCTGGCTCTATACCCTGGTTAACAGGGACAATTTCTAAGGCTACCTCTTTAACGCGGGTAGCCTTAGCGGTTATCAGCGACCTCCCTTTTTGATCCCGTCGCACGAGTCAGCACTGATTTACCCTTGAAGCGAAAGTTTCCGCGTTCAGGCTTTGCCGTGCCCGTGGTGCCAGCAGCACTGCGGTTCACCGCCTTGTCCCATGTCGTCTGCAATGGGGAGTATTGCTATGCTGAGCGCATTTAAACTGGAGCGCGATCGCCTGACGCGCATCGAGCTGGAAGACAACAACGACAAACTCAACACCTCGGTGTGGGTCGATCTGATCGAGCCGGACGACAGCGAGCGTGAGCGCGTGCAGTCGGAACTGGGGCAGAGCCTGGCAACGCGTCCCGAACTGGAGGACATTGAGGCCTCGGCGCGTTTCTTCGAAGACGAAGACGGCCTGCACATCCACTCCTTTTTCTTTTTTGAAGATGCTGAAGATCACGCCGGCAACTCCACCGTGGCGTTTACCATCCGCGAAGATCGCCTGTACACACTGCGCGAGCGTGAGCTGCCGGCGTTCCGCCTGTACCGCATGCGCGCGCGCAATCAGCAACTGACCGACGGCAACGCCTACGAGCTGCTGCTCGATCTGTTCGAAACCAAAATCGAGCAGCTGGCGGATGAGATCGAGAACATCTATAGCGCGCTGGAAAAACTCAGCCGCGTGATCATGGAAGGGCAGCAGGGCGAAGAGTACGACGACGCGCTGTCGCGCCTGGCGGAGCTGGAAGATATCGGCTGGAAAGTACGCCTGTGTCTGATGGATACCCAGCGTGCGCTGAACTTCCTGGTGCGAAAAGCGCGGCTGCCGGGCAATCAGCTGGAGCAGGCGCGCGAGATCCTGCGCGACATCGAATCGCTGCTGCCGCACAACGAATCGCTGTTCCAGAAGGTTAACTTCCTGATGCAGGCGGCGATGGGCTTTATTAACATCGAGCAGAACCGCATTATCAAAATCTTCTCGGTGGTGTCCGTGGTGTTCCTGCCGCCAACGCTGGTGGCCTCCAGCTACGGCATGAACTTTGAGTTTATGCCGGAGCTGAAGTGGAGCTTTGGTTATCCCGGTGCGATTGGCCTGATGATTCTCGCCGGGCTGGCGCCGTATCTCTATTTCAAACGGAAGAACTGGCTGTAAGTTTACCTGGTGCGCATTAATGCGCACCCTACGGGTTAACGCACCGATTATGCATACATACCGTTAACTTCACGCGCGCGTTCTGTTCAACCTGCCAGGCCGTCGTAGGGTCGTCATTCATGACGACCGTCTCCATCGCTATCCGTGGCCTTACCCCTGACGCGCCAGCGCTAATCTGCTAACCTGTTGCCTCAACTCACTTTCTGATTTCCACCTTATGGCGCGTTTCTCTTTGCGGCAGCAGTGGGCGCTGCTGCTGACGGCTTCGCTGGTGCTGGGCTGCCTGCTGCAGCTATTGCACCTGCCGGCCGCACTGCTGCTCGGTCCGATGATTGTCGGTACCATTATGGGGCTGAGCGGCGCAACCGTGCGCATCGACAAACGGCTGTTCGTGCTGGCGCAGGCGGTGCTGGGCTGCATGATCGGCCAGAGCCTGTCGCCAGCGATCCTCTCACCGCTGCTCGATGACTGGCCGGTGGTGCTGGCGGTGCTGCTGCTGACGCTGGCGGCCAGCGGGCTGTCCGGTTTTCTGCTGGTGCGCTTTAGCTCGCTGCCGGGACCGACCGGCGCGTGGGGATCGTCGCCGGGCGGCGCGTCCGCAATGGTGGCGATGGCGGGTGATTTCGGCGCCGACGTGCGGCTGGTGGCGTTTATGCAATATCTGCGCGTACTGTTTGTCGCCACCGCGGCGGCCGTGGTGGCCCGCATCGGCCTTGGCAGCAGCGGTGCCGCCGCCCACATTGTCTGGCTGCCGCCGCTGCACAGTGGCTTCGCGCTGACGCTGCTGGTGATGGTGGCGGGTGCGTGGCTGGGGCAGAAACTGCGTATCCCGTCCGGCGCGCTGCTGCTGCCGGCGCTGATGGGTGCCACGCTGCACGGAACGGGGGTCGCGACGCTGCAGGTGCCGGAGTGGCTGCTGGCACTGGCCTATGCGCTGATCGGCTGGAGCGTTGGCCTGCGCTTTACCCGGCCGATCTTTTTGCTGGCGCTGCGCACGCTGCCGCAAATGATCGCCTCGATTATCGGCCTGATGCTGTTGTGCGGGGGGCTGGCGTGGATGCTGACGCGCGTGCTGCACGTCGATCTGATGACCGCTTATCTGGCAACCAGCCCGGGCGGGCTGGATACGGTGGCAATTATTGCTGCTGGCAGCCGGGTCGATATCGCGTTTGTCATGGCGCTGCAGACGCTGCGTCTGTTTACCATTCTGCTCACCGGCCCGGCGATGGCCCGTTTTATCTCACGCTATGCGCACGCGCGTGCGGGCTGAAAACAGCAGCGCGTCCAGAATGAAGATCGCCAGCGCCAGCCAGATGAAGCCGAAGGTCACCATTTTATCCGGCGTCAGGCTCTCACCGTAAAACAGCACCGCCAGCAGGAACATCAGCGTCGGCCCCAGATACTGAAAGAAACCGACCGTCGACAGGCGCAGGCGCGCGCAGGCGGCGGCAAACAGCATCAGCGGAATGGTGGTAATGATGCCGGCGGCGATCAGCTTGAGGTTCAGGCTGAGCGGATTAGCGCTGAGGTGGCTGGTGGCGCTGTCAGCAAAGCCAAACAGATAGATGGCCGCCAGCGGGAACAGCCACGCGGTTTCAATCAGCATACCGCTCTGTGCATCAACCTGAATCTTCTTGCGCACCAGCCCGTACAGCGCGAAGCTCAGCGCCAGGCCGAGACCGATGATCGGCAGCGAACCGAACTGCCACAGCTGCACCAGCACGCCGGTGGCCGCCAGCAGCACCGCCAGCCACTGCAGACGGCGGAAGCGCTCACGCAGAAATAGCATGCCAAACACCACGTTAATCAGTGGGTTGATAAAGTAGCCGAGGCTGGCCTCCAGCATATGCTGATTATTCACCGCCCAGATAAACAGCAGCCAGTTGCCGCCGATGGTCAGTGCGGTCAGCGCCAGCAGCAGCACTTTTTTCGGCTGGGCCAGCACGCTGCGTACCTGACGCCAGCTGCGGCTCAGGGTAATCAGCCCCAGCATAAACAGGGCCGACCAAATCACACGGTGGGTCATAATTTCTGTCGGTGGCACCTCTTTGACCAGCTTGAAATAGGCCGGCGCGATGCCCCAGATAAAGTAAGCGCCCAGCGCATAAAAAATGCCCTGACGCGTTTGTTGCGTATCCATCATCTATTCCAGAAAAGCGGCGAGTGTCGCAGGCCGCGTGAGATTACCCAATAAGATAGGTCGCAGTCGCAGTGGCGATGTAATCGCCCTGCTGATTGTGCAATTCGACGCGCGCTACCGCGACTTTATTCCCGGCGCGCAGCAGGCTGCTGGTGGCGACAAAGCGCTCGCCGCGGCCCGGGCGCAGGTAGTCGACGCGCATATCAATGGTGCCCATGCGCGACAGGCGCTGACGCAGCTCCTCTTCGCTGATGCTCTGCTGGCGCGACAGCGCATGGCTGACGCACACCAGCCCGGCGGCAACATCCAGCACTGAGGCAATCACGCCACCGTGCAGAATCTGCTGCGCGGCGTTACCCACCAGCATGGTTTTATTGGCAAAGCCGAGTTCGGCGTAATCGGCTTCAAGGCGATCCAGCTCAAGGCCCAGTGCCTGATTAAACGGCATGTGATAGACAAAAATTTCGCCAATCAGCCGGCGCGCTTCCTGCTGTGTCAGCATCGGGGATGACATTTTTCCTGCCTTAAGATGTTAAAGAATTGTGTATATTATGCCGCGTTCGCGCCGCTTTCCAGTTTCAGAAATCCGCGCTAATCAACCACCGGGTTTGCGTGTAGAATGGCGTGCTTTTTGAACCGTCGCCCGACGATAACTTTTGCAGCGCTCTGGAGAATTCTATGCGTAAGCAGTACGCCTTGCTGGCCGCGGCATTTATGGTTCCTGCGCTGGCGCAGGCCGATGAAGCCACCGTGAAAGAGGTTCATGACGCACCAGCAGTGAAGGGCAGTATTATCGCTAACCTGCTGGAAAAACACGATAACCCATTCGTGCTTTATCCCTATGAAAATAACTATCTGCTTTACACCTACACCAGCGACATGAATAAAGAGGCGATTTCCTCTTACAACTGGGCAGACAAAGCGAAAAAGGATGAAGTAAAATTCCAGCTCAGCCTGGCGTTTCCGCTGTGGCGCGGCATTTTGGGTGACAACTCGGTGCTGGCCGCGTCGTATACTCAGCGCTCCTGGTGGCAGTTGTCGAACCGGGGGGCTTCATCACCGTTTCGTGAAACCAACTATGAGCCGCAGATTTTTCTCGGCTGGGCCACCGATTATTCACTGGGCGGCTGGACATTACGCGACGTCGAGCTGGGTCTGAATCATCAGTCAAATGGCCGTAGCGATCCCACGTCACGCAGCTGGAACCGCGCTTACGCCCGTCTGATGGCGGAGAATGGCAACTTCCTGGCGGAAATCAAACCCTGGTATCGTCTGCCGGAAAGTGCCAGCAACGACGATAACCCGGACATCACCAAATACATGGGCTACTACCGCGCGAAGCTGGGCTATATGCTCGGCGACAGCATTTTCAGCGTGGAAGGCAATTACAACTGGAATAGCGGCTACGGCGGTGCAACCTTCGCGTGGAGCTATCCGATTTCTGAACACGTACGCTTTTACACGCAGCTGTTCAGCGGTTATGGTGAATCCCTTATTGACTATAACCATCGCCAGACGCGTCTTGGCGTCGGCGTAACGCTTAACGATCTGTTCTAACCAGTCAAAACAGGATTACCGTGGCAACATCGGCAGTGCTTAATCAGGAAATGCTGGCGCAGCAGGTATTACAGGATACCTTCGGCTATCAGCAGTTCCGTCCGGGTCAACAAACCATCATCGAAACCGCGCTGTCAGGGCGCGACTGCCTGGTGGTGATGCCGACCGGCGGCGGCAAATCGCTGTGCTATCAAATCCCGGCGCTGGTGCGCGAAGGGCTGACGCTGGTGGTTTCGCCGCTGATTTCACTGATGAAAGATCAGGTCGATCAGCTGCTGGCGAACGGCGTGGCGGCGGCGTGCCTTAACTCGACGCAGACGCGTGAGCAGCAGCAGCAGGTGTTTGCGGACTGCCGCAGCGGCAAACTGCGGCTGCTGTACATCGCGCCGGAACGTCTGATGATGGATAACTTCCTCGACACCCTGCAGCACTGGAATCCGGTGATGCTGGCCGTCGATGAAGCGCACTGTATTTCGCAGTGGGGCCACGATTTCCGTCCGGAATATGGCGCGCTCGGTCAGCTGCGCCAGCGCATTCCGCAGCTGCCGGTGATGGCGCTGACCGCCACCGCCGATGAAGCCACGCGTAACGACATCGTGCATCTGCTGCAGATGCACGATCCGCTGATTCAGATCAGCAGTTTTGACCGTCCTAACATTCGCTACACGCTGGTGGAGAAGTTCAAGCCTACCGAGCAGCTGCTGCGCTATGTGCAGGATCAGCGCGGCAAAAGCGGCATCATCTACTGTAACAGCCGCGCCAAAGTGGAAGACACCGCTGCGCGTCTGCAGAGTCGCGGTATCAGCGTTGGCGCTTATCATGCCGGCATTGACAGCGAGCAGCGCGCACGCGTGCAGGAAGCCTTTCAGCGTGACGATTTGCAAATCGTGGTCGCGACCGTGGCGTTCGGCATGGGCATCAACAAGCCCAACGTGCGTTTTGTGGTGCACTTCGACATTCCGCGCAATATCGAATCCTACTATCAGGAGACCGGCCGCGCCGGGCGTGATGGTCTGCCGGCGGAAGCGATGATGCTGTACGACCCGGCCGACATGGCGTGGCTGCGTAAGTGCCTGGAAGAGAAAGCGCCCGGGCCGCTGCAGGATATTGAACGCCACAAACTCAACGCCATGGGCGCGTTTGCCGAGGCGCAAACCTGCCGTCGTCTGGTGCTGCTTAACTACTTTGGTGAAGGTCGCCAGCAGCCGTGCGGCAACTGCGATATCTGCCTCGATCCGCCGCGTCGCTATGACGGCCTGGTCGAAGCGCAAAAAGCGCTGTCGGGCATTTATCGTACCGGGCAGCGTTTTGGGATGAGCTATATTGTTGAAGTTTTGCGCGGCTCAACCAACCAGCGCATCCGTGATAACGGCCACGACAAACTGCCGGTGTACGGCCTCGGGCGCGAGCAGAGTCAGGAGCACTGGGTCAGCGTGCTGCGCCAGCTGATCCATCTGGGCATGGTGACGCAAAACATCGCCATGCACTCGGCGCTGCAGCTCACCGAGGCCGCGCGCCCGGTGCTGCGTGCTGAAGTGCCGCTGATGCTGGCGGTACCGCGCACCGTGACGGTGAAAAGCCGCAGCAGCGCGCCAAAAGTCTACGGCGGCAATTACGATCGCAAGCTGTTCGCCAAGCTGCGTAAGCTGCGTAAAGCCATCGCCGACGAAGAGAATATTCCGCCTTACGTGGTGTTTAACGACGCCACGCTGATTGAAATGGCAGAACAAATGCCGGTCAGCGCTTCAGAGATGCTGAGCGTGAACGGGGTCGGTCATCGCAAACTGGAGCGCTTCGGTAAGCCGTTCCTGCTGATGATCAAAGAACATCTTGATGAAGAATAAGGGAAATAAACCATGCTGATGTTATTTGCCACCGTCGCGCTGGTGCATCTGGTTGCGCTGATGAGTCCGGGACCGGACTTCTTTTTTGTCTCACAGACCGCCGCCAGCCGCTCGCGCAAAGAAGCGATGATGGGCGTGCTCGGCATTACGCTGGGGATTGTGATTTGGGCCGGTGTCGCGCTGATGGGCCTGCATCTGATTCTGGAAAAAATGGCGTGGCTGCATGAAATCATTATGGTCGGTGGCGGTCTGTATCTGCTGTGGATGGGCTGGCAGCTGCTGCGCTCGGCGCGTCAGCGTCACAAGCAACCTCATACGGAAGCGCCGGTGGTTGAGCTGCCAAAGCGTGGTATGAGCTTCCTCAAAGGGTTTCTCACCAACCTGTCTAACCCGAAAGCCATCATCTACTTCGGCAGTGTGTTTTCATTGTTCGTGGGCAACGATGTGGGCGCGATTGAGCGCTGGGGCCTGTTCCTGCTGATCGTCGGTGAAACCTTTGCCTGGTTTACCCTGGTGGCGGCGATTTTTGCCCTGCCGTGGATGCGCGATAAGTATCAGCGGATGGCGAAGTGGGTGGACGGTATGGCGGGCGTGCTGTTTGCCGGATTTGGTATTCACCTCATCATCTCCCGATAACATCCCGAACCGTAGCGGCGCAATTTATTGCGCGTTTCAACTGGGCGCGATAAAGCGTGCCGCTACGATCAGTGCAAATCGTTACGCCATTTTACGTGCGCTGGCCAGCAGTGCGCCGACCGCCATAAACAAGCCACCAAACACCCGGTTCAGCAGCTTCATCTGCTTCGGACCTTTGATCCAGCCAGCGATGCGCGTCGCCAGCGTGGCGTAACCAATCATCACAATGATGTCGACCACGATGGTGGTCACGCCGAGCACCAGATACTGCATCAGCTGCGGCTGGTGCGGCACGATAAACTGCGGAAACAGCGCGGCGAGAAACACAATGCTCTTCGGATTGGTGAGATTCACCAGCAGCGCGCGCTGAAACAGACGACGACGCGGCATCGCTTTGGCCACCGCATTGAGATCGATTCCGCCCGCTGAGCGCCACTGCTGAATGCCAAGCCACACCAGATAGGCCGCGCCCGCCCATTTCAGTACCTCAAACGCCAGCACCGACTGCGAAAACAGCGCGCCCAGACCGGCGCCCACCAGCACAATATGCACGGCAAGACCCAGCTGTAATCCGGTAATTGAGGCTGCCGCACCGCGATAGCCGTGGCTGATGCCGGTGCTCATGGTGTTGATCGCGCCGGAACCGGGCGAGAGGCTGAGGATGGTCGTGGTTAACAGGTAGGTTAACCACCATTCAATGGTCATGGGTGACATTCCCTGAAGAGAGTGAAGTGTGACACAATACGCCAGAAAATCGCGCTGCGCTATTAAGTGCAGAGCCGCGTTTGACGTTTTTTCAGGGGGACGGATGCAGCAGCATAAACAGAGTTGGCTCGGACGTGAGCACGCTTTTTCAGCCTTTGCTACCGGTCCGCTGCTCGACTTCTGGCGTCAGCGTGAAGAGTGTGAATTCAGCGGCGTGGGCAATCTGACCATTCGCTATGTGCGCTTCACCTCACCGCAACACCGGCGTGTCATCCTGATTGTGCCCGGACGCATTGAAAGCTACATCAAATACCCCGAGCTGGCCTATGACCTGTTCCACTGCGGCTACGATGTGGTGATTATCGACCATCGCGGTCAGGGGCGTTCAGACCGGCTGCTGGCCGATTCGCATCGCGGTCACGTGGTGGAGTTCAGCGATTATGTCGACGATCTGGAAACGCTGTATCTGAAAGAGATGGTCAGCCATCACTATCAGCAGCGCTACGTGCTGGCGCACTCGATGGGCGGCGCAATTGTGGCGCTGTTTCTGGCGCGTCAGCCGCAGGCCTTCCACGCGGCGGTGTTTTGTGCGCCGATGTTTGGTATCGTGCTGCCGCTGCCGCCGTTTCTGGCGCACCGTATTCTCGACTGGGCGGAAAAGCTGCCCGCGCTGCGCGACGGCTACGCGCTGGGCACCGGACGCTGGCGCGCCAGCCCGTTTGGCATTAACCGGCTGACGCACAGTCGCGAACGCTATCGTCGCAATCTGCGCTTTTACGCTGACGATCCGGCGATTCGCGTCGGCGGCCCCACCTATCACTGGGTGCGGGAAGGGATTCAGGCCGGACGCCATATCCTTAATCAGGTGGCGCAGATTACGACACCGATTCTGCTGCTGCAGGCCAGTGAAGACGACGTGGTGGATAACCGCGCGCAGAATCTGTTCTGTGAAGCCATGGCGGCAGCGGGACATGCGGTGGAAGGCACCACGCCTTACATCATTCAGGGCGCGCGTCACGAGATCCTGTTTGAAACAGACGCCATGCGCGCCGAAGCGCTCAATGCGGTGGTCGACTTTTATCAGCGCCACCGTGACTAATATATTCTTAGACATCAATACCAGAGGCCTACATGTACCACATCGTTGCATCCGACCTGGATGGCACGCTGCTTTCTCCGCAACATCGTCTGACGCCGTTTGCCCGCACCACGCTACAGGAACTGGTGGCGCGCGATGTGCATTTTATTTTTGCCACCGGACGCCACTACATCGACGTCGGTCAGATGCGCGATAAGCTCGGCATTCCGGCGTATATGATCACCTCAAACGGCGCGCGCGTGCACAACGCCGACGGCGAACTGGTGTTCAGCCACAATCTGGACAGCGATATCGCCAGCGAGCTGTATGGCCTGAAGTATCACGATGAGAAAATCCTGACGCACGTTTACCGCGACGATGAGTGGCACATCAGCCGCCATAATCCGCAGGAAGCGGAGTTTTTCCAGGAATCGGTGTTCACCTATCAGGTGTATCAGCCCGGCATGCTGGCCACCGATGGCATCAGCAAAGTGTTCTTCACCTGCGACGATCCGGAGCATCTGGTTCCGCTGGAACAGGCGATTGAAGCGCGCTGGGGTGACCGGGTTAACGTCAGTTTCTCGCTGCCCACCTGTCTGGAAGTGATGGCTGGCGGCGTCTCGAAAGGGCACGCGCTGGAAGCGGTGGCGAAACAGCTTGGCTATTCGCTGAAAGAGTGCATCGCGTTTGGCGACGGCATGAATGATGTCGAGATGCTGAGTATGGCGGGCAAAGGCTGCATCATGCGTAACGCCCATCAGCGCCTGAAAGATACCCTGCCGACGCTGGAAGTGATTGGCAGCAACGCCGACGACGCGGTGCCGCAGACGCTGCGTAAATTATTCCTCGCCTGAATAAAACGGGCCGGTATGCACCGGCCCGCTCAGATTATGCCTGCTGCTGCTTGTGGCGATGCTCGCTGACCATGGTCAGCAGCAGTAACACCACCGCCAGCACCGATCCGACAATCATCACTAAGAAACCGCCGTCCCAGCCGAAGAAATCCACGGTGTAACCGACAATCGCACTGGCTGCCACCGATCCGCCGAGATAGCCGAACAGACCGGTAAAGCCTGCCGCAGTGCCGGCCGCTTTTTTCGGTGCCAGCTCCAGCGCGTGCAGACCAATCAGCATCACCGGACCGTAGATCAGGAAGCCAATGACGATCATGCAGATCATATCTATGCCCGGATTGCCCGGCGGGTTCAGCCAGTAAATGATGGTGGCGATGGTCACCAGCGTCATGAAAAATACCCCGGTGGCGCCGCGATTGCCGCGGAATACCTTGTCCGACATCCAGCCGCACAGCAGCGTGCCCGGAATCCCGGCGTATTCGTACAGGAAATAGGCCCACGAGGATTTATCCAGCGTGAAGTGCTTCACCTCTTTCAGATAGGTCGGTGACCAGTCGAGGATGCCGTAGCGCAGCAGATAAACGAATACGTTGGCCAGCGCGATGTACCACAGCAGCTTATTCGGCAGCACGTACTGCATGAAAATCTGCTTCGCCGTCAGCTCCTGTTCGTGGTTCTCGCTGTAATCCGGCGGATAGTCATTCTTCCATGCCTCAATCGGCGGCAGCCCGCACGACTGCGGCGTATCGCGCATCAGCGCAAAAGCGATGATGGCGACGAGGATGGCACCAAACGCCGGCATATAGAGCGCAGCTTTCCAGTCGTTAAACCACGCCATGCCGAGCAGGAACAGCAGCGGAGGAATGCCGCCACCCACGTTGTGCGCGCAGTTCCATACCGACACAATGCCGCCGCGCTCTTTCTGCGACCACCAGTGCACCATGGTGCGTCCGCACGGTGGCCAGCCCATGCCCTGGAACCAGCCACACAGAAACAGCAGCACGAACATCACCATGATGCTCGAGGTTGCCCATGGCACGAAGCCCATCACCAGCATCACGGCGGCGGCGAGAATCAGGCCGGCGGGCAAAAATACCCGCGGGTTGGAGCGATCCGAGACCGATCCCATGATGAATTTGGAAAAACCGTAGGCGATGGAGATGCCGGAGAGGGCAAAGCCAAGGTCGCCACGGGAAAAGCCCTGTTCGACCAGGTAAGGCATCGCCAGCGCAAAGTTTTTGCGCACCAGATAATAGGCGGCGTAGCCAAAGAAAATGCCGAAGAAGATCTGCCAGCGCAGACGACGATAGAGCGGATCGACGCGATCGTCCGCCACCTGGGGCTGGTGTGGTGCAGGTTTAAAAATACTCAACATCAGAATGGCCCTCCAGGGCGCAATATAGTTATCGATTCCCAGCAGGTTGGGGCAAAAAAAAGTACGACAGCGAACAGAAAGCAACCTTTCCATTTCGCGCACAGAATAGTGATGGTTACGCGCAGTTACTGTGACGTGTGACACATATGTTACAGTTTTATGACAATAAAGAGCGATATAAACCAGCAAATGTTGGATTTCGCGCATTTGTGCCAGAGAAAAGGGCGCGCTGCCTCATAAAAATCGCCGCCCGTCGGTCAACCTGCCATGCGAACACGTGCCTGCTGACCGGGCAGTGAAGATGCTATCGTGTTTAATTTCATCACATGTCAACCAGATTATCCCGCCAGCGCGCTGTAGTTTGTTTACACTAGCGCCAGTGTTGAACTTTAGGATGCATAACCGTGCTGTTGCTGATCGTTACCACCATTCTGTGGGCTTTTTCTTTTAGTTTAATCGGGGAGTATCTGGCGGGGCAGGTGGATACCTGGTTCTCGGTGCTGATGCGTTTAGGCCTGGCGGCGCTGGTCTTTCTGCCGTTTCTGCGCTGGCGCGGTTACCGCGCTTCAACGTTGCTGCTCTA
This sequence comes from Type-C symbiont of Plautia stali, assembly GCF_059730935.1. NCBI lineage: Bacteria > Pseudomonadati > Pseudomonadota > Gammaproteobacteria > Enterobacterales > Enterobacteriaceae > Type-C symbiont of Plautia stali. Next base: position 3,850,546 of record NZ_AP035923.1, on the reverse strand, counting down.
TATGCTGGTGGGCATGCTGCAATTAGGCATTATGTATCTGATCAGCTTCGAGGCTTATCTCTATCTCAGCGTGCCGGAATTTCTGCTGTTTACGGTGATGACGCCGCTGTATGTCACGCTGATTTATGACCTGCTCAGCAAGCGCCCGCTGCGCATTGGCTATGCCTTTAGCGCGCTGCTGGCGGTGCTCGGTGCGGCCATTATCCGCTACGACAAAGTCAGCGATGATTTCTGGTTCGGACTGCTGCTGGTGCAGGCGGCTAACATCTGCTTTGCGATTGGCATGGTGGGCTATAAGCGCCTGCAGGAAGTGCGCCCGATGCCGCAGCACACCGCGTTCTCGTGGTTCTATCTCGGCGCAGTGCTGATCGCGGTGATCGCCTGGTGCATCTGGGGCAATCCGCACAAGCTGCCGACCACCACGCTGCAGTGGGGTGTGCTGGTATGGCTGGGCGTGGCCGCGTCCGGGCTGGGTTACTTCATGTGGAACTACGGCGCGACCCAGGTCGATGCCGGGACGCTGGGCATTATGAACAACATGCACGTGCCGGCAGGATTACTGGTGAACCTGGCGATCTGGCAGGAGAAGCCGCACTGGCCGAGCTTTATCGCCGGGGCGATAGTGATTTTTGCGTCCCTGTACGTGCATAAACGCTGGGTACTGGGACACACGGCCAAAAGCGGCAGTTCAGGCGCTTAGCTTTTTTTCGCGGGTGTCGATGGCCGCTGAATCAGCGTTAAGCCTTTCAGGAAGTTACGCAGAATCTGGTCACCGCACTCGCGATAATTTTTATGATCCGGATTACGGAAAATCGCGCCGATCTCAGCCTGTGACACCTTGAAGTTAGCCTTCAATAAGATATCCGGGATATCGGTGGTTTTCAGCGCGAAGGCGATGCGTAACTTCTTGAGAAAGATATTATTGTTCATGCGGCGCTCAACCGACGGGGCCGGCGCGTCTTCGCTTTTGCCGCGACGGTAGAAAATCAGACCGTTGAGGAAGTAGCCCATCAGCACATCCGGCAGTTTACGAAACGCTTCATCGTCATCTTTCTTCAGCCACGCCTGCACATCTTCACGCGGTACTTCACTGCCCGCCAGCGCAAAAATCTCCACCACTTTGCTGTCGCTCAAATCCAGCATATAGCGCACGCTGCGCAGCACATCGTTATTGGTCATGGTGAAACTCTCCGGTAGCGGTTAAGGCGGCGCATTATAGAGCAGGCAGGGCGGGGATAACAGCACGGGCGACATTGGCCGCCCGCGGCATCAGGACGAGACCGGCTGCAGGGAACCGGGGCGCGAGGCATCGCGCACATAAGGCAGGTGTTCGCAGGCGTGCTGACGGGCAAAGCGCACAAAGGCCTCCAGCACCGGCTGCCGCTGCTCGCCGTCGCGCATCGCCGCGTATAAACGGCTCCACAATCCGTCGCCCAGCGTGCGTGTCACCACCAGCCCCTGGTGCTCAAAGCTCTCTACCACCCAGTGCGGCAGCGCGGCAATGCCCATGCCGGCCGACACCATCTGGATCAGCAGCAGCGTATTATCCACGCTCTTCAGCGCCGGGCTGACGCCGGCTGGCTGTAAGAAGTTACGCCACACGTCCAGCCGCTGACGCTGTACCGGATAGATCATCAGCACCTCATCGGCCAAATCTTCCGGCGTGATGTGGGCCAGCTGCGCCAGGCGGTGATCCGGCGCCAGCACCAGCCGCACCTCAAAATCAAACATCGGCGCATAGAACAAACCGCTGCGCGGCAGAATATCGGACGTCAGCACCACGTCCAGTTCGCCCTGCTGCAGCGCCGGCTGCGGATCAAAGGTCACGCCGGATTTGAAGTCCATCACTACCTGCGGCCAGCTCTGACGGAAATTGTTCAGGGCCGGTGTCAGCCACTGGATGCAGCTGTGGCATTCGATAGCGATGCGCAACGTGGTCTGATGCGGCTCATGACAGGCCTGCAGCGCCTGCTGGATCTGCGGCAGAATCTGCTCCGCCAGCTGCAACAGAATCTCTCCCTGCGGCGTAAAACGGAGCGGCTGGCTCTTACGCACGAACAGCCGGAAGCCCAGCCGCTGTTCCAGGTCGCTGAACTGGTGAGACAACGCCGATTGCGTCTGATGAAGCTGGGCGGCGGCGGCAGCCAGCGAGCCGGTGTGCCGTAACGCCTGCAGCGTCCGCAGGTGTTTGAGTTCGATCATGAGAGTCCTTCACATCGAGATTGAACAAATTGCGCTTGAGACACATACAGTACCCGCAGATTATAGCGGTGTAAACATCTGGACGGCTAAACATCTCAGTCAGACGCGACGGCCACTTTACCTTTGTCCAGCTAATACGCTCAGCGCACGGCAGGATTGCCCGCTGGATGAACGTAAATCGGTTGCTGCGACTGTCGCACAGCGAATAACTTCTGGAGAATCTCACATGACCATTCTGAACCATACTCTCGGTTTCCCTCGCGTCGGACTGCGCCGCGAACTGAAAAAAGCGCAGGAAAGCTACTGGGCCGGGAACAGCTCACAGGACGAACTGCTGGCGGTGGGTCGTGAACTGCGCGCCCGTCACTGGCAGCAGCAGAAAGACGCCGGTGTTGATCTGCTGCCGGTCGGCGATTTTGCCTGGTACGATCACGTGCTGACCACCAGCCTGCTGCTCGGTAACGTACCGGCACGGCACCAGAATAAAGACGGCTCGATTGACCTCGACACCCTGTTCCGTATCGGTCGCGGTCGGGCGCCCAGCGGTGAGCCTGCGGCGGCGGCAGAGATGACCAAATGGTTTAACACCAACTATCACTACATCGTGCCGGAATTTACCCAGGGTCAGCAGTTCCGTCTCAGCTGGACGCAACTGCTGGACGAGGTGGATGAAGCGCTGGCGCTCGGCCACACCATCAAACCGGTGCTGCTGGGGCCGGTGACCTATTTGTGGCTGGGTAAGGTGAAAGGTGACGCCTTTGACCGCCTGTCGCTGCTGCAGGCCATTCTGCCGGTGTACCGTCAGGTGCTGGCAGAACTGCGTCAGCGCGGCATCGAATGGGTGCAGATTGATGAGCCGGCGCTGGCGCTGGAACTGCCGCAGGCGTGGCGCGAGGCGTTTAAACCGGCTTACGACGCGCTACAGGGCGAAGTGAAACTGCTGCTGACCACCTACTTTGACAGCATTGGTCAGAATCTTGATGTCATCAAAACGCTGCCGGTGCAGGGCCTGCACGTGGACCTGGTGCACGGCAAAGACGATCTTCAGCAGCTCAACCAGCAGATCCCGGCGGACTGGCTGCTGTCGCTGGGGGTGATCAATGGCCGTAACGTCTGGCGCGCCGATCTCACCCGCTGGTATGAGCGCCTGCAGCCACTGCTTGGCCAGCGTCAGCAGCTGTGGATTGGATCTTCCTGTTCACTACTGCACAGCCCCATTGACCTGAGCGTGGAAAACCGCCTCGACGACGAGGTAAAAAGCTGGTTCGCCTTTGCGTTACAGAAGTGTACGGAGCTGTCGCTGCTGAGTCAGGCACTGAACCAGCACGATGCCGCTGCGCTGCACGCCTGGAGCGCGCCGATTCGTGCCCGGGCAAATTCTGCTCGCGTGCATAATCCCGCCGTGGCGCAGCGTCTGGCGCAAATCCAGGCCAGAGACACTGAGCGCAACAGCAGCTACACCGTGCGTACTCAGGCGCAGCGTCAGCGCTTTAACCTGCCGGCGTGGCCCACCACCACCATCGGTTCTTTCCCGCAGACCACCGAGATTCGCGGCCTGCGCCTCGACTTCAAAAAAGGCAACATTGACGGCGGCCACTACCGCACCGGTATCGCGGAACACATCCGGCAGGCGATTGCGGAGCAGGAGCGTCTGGGGCTCGACGTGCTGGTGCATGGCGAAGCCGAGCGTAACGACATGGTGGAGTACTTCGGCGAAAACCTCGACGGCTTTGTTTTCACCCAGAACGGCTGGGTTCAGAGCTACGGCTCGCGCTGTGTTAAGCCGCCGGTGATCATCGGGGACGTCAGCCGCCCGCAGCCGATTACCGTCGAGTGGGCAAAGTATGCGCAGTCGCTGACCGACAAACCGGTGAAGGGCATGCTGACCGGACCGGTCACCATCCTGTGCTGGTCGTTCCCGCGGGAAGACGTGACGCGCGAAACCATCGCTAAACAGATTGCGCTGGCGCTGCGCGACGAAGTGCAGGACCTGGAAAAAGCCGGTATCGGCATCATTCAGATTGACGAACCGGCGCTGCGTGAAGGCTTGCCGCTGCATCAGTCTGACTGGGCAGCCTATCTGCGCTGGGCGGTGGACGCGTTCCGCCTTAACGCCGCGGTGGCGCAGGACGAGACGCAGATTCACACCCACATGTGTTATTGCGAGTTCAACGACATCATGGATTCGATTGCCGCGCTGGACGCCGACGTGATCACTATCGAAACCTCACGTTCTGATATGGATCTGCTGGATGCGTTTAAAGCGTTTGAATATCCCAATGAAATCGGGCCGGGCGTGTATGACATCCACTCACCCAACGTACCGAGCGTGGAGTGGATGGAAGATCTGCTGCGCAAAGCGGCGCAGAGTATTCCGCAGCAGCGCCTGTGGGTGAACCCGGACTGTGGCCTGAAAACGCGCGGCTGGAGTGAAACGCGTCAGGCGCTGGCCAACATGGTGAAAGCGGCGCAGAAGCTGCGCGCCGAAACCGTTTGATGGCAGGATAATACGTTGTGTTGTTGAGTTGGGGCGCGCTGGCGCCCCTTTTTTTATTCCGCGTTTGGCGCGACGCCATACTGCTTAAACCACGCCAGCATGCGCTGCCAGCCATCCTGTGCGGAATCGGCGTGGTAGCTCGGACGATAGTCGGCGTTAAAGGCGTGGCCAGCTTCCGGATACACCACAATCTCGGCTTTGGCATTGGCCGCGTGCAGGGCCTGGCGCATCTTATCGATACTTTCCAGTGGAATGCTTTCATCCTGGCCGCCATACAGGCCCAGCACCGGTGCATTCAAATCTACTGCAATATCAATAGGATGTTTCTGCTGCTTCAGCGTTTTCTCGCCCTCCAGGCGACCGTACCAGGCGGCGGCGGCGCGCACCTGCGGATTATGGGCGGCAAACAGCCAGCTGATGCGACCGCCCCAGCAGAAACCGGTGATCGCCAGACGACGGATATCGCCGCCGTGGCGCGCCGCCCAGTTGGCCACGTGGTCGAGATCCGACAGTACCTGCGAATCCGGCACTTTGCTCACCAGCTCTTTGAACAGGGTGGGGATATCGTTGTAATCGTTGGGATCGCCTTCGCGGAAATAGAGCTCCGGCGCCACGGCGAGATAGCCTTCCAGTGCCAGACGGCGGCACAGATCGCGGATGTGCTCGTGCACGCCGAAAATTTCCTGCACCACCAGCACGACCGGCAGCGTGCCGCTAAACTGTTGCGGACGAGCATAATAAGCCGGCAGGTTCTCACCCTGGCTCGGCACGGACGTCTCGCCCGCGTGAATGGCGTCGCTGGCGGTAATGATGGTGCTGGCTGCGGTGGGCTGCACCGCTGGCGCAAAGCCGTCGGTGGCGGATTTTTGTGCCATATTGTCTTCGGTTTTCATGGTTCTCTCCGTGCTAGCAAGTGCGCAATCACGTAACTATAGCCTGGCCTTACGGCAAGGCTGGCGTAGGGTACGGGGGATGGTTAACCTGATCTGCTTCTCTATTAACACTGCCTTTTACGGTTACACAGCACCGCTTGTAGCAATTCAGCGCAGCAGACCGCTAATATGTGATTGGAGTCACACAATATCTTTAGTTCAATGTAACTTTCATTATTGATAGTGAATTCAGTCACATATTTATCCGGGCCGCTGACGTAAAGTGGCGCGCTTATTCCCCCTTATCTTCCAGGAGTCTGATATGGCCCAGTCTGACGTTTTCCACCTTGGCATCACCAAAGCCGATTTGAAAGGAGCCACGCTGGCGATTGTTCCTGGCGATCCGGAGCGCGTGAAGAAAATCGCAGCGCTGATGAAGAATCCACAGCACCTCGCGTCGCATCGTGAATTCACCACCTGGCTGGCGGAGATCGACGGCAAAGCGGTGGTCGTCTGTTCCACCGGCATCGGCGGTCCGTCCACCTCTATCGCCGTTGAAGAGCTGGCGCAGCTGGGCGTGCGTACCTTCCTGCGTGTGGGTACCACCGGCGCGATTCAGCCACACATCAACGTGGGTGATGTGCTGGTGACCACCGCCTCGGTCCGTCTGGACGGTGCCAGCCTGCACTTTGCACCGATGGAATTCCCGGCGGTAGCTGATTTCGCCTGCACCACCGCGCTGGTGGCCGCGGCAGAAGCCTGCGGTGCGACCACGCATATTGGTGTCACTGCCTCGTCAGACACCTTCTATCCTGGCCAGGAGCGCTACGACACCTTCTCCGGACGCGTAGTGAGCCGCTTCCAGGGCTCGATGAAAGAGTGGCAGCAAATGGGCGTGCTTAACTATGAGATGGAATCCGCTACACTGTTAACCATGTGCGCCAGTCAGGGACTGCGTGCCGGCATGGTGGCTGGCGTCATCGTGAATCGCACGCAAAAAGAGATCCCGGATGCGGCCACTATGAAGCAGACAGAAAGCGATGCGGTCAAAATTGTGGTGGATGCCGCGCGTCGCTTACTTTAGCGCGCCAGTCAGGGAATGATTTCGAGACCAGGCTTATAGGGAGCTCAGCAATTGCCTGATTAGAATGCGCGCAATTTCAGCCGATTCTGAGAAATTTCCTATGCGCAAAACGATCTCTGTCCCACGTCCGGGTTTTACCAGCCGCCCTGCTGCAATGCAGGCCCGCATTGAGAGTGCCGCCGCGCGGTTTCGTCAGGCAATGGCCGCGTCAGATTATCCTCTGGCGCGCCAGTGCTGCGAAGAAGTGCTGCGCGTCATGCCTAACCAGATGCAGGTGCTCAGCGACTACGCGCTGACGCTGATGCGCGTCGGCGAACATAAAAAATCCTACAAGATTTACCAGAAAATCTATCAGGCACCGGCGGCGCAGCGCGCGCAGGCGTCGGAAACCTGGCTGGATGGCCTGACGGAAGTGTGTGGCTGGCTGGGTAAGACAGATGAAGTGGCGCGTTATGGCCTCGAATCGCTCACCCAATCCGACATGCGTTTCAGTCAGGGCGCGAAAGCGACTTTTCCCGCACCGGCGCCTGCGCCGATTAACCGCAGCAATCCGGCAGAAAATATCATCTCCTTCAGCCTGTACGGCGGTCAGCCGCGCTACTGCGAAACCCTGATTAAAAACGTTGAGGTGGCGCGCGAGCTCTATCCGGACTGGATGTGTCGCATCTATCTCGACGATAGCGTGCCGCAGCACGTGTGGCAGCGCCTGACCCAGCCAAACACCCAGCTGGTGGATATGTCGCAGGAGAAAACCATTTTCCCTACGCTGTGGCGCTTTCTGGTGATGGACGATGCCAGCGTAAAACGCTACATCGTGCGCGATGCGGATTCGCTGCTGTCAGAGCGCGAAGTGGCGGCCGTCGATGCCTGGCTGGCTTCGCCATTCTGGTTCCACCACATGCGCGATTATTACTCGCACACCGAGCTGTTACTGGCCGGCATGTGGAGCGGCTGTCACGGCGTGTTTCACAACGTGGAACAGCAGATGCGCGACTTTATCGCGCAGTATGACGGCAGCGAGCGCTTTACCGACCAGTACTTCCTCAAGGTAGCGCTGTGGCCCACGGTACGCGACAGCATCCTCAATCACGACGATATCTTTCACTTCCACCACGCGCAGCCGTGGCCGGCGCATGCGCCGATTCGCTGGCAGACCGACAGCTTCCACGTCGGCAGCAACGCCGGTTTCGCCAGCATGGCCGGCAAAGTGGCCAACGCCGAAAATGGCCAGCAGCAGGTGGAGCTGACTTACGGCGGCAACAGCTGGTGCTATCCGGCGAAGGTGAAAAGCGACAGTGAATGGGTGCTGCCGATGCCGTTTTTCCTGATCGACGCCTGGAAAGCGGGCGACCTGACCGTGCGCGCCCTGTAGTGGCCCGGACGATGCCCATCGCGCCCGCGATAAAATCCGCGGGTTGCCATGAATGTTCTGGACATTCATACAGTGGCGCTCTACCTTCTCCTCAGCGAGACGATCCGCGGGGGGATTATGGATCAGCAACTTATCATCAGCGGCGCGCTGGCGCTGGCCGGTTTGGGCATTGGCTGGATTATTGCCCAGCTGCGCGCCGGCCATCAGCACGCCAGCTTCACCACCGAACGCCGCCTGCTGGAACAGGCGCAGCAGCGTCAGCAGCAGCAGCTGGAACAGCTGCAACAGCAACTGCAGCAGCGCGAACAGGAGCTGCGCCAGCTTCACGGCACGCTAAGCGGCGCGCAGGAGCGCCTGCAGCAGCTGGATTACTGGCGGGCCGAGAGTGAACAGCTCAGCCGCGAGCTGCGCAATCAGCTGGAAGTTAACAGCGCGCAGGAAGCCGAACTGCGGGAAGTCACCATTCGATTAGAAGAGACGCGTTTCGCCGCTGAGGAGAAGCAGCGTCTGCTGACCAACAGCGAACAGCGCCTGAGTGCGCAGTTTGAAAACCTCGCCAACCGAATCTTCGAAAACAGCGGAAAACGCGTCGACGAGCAGAACCGGCAGAGCCTCAACAGCCTGATCGGCCCGCTGCGCGAACAGCTGGACGGCTTCCGCCGCCAGGTCAACGATAGCTTCGGCCAGGAAGCGCGTGAACGCCACACGCTGGCGCACGAGATTCGCCAGTTGCAGCAGCTCAACGCGCAGATGGCGCAGGAAGCGATCAACCTCACCAAAGCGCTGAAGGGCGACAACAAAATTCAGGGCAACTGGGGCGAAGTGGTGCTCAGCCGGGTGCTGGAGGCCTCAGGCCTGCGCGAAGGCTACGAGTACCAGACCCAGGTCAGCGTGCAACTGGAGCAGCAGGGCCGTATGCAACCGGATGTGATTGTGCGTCTGCCGCAGGGTAAAGATGTGGTAATTGACGCCAAAATGACGCTGATTGCCTATGAGCGCTACTTCAACGCCGACGACGAACTGACGCGCGAACAGGCGATTCAGGAGCATATCAACGCGGTGCGCGGCCATATCCGGCTGCTGGGGCGTAAAGATTATCAACAATTGCCCGGTTTACGCTCGCTGGATTATGTGCTGATGTTTATTCCGGTCGAACCGGCGTTTCTGCTGGCGATCGACCGTCAGCCGGAGCTGATCAGCGAAGCGCTGCAGCAAAACATTATGCTGGTCAGCCCGACCACGCTGCTGGTGGCGCTGCGCACCATCAATAATCTGTGGCGCTATGAGCATCAGAGCCGTAATGCCCAGCGCATCGCAGACCGCGCTGCGCGCTTGTACGACAAGATGCGGCTGTTTGTCGATGACATGAGCGGCATCGGGCATAGCCTCGACAAAGCGCAGCAGAGTTATCAGCTGGCGATGAAAAAGCTGGCGCAGGGGCGCGGCAACCTGATCGCCCAGAGCGAGTCGTTTCGTGCGCTTGGCGTAGAGATCAAACGGCCCATCAACCCGCAACTGGCAGAGCAGGCGCAGCCCGACGCGGCGGATGATACATGGGCCGATGACAGCGAGCCCGCTGAAAATGCGGCAGATTCTTCCGCCGCTTCCCTGCGCCGCATCAACGAATAACACGCCGGTGGCGTGCTCGGATCGCCCGACTCTGATACACTTCGGGAAGTATTATTTGTGGAACAGGTAAAACCGATGGCAGATGAATCACAGCAGGAAACTACCCATTTTGGCTTTCAGACCGTCGCCAAAAGTGAAAAGGCCGATAAAGTCGCGGACGTGTTTCACTCCGTCGCGGCGAAATATGACCTGATGAACGATCTGATGTCGTTCGGCATCCATCGCGTCTGGAAGCGTTTTACCATCGACAGCAGCGGCGTGCGCCGCGGTCAGCGCGTCCTGGATCTGGCTGGCGGTACCGGCGATCTGACGGCAAAATTCTCGCGCCTGGTCGGTGAAACCGGTCAGGTGGTGCTGGCGGACATCAACAGCTCGATGCTGAAGATGGGACGCGAAAAGCTGCGCAATCTCGGCGTAACCGGCAACGTCAGCTACGTGCAGGCTAACGCAGAAGCGCTGCCGTTCCCGGATAACTACTTCGACTGCATCACCATCTCCTTCGGCCTGCGTAACGTGACCGAAAAAGAGAAGGCGCTGGCGTCGATGTTCCGCGTGCTCAAGCCGGGCGGCCGTCTGCTGGTGCTGGAGTTCTCTAAACCGGTTTTCGATCCGCTGAGCAAAGCCTACGACACTTACTCTTTCCACATTCTGCCGCGCATCGGCCAGCTGGTGGCAAAAGACGCGGAGAGCTATCGCTACCTGGCGGAGTCGATTCGTATGCATCCGGATCAGGAAACCCTGAAGGCGATGATGAACGACGCTGGCTTTGAAAATACCAGCTACTACAACATGACCGGCGGCATTGTGGCGCTGCATCGTGGCTTTAAGTTCTGATTAATCATGACTTTTACCCCTCTCATCACCGGCGGTCTTGAGACCGCCCTGAACCGTGTGTTGTACCGCGATCGCAGCCTGAAAACCGCACGCCAGCGTCTGGCCGGCAAAGTCCTGCTGCTGCGCCTGCAGGAGCTGGATTTTCCGCTGGTGCTGGTGTTCAGTGAAAACCAGCTGGATGTGCTGAGTGACTGGCAGGACCGCAGCGACTGCAGCGTCAGCCTGCGTTTCAGCACGCTGCCTAAGCTGCGCGATCGTCAGCAGCTGACCAGCCTGATTCGCAGCGGTGAGCTGGACGTGGAAGGCGATCTGCAGGTGGTACAGCAATTCTCCGCACTGATGGATCTGGCTGAACTCGACCCGGCGGAATATCTCGCGCCGTGGGTGGGCGACGTCGTGGCACAGGGCATCAGCCAGGCCGCTCAGCGTGCGCTGGCCCAGCTCAGACAGCAGGTCACCCGCCGTCAGGATTATCTGGGGCAGGTGCTGACCGAAGAGTGGCGCGTGGCACCGGGGGCGCTGGAGCAGGCGTGGTTTTGTGAGGAGGTAGAAGCGATGGAACGTGCGCTTAATGCGTTTGAGGCGCGTTTGGCACAGCTGGAGGCGAAATGACGCTGGGAGAAATTCGGCGCTTATACTTCATTATCAAAGTTTTTCTGACCTACGGGCTGGATGAACTTATTCCGCATATGCGCATTACGCTGCCGCTGCGGCTGTGGCGGCGCTGTGTTTTCTGGATCCCCAACCGGCACAAAGAAGCCGAGATGGGCATCCGTCTGCGTCTGGCCATGGAGCAGCTCGGTCCGGTTTGGATCAAGTTCGGTCAGATGCTCTCGACGCGGCGCGACCTGTTCCCGCCGAAAATTGCCGATGAGCTGGCGATTCTGCAGGACCGCGTGGCACCGTTCGACGGCGTGAAAGCCAAAGCGCAGATTGAGCGTTCGATTGGCGGCCCGGTGGAAACCTGGTTCGACGACTTCGATATCAAACCGCTGGCATCGGCTTCGATCGCCCAGGTGCATACCGCGGCGCTGAAATCCAACGGCCGCGAAGTGGTGATCAAAGTGATTCGCCCGGATATCCTGCCGGTGATCAAAGCTGACATGAAGCTGATTTACCGCCTGGCGCGCTGGGTGCCACGTCTGCTGCCGGACGGTCGCCGTCTGCGCCCGATGGAAGTGGTGCGCGACTACGAAAAAACGCTGATTGATGAACTCAATCTGCTGCGTGAAGCCGCCAATGCGATTCAGCTGCGTCGCAACTTTGACCAGAGCCGCATGCTGTACGTGCCGGAAGTGTTCTCCGACTACTGCAGCGAAACCATGCTGGTAATGGAGCGCATTTACGGCATTCCTATCTCCGACGTCGCCACGCTGGAGCAGCACGGCGTCAACATGAAGCTGCTGGCCGAACGCGGCGTGCAGGTGTTCTTCACCCAGGTATTCCGTGACAGCTTCTTCCACGCCGATATGCATCCCGGCAACATCTTCGTCAGCTACGAGCATCCGGAAGATCCGCAGTATATCGGCATCGACTGCGGCATCGTTGGCTCGCTGAACAAAGAAGATAAGCGCTACCTGGCGGAAAACTTCATCGCCTTCTTCAACCGCGACTACCGCAAAGTGGCCGAGCTGCACGTCGACTCGGGCTGGGTACCGCCGGATACCAACGTGGAAGATTTTGAGTTCGCGATCCGTACCGTGTGCGAGCCGATTTTCGAAAAGCCGCTGGCGGAAATCTCCTTTGGTCACGTGCTGCTCAATCTGTTCAACACCGCGCGCCGTTTCAATATGGAAGTGCAGCCGCAGCTGGTGCTGCTGCAGAAAACCCTGCTGTACATCGAGGGCATCGGCCGTCAGCTCTATCCGCAGCTCGATCTGTGGAAAACCGCCAAGCCGTTCCTGGAGGACTGGATTAAGGATCAGATCGGCATTCCGGCCATCCTGCGGGCGGTGAAAGAGAAGGCGCCGTTCTGGGCGGAGAAACTGCCGGAGCTGCCGGAGCTTTTTTACGACAGTATGCGCCAGCACAAGTTATTGCAGCACAGTGTCGATAAACTCGTCACCGATTTGAACGCGCAGCGCACCCGTCATCATCAGGCACGTTATCTGTTTGGCGTCGGGGCTACACTGTTATTAAGTGGCACCGCCGTGCTGTTGAGCCGGCCTGACTGGGACTTCTTCCCGGCGCTGTTAATGGCCGCCGGCATCGTCACCTGGCTCATCGGCTGGCGCAAGACAAACTGATTGTCTGCCTGGTGCAAATCGCGTAATGTCGCAGGCTTAAGTCCGGGTAAAAACGGACTTTCTGTGCGTTACAGTTAACCGTTTTTCACAGAATATTAGAGGCATATCTCATGGGCGGTATCAGTATTTGGCAATTGTTAATCATTGCCGTCATTGTTGTACTTCTGTTCGGTACCAATAAGCTTCGTAACCTGGGTTCGGATTTAGGCTCTTCCATTCGCGGCTTCAAAAAAGCCATGAGCGATGAAGACGAGAAAAAGGATCAACCGAAAGAGCAGGACGCTGACTTCAACGCCAAACTGGCAGACAAACAGCACACCCCGGCGAGCAAAGACGACGCCCGGGACAAGTAAGGTAAAACTGTGTTCGATATTGGTTTTAGTGAACTGGTATTGGTGTTCGTGATCGGGCTGATTGTACTGGGCCCGCAGCGCTTACCGGTTGCGGTGAAAACCGTCGTTGGCTGGATCCGGGCCATTCGCTCGCTGGCTGCTAATGTGCAGAACGAACTGGCCCAGGAGCTGAAACTGCAGGAGCTGCAGGACAGCCTGAAAAAGGTCGAAGAGGCAGGACGCGGCACGCTGTCGCCGGAGCTGAAGCAATCCATGGAAGAGCTGCGTAAAACTGCGGACTCCATGAAGCGCTCGGTGCAGCAGAGCATCGATATCGAAAAAGCGGAAGATGAAGCCAACACCATTCATCAGCCGCCCGCTGCCGCGCCACAGCCCGCTGCCGCACCGCAGCCCGCTGAGCCGCACAGCGTCGTGACGCCGGCCAGCGCGGCACATCAGGCCAGCGCCCCGGCGCAGGCGCCGCAGCCTGCACCAGCCACCAGCCACACCGATTCCGTCGCGTCTGCGACCACTCCTCCCGTAAAAGATGAACGATAAACATGGCCGTTGAAGATACCCAACCGCTCATCAGCCACCTGATTGAGCTGCGCAAGCGTCTGCTGAACTGCATCATCGCGGTGTTTGTTATCTTCCTGTGTCTGGTTTACTTCGCCAACGACATCTATCACGCGGTGGCAGCGCCGCTGATTAGCCAGATGCCCGCCGGCGCCAGCATGATCGCCACCGACGTGGCCTCACCGTTCTTTACGCCGATCAAACTGACCATCATTGTGTCGGTATTTCTTGCGGTGCCGGTGATTCTTTATCAGGTCTGGGCGTTTGTCGCCCCCGCGCTGTATCGCCATGAGCGCCGCCTGGTGATGCCGCTGCTGTTCTCCAGTACGCTGCTGTTTTATGTCGGCGTGGCCTTTGCCTACTTCATTGTGTTCCCGCTGGCATTTGGCTTCTTCGCCAAAACCGCGCCGCAGGGCGTCACCATCGCCACGGACATCACCAACTACCTCGACTTTGTCATGACGCTGTTCATGGCGTTTGGCGTGGCGTTTGAGGTACCGATTGCCATCGTGCTGCTGTGCTGGACCGGCATTACCAGCCCGGACGATCTGAAAAAGAAACGGCCGTATATTCTGGTCGGCGCGTTTGTGGTTGGGATGTTGCTCACACCGCCGGACGTTTTCTCGCAAACTTTGCTCGCTATTCCGATGTACTGCCTGTTTGAAGTCGGCGTATTCTTCTCCCGCTACTATGTGGGTAAAGGACGTCAGGCGGCAGACGATGAGGAACAGAACCCCGACGCCTGATGTCTTTTATGCAGGGCATCCCGCTGATGGGGTGATGATGAATCTTAACCGCCCGCCTGCCGGGCGGTTTTTCTATCCGTCGCTTGAAGACGGAATGGGGAGCAAACATGTTTGATATCGGTGTAAACCTGACCAGCACGCAATTCGCAAAAGATCGCGATCAGGTGGTAAAACGCGCGCGCGAAGCAGGCGTCACCGGCCTGTTAATCACCGGCACCAATGCCCTGGAGAGCCAGCAGGCGCGTCAGCTGGCGACCCGGCACGCGGGCTACTGCTGGTCGACCGCCGGCGTGCACCCGCATCATGCCAGCGAGTGGTCGGCGGAAACCGCCAGTACGCTGCGCCGCCTGGCTGACAGCGAGCAGGTGGTGGCGATTGGTGAATGCGGACTCGACTTCAACCGTAATCTTTCCGCGCACGAGCAGCAGGAGTACGCGTTTGATGCGCAGCTCCAGCTGGCGGCAGAACTGCAGCTGCCGGTGTTTTTACACTGTCGTGAGGCGCATGAACGTTTTCTGGCGGTGCTGCAGCCGTGGCTGCCGAAACTGGTGGGCGCGGTGGTGCACTGTTTTACCGGCACGCGTGACGAGCTGGAAGCCTGCCTGGCGCTGGGTTTATCGGTGGGCATTACCGGCTGGGTGTGCGATGAACGGCGCGGAATGGCACTGCGTGACATGCTGCCGCTGATTCCGGCAGATCGTCTGCTGCTGGAGACGGACGCGCCCTATCTGCTGCCGCGCGATATGCGACCGCGTCCGACCTCGCGCCGTAACGAACCCTGCTTTCTGCCGCATATCGTTCAGCAGGTGGCGCACTGGCGTGGTGAACAGCCAGACGCACTGGCGGCACGCGTCGACCACAACGCACGTCAGCTATTCAGACTGGCTTAAACCTTACGGAACTGCTTGTTGTCCACGCTGCGCATCACCTGTTTATTCAGCAGGTTAAGCAGCAGGATTGAGCGGGTTTCACCATCGGGCTCGGCAAAGATAGCGCGCAGCCCTTCAAAGGTGCCGTCGGTGATCAGCACTTCATCACCAACCTGCGGCGTTTCCGGATCCAGCAGGATCTGCGGCGCATCGGTTTGCAGCGCTTCGATGACTTCATACGGCACCGTGGCGGGCATGGCACCAAAGCGCACAAAGTGGCTGACGCCGCGCGTGCTGCTGATGGTGGTGGTGTGAATCGCTTCCGGATCGAATTCGATAAACAGATAGTTGGGAAACAGCGGCTCACTCACGGTGGTGCGTTTGCCGCGCACAATCTTCTCCAGAGCGATCATCGGGCTGAGGCAATTCACCTCCTGCCGCTCAAGATGCTCCTTCGCGCGCAACAGCTGACCACGTTTGCAATAGAGTAAGTACCAGGATTCCATAACTGCTCCCAAATAATGGACGCTAAGAATAACAAACCTGTTGTCAGAGTTATAGCGCATCGGCGGCCGGAAACCCGGTCACACAAGAAAAATCTCTACGAATTTTCCGATTGGTGCGGCGAACTAACGCTTTTCAGCAAGAAAATTGACGTCTGGCGATCATCTGTATCAGACTGCCAACCCATTAGACGAAGAAAAAGGACGGGCTGATGGAACTGTTTTTACTGAGTAATGGCAAAGTGGCCGACGATGCGCCGCTGCTGAGCTATGCGCATCCGCAGCTGCACGCGATGATTGCCCAGCGCGGCATCACCTCGGCGGTGCTGGTGCCCTACGCCATTATTCGTGACGATCACGCCCAGCGTGCGCAGGCGTTGTCTCAGTCACTGGGCATTCCGGTGCGCACGGTACACGAGTTCGAGACACCGGTTGCGGCCATTGAGCAGGCGGAGCTGATTCTGGTGAGCGGCGGCAATACCTGGCTGCTGAACCAGATGCTGCACGAGCAGGGGCTGATCGTGGCGATTCAGCGCGCAGTGCGCGAGCGCGATGTCCCTTACGTTGGCTGGAGCGCGGGCTGCAACGTGGCGACACCGTCGATTCGCACCACCAATGATATGCCGGTACGCAGCAGCGTGGTGCTGCCTGCGCTGGGGCTGTTCCCGGTGCAAATCAATCCTCACTATCTTGATGCGCACGTCAGCGGCCACATGGGCGAAACCCGTGATGAGCGTCTGGCCGAGTTCTGCGCGGTGAATCCGCAGGAGTCGGTGATTGCGCTGCGGGAAGCCAGCTTCCTGCACGTCAGTGAGAACCGTCTGCGCTACTACAGCGCGCGCGGTGAAGATTTCAAAGTGTTCCGTCACGGTGAAGCGATTGCCGCTTATCACGATGTGCTGGCCCTGCAGTCGCTGGTACCCTTTTCCTGTCAGCCCGCCTGACGCAGAAACTCAAACACGCTGGCGTGAACAAACTTATAATGACGCTTCACTCTGGCCGGAAGACTAACGCCGCATGAAATATCAGGATTTACGAGACTTTCTCGCGCTGCTGGAACAGCGCGGCGAGTTAAAGCGCATCACTCAGGAGATCGATCCTGTCCTCGAGATGACCGAAATCGCCGACCGCACGCTGCGGGCCGGTGGCCCGGCGCTGCTGTTCGAAAACCCGAAGGGCTACAGCATGCCGGTGCTGTGCAACCTGTTTGGCACGCCGAAGCGCGTGGCCATGGGTATGGGCCAGGAAGAGGTCAGCGCGCTGCGCGAAGTGGGTAAGCTGCTGGCGTTTCTGAAAGAGCCGGAGCCGCCGAAGGGCTTCCGCGATCTGTTCGATAAGATGCCGCAGTTCAAACAGGTGCTGAATATGCCGACCAAACGGCTGCGTAATGCGCCGTGTCAGGAAGAGATTTTCAGCGGTGACGAGGTCGATCTGGCGCGCATCCCGGTCATGAAATGCTGGCCGGGCGATGCGGCGCCGCTGATTACCTGGGGTTTAACCGTCTCGCGTGGACCGCATAAAGAGCGGCAGAATCTCGGCATTTATCGTCAGCAGGTGATTGGTAAAAACCGTGTGATCATGCGCTGGCTGTCGCATCGCGGTGGCGCGCTGGATTTCCAGGAGTGGTGCAAAGCGCATCCCGGTGAACGCTTCCCGGTGGCGGTAGCGCTGGGCGCCGATCCGGCCACCATTCTTGGTGCGGTCACGCCGGTGCCGGATACGCTATCGGAATATGCGTTTGCCGGTCTGCTGCGCGGCAACAAAACCGAGGTGGTGAAGTGCGTCTCGAACGATCTGGAAGTGCCGGCCAGCGCCGAAATCGTGCTGGAAGGCTACATCGAACCGGGCGACATGGCGCCGGAAGGGCCGTACGGCGATCACACCGGCTACTACAATGAAGTAGACAGCTTCCCGGTGTTTACCGTGACGCACGTGACCCAGCGGCGCAACCCGATTTACCACTCCACCTACACCGGCCGTCCGCCGGATGAGCCCGCGGTACTGGGCGTGGCGCTGAACGAAGTGCTGGTGCCGATTCTGATCAAACAGTTCCCGGAGATTGTGGATTTCTATCTGCCGCCGGAAGGCTGCTCTTATCGCCTCGCGGTAGTGACGATTAAAAAACAGTATGCCGGTCACGCCAAGCGCGTGATGTTCGGCGTGTGGTCGTTCCTGCGCCAGTTTATGTACACCAAGTTTGTGATTGTGTGTGACGATGACGTCAACGCGCGTGACTGGAACGACGTGATTTGGGCCATCACCACGCGGATGGATCCGGCGCGCGATACGGTACTGGTAGAAAACACGCCAATTGACTATCTCGACTTCGCTTCGCCGGTTTCCGGACTTGGCTCGAAGATGGGACTGGATGCCACCAACAAGTGGCCGGGTGAAACCCAGCGTGAATGGGGGACGCCGATTGTGAAAGATCCTGCGGTTACGGCGCGTATTGATGCAATCTGGGATGAGTTAGCGATCTTTGCCGAGCCGCCGCAGCGCTGATGGCGGCTGAGAACCATAAAAAAGGGCACCTATGACGACGTTAAGCTGCAAAGTGACTTCGGTTGAAGCAATTACGGACACGGTTTACCGCGTGCGGTTAATTCCGGCGGCGGATTTTAGCTTCCGCGCCGGCCAGTATCTGATGGTGGTGATGGATGAGCGCGACAAGCGCCCGTTTTCGCTGGCATCGACGCCAATGGAAAAGGACATCATTGAGCTGCACATTGGTGCCTCAGAGCTGAACCTGTACGCCATGGCGGTGATGGATCGCATCAAAAATGATCGGCAGATCACCGTGGATATGCCGCACGGCGACGCCTGGCTGCGTGAAGACAGCGCGCGGCCGATTGTGCTGATTGCCGGCGGCACTGGCTTCTCCTATGCGCGTTCGATTCTGCTGACCGCGCTGGCGCAGCAGCCGGATCGCGACATCGCTATCTACTGGGGCGGCCGCGAGCTGAGACATCTGTACGATCTGGATGAGCTCAATGCGCTGGCGGTGAAGCATCCGAACCTGAAAGTGATTCCGGTGGTGGAGCAGCCGGCGGAGGACTGGCAGGGGCGCAGCGGCACGGTGCTGACCGCGGTGATGCAGGATTATGCCAGCCTGAGCGGACACGATATCTATATTGCTGGCCGGTTTGAGATGGCAAAAATTGCCCGCGAGCGCTTCTGTGCCGAACGTGGTGCGTTAGAAGCGCAGATGTATGGCGATGCGTTTGCCTTTATCTGATGTGTGATGCGGTGCGCATGCACATGCCGCTGCAAAAAAAGCCCGCCCGGTTGGGCGGGAACACGTGCAAGTGTAGTGGTCAACGTATTAAACCCGTTCGAATACCGTCGCGATGCCCTGGCCTAAGCCAATGCACATGGTTGCCAGACCAAACTGTGCATCGCGTCGCTCCATCAGATTCAGCAACGTGGTGCTGATACGAGCGCCGGAACATCCCAGCGGATGCCCGAGTGCGATTGCGCCGCCGTTAAGGTTCACTTTCTCATCCAGCTGCTCCAGCAGTCCTAAATCTTTCAGGCACGGCAGCGTCTGCGCGGCGAAGGCTTCGTTGAGTTCGAACAGATCGATATCCTGCACGCTCAGCCCGGCGCGCTTCAGCGCCAGCTTACTGGCCGGTACCGGACCGTAACCCATGATCGACGGATCGCAGCCAACCACCGCCATGCTGCGGATGCGTGCGCGCGGCGACAGCCCCAGTTCGCGCGCGCGGCTTTCGCTCATGATCAGCATGGCGGCCGCGCCGTCGGACAGCGCCGACGAACTGCCGGCGGTAACCGTGCCGTTGACCGGATCGAACGCCGGACGCAGCGCGGCTAAGCCTTCAAGGCTGGTGTCTTCGCGAATCACTTCATCGCTGTCATAGCGTTTCAGCACGCCATCGGCATCGTGGCCGTAGGTCGGCACGATTTCGCGTTTGAAATCACCGCGCTGAGTGGCGGCCGCAGCGCGCTGGTGTGAACGCAGCGCGAAGGCATCCTGCTGTTCACGGCTGATGTGGTGCATGCGCGCCAGCATCTCGGCGGTCAGCCCCATCATGCCCGCCGCTTTCGCCACGGTGCGCCCCAGGCCGGGATGAAAATCCACGCCGTGGTTCATCGGTACGTGGCCCATATGTTCCACGCCGCCAATCAGACAGCTGTGGGCATCGCCGACCATAATCGCGCGCGCCGCATCGTGCAGGGCCTGCATGGACGAGCCGCACAGGCGATTGACGGTGCTGGCCGGCACGCGATGCGGGATCTCCGCCAGCAGCGCGGCGTTGCGGGCGATATTAAAGCCCTGTTCCAGCGTCTGCTGCACGCAGCCCCAGATAATGTCATCCAGCGCGGCGGCATCGACGGTCGGATTGCGGCTGAGGAGTTCGCGCATCAGATGGGCGGAGAGATCCTCAGCGCGCACCTGGCGAAAGGCGCCGCCTTTGGAACGGCCCATCGGCGTGCGCACGGCATCAACAATCACTACGTTTTCCATGTTCATTACCTCAGGCAGTTTGCAGCGCCGCTGCGTCAATCGGTTGGGCGACGGGATACCAGCTTTGATGCTGATGGGCTTTCTGAACCAGCAGCTCAGGCAGCGCGTACAGCGGGCCGAGCGCGAGGTAGCGTTTGGCCTGATCGACGACATTGCTGATGCCCAGCGTATCCATATAGCGGAACGCGCCACCGCGGAACGGCGGGAAGCCTAAGCCGTACACCAGCGCCATATCGGCCTCGGCGGGGGAAGCGATGATGTTTTCTTCGAGGCAGCGCACCACTTCGTTGAGCATCGGCAGCATCATGCGGTTGGCGATCTCTTCATCGCTGAATACCCGCTTCGGTTCACATACCGGCTCCAGCAGCGTATCGACCTCTACATCGGCGCGCTTCTGCGCTTTGCCTTTTTTGTCCTGCTCCCAGCGATAAAAGCCCTGGCCATTTTTCTGGCCGTAGCGTTTGGCTTCAAACAGCACATCAATGGCATCGCGGTAATCTTTCTGCATCCGCGACGGGAAGCCCTGCGCCATCACCTGTTGCGCATGATGCGCGGTATCAATGCCCACCACGTCCAGCAGCCACGCCGGCCCCATCGGCCAGCCAAACTGCTTCTCCATCACTTTATCGATCTGGCGGAAGTCCGCGCCGTCGCGCAGTAGCAGGCTGAAGGCGGCAAAGTAGGGGAACAGCACACGGTTCACAAAGAAGCCGGGGCAGTCATTCACCACAATCGGCGTTTTGCCCATCTTGCTGGCCCACGCCACCACTTTACTGATGGTGGCTTCAGAGGTTTGCGCACCGCGAATCACTTCGACCAGCGGCATACGCGGCACCGGATTGAAGAAGTGCATGCCGCAGAAATTTTGCGGACGCTGCAGCGCCTGCGCCAGCTGGCTGATTGGAATGGTGGAGGTATTCGAGGCCAGCACGGCATCATCCCGCAGCTGCTGCTCGGTTTCAGCCAGCACTTTGGCTTTGATTTGCGGGTTCTCGACCACCGCTTCGACCACCACATCGGCGCGATCAAAGCCGCTGTAATCCAGCGTCGGCTGAATGCTCGCCAGCACGCTCGCCAGCCTGGTACCATCGATTTTGCCGCGCTCCAGCTGCTTATTAAGCAGCTTACTGGCTTCATTCATGCCCAGCGTCAGCGCCTGCGGATTAATATCTTTCATCTTCACCGGCACGCCTTTCCAGGCCGACTGCCAGGCGATCCCGCCGCCCATGATGCCTGCGCCGAGTACCGCCGCCTGCTCTGGCGTGCCGGCCGCGCTGCTGTGTTTTTTCGCCAGGCCTTTTACGTACTGGTCATTGAGGAAGATGCCGACCAGCGCGCGTGCCACATCACTCTGCGCCAGCGGCACAAAAGCAGCGGTTTCCAGCTTCAGCGCATCATCACGACCTAAGCCCGCTGCCGCTTCGATGGTTCGCACCGCGGCGATCGGGGCTGGATAGTGTTTACCGGCGGTTTGCTGCACCATGCTTTTGGCGAGGGTAAAACTCATCGCGGCTTCAATCGGACTGAGCTTAAGCGGTGCCAGCTTCGGCGCACGACGCGCCTGCCAGCTGCCCTGGGCTATGGCATCCTGCAGCATGGTCAGCGCCGCGCTGCGCAGCTTCTCGCTGCTGACCACCGCATCCACCAGACCGAGCTTCAGCGCGCTCGCGCCATCAATATCTTTACCGGCGGCGATGATCTCCAGCGCGCTGTCGGCACCGAGCAGGCGCGGCAGACGCACGCTGCCGCCGAAGCCCGGCATAATGCCGAGTTTGGTTTCCGGCAGGCCAATGCGCGCGGTGGGCGTGGCCACGCGGAAGTCGGTCGCCAGCACACACTCGCAGCCCCCGCCCAGCGCGTAGCCGTCGATGGCGGCGATGGTTGGCACCGGCAAATCTTCCAGACGATTAAAGATGCTGTTGGCGAATGTCAGCCACTGGCTAAGCTGCTCAGCGGGCGCATCAAACAGCGACAGGAATTCTGTGATATCCGCCCCGACAATAAACGCCGGTTTGGCGGAAGAGAGCAGCAGGCCGCGCAGCGTGCTTTGCTGCTCCAGTACGCTCAGCGCCTCGCCTAAGGCGGCGACGGTTTTGGTATCAAGTTTGTTCACCGAACCGGGCGCATCAAAAACCAGCTCGGCGATGCCATCGTCAAGCCAGTGCACTGAAAGGGTATCGCCTTGGTAGAGCATGTCCGTCTCCTGAAACGCGAAAGGTGATCTGGTCATACCAGATGATCAGGAGTGTGGGTGTCATGTTAATTTTTTGCAAACGAGAGTTTGCTTATTTGATACGGCGATCACAGCGCGCGCAGCACGGCATCCCCCGCGCGGCTGTGCTACACTGCCGCCACTTTCGCGACATCGGAGACAAGTCCATGGATTCACTGAAAACCCTGTATCACGCGCATATTTCAACGCTGCAGCAGCGTGTGCAACAGGTGCTGGCGCGCTTTAAGCTGGACGCCATGCTGATTCATTCAGGCGAGTTGCTGACCGTATTTCTTGACGATCATGACTATCCGTTTAAGGTGAATCCGCAGTTTAAAGCCTGGGTGCCAGTGACCCAGGTGCCCAACTGCTGGCTGTGGATCGATGGCGTGAATAAACCCAAACTGTGGTTCTACTCGCCGGTCGATTACTGGCACAACGTCGAGCCACTGCCGGACAGCTTCTGGACCCAGGATGTCGAGGTCATCGGCCTGAAAAACGCTGACGATATCGCTCAGCTGTTGCCGGCACAGCGCGACAATGTGGCCTATATCGGGCCGGTACCGTCCCGCGCCACCCAACTGGGCATCCGCAGCGAGGGGATCAATCCTCAGGGCGTCATCGACTTCCTGCATTATCATCGCAGCATCAAAACCGATTACGAGCTGGCCTGTATGCGCGAAGCGCAGAAGCTGGCGGTGGCAGGCCATCGCGCAGCGAAAGAGGCATTCTTCTCCGGCATGAGCGAGTTTGATATCAATCTTGCCTATCTGACCGCCACCGGCCACCGTGACATTGATGTACCGTATGGCAATATCATCGCGCTGAATGAACATGCTGCGGTACTGCACTACACCCGGCTTGATCACCAGCCGCCGGCGAAACGTCACAGCTTCCTGATTGATGCCGGCGCAGAGTATCTTGGCTATGCGGCCGATTTGACGCGGAGCTACGCGGCGCAGAGCAAAACGCGCTACGCGGAAATGGTTGCTGCGATGAATAAAGAAGAGCTGGCGCTGATCGCCACGCTGAAAGCTGGCGTGCGCTATACCGATTACCATCTGCAAATGCATCAGCGTATCGCGCGTCTGCTGCTGAAGTTTGAACTGGTGCAGGGGCTGAGCGAAGAGACGCTGGTGGCGGAAAACCTCACCGGCCCCTTCATGCCGCACGGCCTCGGCCATCCGCTGGGCCTGCAGGTGCACGACGTTGCCGGGTTTATGCAGGACGACAGCGGCACGCATCTGGCGGCGCCATCGCAATATCCTTATCTGCGCTGTACGCGGGTGCTGCAGCCGGGCATGGTGCTGACCATTGAACCGGGCTTCTATATTATCGATTCACTGCTGGCGCCGCTGCGCAGCGGTAAGTTCAGTCAGCACTTTGACTGGCAGGCGATTGATGCCCTGAAGCCGTACGGGGGCATTCGTATCGAGGATAATGTGGTGATTCACGCCAGCCGCATCGAAAACATGACGCGTGACTTGCATCTGGCCTGATGGACGCTTACGACATTCCCGCTGAGGCCGTCAGTCTCAGCGAGGAGACCATCAAAAAGAGCCGCTTTATTACCCTGCTGGCGCATACCGATGGGGTGGCCGCTGCGCGCGCCTTTGTGCAGCAGGTAAAGCACGAACACCCGACCGCGCGGCATCACTGCTGGGCCTGGGTGGCGGGCGCGCCCGATGATTCACAACAGCTGGGGTTTTCTGACGATGGCGAACCCTCCGGCACGGCCGGTAAGCCGATGCTGGCGCAGCTGATGGGCAGCGGCGTGGGCGAGATCACCGCCGTGGTGGTGCGCTATTATGGCGGTATCATGCTGGGCACCGGCGGGCTGGTGAAAGCCTACGGTGGCGGCGTGCAGCAGGGGCTGAAGCTGCTGGCGCGCCAGCGTAAAGTGCCGATGCAATGTTTCACCCTGCAGTGTGACTATGCGCAACTGAGCGATATAGAGCGTCTGCTGCAGCGTTTTGACGGTAGCCTTGAACAGAGCCATTATCAGGATCGCATTACGCTACGTCTGGCGTTGCCCCATCCGCAGATTGATGGCTTCAGGCAAAACCTTTCTGATTACAGCCGGGGCGCTTTGGCGCTGATCCCGCTGGACAACTAACCGCATCTGTTTAAAGGAAACGGCTGAATGCATTTTCGCGCCATTACCCGCATCGTGGGCCTGCTGGTGATTCTGTTCTCGGTAACCATGATCCTGCCTGGCTTAGTGGCCCTGATTTATCGCGACGGTGCCGGGCGCGCGTTCAGTCAGACGTTTATGATGGCGATCGTCATCGGTTCGCTGCTGTGGTGGCCCAACCGCAAACAAAAAAGTGAGCTGAAACCGCGTGAAGGCTTTCTGATTGTGGTGCTGTTCTGGACCGTGCTGGGCAGCGTGGGGGCAATGCCGTTTATCTTCGCCGAGCAGCCACATCTGTCGGTGACCGACGCCTTCTTCGAATCGTTCTCTGGCTTAACCACCACCGGTGCCACTACGTTAGTAGGGCTCGACTCGCTGCCCAAAGCGATTCTGTTCTATCGCCAGATGCTGCAGTGGCTTGGCGGCATGGGGATCATCGTGCTGGCGGTGGCCATTCTGCCGATTCTTGGCGTCGGTGGTATGCAGCTGTATCGCGCCGAAATGCCGGGGCCGCTGAAAGATAACAAAATGCGCCCGCGGATTGCCGAAACGGCGAAAACCCTGTGGCTGATTTATGTACTGCTAACGGTGGCCTGTGCGCTGGCGCTGTGGCTGGCGGGCATGCCGATGTTTGATGCTATCGGCCACAGCTTCTCGACCATCGCCATCGGCGGTTTTTCTACCCATGATGCCAGCATCGGCTACTTCAATAGCCCGACCATTAATACCATCGTGGCGATTTTCCTGCTGATCTCCGGCTGTAACTACGGCCTGCACTTCTCGTTGCTCAGCGGGCGAAACCTGAAAGTCTACTGGCGCGATCCGGAATTCCGCATGTTCATTGGCGTGCAGCTGACGCTGGTGCTGATTTGTACCCTGGTGCTGTGGTTCCATAATGTCTATTCCAGCGGCTGGCAAACCCTCAATCAGGCGTTTTTCCAGGTGGTATCGATGGCGACGACGGCGGGCTTTACCACCGACAGTATTGCGCGCTGGCCGCTGTTCCTGCCGGTGCTGCTGCTGTGTTCAGCCTTTATTGGCGGTATGGCGGGTTCGACTGGCGGTGGCCTGAAGGTGATTCGTATTCTGCTGCTGTGCAAGCAAGGGTCGCGCGAACTGAAACGCCTGGTGCATCCCAATGCGGTCTATACCATTAAACTGGGCAACCGTGCGCTGCCGGAACGTATTCTCGAAGCGGTGTGGGGCTTTTTCTCGGCTTACGCGCTGGTGTTTCTGGTCAGCATGCTGGCGATTATCGCCACTGGCGTGGATGACTTCTCGGCCTTCGCCGCGGTGGCGGCAACGCTGAATAACCTTGGCCCGGGTCTGGGTGTGGTGGCAGATAACTTCACGTCGATGAATGATGTCGCCAAGTGGATTTTAATCTCCACCATGCTGTTTGGACGCCTTGAAGTGTTCACGCTGCTGGTGCTGTTCACGCCCACCTTCTGGCGCGAATAATAAAACAGGAATGAGTGATGAAAGCGTTAATTCTTTATTCCAGCCGTGACGGGCAAACCCGCGAAATCGCGGCGCGTATTGCCCGCACGCTGACACCGCAGCAGTTGTGTGATGTGCTGGATCTGGCGCAGGCACCGCAGGTGGAGTGGGCACAGTATGATCGCGTGCTGATTGGCGCCTCGATTCGCTATGGCCACTTCCAGCCCGAGCTGATGAAATTCGTCACGCAATATAAGGCGGAACTGCAGCAGCGCGTCAGCGGCTTTTTCAGCGTCAATCTTACTGCGCGTAAAGCCGATAAGTGCACGCCGGAAACCAATGCCTATACGCGTAAGTTCCTGGCGCAGTCACCGTGGCAACCGGATCGCAGTGCGGTGTTTGCCGGTGCGCTGCGCTATCCACGCTATCGCTGGTTCGATCGCATCATGATTCAGTTCATTATGCGTATGACCGGCGGCGAAACGGATACCACCAAAGAAGTTGAATACACTGACTGGCAGCAAGTCACGCTTTTTGCCCAGGATTTCGCACAGTTACCAGGCAAATTGCCGCAAAATAACGCGTAGTGGTGAAATTTAGGCCGAACGATCATTTTTTTGCAATAAACCCTTGTCAGCCAGAATTAACGCCCTATAATGCGCCACCACTGAGACGGCAAAGCGGCAACGCAGACGGCTCAGCAGGGCGTGAAGTGATTCACCCCGCCGGAGAAAAACGCTGAAAAAAGTGTTTGACTCTGAAGGAGGAAAGCGTAATATACGCCACCTCGCGACAGCAGGCCGAACGCCGCGTCGCACCGCTCTTTAACAATTTATCAGACAATCTGTGTGGGCACTCGCAGGATTGATATCAGCGTCTCCGGACGTAAAAAATATCAAGTCTTTGCTGAGTGAACACGTAATTCATTACGAAGTTTAATTCACAGAGCATCGCTGCACTGGTTGCAGCAAATCAAACTTAAATTGAAGAGTTTGATCATGGCTCAGATTGAACGCTGGCGGCAGGCCTAACACATGCAAGTCGAACGGCAGCACAGAAGAGCTTGCTCTTTGGGTGGCGAGTGGCGGACGGGTGAGTAATGTCTGGGAAACTGCCCGATGGAGGGGGATAACTACTGGAAACGGTAGCTAATACCGCATAACGTCGCAAGACCAAAGTGGGGGACCTTCGGGCCTCACACCATCGGATGTGCCCAGATGGGATTAGCTAGTAGGTGGGGTAATGGCTCACCTAGGCGACGATCCCTAGCTGGTCTGAGAGGATGACCAGCCACACTGGAACTGAGACACGGTCCAGACTCCTACGGGAGGCAGCAGTGGGGAATATTGCACAATGGGCGCAAGCCTGATGCAGCCATGCCGCGTGTATGAAGAAGGCCTTCGGGTTGTAAAGTACTTTCAGCGGGGAGGAAGGCGGTGAGGTTAATAACCTTGCCGATTGACGTTACCCGCAGAAGAAGCACCGGCTAACTCCGTGCCAGCAGCCGCGGTAATACGGAGGGTGCAAGCGTTAATCGGAATTACTGGGCGTAAAGCGCACGCAGGCGGTCTGTTAAGTCAGATGTGAAATCCCCGGGCTTAACCTGGGAACTGCATTTGAAACTGGCAGGCTTGAGTCTCGTAGAGGGGGGTAGAATTCCAGGTGTAGCGGTGAAATGCGTAGAGATCTGGAGGAATACCGGTGGCGAAGGCGGCCCCCTGGACGAAGACTGACGCTCAGGTGCGAAAGCGTGGGGAGCAAACAGGATTAGATACCCTGGTAGTCCACGCCGTAAACGATGTCGACTTGGAGGTTGTGCCCTTGAGGCGTGGCTTCCGGAGCTAACGCGTTAAGTCGACCGCCTGGGGAGTACGGCCGCAAGGTTAAAACTCAAATGAATTGACGGGGGCCCGCACAAGCGGTGGAGCATGTGGTTTAATTCGATGCAACGCGAAGAACCTTACCTGGCCTTGACATCCAGAGAACTTAGCAGAGATGCTTTGGTGCCTTCGGGAACTCTGAGACAGGTGCTGCATGGCTGTCGTCAGCTCGTGTTGTGAAATGTTGGGTTAAGTCCCGCAACGAGCGCAACCCTTATCCTTTGTTGCCAGCGGCTCGGCCGGGAACTCAAAGGAGACTGCCGGTGATAAACCGGAGGAAGGTGGGGATGACGTCAAGTCATCATGGCCCTTACGGCCAGGGCTACACACGTGCTACAATGGCGCATACAAAGAGAAGCGACCTCGCGAGAGCAAGCGGACCTCATAAAGTGCGTCGTAGTCCGGATTGGAGTCTGCAACTCGACTCCATGAAGTCGGAATCGCTAGTAATCGTAGATCAGAATGCTACGGTGAATACGTTCCCGGGCCTTGTACACACCGCCCGTCACACCATGGGAGTGGGTTGCAAAAGAAGTAGGTAGCTTAACCTTCGGGAGGGCGCTTACCACTTTGTGATTCATGACTGGGGTGAAGTCGTAACAAGGTAACCGTAGGGGAACCTGCGGTTGGATCACCTCCTTACCTGAAGATACTTTCCCGCGAAGTGCTCACACAGATTGTCTGATAGAAAAGTAACGAGCAGGACGGCTGCGAAGTCGTGACACTTTGTGTCCCCTTCGTCTAGCGGTTAGGACTCCGCCCTTTCACGGCGGCAACAGGGGTTCGAATCCCCTAGGGGACGCCACTGCTTGGTGACAGGTGAAAGGTGTCTCCACAGAATATCTCAAAACTGACGGTAACGTCGTGTTTGAGATATTGCTCTTTAACAATCCGGAACAAGCTGAAAATTTGAAACGACGCGTCGTATTCATTCTCCGTAATAAGAATGAAATTAACGATGCGTTCGGGTCTCTCAAATGCTTGCAGTCCGCAGCGTTGCAAAACGCCTGTGGGTTGTGAGGTTAAGCGACTAAGCGTACACGGTGGATGCCCTGGCAGTCAGAGGCGATGAAGGACGTGCTAATCTGCGAAAAGCGACGGTAAGGTGATATGAACCGCTACAGCCGTCGATGTCCGAATGGGGAAACCCGGTGCACTCTGTGCATCATCGTTTGATGAATACATAGTCAAACGAGGCGAACCGGGGGAACTGAAACATCTAAGTACCCCGAGGAAAAGAAATCAACCGAGATTCCCCCAGTAGCGGCGAGCGAACGGGGAGCAGCCCAGGACCTGAATCAGCTTGTGCATCAGTGGAAGCGTCTGGAAAGTCGCGCGATACCGGGTGACAGCCCCGTACACGAAGATGCATGAATTGTGAGTCCGACGAGTAGGGCGGGACACGTGGTATCCTGTCTGAACATGGGGGGACCATCCTCCAAGGCTAAATACTCCTGACTGACCGATAGTGAACCAGTACCGTGAGGGAAAGGCGAAAAGAACCCCGGCGAGGGGAGTGAAACAGAACCTGAAACCGTGTACGTACAAGCAGTGGGAGCCTACTTGTTAGGTGACTGCGTACCTTTTGTATAATGGGTCAGCGACTTATATTCTGTAGCAAGGTTAACCGCATAGGGGAGCCGAAGGGAAACCGAGTCTTAACCGGGCGTTAAGTTGCAGGGTATAGACCCGAAACCCGGTGATCTAGCCATGGGCAGGTTGAAGGTTGGGTAACACTAACTGGAGGACCGAACCGACTAATGTTGAAAAATTAGCGGATGACTTGTGGCTGGGGGTGAAAGGCCAATCAAACCGGGAGATAGCTGGTTCTCCCCGAAAGCTATTTAGGTAGCGCCTCGTGAACTCATCCTCGGGGGTAGAGCACTGTTTCGGCTAGGGGGCCATCCCGGCTTACCAACCCGATGCAAACTGCGAATACCGAGGAATGTTATCACGGGAGACACACGGCGGGTGCTAACGTCCGTCGTGAAGAGGGAAACAACCCAGACCGCCAGCTAAGGTCCCAAAGTCATGGTTAAGTGGGAAACGATGTGGGAAGGCACAGACAGCCAGGATGTTGGCTTAGAAGCAGCCATCATTTAAAGAAAGCGTAATAGCTCACTGGTCGAGTCGGCCTGCGCGGAAGATGTAACGGGGCTAAACCATGCACCGAAGCTGCGGCAGCGACACTATGTGTTGTTGGGTAGGGGAGCGTTCTGTAAGCCGCTGAAGGTGTGCTGTGAGGCATGCTGGAGGTATCAGAAGTGCGAATGCTGACATAAGTAACGATAAAGCGGGTGAAAAGCCCGCTCGCCGGAAGACCAAGGGTTCCTGTCCAACGTTAATCGGGGCAGGGTGAGTCGACCCCTAAGGCGAGGCTGAAAAGCGTAGTCGATGGGAAACAGGTTAATATTCCTGTACTTGGTGTTACTGCGAAGGGGGGACGGAGAAGGCTAGGTTATCCGGGCGACGGTTGTCCCGGTTTAAGCGTGCAGGTGTGAAGACCAGGCAAATCCGGTCTTCTTTAACACTGAGGCGTGACGACGAGCCGCTACGGCGGTGAAGTAACTGATGCCCTGCTTCCAGGAAAAGCCTCTAAGCTCCAGGTAACACGAAATCGTACCCCAAACCGACACAGGTGGTCAGGTAGAGAATACCAAGGCGCTTGAGAGAACTCGGGTGAAGGAACTAGGCAAAATGGTGCCGTAACTTCGGGAGAAGGCACGCTGGCGCGTAGGTGAAGGGACTTGCTCCCGGAGCCGAGGCCAGTCGAAGATACCAGCTGGCTGCAACTGTTTATTAAAAACACAGCACTGTGCAAACACGAAAGTGGACGTATACGGTGTGACGCCTGCCCGGTGCCGGAAGGTTAATTGATGGGGTTATCCGCAAGGAGAAGCTCTTGATCGAAGCCCCGGTAAACGGCGGCCGTAACTATAACGGTCCTAAGGTAGCGAAATTCCTTGTCGGGTAAGTTCCGACCTGCACGAATGGCGTAATGATGGCCAGGCTGTCTCCACCCGAGACTCAGTGAAATTGAAATCGCTGTGAAGATGCAGTGTACCCGCGGCAAGACGGAAAGACCCCGTGAACCTTTACTATAGCTTGACACTGAACATTGAGCCTTGATGTGTAGGATAGGTGGGAGGCTTTGAAGCGCGGACGCCAGTCTGCGTGGAGCCAACCTTGAAATACCACCCTTTAATGTTTGATGTTCTAACGTAGGCCCGTAATCCGGGCTGCGGACAGTGTCTGGTGGGTAGTTTGACTGGGGCGGTCTCCTCCCAAAGCGTAACGGAGGAGCACGAAGGTTGGCTAATCCTGGTCGGACATCAGGAGGTTAGTGCAATGGCATAAGCCAGCTTGACTGCGAGAGTGACGGCTCGAGCAGGTGCGAAAGCAGGTCATAGTGATCCGGTGGTTCTGAATGGAAGGGCCATCGCTCAACGGATAAAAGGTACTCCGGGGATAACAGGCTGATACCGCCCAAGAGTTCATATCGACGGCGGTGTTTGGCACCTCGATGTCGGCTCATCACATCCTGGGGCTGAAGTAGGTCCCAAGGGTACGGCTGTTCGCCGTTTAAAGTGGTACGCGAGCTGGGTTTAGAACGTCGTGAGACAGTTCGGTCCCTATCTGCCGTGGGCGCTGGAGAATTGAGGGGGGTTGCTCCTAGTACGAGAGGACCGGAGTGAACGCACCGCTGGTGTTCGGGTTGTCATGCCAATGGCACTGCCCGGTAGCTAAGTGCGGAAGAGATAAGTGCTGAAAGCATCTAAGCACGAAACTTGCCCCGAGATGAGTTCTCCCTGACCCCTTGAGGGTCCTGAAGGGACGTTGAAGACGACGACGTTGATAGGCCGGGTGTGTAAGCGCAGCGATGCGTTGAGCTAACCGGTACTAATGACCCGTGAGGCTTAACCTTACAACGCCAGAGGCGTTTTGGTCTGAGAGACCGAAAGAATTTTCAGCTTGTGACGGAAAAATTAGCGGAAACGAAAGATTTTGCGCTGAGGCAAGGCGGCAGGCCGAAGGAAAGGAAGGAGCATACACGAGTATGTGACTGACTTTACGAGGGCGGCCAACGCGGCATCAGTGAAAAAGATTCGTTTCGCGCACCAGAATTTGCCTGGCGGCAACAGCGCGGTGGTCCCACCTGACCCCATGCCGAACTCAGAAGTGAAACGCCGTAGCGCCGATGGTAGTGTGGGGCCTCCCCATGCGAGAGTAGGGAACTGCCAGGCATTAAATAAGTAAAGAAGCCCCGGACGAGAGTCCGGGGCTTTTTTACGTCCGTACTTCGGCAAATTTCCCGCTAAAAACGCGAAAACTCCCCACTGTAAAACCGTGCAATCGGGTAAACTACGGCCAGATTAATCAGTAAAGGCCGTAACATGTCCAGCCCTCAGACTTCCCTGAAAGCGTTCAACACACTGGGTCTTGCAATCGCGGCTGAAAAGCTTGTTGTTGCGGATAGCGCAGAAGCCATTTCCTCTGCCTGGCACGCCAGTCAGCAAAATAATCAGCCGTTTATGGTGCTTGGCGAGGGCAGTAACGTCCTGTTCCTCGAAGATTTTGCCGGCTGCGTGGTGATTAACGCGATTAAAGGCATCACCCTGGAAGAGCACGACGAAGCCTGGCATCTGCACGTTGGTGCTGGCGAAAACTGGCATCAGTTAGTTGAGCACACTCTAAAGAAAGGCCTCACCGGGCTGGAAAATCTGGCGCTGATTCCAGGCGTGACGGGATCGGCACCAATCCAGAACATTGGCGCTTACGGTGTTGAATTTAAAGATATTTGCCAGTACGTCGAGGTGTTACACCTGCCGGATAGCACAGTCACGCGTCTGCACCGTGATGAGTGCCAGTTTGGCTATCGCGACAGCATCTTCAAACACGCGATGAAGCATGACTATGTGATTGTGGCCGTCGGGCTGCGTCTGGCCAAGCAGTGGAAACCGGTACTGAGCTATGGCGATCTGGCGAAGCTCAATCCCGCCACCGTATGCGCGTGGGACGTATTCAATGCGGTGTGCCATATGCGACAAAGCAAGCTGCCCGATCCGCGCGTAACAGGCAATGTAGGCAGTTTCTTTAAAAACCCCCTGATTTCCGCTCAGCAGGCAGAGGCATTGCTCACGCACTATCCTGCTATGCCGCACTATCCACAGCACAGTGGTGAGGTCAAGCTGGCCGCGGGCTGGCTGATCGATCAGTGTGCGTTGAAAGGCTATCGTCTTGGCGGCGCTGCGGTGCATCGTCAGCAGGCACTGGTACTGATCAACGAAGACAATGCCACACCGCAGGATATTGTCGCCCTGGCCCATCATGTGCGTCAGGAGGTGGGGAAAAAATTTGCCGTGTGGCTGGAGCCAGAGGTGCGGTTTATTGGCGCGCAGGGCGAGCGTAACGCCGTCGAGGTGATTTCATGAAAGATCATAGCGTTCCATTAAAACTGGTCGCCCTGCTGGCTGATGGCGAATTCCACTCTGGTGAACAGCTGGGTGAGGCGCTCGGTATGAGCCGCGCTGCCGTGAATAAACATATTCAGACGCTGAAAAGCTGGGGCCTGGATGTCTACACCGTGACAGGGAAAGGCTACAGCCTGCCAGCGCCCATTCAGCTGCTGAATGAAGAGGCGATACTGGCACATCTGCATCAGCCGGATCTGGCGGTGATTCCGGTTATTGACTCAACGAATCAGTATTTACTTGATCGCATGGACCAGCTGAACTCCGGCTATGCGTGCATCGCGGAATATCAACAGGCCGGGCGCGGCCGGCGCGGACGGAAATGGTTCTCGCCGTTTGGCGCCAATCTCTACATGTCCATGTACTGGCGACTGGAGCAGGGGCCAGCTGCGGCAATGGGCCTGAGTCTGGTGATTGGTATCGTGATGGCAGAGGTTATCCAGTCGCTGGGCGCGGCAGACGTTCGCGTTAAGTGGCCAAATGACCTCTATCTGCAGGATCGTAAACTGGCGGGTATTCTGGTTGAGCTCACCGGTAAAACCGGCGATGCGGCGCAAATTGTGATGGGCGCGGGGATCAACCTGGTGATGCGGGGCGAAGGCACGGCGGAAATCAATCAGGGTTGGATCAATCTGCAGGAAGCTGGCATCGAGATCAATCGTAACGAACTCGCCGCCAGGCTGATAAACCGTCTGCGTGAAGCTTTACCTCTATTTGAACGGGATGGGCTGGCGCCGTTTGTCGGCCGCTGGGAAGCGCTGGATAACTTTATCCATCGTCCGGTGAAACTGCTGATTGGCGATCGTGAAGTGCATGGCATTGCGCGCGGAATTGATAAGCAGGGCGGTTTATTGCTGGAACAGGATGGTGAGATTAAATCCTGGGTCGGTGGCGAGATCTCATTACGTCCCGCTAATTAACACAGTAAACAGTGACGCATTAAACGCCCTGATAAAGCAGGGCGTTTTTAATACTATTTTCGTAACCGCACGCTTTGCACGGCATGATCCGCAGACTTGGTCATGATCAGGCTGGCCCGCTCTCGCGTAGGTAAGATGTTTTCTTTTAAATTCAGCCAGTTAATTTCTTTCCATAACCCACGTGCAATACTCTCTGCTTCCTCTTCAGGCAGCTGAGAATAGTGGTGGAAATAAGAGTCCGGATCGCTGAAGGCACCTTCGCGGAATTTAAGAAAGCGATTAACGTACCAGCGCTCTAATAAGTTTTCTGGCGCATCGACATATATTGAAAAGTCGACGAAATCTGAGACAAATACATGATGCGGATCGTGCGGATAATCCATACCGCTCTGCAGGACGTTCAGCCCTTCCAGAATCAGGATGTCCGGCTGCTGCACCACCTTATCGCCATCCGGGATGACATCGTAAATCAGGTGTGAATACACCGGTGCGGTGACCTGACTGGCACCCGATTTCAAATCGGATACGAACTTCACCAGTCGATGCATATCATACGACTGCGGGAAGCCTTTCTTTTTCATCAGGCCGCGCTCTTTCAGCACCGCATTAGGGTGCAAAAAGCCATCGGTGGTGATGAGTTCCACCTTGCGGTGCTCGGGCCAGCGGCTAAGCAGCGCCTGTAACACGCGCGCGGTGGTGCTTTTACCGACGGCGACACTGCCGGCAATACTGATAATGTAAGGGATCTTCTGGCCATTGGTGCCAAGGAACTGCTCCAGCACCGCCTGACGGCGCAGATTTGAACTGATATAGAAGTTCAGCAGACGTGATAGCGGCAGATAGATCTCGGCAACTTCTTCCAGCGAAAGATCTTCATTGATACCGCGCAGCCGTTCAATTTCACTGGCGGCCAGCGTCATCGGTACAGAATCTCTCAGCGCAGCCCATTGCTGGCGATCAAACTGCAGGTAGGGCGTCGTCAGTGGCGTCGTTTTTTTACTCATAAGCATGCATCTGACCGCAAATTCTGGCTCATCAACACCTTGCAGCAACAGGCATACAGCGATGTGTCGAACTCAGTTGCACGTCACAGGGGTAATTTAACGAGAACAATGGGCAGGAGGGTAACACCAGTGTGACTTTAAAAAGAAGTAAAATGATAAACCTGAGCACGCTTTCGTAAGCAGGCCCGCATTTTTATGATCACAGTATGAGGCTAACGCGGTATCAAAGAATAATCAGGCTGTGGGCTGGCGGAAAAACACACCATGTTTGCTGCTTTTTGCTGCGCTGGCGGGGCGTTTTGCGAGGATTTGCACAAATAGTAAGCGGTAGTGCAAATTTAGCAATTTTTTTGTTGCATCCTGAACCCGGTCTTCCTAGAATGCGCGTCACTTGATGCCGGCTTAGCTCAGTTGGTAGAGCAACTGACTTGTAATCAGTAGGTCACCAGTTCGATTCCGGTAGCCGGCACCATCAAGTAGGTGGGATTCCCGAGCGGCCAAAGGGAGCAGACTGTAAATCTGCCGTCACAGACTTCGAAGGTTCGAATCCTTCTCCCACCACCATCTCAACCTCTCGGTTGAGCGTCAGATAAAGGCTTATCTGATGGGTGAGTTCAACTCTCTCACCTTCGAATTCAGATTGCGCAGTAGCGTGATCACCGTCAGTCGGAAACTCTGACTGGCTCGAATAATAGAAGGTCTTCTTTTATTATTCATAAGCTACAGAAAGAACAGGTAGCCGAGTTCCAGGATGCGGGCATCGTATAATGGCTATTACCTCAGCCTTCCAAGCTGATGATGCGGGTTCGATTCCCGCTGCCCGCTCCAGATGTGCTGATATGGCTCAGTTGGTAGAGCGCACCCTTGGTAAGGGTGAGGTCCCCAGTTCGACTCTGGGTATCAGCACCACTTCCTTTATCTCTCTCCTGATTCTCTCTCTGTAAAACTAACATCAGGTTTTGCCTGGTTAATGTGACGATATCTTTGATATATCCGTGTC
Organism: Type-C symbiont of Plautia stali; assembly: GCF_059730935.1. Taxonomy (NCBI): domain Bacteria; kingdom Pseudomonadati; phylum Pseudomonadota; class Gammaproteobacteria; order Enterobacterales; family Enterobacteriaceae; species Type-C symbiont of Plautia stali. Next base: position 3,814,237 of record NZ_AP035923.1, on the reverse strand, counting down.
TTAGAGGGACAAGCGATGGCTAAAGAGCAATTTCAACGTAACAAACTGCACGTAAACGTGGGCACCATCGGTCACGTCGACCACGGTAAAACCACTCTGACTGCGGCAATCACCACCGTTCTGGCAAAAACCTACGGCGGCCAGGCACGTGCATTCGATCAGATCGATAACGCGCCAGAAGAGAAGGCTCGTGGTATCACCATCAACACCTCTCACGTTGAATATGAAACCCCGACCCGTCACTACGCACACGTTGACTGCCCAGGCCACGCCGACTATGTGAAAAACATGATCACCGGTGCTGCGCAGATGGACGGCGCGATCCTGGTTGTTGCTGCGACTGATGGCCCAATGCCACAGACCCGTGAGCACATCCTGCTGGGTCGTCAGGTTGGCGTTCCTTACATCATCGTGTTCCTGAACAAGTGCGACATGGTTGATGACGAAGAGCTGCTGGAACTGGTTGAGATGGAAGTGCGTGACCTGCTGTCTGCTTACGACTTCCCTGGCGACGATACCCCAATCGTACGCGGTTCTGCGCTGAAAGCGCTGGAAGGCGACGCTGAGTGGGAAGCGAAAATCGTTGAGCTGGCTGAGCACCTGGATAACTACATCCCGGATCCAGTCCGTGCTATCGACCTGCCGTTCCTGCTGCCTATCGAAGACGTATTCTCAATCTCTGGCCGTGGTACCGTTGTTACCGGTCGTGTTGAGCGCGGCATCGTGAAAGTGGGCGACGAAGTAGAAATCGTAGGTATCAAAGCGACTGCCAAGTCTACCTGTACCGGTGTTGAAATGTTCCGCAAACTGCTGGACCAGGGTCAGGCAGGCGAGAACTGTGGTGTTCTGCTGCGCGGTATCAAGCGTGAAGAGATCCAGCGTGGTCAGGTTCTGGCTAAGCCAGGTACCATCAAGCCACACACCCAGTTCGAGTCAGAAGTTTACGTTCTGTCTAAAGACGAAGGCGGCCGTCATACTCCGTTCTTCAAAGGCTACCGTCCACAGTTCTACTTCCGTACCACTGACGTAACCGGCTCAGTAGAGCTGCCAGAAGGCGTTGAGATGGTAATGCCAGGCGACAACATCAAAATGGTTGTTACCCTGATCCATCCAATCGCAATGGACGAAGGTCTGCGCTTCGCAATCCGCGAAGGCGGCCGTACCGTTGGCGCGGGCGTTGTTGCTAAAGTTATCGCGTAATAGCGATAATATTTGACGCAATGCACACGGAAAGGGCATCATTTGATGCCCTTTTTGTACGCTGTTAACCAGAACCTGGCTCATCAGTGATTTTCGATCATAATCATTGCTGAGACAGGCTCTGTATTACGGCGCTGGATACCGAGTTATGCCCAAAAGCGCATTCGGTTTGGATGCCTCGCTCTGCGGGGCAGAATAGTTTCTGAATTATTGTGGCAGGTTGGTTTATGAGTGCGAATACCGAAGCTCAAGGGAGCGGGCGCGGCCTGGAAGCGGTAAAGTGGGTAGTTGTGATCGCATTGCTGCTGGTAGCAATCGTCGGTAACTACCTGTATCGCGATGTGACACTGCCTTTACGCGCGCTGGCTGTCGTGGTGTTGATCGCTGCGGCGGGCGGCATTGCGTTGCTGACTACCAAAGGCAAAGCAACCGTGGCTTTTGCACGTGAAGCAAGAACCGAAATGCGTAAGGTCATCTGGCCAACTCGCCAGGAAACATTGCACACCACGTTAATCGTTGCCGCGGTCACTGCCGTGATGTCACTGATTTTGTGGGGGCTGGATGGTATTCTGGTCCGTCTGGTATCGTTTATCACTGGCCTGAGGTTCTGAGATGTCTGAAGCTCCAAAAAAACGCTGGTACGTCGTTCAGGCGTTTTCCGGTTTTGAAGCCCGCGTAGCCAAGTCGCTGCAAGAGCATATCAAACTGCACAACATGGAAGAACTGTTTGGCGAAGTCATGGTGCCGACTGAAGAAGTCGTGGAAATCCGTGGCGGCCAGCGTCGCAAAAGCGAACGCAAATTCTTCCCTGGTTACGTACTGGTCCAGATGGTGATGAATGACGCCAGCTGGCACTTAGTGCGCAGTGTACCGCGTGTAATGGGCTTCATTGGTGGTACCTCTGACCGTCCGGCACCGATCAGTGATAAAGAAGTGGATGCGATCATGAACCGCCTGCAGCAGGTGGGTGATAAGCCGCGTCCGAAAACGCTGTTCGAGCCAGGCGAGATGGTGCGTGTCAACGACGGCCCGTTTGCCGACTTCAATGGTGTGGTCGAAGAAGTGGATTACGAGAAGAGCCGCCTGAAGGTTTCTGTTTCTATCTTCGGCCGTGCAACGCCGGTAGAACTCGACTTTGCTCAGGTGGAGAAAGGCTAAGCCTTTTGTTCACTTTTTAGCTCTTGCGGAAGGCGCGAAATTTACCTATAATTTCGCGCCTTTTGTTTTTATGCGCTGGCAACAGCGTGTAAATCGTTATCACGGGGAGCCTGTTCGCCAGGCGCTATACCCAATAGAGGAAATATCATGGCCAAGAAAGTACAAGCCTACGTCAAGCTGCAGGTTGCAGCTGGTATGGCTAACCCGAGCCCACCAGTTGGTCCGGCTCTGGGTCAGCAGGGTGTTAACATCATGGAATTCTGTAAAGCGTTCAACGCCAAAACAGAATCACTGGAAAAAGGTCTGCCGACTCCAGTAGTTATCACCGTATACAGCGACCGTTCTTTCACCTTCGTTACCAAAACGCCTCCGGCTGCCGTTCTGCTGAAAAAAGCAGCAGGCATCAAGTCTGGTTCTGGTAAGCCGAACAAAGATAAAGTCGGTAAAGTAACTCGTGCTCAGGTACGTGAAATCGCAGAAACCAAAGCTGCGGACATGACTGGTGCTGACGTAGAAGCGATGACTCGCTCTATCGAAGGTACTGCTCGTTCCATGGGCCTGGTAGTGGAGGACTAAGAAATGGCTAAGCTGACCAAGCGCATGCGCGTGATCCGTGACAAAGTTGATGCGACTAAACAGTATGACATCAACGAAGCTGTTGCTCTGCTGAAAGAACTGGCTACCGCTAAATTCGTAGAGAGCGTGGACGTTGCTGTTAACCTCGGCATCGATGCACGTAAATCTGACCAGAACGTACGCGGTGCGACCGTTCTGCCACACGGTACTGGTCGTTCAGTACGTGTTGCCGTCTTTACCCAGGGCGCAAACGCTGAAGCTGCTAAAGCAGCTGGCGCTGAGCTGGTAGGTATGGAAGACCTGGCTGATCAGATCAAGAAAGGCGAAATGAACTTTGACGTTGTTATTGCTTCTCCGGATGCAATGCGCGTTGTTGGCCAGCTGGGCCAGGTTCTGGGCCCACGTGGTCTGATGCCAAACCCGAAAGTTGGTACCGTAACTCCTAACGTTGCTGAAGCTGTGAAAAACGCTAAAGCGGGTCAGGTTCGTTACCGTAACGACAAAAACGGCATCATCCACACCACCATTGGTAAAGTGGACTTCGATGCTGACAAACTGAAAGAAAACCTGGAATCTCTGCTGGTTGCGCTGAAAAAAGCTAAACCTGCTCAGGCGAAAGGCGTGTACATCAAGAAAGTCAGCATCTCTACCACCATGGGCGCCGGCGTTGCCGTTGACCAGGCTGGTCTGAACGCAGCAGCAAACTAATTGCTGCTTGTAACGGGCGAAAAATTCATCTAGAATCTTACGCCCGTTGTTCTGGTTGATCCGTCAATTCAGAACCCAAATTCATAGTCGCGGAGTGCACAGGTCTAAACACCTTGTCATTCAGCGATTAAGGTTGGAGCCAGGCCTGATCCTGGCCTCCGTCCAAGACCGCAGGAGCAGAACCTCTTCGGAAGTGATGCTTAATATCCTGCGTAGACGGTGACAGAACCAAAAAGAATTTTTTCTTCACTGGATTCTGCTCACCGTGTAACGCGCTTACGGCCTTCGGGTGTGTAAGTGAAGTGAGTTCCGGGAAATTTTCCCGGTCAAATCCAGGAGCAAAGCTAATGGCATTAAATCTTCAAGGCAAACAAGCAATTGTTGCTGAAGTTAGCGAAGTAGCCAAAGGCGCGCTTTCAGCGGTTGTTGCGGATTCCCGTGGCGTTACCGTTGATAAAATGACTGAACTGCGTAAAGCAGGTCGTGAAGCTGGCGTCTACATGCGTGTTGTTCGTAACACCCTGCTGCGCCGCGTCGTTGAAGGTACTCCATTCGAGTGCCTGAAAGACACGTTTGTTGGTCCGACCCTGATTGCATACTCTATGGAACACCCGGGCGCTGCTGCTCGTCTGTTCAAAGAGTTCGCGAAAGCGAATGCAAACTTTGAGGTCAAAGCTGCAGCCTTTGAAGGTGAGCTGATCCCGGCGGCACAAATTGACCGTCTGGCAACGCTGCCGACTTACGAAGAAGCACTGGCACGTCTGATGTCGACCATGAAAGAAGCTGCTGCTGGCAAGCTGGTCCGCACTCTGGCTGCTGTTCGCGACGCGAAAGAAGCGGCTTAAGGCCAGATTCTTTTTCTTCGTACTTGCTAACGTATAAACTTTTACTGATTCTTAGGAACAATTGTCATGTCTATCACTAAAGATCAAATCCTGGAAGCCGTTGCAGCTATGTCCGTAATGGAAGTAGTTGAGCTGGTTTCTGCTATGGAAGAAAAATTCGGCGTTTCTGCTGCTGCTGCTGTCGCTGTTGCTGCTGGCCCGGCTGAAGCTGTTGAAGAGAAAACTGAATTCGACGTTATCCTGAAAGCTGCTGGCGCGAACAAAGTTGCTGTAATCAAAGCCGTTCGTGGCGCAACTGGTCTGGGCCTGAAAGAAGCTAAAGACCTGGTTGAAGCTGCTCCAGCTGCAATCAAAGAAGGCATCAGCAAAGACGACGCAGCTGCACTTGAAGCTGCTCTGAAAGAAGCTGGCGCTGAAGTTGAAGTTAAGTAAGACAACCCTCGGGTTGCAGTCTGCGTAAACAGACTGATGGCTGGTGACTTTTTGGTCACCAGCCTTTTTGCGCTACAGGGGAATGATGGCGTTTCGCACTGTTTGTCCATTGTTCCTCTTCAATATCTTTTTCTATCGACGACTTAATATACCGCTTTCCTGTGAGGGTTCCCTGCCTGCGCAACGGCGATGAAATGATTTAAGAGTGATAGAAAGATGTATTGCATGGGGTGCCGCGCATCGCATGAAAAACAAAATAGTGTTGCATGAACTGTCCCTTCAGGACGGACAGCGTGGGTCGACTTGTCAGCTAGCTGAGGAACCCTATGGTTTACTCCTATACCGAGAAAAAACGTATTCGTAAGGATTTTGGTAAACGTCCACAAGTACTGGATGTGCCTTATCTCCTTTCTATCCAGCTTGACTCGTTCCAGAAGTTTATCGAGCAAGATCCAGAAGGCCAGTACGGTCTGGAAGCAGCCTTCCGTTCCGTGTTCCCAATCGCGAGCTACAGCGGCAACTCTGAGTTGCAGTATGTCAGCTACCGTCTGGGTGAGCCGGTGTTTGACGTGACAGAATGTCAGATCCGTGGCGTGACGTATTCCGCACCGCTGCGCGTTAAACTGCGTCTGGTGATCTACGAGCGCGAAGCGCCGGAAGGCACCGTCAAAGACATCAAAGAACAAGAAGTGTACATGGGCGAAATTCCGCTCATGACCGACAACGGTACCTTTGTCATCAACGGTACTGAGCGTGTTATCGTTTCTCAGCTGCATCGTAGTCCTGGCGTATTCTTTGACAGCGATAAGGGTAAAACGCACTCTTCCGGTAAAGTGCTGTATAACGCACGTATTATCCCTTACCGCGGTTCATGGCTCGACTTCGAGTTTGACCCGAAAGACAACCTGTTCGTCCGTATTGACCGTCGTCGTAAGCTGCCGGCCAGTATCATCCTGCGCGCGCTGGATTACACCACTGAGCAGATTCTCGATCTGTTCTTCGAAAAAGTGGTGTTTGAAATCCGCGACAACAAGCTGCAGATGGAACTGGTGCCTGAGCGCCTGCGTGGTGAAACCGCCTCCTTCGATATCGAAGCCAACGGCACGGTCTACGTTGAGAAAGGTCGTCGCATCACTGCGCGCCACATCCGTCAGCTGGAAAAAGACAACATTCAGCACATCGAAGTGCCGGTCGAGTACATCGCGGGCAAAGTGGTCGCGAAAGATTACATCGATCTGAACACCGGTGAGCTGATCGTACCGGCGAACATGGAGCTGTCACTGGATCTGCTGGCGAAACTGAGCCAGTCCGGTCACAAGCGCATTGAAACCCTGTTCACCAACGACCTGGATCACGGCCCGTACATTTCTGAGACGCTGCGCGTTGACCCAACCAACGATCGCCTGAGCGCGCTGGTTGAGATCTACCGCATGATGCGTCCTGGCGAGCCGCCAACGCGTGAAGCCGCAGAAAACCTGTTCGAGAACCTGTTCTTCTCTGAAGATCGTTACGATCTGTCGGCCGTTGGCCGCATGAAGTTTAACCGTTCTCTGCTGCGTGACGAGATCGAAGGTTCCGGTATCCTGAGCAAAGACGACATCATCGAAGTGATGAAGAAGCTCATCGGTATCCGTAACGGTATTGGCGAAGTGGATGATATCGACCACCTCGGCAACCGTCGTATCCGTTCGGTCGGCGAAATGGCGGAAAACCAGTTCCGCGTTGGCCTGGTGCGTGTAGAGCGCGCCGTGAAAGAGCGTCTGTCTCTGGGCGACCTCGACACGCTGATGCCACAGGACATGATCAACGCCAAGCCAATTTCGGCCGCGGTGAAAGAGTTCTTTGGTTCCAGCCAGCTGTCCCAGTTTATGGACCAGAACAACCCGCTGTCTGAGATTACGCACAAACGTCGTATCTCTGCTCTGGGCCCAGGCGGTCTGACCCGTGAACGCGCCGGCTTCGAAGTGCGTGACGTACACCCGACTCACTACGGTCGCGTATGTCCAATCGAAACCCCGGAAGGTCCGAACATCGGTCTGATCAACTCACTCTCTGTTTACGCGCAGACTAACGAATACGGCTTCCTCGAAACGCCGTACCGCCGCGTGGTTGACGGTAAAGTGAGTGATGAAATTCATTACCTCTCTGCTATCGAAGAGGGTAACTACGTTATCGCTCAGGCGAACACCAACCTCGCCGATGACGGCAGCTTTGTTGACGATCTCGTCACCTGCCGTAGCAAAGGTGAATCGAGCCTGTTCAGCCGCGATCAGGTTGACTACATGGACGTTTCCACCCAGCAGGTGGTTTCTGTCGGTGCGTCACTGATCCCGTTCCTGGAACACGATGATGCTAACCGCGCCCTGATGGGTGCGAACATGCAACGTCAGGCTGTACCTACCCTGCGTGCTGACAAGCCGCTGGTTGGTACCGGTATGGAACGTGCTGTTGCGGTCGACTCCGGTGTAACTGCCGTCGCGAAACGTGGTGGTACCGTGCAGTACGTCGATGCGTCACGTATCGTTATCAAAGTTAACGAAGACGAGATGTATCCGGGCGAAGCAGGTATCGACATCTACAACCTGACCAAGTACACCCGTTCTAACCAGAACACCTGCATCAACCAGATGCCGTGTGTTTCTCTGGGTGAACCTATCGAGCGTGGCGACGTGCTGGCTGACGGCCCGTCTACCGACCTCGGTGAGCTGGCGCTGGGTCAGAACATGCGCGTGGCGTTCATGCCATGGAACGGTTACAACTTCGAAGACTCCATCCTCGTTTCTGAGCGTGTTGTACAGGAAGACCGTTTCACCACCATCCACATTCAGGAACTGGCTTGCGTGTCGCGTGACACCAAACTGGGGCCGGAAGAGATCACCGCTGACATCCCGAACGTGGGTGAAGCTGCGCTCTCCAAACTGGATGAATCCGGCATCGTGTATATCGGTGCGGAAGTGACCGGTGGCGACATTCTGGTAGGCAAGGTCACGCCGAAAGGTGAAACCCAGCTGACGCCAGAAGAGAAACTGCTGCGTGCAATCTTCGGTGAAAAAGCCTCTGACGTGAAAGACTCGTCACTGCGCGTGCCGAACGGCGTTTCCGGTACGGTTATCGACGTACAGGTCTTCACCCGCGATGGCGTGGAAAAAGACAAGCGTGCGCTGGAAATCGAAGAGATGCAGCTGAAGCAGGCGAAAAAAGACCTGTCTGAAGAACTGCAGATCCTCGAAGCGGGCCTGTTCAGCCGTATCCAGGCCGTCCTGATTTCAGGTGGCGTGGAAGCGGAGAAACTGGACAAGCTGCCTCGTGAGCGCTGGCTGGAACTCGGTCTGACCGACGAAGAGAAGCAGAACGCGCTGGAGCAGCTGGCTGAGCAGTATGACGAGCTGAAGCACGAGTTTGAGAAGAAACTCGAAGCGAAGCGTCGCAAGATCACCCAGGGCGACGATCTGGCACCGGGCGTGCTGAAAATCGTCAAGGTGTATCTGGCCGTTAAGCGTCAGATTCAGCCTGGTGACAAAATGGCGGGGCGTCACGGTAACAAAGGTGTTATCTCGAAGATCAACCCAATCGAAGACATGCCATACGATGAGAACGGTACGCCGGTCGACATCGTACTGAACCCGCTGGGCGTACCATCGCGTATGAACATCGGTCAGATTCTGGAAACCCACCTGGGTATGGCGGCGAAAGGCATTGGTGAGAAGATCAATGCGATGCTGAAGAAGCAGGAAGAAGTCGCCAAACTGCGTGAGTTTATCCAGCGTGCTTACGATCTGGGCACCGATGTGCGTCAGAAAGTTGACCTGAACACCTTCTCGGACGACGAAGTGCTGCGTCTGGCAGAGAACCTGAAAAAAGGTATGCCAATTGCGACGCCAGTGTTCGACGGTGCGAAAGAGAGCGAAATCAAAGAGCTGCTGCAGCTCGGCGGTCTGCCTTCTTCCGGTCAGATCACCCTGTTCGACGGCCGTACCGGTGAGCAGTTTGAGCGTCAGGTAACCGTAGGTTACATGTACATGCTGAAACTGAACCACCTGGTCGACGACAAGATGCACGCCCGTTCTACCGGCTCTTACAGCCTGGTTACGCAGCAGCCGCTGGGGGGTAAGGCGCAGTTCGGTGGTCAGCGCTTCGGTGAGATGGAAGTGTGGGCACTGGAAGCATACGGTGCCGCGTATACCCTGCAGGAAATGCTTACCGTTAAGTCTGATGACGTCAACGGCCGTACCAAGATGTATAAAAACATCGTTGACGGCAACCATCAGATGGAACCGGGCATGCCGGAATCCTTCAACGTACTGTTGAAAGAGATTCGCTCGCTGGGTATCAACATCGAGCTGGAAGACGAGTAAGCACTCGCAAGTACTGGTTATGGGACGCGCCTGGCGCGTCCCTGAGAGTTCCACTCCGACGGGAGCTAATCCGTGAAAGACTTACTTAAGTTTCTGAAAGCGCAAACTAAAACCGAAGAGTTTGATGCGATCAAAATTGCGCTGGCCTCGCCAGACATGATCCGTTCCTGGTCTTTCGGTGAAGTTAAAAAGCCGGAAACCATTAACTACCGTACCTTCAAGCCGGAGCGTGACGGTCTTTTCTGTGCCCGTATTTTCGGACCGGTAAAAGATTACGAATGCCTGTGCGGTAAGTACAAGCGTCTGAAACACCGTGGCGTGATCTGTGAGAAGTGTGGCGTTGAAGTTACGCAGACCAAAGTGCGTCGTGAGCGTATGGGCCACATTGAGCTGGCTTCGCCGACCGCGCACATCTGGTTCCTGAAATCACTGCCATCCCGCATCGGTTTGCTGCTGGATATGCCGCTGCGTGATATCGAGCGCGTACTGTACTTCGAATCTTATGTTGTGGTCGAAGGCGGCATGACCAACCTGGAAAAACGTCAGATTCTGACCGAAGAGCAGTACCTTGACGCGCTGGAAGAGTTCGGTGACGAATTCGACGCGAAGATGGGTGCGGAAGCTATCCAGGCGCTGCTGAAAAATATGGATCTGGAGCAGGAGTGCGAGCAGCTGCGTGAAGAGCTGAACGAAACCAACTCTGAGACCAAACGTAAAAAGCTGACCAAGCGTATCAAGCTGCTGGAAGCGTTCGTGCAGTCTGGCAACAAGCCAGAGTGGATGATCCTGACCGTTCTGCCGGTGCTGCCGCCAGATCTGCGTCCGCTGGTACCGCTGGACGGCGGTCGTTTCGCTACGTCGGATCTGAACGATCTGTATCGTCGCGTGATCAACCGTAACAACCGTCTGAAGCGTCTGCTGGATCTGGCTGCGCCAGATATCATCGTACGTAACGAAAAACGTATGCTGCAGGAAGCGGTAGATGCCCTGCTGGATAACGGCCGTCGCGGTCGTGCCATCACCGGCTCTAACAAACGTCCTCTGAAATCTTTGGCCGACATGATCAAAGGTAAGCAGGGTCGTTTCCGTCAGAACCTGCTGGGTAAACGTGTTGACTACTCCGGTCGTTCGGTTATCACCGTAGGTCCATACCTGCGTCTGCATCAGTGCGGTCTGCCGAAGAAAATGGCACTGGAGCTGTTCAAACCGTTCATCTACGGCAAGCTGGAACTGCGTGGCCTCGCGACCACCATTAAAGCGGCCAAGAAAATGGTTGAGCGCGAAGAAGCGGTCGTCTGGGATATCCTGGATGAAGTGATTCGCGAACACCCGGTACTGCTGAACCGTGCACCAACCCTGCACCGTCTGGGTATCCAGGCGTTTGAACCGGTTCTGATCGAAGGTAAAGCGATCCAGCTGCACCCGCTGGTGTGTGCGGCGTATAACGCCGACTTCGATGGTGACCAGATGGCTGTTCACGTACCGCTGACGCTGGAAGCCCAGCTGGAAGCGCGTGCGCTGATGATGTCTACCAACAACATTCTGTCTCCAGCGAACGGCGAGCCAATCATCGTTCCTTCACAGGACGTTGTTCTGGGTCTGTACTACATGACCCGTGACAAAGTGAACGCCAAAGGCGAAGGCATGGTGTTGACCGGCCCGAAAGAAGCTGAGCGTGTTTACCGCGCTGGCCAGGCCGAGCTGCATGCACGCGTTAAAGTGCGTATCACTGAATACAGCAAAAATGAGCAGGAAGAGCTCGTTGCGAAAACCAGCCTGATCGACACCACCATTGGTCGTGCGATCCTGTGGATGATCGTACCGAAAGGTCTGCCTTACTCCATCGTCAACCAGGCGCTGGGTAAGAAAGCGATCTCTAAGATGCTGAACACCTGTTACCGCATCCTGGGCCTGAAGCCGACCGTTATCTTTGCTGACCAGACCATGTACACCGGCTTTGCCTATGCAGCCCGTTCAGGTGCCTCAGTAGGTATCGACGACATGGTGATTCCTGCCAAGAAAGCAGAAATCATTGCAGAAGCCGAAGCGGAAGTGGCCGAGATCCAGGAGCAGTTCCAGTCTGGTCTGGTTACCGCGGGCGAACGTTACAACAAAGTCATCGATATCTGGGCTGCGGCTAACGAACGCGTATCCAAAGCGATGATGGATAACCTGCAGACCGAAACCGTGATCAACCGTCACGGCGAAGAAGAGCAGCAGGTTTCGTTCAACAGCATCTACATGATGGCCGACTCCGGTGCGCGTGGTTCTGCGGCACAGATTCGTCAGCTGGCAGGTATGCGTGGTCTGATGGCGAAGCCAGATGGCTCCATCATCGAGACGCCGATCACCGCGAACTTCCGTGAAGGTCTGAACGTACTCCAGTACTTCATCTCGACCCACGGTGCGCGTAAAGGTCTGGCCGATACCGCACTGAAAACGGCGAACTCCGGTTACCTGACCCGTCGTCTGGTTGACGTGGCGCAGGACCTGGTAGTCACCGAAGACGACTGTGGCACATTCGAAGGCATCATGATGACTCCGGTCATCGAAGGTGGCGACGTTAAAGAGCCGCTGCGTGAGCGTGTACTGGGTCGTGTGACGGCAGAAGACGTGCTGAAGCCGGGCACTGCGGACATCCTGATCCCGCGTAACACCCTGATCGATGAGCACTGGTGTGACGTGGTTGAACTGAACTCCGTGGACGCGATTAAAGTGCGTTCCGTGGTGAGCTGTGAAACCGACTTCGGTGTGTGTGCACACTGCTACGGTCGCGATCTGGCACGTGGTCACATCATCAACAAAGGTGAGGCCATCGGCGTTATCGCAGCACAGTCCATCGGTGAGCCGGGTACCCAGCTGACCATGCGTACCTTCCACATCGGTGGTGCGGCATCGCGTGCAGCAGCTGAATCCAGCATTCAGGTGAAGAACAAAGGTACTATCAAGCTGACCAACGCCAAGTCAGTAACCAACTCCTCCGGGAAACTGGTTATCGTCTCGCGTAACGTTGAGCTGAAGATGATCGACGAGTTCGGTCGTACCAAAGAGAGCTATAAAGTGCCTTACGGTGCGGTCATGGCGAAAGGTGATGGCGAGCAGGTTGCCGCGGGCGAAACCGTTGCAAACTGGGATCCACACACCATGCCGGTTATCACCGAAGTGGGCGGTTTCATCCGCTTCACTGACATGATCGACGGTCAGACCATTACCCGTCAGACTGACGACCTCACCGGCCTGTCATCGCTGGTGGTACTGGATTCTGCAGAGCGTACTGCGGGCGGTAAAGACCTGCGTCCGGCACTGAAAATCGTTGATGCCAACGGCAACGACGTACTGATCCCGGGCACCGACATGCCGGCACAGTACTTCCTGCCAGGTAAAGCGATTGTGCAGCTGGAAGATGGCGTGAAGATCAGCTCGGGTGATACCCTGGCGCGTGTTCCGCAGGAATCTGGCGGTACCAAGGACATCACCGGTGGTCTGCCACGCGTTGCCGACCTGTTCGAAGCGCGTCGTCCGAAAGAGCCAGCAATCCTGGCGGAGATCAGCGGTATCATCTCCTTCGGTAAAGAGACCAAAGGCAAGCGTCGTCTGGTGATCACCCCGGTTGACGGTAGCGATCCGTATGAAGAGATGATTCCGAAATGGCGTCAGCTCAACGTATTCGAAGGTGAGCGTGTAGAACGTGGTGACGTCGTTTCCGACGGCCCAGAGTCTCCGCACGACATCCTGCGTCTGCGTGGCGTCCATGCTGTGACCCGTTACATCACCAACGAAGTGCAGGAAGTTTACCGCCTGCAGGGCGTTAAGATTAACGATAAGCACATCGAAGTCATCGTGCGTCAGATGCTGCGTAAAGCAACCATCATGAACGCGGGTAGCTCGGAGTTCCTGGAAGGCGAGCAGGCGGAAGTCTCTCGTATCAAGATCTCCAACCGCGATCTGGAAGCGAACGGCAAAATCGGCGCGACGTACATGCGTGACCTGCTGGGTATCACCAAAGCCTCGCTGGCAACCGAATCGTTCATCTCTGCGGCATCGTTCCAGGAGACCACCCGTGTCCTGACCGAAGCAGCGGTAGCAGGCAAGCGCGACGAACTGCGCGGCCTGAAAGAGAACGTTATCGTGGGTCGTCTGATCCCGGCCGGTACCGGTTATGCTTACCACCAGGATCGTATGCGTCGCCGTCAGGCGGGTGAAGCACCGGTTGCACCGCAGGTGACTGCGGATGAAGCCTCTGCCAGCCTCGCTGAGCTGCTGAACGCCGGTCTGGGCGGTAGCGACGACGAATAATCGTCTGCTCTGCTGACCATGAAAAAACCCTGCCTCGGCAGGGTTTTTTTTTGTCTCAAATCCGCGTTATTTCTGATTGATATCCTGACGCGTCAGCCCGATGTCACGCAGCTGCGCATCACTCAGGTGCGAAAGAATCTCACGCGTTTCCCGTCTGGCCTGCCAGCGTTTGATTGCGCGCACGCCGCCACGAAAGATATCGAGTAAGGTCACGCTGAACGGTTTTGCCGCCCGATTCTGATCGAATTCCATAATCCCAGCCCTCAGTATGATGTCTGAACAACATTTTCCCTCTGAAGGTGAATGCAATACAGATTCAAAAATCACTTATCTTTAACATACAGATTGCGCCCGTACCGATCTGAATGGTAGAAATAGGCGTCATCTGTACTGATTTTTGATCACCGTTAACGCAGCGAGGCACACAATGACGCGCTATCAACATCTGGCCTGTCTGCTTTCAGACCGTATTGAGCAGGGGCTGTATCGCAGCGGCGAACGCTTGCCCTCGGTGCGTACGCTCAGCATTGAGCACGGCGTCAGCATCAGCACCGTGCAGCAGGCTTATCATCTGCTGGAAGAGAAGCAGCTTATCGTGCCGCAGCCGCGTTCCGGCTATTTTGTCGCTACCCGTAAAGCCACGCCGCCGGTACCCGCGATGACCCGACCCGTACAGCGTCCGGTTGAGATCACCCAGTGGGAATCGGTGCTGGAGCTGCTGAGCAGCCGCATTAATGGCGACGTGCTGCAGCTGGGCAGCGGCATGCCGGACCTGACTCAGCCGACGCTCAAGCCGCTGTGGAAAATCATGGGCCGCATGGCGCAGAAACAGGACATTGAGCAGCTCAACTACGACAGCCTGCTCGGCGTGGCAGCGCTGCGCGAGCAGATTGCGCGGCTGACAATTGACAGCGGCTGTCAGCTGACGGCGGAAGATATTGTCATCACCACCGGTTGCCATGAAGCGCTGTCGGTGTCGATTCGCGCCGTGTGCGAGCCAGGCGATATCATTGCCGTTGAGTCGCCAGCGTTTCACGGCACCATGCAGACACTGCGCGGTCTGGGCATCCGCGCCATTGAAATCCCTACCGATGCGGTCAGCGGGATCAGTCTTGAGGCGCTGGAGCTGGCGTTTGAGCAATGGCCAATTAAAGCGGTGGTGGTGGTACCCAACTGTAATAATCCGCTTGGATTTATCATGCCGGAAGCGCGTAAGCGCGCGCTGCTGACGCTGGCGCAGCGCTTTGACGCGGCGATCATTGAAGATGATGTTTACGGCGAGCTGGCGTGGGAGTATCCGCGTCCGATCACCATCAAATCGCTGGATATGGATGGCCGCGTGCTGCTGTGCAGTTCGTTTTCCAAAACCCTGGCGCCCGGCTTGCGCGTGGGCTGGGTCGCGCCGGGACGCTATCGCGATCGCGTACTGCACATGAAATATATTGGCACCGGTTCGACGGCAACGCAGCCGCAGTATGCGGTCGCAGAGTTTATTCGTCAGGGCCATTACCTGCCGCATTTGCGCCGCATGCGCCAGGTGTATCAGCGTAACTATGAGACGTTTAGCTGCTGGGTGCGCCACTATTTTCCCTGCGGCATTTGCGTCTCGCGGCCGCAGGGCAGTTTCCTGATGTGGATTGAGCTGCCGGAAGCCTTCGATGCGGTGCGGCTGAATGCGGAGCTGCGGGAGCTGAAAATCCAGGTGGCGGTCGGTTCGCTGTTTTCGGCGGCGGGTAAATATCGCAACTGTCTGCGCCTCAATTATGGTCTGCCAATGAATGAGCAAACCGAGCAGGCGATTGCCAGCCTCGGCGCAGCCGTGGAGCGTGCCATGCAGGCCTGCAGTGCGGAAACGCGCCATATCACCTCCCTGACAGAATAACGGTGGAAAGGCAGGGCCGGACAGAGAGTCGGGGAAGCCAGCCCTGGCCCGCTGCAAGCGACAGCGGGCAGGCTCACTTTAGCGCTTGTCCCCGGTCGCGCCAGCCCTGACTGCTGCCGTTTGCGCACCGTATTCGCGGATTTTTAGCGCCGTTGCAGTCAGTTACAACCCTTTTGCGACATGCTCTGGGGATTCCACCAGCGCCAGCAGCTGGTGGGTGGCCGCCTGCCAGTCTTCCGCCTGGGTAATCGCGCTGACCACGGCAATGCTGCCGACGCCAGTCGCCAGCACCTCCGGCACGCGTGCCAGCGAAATGCCGCCAATCGCTACGGTGGGAATGTGCTGCAGCCGCGCCAGATGGCGCTTCAGCTCGGCAATGCCCTGTGGCGCAGAGGGCATCTCTTTGGTTTGTGTCGGAAAGATGTGCCCGAGCGCAATATAGGACGGACGCAGCGCCAGCGCGCGATCCAGCTCGGCGTCATCGTGTGTCGACAGACCCAGGCGTAAGCCGGCGTGGCGGATAGCATCCAGGTCGGCCACGTCGAGATCTTCCTGGCCAAGATGCACACCATAGGCATTGTATTTAATCGCCAGACGCCAGTAGTCATTGATGAACAGCCGGGCGCCGTACTGTTTGCCGAGGGCGATGGCATCGCGCACTGCGGCTTCGATCTGGCGATCATCGCCATCTTTAATCCGCAGCTGGAGGGTGCGCACGCCGGTAGCCAGCAGGCGTTCAATCCACTGTACGCTGTCGACAACCGGATACAGCCCCAGTTTTGGCGCGGTGGCAGGGAAGGCTTCAGTCATCATTTTTCCTCTTTCAGGGCATCGGCGGCGTGATACAGCTCGCCGCCACGGCTACGGAAGGCATCGGACATTTGCGCCATGCCCAGCGCTATCGGCTGGGCTTCCGCCTGCTGGCGGGCGGCAAATTCGCGCACTTCCTGGGTGATTTTCATTGAACAGAATTTGGGGCCGCACATGGAACAGAAGTGGGCCACTTTGCCGGATTCCTGCGGCAGAGTTTCGTCGTGATAGGCCCGCGCGGTATGCGGGTCGAGCGCCAGATTAAACTGATCTTCCCAGCGGAACTCAAAGCGAGCTTTCGACATGGCGTTGTCGCGGATCTGCGCGCCGGGATGGCCTTTAGCCAGATCGGCAGCGTGCGCGGCGATCTTGTAGGTAATCAGCCCCTGCTTAACATCCTCTTTATTCGGCAGGCCAAGGTGCTCTTTCGGCGTGACGTAGCACAGCATCGCGCAGCCAAACCAGCCGATCATGGCGGCGCCAATCCCGGAGGTGAAATGATCGTAGCCCGGCGCGATATCGGTCGTCAGCGGACCCAGCGTATAAAACGGCGCTTCATGGCAGTGTTCCAGCTGCTCGGTCATATTGCGGCGGATCATCTGCATCGGCACGTGACCGGGGCCTTCAATCATGACCTGCACATCATATTGCCAGGCGATTTGCGTCAGCTCGCCTAAGGTACGCAGTTCGGCAAACTGGGCTTCGTCGTTGGCGTCCTGAATCGAGCCGGGACGTAAACCATCACCGAGCGACAGCGCGACATCATAGGCGGCGCAGATTTCACAGATTTCGCGGAAATGCTGGTAGAGGAAGTTTTCCTGATGATGTGACAGGCACCACTTCGCCATGATGGAGCCGCCGCGCGACACGATGCCGGTCAGCCGTTGTGCGGTCATCGGCACATAGCGCAGCAGCACGCCCGCGTGAATGGTGAAGTAATCAACGCCCTGCTCAGCCTGTTCCAGCAGGGTATCGCGGAAAATGTCCCAGTTAAGATCTTCTGCAATACCGTTGACCTTTTCCAGCGCCTGATAGATTGGCACCGTGCCGATCGGCACCGGACTGTTGCGCAAAATCCACTCGCGCGTTTCATGGATATAGCGGCCGGTCGACAGATCCATCACGGTATCTGCCCCCCAGCGCGTGGCCCACACCAGTTTTTCCACTTCCTCTTCAATCGACGAACTTACCGCCGAGTTGCCGATGTTGGCGTTGACCTTCACCAGAAAATTGCGGCCGATGATCATCGGCTCCGATTCGGGGTGATTGATGTTGGCAGGAATGATGGCGCGGCCGCTGGCCACTTCGGCGCGTACGAATTCGGCGCTGATATTCTCTGGCAGCTGCGCACCAAAGCCGTGGCCGGCGTGCTGCTGCAACAGCGTTGCACTGCGGATACGCTCACGTCCCATGTTTTCGCGCAGCGCGATAAACTCCATCTCCGGCGTGATGATGCCCTGACGCGCATAATGCAGCTGCGTGACGCGGCGACCCGCTTTGGCCCGGCGCGGCAGCGGCAGGTGTTCAAAACGCAGATGATCCAGCCCGTCATCCGCCAGCCGCTGCTGACTGTAGCTTGAGCTGAGTGCGCTGATGGTTTCGCTGTCGTTGCGTTCGGCAATCCAGCCGGCGCGTAATTTTGCCAGACCCTGATGCACATTAATGGTCGCGTGGGGATCGCCATAGGCACCGGCAGTGTCATACACCGGCACCGGTTCATTTTCTGCGTATTGCGGATGATCTTTGCTGCCGCCGGTGTGCGTCGGGCTGAGCTGAATTTCGCGCATCGGGACGCGGATATCCGCGCGGCTGCCGCTGATCCAGATACGTTTTGAGTTAGGGAAGGCGGTTCCCTGGAGCGAATCGATAAATTTTTGCGCCTGCGCGCGTTGTTCACGACGTGAGGTTTTAGCATCAGACATAGCAAGTTTCCTGAAAACAAGGGGAAGCTGCTTGTCCGGAGTCCGGAAGGAGTAACAGAAACGGTGCCGGGCGCCTGACTGCACCGTGCTGATCACATCTACTCTTGTTCCCTTCGCAGGTACTAACCTGATCAGGTTCCGCGGATCCCGAATTAACGGTCTCAGCCCCTAAGGGCACTCCGACAAGTTTACGTTTTACGCGATAAGCGACTTTACTGACTGCTGCACGCTGCGCTTATATCGCAAAGTTTGATTGTGGATTGTCGTTAAAAAAGACAATAAAAAAGCCCATTCAGCATAAAAGGGCTTTTCCTGAATAACAAGTCTTTTACAACTGCAGCGGTTCAGGCCGGACGAGCAATGGTGCTGTCATTGGCTACCGGCGGGCGCGCCAGCTGGTTATCCCAGGCGAGCTGAATCAGTTTGTCTTCCAGCGTAAAGCGTGACTCCAGCGCTTCGCCCACTTCTGACAGCGCCTGCTGGAAATCCACGCAGTTGTCGTCATTAATGGCCTGCTGCAGATGGCTGTCATACAGTTGCATCAGACGTTCAGTATTGCCTTCCAGCGCCGGATAGATCTGCGCCGCCGCAATCATCGGGCTGTCGCCGGACATCTCGCTGATGATGCGCTCGTAAACGCTGAAGTGGCCGGTAGAGAGATAGTCCACCAGACGATGGCAAAACGCATCCAGTGCCTGTTCATCCAGCGCGGTCAGCGCTTCTTTGTTCGGCTTCATGCCAATTAACTCGTAATAGGTGACGAGCAGCTGTCGACGGGCGCGCAACCATGAGTCGACTAATTCATTACCGCCACCTACACGCTCGGTCAGGTTATCTAACTGGGTAAGCATACGGGGCTCCAGGTGAGTTATAGTTGTTTATTACACACTTAACATCAGGATTTCAGCGTGCCATTTGACGCTAAGGACAACGATTAAGATGCAACGTGAGATCTCAAGCGTAGACGCTGGCTGGTGGATTGTCAGCTCCGCGCAGAAACTTTGGTTGCCGCAAGGCGAGTTGCCGCATGGCTTATCCGGCGAGTTTGGCCTGACCGGCAGCAGCGGCAGAGTGATTGGCGAGTGGCAGGGCGAAAACGTCTGGCTGGTATGCGAAGCGCGTCCGGACAATATGGCCTCGGTGCGCCAGCTAATAGACGAAGATGTCGGTCTGTTTCAGCTCGCCGGGCGCGGCGTGCAACTGGCTGAGTTCTACCGTTCGCATCGCTGGTGCGGCTATTGCGGCCATGAGATGCAGCACAGCAAGCGCGAATTTGCCTGCCTGTGCAGCCACTGCCGCGAGCGCTACTATCCGCAAATCGCCCCCTGTATCATTGTGGCGATTCGTCGCGGTGAGGAGATCCTGCTGGCAAACCATGCGCGCCATCGCAACAGCATCTACACCGTGCTGGCCGGTTTTGTCGAAGTCGGCGAAACGCTGGAGCAGGCTGTGGCCCGCGAGGTGATGGAAGAGAGCAACGTGCGGGTAAAAAATGTGCGTTACGTGACCTCGCAGCCGTGGCCGTTTCCGCACTCGCTGATGATGGCGTTCATGGCGGAGTACGATGGCGGCGAGCTGCAGCACGATGGTAAAGAGCTGCTGGATGCTGGCTGGTATCGCTACGATGATCTGCCGCTGTTGCCGCCGCCGGGCACCGTGGCGCGCCGGCTGATTGAAGATACGGTTGCGCTGTGTCGCGCCAGCGCGGCGTGAAAATGCTACACTGCCGGCCTTAGCATGAGAGAGCCCATTATGAGTGAACTGAAGAACGATCGTTATCTGCGCGCCCTGTTACGCCAGCCGGTGGATATCACCCCGGTATGGATGATGCGACAAGCCGGGCGTTACCTGCCGGAATACAAAGCCACGCGCGCTGAGGCCGGTGATTTTATGTCGCTGTGTAAGAACGCGGAGCTGGCGTGCGAAGTCACCCTGCAGCCGCTGCGCCGCTATGCGCTGGATGCCGCGATCCTCTTCAGCGATATCCTGACCATTCCGGATGCGATGGGCCTGGGGCTCTACTTTGAGACCGGCGAAGGCCCGCGTTTCTCTCACCCCATCGCCTGCCGTGCCGATGTGGATAAACTGCCGGTGCCGGATCCGGAGCAGGAGCTGGGTTACGTGATGAATGCGGTGCGCACCATCCGTCACAACCTCAAAGGCGAAGTGCCGCTGATCGGTTTCTCCGGCAGCCCGTGGACGCTGGCAACCTACATGGTAGAAGGCGGCAGCAGCAAGGCTTTCACCAAAATCAAGAAGATGATGTACGCCGAGCCGCAGACGCTGCACGCGCTGCTGGATAAGCTGGCAGAGAGCGTGATCCTTTACCTCAACGCACAGATTAAAGCGGGTGCGCAGTCGGTGATGGTGTTTGATACCTGGGGCGGCGTGCTGACCGGGCGCGACTATCGCGAGTTCTCACTCTATTACATGCACAAAATCGTCGACAGCGTGCTGCATGAGAACGAAGGACGACGCGTGCCCATCACCCTGTTTACCAAGGGCGGCGGCCAGTGGCTGGAAGAGATGGCGGCCACCGGCTGTGATGCGCTGGGTCTTGACTGGACCACCGATATTGGCGAAGCGCGGCGCCGTGTGGGCGATAAAGTCGCGCTGCAGGGCAACATGGATCCGTCTATGCTGTATGCACCCCCTGCACGAATTGAGCAGGAAGTGGCAGGGATTCTGGAAGGCTTTGGCGCAGGCGAAGGCCACGTCTTCAACCTCGGTCACGGGATTCATCAGGATGTTCCGCCAGAGCACGCTGGCGCGTTTGTGGAGGCGGTGCATCGGCTATCACGACCATATCATCAGGGATAAGCATGGATTTAGCCGCACTACGACAGCAACAGGTACAGCTCGCCGCCAGCGTGGTGCGGCAGGATGATTTTGACGTACTGCCGCCGCGCTTTATTGGCGGCGCCGATGTCGGTTTTGAACAGGGCGGCGAGGTAACGCGCGCCGCCCTGGTGATCCTCGAATACCCTTCATTAACGCTGGTGGAGCATCGCATCGCGCGTGTCGCGACCACCATGCCTTACATCCCCGGTTTTCTATCGTTTCGCGAAATTCCAGCCCTGCAGGCGGCGTGGCAGCAGCTGTCGCAGCGGCCCGATCTGCTGTTTGTCGATGGCCATGGCATCTCTCATCCGCGCCGGCTGGGCGTTGCTGCGCATTTCGGCTCGCTGCTGGATGTGCCAACCATCGGCGTAGCGAAAAAGCGCCTGTGCGGCCGTTTCGCTGAGCTGGATGCGGCACCGGGCAGTCGTCAGCCGCTGATGGATAAAGGCGAGCAGATTGCCTGGGTGTGGCGCAGCAAGACGCGCTGCAACCCGCTGTTTGTCTCAACCGGCCACCGCGTCAGCCTCGACAGCGCCCTGTACTGGGTTGAAGCCTGCATGGCCGGCTACCGCTTGCCGGAGCCAACGCGCTGGGCCGATGCCGTGGCGTCTGGCCGTCCCGCTTTTGTGAAGTGGCAAAATGCGCGCTAACGCTGTTTGTGCGCGGCTTTTGCGGTACACTGCCGCCAGCTAATCTACCGAGAGTAAGTTTGATGTTACAGAACCCCGTCCATTTGCGTCTGGCGAAGCTGGAAAGCTGGCAGCACATGACCTTTATGGCCTGTCTGTGCGAGCGGATGTTCCCCAATTACTGGGCCTTCTGTCAGCAGACCGAGTTTGCCGATCCGCAGCTCTATCGCCGCATTCTCGACCTGGTGTGGGAAAGCCTGACGGTGAAGGATGCCAAAATCAATTTCGACAGCCAGCTGGAGAAACTGGAAGCGGCGATCCCCAACGGTGACGACTTTGACGTTTACGGCGTGCACCCGGCGATTGACGCCTGCGTGGCGCTGAGTGAACTCCTGCACGCGCAGCTGAGCGGTGAAACGCTGGAGCACGCCATCGAAGTCAGCCGCACGTCGATCACCACCGTGGCCATCCTCGAAATGACCCAGGCCGGTCGCGAAATGAGCGACGAAGAGCTGCGTGACAACCAGGCGGTAATTGACGAATGGGACCTGCAGTGGGAGATTTTTCGCCTGCTGGCAGAGTGCGAAGAACGGGACCTGGAGCTAATCAAAGGGCTACGTGCAGACCTGCGTGAAGCCGGAATCAGTAACATCGGTATAATTTTTCAGCAATAAGGCGAGAAAACGTGACTTCAGGCCCGAATTACCGCGCCTGGAGGCTTCACATCAGCCCCCTGTCTGGTCTACATTTGGGGGGCTGAAAATTGTGGCTATCGGTGCGTGCAGGCTGAAGAGTGCCAGAATATGGCTTTTCCCTCGCACTCGTTGCTTAGCAAGCGATAAATACACTTTAAGGATAACTTATGAACAAGACTCAACTGATTGATGTGATCGCAGAGAAAGCGGACCTGTCTAAAACCCAGGCTAAAGCTGCGCTGGAATCTACCCTGGCTGCGATCACTGAGTCTCTGAAAGAAGGTGATGCTGTACAACTGGTTGGTTTTGGTACTTTTAAAGTGAACCACCGCGCTGAGCGTACCGGTCGCAACCCGCAGACTGGCAAAGAGATCAAAATCGCTGCAGCTAACGTGCCAGCGTTCGTCTCTGGTAAAGCACTGAAAGACGCTGTTAAGTAAGTTTTCCGCATCGCGGTTTAGCTTTAAAAGAGGGGCGATTTCGCCCCTTTTTGTTACCGGGGCCTGCTATGCTGAACATCTCTCCTCAGCGCCTCTGCGCCATCCTCCTCGGGGTATTACTCACCGGCTGCAGTGCCACTCCCGATCTTCCGGCTTTCACCGCCAGCGGCTATCTTTCTGACCGTGGCACGGTGCGAATCTGGCGTAAAAACGGCGACCACGAAGCCGTCCATCTGCGTACTGTCTATACCCCTTTCAATGGCGATAGCCGGGAAACTACCGACTATATCTGGCAGGCGGATAAACTGCTGAGTGTGGAACGGCACATTACTGGCCAGCAGCCGGACGACGTAACCCTGCGTTTCGACCATCAGGGCAACCTCAATTTTATGCAGCGACAGCTCGCTGGCCGGCGTGAAGCCGTCAGCGCCGACAGCGTCGAGCTGTACCGGTTTGACGCGCAGCGCATGCTGGCGCAGAGCAATGCACTGCTGAGTGGTCGGGTACTGTTGCGGCAGGGGCACTGGCAGGGCGGTACGCAGGTTCGTGACTGTGAGGGGCAGCAGGTGAATGTGGCGTTCGATCGCGATACGCTGGCGACGCTGTATCGACAGCAGCAGGGGCAGCAACAGCCGATTACCCTGTCGTGGCTGGAAGCGCCAGAGGGGATTCAGCTGCTGCGTGCCACGCCGGAAGATGAGTGCCGCTGGCAGCCGAAAGAGGCCGATTTTTAGCGGCGACCGGCTGGCCGCCGCCGGGGGCTTACTTGCGGTTAATCGCGCGGTAACCGATATCATTACGGCAGAAGCTGCCGTTCCATGAGATGTGCTGCGCCAGCGCGTAGGCATTCTTCTGCGCTGCCGCCACATCTTCACCCAGCGCGGTCACGCACAGTACGCGACCGCCGCTGGTCACCACCAGATCATCTTTCAGGGTGGTGCCGGCATGGAATACCTTCCCGTCCGGTACGTCTTCCAGCGGCAGACCGTGGATCTGATCGCCCGTGTTGTAGTCGCCCGGATAACCGCCAGCGGCCAGCACCACGCCGAGTGACGGGCGCGGATCCCACTGTGACTGCTGCTGATCGAGCTTGCCGTCGACGGCGGCGAGGCACAGCGCGACCAGATCCGACTGCAGACGCAGCATGATCGGCTGCGTTTCCGGATCGCCGAAGCGGCAGTTAAATTCGATCACCTTCGGCTGACCGGCTTTGTCGATCATCAGACCGGCATACAGGAAACCGGTGTAGGTGTTACCTTCCGCTTTCATGCCGTTGACGGTTGGCCAGATGATCTGATCCATCACGCGCTGGTGAATCTCATCGGTCACTACCGGCGCCGGTGAGTAAGCGCCCATGCCACCGGTGTTCGGGCCGGTGTCGCCGTCGCCAACACGTTTATGATCCTGGCTGGTGGCCATCGGCAGGACGTTATCGCCGTCCACCATCACGATGAAGCTGGCTTCTTCACCATCAAGAAACTCTTCGATGACGATGCGGTGACCTGCGTCGCCAAATGCATTGCCGGCCAGCATGTCCTGCACTGCCGCTTCCGCTTCGGCCAGCGTCATGGCGACAATGACGCCTTTACCCGCGGCCAGACCGTCCGCTTTGATGACGATCGGCGCGCCTTTCTCACGCAGGTAAGCCAGCGCGGGTTCCACCTCGGTGAAGTTCTGGTATTCCGCCGTCGGGATCTGCTGGCGGGCAAGGAAATCTTTGGTGAAGGCTTTTGAGCCCTCCAGCTGCGCGGCCGCCTGCGTCGGGCCAAAGATTTTCAGGCCGGCAGCGCGAAACGCATCGACTACGCCAATCACCAGCGGCGCTTCCGGTCCGACGATGGTCAGGTCGATGTTTTCCTGCTGCGCAAACGCCAGCAGTGCCGGAATATCGGTGGCGCTGATGGCCACGTTCTGCAGGGCCGGCTCCAGCGCGGTACCGGCGTTGCCTGGCGCAACAAATACGGTTTCTGCCAGCGGCGACTGTGCTGCTTTCCACGCCAGCGCGTGTTCACGTCCACCATTACCAATCACTAAAATTTTCATCGTTACGGCTCCAGGCTATTAATGGCGGAAATGACGCATGTCAGTGAAGATCATCGCGATGCCGTGCTCGTCGGCGGCAGCAATTACTTCATCATCGCGGATGGAACCGCCCGGCTGGATCACACAGGTGATGCCCACTGCTGCCGCAGCATCAATGCCATCGCGGAACGGGAAGAAGGCGTCGGAAGCCATGGCGGAACCCTTCACCTCCAGTCCTTCGTCAGCGGCTTTGATGCCGGCAATTTTGGCAGAGTAAACGCGGCTCATCTGGCCCGCGCCAATACCGATCGTCATGTTGTCGCGTGCATACACAATGGCGTTGGATTTAACGAATTTCGCCACTTTCCAGCAGAACAGCGCGTCACGCAGTTCCTGTTCGGTCGGCTGACGTTGGCTGACAACGCGCAGCTGGCTGGCATCGACCATACCGAGATCGCGATCCTGAACCAGCAGGCCACCGTTGACGCGTTTGAAGTCGAGACCGGCCACGCGGCTCTGCCACTGACCGCACACCAGAACGCGGACGTTCTGTTTGGCTGCGGTCACGCGCAGTGCCGCTTCACTGGCCGATGGCGCAATAATGACTTCCACGAACTGACGGCTGATGATCGCCTGCGCGGTCGCTTCATCCAGCTCACGGTTAAAGGCGATGATGCCGCCGAACGCCGAGGTCGGATCGGTTTTATAAGCGCGCTCGTAGGCGGCAAGAATTGAATCGCCTGCGGCGACGCCGCATGGGTTAGCGTGCTTGACGATAACGCAGGCTGGCTCGCTGAACTCCTTGACGCACTCCAGTGCCGCATCGGTATCGGCAATATTGTTGTAGGACAGCGCTTTGCCCTGCAGCTGCTGTGCGGTGGCGACCGACGCTTCGCTGACTTGCTCTTCAATATAGAAAGCAGCGTCCTGATGGCTGTTCTCGCCGTAACGCATATCCTGCTTTTTAATAAAGTTGAGGTTCAGGGTGCGCGGGAAGCGGCCGGCCGGCGCGGTGCTTTCGCCGTGATAGGCCGGTACCAGGCTGCCAAAGTAGTTGGCAATCATGCTGTCGTAAGCGGCGGTGTGTTCAAAGGCTTTGATGGCCAGATCGAAACGGGTTTCCAGCGTCAGGGAGTTTTCGTTGGCATCGAGCTCCGCGATGATCGCGTCGTAGTCACTGCTCTTCACCACGATCGCCACGTCTTTGTGGTTCTTGGCTGCCGAGCGCACCATGGTGGGACCGCCGATATCAATGTTCTCAACGGCATCTTCCAGGCTGCAGTCGGCTTTCGCCACGGTCTGGGCAAAGGGATAGAGGTTCACCACCACCATGTCGATAGGATTGATGGCGTGCTCGGCCATGATGGCATCATCGGTGCCGCGACGGCCCAGAATGCCACCGTGCACTTTGGGGTGCAGCGTTTTGACGCGTCCATCCATCATTTCCGGGAAACCGGTGTAGTCAGAAACTTCCGTGACGGGCAGGCCGGCATCTGCCAGCAGGCGCGCGGTGCCACCTGTGGAGAGCAGCTCAACACCACGATGGGAGAGGGCCTGAGCAAATTCGAGGATACCGGCTTTGTCAGAGACACTGAGCAGAGCGCGGCGTACAGGACGACGTTGTTGCATGGTGGTTTTATCCCTTGGCTTTGTTTCGCGTAAATAAGAGCGTTACATCAGGCTTAACTTTCTCTCTCTATATATAGAAGAGAACATTTACCTCAGGTAACGCCCCAGAAGGGGCATCCTTGACGTCGCGGGGCATTGTAGCGAAAACGTTTGCGCGATGCTCGCCTAAATTTATTACCGGCTGCAGATGTGGATAACTTTGTGTGTAACCGGGTATAAGGCGGGGTTTTGCTGTGGAATGCAGCGAACGATTGTTTTTATTGAATTTAGCGGTTGCGCGTGCCGAACAACTCCCTATAATGCGCCTCCATCGACACGGCACAACGACTTACGGAATGCGGTGTAGACAGGAAGCTTCGTTAAGAACTTCCGCCGGAGAAAAACGCTGAAAAAAGTGTTTGACTCTGAAGGAGGAAAGCGTAATATACGCCACCTCGCGACAGCAGGCCGAACGCCGCGTCGCACCGCTCTTTAACAATTTATCAGACAATCTGTGTGGGCACTCGCAGGATTGATATCAGCGTCTCCGGACGTAAAAAATATTAAGTCTTTGCTGAGTGAACACGTAATTCATTACGAAGTTTAATTCACAGAGCATCGCTGCACTCGTTGCAGCAAATCAAACTTTAAATTGAAGAGTTTGATCATGGCTCAGATTGAACGCTGGCGGCAGGCCTAACACATGCAAGTCGAACGGCAGCACAGAAGAGCTTGCTCTTTGGGTGGCGAGTGGCGGACGGGTGAGTAATGTCTGGGAAACTGCCCGATGGAGGGGGATAACTACTGGAAACGGTAGCTAATACCGCATAACGTCGCAAGACCAAAGTGGGGGACCTTCGGGCCTCACACCATCGGATGTGCCCAGATGGGATTAGCTAGTAGGTGGGGTAATGGCTCACCTAGGCGACGATCCCTAGCTGGTCTGAGAGGATGACCAGCCACACTGGAACTGAGACACGGTCCAGACTCCTACGGGAGGCAGCAGTGGGGAATATTGCACAATGGGCGCAAGCCTGATGCAGCCATGCCGCGTGTATGAAGAAGGCCTTCGGGTTGTAAAGTACTTTCAGCGGGGAGGAAGGCGGTGAGGTTAATAACCTCGCCGATTGACGTTACCCGCAGAAGAAGCACCGGCTAACTCCGTGCCAGCAGCCGCGGTAATACGGAGGGTGCAAGCGTTAATCGGAATTACTGGGCGTAAAGCGCACGCAGGCGGTCTGTTAAGTCAGATGTGAAATCCCCGGGCTTAACCTGGGAACTGCATTTGAAACTGGCAGGCTTGAGTCTCGTAGAGGGGGGTAGAATTCCAGGTGTAGCGGTGAAATGCGTAGAGATCTGGAGGAATACCGGTGGCGAAGGCGGCCCCCTGGACGAAGACTGACGCTCAGGTGCGAAAGCGTGGGGAGCAAACAGGATTAGATACCCTGGTAGTCCACGCCGTAAACGATGTCGACTTGGAGGTTGTGCCCTTGAGGCGTGGCTTCCGGAGCTAACGCGTTAAGTCGACCGCCTGGGGAGTACGGCCGCAAGGTTAAAACTCAAATGAATTGACGGGGGCCCGCACAAGCGGTGGAGCATGTGGTTTAATTCGATGCAACGCGAAGAACCTTACCTGGCCTTGACATCCAGAGAACTTAGCAGAGATGCTTTGGTGCCTTCGGGAACTCTGAGACAGGTGCTGCATGGCTGTCGTCAGCTCGTGTTGTGAAATGTTGGGTTAAGTCCCGCAACGAGCGCAACCCTTATCCTTTGTTGCCAGCGATTCGGTCGGGAACTCAAAGGAGACTGCCGGTGATAAACCGGAGGAAGGTGGGGATGACGTCAAGTCATCATGGCCCTTACGGCCAGGGCTACACACGTGCTACAATGGCGCATACAAAGAGAAGCGACCTCGCGAGAGCAAGCGGACCTCATAAAGTGCGTCGTAGTCCGGATTGGAGTCTGCAACTCGACTCCATGAAGTCGGAATCGCTAGTAATCGTAGATCAGAATGCTACGGTGAATACGTTCCCGGGCCTTGTACACACCGCCCGTCACACCATGGGAGTGGGTTGCAAAAGAAGTAGGTAGCTTAACCTTCGGGAGGGCGCTTACCACTTTGTGATTCATGACTGGGGTGAAGTCGTAACAAGGTAACCGTAGGGGAACCTGCGGTTGGATCACCTCCTTACCTGAAGATACTTTCCCGCGAAGTGCTCACACAGATTGTCTGATGAAAAAGTAATGAGCAAAGCGTCTTACGAAAGAGACTTCAGTGTCCCCTTCGTCTAGAGGCCTAGGACACCGCCCTTTCACGGCGGTAACAGGGGTTCGAATCCCCTAGGGGACGCCACTTGCTGGTAATGAGTGAAAGGCGTTACCGATAATACTTCAGAGTGTGCTGATTAAGCATGCTGCGAAGTATTTGCTCTTTAACAATCCGGAACAAGCTGAAAATTGAAACGACACGTCGTTTTCATTCTCCGTAATAAGAATGAAATTTACGATGTGTTCGAGTCTCTCAAATTTTCACATCCCATGTGGAATGCAGGAATCAACGAGCATGGAAAAAGGCAAGGCGCATCAGCGCACAGCCAGCGGAGCGTACCGACGTACGTGAGCATGGCGAGCACCGCTGCAACACAGCATTTTTCCAGCGCAGTGATTCCGGACATGAAACGTCTGTGGGTTGTGAGGTTAAGCGACTAAGCGTACACGGTGGATGCCCTGGCAGTCAGAGGCGATGAAGGACGTGCTAATCTGCGAAAAGCGACGGTAAGGTGATATGAACCGCTACAGCCGTCGATGTCCGAATGGGGAAACCCAATGCACTTGTGCATTATCGTTAACTGAATACATAGGTTAACGAGGCGAACCGGGGGAACTGAAACATCTAAGTACCCCGAGGAAAAGAAATCAACCGAGATTCCCCCAGTAGCGGCGAGCGAACGGGGAGCAGCCCAGGACCTGAATCAGCTTGTGCATCAGTGGAAGCGTCTGGAAAGTCGCGCGATACCGGGTGACAGCCCCGTACACGAAGATGCATGAGCTGTGAGTCCGACGAGTAGGGCGGGACACGTGGTATCCTGTCTGAACATGGGGGGACCATCCTCCAAGGCTAAATACTCCTGACTGACCGATAGTGAACCAGTACCGTGAGGGAAAGGCGAAAAGAACCCCGGCGAGGGGAGTGAAACAGAACCTGAAACCGTGTACGTACAAGCAGTGGGAGCACCTTCGGGTGTGACTGCGTACCTTTTGTATAATGGGTCAGCGACTTATATTCTGTAGCAAGGTTAACCGCATAGGGGAGCCGAAGGGAAACCGAGTCTTAATTGGGCGTTAAGTTGCAGGGTATAGACCCGAAACCCGGTGATCTAGCCATGGGCAGGTTGAAGGTTGGGTAACACTAACTGGAGGACCGAACCGACTAATGTTGAAAAATTAGCGGATGACTTGTGGCTGGGGGTGAAAGGCCAATCAAACCGGGAGATAGCTGGTTCTCCCCGAAAGCTATTTAGGTAGCGCCTCGTGAACTCATCTCCGGGGGTAGAGCACTGTTTCGGCTAGGGGGCCATCCCGGCTTACCAACCCGATGCAAACTGCGAATACCGGAGAATGTTATCACGGGAGACACACGGCGGGTGCTAACGTCCGTCGTGAAGAGGGAAACAACCCAGACCGCCAGCTAAGGTCCCAAAGTCATGGTTAAGTGGGAAACGATGTGGGAAGGCACAGACAGCCAGGATGTTGGCTTAGAAGCAGCCATCATTTAAAGAAAGCGTAATAGCTCACTGGTCGAGTCGGCCTGCGCGGAAGATGTAACGGGGCTAAACCATGCACCGAAGCTGCGGCAGCGACACTATGTGTTGTTGGGTAGGGGAGCGTTCTGTAAGCCGCTGAAGGTGTGCTGTGAGGCATGCTGGAGGTATCAGAAGTGCGAATGCTGACATAAGTAACGATAAAGCGGGTGAAAAGCCCGCTCGCCGGAAGACCAAGGGTTCCTGTCCAACGTTAATCGGGGCAGGGTGAGTCGACCCCTAAGGCGAGGCTGAAAAGCGTAGTCGATGGGAAACAGGTTAATATTCCTGTACTTGGTGTTACTGCGAAGGGGGGACGGAGAAGGCTAGGTTATCCGGGCGACGGTTGTCCCGGTTTAAGCGTGCAGGTGTGAAGACCAGGCAAATCCGGTCTTCTTTAACACTGAGGCGTGACGACGAGCCGCTACGGCGGTGAAGTAACTGATGCCCTGCTTCCAGGAAAAGCCTCTAAGCTCCAGGTAACACGAAATCGTACCCCAAACCGACACAGGTGGTCAGGTAGAGAATACCAAGGCGCTTGAGAGAACTCGGGTGAAGGAACTAGGCAAAATGGTGCCGTAACTTCGGGAGAAGGCACGCTGGCGCGTAGGTGAAGGGACTTGCTCCCGGAGCCGAGGCCAGTCGAAGATACCAGCTGGCTGCAACTGTTTATTAAAAACACAGCACTGTGCAAACACGAAAGTGGACGTATACGGTGTGACGCCTGCCCGGTGCCGGAAGGTTAATTGATGGGGTTATCCGCAAGGAGAAGCTCTTGATCGAAGCCCCGGTAAACGGCGGCCGTAACTATAACGGTCCTAAGGTAGCGAAATTCCTTGTCGGGTAAGTTCCGACCTGCACGAATGGCGTAATGATGGCCAGGCTGTCTCCACCCGAGACTCAGTGAAATTGAAATCGCTGTGAAGATGCAGTGTACCCGCGGCAAGACGGAAAGACCCCGTGAACCTTTACTATAGCTTGACACTGAACATTGAGCCTTGATGTGTAGGATAGGTGGGAGGCTTTGAAGCGCGGACGCCAGTCTGCGTGGAGCCAACCTTGAAATACCACCCTTTAATGTTTGATGTTCTAACGTAGGCCCGTAATCCGGGCTGCGGACAGTGTCTGGTGGGTAGTTTGACTGGGGCGGTCTCCTCCCAAAGCGTAACGGAGGAGCACGAAGGTTGGCTAATCCTGGTCGGACATCAGGAGGTTAGTGCAATGGCATAAGCCAGCTTGACTGCGAGAGTGACGGCTCGAGCAGGTGCGAAAGCAGGTCATAGTGATCCGGTGGTTCTGAATGGAAGGGCCATCGCTCAACGGATAAAAGGTACTCCGGGGATAACAGGCTGATACCGCCCAAGAGTTCATATCGACGGCGGTGTTTGGCACCTCGATGTCGGCTCATCACATCCTGGGGCTGAAGTAGGTCCCAAGGGTACGGCTGTTCGCCGTTTAAAGTGGTACGCGAGCTGGGTTTAGAACGTCGTGAGACAGTTCGGTCCCTATCTGCCGTGGGCGCTGGAGAATTGAGGGGGGTTGCTCCTAGTACGAGAGGACCGGAGTGAACGCACCGCTGGTGTTCGGGTTGTCATGCCAATGGCACTGCCCGGTAGCTAAGTGCGGAAGAGATAAGTGCTGAAAGCATCTAAGCACGAAACTTGCCCCGAGATGAGTTCTCCCTGACCCCTTGAGGGTCCTGAAGGGACGTTGAAGACGACGACGTTGATAGGCCGGGTGTGTAAGCGCAGCGATGCGTTGAGCTAACCGGTACTAATGACCCGTGAGGCTTAACCTTACAACGCCAGAGGCGTTTTGGTCTGAGAGACCGAAAGAATTTTCAGCTTGTGACGGAAAAATTAGCGGAAACGAAAGATTTTGCGCTGAGGCAAGGCGGCAGGCCGAAGGAAAGGAAGGAGCATACACGAGTATGTGACTGACTTTACGAGGGCGGCCAACGCGGCATCAGTGAAAAAGATTCGTTTCGCGCACCAGAATTTGCCTGGCGGCAACAGCGCGGTGGTCCCACCTGACCCCATGCCGAACTCAGAAGTGAAACGCCGTAGCGCCGATGGTAGTGTGGGGCCTCCCCATGCGAGAGTAGGGAACTGCCAGGCATCAAATAAGTAAAAAAGCCCCGGACGAGAGTCCGGGGCTTTTTTACGTCCGTACTTCAGCAAATTTCCCGCCAAAAACCCTCTCCATAACGACTTATTTAATCCTGAAAAAATTCTAACGCGCTCTTATTCCGACCTTATTGCTGCTGCTCACCGCGCGGCGCTCGCGGCTATTGCCGTTCAATGCTGAAACAATTTCATAAACCGCATGAAGACTCGACATCCAGCGGCAGCCAGGCTAATCTCGGGCATCTGGATGTCTAAACGTTTATATGGTTATCAGCAAGAGGTCAGCAGGTTATGCCAATCAGGATCCCCGACGAATTACCGGCAGTGAATTTTTTGCGTAATGAGAATGTCTTTGTCATGACCTCATCGCGCGCCAGTGTTCAGGAGATTCGTCCGCTTAAAGTGTTGATCCTTAACCTGATGCCTAAAAAAATTGAAACCGAAAACCAGTTTCTGCGCCTGCTCTCTAACTCGCCGCTGCAGATCGATGTTCAGCTATTACGCATCGACAGCCGCGAGTCGCGCAACACGCCAAGCGAGCATCTGAACAACTTCTACTGCAACTTCGACGATATCGCCAACGATAACTTTGACGGCCTGATTGTCACCGGTGCGCCGCTGGGGCTGGTTGATTTCAATGATGTTGCCTACTGGCCACAGATTCAGCGCGTGCTGCACTGGGCGAAAGAGCACGTCACTTCTACCCTGTTCGTTTGCTGGGCGGTGCAGGCGGCGCTTAACATCCTGTATGGCATTCCTAAACAGACGCGACAGAACAAGCTGTCTGGCGTCTATGAGCATCAGATCCTTCATCCGCACGCGCTACTGACGCGCGGTTTTGATGACAACTTCCTGGCACCGCATTCACGCTATGCTGATTTTCCCAGCCAGCTGATTCGTGACTATACCGATCTCGAGCTGTTTGCCGAATCAGAAAGCACCGGTGCCTATCTGATGGCGAGTAAAGACAAGCGCCTGGCCTTTGTTACCGGCCATCCGGAATATGACGCTCTTACGCTGTCGGGTGAGTACCATCGGGACTACGAGGCCGGCCTGCACCCTGAGGTGCCGTTCAACTACTTCCCGCAGGACAACCCCGAATTGCCGCCGCGCGCCACCTGGCGTAGCCACGGCAACCTGCTGTTCTCCAACTGGCTCAACTACTACGTCTACCAGATTACGCCATTCGATCTGCGTCACATGAATCCAACGCTCGAGTAAAACGCCTGCTAAAAGCGCGTTTAAACCTGCCGTGACAGCCGCGTGTTGTCGCGGCTTTTTTTTGCCTTTTTCTATGATGGAACGTATTGCCTTTATTTCGTGAGATTAAATTACATTTAAATCAGATAAATAAAATCAAATAAACACTAAAATGGAAATAGTTTTTGAAATTAAAATAAAAATGATTATGCTCTGATCTTGCCGGTTAAAAAATACCCTACAGCCCGATCCTGTCGTTAGAAAAAGGATCAAACCAGGAGGCAGCCCGCATGACAGACACGGTTATCAGCCCGACACTGACCTTTAGCCAGCCCTTTACCCACGCGGAGAAGCAGCTGCTCACGCCCGAAGCCATTGATTTCCTGCACTCGCTGGTAGTGCGCTTTGCACCCGAGCGCGAGCGTCTGCTGAAAGCGCGTCAGCAGCGCCAGCAGCGCTACGATCAGGGGGCGTTGCCAGATTTCGATTCGGAAACCGCTTCCATTCGGCAAAGTGACTGGCAGGTGAGGCCCATTCCTCAGCTACTGCGCGATCGCCGCGTCGAAATCACCGGTCCGCCAGATCGCAAAATGGTGATCAACGCGCTGAACGCTAACGTCAAAGTGTTCATGGCCGATTTTGAGGATTCGCTGGCACCGACCTGGCAAAAACTGCTTGATGGCCAGCTGGCGCTGCGCGATGCGGTTAACGGCACGCTGAGCTTCACCAGCGAAAACGGCAAGATCTACCAGTTACGATCCGATCCGGCGCTGCTGATGTGCCGGGTTCGCGGCTTACATCTGGATGAGAAGCATGTTGAGTGGCGCGATCGGGCCATTCCCGGCGGGTTATTCGACTTTGCGCTCTATCTGTTTCACAACGTCACCGCGCTGCTGGAGAAGGGCCACGCTCCGTGGTTCTATCTGCCGAAAACCGAGCATGCGGCGGAAGTGGCATGGTGGCGGGAAATCTTCCGTTTCAGTGAAGATCGTTTCGATCTGCCGCGCGGCACTATCAAAGCCACGGTACTGATCGAGACGCTGCCCGCGGTATTCCAGATGGATGAGATCCTGTGGGAACTGCGCGATCACGTGGTTGGCCTCAACTGTGGTCGCTGGGATTACATCTTCAGCTACATCAAAACGCTGGGCCAGCATGGTGACCGCATTCTGCCGGATCGTCAGCAGATCAGCATGGACCAGCCGTTCCTCGAGGCTTATTCGCGCCTGCTGATCAAAACCTGCCACCGGCGCGGTGCGCTGGCGATGGGCGGCATGTCGGCGCTCATCCCGGCCAAAGACGCTGAACGCAACGCCTGGGTGATGCAGAAAGTGCAGGAGGACAAAGCACGGGAAGCGGGCAACGGCCATGACGGTACCTGGGTCGCCCATCCCGGCCTGGCGGATATCGCCATGGCGGAGTTTGACCGTCAGCTGGGCGATCGCCCCAATCAGCTGCACGTCAGTCGTGAACAGGATACGCCGATCACCGCCGAGCGCCTGCTGCGCCCGTGCCGTGGTCAGCGCACCGAAGCCGGGATGCGCGCCAACATCCGCGTTGCGCTGCAATATCTGGAAGCGTGGATCAGCGGCAATGGCTGCGTGCCTATTGATGGGCTGATGGAGGATGCCGCTACCGCGGAGATTGCCCGCACCTCCATCTGGCAGTGGATTCACCACAAGCAAATCCTCAGCGATGGTCAGCTGGTGACCGCCGCGCTGTTCGAACAGTTTCTTGATGAAGAGCTGGCGGCCCTGCGCCACAGCCTGGGTGACACGCGCTTTGACGCCGGTCGCTATGAAGATGCGGCTGCGCTGATGGCGCAAATCACCACCGACGAACAACTGGTTCCTTTCCTCACCCTGCCGGGCTACCGCCTGCTGCCCTGACTCTGGAGATACTGCTATGTCAAATCGTACCCAACAGATCGCTCAACTGGAAAACAGCTGGCTGGCATCACGCTGGCAGGGCATTACCCGTCCTTACAGTGCCGAAGAGGTCATT
Organism: Type-C symbiont of Plautia stali; assembly: GCF_059730935.1. Classification (NCBI taxonomy): domain Bacteria; kingdom Pseudomonadati; phylum Pseudomonadota; class Gammaproteobacteria; order Enterobacterales; family Enterobacteriaceae; species Type-C symbiont of Plautia stali. Next base: position 3,778,688 of record NZ_AP035923.1, on the reverse strand, counting down.
AACCTGCGCGGCTCCGTCAATCCCGCCTGCACGCTGGCGGATCGCGGCGCGAGAAAGCTGTGGGCACTGCTCAACGGTGACGCGCGCAAAGGCTATATCAATAGTCTCGGCGCCCTGACCGGCGGGCAGGCGGTGCAGCAGGCGAAAGCCGGTATTGAGGCGATTTATCTCTCCGGCTGGCAGGTGGCGGCCGATGCAAACCTGGCCGGGCAGATGTATCCGGACCAGTCGCTGTATCCGGTCAATTCGGTGCCGAACGTGGTGGAACGCATCAACCAAAGCTTTCAGCGCGCCGATCAAATCCAGTGGGCGAGCGGACTGTCGCCGGACGATGACGGCTTTATCGATTACTACCTGCCAATTGTCGCCGATGCGGAAGCCGGATTTGGCGGGGTGCTCAATGCTTTTGAGCTGATGAAAGCGATGATTCAGGCCGGCGCCGGCGCGGTGCACTTTGAAGATCAGCTGGCGGCGGTGAAGAAGTGCGGACACATGGGCGGCAAAGTTCTGGTGCCGACACAGGAAGCGATTCAGAAACTGGTGGCGGCGCGGCTGGCGGCCGATGTGATGGATGTGCCCACGGTACTGATTGCGCGCACCGATGCCGACGCTGCCGATCTGATTACCTCCGATTGCGACGAGCGCGATGCGCCGTTTATCACCGGGGAACGGACCGCTGAAGGCTTCTTTCGCACCCATGCCGGTATCGAACAGGCGATAGCCCGTGGCCTGGCGTATGCGCCGTATGCCGATGTGCTGTGGTGCGAAACTTCCACGCCGGATCTGGCGCTGGCGCAGCGCTTCGCCGAGGCGATTCACGCGCAGTATCCCGGCAAGCTGCTGGCTTACAATTGTTCGCCTTCGTTTAACTGGAAGACGAATCTCGACGATCGCACCATTGCCCGCTTCCAGCAGGCGCTGAGCGAGATGGGCTACCGCTTTCAGTTCATCACTCTGGCCGGCATTCACAGCATGTGGTTCAACATGTTCGACCTCGCGCACGCTTATGCGCAGGGCGAAGGCATGCGCCACTACGTGGAAAAGGTGCAGCAGCCGGAATTTGCCGCACGCGAACGCGGCTACACCTTCTCTGCGCATCAGCAGGAAGTGGGCACCGGATATTTTGATCGCATCACCACGGTGATTCAGGGCGGCAGCTCGTCGGTCACCGCGCTGACCGGCTCCACCGAAGCCGCACAGTTCTGATCAGCGTACTCGCGGTGCGCAGCATGGCGCACCGTTTCACTGGCTCACGCTTGCCGGAGATTGCCGATGTCACCGAGAGAATCCCTTATCGCCCACACGATTCTGCAGGGTTTTGATGCGCAGTACGGTCGCTTTCTCGACATTACCGCAGGCGCGCAGCAGCGCTTTGAACAGGCGGACTGGCAGGCGGTGCAGCAGGCGATGAAAGCGCGTATCCATTTGTACGATCATCACGTCGGGCTGGTCGCCAATCAGTTGCGCATCCTCAACGAGATGGCCGACTGGGATGACGCCTTCTGGCTGCGGGTGAAAAGCCACTATGCCACGCTGCTGCCGGGCTATCCGCGTCATGAAATTGCCGAAAGCTTTTTTAATTCTGTCTATTGTCGCTTGCTGGGGCACAGCCACTTACTGCCTGAGCGGCTGTTTATCCTGCCGTCACAGCCGTACGCGCCCGCGCCGCCGGCGCAGCGACCGCTGTCGCGCCTGTACCGGCCGCAGCACAGCTGGCATGAGACGCTGCGTCAGGTATTGAATGACATTCCGTTGCGGCTGACGTGGCAGGATCAGACGCGCGACATCGGCTGGATTGTGCGTCATTTGCACGAGCAGTTCAGCGCGGCACAGCTGGCCAATGCCACGCTGGACGTCGCCAGCGAGCTGTTTTATCGCAACAAAACCGCCTGGATTGTGGCGCGGCTGCAGCTGAGCGCGGGCGAGATTGTGCCGTGCCTGCTGCCGATCCAGCGCGACGATGCCGGCCGGTTGTGGATTGATACCTGTCTCACCGACAGCAATGACGCCAGCATCGTGTTTGGCTTTGCCCGCGCCTATTTCATGGTGTATGCGCCGGTGCCGGCCGCGCTGGTGGCCTGGCTGCAGCCGATTTTGCCGGGCAAAACCCTCGCCGAGCGCTATATGGCGATTGGCTGCCAGAAACACGGTAAAACCGAATGCTATCGCGAATATTTAGATTACCTGGCGCACAGTCAGGAAGCATTCACCATCGCACCCGGCGTGCGCGGTATGGTGATGCTGGTATTTACGCTGCCCGGTTTTGATCGGGTATTTAAGGTGATTAAAGATCGCTTCGCGCCGCAAAAAGAGGTGACGGATGCGCAGGTGCGCGCCTGTTACCGGCTGGTCAAAGAGCATGACCGCGTCGGGCGCATGGCTGACACCCAGGAGTTTGAGCATTTCGCCATCCCGCGCGCGCGCATTCCGGCGGCGCTGATGGCGGAATTTGAGCGCGAGATTCCGGAAAAAATCGAGCTGCGCGATGACGTACTGATCATCCGCCACTTATGGCTGGAGCGTCGTATGCAGCCGCTTAACCTGTGGCTGATGCAGGCGACGCCGGAACAGCGCCAGCACGCCATTGAGGAGTACGGCGATGCGATTTGTCAGCTGGCGGCGGCCAATATCTTCCCCGGCGATATGCTGTTTAAAAACTTCGGCATGACGCGCCATGGCCGCGTGGTGTTTTACGACTATGATGAAATCCGCCCGATGACCGAGCTGGTGTTCCGCGATGTTCCGGCGGCGCGTTACGAAGAGGATGAGCTGCAGGCCGAGCCGTGGTACAGCGTCGGGCCGGATGATGTGTTTCCGGAAACCTTCCGCTACGCGCTGTGCAGCGAACCGGCGACCGGAAAACTGCTGCAGGCGCTGCATCCGCAGTTGTTCGATCCTGGCTGGTGGCGCGCCCTGCAGGCGCGGATCCGTGCCGGGCATATTGAAGAGGTGATGGCGTGGCGCGCCGGACAGCGTTTCAGCGCGCGCTACGCGTCAGTGGCCGCCTAGCGGCCGGCATAGCTCAGCGTCACCTGCTTCGCCGCGCGGATCACCAGCGCCCCGAGTTCGGTAATGCGGTCGTCGGTCATACGCGCCAGCGGGCCGGAGATGGAGATGGCGGCAAACGGTTCGCCGTGTTCATCATAAATCGGTGCCGCCACACAGCGCAGGCCGAGCGCGTGCTCTTCGTCGTCGTGCGAAAAACCCATCTTACGGATCAGCGCCAGATTCTCCTTCAGGCTATGCGGCGACATCAGGGTTTTCGGCGTGTAGTGATGTAATCCCTTCTGATGCAGCAGGGCGGTGACCTGATCATCGCTAAGGTGAGCGAGAAACGCTTTGCCGGCACCGGACGCATGCATCGGCAACTTGCCGCCAATCGGCGCTGACATGCGCATCAGCTGGGTGCACTGTACCTGGTCAATAATCACCGCCTGATAATCACTGAGATCCAGCACCGCCAGATTCACGGTTTCGCCGGCTTCTTCCATCAGCCGGCGCAGAATCGGGTGCACAATCGCCAGCAGATTGCGGCTCTGCAGAAAACTGCTGCCGACCACAAAGGCATGAGCGCCAATGGTCCATAAACCGAGGTCGCCCACCTGATGCACAAATCCCTGCTGCTGCATGGTGGTCAGCAGGCGATGAGTGGTGGAGTTGGGAAGCCCGGCCTGTTGCGCCAGCTCGGTCAGCGCCACGCTACCGTGTGATTCGGCAATCAGCTCCAGCAAACGCAGCCCGCGCGTCAGAGATTGTACCTGGCCGCCGGCAGGGGCACTGGCCACCGGAGCCGTACGGGGTTTTTTGCCGCGTTTCGCGGGCGCAGGGGTTGCCATAACATCTCCACAGTCATTGCAGGTATGGAAACCATTTTCGTTTTTAATGGTATGAATGCAAACGCTGGCTGACTGGTCGGATCTGCTGGTCACTTTGCCGCCGGTGGCCGCAAACGGGTGACTTTTGCTCATTTGAAAGTTGTGCCAGTATGACTGGCTGGCATTTAGCCAGCGTAATGACGTGGATGGGGCAAGAGTGAGCAATAAAACCGCAACGCTACAGCAGCAGCTGGCACAACGCATCATGATTCTGGACGGTGGTATGGGCACCATGATCCAGAGTTACAAACTGGATGAGCAGGATTTTCGCGGCAGCCGCTTCGCTGACTGGCCGTGCGATGTGAAGGGCAATAATGACCTGCTGGTGCTGAGTAAGCCGGACGTCATTCGCGAAATCCACGATGCTTACCTGGCGGCTGGCGCGGATATTCTCGAAACCAACACCTTCAACGCCACCCCGATTGCCATGGCCGACTATGAAATGGCCGCGCTGTCGGCGGAGATTAACTTCGAAGCGGCGAAACTGGCGCGCGCCTGCGCCGACGCGTGGACGGCAAAAACGCCCGATCGCCCGCGCTACGTTGCTGGCGTGCTCGGCCCGACCAACCGCACCTGCTCGATCTCGCCTGACGTCAACGATCCCGCGTTTCGTAACATCACCTTCAATCAGCTGGTGGACGCCTACCGCGAATCGACCCATGCGCTGATTAGCGGCGGTGCTGACATCATCATGATCGAAACGGTGTTCGATACCCTGAATGCCAAAGCGGCGATCTATGCGGTACAGAGTGAGATGGAAGCGATGGGCGTGACGCTGCCGCTGATGATCTCCGGTACCATTACCGATGCGTCAGGCCGTACGCTCTCCGGCCAGACCACGGAAGGATTCTACAACTCACTGCGCCACGCGGAGCCGCTGTCGTTCGGCCTCAACTGCGCGCTTGGCCCGGACGAACTGCGCCAGTATGTGCAGGAGCTGTCGCGCATTGCCGAAGGCTATGTCAGCGCCCACCCCAACGCCGGTCTGCCGAATGCCTTCGGCGAATATGACCTTGATGCGGCGACGATGGCGGCGCAGATTGGCGAGTGGGCGCGCGCCGGTTTCCTCAACATTATCGGTGGCTGCTGTGGCACCACGCCGCAGCACATTGCGGCGATGGCGGCAGCGGTCGAGGGCGTGCCACCGCGGCCGCTACCGGAAATAGCCGTCGCCTGCCGTTTGTCTGGCCTCGAACCGCTCAATATTCAGGCCGATTCACTGTTCGTCAACGTGGGTGAGCGCACTAACGTGACCGGCTCGGCCAAATTTAAGCGCCTGATTAAAGAAGAGAAGTACAACGAAGCGCTGGACGTGGCGCGCCAGCAGGTAGAAAACGGCGCGCAGATTATCGATATCAATATGGATGAAGGCATGCTGGATGCGGAAGCGGCCATGGTGCGCTTTCTCAATCTGATTGCCGGTGAGCCCGATATTGCGCGTGTGCCGATCATGATCGACTCCTCGAAATGGGAGGTGATTGAGAAAGGCCTGCAGTGCATTCAGGGCAAAGGCATCGTCAACTCCATCTCGATGAAAGAGGGCATCGAGCCGTTTATTGCGCACGCGCGCAAAGTGCGGCGCTACGGCGCGGCGGTGGTGGTGATGGCGTTCGACGAAGTGGGCCAGGCGGATACCCGCGCGCGCAAAATTGAGATCTGCCGCCGCGCCTACCACATCCTCACCGAAGAAGTCGGTTTCCCGCCGGAAGACATCATTTTCGACCCCAATATCTTTGCCGTCGCCACCGGCATCGAAGAGCACAACAACTACGCGATGGATTTCATCGGTGCCTGTGAAGACATCAAACGCGAACTGCCGCACGCGATGATCTCCGGCGGCGTCTCCAACGTGTCGTTCTCGTTCCGCGGTAACGAACCGGTGCGCGAGGCGATTCACGCGGTGTTCCTCTACTACGCCATCCGCAACGGCATGGACATGGGCATCGTCAACGCCGGTCAGCTGGCAATTTATGACGATCTGCCGGCGGAGCTGCGCGATGCGGTTGAGGACGTGATCCTCAACCGGCGCGACGATGGCACCGAGCGACTGCTGGCGCTGGCGGAGAAGTATCGCGGCAACAAAGGCGAGGGTGAGCAGGACAAGCAGCAGGCCGAATGGCGCAGCTGGGACGTGGTGAAGCGGCTGGAATATTCGCTGGTGAAAGGCATCACCGAGTTTATCGAGCAGGACACCGAAGAGGCGCGCCAGGCCGCGGCACGGCCGATTGAAGTCATTGAAGGGCCGTTGATGTCCGGCATGAATGTGGTCGGCGATCTGTTTGGCGAGGGCAAAATGTTTCTGCCGCAGGTGGTGAAATCGGCGCGCGTGATGAAGCAGGCGGTGGCCTACCTCGAACCCTTTATCCAGGCGAGCAAAGAGGCCGGCCGCAGCAACGGTAAAATCGTGCTGGCGACGGTAAAAGGCGACGTGCACGACATCGGCAAAAATATTGTTGGCGTGGTGCTGCAGTGTAACAACTACGAAATCATCGACCTGGGCGTGATGGTGCCGGGCGACAAAATCCTGAAAACCGCGCGTGAGGAAAACGCCGACATCATCGGACTTTCCGGCCTGATTACCCCGTCGCTCGACGAGATGGTGAACGTGGCGAAAGAGATGGAGCGCCAGGGCTTTACGCTGCCGCTGCTGATTGGCGGGGCCACCACCTCGAAAGCGCACACGGCGGTGAAGATTGAGCAGAATTACAGCGGCCCGACGGTCTATGTGCAGAACGCCTCGCGCACCGTCGGCGTGGTCTCATCGCTGCTGTCGCCCACGCTGAAAGAGGCGTTTGTGGCGCGCACGCGTAAAGAGTACGAAACCGTGCGGATTCAGCACGCGCGTAAAAAGCCGCGCACGCCGCCGGTCACGCTACAGGCCGCGCGCGATAATCATTACGTCATTGACTGGCAACGCTACACGCCACCGGTGGCGCATCGCACCGGCGTCAGCGCAGTGGAGGCCAGTATCGATACGCTGCGCAACTACATCGACTGGACGCCGTTTTTTATGACCTGGTCGCTGGCCGGCAAATATCCGCGTATCCTGGAAGATGAGGTGGTGGGCGAAGAAGCCACACGGCTGTTTGCCGATGCCAATGCGATGCTGGATAACCTCAGCGCGCAGGGCACGCTCAGGCCGCGCGGCGTGGTCGGCATTTTCCCGGCTAACCGCGTCGGCGACGACATTGAAATCTACCGTGACGAGACCCGGCGCGAGGTGCTGTGCGTCAGCCATCATCTGCGCCAGCAAACGGAAAAAACCGACTTCGCCAACTACTGTCTGGCGGACTTCGTGGCGCCGAAATCCAGTGGTAAAGCGGATTATCTCGGCGCGTTTGCCGTCACCGGCGGGCTGGAGGAGGATGCGCTGGCGGCGGCGTTCGACCAGCAGCACGATGATTACAACAAAATCATGGTGAAAGCGGTGGCGGATCGCCTGGCGGAGGCGTTTGCCGAATATCTGCATGAGCGCGTGCGTAAGGTGATCTGGGGCTATGCCGCCCATGAAAATCTCAGCAACGACGAGCTGATTCGCGAAAATTACCAGGGCATTCGCCCGGCGCCGGGCTATCCGGCCTGTCCGGAACACACCGAGAAGGCACAAATCTGGCAGCTGCTGGATGTGGAGCATCACACCGGCATGAAACTGACTGAATCTTTTGCCATGTGGCCCGGTGCCGCGGTGTCCGGCTGGTATTTTAGTCATCCGGAGAGTAAATATTTCGCCGTGGCGCAGATTCAGCGCGACCAGGTGGAAGATTACGCGGCGCGTAAAGGCATGAGCGTCAGCGACGTGGAACGCTGGCTGGCACCGAATTTAGGCTACGACGCGGATTGATGAATTGCCGGCGCAGAGCGCGCGCAATGAAATGCTGGCAGGCGGTCGCCATCAATGGCGACCCTACATGGTTCACGTAGGGTGCGCATTAATGCGCACCGTTAAATGGCGCGGGTTTAACCCCGCGCTGCAATTTAATTAAAACGCGCATCGCGATCGGCGGTCAGATCGTACAGCTGGTACTTACGGCCCAGCATCTGACCACCGTCACGCGTCAGCGGCACCCAGTTCACCTGCGCACGGCCACGGGTTGGCGTGACGGTAAACAGATCCATCGGAATCGAAATATAGAAACCTTTGGTGAAATCCCCTTCGCCATACGCTTCGGCTGACACGTTGGTTTTGGTGGCGTAGAAGCCGACCATCACGCCGCTGTCAAAGCGCTTCGACACATCCAGCGTGACCCCTTTGTCCTTCGCCAGATATTCACCGACGCTGGCTTTCACCAGCACATCCTGCATGAACCACGGACGCCAGTAAGCGGTAAGGTGCCCGGTGGGCGCCTTGTAATCGGTGAACTGCATCATGTTGTCCCAGTCACGCTGCTTCACGTAGTTCGCATCGAGACCGAAAGCCCAGTTGCTGTCCACCGGGCGATACAACAGCTCGCCGCCCACGCCGCCGTACATGGTTTCCAGATAGCCACCGTACACCTGGCCGTAGAAGCCATTGCCGAGATAGCGCATGTAGTTGGCCTGCAGATCATTCACGTAAACGTTGTTCTCCACGTAGTCGCGAATGTGGGTGCGCACGCGCGGCAGCGTCGAGTCGGCTGGCGCGCCGTTGTAGTTGAACTTGTCATAGTTATTGGCGATGTTGCCAAACAGGCTGCCGCCAATCAGCCAGTGATCGGTCAGCCAGTAATCGACATTGCCCATTACGCCGAGCTGATACATGTAGAAGCTTTCCGGACCGCCGACCGACTGGTTCAGCACCGGCGACAGGCTGTAGTTAAGGCGATCCTTACGGATGAAATAGCCCTGTTCGGTGGTGCCCGGATCGATCGGTTCTTCACGCGTCTGCTGCAGCGGCTGCTCGTGGCCGAGCGGATAGCCGCGCAGTTCGTTATTCAGGCTGGCCACATCGGTGCGCGTGGTGACCTGCGGCATGTTAAAGCGCGACTCGGTGACTTCAATCGTATCAATGCCAGCCGGCAGATTGTTCATGATGATGCGGTTAGCGCGGTCAACGCCTTCGCGCGTGTCGCGATATTTGGTCTGCTCACCGGAAACGTAAAGCGTGCGGCCTTTGGTCTGGATGCGCGGACCATCCAGTCCGGCATTGTATTTCAGATCGGTAAGCTGATTAGCGACCACCGTCGGCTGCAGCAGATCGCCCTGCGGCTGTGGCTGATAAGCCGGTTTTGCGCTATCAAGGTGCGACTGGTGTAACGAATTAAAGTTGGTGCGCACGGTCACGCCAAACATAAAGGTATTGCCGCGCTCGTAGCTGGCGTTGATATCCGCCCAGTCGGTAAGGCGATAGATTGCGCCAACGTTGACCTTACTGCGCTGCTCCAGCCGGCCGGCAAAATCGTCCTGATAATCGTTGCCTTCATACTCCAGCTTGAGACGCAGCGGCTGCCACGGCGTCTGGTATTCGATGCCACCAACCAGTGCCGCTGGACCGTGGAACATCTGCGAGCCGTTAATGGAACCCGCCGAACCGCCGCCGGTGCGGCTGCAGAAGCTATCGCTGTAGGAGCAGAACGGGTTTTTGATGGTGCCGCTGTTGCCGAGATAGCCCCAGCCCAGCCCGAGGCTGAAATCAAACGGTCCCCAGGCTTTACTCGCCACCAGATATTCACTGTCGAACAGGCCGGTACCGCCCAAATCGCGCGAGCCGACCGCCACTTCCGGCAGCCAGAAGCTCTCCTGCCACAGGCGCAGCTTCAGGTCGAAGGCTTTGTCTTTATAGCTCTGGTTGCCGCTGAAGCCTTCCACCGCACTATAGCGGCGGGTGCGTACGTCGGTATAGCGCACCGTGGTTTCCAGCCACGGGAACAGCTGCAATGACGCAGAATAGTAACGATATTGATCGTTATCGCGGAAGTTCAGGCTAAATTCGCCCTCTTTTGCCATGCGCGCGGTCGGCGTTTGCATCAGGCCCACGCCGCCAAAATCAGATTGTGAAGGACCGACCGGTTGCGGCCAGGTTTCCGCCTGCACCTGGCATGCGGCGGCGACAGAAGCAGCCAACAGGCTGAGGAGTAATTGTTTTTTCATCAGTCTGGCATCCGGTGAGTCAGAACGGAAAGCATGCGCGCATTCAAATCAGGCTGGCCCCAGGGCAGGCTCCATGTGGAAAAGCCCAGCCAGATGGTGCTGCCAGGCTCGACTTCAACATGCCGCTGATTCCAGTAAGCGATCGGCACCTGTTGCGTCTCACCTGACGGCGCAATCACCGTGGCCACGCTGCGTTCGGCACCCGATAAACGCGCATGCGGCGCGAGGTAGTCACGCACTGTGCGTCCTGGCTGCCAGCTCTCACTGCCGGGATGGCTGAGTGCGCCCATCACCCGTACCTGCGTCGGCGCTGCCACGATGTACAGGTCGTAGCTGCCCTGCAGTTTACGGTTGGCTTCCGGACGCAGCCGCACCCAGTCGGGATCGAGCGAAGTAAACTGGCGCCCGGTAACCTGCAGGGCGCTGAGCTGCTGAATTACGCTGCCGATGGTTGCGGCCAGTGAAGTACCGCTGTCGGCCTGCCAGGCGCGCAGATCCGCGAGCAGCTGAGCGTGCTGCTGCTGCGCCACGGCGGTCGCACCGCGTTCGGCAATCACCGTGCCCGGCCACCAGCTGTGCAGCGCCGGGTTCGTTACCAGTTCGCTAAGCGTGCTGGCATGATCGATCTGGAAACTGCGCTGATCGTGCGCAGGGTGTACCGTCACCTGGCTATCCGCCAGCGCGTGGCTGGCCGCCGTGAGGGCGAATGCCGCCAGCAAAGAATTGATTTTTTTCATGATTTCGCCGGCTTCAGAAGGGTGGTTGCGATCGGGAACTGGTCAGCCGCCAGCATCTGCTGCGCCTGCAGCACCGTACCGTCGCGGTTATCGATCCAGAAGGTGTTCTGCCAGCTGACGCCGGGGCTCTCCATCTCTACCGTTTCGTGCCAGACGCGGCAGGGCACCCGCTCGCCGGCGAGGTTCAGCACTTCATCGTCGCCGCGCTGAAAGGTGGAGTGAGCGGTGGCGGCACGCACGTTGTCCTGCTCGCGCCACTGCACGACGCGCGTCCACTGCGCGCCATTTTGCAGCCGCAGCGCATCGGCCAGCGGATCCTGCGCCAGGTTACTGACGGCCTGCAGGTTGTCGCGCAGGCCGAGGGTTTTCACCAGGCGGCCGTGCTGCATCACCAGCATGGCTTTATCCTGGGTTACCCATTTCTGCTGGCCGTTTTCCAGGTAGCCCAGCACCACAAAGATGCGCGGACCGTTGTCGACGCGCGCATACAGGCTGGCATAGGGCAGAGTAGCGATTTGTTCATCGCTGACGGTGACATCGTCCGGACCGCTGATGGCGAGCATTACGGTCTGTTCGAGGCCTTTTTGCGTTTGTGTGCAAGCCTGCAGCAACAGGCAAAGAAGCAGCAAAGAGAGTCGGCGCACTGTGTATCCCTGTCTCAATAGAGGCAAAAAACAAAAAATAACCACACGACTGTGTGGTTATGTTTAAAGGTGCTACATCAACGAGTGGTGCTCGTTGTGGTAGTGGTTGTTGTACCGGTATTTGCACCGTCGCCACCGCCAGCAGCGGCAACGCCGAGACCCACTAACGCACCGAGTGCGCCGATACCCACAGCGGTGGTCGCACCGGTCGAGATTGCTCCCGCCTGCGCGCCTGCTGCAGCACCGGCTTCTTCCGGTGCGGCAATCGCAGCGGAAGAAACGGCAACGTAAAGTAAGGCTGCACCGGCAACCATCAGTTTTTTCATAACAACGTTTCCTGCATCTTGATAAAACGTGAATGAAGGATATTACCCGTCATACCGTACGCTGCCGTCCGATGGCCGCTGGGCCGCATGCAGCTGGCTAACCGTGGTCAGCGCGCAATAATGTTTCCCGGGCCGCCGGGCGACAGCGGGGAAGTATTCAGGGCAGCCTTGAAGGCGCGTTCAGTATAGGGCAACAAATTACCAGAGTTCAGCGCCAGAAAAAGAGGGGGATTAAGCAGGACATTTCTGGTGATAAATAAGGCGAATTGGCGTTAGCTGCTTTTTTTAATTGCGCTTTTTTCGCTGGCTGGAATATTTACGCAGGACGTTATAGCACAGCAGCATTTTTCACTTTTGCATTAAAAAATGGCACGGAATAGGAATAATCAGATTTTCCTGAAAGGGTTAAAATAGAAAGGCAAATTTAATCAGTTGCTTAGGTGGATGAGGTGGACAAATCAGATCCATTTTTTATCAGATAAGCCCGCCACGCATGATGGCATCTTCCGATTTTCCTTAGGGCATTTTAAGAATTATCTAACCGCAGCGTGGCAGCAAAATCCGCTTATTTTCCGCGGGGCGGTATATCGGAGCAAAAAAAAGGCGGCATGTGCTGCCGCCTGATGAGCCTGGAGGTAAAATTAACGCCAGGATTTGTAGCGATTAATTAAGCCATTGGTGGAGCTATCGTGGCTGTTAATCTGCGCATCGTTTTCCAGCTCCGGCAGAATGCGGTTAGCCAGCTGTTTGCCCAGCTCAACGCCCCACTGATCGAAGGTGAAGATGTTGAGAATCGCGCCCTGAGTGAAGATCTTGTGCTCGTACAGCGCAATCAGCGCGCCGAGGCTGAACGGAGTAATTTCACGCAGCAGAATCGAGTTGGTCGGGCGGTTACCTTCAAACACCTTGAACGGCACGATATGCGCGACGGACTCCGCTGATTTACCGGCATCGGTAAACTCTTTCTCTACCACCTCGCGGGCTTTACCAAACGCCAGCGCTTCGGTCTGAGCAAAGAAGTTGGAAAGCAGCTTCTGGTGGTGATCGGCCAGCGCGTTGTGGGTCTGCGCCGGCGCAATGAAGTCGCATGGAATCAGTTTGGTGCCCTGATGGATCAGCTGATAAAACGCGTGCTGCCCGTTGGTGCCGGGTTCACCCCAGATAATCGGACCGGTCTGGTAATCCACCGGGTTGCCGTCGCGGTCGACGTACTTACCGTTGGACTCCATGTTGCCCTGCTGGAAGTAAGCGGCAAAACGGTGCATGTACTGGTCGTACGGCAGAATCGCTTCGGTTTCGGCACCGAAGAAGTTGTTGTACCAGATACCGATCAGCGCCAGCAGCACCGGCAGGTTTTGCTCCGCTGGCGTGTTCGCAAAGTGCTGGTCCATGGCATGCGCGCCGCTCAGCAGCTGTTCGAAGTTTTCGAAGCCGATGGACAGGATGATCGACAGACCAATCGCGGACCACAGTGAGTAGCGGCCACCGACCCAGTCCCAGAACTCGAACATGTTGGCGGTATCAATACCAAATTCGCCGACCGCTTTCGCGTTGGTTGAGAGCGCGGCAAAGTGCTTCGCCACGTGCTGCTGATCGCCGGCGGTGTTCAGGAACCAGTCGCGCGCGCTGTGGGCGTTGGTCATGGTTTCCTGCGTGGTAAAGGTTTTCGACGCCACGAGGAACAGCGTGGTTTCCGGGCTAAGCGGTTTCAGCGTTTCGGCAATGTGCGTGCCATCAACGTTGGAAACAAAGTGCATGTTGAGGTGGTTTTTATACGGACGCAGCGCTTCGGTCACCATGAACGGGCCGAGGTCTGAACCGCCGATACCGATGTTCACCACGTCAGTAATCGGCTTGCCGGTGTAGCCTTTCCACTCGCCGCTGATGATGCGCTCGGAGAAGGCTTTCATCTTCGCCAGCACTGCGTTCACTTCCGGCATCACATCTTTACCATCCACGAGGATCGGCGTGTTGCTGCGGTTGCGCAGGGCCACGTGCAGCACGGCGCGATCTTCGGTGCGGTTAATCTTCTCACCGGAGAACATGGATTTGATGGCGCCCGCCAGATCGGTCTCTTTCGCCAGCGCCTGAAGTTTGTCGAGGGTTTCCTGGGTGATGCGGTTTTTTGAGAAATCCACCAGCATCTGATCATCAAAGGTGGCAGAGAATTTCGCAAAACGATCGGCATCCTGCGCAAACAGGTCGGCAATCTCTACCGATTTCATCTGATCAAAATGCTGCTGCAGCGCTTTCCAGGCTGCGGTTTGTGTCGGATTGATATTTTTCATGGCAACACTCTTGTTGATATAAGAACCGTCATTCCATCCGGGCGCATCCTGTCTGGCCCGGCATGCTGAGCATTTGTTACGGCTTGCACGCGTTTCAGTATGACCACAGTTGCAACTGAAAGGAAAAAATTTGTGACGCCAGCCGCAGCGTTTCAGGTAAATCCGGCGGCGATTGTCGGCCGGTTCGCCGCGCATTACTCTGCGCGGCATCAGCAAAACACCGGTTTTTTCGCACCGCTAACTACTTTAGGCGGCTGGCGGCTTCCGGGTTTGTTTAGCAATGCGCTGCATAAGTGTAAAAATGAATTTTCCCGGCGCCGCAAGGCTGGACAGCGGAACAATTAATCAGTATTTTGTGCGCGCGACTTGCACCTCCGGGTGCAAGCCAGAAGAGGCGCGTCGCCCAGGCAGTGTGTTTGAGGATCCGTATCCGGCGAGAACACATCAGGGGGTGCGACGCCGAGGTGGTGCAACACGCGGAGTGTTGTGCTGTCGGCTGCAGGGGCTGAATCCTCTGGGTTGTCACCAGAAGCGTCCGCAGTCGGACGTTTCGCAAGGTGAAGTGCTTTTGGTGACTCATCTCCTGATCTTGTCTGTCCAATTCTGCTCTTCTCTTGTGCCAAGGCTGTTACCCGATCTTCTCTTCCGCGAATGGGAGGAGATAACCTGACACGAGGTTTTGTTACATGTCTCAATCGTTGATCGTGGCAAAATTTGGCGGCACCAGCGTTGCCGATTTCGATGCCATGAACCGCAGCGCGGATGTCGTGCTGTCTGATGCCAATACCCGTCTGGTGGTGCTCTCTGCCTCGGCGGGCGTGACTAACCTGCTGGTTTCGCTGGCTGAAGGCCAGGAACTCGAGCAGCGCGCTTATCTGCTGGATCAAATCCGCACGATTCAATATGCCATCATCGATCGCCTGCAGTCGCCGGACGTCATCCGTCAGGAGATTGATCGCATGCTGGAGAACATCATCATGCTGGCGGAAGCGGCGGCATTAGCCCGTTCGACCGCGCTGACCGATGAGCTGGTGAGCCACGGCGAACTGATGTCGAGCCTGCTGTTCGTGGAGATCCTGCGCGAGCGCCAGGTAAATGCCGAGTGGTTTGACGTCCGCAAAGTGATGCGCACCAGCGACCGTTTCGGCCGCGCCGAGCCGGATGTGGCCGAGCTGAAAACGCTGGCAGCGGCTCAGCTGCAGCCGCGCACCGCAGAAGCGCTGGTGATCACGCAGGGCTTCATCGGCAGCGAAGGCAAAGGCCGCACCACCACGCTCGGCCGTGGCGGCAGCGATTACACCGCTGCGCTGCTCGGCGAAGCGCTGCAGGCGACGCGTGTGGATATCTGGACCGACGTGGCGGGCATCTACACCACCGACCCGCGTGTGGTGCCGCAGGCGAAACGCATCGAAGAGATCACCTTTGAAGAAGCGGCGGAGATGGCAATCTTCGGCGCGAAAGTGCTGCATCCGGCGACGCTGCTGCCGGCGGTGCGCAGTGATATTCCGGTGTTTGTCGGCTCCAGTAAAGATCCTGCGGCGGGCGGCACGCGCGTCTGCAACGAGACTAAAAATCCGCCGCTGTTTCGCGCGCTGGCGCTGCGGCGCAAACAGACGCTGCTGACGCTGCACAGTCTGAACATGCTGCACGCGCACGGCTTCCTGGCCGAAGTGTTTGCTATCCTGGCGCGCCACAGTATTTCGGTTGATCTGGTTACCACCTCGGAAGTGAGCGTGGCGCTGACGCTGGATACCACCGGTTCAACCAGCACCGCCGACAGTCTGCTGACCCAGGCGCTGCTGACCGAGCTCTCTTCCCTGTGCCGGGTGGAAGTGGAAGAGAATCTGGCGCTGGTGGCGATCATCGGCAACAACCTGTCGAAAGCCTGCGGCGTCGGCAAAGAGGTGTTCGGCGCGCTGGAGCCGTTTAACCTGCGCATGATTTGCTACGGCGCAAGCAGCTACAACCTATGCTTCCTGGTGCCAACGCCGGACGCGGAAGAGGTGGTGCGCGCGCTGCATAAGAATCTGTTCGAATCTTAATTGACGCGTAAGTTACCTGAAGCCGGACAATGTCCGGCTTTTTTTATCTCTGCCGTTCAGCCTGACGCTATTTCGGACAAATGCCAGCGGAATGCCCGTGTCTGCCCGGCGATCTTTAGCAGCCGATAGGCATTTTCTGTCGTCGGCCACGCTTATGATAATGAAATGTTATGATCCGGCGCAGGTCGCTGCGGTCGTTCCCCGCGCGCCGTTTCATCTGTGGCAAAAAACCAATTAAGTAAAACGCTAAGGACATTTCTTCATGCTCGCCAAACTCACCCGCCTGTTTCCGCTCTGGGCCGTACTGCTGTCCGTTGCAGCCTATTATTCGCCGTCCACCTTCCTCGGCATCGGGCCGTGGGTAACCTACCTGCTGATGCTGATCATGTTCGGCATGGGCGTGACGCTCAACATTGACGATTTTAAACGCGTGCTGGTACGTCCGGCACCGGTGATTGCCGGCACGTTCCTGCACTATCTGGTAATGCCGCTGGCGGCCTGGGCGCTGGCGAAACTGTTCCAGATGCCGCCGGATCTGGCCGCCGGGATGATTCTGGTTGGCAGCGTGGCCAGCGGGACAGCCTCGAACGTGATGATTTATCTGGCGAAGGGCGACGTGGCGCTGTCGGTGACCATCTCGTCGGTTTCGGCACTGGTAGGCGTGTTCGCGACGCCGCTGCTGACGCGCTTCTACGTAGATACCCACATTCAGGTCGATGTGGTGGGCATGCTGCTCAGCATCGTCAAAATCGTGGTGATCCCGATTGGGCTTGGCCTGATTATTCACCACTCCATGAACAGCGTGGTGCGCCGCGTTGAGCCGTATCTGCCGGCGTTTTCGATGGTGTGTATTCTGCTGATCATTAGCGCGGTGGTTGCGGGTAGCCAGGGTTTCATCGGCTCAGTAGGGCTGATGGTGATCGCGGCGGTGATCCTGCACAACGCCATTGGGCTGCTCGGCGGCTACTGGGGTGGCAAGCTGTTTGGCTTTGACGAATCCACCTGCCGCACGCTGGCGCTGGAAGTCGGTATGCAGAATTCCGGACTGGCGGCCACGCTGGGCAAACTGTACTTCTCACCGCTGGCCGCACTGCCCGGCGCACTGTTCTCGGTGTGGCACAACCTCTCCGGTTCCCTGCTGGCGGGTTACTGGTCGGGTAAAACGATTGAGAAGAAGCAGAAATAACGTGGCATGCGTACCGGTCGCCATCAATGACGATCGGTTACGCACCATCGACCTGTTGATGCCGGTGCGCATAAATGCGCACCCTACAAAAAACACGCGATAACCTTGCAGAGGGTGCAATAAATGCGCCCTCTGCAAAAACGCAATAATCTTGTAGGGTCGCCATTCATGGCGACCACAAATGCTCAACGGTCAAGGGTTCCCCCATAAATGCACCCTCTGTAAAAACGCGCAATAATCTTGTAGGGGCGCCATTCATGGCGACCGCAAACACTCAACGGACAGCGTGGCGTCATAAATCGTCATTCAAAAATATTCCACTGGCGCACTAATCCTCACCTCATATAAATATGCAAGCACCAGGAACCCCTACACGGGCCAGCCCGATTTATTCTTTTTTTACTGATGCAGGAAAAGCCAGAAAGGGAAACAGTAAATAAGGCGCAACGATTAAAAGAATAAACACTCCCCGTGAATATCCCGCGTCGTTTATTCTTCTGCTGCCACAAGCCAGCGATGGCAGAACGAAAAGCAGTAAAGGAGTCCATGCTATTTCATTCGTGGATGAAGCGAACACACTGAGATAACAACAAAACCAGATAATCTGGAACATTATAAAAATGATGTAGCATAAGCGGCTATCTTTGCCACTATAATCAAATGTCTTAATCAATCCATTCTTTATGGATGTTAATAAGAGAGTCAGCGCCATTTTATTCTAACCACCACAAAAATGATGAGAGACAGCAAGCTGTTCACCGTCGAAGAACACGTAAAGTAGAGATTTTACGATAAACCGGATAACGCGTGTTGTGAACCTGAATGTTGTCTATTAAATACCAGGCAATAACATGTGTTGAATCATGCTATTACTGGTATTATTAATTAGCGCCGCCAGCATGCGAAACATTACAGTTTCAGGTAAACCCGAATCCCGTCCAGGAACATCTGCGTCGCCAGCATAATCAGGATCAGGCCCATTAATCGCTCCAGCGCGTTGACGCCTTTATCCCCCAGCAGACGCAGGAACAGGCCGGACATCAGCAGAATCACCACCGTGACGCCCCAGGCAATCAGCAGGGCGCCGACCAGGTGCGTCATCTGATTGGGATACTGATGTGACAGCAGCATCAGGGTGGCGAGCAGCGAGGGCCCGGCGACCAGCGGGATCGCCAGCGGCACCAGGAACGGCTCTTCGCCGGCGGGCAGGCCGCTGGTGCTGGTCTCGCCGGACGGGAAAATCATGCGAATGGCGATCAAAAACAGAATGATGCCCCCGGAAATCGACACCGTTTCGGTGCGCAGATTAAGAAACGCCAGGATGCGTTCACCGGCGAACAGGAACAGCAGCATCAGAATCAAGGCGATCAGCATCTCGCGCATCAGCACCACGCGGCGGCGCTTCGGCTCCAGGTGCTTCAGCACCGACATGAAAATCGGCAGGTTGCCCAGCGGGTCCATAATCAACAGCAACAATATGGTCGCGGATATCATTTCAGTCATCAGAGGTAAACCATCCCTTCAGGTCGGCCACAGCCGTTATAAGTTGTACTGCTGAAAAAGTTAGCGCAATCGAATTAATTCACTTGCCAGAAGTGCTGCATTTTGTAGAGTTGTGGGTCATAGGTAAACCTGATTATTACGCAGACTGGCGCATTGCTGGCGCTGGTCTTTTTTCGCACCACCCAGGCCCCGGCCCGAGTTCCTGAGACGGACAGAAAATGAAGAATGTAGGTTTTATTGGTTGGCGTGGCATGGTCGGCTCTGTGCTGATGTCACGTATGAGCGAAGAACGCGATTTCGATGTGATCAATCCGGTCTTCTTCTCCACTTCGCAACTGGGTCAGGCTGCGCCGACGTTTGGCGGCAAGTCAACCGGTGCGCTGCAGGATGCGTTTGATATTGAGGCGCTGAAGGCGCTGGATATCATTATCACCTGCCAGGGCGGCGATTATACCAGTGAAGTCTACCCGAAGCTGCGCGAGAGCGGCTGGCAGGGCTACTGGATTGATGCGGCCTCCACGCTGCGCATGAAAGATGACGCCATCATTATTCTTGATCCGGTCAACCATCAGGTGATTCGTCAGGGCCTCGACAGCGGCATCAAAACCTTTGTCGGCGGTAACTGCACCGTCAGTCTGATGCTAATGTCGTTGGGCGGACTGTTCGCTAACGACCTGGTCGAGTGGGCCTCCGTCGCGACGTATCAGGCGGCCTCCGGCGGCGGCGCGCGCCATATGCGCGAACTGCTGACCCAGATGGGCATGCTGCACGACCACGTTGCGACTTCGCTGCAAAATCCGGCCTCCGCCATTCTCGACATTGAGCGCAGCGTGACTGACTTTACCCGTTCCGGCACGCTGCCGACCGACAACTTCGGCGTACCGCTGGCCGGCAGCCTGATCCCGTGGATCGACAAGCAGCTGGACAACGGCCAGAGCCGCGAAGAGTGGAAAGGCCAGGCGGAGACCAACAAAATTCTCTCGACCCGTCACACCATTCCGGTCGATGGCCTGTGCGTGCGCGTCGGCGCGTTGCGCTGCCACAGCCAGGCGTTCACGTTGAAGCTGAAGAAAGATGTGCCGCTGAACGAAATCGAACAGCTGCTGGCCGCGCACAACGAGTGGGTGAAAGTGGTGCCGAACGATCGCGACATCACCATGCGTGAACTGACGCCTGCTGCGGTGACCGGCACGCTGACCACGCCGGTGGGCCGTCTGCGTAAGCTGAACATGGGGCCGGAGTATCTGTCGGCCTTTACCGTCGGCGATCAGTTACTGTGGGGCGCTGCCGAACCGCTGCGTCGCATGCTGCGTTTGCTGATTGACTAAGCGCAGCGCGAATCCAGACAGGCCGGGGTTTCCCGGCCTTTTTTCTTTCCACGGGAGTGCAAAACTTAACCCAAATTGCGCCCGACAAGTGATCAGCTTCCCCTTTTTGCTCGCCCGATAACAATTTTTTGCGTTCCACCCTGGCTTCTGCCAACCCCAAGCTATGATTTAACAGTGATGTGCCGGTTGTTAACTGTTTTTACTTTGCGAATGGAATAGTTGTTGTACACGGCCAGGATCTTTCCCACGGAGGGTGTCCTTCCTTGCTGCTGTATGTATGGCTCATGAAAAGCAGCGCACCTATAGCGACAATCCTGTCTCTCCGGTCGCCTGCGCAAAAAATCATAGGAAGAAAGTCATGTCAGAGCTTCCCGATCGCCATGCGATCAATGCCCTTTTCGCCGGGAATTATGCCGACCCCTTCTCAGTACTGGGGATGCACCAGACCACACAAGGTCTTGAAGTGCGTGCGCTGTTACCGGATGCATCCGAAGTCTGGGTGATTGAAACCAACACCGGCCGCAAATGCGCCCAGCTTAAATGTCTTGATTCGCGCGGCTTCTTCAGCGGCGTGATCCCGCGCCGTAAAAACCTGTTTCGCTACCAGCTGGCAGTCAACTGGCACGGCCAGCAAAACCTGATCGACGATGCCTACCGCTTTGGCCCGCTGCTGGCGGAAATGGATGCCTGGCTGCTGGCCGAAGGCACGCACCTGCGGCCGTATGAAACGCTCGGCGCGCACGGCACCACCATTGATGGCGTTGCCGGCACGCGCTTCGCCGTCTGGGCCCCGAACGCGCAGCGCGTTTCGGTGGTGGGCGAATTTAACTTCTGGGATGGCCGCCGCCATCCGATGCGTTTCCGCCGCGAACTCGGCATCTGGGAGCTGTTTGTCCCCGGCGCGGTTAACGGCCAGCTGTACAAATTCGAGATCATTGATGCGCACGGTCAGATGCGCATCAAAGCCGATCCGTTCGCCTTCGAGGCGCAAATGCGCCCGCAGACCGCCTCGATGATCTGCGGCCTGCCGCCGAAGCTGGAGATGCAGCCACAGCGCAAAATTGCCAACGGCTTTGACCAGCCGATCTCCATTTACGAGGTGCATCTCGGTTCGTGGCGTCGTCACACCGACAACAATTTCTGGTTGAGTTACAAAGAGCTGGCCGAACAGCTGGTGCCCTATGTCAAAGAGATGGGCTTTACCCATATCGAACTGTTACCGATCAACGAGCATCCGTTCGACGGCAGCTGGGGCTATCAGCCGCTCGGCATGTACGCGCCTACGCGCCGCTTCGGCACGCGCGATGAGTTTCGTCACTTTATCGCCGCTGCGCACGAGGCGGGTCTCAACGTACTGCTCGACTGGGTGCCGGGCCATTTCCCCAGTGACGATTTTGGCCTCGCCAAATTCGACGGTACCGAGCTGTACGAGCACAGCGATCCGCGCGAAGGCTACCATCAGGACTGGAATACGCTGATCTACAACTTTGGCCGGCGCGAGGTCAGCAACTATCTCTCCGGCAATGCGCTGTACTGGATGGAGCGCTTCGGCATTGATGGCCTGCGCGTTGATGCTGTGGCGTCGATGATCTATCGCGACTACAGCCGCAAAGAGGGTGAGTGGGTACCTAACCAGTTTGGCGGCCGTGAAAACCTCGAAGCCATCGCCTTCCTGCGCCATACCAATCGCACGCTGGGCCGCGCCGCACCCGGCAGCATCAGCGTGGCGGAAGAGTCTACCGATTATCCGGGCGTGACGCGGCCATCCGAAGATGGCGGCCTGGGCTTCTGGTTCAAATGGAACCTCGGCTGGATGCACGACACCCTCGACTACATGAAGCTCGATCCGGTGCATCGCCGCTACCATCATCAGCTGATGACCTTCGGCATGCTGTACAACTACACGGAAAACTTTGTGCTGCCGCTGTCGCATGACGAAGTGGTACACGGCAAAAAGTCGATACTCGACCGCATGCCGGGTGATACCTGGCAGAAGTTTGCCAACCTGCGCGCCTATTACGGCTGGATGTGGGGCTTTCCCGGCAAAAAACTGCAGTTCATGGGCAACGAATTCGCTCAGGGACGCGAGTGGAACCACGATACCAGCCTCGACTGGCATCTGCTGGAGGGGCTGGATAACTGGCACCACGGCGTGCAGCGACTGGTACGTGACCTGAACCACAGCTATCGCCACTTTTCGCCGCTCTATCAGCTCGATTTCGATGCCAGCGGCTTCGAGTGGCTGGTGGTCGACGATCACGAAAACTCGGTCTTTGTATTTGTACGCCGCGACCGCGAGGGCAACGAACTGATCGTCGCCAGTAACTTCACGCCGGTGCCGCGTCACAACTATCGCTTCGGCGTGAATCAGCGCGGCGGCTGGCGCGAAGTGCTGAACACCGACCAGCATGATTATCACGGCAGCGATCTGCGCAATCACGGTATCGTCCATACCGATGACATCGCCAGCCACGGGCGCGCGCAGTCGTTAAGCCTGACGCTGCCGCCGCTCGCCACGCTGTGGCTGGTGCGGGAGGGCGATTGATGCTCCAGGCGGGCCAGCCGGTACCGCCGGGTGCCCATTATGACGGGCGCGGCGTCAACTTTACGCTGTTCTCGCGCCACGCGGAGCGGGTAGAGCTGTGCCTGTTTGATGAACAGGGGAGTGAGCAGCGTTTCCCTCTGCCGGCGCGTAGCGGTGACATCTGGCACGGCTATGTTCCGGCGCTAAAGCCGGGGCAGCGCTATGGCTACCGCGTGCATGGACCGTGGCAGCCAGAGCGCGGTCATCGTTTCAATCCGGCCAAACTGCTGGTCGATCCCTGTGCCAAAGCGGTATGCGGCGCGGTGCCAGACGACGCGCGCCTGCTGGGTGGAGAGTGGCAGCAGGATGATGCCGATAGCGCTGGCGTTGCCCCCAAATCGCTGGTGATCGCCGACGATTTTGACTGGCAGGACGATTGTGCGCCGCGCACGCCGTGGGGCAAGACGGTGATTTACGAGGCGCACGTTCGCGGCCTGACGCAGCAGCATCCGGAAATTCCGGAAAGGCTACGCGGGACATATGCGGCGCTGGGGCATCCTGCTATGGTGAGCTATCTGCGCCGGCTGGGTATCACCGCGCTGGAGCTGCTGCCGATAGCCGCGTTTGCCAGCGAGCCGCGCCTGCAACGGCTCGGCCTGAGCAACTACTGGGGCTATAACCCGTTTGCGCTCTGGGCGCTGCATCCGCACTACGCGGCGGGTGAAGCGGGCCAGACGCCGCTGCAGGAGTTTCAGCAGGCGGTAAAAGCGCTGCACGCGGCGGGCATTGAAGTGATTCTGGACGTGGTGTTCAACCACAGCGCCGAGCTGGAAGAGATTGGCCCGACACTGTCGCTGCGCGGCGTCGACAACGCCAGCTATTACTGGCTGGGCGATAACGGTGAATATCACAACTGGACCGGCTGCGGTAATACGCTGAACCTCAGCGATCCGCAGGTGCTTGACTGGGCGCTGGGCGCGCTGCGTTACTGGGTGCAAACCTGCCACGTTGACGGCTTTCGTTTCGATTTGGCCAGCGTGCTCGGGCGCACGCCGGATTATCGCCAGGATGCACCGCTGTTTGTGGCCATGCAGGCCTGTCCGGTGTTG
Organism: Type-C symbiont of Plautia stali; assembly: GCF_059730935.1. NCBI lineage: Bacteria > Pseudomonadati > Pseudomonadota > Gammaproteobacteria > Enterobacterales > Enterobacteriaceae > Type-C symbiont of Plautia stali. The sequence goes on along the minus strand of NZ_AP035923.1, from coordinate 3,755,060 downwards.
TCGCAGGTGAAGCTGATCGCTGAACCCTGGGATATCGGCCCCGGCGGCTATCAGGTGGGCAACTTTCCGCCCGGCTTCGCCGAATGGAACGACCATTTTCGCGATACGGCGCGCCGCTACTGGCTGCACGGTGAGTTGAGTAACGGTGATTTTGCCCGCCGCTTTGCCGGCTCCAGCGATGTATTTCAGCGCGCGGCGCGTCTGCCGCACGCCAGCATTAATCTGATCACCGCGCACGACGGCTTCACGCTGCGTGACGTGGTGAGTTATAACCAGAAGCATAATCAGGCCAACGGCGAGGATAATCGCGACGGCAGCAGCAGTAATTTCAGCCATAACCATGGTTTTGAAGGGCTGCAGGGCAACTTCGATGTGGTCGAGCGGCGGCGGCGCAGCGTGCATGCATTGCTGACCACGCTGCTGCTGGCGCAGGGCACGCCGATGCTGCTGGCCGGTGACGAACGCGGTCACAGCCAGCACGGCAACAATAATGCGTACTGTCAGGATAATCCGCTCACCTGGCTGAACTGGCAACAGGATGATTTTGGACTGGTCGACTTCACTGCCGCGTTAATCCGGCTGCGTCAGCATATTCCCGCGCTGACGCAGGACAGCTGGTGGCAGGAGGGCGATGGCAACGTGCAGTGGTTGAATGCCAGCGGCAAACCACTGGAAAGGGATGAGTGGGAACAGGGGATGCACAGACTGCAGATCCTGCTCTCCGGCCGCTGGTTACTAACGATAAACGCCACGGATTCGGTGAGTGACCTTGCCTTACCAGACGGAGAATGGCGAGCCATTCCTCCTTTCGCCGGGGAAGATAACCCCATCCTGACAACTGTCTGGCACGGGCCCGCACACGGCGTGTGTGTGTTCCTAAAGCAATCATAAGGAGTCAGACATGGTGAAATTAGATAGAAACGACCCCCTGATGCTGGCGCGCCAGCTCCCTACACAGACGGTTGCCCTGATCCTTGCTGGCGGGCGCGGTACGCGCCTGAAAGATCTTACCGCCAAACGCGCCAAGCCTGCCGTGCACTTCGGCGGCAAGTTCCGCATCATCGACTTTGCGCTCTCCAACTGTATCAACTCCGGGATTCGGCGCATCGGCGTCATCACCCAATATCAGTCACATACGCTGACGCAGCACATTCAGCGCGGCTGGTCCTTGTTCAACGAAGAGATGAATGAGTTTGTCGATCTGCTGCCGGCGCAGCAGCGCGCCTCGACCGAACACTGGTATCGCGGTACCGCCGATGCGGTCACGCAGAATCTCGATATCATTCGCCGCTACAACGCGCAGTACATCGTGATTCTCGCCGGGGATCACATCTACAAAATGGATTACTCGCGCATGCTGCTCGACCACGCCGATCGTGGCGCCAAGTGCACCATCGCCTGTCTGCCCGTACCGCTGCATGAGGCCACCGCATTTGGCGTGATGGCAGTCGATGCGGACAACAATGTAATAGATTTCGTTGAGAAACCGGCGCAGCCGCCGTCCATGCCGGGCGACGACAGCAAAGCGCTGGCCAGCATGGGCATTTACGTGTTCAACGCCGATTACCTCTATGAGCTGCTGGAGGAGGATTTACAGATCGCCGACTCGAGCCACGATTTCGGTAAAGATCTGCTGCCGAAGATCGTCGCCAGCGGCGAAGCCTACGCGCACTCCTTCACGCTGTCGTGCGTACAGAACGACGAAAACGCGGAACCTTACTGGCGCGACGTCGGTACGCTGGAAGCTTACTGGCGCGCCAACCTCGATCTGGCCTCGGTGACGCCCGAACTCGATATGTATGACCATGAATGGCCGATTCGTACCCACATGGAGCCGCTGCCGCCGGCCAAATTTGTCCAGGATCGATCCGGCAGTCACGGCATGACCATGAACTCGCTGGTCTCCGGCGGCTGCATTATCTCCGGCTCGGTGGTGGTGAATTCGGTGCTGTTCCCGCGCGTGCGCGTTAACTCGTTTTGCAATATTGATTCGGCGGTGCTGCTGCCCGATGTGGTTATCGGGCGATCGTGCCGTTTGCGTCGCTGCGTCATAGACCGTGCCTGCGTCATTCCGGAAGGCATGGTGATTGGCGAAAATCCGGATGAGGATAGTCGCCGTTTTTACCGTTCAGAAGAGGGCATCGTACTGGTGACGCGCGCCATGCTGGCCAAATTGGCCGCTGCGGGTCAGTAAGTGACGAAAGGCAAAGAACATTGCCGCGTGGAACGCGGGCGATAACACAATAGGGGTTCAGGATGCAGGTTTTACATGTCTGTTCAGAGCTTTTCCCGCTGCTAAAAACCGGCGGACTGGCTGATGTCGTCGGCGCATTGCCTCAGGCACAAATTGCCGAAGGTATGGACACGCGGGTGCTGATTCCGGCGTTTCCGGATCTGCGTAAAGGGATTCCTGATACCGAAGTGGTGGCGGAGCTGCAAACCTTTGCCGGGCCGGTCCGCTTGCTGTTTGGGCCCTTCAACGGCGTGGGGATATATTTGATTGATGCGCCGGGACTGTACGATCGTCCCGGCAGCCCGTACCACGATACGTCGCAGTTTGCCTATGTCGATAACTACCTGCGCTTTGCGCTGCTCGGCTGGATGGCGGCCGAGCTGGCCAGCGGGCTGGATACTTACTGGCAGCCGGACATCGTGCACGCGCACGACTGGCACGCCGGTCTGGCTCCGGCCTATATCGCCGCACGCGGACGTCCGGCGAAAACGGTGTTTACCGTGCATAACCTGGCGTATCAGGGGCTGTTTTCCGCGCGGCATCTGGACGAAATCCAGATCCCGCGCGCCTATTTTGAAATGCACGGGCTGGAATTCTACGGCCAGATTTCTTACCTAAAGGCCGGCCTGTTTTATGCCGATCATATAACTGCCGTCAGCCCGACCTATGCGCTGGAGATCACCCGGCCGGAGTTCGGCTACGGCATGGAAGCGCTGCTGGAGCAGCGGCTGCGCGAAGGACGGCTGAGCGGGATTCTCAACGGCGTCGATCCCGGCATCTGGGATCCGGCACACGACCTGTTACTGACCGCCCGCTACGACCGAGACACGCTGGAGAGCAAAGCGGAGAATAAACGTCAGCTGCAGATTGCCATGGGGCTGAAGGTTGATGACAAAGTGCCGGTGTTCTGCGTTATCAGCCGTTTAACCAAACAGAAAGGGCTGGATCTGGTGCTCGAAGCACTGCCGGGACTGCTGGCGCAGGGCGGGCAACTGGTGCTGCTGGGCCAGGGCGATGCGGAACTGCAGCAGGGCTTCCTCGCCGCAGCCGCTGAACATCCGGGCAGCGTCGGCGTGCAAATTGGTTATCACGAAGCGTTCTCGCACCGCATTGTCGGTGGTGCGGACGTCATTATGGTGCCCAGCCGTTTCGAACCGTGCGGTCTGACGCAGTTGTACGGCCTGAAATATGGCACGCTGCCGCTGGTCAGGCGCACCGGTGGACTGGCGGATACCGTACAGGACAGCTCGCTGGAAAACCTCGCCGACGGCGTAGCCAGCGGTTTCAGCTTCGAAGACAGCAATGCCTGGTCACTGTTGCGCGCGATTCGTCGTGCTTTTGTTTTATGGTCCCGTCCTTCACTCTGGCGTTATGTTCAGCGCCAGGCGATGGGGATGGATTTTAGTTGGCAGGTGGCAGCACAAGCCTACCGCGATCTTTATCAACGCTTGCTGTAATGAGAGATTGGGATACCGCATATGAACGCACCTTTCACCTATGCCTCACCCACGCTGACGGTTGACGCCCTCAAGCACTCAATCGCCTATAAGTTGATGTTTACCATTGGTAAAGATCCGTCGATCGCCAACAAGCATGAGTGGCTGAACGCCGCGCTGCTGGCGGTACGCGATCGCATGGTGGAGCGCTGGCTGCGCTCCAGCCGTGCGCAGCTGTCGCAGGATGTGCGCCAGGTTTATTACCTGTCGATGGAGTTCCTGATGGGGCGCACGCTGGGCAATGCCTTGCTGGCGATGGGCATCTATGACGACCTCAACCAGGCGCTGGATGAGATGGGACTCGACCTCAGCGAGCTGATGGAAGAAGAGAACGATCCCGGGCTCGGCAACGGCGGTCTTGGCCGGCTGGCGGCCTGCTTCCTCGACTCGCTGGCCACGCTGGGCCTGCCCGGACGCGGCTACGGCATTCGCTACGATTACGGCATGTTCAAACAGAACATTGTTGACGGCCAGCAGCGTGAATCGCCGGATTACTGGCTGGAGTACGGCAACCCGTGGGAGTTCCAGCGCTTTAACACCCGCTACAAAGTGCGTTTTGGCGGGCGGTTGCAGCATGAAGGCAGCCGGGTGCGCTGGGTTGAGACCGAAGAGATCGTGGCGATGGCCTACGATCAGATCATCCCTGGCTTCGACACCGATGCCACCAACACGCTGCGGCTGTGGGGTGCGCAGGCCAGTAACGAAATCAACCTCGGCAAGTTCAATCAGGGCGACTACTTCGCGGCGGTGGAAGATAAAAACCACTCGGAGAACGTGTCGCGCGTACTCTATCCCGATGACTCGACCTACTCCGGACGCGAGCTGCGTCTGCGCCAGGAGTATTTTCTCGTCTCCGCCACGGTGCAGGATATCCTCAATCGCCACTGGCAGATGCATGAAACCTGGGACAACCTGGCCGACAAAATTGCCATCCACCTCAACGATACCCATCCGGTGCTGGCGATTCCCGAGCTGATGCGTCTGCTGATTGATGAGCACAAGTTTACCTGGGACGACGCCTTTGAAGTCACCTGCCAGGTGTTCTCGTACACCAACCATACGCTGATGAGCGAAGCGCTGGAGACCTGGCCGGTGGACATGATCGGCAAGATCCTGCCGCGTCATCTCAGCATCATTTTCGAAATCAATGACTACTTCCTGAAGACCATTCAGGATTACTATCCGGACGATTGGGATCTGATGGCGCGCATCTCGATCATCGACGAAAACGATGGTCGCCGCATCCGCATGGCGTGGCTGGCGGTGGTGGTTAGCCACAAAGTTAACGGCGTGTCGGAGCTGCACTCTAATCTGATGGTGCAGTCGCTGTTCGCCGATTTTGCCCGCCTGTTCCCGGGGCGCTTCTGCAATAAAACCAACGGCGTGACGCCGCGCCGCTGGCTGGCGCTGGCCAACCCGGCCTTGTCAGAGGTGCTGGATGACGCCATTGGCCGCACCTGGCGTACCGATCTGGCTCAGCTGAGCGAGCTGGTGCCGCACATTGACTATCCGGCGTTTATTGAACAGATCGCCGATGCCAAGTTCGCCAACAAGAAGCGCCTCGCGGAGTGGGTGGCGAAGAATATGGATATCGTGCTGGATCCGCAGGCGCTGTTCGACGTGCAGATCAAGCGTATTCACGAATACAAACGTCAGCTCCTGAACGTGCTGCACGTCATCACGCGTTACAACCGCATCAAAGCCGATCCGACCGCAGAGTGGGTGCCGCGCGTTAATATCTTCGCCGGGAAAGCGGCGTCGGCCTATTACGTCGCCAAGCACATCATTCACCTGATCAACGATGTAGCCAACGTGATCAACAACGATCCGCAGGTGAAGAACAAGCTGAAGGTAGTGTTTATCCCTAACTACGGCGTCAGCCTGGCGCAGATCATCATTCCGGCGGCGGATCTCTCCGAGCAGATCTCTACCGCCGGCACCGAAGCCTCCGGCACCAGTAATATGAAATTTGCGCTAAACGGCGCGCTGACCATCGGTACGCTGGACGGGGCCAACGTGGAGATGCGCGAGCACGTCGGCGCAGAGAATATCTTTATCTTCGGCAACACCACGCCGCAGGTGGAGAAGCTGCGCACTGAGGGCTATAACCCGCGTAAATACTATGAAGAGGATGCGGAACTGCACCAGGCGCTGACGCAAATCGCCAGCGGCGTCTTCAGCCCGCAGGAGCCGGGGCGCTACCGTAACCTGTTCGACGCGCTGGTCAACTTTGGCGATCACTATCAGCTGCTGGCGGATTACCGCAGTTATGTGGATACCCAGGATAAGGTGGATAAGCTTTATCGTCAGCCGGAAGAGTGGCAGCGGCGTGCGGCGCTGAACATCGCCAATATGGGCTATTTCTCCGCCGACCGTACCATTCAGGAGTACGCGGATGAGATCTGGCATATTTCGCCGGTGAGGTTATAAACGAGGCACATTCTGTAGCGGCGCAATTCATTGCGCGGTTTTTAACAACGCGCGATAAATCGCGCCGCTACCGTTGGTGCAAACTTACTTCAGGGTAATACTCTTCACAATCGCATCGGCATCGCTCTGCGCCTGCTGCTGATTGTCGGCGGGCAGGGTGATCTGCAGCGTCAGCAGTTTACCGTCCACCTTCGCCAGAATAACCGAGGACCAGGAGGTCTGGTTATTGGCGGAAATCACCGTATCCAGCTGCTGTGCCGGCTGGTCTTTCAGCGTCACCGCTTTGTTCGACACCACCTGCAGCTGCGGATCGCGGTTGCGCTGCTGCTGCTCCAGACGCTGAGCCAGCGCATCCAGTGCTTCATTGGTCGGATCGCCCGCAATCACGATAATCGCGCGCTGGCCGGTTTCATCGGCATACACGTGCATATTGGTGGATTCCGAACCCAGCTTGCCGCTCTTATCTGACATGCCTGCTGGCAGGCTGAAACTCAGCTTACCGTCCATCAGGTTTACCGTCTGTGCTGACTGACTGGCGCTGGCGCTGGCGCCGTTGCTGTTTGCCGCCGTGTCGTCTTTCTTCTGATCACACGCCGCCAGGCCTAACACCAGCAGGCCGATGCCCGCATATTTCACTAAGTTACGCATTCTTATCCCTTCGTAAGGTTTCCATCAGCCGTTATCAAAACGGAATCGGTGCTTAAAAGCAATCAGCGCTTTGTCAGGAAATCTTAGCGTGCCGTGGCGTTTCGTCTACGTTCAATTAGCCGAAATTCATCTGGCGCTGAGCCGAACGTTCCGCCAGACGCTTAAGTGCCGCATTGAGCAGAACACCGTAAGCAGGCAGGAAGAAAACCATGCAGATCAGCACTTTGAAGCTGTAATCCACCAGTGCGATCTCCACCCAGTGGCTGGCCATGAACGGGTCCGGACTCTTATAAAAGGCGATAAAGAAGAAGGCCAGCGTATCGCTGATATTGCCGAGGAACATGGCACAGGCAGGCGCAATCCACCATTGCGGCAGTTTACGCAGACGGTTAAACACGTGCACATCAAGGATCTGCCCCAGCGCATAGGCCATAAAGCTGGCGCAAGCGATACGCGCCACGAACAGATTGACCTCCTGCAGCGAGGCCCAGCCCTGCCACGCGCCCTGATAAAACACGCACGACACGATGTAGGAGATAAACAGCGCCGGAATCATCACCGCAAGGATAATGCGCCGTGCCAGCGGTGCGCCAAAAATTCGCACGGTGAGATCGGTGGCGAGAAAAATAAACGGGAAGCTAAACGCACCCCAGGTGGTGTGGAAACCGAAAATCGCGACCGGCAGCTGCACCAGATAGTTACTGGAGGTAATCACCAGCAGGTGAAACAGCGATAGCCAGAATAGCGCATGCATGCGCTGACGAGCAGAGAAGTTGATCATAAAGGCCTTTTTTTAAAAATGGGGTGAGGGAACCCAATCCCCTTCATCGTTGGCATTTTTGCTGCGTTGGCCGCGCTTGCGTACCCCGGTCACTTACTTCAGTAAGCTCCCGGGGATACGCGCACTTGCCGCCTTGCAGAAAAGCCAACGATCTTGGGGATGTCTGGTATTGCTTAATAAAAAATCGGACGGCATCTTAGCGTGTTGCGCAACAAATGCAATGGTTAATTTTAGCGCAATCGTTCTCGCCTTGCGCGCGCGCTGTAGCGCGTTAGAATGAGCGCCCACCCTGAATAAAGACAGAGAATCATGAGCGATCCTTTTTCCGCTGCGGACCATACGCTTGATGCGCTTGGGCTGCGCTGCCCGGAGCCGGTGATGATGGTGCGCAAAACCGTGCGTACCATGCAGGCGGGCGAAACGTTGCTGATCATCGCCGACGATCCGGCGACCACGCGTGATATTCCCGGCTTCTGCCGCTTTATGGAGCATCAGCTGCTGGCACAGCAGACCGAGAGCCTGCCGTACCAGTATCTGATCCAGAAAGGCGCGGATGCCTGATCGCGGCATCCGCCCGCCTCAGCGCTGACGCAGCAGGCGCAGCGCGTTGGCGGTGACCAGCGCGGTGGCACCGGAATCGGCCAGCACCGCCAGCCACAGGCCGGTAAAGCCGAGCAGCGTGGTGACGAGGAAAATCGCCTTCAGCCCCAGCGCCAGCGCAATATTCTGACGGATAATGGCGCGCGTGCGGCGTGCCAGCTGCACGGTGCGCGGCAGAATCGCCAGGTTATTCTGCGTCAGAGCCGCATCGGCCGCTTCCAGCGCCACATCGGTGCCGCTGCCCATGGCAATCCCCAGCGTTGCGGCCTTCATGGCTGGCGCATCGTTGATGCCATCGCCGACCATCGCCAGCGGCTGCTGCTCGCCCAGTTCACGTACGGCGGCTACCTTATCCGCAGGCAACAGACCGGCGCGATAGCTGATGCCGAGTTCGGCGGCAATCGCGGCGGCGGCGCGCGGATTATCGCCGGTCAGCATCACGCTGCGAATTCCCAGCGCCTGTAGCGCCGCCAGCGCACTGCGCGCCTCCTCGCGCAGCAAATCCTGCAGCGCCAGCAGCCCGAGCGGCTGTGCTTCGCGCAACAGCACCACCACGGTTTTGCCCTGTGCTTCCAGCTGCGCAATCTGCTGCTGCTGCGCGTCACTCAGCGCCGCCGCATCACGCGGTGCCAGCAGTTGATGCATCACGCCGTCGATCTGCGCGCGAATGCCGCTGCCGGCCAGCGTTTGCTGATGCTGCGCCGGTGGAATCACCTGCTGCTGGCGCTGCGCTTCCGCTACTATCGCCCGCGCCAGCGGATGGCCGGAGCCCTGCTCAATGGCGGCCGCAAGGCTGAGCAGCTGTTGCTGTGCATCCGCGCCAAACGGCTGCACGTCGGTAACCTGCGGTTTACCGGCGGTCAGGGTGCCGGTTTTATCAAACGCCAGCGCCTGCACCCGGCTGAGGCGTTCTAGCGCCGCGCCGCCTTTAATCAGCGCGCCCTGGCGAGCCGCCGCCGCCAGGCCGGAAGTGATAGCGGCAGGCGTGGAGATCACCAGCGCGCACGGACAGCCAATCAGCAGCAGCGTCAGCCCTTTGTAGATCCACGGCAGCCAGGCGCCGAATCCGAGCAGCGGCGGCAGCACCATCACCAGCAGTGCCAGCAGCATGATGGCCGGCGTGTAGAGGCGGCTGAAGCGATCGATAAAACGCTCTACCGGCGCGCGGTGACTTTCGGCGTCTTCAATCAGCTGCAGAATACGGTCGATAGCGCTGTGGCCCGGCTGTGAGGTCACGCGCAGCGTCACCAGCCGATCCACGCTGGTGGCGCCTGCCATCACGGCATCGCCCGGCTGATGGGCCACCGGTAGCGATTCGCCGGTCAGCGCGCTTTCATCAAAGCTGGCGCTGGCGTGCAGCAGCTCGGCATCGGCAGGCAGACGACCGCCTGCCGCCACTTCAATCACATCACCGGGCTGGAGCGCCGCCAGTGACACCTGCTCACGCTGTGTGCCATTGACGCGCGTGGCGGTGTCCGGACGCAGCGCCATCAGCGCGGTGACGCCACGGCGCGCCCGCGCGGCGGCATAGGCTTCCAGCCGTTCTCCCAGCTGGAACAGCAGCAGCACCATGGCAGCTTCGGCGTGGGCGCCAATCACCAGCGCGCCCGCGGCGGCGAGGGTCATCAGGGTTTCAATGCTGAACGGTGAGCCGCTCCGTATGGCCTGCCACGCGCTGCGGGCTACCGGCACCAGACCGACCAGCGTGGTAAGCACAAACAGGCGATCGCCCCACAGCGGCGTGAGCTGGCTCAGCAGCCAGCTGGCGATCATCAACAGCGTGAGCAGTATGAGCGAGGCATTATCGCGCCAGCGGCGCGCCGCCGGTGCGGGGTTCTCAGTGGATTTCAGGCTAAAGCCGGCGTGGTTAACGGCCTGTTCGATAGCCGGACGAATATCGCTGTGCGCCTCCACCAGCAGATTTTCACTGGCGAATATCACCCGCGCGCTGGCGACCTGCGGCAGCTTTTGCACGGCGGTTTCGATTTTGCGGGCGCAGCTCGGGCAGTCCATGCCGGCAATCTGCCAGCGGAACTGATAGGACGCGGATGCGCGCCTGTCGCTGTCGGCGTCGCCGCCGCCGGGACTGTCGTCATTGCTGGTGCAGCAGCCGCAATCACTGGACGCGGCCACCGGCTGCGCGGCGGAAATCTTCAGGGATGCAGGCTGAACGCTGCGTACCGCGCACAGCGGTTTTGGCTGACGGTGTGATTTGCCACAGCGGCAAGAGTGGGCATGTTGATGCATGTGACCTCCGGTTGCAGAAGCGGGCCGATGCCCGCAGTCTGCATGCTACACTCTGGAGTGGACTCCAGAGTCAAGCGGTGAGGTCACTTTTTTCAGTACAGCCACAGTGAACGCACAATCATGAAGTGACCGGCGAAGTAGCAGGCGGCAACGATGGCGCTGTCAGCGCTGAAGCGGCGGCGATAGTGCGAGATAAACCACACGATATTAGCCAGCAACAGTAGCACGGCACCCACCAGCAGCGAGAAGCTGTAATCGGTCGGACGGAAGAAGTAGTTTTCCGCCGCCATCCAGTTCATCACCAGCGTCATGCCAATCAGCGTACAGATCGGCCAGCGCAGCGTATCCAGTTTTGACCAGATAATGGCGATCACGATGATACCAATCACCAGGAAGGTGAGCGGAATCGGCCAGAAGAAGCTCATGGTCATGTGCGCGGCAAAGCTGATGGTGTACAGCAGATGCGAAAGGAAAAAGGCGCCGAGCGCATACAGCATCTGCTGACGCGGCAGCAGGGTTAACGCATCGCCCACCAGCGTGGCGACCAGGCCAGCCAGAATCAGGTAGTCGGTGGTGTTAAGCGTGGGAGCCTGCCACGCCCAGGCAACCAGCAACAGCAGCGTAACGGGTTTGAACAGCCAGCGCTGCCACTGCGGGCCGCGGTAGGAGGCATCGACATACAGCCAACCGGAAAAAAGGACTGCAAGGAAAGACCAAAGCATTTTTTCTCCCTTTAGTGAACGTGTCGCCCACATTGATGAATTTTCCCAAAATCGCGATCTCAGTTTAAGTTACTGGCGGCAAATGTGACAATCGGGCAACTCTGGTTGTATGCTTTGGCGTCTTTTATCTGTTAACCCCCGACGTAAAGTGCGAGAGAAAACATGAGCAAACCACCGCTAATCTTTTTTATCGTCCTGGCTGTAATTGCCATCCTGGCAACCCGTCAGTTTATCAAGCAGCGCCGCGAAGCCGCGGTCAACGACGCTTCACCGGTGCGCTCAATGAGTGTGGAAGTGAAAACCAAGCGAGAGTTTCCGGCCCCCAATCGCCGTTCGCGTCAGCGCGAAGAGATTGTGGCGGAAGAGATGAAGTATGAAGCCTGGTTCCATCCGCTGAACGGCGCCGGTGATTTTAAGGTCAACGTCAGCGCCAGCGATTATCACCAGATGGACAAAGGCGTGAAGGGCGAGCTGAAAATGCAGGGCACGCGCTTTGTCAGCTTTACCCCGGCGCAATAGGCACTAAAGCGCACGGGGCTGAAGCCGCGCGCGCTGTCTTACGTTACGACGGATAGTGCTTTTTCTGCCACGCCAGCAGTTCAAATACGCCAAAGAAGAAGATTTTCGCCTGCGTGGCGCGGCTCAGTTTTGGCGCCTCCTTCGGTTGCGTGGCACGCAGCAGCACCAGCTGCAGGCCGTGCATCACCACCATAAAGAACAGCGCAACGTGGACAAAGTAGCGCAGCGGCGTCGGGAAAGGGTGCACCAGGTTAAGCAGCAGAAATGCCCAGACGCAAATCATCAGCAAACGTCCCAGATTAAGCCACATCATCGGTCTCCTGTTGGCGTTGATAGAGGCGATAGGCCACCTGACCGGCAATCTTCTCGCGATACAGATCCCAGTTAGCCGGTGCCAGCGGGGTGCCGTGCTCCACTTCGCTCTCAACATAAATCAGCGCGTGGACGGCGAGCCAGCCATTGTTCTCCAGCAGCGTTAGTGTCTCCTGCAGCAGGCCTTTGCGGAACGGCGGATCAACAAACACCACGTCAAACGGCTCGCCGGGCTGGCTTAGCCACTGCAGCGTATTGGTCTGGACGACGCTGGCGTTACTGGCGCGCAGCGTGTGCAGGTTTTGCGTCAGCTGCTGCGCCACGTGACGTTCCAGTTCCAGCAGGGTCGCGGAGGCGGCATAGCGCGACAGCGCTTCTAAACCCAGCGCGCCGCTGCCGGCAAAGCAATCGAGGCAGCGCGCCTGCTGGATATCCGGCGCCAGCCAGTTGAATAGCGTTTCACGCACGCGATCGGTGGTCGGGCGCAGGCCGGCGCTGTCCGGCACCGGCAATTTGCGGCCGCGCCACTGTCCGCCAATCAGGCGAATCTGGCCTGCCGCGCCGCTGTTGCGGGGGGATTTACTCATTTCGCTCACAACTCGTCATAATTTGTTGCGTAGTTTAACGGGCGTAGCAGGCAGAAGAAACGTTAAAAAAGGGTGCTGTGGTGCGCTGGCAGGAAAGTGTTAGACTACTAAGTTGATAAAGCGGACGTAATTGCCTGATTTTTACGCCGCTCACGCGCGAAAAAGTGAATTTTTTATCCCCTGGGAACAGCGTGCTACCGGGAATAAGCCATCGAGGAGTGTGGTCACACAATGGCAAAAGAGAAAAAACGCGGCTTTTTTTCCTGGCTGGGCTTTGGCAAAGAAGAGCAGCAGCCAGCGGAAGAGCAGGCGCAGCAGCAGCCGACCGATCAACCGGCACCCGCCGCTGAAGAGAGCGCGTTAGCAAGCGCCGAAGCGCAGGCCGCCGAAACCGTGATCGTCACTGAACAGGTGGCAGAACAGCAGGCCGAATCGCCGGTTTACGCCGACGCTGAAACGCATCCCGTTGCGGAAGCAGAAACCGCAGTCGAATCCGACGCTAACGCTGATGACGCAGAAACCGCTGCCGTCAGCGCGATTGAAGAAGAGGTACTGCCGGAAGATCATCCGCAGCCGGAGCTGATGCCGGTTGAGGAGGAGCCGCAGGCTGAAGAACTGATTATTGAAGCACCGGTTTTATCTGAGGAGCCTCAGCCAGAGGACGCAGAGGACGCAGACGCACCGCTGAGCGATAAAGAGCTGGAAGCGCTGGCGTTAGCGGAAACCTATGCCGAAGACGCGGCAGAAGAGCGCGTGGCGACAGACACCGTGAGCGATCTGCCGCTGGCGGCCGCGCCGATTGTGGCTCAGGAGCAGGAGCGCCCCACCAAAGAGGGCTTCTTTGCCCGCCTGAAACGCAGCCTGGTCAAAACGCGTGAAAACCTCGGATCCGGCTTTATCAGCCTGTTCCGCGGCAAAAAAATCGATGACGAGCTGTTTGAAGAGCTGGAAGAGCAGCTGCTGATTGCCGATGTCGGCGTGGAAACCACGCGCCGCATCATCACCAGCCTGACGCAACAGGCCAGCCGTAAGCAGCTGCGCGATGCCGAAGCGCTGTATGGCCTGCTGAAGGCTGAAATGGCCGGCATTCTGGAAAAGGTCGATGCTCCGCTGGACGTGGCGGGCAAAACACCGTTCGTTATCCTGATGGTCGGCGTTAACGGCGTGGGTAAAACCACCACCATCGGTAAGCTGGCGCGTCAGTATCAGGCGCAGGGCAAGTCCGTCATGCTGGCGGCGGGGGACACCTTCCGCGCGGCGGCAGTAGAGCAGCTGCAGGTCTGGGGCCAGCGCAACAATATTCCGGTGGTCGCGCAGCATACGGGCGCGGATTCCGCGTCGGTCATTTTTGACGCCATCCAGGCGGCGAAATCGCGCCACGTTGACGTGCTGATCGCCGATACCGCCGGCCGCCTGCAGAATAAAGCGCACCTGATGGAAGAGCTGAAGAAAATCACCCGCGTGATGAAGAAGCTGGACGAAGAGGCACCGCATGAGGTGATGCTGACGATTGACGCCAGCACCGGCCAAAACGCCATCAGCCAGGCGAAGCTGTTCCACGAAGCGGTCGGCCTGACCGGCATCACCCTGACCAAGCTCGACGGCACCGCAAAAGGTGGCGTGATCTTCTCGGTGGCCGATCAGTTTGGCATTCCGATTCGTTATATCGGTGTCGGGGAAGGCATCGAAGATTTACGGCCGTTTAAGGCCGCCGACTTTATTGAGGCACTGTTTGCCCGAGAGGAATAATTGGCATGATTCGCTTTGAAGAGGTCAGTAAGGCTTATCTGGGAGGACGCCAGGCGCTGCAGGGCGTGGATTTCCATTTGCGTCCCGGTGAGATGGCGTTTCTGACCGGCCACTCAGGCGCGGGGAAAAGTACCTTACTGAAGCTGATTTGTGGCATTGAGCGCCCGAGCGCCGGGCAAATCTGGTTCAGCGGTCACGATATTTCCCGGCTGCGTCACAGCGAAGTGCCTTTCCTGCGCCGCCAGATCGGCATGATTTTCCAGGATCACCACCTGCTGATGGATCGTTCGGTCTACGACAACGTGGCGATCCCGCTGATTATTTCCGGGGCCAGCGGCGAGGATATTCGCCGTCGCGTGTCGGCGGCGCTGGACAAAGTCGGCCTGCTCGACAAAGCAAAAAGTTATCCGATTCAGCTCTCTGGCGGTGAACAGCAGCGCGTCGGCATTGCCCGCGCGGTAGTGAATAAACCGGCCGTGCTGCTGGCGGATGAACCGACCGGTAACCTCGATAACGCGCTGTCGGAAGATATTTTGCGCCTGTTTGAAGAGTTCAACCGCGTGGGCGTTACGGTACTGATGGCGACGCACGACATCGGGCTGATCGCACGCCGCAATTATCGCGTGATGACGCTTAATCAGGGACGTCTGCACGGAGGCCACGATGGTCAATAAACGTAACAAGCGTCCGGCTGCGCCGAAAGCGGCGAAGCAGCCGTCAAAGAGCAAAGCGCTGAAGGGCGGCTGGCAGGAGCAGTGGCGCTACGCGTGGCGCGGTACGCTGTCCGACATGTATCGTCAGCCGCTGGCGACGCTGCTGACGGTAATGGTGATCGCGATTTCGCTGACGCTGCCCAGCGTGTGCTACATGGTGTGGAAAAACGTCAGCCAGGCCGCCGCGCAGTGGTATCCGGCGCCGCAGCTGACGGTTTACCTCGACAAAGCGTTGGATGACACGGCGGCAGAGAACGTGACCGCCGAGCTGAAAAAGCTCGATGGCGTGGACAAGGTGAACTACCTGACGCGTGAAGAGGCGCAAAGCGAGTTCCGCAACTGGTCCGGCTTTGGTGGTGCGATGGATATGCTGGAGCAGAACCCGCTGCCAGCGGTGGCGATCATCACGCCGAAGCTGAACTTCCAGAACTCCGATACCATGGCCAATCTGCGCGATCGCGTGGCGAAAGTGCAGGGCGTGGATGAAGTGCGCATGGATGACAGCTGGTTTGCGCGTTTAGCCGCACTCACCGGGCTGGTGGGGCAGGTGGCGTCAATGATCGGCCTGCTGATGGTGGTAGCGGTGTTCCTGGTGATTGGCAACAGCGTGCGTCTGAGCATTTTTGCCCGGCGCGACACCATCAATGTGCAGAAGCTGATTGGCGCGACCGATGGCTTTATTCTGCGGCCCTTCCTCTACGGCGGCGCGCTGCTCGGTTTCAGCGGTGCGGTGCTGTCGCTGATTCTGTCGGAAGTGCTGGTGCTGCGCCTGCAGTCGGTGGTGGCGCAGGTCGCCTCCGTCTTCGGTACCAGCTTCGCGCTGGAGGGCTTTTCGTGGGATGAAGGCCTGCTGTTGCTGTTAATCGCGGCCATCATCGGCTGGATTGCCGCCTGGCTGGCGACGGTGCAACATTTACGTCGTTTTACGCCGCAGTAACCCATAGCAACGATTTTTTGATATACTCTTCCTCTGCTGCCGACGACCTGGGAGCAGAGGATTTCTCCGATTTCCCCCGCCGTCATCTGTGTGTAAAATATTCACTGCTATAATTGAACTTGTGGATAACTTTGACGTCCAAGTAGCACAGATTGCTTTTGGTTTTCACGCGTCGTTGACATAATGTAACGGCTGCGCAGGGAAACGAGCAGCAAGTCCATTGAATTTGTGAGGGTTTGAATGACCAAAGAAATGCAAACTTTAGCGATTGCTCCTCTGGGCAACCTGGAATCTTACGTCCGGGCTGCTAACAACTGGCCGGTATTAACGGCAGAAGAGGAAAAAGCACTGGCTGAGCGGCTGCATTACCAGGGCGATCTGGATGCAGCTAAGACGCTGATCCTGTCTCACCTGCGCTTTGTTGTTCATATCGCTCGTAACTATTCCGGTTACGGCCTGCCGCAGGCGGACCTGATCCAGGAAGGTAACATCGGCCTGATGAAGGCGGTGCGTCGCTTCAACCCGGAAGTCGGGGTGCGTCTGGTGTCGTTTGCCGTGCACTGGATCAAAGCGGAGATTCACGAGTACGTGCTGCGTAACTGGCGTATCGTGAAAGTTGCCACCACCAAAGCACAGCGCAAACTGTTCTTTAACCTGCGTAAAACCAAGCAGCGTCTCGGCTGGTTCAATCAGGATGAAGTCGAAATGGTGGCGCGCGAGCTGGGTGTCAGCAGCAAAGACGTGCTGGAAATGGAGTCGCGCATGGCGGCCCAGGATATGACCTTCGACATGTCGTCTGATGACGATGCGGGCGAAGGCAAGCCGATGGCACCGGTGCTGTATCTGCAGGATAAAACCTCTGACTTTGCCGACGGCATCGAAGAGGATAACTGGGATGCGCACGCCGCTGACAAGCTGAGCGATGCAATGCTGAGCCTTGATGAGCGTAGCCAGCACATTATCCGTGCCCGCTGGCTGGATGATGACAACAAAACCACGCTGCAGGAGCTGGCCGACCAGTACGGTGTGTCTGCCGAGCGCGTGCGTCAGCTGGAAAAGAACGCCATGAAGAAACTGCGTATGGCGATTGAAGCCTGATTAACGGCTGACAGATAAATGGGGCGACCAGCGGGTCGCCCTTTTTTTATGCGCGCAATAAGCCGGCGATGCAGGATCTGTGCGGATTGCAGCGCGGTCGCCATGAATGGCGACCCTACAGAATACGCATTCATATGCACCGTTAATCACGACCCCACGCAATCTGTACACTCGTTCGCAATCCCCGTAGGGGGCGCAATCATGCGCACCGCTCTGCACAGCGTAAATTCGCCGCTCAACGCACCCATCCGTCGCTCTGCGCGCGGAAACCACACGCCTGCATAAACGCCGCGCGTACGCGCTGATCGTCTTCGCCGTCATCGGCAACCCACCAGTGATCCAGCGCGCTGTTCTGCGCTATCGTCTCTTCCAGCAGATACTGCCCTACGCCGCGCCGCCGCGTGACTTCACGCACTTCCAGCTGCGTAATCTTGCCCAGCGTGCCGCGAATCTCCAGCCGCAGCGCCCCAAGCAGGCGATCGTTAAAGCGCGCTGCATACAGCCGCTGCGCTTCACTGAGGCTGGCTTCCAGCTGCGCGATATCCTGCTGCGGCCAGACTTTGGCTAAATCCAGTCGATCCTGCGGCGTCAGCGTGTTGATGCGCTGAATAGTGAGCTTCATAACCCTTACCTGTACTGGCAGAAAGGCCTTAGTGTAGCGAATTTAGACAGTCAGAGCGCTGTCACTTTTTTGCGATGAAAAGAGGTCAAATGCCAGCCACTTTGCCAGGATTGTGGAGTAAGCCAGCATCGATCGCTGAAAAAGCCAGCATAACGCGCTGGCCTGGTGGTGAAAAACCGGCCATAAAAACCAGAGTAATCTGCTGTTCCCGTCAGCTTTTACTGAATATGTCAGTTGATTTACAGAAGAAAGTTCCTGTTTAATAACCTGAAAAATAAAGCCTTCTTAACAAAAAATGCCAGAAAAGAGCGCTAACTCATTATTCTCAAATCAGTTTTGCTCTTTGACTGGCAGATAAATAACCAATCACAACAGACACGACACAACAGATGGGGAAGTTCGCATGAAAATGAGTAAAGGAAGCGCATTACTGGCGGGTTGCGTAGCGCTGGCGATGAGCCATGCGGTACTGGCGAAAGACATCAAAATTGCGATTGTCGGTGCGGCAACCGGCCCGGTGGCGCAGTACGGTGACATGCAGTTCACCGGTGCGGCCCAGGCGATCAAGGACATCAACGCCAAAGGCGGCGTAAACGGTGACAAGCTGGTCGGCGTAGAATATGACGACGCCTGTGACCCGAAACAGGCGGTTGCGGTGGCCAACAAAGTGGTCAATGACGGCATCAAATACGTTATCGGCCACCTGTGCTCCTCCTCCACTCAGCCGGCATCAGACATTTATAATGATGAAGGCATTCTGATGATCACCCCGGCGGCTACTGCGCCTGAACTGACCGCGCGCGGCTATGCCGACGTGATGCGTACCACCGGTCTGGATTCCGATCAGGGCCCGACCGCTGCCAACTACATCCTCGATCAGATCAAACCAAAACGTATTGCCGTGGTGCATGACAAGCAGCAGTACGGTCAGGGCCTGGCGGAATCCGTGCAGAAAACCCTGAAGGCGAAAGGCGGCAACGTGGTGCTGTTCGAAGGGATCACCACTGGCGATAAAGACTTCTCCACGCTGATTGCGCGCCTGAAGAAAGAGAACGTCGACTTCGTTTACTACGGCGGTTACTACCCGGAGCTGGGCCAGATTCTGCGTCAGGCCAAAACCGCCGGTCTAAAAGCCGGCTTTATGGGACCAGAAGGGGTCGGCAACGCTTCCCTGTCTAACATCGCGGGTGACGCCTCTGAAGGCCTGTACGTGACGCTGCCGAAGCGCTACGACCAGCTGCCAGACAACAAAGCGATTGTAGACGCAATCAAAGCCAACAGCGCATCAAACCGCAAAGATCCAACCGGCCCGTTCGTCTGGACCACCTATGCGGCTATTCAGTCACTGGTGGCGGGCATTGAGCGCAGCAAAAGCGATGAGCCTGATGCGATTGCTAAAAACCTGAAAGAGGGTGCGCCGGTACCCACCGTGATGGGTAACCTGAGCTGGGACCAGAAGGGCGATCTGAAGGGCTTCGAATTTGGCGTCTTCAAATGGCACAAAGACGGTTCTTCTACCGCGGTTAAGTAAGCACGCTCCTGAATTGTCCCTCTCCTGATGGGCGAGGGCAGGGTGCGGCACCGCGCGCACGCGCTGAATGAGGCGCTGCGACGCGGTGCTCTCACCCTAACCCGGTGCCGAACGCATCGGGGATTTCCCGTTTACATGCAGGTCCTCACTATGTCCGAGCAGTTTCTCTATTTCATTCAGCAGATGTTCAACGGGGTCACCCTCGGGAGCACCTACGCGCTGATCGCCATCGGTTACACCATGGTTTACGGCATCATCGGCATGATCAACTTTGCCCACGGCGAGGTGTACATGATCGGCAGCTATGTCTCCTTTATCGTGATTGCCGCCCTGATGATGATGGGTATCGACACCTCGTGGCTGATGATTGCCGCCGGGTTCGTGATGGCGGTGATTATCTCCAGCGCCTACGGCTGGAGCATCGAGCGCGTGGCATATAAGCCGGTGCGTTCTTCCAAACGCCTGATCGCGCTGATCTCGGCGATTGGTATGTCGATCTTTCTGCAGAACTACGTCAGCCTGACGCAGGGCTCGCGCGATCTGGCGCTGCCCAGCCTGATCACCGGCCAGTGGACGCTGGGTGAGAGCAACGGCTTTGCCGCCACGCTCACCACCATGCAGCTGGTTATCTGGGTCGTCACCTTCCTCGCGATGCTGGCGCTGACGCTGTTCATCCGCTATTCGCGCATGGGCCGCGCCTGCCGTGCCTGCGCTGAAGACCTGAAAATGGCCAGCCTGCTGGGCATCAACACCGACCGCGTGATCTCACTGACCTTTGTGATCGGCGCAGCGATGGCGGCCGTGGCTGGCGTGCTGCTGGGGCAGTTTTACGGCTCCATCAACCCGTTCATCGGCTTTATGGCCGGCATGAAAGCCTTTACCGCGGCGGTACTGGGCGGTATCGGCAGCATTCCGGGCGCAATGATTGGCGGCCTGGTGCTGGGCATTGCGGAAGCGCTGACGTCAGCCTATCTGTCGACCGAATATAAAGACGTGGTGTCGTTCGCGCTGCTGATCGTGGTGCTGCTGGTGATGCCAACCGGTATCCTGGGCCGTCCGGAGGTAGAGAAAGTATGAAACGCCTCGGTCTGGTTAACGCCGTGGTCTCCACGGTGATGCTGCTGGTGCTCGCCAGCTTCTTTATGGGCATGCGCCTCGATCTCGACGGTACCAAACTGGTGGTGGCGAATGCAGGCGCCGTGCGCTGGAACTGGATCTTCCTCGGCTGCGCAGTGGTGTTTGTGTTCCAGCTGCTGCGTCCGCTGTTGCAGGGCAAGCTCAAACGCAGTGGCAAAGGGCTGGTGCTGCCGGGTTTTGACGGTTCGACACCAAAACAAAAGCTGCTGATGCTGCTGGTGGTTGTTGCCGCCGTCGCCTGGCCCTTCTTCGTGTCGCGCGGCAGCGTGGATATTGCCACCCTGACGCTGATCTACGTGATGCTCGGCCTCGGCCTGAATGTGGTAGTGGGCCTGTCCGGCCTGCTGGTGCTGGGCTACGGCGGCTTTTACGCCATCGGTGCTTACACCTTTGCGCTGCTGAATCACTATTACGGCTTTGGCTTCTGGGAGAGTCTGCCGCTGGCGGGTATTGTCGCCGGTGCCTTTGGCCTGCTGCTGGGCTTCCCGGTGCTGCGGCTGCGCGGTGACTATCTGGCGATTGTGACGCTCGGCTTTGGTGAGATCGTGCGTATTCTGCTGCTGAACAGCACATCAATCACTGGCGGTCCCAATGGAATCGCGCAGATCCCCAAGCCGAGCCTGTTTGGTATTGAATTTGGCCGGCGCGTCAGTGAAGGCGGCTGGACCACCTTCCACGAGCTGACGGGCCTGGCGTACGATCCCAATCACCGCGTGATTTTCCTTTATCTGGTGGCGCTGCTGCTGGTGGTGCTGACGCTGTTCGTCATCAATCGTCTGCTGCGCATGCCGCTGGGGCGCGCGTGGGAAGCGCTGCGTGAAGATGAGATCGCCTGCCGTTCGCTCGGTCTCAGCCCAACGCGCATCAAGCTGACGGCCTTTACCATCAGCGCGGTGTTCGCCGGTTTCGCCGGTACGCTGTTTGCCGCGCGTCAGGGCTTTGTCAGCCCGGAATCTTTCACCTTTGTCGAGTCCGCGTTTGTGCTGGCGATTGTGGTGCTGGGCGGCATGGGTTCGCAGCTGGCGGTAATCCTGGCCGCGATTCTGCTGGTGGTATCGCGCGAGCTGATGCGTGATTTGAACGAGTACAGCATGCTGGTGCTCGGTGGGTTGATGGTGCTGATGATGATCTGGCGTCCGCAGGGGCTGCTGCCGATGAAGCGTCCGCACCTGAAGCTGAAACAGGCAAAACAAGGAGAGCAGGCATGAGTCAGCCTTTATTAGCCGTTGAAGGCCTGATGATGCGCTTCGGCGGCCTGCTGGCCGTCAACAACGTGGCGCTGGAACTGCATCCGCAGGAGATCGTCTCGCTGATTGGCCCGAACGGGGCGGGGAAAACCACGGTATTCAACTGCCTGACCGGTTTCTATAAGCCAACGGGCGGCACCATCAAACTGCGCGATCAGCCATTGCAGGGCCTGCCGGGGCAGAAGATTGCGCGCATGGGCGTGGTGCGAACTTTCCAGCACGTGCGCCTGTTCCGTGAGATGACGGTGATTGAAAACCTGCTGGTGGCACAGCATCAGCACCTGAAAAGCGGCGTGTTCTCCGGGCTGTTTAAAACCCCGGCGTTCCGGCGCGGCGAGAGCGAAGCGCTGGACCGCGCGGCTAGCTGGCTGGAGCGCATTGGCCTGCTGGAGCTGGCTAACCGCCAGGCCGGCAATCTGGCTTACGGCCAGCAGCGCCGGCTGGAGATCGCCCGCTGCATGGTGACGCGTCCGGAAATCCTGATGCTCGACGAACCGGCCGCCGGCCTCAACCCGCGCGAAACGCACGAGCTGGATGAGCTGATCGCTGAACTGCGCGGCGAACACAAGGTGACGGTGTTGCTGATTGAACACGATATGAAACTGGTGATGGGCATTTCTGACCGTATTTATGTGGTGAATCAGGGAACGCCGCTGGCCAACGGTACGCCGGAAGAAGTGCGTAACAACCCGGATGTGATCCGTGCTTATTTAGGTGAGGCGTAACATGGCGAACCCGATTTTAACTTTACAGGGCGTCAGTGCGCACTATGGCCCGATCCAGGCACTGCACAACATTAATCTGCACATCAGTCAGGGCGAAATCGTGACGCTGATTGGCGCTAACGGCGCGGGTAAAACCACGCTGCTCGGTACGCTGTGTGGCGAACCGCGTGCCACCAGCGGCATCATCACCTTTGATGGTAAAACCATTACCGACTGGCAGACGGCAAAAATCATGCGTGAAGCGATTGCCATCGTGCCGGAAGGCCGGCGCGTGTTTTCGCGCATGACGGTGGAAGAGAATCTGGCGATGGGCGGTTTCTTCGCGACGCGTCAGCAGTATCAGGAGCGCATTGAGCGCGTTTATCAGCTGTTCCCCCGGCTGGCGGAGCGCAAAGTGCAGCGCGCCGGCACTATGTCCGGCGGTGAGCAGCAGATGCTGGCGATTGGCCGCGCGCTCATGAGCCAGCCGCGCCTGCTGCTGCTGGACGAGCCGTCGCTGGGTCTGGCGCCGATCATTATCCAGCAGATTTTCGACACCATCGAACAGCTGCGTAAAGAGGGCATGACCATCTTCCTCGTCGAGCAGAACGCCAACCAGGCGCTGAAGCTGGCCGATCGCGGCTACGTGCTGGAGAACGGTCACGTGGTGCTGGAGGATAGCGGTGAAGCGTTGTTATCCAATGAAGCGGTGCGAAGCGCGTATTTAGGCGCCTGACCTGGCTTTGGTCATGACGTTGGTGCGGTGATTTGCCCTCACCCTAACCCTCTCCCGCACCCGGGAGAGGGAACCGTACGGCAGCGTTTTTCAGGCCAGGTTGCTATCCTGGCATCCTCCCGGACTTCTCTCGCCCTGCAGAAGAAGGCATCAGCGCGCACGGCCTTTCATCTCCCTCTCCCTGTGGGAGAGGGCCGGGGTGAGGGCATCAGCGCGCACTAACCCCGTCATATTCCCGTCATAATCCTGTTATTTTTCCGTCATTTCCTCGTGTCATGTTACTTCGCGAACAAAAAATGCGTGATATCGCGCGCGCCACAAGCACAGGAAACCCTTATGTCCGCTTTTACGCTTCGTCCCCGCCTGATGAGTCTGCTGCTCGGTCTGGCGATCAGCGGTAATGCGCTGGCTGCTACCGAAATCCCTTTCTGGCACTCAATGGAAGGTGAGTTAGGCAAAGAAGTCGATTCTCTGGCACAGCGTTTTAACCAGGCTCACCCGGATTACAAAATCGTTCCGACCTATAAAGGCAACTACGAGCAGAGCCTGGCCGCGGGTATCGCTGCGGTGCGCAGCGGTAAGGCACCGGCCATTCTGCAGGTTTACGAAGTGGGCACCGCCACCATGATGGCCTCTAAAGCCATCGTGCCGGTGCATGAAGTGTTTAAAGACGCCGGCGTGCCGATGGACCCGAAACAGTTTGTTCCTGCCGTTGCCGGTTACTACAGCGACAGCAACGGCCAGCTGATCTCACAGCCGTTTAACAGCTCCACGCCGGTGCTGTACTACAACAAAGACGCGTTCAAAAAAGCCGGTCTTAACCCGGATCAGCCACCGAAAACCTGGCAGGCGCTGGCACAGGATGCCGCCGCGCTGCGTAAAGCCGGCATGAGCTGCGGCTATGCCAGCGGCTGGCAGGGCTGGATTCAGATCGAAAACTTCAGCGCCTGGCATGGCCTGCCGGTTGCCACCAAAAACAACGGCTTTGACGGTACCGACGCGGTGCTGGAGTTCAACAAACCCGTGCAGGTGCGCCACATCCAGCTGCTGGAAGAGATGAATAAGAAAGGTGATTTCACCTACTTTGGCCGTAAAGACGAGTCGACGTCCAAGTTCTATAACGGCGACTGCGGTATCACCACCGCCTCATCCGGTTCGCTGGCCGACATTAAGCATTACGCCAAATTCAACTTTGGCGTGGGCATGATGCCGTACGATGACACCGTGCCGAACGCACCGCAGAACGCCATTATCGGTGGCGCCAGCCTGTGGGTGATGAAAGGCAAAGATGCAGCGACTTACAAAGGCGCGGCGGAGTTCATGAAGTTCCTCGCCCAGCCGGATATCGCGGCAGAATGGCACCAGAAAACCGGTTATCTGCCGATCACCACCGCGGCTTATGAGCTGACCAAACAGCAGGGCTTCTATGACAAAAACCCGGGCGCGGACATCGCCACGCGGCAGATGCTGAATAAAGATCCGCTGCCGTTCACCAAAGGGATGCGTCTGGGCAACATGCCGCAGATTCGTACCATCGTCGACGAAGAGCTGGAAGGCGTGTGGACCGGGAAACAGTCGCCACAGGCAGCGCTGGACAACGCGGTGAAACGCGGCAACGAACTGCTGCGTCGCTTTGAACAGCAAGTGAAGTAACTCCGTAATGGCGGGATGGACGGGTATGTCCGTCCCGCTGTCTCTTTCTGACGAGCCTGCTATGTCCTCATCATCACGTCCGGTTTTCCGCGCCCGTTTGTTGCCGTATCTGCTGGTGGCCCCGCAGCTGGCGATCACCGCGATCTTTTTTCTCTGGCCCGCCGGAGAGGCGCTGTGGTACTCGCTGCAAAGCATCGATCCGTTTGGCATCTCCAGCACCTTTGTTGGCCTTGATAACTTCCGCCGCCTGTTCAGTGACGACTACTACCTTGATTCGTTCTGGACCACCCTCGTGTTTAGCGCGCTGGTGACGGTATGCGGCATGACATTCTCGCTGCTGCTGGCGGCGCTGGTGGATTACGTTATCCGGCTGAAAAAGCTCTATCAGACGCTGCTGCTGCTGCCGTATGCGGTAGCGCCGGTGGTTGCGGCAGTACTGTGGATGTTCCTGTTCAATCCGGGGCTGGGGCTGTTCAGCCATCTGCTGAACCAGTTTGGCTACAACTGGAACTATGCGCAGAACAGCGGTCAGGCGATGTTCCTGATTGTATTAGCGTCGATCTGGCAGCAAATGAGCTACAACTTCCTGTTTTTCTTTGCCGCGCTGCAGTCCATTCCTAAATCGCTGGTGGAAGCCGCGGCGATTGACGGTGCCGGACCGGTGCGCCGTTTCTTTCATCTGTCGCTGCCGCTGATTACGCCGGTCAGCTTTTTCCTGCTGGTGGTGAATCTGGTTTACGCCTTTTTCGACACCTTCCCGGTGATCGATGCCGCTACCGGCGGCGGGCCGGTCCAGGCCACCACCACGCTGATCTACAAAATCTATCGCGAAGGCTTCACCGGACTCGATCTCTCGTCGTCCGCCGCGCAGTCGGTGGTGCTGATGCTGCTGGTTATCGGCCTGACCATTCTGCAATTCCGCTTTGTCGAGCGTAAGGTGCAATACCAATGATTGAAAACCGACGCGGGCTGGATATCTTCGCCCACACGCTGCTGGCGCTGGGGGTGCTGACCATTCTGTTCCCGCTGTACGTGGCGTTTGTCGCCGCGACGCTGGATAACAACGCGGTGTATCAGGTGCCGATGACGCTGGTGCCGGGCCCGCATCTCATCGACAACATCACCCACATCTGGCGCGATGGCGTCAACGGCAGCGCGGCGTTTGGCCTGATGATGCTGAACAGCCTGATCATGGCGCTGGGCATCACCGTGGGCAAAATCACGGTGTCGATGCTCTCGGCGTTTGCGCTGGTGTGGTTTCGCTTTCCGCTGCGCACGCTGTTTTTCTGGCTGATCTTTATCACCCTGATGCTGCCGGTAGAAGTGCGTATTTTCCCGACGGTGGAGGTGATCTCCACGCTGCACATGCTGGACAGTTACAGCGGTCTGACATTGCCGCTGATGGCCTCCGCGACCGCCACGTTCCTGTTCCGCCAGTTTTTTATGTCGCTGCCGGATGAGCTGATTGAAGCGGCGCGCATTGACGGCGCCAGTCCGATGCGTTTTTTCTGGGATATCGTGCTGCCGCTGTCAAAAACCAATCTCGCCGCGCTGTTTGTCATCACCTTTATTTACGGCTGGAACCAGTATCTGTGGCCGCTGCTGATCATCAACGATGCCGGCCTGAGCACTGCCGTGGCGGGGGTGAAAAGTATGATCAACACCAGCGGCGGTCCGACGCAGTGGAACGAAGTGATGGCGGCGATGTTATTAACCCTGATCCCACCGGTGGTGGTGGTGCTTGTGATGCAGCGCGCTTTTGTGCGTGGCCTGGTGGAGAGTGAGAAATAGATGGCAGCGGTAACCCTTCAGACCGTTACGAAATCGTATGACGGCAAAAACCAAATCATTCAGCCGCTGAACATCACCATCAATGACGGTGAGTTTATGGTGATGGTCGGCCCGTCCGGCTGCGGGAAATCGACGCTGCTGCGCATGGTGGCCGGGCTGGAGCGCGTCACGTCGGGCGATATCTACATTGATGATCGGCGCGTCACCGACATGGAGCCGAAAGATCGCGGCATCGCCATGGTATTCCAGAATTACGCGCTCTACCCGCACATGACGGTGGGAGAAAACATGGCTTACGGCCTGAAGATCCGCGGCATGGGCAAGGAACAGATTACCCAGCGGGTGATGGATGCGGCGCGCAGTCTGGAGCTTGATCACCTGTTGCAGCGCCGTCCGCGCGAGCTCTCCGGCGGCCAGCGTCAGCGCGTGGCCATGGGCCGCGCCATCGTGCGGGAACCGGCAGTGTTTCTGTTTGATGAGCCGCTGTCGAACCTGGATGCGCGCCTGCGCGTGCAGATGCGTCTGGAGCTGCAGCAACTGCACCGCCGGCTGAAAACCACCAGCCTGTACGTCACGCACGATCAGGTTGAAGCCATGACGCTGGCGCAGCGCGTGATGGTGATGAATAAAGGCGTGGTGGAGCAGGTGGGCACGCCGGTGGAGGTGTATGAGCGTCCGGCCAGTCAGTTTGTTGCGTCGTTCATCGGCGCGCCGGCGATGAACCTGCTACCCGGTCAGATCAATAGCGATGGCTCGCGCTTTACGCTCGACGCGCTCAACAGCCTGCCGCTCGGCGCCGGCAAAGCGCGATGGGCCAACCGTCCGCTGACACTCGGCATTCGTCCCGAGCATATTCAGCTCAGCAGCCGTGAGGCCGGCGGTGTGCCGCTGGTGGTGGATACGCTGGAGATCCTCGGCGCGGACAATCTTGCGCATGGCCACATTGGCAACACGCGGCTGGTGGTGCGTTTGCCGCACAGCGAGCGGCCACAGGCTGGCAGCAGCCTGTGGCTACAACTGCCGCCAGATGCGTTACACTTCTTCGATTCTACCCATGGAAAGCGTCTGGAATGAGTGTAAAAAACTGGCCCTATCCGCACATTGTTGCGCATCGCGGCGGCGGCAAGCTGGCCCCGGAAAACACCCTGGCGGCGATTGATGTCGGCGCGCACTACGGTCATACCATGATCGAATTCGACGCCAAACTGTCACAGGATAAGCAGATTTTCCTGCTGCACGATGACACGCTGGACCGCACCAGCAACGGCTGGGGCGTGGCGGGCGATCTGCCGTGGCAGCAGCTGGCGCAGCTGGATGCCGGCAGCTGGTTTAGCCGTGAATTTGACGGTGAACCGCTGGCATTGCTGAGCGAGGTGGCGGCGCGCTGCCGCCAGCATCAGATGATGGCCAACATTGAGATCAAACCCAGCAGCGGTACAGAGGTAGAGACCGGACGTGATGTGGCGCTGGCCGCACGAACGCTGTGGCAGGGACAAACGGCACCGCTGCTGTCCTCGTTCTCGTACGCGGCGCTGGAAGCGGCGATGCAGGCCGCGCCGGAGCTGCCGCGCGGCCTGCTGCTGGATGAGTGGCACGACGACTGGCAGGCGCTGACCGCCGCGCTCGACTGCGTCTCAATCCATTTAAATCATCGCTTGCTGGACGCCGGACGCACCGCCGCGCTTAAAGCCGCCGGTCTGCGTATTCTGGTGTATACCGTGAATCAGCCCGCGCGGGCGCGCGAGCTGCTGAGCTGGGGCGTGGATGCCATCTGTACCGATCGCATTGATGCTATCGGCCCGGACTTCCGTTAATTGCCGTACTGCGTCTGCGCATTGCTGTTCTGCTGGCCCGGCTGCGACTGAATCACGCGCTGCCGGGCGCTATCGCGCCGCTCCTGCAGCTTACGCTGCATCTCCTGATTTTGCTGCTGCTGATCCTGACGCAACTGCTGCTGCTGTTGCTGCTGCTGGACCTGCATGCGCGTCTGCATCCGCTGCTGGCTTGGGTTATAGCCGGGTTGATTCGGTTGGTTAGTGTTGTTCAGCATGTTCGCCATGCCGCTCAGCGGCATCAGTGCCGCGATAACAATCAGCCATTTTTTCATGGTGTTCCTCCATCAGTGCGGCCTGCTGTGTGAGGTTGCTCGCCACCCGGCAGCAACCGCCGCAACCATAAGTTTATGCGATATCACAAACCCCAAAACCAGGAGTGCACCTAATTTGGCTTAACTGCTATCTTTTTTACAGTATTTGCAAACACTTGCAGCAATCAATAACAAATGTAAACAACTGAAAGGATGGTGGCGGGATGAGGATACATAACGGTGTGCGCCAGTTCGGCTGGGCGCTGTTAATGAGTTTTACCGTGGTGCAGGGGGCGCAGGCAGCGCCAGCCAGCGCACCGCCGGTGTCATATGGCGTCGACAGCGACACCTTTCACCCGGTGAAAGCGCAGCACGGAATGGTTGCGTCAGTGGACGCCATGGCAACCCGGGTGGGCGTCGATATCCTCAAACAAGGGGGTAACGCGGTAGATGCAGCGATTGCGGTGGGCTTTGCGCTGGCGGTCACTCACCCGCAGGCGGGCAACCTGGGCGGTGGCGGCTTTATGCTGCTGCGCACCGCTGCCGGCCGCACCACCGCCATCGATTTCCGCGAGATGGCGCCGGCGCGTGCCTCGCGCGATATGTTCCTGGATAAGCAGGGCAATGCGGATAGTAAGTTATCACTCACTTCTCATCTGGCGTCCGGCACGCCGGGAACCGTAGCCGGTTTTGCCCTGGCGGCGCAAAAGTATGGCACGCTGCCGCTCAGCACGCTGCTGGCGCCGGCGATCAAGCTGGCGCGCGACGGCATCATCGTTAACGATGCGCTGGCTGACGATCTCGCTACCTACGGTAAAGAGAACCTGATCAACCACGACAACAGTCGCGCCATTTTCTACAAAGCCGACGGTCAGCCTTACCAGAAGGGCGATCGCCTGGTGCAGAAAAACCTCGCGCACAGCCTGCAGCTGATTGCCCAACAGGGGCCGGATGCTTTCTACAAAGGCAAAATTGCCGATGAGATCGCTGCCGAAATGGCGCAGCACGGCGGACTGATTGGCAAGGCGGATCTGGCGGCCTACCGCGCAGTGGAACGCAAGCCGGTAAGCGGCAGCTACCGTGGCTACGAGGTGTTCTCCATGCCGCCACCGTCGTCCGGCGGCATTCATATCGTGCAGATCCTCAATATCCTGGAAAACTTCGACCTGGCGAAATGGGGCTTCGGCAGCGCGGACGCGATGCAGGTTATGGCCGAAGCGGAAAAATATGCCTACGCCGACCGCTCCGAGTATCTCGGCGATCCCGACTTCGTTAAAGTGCCGCAGCAGGCGCTGACCAGCAAAGCCTACGCCAAAACGCTGGCCCAGCAGATTGATGTCAACAAGGCGCGCCCCTCAGCCGACATCAAGCCCGGCAAGCTGGCACCGTACGAGAGCAATCAAACCACCCACTTCTCGGTGGTGGATAAAGACGGCAACGCGGTGGCGGTGACCTATACGCTGAATACCTACTTTGGCAGCGGCGTGGTGGCCGGTAACAGCGGCATTCTGATGAACAATGAAATGGATGATTTCTCTGCCAAGCCGGGCACGCCAAACGTCTATGGCCTGGTGGGCGGTGAGGCGAACGCGATCCAGCCGGCCAAACGTCCGCTGTCATCGATGTCGCCAACCATTGTGGCGAAAGACGGTAAAACCTGGCTGGTGACCGGCAGCCCGGGCGGCAGTCGGATTATCACTACCGTGCTGCAAATGGTGGTGAACAGTATCGATTTCGGTATGAACGTGGCGGAATCCACCAATGCGCCGCGCTTCCACCATCAGTGGCTGCCGGATCAGCTGCGCGTCGAGAAGGGCTTCAGCCCGGATACGCTGCGTCTGCTGGAAGCAAAAGGTCAGCATGTCAAAGTGCTGCCAGCGATGGGCAGCACGCAGAGCATCATGATTGGCCCGGACGGCATGCGCTACGGCGCGTCCGACCCACGCTCGGTGGATGATTTGAGTGCCGGGTATTAACGTCGCGCAATAAATTGCGCCGCTACCTCACCGTGCACCGGCCGGTAGCGGCGCGATTCATCGCGCATTCCCTTTCAGACGCGCCATGTAGTGCGTATCGATCATCTGGCCGTCGCGGACCGCGAAACCTCTGGCGGTACCTTCAATCTCAAAACCAAACTGCTGATACAAACCCATGGCCTGGTGGTTATCCGCAAACACCGTCAGTTCAATCCGCGTGACCTGCAGCCAGTTGTCGCACAGATCCACCATCGCCGCCATCAGCGCTTTACCCACGCCGCGCCGATGGAATGCCGGATCAACGCCCATGCCGATAGTGGCGCAGTGACGGCGGCGTGCCACCGCCATAACTTCCAGCGTCAGCTGACCGACAACCTGCCCGTCAATACAGGCCACCAGCATGGTGACATGGGGACGGGGATTCGCGAGCCGCTCCTGCCAGAGTGACGGTGACTGATACGGCAGATGCAGCGTGCCCGCCTGTGTTTCCGGCTGGCTATAGATACGCGTCAGAACGGCGGCATCTTCGGGCGTTGCGTGACGAACAGTAACCTGACTCATAAAGCAGCTCCTTGCACTCAGTGAATGAAATCCCCTTTAACATCAGGGAATTCGCGCGCAACGTCAACGGTAAAAAAATCGGGAAAGGGCTTTACAGACGCGAATGATAATGATTATTATTGTCAACGCGAATCCGGCTGCGTCTCCTGACAAACCGGGTAAGCACGACATTGCTCACATTGCTTCCAGTGTTTCTTAGCCAGCTCGGGTGCTGGCTTTTTTTTGCCTGCGCCTCAGCCGAACGCCGTCCTCAGCATTTTATCCCTCTTCTCCTTCCGTGGCCGCAACGGCATAACATGACAAAAAAATGATAAACTCAGCGTATCTCTGACCTCAGGCGCACACGATGAAGAAGAAAAGACCGGTATTACAGGATGTTGCCGATCGCGTCGGCATCACAAAAATGACCGTCAGCCGCTACCTGCGGAACCCCGATCAGGTCTCTGCGGCGCTGCGCGACAAAATCGCCGTGGCGCTGGATGAACTCGGCTATATCCCCAACCGTGCGCCCGACATGCTCTCTAACGCCACCAGCCGCGCGATTGGCGTGCTGCTGCCCTCGCTCACCAACCAGGTGTTTGCCGACGTGCTGCGCGGCATTGAAACCGTGACCGATGAAGCGGGCTATCAGACGCTGGTGGCGCACTTCGGCTATAACCCGCACAAAGAGGAGCTGCAGCTGCGTTCGCTGCTGGGCTGGAACATTGATGGCGTGATCCTGACCGAACGTTCCCACACGCCGGGCACGCTGCGCATGCTGGAAGTGGCGGGCATTCCGGTGATCGAAATGATGGATTGCGTCACGCCGTGTCTTGATATGGCCGTGGGCTTCGACAACGTCGAGGCGGCGCGGCAGATGACGCATGCTATCCTCAGGAAAGGCCATCGTCACACCGTCTATCTGGGCGCGCGCCTCGATGAGCGTACGCTGCAAAAGCAGCAGGGCTACGAACAGGCGATGCGCGAAGCCGGGCTGACGCCACACAGCGTCATGATGGAAGATGCCTCCTCCTTCAGCGCCGGTGCCCAGTTGCTGCGCGAGGCGCAGAAGCGCTATCCGCACACTGACAGCCTGTTCTGTACCAATGATGACCTGGCGGTAGGCGCGATGTTTGAGTGCCAGCGCCAGGGGTTGCGCGTGCCGGAGCAGATGGCGATCGCCGGCTTTCACGGCCACGACATCACGCAGGTGGTCAATCCGCGGCTGGCTACGGTGCTGACGCCACGCGAACGCATGGGGCGTGAATCAGCCGCCATGCTGCTGGCGCGGATTGGCGGCGATCGCAGCGTGACCGCGCCGCTGGATGTCGGTTTTGAGATTGCCGAAGGTGGCAGCATCTGATTTTGGCGATTTTTTGAGTCAGTTCACACTTTCGTGCTTTTCCGCCTGACAAGGGTTGCCAGCGTCTGAGCGCGCTCGGACAATGGCAATCAAAATTGTTATCGGTAACATTGGCAGCTTAACCTGCCGGAGCGCAAAACCATGACCACGCCATCTCCATCGCACCACGTCTTTATCCTGATGGGTGTTTCCGGCAGCGGAAAGTCTGCCGTCGCCAATCAGGTGTCTCATCAGCTCAGCACCGCGTTTCTGGATGGTGACTTCCTGCATCCGCGCAGCAACATTACCAAAATGGCGGAAGGCCATCCGCTGAACGACGACGATCGCCAGCCGTGGCTGCAGGCGCTGAATGATGCGGCGTTCGCGATGCAGCGTACCCAGGCGATCTCGATCATCGTCTGTTCAGCGCTGAAAAAGTCCTATCGTGACATCCTGCGTCAGGGCAATCACAACCTGAAATTCATCTATCTGAAGGGTGATTTTGCCACCATTGAGTCTCGTCTCAAGGCGCGCAAAGGCCACTTCTTCAAACCGCAGATGCTGGTGACACAGTTTGAAACCCTGCAGGAACCGGGTGCCGACGAGCCGGATGTACTGGTTGTCGATATCAATCACTCACTGGATGAGGTAGTTGCGGCCACGGTTGCGACCATCGAGGGCGCAATCAACAAGGGCTAGTCATGAGTACCGCAACGCTGGTGTTAACCGCAGCAGGCTCTGTCCTGCTGCTGCTGTTTTTGGTGATGAAAGCGCGGATGCACGCCTTTGTCGCCCTGATGTTAGTATCGATGGGTGCCGGTCTGTTCTCCGGTATGCCGCTGGATAAAATTGCCGAGACCATGCAAAAAGGCATGGGCGGCACGCTCGGCTTTCTCGCCATTGTGGTGGCGCTGGGCGCCATGTTCGGCAAAATTCTGCATGAAACCGGTGCGGTCGATCAGATCGCCATTCGCATGCTGAAAACCTTTGGCGAGCGGCGCGCGCACTATGCGATGGGCATTGCCGGGCTGATCTGTGCGCTGCCGCTGTTCTTTGAAGTGGCCGTGGTGTTGTTGATCAGCATCGCCTTCGCGGTGGCACGTCGTACCCACGATAATCTGGTTAAACTGGTGATCCCGCTGTTTGCCGGTGTCGCCGCCGCGGCGGCCTTTTTGCTGCCCGGACCGGCACCGATGCTGCTGGCGGCGCAGATGCACGCTGACTTTGGCTGGATGATCCTGCTGGGGCTGTGCGCGGCGATCCCCGGCATGCTGATTGCCGGTCCGCTGTTCGGCAACCTGATTGCGCGCCATGTGACGTTCAGCGCGCCGCCGGAAGATCATCAGCCGGACGTCAGCGAGGGCCAGCTGCCGTCGTTTGGCTTTAGCCTGTCGCTGATTCTGTTCCCGCTGCTGCTGGTCGGGCTGAAAACCATCGGCGCGCGCTTTACCACACCGGATTCACGTCTGTATGCATGGCTGGAGTTTATCGGCCATCCGTTTACCGCCATCCTGCTGGCGCTGCTGGTAGCGATTTACGGCCTGGCTTACCGTCAGGGCATGGATAAAGAGAAGGTGATGCAGGTATGCGGCAGCGCGCTGCAGCCGGCGGGGATTATCCTGCTGGTGATTGGTGCGGGCGGCGTGTTCAAGCAGGTGCTGGTGGATTCCGGCGTTGGCCCGGTGCTGGGCCACGCGCTGACCGGTGCCGGCATGCCGATTGCGCTGGCCTGTTTTATTCTCTCCGGCGCGATTCGGGTGATTCAGGGCTCGGCCACGGTGGCCTGTTTAACCACCGTCGGTCTGGTGATGCCGGTGATTGAACCGTTGCATTACAGCGGTGCGCAGCTGGCGGCGCTGTCGATCTGCATCGGCGGCGGCTCGATTATTATCAGCCACGTCAACGATGCCGGTTTCTGGCTGTTTGGTCGCTTCACCGGTGCCACCGAAGGCGAGACGCTGAAGACCTGGACGCTGATGGAGACGATTCTCGGCACCACCGGCGCCATCGTCGGGATGATCGCGTTTAGTTTGTTGTCGTAATGGCAATGCGCAATAAATTGCGCCGTTACAGATTAATGCACAGCCTGTAGCGGCGCGATTTATCGCGCGTTGTAAAAATGATCAATCCACCTCGCGCTCATCGTCCGGCTGGTCCAGCACAGTGTACGCCACCGCGCAGAACAGCGAATTCAGGCGCTTCATATCTCCCAGCAAACCTAAATGCAGCGAACTGGTTTCGATGCTTTGCACATTCTGCCGGTGCAGGCGCTCGACGTGGGCGTGGGAATAACGGCGAATCAGGATGCGGAAACGGTGCTTGGCACGGCGCAGGCGCTTGGCGCTGGTGACGTCGTGTGACAGAAACACCGACAGGCTCAGGCGCAGGTTGCTTAACACCTGCTCCTGCAGCGAATTCAGCTCTTCCAGCCCTTCCGGCGAAAACGCCCGGCGCGCCTGCAGCGATTTGTCCGCTACGTCGGCGCTCATGCGTTCGATAATGTCGCCTGCCTGCTCCAGATTCAGCGCCATCTCAATCACCTCGGCCCAGCGGCGTGAATCCTCTTCCGCCAGATCCTCCTTCGGCATGCGCGCCAGATAGAGCTTAATGGCGGTGTACAGCACGTCCACATCATCATCCAGCCGCCGCACTGCGCGCTCCTCGCGCAGTTCGCCCATCACCACCTTGTTGAAGCTCTCCAGCATCTGCTCCACCACATCGCCAATGCGCAGCGTTTCCCGCGCCGCGTTGGCCAGCGCCAGCGCCGGGGTATCCAGCGCGCTGCTGTCGAGGTGCTTAGGCTTGAGATGGGTCTGGTTTTCCGCATCGTCGGCGATCATGCGGCGGCACAGGCGCGCCATCGGTTCGGCAAACGGCACCATCACCAGACAGCGCACCAGGTTGTAGAACACGTGGAAGAAGATCACCATCTCTTCATCGTTAACCGGCAGCTTATCCAGCAGGTCGGCGATGTAATCGACAAACGGCAAAATAACGATGCTGCCAATCAGCTTGAACAACAGGCTACCGAGCGCCACCCGCTTGCCGGCAGCATTCGATCCGCTGGCGTTGATCATCGCCAGCAAGCCGCTGCCGAGGTTAGCGCCAATCACCAGACACAGCGCCACTTTGAACGAGATAACGCCGGTGGCGGTCAGCGTGGCGGTAATCAGCACCGCGGCCAGGCTGGAGTAGCTGATTATGGCGAATACCGCGCCAATCAGCGCATCCAGCATGATATCGCCGGTCAGCGTGGAGAACAGCACCTGTACGCCAGCGGCCTGCGTAATGGGTTTGGCGGCGGCGACAATCAGCTGCAGCGCCAGCAGAATCAGCCCGAGGCCGATGGCCGCGCGTCCGATCTGACCGGCGCGCGTCTGTTTGCGGCTGAGGAAAAATACCACGCCAAAAAAGATAAACAGCGGCGACAGCCAGGAGAGATCGAAGGTCAGGATACGCGCCATGATGGCGGTCCCGACGTCAGCTCCCAGCACCACCACCAGCGCGGGCGTCAGGCTGACCAGATTCTGCGCCACAAACGAGGTGACTAATAACGTGGTGGCGTTACTGCTCTGCACCAGCGCGGTAACGCCAATCCCGGCAAGAAACGCCATCGGTTTTTTTTCCACGCTGCGGCTTAACACGCGACGCAGATCGGCACCGTATACGCGCATCACGCCGGTGCGGACAATGTGGGTGCCCCATACCAGCAGGGCGACGGCGGAGAGAAGGTTAAGCAGGGTTAGCACGAATAAAGGCTCCTATGCGCCAGGCAGAAAACAGGCGGCTGCCTGCCTGGCGATAAGCACAGCCGATAAATACCTGCGTCGCGCTGCGTTGCCAATTTTTCGTTTAATTTAAGCGACCTGGCGCAACGTCGACATCTCTAACTGTAGTCCAATCTGCATGCCGGCGGGGTGTAAATCTGCCACGCTGCGGTTGAGCACATCCACCGACAACTCGACCTGATTCGCCAGCACGCGATAGCGGATCACGTTCCCGAGCAGGCTATGGCTGAGAATGGTGGCCGCGATGCCTGCCTGCGGTGCGCACAGCTGGATGGATTCCGGACGAATCGCCACCTGGCTGCTGAACGGCTGGCCGGTCAGCTGCGTTGCCTGTTCGGCGCTCAGCAGGTTGTAGTTACCAATAAAGCCCGCGGCGAACAGATCCACCGGCTGGGTATAGAGCGTTTCCGCGTTGCCGTTTTGCACAATGCGACCGCGATTCATCAGCACAATACGGTCCGACAGCGTCAGCGCCTCTTCCTGATCGTGGGTGACAAAAATGGTGGTCAGCTTCAGCTCCTGCTGAATGTGGCGAATCTGCTCGCGCAGATGGCGGCGAATGCGGGCGTCCAGCGCCGACAGCGGTTCATCCAGCAGCAGCAGGCGCGGCCGCGTCACCAGCGAACGCGCCAGCGCCACGCGCTGACACTGGCCGCCCGACAACTGGTGCGGATAGCGGCGCGCGAAGTCGGTCAGTTCCACCAGCGCCAGCGCTTCCATCACGCGTTGCTGAATCTCGCCGGCGGGCAGTTTCTGCATCTTCAGGCCAAACGCGACGTTCTTCTCCACCGTCATATTGGGAAACAGCGCATAGCTCTGGAACACCATGCCAATGGTGCGCTTTTGTGGCGGCAGCGGCACCAGATCCTGGCCCTGCAGCAGAATGGTGCCGCTGTCGACATCGGTCAGGCCGGCGATGCAGCGCAGCAGTGTTGACTTGCCGCAGCCGCTCGGGCCGAGCAGGGTGACAAACTCACCTTCGTCGGCGCTGAAATCGATGTTTTCAAAAATGGTGGTGGGGCCGTAGCTTTTATTCAGTTGGGTAACGTTCAGGTAACTCATGGTCAGCCTCGTTCAGGATTGAGGGCATTGGCCAGCCAGGTGACCAGCAGGACAACCGCAAAATAAGAGATCACCAGCGCGCTGGTGAAATGCCCGCTGCCGTTGCGCATGTTGTAGAGATAAACCTGCAGCGTTTCATAGCGGGTGCCGACCAGCAGGTTAGCAAAGACAAACTCACCAATCAGAAACGAGAAGGAGAGCAGCACGGCAATAAACACCCCTTTGCGCAGATTTGGCAGCACCACAAACAGGGCTGCCTGCCAGGTGCTGGCGCCCAGCAGATGAGCCGCGTCAATCAGCTCTTTCAGGTTGATGGCCTGCATATTGTTGGCAATGGCGCGGTAGATAAACGGCAACGCAATGGTGAAGTAACAGCCGATGAGAATCCACGGCGTGCCGGTCAGCATCAGCGGGCCCGAGGAGTAGAGCTGCAGCAGCCCGACCGACGAGACTACCGGCGGCACGGCAAACGGCATCAGAATCAGCACGTTCATCACCGCGTCCAGTTTTGGATAGTAGTAAGCGATTACAAACATCGCAGGCAGCACCAGCAGCAGGGAGAACAGCAGCGCACCCACGCAGATCAGCAGCGAATGACCGAGCGCGGTGAGGAAGCGCGGATCGCTCCACAACTGCGTCAGCCACTTCAAGGTAAAGCCCTGCGGCAGAATGGTATCGCTCCACTCGCTGGAGATGCCGTACAGCAGCGTCGCCAGCAGCGGTGCGGCGAGCACGATCAGCAGCAGCCAGACAATCAGGCGATGGTAGAGTTTTTCGACGCGAGACATGTCAGGACTCCTGTACGCGGGCATGCAGATAGCTGCGACGCACCAGATACTGCTGCACCACGGTAATCAGCGCCATAATCAGCACCAGCAGCATCGCCAGCGCGCCGCCGGTATTGGGATCGAGCGAGATATCGCCTGACACCAGCGCGGCGATGCGCACTGGCACCACGTTGAAGTTGCCGGTGGTCAGCGCGTAAATGGTGGCGTAGGCGCCCAGCGCGTTGGCCAGCAAAATCACAAAGGTGCCGAGCAGCGCCGGAAACAGAATCGGCAGGCCGATGTGCCACCAGTAGCGCCAGCGGCTGGCACCGAGCAGTGCCGCCGACTCTTCCCAGTCTTTCCGCAGCCCGTCAAACGCCGGGTAGAGCAGCAGAATAACGAG
The DNA here is from genome assembly GCF_059730935.1 of Type-C symbiont of Plautia stali. Taxonomy (NCBI): domain Bacteria; kingdom Pseudomonadati; phylum Pseudomonadota; class Gammaproteobacteria; order Enterobacterales; family Enterobacteriaceae; species Type-C symbiont of Plautia stali. The sequence continues at coordinate 3,716,603 of NZ_AP035923.1, read as the reverse complement.
CGGAATCTGGAACCAGGTGTAAACCAGCACCATGCCGTCGCGCGAAAACAGTTTAAAGCTGTCCAGCCAGCCGTAGTGGCGCAGCAGCAGCGTCAGGCAGCCGTTCAGTCCAAGCAGGATGACAAAGGCGAAGGCCAGCGGCACGCCGGCGAAGTTGCTGGTCATATTGGTGAACGACAGCAAAAAGCGCTGAAAACGCCCGGTGCCGAGCTTGTGCAGCGAATAACCGGCAAGCAGCGCGATCAGCAGACCGTAAACGCTCGACCACAGTGAAATATCCAGCGACAGGCGAAAGGCCTGCAGGTAGAACGGTGAAGTGAGGATATCGCTGTAGTTATCGATGCCCCAGCGCTCATTGATATCGCTCCAGAAGCTGTTGATGGCAATCCACAGCAGCGGCGCGAGCTGGAAGGCGATCCAGAACAGCACGAACGGCAGCAGCAACAGCGAGGCCAGGGTTTTGCCCTTCATCAGCGCGGCTCCGCCAGCAGACCACGACACAGCGGTTTGTCGTGCGTGACGCCGAGCAGGGTGCAGACGGTGCCGCACAGGTCGGTTTGCTGCGGTTCCAGGTCGGGCTGCAGCGAGAAGCCGCGGCCAAAAACAAACAGCGGCACCTGCGTCTCTTCCGGCAGAATACCGCCGTGCGAGCGATCGTCGTTCATGCCGTGGTCGGCGGTGACAATCACCTGATAACCGGCGGCCAGCCAGCCGGGCATCCACTGCGATAGATAGCCATCCGCCATTCGTGCCCGGTTACGGTACTGCGGTGATGACAGGCTGTGCTTGTGCCCGGCATCGTCGATGTTCATTGGGTGAATCAGCAGGAAATCGGGATCGTGCTGCAGGCGCAGGCTTTCGGCATCCTCAAACAGATGCGAGTCGGGGTAACCGTCGTCCCAGTAGAAATGGCCGTACTGGATCGGCAGGTCGGGCGCGTTAGTGTGGCGGTCGCGCGCGGCGTTAAACGGCGAGCGGTTATACAGTTCGCTCACCCAGTGATAAGCGGCAGCGGCGGTAGTGAGTCCGGCGTCGCGCGCGTAGTGGAAGATACTGCGCTGAGTGCTCAGGCGATTGACGCCGTTGTGAATGATGCCGCTGCGCACCGGCGGAATGCCGGTCAGAATGCATTCGTACAGCGGACGCGACAGCGACGGCAGTTCGCAGGTCAGCGTGTAATAGTGACCGTTGCCCTGTTTGCATTCGGCAAACAGATAGCCCATGGCGTGCTGCGCCACCTGATTACTCAGCCCATCGAGTACCACCAGGATTGTTTTCATCCCCGCTCCCTCAGGTGCGCATGAATGCGCACCCTGTAAAAATTGGTGATAGGTACCGGCGCAATGTATTGCGCATTGCCGGAAAACGGATGCGCGATACATCGCGCCGCTACGGTATGTGCGACTGGCAAAACGTCTGCGTTACTGCTTCATGTTAATCACTACATTCTCCTGCCACAGACGCGGCAGCAGTTTTGAGGTCTTATCCCAGGCAGCCTGATCTTTGATCGGGCGGGCATTTTTGTATTCGGACTGTGGCAGCAGCTTGGCCTGCACGTCTGCCGGCAGCGTTAAATGCTCGGCGCGAATCGGGCGCGCATAGCCTTTCGCCAGGTTGATCTGGCCCTCATCCGACAGAATGTATTCACGCGCCAGCTTCGCCGCGTTCGGGTGGCGGGCGTATTTGTTGATAATGGTGGTGTAGCCAGAAGTCACGGACCCGTCCGACGGAATCACCACTTCGTAGCGATTTTTATCAATCTGATCGCGGTAGTTCAGGCCGTTGAAGTCCCACACCACGGCGACCTGAATCTCACCTTTTTCGATGTTGGCGATCACCGGATCGGTCACGCCAAGGCGGCCCTGTTTCGCCAGCTCGCCAAAGAACGCCAGCGCCGGCTTGATGTTCTTCTCGTCACCGCCCAGCGCATAGCTGGCGGCGAGGACGCCGTTTGCCGCCTGAGCTGCCGTGCCGACGTCGCCGATAGTGACCACATACTTACCTTTTTTCAGATCGGCCCAGCTGTGCGGTGCGTCTTTCACCTGCTGCTTGTCGATCAGGAAAGCGATGGTGCCGGTGTAGGCCAGCATCCAGTTGCCATCGGCGTCTTTCGCCCATGCCGGAATCTGATCCCAGTGCGTCGGTTTATAGGGTTGCGCCACGCCTTTGGCGACGGCAATCGGACCGAAAGCGGCGCCCACGTCGCCGATATCGGCGCTGGCGTTATCCTGCTCGGCGGCAAACTTCGCCAGCTCCTGCGCCGAAGACATATCGGTATCGCTGTGCTTCAGACCATATTTGGTGCTGAGATCGTTCCAGGTATCTTTCCAGTTAGCCCAGGTGTCAGGCATACCGACGCTGTTAACCTGGCCTTCGGCGCGCGCGGCTTTTTCCAGTGCGGCAACATCGTTATCGGCGGCATGCGCGGCGGGCAGCGCAAGCAGAACAGCACTGGCTACTACAGAAGAGATAAACGCTTTCATCTCGATTGCTCCGGGTGTAAGTTGTGGGTCGTCGTGGTCTAGTCCAGCAAGAACCGAGCCAATGTAGCCCGGATAGATGAAGGTTTTATGACCGGGGTGTTGAAATGGGATGTGGCGCGTCGTTCCACATGCGGTTACAGCGCGCTAAAGCGTGGGATGTGCCTTGTCACATTGTAGTCATCGAACTGTCATAGTGCAGATTTGCCCCAAAATGAGGCTGAAAAAAATGTCGTCGAAAACCGCAGATGTGATCGCCGCCGCACTATGCGAACGGATTGAAAACGGAGAGTTTGTCACCAGACGATTGCCGGCCGAGCGCGCGTTGAGCGAACAATATTCAACCACGCGCATCACGCTTCGTGAAGCGCTTGGCCTGCTGGAAGCGCAGGGCGTCATCTACCGCGAACTGCGGCGCGGCTGGTTTATTGCGCCGCCGCGCCTCATCTATAACCCGGCACATCACAGCCACTTTCACGCCATGGCGCTGCAGCAGGGGCGTATTGCCAGCACTGAGGTGATGGAGGCGCGCGAGGTGCCGGCGCAGCTGGCAATTGCGCGTCATCTGCAACTGCTGGAAGGCGATCAGGTGTACCGCATTCGCCGCCTGCGCCGCATTGATGGCCGCGCGGTGCTGTACGTCGAGCATTACCTCAATCCGGCCTTCTTTCCCGGTCTGCTGCGTGAAGATCTCACCCGCTCGCTGACCGATCTGTATGACCAGCGCTACGGCATTCACTATGGCGGCGCACGGTTTACCATTGTGCCCGGTCCGCTTCCGGCGCGGGCGGCGCCCGCACTGAACGTGGCGAGCGGTACGCCCGGCCTGCTGATCACGCGTATCAACCGTGACCAGCATAAGCGGGTGATTGACTGCGACTGCGAGTACTGGCGTTATGACGCGCTGTGTGTTGATGTTGATGTGTGATGTATTGTGATTTAGATCACATTACAGCATGATAGCGCCAGAAGAATCTCGTCATCTGAGGCGCAAAATAATGACAACAAAACCAGCGGCGGGGCAGCTTATTGCTTCGGTATTACAGTGGGTACTGAACATTGGCCTGGTGATTCTGGCCGTTATTCTGGTGGTGTTTCTCGGTAAAGAGACCATTCACCTGGCGAATGTGCTGTTCAGCACCGGTGAGCAGGCGTCTTCGTATCTGCTGATCGAAGGCATTGTGATCTACTTTCTCTATTTCGAGTTTATCGCGCTGATTGTGAAGTACTTTCAGTCCGGCTATCACTTTCCGCTGCGCTACTTCGTCTATATCGGCATCACGGCGATTATTCGTCTGATCATTGTCGATCATAAAAATCCTTTCGATACGTTGTGCTACTCGGCGGCCATTTTGATTCTGGTGGTGACGCTGTGGCTGGCCAACAGTAACCGCCTGAAACGCGAGTAATTCCTCCCGCGACGCCAGCGTGGCACAAGCAGATGTGTCACGCTGAGCGCGGTGCGCTACACTAGGGCAACTTTTTTACCGGAGATGTCCTGATGTCGCATGACGCGCTGCGCCAGTTACGCGCACTGCACTGGCTGCCAGCCTCTTCCCCGTTACTTTCACCGCCGCTGCTTGACTGGCTGCTGGAAGAAGACTCAATGACGCGCCGCTTTGAGCAGCACTGCCAGCAGGTTACCGTACAACTGCTGCGGGAAGCGTTCATTACCGCCGATGAGATGCCGCAGGAAGCGGCGTTTTTGCCTGCCGACACGCGCTTCTGGCTGCGTGAAATCGTGCTGTGCGGTGACAATGAGCCCTGGCTGATTGGCCGTACCGTGGTGCCGGAGAGCACGCTGAACGGCCCGGAACAGATGCTGCAAAATCTCGGCACGCGACCGCTGGGACGCTACCTGTTTTCCTCCTCGACGCTGAGCCGCGATTTTATCGATCCGGGCCAGATTGATGACCTGTGGGGACGCCGCTCGCGGCTGCGCCTGTCCGGAAAACCGCTGCTGTTAACTGAACTGTTTTTACCGGCGTCGCCGCTGTACCGCGCGCTGAAGCAAGGATAACGCCCCGTGCAAAAGACTTTAACCATGAGCAAATGGCAGGCCTATAGTCGCCTGATGCGTATTGATAAACCGATTGGCACGCTGCTGCTGCTGTGGCCGACACTGTGGGCGCTGTGGCTGTCCGGCATGGCGATTCCGCCGCTGTCGGTGCTGCTGGTGTTCGTCCTCGGCGTGTTTGTGATGCGCGCGGCGGGCTGCGTGATTAATGATTATGCCGACCGTAACGTCGACGGCCACGTGAAACGCACCGCCGCGCGACCGTTAGCCAGCGGCGCGGTAACGGAGAAAGAGGCGAAGCTGCTGTTTGCCGGCCTCGGTCTGCTGGCGTTCCTGCTGGTGCTGACCATGAACCGCATGACCATTCTGCTGTCGTTTGGCGGGCTGGCGCTGGCGTGGGTTTATCCCTTTATGAAGCGCTATACCCATCTGCCGCAGGTAGTGCTGGGCGCGGCGTTTGGCTGGGCGATTCCGATGGGCTGGGCGGCGGTTAGTGAGTCCTTACCCTTTGTCTGCTGGCTGGTGTTTCTTGCCAATATTTGCTGGACGGTGGCTTATGACACCCAGTACGCCATGGTTGACCGCGACGACGATCTGAAGATTGGCGTGAAATCCACGGCGATTCTGTTTGGGCGTTACGACAAGCTGATTATCGGGTTGTTACAGCTGGCCGCGCTGGGCCTGATGGCACTGGTGGGCATTTTACTGCATCTGAACGGTGCGTTTTACTGGTCGCTGCTGCTGGCGGGCGGGCTGTTTGTGCATCAGCAGAAACTGATTGCCGGGCGTGAACGTGAGCTGTGCTTCCAGGCATTCCTCAACAACAACTACGTTGGCCTGGTGCTGTTTATTGGCGTGCTGCTTAATACCCAGCCGTTTGTTGCGCTGTTCTGATGATGGGGTGATTAACCCCGGCGGCGCGCCGGTCGCCGTAGTGGGAAGCGCGTTCTTTTCACGCCTGAATTCTGACAACAAAAACCGCGGCGCAATCTGGCGTGTGACAGATGAGCCGCGGTTTTCAGTCGCCCATTAGTCGTGCGCTACGGCACTCTCAATGGTCAGACGGACATCGCTGGTGACCAGTTCGGCCAGCATCTGCCACATCATATTGGTACGTTCAGCATCCGCATCACCGGAATCACTGATATAGCCTTCATCACGCAGCGACAGCACCAGCGCGGTAAAGACCGCCTTGTCGAAGAACTCCGGCGCATTGATACCGTGCAGCACTGACAGACGCTGAGCCAGCGTGCGGCTCTCTTTCTCCAGCGTGCCACGGTTAATGGTCGGCTTGGCGCTGAGAATGGCGAAGGTGATGGCGAAACGCTGCAGCGTTTCACGAATCCCGGCCGCCAGCAGCTGCAGCGTACGGTAACGCGCCGCACTCATTTTCAGCTGGCCTTCCTGTACGGTGATCAGCCCCTGCCGCGCCATTTCGGCGCAGAGCGCATTCAGCAGGGCTGGCAGTTCGGCACTGTCCCAGCGCAGGAACAGTTCGCTCTTCAGCATCGGATAGACCAGGCTGACCTGGCGCAGCAGTTCCGCCTCGCTGATCTCCCGATGCTGCTGCACGATAGCGGCAATCAGCGACGGCATCACCAGCATATGGTGGATGTTGTTGCGATAGTAGGTCATCAGCACCGCCTGCTCGCGCGGCAGAATGATGATCTCGCCAATACTGTCCTGCTCGGTCTCGAACTTGTTCATGCCCATGGCGTGATCGAGCAGCGCTTCAGCGCTGAGATCCGGAACGGTTGACTCGGGTGAGTACGGCACATTGCGCAGCAGCTGGGTGTAGCACTCCAGCTGTTCCGTCAGCTGTTCACGCGTCAGCGAACGCTGGCGCGATGCCAGCAGCGCGGTCACGCACAGGTTCATGGCGTTGGCCGCGCCGGCTTCGTTGATGCGTACCATCAGACGTGCCGCGATATCGTTCACTACCGGCGTCATCCACGCCGGACGCTGAGGATCGATAGGGTCAATCGCGTCGCGCCACTCCGGAACCTGTTTGTTAAGATAGTTAACCAGCGACAGCGGCTCACCGAAGTTCACATAGCCCTGACCGAGGTTACGCAGCTTGCGCAGGCCGCGCACCATCTGCATGAAACCCTCTTTCTCTTTCGCGGCACCGCGCAGCTCTTTGGCATAAGTGCCGACTTCCATCACGTGCTCATAACCGATGTAGATCGGCACAAAGGTGATAGGACGGCTGCCGCCGCGCAGCAGCGCCTGTAACGTCATCGACAGCGTGCCGGTTTTCGGGTCGAGCAGACGGCCAGTACGTGAGCGCCCGCCCTCAACAAAATACTCAACCGAATAGCCGCGGCTGAACAGCTCGCCCAGATACTCGCGGAACACCGTGGAGTAGAGCTTGTTGCCTTTAAAGGTACGACGAATAAAGAAGGCACCGAGGCGACGGAAAATCGGTCCGGCTGGCCAGAAGTTGAGATTGATACCGGCAGCAATGTGCGGCGGCACCAGGCCCTGATGATAGAGCACGTAGGACAGCAGCAGATAATCCATGTGGCTGCGGTGGCATGGCACGTAAACAATTTCGTGACCATCCTGCGCCAGCTGGCGCACGCGTTCGCCACCGTGCACGTTAATGCCCTGATAGAGTCGACTCCACAGCCAGCCCATCACACGGTCAGTCACGCGGATCGCTTCGTACGAGAAATCCGCCGCCACTTCTTCCATCATCTCGATGGCGTTCTGCTGCGCTTTTTCATGCGAAATTTTCTTGCTGCGCGCTTCGTCTTCAACCGCTTTCTCAATCGCTTTGGATTGCAGCAGCTTGTTGAACAGATCCTGGCGTGCCGGCAGACGCGGGCCGACGGCTGCCAGCCGCTGGCGGGCAAAATGAATGCGCGCGACACGTGCCAGCTTCTGCGCGATCGACTGATCGGTACCGTGTTCGGTGGCCATCTGACGCAGTGAAACCGTGGGCGAGAAGCGGACAAAGCTGTCGCGACCGTGCCACAGGATGGCAAAGAACTTCTGTATACCGTTAAGAATACGCAGATGTGGCGTCGGTTCGCCCTGAATTTCACGGCCTGGCGCACGGCCAAACATCACGGAAACCGGCAGCATCTGTACGTCCAGCGCCGCATTATTGCGGTGCAGATCGAGGTAGTCATGGAAAAGCTTGACCGACTCCGGGTTCGCCACGAAATAGGGGAAGACGCGCGGCCCATCGTGAATAAATACGTGGCGCGGCAGCAGGGTGCCGTCAATCTCCAGCGGCGCCAGCGGATCCGGCAGATCGTGCTTCAGGCACTGTGCGCGTAGCGTGAGCAGGTCCGCCTTTGAATCATAAGGCAAAACATACATCACCGGACGGGTCGGATCGATACCGTGTTCCGAGATCGGATCGGTCGGAATGACCTTACTTTTTACCAAAATAGAGAGTGGTAAATTCAACAATTTGTAATAGAGTTTACGCCAACCTGACATAGACAACTTGAAGCCTCTTGTTAGCAAAGCGCGGCAAGCATACCAGAAAGTGCGGCGAAGATCTGTGGCTGTGCCACCTCGCGCGCCCAGACATTGACGTCAAAAACAGTTAAGGGTTCCACAACATGGCAAATAACGTCACCGGTTTCCTGAGAATCATTAAAGCCGCCGGTTATTCCTGGCAGGGGCTGCGCGCTGCCTGGCAGCATGAAGCCGCTTTTCGCCAGGAGGCGATTGCCGCACTGGTCGCGGTTGCCATCGCCTGCTGGCTGGATGTCGATATCATCACGCGTGTGTTGCTGATTGGCTCGGTGGTGCTGGTAGTCATTGTTGAGATCCTTAATAGTGCCATCGAAGCCGTGGTGGACCGTATTGGTCAGGAACGCCATCCGCTGGCGGGACGCGCCAAAGACATGGGCTCGGCGGCGGTACTGCTGGCTATCTTACTGGCTCTGTTTGTCTGGATCGCGCTGCTTTGGTCGCATTTGCGATAAACATTCCACATTCATCAAGCCGCTGATTTTTCCCTCTGTTTCGGTTTTCATTTCGCCAATACCTGTATATACTCACAGCGACTGTATAAACAACCAGGGGGCGGGATGAAAGCGTTAACCAGCAGGCAGCAACAGGTCTATGACCTGATTCGCGACCATATTAATCAGACCGGCATGCCGCCAACGCGTGCTGAAATTGCTTCGCAACTGGGCTTCCGCTCGCCTAACGCTGCTGAAGAGCACCTGAAAGCGCTGGCGCGTAAAGGTGTCATTGAAATCGTCTCCGGTGCATCGCGCGGTATCCGCCTGCTGATGGAAGAAGAGGCGAGTGAAGGGCTGCCACTGATCGGTCGCGTCGCCGCCGGTGAACCGCTGCTGGCGCAGGAACATATCGAAGCCCACTATCAGGTTGACGCCAACCTGTTCAAACCCTCTGCCGATTTCCTGCTGCGCGTCAGCGGTATGTCGATGAAAGATATCGGCATTATGGACGGTGATCTGCTCGCGGTGCATAAAACACAGGAAGTGCGCAATGGCCAGGTGGTGGTTGCGCGTATTGATGATGAAGTCACGGTGAAACGCTGGAAGAAGCAGGGCGCGATTGTCCAGCTGCTGCCGGAAAACAATGATTTCCAGCCGATTGTCGTGGATACCCGTGAACAGTCGCTGACCGTGGAAGGGCTGGCCGTAGGCATCGTGCGCAACGGCGAGTGGCTCTGAAACCCGGTTGATCTCCCCCGCTGCGGCGGCGCACGCGCGCTGGCCGCAGTCTGCTCTAATCATACTTTTGTTCCCGGCCCGTAAGGCGCTCGCTCAGGCCGACTACCGTAACCCTCGGGATGGGGCTGATGCAGCTATTTTCCTCTTCTGATAAAGCGCTGTGGCGACTGGCGTTGCCAATGATCCTCTCTAATATCACCGTGCCGCTGCTCGGCGTGGTCGATACCGCCGTGATTGGCCATCTTGATAGCCCGATCTACCTCGGCGGCGTGGCCGTAGGCACCACGGCAACCAGCTTCATCTTTATGCTGCTGCTGTTTCTGCGTATGAGCACCACTGGTTTAACCGCGCAGGCGTTCGGGGCCGGCGATAAACAGGCACTGGCACGCGCACTGATGCAGCCGCTGCTGATCGCTCTGGCCGCCGGGTTGCTGCTGGCGCTGCTGCGTTCTCCTGCCAGTAGCCTGGCGGCAACGCTGATGGGCGGCAGCGCGGAAGTCCAGCAGCAGGCGCAGATCTTCATTGAAATCCGCTGGCTGAGCGCACCGGCTACGCTGGCTAACCTGGTGATTCTCGGCTGGCTGCTGGGCGTGCAGTATGCGCGTGCGCCGATGGTTCTGCTGATTGTCGGAAACCTGGTCAACATCCTGCTCGATCTGCTGCTGGTGCTGAAACTGCACTGGGGCGTTGCCGGTGCCGCCGCCGCCACGGCGCTGGCCGAATACGTGACGCTGGCAGTGGGATTATGGATGGTGGCGCGCGTGCTGAAACTGCGCGGCATCGATTTCAAGCTGCTGAAAAACAGCTGGCGCGGTGACGCGGCGCGGTTATTTCGCCTTAATCGCGACATCATGCTGCGCTCGCTCATGCTGCAGATCTGCTTTGCCTCACTGACCCTGCTGGGTGCACGCATCGGACCGGATGTGGTTGCGGTCAATGCGGTGCTGTTGATGTTCCTGACGTTTACTGCCTATGCGCTGGACGGCTTTGCTTACGCGGTGGAAGCCTGCTCGGGTGAAGCGGTAGGGGCAAAAGATCGCAGCCGGCTGCTGCTGATCTGGCATGCCGCCTGTCGTCAGGCGGGTATCGTTGCGCTGCTGTTTGCGCTTATTTATGCGCTTAGCGGCGCGCACATTGTTGCACTGCTTACCTCGCTGCAGCCGCTGCGTGAGATGGCCGATCGCTTTCTGCTGTGGCAGGTAATTTTACCGCTGGTCGGCGTCTGGTGTTATCTGCTGGACGGCATGTTCATTGGCGCGACGCGCGGCCGCGAAATGCGTAACAGCATGATCATGGCAGCAGCCGGTTTCGGTATCACTTTGCTGACGCTGCCGTGGTTAGGGAATCACGGTTTATGGCTGGCGATCACGGTGTTTCTGGCGCTGCGCGGCCTGACGCTGGGATGGATGTGGCGCCGCCACTGGCAGCGTGACAGCTGGTTCAGCCAGCCATAAGCGCAGCGCAGGCACCAGAATAATCTGTAATTCCGTGCACAATCCGAAGCGGCTACTATAATTATCTCAAACGGCGCAGATAAGTAGCGCGTTATATGGTTATTTCCGGCATTACATGAGAAATACACCATCTCACTCAGGAAGACGTGGAGGATTGTTATGAACAAAGACGAAGCGAGCGGAAACTGGAAGCAGTTTAAAGGGAAGTTCAAAGAGAAATGGGGCAAGTTAACCGATGACGATTTGACCGTGATCGAAGGGAAACGCGATCAGCTGGTGGGTAAAATTCAGGAACGTTACGGTTACGCCAAAGATGAAGCTGAACGTGAATTGAAGGACTGGGAAAGTCAAAACAAAGATTACCGCTGGTAAGTCTCCCGCTTTAAGGATGATGCTCCTACCCGCTGATCGTTACGATCGGCCTGGCACACGGACGTGCCAGTTACCCTTTACGCACTTTCTTCTTACTTTCCACTTCATGATCGTGATGACAACTACCCGGCTGTGTGCAGGCCGCCACTTCGGCACAGTTTTCACACAAACCGTGCGCCTCAATAACGCTATGACGTAAGGTAAAACCTGCCTGATCGGCCAACCCGGCGATGATCTTTTCCACGCCGTGCGCGTGCTTCTCACTGACGGCGGCACAGTTGTCGCACACCAGCATCACCGATGTGTGCGCCGGCTCGTCGAAATGGTGGCACACCACATAACTGTTATTTGACTCCACCCGATGAATAAATCCCTGCTCCAGCAGGAAATCCAGCGCGCGATAAATAGTTGGTGGTTTCGCCTGGGGTTCACTGATGCGCAGCTGGTCCAGCAAATCGTAAGCGCTAATGGAACCGTTCTGCTCCGCCATCAGGCGCAGCACTTCTGCGCGCTGCGTAGTGAGGCGCACGCCACGGTTAAGGCACAAAGATTCAGCCTGCGTGAGCAATTGTTCGGGCGTGAGGTTTGGCATAAGCATTCTCCAGGTGATGGGTGATGTTATTTTATCACACAAACTTTTACGCTGCTGCCATTGCTTTTTTACCTGATATCATCCAGGAAATGTCTGGCTTTCAGCCACTTATCTGCCGCGTTGTGTCCTGATACCTCCTTCTGTTAAGCCATGCTTTTCCTTCCTGAGTTTTTTCCCACGGGTTAACCCATCTTTTTGCTTTGCAACTCACTGACTTAGTGGCTATGGTTCAAAAGGTTTTAAGTAATTTCTGGCATCAATTTAGCTGACGTTCATATTTCTGCATAAAACAACAGCAGAATGGTGCGGGCGTGACCAATTCTGCGAATAGCAATGCTAATTCCTTTCAATTCACAGCAATAAAGCGTTAGCCAGCGTTCAGAATAGGGCTAATAAACTATTCCGTCGTAGAGACAGTCAACGACAATTAAAAGGTGATGGCAGACTCATGGTGAAGACATTATTCAGACGCAAGAAAATTGCTTATGTTGTTGGTTTTAATGCGGTATTTGTTACCACATCAGCATTTGCTGCTGGCACCTGGTACGATGCGCGTAACGATGCCATGGGGGGAACCGGTGTCGCTTCCTCAACCTGGAGCTCGGCAGTGCTGGCTAACCCGGCATTGATGACCAAAGCGCAGCCTGAAGATAACGTCAGCATTATTTTTCCTTCAGCCGGTGTGCAGATTACTGACAAAGACAAATTAGTGGATCGCGTAGACGAAATTACTGATACGGTGGACCGCTATCGTGACGTGATCAACAACATCACGCTGCCGGAGATCATCAATGGCGCGCCTCAGGTCAAAGCGGCTGCCGGTGATATGGCCAATCAGCTGCGCGATCTGCGCGGTGATAAAGCGAATGGCACCGCAGGCGTGGCGTTAGCCGTCAGCATTCCCAACGAGACCCTTCCTTTCGCCTTCATCACCAAAGCCTACGGCACGGCACACATCCGCGCTAACGTGGTACAGAGCGATATCACTTATCTGGACCAGGTCGCAAATGGACGCATTCCCTTGCCGGGCGACCAGAATAATCTGCGCTCCAGCGCCAACGGCCTGGCTGCGCTGATCACCGATTACGGCGTCGCAATGGCACATGAGTTCACCATCGCCGGTCACCCGGTCTCCGTTGGCGTCACGCCGAAGCTGCAAAAAACCTGGCTGTATAACTACACCGCCAGCGTTTATAACTACGACAAGAATGATATTAACGACAGCCGCTATCGCAGCACCGATACCGGTTTCAACGTCGATGCCGGTATCGCTACCGACTTCGCGGAAAACTGGACCTTCGGCGTGACCGGGCAGAACCTGGTCTCGCGCGATATCGACACCAAAGAGGTTAACGGCTATCGCGATACGTATCAGATTCGCCCACTGGTAACCACCGGACTGGCGTGGAATCGCGGACCCTTTACCCTGACCGGCGATGTTGATCTGACGGAAACCAAACGTTTTAAATCGCAGGAGAGCAGTCAGTACGCTGGCGTGGGTGGTGAATATCGCGTACTGGACTGGCTGGCGCTGCGTGCCGGTTATCGCGCAGATATGAAGTCGAACGACACCGATGTGTTTACGGCCGGTCTCGGCGTGTCGCCGTTCAATAATGCGGTGCATCTGGACCTGGCCGGTTCGGTCGGCAAAGACAATACCTGGGGCGCCATGGTGCAGCTCGGGTTTAACTTCTGACCACACGATGACGGGCGGCTGTGTCGCCCGTCACAGCTGTGATATGATTGCGCAGTTTCTCATCACTTAACTGCGGATTTACTGCGTTTCATGACCGATACATTCTCTTCGCAACGTTTCTCCATCGCCCCAATGCTGGACTGGACCGACCGTCACTGTCGCTATTTTCACCGTCAGCTGAGCGGCGACACGCTGCTGTACACCGAAATGGTGACCACCGGCGCCATCATCCACGGCAAAGGCGACTATCTGGCCTATAGCGAGGCGGAGCATCCGCTGGCGCTGCAGCTGGGCGGTAGCGATCCGGCCGCGCTGGCAACCTGTGCAAAGCTGGCAGAAGCGCGCGGATACGATGAGATCAACCTGAACGTCGGTTGTCCGTCCGATCGGGTACAGAACGGCCGTTTTGGCGCGTGCCTGATGGGTGAGGCGGCGCTGGTCGCGGACTGTATCAAAGCGATGCGCGATGTGGTCAGCATTCCGGTCACGGTGAAAACCCGCATCGGTATTGACGACCAGGATAGCTACGCCTTCCTGTGCGATTTTGTCGGCACCGTGGCGCAGCAGGGCGGTTGTGATACGTTCATTATTCATGCGCGTAAAGCGTGGCTATCGGGTCTCAGCCCGAAAGAGAACCGTGAAATTCCACCGCTCGACTATCCGCGCGTGTATCAGCTGAAGCGGGATTTCCCGGCGCTGACCATAGCCATTAACGGCGGCGTTAAGACGCTCGATGAGGCCAAAGCGCATCTGCAGCACCTGGACGGCGTGATGATGGGGCGCGAGGCCTATCAAAATCCCGGCATTCTGGCGCAGGTTGATCGCCAGCTGTTTGGCCGCGAGACACCAGTGGCCGATCCGGTCGCCGTGGTGCGTTCCATGTACCCTTACATCGAAGCCGAACTGGCACAGGGCACCTATCTGGGACACATTACGCGCCACATGCTGGGCCTGTTCCAGGGCATCCCCGGCGCGCGCCAGTGGCGCCGTCACCTGAGCGAAAATGCCCACAAACCGGGCGCCGACGTCCGCGTGCTGGAAGCGGCGCTGGCGCTGGTGGCTGACCGCATTGTGCAGGAAGCCTGATGCCGCGAGCCGGCCTGGTCAGGCTGGCAGGACGGTTTAAACCGCACGGTTTCATCGTGCGGTTTTTAATTCACCAGCAGTTAGTCAATTTCACCAAATCAACGTCCCCTCTGTCCTGCATCTAAGCGATAATTCAATGGCTTAGCGATCGTTACGACCTGGCACGTATCTTGTAATACCTTCTGCATTACTGATACAGGAGAGCGCTCGTGGAAATATTATTCGTTATCGGCTTTTTTATGATGCTGCTGCTGACTGGCGTATCGCTGCTGGGCGTGATCGCCGCACTGCTGGTGGCCACCGTGGTGATGTTTCTCGGCGGGCTGTTTGCGCTTGTTATAAAATTGTTGCCGTGGCTGGTGCTGGCGGTGGTCGCCGTGTGGCTGTATCGCGCATTTACCACGCCGCAGGGAGAGGTGAAACTTAACCGGCTGAAAAGGAAAATCAGCGACTTAGAGAAGAGAAGCTGGCGTTAAATGCGGTTACGATCACAGAGTTGGTGATTGCTTAGTACGAATCCGCAATTAAACATATTTTTTACTTATGTTTTCTGTCAGGATAGGTAAAGAAATTCAGACGAATTCATCGCCGCTGTCCCTACACCAGCGCGAACTATAAAAAAGAAAGAAAAGGGCTTCCTTCGGGAAGCCCTTCATCATTTCTGCTATCAGGGAATTAACAGGCTGGAACCCTGAGTGGCACGACTCTCCAGCACCTGATGCGCACGTACCGCATCGCTCAGGGCAAATTTCTGCTGCTCCGGCACGTTAAGCTGAATAGCGCGGCTGGCGATAAGCGAAAACAGTTCGCCGCTGGCGCGATCGAGCTCTTCACGGTTGGTGATATAGCCAAACAGGGAAGGGCGGGTGACAAACAGCGAGCCTTTCTTGTTGAGAATGCCGAGGTCAACGCCGGTCACCGGGCCGGAGGCATTACCAAAGCTCACCATCAGGCCGTGGCGGCGCAGGCTGTCGAGGGAGGGTTCCCAGGTATCTTTGCCCACTGAGTCGTACACTACCGCCACTTTTTCACCGTTGGTCAGTTCGCTGACGCGCTGGGCGATATCCTCTTCGCGATAATTGATGGTGGCCCAGGCGCCGGCATCTTTGGCGATCTGCGCTTTCTCCGCAGAACCGACGGTGCCAATCAAATGCGCGCCCAGCGCTTTCGCCCACTGGCAGGCAATCAGGCCCACGCCGCCCGCGGCGGCATGAAACAGGAAAATTTCATCGGCTTTTACTTTGTACGTCTGACGCAGCAGATACTGCACCGTCAGGCCCTTGAGGAAAGAGGCCGCAGCCTGCTCAAAGCTGATGCTGTCCGGCAGAATCACCAGCCGATCTTCCGCCACATTGTGCAGCTCGCTGTAGGCACCCAGCGCGGCCTGGCAATACACCACGCGATCGCCCGGCTTGAAACGCGAAACCGCGCTGCCCACTTTTTTCACGATGCCTGCCGCTTCAGTGCCCAGGCCGGACGGCAGCGAGGAGACCGGATACAATCCGCTACGCACGTAGGTATCGATGTAGTTAATACCAATCGCCTTGTTCTCCACCTGAACTTCATGCTCGGCGGGATCGGCTAGTGTGAAATCGACCCATTGCAATACTTCCGGGCCGCCGTGCTGGTTGAACTGAATTCGCTTTGCCATTCTGACTCCTGTGATTGTTCATCCTGGGACGGTATACTTGCGCGTCCCTTTCACGATCGGTAATGCATTCACTATGGCAGGAAATAAACCCACCAACAAATCGAACGAACCCCGCGATCGGCAGCTCGAAGGCGTGAAAATGCCGCCGCACTCTCTCGAAGCGGAGCAGTCGGTGCTCGGTGGGTTGATGCTGGATAACGAACGCTGGGATAACGTCTCCGAGCGCGTGGTCGCGGAAGATTTCTTCAACCGCTCGCACCGCATGATTTTCTCCGAAATGCAGCGCCTGCTGGAAGCCGGTCAGCCTATCGATCTGATCACCCTGTCAGAGTCGCTGGAAACGCGTGGCGAGCTGGAGATGGCGGGCGGCTTTGCCTATCTGGCCGAGCTGGCAAAAAATACCCCAAGTGCCGCAAACCTCGGTGCTTACGCCGACATCGTGCGTGAACGTGCGGTAGTGCGTGAGATGATTTCGGTGGCCAATCAGATCGCTGACGCCGGTTACGATCCCCAGGGCCGCAGCAGCGAAGAGCTGCTGGATTTCGCTGAATCCAACGTCTTTAAAATTGCCGAACAGCGCGCCAATAAGGATGAAGGCCCGCAAAATATCGAGCAGATTCTCGAAGCGACGGTATCGCGCATTGAAGCGCTGGTGTCAACGCCACACGATGGCGTGACTGGCGTCGATACCGGCTATCAGGATCTCAACAAGAAAACCGCCGGTCTGCAGGGCTCAGATCTGATCATTGTCGCGGCGCGTCCGTCGATGGGTAAAACCACTTTCGCCATGAACCTGTGCGAAAACGCCGCCATGCTGACAGACAAACCGGTGCTGATTTTCAGTCTCGAGATGCCCAGCGAACAGCTGATGATGCGTATGCTGGCCTCGCTGTCGCGCGTTGATCAGACGCGCATCCGTACTGGTCAGCTGGAGGATGAAGACTGGGCGCGCATCTCGGCCACCATGGGCATCCTGTTAGAAAAGAAGAACATGTTCATCGATGACTCGTCCGGCCTGACGCCAACCGAAGTGCGTTCACGCGCGCGCCGCGTGTTCCGTGAAAACGGCGGCCTGAGCATGATCATGATCGACTACCTGCAGCTGATGCGCGTACCGGCGCTCTCCGACAACCGTACGCTGGAGATTGCCGAGATCTCACGCTCGCTTAAAGCGCTGGCGAAAGAGCTTAATGTACCGGTGGTGGCGCTGTCGCAGCTTAACCGCTCGCTGGAGCAGCGCGCCGATAAGCGTCCGGTTAACTCGGATCTGCGTGAATCGGGATCGATCGAGCAGGATGCGGACCTGATCATGTTCATCTATCGTGACGAGGTGTATCACGAAAACAGCGATCTGAAAGGCATCGCCGAGATCATCATCGGTAAACAGCGTAACGGCCCGATCGGCACTGTACGTCTGACGTTCAACGGCCAGTGGTCACGCTTTGATAACTACGCCGGACCGCAATACGACGACGAATAATCGCGCTTCCACAGTTGCATGCACGATTTGTGCATGCATTTCACGTCATCAGAAAATAGTGTTGGACAACCTCGTCAATTATCAGGTTATCTGTAGCAAAGCGAATCCTATAACGCTGTGGACACAGAATGACTCAGGTAGACGATTACGACCTTAAGATACTGACACTACTACAATCTAACGGCCGCCTTACCAACCAGGAACTCAGTGATTTAGTCGGACTTTCGGCGTCGCAATGTTCACGCCGGCGCATTAATCTCGAACAGGCAAATCTTATTCTCGGCTATCACGCGCGGCTCTCGCCGGACGCGGTAGGGCTGGGCATGGTCGGCTTGATCGAGGTGCGACTAAAAAATCACACGCCCGATTACGAAGAGAGTTTTCACCGCATGGTGGAGCAAGAAGCGGCGATTGTCGACGCGTTCAAAACCACCGGTGACGCCGACTATCTGTTAAAAGTCGCGGTGGCCGATTTAGCGGCGCTGAGCGCGCTGATCAGTCAGCTCGTCGCTGGCCATCAAAGCGTGGCGCACGTGAAAACCTCGGTGGTACTCAACCGTTTAAAAGAGAACGGCTTGATGATGATCCCCGAGCACAAAGTGCGCCAAAAGAGTGCATGATGTGCCGGTGTGGTGCAGATTTCTGCTGTTTTTCGCGTAAAGCTCGCACCAGAAACCGAATTTGTGCATGAATCAATTATTTTCGGCTGATTGATGCACATAAACCTGCAATAAAGCGCCTTAGTTATCAATTGGATAATCGCTGGCACCCATCGGCGGCGACAGGAAGCCGCCGATGTGGTGCGTTTTTTGCAAATGAACGCCATCATTTGCTAAGAGATCGCGCCATGGATAACGCTGTACAACCTTCCCGCATTCCCCACACCCGTACAGAAGATGCGCTGGCTATCGTGCTTGGCACGCTGATGGTGTCGTTTGGCGTCATTTTGCTGAAACAGGCGGGCGCGCTGACCGGCGGTACGGCGGGCGTGGCTTTTCTCATCAGCTACCTGTCGCCGCTCTCGTTCGGCAGCGCCTTCTTTCTGATTAACCTGCCGTTTTACTGGCTGGCCATTCGTCGCATGGGCTGGGAATTTACCCTGAAAACCTTCTGTGCGGTGGGGCTGGTATCGCTGTTCACCCATCTGCACCCGCTGTTTATCCATTTTTCTGCGCTAAATCCGTTTTATGCGACATTGTTCGGTAACGTGGTGATGGGGATTGGGTTTATAGTGTTGTTTCGTCACAAAGCCAGCCTCGGTGGTATCAATATTCTGGCGCTCTGGCTGCAGGATCGCTCTGGTCTGCGCGCCGGCAAACTGCAAATGGCGCTGGATACCTGTGTGGTACTGGCCTCGCTTTTTGTGGTATCGCTGCCGATGCTGCTGGCCTCCATCGCCGGCGCGGTGATGCTCAATCTCATCATCGCCATGAATCACCGTCCCGGCCGCTATTTTGTTTGATGACGTCGACCCACACATTTATGAATAATCATGGAGATCTGCACCGTGTTTCAAAACGTTGATGCCTATGCTGGCGATCCGATTCTGTCGCTGATGGAAACCTTCAAACAGGACCCGCGTGACCACAAGGTGAATCTGAGCATCGGCCTCTATTACAACGAAGCCGGCATCATTCCTCAGCTGCAGGCGGTGGCCGCCGCGGAAGAGCGTTTGCAGGCGCAGCCACATCAGGCTTCGCTCTATCTGCCAATGGAAGGGCTGGGTCCGTACCGTAACGCCATTGCGCCGCTGCTGTTTGGTAAAGAGCACCCGATGCTGCAGGCGGGGCGCATTGCTTCCATCCAGACGCTGGGCGGCTCCGGCGCGCTGAAAGTGGGCGCAGATTTCCTGAAGCGTTACTTCCCGGACGCCAGCGTATGGGTCAGCGATCCGACATGGGAAAACCATGTGGCGATCTTTAACGGTGCCGGTTTTAACGTTAACACCTACCCGTGGTACGACGACGCCACCAACGGCGTGAAGTTCGATGCCTTCATCGCCAAACTGAAAACGCTGCCGAAGCAATCCATCGTGTTGCTGCATCCGTGCTGCCACAACCCGACCGGTGCGGATCTGACCAACGCGCAGTGGGATCAAACCGTTGAGGTCCTGAAAGCGCAGGAGCTGATTCCGTTCCTCGATATCGCCTACCAGGGCTTTGGTGCCGGTATGGAAGAGGACGCTTACGCGATTCGCGTGATTGCCGCGGCGGGCCTGCCGGCGCTGGTGAGCAACTCCTTCTCGAAAATCTTCTCGCTGTACGGTGAGCGCGTTGGCGGCCTGTCGATTGTCTGCGACAGCGCAGAAGAGTCGGCACGCGTGCTGGGTCAGCTGAAAGCGACCGTGCGTCGCAACTACTCCAGCCCGCCGAACTTCGGTGCTCAGGTGGTTTCCTGCGTGCTGAACGACGAAGCGCTGCTGAACAACTGGCTTGCGGAAGTGGAAGCGATGCGCCTGCGCATCATCGAAATGCGCCAGGTGCTGGTCAATGTGCTGAACAGTAAACTGCCCGGCAAAAACTTTGATTATCTGCTGAAGCAGCGCGGCATGTTCAGCTACACCGGCCTGAGCGCGCAGCAGGTGGATCGCCTGCGCGAAGAGTTCGGTGTGTACCTGATCGCCAGCGGCCGCATGTGTGTCGCCGGCCTCAACAGTCGCAACGTCAATCAGGTAGCTGAGGCGTTTGCTGCTGTAATGTAACCGACGCAGTGCTTGTCAGCCGCGCGGCTGGCAGGCACTCGTTCAGCCATCCACGCATTTTCTGTTCCCGCTGTACCTTCTGCCGCACCCCGCTTTTCCACGCTCTTCTTTGCCGGCTATGCTGGCTGAAAGCCGCATTCCGCATGGCTATAACACCTTAATCCCGGGTAATCGGGACGGGTCTTGTGTGTTCCTGTTAGTGAGGGCGCTATTTTTTGCCGGCGCGCTTTGGCGCACTGCCAGAGCGCTCGCCAATCACAATAAGGAACCGCCCATGAGCTATTTCCCCTCCGCACTGAAACCCCTCTGCATTGCCATGACGCTGGCGCTCGCACTGCCTGCTGCGGCCGTTGAGCTGACGCGTGATAACGGCGCGCCGGTCGGCGATAACCAGAATTCACAAACTGCCGGTGCCAATGGCCCGGTGCTGTTACAGGACGTGCAGCTGATTCAAAAGCTGCAGCGCTTTGATCGTGAACTTATTCCGGAACGTGTGGTGCACGCGCGTGGCACCGGCGCGCACGGTGAATTTCGCGCCAGCAAAGATATCAGCGATCTGACTATCGCTGAGGTGTTTAAACCGGGAACGGTAACGCCGGTCTTCGTGCGCTTCTCCAGCGTGGTGCACAGCAAGCATTCGCCGGAAACGCTGCGCGACCCGCGTGGTTTTGCCACCAAATTCTATACCAGCCAGGGCAACTGGGATCTGGTGGGCAACAACCTGCCGGTGTTCTTCATCCGCGATGCGATCAAGTTCCCTGATATGGTGCACGCGTTTAAACCGGATCCGCGCACTAACCTCGATAACGATGCGCGCACCTTCGATTTCTTCTCCCACGTGCCGGAAGCCACGCACGCGCTCACCATGCTGTTCTCCAACATGGGCACGCCGGCGACCTATCGCGAAATGGACGGCAACAGCGTGCACGCCTACAAATTTGTGAACAGCAAAGGCGAAGTGCACTACGTGAAGTTTCACTGGAAAACGCTGCAGGGCGAACGCAACCTCGATCCGGCTGAATCGGCAGCGATCCAGGGCCGCAGCTACAGCCATATGACAGAAGATCTGGTGGCGGCGATTAACCGCAAAGCGTTTCCGAAGTGGGATCTCTACATTCAGACCATTAAAGCCAGCGAACTGGATAAGTTCGATTTCAATCCGCTCGACTCCACCAAAATCTGGCCGAACGTGCCAGAGGTGAAAATCGGGCAGATGGTGCTGAATCGTAACGTCGACAACTTCTTCCAGCAAACCGAGCAGGTGGCGATGGCGCCGTCCAATCTGGTGCCGGGCATTGAGCCGTCTGAAGATCGCCTGCTGCAGGGCCGCCTGTTTTCCTATGCTGATACCCAGCTGTACCGCGTGGGCGCGAACGGCCTCAGCCTGCCGGTCAATGCGCCGCGCGTACCGGTCAGCAACGGCAATCAGGATGGCCTGATGGATAGCGGTAACGCCGATGACAAGGGCGTTAATTACCAGCCAAGCCGCATCTATCCGCGTGAAGAGCTGCAAAGCGCGCGTTACAGCCATACGCCGCTTAGCGGCAGTACGCAGCAGGCGATGATCGCCAAACCGCAGAATTTCCGCCAGGCAGGGGAGCTGTATCGTTCCTTTAACGCGAAAGAGCGGGGCGATCTGATCACCTCGCTCGGTGGCGCGCTGAAAAGCGCCGACGCGCAAAGCCGGCTGGCGATGCTCTCGTTCTTTTATAAGGCCGATAGCGAGTACGGTACGCGTCTGGCGGCGGTAACGCAGGACGATATCACCACGGTAAAAGCGCTGGCTGACAAGCTGAGCGACTGATGCGCCGGCGGCAGAGCAAGCGCTCTGCCGCTTTTTCCCGCTGAAGGGTTTACCTTTCGCCGACATGCTGCACACTTAAGTAAACGGTTTAACCCAGGAATGTGGCATGTGGCAGCAACAAACTCTCACGCTGAGCGCGAAGGCGCGCGGCTTTCATCTGATCACCGACGAGATTGTCGGCCAGCTTAATGGCTTAACGGACCTGCGCATCGGCCAGCTGCATCTGCTGTTGCAGCACACCTCAGCGTCGCTGACGCTCAATGAAAATTGCGATCCTACGGTGCGCAGCGACATGGAGCAGCACTTTCTGCGGCACGTTCCAGAGGATGCGCCCTATCAGCACGACTATGAAGGCGCTGACGACATGCCGGCGCACATCAAATCGTCACTGCTTGGCGTATCGCTGCTGATCCCGGTCAGCCGCGGCAAACTGCTGCTCGGCACCTGGCAGGGGATCTGGCTGGGCGAACATCGGGTACACGGCGGCGCGCGGCGCATCGTCGCCACCTTACAAGGGGAATAAAACATGAACACGTCGGATTTACTGACCTACTGCATGAGCAAACCGGGCGCTTCACAAAGTTATAAAGATGAGTGGGACGCAACCCAGGTGAAAAGCGATGGCGTGCTGTTTGCCATGGTGCATGACGTTGAAGGGCGACCAGCGTTGTCGCTGAAGACCTCGCCCGCGCTGGCGGAGTTATTGCGCGATGAACACCACGATGTGTTTCCCAGTGAACATCTCAATAAGTCGCACTGGAGCACGCTGTGGCTGGATGGATCGCTGAAGGATTCGCAGATTTACTATCTGGTTGATGCATCGTGGCAACAGGCTGACGCCACGCGCGCGGCGGGCGTCAGCCATGATGATGAGACGCGCTGATTAAGCCGCAGACTCTTCACGCAGGGTGTTGATATCAATCACGAAGCGATACTTCACGTCGCTTTTCAGCATGCGCTCGTAGGCGTCGTTGATCTGGTTCATAGCGATCAGCTCGATATCCGAAGTGATACCGTGCTTGCCGCAGAAATCCAGCATTTCCTGGGTTTCGGCGATACCGCCAATCAGTGAACCGGCAATGCTGCGACGCTTGAGGATCAGGTTAAACACCTGCGGTGCCGGGTGATCGTGCTCCGGCGCGCCAACCAGCGTCATGTTGCCGTCGCGCTTCAGCAGGGCGATAAACGGGTTGAGATCGTGCTGCGCGGCGACGGTATTTAAGATGAAGTCGAAGCTGTTGGCGTGCTGCGCCATCTGGTCAGCATCTTTCGAAATCACCACTTCGTCAGCGCCGAGGCGTTTGCCATCTTCAATTTTTGACGGTGAGGTAGTGAACAGCACCACGTGCGCGCCCATCGCATGCGCGATCTTCACGCCCATATGGCCGAGGCCGCCCAGACCAACGATACCAACTTTTTTGCCGGGACCGACATTCCAGTGACGCAGCGGGGAATAGGTGGTGATACCGGCGCACAGCAGAGGCGCAACGCCCGCCAGATCGAGGTTTTCCGGTACGCGCAGCACAAAGCTTTCATCAACCACCATGCTGGTGGAGTAGCCGCCGTAGGTGATGGCGCCGGTTTCACGATCCTGGCCGTTGTAAGTGCCAACAAAGCCGTTTTCACAGTACTGCTCGAGTCCTTCCTGACAGCTTGGGCAGCTGCGGCAGGAGTCGACCATACAGCCGACGCCGACTAAATCGCCCACTTTATATTTGTGCGTGTGCGCGCCAACGGCGGTGACGCGACCCACGATTTCATGGCCTGGCACCACCGGGAATACGGTGTTGCGCCATTCGTTGCGCGCCTGGTGCAGGTCCGAGTGGCAGACGCCACAGTACAACACTTCAATCTGCACATCATGAGCGCGCAGTTCGCGCGGCTTATAATCGAACGGGGCGAGTTTGGCTTTCGCGTCCTGTGCGGCATAGGCATGCGTAATATTCATGGTGTCTCCAGTCAGATGTGTCGTGAGTATTTGCGAGGGGTCCGTTCAGTGATGACACTGCAGGACAGAGGCGCGTCAGCGGCGCCAAAAAGGAACGCAGTAAGAATAGTCAGCGGGACGCGATGCGTATATGCCTGAAGTTGTCTGTTTCTTGCCTGTTTCTGCATTTGCTAAGGCATTCAGACAATAGCACCGGCTGGTAAGCAACCGGAGCGGTGAGCCGTGGCGAGATCAGAAAAAACGCGCCGCAACAGCGGGTGCGGCGCGTTAAACCTACTTTTTCAGCATCGGCTTGAGGAAGCGTGCAGTATGCGATTTTTCGCACTGTGCAACGGTTTCCGGCGTGCCGGCCACCAGAATTTCACCGCCGCCGCTGCCGCCTTCCGGACCGAGATCGACAATCCAGTCAGCGGTTTTGATCACGTCAAGGTTGTGCTCAATCACCACGATGGTATTGCCCTGATCGCGCAGCTGATGCAGTACTTCCAGCAGCTGCTGGATGTCGGCAAAATGCAGGCCGGTGGTCGGTTCATCGAGAATGTACAGCGTCTGACCGGTACCGCGCTTCGACAGCTCACGCGCCAGCTTAACGCGCTGCGCTTCACCGCCGGACAGCGTGGTTGCCGACTGGCCAAGACGAATGTACGACAGGCCGACATCAATCAGCGTCTGCAGCTTACGCGCCAGCGCAGGTACCGCATCAAAGAACTCACGCGCCTCTTCGATGGTCATCTCCAGCACTTCGTGAATGCTCTTGCCTTTGTATTTAATCTCCAGCGTTTCGCGGTTATAGCGTTTGCCTTTGCACTGATCGCACGGTACATAAATGTCCGGCAGGAAGTGCATTTCGACCTTAATCACGCCGTCGCCCTGACAGGCTTCACAGCGGCCGCCGCGCACGTTAAAGCTGAAGCGGCCCGGATTGTAGCCACGCGAACGCGCTTCCGGCACGCCGGCAAACAGTTCACGCACCGGGGTAAAAATCCCGGTGTAAGTGGCCGGGTTTGAGCGCGGCGTCCGGCCGATCGGGCTCTGATCGATGTCGATCACTTTATCGAAATGCTCCAGCCCGGCGATCTCGCGATACGGTGCAGCTTCACCGCTGGTAGCACCATTCAGCTGGCGCTGCGCAATCGGGAACAGCGTATCGTTAATCAGCGTTGATTTGCCGGAACCGGACACGCCGGTGATACAGGTAAACAGCCCAACCGGAACCGTCAGCGTGACATCCTTGAGGTTATT
Organism: Type-C symbiont of Plautia stali; assembly: GCF_059730935.1. Taxonomy (NCBI): domain Bacteria; kingdom Pseudomonadati; phylum Pseudomonadota; class Gammaproteobacteria; order Enterobacterales; family Enterobacteriaceae; species Type-C symbiont of Plautia stali. Next base: position 3,691,413 of record NZ_AP035923.1, on the reverse strand, counting down.
ACCGCGCGCGCCGCTCAGTTTCAGTACTTTGGACGGATCGCCTTTCACCCGCTCTGCCGGCACCGCGATTTCACGCTTGCCGCTGAGGAACTGACCGGTGAGAGAATCTTCGTGCGCCATGATGGCATGCACATCGCCCTCGGCTACCACCTGGCCGCCGTGCACGCCAGCGCCCGGACCGATATCGATAATATGGTCAGCGGCGCGAATCGCGTCTTCATCATGCTCAACCACGATCACGGTATTACCGAGATCGCGCAGGTGAATCAGCGTCGACAGCAGGCGCTCGTTGTCGCGCTGATGCAGACCGATGGACGGTTCATCCAGTACGTACATGACGCCAACCAGACCGGCACCAATCTGGCTCGCCAGACGAATACGCTGTGCTTCACCGCCGGACAGTGTTTCCGCTGAACGCGACATCGACAGATAATTCAGGCCGACGTTGACCAGGAAGCTCAGACGGTCGCCAATTTCCTTCAGCACTTTCTCGGCGATTTTGGCGCGCTGGCCGCTCAGCTTGAGATTGCGGAAGAAATCCATAGCGTGGCCGATGCTCATATCCGAGATGGTCGGCAGGTTGGTATCTTCCACGAACACATGACGCGCTTCACGACGCAGGCGCGTCCCTTCGCAGCTGGCGCAGGCGCGGTTGCTGATAAACTTCGCCAGCTCTTCGCGCACCGCGTTGGATTCCGTCTCTTTGTAGCGGCGCTCCATGTTATGCAGCACGCCTTCGAACGGATGACGACGCACCGAGGTATCGCCGCGATCGTTGATATATTTGAACTCAATGTTCTCTTTGCCGGAGCCGTACAGAATCACTTCGCGCGCTTTGTCGCTCAGGCTATTGAACGGCGCTTCGACATCGAAATCCAGATGTTCCGCCAGTGAGCGCAGCATCTGGAAATAGTAGAAGTTACGGCGATCCCAGCCGCGAATGGCGCCACCGGCCAGCGACAGCTCCGGATTTTGTACCACGCGATCGGGATCGAAATATTGCTGAACGCCGAGGCCGTCACAGGTCGGGCAGGCACCGGCCGGGTTATTGAACGAGAACAGGCGCGGCTCCAGCTCGCGCATGCTGTAACCGCATACCGGGCAGGCAAAGTTAGCTGAGAACAGCATCTCTTCGGTATCGGGATCGTCCATATCCGCGACGATCGCCGTGCCGCCACTCAGTTCCAGCGTCGTTTCAAAGGATTCGGCCAGACGCGTCGCCAGATCGTCACGCACGCGGAAACGATCGATTACCACCTCAATGGTGTGTTTCTTCTGCAGCTCCAGCTTGGGTGGATCCGACAGATCGCACACTTCGCCATCGATACGTGCGCGGATGTAGCCCTGCGCCGCCAGATTTTCCAGCGTTTTGGTGTGCTCGCCTTTGCGATCTTTTACCACCGGCGCCAGCAGCATCAGGCGCCGACCCTCTTCCTGCGCCAGGACCTGATCGACCATCTGGCTGACGGTTTGTGCCGCCAGCGTGACGTTATGATCCGGACAGCGCGGCTCACCCACGCGGGCAAACAGCAGACGCAGGTAGTCATGAATTTCAGTGATGGTGCCAACGGTCGAGCGCGGGTTGTGCGACGTCGATTTCTGCTCAATGGAAATGGCAGGCGACAGCCCCTCGATGTGGTCTACGTCCGGTTTCTCCATTAAGGAAAGAAACTGGCGCGCATAGGCAGAAAGCGATTCAACATAGCGGCGCTGGCCTTCGGCATACAGCGTATCAAATGCCAGCGAAGACTTACCGGAACCCGACAGACCGGTCACTACAATGAGCTTGTCGCGTGGGATGATCAGGTTGATATTCTTCAAATTATGGGTGCGAGCACCGCGGACTTCAATCTTATCCATTCACCTTTCCCGGATTAGGCAACGCTCGCCATGCCTTGCCAGCACGACCAGCAGAAACGCATCATTATGGCACAAAAAATAAACTGAATAAATATCCAGTGTTTTTGCTATCCTGTCACGGTCGAAAAACTGGAATCCCGCTCGAAAGTGGGAAGCGTCATTGTGACGTGATACAATTTTTCGCTTAGACTTTTAGCATCAACTCATCGGGAGACAGCAACATGGCCAGTCGTGGCGTAAACAAAGTGATTCTTGTCGGGAATCTGGGTCAGGATCCGGAAGTGCGCTACATGCCGAATGGTGGCGCGGTAGCCAACATTACGCTGGCCACGTCAGAGAGCTGGCGCGACAAGCAAACCGGTGAAAACAAAGAGATCACCGAGTGGCACCGCGTCGTGCTGTTCGGCAAGCTGGCTGAAGTCGCCGGCGAATATCTGCGTAAAGGTTCGCAGGTCTACATTGAAGGCCAGCTGCGCACCCGTAAATGGCAGGACCAGAGCGGTCAGGACAAATACACCACCGAAGTGGTGGTGAACGTGGGCGGCACCATGCAGATGCTGGGTGGTCGTCAGCAGGGCGGCAACGGCGGTGGCGCACCGATGGGCGGCCAGGGCGGCGGCAACAATAACGGCTGGGGCCAGCCGCAGCAGCCACAGGGTGGGGGTAACCAGTTCAGCGGCGGCGCGCAGCAGCGTCCACAGCAGCAGAGCGCACCGGCGAACAACGAACCACCAATGGATTTCGACGACGATATCCCGTTCTGATTGGCGTACCGATCAACGCGTTATCCAGCCCTCGCTTCTGCGAGGGCTCCATTTCAAAAGCTCTTGTCCAACAAAACTTTTCTCTCCGCACGTTCATACAACGACGTTAATGCGCGCGCCACTCCCGCAGTAATTCTTCCGTGGTTTTAACCCGCACCGGATTGCCCGGCATGATCAAATCCGCCCACACTTCGTTGTGCTGATTAATAAGCTGCTGCGCCGACACATAAGTGCGATCGGCGGTGGTGTGGGCGTCGGCCGCCACGGTGATGTGATAGCCAAGGCTGGCCCCGACTTTGATGGTGGTATCGACGCAATAATCGGTGGCGCAGCCGCAAATGACAAAACTTTCAATCTGATGCTGTTCAAGCTGCGCCGCGAGCCCGGTTTGCCAGAAGCTGTCGCAGGCGGTTTTGGTGATGTAAAGCGCGCCGGCGGGTTGTTCCAGTTCGGCGACTATTTGCCAGTCTGCGGAGTCAGCGGCTAAATCCGGCCCGCTATGCTGAATAAAAATGACCTGATCGGCGGCGGCCATCAGCTGATTAATGCGCGCGCAGCGTCCGGCGCGGTCGTAACGCGGCGTTGCCAGCACGCCATTTTGCATATCCACTACCATTACCACCCGTTGTGCCATTGTCGCCTCCTTTATAGGTCAGGCCCCAGTGTCGCGCTGAAGGGGTAGGCGCGTAAAGCGATTGGGCTTTGCTTTTTTTGTGCGCGCCGCGCATGCTTACTGCCTGATAGCGTATGGAGGTGTGTGGTGACGGTGGTTCCCGAAGTCTTTCCCTGTGAGCAGGATCGTGCGCAGTTTCAGCACTTTGCTGAGCTGCCGGGCATTGAGCTTTATCAGGCGCACATCTCCCGCTACGCTTTTGAGCCCCATACCCACGAAGCCTTCGGGATTGGCACCATTGAATCCGGCGCGCAGCGCTTTCGCTACCGCGGCACCAATTATGTCGCGCCGGTGCATTCGCTGGTGATGATGAATCCCGATGAACTGCACACCGGTGAATCGGCCTGCGCCGAAGGCTGGCGTTATCGCATGATCTATATCGATCCGGCGGAGATGGATCGGCTGACCGGCGATCGCAACTGGTGGTTCAGCGATGCGCTGCGCACCGATGCGCGCCTGGCGCAACCTTTCTCCCACGCGCTGGCACAGATGTGGCAGGCGCAAAGTGCGCTGGAGCGGCAGGGCGCGCTGCTGGATCTGCTGGAGTGGCTGCGTCCGCTGGCGCAGCAGGGCGTCTCGCGGCCGCGTGAAGGCGCCCACCGGTTTGATGTGGTAAAAGCCTGGCTGCGCGATAACCTGGCAGAACCGGTGCGGCTGGAGGAGCTGGCGGCGCTGGTATCGCTGTCGCCGTGGCATTTTCTGCGCAGTTTCAAACAACACTTTCACGTCACTCCCCATCAAATGCTGATGGCCTTCCGCCTGTTCGAGGCCAAGCAGCGGCTGGCGCAGGGCGAGAGCGCCGCGAGCGTGGCGGCGGCGGTTGGCCTCACCGACCAGGCGCATCTGACGCGGGCGTTTGCCCATCGCTACGGCATAACGCCGGGACGCTATCAAAAGCAGGTGTTCAGCGGACGTTAACCGCAATCTGCTACAAGCCTTGCACCTTTTCCTGCGTCACACTGTGGCGGATTAAAGATAAAGGAAAAGTGTATGTTTGCAGGAATAGTGTTTGCCCTCGCGGCGGGGCTGATGTGGGGCATGATTTTTGTCGGGCCGCTGCTGATACCCGATTATCCGGGCACGTTGCAATCGGCGGGTCGCTATGTTGCCTTTGGTCTGGTGGTGTTGCCGCTGGCGTGGCTCAGCCGGCGCCGGCTAAAACAGCTGACGTGCCCGGACTGGACGGAGGCGGTGAAGCTGTCGCTGGTGGGCAATCTGCTCTATTACGCCTGCCTTGCCAGCGCGATTCAGCGCACCGGCGCACCGGTCTCCACCATGATCATCGGCACGCTGCCGGTGGTGATCACTGTCACCGCTAACCTCTGTTACGGCCATCTCGAAGGGCGCCTGCCATGGCGCCGGCTGATGCCCGCACTGGTCATCATTGCTGCCGGTCTGGGCTGCGTCAACGCGGCGGAATTGCACGGGCAGGGGCCGGCATTTGATCTCTGGGGCTACCTGAGTGGCCTGCTGCTGGCGGTGCTGGCAGTGGTGTGCTGGACCTGGTATCCGCTGCGCAATGCGCGCTGGCTGCGCGAACACCCTCAGCATAAACCGTCGAGCTGGGCCACCGCGCAGGGGCTGGTGACATTGCCGCTGGCGCTGGTGTTTTATGGGCTGGTGAGCCTGCAGATTCACTGGCAGCAGCCCGATTTCGCTTTGCCGTTTGGCCCACAGCCGGCGCGCTTTATCTGGCTGATGCTGGCGATTGGTTTGTTCTGCTCATGGCTGGCGGCGCTGTGCTGGAATGCCGCCAGTCAGCGTTTGCCAACGGTAGTGATGGGGCCGCTCATCGTATTCGAAACGCTCTCTGGCCTGCTGTGGACCTTTATTTACCGCCAGAGCTGGCCACCGTTGCTCACCAGCATCGGTATCGGCTGTCTGATCGTTGGCGTGATCTATGCCATGCGCATTAAACCGCAGCGGCTGAGCGCGCTTCCTTAACCCTGCCTCGCTGCTGAGTCATCCACTCAGCAGCGCTTTCCCCTGATATTTTAGGAATTTGACCAGCCGGTAATCCCGCCTCAGTGACCTGATACTGGCCGCCACGCGCACGCTATATAACCGGCCAGCGCTACGGCCGCCCGGTTTTCATTCTCTTCCGCTATAAAACTCTCTGCCGTCAGCACGGTAAAAGGTCGACTTTCGCTGCCTTTTAGCATTCCGGTGGGATAAAAAAACGCATATCGGGCAACAATTCGCCGGTTTAGCGCGTAAAAAACGCTTCGCCAGTCGGATTTTTACCCGGCTGTGGCACTGAAATACCAGCGTGAGAAGCCACCTTAGCCTTAAGCGTTACCGGCATTGTTAAGAATGATTCCCAACAGCTGCCAGAAAAAAAGATTAAAGATGACGATGGATTTAAGCGCAGTATTTACCGTGGATAACCGTTTTTCGGCTTTATAGTTTAAACATCATAACGTTTTTGAACCGGAGTATTCCTGGTGTGGTTTAAGAGTTAACCGACTAGCGCTGATCGTCAAAGCGATCATAAACGCAGCGGCCAGATCCAGTTTAAAACTGAGCCAATGTGTGAGCGGTTACACCGTGTTGTTCATTAACGCTTAACAGAATTGTCTGTGATCAGGACTGATTATTAGTAATCGTGAAGTAATAGACTAAGCACCAATCTCACCAAAATGAGATTGGGCTAAGTCTAAATGGCTTGAAACGCGAGGCTTTTGCTGGTGTGAATCAATTTTACCGCAAAAAAGGAAGTGATTCCGTGATGGCATTCATCAGGAAAAAGTGGTTCGAATTGTTATGTAGCGAATGCCGAATTTAATGATCTTCATCTCTTCTGGTAAGAACAAATCTCAGCATTAAGTCATATAACATCGGCCTCAATGGTATTAGCGATTATCGGAACCGGAAGGGTAATGATAAACGCTACGGCTAATATCCAGTAAACGACAGCTGCGACGGGTACCGATGTCGAAAGTGGTTTGCAGGAAGTTGACCGCCTGACGCTTTTCATTCGTAGTGAAGAAGTTTTTCAGCACGCTTTGCAGCATCTCCTTGTCGGAGCTCAGGGTCTGCAGCTCGCGCGTAAGGTTCTGCAGTTTATCCTCCAACTCCTTGATTTTTCGACCCTCCTCCGAAGAAAGCCCGGAGAACTTCTTCTTCCAGCTATAGAAGGTGGCCTCGGAAATGCCCAGCGCCTCACAAATCTCCCTGACTTTCACTCCCGTTTCAGAAGCTTTAATGGCATTTGTGATTTGCTCTTCGCTATATCGTGACTTTCTCATAAATGCTCTTACCTTTCTTATCAATTAGTGGATGAGAATTACTGTATTAATATCTGGTACTGCAAAAACGGTATTAATGCAGTATTAAAGTGCGCGATTAGAATTGCGAGGGTTAAATTAAGTTATTTAGAATAAATATCATCATGGGATAAATCTTATTTTATTCTGAATGCCATTGAACGCCTTCCTGGTGCTGGGTTTTTGATATAGATTCATTCCATCCCAAATGCAGAAAAATACGACAATCATTGGAAATTCGGCATAGCCTGCTTGCAAAAAACTCAGGATATGCCTGTGAACTTTTGTCCTGAATTCGGGTTGAAATCGTTTACATCCATCGGGCTTCGCACCAGGTTTAATCGGAATTTTCCTGAATTTAATCGCTAAACTCTGACGCGAGTCTCATTTTTCGGACCAGCCTGGTTTGAAGTTATTAAATTGTGTCAGGCCCACTGAGCGCTTGTTAATTCATTTCAAGGACGTTGTACCGAAAAGCAGTTGCTGTACGTAATACTAAGGACCAGTCAATGAAATTGAGCGTAATGTCTAATGCCGCCTGGATGATGTCTGAGAAGATCGTCTCGGTATTCGGCGTCATATTTGTGACCTCCTACGTGGCAAAATCCTTTGGCCCAACGGTGTTTGGCCAAATGGCGTTTTCGACCTCGCTGTTCTCCATGGTGCAAACCGTGGCGATTTTTGGTACCGAAACCATCCTGTTCAAGCGCATCAGCAAAAGTGCGCCGAAAGGCCTGCGGCTGATGACCGTGGCGCGGACCATGCGCCTGGTGCTGCTGTTGCTGACATCAATCCCAGTGTTGATTTGGGTCTGGTACAACATGCAGGAAAACTTCCTTGCGTTTGCACTGGCCTCGTTTATCTCGTCGGTGTTTGTCACCCAGGACACCTTCAGCGTTTATAACAATGCGCGGCTGGCGTCGCGGCTCAATACCATTGCTAACTCGGCCGGCTTGCTGCTGGGCTTTGCCATGAGCTTCACCATCGCCTGGCTGCACCTCAATCCACTGTGGCTCACCGCCTCGATTGTGGCCGTCACGCTGGTGCCGTACGCCATCAAGCGCGTCAATTTCTATCGCGAACATCAGGATCTGGCGCCGCCGCAGGACAAGCGCACTACCTACCTGCGCTACCTGATGTATGCCGGCCTGCCGCTGGCCATCTCCAGCATCTTTATCTCGGTGCAGGTGAAAGCCGCACAGATGTTCCTCGCGGGCATCGCCTCAGCGCGCGACCTTGGCCTGTTCGCCGCCGCGAATACCATTTCGGCTTCCTGGATTTTTATCCCGGTTGCCATCATCACTTCCTGCTTCTCGGAGATTTTCCGCGAGCGTGGAGCAGCCGCGATCAAGCTCACCGCGCGGCTGAACGGCTATGTCATGGGAGTTTCATTGCTGTTATTAGCGGTGATCGCCTTGTACGGCGAAAAAATCATCATCGCTTTATATGGTCACGAGTACACACAGTCCGGAAGTCTCATTACGTTACTGTCGTTAGCAACCTGCTTTTCGGCAATGGGGACCGTCGCTTATCGCTACATGGTGAAAGAGGGCGGGTTTAACTATCTGTTGAAGAAGATCATTTGTCTGATGGTCATCAGCCTGCCGCTGTCGTGGTGGCTGATCCAGGGCTACGGCATCATGGGTGCCGCCTGGAGCGTCTTCATCACGGAGTTACTGTCCCTGACCGTGATGAATTACTTCTTCAAAAACGGCGTCATCCAAAAAATTCAGGTTTCCTCACTCAACTACAAAACCTACAAATGAGGTCAGATATGATCAGGTTGAAAGACGAACTCAGAAGAAGCGTACAGTACTTCATCAAAAAGATGCCCTGGGCTTACCAGGATCGCATCTACTACTTTCACAAATTCCGTAAGCTGCCGAACCTGCGTCAGCCGAAGGTGTTCAATGAGAAAGTGCTGTATCGCAAATTCGTCTACGGCGACTACCAGTGTTATGGCCGCCTGTCGGACAAGTTTTCGGTGCGTGAGTACATTGCCGAAAAGGTGGGCAGTGAGTATCTGATTCCGCTGGTTTATGAGACCAGCGATCCGCATTCACTGCATACGCTGCCGAGCTGGAAGAACACGGTTATCAAGCCGAATCACGGCTCCAACATGGTCGAGATCCTGCTGGAAGAACCGGATGCGCTGAAAAAACAGCAGATTATCAGCGACTGCCAGCGCTGGCTGAAGACCGACTTCGCCAACGAGGCGCGCGAGATTCACTATCGCTATATCAAGCCGCGCATTCTGGTGGAGAAGTACATCGGCGATGGCAAAACCGCGCCGATCGATTACAAGTTTCACATGTTCAACAAGCGCGACGGCAATTTTGAATATGTGCTGCAGGTGATCTACAACCGCTGTAATCCGCTGCTGTCGATGAACTTTTACGTCAACAATCTTAACGAGGCGTATCACAAAATCCGTGATACCGGGCTGGATGTGTCACCGTTGCTGCCACAGCTGCAGCACGCGCTGGCGCTGAGTAAAACGCTGGCCAGCGACTTCGATTATGTGCGTGTGGACTGGTATATCGATGGCGAACAGATCTACTTCGGTGAGCTGACGTTCACGCCAGGCGCCGGGCTGGTCACCGGGTTGGATCGGGGGCTTAATCAGATGATGGGTGATATGTGGATTCAGGATCGTCGCGATACGCAGAGATCGGACGTCACGGTGCCGGAAGTACCACTTCCAGCCGTATTGAAGAAAATTTGAAATCACACAGCAAAATAAAAAACCCCGCTTAGCGGGGTTTTTTATGCGCCGCGTTTACGGCATTGGCCAGTCGGCTGGTGTCTGGCTCATCACCTGAATAAACGCTTCTTTGGTGATGGACATAAAGTTATGCACGTTTTCCATGCTCAGCGTAATGCCGAGCAGACCGGTTACGAACCAGCATGACATCGCTACGCCCACGCCGCCGCACATCAGCGCCATCACGTGGTGGCTGTTCTGACGCAATTTAATTTTCATGGTGCTGGCGAAGAACATCATTACCGCGCTGAGCAGTTCCCAACGCATGACGATCAGACTGGTGGTTAACGTAGCCATCGGCGAAAAACCTCTTGAGATCAGTAATATCCCTGACATTCATCGGACATCACTGGCGGCAGACAAGGGAGGTCAGGGAAGCCCTTCTGTCGTCTTAATACAGCTTGAATCTGTGACTTGGGTCACATTATATCACTGGATTTGAAAATTTGAACAAAATTTAGACCTGGTATGGCAGGCAAAGAAAGGGCTGGAGGAAGGTGAAGAGGAGGGGAAAGGCGCGCCCGCGTGGGGCGCACTGACTTCAGCGTACCGGGCAGCACTCGCCGGTGGTGCGCTGGGCAAAGCTGTTCATGCCTTCGCTGCAGTCAAAGTTGACCAGACGCGGACGCTGCACCAGCGCCTGGCGACGCATGCTGTGACGATAAGCGGTAGGGGTTTGCGAGAACTGACGGCGGAACACGCGTGAAAACGTCTGCTGCGAGTCGTAGCCGTACTGCATCGCAATGTCGAATACCGGACGCTGCGTCTGACGCAAGGCTTCGGCGGCCAGCGTGAGACGGCGTTCACGAATATAACCACCCAGCGTTTGTTTCGTAACCGTACGGAACATACGCTGCAGGTGCCATTTCGAGTAACCCGATTTTGCCGCCACTTCATCAATCGACAATGTTTTATCCAGATTCTGATCGATCCAGTTAGTCAGTGAATGGATGATTTCCTGTTGCATCATAGCCTGTTCCTTCTGCAAGGTTATCGCCTGGTTTGAAATTCGCTGTTTTGCTGGGGTGCGAGTATAATTCCTCAAGTTAACTTGAGGTAAAGGCCCTAAATGAAAAAAGAACGCAATTACCCGAAACCGGTGCTGACGCCGGGCGAAGTGGCGAAACGCAGCGGCGTGGCGGTATCGGCGCTGCACTTTTATGAAAGCAAAGGCTTGATCAGCAGCACGCGCAACGGCGGTAATCAGCGCCGCTACAGCCGTGATGTGCTGCGCCGCGTGGCGATTATCAAAATTGCCCAGCGCATCGGGATTCCGCTGGCGACGGTCAGCGACAGCCTGATGCACGTGCCGGCGAATAAGCGCATGTCGACGCAGGAGTGGGACGCGCTGACGCAGCACTGGCGCGAAGAGCTGGATAAACGCATCGAAACCCTGACGCGTCTGCGCAACGATCTTGACGGCTGTATTGGTTGCGGCTGCCTGTCGATGCGCGACTGCCCGCTGCGCAATCCGGGTGATCGCCTGGGGCAGCAGGGCTCCGGAGCGGTCCTGCTCGATCCGCAACAGGACGAGCCGCAGCGTTAATCCGCTATACTAGATGCCAACCCTTAGCAGCAAGGAATCGCGCATGATTACCGTTCACCATCTGGAAAACTCCCGTTCTCATCGGGTGCTGTGGCTGCTGGAAGAGCTGGCGGTGCCGTATCAAATCAAACGCTATCAGCGGGAAAATACCCTGCTGGCGCCGGACGAATTAAAGAAAGTGCACCCGCTGGGTAAATCGCCGGTGATTACCGATGGCAATCGGGTGATCGCCGAATCGGGCGCCATCCTCGAATATCTGCAGCTAAAGTATGACAGCGAGCATCTGCTGGCGCTGCATGAGGAAGAGGAGCAAATTCAGGCGCGTTACTGGCTGCACTATGCTGAAGGTTCGCTGATGCCGCTGCTGGTGATGAAGCTGGTGTTTGCGCAACTGGGCAAAAAGCCGGTGCCATGGCTGCTGCGCCCGGCCGGCGTGGCGCTGAGTAAAGGCATTCAGAAAGCGTGGCTGAACAAGCAGCTGGCGCTCCACGGGCGCGTGATTGAGCAGCATCTGAGCCAGCAGCGCTTTTTTGCCGGTTCACGCTTCAGCATTGCCGATGTGCAGATGAGTTTTCCGCTGCTGGCGTTGCAGATGCGCGGCGCGCTGGGTGAGATGCCCGCCACGGCGCGCTGGCTGGAGAATATGCAGCAGCGCGCCGCGTGGCAGCGCGCGCTGGAGCAGGGCGGCCCGATTCAGTTCAATAACGGCTGAGGCGCAGCGGTAACGCAACGAAACAGGACGCCGCGACGCGCTGTCGCGGCACCGCAGCAAACCATCTGAAATGCCAGCCTTTTTCCTCCATGATTTCCTGCTCCCGCTAGCGTAACGCCAGCCATAATTGCGCCAGAGCTGCGCATTATCCTGCCTGCCAGGTGATTAGCAGTTGAAAACGCCACCCCAAACGCCAGATAATCGTTTGCCTTTTTTCCGCGTCACCCTTTTTTGACCTGGAATACGCGGCCACGTAATCGTTTGCCTGCTTTTCTCTCTGAGACATCTTCACCAGGATGATGCGCAAACGCGAGCCGCGCGGTGACCTATATCTTAAAAAATACAGAGGAATAACTATGTCTGGCGAATCACGCCCGGCCAGGGGAAAACTGGACGCCTGGTTCCACATTTCAGCACGCGGCAGCAGCGTGCGGCAGGAAGTGCTGGCTGGCCTCACCACCTTTTTAGCGATGGTTTATTCAGTCATCGTGGTTCCTGGCATGCTCGGTAAAGCGGGCTTCTCACCGACGGCGGTGTTTGTCGCTACCTGTCTGGTGGCCAGCTTTGGCTCCCTCATCATGGGACTGTGGGCCAACCTGCCGATGGCGATTGGCTGTGCCATCTCCCTGACCGCCTTCACCGCGTTCAGCCTGGTACTGGGCCAGCACATTAGCGTGCCGGTGGCGCTGGGCGCGGTCTTCCTGATGGGCCTGCTGTTCACGCTGATTTCCGTGACCGGCATTCGCGCGTGGATTCTGCGTAACCTGCCGATGGGCGTGGCGCACGGTACCGGCGTCGGTATCGGCCTGTTTCTGCTGCTGATTGCCGCCGATGGCATTGGTCTGGTGGTAAAAAACCCGGCGGCAGGCCTGCCGGTGGCGCTTGGTCACTTCACCTCTTTCCCGGTGATCATGGCGCTGATCGGGCTGGCGGCGATTTTTGGTCTGGAAAAACGGCGGGTACCGGGCGGCATTCTGCTGACCATCATTGCGATTTCGCTGCTTGGGCTGATTTTCGACCCGGCGGTAAAGTGGCAGGGGCTGTTTGCCATGCCGAGCCTGCGTGGTACCAGCGGCCAGTCGGCAATGTTTAGCCTGGATATCATGGGCGCGCTGCAGCCGGTGGTGTTACCGAGCGTGCTGGCGCTGGTGATGACCGCGGTGTTTGACGCCACCGGCACCATTCGTGCGGTGGCCGGGCAGGCGAACCTGCTGGATAAAGAGGGCCAGATTATCAATGGCGGTCGCGCGCTGACCACCGACTCTATCAGCAGCCTGTTTGCCGGACTGGTGGGTGCCTCGCCCGCCGCAGTGTATATCGAGTCCGCTGCGGGTACTGCCGCCGGCGGTAAAACCGGCCTGACAGCGATTGTCGTGGGTCTGTTGTTCCTGCTGATTCTGTTTATGTCGCCGCTGGCTTATCTGGTTCCAGCCTATGCCACCGCACCCGCGCTGATGTATGTCGGCCTGCTGATGCTGAGCAACGTGGCCAAAATCGACTTCAATGATTTCGTCGATGCGATGTCTGGCCTGCTCACGGCGGTATTTATCGTACTGACCTGCAACATCGTCACCGGCATCATGCTCGGCTTTGCCGCGCTGGTGATTGGTCGCCTGTTTGCCGGCGAGTGGCGCAAGCTCAACGCTGGCACGGTGGTGATTGCTGTGGCGCTGGTGGCGTTCTACGCGGGCGGTTGGGCTATCTGACCGCAATCCGGGCGTCAGTCCGGATTATTCTCTTTATCGCACACGCCGCACATCGGGTAGCCCCGCCGGGCGGCGTTTTGTTTTACACTTTCCGACGCAACATCGCTTCGATTAATATGATTCGCCTAAGGAAAGCATGGAAATCTTCTTTACTATTCTCATCATGACGCTGGTGGTTTCGCTGTCCGGCGTTGCGGCACGTATCCTGCCGTTTCAGATCCCGCTCCCGCTGGTACAGATCGCGGCCGGCGCGCTGCTGGCCTGGCCAACCTTTGGTCTGCACGTCGATTTTGACCCCGAACTGTTCCTCGTGCTGTTTATTCCGCCGCTGCTGTTTGCCGATGGCTGGAAAACGCCGATCAACGAGTTTCTGCATCACGGCCGTGAAATTATCGGCCTGGCGCTGGTGCTGGTGCTGATTACCGTGGTCGGTATCGGCTACCTGATTTACTGGCTGGTGCCGGGTATTCCGCTAATTCCGGCGTTCGCGCTGGCGGCGGTGCTGTCACCGACCGATGCGGTGGCGCTCTCCGGCATCGTCGGCGAAGGGCGCATCCCGAAAAAGATCATGTCGATTGTCCAGGGCGAGGCGCTGATGAATGACGCGTCGGGCCTGGTGTCACTCAAGTTTGCCGTCGCGGTGGCGATGGGCACCATGGTGTTCACCTGGGGCGGCGCCAGTGTCGAATTCCTTAAAGTGGCGATTGGCGGCCTGGTGGCAGGTGTCGCCGTTTGCTGGCTGTATGGCCGTTCGCTGCGCCTGCTCAGCCGCTGGAGCGGTGACGACCCGGCAACGCAAACCGTACTGCTGCTGCTGCTGCCGTTCGCCTCTTACCTGATTGCTGAACACCTCGGCGTCTCCGGCATTCTGGCGGCGGTAGCGGCCGGTATGACCATCACCCGTTCCGGCATCATCCGTCAGGCACCGCTGGCAATGCGCCTGCGCGCCAACAGCGTATGGCAGATGCTGGAGTTTGTGTTCAACGGCATGGTGTTCCTGATGCTGGGCCTGCAGCTGCCGGACATTCTCTCCACCTCGATTGCTCAGGCGAACGCCGATCCTAACGTCGAGCTGTGGATGCTGTTCGCTGACGTCGGGCTGGTCTATGCGGCGCTGATGATCGTGCGCTTCGGCTGGCTGTGGATCATGAAGCGCACCAGCCTGCGCCTGCTGAAGAAGAAGCCGCTGGAGTTCTCCAGCTACTCGCTGCGTGAACTGCTGATCGCCTCTTTTGCCGGCGTGCGTGGTGCTATCACGCTGGCCGGTGTGCTGTCGATCCCGCTGTTCCTCAGCAACGGCGAACCTTTTCCGGCGCGCTACGAACTGGTGTTTATCGCCACCGGCGTGATTCTGTTCTCGCTGTTTGTCGGCGTGATTCTGCTGCCGATTCTGCTGCGCGGCATGGAGAGCCACGACAAAGTGGGACACCGTCGCGAAATCCAGAGCGCGCGTGCCGCGATGGCCGGCGTGGCGATCGAAAGCCTGCACAAAATGGAGCAGCGGCTGGAAAACGACGCTGAAGAGAACATCGATCCTGAGCTGCTGAAAGAGGTCAGCCTGCGGGTGATTGGTAATCTGCGTCGTCGCGTCGATGGCAAAGATGATATGGAACAGGCGCTGTTTGCGGAAAATCTGGAGCGCCGTTTCCGTCTGACCGCGCTGCGCGCCGAGCGTGCCGAGGTTTATCATCTGCGCGCCACCCAGCAGATCTCCAACGAGACCATGCAGCGCCTGCTGCGCGATCTCGACCTGCTGGAAGCGTTGCTGATAGAAAAAGAGGAATAGCCGCCGCGTTTTGCTGCTCTCCGATCCCGCGGCCGCCTGACAGACAGGGCGGCCGCTTTGCTACAGCGATAGCCGTGGCGCGTTATCCGGCCAGTGTTCGCGGCAGCAGGCAATCCACGCCTGCGCGCTGCGCGACAGATAACTGCCTTCGCGCCAGATTAGCCCCAGACGCCACTGCAGCTCCGACTCCAGCGGCAGCCACAGCAAGGCCTGTTTATCCAGCCGCTGGCAAATCGGCTCCGGCAGGATCGCCAGCCCCATATCCGCCTGCACCATCGCGGCAAGAAAATCCCACTGCGCGCTACGCAGCGCGATATCCGGCATCACTCCCTGACGCTGAAACGCCTTCATCAGCTGGCGGTTAAGCGAAAACTCTTCGTTGAGGATCAGCAGGGGATGCTGAGCCAGCTCGGCCAGCGTCAGGCTGGTGCGGTTGAGCCAGCGCGCGCTGCGCGGCAGCAGCACGCACAGCGGATGACGCATCAGTTCCAGCGTATTCAGCGGCAGCTCCACATCAATCGGCAGGGCGGTCAGCGCAATATCCAGCCCGCCGCTCAGCACCGCCTGCTGCACCGTCAGGCCACCAAATTCGGAGATTTTCAGCTGTACGCCGGGATAGCGGCGGCGGAACGCGGAGATCGATCCGGCAATCTGCATGCCGACCATCGGCGGAATGCCCAGCCGCAGCTCACCGGTTTTCAGCTGGTTGATGTCACTGATTTGCGCCTCCAGCTGATGAAACTCCTGCAAAATCGCCAGGCCGCGCTGATATACCGCCTGGCCGCTGTCGGTGAGATGCAGCTTGCGTCCTTCGCGCAGCAGCAGCGTGCAGCCCAGCTCTTCTTCCAGCTGGCGCAGCATTTTGCTGATGGTGGGTTGCGTCACGAACAGCTTCTCCGCCGCGCGGGTAAAGCTCTGCTGACGCACCACTTCGGTAAAGTAACGCAGGGCACGCACGTCCATAAACATTCCTTTTTGGCATAGTTTGAATAATTTTAATTCATTTCTTTCACACTCTGGCGCGGATTTATACTGAAACCCTGAATTTTTGAGGGGAAGAGAGAAATGGCGTCCGCGCTTCGTCCGCGCACCACGGATATCCTGCAACGCGTCACGGTGCCGCTGCAGCTGGTGCTGTATATCGCCCTGTTCGTTGCCAGTGGCCAACTGGTGAGTTGGCTGCATCTGCCGTTACCGGCCAACGTCGTGGGTATGGTGTTGCTGTTACTGTTGATCGTCAGCGGTATCGTGCCGCTGCGCTGGGTCAAAGCCGGGGCCAACTGGCTGCTGGCCGAAATGCTGCTGTTTTTTATTCCGGCGGTGGTCGCGGTGGTGAATTACAGCGACCTGCTGCGCAGTGAAGGCTGGCGCATCTGTGTGGTGATCGCCGTCAGTACGCTGATGGTGCTGGCGGCCACCTCGCTGGTGGTCGATCGCTTATACCGTTTCGAACTGGCGCGCGCGGCGCGTAAGCAGGGCGATCGTGACTGACTTTATCATTAGCCTGTTGTGTCTGGCGCTGACGCTGCTGGTTTACTACCTCAACAAACGCCTGTACCGGCGCAGACCCACACTGCTGCTGATGCCGTTGGTGTTAACGCCGCTGGTGCTGGTGGCGCTGTTGCTGCTGACGCACGTCAGCTGGCAGGATTACATCGCCGAAAGCCACTGGCTGCTGTGGCTGCTGGGGCCGGCGACGCTGGCTTTTGCGGTGCCGGTTTACGAAAACCTGCACATTATCCGTCGCCACTGGCTGTCGCTGAGCGTGGGCGTGATCACTGCCACGCTGGTGGCCGTGTGCAGTTCGGTGTGGCTGGCGCGGCTGCTGACGTTACCGGAGAGCATCCAGCGTAGTCTGGCGGTGCGCTCCATCACCACGCCTTTTGCGCTGGCAGCGGCCCAGCCGATTGGCGGCCAGCCCGATTTGGTCGCGCTGTTCGTGGTGATTACCGGAGTGTTTGGCATGGCGGTGGGCGACGTGCTGTTTTTACGCATCGCGATTAAGCAGGGCGTGGCGAAGGGCGCCGGCTTTGGCGCGGCCTCGCACGGAGCCGGCACGGCACGCGCCTATCAACTCGGCCAGCAGGAGGGCGTGGTCTCCAGCCTGGTAATGATGCTCTCCGGCGTGCTCACGGTGTTGCTGGCCCCGCTGCTGGGTCAGCTGTTGTGGCATGCCTGACGGGCAAATTTGAGCCTGGGCTCATATCAGAGTTTCCTCGCTTTGCTTACCGTTTGCGCGCGTAAACAACAAGGAAGCGAGAATGAAAAATACCACATTAGCATTAGGCCTGCTGCTGGCCGCCACCGGGACCAGTGCCGCTGAGATCGGCGGGCAGGGCGGCAGCCATTTCTGGACAGCCCGGATTAACAGCGACCGCACCGCACCAGGCGTGCAGGCAGCACTGGAGTATGTGCATGGTCATCAGCAAACCCATCTGCTCGACGCCAGCCTCGGCTACGGCTTTTCCCTCGGTGCGCTGCAGGTAGCACCGCGTATCGGTGCATTCTGGGCCGATGTGAAAACCACCTCAACATCGAGTCGCGGCATGAATGGCGGGATTCGTCTGATGGCACCTCTGCCGCAGGCAGGGGCTACCTGGCTCTATCTGGATTACAGCCTGTCGCCTGATTTTGCCAACCATAATCTGCATGCGCTGCATCAGCTGGAAGCGGGCGTCTATTACCAGCCGGCGAAGTGGTTATCACTCAGCAGCGGCTATCGCTACCTCTCCGCCAACGGTGATTATGGCCATGCCGATCAAAGCCTGATGGATGGCCTGTTTATCGGCGCTGCGGTGCGCTTCTGATCCCTCCACGGCCGTTCGCGGCCGTTTTCTGCCCGCTGTAATCCATTTTTACGTAAAGCTTTCCAAATAAAGTTGTGTCACGTCGCTGCGCTGTTTACCCTTTGCGCCGAATTATGTGTCCTTCATGGAGTGGATTGTTATGTTTAAGCAACTTGTTACGGGAAGTGTTTTAGGTCTGGCACTGCTGAGCGGCGGCGCGCAGGCGATTGAGGGCAGTGTTGACGTGGGTGAGCACAGCACCAACCTGAACCTTGGCCTCGGCACCGCTTCACCGGGTCTGTTTCTGAAAGGCAACTGGCTGCGCAGCGATCACGACGGCAGCACTTACGGCCTTGGTATGGGTTATAACCTGGATGTGGGTGATTTCCGCGTGGCACCGACGGCAAAAGCGCTGTTCACCCATCCGGAAGATGGCCGTGATGGCTTCACCGTGGCGCTGGGTGCCGGTGCGCAGTATAACTTTAACAGCATGTGGGGCCTGTACGGCGAATATTACTATGCGCCGGAAGCGTTCTCCGATCGTCTGGACAGCTATAAAGAAGCCTCAGGCGGCCTGAGCTTTACGCCGATTTCACTGCTGAACCTGCGCGTTGGCTATCAGTACATTGAGCTGAACAACAAAGGCGACCGTAAAGATAACGTGCTGGTCGACGGCCCGTACGTCGGTGCGTCGCTGCGTTTCTGATGACTGTACCAGGTGCGCATGAATGCGCACCCTACGAAATTCCGTAGGGTCGCCATTTATGGCGACCTGGTCAATCACCGCACTACGTTCATGGCGACCTGGTCAATTACCGCACCGTGTTGATGGCGACCTGGTCAATCACCGCACCCTCTCAATCTTAATGTGCTTTCCCTTGCGAAATCCCGACGCCCGTTTGTGAACGGATGAACTGTCCGCGGAATTTCGCCCGCTCCAGCGCTCCCTGCTGGGAATGATCGGTAATGGAAAACAGCCAGGTGCCGACAAACGCGACCAGCATCGAGAACAGCGCCGGATACTCATACGGATAGACTGGCGTTGCGTGTCCCATTACCTGCACCCAAATGGTCGGGCCGAGAATCATTAGCACCACCGCCGTCAGCAGGCCCAGCCAGCCTCCCACCATGGCGCCGCGCGTGGTCAGTTTTGACCAGTACATCGACAGCAAAATAATCGGGAAGTTACAGCTGGCGGCAATCGAGAACGCCAGGCCGACCATGAAGGCAATATTCTGTTTCTCAAACAGAATCCCCAGCGCAATCGCCACCACGCCCAGCACCAGCACGGTAATTTTCGACACCCGCAGCTCTTCACGCTCGGTGGCCTGACCTTTACGGATCACGCTGGCATACAGGTCATGCGACACCGCCGAAGCACCGGCCAGCGTCAGTCCGGCCACTACTGCCAGAATGGTGGCGAAGGCCACCGCCGAAATAAAGCCGAGGAACAGGCTGCCGCCGACCGCATTGGAGAGATGCACTGCCGCCATATTGGTGCCGCCAATCAGCGCGCCGCTGGCGTCTTTGAAGGCCGGATTAGCGCCGACCAGCAGAATCGCGCCGAAGCCGATAATAAAGGTCAGGAAGTAGAAGTAGCCCATAAAGCCGGTGGCCCAGAACACGCTTTTGCGTGCTTCCCGCGCATCGGCGACGGTGAAGAAACGCATCAGAATATGCGGCAGGCCGGCGGTGCCAAACATCAGGCCCAGACCGAGCGACAACGCGGAGATCGGGTCTTTCACCAGACCGCCCGGCTGCATGATCGCGCTTCCTTTCGGATGCACCGCCATCGCCTCGGTAAACAGCGTATTAAAGCTGAAACCGGTGGCTTTCATCACCATGATGGCCATGAAGCTGGCACCAAACAGCAACAGCACCGCTTTGATAATCTGCACCCAGGTGGTGGCCAGCATGCCGCCAAACAGCACGTACAGCACCATCAGAATGCCGACCAGCACCACGGCGATGTGGTAGTCGAGACCGAACAGCAGCTGGATCAGCTTACCGGCACCCACCATCTGCGCAATCAGATACAGCGCCACCACCACCAGCGAACCGCAGGCGGAAAGGGTGCGGATCGGCTTTTGCTGCAGGCGATAGGACGCCACATCGGCAAAGGTATAGCGGCCCAGGTTACGCAGGCGTTCGGCAATCAGGAACAGAATCATGGGCCAGCCGACGAGGAAGCCGAGCGAGTAGATCAGCCCGTCGTAGCCGGAGGTGTAGACCAGCGCGGAGATACCGAGAAACGAGGCGGCCGACATAAAGTCACCGGCCATCGCCAGGCCATTCTGGAAACCGGTGATGTTGCCGCCGGCAGTGTAGTAATCGCTGCGCGAGCGGGTGCGTTTGGACGCCCAGTAAGTAATGCCGAGCGTGGCCGCCACGAAGACCACGAACATGATGATCGCTTCGTAGTTGGTGGCCTGTTTTTGCACCGCGCCGGTAATGGCATCGGCGGCAAATACGCTGGCTGGTACGATAGCCAGCGAGGCGGAGAGCAGGCGCTTCATGATTTCACCTCGCTGACAATCTGTTTGGTCAGACGATCAAACTCGCCGTTGGCGCGCCAGACATAAACGCCGGTCAGCAGAAACGACACCACAATCAGGCCGACGCCGATGGGGATGCCGCGCGTCACATTGGTGCCGGCGTGCAAGGGCGTGCCGAGCCAGCCGGGCGCGAAGGCAATCAGCAGAATAAAGCCGACGTACAGTACCAGCATGATGAGGCTGAGCAGCAGCGCAAACGACTGACGTTTGTGCACCAGCTCCTGAAAACGCGGATTGCTTTCGATTTGTTGCCAGACGGCTTCCTGTTGGTTCAGGACTTCGTTCATCACATTTTCTCCAGAGGCAAGGCAGACAGAAAACTCACGGCAACGTGATTTAACTGGCTGAATATTCTAGTTATAAAGGTTGTGCGATGGTGAAAAGCATACGGCGTAAGGATGGAAGAGCGGAGAGCTGCCTGCCGGGGACAGGCTGATACTCTCCGCCGGGTCAATGCCGGTTATGGCATGGTGATCGACTGTTTCTCCTCGAGCAATTTCTCCACCACGCCCGGATCGGCCAGCGTTGAAGTATCGCCAAAGTTGCTGGTATCGCCGGCGGCGATCTTGCGCAGAATACGGCGCATGATTTTGCCGGAGCGGGTTTTTGGCAGCGAATCGGTCCAGTGCAACACGTCTGGCGTGGCAATCGGGCCGATCTCTTTACGCACCCAGTTGCGCACCTCACTGTACAGCTCTGGCGACGGCTCTTCGCCGTGATTCAGCGTGATATAAGCATAGATCGCCTGGCCTTTAATGCTGTGCGGAATCCCCACCACCGCGGCTTCGGCAATTTTCGGATGCGAGACCAGCGCGGACTCGATCTCCGCCGTGCCAAGCCGGTGGCCGGAGACGTTCAGCACGTCATCGACGCGGCCGGTGATCCAGTAATAGCCATCGTCGTCACGGCGCGCGCCGTCGCCACTGAAATAGCGATTTTTAAACGTCGAGAAGTAGGTTTGCTCGAAGCGATCGTGATCGCCAAACAGCGTGCGTGCCTGGCCGGGCCATGAGTCGACAATCACCAGGTTACCCTCGGTGGCACCGTCCAGCGTATTACCTTCGTTATCCACCAGCGCCGGCTGGACGCCAAAGAACGGTTTAGTGGCCGAGCCGGCCTTCAGCTCGGTGGCGCCGGGCAGCGGCGTAATCATGAAGCCGCCGGTTTCGGTCTGCCACCAGGTATCGACGATCGGGCAACGGCTGTCGCCAATCTTTTTGTAATACCACTCCCAGGCTTCCGGGTTGATGGGCTCGCCGACCGATCCCATGATGCGCAGGCTGCTGCGCTGGGTGCCGGCAATCGCTTTATCACCCTCGGCCATCAGCGCGCGGATAGCGGTCGGCGCGGTGTACAGCAGCGTGACCTTATGTTTATCCACCACTTCCGCCATGCGGCTGGGCTGGGGCCAGTTGGGTACGCCTTCGAACATCAGCGTGGTGGCCCCGCAGGCCAGCGGACCGTAGATCAGATAGCTGTGCCCGGTAATCCAGCCCACGTCGGCGGTGCACCAGTACACATCATCGTCATGATAATCAAAAACATATTTGAAGGTGGTGGCAGCATACACCAGGTAACCACCGGTGGTGTGCAGCACGCCTTTCGGCTTGCCGGTAGAGCCGGAGGTATAAAGGATAAACAGCGGATGTTCGGCCTCGACCGCTACCGGCTGATGCTGATCGCTGGCTTTCGCCATCAGTTCATGCCACCACAGATCGCGGCCTTCGTGCCAGCCGGTTTCTTTGCCGGTGCGCTGGAACACCACCACGTTTTTCACGCTGGTGACGTTTGGATTGTTCAGCGCATCGTCCACGTTTTTCTTCAGCGGAATGCTGCGTCCGGCACGCACGCCTTCGTCAGCGGTAATCACCAGTTTTGCACTGGAATCCACAACGCGTCCGGCCACCGCTTCAGGTGAGAAGCCGCCAAAAATGACCGAGTGCACGGCGCCGATGCGCGCGCAGGCCAGCATGGCGACTGCGGCTTCCGGCACCATCGGCATGTAGATTGCCACCACATCGCCTTTCTTCACGCCAAGGCCGGTCAGCACGTTGGCAAAGCGGCAGACGTCGGCGTGCAGTTCACGGAAAGTCAGGGTTTTGCTTTCGCTGGCGTCATCGCCTTCCCAGATAATCGCCGGGTGATCGCCGCGCGTAGCCAGGTGGCGATCGAGACAGTTGGCGGCAAGGTTCAGCGCGCCATCTTCATACCAGCGAATCGAAATATTGCCGGGGTCAAACGAGGTATTTTTCACTTTGCTGTAGGGCGTCATCCAGTCGAGGATTTTGCCCTGTTCGCCCCAAAAGGCCTCAGGATCGTCAACCGACTGTTGATACAGCGCCGCATACTGATCGGCATTTATCAGGGCATTCGCTGCAATGGCAGCGGGTACGGGATGCTTGTGTATTTGGCTCATGGCTGACCTCCTTGAAGATGTTAATCATATGTCAATCAAAGGTTAATTGAAGAGTGAGGCCGGGCTTTGTTTCTGTTTTGCAGTCTGGATCACGACCTTGTGTAAGGCTGAAAAGTCACCCAATTCAATCTGTTTACCGGCGCAGGAAATGAGGCAAAACCACTGGCTGGATCAATAAAATTATGAACCAGCCGGTTAAATAAGCAGCAAACAGACCGGCACGTTTTTTCAGCAATCCTGAATAGCTATGCGGAAAATTATCGAATTAACACTTTTCATAACAGCGAGTTATGACAGGCGCATGTCAGCAGCATTTTATGCTGCCTGGCTGTGCAGGATTTAAGCTATCGCCCCAGGGGTTGCATTTACCGTAGTGAAAATGGTACTTATCTCGGCCCTGTTCAGCAGGTATCAACTCAGGCTGCATCATCGCGCGGGCGCATAATGCCGGCGCAGCGGTAACCGATGCAGTCCATTATAACCCTCTATTTTATCGGGCTTTTGCTCACTTCCCTGTGTGTAATGTCTTCTGCACCTTCGCAGCAGAGCAAAGGGGTTTTAACTGAGGAAATAACGCGTTATGAAAGGTTTTAAACTCACCCTCGCGTGGCAGATTCTGATTGCCCTGATTCTCGGCGTTATCGTCGGAACCGTGCTGCATAATCAGCCAGACGATCGTGAATGGTTAATCACTAACATTCTTACTCCTGCCGGCGACATCTTTATTCATCTGATCAAGATGATTGTGGTGCCGATTGTTATTTCCTCACTGATTGTCGGCATCGCCGGCGTGGGTGATGCGAAAAAGCTCGGGCGGATTGGTGTGAAAACCATCATCTATTTTGAAGTGATTACCACCATTGCCATTGTGGTCGGCATCACGCTGGCCAACGTATTCCAACCCGGCAGCGGCATTGATATGTCAACGCTGGCAACGGTGGACATCTCTAAATACGAAGCCACAACGGAAGCGGTGCAGGGTGCGCCACATGGCCTGGTGACCACCATTCTGTCGCTGATCCCGCAGAATATTTTCGCCTCACTGGTCAAAGGCGACATGCTGCCGATTATCTTCTTCTCGGTACTGTTTGGCATGGGACTGTCTGCGCTGCCATCGGAGCATCGCGATCCGCTGGTGACCGTATTCCGTTCCATTTCCGAAACCATGTTTAAAGTGACGCACATGATCATGCGCTATGCGCCGGTCGGAGTGTTTGCACTGATTGCCGTCACCATTGCTAACTTCGGTTTTGCCTCGCTCTACCCGCTGGCCAAGCTGGTGCTGCTGGTGTACGTGGCGATTCTGTTCTTTGCGTTCGTGGTGCTGGGTGCGGTGGCGCGCTTCTGCAAGCTGCGTATTACGACCCTGATGCGCATTCTGAAAGATGAGCTGATTCTGGCGTATTCCACCTCCAGCTCAGAGACCGTGCTGCCGCGCATCATGCAGAAGATGGAAGCCTACGGCGCGCCGAAGGCGATCACCAGCTTCGTGGTGCCAACCGGCTATTCGTTCAATCTGGATGGTTCAACGCTGTATCAGAGCATTGCGGCGATCTTTATCGCCCAGCTGTACGGCATTGACCTGTCGCTCACTGATGAAATCATTCTGGTGCTGACCCTGATGGTGACGTCGAAAGGCATCGCAGGTGTGCCGGGCGTCTCGTTTGTGGTGCTGCTGGCTACGCTGGGCAGCGTCGGTATTCCACTGGAAGGTCTGGCGTTTATCGCCGGCGTCGACCGTATCATGGACATGGCGCGCACCGCGCTCAACGTCATTGGTAACGCGCTGGCGGTGCTGGTTATCGCCCGCTGGGAAAACCAGTTTGATACCAAACAGGCCGCCGCCTACGAGCTGCAGCTGCGCACGCAAAACGCCAGCTAAGCGACATGCTCTCTGACTGAACCCGCCTTCTGGCGGGTTTTTTTATATTTTGCAGACAAGTCCTGTCGTGGTGAGCTACTGAAGAAAGTTTAAATTTATACCCACCATAACCACTCGCATCCGCCGTAGATAATCAAGAAGGCAATTTACATAAGGACTCACCATGAGATTCCCCGTTTATTTGCACAAAACAGAAAACGGCAGCTGGTCAGGTTTCGTACCCGACGTGCAGGGATGTTTTTTTGCGGGCAACACCGTTGACGAGGCGTTGAGCGATGCATTTGGTGCAATCGATGCGCATGTGGAATCGTTAGCGGACGCAGGCAAGGCCATTCCAAAAGCAGCCAGCGTTGAAACCCATATTAATGATGAAGAGTGCCAGGGAGGTTACTGGGCTTTCGTTGAGATTGATCTCAGTCGTTACGAAGGTAAAGCGGTGAAGCTGAACATCACCCTGCCGCAAAACTTACTGACCAAAATCGATAGCCACGTAGAAGCACACCGCGAATACGGCTCCCGTAGCGGCTTTCTCGCCGCGCTGGCACGCAGAGAACTGGCAAACATCTAGTGCTTCTTCTTAATCCAACCCGCCTTCTGGCGGGTTTTTTTATGCCCGCTACCGCAAAAGGTAAAAAAATTGACCTGAGCAGGAGGAATTAACAATTCTATATGATATATAGTTTCAAGAATAAATTATTCCTGAAGGGAGCGAACATGAACATCGATCTGAGCCAGATGATCACCGAGGGCCGCAACCCGGCGAGCCAGAACATTGACGAGCTGAACACGGAAGCGATGCTGCGCGTCATTAACGATGAAGACAAAAAAGTGGCGCTGGCGGTGGAAGCTATCGTGCCGCAGATTGCTGAGGTGGTGGATGCCATCACGGCGGCATTCAGCCAGGGCGGACGTCTGATTTACTGCGGTGCCGGGACCTCCGGCCGTCTCGGTATTCTCGATGCCAGCGAATGCCCGCCCACGTTCGGTACGCCGCGCAGTCAGGTGGTCGGGCTGATCGCCGGCGGCCATACCGCCATTTTACAGGCGGTGGAAAACGCCGAGGACAACCGCGAGCAGGGCGCGCAGGATTTAAAAGATATCGACTTTTCGGCGCGCGATGTGCTGGTCGGCATTGCTGCCAGCGGCCGCACACCTTATGTGCTCGGTGCGCTGGCCTGGGCGAAGCAGCAGGGCGCCTTCACCGCCGCGCTGACCTGTAATCCCAACAGCGCCATGTCGCAGGCGGCGGACGTCGCCCTGACGCCGGTGGTAGGCCCGGAAGTGGTCACCGGCTCGTCACGCATGAAAGCCGGCACCGCGCAGAAGCTGGTGCTCAATATGCTGACCACCGGCGCCATGATCCGCAGCGGCAAAGTGTACGGCAACCTGATGGTCGACGTAGAAGCCACCAATCAGAAACTGGTGCAGCGGCAAATCAACATCGTTAAGCAGGCCACCGAATGTGACGATGCCCGCGCACAGCAGGCGCTGGCAGCGTGCGGCGGCCACTGTAAAACCGCCATTGTGATGATACTGGCGGACCTGAACGCCGATGACGCGCAGGCGCTGCTGGCGCAGAACCACGGCTTTATCCGCCAGGCATTACACCACGCAGGAGCGCAATGATGGCGGCGATCACTGAAAGCTTATTGCGCGATATCCTGCAGGCGGTCGGCGGCGCTGGCAACGTCGTGCACTGCGGTAACTGCATGACGCGTCTGCGTCTGACGCTGGCCGATGCCGCGCGGGTCGACAGCGCCCGGCTGAAAACGCTGCCCGGCGTGCTGGGCGTGATTGACAGCGATGCCCAGCTACAGATTGTGCTCGGTCCTGGCAAAGCGCAAACCGCAGCGGAAAAAATGCAGGCGATGCTGAACAGCGCCACGCCAGAGGCGCCGGGCGATCTGCACAGCATCGCCAGCGCGCAGAAGCAGCAGATGAAAGCGAAGCAAACCAGCGCGCTGCACCGTTTTCTCTCCTGCTTTGCCACCATTTTTACCCCGCTGATCCCGGGCTTTATCGGTGCCGGATTACTGCTGGGGTTTGCCACGCTGATTGAGCAGGTGTGCCATCTTAATCAGCCCGGGGAACACGCCCGCTGGCTGCTGGACACCGTGGCTTATATGAAGGTGTTCGGCAAAGGGTTGTTCACCTTCCTCAGCATCTTAATCGGCTATAACGCGCAGAAAGCGTTTGGCGGCACCGGCGTGAACGGTGCGATCATCGCCTCGCTGTTTGTGCTGGGTTATGTCCCGAACGCGACCGTCGGCTATTACAGCGGCATGCAGGATTTCTTCGGCCTGACCATCGATCCGCGCGGCAATATTATTGGCGTGCTGCTGGCGGCGATATTTGGTGCCTGGCTGGAGAAACAGCTGCGCAAAATTATCCCGGATAATCTCGATATGATCCTCACCTCGCTGCTGACGCTGTTAATTACCGGCGCGGTGACGTTCCTGGTGATCATGCCGATTGGCGGCGAGCTGTTTAAAGGCATGTCGTGGCTGTTTATCCACCTGAACAATAACCCGTTCGGCTGTGCCATTCTGGCCGGCTTATTCCTGATTGCGGTGATGTTCGGCATTCATCAGGGCTTTATTCCGGTCTATTTTGCGCTGATGGAAACCCAGGGTTTCAATTCGCTGTTCCCGATACTCGCCATGGCCGGAGCCGGTCAGGTCGGCGCTTCGCTGGCGCTGTGGTGCAAAGCCGACAAGCACTCGCTGCTGCGCAGCCAGATTAAAGGCGCCATCGTGCCGGGTCTGCTGGGCGTCGGTGAGCCGCTCATCTATGGCGTGACGCTGCCGCGTCTTAAACCGTTTATTACCGCCTGCTTCGGCGGTGCGCTGGGCGGCTTCTTTATCGGGCTGGTGGCGTGGCTCGGTCTGCCGGTGGGCATGAACACGGTGTTTGGCCCGTCAGGACTGGTGACGCTGCCGCTGATGACCTCTTCGCAGGGCATCTTTGCCGGTATGGCGGTCTATCTGGTGGGGCTGATCGTGGCGTGGATCGGCGGCTTCGTCTTTACCTGGTGGGGCGGCACCAAAAACGTTGATTTAAGTTAGAAAAGCCCGCGTCAGCAGACCGTCAAGAGGTCTGATGTCATTAAATGCATGATTTTGCTGCAATTGTGGGATAGCTCACAATTGCAGCATTTCGTTAGCGGGGCTTATTATTGAGCGTGAGAATTATCACCCATCCAGACTTAACTGGAGTGGCTGAAGATAAATCACGTGTTATTAATAGGTTATCACTATAAGCCTTATTTAAACCAGGGTTATAGCTTTTCATTTCCTGCGAAATTCTTATTTCATTCCAATAAATATCTCCGGGCTCGCTTTTGATCTGTGCAGCCATAAAGTCTATATAAGCAACAGCTTTCTCCTGATTTTCACGCATCAGCGGCACCCTCTGTGCCCATAATTAACCACTTGATTCGTTTTGTGAAAATAGAGTTCGCCCATCTGCACCTTTGTTCTTTTTTCGCTGTCCTTTCACAGCGTCGCTGATTGCTTGTTACTGGAGGTTGTATGAGATTCACCCGGAATCCCATTGCGCTAGGGATCGTCGCTGCGCAGGCGGTGTTTTATTTCCCCGGCGTGGGGGAAGCGGCAACACTGGGCGCGTATAATCCGCGCGATAACGACCAGCAGAGCGGCGCGCTGATCGTTAACGGCGGCAGCGCAACCTTAACCGGTAATCAGGCATTTGAGCCGGGCATTGACGGGGCGGTCAACACCACGCTCGGCCAGGTGACCATCGCGGCGGGCGCACAATACCTTAATCAGGCACGTCTCGATCCCGGTCCGCAAAACCTCGCCATCACCGTGCCGGATCCCACTACCGGCGGCAACACCACTTTTCAGGTGTTTGATTCCGCCAGCCTGGTGGCGCAGGCACCGGTTACCGCCAGCACGGTGGTGCCGGATCTGCAAAACGTGAATGACAATCAGTATATCGACGCGCGCATCGCCGACGTCAGCGGCAGTGGCAGTTCGCTGGATGTCAGCATTGGTCAGGCTAACGCCAACAGCAGCGCCAGCACCAACGCCTGGACCATGGCGGCCAAAAACACCACGCTGTTTCAGGTCAGTAACGGCGGCACCCTCAACTGGAACAACAACAACCGCATCACCTTCAATGGTTCTGCGGCCAACGTTTCCGGCGGCCAGGTGACCGACAGCCTGGCGGTACAAAACCTTGCGACCTATAACGGCAGCTTTAGCGTGCAGACGCTGGACGGCAAAACCACCGCCTTCAACGTCACCAATGCCAGCCAGCTGCAAAGCTACAATAACTGGCTGGTGAGCCAGCTGCAGGCCGGCAATCTCGCGCCGGCCAGCTACCTCAGCGCGTTCAATCAGGCGGTCACTATCACCAACGGCGATATTGTCTATAACGTCAGCGCCACTGCGCCGGATGAAGTGACGCAGCCGATAGGTAGCCGCGTGGTGATCAATGCCGAAGGCGCCGGTTCGCAGGTCACTATCGCCGCCGGTAAAACGCTGGAAGTGGTAGGGGCCAGCGATGGCGCGGTACGCGTGGCCAGCGGGGCCAATGCCACCATCGACGGGAAACTGGCGAGCCGCGGCACCGCGCTGGCGCTGGATGGCGCGACGGCCACCAACAGCAGCAGCGGCGTCATCAACGGCGGCTTCCTCAACCGTATTGATGGCACCGGCGTCGGCGCGGCCAGCAACAACGCCACGGCGGTAACGGTGCAAAATGGCGGCGATTTCACAAACAATGGCGTGCTTAACCTCGGTACTACCGGCAGCAATCTGACCAACGGCGTGGCGGGCATCCGCCTTGATGCCAATGCGCAGGCCAGCAACAGCGGCAATATCAATGTGGGCGTCAACGGTTCCAGCGCGCGCGGCACCACTTCCGGCGTGCTGCTCACCAGCGACAGCAGCCGATTTACCAACAACAGCGGCGGCACGATTTATCTCGGGCGAGGCGCGCAGAACAGCCTGAGCTACAACGTGGCGGAGACTGCCCTGAACCAGAGCGGGCTGACCAGCGGCATTGCGCTGCTGGCCAACGGTAGCGCCACCAACGACGGGGCGATTGTGATTGGCTCGCGCGTACAGAACGCCGCCGGGATGTCGGTCAGCGGTGCCAGCAATGCCACGCTGATCAACAGCGGCACCATCGACGTCAACGGCAGCGCTGCGCGCGTGCCGCGCGAGAACGTCGGCATGCTGGTCACTAACAGCAACGGTACGCTGGAGAATCGCGGCACCATCAACCTCAATGGCGTTAACGGCACCGGCCTGAAAGTGCTGGCCACCAGTGGTAACAGCGCCGCCGCCAGCTCCACCGGGACCATCAACGTGGCAGGCGGAGCCGATCCGGCCAGCGGCACGCGCAACTTTGGCGTGTGGGTGGAAGGCCAGGGCAGCGGCACTGCCGCAGCGAACGTGGACGGGCCGATTAACCTCACCGGCAACGGCGCGATTGGCGTGCACGCGCGCGGCAACGCCACGGTTAACGTCACGCAGAATGCCATTCCCCGTTTCAGCACCGGCAGCAATCAAATCGGTTTTTTTGCCTATGGCCCGAATGCGCTGATCAACGTGGACGACAACAACGCCTTTGACGTCACCACCACTAACTCGACGCTCTTCCGCATCGAACAGGGCGCGATGTTTGACGGGACTAACACCACGCTGACCGCCTCCGGCGCGGGTGCGGTGGCGGTGAACGGCACCGGCGGTGGCGGAACATTGGTGAAGACCAACAACGCCACGATTAACGTTAGCGGCACCGGTGCCACCGGCGTCAATATCGAGGGCGGTGCGCAGGGCAATATTGACGCGGCGACCACCATTACCCTCAGTGGCAGCAACGCCACGGGCGCGATTGCCGACGGGCAGAAACATACGCTGACCGGCGCCAACAGCCGTGCGCCGGTCGCCAGCACGCGGCTGACCTCCGCCGCAGAACTCAACTCGGCGCAGAACGGCATCACCGGCTATCTGGCACGCAACCGCGCGCAGCTCAGCAACAGCGGCAACATTAACTTCAGCGGGGCCAATACCACCGGCCTGCGCGTGGAGAGCGGGGCGACCGGCAGCAACAGCGGCAACATCAGCATCAGCGACGGCGGCACCGGTATCGCGGTGAACAGCGCGGGCAGCACCTTCGCTACCACCGCCAGCAACAGCGGCAACATCGACGTCAATGGCGGCAGCAGCACCCGCCGTACGCGCGGCGTCAGCGCCAGCGGTAGCCAGGCGGTGGCGAACCTCAACGGCGGTACGCTCACGCTCAACGGCAGTGGTGCCATCGGCGCCGAAGCGCTGGACGGTGCGCTGGTGAATATCGCCGCCGGATCGACGCCGATCTTTAACAATAGCGACCAGATCGCCTATCACGCTGCGGGTAACGGTTCACGCATCCGCGCCGCCACCAGCGCGCTGGATGTCAGCACGCGTGGTTCCACCGGCTACCGCCTTGACGACGGCGCGGCACTGAGCTTCAGCACGCCGAACAGCCTGAGCGCCAGCGCCGCCAGCAGCACCGGCGTGATTGTTTCCGGCAGCGGCAGCAGCCTCAACAGCGCCAACCTCAATCTGACCGCCAGCGGCGAGGAGAGCACCGCCGTGCGCGTCGAGGGCGGCGCAGCGGCGATGCTCGACGGTAGCAGCAACATCACGCTCAGCGGCAACAACGCGGTAGGCGTGCTGGTGAATACGCTGCGCAGCGATCTCAGCAATGCGCTGGACGGCAGCGCTGCCGCCACCCGCGTCACCAGCAACGCCCGCATCAGCGGCGCTGGCAACGGTGCCGTTGGCTTTGACCTGACCAACGGCGCGGCACTGGAGAACAATGGCGCACTGACGCTGACCGGCAGCAACAGCATCGGCATGCGCTCGCGCGCCGGCAGCACGCTGACCAACAATGGCGTGGTTAACGTCAGCAGCGGCACCGGGTTAGACGTCGGCGGCAGCGGCACCACGCTGGCGCAGGGCGGCAGCATCAATGTCGATAACGGCGTGGCCGGCGTGCGCATCAGCGACGGTGCGCAGCTGGCACTGACCGGCAGCGATACGCTGATCACCACGCGCGGCACGGCGCATGGCATTTTGCTCGACAGCGGCGCGGCGGCGCTCAGCGCGCGCGACGCCACCATCAACGTACTGGGCAGCGGCAACGGCATCGAAAACCGCGCGGAGCTGGGCAACGTTAGCCTGAGCAACCTGACACTCAACGTTGGCGATGGCAACGGCATCCGCACTGCCGTCGCGTTCGATCCCGCCTCCACCGTGACCACCAATGTATCCGGCAGCGGTAACGGCCTGACTGTCGCCAACGCCGATGGATCGACCACCGGCGGCGATCTGACGCTGGGTTCGGGTTACGTTTTCAATGTCACCGGCGCCGGCGGCACCGGGATTCGCGCCAACACCACAGGAAATATCGTCACCGCCGCCAGCGTTAATATCACTAATGCGGCAGGCGGTTCGGCGCTGGTCTCCAGCACCGCCGGCACCATCGTCAACAGCGGCACACTGCGCTCCAGCAGCCTGACGGCACCGGTGGTCGATCTGCGCGGCGGCAAAACGGTATTTGAGAACCTCGGTACTATCGTGACGGCCACGGCGCAAAGCGTGGCGGTGGCGGGCAGTAACGCCGACGATGTGATTTTGCTGACCCAGGGTGACGTGCTGGGCGACATCAATCCTGGCGGCGGCAGCGACACGTTCCGCTGGACCGGCGGCACGCTCAACGGCAGCCTGACCATGGGCGCAGACAACAATAATATCGCCGAGGTCAGCGGCGTCGATCTCAGCACTACTTACCATCTCACCAGCGGCAACGGCACCGGTAACAGCCTGACCTTTGACCAGATTACGGCGCGCGGCGGCAGCTTCAGCGCGGATGACCTGAGCAAAGGCGTTAACCTCGGCAGCGGCTGGAGCATCATTAACTTCGCGGATAGCCGCTGGACGCTGACCGACAATCTGCAGCTGGCGCACAGCACCATCAATATTGATGGGCGCTCAACGCTGTATGCCGGTGACAACGTGCATCCCACGCTGGCGGGTGGCACAGCGGATTCGCTGCAGGTGAATAACAGCGGTACGCTGGACCTCACCAATGGCGGCGGTTCGCCAGGCAATACGCTGGACATCAACGGCTCGCTGGCGTCGATGGGCGGTCAGGCGAATCTGGTGACGCGCCTCAATGACGGCGGCGCGCTGAGCAACCAGTTCACCGACCACATCAACGTCAGCGGTAACGCCAGCGGCACCACGCTGCTCAACGTCAGGCTCGATGCGGCAAGCAGCGCGGCGCTCACCGATCTCAACCGCAACGGCGGCATTGAGGGCAACGAAGGCATTTCGCTGGCGCAGGTGGGCGGCAACGCTGGCCAGAACAGCTTTGCGCTCAGGGATGGCTATCTCGGTGCCGGACCGTGGCAGTACCGGCTGTATAGCTTCGCGCCGGGCAGTAGCGATCCGGCGCAGCGCCTGCTGAGCGGCAGCGGCAACAATTACTGGGACTACCGGCTGGCAAACTACTACGTGTGCGAGGACAGCGACAGCTGCCAGCCAGCGCTGGTGACCAGCGGATTTGGTACGCCACAGCGCTACGATGCGCGTCCGGCGGTGGTACCGCAGGTGCCCTCGTACATTTCGGCACCGGTTGGCCTCGCCTATTACACCGCCGCGATTATTGATGACCTGCACAAGCGTCTCGGCGAACTGCGTCACGAGCAGACGCGCCCGGCGGGTAACGGCGGTGAGATGTTTCTGCGCTATATCGGCTCGAACCTGAAATACAAAAGCGACCGCAGCTTTAGCGATTACGGCTACGGGTTTGATCTCGATTACAGCGCGGTGCAGCTTGGCGGCAACCTGCTGCATCTCGACGGTGAGCAGGACAGTCTGCGCGGCGGTGTGGCCTACACGCGCGGCAATACACGCATCCGTCCGCAGGCGGCAGACGGCTACAGCAGCACCAGTTTTGACAGCGACAGCCTGGCGCTGTACGGCACCTGGCAGCGCCAGAGCGGCTTTTACCTTGACGGCGTGCTGTCGTTTGACTGGCATCGTGGTGAAACCGACATTGCGCGCCAGCAGCGCGAGGCAAAGCTGAAGGGCCACGGCTGGACCGCCTCGCTGGAGAGCGGTTATCCGTTTGAACTCGGCGAGGGCTACAAGCTGGAGCCGCAGGCGCAGCTGATGTACCTGAAACTGAACATGAACGATTTCACGGATGAGGACAATAACCAGGTGCGCTATGGCGATTATCACCAGACGATTGGCCGTCTCGGCGCGCGTCTCGACCGCAGCTGGACTGATGACAGCAACCGCCAGTACACGCCTTATCTGCGCGCGAATTATTACAAGGGCTGGGGCGGTACGGCGCAGACGTCGGTGTCGGCTGCCGATAACCCGGCGCTCGGGGCCAGCTTCAGCAGCGGTAGTTTTGGCCAGATGTGGGAAGTGGGCGCTGGCGGCACGGTGACGCTGCATCAGGATGTGTCGCTGTACGCCGAAGCGGATTACCGCAAGGAGATCGACGGCAACGGCGCCAGAGGCTGGCGTTACAACCTCGGCGTGCGCTGGCAGTTCTGACAGTATGTGCACATGACGCGGTCGCCGTGAACGGCGACCCTACAAGAATGGGGCATGTGGCGGGATGTGCAGGGATGCGGTCGCCGTGAACGGCGACCCTACAAAATGGGGCATGCGGTGGGATGTGCAGGGATGCGGTGATGGCACGTTTTTCTGTAGGGTGCGCATTCATGCGCACCGCTGCCGACACTGCGTTCAGCCAAAGCTCGATCTCATTTACCCTAAATGATTTTTTATCGATCCCGCCCGCGGCCAGAACTGTGAAGCGCCGCGCACTCCGGCTTTATTAAGAACAAAAATTAAATAGCCGCGCTAAAGCCAGGCCATTGTGCTGCCGAAAAGGTAAAAAAGTATTATCGATTTCTCTTCAGCCTGCGTTTTGCAAGGACTCACACATGCGTAATAACCAGCCCATCACCCAGCGTGAATTCGTCTTCGACGATCGCGCCACGCTGATGTCGACCACCGATCTCAACAGCCACATCACCTACGCCAACGACGCTTTTATTGAGGTCAGCGGATTCACCCCGGAAGAGGTCAACGGCCAGCCACACAACATGGTGCGTCATCCGGATATGCCGCCGGAAGCGTTCGCCGATATGTGGAGCACGCTGAAGCAGGGCGAACCCTGGACCGCGCTGGTCAAGAACCGGCGCAAGAATGGCGATCACTACTGGGTGCGCGCCAATGCCATTCCGGTGGTGCGCGAGGGCAAGCTGCAGGGCTATATGTCGGTACGCACCAAACCGTCGGCGGAGGAGATCCGTCAGTGCGAAGCGCTGTACCGTGATTTTCGTGAAGGGCGTGCCAAAGGGCGTCGCTTCCATAAAGGGCTGATTGTCGGCAGCGGCTGGCGGCGACTGACCTCAGTGCTGAAAACGCTGCCGCTGCGCTGGCGCATTCGCAGCACGCTGATCGCGCTGCTGCCGTTGTCGGTGCTGAGCGTCTGGCTGCTGGGCATGGCACCGCTGGCGATCGGCTGCTTCAGCGGCGGCATGGCCGGGCTGCTGCTGCTGGCCAGCCTGTGGCTGGAGCAGCAGATCTCGCGCCCGATGGAGCGCATGTGCCGCCAGGCGCTGAGCGTGGCCACCGGCGCCAGCCACAAAGTCGAGCACATCGATCGGGTGGATGAGATCGGCATGACGCAGCGCGCTATCGGCCAGCTGGGCCTGATGTTCCGCTGGCTGGTGGATGACGTCAGCGGCCAGGCGATCAACGTCCTGAGCGCCAGCGACGCCATCGCGCGCAGCAATGATGAACTGAGCCGTCGCACCGAGCAGGCGGCGGCGAACGTGCAGCAAACGGCGGCGACCATGAACGAAATGACCGCCACGGTCAAAAGCAACACGGAAACCGCCAGCGAAGTGAATACGCTGTCGGCCAGCACCAGCGCAGCGGCGATCAAAGGCTGTGAAGTGATGCAGGAGATGGTCGGCATGATGGCGGAAATTGCCGACAGCTCGAAGCGTATCGCCAACATCACCAGCGTGATTGACGGCATCGCTTTCCAGACCAATATTCTGGCGCTGAACGCGGCGGTGGAAGCGGCACGTGCCGGTGAGCAGGGTAAAGGCTTTGCGGTGGTAGCGGGCGAGGTGCGCAGTCTGGCACAGCGCAGCGCCAAAGCCGCCAGCGAGATCAAAAACCTGGTGGAAACAAGCGCCGGCCGCGTGCAGTCGGGCAGCGATCACGCCGATGCGGCCGGCCATACGATGCAGGCGATTGTCGATCAGGTGCAGAATGTCACCGCCCTGATCGCGCAAATCAGCGCGGCGACGGCCGAACAATCCATCGCGCTGAGTGAAGTCAGTAGCGCGGTGGAGGATCTCGACGACATCACCCATCAGAACGCGGCGCGCGTGGCGGAAGGTGCAGAAGCCTCCGGCCGAATGGCGCATCAGGCCAACCGGCTGGTTGAAGCGATCAGCGTGTTTCGCTAAGTTTCACGACGCTTCACGTCCGGCGCGCAGCGCGCCGGGCGGTGTGCCGACAATGCGTTTGAAGGCGCGACTGAAGGCGGCCAGTGAACCGTAACCGAGGTGGAACGCTACGCTCTCCACCGCTTCGCCATCGTTAACAATACGCTCCACCGCCAGACGCATGCGCAGTTCGGTAAGGTAGCGCAGCGGCGTCATGCCGGTGGCGTTTTGAAAGCGCGCGGCAAACACCGAGCGTGAACTGCCGGATTCGCGCGCCAGCCGCTCCACCGTCCAGTTTTCGCCGGGCGCGCGGTGCATGGCCGCCATCGCCAGGCTGAGGCGCGGATCGCGCAGGGCCTGCACCAGCCCGCTGCCCTGACCACAGCCATTCTCCACCCAGCCCCGCACAATTTGCGCCGCCACCACATCGGCCAGCCGCGACAAAATGCCGGCAAAGCCCGCTTTGCGCTGACGCGTTTCACGCTCCATGGCATCCAGAATCGGCTGGATTTCCGGGTATTGCGCCAGCAGCGTGCTGACCAGCATCACGTCAGGCATGGTGTGCACCAGCGGCTGCATGCCGCCCAGCTCAAACGCCATGCAGGCGCTGAATAAAATCACATCGCTGTCATCCGGGCAGGCATCCGCATCCGGCGCATCGTTGATGGCGCACACGCTGTCGCAGATGGGTTTGCTGTTAAAGGTAGCGATCGGCACGCACACCGCATCTTCGCCGGAGATCAGCGCGTGCGGCTTACCGTGCGGAATCAGCAGTGCATCGCCCGCCTGCAGCGGATAGACGGTGCCGGAAGCGGAGCGAATCAGCAGCGAGCCGCGGCCAACAAAGTGCAGTTGCGCCTTGCCCGGCGCGTCATCATATTGCAGGCCAAACGGCGCATGCAGCGCGATGCGCTGATATTTGACGCCGTACAGGCGCATGCCCATCAGCAGTTCGCTGGTCAAATCTTCATAGCGGCTCATACAATCCAGACGAATTATCAAAAAACAAAGTTTCTGTATCATAGATCGTCTTGCATCGTCTCTCTATGCTTACAGCCTGATATTTTGTGATGGGGATCGCAGATGAGTCTGGATACTGAAGTAGTGGAAACAAGCATTGCGGTAGAGAAACCCGCATGGGGCGCGGTATTCGCCATGGCGTTTGGCGTCTTCGGCCTGATCACCGCAGAATTTCTGCCGGTGAGCTTGCTGACACCGATTGCCGACTCGCTGCGCGTCAGCGAAGGGCAGGCGGGCCAGACGGTCACAGTTACCGCGCTGGTGGCGCTGCTGACCAGCCTGGTGATTGGTAACGTCACGCGCCGCCTCGACCGCCGCCTGGTGATGCTGGCGTTCACGTTGCTGCTCATCGCCTCGGCGCTGCTGGTGGCGTTTGCCGAAAATCTGCCGATGATTTTACTGGCGCGCGTGCTGCTCGGCATGGCGATTGGCGGCTTCTGGACGCTGTCGACCGCCATTACCATGCGGCTGGTGCCCGCCGATCAGGTGCCGCGCGCGCTGTCGATTGTGTTCAGCGGTATTTCGCTGGCCACCATCATTGCCGCGCCGCTGGGCAGCTATCTTGGCGGGTTGATTGGCTGGCGTAACATCTTCCTGCTGACCGGTGTTTTGGGCGTGCTGGCGCTGTTCTGGCAGTTCTTCACCCTGCCGTCGATGCCGCCGGAGAACAAAGCGCGCAGCGGCGGCGTGCTGGACCTGCTGCGTCAGAGCGTGATGCGCTGGGGCATGCTGGCGGTGATCATGATGTTTACCGGCCATTTTGCCTTCTTTACCTATCTGCGCCCGTTCCTGGAAACCAGCGCGCAGTTGAATGTGAATCAGCTGTCGCTGGTGCTGCTGGCGTTCGGCGTGGCGAACTTCTTCGGCACCTCGCTGGCCGCGTGGCTGGTGACGCGCAGCGTGTCGCTGACGCTCACCGGCATGGCGCTGGTGATGAGCGTGACGGCAGTGCTGCTGGTGAGCTTTGGCCACGTCTCCTGGCTGGTGGCGAGCGGCGTCGCGCTGTGGGGGCTGGCGTTTGGTTCAATGCCGACTGGCTGGTCAACCTGGCTGTCGCGCGCGGTGCCGGACGACGCCGAATCGGGCGGTGGGCTGCTGGTGGCCACTATTCAGCTGGCGATCACCGCCGGTGCGGCAGCCGGTGGCTGGATGTTCGATCTGCAGGGCGCGGGCGGCGTATTCCTTGCCAGCGGCGTGCTGATGCTGCTGGCCGCCATCACCATCTTTACCCGCGTGCGGCATCACGGTTAAATCCGTTTACCGCCATCAGACGCGCCGCGACACGCTTCAGGGTGTGTCGCGGCGCCGCTTTTGCCGCGTATGCCTGGTCTCACCAATCACAGCAATAAATCCTGCCTTTTAATCAAATCGTGGTTTTTTAACCCTTTGCGCACAGGTTGCGCTAAACGTGCTTTTTATAGTCAAAATATTCGAAAGACTTAGGCAAATCTCTGCGCTTTTTTTTGATCGGTTGCCGGCCTACTATATCTCTCATCAAGGCGATGTCGCCTTATTCAATCAAACATCATTAAGGACATGACCATGAAAACCATCAAAACTTTTGCTGCTGTTATTGCTCTCTCTGTTCTGCCATTTGCCAGCTTCGCGCAAAGCGTGACCGCTACCGCCTCTACGCTTGACGGTGCTGAAGCGCAAATCGCTGCTAAAGCGCAGGAACTTGGTGCTTCCTACAAAGTGACTGAAGCCAACTTCAACAACGGCGTTCACATGACCGCAGAACTGACCCAATAAGTTTGCCTTACCCTCTGTGCTGACAGGGTGCCTTCGGGCGCCCTGGCGGCGTTGCTAACGCCATAAAATCCTGTCCCTTTTCCGCATAAATGATTATTATTCGCAAAAACTAACATCCTTATCGGCTCGCCTCGGGCTGAATTTCCTATTGGTTGCAATGTCGGGCTTTCATTTCACTGCCGCACGGCGGTGGTTTTGCTATGGAGAAGTTATGAAAGCGAATAAAACAATGCAGTGGGCGCTGCGTCCGCTACTGGTGGCCACGGCGCTGCTTTCCTGCAGCGCGCTGCAGGCGGCGGAAACGCAGCCGCTCAATCAGCCGATCGCCAAAGGTGCCTACGAACTGGCCTTCAGCAACAGCGACAACGCGCTGTTCCTCGCGACGGCGCAAAACGCCGGCAATGCGCAGGGCGGTACCGTGTACCGTCTCGATCCGCAGAATCTGGCGGTGAAACAAACCATCAGCACTGAGCTGAAGACCTTTGGTGCCGCCATCAATCAGCACACCAACGTGCTGTACTTTGGCAACACGGTCAACGGTGCGCTGACGGCAGTGGATGCCAGCAGCGGTAAGGTGATCAACACGCTGGTGCTGGATGGCCGCAAGCGCGGTGATACGGTTCGTCCGCTGCAGCCGCGTGAACTGGTCGCGGATGCGCTAACCAATCGCGTGTACATCACCGGTCTCGGCGCGCAAAGCGTGGTGTGGGTGGTGGACGGCAAAACGCTGCAGCTCATCAGCACTATCCCGAATACCGGCAAAATGGGCACCGGGCTGGCGCTGGATGCCGCCGCGCAGAAACTGTATGTCACCAATGCCGATGGCGAGCTGGTCACCATCAATACCCGCCTGAACGCGATTGAAAAGCGCCAGAAAATTGACGGTGATAAAGAGCACTTTTTCCTGAACATTGCGCTGGATAGCAA
Source organism: Type-C symbiont of Plautia stali (assembly GCF_059730935.1). Lineage (NCBI taxonomy): Bacteria > Pseudomonadati > Pseudomonadota > Gammaproteobacteria > Enterobacterales > Enterobacteriaceae > Type-C symbiont of Plautia stali. Next base: position 3,651,489 of record NZ_AP035923.1, on the reverse strand, counting down.
AGGCCACCGCGCTTTCCTCAGCGATGCGAAGCAGCCGCAGGTGCTGGTGCTGGATACCCGGACACAGCAGGTGATTCAGCGTATTGAGGTACCGGAATCGCTGGCGGTGCTGTTCAATGCTGACCGTGACGAGTTGTATGTCACGCACCGTAAAGCCGGTGAGATCAGCATCATCGATGCCAGCAGCTATAAAGTGAAACGCACGGTGAAAGCGCCGGGCCTGCCGAACAGCCTGGCGCTCTCCGCCGATGGCAACACGCTGTTCGTCAGCATCAAGCAGCCGGGCTCACGCAAGGAACCGCCAAAAAACCCGGACAGCGTGTTACGCATCGCGCTGTAGGGCGTAATTATCCGAAACTCAGGGGCGACGTGTGTCGCCCTTTGCATTTCCGGCCTTGATCCCCCCTTTCCCGCCCGGCTTACGCTACCTTTAGGACGACAACACCTAAGGGGAGAGTGCAATGAGCCAGTTTTTTATGCATGAAAAAAACGATCTGGTGAACGAAGCGATCGAAGGCGTGTTACTCAGCACACCGTGGCACAATCTGACCCGTCTCGATCTGGGCGATGAGATTCGCGTGGTGGTGCGTTCGGACTGGGATAAAAGCAAAGTCGCACTGATTTCCGGCGGTGGCTCCGGCCATGAACCGGCGCACGCGGGCTTTGTCGGCAAAGGGATGCTGACCGCTGCGGTGTGCGGCGATATCTTCGCCTCGCCGAGCGTTGATGCGGTGCTGAACGCCATCGTTAACGTCACCGGTGAGGCGGGCTGTCTGCTGATTGTGAAGAACTACACCGGTGACCGGCTCAATTTTGGCCTCGCAGCGGAGAAGGCGAAAAATCTCGGTTACAAGGTGGAGCTGGTGATGGTGCAGGACGATATCGCGCTGCCGGAAAATCCGCAGCCGCGCGGCATTGCCGGCACTGTGCTGGTGCACAAAATCGCCGGCTACGCTGCGGAGCACGGCCAATCGCTTGAAGAGGTTAAAGCGCTGGCGCAGCGCACCATCGACGCCACATCCTCTATCGGCCTGGCGTTTGCCACCTGTCACATTCCGGGTGAAAAGCGCGACGATCGCGTGGCAGCCGGTCATAGCGAGCTGGGGATGGGCATTCACGGTGAGCCGGGCGTAATCACGCTGGACACGCAAAACAGCCGCAAAATTACCAGCATCATGACCGATCAGCTGGCGCAGGCGCTGCCCGACGGCAAACAGGCGCTGTTGATGATCAACAATCTCGGCGGCTTTTCCCAGCTGGAGCTGGCGCTGCTCACGCGCGAGGTACTGCAGTCGCCGCTGGCGGCACGCATCACCCATGTAATTGGCCCGGCAACCCTGGTCAGCGCGCTGGATATGAAAGGGTTTTCGCTGACGCTGCTGGCGCTGGAAGAGGCGTTTTTCGAGGCGCTGCATGCGCCGGTGCAGGTGCTGGGCTGGACGCCGATGTACGACTTTGCGCCCATCAGCCTGCAGCGCGCTGAACGCATCGGCAGCGTGCTGGATTTCGATCCTTCTGATAACGCTGAAGTGGCGCAGGTGGTTGAGCGCGTGACGCAGACGCTGATCGATCTGGAGAGCGAGCTGAATGCGCTGGACGCCAAAGTCGGCGATGGCGATACCGGCTCGACCTTTGCCGCCGGCGCGAAGAAAATCCAGCGCGGCCTGCGTGAACAGCAGCTACCGCTGGATGAGCTGCCTACGCTGCTGGCGCTGGTGGGCGAACAGCTGGCGACGGTGATGGGCGGATCGAGCGGCGTGCTGATGTCGATTCTGTTTACTTCGGCCGGACAGCAGCTGGAGGAGGGCAGCACGCTGCCGCAGGCGCTGATGCACGGGCTGGAACGGATGAAGCACTACGGCGGCGCGCAGCCGGGACATCGCACCCTGGTGGACGCGCTGCAGCCGGCACTGGAGGCATTAGCGGCCGGAGAGTCGCTGGCTGCGGCGGCGGCGGCTGCGCAACGGGGCGCCGACGCGACGGCGCAGATGCAGAGTGCGAAAGCGGGCCGTTCGGCTTATCTGAATCAGCAGAGTCTGGATGGCGTGAAGGATCCCGGCGCGTACGCCATCGAGAAGGTGTTTGCGGTGCTGGCGGGCTGAGGATGGGACGGATGGGTGCGGGGGTCGCCCTCACCCTAACCCTCTCCCGCGGGCGGGAGAGGGGACTGTCCGGAGCGATGCCGGCGTACAGCGCGGTTCTGCGCCCGAGCCTTTTCCGCTTACTCCGAGGCTTCGCGCAGCATCTCGTCGTGCGGAATATCCTGCAGAATCTGCTCGAAGCTGCGCAGACGTTTGTAGATCGACATCAGCGTAATCAGCGTGGACCACGAGGTGATCAGATACTGGAAGGAGGAGCGCACCTGGTCGAACACGTTGGTGATCTGGTTAAGCAGCCCCAGCGTGATGGTGCCCGCAACAATCGAAGGGAACAGCACGAACAGCCCGAACACATTGTCCACCTGCAGATAGAGAATGCGCGTGATGTTGAAATAGAGATAGTGGAAATAGAGGCGGAAATAGTTGTGACGCACGCGGCTGAACAGCTCCTGCACCGTAGGCGGCGCGGCGCGCTGCGGATCGTCCTCGCCGTACACCAGCTCTTTACGGTAAGCGGCTTCCACCCGCTGATTGCGGAACTCCAGCCCCGGCAGTTTAATTCCCACCAGCGCCAGCAGCGCGGTACCAAACAGCGACCACAGCAGCGCGGCGATCACCAGCGCATAAGGGATATTGCCGAGGATCGGCACTTCTTTCACGTGATGCGATAGCGTCACCAGCACCGGCAGAAACGCCACCAGCGTCATGATGGCCTGAATAAAGCTGATGCCCCAGTCCTGCAGCGTACTGGCGAAGCGCATGGTGTCTTCCTGCACACGCTGTGCGGCACCTTCTACCAGACGCAGGCGCTGCCAGTTATGCATGTAGTAGTTGTTCATCGCGGTACGCCAGCGGAATACCCAGTGGCTGACGAAAAACGAGTTCATCACGCCGATCACTACCGCGATCAGCGCAATGCCGAGAAACGCCAGTACCTGCACATAGAACTGATTGATGCTCACCGAGCCGGCTTTGGTCAGCGCCTGCTGAATCATGTCGTAAAACGGACCATACCAGGCGTTAACGCCGACGCCAACCTGCACGCCAAACCAGGTGACAAAGATAATCAGTAACGATCCCCATACCGACCAGCGCTGCCACGGATGGTTGTCGATGATGCGCCACACCAGTGCAAAGGCACCGCCCATGATCCAGTAATAGGCATAAAACCACAGCTGGCTGGCGTGGATAAAGCGGCTGGCGTTGGTCGGCAGTGGCTGCTGCATCGCCGCCTGCAAAGCGGGAAAGCGCGCCGGAAAATCATTGAAAAAGCCAAACCAGGCGAAAATGGCAATCAGGCTCCAAATCGCGGCCGAGCTGAAAAACAGCGCCGGCCGCGGAAAATAGGACTTAAACATAGGCACTCCGCTGTTGTGTGTACTCTTTATACCGCTTCCGGCATTTATCTGTCTGTTGTCGGTTGTATCCGACGATGACAGCATCGCCGCATTTATGTAAAGCGGCAGAGTTAGTTGTTAAGTTTTTTGTGCTCATTTGTTTCGGGAAACTAAATTATTAACGGCGATGGTGTTACACTACGCCAACTGTTACCGGTAACAGTCTTGCTGTATCCCTTAAAACGCCAATAAAAATCATTACAACGCAACTACTTAACTTTCATGCCGCATTATATGCGGTAATGAGGCAATGTCATGTCAGAAGAAAAAAAGGGTCACACTCGCCGGGATTTCCTGCTGAGAACCATCACCCTGGCGCCGGCAATGGCGGTAGGCAGTACGGCGATGGGTGCACTGGTCGCGCCAATGGCCGCCGGTGCGGCAGCGTCGTCGGCAGCTGCGCCGCAGCAGGCGCGCGAGTATCAGCCGGTGTGGTTTACCGCCGAAGAGTTTGCCTTCATCAAAGCCGCCGTGGCGCGCCTGATCCCCAACGATGAACGTGGTCCTGGCGCGCTGGAAGCCGGCGTACCGGAGTTTATCGATCGCCAGATGAATACGCCGTATGCCACCGGCAGCAACTGGTATATGCAGGGACCGTTCAATCCGGATCTGCCAAAAGAGCTCGGCTATCAGCTGCCACTGGTGCCGCAGCAGATCTACCGTCTCGGCCTGGCTGATGCCGATGGCTGGAGCAAACAGCAGCACGGCAAGGTATTTGCTGAGCTGACGCCCACGCAGCAGGACGCGCTACTGAGCGCCTTCGAAAACGGCAGCGCGCAATTCCCGCAGGTGCCGGCCAAAACCTTCTTCGCCTTTCTGTTGCAAAACACCCGCGAGGGCTACTTCAGCGATCCGATCCACGGCGGCAATCAGGGCATGGTGGGCTGGAAGCTGATCGGCTTCCCTGGCGCACGCGCCGACTTTATGGATTGGGTAGAGCGCGGCGAACGTTATCCGTTCCCGTCAGTTGATATTCGCGGCGAGAGGGCGTAACCGTGGCAAATGCGTTAAAAAAAGTGGATGTGGCGATCGTCGGTTTCGGCTGGGCCGGGGCGATCATGGCGAAAGAGCTGACCGAGGCAGGTCTGCATGTGGTGGCGCTGGAGCGTGGGCCGCATCGCGATACCTATCCGGATGGATCCTATCCACAGTCGATTGATGAACTGACTTATAACATCCGCAAAAAGCTGTTCCAGGATCTGTCAAAAAGCACCGTAACTATCCGTCACGATGCCTCACAAACCGCCGTACCGTATCGTCAGCTGGCGGCATTCCTGCCGGGCACCGGCACCGGCGGCGCCGGCCTGCACTGGTCGGGCGTGCACTTCCGCGTCGACCCGGTCGAGCTGAATCTGCGCAGTCACTACGAGCAGCGTTACGGCAAAAACTTTATCCCGGAAGGCATGACCATTCAGGATTTCGGCGTCAGCTATGACGAGCTGGAACCGTTCTTCGATCAGGCGGAAAAAGTGTTCGGCACCTCCGGCAGCGCCTGGTCAATCAAGGGCAAAGTGGTGGGCAAAGAGAAAGGCGGCAACCCGTATGCGCCGGATCGCTCCAGCGACTTCCCGCTGCCCGCGCAGAAGCGCACCTGGTCGGCCCAGCTGTTTGCCCAGGCGGCGGAATCGGTGGGCTATCACCCTTACGATATGCCGTCGGCCAACACCTCCGGTCCTTACACCAATACTTACGGCGCGCAGATGGGGCCGTGCAACTTCTGCGGCTACTGCAGCGGCTACGCCTGCTACATGTACTCCAAAGCGTCGCCGAACGTTAACATTCTGCCCGCGCTGCGCCAGGAGCCGAAGTTTGAGCTGCGCAACAACGCGTATGTGCTGCGCGTCAATCTGACCGACGATAAAAAACGCGCGACCGGAGTGACCTATCTGGACGGTCAGGGACGTGAAGTGGAGCAGCCGGCGGATCTGGTGATCCTCTCCGCCTTCCAGTTCCACAACGTGCACCTGATGCTGCTGTCCGGCATCGGCAAGCCGTACAACCCTATCAGCAACGAGGGCGTGGTCGGCCGTAACTTTGCCTACCAGAACATCTCCACGCTGAAGGCGCTGTTTGATAAAAACACCACCACCAATCCGTTCATCGGTGCCGGTGGCGCCGGCGTGGCGGTGGATGATTACAACGCCGATAACTTTGACCATGGTCCGTACGGCTTTGTCGGCGGTTCACCGTTCTGGGTCAACCAGGCGGGCACCAAGCCGATCTCCGGCCTGCCGACGCCAACAGGCACGCCGAACTGGGGCAGCCAGTGGAAAGCGGCGGTGGCGGATACCTATAACCATCACGTGTCGATGGATGCGCACGGCGCGCACCAGTCGTATCGCGCTAACTACCTCGATCTCGATCCCAACTACAAAGATGCTTACGGCCAGCCGCTGCTGCGTATGACCTTTGACTGGCAGGACAACGACATCAAAATGGCGCAGTTCATGATCGGCAAGATGCGCAAAATCACTGAAGCGATGAATCCGAAGATGATCATTGGCGGCGCGAAAGGGCCGGGTGCCCATTTCGATACCACCGTGTACCAGACCACGCACATGAGCGGCGGCGCCATCATGGGTGAAGATCCTAAAACCAGCGCGGTGAACCGCTATCTCCAGAGCTGGGATGTGCCTAACGTGTTTGTCGCCGGAGCTTCTGCCTTCCCGCAGGGACTGGGCTACAACCCGACCGGCATGGTGGCGGCGCTGAGCTACTGGTCCGCCAAAGCGATTCGTGAACAGTATCTGAAGAACCCCGGCCCGCTGGTACAGGCATAAGGAACATGGCGATGATCAAAAGTTTAACAGCCCTGTTGCTGGGCACCCTGTCGTTCGCCGCGCTGGCGGAGGACACCGCCGCCGATGCGCTGGTGCAGCGCGGTGAGTATCTGGCGCGCGCCGGTGACTGCGTCGCTTGCCACAGCACCGCAGGCGGCAAACCGTTTGCCGGCGGCCTGGCGATGGCGACGCCGATTGGCACCATCTACTCCACCAATATCACGCCGGATAAGGCAACCGGCATTGGTGACTACAGCTATGACGACTTCCAGAAAGCGGTGCGTCATGGCGTGGCGAAAAACGGCGACACGCTCTATCCGGCGATGCCGTATCCGTCTTATGCGGTGGTCAGCGATGACGACATGAAGGCGCTGTATGCCTACTTCATGCACGGCGTGGCGCCGGTGGCGCAGGCTAACAAAGAGAGCGACATTCCGTGGCCGCTGTCGATGCGCTGGCCGCTGGCGATCTGGCGCGGCCTGTTTGCGCCAGATGTGAAGGCGTTCCAGCCGGCCGCGCAGGAAGATCCGGCGCTGGCACGCGGTCGCTATCTGGTGGAAGGGCTGGGCCACTGCGGTGCCTGCCACACGCCGCGCAGCTTCACCATGCAGGAGAAAGCGCTGAATAACGGTCAGGGCAATGATTATCTTGCCGGTAGCAGCGCGCCGATTGACGGCTGGACCGCCAGCAACCTGCGCGGTGATAACCGCGATGGCCTGGGGCGCTGGAGCGAAGCGGATCTGCAGCAGTTCCTGCGCTATGGCCGTAACGATCACACGGCGGCGTTTGGTGGCATGACCGAGGTGGTGCAGCACAGCCTGCAGTATCTCAGCGATGCGGATATCAGCGCGATTGCCCGTTACCTGAAATCGCTCGGAGCGAAAGATCCGTCTCAGGCGGTATTCCGTGAGGATGACGCAGTGGCCCGGGCGCTGTGGAAAGGTGACGACAGCCAGCCGGGTGCCGGCGTGTATGTCGACAGCTGTGCGGCGTGTCATAAAACCGACGGCAGCGGCTATCAACGCTTCTATCCGGCACTGCGCGGGAATCCGGTGGTGATGGCAGAGGATCCGACGTCGCTGATTCACATCGTACTGGTCGGCGGCACGCTGCCGGGCGTGCAAGGCGCACCGACCGCGATCACCATGCCGGCGTTTGGCTGGCGTCTGAACGACAGCCAGGTGGCTGATGTGGTGAACTTTATCCGCAGCAGCTGGGGCAACGGCGTGCAGACCAAAGTCACGGCCAAACAGGTGGCGAAACTGCGCCAGGATGACAGCGTCCAGCCAAATCAAGGCAGCGCGGATATCCGGGTGCTTGAAAAGCAGTAAGCCTGTCTTAAGCATTTCCTTCAGGTCATGGCGCGGTTCATGGCCTGAAGGGTGCGAAAAATCCCACTAAAATTCATTATCTTAGATTTTCCTTTCAGACGTTTCTTGTAAGAGATTCCTTCCCCTGCGTTTAAAAATCCCTGCCGCTTATTAAGCGTTACTTTAACGATATTAACTCTGGCGAAAAGGATGACCATATGTCTGTAGGCTATTACGACCCGACCAAACCGGGACAGGAGAACTACGTCAATTCACCTTATCAGTACTGGAAAGGGGTGGTTGAGGATAAGAGCGTCAGCTATATCGAATTTGCCATTAACGGCCAGCTGTTTACTACGCAGGTAAACGCGGACGGCAGCTGGGAGTATCAGCTGCCGCTGCGGCTGGAAGAGGGGAGCCACAATCTCACCATCCGCTTTTTCGACCGGGCCGGCAACGCCGGGATTCCGTTCCAGACGCGGCTGGAAGTCGATCTCAGCCCGCCCGATATGCCGGCAATTATGCGCGTACTGGATGATTTCGGACCGGTGCAGGGCCCGGTTGGCAACAAAGGCTTCACCGATGATAAAACGCCAGCCATTTCCGGTTATGCCGAGCCGGACAGCATTGTCCGCCTGTACAGCAACGGCGTGCTGATTGGCAGCGTGCAGGCGGCGAAAAACGGTCAGTGGACCATTACGCCGGAACTGAGTAATGGTGAACAGCGCCTGTATGTCACCGCCACTGACAAATTCGGCCAGGTCAGTTTTGATTCCCCGGTCTTCACGCTTTACGTCAATTCGCCGCGCATCGACAAGCCGCAGCTGCTGGAAGTCTATGATAATGAAGGCCCCAATAATGGCGTGATTAAAGCGGGTAGCGAGAGCGACGATCGTAGTCCGCGCCTGAGCGGCAACGCGCCGCTGGACGCAGAAAACGTCATCATCTACGTCAACGGGGTACGCGTCGGCGTGGCACCGGTGATTGACGGGCAGTGGCGCTGGGAGAGCAACGTTGATCTGCTGGGCTACGGTGAAAACACCATTACTACCCGCGCGCAAAATAACCGTGGTGAGTTGAGCGATGCGAGCGAGCCGTTTACCTATACGGTGGTGCCCACCGCGCCGGTGAAGATTGAGTATGCGCTGGATAATTTTGGCACGGCACAGGGCAAACTGGAAAACGGCGCGCTGACCGATGACTTCACCCCCACGCTCAAAGGCACGGCGGAAGCCAACAGTATCGTCTACGTGTATGCCACACGCGAAAACGGCAGCTGGTGGCTGAAAGGCAGCACCCAGGCGGATGCCTTTGGCCACTGGCAGGTGGAAATCGCCCGACTGGATGGCGGGGCCGGCCCGTATCACTTCCAGGCCAGTAACAGCCCGACGCGCGATCCCGCTGCGCCGCTGTTCGACCTGTATGTGTCAGACAACGGCACCCGCCTGAAGCCCACCATCAACATGGCGCACGATAATGTCGGACCCGAACAGGGCAAATTAATCAATGGCGCCACCACCGATGACATGGCGCCGACGCTGCAGGGCAAAGCCGAAGCCAACAGCATGGTGTATATCCATGCGCGGCATATTGATGGCCACTGGGTAGTGTTAGGCAGCGTTAAGGCCGATGCCTGGGGCAACTGGATAACGGAAGTGCGTGCGCTGCGCGGGGGATACGGCACTTATGAGTTTCAGGCTGCCAAAACTTTTGATCGCGACACCAGCGCCGAGGTGTTCAGTCTCAACATGGTGCCGGAAAAACCCGGCATCGTTTCTGCCTGGGATAATTTTGGCGCGCAGACCGGCGTGCTGCATCAGGGCGATGTTACTGATGACCTGACGCCAACGCTGAAAGGCCATGCTGCAGCAAACAGCGTGGTTTATATCTATGCCCGTCACGTGAACGGGGTATGGGTGACGCTCGGCAGCGCCGTTGCGGATGCTCATGGTCACTGGCAAAGCGAAGTGCGCGCGTTACGCGGCGGCTTTGGCAAATATGAGTTCCAGGTCTCAGACAGCCCGGTGCGTGACGCCGCCGCCGACGTTTTCGAGCTGACGATTATCTCCGGCAAGACGGAGATTATTTCTGCGTGGGATGACAGCGGACCAAAGCAGGGCCAGCTGAAAAGCGGTGATATCACCGATGATATGACGCCAACCCTGAAAGGCACGTCTGCACCCAATAAGGTGGTGTACATTTTCGGCTGCCATATTGAGGGCCACTGGGTATTAATGGACTCGGTCACAGCGGATGCTACGGGTAACTGGAGCTACCAGTCTTACGATCGCTCGCCGTGGAAAGGACTGACGCAATTTCAGGTCAGTGATAGCGCCATTCGTGATGTGAATGCGCCAACCTTTCTGCTGGAGATCAATGTCGATCCGCCGAAGGTCGATCACAAGGGGATAGTGTGGAATTTCAACGACGGTACCCAGCAGGGCTGGATCGCCAGCGGTCTGTATCACAAAAATGACAACATCGGGGTTAAGCGCTGGAGCGCAGGCAATTCCTCTTATGAGTTGGGTTCCATGACCAACGGTTCAAACACCAACGGATTCAAAGGAGAAGTGGTTTATCGCTATATTCAGGTCGAAGCGGGTAAAACCTACCAGTTCGATTTTGATGGCTACCGTATTCCTGGCGGTAGCCTGAAACCGAAAATCGGTCTGGACGTTAATGGACAGAAAGTGATTCCCAACATGGAGCTGGATGCTGCCTGGAATCATTTCAGCGGACTGTATACCGCCAGCAAAACAGAAGTGGTTCGCGTGGCGGTAACCAATGAGGTTAATAACGGTAACGGCAACGATTTCGCTATCGATAACATCGGGGTTAAAGAAATCAGCCGGGTTCGTGGACAACCTGATCTGGTGAAAGACGCTAACGGTCATCCGCGCTATATCGATTTTAAAACCGGGGTCAGTTATACCATCGACGACAGTCTGAAAATGACGCTGATTAAAGGACCGAATATCGGCGGCGAGCAAAAAACGCTGAAGCATGGCGAAATCATTGTTGGCCGTGGCGGCCAGATGAAGCTGGATTTCGACGGCGTGGCGGAGAAAGTGGTGCTGAAATCGGATTATGTGCACAGCAAAGGCAATTACATCGATTTCTATGACACACAAGGTAAATTGCTGCACAGCTATGAGCTAAAGGCGCATCCGGGCACCCTGCGAAGCGACATTGTTGAGTACCACGCCCCGGCCGGTAAGCTGATCGGATCAGCCGTGGTGCGCGTCAATCCGGCAGAAGTGGATTCGGTAAACAATCCGGGCGGCGTGCGCATCAGTGACGTTGAATGGGGCATGCATGATGATCATGTCGGTATCACCGCCTTTGATGTTCCTGCCGTCATCACCCTGGGCGATGAATTCGCCGTTTCCCTGAGCGATATGCTGGCGCAGGGCAAGCAGGGCAGCACCATCGATATGACGGGTCACGGCAAAAACGTCCTGAGCGTAACGGTTGACGATATCCTGCAGGTTGGAAGTCAGGATCTGTTCGTGAAAGACGGCAAAACCCAGTTGCTGATCAAAGGCGATGCGCAGGACGTGGTGAAACTGGATGACATCCTCGGCGACGGCGGTGACGTGGGCGATTGGGTGAAACAGCAGGGCAGCACCACGGTGGCTGGCGTGAAGTATCAGGTTTACAGCCACAGCGGCGTCGATGCCGACGTGCTGATCCAGGAAGGGGTGAAAACCGAACTGGTGTAAATCTGGAGGGGGCGGAAACGCCCCCCAAGGTTTGCATCAGGACGTAGCGGCGCGATTTATCGCGCGATGAATCGTGCCGCTCCAAAGGGTGCGCATTGCCGGGCTGAACCGGCCGCCGCCCACCTTGTGCCCGTCCGGTTTAAATGTTTTCCAGATCCAGTCCCCGCGTCTTCGGCCCGTAAATCCCGACCGACAGCATCACCATCAGCATACTCAGCACGATAAATACGATCACTCCCTGACTGCCGGCATACTGCAGAATCAGGCCAATCAGAATACTGCTGAAAGCGGTCGACAGCCGGCTGAATGAATAGCAGAAGCCGACGGCGCGCGCACGAATGTGCGTCGGGAAGATCTCGGTCTGATAGGCGTGATAGCTGAAGGTCAGCCAGGCGTTGCTGTAGGTGATCAGGAAACCGCACACCACCATCAGCAGCGGGTTGCTGGTCAGCGCGAACAGCGTGCCGAACACCACCGTCATCAGCGATGAAAAAACGATCTGCCATTTGTTTTCCAGCCGGTCGGCGTAGCGGCTGCAAATCAGCGAGCCGAGCGGATAGGCCAGCGTGATGAAAAAGGCGTACAGCAGGCTGTGGGTAACGGTGGCCCCCTTGCCAGACAGCAGCGCCGGCAGCCAGTTACCGAAGCCGAAGAAGCCAATTGCCTGGAAGAAGTTCATCACCACCAGCATCAGCGTACGCTGGCGATAAGCCGGTGCCCAGATTTCGCTAAAACGCCCTTTTTTCGGCAGCTGTGCCGCCGCATCACGCTGAGAGAAATCGTCTCCCGGCGCGATGCCGCAGCGTTTTTCCATCTCGCTCAGCACCCGGTGCGCGTCCTGATGCCGCCCCTGCTGCGCCAGCCAGCGCGCCGACTCTGGCAGATTTTTCCGGATAAACCAGATCACCAGCGAGCACAGCGCACCGGCGATCACGACCCAGCGCCAGCCTTCGAGGCCGAGCAGGGTTTGCGGTACCAGCCACCAGGACATCAGCGCCACCGTCGGCACCGACAGGAACTGAATGAAAAAAGAGAAGGCAAACGCGCGGCTGCGCAGATGGGCCGGCACCCACTCCGACAGATAGGTATCGATGGTCACCAGCTCGACGCCCAGACCGATACCGACCAGGAAGCGGCACAGAATAATCATCTCCGCGCTGTGCTGGAACGCCATCAGCAGTGAGAACGCACCGTACCACGCCAGCGCGCACATAAAGGTCAGGCGACGGCCGAAGCGGTCGGCATAGGGCGTCAGCAGGCTGGCACCGACAAACAGGCCGAGAAAGGTCGCCGAGGCGAACGCTGCCTGATCGGCGATACCAAACACGCCCGCGGTGCCGGTGTGGAACACGCCTGCGGCGACCAGCCCGGCGCTGATGTAGCCGGTTTCAAACAGATCGTACAGCTCGAAGAAGCCGCCGAGCGCCAGCAGCGTAATAAAGCGCCACAGCCCGGCGGAAGAGGGCAGAGCGTCGATGCGCCCGGCCAGCGTCTGGCGTTCGGTCGCGATGCGATCGGTCGCCACCCCTGTCGAATAGGTGGTTGTCATTATGATTGTTACCTCGGTGTTTGCAGGATCCGCCCGGTGGTGGTTTGTCAGAAATCATTAACCGTTAGCAAGCGAAGAAATAGCAGAATAATCAATTCGTCCGGGGTTGCCGAGAGGCGCAGCGGTGACATTTTGGCAACGTGCGTTGCAGTTCACAGAAAGCGGTACGCCGTCCATGGCGCCAGGTCAGGGCAGATGCGGATAAACGCCCGGACCGATGGGCAGGCCCAGCAGATACCACACCAGCAGCAGCGCGATCCACGTCACAAAGAACACCAGCGGATACGGGAAGATCAGCACGTAGTAGGTGCCGAGCTGCGCGTCTTTTTGATAGCGCTGCAGGAAACCGAGGAACAGCGGCAGAAACGGCGACATCGGCGCCAGCGGCAGCACGGCGGAATCGGCGATGCGGAAAATCATCTGGGCAAACGCCGGGTGAAAGCCGAGCAGCATAAACATCGGTACAAACACCGGCGCGAGGATCGACCAGATTGCCGAGCCGCTGGCGATAAACATGCACAGAAACGCCGAGAGGAACATCAGGCCGAGAAAGGCCGGCGCACCGCTGATGCCGGCGCTCTCCAGCATATCGGTCAGGCCGATGGCCATAAACTTGCCCATGTTGCTCCAGTTGAAGAACGCCACGAACTGCGACAGCGGAAACACCATGACGATAAAGCCGGCCATGCTCTTCATCGGATCCACCAGCAGTCGGGGGATGTCGTCAGCGCGGAGAATCTGCTGCGTCACCGCGCCATAGGCAATCGCCACCACAAAGAAGAACAGGATGATGATCGGCACGATGCCCTGAATAAACGGCGAAGGGATGATGCCGCCGGTTTTCGGGTTGCGCAGCGGCGCATGCTCCGGCACCACCAGCAGCGCCATCACACCGATGAACACCAGCGCGGCGAGACCGGCCGCCTTCAGGCCGCGATTCTCCTGCGCCGTCAGCGGTGGCAGGCGATCGTGGTGGCCGCTGTTCCAGACGGGCAGGCGCGGTTCGACAAATTTATCGGTCAGTAGCGCGCCAGCCACGGTCAGCACGATGACCGAGCTGGCCATAAAGAACCAGTTATCGATCACGCTGACGTGGACCGTGTCGCTGACCGCTTTCGCGGCCTCTGTACTGATGCCGGAGAGCAGTACGTCAGTGGTGACGATCAGCAGATTCGCGGTAAAACCCGACGCGACGCCGGCAATCGCCGCCAGCAGGCCCGCCACCGGATGACGACCGACGGCAAGGAAGATCAGCGCGCCGAGCGGCGGCATCACCACCAGTGCGGCGTCGGAAGAGATATGGCTGAAGAACGCGATAAACAGCACCATATAGCTGGCGTAGCGACGGCTGACGCGTGACGCCATTTTCACCATCAGCGACTGCAGCAGCCCGACTTTTTCCGCCAGCCCGGCCCCGATCACCAGCGCCAGAATGGAGCCCAGTGGGGTGAAGCCGCTGAAGTTTTTGATGATGTTGGGCAGGATCCATTGAATGCCCGCCACGCTGAGCAGGTTATTGACCCGCACCAGTTCGCCATTGGCCGGATTTTTAACAGCCACATCGAGGCTGCTGAGAAGCGCGGTGACGATCATCAGCACCACGATCAGGTAGACAAACAGTAAGAACGGGTTGGGCACTTTGTTGCCGACCCGCTCAATCCAGCTGAACAGCTTGCCGGGGCTGCGATTTTCGGTCATCACTTCCATCGGTAGATCCTCGTCATGTTGTATTTGCATGCCCGGAAGGGCTGTTATTTTTTATTTTTTTATTTACTGCTTCCGCATGTGTTGCGGAGTGACCTTTCACACCGGCCTGTAGCGGCGCAATTTATTGCGCGTCTTGTTAAACCCGCGCGATTAATCGCGCCGCTACGGGCCAGTGCGCTTCGCTTTATAATGTCGATGGCTGCACGCCGGCCGGAATCGGGCACACATACGGCTGCTCACGGCGCACGCGGTCAAACTCTTCACGACAACGCGCCAGCGCGGCATCATCGTGCAACAGCGTCAGCGCGGTGGCGGCCAGCACTTTGGCGGCGAGGCACATCCCTTTGTGGGCAATCGGCGTGCGGCCCTGTGCCACCAGCTGCCAGGTGTGCAGCGGCGTGCCGAAGGCAAAGCAGGGGGCAAAACACTGCGCCGTCGGCGTTACCCAGCTCACATCCCCAACGTCGGTTGAGCCGTACAGCAGCTCGCGCGTGACCGCATACGGCGCTACCTCATCCATCAGCACTTTATCCCCCAGCGCCTCAGCCCAGGCGATACCCACTTCGCCGCCGGTGCGCGCCGCATTCAGTCGCGCGTTACGCAGATCGTCTTTGCTCAGCGTGGCGCGGATCTCTGCCGCAAACGCCTGTTCCTGCGCGCTGTAGTGCGGCAGACCAAAATGGTGCAAATTACGTTCCATCACCGCTTCCAGCGCGCGGTTGGGCACATAGTTGGAGCAGGCTTTTTCAAAACGTACCGTCATCTGCGTATCGGTCATCAGCGCCGCGCCTTTGGCGATGTTAATCACGCGCTGGTAGATATCCTGGGCCTGGTCGAGCTGCGGCGCGCGAATCAGGTACAGCACTTCGGCATCGGCCTGCACCACGTTGGGCGATACGCCGCCGGTTTGGGTGACCGCATAGTGCAGGCGCGCCTCCTGCACAATGTGCTCGCGCAGAAAATTCGCGCCGGTGTTCATCAGCGTCACCGCGTCCAGCGCGCTGCGCCCGAGATGCGGCGAGTTAGCGGCATGCGCCGCCACGCCTTTGAAGTGAAACGCCGCCTGAATATTGGCGAGGGTGCTGAGGTTGAACATGCCGCTGAAGCCTTCCGGGTGCCAGGTCACGGCAGCATCGACATCATCAAACAGCCCCTCGCGCACCATAAAGGTTTTACCCGAGCCGCCCTCCTCGCCAGGGCAGCCGTAAAAGCGCAGCGTGCCGCGTCCGCCCTGTTCTGCCCACCAGGCTTTGATGGCGAAAGCGGCGGCCAGGCCGGCGGTACCGAGCAGGTTGTGGCCGCAGCCGTGACCATTGCCGTTTTCCACCAGCGGCTCAGGCGTGGCGCAGCCCGCCTGCTGGCTCAGGCCGGCCAACGCATCAAACTCGCCGAGGATGGCGATCACCGGCTGGCCGTGGCCGATTGAGGCGATAAACGCGGTGTCGAGACCGCCAACGCCGCGCTCGACCTCAAACCCCTCCTGGGCCAGCGCATCGGCCAGCAGCGCAGACGATTGCGTCTCTTCGAAACGGGTTTCCGGCACGTCCCAGATCGCATCGCTGAGGGCACTGAAACGCGCCTGGTGCTGGTCGATGTAGCGATCGATGAAGTCGTGTGCGCTCATCGGGCACCGCCGAATTGCGTCTGATTAAGCGCCAGCGTAGCCAGCATCTGCACGGCAGTAGCCATCACCGCTTCATCAAAGTCGAACCGCGCATTGTGATGGCCCGCCGCCAGCTCGCAGCCGAAGATGACGTAAGACGCCTGGCCGCCGCGCTGCTGCACGCGCTCCATCATGTAGGTAGCATCTTCGGAACCGGCCGCCTGCTGTTTGCTGTCTATCACCGAACTGAACAGACCCAGCGCTTCGGCCTGCTGATGGATAAAACTGACCCACGCCGGGCTCGGCGTGCAGCTGCGTGCACCGCCCATCAGCGTGACCTCGTGCTCAACGCCGTACATCGCCGCGGCACCGGCAATCACGCGCAGCGCCTGTTGATAGATATCGTCGTTGACCTGATTACTCGCGCCGCGCGTTTCCACCTTCATCAGCGCAACATCCGGCACTACGTTGCGTCCGCTGCCGGCCTGTAAGACACCAACGTTAACGCGCGCCACGCCGCCGCTGTGCTGCGGCAGAGTGTGCAGCGCCAGCGTGGCCTGCGCCGCCGCCAGCAGCGCGTTGCGTCCCTCTTCCGGTTTGCCACCGGCATGCGCGCCGACCCCGGTAAAACGCACGTCCAGCTTGGTCGTGGCGAGAAAGCTGTCGCTGCCGCAGACGATCTCGCCCGGCGGCACGCCGGTGCCAAGGTGAATGGCGGTGAACAGATCGACATCATCAAGCACGCCCGCGGCCACCATGGCTTTGGCACCGCGTACGCCTTCTTCCGCCGGCTGAAAAATGAGTTTTATGCGACCGCTCAGCTGGTGCTTCATCGCCATCAGCACGCCCGCCAGCGCCAGACCTATGGTGGTGTGACCATCGTGGCCGCAGGCGTGCATCATGCCGGGATTGCACGAGGCGAAGCCTTCGCGCGTCGGCAGGTGATCGGCGGCGGCGCTTTCCGTCTGGTCGAGCGCGTCCATATCAACACGAAAGCCCATCACCGGACCGGGACGTCCGGTGTCCAGCGTCGCTACCACGCCGCAGAAACCGCCGGAGAAGTGGGGCAGCCACTGTGGCAGCGCGCCCTGCTGCAGCGCCCGCGCTTCCTGCTGCGCCAGCACTTCAGCAGACGGGAGACCCATGCGCGCATCGGCATCAATCACCTCACGGCCCAGCTGTAGCTGATAACCAAGACGATGCAGCTCTTCCGCCACCAGCGTGGCGGTGCGGAACTCCAGCCAGCCGGATTCAGCATACTGGTGCAGGTCGCGGCGCCATGTCTGCATCTGCGGTATCCGCGCGTTGACGAGGTCGGAAAGGGTGTTCATCGGCTGTTCCTTAGTGTTGGTTTTTTATGCATTCAACCGAATCTACACAATGGTATTAGGGCGCATAAGATGCGAATATCTTGTGACCGATAGACAACGGTTATCACCTGATCATGGCGGCCAATCTCAAACTTCATCAGCTGCGCGCCTTTGTTGACGTGGCGCGCCAGGGCAGTATTCGCGCCGCCAGCCGGCTGTCGGGCCTGTCGCAGCCGGCATTAACCAAAGCGATTCAGGAACTGGAGCTGGCGCTCGGCGCGCGCCTGTTCGAGCGTCGTCAGCAGGGTGTGATGCTGACCGATGTCGGTGAAACCTTTTTTCGTCATGCCTGTCTGGTGCTGGAGGAACTGCGTGTGGCGCAGGAGGATATCCAGCAGCGGCTCGGTCTGGCCGGTGGCAAAGTGAATATTGGGGTGGGCGGCAGCATTGCGCGTACCGTGATGCCGCAGGTGATAACCCAGTTTCATCGTGAATATCCACTGGTGAAAGTGCGTATCGTTGAGGGCCAGCTGGTGTCGATGGTGCATGAACTGCGTCAGGGCGCGCTGGATTTCACCATCAATACCTACGACCGGCATCACTTCGATCAGGAGCTGATTTTCGAGCGGCTGATGCAGCGCGAGTATCAGGTGGTGATGCGTAAAGGGCATCCGATGGCGCATGCGCGCTCGCTGGCCGAGTTGCAGCACTGCGACTGGACTATGCCGACACCGCAGGGCAGTTATTACCGACTGCTGCATGACCTGTTCGGTGAGCGCGGCATGGCACCCAAAATCGCGGTGACCTGCGAGACCTTTATGGCCTGCACCAGCCTGGTGGCGAAGAGTGATTTTGTCAGCATCATTTCGCGCGACGTGATTGAAGACCCTACGCACGGCGGGCAGCTGATCGCGCTGGATCTCGACGATCCGCTGCCGAAAGCCACCTTTTATCTGATTCAGCGTAAAGACACCGCGCTGACGCCGATGAGCGCTTACATGGCGCAGCTGTTTCGCCGCTACTGCCAGCCGTGACGGGCGAAAAACTGCATCGTCTACACTTTAGGTGTACGACACGCGTTTACGCACTCTCAACGGAGGTTACGATGCAGGTGAGTCCTTATTTATTTCTCTACGGTCGCTGTGAAGAAGCGATTGCCTTCTATCTGGAAGCCACCGGCGGCGAAATTCTGCAAAAAATGACGTTTGGCGATATGCCGGAGCAGGGCGAACAAGTGGGCGATCAGTCGGCGCCGCCGCTGCCGCCGGAAAAGATTATGCATGCGCATCTGCGCATTGGTCAGGGCGAGCTAATGCTGAGTGATGGCAATACCGCCCAGCCACCGACGTCCGAACATGCCGGTTATGCGGTGAGCCTGGCCACGCCAGATGAAGCGGAGGGTAAAGCCTGGTTTGATAAGCTCTCTGCGGGCGGCAAAGTGACCACTGAATGGCAGAAAACTTTCTGGTCGAACGGCTTCGGGATGTTTATCGATAAGTTCGGCATCCCATGGCGCATCAACGTGGTGAAGCCACAGGCGTAACAGACTGGCGTGGCCGTGATGGTAAGCGGCCACGCCGGAAGCGGTTTAGAAGTTGTAACCCACCACCAGGTAGTAACCCCAGCCGGTTGATTTCACTTCAAACGGACCGTTGCCGAAGTTCAGCTCCTGGCCATCAGCCCACTGGCCGCCGTTGTGGAAGTAACGCGCCACGGTAGAGACATGCCAGTGATCGTAGTTCAGCGACAGAATGTGGCTGGAGGCAATTGAGTTGCTGGTGCGTGAGCGGTCAGACTTGTCACGCAGATCGGAGCCCCAGTCAAAGTTGGTGAAACCGATGTAGCTCAGCTTGCCGCCCCACAGGTCGGTAATCGGTACAAAGTATTTCACCTTGAAGCGATAACCATCCCAGCTGTTTTCGTTCGCCGCGCCGTAGTTTTCCCACTGGTATTTCGCGTACACGTTCAGTGACAGGCCGATATCGCTATGGGTATCAATGTCAGTACCCAGACCCATATACCAGGTGTTCTGACGGCTGTCGCTGTTGCGACCCATGTCGTAGATGTAGTTGTTGGCGAAGTACCACTCTTTAAACGGTCCGAACGCCAGGCTGGTGCCGGTCAGCTTATCGATGGAGAAACGTGGCTCAATTTCCATGAACATCGGCGAACCGTGGTCAAAAATACCGTTGGCATTGCTGTTACCCACGCCAAAGAAGTTGGTCAGGTCAAGGTAGCCGTAGAAATCAAACCAGTCCTTTTTAGTAAAGGCTTCGTATTCGAGATACACATCATTGTTGAACTGGGGTCCGAAGCGGGTGTGATAACTGCCTACCACGTTCACGCTCTGATGCCACCAGTCAGAGAGGTACTGCGGATCGCTTTCCGCCGCCTGTGCGGCGCCGGTCCAGCTACTGGCCAGTAAGGCCCCTGCTATCAACGTTTTAAATTTCATTATTTTTTAACCACTTGCTCGTGATCGCCGCGCAAATGCTGCGATCGGGTGAAATCGATCCCAGGGGATGGGCAGTGTGCTGTTGTCGCCGGTCTGACGCGCCGGATTTTCAGGCCCGCGTAATGTGCCTGTAACAGAGCGATAGAAAATAGATTTTGATCACGTTTGTCAAAAAGTGTTGCATTTGGATTCAGTAAATATGTGAACTAGATCACATAAAGGCCGTGTAACGAACGGAACCCCGCAACCGTTTACGTTGTCGGGATACGCAGAGAACTGGCAGGAGAAGAAAATAGCCGGCGCGGATTATCGCGCCGGAGAGGAAAGACGTCAGGGAAGGGTTACGCGTACCTGCAGGCCACACACTTCACCCTGCGGGTTAAGGCAATTCGACAGCGCCACCTGCATCTGATGCTTCTGCGCCACGCTGCGCACGATCGATAATCCTAAGCCGCTGCCCTGCGCCTGGACATCCGGCGAGCGGGTAAAGCGATCGAAGGCGCGCTCAATAAACGACTCCGGCATGCCGGGGCCGTTATCGACAATATCCACCACCGTATGATGACCGACGCGATGCAGTAGCACATCCACCAGGCTGCCCTCCGGCGTGTGCAGCATGGCGTTGCCGATCAGGTTATCGAACAGGCTGCGCAGATCGGAGCGGCTGGCGTGCAGACGATAATGCGCCGTGCCGTTGAAGCCGATATCAATGCCGCGCTTGTCCGCCACCACCATCAGCTGCTCAATGCTCTCCTTCAGCAGGTCATCAAGCTCAATGGTCTCGACGCTGGCGACAACGGACTGATCCTCCTGGCGCGAGATGTTCAGCAATTGCGTGACCAGATGGCGCGTGCGCGTGACGCCCGCTTCCAGCTGATCAAACTGGCGGCTGGCTTCGCCCGGCAGGATGTGCTGACGCAGGTTCTCCAGCTGTAACGTGACGGCGGTGACCGGCGTGCGCAGTTCATGTGCGGCATCCTCAAGGAACTGGCGCTGTGACGACCAGGCCGCGCGTAGTTTATCCAGTAGCGAGTTATAGGCATCGACCAGCGGCAGCACTTCGTCCGGCAGACCGTCCGGCGACACGCTGTGCGGATGCAGGGTTTCCTGCGCCGCAATCTGGCGCGACGCCACGCGCAGATCGCGCGTAATGGCACGCACCACCAGCCAGATCACCAGCAGCGACAGCGGCATCATCAGGATGAGCGGAATGATGGCGGAGAGTACGCGCTTCACCATCAGGCTCTTCATGTAGCCGACGTTGTGCAGCACCTGAATATTGCCGATCTCGCTGCCCAGCTCGCCGGGTCGGGTGTAAACGCGCCACTGGCAGTCATCGCCGCAGTCGCCAACTTTTAAATCTGACCAGCCTTTTTTGCTCTGCAGGGGCGCATGCAACGCCGGCCAGGAACTGGCGCGCAGGTGATTATTGGTATCCCAAAGCTGAACGATATAAGTACTTTTCAGCTTCTCCTGCTGCATCACCATCGGCATCAGTGCCGGCATGCGCTGGCTGCTTGACCAGGCATCGGCAATTTTGGCGAGCTGGTCGTCCTTCATGGTGCCCATCATGTCGCCATAGCAGTGGTAGAAATACCAGGTGACACCGCCGATCATCGCCAGATGCAGCAGCACCAGCGTGGCCAGCAGTTTGTTGCGCAGCGACCGCATAAACGTAAAGGATCTCATATTGCCGGCACCCGCCAGCCCAGACCGCGCACGTTGCGAATCACTTCGTTATCGAGTTTGCGCCGCATGCCGTGAATCAGCACGTCCACGGCGTTGCTGGTGACCTCTTCGCCCCAGCCGTAGATGCGGTTTTCTAACTGCTCACGCGACAGGATCGCGCCCGGGCGTTCCAGCAGCGCATAGAGCAGGGCGTATTCACGTGCGGTCAGCTGCTCACGCTGGCCTTTGTACAGCACTTCACGCGTCATCATATCGAGCTGCACGTCGCCGTTGCCCAGCAGGGAGTCCGCCGCACCGTGGCGGCGTCGGGTGATGGCTCGCATACGCGCCAGAACCTCTTGCAGATCAAAGGGTTTGAGTAAGTAGTCATCGGCGCCACTGTCCAGCCCCTGGATGCGCTGCTGCACGGTATCACGCGCGGTCAGCACCAGCACCGGCGTCATGTCACCGCGCGTGCGCGCACGGCGCAGCACATTGATGCCATCTTCACGCGGTAAACCGAGATCGAGCAGGACGCAGGTGTAACCGCCTTCCTGCCAGGCGTTGCTGGCAAATACGCCGTCACGCACCCAGTCCACCGACCAGCCAGCGGCCTCCAGCGCCTGCTGCAGGTTGGCGCCGATCATTTCATCATCTTCTACCAGCAGCACACGCATGATGCCCTCCTGAATAACTTGTCGCAGTGTAGCGCCCGATAATTAGCGCAGAATTAACCTGGCGCGCTGTTTCGTCGGGAAAGCCGTTTTTTTGCTTGCTAATTCTGCGCTAATTTTCTGCTAATTAAGGGATAAATTTAACGCGCTACAGTGACGTCACTGGACATTTTACCGACGCCGGAGGAAGTCATGAATCAGCGCGAATTTATCCGTAGTTTGCTGGAGTGGATTGAAAAAAACTTAGGGCACGATCTGCATCTGGATGAAGTAGCACGCCGCTCGGGGTATTCCCGCTGGCATCTGCAACGTCTGTTCCGTCAGCACACCGGTTTTTCACTGGCAGAATACATTCGCCAGCGCCGGCTGACTGAGTCAGCGCTCACGCTGATCAACAGTGATGAGGCGATTCTGCAGGTGGCGATGAGCTACGGCTTTGATACCCAGCAGGCTTACACCCGCACCTTTAAAAATTATTTTCGCGTCACGCCAGGCCAGCTGCGGCGTCAGCGTCGCGTCGAGCCGGACCGCCTGCTGTTTCCGCTAGCGGTGGCGGTGTGACATCCCTCGCCCGATTTCCCGTGGCCGCTGCGTAACGGGAAATCGGGTGCGCATTCGCGTTTTTGCTTTTAAGCTGCGGTTCTCACTCTTTCGAATCAGCCAGAGAACATGGACAACAGCGATAATCTCACCGCCATGATGCTGTTTGCACGCGTCGTTGAGCGGCAAAGCTTCAGCGAAGCGGCCCGTACGCTGGGGGTATCAAAATCGCACGTCAGCCGCGAAATTGCCCGGCTGGAGGTGCGGTTGGGTATCAAACTGCTGCAGCGCACCACGCGCAAAGTGGCGCTGACCGAGCTGGGTCAGGCTTACTATCCGTTCTGCACCCGCATGCTGGAAGAGATGCATCGCGCCGACGCGTTTGTGCAGCAGGTGCATCAGCAGCCTGCCGGCAACGTGCGGCTGCAGGCGCCGATCACCTTCGGCTGCCAGTGCGTGGTGCCGACGTTGAATACCTTTATCCGCCGTCACATTCACATCAACGTCGATCTCGAACTGACCACCAGCGACGATCCGCAGCCCAGTGCGGACGTGGCGATTGTGATCCGCGCGCGTGCGCCGGAAGTCGCAAACTACCGCGAACTGAGCAGCATTGACTGGGGACTGTATGCGTCGCCAGCGTATCTGGCCGCGCATCCGGCCATCGATCATCCCGAACGTCTGATGCGCCACGATCTGCTGCTGTTTCACGGCCCGGCACACACGGCGGCGTTGCCGTTTCGCCGTGATAAGCAGCGCCTGGCGCTGGATGTGCACAGCCGCTTTCGCGCGAATAACAGCATGGCGCTGCTTAATGCGGCCCTGGCCGGAACCGGCGTGGCGTATCTGCCCGCCTATATGACGCAGGAGGCGCTGGCGCGCGGCGAGATTCAGCAGGTGCTGCCGGAATGGCAGATGGATCGCCTGCACAGTTACCTGCTGCTGAAAGAGCAGCCGCAGCCCTCGTCACCGATCACCTTACTCTGCGACGCGCTGATCACCGCGCTGGGTGCGTCATGATTGTTGTTTTCTGGCAACAATAGCGCGCTGGCTGGCAAATATCCGCTTCTCCCTGTTTTCTGTGTGCTACCGCTGATAGCCTGCTAAAAAAGCCAAAAACAGGGATATCACTATGTCGCACTCTTCTATCGCGTTAGCGCCTGAGCAGCAACACTGGCGGCGCAATTTGTGGGTTTGCGTGCTGGGCTCGTTCAGCACTATCGTCGCCATGACCCTGCTGCTGCCCTTTCTGCCCCTTTATGTGCAGCAGCTGGGCGTGCAGGAACCGGCCGCGATTGCGCGCTGGTCAGGCGCCGCCTACGGTGCCACCTTTCTCAGCGCGGCGCTGACGGCACCGCTGTGGGGCAAACTGGCGGATCGCTATGGCCGCAAGCTGATGCTGATCCGCGCCAGCCTCGGAATGGCCGTCGCCATGTCGCTGATTGGTATGGCCACCGCGCCGTGGCAGCTGGTAGCGCTGCGCCTGCTGGCCGGTCTGCTCGGCGGCTATGCGTCGGGCTCCACCATTCTGGTGGCGGCGCAAACGCCGAAAGCGCAGACCGGCTGGGCGCTGGGCGTACTGTCCTCCGGCATCATGGCCGGTAATGTGGTCGGCCCGCTGCTGGGCGGCGTGCTGCCACCGCTGATCGGTATCCGCCACACTTTCTGGCTCACCGGCGCGGTGATTTTTCTCGCGTTTCTCGCCACCACTTTTCTGCTGAAAGAAGCGCCACGTGCGGCGAAGAAAGCCGCAGCCGGGGAGGGGGATGAGCCGGATTCGTCGATAAACCGGCCAGTGGTGCGGCTGATGTGGCTGTCGGGCATGCTGCTGATTTTTGCCAATATGTCGATTGAGCCGATTATCACGCTGTATATCGCGCAGTTTGTTCACGGCGATCACGCGGTGACGGTGACGGCCGGACTGGTGATGGCGGCCGCTGCGCTGGGCAGCATTCTCTCCGCGCCGCGCCTTGGCCGGCTGGCCGATCGCATCGGCCATGCGCGCGTGCTGATTTATGGCCTGCTGGTCTGTGCGCTGCTGCTGATTCCGCAGGCATTTATTAACGCGGCATGGCAACTGGTGGTGCTGCGTTTCCTGATGGGGATGGCGCTGGGCGGCCTGATGCCCTGCGTGACGGCGTTGATTCGTCATAATGTGCCGCAGCGGCAGGTCGGGAAAATGCTGGGCTATGCGACCTCAGCCCAGTATGTCGGCCAGGTGAGCGGCCCGCTGTTCGGTGGCTTTATCGGCGGCGCGTTTGGTATGCGACCGGTGTTTCTCGCCACCTGCGTGATTATGGCGCTGTGCGCGCTATTGAATGCGCGGGTGCTGCGTAAAGCTTAACCGCAGGATCGAGCGTAATGCCTGACCGGCGTGAAAAAAAAGCGGGCATTGCCCGCTTTTTTACTTCAGTGCGAAAAATTACTTCGCATCTGGCAGCGCATAGGCAATCACGTAATCGCCCAGCTTGGTACCAAACGAACCGTGACCACCGGCCGCGATGACAACGTACTGCTTGCCATTCACTTCATAGGTCATCGGCGTAGCCTGGCCACCCGCTGGCAGACGCGCCTGCCACAGCATCTCACCGGTGTTGGTATCGAACGCGCGCAGGTAGTTATCTGCGGTCGCGCCGATGAAGAACACGTTACCGGCGGTGGTGATTGGGCCACCCAGCATTGGCATACCCATTTTGAACGGCAGCGGAACCGGTGCGCTATCGCGAACGGTACCGATACGTTTCTTCCACACGGTTTCGTTGGTCTTCAGGTCGATCGCTGAAACGTAACCCCAGGCCGGCTGTTTACACGGCAGACCAAACGGCGACAGGAACGGGTTCAGCTCGACGCCAAACGGCACACCGTACTGCGGCTGAATGCCGGTTTCGGTACCGGAACCGCCTTCTGCGCCCTGCGGTGGCTCAATCGGGTTGCCCGGACCGCGCGGAATCAGCTTAGACACAAACGGCAGCGCCATTGGGTTAGCAATCGCGATCTGACGATGTGGATCAACCGCGATGCCGCCCCACTCGAACATACCAAGGTTGCCCGGGAACACCAGCGTTCCCTGCTCAGACGGCGGCGTGAACGGACCTTCGTAGCGCAGACGCTTGAAGATCACGCGGCACACCAGCTGGTCATACATCGTCGCGCCCCACATGTCCTTGTCCGTCAGGTTCTGCTTCGGACGGAAGGTCAGTTCGGAGTACGGCTGGGTCGGTGCCACGTGGTCACCTTTCGCCGCGCCCTGCGGTACCGGCGTCTCCGGTGCAGGCACGACCGGCTTACCGGTACGACGATCCAGCACAAAGATGTTACCGGTTTTCGCCGGGGCATAAATCACCGGTACGGTGTTGCCGTCTTTGTCCGTGATATCGGCCAGCGTCGGCTGTGACGGCAGGTCCATATCCCACAGATCGTGGTGCACGGTCTGATACGACCACACCAGCTTACCGGTGGTGGCGTTCAGCGCCAGAACGCTGCTCGCGTAGCGCTCCTGCTCTGGTGTGCGGTTACCGCCCCAGATATCCGGGGTGGAAACGCCCATTGGCAGGTAAACGGTATCCAGTTTTGGATCGTATACCGCTGGCGCCCACGAGTTCGGCGAGTTCATGGTGAAGGTGTGTTCATCGGCCGGAATCGCGTTAGGATCTTTCGCGCCCGGATCGAATACCCACAGCAGTTTACCGGTGTTGACGTCGAAGCCACGGATGGCACCAGACGGCTCACGCGTAGAGTAGTTATCGGTGACCGCACCAGCAATGACGATGGTGGTGTCAGTGATAACCGGCGGTGACGTAGGCTCATACTGGCCTGGCGTCTGTACCGGCTGCTTGTGCTGCAGATCCAGCTCACCGTTGTTACCAAAGGATGGGCAACGGGCACCGGTATCGGCATCCAGCGCGAACAGACGACCGTCGTTCACTGGCAGGTAGATGCGGCGTGAGCACAGCGCAGGCTGGCTGTTGGCGGCATCGGCAGCGGCAGGCACTTCATGGTATGAAACACCGCGACAGGTCACGTGCTGGAAGGTAGGATTCGGCTTCAGGCCCGGATCGAATTTCCACTTCTGCTTACCGGTCGTCGCATCCAGCGCAAACAGAATCTGGTGTGGCGAGCAAAGGTACAGCGTGTCGCGGATTTTAATCGGCGTCACTTCGTCAGTGATTTCACCCGGATCGTTGGCGGTTTTGAGATCGCCGGTCTGGAACTGCCAGGCAACCTGCAACTCTTTCACGTTGCTGGTGTTGATCTGCTTCAGCGGCGAGAAGCGGGTGCCCTGCTGGTCACGCGCGTAGGCTGGCCAGTCAGCATCGTTGATGTTACTCAGCGGCTGGGCCTGCGGGACGTTA
This sequence comes from Type-C symbiont of Plautia stali, assembly GCF_059730935.1. NCBI lineage: Bacteria > Pseudomonadati > Pseudomonadota > Gammaproteobacteria > Enterobacterales > Enterobacteriaceae > Type-C symbiont of Plautia stali. The sequence goes on along the minus strand of NZ_AP035923.1, from coordinate 3,624,323 downwards.
GCGACTTCCGGCAGGTTGCCATTCAGCTCCTGCGGATCGTGGAATACTGCCCACGCCAGCACCAGTACGCTGGCTACCAGCGCAACGGCCATCGCACCCAGCGCACCTTTACCCGCATGATTCAGGCCGCGATACACAAACGGCAGAATCAGCCAGATACCGAAGATCACCAGCACGTCGGTACGTGGTGCCAGCGCCCAGAAGTCGAAGCCGACTTCCCATACGCCCCACACCAGCGTTGCCAGCAACAACAGGGCATACAGCAGCAGTGCGGAACCGCTACGGCGCCACAGCAGAACAGCGGTGATCAGCATAATCACACCGCCAATAACGTAGTACCAGGAACCTCCAATGGCGGCTAACCAAACGCCGCCAATCAGCATAAATGCGCCCGTCAGTAGTGCAAACAGCACCGTCAGGAAGCGAATTACGCCAAAAGATGAGGAAGCTTTCCCCATAATATTGACCTCTTTCTTTGCCATAAAATCAAAGGAAACAACCGATTAGGCTGTATCCCGACATAGAGTACGAAGTGACTTAAGGTGTTCTGTCAGTGCTTTTCCGTTAAGCAGGATGATCCCTTTGCGTTAAATTTTATCTTAAAAACGTTAACAGGTTTGATTTTTTTAGCGCTTTGCTCTTTTTATCAGGCAGTGACACGACATTTTATGAGGATATTGCGCCATCCTGTCCGGCGTAATCGGGTGATAACGCCGACGCGCAGAATTTTGTGTAAACGTTTACCCCAGGAAGAGCGGATGACAGTTCCGCTGCGTTTGCCAGCCGCTTAGCTGTAAATGCAGGTAATCTTCGGCCGGTAATTGGAGCTGGGGCGTACGTAATATTACCTCTGCTTGTGTTTCCCGCAGCGAAGCGAGCAGAAAAGGAAAGCTGAACTTGAGATAATTTTCACGGAAGAAGTCATCGCTCAGAACAATACCGCTGAAGGGAAAATCAGTAATATTTTTCCACTCGGTTCCCGGCGGCGCGAGATCGTAAAGCCAGAAGGAAAAACGAGACGCCACAGCGCGTAAGGCGGATCCTGCCTGACGTAAAGTGGCATAGTTGATCGCCAGCCTTACATTCTCATGTTGCAGGCTGGAATAATTATCCACGTCATGCAAAAAGGACATCACACTATTTCCCGCCAGTGGAATAATTATTAATCCCGCAGCATCCGCTGACTGATAATGTTGAGTAATTATCTCGCCTTCATGAAGTAATGCATAACGTTCCGGCACGCAATGCATTAAGGACGCTGAATAACATGCGCCGATAGGTGTGCCGTCGAAGCGACAGACACGCTCAGTGACATAAGGATGGTATGAATTGTTTTCCATTTATCTCTATGAATAAATTAATGAACGATAGCGTCTTAATTATTATAAGGACGGGAAGACTGCTGTGATTATCACAGGGGGCAATATAGATCGATTCGCCGGCAAAGATCACCTTTTTTAGCTGTTTCTGATAAAGAGATAAAAAGGATTCGCCAGGCATTAATTAACGCTTTACTGAATTATCTGGAATGATTCGGCTATTTTCAAAGTAAAACAATCAGTCTGCTAATATTCAGAACGCCATGTTTAACTGTCAATCCGGATAAACACCTGTTTTTACAGCGCACATCCAGCCATTGCCTGCCCCGGTCAGTTATCGCACTCTATGGCGTGAAAAACATAAGGAAAGCCGATGGTGGCTTTTCACCAGGCCGGTGCCATGACGCCGGCCGGTTCTGCTTCAGGATGGGATAAAACTATGGGTTCACCGGTCAGCGCAGCGGAAGATTCGCTGCTGCGACACAGGTCGTTCGTCGCCTTCTGGCTGGCGCGTACCTGTTCATCGTTTGGTTTTCAGATGTTCTCCGTGGCCGTCAGCTGGCAAATCTATGCGCTTACCCACAGTGCTATGGCGCTGGGCATGATCGGTCTGATGCAATTTTTACCTTCGGTATTGCTGGCGCTGCCGGCGGGTCACCTTGCGGACCAGTATGACCGTCGCCGCATCGTGCTGCTGGGGCAGCTGATTGAGTGGCTGGCGCTGCTCGGGCTGGTGGCGCTGACGCTGCTGCACTGGGCGGGCCGGATTGAAATCTGGGGACTGGTGTTCCTGATTTCGCTGGCCAAAGCGCTGGAGTGGCCGGCAATCACCTCAATGCTGCCAGCGTTGGTACCGCCGCCCATCCTCGCGCGCGCCATGGCGGCCAGCTCGGTGGGCGGTCAGGCGGCGGTGATTGTCGGTCCGACGCTGGGCGGCTTACTGTACGTGGCCGGGCCGGAGGTGGTGTACGGTGTTTCGGCGCTGTTCTATCTGCTGTCGATTGTGCTGGTCAGCCGATTGCGCTACGAACGACCGCCGCAGGCACGTATTCCGGCCAGCCTCAGCACCATGTTTGCCGGCGTCCGCTTCATCCGCGAACGCAAAGATGTGCTTGGGGTGATCTCGCTCGATCTGTTTGCCGTGCTGCTGGGCGGCGCCACGGCGCTGCTGCCGATCTTCGCCCAGGATATTCTCCATACCGGTCCGTGGGGGCTCGGCATGCTGCGCGGTGCTCCGTCGGTCGGGGCGCTGCTGGTCGGGGTGTGGCTCAGCCGTCACAAGCTGGAAAAGCACGTGGGCATGATCATGTTTGGCTCGGTAGCCGGTTTTGGTCTGGCTACGCTGGTATTTGCGCTGTCGACGCAGCTGTGGCTCTCGCTGCTGGCGCTGGCGGCACTCGGCGGCTTCGATATGGTGAGCATGGTGATTCGCGGCGCGCTGGTGCAGCTGGACACGCCGGATGAGATGCGCGGGCGCGTCAATGCGGTCAACGCCATCTTCATTAATACCTCTAACCAGCTGGGGGAGTTCGAATCCGGCCTGTTGGCCGCATGGTTCGGTGCGGTGCCCGCAGCGGCGATTGGCGGTGTCGGCACCCTGGTGGTCGTGGCGCTGTGGATGGCGCTGTTCCCTCATCTGCGCAAACGGCAGAAACTGGAAAACGACAGTCTCGCCTGACGTTCGCGGCTGCCCGGCGCGGTGGCCGTGGCCAGGCACGCAGTCTGCCTCGTTATCTCGCACAGTTAAATTTGATTATTATTAATCACATTTGACTGTTTGTGAGCATGATCAAACTAATTAAACGCCAGTTAATCTATAAATTGCCCTGCCTGTGCGTAAATTTATTCATTTTTGAGTGAAGTAAATCATTTTGCACGGTGCGGGGTAGCCAGCGCAGCGACGCAACAACAATAATCATGGCCGCCTCATTAACGGTGCGTGTGAAGCCCGGCACGCACCACGACCCTACGTTATCAATGAGGCCAACATGAAACAGTTCTCTGCAGAAGGGATGGTGATTATTGTCGGGATTGTCATTGCCTACATCCTGTTCACTACCTGGCTGACCTGGCGGTTGCGCAGTAAAAACAGCGGCGACTTTATGGCGGGTTCAAACGTGATGCCAGCGTTTGTGGTCGGCGTGATGCTGATGTCTGAATACATTGGCGCCAAGTCAACCATCGGTACGGCGCAGGCGGCTTTTGAGGATGGCTTTGCCGCGTCCTGGTCGGTGATCGGTGCCGCTATCGGCTTTCCGCTGTTTGGTTTTTTGCTGGTCAAACGCATCTACAATACCGGCAAAATTACCATTTCCGGCGCGATTGCCGAGCGCTATGGCAACTCCACCAAAAATATTATTTCTATCATCATGATCTACGCGCTGCTGCTGGTGAACGTCGGTAACTATGTCAGCGGTGCGGCGGCGATCTCTACGGTACTGAACCTTGATCTCACCACGGCGGCGGTGATCACCGCGCTGGTCAGTACCTTCTATTTTATGTTCGGCGGCATGAAAGGCATCGCCTGGGTGACGCTGCTGCACAGCGGCCTGAAATATATCGGTATTCTGGTCATTCTCGGCGTGGCGCTGCACATGACCGGCGGCGTTAGCCCGATGATCAAAGAGATGCCGCACTTTTACTGGACCTGGGACGGTAACGTGGGCGCCAGCACCATTTTTGCCTGGATGATTGGCACCATCGGGTCGATCTTCTGCACCCAGTTTGTGATTCAGGCCATTGCCTCGACCAAAAGTGCGGCGTCTGCGAAGCGGGCCACCTGGGTCGCGTTCTTCTTCTGTATGCCGATTGCCATCGCCATTGCGCTGATTGGCGTGGCGGCAAAGTATCTGCATCCGGAGATTAACAGCCTGTATGCGCTGCCGGTGTTCCTGCAGGATATGAGCCCATGGCTGGCAGGGATTGTCACTACCTCGCTGGTGGCGTCGATTTTTGTCAGCGTCAGCACCGTGGCGCTGGCCATCGCTTCGCTGGTGGTGAAGGACTTTTATGTGCCGTACCGTAATCCGACGCCGGAACGCGAATTTCGCATGACGCGCTGGCTGTCACTGCTGATCGGTTTCCTGCCGCTGATCTTCGTGCTGTTCGTACCGGAAGTGCTAAAGCTGTCGTTCTTTACCCGCGCCATCCGCCTGTCAATTTCGGTGGTGGCGATCATCGCTTTCTACCTGCCGTTTTATAAAAGCACTCGCGGCGCGAACGCCGGCCTGATTGGTGCCTGCGTCATGACCTCGCTGTGGTATCTGCTGGGCGATCCGTTCGGCATCAACAATATGTACGTCGCGCTGGTCACACCGGCGGTGATCATGCTGATTGACCGTCTGATCCCGTCACGTCAGCCGCAGCGCAAAAATGCACCTGATTCATCAATGCAAAACAGTGGAGCCTGACATGACCGACTCAACCATTACCGTCGAACGTAACGGTAAGCTTCATCCGCACGTGCAGGACGCGCAGCAGCTCACGGCGATGCTGCCTTCGGTCTGTCCGCAGAACCACGCCGCTAACCTGCTGCCGTTACCGAACGGCGACCTGCTGTGCGTGTGGTTTGGCGGCACGCAGGAAGGCATCGCGGATATTTCAGTGTGGTGCTCACGGCTGGCGCAGGGCAGCGCGCAGTGGAGCAATCCCTTGCAGTTATCCGACGATCCGGCGCGATCGGAACAGAATCCGGTGCTGTTCCTCGATCCCGAGGGCGTGCTGTGGCTGCTGTGGACCGCGCAGAAGTCCGGTAATCAGGACACGGCCATCGTAAGTTATCGCCAGTCACACGATTTAGGGCGCAGCTGGAGCGCCATTGATACGCTGCTCGACCAGCCGGGCACGTTTATCCGCCAGCCGCTGGTGGTGCTGCCGAACGGTAACTGGCTGCTGCCGGTGTTCTATTGTCGCACCCAGCCGGGAGTGAAATGGGTGGGCAATGATGACATCAGTGCGGTAAAAATCTCCAGTGACAAAGGCCAGAGCTGGCGCGATGTGGCGGTGCCGGACAGCCTCGGCTGCGTGCACATGAACATTACGCTGCTGCAGGATGGCAGCCTGCTGGCGCTGTATCGCAGCCGCTGGGCTGATTATATCTACCAGAGTCGTTCGGACGACGGCGGTGAAAGCTGGAGCACGCCGCAGGCGACCGATCTGCCAAATAATAACTCATCGATTCAGGTGACTACGCTGCACAACGGCCATCTGGCGCTGGTGTTTAACGCCATGAGCGCGCGTGATGCCAGCGAGCGTCGCCTGTCACTGTACGACGAAATCGAAGACGAAGATGAAGATGACGCGGCGGTGGCCGTGGCGGCGCAGCCGGTGGTTCAGGGCGCACGTACCGCCTTCTGGGGGGCTCCGCGCGCACCGATGACGCTGGCTATTTCTGCCGATGGCGGAGTGAGCTGGCCTTGGCAGCGTAATCTGGATGAGGGGGACGGCTACTGCATGACCAACAATTCACAGCAGAAACTGAACCGTGAGTTCTCCTATCCCAGCATTAAGCAGAGCGCGGACGGCGCACTGCACATTGCCTACACCTATTTTCGCCAGGCCATCAAGTACGTGCGCGTGGAGGAGAGCTGGGTGAGGGACAAAGCATGAGCCGCCATGCACTGGTGACCGGTGTCAGTTCCGGCATTGGGGCGGCGATTGCCGATGAGCTGCTGACGCAGGGCTGGCAGGTCACCGGTTTTAGCCGTACGCCGGTGGAGAAAGATCATCCGGCGTTTACCTCCGTCAGCGTCGACCTGTTTGACGCCGGTCAGCTGAAACGAGCTTTGGCCGGGCTGGCGAAGGTGGATGCGCTGGTGCACGCGGCAGGCATGATGCTGGCCGCGCCGCTGGGTGAGCTGGAGGAAGAGCAGGGGGCGCGGCTGTGGTATCTGCACGTGCAGGTGGCGCAAATCATGGCCAACACCTTGCTGCCGCAGATGGGCCACGGCGATCGTATTCTGCTGCTCGGCAGCCGCACGTCACGCGGCGCGGCGAATCGCAGCCAGTATGTCAGCACCAAGGCAGCGATGGTGGGCATGGCGCGCAGCTGGGCCGCCGAACTGGCTCCGCAGGGCATTACGGTCAATGTGATCGCTCCCGGTGCCACCGCCACGCCGATGCTGCTGCAGCCGGACCGCGCCAGCTCGCCGCCGAAACTGCCGCCTATCGGACGCTATATCCATCCCGAAGAGGTGGCCGCGCTGGCTGGTTTTGTGCTGTCGCCGGCTGCCGCTGCCATTACCGGACAGGAGCTGGTAATTTGCGGCGGCGCGTCGCTGTAGTTTTATTCTCCAGCGTGCCTCTCCCATCGTAAAAACAGGATGGAAGAGGCTGATTATGTCTCGTCTGCGAAAACTCCTGGCTTATCGTGCTACGCTTTCTTTGGGTTTACCAAAATGGTAATCTTTTCACCGTTTTGGTAAACCCAATTTTATTGTCTACATATTAAGTGGTTACGGAGTGTAGCGCTCCGCAGCAGAGAAGCGCGCAATGAATCATGATGTTCTTCAGGAAATAAACGCCGAACCACTTTTTCCGGTACAGAGCGATCAACATATTGTTTTTGGCGTTGACGGAAAGTTTAAAGCGCATGCGCTAATCACGATTCTGTCCATCATGAAACACGCCGGAGACCGCGTGTATCATTTCCATCTGATCTCTTCAGAACTGACACCGGCCGATAACCCCCGGCTCGCCAGGCTGTTTCAGGGATCGCGCCACGGCGTGACGCTGCATCATCTGCCGGACCAGCTGTTTGCCACGCTGCCGGTCACCGAACTTTTTACCCGTGCGACCTACTATCGCTTTCTGGCACCGCTGATTTTGCCGCAGGCGGAAAAACTGCTCTATCTTGATGCCGATATGGTGTGCATTAATCCGCTCAATGAACTGTGGCAGATCCCGACCGGCCCCGAGGCGGTTGCGCTGGTGGTCGGTGAAATTGCCTCGCTGCAGCCGGTGCTGGCGAAGAATGCCGGCTTGCGCGGCGAGCGCTATTTTAACGCCGGCATGATGCTGATTGATGTGGCGCAATGGCGCGCTGGCAATATCAGCGAACGCGCGTTTACTTTACTGTCCGAACACGGGCGAAACTTCCAGTATCTCGACCAGGATGCGTTGAATATTTTACTGGAAGATAAAGTGACCTTTGTTTCTCCTCGCTTCAATACCCTGACCATGCTGGCCCATGACGATCGTGGCTATACGCTCGACGTGCCGGCGGAAACCTGCCTGATTCATTATGCCGGTGCGGATAAGCCCTGGCAGGTATGGAATCAACAGTTTGTGGTTCACCACTATCGCGATATTTATCAGGATTCACCGCTGTCCACCATGGCGTTTGACCAGCCAGCCAATGCGCAGCAGGCAAAAAGAATGTATAAGTCGCTTTTTCGTCAAAAAAGATGGTGGCAGGCCATGCTGTGGCGCCTGAAACATATCAAGATGAGGTATTGTTAAGTGCAAGCTCACGCTTTTCGCCAGCTGATGACGGGAAAAAATATTTACCAGCTCTGTTTTGTGCTGCTGAGTATCGCGCTGGCGTCGTCACTGGTGGTTGAAGCCTTACCGCGCAAAATATTCTATTTTTCCAGTTATGTGGTGGCTCTGTATTTAGTAATTCTGGCGGTGAAAAAACAGTGGCTAACAGATAAAACGGCCATAACGGTAGCGCTTCCGCTGCTGTTCATTGGGCTGGTCAGGCTCATCTGGGCAAAGATGTTTTCCCACGCTGAATTCAGTGACGTGGTGAATAACTACTTCCAGGGCGGTAAGCTGTTTATTATCGCGGCTTTTCTCAGCTATTTTATCATCGCCTGGCGCCACTATCTTAGCCGTCCACTCCTGATAACCTGCAGCGCCATCTTATTTGTCGGGCTGCTGGTGACGTTAGGTTTCGCTATCAGTGAACACGCAAAAACGCTGACCCGCATCAGATTGCTGACCGACTCCGCCGGTACCGTCTCTTATCTGATTACCGCGCTGGCGCTCTGTACTTTGTATACCGGCCACCGGGTCATCACCCATCGCGGCGGACAAATGGTCTTATTCAGCGCGGTTTTTGTCGTGAATATGATGCTAATGATTCTGACCGAGTCACGCGCCGGCGTATTAACCCTGCCACTGATTTATCTGGCCTGGTTTTATTTTACCCAACGCTGGGCGGGTAAAATTTCGCTGGTGGTGTTAGCGCTGTTTATTATCGTGGGCGCTTTATTTATGCCGGGCAGCGTCTGGCAGCGCTTAGACAGCATCCACAATGAAGTCGATACTTATCAAACCAACAACAACACCTCGATTGGTGCCCGTTTCTCTATCTGGAAAGGCGGCTGGCACAGCGTTTCGTGGTCGCTACTGGGGCAAAGTCCGGATCAGCGCACGGCAAAAGCACGGGAATACATCACGCAGCATGAGCGCCACAATCCCGAAGCGTATAAAAACGTCATGTATCACCTGCACGATGATTTCCTTGAAACGCTTTCGCTGCAGGGGATCGCTGGCGCACTTTCCCTGCTGATTTTTTACCTCGTGCTGCTGATAGTAGCCGCACGCCGCGGCGTCGCCGGATTAACGCTGCTGCCGCTGTCAATTATCATCTTTGGGCTGACCGACACGGTGTTAATTCAGAGTGGTTCGGTGCTAATCCTGGTGATGGCGATTATCATCAGCTATGCCATGATTCATCCGCCTGAGAAAGCATCGTCCTGATAAACCGGCGCCGGCATAGCGCCCGGTTATTACAGCGGTTTGTTTAACTTCAGAGCCAGATATTTCTTTTTAAAGCTGGTTCTGATTTTACTATCGAAAAGAAAAGACAGTGGCCTGATTTTAGTGATCGCCTCAATAACCTGCTTCCTGTCGTCAGGATTATCCAGGGCTTGCCGATGTTTATGTGCAATATTAATCCAGTGGCAGGATAGCAGATTGCGATAGCGCTCCTGCAACACCTCATCCATATGCTGCGTTGCGCTCACTAGAAGTGAAATTTTGTGTTTATCCAGCTGGCTGGATAAGCTGCTGCCGCGTTTAAAATAGAGATAAGGGCTCTGACGGCTATAAACGATTGCATCACTGCTGACCAGGATTTCCGGGAAAAGCCAGGCGTCCTCGTAGCAGGTATAATCCGGGAAGGGATGTGCCAGCAGCATGGTGCGCTTAATAAACTGACCAATAAAGTGCGCCTGCAAATCGCGATGGATCAGGAATTTTTCAATAGCCTGATGCCGTGACAGTGTTTCCGCCTGCAGGCCCTGCCACGTGATGTGCTGAGGCCGGGATTCGTATACCTCATTAAGCGCCGTGAACAGTGCGTCCGGACGATGGCTTTTCAGGTAGCGGACAATATCGGTGAGGGCGTCGGCCAGCAACTGATCGTCGCCATCCAGCATCGTAATATATTCACCGCTGCACTGCTGAACGCCAAAATTACGCACCCGGCCAATGTTGCGGTAATCAATATTAAATACTTTCGCCTGCGGATGCCGCCGGGAAAAATCATCGAGTAACGCTGCTGTGTTGTCGACGGATGCGTCATTGATAAGAATAAATTCAATATACTGCTCAACACCATGACAGGCCTTTTCTAAACTCGCCAGCGTGTCAGGCAGAAATTTTTCACTGTTATGGGCCGTTAGCAACACACTGATTAAATAGTCAGGAACCATCATTTTTTAAGTCAACATCTGAGGCAGGAATGCCGTCAAGCATACTACAAGTGGCAATTTGAGGGGAGGGCATTGACGCAGCGCAGCCCTGCGCCTGCTGTCGCCGATCAGGCACATTTACGACTGATACAATAATGCGTATGATTCTCATTCCTTTTTATACTTCCTGCTCGCGCAGGTAACCCATCGGTCCTTACCGGAGACAGCAATGACTTCATCATTACGCCCGCGCGCCACCGCGCTGGTTCTGGCGCTGCTGGCAGCCATGAGCCTGAGCGCCTGTCAGGCGCCGGCTAAAAAATCAGTAGCGCCTGCCGCCGCGGCTAAGCCAGCGGCAGCGGAGAAGGTACAGCAGCGTGAACTGGGCGACGGCCTGTATGAAATGGCCTATGTGCCGGGCGATCCGGCTGCGCTGTATGTGGCCAGCGCGCAGGCATTTAAAACCGTCAACGGTGGCGTGCTGTATCGTCTGGATGCCCGCACGCTGGCGACGCTGGGCGAAACCCACACCGATCTGAAAAACTTTGGCATGACGGCTTCACCGGACGGCAGCGTGCTGTACATTACCAACACGCTGGACGGTGGCGTGACGAAAGTGGACGCCAGAAGCGGTAAAGTGCTGCAGCGTCTGCTGTTTGGCCTGAAAAACGACAAAGGCAATCCGGTTGGCGCGCGTGAAATCCTGCTGCATGACGGCCTGCTGTACATCGGTGCGATTGAGAATCCGGCGATGATTTGGGTGGTCGATGCGAATACGCTGCGGCTGAAAACCACCATCAAAAACGCCGGTAAGTGGCTGACAGGGTTGCTCTATTCGGCGTCAACCGACCGTATTTACGCGGCGAACGGCAGTGGCGAAGTGCTGGTGATTAATCCGCGCAGTCACAAAATTGAGCAGCGCTGGACGCCAGGCGATGGCAAGGAGTATCTGCTGTTAAATCTGGCCGAAGATGCCGCCAATGGCCGCCTGTACGTCACTGACAATTCTAAGGGCAAAACCACGCTGGTGTTCGATGAGCGCAGCGGTAAGGTGATCAAACGCCTGGATGTCGGCGATTCGCTTGGCATCAAATTCAATGCGAAGCGCAACGAGATTTACATCAGCCAGCGACTCGGCGGCAAAGTGCTGCAGCTGGACGCGACGACCTACGCAGTGAAAAATAGCTGGACGCTGCCGACCCACCCTAACAGCCTGCTGGTGTCGCCAGATGGTCAGACGCTGTACGTGACGGTGAAGCAGGGACTCAATAAAGATCGCTCGCCGCAAGGGCCGGATAGCGTGGTGCGGATTACGCTGGATTAACCGCGCTGGGTTTAATCGCGGCGCGAGGGATCGCGCCGCAGATAACCCGTGCTTAGCAATGGGTTACGTCATCCATTACGCCACGCCGTTCACCAGAAGTACGCGGTAGTTGGCGCCTTTCAGGCGATGCGCTTTGGCTTCCTGGTAGGCCGGGCTGAAGTACCAGGCTTTGGCGGCCTCGGCATCTTCAAACTGCAGCACCACCACGCCTTCAGCATCGCGCCCTTCCAGTACCTCCAGATCGCCGTAAAACGCCAGTGGCGTGATGTGGTGATCGCCACGCGCCGCGCCGGCTTTCTGCGAATAGGTGGCCAGCTCGTCTTTGTCCAGCGTTTCGTCTTTAATCATAACGACATATGCGGCCATTATTGTTCGCCTCGCGCCTGACGCTTGTCTTCAGTATTGGTATCAAAATCGCTCGCATCGTGCCGTTCCAGCAGCTGATCCTGCGGCTCGGCGCCAAATGCCCGGTTCACTTTACGCCCGCGGATCACCGCCGGACGGTCGGCAATCTCTTTTGCCCAGCGCACCACATTTTTGTACGACTGCACATTGAGGAATTCGCCGCCGCCGTACTGGTTGTTCAGCACCAGATTGCCGTACCACGGCCAGGTCGCGATATCGGCAATGGTATATTCGTCGCCGGCGAGGAAACGGTGGTCCGCCAGCTGGCGATCCAGCACATCAAGCTGACGTTTGGCTTCCAGCGTGAAACGGTTAATGGCGTATTCAATTTTTTCTGGCGCGTAGTGATAGAAGTGGCCGAAACCGCCGCCAAGGTAGGGCGCGGATCCCTGCAGCCAGAACAGCCAGTTCAGGGTTTCAGTGCGGCCCGCCACGTCAGAGGGAATAAAGTGGCCGAATTTATCTGCCAGATAGAGCAGGATATTGCCGGATTCAAACACGCGCAGTGGCGGCGTGATCGAGTGGTCGCGCAGCGCCGGAATTTTTGAGTTGGGGTTAACCTCAACGAAGCCGCTGGAGAACTGATCGCCATCGCCGATGCGGATCAGCCAGGCGTCATACTCCGCTTCCTGCACGCCGAGCGCCAGCAGCTCTTCCAGCAGAATGGTCACTTTCTGGCCGTTTGGCGTCCCCAGCGAATAGAGCTGCAGCGGATGCTTACCGACCGGCAGCGTTTGCTCATGCGTCGGCCCGGCGGTTGGACGGTTAGTCTTCGCCCCGTTACCTTTGGCTTCCGGGTCCCAGGTCCAGACTTTCGCGGGCTGATACTGATTTTCCGACATAATGCGTTCGCCTTGTTGTGAGAAGATTTTTGCTGCTACTGAGTGTAGCAGCACGCTATCACGCCGATTTAACCGCGCTGGCGATAAAAGACAAAGTCGAATCAGGCAAAATTCTCTTGCGTAAACAGCATAAAGTCGACTTTGCCGGGCTGATAGGTCTCTGGCTGCTCACCCTCTTCCAGATGTCGCAGCAGCAGCGTCAGCGCCAGCTGTGCGTGACGCAGGGTGTTTTGATCGAGCGTTAGCGTCAGCACGCGTTTGGCCAGCAGCTCACGGGTGGTTTGGTAAAGTTCGTGCGTAACATACACCACCTTGCCGCACAGCCGGTGGCGCGCCAGCGCTTCGTGAATCTGCGTGTTGCCCATGCCGGTATTGTACAAGCCGACAATCTGCTGCGATGCGGCCAGCGTTTTCTCCAGCAGCCGGCTGATGCGCTCGCGCTCGTCCTGGCCTGCGATGATCTCCCGTAGCCGCAGATGCGGGAAGCGCTCCGCCAGCACTGCCTGAAATCCTTCGATGCGCAGACGGTGCGCGGCGTAATCGGCGCGACCGCTAACCAGCACCACGTCACCCGCCACGGGCAGCATGCTGCCGAGCATCAGCGCGGCGGTGCGTCCCGCCTTAAGCTGGTCAATACCGACATGGCACAGGCGCGGCGCATCAGGCAGATCGGCCACCAGCGTAATGACCGGTACGCCACGCGCTTTACAGGCCTCAAGCGCCGCGTAAATCAGCGGATTTTCATGGGCGAAAACAATCAGCCCGTCCATCTTTTTGCTGCTGGCTTCGATATGCGCCGCCAGCTTTTCGGGCGCATGCTCCGGAATCAGTGTGCGGTGCAGCCGCAGGCGACGATAGCCGAGCTCATCTGCCAGCCGGGCAAAATCCTGCGCCAGCTGTTGAAAGAAGAAGGAACCGTTACCGCTCAGTAGCACTTCGATCTGCCACGCGTGGCGGTGTTCCTCCGGCAGGATGCGTTTCAAACCCGCTTCGCGCGCCGCCAGTAAAATCTTTTTCGTCATCGCGGGCGACACGCCGCCCCGGTCGTTCAGCACCCGATCCACCGTGGCGACGCCCACGCCCACCCGCTTAGCCAGTTCGGCCAGCGTCATTGTTTTCATCTGAGTGAATTCCATCAAAAACCGCGTTCAGACAGCCTGCCAGAAAGCGATATTTTGACAAGACCGACGATGCCGAAGTGTGAGCAACAGGAGCGTTATCATGCGCAGTGCGCAACGTTTTGCCTTAATTGGCTGTGGATTTATTGGCCAGGTGCATGCCGCAAACCTGGCGCGCCATCCCGGCGTTGAGCTGGCGCTGGTGTGCGATATCGACGCCGCGCGCGCCGCTGCGCTGGCAGAGCAGTTTGGGGCGCGGGCCGCCAGCGTGCCGCAGGCGCTGAGCAGTGAGGCCATTGATGCGGTGCTGATTGCCAGTGCGACGCCGACCCACGCTCCGCTACTGGAGCAGGCGGTACTGGCGGGCAAAGCGGTGTACTGTGAAAAACCGATCGATTTGTCGCTGTCGCGCGCCCGGGAAGTGGTAGCCAGCATCTCTCCGCTGCAGGTGCCGGTGACGGTAGGATTCAATCGGCGTTTTGATCGCAGCCATGCACAACTGAAAGCCCAGCTGCAGCAGGGCGTGATTGGACGCAGCGAGCTCATCCAGATGGTGTGCCGCGCCTCTGAACTGCCGCCGCTGAGCTATCTGCAGGCGTCCGGCGGACAGATGCGCGACCAGGCCATCCACTTTTTCGATCTGCTGCGCTGGCTAACTGAGGATGAAGTGGTCACCGTGGGCGCGCTCGGTGCCGCGCTGGCGATGCCGGCGATCCGCAACATTGACGTCGATACCTCGGTGCTGATTATGCGCCTGCAGCAGGGCGCGCTGGCGCAGCTCGATAATGCCCGTCGTACCGCTTACGGTTATGACGAGCGCATCAGCGTGATGGGCAGTCTGGGCATGCTGGCGTCGGAAAGCCAGGCGGTGCGCGGTGCAACGCTGTATCAGGGGCAGCACATCCGCCAGCCGGGGCTGTATGCGGACTGGTTCAGCCGGGTACAGGAGACCTATTACAGCCATCTCGATGCGTTTGTGCGCCATCTTGGCGGCGAGAAAGTGGCCGGTCTGCCGGGGCTGATTGACGGGCTGCGCGCGCAGGCCATCGCGGAGGCGGCGCAGCTGTCGCTGACGCGCGGCGAGTTTGTGGAGGTGGAGTGGGTGACGGTGTGATGGGGAGTGGGCGATGGCGTTTGCCCTCACCCCAACCCTCTCCCGCAGGTGGGAGAGGGGGCTGATAGTGCGCCCATCTGTCATTGGCGGGAGAGGGGGCTGATTGTGCGCCCAGCTGTCATTGGCGAGAAAGGGGGCTAAGGGCGGGCGATTTACAGATTCAGCAGCTCGCGCTCAATCAGCTCGCGGGTTTCCACCGCCTGATACTTCATCTTCTCCGGATAGCCAAACAGCGCGGCGGAGATAATCGACTCGCCGCCCACTTTATAGTGGCGGTTAGCGAAATCCATCTCGCGCAGCGCTTCGAACAGCGCGTCGAAATTCACCTCACCTTCGCCAACGGCCACGTGCTGGTGGATGGTGGCATCGACGCCCGGTGGGTTAACGATGTAGCGACAGTGTTTGGTGTGGTTCATGGTATCGGCAATCAGCATATGCGACAGATCGTCGCCAGCGTAATGCAGCATACTCTTCACGTCGCCTTTGCCCTTGTCATAGTAGAACGTATGCGGTGCGCTATAGATGTATTTGACGTTGTCGCTGCGGAACGACTTGACGATATCGGCCGTTTCATTGCTCTCTTCGCAGAAATCCCACGGATGCGCCTGAATTTCTACGCGAATCCCCTCTCGCTCGAAAATCGGCAGCAGCTCGTCCATTGAGCGATAGAACATCTCTTCGCAGATTTCCGGCTCGTTCGGGTTACCGGAGAGCTCGGTATTGATCACCTGCACGCCCATCTCCACGGCAATCTCAATCATTCGCTTCCAGTTTTTCACCGCCGCCTGGCGCCGCAGCTCATCCGGTCCCGACCAGCGATAGACGGTGATAAACGAGGAGATTTCCAGTCCGGTAGCGTTGAGCGCATTTTTGTACTCGCGCATGATCTCCCGGCTGGCTTTCGGGTGTTTATAGAACGGATTGATTTGCGGATGCGGCGACTGTTCAATGTATTTATAACCCCACTCCGCGACCTGATGCACCATACGCGTGATGCCGAGATCGCGGATAACATCCACATCAAAAGCGATTTTCATTGTTGTTCTCCTGCGCGTTACGTTACCCACCACCGCAATCGGCGGCTGGTGTCGCGTCAACTATAAAAACAGCCCGGCACCGGCTCTAATGCTTTGCTGATGCATTTCCATCAGTGCCGGCGACCCGCTGCGGCGATCGTTTGCCAAATAATTATTCTATTTGCGTGAGAAATGAAACGGATGATGGTGTTTGTGCGACAGCGATCAAAAGAATGAGAGGATCTACTCATTTACTGAGGGATAAACACCGGCTTATATGGCGTGAAAGCATAACGTCAGGCATTATTTTTGATAGTTTATTATCATTTAGGGGCTTAACGATGAGCAAAATTACCATGAGCGCGATTGCCGCCGCTGCCGGGGTGGGGATCGCCACCGTGGATCGGGTGCTCAATCGCCGCGCGCCGGTGCGGGCGCAAACCGAACAGAAAGTACTGGCAGCGGCGCATCGGCTGGGTTACCGCAGCAGCCACGCCCCGCTCAGTGCACAGAGCGACGGCGTGACGCTGCGTATGGGGTTTATCCTGCTGTCGGCTTCGTACTCTTTTTATCAAACACTAACCGATGCGCTGCGCCAGCAGACGCAGCCATTTCATCCGGCCGGCAGCGAGCCGCTGTTTGTCTGGCACGAGATTGATGAGGTGGCAGCGGTGGTGGATTCGCTCTACCGGCTGGCTGAGCAGGTGGAGGCTATCGGCGTGGTGGCGCTGGATCATCCGCTGATCCGCCACGCGATAGCGCACGTTTCGCGTCAGGGCGTGCGCGTCTACGCGCTGTTTTCTGACTTCTCGCCCTGTGGGCATGCTGGCTATTTCGGCCTGGATAATCAGAAAGCCGGGCGCAGCGCGGGCTGGATCGCCAGCCATCTGCTGCATCAGCCGGGTCCGGCGGGCGTGCTGCTGGGGGATCACCGCTTTATCTGTCAGGAGAACTGCGAGAGTGGTTTTCGCTCGTATCTGCGCGAGCAGGACAGTGCGCGGCGCGTGCTGGAACCGCTCAAAACCCACGAATCGATTGCCGGTGGTTATCAGGCGACTCGCCAGCTGCTGGAGCAGCATGCCGATCTGGCGCTGATTTACGCGCCGTGCGGCGGCATTGAAGGGGTCGTTCAGGCGCTGCGTGAGCAGCCGCAGCGTAAGGTGGCGCTGATTTGTCACGGCCCGGTCAATGACGGCGACCTGGCGCTGATAGATGGCACCATCACGGTGATGCTGCGCCATCAGATCGCTGACATGGCACGACAGCTGGCGCAAACCGTGCTGCAACGTCACGCTGAGCGCAGCGACCATTTTTCTCAGGTCACCCTGCCGTTTGAGATCGTCATGCGGGAAAATGTCTGAGGCGTTGCGCAGTCACCCTTTGTTATCGCTCACCGGGCGACAGCCACGCCAGCGCGCATGACGACAGCATTTGATAAAAAATTATCAAAAATTTGATAATTAAATTTATGATCGCTATCAAAGAATGAAAGTTCCATGATTGAGGTTGGTGAAATATCTATTTGATACTGACGCCAGCCCTCATCATAAGGAACCATCATGACCCTACACATTGCCAATGCGCCCTGCAGCTGGGGCGTAGACGATCCTGACAATCCTTTCCTGCCGCCATGGCAAACGGTGCTGCGCGAGGCGGCCCAGGCCGGTTACCGCAGCATTGAACTCGGGCCGTGGCGCTATCTGCCGACCGATGCCGCCGAACTGCGCCAGCAGCTGGAAGCGCATCAGCTGTCACTGGTGGCCGGCACCATTTTTGATGATTTGGTTAGCGAGGCGAATTTCCCGGCGATGGTTGAGCTGACGCACAACATCTGCCGCAACCTGTCGCAGGTGCCGTGCGCGGCACGCACGCACGGTGATAACCGGCCCGCGCCCTATCTGGTGATTATCGATTTCGGCAACCCGCAGCGGGCGCAATTTGCCGGCCAGACGGAGAAAGCGCCACGTCTGGCACCCGCGGACTGGCAGCGCATGATGCAGCACATCACTCAGCTCAGTCACATCGCCTGGCACGATTACGGCGTGCGACCGGTGATTCATCCTCATGCCGGTGGCTGCATTGAGTTTGCTGATGAACTGGAGCAGCTGGTACAGGACATCCCGCATGAGGTCGCCGGACTGTGTCTCGATACCGGCCATCTTTTTTATTCCGGCATGGATCCGCAGACCTGGCTGCAACGCTACTGGTCGCGCATCGACTATCTGCATTTCAAAGACATTAATGCGGCCGTCTGGCGCGATGTGATTGCGCGCGGCGTCGACTTTTTCACTGCCTGTGCCGGGGGTGTGATGTGCCCGCTTGGCCAGGGCGCGATTGATTACCCGGCGCTGCGGGCGTTTCTCGCTGAACGTCATTACCAGGGCTGGATCACCATTGAGCAGGAGCGCGATCCGCGCAACGCCGCCACCAGTCTGCAGGACGTCACGGCCAGCCTGCACTACCTGCATTCCATCGGATTCTGAGGAGAACAGCATGATTAACGGGAGCAAAGTACTGGATCGCGCGCTGCGCTGGGGCATGGTGGGCGGCGGCGGCACCAGCCAGATCGGTTACATCCACCGTTCCGCTGCTTTACGCGACGGCAACTTCACCTTAGTGGCGGGTGCGTTTGATATTGATGCGGAGCGCGGACAAGCGTTTGGTCGCGCGCTGGGCGTGGCGGCCGAGCGCTGCTATAGCGATTACGAAACCCTGTTTAAAGCGGAAGCCGCGCGTTCTGATGGCATTGAAGCCGTCTCCATCGCCACGCCGAACAATACGCACTTTGCTATCTGCCGCGCTGCGCTCAGCGCCGGGCTGCACGTGGTGTGTGAAAAACCGCTGTGTTTCACCTCCGCTGAAGCTGAGGAACTGCAGCAACTGTGTAAAGCGCAGCAGAAGATCATCGGCGTGACCTACGGTTATGCCGGCCATCAGATGATTCAGCAGGCGCGCACCATGATTGCTGACGGGCTGCTGGGTGAGATCCGCATTGTGAACATGCAGTTTGCTCACGGCTTTCATCACGAAGCGGTCGAATTACAGAATGCCAGCACCAAATGGCGCGTCGATCCGCGTTTTGTCGGCCCGAGCTATGTGCTGGGCGATCTGGCCACCCATCCGCTGTTTATCGCTGAAACCCTGTTGCCGCAGTTGCAAATAAAACGTCTGCTGTGCAGCCGCCAGAGCTTTGTGGCCTCGCGTGCGCCGCTGGAAGATAACGCCTTTGTGATGATGGAATACGACAACGGTGCGGTCGGTACGCTGTGGGCGTCAGCGGTGAACTGCGGATCGATGCACGGCCAGAAAATTCGCGTGGTGGGGGCCCGAGCCAGTCTGGAGTGGTGGGACGAACAGCCAAACCAGCTGCGCTATGAAGTGCAGGGCGAGCCGGTGCAGATTCTTGAGCGCGGCATGGGTTATCTGCACGCCAGCGCGCTGGCCGATGACCGTATTGGTGGCGGCCATCCCGAAGGATTATTTGAAGCCTGGTCGAATCTCTATCGCCGTTTTGCGCTGGCGATGGACGCCACCGACCGCGGCGATCACGCCTTCCTGCAGGACTTCTGGTATCCGGACGTGCACGCCGGGCTGATGGGGGTACGCTGGGTGGAACAGTGTGTCAAATCGGCGGATGCCGGTGCGGTGTGGGTTGAGTGCTGACTGGCTGACGAAATTTAACCGGAGTGCGAGGCTGCGAGGCGGCATCCGTGCTTTATTGGGAGCCGCTGCGCATGCCTTCTGCAGTCGCTGCGGCGATCTGGTCAATGGCGCGCTGTGCCTGTTCGCACTGATGCAAAATAGTGAAGGCATGATGGTAAAGCATTTTCCCCGCTTCGGTAGGCGTTACGCCGCGTTTGGTGCGGATCAGTAACTGCTGATTCACTTCTCCTTCCAGCGTGGCAAGCTGCTGGCTTAGCGCCGGTTGCGCAATATGCAAACTTTCAGCGGCCTGCGTCAGGCTGCCCGCGTCGACGATTTTGATGAAATATTTAAGGCGACGAAGGTTCACGATTACTCCCTCTGGCGACACGATTCGGTGTATCAAAAACGTCCGGCACGATGAAATACAGCAGACGCTGAGTTAAGGACAAAAGCCACGACGGCAGGCAGGCACTGCGATTAACAGTTTTTTAACATCGACACGCGCAACGCGGCGTGACCGGTGGCGCAATTCGCTGGAAAGATTTGGGCGCAATCGCAAAAGTGTGCGACGCGTCGCGCAAATGGGGCCGAAGCAGCCAGGGTCGTAATGGAGCTAATCGATATTGCATGGGATTGCAGTTTTTTCAGGTACTCCGCACAAGCTGAACACGTCTCCAGCGATGCTGACATCCGGCATGATACAGGTCATCTTTTCAATATAACTTCCGGTTTATATCAGAGCGCTATAAACTACAGGTTATATGAGGTGATTTTGAACAGCTGGAAGGTAGAAACCACCGCGCGTTTTGCCACATGGCTGCAGGCGCAGGATGACGCGATGATTGAGGATGTGTTGGCCAGCCTGGCGGTTCTCAGGGAGTTCGGGCCCACGTTAGGGCGACCTGATGTTGATACCCTCGTCGGGTCGCGTTTTTCCAATATGAAAGAACTCCGTGTTCAGAGTAATGGCCGGGCGATTCGTGCGTTTTTTGCCTTCGATCCGGTCAGACGGGCCATTGTGCTCTGCGCGGGAAACAAAACCGGAACGCATCAGCGGCGTTTTTATCAGGCGATGATTAAACTGGCTGACCGCGAGTATCAACAGCATCTGGAGGAGATGAATCATGCCAAAACTTGAAGACCTGATTGCTCAGCGTTCGCCTGAATCACAGGCGCGCATCAGAAATAAGGCGGCGGAAAAAATCCTCGAGATTCGCCTGCGCCAGCTGCGGGAAGAACTGGCGCTTTCACAGGTACAGCTGGCTGAAAAGATGGGGGTTTCGCAACCTGCTATTGCAGCCATCGAGGCGCGCGGTGATGAACTGAAACTCTCCAGCCTGAAAAAGTACGTTGAGGCGTTAGGCGGAAAATTGAGCGTAACCGTTGAACTGCCAGCCGGTGACGGGCGGATTTTCCAGCTTTAAAGGTTTCTGCCAGGCCGCAGGGTGAGCGATTCTGCCGGCGCAGAAAAGCAAAAACCCAGCCATGAGGCTGGGTTTTCTGAATAGTGGTGCCCGGACGCGGAATCGAACCACGGACACGGGGATTTTCAATCCCCTGCTCTACCGACTGAGCTATCCGGGCAACGGGGCGCATTAAACCCTAATGGCTCACAGCCGTCAACGGGTTTCGTAAAAAAAGCGTAGCAATCGTGACTGATTGCCTGCTTTTCAGGCAGGCTGAACAAAAAGCCTACGCCAGCGCGCCGTTTTGCCGGCATAGCGCGATGCTCAGCACATCTTCAGCCAGACGCCGCGCGGTAGCGACATCCTGCACGTTGCGCTTCACCAGCAGCTTACTCAGACAACCTTCGAGGATCAGCTCCATCTGATCGGCCACCATGCTGGGGTTGTCCAGCGCCAGGTCGACGAGGATTTCATGGGTGAACTGCCAGGAACTGCGCTTCTGCTGTTCGGCGAGCTGGTGCACCGGCTGATCCGGCTGGGGATAGAAACTGCAGGCGGCAATAAACAGGCAGCCAGGAAAGCGGCCTTTACTGACGTGCTCTGCCAGCACGTCGTAACGCGCCAGCAGCTTTTGTGCTGCACTGAGGCGCTCATCCAGCTGCACCTGGCGGCGCCAGCTGTCGATCTGCTGGCCGTGAAAGCGCAGCGCGTCATACAGCAGGGCATCGCGATCGGGCCAGTAGCGCTCCAGCTGATCGCTGGCGAGGCCGCTTTCGCCAGCCAGCTGCTGCAGCGAGGTGGTCGCGGCCAGGCCGCTCTGTTCGAGCACATTCAGCGCATGCTCAAGGATCTGTTCGCGTTGCAAAAGACTCTCCTCCGGAATGCGGGCTCGGGCGCGTACGCCCGGGCAGTGTCGTGCAACCAGTTTCGTTTAACGCGGCAGATTGTGCAAATGGGCGCGGAAATCCGCGGCGTTAAGGAACCCGGTGACGCGTGAATCGGCAATCTCTTTGCCCTGCGCATCGAAGAACAGGATGGTCGGCAGGCCAAGCACCTGCAGATGCTGCAGCAGCGCGTTATCCTGCGCGTTGTTGGCTGTCACGTTAGCCTGCAGCAGCTGCACGTTGCTCAGGGCGCTGCGCACGCCGTCATCGCTGAAGGTGTATTTTTCAAACTCTTTGCAGGCCACGCACCAGTCGGCATAGAGATCGACCATGGTGATACGGCCCTGCGCCTGCTGTAATGCGCTGTCCAGCTGCTGGCTGCTGCTGATGCGCTGAAACGGCAGGTGGGCGACGCTTTGCGTACTGCTGCTGCCAAATGCCCAGTCCTGCAGCGGGCGCGCCACCACCAGCGCGGCCGCCAGCATGATGATCGGCAGCACGCGCGCTGTGCCGCGTGCGTTGAGACTCAGGCTGAACGCCCAGGCAAAAAACGCCACGCCAAGCAGACTCCACAGCCGCAGTCCCCAGATATCGCCCAGCACGCGCTCCAGCAGAAACACCGGCAGCGCCAGAATCACAAAGCCAAAACCCTCTTTCACGCTCTGCATCCACGGACCGCTTTTCGGCAGCAGCCGGTTGCCGAACATCGTCACAGCAATCAGCGGCAGTCCCATGCCGAAGGCGTACAGCCACAGCGTGCCGGCACCGGCCCACAGATTACCGCTCTGCGCGATATACAGCAGGATGGCGCTGAGCGGCGCGGTGGTGCAGGGTGAGCAGATTAGCCCAGCCAGCGCGCCCATCATAAACACGCCCGCCAGCGAGCCGCCTTGCTGACGGTTGCTCCACAGCGTCAGACGCGTCTGGAGGCTGGCAGGCAGCTGCAGCGTGAACAGGCCAAACATCGACAGCGCCAGCAGCACAAACAGCACGGAGAGGCCGATCAACACGTAAGGATGCTGCAGCGCAGCCTGGAAACGCAGGCCCGCCGCAGCCACCACCATACCGAGCAGGGTGTAAGTCAGCGCCATGCCCTGCACGTAGACCAGTGCGAGGGCGAACAGCCGGCCCAGCGAGTAGCGGCGCTGGCCGCCAAGGATGATGCCGGAGATCAGCGGATACATCGGCAGCACGCACGGCGTAAAGGCCACGCCGATGCCAATCAGCAGCGCCCACAGCGGCGAAAACGGCAGCGGCGTGCGGTGAGCGGCCGGTGATGCCGCGATTACCGGCGCGGCGCTATCGGCAGCCATCGCCGTCAGCGGCACCGAGCGGGTCTCCGGCGGATAGCAGAAACCGGCCGCGGCGCAGCCCTGATAGGTCACGCTGAGCGTTGCACCGGCATCGGCCTGGCGCAGGGTGATCGGCAGCTGTACGTCCTGCGGATAGATTTCGCTCTTGCCGTAAAACTCATCTTCATGCGGCTGGCCCGGCGGCAGCGTGACCGGCGCCAGCTGCGCGTGTTGCGAGCTGATGTGGAATTGCTGGCGATAGAGGTAATAGCCGTCCTTCACTTTCCAGCTCAGCGTCAGCTGATGACCCTGCTGGCTGAAATCAAAGCCAAAGGCCTGATCGACTGGCACAAAGCGGTTATTGGTAGTGGGCGAGAACAGGCTGGCCTGTGCCGACAGGCAAAACAGCAGCGCCAGGCACAGGCTTAGCAGGCGGGAAAATCGAGCAGCCATGACGAATTAATCAGCTCCGGTGGCGAATGAGCCGCGATAATAACACGGCTCATTCGCCACGAGGTTTTCAGGATGTAACCACGACGCTACAGGATCAGGCTGCCGAACAGGAAGCCAAACGCCACCGAGAAGGTAATTGCCAGTACGCCGGGAATGATAAACGAGTGGTTGAACACGTACTTACCAATGCGGGTGGAGCCGGTGTCATCCATCTCAACCGCGGCCAGCAGCGTCGGGTAGGTGGGCAGCACGAACAGCGCGGACACCGCGGCGAAGGAGGCGACCGCCGCCAGCGGCGACACGCCGAGCATCAGTGCGGCCGGCATCAGCGCTTTGGTGGTGGCCGCCTGCGAGTAGAGCAGCGTGGCAGCAAAGAACAGCACCAGCGCCAGCATCCACGGATAGCTCTGCAGCATGTCACCGGCCAGCGTCTGGATGTCGCTCAGGTGCGCTTTGACAAAGGTATCACCCAGCCAGGCGACGCCCATCACGCAGATACAGGCGCTCATGCCGGATTTAAACGTGCTGGCACTGAGGATTTCACCGGTTTCCACTTTGCAGGTCAGGCAAATCAGCGTAGCAACCGTCAGCATAAACACCACAATGGCTTCGTTACGCGGCAGCACCGGATTGCTGATCAGGCCCACGCTGTCACTGATTGCCGTCGCGTACAGCACGACCGCCGCAATACCGATCAGGAACAGCAGCACTGCGCGTCTGGCTCCCGGCTTGATGTGATAAACCTGCTCACCGCGCAGTGTCACTTCACCTTTCGCCAGGCGCGCCTGATAGACGTCATCTTCTTTGAGCTCTTTGCCGAGGAAGTTGGTGATCACGGCGGCACAGAAAATGGCCAGCATGGTGGCAGGCAGCGCGACACCGAGCAGCGCCAGATAACTGACGCCGCGCGGTTCAAGAATCGAGGCAAAAAATACCACCGCGGCCGAAAGCGGCGAGGCGGTGATGGCGATTTGCGACGCCACTACGGCTATCGACAGCGGGCGCGAAGGGCGTACGCCTTGCTCTTTGGCCACTTCCGCAATCACCGGCAGAGTTGAAAAAGCAGTGTGCCCGGTACCCGCCAGCAGCGTCATCGCATAGGTCACCAGCGGCGCAAGGAACGTGACATAGCGCGGATGGCGGCGCAGCAGGCGTTCCGCCAGCCCGACCAGATAATCCATGCCGCCAGCCACCTGCATCGCGGCGATGGCCGCAATCACCGCCATAATGATCTCGATGACATCGAACGGGATCGCGCCGGGTTTCATGCCGCAAACCAGCGTCAGCACCAGCACGCCTAAACCGCCGGCAAAGCCAATGCCGATGCCGCCGAGGCGCGCACCCAACCAGATCGCCAGCAGGACAATGAGCAATTCCACCACTACCATAGTTTCACTCCCTGAAGTGCCGCCACACGCAGCCACTTTAGTTATAGACGTCAAAATAAAAAAGCACGCCGTATTGTATACAGGCGTGCTTCAGACGACTTGATCCGGAACGGATTACTGTTCGTTTTCGTCGGTGTAGCGTTTGGCTTTGTATTCCGGGTGCATCAGGTTCTGGATGGAGAAAATATCGTCCAGCTCGGCTTCGGTCAGCAGGCCACGCTCCAGCACCACTTCGCGCACGCTCTTACCGGTTTCAGCACAAATCTTCCCGACGATATCGCCGTTGTGATGGCCGATGTACGGGTTGAGGTAAGTGACGATACCGATGGAGTTGAACACGTAGGCTTCACAGACCGCTTTGTTGGCGGTAATGCCGTTAACGCATTTTTCCAGCAGGTTGTAGCAGGCGTTGGTCAGGATGCTGATCGACTCAAACAGCGCCTGGCCAATCACCGGTTCCATCACGTTGAGCTGCAGCTGGCCGGCTTCAGAAGCCATGGTCACCGTGGTGTCGTTGCCAATCACTTTGAAGCAAACCTGATTGACCACTTCCGGTACCACCGGGTTAACTTTGGCAGGCATGATTGAAGAACCGGCCTGCAGTTCCGGCAGGTTGATTTCGTTCAGGCCGGCGCGCGGACCGGATGATAGCAGACGCAGGTCGTTACAGATTTTCGACAGTTTCACCGCCAGGCGCTTCAGCGCTGAGTGCACCATCACGTAAGCGCCGCAGTCTGAGGTGGCTTCAATCAGATCTTCGGCGGGCACCACCGGCAGGTTGCTGACTTCCGCCAGGCGCTGTACCGCCAGCTGCTGGTAGCCGTCCGGTGTGTTGAGGCGGGTGCCGATCGCCGTGGCGCCGAGGTTAACCTCCAGCAGCAGTTCGGCGGTACGCAGAATGCTGCGCGTCTCTTCGTTCAGCAGTACGTTGAACGCGTGGAACTCCTGACCGAGTGACATCGGCACCGCGTCCTGCAGCTGGGTGCGGCCCATCTTCAGGATGTTTTCAAACTCCACCGCTTTGCGCTGAAAACCTTCGCTCAGCTGGCCAATCGCGTCGAGCAGTTTGAGGATCGAGGCGTAAACCGCAATGCGGAAACCGGTAGGATAAGCGTCGTTAGTGGACTGACACTTATTCACGTGATCGTTTGGGTTGAGATACTGATATTCACCTTTCTGGTGACCCATCAGCTCCAGACCGATGTTAGCCAGCACCTCGTTGGTGTTCATGTTGACCGAGGTGCCCGCGCCGCCCTGATAGACATCAACCGGGAACTGGTCCATGCACTTACCGTTGTTCAGCACTTCATCACAGGCCTGAATGATAGTGTTGGCGATGTGGCGGGGGATGGTTTGCAGCTCTTTGTTGGCGAGCGCGGCGGCTTTTTTCACCATCACCATGCCGCGAACAAACTCAGGGATGTCGCTGATTTTACTGTTACTGATATAGAAGTTCTCAATCGCACGCAGAGTATGAACACCGTAATAGGCATCTGCCGGAACTTCACGCATGCCTAACAGGTCTTCTTCGATACGAATGTTGTTCGCCATGATTACCTTCTTATTATTGCTGCTGTGTTACTGCCGGGCATCCGGAATGGATGGGCGGCGAATAACGTGCAGGTGAAGCAATTATATTGTCGTGGAATACCAGTGCCGACATTTTATCCATCTTCGGGCTGGCGAGCACGATCATATTCTGTCACTGCAGAAATGCTTGTGCACAGATCACTTTACGGACATTTGCTGGCCCAGCGGTAATAACGATATGTGATGTACTTCGCAATTTTAAGTCAGTGGCATAAATTTAACAGTGGCGGTTGAATTTCCCCGGCCGCGTGCCCATCTCATACGTTATGGTCATGCTGACCCTTCAATTTTGCTGCCCCGCACGCTGCGTGGCGGCGCGACTCACAGGAGATATCGGTGCGCTGGTTACCGTTAGTGATTTTTTTTGTTCTGGCCTGGATTGAGATCTCAATTTTCATCCAGGTGGCGCACGCGCTCGGCGTGCTGCTGACCATGCTGCTGGTGATTTTTACCTCGTGCATTGGTGTGTCGCTGGTGAAAAATCAGGGCATGAAGAACTTTATGCTGATGCAGGAGAAGCTGGCGCGTAACGAGAGCCCGGCGGCGGAGATGATCAAAAGCGTGTCGCTGATCATCGCCGGTTTTCTGCTGCTGCTGCCGGGCTTCTTTACCGATTTCCTCGGCCTGCTGCTGTTGCTGCCGCCGGTGCAGAAGCACCTGACGCTGAAGCTGATGCCGCACCTGCGCGTATGGCGCGGCCCGGGACAGGGCCCGGATAGCGGCGTCACCATGGACGGCGAGTTTGAGCGCAAAGATCAGGATCGTATCGGTCACGATAAAGATCGCTGAATGTAAGCGGGGCGGCGTAAGCCGCCCTTTTTGCTGTCTTTTTCGTCATCTGTTACGCAAACGAAAATTTTTTATTTTTTTGCCCTTGAAAGCCCCTTTTCTGCCCCTATCTCTCTCTCCACGAGGCCGGAACCCTCAAGCCCGGCGTTCAACCCAAAATGAATGATTGGACTTCTCAAAGGAGAGCTATCAAATGAAAATTCGTCCGTTGCACGATCGCGTTATCGTCAAGCGTAAAGAAGTTGAAGCCAAATCTGCTGGCGGTATCGTTCTGACCGGCTCTGCAGCAGGCAAATCAACCCGCGGTGAAGTACTGGCTGTTGGCAATGGCCGCATCCTGGAAAACGGCGACGTGAAGCCGCTGGACGTGAAAGTGGGTGATCTGGTGATTTTCAGCGAAGGCTACGGTGCCAAGACTGAGAAAATCGACAACGAAGAAGTTCTGATCATCTCTGAAAGCGACATTCTGGCGATTGTTGAAGCGTAATTTACGCGTAATTCACTGAACGAAACGAATTTAAGGGATATTTGAAATGGCAGCTAAAGACGTAAAATTCGGTAATGACGCACGCGTAAAAATGCTGCGTGGCGTGAACGTACTGGCAGATGCAGTAAAAGTTACCCTGGGCCCGAAAGGCCGTAACGTGGTTCTGGATAAATCTTTTGGTGCACCGACCATCACTAAAGATGGTGTTTCTGTGGCACGTGAAATCGAGCTGGAAGACAAGTTCGAGAACATGGGTGCGCAGATGGTGAAAGAAGTCGCTTCTAAAGCCAACGACGCAGCAGGCGACGGCACCACCACCGCTACCGTTCTGGCACAGGCTATCGTCAACGAAGGCCTGAAAGCCGTCGCGGCGGGCATGAACCCTATGGATCTGAAGCGCGGTATCGATAAAGCCGTTGCCGCAGCCGTTGAAGAGCTGAAAACCCTGTCTGTACCATGCCAGGATTCCCGCGCTATCGCGCAGGTAGGTACCATTTCTGCCAACTCCGATGAAAGCGTCGGTACCCTGATCGCTCAGGCGATGGACAAAGTGGGTAAAGAAGGCGTGATCACCGTTGAAGAAGGCACCGGTCTGCAGGACGAGCTGGATGTGGTTGAAGGTATGCAGTTCGACCGTGGCTACCTGTCTCCGTACTTCATCAACAAGCCAGAAACCGGTGCAGTGGAGCTGGAAAGCCCATTCATCCTGCTGGCTGACAAGAAAATCTCTAACATCCGCGAAATGCTGCCAGTGCTGGAAGCTGTGGCGAAAGCCGGCAAACCACTGCTGATCATCGCAGAAGACGTGGAAGGCGAAGCGCTGGCTACGCTGGTGGTCAACACCATGCGCGGTATCGTGAAAGTGGCTGCGGTGAAAGCACCGGGCTTCGGCGACCGTCGTAAAGCGATGCTGCAGGATATTGCTATCCTGACCGGCGGTACCGTGATCTCTGAAGAGATCGGTATGGAGCTGGAAAAAGCGACGCTGGAAGACCTGGGTCAGGCAAAACGTGTGGTGATCAACAAAGACACCACCACCATCATCGATGGTGTGGGCGATCAGGGCGCAATCTCTGGCCGCGTGACGCAGATCCGTCAGCAGATCGAAGAAGCGACGTCTGACTACGACAAAGAGAAACTGCAGGAGCGCGTTGCTAAACTGGCAGGCGGTGTAGCCGTACTGAAAGTAGGCGCAGCGACTGAAGTTGAAATGAAAGAGAAGAAAGCACGCGTTGAAGATGCCCTGCACGCTACCCGTGCTGCGGTTGAAGAAGGCGTGGTTGCCGGTGGTGGTGTTGCGCTGGTGCGTGTTGCGGCGAAAATCGCAGCATCTGGCCTGAAAGGTCAGAACGAAGACCAGAACGTCGGTATCAAGGTTGCTCTGCGTGCGATGGAAGCGCCACTGCGTCAGATCGTTTCTAACGCCGGTGAAGAGCCATCTGTGGTTGCTAACAACGTGAAAGCGGGCGACGGTAACTACGGTTACAACGCGCAGACCGAAGAGTACGGCAACATGATCGACTTCGGTATCCTGGATCCAACCAAAGTGACCCGTTCTGCGCTGCAGTACGCGTCTTCTGTGGCCGGTCTGATGATCACCACCGAAGCGATGGTCACCGACCTGCCGAAAGGCGACGCACCTGACTTAGGTGCTGGCGCTGGCGGCATGGGTGGCATGGGCGGTATGGGCGGCATGATGTAATTGCCCTGAACGTCTGAGCTGTTGAGAAACCCCCGATCGGAAACGGTCGGGGGTTTTTCTTTTGCCGGCGAACAAGGTATAAGTAAGGGCGCAATACTTCGGCTTTGCGGGTTTAGGGCAATGAATGTTCAGAAAAAATGTGCGCTTTTCTGCTACGCTGCCGCCCGACACTGATGATAATAAATGGGGATTATAATGCGGATTAACCTCTCGCTCGGACTGGCAGTCGGTACCTTACTGCTGGCGGGCTGTAGCACCTCCAACCAACTGAGTGCCGCCGGCGAACGTGTCACCTTTGTTGATCAACAGCCAGGCAGCCAATGTCAGCTGCTGGGCAATGTTACCGGCTCGCAGAGCAACTGGCTGACCGGCTCAGGTGGTGAAGGCAGTTCACTGCGCGGTGCGGCCAACGACCTGCGTAACCGCGCAGCGGAGATGGGCGGCAACGTAATTTATGGTGCCACCAGCCCGACGCAGAACCTGCTGTCTGCCTTTGCCCCGCTCGACAGCAAAATGTCGGGTCAGGTGTATAAGTGCCCGTAATGGCAGAGCAGCAATAAAAAAGCCGCGATAGCGGCTTTTTTGTTTTTGAGTTCAGCCCCTGCGCGGTCGCCATCAATGGCTCCTGCGGAGATGGCGCCGACTGTAGGGTGCGCATTCATGCGCACCGGGCAGCTGGCAGGGAACGTCACTCCTGACGTAGCTGCAGATCCAGCGGCGTTTTGCTCGGCTCACCACCAATTTCTCGCGCCAGCTTCGGCACCATATAGCCCGATACCATGGTCAGCAGCTGCCGCACCAGCGCCCGCGCCTGCTCATCCGGCACAAAGAAGTGCGCCGCACCCTGCACCTTATCCAGCACATGTAAATAGTAGGGCAGGATGCCGGCATCAAACAGCGCATTGCTGAGCTGTGCCAGAGTCTGCGCATCGTCATTAACGCCGCGCAGCAGCACGCTCTGGTTCAGCAGGGTGACGCCGGCGCGCTTTAGCCTCTGCATGCGTTCGCGCAGCGCCTCGTCAATCTCCTGCGCGTGGTTGATGTGGCTGACCAGCAGCACCTGCAGACGCGTATCCGCCAGCAGCTGGCATAGCCCTTCGGTAATGCGCGCCGGGATCACTACCGGCAGCCGGCTGTGAATGCGCAGGCGTTTCAGGTGCGGAATGTTTTCCAGCGCGCCAATCAGCCACGCCAGCTCCTGATCTTTCGCCATCAGCGGATCGCCGCCGGAGAAGATGATCTCGTCGAGCTCGGGATGGGCGGCAATGTAATCAATCGCCGCCTGCCAGTTGCGCTTGTTGCCCTGATTATCCTGATAGGGGAAATGCCGGCGGAAGCAGTAGCGGCAGTTCACCGCGCAGCCGCCCTTGACCAGCAGCAGCGCGCGGTTTCTATACTTATGCAGTAAGCCCGGCACCACGCTGCTCTGCTCATCGAGCGGATCGGTGCTGTAGCCCGGCGCATCGGTAAACTCCTGACGGCTGGTCAGCACCTGCAGCAGCAGCGGGTCCTGCGCATTGCCGCGCTGCATGCGCTGAATAAAGGCGCGCGGTACGCGCAGGGCGAACAGACGGCGCGCCTCGCTCCCGGCTGCCAGATCCGCGTGGTTTTCGAGGGCTAAAAGTTGCAGTAATTCAGCAGGATCGGTGACAACATCAGCAAGTTGCTGCAACCAATCTTCTCTGACGGGGGGATTTAGGGTTACAATGTGTGCCATTTTTTTGGCTATTACCAGTTAATATCTACAGAGGGCCTTTATGGCGACTTATCTTAGCAACGATTTTCGTGCCGGTCTTAAAATCATGTTCGAAGGCGAACCGTATGCCATCGAATCCAGTGAATTCGTTAAGCCGGGTAAAGGCCAGGCGTTTGCACGTGTTAAAATGCGTCGTCTGCTGACCGGTTCACGCGTTGAGAAAACCTTCAAGTCTACCGACTCCGCCGAAGGCGCAGACGTGCGTGACATGACGCTGCAGTACTCCTACAACGACGGTGACTTCTTCTACTTCATGCACCCTGAAACCTTCGAACAGTATCAGGTTGAAGCCAAGGTGCTGGACGACGTGACCAAATGGCTGCAGGACAACGCCGAGTGTATCGTAACCCTGTGGAACGATAAACCGATCGCCGTTCAGCCACCGAACTTCATCGAAGCAGAAATCACCGAAACTGACCCAGGTCTGAAAGGTGATACTGCCGGTACCGGCGGCAAGCCAGCGACGCTGTCTACCGGCGCCGTGATCAAAGTGCCACTGTTCGTACAGATTGGCGAAGTGGTAAAAGTGGACACCCGCTCTGGCGAATACGTTTCCCGCGTAAAATAATCGTCAAATCAGGCGCATCATCGATGCGCCTTTTTTATTTCCGCGCTCTTCCCCGCACCGCGTCTTTTTTCAGCAGCTTAACCGCCATCATGGCGTATCCGGTCTATGCTTTAAAAGCTGTACTTTTACTGCAACCAACAAGGATATGGCTATGTTAAAGAAAAGTATTGTCGCGATTTTCTCGGTACTGGTGCTTTCCTCGCTGCTTTCTGCCTGTAACACCACGCGTGGCGTAGGCGAAGATGTTGAAGCGGGCGGTCAGGCAATTCAGCGCAGCGCGCAGTAACTAAAACCGGTGCGAAACCTGCTTTCGTACCGGCTTTCTCTTCCTCCTGTTGTCCTGCCAGCACCTGTGATTTCTGAAACTGCCTGCCGCGACGGCGGTGCCGTTGTTTGCCGTCAGCAATACGGGTAGACTTCCTCCCCTTGTCTGTATAAGGAGTCATCACCATGAGCGAAACGGCAAGCTGGCAGCCGAGCGCACCCATTGCCAATTTGTTGAAACGCGCCGCCATCCTGGCGGAAATCCGGCGTTTCTTTGCCGATCGCGGCGTACTGGAAGTGGATACGCCTGCCATGAGCCAGGCGACGATCACCGACATCCATCTGGTGCCATTCCAGACGCGCTTTGTCGGACCTGGGGCGGCAGACGGGCGCGATCTGTGGCTGATGACCAGTCCGGAATATCACATGAAGCGCCTGCTGGCGGCGGGCAGCGGCCCGATTTATCAGATGGGGCGCTGCTTCCGTAATGAAGAGGCCGGGCGCCACCATAATCCAGAATTCACCATGCTGGAGTGGTATCGGCCGCACTACGACATGTATCGGCTGATGAACGAAGTCGACGACCTGCTGCAGCAGGTGCTGGAGTGCGACAGCGCCGAATCGCTATCGTATCAGCAGGCGTTTATCCGTCATCTGGAGATCGATCCGCTGTCGGCGGACAAGGCGCAGCTGCGCGAAGCGGCGGAAAAGCTGGGTGAGGGCGAGCTGGCGAATCGCGAAGACGATCGCGACACGCTGCTGCAGCTGCTGTTTATGCTGGGCGTGGAACCGAAAATTGGTCTCGATAAGCCGTGCTTCGTCTATCACTTCCCGGCCAGTCAGGCGGCGCTGGCGGAGATCAGTACCGAAGATCACCGCGTGGCAGAGCGTTTTGAGGTCTATTACAAAGGCGTGGAGTTGGCCAACGGTTTCCGCGAACTGACCGACAGCCGCGAACAGCGTCAGCGTTTTGAGCAGGATAATCGTCGTCGCGCCGCGCGCGGTTTGCCACAGCATCCGATTGATACTTACCTGCTGGATGCGCTGGCGCACGGCATGCCGGCCTGTTCCGGCGTGGCGCTGGGCGTCGATCGCCTGATTATGCTGGCGCTGAAGGCCGATGCGCTCAGTGAGGTGATCGCTTTCCCGGTCGATCGCAGCTAGTTACGCCGCGTTTCTGCACACCCGGCCGCGGCTCAGCGACAGCGCTGTCCGCGGCCGGGTGCGTTTACGGCGAGGTATTATTGGCCGCTTCCGGAAACTCCTGGATGGTAACCGGCAGCGTCATCTTCTGCTCATTGCGCAGCACCTGCACATCAATCACCGATCCCGGGCGGATTTCTGCCACCTGGTCCATGGTCTCCTGCGCGGACAGCGCCGGCTTACCGTTTACCTGCAGCAGGACATCATTGGCCTGAATGCCGGCGCGATCCGCCGGACCGCCCGGCGTCACTTCACTAACAATAATGCCCTGCACCCGATCGAGGTTGCTGCCCTGACCGTGCAGCGGCGGCAGCTCGCGCCCGGTAATACCGATATAACCGCGGATCACCCGGCCATCGCGAATCAGCTTATCCATAATTTTGGTCGCCAGCGCGGTCGGAATGGCAAAACCAATGCCTTCCGGAGTTTCGCCGTCGTTGCTTTTGTCGAAGGTCAGCGTGTTGATGCCCATCAGCTCGCCCAGCGAGTTAATCAGCGCGCCGCCGGAGTTCCCCTGGTTGATCGAGGCATCGGTTTGCAGGAAGTTCTGCCGACCGGAGGAGCTCAGACCGATGCGGCCGGTGGCGCTGATGATGCCCTGGGTGACCGTCTGGCCGAGGTTGTACGGGTTGCCAATCGCCATCACCACATCACCAATATGCGCGACACGTTTGGCGTTAATCGGGATCACCGGCAGATTAGAGGCGCTTATTTTTAACACCGCCAGATCGGTCATGGCGTCGGAGCCCACCAGCGTCGCTTCAAAAAAGCGTCCGTCCTGCAGCGCGACGATAATCTGGTCAGCGTTATTGATGACATGTTTGTTGGTGAGGATGTAGCCTTTCGCGTTCATGATGACGCCGGAACCGAGCGTGGTAATGCCGCGATTATTGTTACCGTGCGCGCTGCGGTTATAGACGTTGACCACCGCCGGCACAGCACGGCGCACGCCCTGATTGAAACTGAAGGGCGCTTCATCGGCGCTGCTGTCGTGATCAAAGGTGACGTTGCTGCCCATTCGCAGCGCCGGGATCGCGACAAGCAGTAAACCTGCCACGATCAGGCCCATCACCACAGAACGTAAAAGTTTAAGAAACATGGTGTTATTTCAGGCAAGAGTTGATCGCAGGGCAGAATAGCACGAGAAGGGCGGACAAACACCTGCTTGTCCGCCCGTTGCGAGGATTATCGCAGAAGCAGGTAAATACTCTCGTCGCCGCGCACCACGTTCAGCGCCAGTACCGGCGGTTTGCCCTCCAGCACTTTGCGCATCTCGGCGAGGCTCTGCACCCGCGTACGGTTGACGCCGACAATCACATCGTCTTTCTGCAGGCCAACCTGTTCTGCCGGCGTGCCTTTTTCGATGGTATCGACTTTGACCCCT
Source organism: Type-C symbiont of Plautia stali (assembly GCF_059730935.1). NCBI lineage: Bacteria > Pseudomonadati > Pseudomonadota > Gammaproteobacteria > Enterobacterales > Enterobacteriaceae > Type-C symbiont of Plautia stali. Next base: position 3,589,732 of record NZ_AP035923.1, on the reverse strand, counting down.
TTATCGCCGGCTTTGGTATTGCCGTCACTGAGCGTGGCGCCCTGCAGCGCCGGCGACATCAGCTGGGCGCTGGCGGTGCTCTGCGCGCTCTGTTCCAGCGTTACGGTCACCGTCAGCGGTTTGCCATCGCGCAGCAGACCGATTTTCACCTGCTGGCCTGGCGGCGTGGTGCCGACTTTCACCCGCAGCTCGGCAAAACTGGTGATTGGCTTATCGTTAATGGCGGTGATGATGTCGCCCGCTTTGATGCCCGCCTGTTCCGCCGCCGACTTCGGCAGCACTTCAGAGACAAATGCTCCGCGCTGCGCATCGACGTTAAACGCTTTCGCGATATCGGCGGTCATTTCTGTCCCTTTGATCCCGAGCTGACCGCGCTTCACTTCGCCGAACTGAATCAGCTGCTGCGCCAGGTTCATCGCCATGTTGCTGGGGATGGCAAAGCCAATACCAATATTGCCGCCGCTCGACGCCAGAATGGCGGTGTTAATGCCGATCAGCTCGCCATTGAGGTTCACCAGCGCGCCGCCAGAGTTACCACGGTTGATGGCGGCATCGGTCTGAATAAAGTTTTCCAGCCCTTCCAGATTCAGCCCGCTGCGGCCCAGCGCCGAGATAATGCCAGACGTCGCCGTCTGGCCGAGGCCGAACGGGTTGCCGATCGCCACGGCGAAATCACCCACTTTCAGCGCGTCAGAATCAGCAATTTTCACCTGCGTGAGGTTTTTTGCGCCTTCTACCTGAATCAGCGCGATGTCGGTTTGCTCGTCATGACCAATCAGCTTTGCGTCATATTCGTTGCCATCGCTCAGCTGCACGCTGATTTTATCCGCACCGTTTACCACGTGATTGTTGGTCAGGATGTAGCCTTTAGCTGCGTCGATGATGACGCCGGAACCCAGTCCTTCAAACGGCTGTGGCTGAGACTGCCCGGGCGCCTGGCCAAAGAAGCGCTTCAGCGGCTCGGGAATATCCTGGCCCTGCTGACCGCTGTCGGTGCCCTCGACATGCACGCTGACCACCGCCGGCAGCACTTTTTCCAGCATCGGTGCCAGGCTTGGCAGTGCTTGTCCCTGAATCTGTGCCGGCAACGTGGCCATGGCACCCGGCGTCGCCGCCAGACTCATCCCAATGCTCAAGGCTAATGCGCTTAACAGTCGTGCTGGTTTTTTCATTGCTATGACGCTCTCGCTGCGAAAAGGGGGATAAAAGAAGTGTGACAGTTATTGGTAATAAGCGTTCGGAAAACAAAAAGGGCACAGCCATGCTGTGCCCCAAAAGGATTAACTGCGGGTGGTGCGTTCGCCGCTGCGCAGCAGGCCCGATGCGCCTTCAGAGTAGTCGCGCGGGATCTGCACCGGCGCCTGGTCGTTATCGGCCTCGGCTTCCGTCAGCTGGTAAGCAAACGGGTTTTTCTCGCCCGGCAGATTTGGCAGCAGGTCATTCGACCCTTTCGCCATATGCTGATACAGCTGGCGATAGTCGCGCGCCATGTTGTCCAGCAACTCTGCGCTGCGCGCAAAGTGGTTGGTGAGCTCTTCGCGGTAATCCGCCAGCTCCGCTTTGGATTTTTCCAGTTCGTACTGCATGCTGCGCTGCTCACGCAGCTTTTTGTTGCCAAAACGCATCGCTACCGCGCCGACAATAATGCCAATCACTAAACCAATCAGCCCGTATTCCCAGGTCATAATGACTCCCGTGTAATTTCCGTTGCTTCGTAGGGCATTGCTTCTGTTTCAACTTCAATAGTAGCCACTATACCCGTTAATCCATCGGAAGTGGAATCCTCGGGCTGTATCGCTTAGTGTAGAGCGGCCTAATTTTCGACAACCGACACGTGAATCGGACTTTTTCAGGGATTCTGAGAGAACCATGCAAACCTCATCTCCGCTTGCGCGCTATGAGCAGGCGCTGTCGCAGGGCGAGTTTCGTCCGGACGATGTACAACGTGACGCCATCACCCGTTTAGATCGCATCCAGCAAGGCCTGATTGCCCGCCAGCAGCAGCCGCAGCCGGCAGCTAAAGGGCTGTTTGGCCGCTTATCAAAGCTGATGAATAAAGCGCCGGAGAGCCATGAAGCGCCGGTGCGTGGCCTGTATATGTGGGGCGGCGTCGGACGCGGTAAAACCTGGGTAATGGATCTGTTTTTTCAGTCTATTCCTGGCGATCGCAAACTGCGTCTGCATTTCCATCGCTTCATGCTGCGCGTGCACGAAGAGTTAACGCAGCTGCAGGGCCACAGCGACCCGCTGCTGATTGTCGCTGACCGTTTCAAAGCGGAAACCGATATTCTCTGTTTCGACGAGTTTTTCGTCTCCGACATCACCGACGCAATGCTGCTAGGTACGCTGATGGAAGCGCTGTTTGCCCGCGGCATTACGCTGGTGGCGACCTCCAACATTCCGCCGGATGAGCTGTACCGCAACGGCCTGCAGCGGGCGCGTTTTCTGCCGGCTATCGAGCAGATCAAGCGCCACTGCGATGTGATGAATGTCGATGCCGGCATTGATTATCGCCTGCGCACCCTGACATCGGCCCATCTGTGGAATTTCCCGCTTAACGACGCAACGCACGCGGAGATGGAGCGCATGTTCAGCGCGCTGTCCGGTAAACCGCGCGGCGACGCGCCGGTGCTGGAGATTAACCATCGCCAGTTGCCGACGCTCGGCGTTCACGAAGGCGTACTGGCCATCAACTTCCTCGCGTTGTGCGGTGAAGGGCGCAGCCAGCACGATTACATCGAGCTGTCGCGCCGCTTCCACAGCGTGCTGCTGTACGATGTGCCGGTGATGATTTACAAAACGGAAGACCAGGCGCGGCGGTTCCTCGCGCTGGTGGATGAGTTCTACGAGCGCCACGTCAAGCTGGTGGTGGCGGCAGAAACCTCGCTGTTTGAAATCTATCAGGGCACGCGGCTGAAATTCGAATATCAGCGCTGTCTGTCGCGCCTGCAGGAGATGCAGAGCGAGGAGTATCTTCGCCTGCCGCACCTGCCCTGAGGGGCAAACAGAAATCACCGCTTCGGGCGCAAAAAGAGTCGATCTTTAGATTCGACTTCTCTATAATCTTGCGACCCCACGTTACAGCACAGGCTTTCTTTTCCCGGAAAACTGTGTGATCCGGTAACTCTACCTGAGGGGGTGGGCTTGCTGGGCGAATTGGTCGTGTGAGCCTCAATCGTTAACTTAGCGTTTGGGATTTCACCAACGTGTAACTTTTATTTGGGTAAGCTTTTCAATGAAAACTTTTACAGCTAAACCAGAAACCGTACAGCGTGACTGGTATGTTGTTGACGCAACTGGCAAAACCCTGGGTCGCCTGGCGACTGAACTGGCGCGCCGTCTGCGTGGTAAGCACAAAGCGGAATACACTCCGCACGTTGATACCGGTGATTACATCATCGTTCTGAACGCTGACAAAGTTGCTGTAACCGGCAACAAGCGTAACGACAAGATTTACTATCACCACACTGGCCACATCGGTGGTATCAAGCAAGCGACCTTTGCAGAGATGATCGAACGCCGTCCTGAGCGTGTGATTGAAATCGCGGTTAAAGGCATGCTGCCAAAAGGCCCACTGGGTCGTGCTATGTACCGTAAACTGAAAGTTTACGCAGGTAACGAGCACAACCACGCGGCGCAGCAACCGCAAGTTCTTGACATTTAATCGGGATTATAGGCAATGGCTGAAACTCAAAACTACGGCACTGGTCGCCGCAAAAGCTCTGCCGCTCGCGTCTTTATCAAGCCGGGTAGCGGTAACATCGTAATTAACCAGCGCTCTCTGGAGCAGTACTTCGGTCGTGAGACTGCACGCATGGTCGTGCGTCAGCCGCTGGAGCTGGTTGATATGGTTGGTAAACTGGACCTGTACATCACCGTTAAAGGTGGTGGTATTTCTGGTCAGGCTGGTGCGATCCGTCACGGTATCACCCGCGCTCTGATGGAATACGACGAGTCTCTGCGTTCTGAACTGCGTAAAGCGGGCTTCGTTACCCGTGACGCGCGTCAGGTTGAACGTAAGAAAGTCGGTCTGCGTAAAGCACGCCGTCGTCCACAGTTCTCCAAGCGTTAATTGCTGGCTGCTTCGGCAGTTACAATTGGCTCAAAAAACCCGCTTCGGCGGGTTTTTTATTGCCTGAATCGCGGCTTTTTCAGCGCAAAAACGCGAGCTTTCCCCGCATTTTGCCCGCAAATGATTATCCCCGCCCCACAAGCTGCTTAAAATCTGGTAAACTGACTGACACTTTGCGCCCGCGAGTCGCGGCGTTGTGCATACTGCTCCTGTCGGGACGACCGGACAATGCCCGTAACGCCCGGCTGTGTGCGAATCTGATGAGCAGGTGAGTCGCCGCGTGGTTGGCTATTCGCAGTATTTTTTTGTGAACAAACTTGGAGGTTTTCATGGCTGTCGCTGCCAACAAACGTTCGGTAATGACGCTGTTTTCTGGTCCGACTGACATTTTCAGCCATCAGGTACGTATCGTGCTGGCTGAGAAGGGCGTCAGCGTGGAGATCGAGCAGGTTGAAACGGATAATCTGCCGCAGGATCTGATTGACCTCAACCCGTATCGCACTGTGCCAACGCTGGTCGACCGTGAACTGACGCTGTATGAATCCCGCATCATCATGGAATACCTCGATGAGCGTTTCCCGCATCCGCCACTGATGCCGGTTTATCCGGTCGCGCGCGGTGAAAGCCGTCTGATGATGCACCGCATTGAGCAGGACTGGTACAGCCTGATGCGTACCATTGAAACCAGCAGCGGTGCCGAAGCCGATGCCGCGCGCAAGCAACTGCGCGAAGAGCTGCTGGCCATTGCGCCGCTGTTCTCACGTACGCCGTTCTTTATGAGCGAAGAGTTCAGCCTGGTTGACTGCTATCTGGCGCCGCTGTTGTGGCGTCTGCCGCAGCTGGGTGTGGATCTGGCTGGCGCAGGTTCGAAAGAGCTGAAAGGCTACATGACGCGCGTATTTGAACGTGACTCCTTCCTCGCTTCTTTGACGGAAGCCGAACGTGAAATGCGCCTGCAAGCCCGGGGCTAATCTATGGAAATGTCGCAACTTACTGCCCGCCGTCCCTATCTGCTGCGGGCCTTTTATGAATGGCTGCTCGACAACCAGCTGACGCCGCATCTGGTGGTGGATATCAATCTGCCTGGCGTACAGGTGCCGCTGGAGTACGCTCGTGACGGACAGATTGTCCTGAACATCGCACCGCGCGCGGTGGGTAACCTTGAGCTTGCCAACGATCAGGTGCGCTTCAATGCGCGTTTCGGCGGCGTGCCGCGCCAGGTATCCGTGCCGATGGCTGCGGTGCTGGCGATTTACGCGCGCGAAAACGGCGCCGGCACCATGTTCGAACCGGAGCCGGCTTATGAGCTGTCCGGCGACGAGCAGGAAGGCGGCCAGGAAGAGACGCTGATGTCGGTGATTGATGGTGACCGTCCGGACGATGCGACGGATGACGACTCTTCACCGGATGACGAACCGCCGCCGCGCGGTGGACGTCCTTCACTGCGCGTAGTGAAGTAAATCGCGGAAAATAAAAAACGGGCTGATTAGCCCGTTTTTTTATGCCTGTGTCGCAGCGCGGCTTAGCGCGCGGCAGACCAAAGGGAGCGTAGCGCTCCCTTTGTACCGATCTTAATAAACGTCGCGCAGATAACGCTTATCTTTCTTCAGCTGATCGATATAGGCTGCGGCACGTTCGCTGGAAAGACCACCGAACTGACGCACCACTTCATACAGCGCGGCATCGACATCCTTCGCCATGCGTGAGGCATCGCCACAGACATAGAAGTAGGCGCCTTCCTGCAGCCAGGCGTACAGCTCAGCGCCTTTCTCCAGCATGCGGTTCTGCACGTAAATCTTCTCTTCCTGATCGCGGGAGAAGGCCAGGTCGAGATGCGTCAGCAGACCGCTCTGCTGCCAGCCCGCCAGCTCATCCGCGTAAATGTAATCATGTTCCTGATGCTGGTCGCCGAAGAACAGCCAGTTTTTACCTTCAGCACCGGTCGCCTGACGCTCCTGCAGGAAGGCGCGGAACGGCGCGATGCCGGTACCCGGACCGACCATGATCAGCGGGGCGTTATTGTTCGCCGGCACGCGGAACGCTTTGTTCGGCGAAATAAAGATCGCCGGCTTCTCTCCGCGACGCACGCGTTCAGCCAGATAGGTTGAGCACACGCCTTTACGCTCGCGGCCACCGCTGTGATAGCGCACGGAAGCGATGGTCAGATGCACCTGGTTAGGGTGCGCCTTCGAGCTGGACGAAATGGAGTAAGCACGGTGCTGCAGCGGACGCAGCATCGCCACCAGCTCCGGCACCGACAGGCTGCGCTTCAGCTCGAGCTGCAGCAGATCCAGCGTATCTTTGCCCCACAGCCAGTTGGCCAGAGTGTCTTTATCGTCGTGCTGCAGCACGTGCAGCAGCTCCTGGTTGGTTGTGTGCTGTCCGACCCACTCAATCAGCTTGCGCGACGGCTCAGAAATCTCGAACTGATAGGTCAGCAGATCGCCGAGGTTACGGTCAAAGCCCGGCACCGGGGTTTCGTAGTCGGCTTTCAGTTCGCTCAGCAGCAGGCTCACCAGCCCGGCATCGTTCACCGGGATCACGCCCAGCGCATCACCGGCTTCGTATTTCAGGCCGCTGTCGCTCAGGTCAAATTCGAAGTGACGGATATCTTTGGCGGACTGCTCGCCTGACAGACGCTTATTGGTCACCAGCGCCGCCGCGTATGGGTTTTGCTTGTTGCTGCCTGGGATTACCGGCGCTTCCGGCGCGCTCTCCAGCACCGTGCCGCTGCTGCCCGCGCTGGCGGCAAACTGTGGCATGGCGCTGCCAATCCACTCGCTGGAAGGCTCTTCGTAATCGATGTCGCAGTCGATGCGATCCACTACGCGTTTCGCCCCCAACTGCTCCAGGCGCATATCAATGAACTTACCGGCCTGGCAGAAACCGTCGTAGCCGGTATCGCCGATTGCCAGCACGGCAAAGTGCATCTGCTCCAGACGCGGCGCGGTGCTGGCTGAGATGGCCTGCCAGAACAGCTGTGCGTTGTCTGGCATTTCGCCTTCGCCGTAGGTGGAGGTGACGATCAGTACATGACGCATGGTGGCGAACACATCCAGATCCACTTCACCCAGCGCCTGCACTACCGGCACCAGGCCTTTAGCGCGCGCCGCTTTGGCTGCGGTCTGCGCCAGCGCTTCGGCGTTACCGGTCTGGGAACCAAACAGAATATGCAGCTGGGTGGTGGCGCTGGCGCCCGCTGCCGGTGCGGTCTGCTTGTCTTCTAATACCAGCAGGCGCGAGTGGAGACCGGCGAGAAACCCCGCCAGCCAGTATTTCTGTTCGCCGTTAAACGGCGCGTCTTCAGGAATGTAAGGAATCTTCATGGATATCAGTACTCAAACCGTTTTATCGTCATCAATCTTCTTTCGCAGCGCAATCAGGAGAGTTTCCCGACCGCGGCGGCAATCTCTGGCAGTGCGGCGCGTGCAAACAGCTCTTCAAAATCAGGTAGATGGCCCAGCACCTCACGGTTGCAGGCGTCCTGATAAATGATCCAGCCATAGGTTGCCAGGCTGTCCATGGAGCGAATGTTGCGCTGCGTCAGCGCGGCTTTGTAATCCGACATACGCTTGGCGGCGATCAGGCTTGCCAGCTCATCATCGCTGTAGTTCTCAATGGCCGCACGGGCATGACGCTGCAGCTTGCTGACCAGCGCGAAATCTTCGGTCATCAGCAGGTTGCGAACCGCTTTCTCGACTGCCGCGTCTTCCACCGCTGTGCCTTTCGGCAGTTTGCCCAGCGCCAGCTGCTGCGCGAAGCTCAGAACGGTGTAGTTATTCAGCAGAACAAACATCTCCTGCGTATCGGTCGCGCCGTAGGCCGGTACCGCACCGTCGGCGATGGTTTTGCCCGCACGCCAGGCTGATTTGAACTTGGCAACCTGATGCGCGGCCAGCGACGTGGACAGCTCTTCCAGTAAATCCTTACGCGTTTTCGCTTTCAGGATCTCGCCGCCGTCCTGGTACAGCAGCAGCGAGCGTGGCATCACGTAAACGAAGTGCTGACACTCGGTTTCCCAGTGCTCCAGCAGCCACGCCGCGCGCGGCGACTGGGTGGCTTCGAGGTGCCAGTGCAGCATGGTCAGCACTGCCTGCTTGTGCACCTGCGCCATTTCGTCTTCGTCAGCGATGGAGCCGAACAGCACCGAATCACCGGCGGCGTGCGCGGCCAGGGAACGGTACGGATCGTACTGATAGGCGAAGCCGCCGCTCATGCCGTTACCGAAACCTTTACCAAAGGTGCCGAGGTTAAGAATCGCGCCGTTGGTCATGTATTCACAGCAGAAGTCGCCGACGCCTTCCACCACCGCGGTGGCGCCTGAGTTACGCACGGCGAAACGGTCACCGGCCTGGCCCTGAACAAACAGACGACCGCCGGTCGCGCCGAACAGCGCAAAGTTACCGATCAGCACGTTGCCGTCGCTGTCCTGTGCGCCGCCGCCCGGTGACATCACCACCAGTTCGCCGCCACACTGACCTTTACCGACGCCATCGTTACAGGTGCCGTAATGCTTCATCTGCATGCCGTCGTTGCAGAACGCGCCAAATGACTGACCGGCTGACCCGCGGGTATCAATCTGCACTGTGCGCGGTGCCAGATATTTCCGGCCACGGTCATCCTGCAGTACCGCCGGCAGCGCGGCCAGCTGCTGCGCCGACAGCTCGTGGTTCAGCATGCGCTCAATATCGATCGCCAGCTGACCGCCAACGCTCTTGTTACGGTTGTTCAGCGTTACGCCGTTACCCAGCGTAATCTCGCGGCGGGCAGCATCAACCAGCTGCGCTTTCAGCTCGTCTGCCCAGCCATCGTCCAGCTCGAAATCTTTTTCCAGATACACCGGCTGAGCGATCTTCTGCTCCGGCACCACAGTCAGCATGGCGCGCAGATCGAGTTTGCCCACTTCCAGCGGATGATCCATCAGGTGCAGCAGGTCAGAGCGGCCGCGCGCTTCACGCAGCGAACGCAGACCGAGGCGTGCGAGGAACTCACGCACTTCCTGCGCCACGTTGATGAAGTACTGCGCCAGCTGACGCGGATCGCCATCGAAGGCTTCAGCGTTAGTGGTGAGGCCAGCCGGGCATTTGACGTTACAGTTTTTCGCCATCACGCATTTCAGCATCATCAGCGCGGTGGTGCCGAACTCGAAGCTGTCGCCGCCGAGCAGCGCTGATTTGATCACGTCGCTGCCGGTCTGCTGTGCGCCGGAGCAGCGCAGCTGCACTTTGTCACGCAGCCCGTTAGCGCACAGCGCCTGGTGTACTTCGGCGATACCGATTTCTGCCACGCGCCCGGTGTATTTCAGGCTGGTGACCGACGCCGCGCCGGTGCCGCCGGTGTTACCGGCGACGTTGATGACGTCTGCGCCGGCTTTTGCCACGCCGACTGCGATAGTACCGATGCCTTCAGACGACACCAGTTTGACGATAACGCGCACGCGCGCCGCTTTACAGTCGTGGATCAGCTGCGCCAAATCCTCGATAGAATAAGTATCGTGATGCGGCGGCGGTGATACCAGCTCAACGCCCGGCGTACCGCCACGCGCGGCCGCAATCTCCACCGTCACTTTCGGTGCTGGCAGCTGACCGCCTTCGCCCGGTTTAGCGCCCTGGCCGATTTTGATCTCCAGCTCTTCCAGCATCGGGTCGGCCAGATAAGCCGCCCACACGCCGAAACGACCGGACGCCAGCTGTTTGATGCGCGATGCGCGAATGGTGCCGTGACGTGAATAGTGTTCGCCACCTTCACCACAGTTACTCATTCCGCCCACCATATTGGTGCCGTGCGCCACCGCTTCGTGCGCCGGCGCGACCAGCGCGCCGTGGCTCATGGCGCCTGAGGCGAAGGTACGGGTGATTTCGTGCGCCGGCTGGACCTCTTCCAGCGGCAGCGAGGGCAGCGCGGTAAAGATTTTTGCCAGATAGTCTGCTGCCTGACCGTAAGCGGTAATGTACAACACGCCTTCAGTGATGCTGCTGCTTTCGATCTCATCGTTAAAGCGGGTTTTCAGCGCGCGTGACAGCGCGGCCAGACGCTCGCTCTCCGGCTTCAGGCCGGCAATGGCATCAATCAGACGCAGCTCAAACTGGTTGAGGCTGCCGTTCACCGCTTCGCAGCGCAGGCCGCGAATGGCGAAGCCGTTGTTGACCAGCGAGTAGCGGCCCAGCTTGCGGCCAAATTCGGCTTCGCTGTCCACGTGGGTCAGATCGCACGGCAGCGCGAGGATGTCGCGCAGTGCCGCCGGACGACGCTTACGCTCAGCGTGCATCAGGCTGGAGAACTGACGGTAATCCGGCGTGATAGCAAAGCTGTCGATCACCGCATTCGGGATGCGCTCGAAGCTGCTGTCTTTAAACGACTCGGCTTTGATGCTGAACGCGTTGTCCAGCCTGGCCAGCGTCATCAGACGGATAAAGTTGTCCTCTTCGCGCGCTTTGTCGGCGAAACGAATCGGCTGCTCTGTCATATCAATAAAGGTACGTACCGCGATGGTGCCATACGAGTGGCCCGCACCCTCAGAACGTTCTTTGAACAGACCCAGCAGTGGCACTTCGGCTTCGCCCTGAATTTTCAGCGCGCTCTGGTGCCAGTCCACCGCCATCTGCGCGATGGCCGGGAAGCCCGCGCCGCCTACCGGGGTTTTGATATTCGGGAAATATTTCTTCAGCACCGGATCTTCGGTATCGAGGAAGTTCGGCTCGAAGAACTCACCGCAGCTGTAGCTCTCAACGGTACACAGGCCCACTTTGCCCATGGTTTTCATCAGCGCTTTTTCTGCCGCTTTGGCATAGCGTTTGAACGCTTTGTTGCCTTCTTCACCTTCGCCAAACTTCTCTTCTGCACGCATCTGTACGCCCAGCGGATACACGGCAGAGGCGCCGAAGCCGAGCGTGGCGGCGATATGGTGTGAGGAGATGCTCTGGCCGCTCTCGACCACCAGTGACACATCCAGACGCAGGCCTTCCTGCACCAGACGCTGGTTGATGGCCGACACCATCAGCAGCATCGGAATGGCAGCATGAGTTGAAGAGATATGGCGATCGGTAATCACCGCGATGCCGCCCTGCTGACGGGCAAAATCCACCACCTGCTGCGCCAGGTTATCGATAGCGTTTTCCAGCGCTTTGGCGTTGGCGGCGCGGCTGACGATGTCTTTACCGATGACTGGCTCATACAGCATCTCGAAGCGCGCATACGGCGCCACTTTCTGCTCGCGCAGACGCAGCATGTCCAGGTGCGTCAGAATTGGGCTTGGCACGATGATCTGCTGGCCTTTACTGCGGCCGAGGTGCGGTTTAGCGCCGAGCGCCACGCGCAGCGTCATGCCGTCCGCTTCACGGATGGAGTCGAGCGGCGGGTTGGTGACCTGTGCAAAGCGCTGCGAGAAGTAGTGCGCCATGCCGCCTTCATGATCGGACAGGCCATTGATGGCGTTGCCGTAACCCATCGCGGAGATCTTCTCAGCGCCGGTTTGCAGCATCGGGTCCATCATGAATTTGAAGCTTTCCTGGTTGTAGTAGTAAGCCACAAAGCGCTGATAGGTTTTCAGGTCGCCGCGATAGCGCAGCGGCGAGCCGAGTTTCTCTGCCGGCACTTCCGGCAGCTGCTGCAGTTCAACGCGTGCCGCCTGCACCAGGGAGAGATAATCTTTTTCCGCCGCCAGCTTTTCCAGCGCCTGCACGGTGGTGTAAGAGCGTTTCTCTTTGTGATCGTAATAGAGCATGCCGCCAGCTTCGATACGGCCACGGCGCAGCACGCTCTCCGGTGGGAAGGCGATCTGGCCGGCTTCTGACATCGCACCGATGTATTCAGCGGTTTCTACGGAGCGCAGCGGACGCAGACCAAGACGGTCCAGCCGTGCGCCAATCACTTCGCCGTTACCGAAGATCAGCGCGGCGGGGCCGTCGTTCTTCTCTTCATACAGCGAGAAGTATTCGAGCATGGCGCGCACTTCAGCCGACAGCGAGGTGTCGTTTTCCCACGCCGGCGGCATCATTGAAACCACGGCGTTGATCAGATCGAGGTTATCTTCCATCAGACGGCTGTGGATGCTCTGATCGAGACGTGAACTGTCAGACTGGCCTTTTGGCCGCACGATCTTTTTGCCGCGCGCCAGCATCAGTGCCGCTTCCGCGATGCGGTTTTTACGGTCCGTGTTCAGCTCACCGTTGTGCGCCATCAGACGGAACGGCTGCGCCATCGTGGTATGCGGATCGGTATTGGTGGAGAAGCGGGTATGGAAAAACAGTCCGCGCACCTGATGATCGGGATCGGTCAGATCTTTGAAGTAGGGAATCACTTCGTTGGAGTTCAGGCGGGCTTTGAACACCTGAGTACGCGACGACAGCGACAGCGGATAAAGGCCGCCGAATTCGCTTTCGGTAAAAGCGCGTGCTTCGATGTCCAGCAGCGCACGGTAAATGTGGCGCTCGAAGTCGCTCTGCTCGGTAACGTCCTGCGGTGCGGCAAACACCCACTGCACGATCGGCAGCTGGAACTGCTGTGCGGCCGGGCGCGTGACGCTGTTGTCCAGCGGCATATCACGCTTCAGCAGCACCGGGAAGTTGTAAGCGGCCAGCGTCTCTTCAACCAGACGCTCTGCGTTCGTGCGCAGCGCCGCATCTTTTGGCACAAAGAAGTTGCCCACGCCAAAGCGGCCCGCTTCCAGCGCCTGACCGGTCAGCTTACGGAAGAAGTTCAGGGAGAGGTCAACGTTAACGCCTGCACCATCGCCCACACCCTCTGCAGACATCCCGCCACGGTGCGGTACCGTGCACAGGGCGCTATGCGCCATCTGCAGGATTTCATGGGTCTGCTCGCCGTCCTTGCGGGTAATAAAACCTACACCACAGCTGTCGCTTCCTGCTGATGGATCATACAAACCCCAGGGGTTAGGTTGTTGAGTGGACATTGAGGGTCTCCTTAAACTGCTTTAGACATTACCTGCATTATTTCAGGCACAGAGCGCTGCTGCGTGCTGTATCAATTTGTTTTCGCGCGCTTTTACGCGGACGTCGCAACACCGGACAACGACAATCAAGGCACTGATTCACGTCCTTGATTGGCTGTCCATAAAATCCGGTCTCTAAGGGAGATAACTTGCATCCAGAGGGAGTCTTCTTGCTGCATAGATATGCCGAGACACAGTCCCGACTGGAAAGCATCCAGCGGAATTCCAACTTATCGGGAAAGCGAACTCAGGTCAAATAGCCAGCTTTATTACGGTTAATCAGCCTTTTTGCGATTTAACTGTATGATTATTATGTTTTTATTACGTAAATATATGTCAATCTGACCTTTCTGATTCCCTTATGAAGTGTGAGCCGTCTCACTGTGTGATCGGCCTCATATTTCCAGACCATGCTGTTGAATGTGGGGATGCCAGCACAAAATTCTGTTTGGACCGTTTCGTGCACAGCATGTATCTGTTTTTCTTATGGCGGAACATTTGAATCAAAACGCGGTTGCCATTAGTAAAATTAATTAACCAGGGTGTGATTAAAACAGCACTTAAGCTGAATGGATATGCAATAACGGAAGGCAACCATCAGGAGGGATGGCTGCAGAAAGCGGATGCGCCGGGCACGCGGCACCGGGACCCGCAAAAGCGCGGCCCTCCAGATTATTCAGTTAGCAGAATTAGTCAAGCGCTTTAGGCATAAAGGCGGGAACGTCGGCGAAACGCCGCGCTGTTGCACCATAACAGGGCGTAAAGTCAGTCCGCACGGCGCGTGCGGCGGCGCAGCGCGCAGATAATTACGCTATGATGAGCCAGATTCGTTCAGGGAGCGCGTAATGAAACAGATTCGTCTTTTAGCACAGTACTACGTGGATTTAATGGTCAAGCTCGGGCTGGTGCGGTTTTCGCTGCTGCTGGCTTCGGCGCTGGTGGTGCTGGCAATGGTGGTGCAGATGGCGGTCACCATGGTGCTGCGTGGCCACGTTGAAAGTATCGACGTCGTGCGTTCGGTGTTTTTTGGCCTGCTGATTACCCCGTGGGCGGTCTACTTTCTCTCCGTGGTGGTCGATCAGCTGGAGGAGTCGCGCCAGCGGCTGTCGAAGCTGGTGGATAAGCTGGAGGAGATGCGCACGCGCGACCTTGAACTGAATCAGCAGATGAAAGAGACCATCAGCCAGCTGAACCAGGAAATCAGCGACCGTATTAAAGCAGAGCAGGCGCGCGAGCAGGTGATGGATAAGCTGCGCGAAGAGATGACGCGGCGTGAACAGGCGCAGATTGAGCTGGAGCAGCAATCTTCCTTCCTGCGTTCGTTCCTTGATGCCTCGCCTGACCTGGTGTTCTATCGCAACATCGACAAACAGTTCTCCGGCTGTAACCGCGCCATGGAACTGCTCACCGGCCTGAGCGAGAAGCAGCTGATTGGCCTGACGCCGCGCGACATTTATGACGAAGATGCCGCCACCAAAGTGCTGGAGACCGATGAGAAGGTGTTTCGCCACAATGTGTCGCTCACCTATGAACAGTGGCTGCAGTATCCGGACGGGCGCAAAGCCTGCTTTGAAATCCGCAAAGTGCCGTATTACGACCGCGTCGGTAAGCGCAGCGGCCTGATGGGCTTCGGACGCGATATTACCGAGCGTAAGCGCTATCAGGACGCGCTGGAGAACGCCAGCCGTGAAAAGACCACCTTTATCTCCACCATCAGCCACGAGCTGCGTACGCCGCTTAACGGCATCGTCGGGTTAAGCCGCATCCTGCTGGATACCGATCTCAACCAGGAGCAGCTGAAGTACCTGAAAACCATTCACGTCTCGGCCATCACCCTCGGCAACATCTTTAATGATGTGATTGAAGTCGACAAGATTGAGCGGCGCAAAGTGCAGCTGGATAACCAGCCGCTGGATTTCACCGGCTTCCTCGCCGACCTGGAAAACCTCTCCGGCCTGCTGGCGCAGCCGAAAGGTCTGAAGTTTGTCATGGCACCGGAGTTGCCGCTGCCGCACAAAATCTCCGCCGACGGCACGCGCCTGCGCCAGATTCTGTGGAACCTGATCGGCAATGCCGTGAAGTTTACCCGGCAGGGCGAAATCGTGGTGCGCGTCGCCTATCGCCAGGACGAAACGCTGCACTTTGAGGTGCAGGACTCCGGGATGGGCATTCCGCAGGAAGAGCAGGACAAAATCTTCGCCATGTATTACCAGGTAAAAGATCAGCACGGCGGTAAACCGGCCACCGGCACCGGGATTGGCCTGGCGGTGTCACGCCGGCTGGCGCAGGCGATGGGCGGCGACATTACTGTTAGCAGCGCACCGGGTCAGGGCTCGTGCTTTACCGTGGAAATCCACGCGCCGCGCGTGGCGGATGAAGTGGAAGATGAGGATCAGGACGACAGCATGCCGCTGCCGGCGCTGCACGTGCTGCTGGTAGAAGACATCGAACTCAACGTGATTGTGGCGCGCTCGGTACTGGAGAAGCTGGGTTGCAGCGTGGAGGTGGCGATGACCGGCGGTGAGGCGCTGGCGATGTTCGATCCGCAGGAGTTCGACCTGGTGCTGCTGGATATCCAGCTGCCGGACATGACCGGCCTCGATGTGTCGCGCGCCATTCATCAGCAGCATGCCGGCGTGACGCTGCCGCCGCTGGTCGCGCTGACTGCCAACGTGCTGAAGGATAAAAAAGAGTATCTCGATGCCGGCATGGACGATGTGCTGAGCAAACCGCTGGCGGTGCCAGCGCTGACCGCGATGATCAAGAAATTCTGGGATTACCAGGCTGAAGCGGAAGCGGTGGTGAGTGACGCCGACGCGGAACAGTCACGCACGCTGCTGGATGTCGACATGCTGGAGCAGTATATCGAGCTGGTTGGTCCGGGGCTGATCACCCAAAGCCTGACGATGTTCGAGCAGATGATGCCGGGTTATCTTGAGGTGCTGGACTCCAATATGATGGCGCGTGACCAGAAGGGCATCGCCGAAGAGGGGCACAAAATCAAAGGCGCGGCGGGCTCCGTCGGCCTGTTGCATCTGCAGAATCTGGCGAAACAGATTCAGTCACCGGAATTGCCGGCCTGGTGGGATAACGTGCAGGAGTGGGTTGACGAGCTGAAGCACGAGTGGCGGCACGACGTTGAAGTATTACGGAACTGGGTTGCGGAGCGGGAAAAATAGCGCGGGCCAGAAAAAAAATGACCCCAGTCGAAACCGGGGTGCGCGAATACTGCGCCAACACCAGGGAAATGGGCGCTGCTGCTATTATTAGAAATCGAATACAAAAGCAACAGCGTGGTATTGGTTAACGCTTCAAAATCACCTTAGCAAATTCGCCACAGCTTGTGACAAGATTCATTAAATTGTGTGATGTTGAGCAGCGTTTAAATACAGAAAACATTAATTTGCTGACACAGTCAAGCAAGGAATCAATTTCTTTAGCGTATTGCACTATTTTTGAGCAAATGTTCGGTTTTTTGCCTGGTTTTCCCACAGTCGCGGTCCGGAAAGCGCTGCGCAGCGAAGGGAAACGGCAAAAAGCGCAGCGCAACGGCCGTTTTTATGCTCATGTTATTGATTCTAATAATGAATAACCAGATTTTGCCGCGGTTATCCAAAACGTTTTGGAAACCCCCGGCTGAAAGTTCCAGTTCGGGCATTGAACGGTTAGCGTAAACCGGATGGGCGGTAAAACGTTTTACAGGTTGCGCCCTGGCCTGAAGCGTAATTGTCGCTATTTGCGCCGTGTTTTTCAGAATGGTCTCGGTTGTCAATGAACATCTTCACTGACTACTAAAGATGATAGTTAAACATTGTGAAAGGTTTAACGTGAGCAGTATCACAATCGGTTAAGTATTTATGCCCGTGGGCGCTGCGCGATTTTTCTGCATGGAACCGATTCCTTTTTGCCGGAAGTGCTTGATGCGACTGGCTCTAATAGAGGAACGATGGTTGCCCGCGCAATGAGTTTGGCTGGTGGTCGCGATGCCGCAGAGATAAAATTCCGGCTTGCATCACCGCTATTTGAAATCATGACCTGAGTAATTGATTAATCCAGGGAACCGGTAAGAGACGATTGCATGAGTAAGAGTAAAGGGAAGATGGTCCAGCGCCTGAAGCGGCTGGCTGGCAGGGTGCTTCTGGCATGGCTGGGTCTGTGGCTGGCCGGTATTGTGCTGTTCGCATTTTTGCCGGTGCCGTTTTCGGCGGTAATGGTGGAGCGGCAGCTTGGCGCGTGGTTCAGCGGACGCTTCGATTATGTCGCCCATTCAGACTGGGTGGGAATGGATGAGATTTCACCGTGGATGGCGCTGGCGGTGATCGCCTCGGAAGATCAGAAGTTTCCTGAGCACTGGGGCTTTGACGTGCATGCCATTCAGCAGGTGCTGGACAATGACGGCAGCGAACGGATGCGCGGCGCTTCAACGCTGTCTCAGCAGACGGCGAAGAATCTGTTCTTGTGGGATGGCCGCAGTTGGGTGCGCAAAGGGCTGGAGGCCGGGCTGACGGTGGGACTGGAAACGGTATGGACCAAACGCCGCATTCTGACGGTGTACCTGAATATTGCGGAATTCGGTAATGGAGTGTTTGGTGTGGAAGAGGCATCGCAGCGCTATTTCCACAAGCCTGCCAGCCGGCTGAGCATGGCGGAAGCCGCTTTGCTGGCGGCGGTGCTGCCGAATCCGATTCGCTTCCGCGCGGATGCACCGTCCGGCTACATTCGTCAGCGCCAGCAGTGGATTATGCGCCAGATGCGCCAGCTGGGCGGCGAGGGTTTTCTCAACCGTTACCAGCTGCACTGACGCGGTTAGTCTTCGTCAAAACCGGCTTCAAACAGCTCAATGACCGCGGCCAGCGCCTGGGTTTCCTGCGGGCCGCTGGCCTCGATTTCGATATGACCGCCTTTAGCGGAGTCGAGCATCAGTAGCGCAATCACGCTGCTGGCTTCGGCTTCGGTACCGGCCTCGTTACGCAGCAGCACTTCCGCATCAAAACTCTGCACCAGCTCAAATAGCTTCATCGCCGGGCGCGCATGCATACCCAGCTTATTTCGAATCTCAACGGTTTGCTTCACGGTCATGATTTGCGTTTTTCCAGGGTGCGATGACGGGACTGCACATTTTTACCGCGCGAACGGAAATAGTCTGCCAGCTGTTCGGCAATGTAGACCGAACGGTGCTTACCGCCGGTACAGCCAATCGCCACCGTCAGATAGCTGCGGTTATTGGTTTCCAGCATCGGCAGCCACAGCTCGAGATAGCTGCGCGTCTGGTAGATAAAGTTGTGCACTTCGGTGTGACGATCGAGGAAGGCCGCCACCGGACGATCGAGCCCGGTCATCGGACGCAGCTTCGGATCCCAGTGCGGGTTAGGCAGGAACCGCACGTCAAACACGTAATCGGCGTCGATCGGGATGCCGTGCTTGAAGCCGAAGGATTCAAACACCATGGTGAGTTCACGCTCACGCTTGCCCAGCAGGCGCGTGCGCAGCATTTCTGCCAGCTCATGCACCGACATCTCTGAGGTATCGATGATCAGATCGGCACGCGAGCGCAGCGGCTCCAGCAGATCGTTTTCCTCATCAATGGCGCTTTCCAGCGACAGATTTTTGCTGGAGAGCGGATGCAGGCGGCGCGTGTCGCTGTAGCGGCGGATCAGCGTGTTGCGATCGGCGTCCAGAAACAGCAGCTGCGGCGAGAACGCTTCCGGCAGATTGTTCAGTGCCTGCTCAAACACCTCCGGTGATTCCGGCATGTTGCGCACGTCAATGCTAACCGCCGCTGAGATATTGCGCTCGGTTAAGGTGTTCGCCAGCTCCGGCAGCAGCACCACCGGCAGGTTATCGACACAGTAGAAGCCCATATCCTCAAGGGCGCGCAGCGCGACTGATTTTCCTGAGCCTGACCGACCGCTAACGATCATCAGCACCATCACATTTCTCCCGTGTTAAACCGGCACGCAGGCCGGTAAAAGTGTCTGTCGCTTAAGCGTGATCTTCCTGAGCTTCTGTAATGATGGCGTAGAGCTCTTCATCGCTCTGTGCCGCGCGCAAACGGCGGCAGACGGTTTTATCCGCCAGGCGTTTCGCCACCAGCGACAGGGTGTGCAGATGGGTTTTGCACTGGTCTGCGGGCACCAGCAGGGCAAACAGCAGGTCAACCGGCTGGTTGTCGACGGCGTCAAAGGCGATAGGCTGGTCGAGGCTGATAAACACGCCAACGGCGCGCAGCGTATCCTCCTCCAGCTTGCCGTGCGGGATGGCGATGCCGTTGCCAATGCCGGTACTGCCCATGCGTTCACGGGTCAGGATGGCTTCAAAAAGCGTCTGGTGCGGCAGATTGAGCTGCTTAGCGGCCAGCTCGCTGATAATTTCCAGCGCGCGCTTTTTACTCTGGCAGTGTACGCCGCTGCGGGTGCAGTCCAGCGAAAGGACCGCGCTCAATTCCAGTGTCAGATCGTTGTTCATCATCGTTTCACTTGCGTGTTCACATAGCCGTAAGGCACGTACCGGGACACCGCGAACGGGCAGGGCAGGTGACTGCAGGCGCTTGCGCAGATGACAAAACGGGGCGGTGACCCGCCCCATTTCTCCTCTGAGTGCTGAACCCGTCAGCACTCTGCAAGCGTGAAGGTTAGTGTTTTTTCAGTTTGTCTTTGTGTTTGGTCAGCTGACGGGCCAGCTTGTCAATCAACCCGTCGATGGCCGCGTACATGTCTTCCGCTTCCGATGTGGCGTGCAGCTCCCCGCCGTTGACGTGCAGGGTTGCTTCCGCAATCTGCGTCACCTTCTCCACTTTCAGAACAATATAAACCTGATTGATACGATCAAAATAGTGTTCCAGTTTGGCAAATTTGTTATTTACAAATTCGCGCAGTGGGTCGGTTATCTCAACATTCAGTCCGGTAAGGTTTAGCTGCATAGGTCTTCCTTCTTGTTTCGGTCAAACCAGCTGCTTGCGCTGGTTTGATGGCGGTATAGATAAAGACTCGCGATACTTAGCAACCGTACGTCGCGCCACCATGATGCCCTGTTCAGATAACATGGAGGTCAGTTTGCTGTCGCTCAAGGGTTTTGCGGGATTTTCCGCGGAGATTAATTTTTTCACCAGTGCACGGATCGCCGTCGACGAGGCTTCGCCACCGCCTTCGGTGCTGACGTGACTGGAGAAAAAATACTTCAGTTCAAAAATGCCACGCGGGCTGTGCAAATACTTTTGCGTGGTGACGCGGGAAATGGTGGATTCATGCATATCCACGGCCTGGGCGATATCCGCCAGCACCATCGGACGCATATACTCTTCACCCTGTTCAAAAAACGCCTGCTGCTGTTCGACAATACAGCGCGTCACTTTCAGCAGCGTGTCGTTGCGGCTCTCCAGGCTCTTAATCAGCCAGCGGGCTTCCTGTAAGTTGCTGCGAATAAACTGACTGTCACTGTCATTACGCGCAGAACCGCCCATCGCGGCGTAATGCTGATTAATCTTCAGGCGCGGCAGGCTGTCAGCGTTCAGCTCCACCGTCCAGCGCGTGCCAGTCTTGCGCACCAGCACATCGGGAATTACATACTCGGGCTCGCTGGTATTGATGGACTGCCCGGGGCGCGGATCGAGCGACTGGATCAGCAGCATCGCTTCCTTCAGCACCTCTTCCTTCAGCCGCGTCACGCGCATCAGGCTGCGGAAATCGTGGTTAGCCAGCAGGTCGAGGTGCTCGCTGACAATCAGCCGTGCTTCGTTCAGCATCGGCATATCAGCCGCATACTGCGACAGCTGCACCAGCAGGCAGTCACGCAGATCGCGTGCGCCGACGCCCACCGGATCGAAACGCTGTACGCGCTTCAGCACCGCTTCCACCTCTTCCAGCGTCAGCTCTTCGTCACCAATACTGTCACAAATGTCCTGTAAGCTGACGGTGAGATAACCGGTATCGTCGATGGCATCGACGATGGAGGTAGCGATGGCGCGGTCGGTGTCGGTGAACGGCGTCAGTTCTACCTGCCACATCAGATAGTCCTGCAGCGACTGCGTGGTTTCACCCTGATACACCGGCAGCTCGTCGTCCTGGTAATCGGTGCCGGTGCCGGAGGGCGTGCCGGCCGTGTAGATCTCGTCCCAGGTAGCATCGAGCGGCAGCTCTTCCGGCATCTCTTTCTGTTCGAGTGCCTCACGGGTATCTAACGCCTCGTTCTCCTGAAATTCGCGGGCGTCGACTTCATCGTGCAGATCGGTTTGTTCAAGCAGCGGATTGCTTTCCAGCGCCAGTTGCAGTTCCTGCTGGAGTTCAAGCGTAGAGAGTTGCAGCAAGCGGATTGCCTGCTGCAACTGGGGGGTCATCGCCAGCTGTTGGCTGAGCCTGAGTTGCAAACCTTGCTTCATAATCCGGCTAGAATTTCCTAAGCAAATGTCGGGTATGCCGACACCTTATCAGAGTCTGAACTCTTCGCCCAAATAAACCCGCTTAACCTGCTCATCTGCAAGAATTTCATCTGGCGTGCCGTGGGCAATCAGATGGCCCTGGCTGACGATATATGCGCGCTCACACACCGCGAGCGTTTCACGCACGTTGTGGTCGGTGATCAGCACGCCGAGGCCGCTGTCACGCAGATGTTCGATGATCTTTTTGATATCGATAACGGAGATGGGGTCAACACCGGCAAAAGGTTCATCCAGCAGGATAAACTTTGGATTGGCGGCCAGCGCACGGGCAATCTCGACGCGGCGACGTTCACCGCCCGACAGCGCCTGGCCCATGCTGTCGCGCAGATGGCCGATGTGGAACTCGTCCATCAGCTCATTGGCGCGATCCTGACGCTGCTCTTCCGTCAGGTCGTCACGCACCTGCAGTACCGCCATCAGGTTGTCGTAGACGCTCAGACGGCGAAAGATCGACGCTTCCTGCGGCAGATAACCGATGCCGCGCCGCGCGCGCGCATGCAGCGGCAGAATACTGATATCTTCTTCATCAATGATGATGCGGCCGGCATCACGCGGCACGATGCCTACCACCATGTAGAAGGTGGTGGTTTTACCGGCCCCGTTGGGGCCCAGCAGGCCGACAATCTCGCCGGATTTCACCTGCAGGCTGACATCTTCTACTACGCGACGGCCTTTGTAGGCTTTCGCCAGGTTTTCAGCGACTAATGTGGCCATAGCGATCAGTTACTCTTTTTGGGGCTCGCAGACGAACCGTTTTTATCCTGCAACTGCGACGGCACCAGCACGGTGGTGACGCGCTTGCTCTGGCCCTGACTGTAGGCCTGCATTTTCTGCTCTTTCACCAGATAGGTGATGCGATCGCCTTTGATGTTGCTGTCCTGCTGCTCAATAAAGGCGTTGCCGGTCAGCTCGACGAAATCGTTGGCCAGCTCATAGTGCAGTTTGGCGGCGTGACCCTGCACCGGTTTGCCGTTGTCCTGCATCTGATAAAAGGTGGCCGGATTGCCGTAGGCATCGACGATGGTTTTGTTGCTGTCGCCGCCGGGACGGGTTACCACCACTTTATCGGCGGTAATTTTGATGGTGCCCTGGGTCACGATCACGTTACCGGTAAAGGTGGCGACGTTACCCTGCAAATCGAGCGCCTGGTTCACCGAGTCGATGTTAACCGGCTTGTCCGAATCGCCCGTTAACGCCAGCGCCGGCAGGCTGGTTGCCAGCAGCGCACTCACCAGCAGCAACTTAAGGCTATTTTTGTTCATTTTGAATTTCATAGGAGGTTTTGACCTTTTCAAGCAGCTCGGCATTCTTTGTCCGTAGGTTGCCGCGCATCTTCATGCCAGTGGAGTTAAAACTGCGGCCAAATAGGGTGACCTGATCGTCAGACGTCACATCCTGGCTGACCAGATTAACCTGAGCATTATCCGTGATGATGCGCTCAAGCTGGGAATCCTGCGTCAATGTGTGTACTTCAACGTGGCCATAAAGATACAGCATACGATCTTTCGTCAGCTTTGCCTTGTCAGCACGAACCGACCACGTGGGCACTTTGTTTTCGTCGTAAGTGGTCATCACCGGATTATCGAACCAGCTCACTTCTTCGGCCGAAAAGTAGGTCACTTTATCCGAGACCAGCTTATAGGCCAGCGCACCCGTCGGGTTATACACCACGGTGCTGGAGTTGGCGCTGGTGTAGGTCGGCGCCTGATCGTTGGTCGCCACCGGCGTGGCGCTGTCGTCCTGGTTGGTAAGATTCCAGCCGATCAGCACCAGGGCGATCAGCGCCAGAATCAGCGTTATCCAACGCCTGCTTTTACTCATACTGATTGCCCTTTGGCATCCTCAAATTTGTTCTGCGCCAGCAAAATCAGGTCGCATAGCTCACGTACTGCACCGCGACCGCCAGCAATGCGCGTCACGTAATGCGCGCGCGGCAGTAATACCGGATGCGCATCGGCGACGGCCACGCTCAGACCCGCCTGTGCCATTACCGGCCAGTCGATCAGGTCGTCACCAATATACGCGACCTGATCTGCCGATAGTGACAGTTTATCCAGGAGTTCGCGCCAGGCCAAAAGCTTATCCGACTGTCCCTGGTAAAGATGCGTAATGCCGAGCGTTTTACAGCGATCTTCCAGCAGTTTAGCGCGACGGCCGGTAATAATAGCCACTTCGATGTCCGAGGTCAGCAGGCAGCGCACGCCGTAACCGTCGCGCACGTTAAAGGCCTTTAGCTCTTCACCGCTGTTGCCCATGTAAATCAGGCCGTCGGACATCACGCCATCGACATCGCAAATCAGCAGGCGGATGTTGGCCGCCCGCGCCATCACGTCGGCGCTCACCGGGCCGTAGCAGGTGTCGACCATCGTGGTTTCAGCACTCATTGTTGTTTCCCGTTCAGACCACGCCAGCGCGCAGCATGTCATGCATATGTACCACACCGAGCAGGCGATCGTCATCGGCCACCAGCAGCGCAGTGATGTTTTTGTTTTGCATCAGATTAAGCGCGTCCACCGCCAGCAGGTTAGGGCGCACGCGAATCCCGCCGCGCGTCATCACATCCTGGATGCGGGCCGACTGGAAATCGATGCCCATATCGAAGATGCGGCGCAGGTCACCGTCCGTGAAAATCCCTTCGATTTTCATCAGGTCGTCGACAATCACCGTCAGGCCGAGGTTTTTGCGCGTGATTTCCAGCAGCGCGTCGCGCAACGAGGCGTCACGGGTGACGTGGGGAATTTCATCGCCGCTGTGCATAATGTCGCTGACGTGCAGCAGCAGTTTGCGCCCCAGCGCGCCGCCCGGGTGCGACAGCGCGAAATCTTCCTGCGTGAAGCCGCGCGCTTCCAGCAGCGCCACCGCCAGCGCATCGCCCATCACCAGCGTGGCGGTGGTGCTGGAGGTCGGTGCCAGCCCGAGCGGACAGGCTTCCTGCGGCACTTTCACGCATAAATGCACATCGGCAGCCCTGCCCATGGCGCTCTCCGGACGGCTGGTCAGGCAAATCAGCTGCACTTTCTGCCGTTTGAGCACCGGGATCAGCGCGAGGATTTCGCCTGACTCGCCGCTGTTCGAGATGGCGATCACCACATCGTTGGTGCTGACCATGCCGAGATCGCCGTGGCTGGCTTCACCCGGGTGGACGAAGAACGCCGGCGTGCCGGTGCTGGCGAAGGTGGCGGCCATTTTCTTGCCGATATGGCCGGATTTGCCCATGCCCATCACCACCACTTTGCCACGGCAGGCAAAGATCATTTCGCAGGCGCGGCTGAAGTCGGCGTTAATATACTGGTCGAGCTGTTCCAGCCCTTCGCGTTCAATGCGCAGTACCGCTTTACCTGCCTGCTGGAAGTCGAAATCCGGTTGCTGATGTGACATGGTCAGTCATCCTTAATAGCTTGCGATAAGCGTGGGGCTGAGCCACAGCCACAGCACCCACACGATAAATCCACCTAACAGCAGCGTGCCCGCTATGCGGCCGATGCGGCGCTTGCGCAGCAGGCACAGCAGGGCGAACAGCACGCTGACGCCCAGCATAATCCAGTAATCCCGTGCAAAGGCGTGCGCATCGATCGCGCCGGGATGCACCAGCGCCGGCAGGCCCAGCACAATCGCCAGATTGAAGATATTGGCGCCAATCAGGTTGCCGATGGCGATATCGTCTTCGCCTTTCAGCGCGCCGGCCAGCACCGTGGCCAGTTCCGGCAGGCTGGTCCCGACGGCAATCAGCGTCAGTCCCATCACCAGTTCGCTAACGCCGAAGTAATCCGCAAACACCGTGGCGTTGTCGATCACCATGCGCGTCGACATCGGCAGAATAATCAGCGCCACCGCCAGCCAGAGAAACGCCACTGTGTTGCCGCTTTCGTCGCGCGGCAGCTCCGCCAGTTGTTCACGCGTCAGGGTGTCATTATTATCGCGCTCGGCCCGCCGGGCGATGCGGATCGCCACCAGCAGATAACCCAGCGCCAGCAGCAGCAGTGCCACGCCATCCAGCCGGCTGAGCTGGTTATCAAACAGCATGATGCCGCTGAGCAGTGAGACCAGCAGCAGCAGAGGGAGTTCGCGGCGAATCAGATTGGAGTGTACGGTTAAAGGGTGCAGCAGCGCAGCGCCACCCAGAATCAGCAGAATATTGGTGATGTTCGAGCCCAGCGCGGTACCCACGGCTAAATCCATCTGACCATGCTGCGCGGCAGAAAACGAGACGATCAGTTCCGGCAGTGAAGTGCCAATGCTCACCACCGTCATGCCAATGATCAACGGGGGAATGCCAAGGGATCGACACAGGATCGCGGCGCTGAACACCAGGCGGTCAGCTCCGTAAGCCAGTAAAATCAATCCGATAAACAGCAGGGCAGTGGCTACGAACATGAAAAATCCTTGATGGATAACGGTGCCGGCAAACCTTGTCCGACAGGTAAAAGCAGTGCGCGTGCGGAATCAGGCGCTGATTTTGACTGTCTGAGAGGCAAAAGTAAATTTTAAGGCCGTTTTCGCCACACCGGACGGGTAAGTTTCTGTAAAACTATCGTGCATTGTGGTTTACCAGGCTACCATCCACCACGTTAATTACGCCCGATCCGTTTAAAGAGGTAATGATGATCCAGCAGCAAACGAATCTGGTTGAGGTTCGTGGCGTCAGTTTTACGCGCGGCAATCGCACCATCTTCGACGACATTTCGCTGACCGTTCCGGCGGGCAAAGTCACGGCGATTATGGGCCCTTCCGGCATCGGTAAAACCACCCTGCTGCGCCTGATTGGCGGGCAGCTGCAGCCGGACAAAGGTGAGATCTGGTTTCGTGACCAGAACATTCCGACGCTGTCGCGCCGTAAGCTGTATGACGTGCGTAAAAAAATGAGCATGCTGTTCCAGTCCGGTGCGCTGTTCACCGACCTTAACGTCTATGAAAACGTTGCCTGGCCGCTGCGCGAACACACCCGGCTGCCAGCGGAATTGCTGCACAGTACGGTGATGATGAAGCTGGAAGCCGTCGGACTGCGCGGCGCAGCCCAGCTGATGCCGGCCGAACTCTCCGGCGGCATGGCGCGCCGGGCGGCGCTGGCGCGTGCAATTGCGCTGGAGCCGGAGCTGATCATGTTCGACGAACCCTTTGTCGGCCAGGATCCCATTACCATGGGCGTGCTGGTCAAGCTGATCGATGAGCTCAACCATTCGCTGGGCGTCACCTGCATTGTGGTTTCACACGATGTGCCGGAGGTCTTGAGCATTGCCGACCATGCCTATATTGTTGCCGGGCAAAAGATTATTGCTCAGGGTAGTGCGCCGCAGCTGAGGGAGAATCCCGATCCGCGCGTGCGCCAGTTTATTGAGGGTCATGCGGATGGTCCGGTGCCGTTCCGCTTCGCTGCCGGAGATTACCTCAGCGATCTGACCCGCACAGGGAGAAGCTAAACTGATGTGGTTACAGGCACTGGCGTCATTTGGGCGTCAGGGAATTAACACCTGTGCGGCCTTTGGCCGGGCGGGCTTAATGCTCTTCCATGCG
Organism: Type-C symbiont of Plautia stali; assembly: GCF_059730935.1. Classification (NCBI taxonomy): domain Bacteria; kingdom Pseudomonadati; phylum Pseudomonadota; class Gammaproteobacteria; order Enterobacterales; family Enterobacteriaceae; species Type-C symbiont of Plautia stali. The sequence continues at coordinate 3,562,765 of NZ_AP035923.1, read as the reverse complement.
CTGGTGGGTAAACCGGCGTTTCGTAAGCATGCGCCGCTGCTGGTGAAGCAGCTGTATAGCGTGGGCGTGCTGTCATTGCTGATCATTGTGGTCTCCGGCCTGTTCATTGGCATGGTGCTGGGGCTGCAGGGCTATCTGGTACTCACCACTTACAGCGCGGAAACCAGCCTGGGTATGCTGGTGGCGCTGTCGCTGCTGCGCGAACTGGGGCCGGTAGTCACCGCGCTGCTGTTTGCCGGGCGCGCCGGTTCGGCGCTCACTGCGGAAATTGGCCTGATGAAAGCCACTGAGCAGCTCTCCAGCATGGAGATGATGGCGGTCGATCCGCTGCGCCGCGTAGTGTCGCCGCGCTTCTGGGCCGGCTTTATCAGTATGCCGCTGCTGGCGCTGATCTTTACCGCGGTGGGCATTGCCGGTGGCGCGCTGGTCGGGGTGGCCTGGAAAGGCATCGACCCGGGCTTTTTCTGGTCGGCGATGCAGAACGCGGTGGATTTTCGTACCGATGTGATCAACTGCCTGATCAAGAGCGCGGTGTTTGCCATCACGGTGACCTGGATCGCGCTGTTCAATGGGTATGACGCCATCCCGACTTCGGAAGGGATCAGTCGCGCGACGACGCGTACCGTAGTCCATGCTTCGCTGGCGGTGCTTGGACTGGATTTTGTGCTGACGGCACTGATGTTTGGGAATTAATGCAATGCAAAGCAAAAAAAACGAAATCTGGGTTGGCGTGTTTATGCTGGCTGCGCTGCTGGCGCTACTGTTCCTCAGCCTGCGCGTCGCCGATCTTAAATCGCTGGGTACCGAGCCAACGTGGAAGCTGTACGCCACCTTCGATAATATCGGCGGCCTGAAAGTCAGCTCGCCGGTGAAAATTGGCGGCGTGGTGATTGGCCGCGTCACCGACATTTCACTGGATGACAAAACGCTGTCGCCGCGCGTCACCATGGACATCAGCGAACAGTATGCCAATAAAATTCCTGACACCAGCTCGCTGGCGATTCGCACCCAGGGTCTGCTGGGTGAGCAGTTCCTCGCGCTCAACTTAGGTTTTGACGATCCGGAGCTTGGCTCGGCGATGCTGAAAGATGGCGGCACGCTGCGGGATACCAAATCGGCGCTGGTGCTGGAAGACCTGATCGGCCAGTTCCTCTACAAGAGCGGCGACAACAAGGACAATGAGAAATCGTCGGGCGCCGCCAGCGCGAGCGCCCCGGCAGCACCTGCTACAACGGAATAACCCAGAGAGGTACAACACGATGTTAAAACGTTTCCTGATGGTGGCCCTGCTGGCCATCGCGCCGCTGGCGGCAAACGCAGCGGACGCCAACCAGAGCAATCCGTACAAGATGATGAACGAAGCGGCGGAGAAGACCTTTACCCGCCTGAAGAACGAACAGCCGAAGATTAAGCAGGATCCGAATTACCTGCGCGAAATCGTGCGCCAGGAGCTGCTGCCGTACGTGCAGATTAAATACGCGGGGGCGCTGGTACTGGGCCGTTACTACCGCGAAGCCACGCCGGCGCAGCGCGACGCCTACTTTGCCGCGTTCGGGGATTACCTGGCGCAGGCTTATGGTCAGGCGCTGGCGTTGTACCACGGCCAGACTTACCAGATTCAGCCTGAGCAGCCGATTGGCGATGCCAATATCGTGGCGATTCGCGTCACCATCATCGATCCCAACGGTCGTCCGCCGGTGCGCCTTGATTTCCAGTGGCGCAAGAACAGCCAGACCGGCAACTGGCAGGCTTATGACATGATTGCCGAAGGCATCAGCATGATCACCACCAAACAGAATGAGTGGAGCGATCTGCTGCGCACCAAAGGCATCGACGGCCTGACTGCGCAGCTGAAAACCTATGCCGCGCAGCCTATCACCCTGGACAAGCAGCAATAATGAGCGAACCGTTACGCTGGCAGCGCACTGCCAGCACGCTGGCCCTGAGCGGCAAACTGGACCGCGATACGCTGCTGGCGCTGTGGCAGGCGCGTGACAGCGCCATGGCCGGTATCACCACGATTGACGTGGCGGCGCTGGACCGGGTTGATTCTGCCGGGCTGGCGCTGCTGGTGCATCTGCGCGAAATCGCGCGGGCGCAGGGCACAACGCCGCTTTTCAGTGGTATCACCGATAAGCTCGACTCGTTAATCAAGCTGTACAACCTGCAGCAGATTATTGTTTCTGCGGAACAAATCGCCTGATTAACGGCGCTGCTGACAAAGCCCCTGATTTTTTCAGGGGCTTTTGCGTATTTAAGAGTCAGGCGCTTTCCTCTAAGATATCCGCCTTATTATTATCAAGTGAAGCAATGAGCGATGGAAAATAGTGAAGTTCAGGCCGTGCTAATGCAGGCGCTGCCGTTAGAAGAAGTACATGTCCTCAGCAACGATGGCAGCCATTTCCAGGTCATTGCCGTGGGCGAAATGTTTGGCGAGCTGAGCCGCGTAAAGAAACAGCAGGCTGTGTACGCGCCGCTGATGGAATACATTGCGGATAACCGTATTCATGCGGTGTCCATCAAGACTTATACCCCAGCCGAGTGGGCGCGCGACCGTAAACTCAACGGTTTCTAAGCGCCACTCTGGCTGTTTTGTTGATAGATAATTGAGAGCCGTGTTAATGGACAAATTTCGTGTGCAAGGCCCCACCCGTTTAAGCGGTGAAGTGACCATTTCCGGGGCGAAGAATGCTGCGCTGCCGATTCTGTTTGCTGCGCTGCTGGCTGAAGAGCCGGTAGAGATTCAGAACGTGCCGAAGCTGCGTGACATCGATACCACCATGAAGCTGCTGAGCCTGCTCGGTGCGCGCGTGGAACGCAATGGTTCGGTCCACGTTGATGCGCGCGAAGTTAATGTCTTCAGTGCGCCGTACGATCTGGTGAAAACCATGCGTGCCTCCATCTGGGCGCTGGGGCCGCTGGTGGCGCGTTTTGGCCAGGGCCAGGTTTCTCTGCCGGGCGGCTGTGCGATTGGTGCGCGTCCGGTCGATCTGCACATTACCGGCCTGGAGCAGCTGGGTGCCGAGATCAAACTGGAAGAGGGCTATGTTAAAGCCTCTGTGGATGGCCGCCTGAAGGGCGCGCACATTGTGATGGATAAGGTCAGCGTGGGCGCGACCGTGACCATCATGAGCGCCGCAACGCTGGCGACGGGCACCACTATCATTGAAAACGCGGCGCGTGAACCGGAGATTGTCGACACGGCAAACTTCCTTAACACGCTGGGCGCGAAAATCAGCGGCGCCGGCACCGACAAGATCACCATCGAGGGCGTTGAGCGCCTCGGCGGCGGCGTCTATCGCGTGCTGCCGGACCGAATCGAAACCGGCACCTTCCTCGTGGCCGGCGCTATCTCGCGCGGCAAAGTGGTGTGCCGCAATGCGCAGCCAGACACGCTGGACGCCGTGCTGGCGAAACTGCGTGACGCGGGTGCGGAGATTGAAGTCGGCGAAGACTGGGTGAGCCTGGATATGCACGGCAAGCGTCCGAAAGCGGTTAACATCCGTACCGCACCGCACCCGGGTTTCCCGACCGACATGCAGGCGCAGTTCACGCTGCTCAACCTGGTGGCTGAAGGCACCGGCGTGATTACCGAGACCATCTTCGAAAACCGCTTCATGCACATCCCTGAGCTGATTCGTATGGGTGCGCACGCCGAAATCGAAAGTAACACCGCTATCTGTCACGGTGTTGAAACTTTGTCCGGCGCGCAGGTGATGGCGACCGATCTGCGTGCGTCAGCCAGTCTGGTACTGGCAGGCTGCATTGCTGAAGGTGCGACGCTGGTGGATCGTATCTACCACATCGATCGTGGCTACGAGCACATTGAAGACAAGCTGAAAGCGTTAGGCGCCAACATCGAGCGCGTCAGCGGCGAGTAATCCTTTGTCCTGATTGCCAGGCATGAAAACCAGTCACGACAGCGTGGCTGGTTTTTTTTTGCTTTACCCGCGTGAGACGATCTTTTTCAGATCCTGGGGCGATCGAATGCGCTTTTTACGATCCAGCAGACGCTGTGTGACCGGATCAAAATAGCGGCTGGGCCAGATCTCGGAAGGATGGACCTTCAGCGCCGTGGCGATCAGCCATTCACCTTTAGGCCAGGGGCGTGACAGCGCGTTGGCCAGCGTCGATGAACTGAGGCCAGATTGACGTGACAGGGCGGCCAGTGACGTACCGCGCTTGCGCAGGGCCGCAATGATATCTGCCGGATGCCAGTCTTCTCTCCTTGCATGCATAACTCTCTTCTCCGTGTCCGTGTTAGTGCTCCATCTCTGCAGCGCTGTGGCTCTCCTGCGCAGAGATAACTGGAAAAATCCGGATTTTTATAGCAAATAATTTCCATATGTTTCCAGTAATTGTTTTGCCTGTGCACGAAACTGCGCAGTTTTTCGCAAAAATGCTGCAAGGGAATGTAATCAGACCGGCAGAGCAGGGGGGAGAAATAAAAACGGGGCCGGACGGCCCCGTAGCAGGTCAGAAATCGCGCTGCACCGACATGTGTGCCAGCGCTTCCAGCGCGCTGCGCCACGGCGTTTCTGGCAGTGCCTGTAGCGCGGCGATGGCTTTATCCGCCTCTTCTTCGGCGCGTTTGCGCGTCCATTCCAGCGAACCGGTTTGCTGCATTGCCGCCAGCACCGGCTCCAGCAGATGACGGCCATTACCCTCTTCGATCGCCTTGCGGATCATCTGCGCCTGCTCGGGCGTGCCGTTGTGCATGGCGTGCAGCAGCGGCAGCGTCGGCTTACCTTCGCTCAGATCGTCACCGGTATTTTTGCCCAGCGTCTCGCCGTCGGCGCTGTAATCCAGCAGATCGTCGATCAGCTGAAACGCCGTACCGAGATAGCGGCCATAATCCTGCAGCGCTTTCTCCTGCGCCGGCGTGGCCTCCGCGAGGATAGCCGAAGCCTGCGAAGCGGCTTCAAACAGGCGGGCGGTTTTGCTGTAGATCACCCGCATGTAGCTCTCTTCGGTGATATCCGGATCGTTGCAGTTCATCAGCTGCAGCACTTCCCCTTCGGCGATCACGTTCACCGCTTCGGACATCAGCGCCAGGATCTTCAGCGATCCCATGCTGGTCATCATCTGGAAGGCGCGGGTATAGATAAAATCCCCGACCAGCACGCTCGCCGCATTGCCGAACGCGGCATTAGCGGTGGCTTTGCCACGGCGCATATCGGATTCATCCACCACATCATCGTGCAGCAACGTCGCCGTGTGGATAAATTCGATCAGCGCCGCATTGGTCACATGCAGCGATCCCTGATAATTCAGCGCGCGTGCTGACAGCACCGCGATCATCGGACGGATGCGTTTGCCTCCCCCGCTGATGATGTAATAGCCCAACTGGTTAATCAGTGAGACATCTGAATTCAGCTGGTCGAGGATGGTCTGGTTGACGGCCGCCATGTCCTGCGCGGTTAATTCGTTAATCTGTTCTAAGTTCATTCGTCTGTTCAGCTTTGACTCGTTTTCTGCATGGTAAGCGCTTTTACCCAGCGTGAGTTCAGGTAATCTGTTACTGATTGTACTTGAAAAATCGGGTTGAGAAACGTTTGCATTCGTCCTGCGCTTTTTTTCTGCAAGAGAGTGCAAAGTGCACTTGTCTTCTGCTGGAGTTTTGCGTAGAATTCGCGCCCTATTGTGAATATTTATCGCGCCGCCTGATGAACAGAAAGGCATGCGCAGAAGCGGAGTTTTATATGTACGCGGTTTTCCAAAGTGGTGGTAAACAACACCGAGTAAGCGAAGGTCAGACCGTTCGCCTGGAAAAGCTGGACATCGCAACCGGTGAAACCATCGAGTTCGACCAGGTTCTGATGATTGCAAATGGCGAAGACGTGAAAATCGGCGCGCCACTGGTTTCAGGCGGTGTGATCAAGGCAGAAGTTGTTGCTCACGGTCGTGGCGAGAAAATTAAAATCGTTAAGTTTCGTCGTCGTAAACACTACCGTAAGCAAGCTGGTCACCGTCAGTGGTTCACTGATGTGAAAATCACTGTGATCAGCGCGTAAGAGGAGATCTGACAAATGGCACATAAAAAGGCTGGTGGCTCGACTCGTAACGGTCGCGACTCCAATGCAAAACGTCTGGGTGTTAAGCGTTTCGGTGGTGAATCTGTTCTGGCAGGTAGCATCATCGTTCGTCAGCGTGGTACCAAATTCCACGCCGGTAACAACGTAGGTTGTGGTCGTGACCACACTCTGTTTGCTACCGCAGACGGCAAAGTTAAATTCGAAGTTAAAGGTCCTAACAACCGTAAATACATCAGCATCGTTGCTGAGTAAGGTTGTTGTGCCGCAGACGATTAACGTCTGAACACACGAATGAAAGGCCCCGCAGCTTTGCGGGGCTTTTTACATTCTGCCGCAGGTTACGGCAATCACGCTGACCTTGCGCCTCAGTTTGCTGTACACTTTATGTACACATAGCTTTGCCAATCCTGTATTATCCGCCGCCGGTCAGCGCAGAAGACCCTGGCGGACCCGTTTGTCGCCCGCAGCGTGGCGCAAACGACAGTGTGACGGAGATAAAAAATGAAGTTTGTTGATGAAGCGACGATCCTGGTGGTCGCGGGTGATGGTGGCAACGGTTGCGTCAGCTTCCGCCGCGAGAAGTACATTCCCAAAGGGGGACCGGACGGCGGTGACGGCGGTGACGGCGGTGATGTTTACCTGCTGGCGGATGAAAACCTCAACACCCTGATCGATTATCGTTTCGAAAAATCTTTCCGCGCCGAACGCGGCCAGAATGGCCAGAGCCGTGACTGTACCGGTAAACGCGGTAAAGACATCATTGTTAAAGTGCCGGTGGGTACGCGCGTGATCGATCAGGGCACGGGCGAAACGCTGGGCGACATGACGCGCCATGAGCAGAAGCTGATGGTGGCGAAGGGTGGCTGGCACGGTCTGGGCAACACCCGCTTCAAATCGTCCGTGAACCGTACGCCGCGTCAGAAAACCATGGGCACGCCGGGCGAGAAGCGCGACCTGCAGCTGGAACTGATGTTGCTGGCAGACGTGGGTATGCTGGGTCTGCCTAACGCTGGTAAATCGACCTTTATCCGCGCGGTATCAGCGGCGAAGCCAAAAGTGGCGGATTATCCGTTCACTACCTTAGTGCCAAGCCTCGGCGTGGTACGTATGGACAGCGAAAAGAGCTTCGTGGTCGCCGACATTCCCGGCCTGATTGAAGGCGCAGCGGAAGGCGCGGGTCTCGGAATTCGCTTCCTCAAGCATCTGGAGCGCTGCCGTGTGCTGCTGCACCTCATCGACATCGCGCCAATCGACGAATCCGATCCGGTAGAGAACGCCCGCATCATTCTCGGCGAGCTGGAGAAATACAGCGACAAGCTGTACCAGAAACCGCGCTGGCTGGTATTCAATAAAACCGACCTGCTGAGCCGTGAAGAGGCGGAAAGCCGCGCTAAAGCGATTGCCGAAGCGCTGGGCTGGGATGAGAAATACTATCTGATCTCCGCTGCCAGCCGTGATGGTGTCAATGAGCTGTGCTGGGATGTGATGAGCTTTATCATCGCGAATCCAAAAGAAGCGGAAGAAGAAGCGAAGCAGCCAGAGAAAGTGGCCTTTATGTGGGATGATTACCACCGTGAAGCGCTGGAAAATGCTCAGGAAGTGGAAGAAGACGAAGACTGGGATGACGACTGGGATGAAGACGACGACGAAGGCGTCGAGATCATTTATCAGCGTTGATGTCAGCAAAAAAAGCGGCCAGATGGCCGCTTTTTTTATTGCTGCTTAGCGCAGAGCACCAGCCCGCACCATCATCCCTCTCCCTGTGGGAGAGAGCACCAGCCCGCACAAACATTCTCTCTCCCCGTGGGAGAGAGCACCAGCCCGCACCATCATCCCTCTCCCTGTGGGAGAGAGCACCAGCCCGCACAAACATTCCCTCTCCCCGCAGGAGAAAGCACCAGGCCGCACCATCATTCCCTCTCCCCGTGGGAGAGGGCAGGGTGAGGGCATCAGGCCGCAGCGGAGCCAAACCTACCCCAGCACCGCCACCGTCAGCCGCGAACTGCAACACAGCTGATCGCGACTATTGCGTATCTCAATCTGCCAGCTCTGATTGCGCGCCCCCAGATGCAGCGGACGACAAACACCGCGCACCTCGCCGCTGCTCACCGCCCGATGATGGCTGGCGCTCACCTCAATGCCCACCACGCTTTTACCTTCTTCCACGCTCAGGTAACCGGCAATGGAGCCCATCGACTCCGCCAGCACCACCGACGCGCCGCCGTGCAGCAGGCCAAACGGCTGCTGCGTGCGGTTGTCTACCGGCATGGTGGCCTCCAGATAATCGTCACCGATCGCGGTAAACACGATGCCCAGATGCGCCACCAGCGAGTTATCGCCCAGCTGATTCAGCGTGGCGAGATCCACCGTACGTTTCCAGATTGCCATGCCTCAGGCTCCCAGCGTTGCGCCACCGTCCACCACAATATCCTGCAGCACCACGTGGCTGGCAAGATCCGAGGCCAAAAACAGGATGTTGTTCACGATCTCCTGCGGCTGGGCGATCTTACGCAGCGGGATCCCCAGTTTGTACTGATCCGGGAAACCGTTGATCATCTCCTGCTCGGCTTCCGGCGTATGCCACAGGCTGCGCTGCATATCGGTATCGGTTGATCCCGGTGAGACAATATTGCAGCGCACGCCATACGGTGCCATCTCAAGGCCAACCGTCTGGCACAGGCTGCGCAGTGCTGCTTTGGACGCGCCATAGGCTGACATGCCAAGGCGCGGGGCGTGCGCGGCGTTAGAGGCGATGGTGACAATCGCGCCAGCGCGCTGCTGGCGGAAGACCGGCAGCGTCTGCTGGAACAGGTTAAACGCGCCGCCGGCGTTCACGGCGAGGCACGCCTGCCAGTCAGCAAACGACAGCGCATCGGTGCTGCCGATGCGCAGAATACCCGCGCCGTTCACCAGGATATCCAGCCGCGGCTGGCTGGCCAGCAGTGACTGACAGCAATCGCGCACCGCAGCGCTGTCGGCGACGTCCAGCTGGCAGGTGGCAAACGGATAGTCATCCTGGCCAAAGTGCAAATCAAAACCGGTCACCTGCGCACCGGCCTGATGGAACGCCAGCGCGGTGTGATAGCCGATGCCTTTACCGGCACCGGTCACCCAGACAATTTTTCCGCTGAAATCAAAACAGGCGCTCATTATGCTGGTACCCGTGACAGCAGCGCCCACCAGCCATCAATGCTGGGGTTTTTCGCCAGGTTGATGAAGTCGATATCGCTGTGCACCTGACGCCAGCGCGCCGCCAGCGCCATCACGCGCACCGAATCCAGCCCATAATCGATCAGGTTTTCATCATCTTCCGGCACGTCATCATCTTCCAGCAGCGGCAGAATCAGCGCGCGCAGCGCGTCCTTGCTCTGTGGCAGCGGCATCAGGTCGGCGGTCATCACCACTTTGCCACTGCGGCCTGCGGTGTAGGTCAGCGCCATCATATGCTCGTCGCGCGAGAAGTCGGCCAGCGCATCGGCCACCATAAACGGCTGGATGTTACGCATGAAGGCGTCGGTAGCGGTGGTCAGGCAGCCGATGTGGGCATACACGCCAGTAATGATCAGCTGATCGCGGCCCATCTCCTGCAGGATAGATTCCAGCGGCGAGCGCACGAACGCGCTGTAGCGCCATTTAGTCAGCACCTGATCATCCTGATCCGGCGCCAGCGCGTCGACGATCTTCTGCTGATCCGGATGTTTGTTCAGCCCCGGTCCCCACATATCATTCAGCAGCGCGCGATCCTCATCGCTTTGCTGGTTGGGCTGGGCGGTATAGAACACCGGAATGCCCTGCGCTTTGCAGTAAGCGCGCAGGCGGGCAATGTTCTCCACCACCTGATTCACCAGCGGGCTGTCTTCGCCCCAGAAGTTGAGGAAATAGGCCTGCATATCGTGAATCAGCAGCGCCGCGCGCTGCGGCTCCAGCGCCCATTGTACTTTGTTAGCCGGCAGCTCAGTGGCGGCGGGCAGCGCATAAGACGTCAGTTTTGGAATAGCCATTACAATCTCCGGAAAAAATCAGGCTTGCGTCTGCTCAGCAAGCTGTTGGCGTAAACGTTTTTTATCCACTTTGCCCACCGGAGTCAGCGGCAGGGCGTCGACGCAGGTAATGCGGTCGGGAAGTTTGAATTCGGCAATGCCCAGCTCGCGCAGATGGCGGCGCAGCGCGACCGGTTTCACCGGCTGGCGCGCCACAATGAAGGCACAGCTCTTTTCACCCATCAGCTCGTCATGCATGGACACCAGCGCGGCGTGGATCACATCCGGATGGCGCAGCAGCAGGTTTTCGATCTCTTCTGCGGCGATCTTCTCGCCACCGCGGTTGATCTGATCCTTTTCGCGTCCCTGTACGGTGATGTAACCCTGAGCGTTGATCTCAATCAGATCGCCTGAGCAGTAAAAACCGTTGGCATCGAAGCTGGCGGCATTGTGCTCCGGGCTGTTGTAGTAGCCCCGGAAGGTGTAAGGGCCGCGCGTCATCAGGCGACCCACCTGGCCCGGCGGCAGCGGATTGCCGTTCTCGTCGGCCACCCACACTTCGTCATCTTCCGAAATCGGACGCCCCTGGGTAGTCAGAATGGTTTGCTCGTCATCGCCGAAGCGCGTGTAGTTAACCAGCCCTTCCGCCATGCCAAACACCTGCTGCAGCTGGCAGCCGATTTCACGCTGAATGCGTGCGGCCAGCGTTTCGCCCAGTTTGGCTCCGCCCACCTGAATGCGCTGCAGCGAGGCCAGCGCTGTATTGCTGCCCCACTCCTGAATCGCCTGCAACCACAGGCTGACCGCCGGCGGCACCAGTCCGGTATCGGTCACCTGGTGCTGCTCAATCAGCGGGAAGCAGAGCGTGGCGCTGGGATCCGCGGCGAGAATCACCTGGCCGCCGGCATAGAACACCCCGAGCGAACCGGGGGAACTCATGGCAAAGTTATGCGGCGCGGGCAGGGCGATCAGATAGCGCGTGTCGGCGTTGATGTGGCAAATCTCGTCGCTGGCGCGGATGCTGTAGTAATAGTCGTTGTGGGTGCGCGGAATCAGCTTCGGCGTGCCGGTGCTGCCGCCGGAGAGCTGGAAAAACGCCACTTCATCGGCGGCCGTCGGTGTCGCGACAAAATCGCCAGCCGCTTCATCCTGCAGCGACGCCAGCGTATTTTCCGCCTGCGCGTCGTTACGCAGGATCACCTGCTGCAGCGTGGGCTGCGCCTCGCACAGCGTGGCGATGAAGTCGTCGCTGGCAAACAGCGCGTGCTGGCGATCGGCGATCAGCAGTTTCGGTGCAATCTGCTGCGCATAGGCCAGCAGTTCAGTGCGCTGATGGCTGAACAGCGCGTACACCGGGACCACGCCCAGCTTAAACAGGGCAAACAGCGTAACGTAAAAGTCCGCTACGTTGCCGAGCTGCACCAGCGCCGTGTCACCGCGCTGTAAACCGCGCCGCTGCAGCGCCGCCGCCAGATTATCACTGCGTTGCGCCAGCTGGCGGTAGCTGAGCTGCAAAGGGCCGTCGATCACGGCGATAGCGTCGTTTTCGCGATGGCGGTCGATGATGTCGGTCAGCGGCACGTCGATCCAGTAGCCTTTTTCGCGGTAGCGCGCGGCCAGATGTGCCGGCCAGCGGCTGAAGGGAATGCTCATGCTTGTTCCTTTATTGCAGTCCAAAAGCGCGCAACATGGTGTCCAGCTTCACACCCGTTTCACGCCATTCTGATTCCGGTTGTGAGTCGGCGACGATGCCAGCGCCGGCAAACAGCCGCACGCGCGTGCCGTTTACCGTTCCGCAGCGAATGGTCACCACCCATTCGCCGTTGCCTTCGCTGTCGCACCAGCCGACGATGCCGCCAAACAGCTGGCGATCAAAGGGTTCGAGCTGCTGAATCAGCTGCTGTGCGCGGGCGTGCGGGAAGCCGCTCAGCGCAGGGGTTGGGTGCAGCAGCGCCGCCAGCGACAGCGCGTTTTCGCGCTCATCCTGCACTTCGCCATCGATTTGCGTCGCCAGATGCCACAGCGTGGCGGTGGTGATCAGCGACGGCACGGTAGGCACTGACAGTAGTCGGCTACGCGGCTGCAGCGTGCTGCGCATCGCGTCGGTCACCAGCTGATGTTCGTGGCGATCTTTGGCTGACGCCATCAGGGTGTTACCTGCCGCGCGATCGGCGCTGACGTCGTCATGATGGCGCCGCGCCGAGCCGGCCAGCGGGCAGGAGGAGAAATCGCGCCCCTGTTTGCGCAGCATCAGTTCCGGGCTGGCGCCTACCAGCGCGCCGCCTTCCGCCAGCGGCAGATGGAAATGGTAGCTATTGGGATTTTGCGCGATCACGCGCTGCATCAGCGCGGCGGTATCGACCGGCTGCTCCGTGACGATATCCATCAGGCGCGACAGCACCACTTTGTCCGGATCGCCGCGCTGGATGGTGGCAACGGCGTCGGCCACCATGCGGGTAAACACTGCGTGATCCGGTACTGCCGTCCGCCGCCGCACTGCCGGCAGTTCGCTCTGCTGCGCCGGTAACGCCTGTTGCAGGTCGGCGCGATTAAAGCTCTGCCAGGATTCGGGTATGAACAGCGACGCTGGCTGGCTAACGTCAAACGGAATCGCGCCCACCAGCAGCGGATTGACGATCCCCTGCTTTTTCGCCGCGGCAAAGTGCTGGCGCAGCTGCTGTTGAAAGTCGCCCTGCAGCAGCGCGGCATCGCCCACCGGCGTGTTGATCGTGGTATAGCAGCCCTGGGTGGCCAGGCTGCGCCATGGCGAGGTGAAAAGGAAACCGCGGCACAGCGCGGAAAAATCCTTCAGCCAGGCATTTTCAAACGTGGAGCTTTCCACCATAATTTTCACCTATAAATGATAAGAATATTAAGAATGATTATCATTTTTATTATGGCTCTGTAACCTACGTCGAAAGGGGCAAAGAGTCAATCCATTCGCGGGATTTACCGTGCTGTCAGACGTAAGCGGCGGCTGACGCCGGGCCAGGCATTAAGCTAAAAGGTGGATCAAAACTTATGAATAAATGCGGTTTATGGGGCATGGCTGTCCTGTTGTTCATTTTCCAGTCGCTGTCAGGGACAGCGCGGGCCGACCAGGGCTGGCCGCGCAGCGTACAGGGCGCGACCGGAACGGTAACGCTTAACCAGGCACCACAGCGCATTGTCTCCACCAGCGTCACGCTGACCGGCTCGCTGCTGGCGATTGACGCGCCGGTCATCGCCTCAGGCGCGACCGCGCCGAAAAGCCGCCTGGCCGACGATCAGGGCTTCTTCCGTCAGTGGGGCGAGGTGGCAAAGCAGCGCCACGTTAAGCGGCTATACATTGGTGAGCCGAGCGCCGAGGCGATTGCGGCGCAATCCCCGGATCTGATCATCGTCAGCGCCACCGGTAATGACTCCGCCCTGAAGCTGGTCAGTCAGCTGTCCGCCATTGCCCCCACGCTGGTGGTCAACTACGACAATAAGAGCTGGCAGGATGTGGTTACGCTGCTGGGGCAGGCCACCGGCCATGAAGCACAGGCAGCGCAGCGCGTAAAAGAGTTCGACGATCGCGAAGCGGCGCTGAAGCAGGCCATTACGCTGCCACCGCAGCCGGTCTCCGCGATGGTATGGAACGGTGATGGCCGGGCGGTAAATCTGTGGACCGCCGCATCGGCGCAGGGCAAACTGCTGCAGCAGCTCGGTTTTACCCTGGCGCAGCCGCCGGCCGGCACGCAACAGGGGCACAGCATGGGCCAGCGCAAAGACATTATTCAGCTCTCGGGCGAGAATCTCGCCGCCAGCCTGACCGGTCACAGCTTCCTGCTGTTTGCCGGCGATGACAAAACCGCGCAGTCAGTGCTGAGCAACCCGTTCCTGGCACAAAACGCGGCGGTGCGCGATAAGCAGGTCTATGCGCTGGGTATCGACACCTTCCGCCTGGATTACTACAGCGCCAGCAATCTGCTGACGCGTCTGCATCAGCTGTTCGTCAAATCATGATGTTTGCTGCGCCAGCACGGGCGCGGGCGCCTGATAGCGCCGTAATCCTTTCATCATCAGCCACATCATGACGCCAAGCAGTGTCGCGGCACAGCCAAACGCCGCGGCAGCCTGCGCCGGTAACAGCCACGAACCGAGGGCACCAATCAGCGCGGCACCGAGGGCATCGCCGCACACGTTCTGCGCCGTCCACAGGCTGTTGATGCGGCCCAGCAGATGATCTGGCGTCAGCAACTGAATCATCGCGTACTGCACCAGGCTGTTGATGGCGCTGAAATAGCCGAAGCCCGCCAGACACAGCAGCGCCAGCCACAGCGTCGGCATCAGGCTGAACAGGCCCAGGGCGACGAAACCGGCCACGGCACTGCCCAGCACCAGCCGCCCCGGGCGCGCCGCCTGTTTCAGCCTGCCGCTGGTAAATGCGCCCACGGCGGCACCGAGCGGCACGGCGGCGTACAGCATACCGAGCTGGTCGGCGCTGACTGACCAGTGCGGTGCCAGCGCCGGGTACAGCACGCGGATGGCGCTGGCCAGCGTCACCAGCGCACCGGTCAGCGCCACCATGCCGACCAGCGGGCTGGCAAACAGGAACTGCACGCCGGTTGCCAGCGCCCGCAGCGGATGCTCGCGCGGCTGCGGAGGCGGGGGCAGCGCAGGCAGCTGCAGCAGCGTCAGCACCGTCAGCAGCGTGCCGAAGGCGGTCAGTCCGTAATTCCACAGCACGCCGCCGTGCGCGATTACCACACCAGCAATTGCCGGCGATAAAATCGAGCCGAAGCGCACCGTCAGCATGGTAATGGCACCGGCCTGCATGATGTTTTCGCGCCCCACCAGCGCTGGCGTAGCGGCCAGCAGCGCCGTGACGCCAATCGCACCGAAAAAGCCGTCCCACAAGCCCAGCAGATAGACCGCCAGCAGCGAAGGCGCGGGCAGCGCGGCATTTATCGCCAGCGCGACAAAGCCCAGCCCGCAGGTGGTGCGGGCAAACAGGATCAACTTCTTACGCTCATAGCGATCGGCGAGCACGCCGCCGGTCAGCAGGCCAGTAAACATGCCGGCAGCGGACAGTGTGACGGCGAGGCCCACCAGCAGCGGTGAATGGGTCATCTGCTGAATCTGCACCGGTACGGCAACGGCCAGCATGCCGAGCGCCACAATCGAGATAAAACGCGCAATAAATACCGCGCGAAACGCCGCGTGGGTTTTCAGCAGTGAGAGATCGATAAAGTGAGAGGGTTTGTTCATTGTTTCGCCTTTTTGCACCAATTTTCCTCATCATCCGCGAGGCGACTCATGGTAACATAGGCAAACGCGAGTAATAACGATAACAAATATCATTATCACATTACGTTGCACCGCAACGACGTCGAACAGTGAAGGTTTAGAACGCTATGCGCCAGATCCGTGCATTAGCAGGCTCAGGGATTCTGCTTTTGCTCCTCATGGCGCTCAGTCTGATGCTGGGTGCCAAATCAATACCGCTTTCCGATGTGTATCACGCTCTCACCGCCTCCTGCTCCAGCGCGGAGTGCATCATCGTGCGCGATGCGCGCCTGCCGCGCACGCTGGCCGGTCTGCTGGCGGGTGTGGCGCTGGGGCTGGCTGGCGCGCTGATGCAGAGCCTGACGCGTAATCCGCTGGCCGAGCCGGGCATTCTGGGTGTGAACGCCGGTGCCGGTTTTGCCATCGTGCTCGGCATCGCGCTGCTGGGGGCGGACTCCCCGCTGCAGTGGCTGACGCTGGCCTTCAGCGGCGCACTGCTGGCGGCATTGCTGATGACGGTGATTGGCGCGATGGGCGGCGGGCGCGTCAATCCGGTGCGTCTGACGCTGGCGGGCGTGGCGCTGGCGGCGGTGCTGGAGGGCTTAACCTCCGGCCTGTCGCTGCTCAATCCGGACATTTACGATCACCTGCGCTTCTGGCAGAGCGGCTCGCTGGATATCCGCGATTTCAGCGTGTTGCGCACCCTGAGCCCGGCGGTGCTGGCCGGTGCGGCGCTGGCGCTGGGGCTGGCGCAATCGCTGAACAGCCTGAGCATGGGCGGCGATATGGCGGCGGCGCTGGGCACGCACGTGGTGCGCACTCAACTGCTGGGCCTGCTGGCGATTGCCTTACTGAGCGGCGCGGCGACCGCCGCCGTCGGGCCGATCGCTTTTATCGGCCTGATGACACCGCATTTTGCCCGCTGGCTGGTGGGCAACGATCACCGCTGGCTGCTGCCGGCGACGGCGCTGATCACCCCGGCGCTGCTGCTGGCGGCGGATATTCTGGGGCGGATGATGGTGGCAGGCGAACTGCGTGTCTCAATAGTGACCGCCATCCTTGGCGCGCCGATGCTGATTTTGCTGGTACGGCGCCAGCGCGGGCGAGGTGGACTATGACGCGGCGTGCCTGGTTGCATGGCGGCTGGCTGCTATTAGCGTGTGCGCTGCTGACGTGGCTGGCGCTGACGCGCGGTGCGCTGCCGGTTACGGCGGAGCAGGTGTGGCAGGCGCTGCGCGGGCAGGGAGCGGCCAACGTGCAGCTGATTGTGGTGGAGTGGCGGCTGCCGCGCGTGCTGATGGCGCTGCTGATCGGTGCGGCGCTGGGTGTCAGCGGGGCAATTTTTCAGTCGCTGCTGCGTAACCCGCTCGGCAGCCCGGATATCCTCGGCTTCAATACCGGCGCTTATAGCGGTGTGCTGGTGGCGCTGGTGCTGTTCAATCAAAGTATTACCGCGATGACCGGGGCCGCGCTGATCGGCGGTATCGCGACGGCTGCGCTGGTGTATCTGTTTGCCTGGCGCAACGGGGTGGAAACGTTTCGGTTAATCATCGTGGGCATTAGCGTGCGCGCGCTGCTGATGGCGCTCAATGCCTGGCTGATTATCAGCGCTTCGCTGGAGTCGGCGCTCAGCGCCGGGCTGTGGAGCGCCGGCTCGCTCAACGGCATCACCTGGGCGAAAACGCCGCCGGTGGTGACGGTGCTGCTGCTGTCACTGCTGCTGGTGGCGCTGTTAACGCGCCGCATGCGTCTGCTGGAGATGGGCGACGACACCGCCTGCGCGCTCGGCGTGCCGGTGGAGCGCAGCCGCCTGTGGCTGATGCTGCTGGGCGTGCTGCTGACCGCAGCGTCCACCGCGCTGGCGGGGCCGATCTCGTTCGTGGCGCTGCTGGCCCCGCAGATTGCGCGCCGGCTGAGCGGCGGGGAAAAAGGCGCGTTGTGGCTGGCAGCGCTGTGCGGCGCGCTGCTGTTGTGCGCCGCCGATTATGCCGCGCAGCATCTGTTCCTGCCTTATCAACTGCCGGTTGGCGTGATCACCGTCAGCCTGGGCGGACTCTATCTGATTGCGTTACTGGTGCGGGAGGCGCGACGCCAATGATCGATATTCCTTCACGGCTGTATGGCGAAGGCCTGACGCTGGGTTATGACAAAAAAGTGGTGGCGGAAAATCTCTCGGTGGCGATTCCGCAAGGGGAGCTGACCGTGATTATCGGCCCTAACGCCTGCGGTAAATCCACCCTGCTGCGCACCCTCAGCCGCCTGCAGGCGCCGCTGAAAGGTGACGTGCTGCTGGACGGCGAGGCGATTGCACGTTATCCCACCAAAGAGGTGGCGCGCCGCCTTGGCCTGCTGCCGCAGAGTTCGAACGCACCGGCGGGCATCAGCGTGAGCGAGCTGGTGGCGCGCGGACGTTATCCGCATCAGTCACTGTTTGGCCGCTGGCGCGCGGAGGATGAAGCGGCGGTGCAGCAGGCGATGCTGGCCACCGGCGTGGCGGATCTGGCGCAACAGGCGGTCGATACCCTGTCCGGCGGGCAGCGTCAGCGCGTGTGGATTGCCATGGTACTGGCGCAGCAGACGCCGCTGCTGCTGCTGGATGAGCCCACCACCTGGCTGGATATTACCCACCAGATTGAGCTGCTTGAGCTGATGCAGACGCTCAACCAGCAGCATGGCCGCACGCTGGTGGTGGTGCTGCACGACCTCAATCACGCCTGCCGCTACGCCACCCATCTGATCGCCATGCGTCACGGGAAGATCATTGCCGAGGGCAAGCCTGGCGAGATTGTGACGCCGGCGCTAATTGAGCAGGTGTACGGATTACGCTGTGTGATTGTTGAGGATCCGGTGGCGCATACGCCAATGATTGTGCCGCTGGGGCGCGGGCGCTAAGGCGGGAAATGGGCTGTGGTGTAAACGTTTTCTGCCATACGGTTCCCTCTCCCGCCGGGAGAGGGTTAGGGCAAAACCGCTACGCCAGCAACTGCTGCAACAGCGGCCCGATCTGCTCAAACATGCGAGGCGAGATAATCTCGACGTGGGCGCAATCCATCGGCCACACCGCCAGCTCACCGACATAGGGCGCCCAGGCGCGGCGCGCATCCTGGCCTGGCTGCTGCGTCTGTTCGGCGAGGAACAGCGTAGCGCGGCCGCCGAAGCGTGCGCTGCGCGCCGTGGCCAGCAGACGCACCGAGCTGGCGTAGTTGGCTTCGATGGTATCGAACATGGCCTGCATCTCTTCACCGGCCTGATGGCGCTGCGCGGCGATAAACTGTTCGCGCTCGCGATTCACCTCCTCCAGCACCGCCGGATCCAGCACATTCTCGCCGCGCTTCTCATCCCAGTTCTGCGTTTCCGGCGGCCAGGTGTCGAGCAGGCCAAGGAAGGCGACCTCTTCACCCGCCGCTTCCAGCCGGGCAGCAATGCCCTGCGCCAGCGTACCGCCCAGCGAGTAGCCGAGGAAATAGTAGGGCCCGTGCGGTTGTACCTCGCGCAGCGTACGCAAATGCGCCTCACAGACCTCATCGAGGTGCGCGCTCTGATTCAGCGGTCCCTGCGTGTCAGGCGACTGAATGCCGACCAGTGACCAGCGTGGGTCAAGATAACGCTGCAGCACGCTGAACTGCCAGGCGAAGCCGGACGCCGGGTGGAAGCAGAACAGCGTCGGTCCGCTGCCTTTACGCAGCGGCAGCACCGCTTCAAAGCCCGCCTGCTGATGGGATTGTCCATCGCTCAGCAGCGTCGCCAGTTTTTCCACCGTCGGCGCGATCATGATCTGCCCAACCGAGACCGGCAGCTGGAGCTCGCGGCGCAGCTGCGCGGCCAGGCGCATCGCCAGCAGCGAATGGCCACCGAGCGCAAAGAAATCATCCTGCGCACCGATCGTGTCGCAGGCCAGCAGGCGGCAGAACGCTGCGGCCAGCGTGCTCTCTAAACCGGGCAGTGGCGCGCGCCCCTGGGGCTGCGCGGTGCTCTGCGGCAGCGGCAGCGCTTTGCGATCCAGTTTGCCGTTGCTGCTGAGCGGCAGCGCCTCCAGCTGGACGATGGCCACCGGCACCATGTGTGCCGGTAGCTGCTGTGCCAGCGCGTGACGCAGCGCGTCGCCATCCACCGGCTGAGGCGCCACCACGTAGCCCACCAGCTGACGCGCATCGCCCTGTGCCGTCGCGCTACCCAGCACCACCGCATGCGTCACCGCCTGCTCAATGCCGGGCTGGGCGCACAGCGCATGATCGATTTCGTTCAGCTCAATGCGCTGACCGCGGATCTTCAGCTGGTCATCGCTGCGTCCGAGATACTCCACCGCACCGTTGTCCAGCCAGCGCGCTACGTCGCCGGTCAGGTACATGCGCTCGCCAGCGGCGTACGGGTCGGCGATAAAGCGGCTGGTGGTCAGCTCCGGTCGGTTGAGATAGCCATGCGCCAGCTGAATGCCGGTAAGATAGAGATCGCCGGCCACGCCCGGCGGCACCGGCTGCATTTGCGCATCAAGAATGCGCAGGCCGGTGTTCCACACCGGGAAGCCGATCGGTACGCTCGGGCCATCGACGGCGGCGAGCGCCGCGCCATACGCCGGATACCAGCTGACATCAACGGCCGCTTCGGTCGGCCCATACAGATTGTGCAGCGGCACGCGGGTCAATGTTTCCCAGCTGCGCGACAGATCGGTGGGCAATGCTTCACCGCTGCAGAACACGTTGCGCAGGCTGGCGCAGCACGCTATCGCGGCCGGGTGGTCGAGCGCCGCGACAAAGGCCGCCAGCATTGAGGGTACGAAATGCGTGGTGGTGACTTTGTAGCGGGCAAACAGTTGCTGTAAGGCTTCTGGATCGCGGTGTGCATCCGGCGGCGCCATCACCAGCTGCGCGCCGACCAGCAGCGGCCAGAAGAACTCCCACACCGAGACATCAAAACTGCTTGGCGTTTTCTGCAGCACCACGTCATCCGCCTGCAGCGGATAACGATCCTGCATCCACAGCAGGCGATTAACGATCGCCTGATGGCCGACCAGCACGCCTTTCGGCCGGCCGGTAGAGCCGGAGGTATAGATGATGTACGCGCCATCCTGCGGCGTCGGCGCGCTGGCCGGTGCCGGTGCATGTTCGGCATTGTACAGGGTGTCAAAGTGCAGCTGACTGACCGGCGCGATGGCGCGGAAGCGGGCACTGAGCGCGGCAGCGGTAATCAGCGTTTTGGGCGCGGCATCTTCCAGCATCAGCTGGAGCCGCTCGTCCGGATAGCCGGTATCCAGCGGCAGATAAGCGGCCCCGAGCGTCACAATCGCCTGCAGCGCCAGCGACAGCTGCACCGAACGCGGCAGCGCCACGGCGACGATATCACCCCGCTGCACGCCAGCCGCACTGAGATCGGCCGCCAGCGCGAATACCTGCTGCTGCATCTGGCGATAGTTCAGCTGGTGCTGCGCATCGGCCAGCGCCGGTGCGTCCGGCGTGCGCTGCGCCTGCTGCGCCAGCAGCGACGCCAGGGTTTCCGCCGGCAGCGGATGGGCGGTCTGATTGATGGCCGCAATCTGCTGCTGCTCCGCTGGCGTCAGCAGATCGAGCTCGCCCAGCGCGCGCTGCGGCTGCGCGGCCAGCTGGCTGAGCAGCAGGGCAAAGCGGCTGGCATGGCGCTGCAGCGTCTCCGCAGCATAGCGCTGCGCGTTCGCCAGCAGCTCCAGCGTCAGATCGCCGTGCTCGCTGAGGTAAATCGCGATTTCCAGATCGCGCACCGGGCCGGAGGCCAGCTGATGCGTGATGCCTTCAATGCCGGCGAAATCGAGCTGGTAGTCAAACATCTTCAGGTTGATCACCGGGCCATACAGCGGATCGCTATCGCCGAGGCGGCCGAGATCGCGCTGCACCTGTTCAGCATCGTAACGCTGATGGCGGCGCATTTTTTTCACTTCCGCGGCCAGCTGAGCGGCGAGATCGCCGAGCGTTTGTTCCGGCTGATAGTGCACCGCCATCGGCAGCACGTTAATCACCGGACCGGTGGCGCACAGCGCGGCGGAGCCGATGCGGCGCATGAAGATGAAGCCGGCAGCAAAATCATTTTGTCCGCTGAGACGAGCCAGCCACAGCGCCACCAGCGCAAAGGCCAGATCGGCGGCGCTGTGCTGTGGATGCTGGCTGGTCAGCGTCTGGAAGCGGTGACGATCCAGCGTGACGCTGTGGCGCAGCAGATCGGTGCTGGCGCTCTGACCGGCCAGCGGCAATGGCGACAGCGAGGCGGGCGCGGGCAAGGCGCGGCCTTTTTCGCGCCAGAATTCGCCGTCACGGGTGTAAGACGCCGATTGCTGATAGCGCTGATACTCGTCAACCACGGCGCTGAAAGGAATAAACGGTGTCGGCTCAGGCGGCTGCTGCTGTACGGCGGCGCTGTACAGATTGGCGATGCGGCGCGTCAGCGCGGTAAAGCTGAAGCCATCCACCACCAGATGGTGATAGCGCTGATACCAGAACCAGTGCTGCTCGCCGAGGCGGAACAGACGATGGTGCCACAGCGGTGCGCCACTCAGCACACGCAGGTCACCCTGCATATCGGCACGCATCAGGGCGCGTGCGGCGGCAGCGGCATCCGCTTCGCCGCGCAGATCAACGATGTCTGGCAGGCTGAAGGTCTGCGGCTGCGGCCACTGTAGCGGCTCGCCGTCGATTTCGCCGAACGCCATATTCAGGGTATCGGCTTCCTGCATGCCGTCGACGATGGCCTGCGCCAGCAGCGCACTGTTGATGTCGCCGCGCAGTTCGACAAAGTGCGCGACCGCGTAGGCGTTGTGATGGCGGCTGAGCTGGTCGGCGATCCAGATGCCAGGCTGCGCCGCCACCAGCGGCAGAGTTTGTTGGTCAATCATAGTGTCGTTCATCAGAGAATTTACTGTCGCTCCGGTTCACGTCTGGCGTGATGAATGAATTTGGATTGCGCCACAAAGCTTGCAGACCGTCGAGCAGGCCACCGCGCCAGCACAGCGCGTCATGGCCGCCCTCTACCGGCTGGTAATGCACCTGATAGCCGGCAGCGGTAAGTTGTTGTTGTAATTGTTGATTGGCTTGCAGAATCAGGCCTTCACGCTGGCCTGCTTCCAGCCAGAAACGCAGCGGCTGGCGAGGTGCCAGGCCATGGTCCAGCGCCTGCAGCAGCCAGCCATGCGGGTTACCACGCTCCGGCCACCAGAAGGAGCCGGACAGGCTGAGCGCATTACCAAAGGTGTGGGGAAAGTGCAGCGCGGCAAACACCGCGGCCAGACCGCCGAAGCTTTGTCCGGCAACCAGCGTGCGCGCCGGCTGCGCATCGTACGGCATCCAGCGTGCCACCTGCGGCAACAGCTCCTGCTGCACCGCCTGCCAGAATTGCGGATTGCATGGCAGCTCGCGGCTGCGGTGTTCGCGATCGATGATGTCGATAAACAGGTAGACCGCCGGCGGCAGCTTGCCCGCGGCCGTCAGCTGCTGCAGCGGTCCGGCAATCGGCATCTGCTGCGCCCAGAACTGACCATCGAGCAGTATCGCCAGCGGACGCGGGCCGTGCTGCGCCTCGCCTGTGGCGTACAGCCACACCCGGCGACGATTGCCGAGCAGCGCGCTGTCCCACTGCTGCTCCTGCAGCGTCAGCGCCGGGGCGCGGCCCTCATCCACCGCACGCCACACCTGCTGGTCGGGCGCGTCAGGCAGGTGCAGCGGTGACACGCCCATGCCGCGTCCGCCGGACCAGCTGCGCAGCGGATTGAGCGCATCGGCCTGCGCGGCAGGGAATTTTTCGCGCCACCAGTGGCGCAGCGCATGCATGTCAGGCTCGCCGCTGAAATCGCTGGCCTGCCGATCCGGCATCAGGCAGTAGCTGCCGCGCCAGTGTGACGGCAGCACGGTTTGCCAGTACCAGACATCGCTACTGGCGACGCGCATCAGCGATTGCGGCGGGCGCTGCTGGTGATGATCGGTCACGCCGGTGATGTTGATCCACACGCGCTGGGTGTGGGAGGTGGTTTCACTGCCTTGCGGATCGCGCCAGAAGAAGGTCACCAGACAGGTGCCATCCTGCTGCGGCTCAATGCGCGGAATGCCCTGAGTCTGTTGCTCCTGCCACCAGGCTTCGCTACCAATTCCATCATTTCGCCAGGTCATAGGGGCTGCCAGTCGCCGTCTGTACGGGGAGGTTTACATAGGATTGATAAATAATACTATTGATAATTATTTGCATTTGCAATAGGGTGACTGCGCTCAAAATGAGCACGCACGTTCCGTCTGGCACCCGGTAAGTCATGGGATTCAGCAAAGGATGGCCCTGCCAGGTGTGAACGGCTGCGCGATAAAGACAGGGATCTTCTCACCGGCTCGCCAGTCACTCCGCTGTGGCGCAGAACTGGCCTTCCAGGAATGAAAAAAAATGAAGCATTACTCGCGGTTAACCTTCGCTATTTTGATCGAACTGGGGCTCAGCGCCTCACTGCTTTCCGGCAGCGCCTGGGCAGCAGAGACTTCCAGCAAGACGATTTCCAGCAACGCCTCTTCTCCCGACGCCAGCGCAATGGACGGTGGCACCTTAATGGTGACTGCCCAGCAGCAGACGCTGCAGGCACCGGGGGTTTCCACCATCACCGCCGATGAGATCAAAAAGCATCCGCCGGCGCGCGATGTCTCAGAAATTATCCGTACCATGCCGGGGGTTAACCTGACCGGTAACTCGACCAGCGGCCAGCGCGGCAACAACCGTCAGATCGATATTCGCGGCATGGGACCGGAAAATACCCTGATCATGGTGGACGGCATGCCGATCACCAGCCGTAACTCAGTGCGTCTCGGCTGGCGCGGTGAGCGTGATACGCGCGGCGATACTAACTGGGTGCCGCCGGAGATGATTGATCACATCGACGTGATTCGCGGGCCGGCCGCGGTGCGCTACGGTAACGGCGCGGCGGGCGGTGTAGTGAACATCATCACCAAAAAGTACAGCGATCAGCAGTGGCACGGTTCGTGGAATACCTACTTCAACGCGCCGGAACACAAATCGGAAGGGGCGACCAAACGCACCAACTTCAGCCTTGAAGGGCCGCTGGGCGACGACTTCAACTTCCGGCTGTATGGCGGTTTAGCCAAAACCCAGGCCGACGCATACGACATCAATGAAGGACATGCGGCAGCGCGCACCGGCAGCTATGCCGGCAGCTACCCGGCAGGCCGCGAAGGCTCGGTAAACAAAGACATCAATGCGTTGCTGAGCTGGGCGTTTGCCCCCATGCAGACGCTGGAGCTGCAGGCCGGTTACAGTCGTCAGGGCAACCTGTACGCGGGCGATACGCAGAACACCAACACTAACGCGCTGGTGAAGAGCCTGTACGGCGATGAAACCAACCGTCTGTATCGCCAGAATATTTCACTGAAATGGACCGGCGCGTGGGATAACGGCATCAGCACCAGCAGCTGGGCGCGCTACGAGAAAACCCGCAATACGCGCATTAATGAAGGTCTGGCGGGCGGCACGGAAGGGATCTTCTCCAACAGCGGGTTCAATACCATTCAGCTGGACGATGTGCTGCTGCACAGTGAAATCAGCCTGCCGTTTGAGCTGGGCGTCAATCAGACCGCGACGCTGGGCACCGAGTGGAACCAGCAGCGCATGAAAGATCCTTCGTCGACCACCCAGGCTGCCAGCAACGGCGCTGTGCCAGGCATCACCAGCACCGGCCGCAGTCCTTATGCCCAGGCGGAGATTTTCTCCCTGTTTGCCGAAGACAACATGGAGCTGACCGACAGCACCATGCTGACGCCGGCGCTGCGCTTCGATCATCACTCCATCGTTGGCAACAACTGGAGCCCGTCGCTTAACCTGTCACAGGGGCTGGGCGATGACTTCACGCTGAAGATGGGGATTGGCCGGGCCTATAAAGCGCCGAGTCTGTACCAGACGAACCCGAACTACCTGCTGTACAGCAACGGCCAGGGCTGCGCCGCCAGCACCGGCGCCTGCTATTTGCAGGGTAATCCGGATCTGAAAGCGGAAAACAGCATCAATAAAGAAGTTGGGCTGGAGTGGAAGCATGAAGGTTATCAGGCCGGTCTGACCTGGTTCCGTAACGACTACCGTAACAAGATTGAAGCCGGCTATGCGCCTTCAGCTAAAGCCTCTAACGGCACCACGGATATCTATCGCTGGGAGAACGTGCCGAAAGCAGTGGTGGAAGGGCTGGAAGGTACGGTCAATGTTCCTTTCTCTGACAGCGTGATGTGGAATAACAACTTCACCTACATGCTGCAGAGCAAGAACAAGGAGACCGGCGATCGTCTGTCGATCATTCCGGAGTATACGCTGAACTCGACGCTAAGCTGGCAGGCAACGCAGGATCTGTCGCTGCAAACCACCCTGACGTGGTACGGCACCCAGACGCCGAAGAAGTACGACTACAAAGGACAGCCGGTGACCGGCAGCGCCACCGACAAAGTGAGCCCGTACTCGATTATCGGCCTGAGCGGTACTTACGATATTAATAAGTACGCCAGCGTGACGCTGGGCATCGATAACCTGTTCGATAAGCGCCACTTCCGTGAGGGCAATGCGCAAACCACCGGTAATGCTACCACCGGCGCTTATCTCTACGGTGCCGGTGCCAATACCTATAACGAATCAGGCCGTACTTACTATATGAGCCTCAACACCCACTTCTGATGGCGTTCAGCCAATCAGTTGCGTTGGCAAACAGCAGCGGGCGACCAGTCCGCTGCTGTCTTCGCGGTTGACCAGTTCCAGTTTGCCGCGATGCATCTGCACAATACGCAGCACAATATTCAGGCCCAGACCGCTGCCGCCATAGCGTTGATCGCGCCGCCGGAACGCCTGCGTCAGCTCTTCTGCCGCATCGGCATCAATACCCGGCCCCTGATCCCACACTTCAACCCAGACCTGCTGTTGCACCTGACGCAGCTTCACCTGCACGCTGCTGCCTTCCGGACTGTAGCGCGATGCGTTCTCCAGCAAATTGCGCAGCATCAGGCGCAGCAGCACCGCTTCACCCTGCTGTGGCACATCGTCGCCGTCTGGCCAGTGCAGCGTCTGCTGACGCTGAGCATACAGTTCAGCCATCTCCGGCATTAGCGGCTGCATGATGTCACGCTGCCACTGCAGCTGCTGATAGTGGCCGCCCGCCAGCGCCTGACCGGCGCGCGACAGCATCAGCAGCTGTTCGACGGTGTGCATCAGCTGGTCGATACGCTCAATCAGCATGGCGCTTTGCGGCACCTGCTGCTGATGCAGAAGCTCGAGATGCAGGCGCAGCCCGGCCAGCGGCGTACGCAGCTCGTGCGCGGCGTCGGCGGTGAATAATCGCTCCTGCTGCAGCGTGTGGTCGAGACGGGAAAACAGCTGGTTGATGGAGGAGGTGACCGCAACGATCTCATCCATCTCGGAGTAAATCGGCAGCGGCGTCAGGTTGTCGGCAGAGCGGTGGGCAAGGCTGTCCTGTAACGATTTGAGCGGACGGATAATCCAGTTGATGGCCCAGAACGACAGCAGCAGCGTCAGGCTTACCATCACCAGCGAAGGCAGCAACAGCGAAGCGATGGCCTCACGGATCTCATTCTCCACGCGATCGTTACGCGCCTGGGCCGACAGGGTTTCGTTGACGAGGAAACTGATCTGTTCGCGGCTTTCGTGCCACAGCCAGATGGCACTCATCACCTGGCAGGTGAGGAGAATCAGCGCCAGCATAATCAGTAACCGCTGACGCATGCTGTTCATTCGCGCAATTCCAGCCGGTAGCCAACGCCGCGCACGGTTTTGATGCGATCTTTCCCCAGCTTGCGGCGCAGATTATGAATGTGAACTTCTAAAGTGTTGGAGCCGGGATCGTCGTTCCAGCTGTAGAGATCCTGCTGCAGCGTTTCGCGATGCACATTCTGCCCCACGCGCATCAGCAGGCGGGTGAGCAGGGCGAACTCTTTGGGGGTGATCTCCAGCGGCAGATTTTCCAGCAGCACCTGCTGCGAGCTGAGATTGAGCGTCAGATCGCCCTGCTGCAGCAGGTTGTCGCTGTGCCCCTGATAACGGCGGATCAGCGCGCGCACCCGCGCCTGCAGTTCTGCCAGCGCAAACGGCTTGACCAGGTAATCATCGGCACCGGCGTCCAGCCCGTCGACGCGATCCTCCAGCGCATCGCGCGCGGTCAGGATCAGCACCGGCACCGCGATGCCGTCGCGCCGCCACTGGCGCAGCAGCGTGGCGCCATCGCGATCCGGCAGGCCGAGATCCAGCACGATCAGGCTGTACTGGCTGCTGCGCAGCAGGGCGTTGCTTTCCGCCGCGCTGCCAGCGCAATCCACGGCGTAGCCCTCGCTGCTCAGCGCCTGCGCCAGCCCCGATTGTAGTAACGCATCATCTTCAACGATCAACAGTTTCATTAGTTGTTCTTGTTAATGTCGGTATAGAGGCGGCTCTCAAAGCGCACCAGCGGAATCCGCCGTGTTTTCTGGTCTTCCGGCGGTACCGCATAGCCAGAGAGGAACTGGACAAAGGCCACGCGCGCACCGCTCGACGTGGTGATGAACCCAGCCAGATTATAGACGCCCTGCAGCGAACCGGTTTTTGCCGACACTTTGCCATCCAGCCCCGCTTCGTGCAGACCGCCGCGATACTGCAGCGTGCCGTCATAACCTGCCAGCGGCAGCATCGAAATATAATTCAGCGTGGCGTCATTTTTGGCGATGAACTGCAGCACCTGCATCATGGTATCCGGCGCGATCAGGTCGTGACGCGACAGGCCGGAACCATCCACCTGAATACTGTTGCCGAGGTCGACGCCAGCTTTTTCACGCAGCACACGCCTGACCGCATCCGAACCGGCGCGGAAGGTGCCCGGCACGTTAAAGTAGTGATGGCCGATGGTGCGGAACACGGTATCAGCGATCATGTTGTCTGACTTTTTCAGCATGGTGTGCAGCAGGTTGTGCAGCGGTGCGGACTGCGTTGAGGCCAGCACCGTGCCCGGTGATGTCACCTGCGTCTGGCGCACTAAATGGCCGCTGTAATCAATATCGGCGTCGCGCAGCTGCGCTTTAAGGATCTCGCCGGCCCACGCGGCGCCATCCTGCACGGCAAACGCCAGGGGTAGCGGTTCCGCACGCTGGCGCATACAGCCGGTCAGCGTGTAGCGATTGAGCTCGCCGGGCACCACGTCGAGCTCGCAATACTGCCCGTCACCGCTGTTGCGTCCGATCGTCCGCACCTGACTGAACATGTGCGCCGGATAGTAAGAGGCGATGCGCACAAAGGCGTTTTCGCCGGGCGTATTGGCACTGTAGAGCGAAACCGAGAAGCAGTTTTTATCAACAATCGCCGCACCTGGCGGGGCGCTGAAGCACTGTGTCAGATCGTTCCACGGCCAGCCTGGCGCCATATCGTGACTGGCGAACACCGAGGTGTCGATCACCAGATTGCCTTTGATATGGTTGATGCCCTGCTTTTTCAGCGCCGCCACCATATTGCGCAGATCCTGGCGGCTGAGCGTCGGATCGCCGGCAAAGCGCGCCACCAGGTCGCCGTTTAAGGTGCCATCGCTGACCGCGCCTTTGGTCTCCAGCGTGGTCTGAAAACGGAAGTCCGGACCCAGCTCCAGCAGTGCCGCCAGCGCGGTGATCACTTTCATGGTACTGGCCGGCAACGCCATCTGTTTGCCGTGATAGTCGATTATCGGGGTGGATGCGCCCACTTTTTGTACCATCAGCGCCAGGTTTGCGCCGTCTGGCAAATACTGCATGTATTCTTCAACGGGTGCTGCTTGTGCCTGCAGCATAAACGCACAGGTTAATCCGGTAACAAGTCGTGAAAATCGCATAATCTCGCGGTAACTGACGGGTGAAGGCGTCAATACTATGTCCCCGGACGGTGCAAAGTAAACAATGACCCACAGGGAACTCTGGGGTAAAATACGTATCAAAATGCAAAACCGATACCTGACCCGGAAAGCTTTCCGGGTCAGGATTCTTTTGCTTGTGAAAAGAGGTTACGCGCCGCAGAAGCCGATCTTCTGCTGTCACCGGTCAGGATGACGCCGTTAACCAGGATAGATGACGAGGAGCCAAAATGAATCAGATTCCGATGACGTTGAAAGGCGCTGAGAAGCTGCGTGAAGAGCTGAACGAACTGAAAACCGTTAAGCGTCCGCGCATCATCGCCTCTATCGCCGAAGCCCGTGAGCACGGCGATCTGAAAGAGAATGCCGAATACCACGCCGCGCGCGAAGAACAGGGGTTCTGCGAAGGGCGTATTCAGGAGATCGAAGCCAAGCTCTCCAATGCACAGGTGATTGACGTGACCGCCATGCCGAAAACCGGCCGCGTGATTTTTGGCGCCACCGTCACCGTGCTGAATGTCGATACCGATGAAGAGTTTACTTACCGGATTGTCGGTGATGACGAAGCGGACTTTAAACAGAACCTGATTTCCGTGAATTCGCCGATGGCGCGCGGTCTGGTGGGCAAAGAGGCGGATGACGTGGCTATTGTTAAAACCCCAGGCGGCGATGTGGAATATGAAGTGCTGAAAGTGGAATACATCTAAGATATTGCTACGCTTTGAAATGCGCAGCTGCATATTGTAAAGAAAGGAAAAAGGCCGCGCTGCGGCCTTTTATCCCATGCAGGAGCATGGCACTTTCTCTGCCCGTCGGACGAGCCGTAACGGTACGCTTAACGTGGCAGAGTAATTTTGCGCTCTTTGGCAGGGCGATACAGCACCAGCACGTTGCCGATGACCTGAACGTTGTTTGCCTTAGTTTCACGCACGATAGCGTCCACGATCAGCTGCTTGGTTTCACGATCTTCCGAGGCAATTTTTACCTTGATCAATTCGTGATGTTCGAGCGCCTGTTCGATCTCGGCGAGCACGCCTTCAGTCAGGCCATTGCCGCCCAGCATGACCACGGGCTTCAGTGGATGGGCAAGGCCTTTCAGGTGCTGTTTTTGTTTGGTACTCAGATTCATCGTATTTTTTGCTTACTCAGGGATTGAAAACGGTTCATTCTACCGCCATCTCGGGTATATCGCCAAATCAACGCGACCCATTGCGTGCTGATTTATCGCTACGATGACGATTTAACTGGAAATATTATGACGGGTAAAAAGCGTTCGGCCAGTTCCAGTCGCTGGCTTCAGGAACACTTTAGCGATAAATATGTGCAACAGGCACAGAAAAAAGGGTTGCGCTCGCGCGCCTGGTTTAAACTGGATGAAATTCAGCAGGGTGACAAGCTGTTCAAACCCGGTATGACCGTGGTTGACCTGGGCGCTGCGCCCGGCGGCTGGTCGCAATATGTGGTACAACAGATTGGTTCGGGTGGCCGTATTATTGCCTGCGATCTGCTGCCGATGGATCCCATCGTTGGCGTTGACTTCCTGCAGGGCGATTTTCGCGACGAAGCGGTGTTGAAAGCGTTACTGGAGCGCGTGGGCGACCAGAAAGTGCAGGTGGTGATGTCGGACATGGCGCCGAACATGAGCGGTACGCCTGCGGTCGATATCCCGCGTTCCATGTATTTAGTTGAACTGGCGTTAGAAATGTGTCGGGATGTACTGGCACCTGGCGGCAGTTTTGTAGTGAAAGTGTTTCAGGGAGATGGCTTCGATGAATACCTGCGGGAAATTCGCTCCCTGTTTACGAAAGTGAAAATTCGTAAGCCGGACGCTTCGCGATCACGTTCGCGCGAAGTGTACATTGTGGCGACAGGGCGCAAACTGTAGCCCTCCATACCGGAATCAAAGCAAGGCGAAACGGCGTTTATTCTGATGCGTAATTCTGAGTTTCAGGCTAAACAGGCAAAATCATCAGCGCCGCGATTCCAGGTATGAAGGATATATAGTACCCTACGCTGTCTGTTAACACCGTTGTAATATGAGGTTAATCCCTTGAGTGACATGGCGAAAAACCTGATTCTCTGGTTAGTCATCGCGGTCGTGCTGATGTCAGTATTCCAGAGCTTTGGGCCCAGCGAGTCGAATGGCCGTAGGGTTGATTATTCAACCTTCCTGTCGGAAGTGAACCAGGATCAGGTCCGCGAGGCACGTATTAACGGGCGTGAGATCAACGTAACCAAAAAAGACAGTAATAAATACACGACCTACATTCCTGTCAACGATCCCAAGTTACTCGATAACCTGTTGACCAAAAACGTCAAAGTTGTGGGTGAACCACCAGAAGAGCCGAGCCTGCTGGCTTCCATCTTCATCTCCTGGTTCCCGATGCTGCTACTGATTGGCGTGTGGATCTTCTTTATGCGGCAGATGCAGGGCGGCGGCGGCAAGGGCGCGATGTCCTTCGGCAAGAGCAAAGCCCGTATGCTGACCGAAGACCAGATCAAAACCACCTTTGCTGACGTTGCGGGTTGCGACGAAGCAAAAGAAGAGGTGGGTGAGCTGGTGGAATACCTGCGTGAGCCGAGCCGCTTCCAGAAGCTGGGCGGTAAAATCCCGAAAGGCGTGCTGATGGTGGGCCCTCCGGGTACCGGTAAAACGCTGCTGGCGAAAGCGATTGCCGGCGAAGCGAAAGTACCGTTCTTCACGATTTCCGGTTCTGACTTCGTAGAAATGTTCGTCGGTGTCGGTGCATCACGTGTGCGCGACATGTTTGAGCAGGCGAAGAAAGCGGCACCGTGCATCATCTTTATCGATGAGATCGATGCGGTGGGTCGTCAGCGTGGCGCCGGTTTAGGCGGTGGTCACGACGAACGTGAGCAGACGCTGAACCAGATGCTGGTTGAGATGGATGGCTTCGAAGGCAATGAAGGCATCATCGTCATCGCCGCGACTAACCGTCCGGACGTACTGGACCCGGCGCTGCTGCGTCCAGGCCGTTTTGACCGCCAGGTGGTGGTAGGTCTGCCAGACGTGCGCGGCCGTGAACAGATTCTGAAAGTGCATATGCGTCGCGTGCCGCTGGCAACCGACATTGATGCAGCGATTATCGCACGTGGTACGCCGGGCTTCTCCGGTGCGGACCTGGCGAACCTGGTCAACGAAGCGGCGCTGTTCGCTGCGCGTGGCAACAAGCGCGTGGTGTCGATGGTCGAGTTCGAGAAAGCGAAAGACAAAATCATGATGGGTGCGGAACGTCGCTCCATGGTGATGACGGAAGCGCAGAAAGAATCCACCGCGTATCACGAAGCGGGCCATGCGATTATTGGTCGCCTGGTGCCGGAACACGATCCGGTGCATAAAGTGACGATTATCCCGCGCGGCCGTGCGCTGGGTGTGACCTTCTTCCTGCCTGAAGGCGACGCGATCAGCGCCAGCCGTCAGAAGCTGGAGAGCCAGATTTCAACGCTGTACGGCGGTCGTCTGGCAGAAGAGATCATCTACGGGGCGGAACACGTTTCTACCGGTGCTTCAAACGACATCAAAGTGGCGACCAACCTGGCGCGCAACATGGTGACGCAGTGGGGCTTCTCGGAAAAACTCGGTCCGCTGCTGTATGCGGAAGAGGACGGTGAAGTGTTCCTCGGCCGTTCAGTGGCGAAAGCCAAACACATGTCGGACGAAACGGCCCGCATCATCGACCAGGAAGTTAAACACCTGATCGACAGCAACTACCAGCGTGCACGCCGTATTCTGGGTGAGAACATGGACATCCTTCACGCGATGAAAGACGCGCTGATGAAGTATGAAACCATTGACGCACCGCAGATCGACGACCTGATGGCGCGCCGCGAAGTGCGTCCGCCAGCAGGCTGGGAAGATCCAGGCAGCAACAACTCTGACAGCAACGGTACGCCAAAGGCGCCACGTCCGGTTGATGAACCGCGTACGCCAAACCCAGGCAACACCATGTCAGAACAGTTCGACAAGTAACAGGCCTGTTCCTAAGCAAAAACCCCGGCTGGTCCGGGGTTTTTTACATTCCACAATCCAGTGATTCCTCAGGGAGATTTTCGCCATGAAGTTGTACGCCCGTGATACCCATCTCGATCTGTCGTTTCCCCATGTGATGGGAATTTTAAATGTCACGCCGGACTCCTTTTCTGATGGCGGAACGCACAACACGCTGGTCGACGCGCTCACGCACACCAACGAGATGGTGAATGCCGGTGCCACGATTATCGATGTGGGCGGCGAATCAACCCGTCCCGGTGCCGATGAAGTCTCAGTGGAAGAGGAACTGGCGCGGGTGATCCCGGTGGTGGAAGCCATTGCGCAGCGCTTTGAAGTGTGGATTTCGGTGGATACGTCAAAAGCAGAAGTGATTCGCGAAGCCGCGCGAGTGGGCGCTCACATCATCAACGATATCCGCTCGCTGTCCGAGCCGGGTGCGTTACAGGCCGCCGCAGATACTGGTCTGCCGGTATGCCTGATGCACATGCAGGGCGAACCGCGCACCATGCAGCAGGCACCTGAATATCAGCATATCGTAAGCGAAGTGGACGCTTACTTCGCTGCGCAGATTGCGCGCTGTGAAGCGGCCGGCATTAAAAAAGAGCGTCTGCTGCTCGACCCGGGCTTCGGTTTCGGTAAGAATCTCAGCCACAATTATGAGCTGCTGGCGCATCTCAGTGATTTTCACCATCACGGTCTGCCGCTGCTGGTGGGCATGTCGCGTAAGTCGATGATTGGCCAGCTGTTAAACGTCGGCCCGGCACAGCGTCTGACCGGCAGCCTGAGCTGCGCGGTGATCGCCGCCATGCAGGGCGCGCAGATTATTCGCGTGCATGACGTTAAAGAAACTGTCGAAGCGATGCGCATCGTCGAGGCGACACGGAGAGCAAAAGGATAAAGGCATGAGCGATCGTAAATATTTCGGTACGGATGGGATTCGCGGCAAAGTGGGTGAAGCGCCCATTACCCCGGACTTTGTGTTGAAGCTGGGTTTTGCTGCCGGCAAAGTGCTGGCCCGTTCCGGCTCGCGCAAGGTATTAATTGGTAAAGATACCCGTATTTCCGGCTACATGCTGGAATCGGCGCTGGAAGCCGGTCTGGCGGCTGCCGGGCTGTCTGCGGCTTTCACCGGCCCGATGCCTACGCCGGCCATTGCCTACCTGACGCGCACCTTCCGCGCCGAGGCGGGCATCGTGATCTCCGCGTCGCACAACCCGTTTGACGACAACGGCATCAAAT
Organism: Type-C symbiont of Plautia stali; assembly: GCF_059730935.1. Classification (NCBI taxonomy): domain Bacteria; kingdom Pseudomonadati; phylum Pseudomonadota; class Gammaproteobacteria; order Enterobacterales; family Enterobacteriaceae; species Type-C symbiont of Plautia stali. Next base: position 3,528,412 of record NZ_AP035923.1, on the reverse strand, counting down.
TCTTCTCTGCCGAAGGCACCAAACTGCCCGACGACGTCGAAGCCGCCATTGAGCTGGAGCTGGAGAAGCCGCTGACCTGCGTCGAGTCCGCTGAGCTGGGCCGTGCCAGCCGTATCGTCGATGCCGCCGGGCGCTACATCGAGTTCTGCAAAGGCACTTTCCCCAGCGAGCTGAGCCTGAACGGGCTGAAGATCGTGGTGGACTGTGCCAACGGCGCGACCTATCACATTGCGCCGAATGTGCTGCGTGAACTGGGTGCGAAGGTGATTGCGATTGGCGTGCAGCCGGACGGCATGAACATCAACAAAGAGTGCGGCGCTACCGATTTGCGTCAGCTGCAGCAGCGCGTGCTGGATGAAAAAGCCGATCTCGGCCTGGCCTATGACGGCGACGGCGACCGCATCATGATGGTGGATCATCTTGGACAGAAGGTGGATGGCGACCAGATTCTCTACATCATTGCGCGTGAAGCGCTGCGTCAGGGCCAGCTGCGTGGCGGCGTGGTCGGCACGCTGATGAGCAACATGGGGCTGGAGCTGGCGCTGAAACAGCTGGGGATTCCATTTACCCGCGCCAAAGTGGGTGACCGCTACGTGCTGGAAAAAATGCAGGAGAAGGGCTGGCGCATGGGCGCGGAGAACTCCGGCCACGTGATCCTGCTGGATAAAATCAGCACCGGTGACGGCATCGTAGCAAGTTTGCAAGTACTTACTGCGATTGTGCGCAACCACATGAGTCTGCACGATCTGTGCAGCGGCATGAAGATGCTACCACAGGTGCTGGTGAATGTGCGTTTCAGCGGCAGCCACGATCCGCTGGAGAGCGACAGCGTCAAAGCGGCTGCCGCAGAGGTGGAAAAAACGCTGGCCGGGCGCGGGCGCGTGCTGTTGCGTAAATCCGGCACCGAGCCGCTGATTCGCGTGATGGTGGAAGGCGAGGATGAGGCGCAGGTAACCGAACTGGCGCACAAAATTGCCGATGCGGTAAAAGCGGTTTAACCGCGTTACGGGCGGTCAGTTTGCTGCTTTCCGCCTGTAAAATCACCGGGATGGCGCTTTTTTCCGCAATCGCAAAACTTCGTGTAAATTGCGCTTGCAGAGGTATGCGCCTTTGGTTAGTATTCACACCCGCTTCTGATGGGTGATGACGAGACTCCCCGTCAATATTGGTTGAAGCTTTAACTGTGCGGATAACGCGCAAGGAAACAGGTTGATTATGTACGAAGCTCTGTTGGTTGTTTTCCTTATTGTAGCGATTGGCCTCGTTGGTCTGATCATGCTGCAGCAAGGCAAAGGCGCTGATATGGGAGCCTCATTCGGTGCAGGCGCTTCTGGTACGCTGTTCGGTTCAACCGGGTCTGGTAACTTCATGACTCGCATGACCGCAGTACTGGCTACGCTGTTCTTCATTATCAGTCTGATTCTGGGCAATCTGAACAGTAACAAGACTTCCAAAGGAAGCGAGTGGGAAAACCTCAGCGCGCCGGCTCAGTCTCAACAGCAGACTCAGCCAGCTAAACCGGCCACGCCGGGCAATGATATCCCGCAGTAAGATCGTCAGCGCTAAAGCGACATCGTATCGTCGCAGTCAGTGAAGTGCCGAGGTGGTGGAATTGGTAGACACGCTACCTTGAGGTGGTAGTGCCCGATTGGGCTTACGGGTTCAAGTCCCGTCCTCGGTACCAAATCTCAGTATAACTTGCATTTTTCGCAAGATCGGCGTAATATTCGCCACGTTTTCGGACGCGGGGTGGAGCAGCCTGGTAGCTCGTCGGGCTCATAACCCGAAGGTCGTCGGTTCAAATCCGGCCCCCGCAACCACTTTCCCTTAGAGTTCTTTTTCAAATATACTGTATGCATCGACGGACGCATCCGCAGTCAGTTTTGAAAAAAATTCTGCTGGATGGTGTGCCGAAGCCGCATCGCGGCATACAGGGTCCAGTCACAAAAAGCCCCGAATTTTCGGGGTTTTTTGTTATCAGGAAATCGTAACACTGGGCTTTAGGCCCTTTTTTTATGTCTTGGGGGTGGGCTTGTCCACATTAGAGCAAAAGTTGACAGAGTTGATCTCTGCTCCGGTAGAAGCGCTTGGCTACGAATTGGTCGGTATCGAGTTCATTCGTGGTCGCACATCAACCTTGCGCATCTATATTGATAGTGAAGAGGGTATCAATGTTGATGATTGCGCCGATGTTAGCCACCAGGTCAGCGCTGTAATGGATGTGGAAGATCCTATTACGGTGGCTTACAACCTTGAAGTTTCCTCACCGGGTCTCGATCGCCCTCTGTTCACCGCGGAGCACTATGCGCGTTTCGCTGGCGAAGAGGTGAGCCTGGTACTGCGTATGGCCGTGCAGAACCGCCGTAAATGGCAGGGCATCATCAAGTCTGTCGAAGGCGAGATGATCACGGTAACCGTTGAGGGTAACGATGAAGTGTTCGCGCTGAGCAACATTCAGAAAGCGAACCTGGTCCCCCACTTTTAAAAGTCCGGATTGAGGCTAACCAGGATGAACAAAGAGATCTTAGCTGTAGTAGAAGCCGTTTCTAACGAAAAAGCCCTGCCGCGTGAGAAAATCTTCGAAGCGCTGGAGAGCGCTTTGGCCACTGCGACCAAGAAGAAGTATGAGCAGGAAATCGACGTGCGCGTCAGCATTGACCGTCGCAGCGGCGATTTCGACACCTTCCGTCGCTGGGTGGTTGTAGAAGAAGTCACGCAGCCAACGCGCGAGATCACGCTGGAAGCAGCACGCTTTGAAGATGAAGCCTTCAATCTGGGCGATTATGTTGAAGATCAGATCGAATCTGTCACCTTCGACCGTATCACCACGCAGACCGCGAAACAGGTTATCGTCCAGAAAGTGCGTGAAGCCGAGCGCGCGATGGTGGTCGATCAGTTCCGCGAGCAGGAAGGCGAAATCATCACCGGCGTGGTGAAGAAAGTGAATCGCGACAACATTTCACTGGATCTCGGCAACAACGCCGAAGCGGTGATTGTACGTGAAGACATGCTGCCGCGTGAAAACTTCCGCCCGGGTGACCGTATTCGCGGCGTGCTGTATGCCGTGCGTCCGGAAGCGCGTGGTGCGCAACTGTTCGTTACCCGCTCCAAACCGGAGATGCTGATCGAACTGTTCCGCATTGAAGTGCCGGAGATTGGCGAAGAAGTTATCGAGATCAAAGCGGCAGCGCGCGATCCGGGTTCACGCGCCAAAATTGCGGTAAAAACTAACGACAAACGTATCGATCCGGTCGGTGCCTGCGTCGGTATGCGCGGTGCGCGCGTGCAGGCGGTGTCCAGCGAGCTGGGCGGCGAGCGTATTGATATCGTGCTGTGGGACGACAACCCGGCACAGTTCGTGATTAACGCCATGGCACCTGCCGATGTGGCGTCAATTGTGGTGGATGAAGACAATCACACCATGGATATCGCTGTTGAAGCCGGCAATCTGGCTCAGGCGATTGGCCGTAATGGCCAAAACGTGCGTCTGGCATCCCAGCTGAGCGGCTGGGAGCTGAACGTGATGACCGTCGATGATCTGCAGGCGAAGCATCAGGCCGAAGCCCATGCAGCGATCGATATGTTCACTAAACATCTCGACATCGACGAAGAGTTCGCCACCGTTCTGGTGGAAGAGGGCTTCTCTTCGCTGGAAGAATTGGCTTACGTGCCAATCAACGAGCTGCTGGAAATCGACGGCCTCGACGAAGAGACCATTGAAGCCCTGCGTGAACGAGCAAAAAATGCGTTAACCACCCTGGCATTAGCGAAAGAAGAGAGCCTTGGTAATCAGGAACCTGCTGAGGACCTGCTGAATCTTGAAGGCCTGGATCGTGCGCTGGCGTATCGCCTGGCGTCAAAAGGCGTTTGCACGCTGGAAGATCTCGCTGAGCAAGGTGTTGACGATCTGACAGATATTGAAGGGCTGGATGATGAGAAAGCCGGTGCGCTGATTATGGCTGCACGTAATATCTGCTGGTTCGGCGATGACGCGTAATAACAGGAAGGAACAGCATGACAGATGTAACCGTAAAATCGCTGGCCGCCGAAATTCAGACTCCGGTCGATCGCCTGGTACAGCAATTTGCTGATGCAGGGATCCGTAAGTCTGAAAACGACGCCGTATCCCAGCAAGAGAAAGAGACCTTACTGTCCCACCTGAATCGTGAGCACGGTCAGACCGGTTCAGGCAAACTGACGTTGCAGCGCAAAACGCGCAGCACCTTGAATATTCCAGGCACCGGGGGTAAAAGTAAGTCGGTGCAAATCGAAGTCCGCAAAAAGCGCACATACGTGAAAGGTGATGCCGACGCTGAGCAAGCTCAGGCGGAAGCAGAAGCTGAGGCGCAGCGTGAAGCGGAAGAGCAGGCGCGTCGCGAGGCTGAAGAACAAGCCCGTCGCGAAGCTGAACAAAAAGCGCAACGTGAAGCCGAAGAGAAAGCCAAGCGCGAAGCCGCTGACAAGGCTAAGCGTGAAGCAGCGGAAAATGAGAAAGTGACTAATCAACCTACCGACGAAATGACCAAGGCTGCGCAATCTGACAAAGCCCGTCGTGAAGCTGAAGCCGCCGAACTGAAGCGTAAAGCGGAAGAAGAAGCGCGCCGTAAGCTGGAAGAGAATGCGCGCCGCGCGGCGGAAGAAGCCCGTCGTCTGGCCGAAGAGAAAGCCGCTGAATGGGAAAAACCAGAGGAAGAAGATAAGGGCGACTACCACGTCACCACTTCAACTCATGCCCGTCAGGCAGAAGACGAAAACGATCGCGAAGTCGAAGGTGGTCGTGGTCGCACCCGCACCACCAAGGCAGCGCGTCCGGCCAAAAAAGGCAACAAGCACTCTGAAGCCAAAACTGACCGTGAAGAAGCGCGTGCTCAGGTACGCGGCGGTAAAGGTGGCAAACATCGTAAACCAAGCACGCTGCAGCAGGGCTTCAATAAACCTGCTCAGGCGGTGAACCGTGACGTCATCATTGGCGAAACCATCACCGTTGCCGAACTGGCCAACAAAATGGCGGTGAAAGGCTCGCTGGTTATTAAAGCGATGATGAAGATGGGTGCCATGGCGACCATCAACCAGGTTATCGATCAGGAAACCGCCCAGCTGGTGGCCGAAGAGATGGGTCACAAAGTGATCCTGCGCCGCGAGAACGAGCTGGAAGAAGCGGTAATGGACGATCGTGATACCGATGCTGCGCAGGAAAGCCGTGCGCCGGTCGTGACCATCATGGGTCACGTTGACCACGGTAAAACCTCGCTGCTGGACTACATCCGCTCCACCAAAGTCGCCTCCGGCGAAGCGGGCGGGATTACCCAGCACATCGGTGCGTATCACGTTGAAACCGATAACGGCATGATCACCTTCCTCGACACCCCGGGCCACGCCGCGTTTACCGCAATGCGTGCACGTGGTGCGCAGGCCACGGATATCGTTATCCTGGTGGTGGCGGCTGACGATGGCGTGATGCCGCAGACTGTCGAAGCTATCCAGCACGCGAAAGCAGCCGGTGTGCCGGTGGTCGTGGCAGTGAACAAGATCGACAAGCCAGAAGCCGATCCGGATCGCGTGAAGAACGAGCTGACCCAGTACGGTATCATTCCGGAAGAGTGGGGCGGCGAGAACATGTTCGTTAACGTCTCGGCGAAAGCCGGTACCGGCATCGACGACCTGCTGAACGCAATTCTGCTGCAGGCGGAAGTACTGGAGCTGACTGCGATTCGTCAGGGTATGGCGAGCGGCGTGGTGATCGAATCGTTCCTCGACAAAGGTCGTGGTCCGGTAGCAACCGTGCTGGTGCGTGAAGGTACGCTGAACAAGGGCGATATCGTACTGTGCGGCTTCGAATATGGCCGTGTGCGTGCGATGCGTGACGAACTGGGTCGCGAAGTGCTGGAAGCGGGTCCATCGATTCCGGTGGAAATCCTCGGTCTGTCCGGTGTGCCGGCAGCGGGTGACGAAGCGACCGTGGTGCGTGACGAGAAGAAAGCGCGTGAAGTGGCACTGTATCGTCAGGGCAAATTCCGTGAAGTCAAACTGGCGCGTCAGCAGAAGTCCAAGCTGGAAAACATGTTTGCCAACATGACCGAAGGCGAAGTGTCCGAGCTGAACATCGTCCTGAAGTCCGACGTACAGGGTTCTGTGGAAGCGATCTCCGACTCGCTGCTGAAACTCTCCACCGACGAAGTGAAGGTGAAGATTATCGGTTCTGGCGTGGGCGGTATCACCGAAACCGACGCCACCCTGGCCGCTGCGTCCAACGCGATCATCCTCGGCTTCAACGTGCGTGCTGATGCCTCTGCGCGTCGCGTGATTGACGCTGAAAACGTTGACCTGCGCTACTACTCCGTCATCTATAACCTGATTGACGAAGTGAAAGCAGCCATGAGCGGCATGCTGGCACCGGAGTTCAAACAGCAGATTATCGGTCTGGCCGAAGTCCGTGACGTGTTCAAGTCACCGAAATTTGGCGCGATTGCCGGCTGTATGGTCACCGAAGGCAACATCAAACGTCACAACCCGATCCGCGTACTGCGCGACAACGTGGTTATCTATGAAGGCGAGCTGGAATCTCTGCGTCGCTTCAAGGATGACGTCAACGAAGTGCGTAACGGCATGGAGTGTGGTATCGGCGTTAAGAACTACAACGACGTTCGCGTTGGCGATATGATCGAAGTGTTCGAAGTGATTGAAGTTAAACGCACCATCGAGTAATTGCTGGTCGATGTGATGCAATTTGGGAGGCCTCTGGCCTCCCGAATTATTTGGGAGAAATAGTATGGCGAAAGAGTTTGGTCGCCCACAGCGCGTGGCGCAGGAGTTGCAGAAAGAGATTGCGATCATCCTGCAGCGCGAAATCAAAGACCCGCGTCTGGGTATGATGGTCACCGTGTCTGGCGTTGAGGTGTCACGCGATCTGGCGTATGCCAAAGTGTTCGTGACCTTCCTGAACGACCAGGATGAAGAAGCGGTGAAAAATGGCCTCAAAGCGCTGAAAGAAGCGTCTGGCTACATCCGTATTCTGCTCGGTAAAGCGATGCGTCTGCGCATCGTGCCAGAGCTGACCTTCTTCTACGATAACTCGCTGATTGAAGGGATGCGCATGTCGAATCTGGTGTCTAACGTGATCAGAAACGATGCTGAGCGACGGGGTGAAAGCCCGGCGGAAGACGACAAGGAGGACTGATGAGTCGTCCTCGTCGCCGTGGTCGCGATGTCCACGGTGTTTTCCTGCTGGATAAACACCAGGGCGCATCCTCCAACGATGTGCTGCAAAAAGTCAAACGCCTGTTTAATGCTAACAAGGCGGGCCATACCGGCGCGCTCGATCCGCTGGCCACCGGTATGCTGCCGATTTGCCTCGGCGAAGCCACCAAGTTTTCCCGCTATCTGCTGGATTCGGACAAGCGTTACCGCGTGATTGCCCGTCTGGGCCAGCGCACCGATACCTCCGATGCGGACGGCAATATCGTCGAAACGCGGCCGGTGACCTTCAGTCAGGCTGAGCTGGACGCCGCGCTGGAGAGCTTTCGCGGCGAGACGCTGCAGGTGCCCACTATGTTCTCGGCGCTCAAGTATCAGGGCCGCAAGCTGTACGAATATGCGCGCGAAGGCATCACCGTGCCGCGTGAAGCGCGACCGATTACCGTATTTGAACTGCAGTTTATTCGCTGGCAGGGCGACGAGCTGGAGCTGGAAATTCATGTTTCCAAAGGCACCTACATTCGCACCATCATTGACGATTTAGGTGAGAAGCTCGGCTGCGGTGCACACGTAATCATGCTGCGCCGTCTGCAGGTGGCGCGCTACCCGATTGCGCGCATGATGACGCTGGAACAGCTGCAGACGCTGGCGGCGCAGGTTAATGCGGCGGAAACGCTGGATTACGCACCGCTGGACGCGTTGCTGTTGCCGATGGACAGCCCGGCGGAAGATTTTCCAGCGGTCAATCTGCCCACGCCGGTCGCGGCCTGGTTCAAACAGGGCATGCCGGTCCAGGCGGAAAACGCGCCGGCCAGCGGGCTGGTGCGGGTGACCGAAGGTGAGCAGCAGAAATTTATCGGTATGGCGGAAATCGCCGACGATGGTCGCGTGGCACCGCGTCGTCTGGTAGTGGAGTTTGCCGACTGACCGCGTATTACCGCTGGGCGTTACAGCGCATTTGCGTTGCTACCGGGCGAAGAGTAGAATAGCGCGGCTTTAAAAGCGGGCTGCTGAATTAGAGATCGGCACCCATACATTCATTTTTTACTGGAGTTTATTATGTCTCTAAGCGTAGAAGCTAAAGCAGAGATCGTTGCTAAATACGGTCGTGGCGCTAACGACAGCGGTTCAACTGAAGTTCAGGTTGCTCTGCTGACTGCTCAGATTAACCACCTGCAGGGTCACTTCTCTGAGCACAAGAAAGACCACCACAGCCGTCGCGGTCTGCTGCGCATGGTATCCCAGCGTCGTAAGCTGCTGGACTACCTGAAGCGTAAAGACGTTGCACGTTACACCAGCCTGATCGAAAGCCTGGGTCTGCGTCGCTAAGTCTGAAGAATCTGATCAACGATGTAGCGCATGCAGTATGCAAAAAACCGCATCTGGCGATCAGATTTGTGCGAGTTTCGCGAAAAGGGGGCCTTTATGGCCCCTTTTTTCGAGCAATCCGCAGCAATCCGGACCAAACTCATGTATTGTTGCTGAGAGTGATCTTTGCTTGCAGAGGTTCGCGCGGCTAATGAGAGGCTTTACCGCAGGGGCGGTTAAGGGTTGTCATTAGTCGCGAGGATGCAACTAAAGATCGGTAATCCCCGGCGGGCCGAGCAGGCTTTGCCACGAATTTAAGGACTTAAATTTTGCTGAACCCGATCGTACGCAAATTCCAATATGGTCAGCATACCGTCACGCTGGAAACCGGCATGATGGCGCGCCAGGCCACCGCAGCAGTAATGGTAAGCATGGACGACACCGCGGTATTCGTTACCGTCGTGGGCCAGAAAAAAGCCAAAGCCGGTCAGGACTTCTTCCCTCTGACAGTGAACTATCAGGAGCGTACTTACGCCGCTGGCCGTATTCCGGGCAGCTTCTTCCGTCGTGAAGGCCGTCCAAGCGAAGGCGAAACCCTGATTGCGCGTCTGATTGACCGCCCGGTGCGTCCGCTGTTCCCGGAAGGTTTTGTTAACGAAGTACAGGTTATCGCGACTGTGGTATCCGTGAACCCGCAGGTTAACCCGGACATCGTTGCAATGATCGGTGCTTCTGCTGCGCTGTCACTGTCTGGCATTCCGTTCAACGGCCCAATCGGTGCGGCACGCGTCGGTTACATCAACGATCAGTACGTGCTGAACCCAACCGCGGATGAGATCAAACAGTCTCGTCTGGATCTGGTGGTTGCCGGTACGCAGAATGCAGTGCTGATGGTGGAATCTGAAGCGGACATCCTGACCGAAGACCAGATGCTGGGTGCTGTGGTGTTCGGCCACGACCAGCAGCAGGTTGTGATTGAAAACATCAATGCGCTGGTGGCCGAAGCCGGCAAACCACGCTGGGACTGGCAGCCAGAGCCGGCGAACGATGCGCTGATCGCACGCGTTGCCGCCCTGGCCGAAGCGCGCATCAGCGATGCTTACCGCATCACTGACAAGCAGGAGCGCTATGCGCAGGTTGGCGTCATCAAAGACGAAACCATCGCCGCACTGCTGGCTGAAGACGAAACGCTGGATGATGCCGAAATCGGTGACATCGTACACAGCCTGGAAAAGAACGTGGTGCGTACCCGTATCCTGAACGGCGAACCGCGTATCGATGGCCGCGAAAAAGATATGATCCGTGGTCTGGACGTGCGCACTGGCGTACTGCCGCGTACCCACGGTTCTGCGCTGTTTACCCGTGGTGAAACGCAGGCGCTGGTCGCTGCCACCCTCGGTACCGCGCGTGACGCACAGAATCTCGATGAGCTGATGGGCGAGCGTACTGACAGCTTCCTGTTCCACTACAACTTCCCTCCGTACTCCGTGGGCGAAACCGGTATGGTTGGCTCACCGAAGCGTCGTGAAATTGGTCACGGCCGTCTGGCGAAGCGTGGCGTGCTGGCAGTAATGCCTAAACAGGATGCGTTCCCGTACACCGTGCGCGTCGTGTCTGAAATCACCGAATCGAACGGTTCTTCTTCTATGGCTTCCGTGTGCGGTGCATCACTGGCACTGATGGACGCTGGTGTACCGATCAAAGCGGCCGTTGCCGGTATCGCGATGGGTCTGGTGAAAGAAGACGAGAAGTTCGTGGTGCTGTCTGACATCCTCGGCGACGAAGATCACCTCGGCGATATGGACTTCAAAGTAGCCGGTAGCCGTGAAGGTATCACCGCGCTGCAGATGGACATCAAAATTGAAGGTATCACCCGCGAAATCATGCAGGTGGCACTGAACCAGGCCAAGGGTGCGCGTCTGCACATTCTGAGCGTGATGGAACAGGCGATCAGCACGCCGCGTCAGGAGATCTCCGAGTTCGCGCCGCGCATCTACACCATCAAGATCAATTCAGACAAGATCAAAGACGTCATCGGTAAAGGCGGTTCAGTTATCCGTGCGCTGACCGAAGAGACCGGCACCACCATCGAAATCGAAGATGATGGCACCGTGAAGATCGCAGCGACCGACGGCCTGAAAGCCAAAGAAGCGATTCGCCGCATCGAAGAGATCACCGCTGAGATCGAAGTGGGCCGTATCTACGCCGGTAAAGTGACCCGTATCGTTGATTTCGGTGCCTTCGTGGCGATCGGCGGCGGTAAAGAAGGTCTGGTACACATTTCTCAGATCGCCGACAAGCGCGTAGAGAAAGTGACCGATTACCTGCAGATGGGTCAGGAAGTGCCAGTTAAAGTGATGGAAGTGGATCGTCAGGGCCGCGTTCGTCTCAGCATCAAAGAAGCGACAGAGCAGAAGCCAGCAGAAGAAACCGCTGCGGTGACGACGCCTGACGCCGAGTAAGCGTTTTTCCTGATCAGCCGCTCCCTGCCAGCTGGCGGGGAGCGGTGTTTGTATACCCGGAATGCGTGGCGCGCTGGTCAGCGTGTCAGTGCAGCTGAAGCAGGACGGGTATCATCGCGAGGGCGGGAACCCTTGTGCATAGCAGGCGGATGACAGGATGGTTATCCCAATGTTTGTATTCGGGAGTGGGAAATGAAGCCTTTTTTGCGCTGGTGTTTTGTTGCGACAGCTATCACGCTGGCAGGATGCAGCAACTCCAATTGGCGTAAGAACGAAGTTCTGGCAGTACCTTTGCAGCCCACACTGCAGCAAGAGGTTATTCTGGCGCGAATGGAACAAATTCTTGCCAGTCGGGCCCTGACCGATGATGAACGCGCACAGCTGTTATATGAGCGCGGAGTGTTGTATGATAGTTTGGGTCTGAGGGCATTAGCGCGAAACGATTTCTCGCAAGCGCTGTCTATCAGACCGGATATGCCGGAAGTGTTTAACTATCTCGGCATTTACTTAACGCAGGCAGGCAATTTTGATGCTGCCTATGAAGCGTTTGATTCTGTACTTGAGCTTGATCCAACTTACAACTATGCGCATTTAAACCGTGGTATCGCCCTCTATTACGGCGGTCGATACAAGTTAGCGCAAGATGATCTGCTGGCGTTTTATCAAGACGATCCTAACGATCCGTTCCGCAGCCTGTGGCTCTACCTCGTTGAACGCGAGATGGACGCCGACAAGGCAAAAGTGACGCTACAACAGCGTTACGACAAGGCGGCTAAGGACCAATGGGGATGGAATATTGTCGAGTTCTACCTGGGCGACATCAGTGAAAAAACATTGATGGAACGTCTCAAGGCGGACGCAACGGATAACACCTCGCTCGCTGAACATCTCAGTGAAACCAACTTCTATTTAGGTAAGTACTACCTAAGTCTGGGGGAGAAGGACGACGCGAAAGCGTTGTTCAAACTGGCGGTGGCCAACAACGTCAATAACTTTGTTGAACACCGATACGCATTGTTGGAACTGGCGCAACTCGGCCAGACACAAGACGATTTATCAGAATCTGACCAGCAATAGCTGACGAACTTTTATTGCCTGATTTACCCGTAAAGTCATCGCCTGAACAGGTGAGGGCTTTTCTGTTCGTCAAAACTTCTAATTTGAGCCGGTTCACACTTTTTGATGAAAATGACTGAAAGTTTTCACGACGAGTTATGTAGACTGGCCGCCGCAATCTAAGAGGCACGTGTACTACATGACTGATATTCAAACCACTTTTGCTGATCTGGGCCTGAACGCCGACATCCTCGAATCACTGAACGGTATGGGCTACGTTAAGCCATCGCCAATCCAGGCTGAGTGTATTCCTCACCTGCTGGCGGGCCGTGATGTGCTGGGTATGGCGCAGACCGGTAGTGGTAAAACAGCAGCGTTCTCGCTGCCGCTGCTGAACAACGTTGATCCTTCTGTCCGCGCACCGCAAATCCTAGTGCTGGCGCCGACCCGCGAACTGGCGGTTCAGGTGGCTGAAGCGATGACAGAATTCTCTAAACACATGCGCGGTATTAACGTTGTGGCCCTGTACGGTGGCCAGCGTTATGACGTGCAGCTGCGCGCACTGCGCCAGGGTCCACAGATCGTGGTTGGTACCCCGGGCCGTCTGCTGGATCACCTGAAACGCGGTACCCTGGACCTGTCCAGCCTGCGTGGTCTGGTACTGGACGAAGCCGATGAAATGCTGCGTATGGGCTTCATCGAAGACGTTGAAACCATCATGGCGCAGATCCCGGAAGGTCATCAGACCGCACTGTTCTCTGCAACCATGCCGGAAGCGATTCGCCGTATCACTAAGCGTTTCATGAAGGATCCGCAGGAAGTGCGCATCCAGTCCAGCATCACTACACGCCCGGACATTTCTCAGTCTTACTGGACCGCTTACGGTCGTAAGTCTGACGCGCTGGTGCGTTTCCTCGAAGCGGAAGACTTTGATGCTGCCATCATCTTCGTGCGCACCAAAAATGCCACGCTGGAAGTCGCAGAAACGCTGGAGCGTAACGGCTACAACAGCGCCGCGCTGAACGGTGACATGAACCAGGCGCTGCGTGAGCAGACGCTGGAGCGCCTGAAAGACGGTCGTCTGGATATCCTGATCGCGACTGACGTTGCGGCCCGTGGTCTGGACGTTGAGCGTATTAGCCTGGTGGTTAACTACGACATCCCGATGGATGCCGAATCGTATGTACACCGTATCGGCCGTACCGGTCGTGCGGGTCGTGCTGGCCGTGCGCTGCTGTTCGTTGAGAACCGCGAGCGTCGTCTGCTGCGCAACATCGAACGCACCATGAAGCTGACTATTCCGGAAGTTGAGCTGCCTAACGCCGAGCTGCTGAGTCAGCGTCGTCTGGCGCAGTTCGCTGCCAAAGTTCAGCAGCAGCTGGAAAGCAGCGATCTGGATCAGTACCGTGCGCTGCTGGCTAAAATGCAGCCAGAAGAAGAGCTGGATATGGAAACGCTGGCCGCTGCACTGCTGAAAATGGCGCAGGGCGAACGTCCACTGATTCTGCCACCGGATGCACCACGTCCACAGCGTCGTGAATTCCGCGATCGCGATGAGCGTGGCGGCGACCGTCCACGTCGTGACAGCCGTGACAGCCGCGAAGGTGGCGATCGTCCACGTCGCGAACGTCGTGACGTTGGCGAAATGCAGCTGTACCGCATTGAAGTGGGCCGTGATGACGGTGTTGAAGTGCGTCATATCGTGGGCGCGATTGCTAACGAAGGCGACATCAGCAGCCGTTACATCGGTAACATCAAGCTGTTTGGTACTCACTCCACTATCGAGCTGCCAAAAGGCATGCCGGGTGAAGTCCTGCAGCACTTCACGCGTACGCGTATTCTCAACAAGCCGATGAATATGCAGCTGCTGGGCGATGCACAGCCACACGAGCGCACCGAGCGTCGTAGCGGCGGTCGTGACTTCGGTGGTGAGCGTCGTGGTAACCGCGAGGGTGGCAACCGTGAAGGTGGCGCACCGCGTCGTTTCTCTGAGCGTCGCGAAGGCGGTCGTGAAGGCGGACGTTTCAGCCGTGAAGGTGGCCGTGGCCCACGTCGCGACGAAGGCGCAGCTGCACCACGTCGCCGTGATGCATAAGCGTTAATCGCTTAAAAATAAAAAGGACGCGCAAGCGTCCTTTTTTATGTGTAACGCGGGCTTTACACGCCGCCGGCAATCAGCACCCGCTCACCGGTAACATAAGCCGACTCTTCCGACGCCAGAAACAGCGCCACCTGCGCCACATCCTCCGGCAGGCCAAAGCGTCCCAGCGGCGTGGCCGCGATCAGCTGCGCTTTAAATTCTGCATTCATTTTTTTCGCTGCCAGCAGCCCTTCGGTCAGAATGATCCCCGGTGCCAGCGCGTTGACGCGAATGTTGCGCGGGCCCAGCTCACGTGCCAGCCCCTGCGTTAAGGTGTCGATTGCGCCTTTAGTCGCTGACCACAGCACCGAGCCGGGCAGGCTGCGCTGGCTGTTCAGCGCGCTGAGGTTAATGATGCAGCCGCCGCGCGCCGGGAAATGCTGCGCCGCCTGCTGGCACACCAGCAGCGTACCGAGCAGATTGACGTTGAGCTGCTGCTGCATGTCGCTGACGCTGAGGCTGGCGAAGTCGCCATGGTGAAACATGCCGGCGTTGTTGACCACGATGTCTGGCGCGCCAAACTGCGCAATACTGCTGGCGAACAGGCGCTGCACGTCAGCTTCACGGGATATATCGGCCTGTACGGCGATGGCGTCGCTTCCCAGCGCGCAGATATCGGTCACCACATCCGCCGCGCCCGCTTCATCCTGACGATAATTCACCACCACCCGGGCGCCCGCCGCGGCGAAATTCATGGCGATGGCGGCGCCAATGCCTTTCGACGCGCCCGTCACCAGCGCAATTTTGCCTTCAAGTGCTTGCATTGTTTCTCTCCACCTGAGATTTCGGGTGAGTAAAGCATGCGCTGTTGCCGCTTTGTGCGGTAGCGCAATCCTGCAAGCTTTTTGCACGATCCTGCAAATCTGTGGCGCAGGGACTAGGCGCAACCGCATCGGCAGGTAAGAATGGGGATTCAGTGATTTTTCATCGCGGAGTGCATAACGCATGATTCATCAGGAACAGTGGCAGCAGCTGGTGGCGATGATTGCCCGTCACGCGCAGCAGGATGGGCGTACCGCCAGCGCGATTGACTTTCTCTCTTTTGGCCGCAGCTCGCACCCCTCCAGCCTGGCGCATATTGCCAGCTGGGCGGGGTTTGCGCTAATGGCCCAGGGCCAGAAAGCACTGCGCATGGGCGATGATGTGATGCATTACGGGCCGGGCGATCTGCTGCTGGTCACCATGGACATGCCGGTGCAGTCCTGCGTGGTGCTGGCGACACCAGAGAAACCCTGTCTTGGCGTCGG
Source organism: Type-C symbiont of Plautia stali (assembly GCF_059730935.1). Taxonomy (NCBI): domain Bacteria; kingdom Pseudomonadati; phylum Pseudomonadota; class Gammaproteobacteria; order Enterobacterales; family Enterobacteriaceae; species Type-C symbiont of Plautia stali. The sequence goes on along the minus strand of NZ_AP035923.1, from coordinate 3,513,005 downwards.
CATCACCATCAACGAAGCGCGCCTGCTGCGCTATCTGGAGCATTTCCCGCCGCAGCAGATTGGCAGCGCCGCCCCAGAACGCAGCATTACCGTCCATAAAGTCGCGCCGCCGCTGGTGGATGCGGTGATGCGGCTGGTGGCGCTGCTGGATCAGCCGCAGGATATCGCCGCGCTGGCACCGCTGATTGAGCAGGAGATTTTCTATCGCCTGCTGACCGGGCCGGAAGGGCCGCGTATTCTGAACATGGCGCTGACCGAGCGCCCAGGCAATAAAGTGGCGCGCGCGGCGCGCTGGCTGCGCGAAAACTTTCATCAGCCGCTGAAGGTGGATCAGCTGGCCAGCAGCGTTGGCATGAGCATTTCATCGCTGCACCATCACTTTAAAGCGGTTACGGCGATGACGCCGATGCAGTATCAGAAGCAGCTGCGGCTCAACGAAGCGCGCCGGCTGATGATGATTGAGAAGCTGGATGCCGGGACGGCGGGCTACCGGGTGGGCTATCAGAGTGCGTCGCAGTTCAGCCGGGAGTACAGCCGTTTTTATGGCCAGTCACCGGCGCGCGATGTGCGCAAGATGGCGGTGGGGCCGGAAGGACTCTCCCCACCGCAGTAAGGCTTACAGCGTGCGTGCGGCTTCCATCGCCAGCGCGAACGAACGCAGGCGCGCCTGCGGATCGTAAATCTGGCCGTTGACCATGATCTCATCCGCCTGGGTTTCGCGCAGCAGCGCGGCAAGGCCGTGGCGCACTTTATCTTTATCGCCCACCACCGACATGCTCAGCGCCTGCTGCACGCCATACTGTTCGGACGGCGACCACAGGTTATCCATGTTCTCCACCGGCGCCGGCAGCGGGCCGGGCTTGCCGCGACGCAGATTAATGAACTGCTGCTGCATCGAGGTGAACAGGAAGCGCGCATCACGATCGCTGTCTGCCGCCACCACGTTGACACACACCATAGCGTAAGGTTTTGCCAGACGCGCAGAGGGCTGGAATTTTTCGCGATACAGGTGCAGCGCCTGCAACAGCAGGTCTGGCGCGAAGTGCGAAGCAAAGGCAAACGGCAGACCAAGCTGCGCCGCCAGCTGCGCGCTATACAGGCTGGAACCCAGCAGCCACACCGGAATTTTCAGCCCGAGGCCAGGCACCGGCTGCACCGGCGGATGCTCGCCCTCTTCGGCATCGAACCAGCGGATCAGATCGGCCACATCTTCCGGGAAGCTGTCGGCCTGGGCGCTCGAAAGATGACGGCGCAGCGCCAGCATGGTGCGCTGATCGGAGCCGGGCGCGCGGCCCAGTCCGAGATCGATACGGCCAGGGTAGAGGGATTCCAGGGTGCCAAACTGTTCGGCAATCACCAGCGGTGCGTGGTTGGGCAGCATGATCCCGCCGGAGCCGAGGCGCAGCGTTTCGGTGTTAGCGGCGAGATAGCCAATCAGCACCGACGTTGCAGCGCTGGCGATGCCGGTCATGTTGTGGTGTTCGGCCAGCCAGTAGCGATGAAAGCCAAGGGCTTCAGCCTGACGCGCCAGCGCCAGCGAATTATGGAAGGCATCGCGCGCAGACGAGCCTTGCGGAATGGGGGCCAGATCCAGCACGGACAGGCGAACAGTTTTCTTCTCAGACATGGGTACTCCAGCAAAGGATGGCGCAGGTGATAAGTAAACCTGCACCAGTCAGTATTACGCATCATTACCCATATTAAAACTGCTAATAACGGCAGGAATATAGCCGGAATGTGCCTTTAACCGCCGCTATCCAGCGCCATTCCGGCCAGGCGGCGCCAGTAACCGTTGCTGTCGCTGCCGCGCGCCATCATCAGCGGTGCTTCACCCGCTTCGTTAGCGCGGAAGCGATCAACCTGTGCCAGCGTGCTCTCATCCTGCGGCGACAGGCGCACAATATCGATCCAGCCATGCATACCGGCGAGATCGTTGCCAAGGTTGTAACAGTAGCCGCTCATGGTCTGAATGCCGTTCAGGACAAATACCTGCTGGCCCTCCTGCGACAGCACGCGGCGCCCGGTGGGATAATCAATACAGCAGGTCTGGCAATCATCTTTGGCACGGTTTTCGGAACGCGCGGTAAAACAGCGCGCCGATAGCGCCAGCGGCAGATGGCCATAGCCGAGCACTTCAACCTCAAACCGGTCGCGCAGGCCAGCGTCATGGCACTGCTGCAACAGCTGAATCAGCCAGTCGCGTGACATCTCCACCGGCATGCACCAGCGCGTCATGCCCTCCTGCAGCAGCAGCTGGAGCGTCTGCGCGTTATACACATTCAGGGTGGGACCGGCGACAAACGGCAGTTTGCGCTCTGCCGCCATGTTCACGGTGCCGATATCGTTGGCTTCCAGTAAGAACTCACCGTTTTCAACATAGCGGCGCAGCTCTTTGACTTCCGAAGGGGACTGCAGCAGCGCCAGCGTGCTCAGCACCACCTGTTTGCCGCTGGCCGCCAGCGTGCGGCCCATCTCCATCCACTGACTGAACGCAGTGGCGCGGCGTTTGCTGCACACCGCTTCGCCGAGGTAGACAATCTCTGCGCTGCTTTCTGCGGCGCGCTGGTAAAACTGCTCCAGCGTGGCGGTTGGCCAGTACCACAGCACCGGGCCGATGGCGTATTTCATACGGTCTCCTTATTGCCAGTCGCGGTGATAGGCGCCGAGCGTGGTCTGGCTGCCTTCAGAAAGTTCACCGAGCGCGCGCATCCACGGCGCCTGCACCGTGAACTGTTGCGGATCGGCCATGCAGCGATCGATCGCCTGACGCCACACTTTAGCCACCTGCGCCACATAGGCCGGGCTGCGCTGGCGTCCCTCAATTTTCACCGACGCGATATTGGCGCGCAGCAGTTCTGGCAGCAGCGCCAGGGTATTGAGGCTGGTGGGCTCTTCCAGCACGTGATAGCGCTGGTTATCCACCTCGTAGCGTCCTTTACACAGCGTTGGATAGCCCGCGCTCTCATCGGCGGCGTAACGGTCAATCAGCACTTCGTTCAGGCGCGACTCCATGCCCTGTGCCGTCTGCTGCCAGCGCACAAATTTGGCCGGTGAACAGGCACCCGCGCTGTTCGGCGACTCGCCGGTCAGCCACGACGAGAGATAGCAGCGGCCTTCGGCCATGATGCACAGGCTGCCAAAGGCGAATACTTCGAGCGGCACCAGCGTTTCGCGTGCCAGTTGCTTCACCTGGTGCATCGACAGCACGCGCGGCAGCACTACGCGGCTCAGCGCAAAGTGGCGGTGATAAAACTGAATGGCCTGCAGATTGGTGGCGGACGCCTGCACTGACAGGTGACGTTCAACCTGCGGATAGCGGCTGGCGGCATACTCCAGCGTGGCGATATCGGCCAGAATCAGCGCATCGGCACCGTTCTGTGCGGCGACGTCAATGGCGCTTTGCCAGCGGTTAAGGCCGTCGGGATGGGCGAAGGTGTTGATCGCCACGTGCAGTTTACGCCGGTGCTGATGCAGGAAGCGCGCGGCTTCTGCCAGTTTTTTATCGGTAAAATTGAGGCCAGCAAAGTGGCGGGCGTTGGTGTCATCTTTCAGGCCGACGTACACCGCGTCAGCGCCGTGCTCCACCGCCGATTTCAGCGCAGGTAAATTCCCCGCCGGACACAGCAGTTCCATACAATTTCCTCCCCCGGATTCTGAACGCCGTTGAGTGTAAGGAAGCGCAGGTGCTGCAATGTTGATTTAAGGCAGTGAAAGCGGGATTGCCAGGGCGGAATGGAGAATTTTCGCACAGACGTGGGGCGATTTCCTTGATCCCGGTTGAGGCGAAAGCCGACGGATGTGGCAATATAGATAAAATTTTCTCAAGGGAGTGCAGCGCATGTTCGCACGCTTACGCGGCCTGTTAATTGAAAAAGGGCCGGAATTCCTCGCTTTACCGGTGTCGCTAACACCATTCGCCGTGAAAAAAACGGTTTTGCAACAACTCCTAAACTGGCAATTTCGTCATGCTTTGGCTGAAGGTGAGTTAGACTTTCTGCAAGGGCGCTATCTCGGCATTGAGATCGCGGACGTCAATCTGCGCTGGATCACCACGCTGCAGGACGGGCGCCTGACCGTTTCGCGCGACGCCGAAGCAGATGTCTGGTTTCGTGGCGAAGCCAACGATCTGCTGCTGGTAGCAGCACGCAAAGCCGACCCCGATATGTTGTTCTTTCAGCGCCGTCTGGTGATTGAGGGCGACACGGAGCTGGGACTGGAGGTGAAGAATCTGATGGATGCCATAGAACTGGACGCCATGCCCACGCCATTGCGCACGGGGTTGCTGCAGCTGGCTGCTTTTGTTGAGGCAGGAATGACACAGGACGCGAAGGCCGCTGAGGCGCGCGCGGGGATCTCATGTTGATTCGTACTGAAATTGGTGTGGACGCGGCAGGCATCGACAGCCTGTTAAAGCGCAGTTTTGCCACCGCAGCCGAAGCGGAACTGGTACAGCAGCTGCGTGAAGACGGTTTACTCACGCTGGGCGTGGTGGCCACCGATGACGAAGGCCAGGTGCTGGGTTATGCGGCCTTCAGTCCGGTGACGTTGCAGGGCGAGGATCGTAACTGGGTGGCGCTGGCGCCGCTGGCGGTTGATGCCTCGGTGCGCAGTCAGGGCATTGCTAAACAGCTGGTGTATGAAGGGCTCGATTCGCTCAATGAGTTCAGCTACAGCGCCGTGGTGGTGCTGGGCGATCCGCAGTTCTACAATCCGCTCGGCTTTGAACCGGCGGCGCGTCACGGCCTGCACTGCCGCTGGCCCGGCAGCGAAGCGGCGTTTCAGGTGTATAAACTGGCGGACGATGCGTTCGATGGGGCAGAAGGGCTGATCGCCTTCTCGGCACCTTTCAATCGTATCGACTAAACCACGCCGTTAAGCAGGCCGGCTGCTGGGCAACCAGCAGCAGTTTCTGCGTCCGGCTCAGCTGTTTTACCTGATACTCCAGCCGGGAAGCCGCCGCGCGATCGCCAGCCGCGCAGTGAAACACCAGCGTCAGTGGACCTTTGCCGCGCAGCGCACGGGCACCGCGCCCCTGCTGGTGCTGCTGCAGGCGACGGTTGACGTCAGTGGTGATGCCGGTATAAAGCATCCCGGCGGCGGTTTGCAGCATATACAGCTGCCAGCCCTGTTCCATTTACAAACCTCGTTCATGTGCTGGCGGGCAGTGTAACGCGCCTGCGGCCGCATCGCTATCAACGCACGGAGTTGCTCTTGTCTGACCATTCTCATCTGATTCGCTATCTGAAAAAACAGCACGTGCTGTCGCTGTGTGCCAGCGACGGCGATGCGCTATGGTGCGCCAACTGTTTCTACGTATTCGATGAAGCGCGCATGGCGTTCTGGCTGATGACCGAAGCCGATACGCGTCACGGCGCGCTGATGGCGCGTCATCCACGCGTTGCCGGCACGGTGAACGGCCAGCCGAAAACGGTGCTGCTGATTAAAGGCGTGCAGTATCGCGGGCGTATACAACTGACCGATGAGGCGCAGGCGCTGAAGGCCTATCAGTCGCGCTTTCCGGTGGCAAAAAAAGTCACCGCGCCGCTGTGGGAAATTACGCTGGATGAGTTGAAAATGACCGATAACGCGCTGGGGTTTGGCAAAAAGATTGTCTGGCAGCGTTAGCCCGGCACGCGCGCAGGCGCACCGGGCGACCGCCTTACGCTGCGTTCAGAATGCGCAGGGATTCGCGGTTAAACGCGGGCAGGTCTTCAGGCGTGCGGCTGGTAACCAGCTTGTCATCATCAACCACCACCTCTTTATCGTAAAAGTCCGCGCCGGCATTACGCAGATCGATGGCGATAGCTTTCACGCAGGTCATTTTGCGACCGCGCACGCCGTTCGCGCTGATCAGCAGCTGCGGACCGTGACAGATGGCGAAAATCGGTTTGCCGCTGGCAACAAACTCTTTGGTAAAGGTGACAAAGCGATCGTCACCGCGCAGCGCGTCAGGCGAATGACCACCGGGCAGCAGCAGCGCGTCGAACTCGGCCGGGCTGACATGGTCAATATCCTTGTCGATTTTGACTTCGGCTTTGCCCTGTTTTCCCTTCACGGTTTTGCCCGCCTGCATCTCAATAGTGACCACTTCATGGCCCGCTTTGGTGAAGGCCTCGGCTGGTGAGGTAAACTCTGAGTCTTCAAATTCATCGGTAATCAGAACCGCTATTTTCTTGCTCATCTTTCTCCTCCTTGCTGGTCACGCACCTGCTGTGCGTGACACGTTTCAACAGACAAGTCTGGACCCTGAGCGCGGAAACGCAAGCCAGCCGGCGCAGGCGGGATTGGTTAAATTCCGGAGACAGATCAAGTTTAAGCGTGACGACGCTGGCACACGGGCATAACCTGAATAACACTGTGGGATCTGCGTCGCGCCCTCCGCGCGGCATACGTTATTCAGTTGAATACGGAACCGGTCATGACCCAATTCGCCTCACCTGCACCAGCGGCCCGCTTCGCCTGGTGGAAACCGCTGCTGTTCCTCGCCGTGGTGCTTATCGGCCTGTGGTACGTAAAATGGCAGCCTTACTATGGCAAAGCCTTCACGGCCGCAGAAACCCATTCCATCGGCCGCTCTATTCTTGCCAATGCCGCAGATTCGCCGTGGCGCGCCGCGCTGGATTACGCCATGGTCTATTTTCTCGCGGTGTGGAAAGCCGCGGTGCTCGGTGTGGTGCTGGGCTCGCTGGTACAGGTGCTGATTCCGCGCCGCTGGCTGCTGCGCCTGATGGGCAGCAACCGGCTGGGGGCCACGCTGGTCGGCACCGGTTTTGGCCTGCCGGGCATGATGTGCAGCTGCTGTGCCGCGCCGGTGACCGTCGGCCTGCGCCAGGCGCAGGTTTCAAGCGGCGCGGCGATGGCGTTCTGGCTGGCGAATCCGCTGCTCAATCCGGCAACGCTGGTGTTTATGGGCTTTGTGCTCGGCTGGCAGTTTGCCGCCATTCGGCTGGTGGCGGGTGGGGTGATGGTGCTGGGCATTGCCCTGCTGGTGCAGCGCAGCGTACCGGAAACCGCCGTTGCCGCGCCGCTGTTGCCGCAAGAAAGCCATGAACGGTTTGTGACGCGCTGGCTGCGCGTGATGTGGCGGCTGTTCTGTAACACCATTCCACTCTACATCGTGGCGGTGCTGCTGCTCGGCGCCGCGCGCGTCTGGCTGTTTCCGCACGCGGACGGCGCGGTAGGGAATACGCTGTTCTGGGTGATGCTGATGGCCATCGCCGGCTGCCTGTTTGTGATCCCGACCGCCGCCGAGATCCCCATCGTGCAAACCATGATGCTGGCGGGCATGGGCGTCGCACCGGCGCTGGCGCTGCTGGTGACGCTGCCCGCGGTCAGCGTGCCGTCGCTACTGATGCTGCATCGCGCGTTCCCGCCGCGCGCGCTGTGGATCGCCTTCTGCGGCGTGGCCGTCAGCGGCATGCTGCTCGGCATCCTCGCACTGTGGCTGGCGTAGATACCAGATAGTCTGATTGCGGCTGCCGCGCCACAGCAGCCGCGCATCTTTTTCCGCTTCGATGAAACGTCCATCAATCAGCACGTCGATTTCCGCAATCACTTCACGCTGCGCCGCCGTTAGCTCCGCCAGGGTGTAGCCGGTCCACAGCCAGATATCTTTATCCGGACAGTCGCGCCGCACGCGCTTCACCAGCCGGCGAATATGCGGCACATTGTGCGGATGCAGCGGATCGCCGCCGCTCAGCGACAGCCCCTGACGTGGAATGCGGCGATCCTGCAGATCGGCGATCAGCTGCTCCTCCATGGCCAGCGTAAACGGCACGCCGGAGTCAGGCCGCCAGGTGCTCTGGTTGTAGCAGCCGCGGCACTGATGTTCACAGCCCGCGACAAACAGCGTGCAGCGCGTGCCGGGACCATTCACGATATCCACATCGTAGTAGCGATGAATGTGCATCATCCCAGCTGTCCGGTATCAAGGTGTTTGACGCGGCGCTGCACCTCTTCCTGCTTGCCGGCGTTGAACGGCCGCGCATCCGGGCTGCCAAGATAGCCGCAGACGCGGCGCGTGACCGAGACACGCGCTGGATCGTGATTGCCGCAGCACGGACAGGTAAAGCCTTTGCTGGTACAGCTGAACTCGCCGCTGAAGCCGCACTCGTAGCACTCATCGATCGGCGTGTTGGTGCCGTAATAGGGCACGCGGTCGTAGCTGTAATCCCACACATCTTCCAGCGCCCGCAGGTTGTGCTGGATGTTGGGGTATTCGCCGTAACAGATGAAGCCGCCGTTAGCGATGGCCGGGTAGGGCGCTTCAAAATCGATTTTGTCGTACGGATTGACCTTTTTCTCTACGTCGAGATGGAAGCTGTTGGTGTAATAGCCCTTGTCGGTCACGCCCGGCACTACGCCAAATTCGGCGGCATCAAGGCGACAGAAGCGATCGCACAGGTTTTCACTGGGCGTACTGTACAGGCTAAAGCCGTAGCCGGTTTCCGCTTTCCACACATCCACCGCCTGGCGCAGATGCGTCACAATCGCCACGCCGGTTGCGCGCAGGTGCGCGGCATCATACGGATGCACGGCGTTGCCGCTTAGCGCGTTGAGTGTTTCATGCAGACCGATATAGCCCAGCGAGATCGAGGCGCGGCCGTTGCGAAAGATCTTGCCCACCTCGTCGTCCGCGTTGAGCCGTACGCCGCAGGCGCCTTCCATGTAAAGAATCGGTGCGACGCGCGCTTTGGTTTTTTCCAGCCGGGCAATGCGGGTCATCAGCGCCCGCTTCGCCAGCGCCAGACGCGCATCCAGCAGCGTCCAGAAGCGGGCTTCGTCTCCCTCGGCTTCTAACGCAATGCGCGGCAGGTTGAGGCTGATCACGCCGATGTTGTTGCGGCCCTCATGAATCTGCTCGCCGTTTTCCTCGTAAACGCCGAGGAAGCTGCGGCAGCCCATCGGCGTTTTGAACGAGCCGGTGACTTCCACCACTTTGTCGTAGTTGAGGATATCCGGATACATGCGCTTGCTGGCACACTCCAGCGCCAGCTGTTTGATGTCGTAATTGATGTCGCCGGCGCGGCGATTGACGCCTTCGCGAATGGCGAACACCAGCTTAGGAAACACCGCGGTTTTATGGTTTTTGCCCAGCCCGGCAATGCGGTTGCGCAGAATCGATTGCTGAATCAGGCGCGCCGCCCAGTCGATGCCGAGGCCAAAGCCAAAAGTGACGAACGGCGTCTGGCCGTTGGCGGTGTGCAGCGTATTAACCTCGTACTCCAGCGACTGAAACGCGTCGTAGCACTCTTTTTCCGTGCGCGCGCGCGCGTAAGCTTCCACGTCAGCAATCTGCCATTCGCGGGCAATCTGGCGATGTTTTTCGAGGCTGAGGGTGACAAACGGCGCCAGCACTTCGTCAATGCGGTTAATGGTGGTGCCGCCGTAAATATGGCTGGCGACCTGCGCAATGATCTGCGCCGTCACCGCAGTGGCGGTGGCGATGGATTTTGGCGGTTCAATCTCGGCGTTACCCATTTTGAAGCCGTGCGTCAGCATGCCGTGCAGATCGATCAGCATGCAGTTAAACATCGGGAAGAAGGGAGAGTAGTCGAGGTCGTGATAGTGGATTTCCCCACGCTCGTGCGCCAGCACCACATCGCGCGGCAGCAACTGCTGCTGGGCATAATGTTTGGCCACGATGCCGGCCAGCAGGTCGCGCTGCGTCGGGATCACTTTGCTGTCTTTGTTGGCGTTTTCGTTGAGCAGCGCCGCGTTGGTCTGTTCCACCAGGCCGCGAATGGCATGATGCAGCTTGCCGCGCTGCTCGCGCGCCAGATCCCGGTCGTGACGGTATTCGATATAGGCGCGCGCCAGCTGTGGCCAGCGTCCGCTCATCAGCGCCTCTTCCACGGCACACTGGATGTCACGAATATCGACTTCAGTCTGGGTTGCCAGCTGCGCGCTGACCTGCTGAGCGACCGTCGTGCACCAGGCCAGGTCGTCAACCTGGGCAGCCTGCGCGGCGGCCCGCACTGCAGCTTCAATGCGCCGGGCATCAAACGGCACCCTGCAGCCGTCACGCTTAATCACTACCGTTGCCATCTTCCCTTTCTCCGCTGGAAACTACATGTAGATAATTTTAAGGAGTGTAATCGCAACATGTGGTGTTTCAGAGGGAATTAATCGCACTGTTTTTGACCTGTCGCAAAGAAGCGCGGCCAGCGCCTGAAAGCCGTGCAGTGGTCAACAGCCGCTACACTGAAAAGTTTTAAGCCGCACAAACTTCAGCCGGCTGCAACTTGCTTTGCGTTGCGAAACAGGTTTAATGAGCGTTTTGCGCCATTTCCGGCCCATCTTTTTGCCTTACAAGGATGCCCACCATGCTTCTGCCCCGTACGCTGCTGGCCGTTTTGTGTTCCCTGACGTTTTCCACGCAGGCCGCACCGGCAGGCGATCTGCCGCTGATGCCGTGGCCACAGCAGGTGACGCAGCCCGCAGGCGGTGGTGCGTTTACCCTGACGCCGCAATTTTCGCTGCACATCACCGGCGATCACCTGGAAGGGGCCGAAGCGCGCTGGCGCGCCCGCATTGCGCGGCAAACCGGCTGGGCGCTGCTGCCCGCCAGCCCGGCCAGCGATCGTCCCGCCATTCAGGTCCGGATTGCCGACGCGGTCGATCCGCTACCGCAACCGGACAGCGACGAAAGCTACCATCTGGAGGTCAGCAGCAGTGGCGTACTGCTGCAGGCACCTACCCGTTTTGGCGCGATGCGCGGCATGGAAACCCTGCTGCAGCTGATCGCCAACACCGCCAGCGGCACGCAAATTCCCTTTGTCACCATTGACGATCGGCCGCGCTTCCCGTGGCGCGGCGTGCTGATCGACCCGGTACGCCACTTCCTGCCGCTGGAAACCCTCAAGCGGCAGATTGATGGTATCGCCGCGGCGCGCATGAACGTGTTTCACTGGCACCTGACCGACGATCAGGGCTGGCGCTTTGCTTCCAGTCACTATCCGCAGCTGCAGCAGCAGGCCAGTGATGGCCTGTTCTACAGCCAGCAGCAAATGCGCGAGCTGGTGCACTATGCCACTCTGCGCGGCGTGCGCGTGGTGCCGGAAATCGATCTGCCCGGTCATGCTTCCGCCCTGGCCGTAGCGATGCCGGAGCTGATGAGCGCGCCGGGTCCATATGCCATGGAACGCGGCTGGGGGGTGTTTAAACCCTTGCTCGATCCCAGCAATGAAGCGGTGTTTCGCTTTATCGATACGCTGATTGGCGAAGTCGCGGCGATCTTTCCCGATCCCTACATTCACATCGGCGGGGATGAAGTCGATCCCAGTCAGTGGAACGCCTCACCGAAGATTCAGCAGTTTATGCGCGACCACGGCCTGCAGGACGCCCATGCGCTGCAGGCGTGGTTCAACCAGCGGGTTGAAAAGATTCTCGCCGCGCATCAGCGGCGCATGCTTGGCTGGGATGAGGTGTACCATCCCGACCTGCCGAAAAGTATTGTGATTCAGTCGTGGCAGGGGCAGGATGCGCTCAGCGAAGTGGTAAAACAGGGGTATCGCGGCATTCTATCCACCGGTTTTTATCTCGACCAGCCGCAGAGCGCCGCGTATCACTATCGCAATGATCCCTGGCCGCAGGGGCTGAACGGCATCGATCAACTGCGCGCCGACGATCAGGCGCAAAGCTGGCAGTTCACTATGCCGCGTCTGAAAGGCAGCGCGGTGCAGGGCAGTTTCACCCTGATTGAGAGCAAAAACGGCTGGCGCGGTTTTATCGATTTCAGCGGCAAGGCGCGACGCCAGGTCAGCGACATTCGCTGGCTATCACCGACGCAGCTGACCTTCAGCGTCGACAGCTGGATGGGGCCGTTTCAGCCGGTGGTGACGCTGACGCGTGACAGCCTGACCGGCTACGTGCTGGTGGGCAACGTGCGCTATCCGACCACAGGCAGCAGGCTGGCGCAGATACCGGCCGGTATTGCTCCGGTACTGCCCACGCCCGCTCAGCTGCAGCGTGATTTGCTGGGCGGTGAAGCGGCGCTGTGGGCGGAGAACGTGAATAGCCGGGTGATTGATACACGGCTGTGGCCGCGCGCCTTTGTGGTGGCGGAGCGGCTGTGGTCGGCGCAGGATGTGACCGACAGCGAGAATATGTACCAGCGGCTCAGCGCGATTGATCGCTGGGGGACGGTGTCGGTCGGCCTGCAGCAGCATCAGCAGGCCGAGGTGCAGATGATGCGGCTGGCCAACAGCAGCGATATCACTCCGCTGCGCGTGCTGGCGGAAGTGCTGGAACCCGCGCAGTATTACACCCGCCAGCACCTGAAGTTTCAGGCCGGGCATTATGACTATTTTGAGCCGCTGAACCGGCTGGCGGACGTGTTGCCAGCCGAGAGCGAGCCGGTGCGGCTGCTGGATAAGCAGGTGGATGCGCTGATTGCTAATCGCGGCGATCACGCTGCCGCCAGCGCCCTGCGCCTTCAGCTGCAGCGCTGGCAGCGCAACAGCGATGCGGTGATGCCGCTGGTGCTGGGCAATTATCAGCTGAAAGCACTGCAGCCGCAGGTGCGCCAGGTCGCAGAGCTGAGCCGGATGGGGCTGGATCTGGTGAACGCGCTGGAGCGCAACCAGGCCTACGGTGCAGGCGAGGTGGCGCAGATGCACGCCCAGCTGGATGCGGCGGCGCAGGTGCAGGATGAAACGGTGCTGGCGCTGGTGCGACCACTGGAGAAACTGCTGCGATCGTCGAGATAGGGAAGATCGGAAGTCACGAACTATGCAGGGTCGTCATTGATGACGACCAGGCGATCTCGCCAGGTGCGCACGGATACGCCCCCTGCATGCTGGGTGATTGATGACCGCTAAATCAGCGACGTACCGCGATGGCTTCGATCTCAATCTTCACGTCTTTCGGCAGACGCGCCACTTCCACGCAGGAGCGCGCCGGGAAGCTGGCCTGATGATCGGTGAAAAACGCTTCATAGGTGGCGTTGACCGTGGCGAAATCGTTCAGGTCTTTGACGAACACGGTGGTCTTCACAATGTCGCCCACCTGCAGGCCAGCGGCCAGCACAATCGCCTTCACATTCTCCAGCGACTGACGCGCCTGCGCGGCGATGTCGTCCGGAACCGCACCGGTGGCCGGATCGACCGGGATCTGGCCGGAGGTGATGATCATGCTGCCGAGATCCACGCCCTGGACGTACGGGCCAATCGCTGCCGGGGCTTTTTCAGTACTGATTTCGCGAGACATTGTTTCTCCTTAGGCATGCGCGGCGAACCCTTGCCCGCCGCGAAAATGTTCGCCCCATTATAGGGAGGAAACGGGCGATTACCAGTGACCGAGCACCACGTGGCGCGCGAACTCTTTCTCGCAGTATTTACACTTCAGGTGCACATCGTCGTCACGCTGTTTCACCGCAAAGCTGGAGAACACCGGCTCGCTGCGGCTGATGCAGTTGCCGTTGGGGCAGGTCAGCACGCGCTCGATGCGTTCCGGCAGCGTCGGTGCGATCTTCGCCACCACTTCATACTCATCAATGCGATTCACCGTGGCGTGCGGCGCGTATACTGCCAGCTGATTGATCTGATCATCGGTCAGAAAAGTATTTTCGATTTTGATCAGATCCTTACGCCCCATCTCGCCCGACGGCAGATTAAGGCCGATGGTGATGCGCTGATCGGTTTCAGTGAGGCGGAACAGTGACAGTAACTTAAAGCCGACCTGCGCCGGAATATGGTCGATCACCGTGCCGCGTTTGATGGCTTCAACCTGCAGTTTGTTATCGTGGGTCATCGTTCTGCTCCTTACAGTGCCAGTTCGCTATTCAGTACCAGCGCCAGCAGGGCCTGGCGGGCATAGATGCCGTTGCCGGCCTGCTGGAAATACCAGGCGTGCGGTGTGCTGTCGACATCGGTGGTGATCTCATCAATGCGCGGCAGCGGATGCAGCACCTTCATGTTATCGCGCGCACCGGCCAGATCGGCCGCCCGCAGGATGAACTGCGCTTTCACGTTGGCATACTCTGAGGGATCGAGACGCTCTTTCTGTACGCGCGTCATGTAGAGAATATCCAGCTCCGGCATCACTTCTTCGATGCTGTCGTGGCGCGACCAGGCAATGTTCTGTTCATCCAGCATATCGGTGATGTAGGACGGCATCGCCAGCGCATCCGGTGCGATGAAGTAGAAGCGGTTGCCGCTGAATTTCGCCAGCGCCTGGGTCAGCGAATGCACGGTGCGGCCATACTTCAGGTCGCCGACCATCGCCACGTTGAGGTTGTCGAGGCGGCTCTGCGTTTCGCGAATGGTAAACAGATCGAGCAGCGTCTGCGTCGGATGCTGGTTGGCGCCGTCACCGGCGTTAAGGATCGGTACGCCGCCCGAGAACTCCGTGGCCAGGCGCGCCGCGCCTTCCTGTGGATGGCGCATCACGATGGCATCCACATAGGTGCCAATCACCGAAATGGTATCGGCGAGGGTTTCGCCTTTCTTGCCCAGCGAGGTGTTGCTGCCGTCGGCAAAACCGACCACCGATGCGCCCAGCCGGTGCATCGCGGTTTCAAACGACAGGCGGGTGCGCGTTGAAGCCTCAAAGAAGCAGCTGGCGATAACGTTGTGTTTCAGCAGCTCCGGCTGCGGATGGGCTTTCAGCTGGGCGGCGGTATGCAGCACCAGCTCCAGCTCATCGCGGTTGAGGTCGTTGATGGAAATAATGTGCTTGCGATATAGCGGGTTGGCCATAGCTCTCTCCTCTGCGCTGCCGGATTGCGGACAAAAAAAAGCCCCTTTACAGGGGCTTTCTGGCGATCGATGAATGACGGAAAGAAACAGGAGCGCCGCCTGCATTCAGGCGTACGGGAGCGGCAAATTGTGCGCTGCGCTGTTGCATGTTTCCTCCGGCAAATTGTGGCGCATTATACGCATTCATTGAGCCGCATCAAGCAGAAATCACGCGCGAGGTAAACGTTTGCGCCGTGCAGGCTTAGCGCTGACTCAGCGTCGCCACCATCACCGCTTTAATGGTGTGCATGCGATTTTCCGCCTGGTCAAACACCACGCTATGGTCGGATTCAAACACCTCGTTGCTGACTTCCATGCCGTCGTGCAGGCCATACTGTTCGGCCATCTGCCGTCCGAGCGTGGTTTGGTCATCATGAAACGCGGGCAGGCAGTGCAGGAACTTCACCTGCGGATTGCCGGTCAGCGCCAGCATCGCGCTGTTCACCTGATAGGGACGCAGCAGGGCGATGCGCTCTTCCCACACCGATTTCGCTTCGCCCATCGATACCCAGACGTCGGTATAGATGAAATCAGCACCCTGCACGCCTTCGGCAATCTCTTCTGTCAGGGTGATTTTGCCGCCGGTGTGCTGCGCTGCCGCGCGGCACTGCGCCACCAGCTCCTCTTCTGGCCAGCAGCCTTTCGGCGCCACCAGCCGCAGGTCCAGCCCCACCAGCGCCGCCGCTTCCAGCATGCTGTTGCCCATGTTGTTGCGCGCATCGCCGACGTACACCAGCGTCATCTGGTTCAGTGCTTTGCCCGGCAGATGCTCCTGCATGGTCAGCAGGTCAGCCAGCAGCTGCGTCGGATGGAACTCGGTGGTCAGGCCGTTCCACACCGGCACGCCGGCATATTCGGCCAGCGTCTCTACCAGCGCCTGACCGTAGCCGCGATACTGAATGCCGTCATACATGCGTCCCAGTACGCGCGCGGTGTCTTTCATCGACTCTTTATGGCCGATCTGGCTGCCACTCGGACCGAGATAGGTGACGTTAGCGCCCTGATCGTAGGCGGCAACTTCGAAAGAGCATCGGGTACGGGTCGAGTCTTTTTCGAAGATGAGCGCGATGTTTTTGCCTTTCAGGTACTGGGTTTCGCTGGCGTTTTTCTTTGCCTGTTTTAATTCACTGGCGAGTGATAACAAACCGGTGATTTCGGCTGGGGTGAAATCCAGCAATCTCAGGAAATGTCTCGAATACAGCTGACTCATACTGCGCTCCGCATTACATCAATAATGAATTAAAATTCAATCTAACCGTATGAATATGCATTTTCAACCCCAGCGATAAGAAACTTTCTGTTTTGTGTAGTGGCGCGCGAGGCAGTGTGGGAAAATAATTGCATTCACTGCCACCATTTTGAGGACACGCCCATGGCATACGAAGCATTGCTGGAAGAACAGCGCGAAGAGACGCGCCTGATCATTGAAGAGTTGCTGGAAGACGGCAGCGATCCGGATGCGCTTTACACCATCGAGCATCATCTCTCCTGCAACAACTTCGACTCGCTGGAGAAAGCCGCGGTTGACGCTTTCAAGCTGGGCTATGAAGTCACCGAGCCGGAAGAGCTGGAGCTGGAAGACGGCAGCACCGTGATGTGCGTCGACATCCTGAGCGAATCGGCGCTGAAGCCGGAACTGATTGACGCGCAGGTCGAGCAGCTGGTGAATCTGGTCGGGAAATACAACGTCGATTACGACGGCTGGGGCACCTACTTTGAAGATCCGGATGCCGAAGATGAAGACGACGGCGAAGAGATCGACGACGAAGACGATGACGGTGTGCGTCACTAAGCCCTGACGGGCGGCACGTGCCGCCCGGTAATTTTCCTGCCAGCAAAGAACCTCCGATGAATTACGCTTCGCTATTAGACCCCATTCACCAGTTTTTACAGTGCCGCACGCCGCAGGCGTGGATTGATGAAGCGCGCAAGCCGGAAAATCTCACGCTGCTGCTTACCGATCACATGGTATGCGAGTTGAAAGCGGCGCAGACCGCGGTGTGGCTGATTCGCAAATACGTCGCGGATAAACCCAGTGGCGACGCGATTCTGGCGTGGCTGCAGCCGTACGAAGATTTTATTTTCGGCGAGAATCACGACAGCGATTTTATCAATGCCCACAAGAATCTCAGCAAAAGCATCATTGTGCGCAATGAACTGCCGTGGGCTGATGAGATGGTGGAAAAGATGGTGCTGCTGATCAAAGAGGAGCTGCACCACTTTTATCAGGTGTGGGAAATCATGCAGGCGCGCGGTTTGCCCTATCGTAAGATCACCGCCAGCCGCTACGCCAAAGGGCTGCTGCGTGAAGTGACCACCCATGAACCGGATACGCTGGTGGATAAACTGATTTGCGGGGCGTATATCGAAGCGCGTTCCTGCGAGCGCTTCGCCAGCCTGGCGCC
This sequence comes from Type-C symbiont of Plautia stali, assembly GCF_059730935.1. Lineage (NCBI taxonomy): Bacteria > Pseudomonadati > Pseudomonadota > Gammaproteobacteria > Enterobacterales > Enterobacteriaceae > Type-C symbiont of Plautia stali. Next base: position 3,495,862 of record NZ_AP035923.1, on the reverse strand, counting down.
GTATCTGGATGCGCAGCTGGAGAAGTTTTACATCTCGCTGCTGCGTTCCGAAGCGCGCCACTATCAGGATTACCTGACGCTGGCGGCACAGATTTCACCGAAGGATATCGCGCCGCGCGTGCGGGCGATCGGGGCAGCGGAAGCGCGCTTGATCAGCGAGCCGGACGCTGAGCTGCGCTTTCACAGCGGCGTGCCGGCGTTTTGATTTGGTGCGCGCGGCGAAACTTCCTGACCCAGCCTTGAGGCGTTGTCTTACTACCCTCTTTAGCTTCGCATACCTTCTGTGTAAAGACGCTGGGGGTAGTAATTAAGCAGTGAGTCATTAAGGGCTTATAAATACCATGGAAGCAGGAATGAATTTGCCCGATCAGATCTTCGCGGCGCGCTGATGGCCCCAGGTCAGGTAGTAGACATCATAAAAATCCACTTCTCCTTTCTGCTGCATCAGGCGATCGATGCCGCTGCGCACGCGCTCGGGCGTGCCTGGATTCTCAAGGATCTTGTCCAGCGCCTGCTGTGAGACCGGCTGCACGTAATACCACTCGCCGTTGTAGCACACGCGCAGATCCAGCGTATCGATGTCCTCGAAGCGGTATTTCGGGTTGATGTCCAGCAACATCAGAAAACTCATCACCAGCACGAACACCGTGGCGAACCAGAAGGCCGGCCAGCCGAGCATCTCAGTCGAGAAAATCAGCGCCACGCACAGGCCGTAGCACAGGTACATCACGCCCCACAGCCCCGGATGGGTTTTCAGGAAGTTAAAGCTAAAACGCGGCAGATTATCGCGCCGCTCTTCGCGGTTGAGCGTGTCGATTTCATCGATCAGAATTTGTTTAATCGCGTCCATTATTCACCTCTGAATATCACTGCCTGCCAGTAAACCACATAACAGTGAAGGGCGGCAGAGACAGATCAGCGGTGTTTTTTTATAACAGTTTTCCGCAACGCATCAGCTCACCTGCCCGACAATCTGCAGATTGGCATCGTCCGGTACCTCGTTATACGACAGCACATTCAGCCCGCTGGCGAACAGCCGGGCGTAGCGCGCAATCAGCGGCCGCAGCTGCGGCGTCACCAGCAGCACCTGCGTCAGGTTCTGCGCTTTCAGCTGCTCCATCATCACCGGCAGCGTGCTCTGCAGCTGGGTGAGAATGTTAGGGTCGACCGGGAAACTGTCCAGCGCCACTTTGCCGCCCTGCTGCGCCTGATTGAGCGCTGCCAGCAGCAGGTTTTCCAGGCTGTTATCCAGCGTATAGGCCGACAGCGGTTTGTTGTCCGGCGCAATCGCCGCCACCATGGCGCGGCGCAGCGCATAACGCACGTCGGAGGTCAGCAGGATCGGATCTTTGGTGATCGCCACGCTCTCCAGCAGCGTGGTGGCGATGGTCGTGATGTCCTTGAGCGATACCTGATCGTTGAGCAGCAGACGATACACCTTGAGCTGCAGACTGTAGTTCACTGCCGCGTTGAGATCCTCCGACAGCTTCGGTGCCACGCTCGCCAGCCGCTGATGCAGCTGAGTAATATCATCGTAGTTGAACAGCTCCGGCAGGTTTTCGCGCACCACTTTGTTGACGTGCGTGGCCACCACGCTGGCGCAGTCGACTACCTGATAACCCAGATTCAGCGCTTTGGCTTTCTGCTCCGGCAGGATCCAGGTCACCGCCATACCGTACGCGGGATCGGTATCCAGCAGGCCGTCGATCTCACCGTACTGATCCGGCGTCGGCAGCGCCATCAGGCGGTCGGCGTGCACTTCACCCACCGCGGTGCGAACGCCGTTGATCTTGATGGCGTACTGCGACGGCTTTAAGTGGAAATCTTCACGCAGGGCGATCTCCGGCAGCAGCACGCCGCTGGTTTCCGACACCACCTGGCGCACGCCGCGCATACGCTGGGTCAGCGGCGCGCCTTTGCCTTTGTCCACCAGCGTGACCAGCTTGTAGCCCAGGTTAAGGCCGATGGGCTCGACCAGCGGAATATTGTCCCAGCTGATGGTCGGCTGTTCGTCCGGCTGCGCCAGCGCCTGATTGATCGCTTCCATGTCGACATGGCTTTGCGTCGGCTTCTGCACCACGCGGCTCTGGCGCCACGCGGCGAACAGCAGCAGGGCGGTGAAGACGAGGAACACCATGTGCGGCATGCCCGGCACAATCGCCAGCACAAACATCACGCCTGCGGCGGTATACAGCGTGGCCGGTTTCGCCAGCAGCTGCGACTTCACTTCCTCGCCCATGTCAGCGCCGTCGCTGATGCGCGTCACGATGATCGCCGCCGCCGTCGACAGCAACAGCGACGGGATCTGCGCCACCAGACCGTCACCGATGGTCAGCAGCACATACTGTTCGAACGCCTGGCCGGCCGGTAAACCGTGTTTGAAAACGCCGATCAGGATGCCGCCCAGCACGTTGATCAGCAGGATCATGATGCCGGCGACGGCGTCACCGCGCACAAACTTGGAGGCACCGTCCATCGCGCCGTAGAAGTCCGCCTCGTTGGCCACATCCTGACGCCGCACGCGCGCCTGTTCCTGATTGATCAGCCCGGCGTTGAGATCGGCGTCGATCGCCATCTGTTTGCCCGGCAGCGCGTCGAGGGTAAAGCGCGCCGACACTTCAGAAATACGCTCGGCCCCTTTGGTCACCACCACAAAGTTGATCATTAAACGCGGCGGCAGGAAAGCGCATCACGGGGCTCACGGCGGCGCATGGAAGGTGGCCTTTGCCGACTTCACGCTGGCGATGATGGCGCTGTTTATGGTGCTGTGGATCATGGGCGCCGTCACCGAAGACGAGCGTAAGGAGATCGTCGCGCAGCTTAACGGCACCTCGGTGTTTAACGGTTCCGGCTTTAATCCGTTCGATGTCGAAACCGGACGCGGCTCCGCCATCATTGGTGAAACTCTGGCGATTGCGCCGCCGACCGAGGGCGCCACCGTCAGTGACACCAGCGCGGAAAACAGCGACAGCAACAGTAACGCCAGCCAGCCGCAGGAAGACCTGGATAGCGTGCTGTCGCGCTCCGACGCCGAGCTGGCGCAGCTGCGTCAGCAGATCCAGAGCATCATCAACAGCTATCACGCTCAGAACCTGCTGACGCTGGAAACCCTGCCGCAGGGGCTGCGTATCCTGATTCAGGATGACCAGGATCGCATGATGTTCCCGCGCGGCAGCGCGGTGCTGACGCCGTTTTATCAGCGCCTGCTGACCGAACTCGGTCCGGTGTTTAACCGTATCGACAACAAAATCATGATCAGCGGCCACACCGACGCCGCGCAGTACAGCGGCAACGCGGCGTACAACAACTGGAATCTCTCCGGTGACCGTGCGCTGGCGGCGCGGCGCGCGCTGGAGCGCGGCGGGCTGGAAAGCACGCGCGTGCTGCAGGTGAATGCCATGTCGTCCCGTATGCCGCTCGACAAAGCCGATCCGCTCAGCGCACGTAACCGCCGCATTGAAATCATGGTGCTCACCGAGGCGGCAGCCGAGACGCTGTTTCAGTTTTATGGTCGCGAAGGGGAGAACGTGGTGAAACCCATCGCTGACCGCCTGCGATAACCTGTCAGTGCCTTTGAATCAACTGTTGATTCTACCGGTGGCGAAATCCACCGGTTTTTTTTTGCCTGTTTTTAGCTGCGGCAGACGCCGGGTAAAGGAGGCGCGCCATGGCATGCCACGAAATGTTAAATATGTTAATAAGTAATTTGGCTTTAGTAAGCTAAATCATTCTTTTATGTGAATTTTGCCGGTGTGCGCACATTGCAATGCCCGGTGGCTTTGCCACAATTAGGCAACGTGGCTATCCGGAGAAAGAGTATGTCTGCCCAATCTTCCAGTCTGCTGTTACTGATGTCTTTCGCCGCCGGTACCTTTTCCGCGGGATCGTCAGGTAACCCGCAGCATTTAATGTTATCGCTGCCGTCCGGCGGTGTACCCAATAATCCGCTGCCGCTGATCATCTGGCCGTGCGTGGTGCCGGAAGAGGAGGAGGACAGCGCGGCCTGGTTTGAAAAAACCTTTAGCGCCAGCGGCTGGCCTGCGGCGTGGCGCGCGCCGATTTTTCCTTACACCCACTATCATCCCAACACCCATGAGGTACTGGGCGTCGGCGCGGGCTGGGCGGAAGTGCTGTTTGGCGGCGACAGCGGCCGCATGGTGACGCTGCGTGAGGGGGATGCGGTGCTGATCCCGGCCGGCGTGGGCCATAAACAGGTGTTTGCTTCCGACGACTTTTTCACCGTTGGCGCCTATCCTGAAGGAATGTCACCGGAAACAGTGCGCGACGAACCCTCCCGGCTGCGCGCGTCGAAAGAGCAGATCCAGCGCGTGCCGCTGCCGGATCGCGACCCGTTCACCGGCGGCGAAGGAGCAATGACCGAAATCTGGCTGCCAGTGGCGCAGCAGCTGATGCACCAGTAAGGTGCAAGGCAAGGATTATCCGGCGCGGCTCCGCTTTCGGGGCGCGCGTGCCGTTGCGGCGGCGGGCCTCTGGCACACTTTGTGCAGGAGAGAAGTCAGGTCCTCTGACAAGCGCCGGGTAAATCATGAAAGCACGCGACCAGATAGCATCAACCTTCTACGATGAGATGTTGCAGAGCGACGGTCAGCACCGCGCTCACTATCAGCATTACTGGGAATGGTTACAACAGGCGGACAAAGAGGCGGTGGCGCGTAAACGTGAAGAGGCAGAACTGCTGTTTCATCGCGTTGGCATCACCTTCAACGTCTACGGTGACGATGGCGGTGCCGAGCGGCTGATCCCGTTCGACAGCGTGCCGCGCATCATTCCTGCCAGCGAGTGGGCGATGCTGGAACGCGGCATTCGCCAGCGCGTTCAGGCGCTCAACGCCTTCCTGCACGATATCTACCATCAGCAATATATTCTCAAAGCCGGCATCGTGCCGGCCGAGCAGGTGCTGGTTAACGATCAGTATCAGCCCTGTATGCAGGATGTCGATCTGCATCGCCAGATCTACGCGCACATTACCGGTGTCGATATGGTACGCAACAGCGACGGTGACTATTACGTGCTGGAGGATAATCTGCGCACGCCGTCCGGCGTCTCCTACATGCTGGAAAACCGCAAAATGATGATGCGCCTCTATCCGGAGCTGTTTGCCGCGCAGCATATCGCGCCGGTGGAGCGCTATCCATCGCACCTGTTGCAGACGCTGCGCGAAAGCTCGCCGGTTAACGATCCGGTGGTGGTGGTGCTGACGCCGGGACGTTTCAACAGCGCCTACTTCGAACACAGTTTTCTCGCCCAGCAGATGGGCGTGGAGCTGGTGGAGAGCGCCGATCTGTTTGTCAAAGACGGCGCGGTGCTGATGCGTACCACCGCCGGGCCGTGCAAAGTGGATGTGATCTATCGCCGCGTGGACGACGCTTTTCTCGATCCGCTCGCCTTCCGGCCGGATTCGATGCTCGGCGTGCCGGGATTACTGTCGGTATACCGATCCGGCAATGTGGTGCTGGCGAATGCGATCGGCACCGGCGTTGCCGATGACAAGTCGATCTATCCGTACGTGCCGGAGATGATCCGCTACTACCTTGATGAAGATCCGATCCTCAACAATGTGCCCACCTGGCAGTGCCGCAAGCCGCAGGATCTGAGCTACGTGCTGGCCAATCTGGCGCAGATGGTGGTGAAAGAGGTGCACGGTGCCGGCGGTTACGGCATGTTGATTGGCCCGGTCGCCAGCCAGCAGCAGCTGAGCGAGTTTCGCGAACGGCTGCTGGCGCGGCCGGATAATTACATCGCGCAGGATACGCTGTCGCTCTCCACCTGCCCGACCTTTATCGACAACGGTCTGGCGCCGCGCCATATCGACCTGCGGCCTTTTGCGCTGTACGGCGCGGATATCCGGCTGGTGCCGGGCGGCCTGACGCGCGTGGCGCTGACCGAAGGCTCGCTGGTGGTGAACTCGTCGCAGGGCGGCGGCACCAAGGACACGTGGGTGCTGGAGGATGACACATCATGCTAAGCCGGACGGCCAGTGGCCTTTACTGGATGGCGCGCTATCTGGAGCGCGCAGAACAACTTGCCCGGGTATTGGATGTGACCCATCGCCTGTCGCTGATGCCGGTGCGCAATCGCCAGGGCGACGAACTGCTGTTGCCGCTCAACCTGACCGGCACGCGTCAGCTGTTTGAAACCCTCAACGGGCGCTGCACCATGCCGCAGCTGTTCAACTTCTTCGCGCTGGATGATCGCAACCCGAGCAGTATTTTCAGCTGCTGGCAGGCGGCGTGGAATAACGCGCACGCGGTGCGCGGCAGCCTGTCATCCGAAGTGTGGGAAAGCATTAACTCGACGTGGATCGAGATGCGCAACACGCGCCGCCGCGGCATCTCGCCGGCCGGTGCCGACAGCTTCTTCGACTGGGTGAAAGAGCGTTCGCATCTGTTTCGCGGCGCGATGTCCGGCACGCTATTGCGCGGCGATGCGCTGCGTTTTATCCGGCTTGGCACGCTGATGGAGCGCAGCGACGGCACCGCGCGGCTGCTGAGCGTCAACCAGCAGCTGCTGGAGCAGCATCCCGACACGGTACGGGAATATTACTGCCTCGATAGCCTGCTGCGCGCAGTGTCGGCGCGCGAGGCCTACAACGCCATCTTTAAGCAGCAGCTGATGCCGCCGCTGGTCAACGAAATGCTGATCCTGCGCAGCGAAAGTCCGCGCTCGCTGCACTCCTGCATTGAAGAGATCGCCAGCCAGCTGGAGCAGATTGGCAGCAGCGGCGAGGATCGCCCGCGCTATCTCAGTACGGTCCTGCTGGCGGAGATGCGCTTCAGCACCTGGGAGAGCCTGACGCGCGACGGCCTGCAGCCGTGGCTGGACCATTTTCTCAGCCGCATCAACGCGCTGGCGGAGAGCATCAATCACACCTATCTGGAGGCGAAATGAGACTGAACATTGAGCACAAAACCTGGTACGCCTATGAGCAGCAGGTAAAACTCAGCACCCAGTATCTGCGCCTGACGCCGCAGAATTCGGTGCACCAGCAGGTGCTGTCGTGGCAGCTCGATCTGCCGTGTGAGGCGACGCGCACGCTGGATGCTTATGGCAACGTGCTGCACGTGCTGACGCTGGACAGGCCGCATCAGCTGCTGGAGATTGCCGCGCGCGGTGTGGTCGAGATTCTGGATGCCAGCGAGCTGTCGCCGGATCCGCAATCGACGCTGTCGCCGCTGGTGTTTCTGCGCGCTACGCCGCTGACCCAGCCGGACGGGGCAATCCGCGACTTTGCCCGACGCTACTGGCAGGCGGAGAAACCGCTCGCCAGCCTGGAAAAACTGATGGACGAGCTGCTGCTGAAAATGCCGTACCAGCCCGGCAGCACGCAGGTAAGCGACAGCGCGGCGAAAGTGTTTGCTGCCGGCAGCGGCGTTTGCCAGGATCACAGCCACGTGTTTCTCGCCTGCTGTCGCAGCCTGGGGATCCCGGCGCGCTACGTCAGTGGCTATCTGTATACTGACAACGTTGAACACGTTGCTACCCATGCCTGGGTTGAAGCCTGGCTGGATGGCAGTTGGCACAGCTTTGATATCACCAATAACACGCGCAGTACGCGGCAGCATTTGCGGCTGGCGGTGGGCGTCGACTATCTCGATGCCTGTCCGGTGCGCGGCATTCGTCTGGGCGGCGGCGGTGAAGATATGCTGGCGGTGGCTGCGGTGCAACAGGTGCACGGGCAGCAGTAATCGGAACAGGCGTAACTATGACTTATTGTGTGGCAATGCGTTTATCGGCCGGGATGATTTTTGTCTCGGATTCACGCACCAATGCGGGCGTGGATCATATCTCCTCGTTTCGCAAACTGCATGTGTTTCAGGTGGATGATGAGCGCACGCTGGTGCTGCAAAGCGCCGGCAATCTGGCGACGACGCAGAGCGTGATGAGCCTGCTGCGGCGCAACTGTAACGACAGCGAACAACCCAATCTGCTCAACGGGCGTTCACTGTACGACATTGCGCTGCTGGTAGGCGCCACGCTGCGTGAAGTGATTGCGCGCGACGGCGAGGAGTTTGGCGGCACGCTGCTGCTGGGCGGGCAGATTCGCGGCGAAGAGCCGCGGCTGTTCCAGATCTATCCGCAGGGCAACTTTATTGAAGCCAGCGTCGACACGCCGTACTTCCAGATTGGTGAGAGCAAATACGGTAAGCCAATTATTGACCGCGTGCTGCGCTATGAGACCTCGCTCAGCCAGGCGATGCAGTGTGCGCTGATCTCCATGGATTCGACGCTGGCGAGTAACATCTCCGTCGGCCTGCCGCTCGACGCGATGGTTTACCACAGCGACAGCTTCAGCGACAGCGAGCAGTACCACATCACCGAACAGCATCCCTACTTTTCCCAGATCCGCCAGCTGTGGAGTAAAGGGTTGCTGAGCGTATTCTCTCAGCTGCCGCCGCTCAAGCTCTGATCTGCTGCCCGGTCGTCACGCTGGCGGACCGGGCCGGGTTTGACTCACACCAGCTCATTGGCGCGCGCCGCCGTATTAATTCCGCTAATCCCTTTCAGGCCGAGCTTACGCAGAATTTTAATTTTATAAGTGCTGATGGTTTTACTGCTCAGCTGTAATTGTGAGGCGATCTCTTTATTACTCATCCCGGAGGCCAGTTTCACCAGCACAATCAATTCGCGGCGCGTTAAACTCATCAATTTCTCGCTTTCAATCAGCTCGGCGGCATCCGCCGCACTGTGCGTGACCGGATAAAAACGTTTTCCGCGCTCGACTTCTTTTATTGCTGTCAATAAAGTTTCCAAATCGCCGCGTTTACACACATAGCCTTCTACCCCTAACTGCAGACAACAGCGTTGATAAAACAGGCTTTCTGAGGCGGTAAAAACAATGATTTTTTGCTGCGGCAAAATACGTTTAATGTCGGCAATCAGCGGAATGCCCGCGCGGCCGGGCATGGTCAGGTCCAGCAGCACCACGTCTGGCTGCGCATGATGTAATTCGCTAATCAATAAATCGCCTTTGTTGGCAATGCCTGCAACCGAATAGTCATAAGCGTGCAGCAGTGCCTGAATACCCGCACAGATTAATGGGTGGTCATCAACTATAAATACCGAATGAATCATATGTGTAGTCCAAAAATAAACAAAAAAAAGAATGCAAGGAATAAACACCGATGAAAATTCATTAGCAGAGGTGTGACCAGATTAATTCACGGGTCTTAAGAATAAGATTTAAGTCCTGTCTGGAAAATTCTCATTTAAGGTAAATTTGACTTTTTTATGCGCCAGCACAAAGCGCGCCGATACTTTTTCCTGTCCGCATCTGCCGTGGTCATAAATCTGAAAACAAGCCGTTTTAACGTCAGGGGAATAAACCGCTGCGTATAAAAAGGTGCACCATGTTTTCCGTTGATCAGCTTCTCAATACTTACTGGCCAGGCCAGCAACCGGCGCACTGGCAGAAAAGCCTGCTGAAGTGGGCGGTGCGTGAACAGGAGTTTCAGGACTTTGCCCAGCGCTATCCGCATCTGAAAGGGGTGGATATGGTGGAGCAGGTGCTGGAGCACCTGGATGTGCGCTGTGAGCTCAGCGAACGCGACCTTGAACAGATCCCGACGCACGGGCCGGTAGTGATCGTCGCCAACCATCCGCTTGGCGCGCTGGACGGCCTGGCGCTGCTGGCGGCGGTATCGCAGGTGCGGCGCGACGTGAAAATCGTTGCCAACCGCATGCTGATGATGCTGGAACCCATCAACAACCTGATGCTGCCGGTGGATAACATGGGCAACCGCACCAGCCGCGAGCAGCTGACGCGCATGCAGCAGCATCTCGACAACCAGGGCGCGCTGATTATCTTCCCGGCCGGTGAAGTCTCGCGCCTGTCCAGCCGCGGCGTGCGTGACCGTCACTGGCACCACAGTTTTCTGCGCCTGGCCGCCCGCGCCCGCGCGCCGCTGGTACCGGTGCACTTGGTAGGACGTAACAGCCTGGCGTTTTACGCCGCGGCGAAGGTGGCGGCACCGCTGGCGCTGCTGATGCTGGTGCGCGAAATGTTCCGCCAGCGCGGCACGCGCATCAAACTGCATATCGGCGAGCAGATTCCCTTCGCCAACTGGCACGATGGCCATACGCCGGGCAAAGAGCTGGCGAAGCGGCTGCGCAAGCATCTGTACCGCATCGGTCAGGGACGGCGCGGTCTGTTTCTTACCGAAGCCGCCATCGCCCGCCCGGAAGATCGCGCTGAGCTGAAAAAAGCGTTGCTGGAGAGTGAACGGCTCGGGACGCTGCCGGACGGCAAACAGATTTACCTGTGGCGGCGCAACGGGGCCAGTTGGGTGCCGCTGCTGCGTGAACTGGGCCGGCTGCGCGAAATCGCCTTCCGTGCGGTGGGCGAGGGCAGCGGCAGGCGGCGCGATCTCGACAAGTATGACGATGATTACTATCACCTGATTTTATGGGATGACGAGGCGCTGGAGATTGTCGGGGCCTACCGTTTTATTCCCGGCGCCGAGCAGCTGGCACGGCGCGGGCTGCAGGGCATCTACAGCGACAGCCTGTTCCACTATGACGAGCGCATGCTGCCGATTATTCAGCAGGGGCTGGAACTGGGGCGCAGCTTCATTCAGCCGGCCTACTGGGGCAAGCGCGGGCTGGATTATTTATGGATGGGCATCGGCGCTTACATTGCGCGCTATCCGCAGACGCGCTACCTGTTCGGTCCGGTATCAATCTCCGGCACCATGCCGCTGGCGGCGCGCGATCTGCTGGTGGCATTTTACCGTCTCTACTTTCCGACCGACCTGCCGCTGGCGAAGTCGCGCCGCCCTTATCCGGCGTCGCTGCCGGAGGTGCTGGCGCAGTTCACCGGCGATAACTACGCCGACGATTTGCGGCGTCTCAAGCATTTGCTGGCTAATCTCGGTACCGCGATTCCGACGCTGTACAAACAGTATTCGGAAGTGTGCGAGCCGGGCGGCGTGCAGTTTATCGATTTCGGCAGCGATCCGGATTTCAATCACTGCATTGATGGTCTGGTGCTGGTCGATCTGTCACGCGTGAAACCCGCACGTTATGAGCGCTATATCGGCATGCATTTAACCTGAACGCGCCAGATGACGTCAGTTAATGCCACCTGACAGCACGCCGCCGGAGAATCTCCGCGCGGCGTGCTGTCAACTTTGCGCAATAAATCCACTATCCCACTGAACATTTTCTCGCCACTGCCGATAACCACACTACCAACTTTTGTCTGCGGATGATTTGCGCTTGTAAGCGATGCGCTTTTGCGTTTAAGTCTGCCTGAAGATTAAGAATTATCTTAACTGCGCATCGAGACCAGGCCAGCATAGGCGAACAACAATGAACAATAACTCTGACGTAATGTACCGGCTACTGGTGCAGAGCGTGGTGGATCACGCCATCTACATGATTAAGCCGGATGGCACGGTGGCTAACTGGAACATCGGGGCGCAACGCGCCAAAGGCTATACCCCCGAAGAGATCGTCGGGAAGAATTTTGCGCTGTTTTACAGTGAAGAGGATCGGCGCAACGGCGCGCCGCAGCGCGGTCTGGCCATCGCCACCGCCACCGGGCGCTATGAAACCGAAGGCTGGCGCTATCGCAAGGACGGCAGCGCCTTCTGGGCGCACGTGGTGATCGACGCCATCCGCGATGAGTACGGCGAATTGCTGGGCTTTGCCAAAATCACCCGCGACTGCACCGAACAGCAGGCGCAGCAGCGTAAACAACAGGAACAGGAGCAGCGTTTCCGTTTATTGGTTGAAGGCGTAACGGACTACGCCATCTACATGCTCGACCTTGACGGCAACGTCGAAAACTGGAACGCCGGCGCGCAGCGCGCCAAAGGCTACGTGGCCGAAGAAATTGTCGGTCAGCACTTCTCGCGCTTCTACAGCGCACAGGATCGCCTGAACCATATCCCGGAACGCAACCTGACCACCGCGTTTAAAACCGGTCGCTTTGAAGACGAAGGCTGGCGCTATCGCAAAGATGGCAGCGCCTTTTGGGCGCACGTGATCATCGATGCGATTCGCGATGACGCCGGCAAACTGATCGGCTATGCCAAAATCACCCGCGACTGCACCGAACAGCAGGCGCTGCTGCGCAAGCAGCGTGAATACGAGAAAACCTTCCGCCTGTTAGTGGAAGGCGTGACGGATTACGCCATCTACATGCTGGATTTACAGGGCCGGGTGGTGAACTGGAACGCCGGCGCGCAGCGCGCCAAAGGCTACATGGCTGACGAGATCGTGGGCCAGCACTTCTCCGTGTTCTACGGCTCACCGGAACGTCAGGCGCGCACGCCGGATGCCAATCTGGGCATCGCGCTGAAAACCGGTCGCTTTGAGGACGAGGGCTGGCGCTACCGCAAAGACGGCTCCGCCTTCTGGGCGCATGTGGTGATTGACGCGATTCATGATGAAGAGGGCAAAATGATCGGCTTTGCCAAGATCACCCGCGACGTCACCGAGCGGCGTGAGCACGAGCAGCAGCTGCTGCGCGCGCGCGATCTGGCGCAGGCGCAGAGCGCCAAAATGTCGGAGCTTTCCGGTTTCCTCGACACCATCATCAGCAACATTCCCTCCTGCGTGATCGTCGAAGACGCCATCAGCCGCGAAATCCTGATGGTCAATGACAAAGCCGAGCAGCTGTTTGGCTTCAGTAAGTCGCTGATTATGCATAAGCGGCCGCACGAATGTATGTCGGCGGAACTGAGTGATTACTTCAACAGCCTGGCGGATATCGCGCTGCGCAGCGAAGGCATTCACGCGCGCGAGCAGCTGTTACTGACCGCCGGCGGTGAGCGGGTGCTGCACACCCGCGCCACTACCATCAGCGGCAAAGACATGCGGCAGAATTACGTGATGCTGATTGTGGAAGACGTCACCGATCAGCGCGAAGCCGATGCGCGCATTCGTCACATGGCGCATCACGATAATCTTACCAGCCTGCCGAACCGCATCCTGTTTCGCCAGAAGCTGAGCGAGGCGCTGCGTGTCGATCAGCAGCAGGGCCAGACCAGCGCCACGCTGTGTCTCGATCTGGATAACTTCAAGAACGTGAACGATGCGTTGGGGCATCAAATCGGTGACGATCTGCTGCGCGTGGTGGCGAAGCGGCTGCGCAGCGTACTGCGCGATCAGGACACGCTGGCGCGCATCGGCGGCGATGAGTTTGCCATCGTGCTGCCGAACGTGCGTAACGCCGATGAGGCTGCGATCGTGGCGCAGCGCCTGATCGAGGCGATCCGCCCGCCGGTGAATGTTGAAGGCCACAACCTGTCGGTCGGGCTGAGCGTCGGCATCGCGCTGACTTCGCAGGCCACCAATACGCCGGAACACATGCTGCGCTGCGCCGACATGGCGCTGTATGAAGCCAAGCGTAACGGCCGTAACCGCTATGAGCACTTTACGCTGGAGATGGATAATGTGGCGCGCAGCCGCCGGGTGATCGAGAACGATCTGCGCGAGGCGATCACCGGACGGCAGCTCAAGCTCTACTATCAGCCGATCACCAACGAAACCGGCATCATTGGCTATGAGGCGCTGATGCGCTGGCATCATCCGATCAAAGGATTGATCATGCCGAATGACTTCATTCCGATTGCCGAAGAGACCGGGCTGATCCATATGCTCGGCGCCTATGCGCTGTACGAAGCCTGCCGCGAGGCGCAGAGCTGGGAAACCGAACAGTCGGTGTCGGTCAATCTGTCGCCGCTGCAGTTTAAGAACAGCTCGCTGGTGTCGGTGGTGGAGGGCGCGCTGCGCGAATCCGGCCTGGCGCCGCATCGGCTGGAGGTGGAGATCACCGAATCGGTGCTGCTGGATGATACGCTCGGCAATATCCGTACGCTGCAGAGCCTGAAAACGCTGGGCGTGCAGATTGCGCTCGACGACTTCGGCACCGGCTACTCGTCGCTCAGCTATCTGCGTTCGTTCCCGTTCGATAAGATCAAAATCGACAAGTCATTTATCAATGATATGGGCGACAGCCGCGAGGCGCTGGCGATCATCCGCGCGATTACCGGCATGAGCCGCAGCCTGGATATTCAGATCACCGCAGAGGGCGTGGAGAGTAATGAGCAGTTTGTCCGCCTGCGCGAAGAGGGCTGTACGCTGTTCCAGGGCTACCTGTTTGGCCGGCCACAGCCGTCGGAGCTCAGACTGAAGGCGCTGGAGTAAGCACAAAAAAACGCCCGACAGGGTCGGGCGTTGTGCATGCTGCTGTGCATAATCTTTATTATTTTTACTGGCCGTGGCCTTCGACGTTCATGCGGCCCAAATCTTTGTCCACCAGGAACAGACCTTCGCCTTTGTTGCCCACCAGCGCCAACTTGTCCAGCACGGTTTTGAACAGCTTCTCTTCTTCGTGCTGCTCGGCAACGTACCACTGCAGGAAGTTAAAGGTGGAGTAATCCTGCGAAGTCAGCGCGGCGTGCACCAGCTCGTTGATTTTGCTGGTGATCAGCTGCTCGTGCTTGAGCGCTTCTTCCAGGACATCATTCAGCGAGTTCCAGCTTATCGCCGGCGCGGCGATGCTGCCCAGCACCGGCAGTGAACCGGCATCGCTGACGTAATCAAACAGCTTCTGCATATGCTGCATCTCTTCACGCGAGTGCATTTTCAGGAACGAGGCGGCACCTTCGAAGCCTTTATCGCTGCACCAGGCACTCATCTGCAGATAGAGGTTGGCGGAGAAGAATTCGAGATTGAGCTGGTCGTTCAGGCGTGAGGTCATTTCAGCGGTTAACATGGCTGAGTCCTTTTTAATTTGTCAGGTGAAGTACGGCGAATTATGCATCAATCTATACTTTTTTGTGAAGGTTTTTTCGTAAAAAAGTTGAATTTATCTTATTGATTATAAATGGAATTATTCCGCTAGTTGAATGCGAAGAATTCTCAATTTTGACTAATTTTCATTCACAGTCCGCAGCACTGTTTTAGTGCAGCTGCGTTGCCTGCTGGCGGTGCAGCGCACAACTGCACCGATCACTTCTTCGCCAGTCACCCCGCCGATAAATAAGCACTGGCGCAACCAGCAATAAACCTGACACGGCGATTTAAACGCTTATTCCGGCTGCTGCTTGTTACTGAACAAAATTAGCCATAGCGAAATTAAAGAAAGTACGCATTGGCATAAATCCTGCTTGGTTAATAGTTCCGTATATTGCAACCACGTCTGGCAGAAATAGGGCCAGCAGGAGAAAAGATGTCTGAAGAAAAAATCATGGCCGCGCCACAAACGGTCACGGCAAGCGCCGGAAATTATCTCGCGCTGATACTGGCAATACTGTTTTTTTCCGGTTTGCTTTATAAGGTCGAAGGCTTTAGCTGGCTGGGCGCGTTTGATTTCACCACGCTGGGTGGCAGCTTTGGCACCATCAAAGAGTCAGGTTCCACCTTTCTCGGTGCCGGCGGCATCAGCGCCAAAGCCGGCTTTCTGTTCGCGCTGTCGCTGGCACCTACTGTAATGCTGGCGCTGGGCGTGCTGGAGATTTTCACCCACTACGGCGCGATTCGTGCCGCCCACACGCTGCTGACGCCACTGCTGAAACCGCTGATGGGGTTGCCGGGACGCTGCGGCCTGGCGCTGATTACCGATCTGCAAAGTACCGATGCCGGCGCGGCGCTCACTAAAGAGATGGCGGATCAGCAGCAAATCGGTAAAAAAGAGCTGGTGGTGATGAGCGCCTGGCAATATTCCGGTGCCGGACTGATCAATAATTATTTTGCCATTGGCTCGGCGCTATTTGCGTCCATGAGTGCACCAATCATTATTCCGCTGCTGCTAATGTTTGTGCTGAAATTCGTCGGTGCGGCATTTGTCCGTTTTGTGTTAAACAGTGTTTATAAGAAGGATTTTGCTGATGTCAAATAACGTACAGACGCGGGTCAATAATAATCCGTTTGATATTTTTATTGTCGGCGCGCGTAAAGGCTTCCATATTGCTATTCACAATCTGATGCCCAATGTGGTGATGGCCTATGTGCTGGCGGAAGTGCTGAATCTGCTCGGCATCATGCAGTTTCTTGGCCACGCGTTTGCACCGCTGATGGGGATTTTCGGTTTGCCCGGCGAGGCGATCACCGTGCTGCTGACCGCATGGCTGTCATCCTCGGCCAGCGTCGGGGTGGCGGTGAGCCTGATGGCCAAAGGCCTGCTGAGCGGTACCGACATCACTATCCTCGCGCCGGCGATTTTTCTCATGGGTTCGCAGTTGCAGTACATGGGCCGCCTGCTGGGCGTCGCCGATGTGCCGAAAAAATACTGGCCGCTGCTGATGCTCACCAGCATTATCAATGCGGTTATCGCTATGTTCGTGATGCGTTTTTTTGTTTAGGAGCGAAACGGTGTCCAGAGTTCTCGATCACTACCATTTTCTGCATGAAATCCCCGAGCTGGGGTTTCAGGAAGTTAAAACCTCGGCCTACATCGCCGGCCAGCTGGAACAGGCTGGCATTAAGGTCACGCGCGGTATCAACCAGACCACCGGCATCGTGGCGGAGATCGACAGCGGCGTGCCCGGCCCGGTGCTGGCGCTGCGCGCCGACATGGATGCGCTCGGGCACGTGATTGACGGCGTTGCCTGCGCCCGCCATACCTGCGGCCATGACGGCCACTCGTCGGTGGTGCTGACCGCCGCGCAGGAGCTACTGCAGGAAGGCGCTATTAAAAAAGGGCGGCTGAAGCTGCTGTTCCAGCCGGCTGAAGAGCTGGGTGCCGGCGCGCTGGCGATGATTGAGGGCGGCGCGCTGGATGACGTGGAGATGATCCTCGGCTTCCATTTGCGCCCGCTGGAGGAGTGCCAGGTCGGGCAGGCGACGCCTGCGGTGATCTATTCAGCGTGCAGCACGCTGGAGGCCACCATTAAAGGTGTTCCGGCCCATGCCGCGCGACCGCATCTCGGCGTCAATGCGCTTGATGCGGCAGTCCAGGCGGTGCAGGCGGTGAATAGCATTCATCTGGCACCGGGCCTCACCTGGAGCGTAAAAGCGACGCGCTTCCTGTGCGACGCCGGCGTGACCAACTCGGTGCCGGACGAGGCGCGCGTGGTGTGGGATCTGCGTTCGCAGGAGAACGCGCCGATGGAACTGCTCAAAGAGAAAGTCAGCCAGGCGATTCAGCACAGCGTGGCCGCGCTGGGCGCAACCGCTGAAGTGGTGGTGCTGAAAGAGATGCCGGCGGCGGAAATTGATGCCGATGCCACCGCGCTGCTGAGCGCCGCGATTGTCGATGTGCTCGGCGAGCAGGGATTACTGGCGGCGAAAACCACGCCGGGCAGCGAGGATTTCTTCTACTATCCGGTGAAAAATCCGCAGGTGAAAGCCGGTTTCTGGGGGCTGGGAACCAATCTGGTGCCGGGACTGCACCATCCGCAGATGCGCTTTGAGCTGAGTTCGCTGGAGATCGGTGTGAAAATCTTCAAGGCGGCAGTGGTGCGCATGCTGGGGTAACGCGCCTCAGCGCGCGCCCACGCCCACGGTCTGATTCCACACCATCTCATCGAGCAAAATCGAGCTGTGCTGGCTGGTCTCAATCACCAGTGAGACCGGCTTCATGCCGGCGAAGCAGAACACTTCGTGGCGCTTTTTGCTGGCGTTCAGGCGACGAAACGCCACGATGCGTCCGGCACGGTTGTAGAAGCGCACTTCGCTAAAGTAGGTGTTGAGACCGATGTAGCTCAGCACCAAATCGTGTAGCGGCGGCAGATCAAATTTCACCAGCGTCTGCCGCTCAATCACCAGCGCGCACTTATCACTGTCGGCGTGATACGGTGCTAACGACACCGCGCCCCGGCGGGCGGTGACCGACAGCGCGGCGTCCAGCATGTATGGATACTCCGGGACAAAATGCTGACCGGCAGAAAAACCGGGGCGCGGCGTGAGCAGATAATGCAGGTGCGCTGGCAGGCTGCTGCGGGAAAAATCAGCGCGACCGGTGGCTGGCACGGCGGCGTTATCCGGCGCGTTGATCAGCAGCATCTCGCCGGGTTTGCGGTACATCTGCGCGGGCGAAGCCAGGGCGGCGTTTCGGTGCGACGGGCTGTAGGTATGTGGGTTGAGCTGTAGAGTCATTTTGCTGTCCTTGCCGGGGTGACGGTTCCGGACAGGCATTCTCAGCCAGACATCGCTTAGTGTTTACAAGACATGTCCTGAACTGCGCGAGCATCGTCTCATCCTGCCGCAGATTCCCCCGCCTGCTGAAATATTGTATGCTATGCCGCCTCAATGCTGATGGGATAACTGGACTGCCGCCAATGTAGATCGCACACACCCTGCTGTGACCCGACGCGCATGCGTCGCCATTGGCACCGTTATCCGCCGGACTGGCTCCGGAATGATTTATTCGCAGCGCGCCGCTCGCGCGTTGCCCTGAAGAAGAATTCACTCATGTCTATTGCTCCCTTTTTAGAAGAAGTGGCGCGCCGCCGTACCTTTGCGATCATCTCGCACCCGGACGCCGGTAAAACCACAATCACCGAAAAAGTCCTGCTGTTCGGACAGGCGATCCAGACTGCCGGTACCGTCAAAGGTCGCGGCTCCAGCCAGCATGCCAAATCAGACTGGATGGAGATGGAGAAGCAGCGCGGTATCTCCATCACCACCTCGGTGATGCAGTTCCCGTATCGCGACAGCCTGGTTAACCTGCTGGATACCCCCGGGCACGAAGACTTCTCGGAAGACACCTACCGTACGCTGACGGCGGTGGACTGCTGCCTGATGGTGATCGACGCCGCGAAAGGGGTTGAGGATCGTACCCGCAAGCTGATGGAAGTGACCCGTCTGCGCGACACGCCGATCATCACCTTTATGAACAAACTGGACCGCGACATTCGCGATCCGATGGAGCTGCTGGATGAGGTCGAGAGCGAGCTGAAAATCGCCTGTGCCCCGATCACCTGGCCGATTGGCTGCGGCAAGCTGTTCAAAGGCGTTTACCACCTCTACAACGATGAAACTTACCTGTATCAGAGCGGCAAAGGCCACACGATTCAGGAAGTGCGCGTGGTAAAAGGGCTGGCGAATCCGGAACTGGACGCGGCCGTCGGCGAAGAGCTGGCGCAGCAGCTGCGCGACGAGCTGGAGCTGGTGCAGGGCGCATCGCACGAGTTCGACAAAGAGCTGTTCCTGAGCGGCGAAATCACGCCGGTGTTCTTCGGTACCGCGCTGGGCAACTTTGGCGTCGATCACATGCTGGATGGTCTGGTTGCCTGGGCGCCGGCGCCGATGCCGCGCCAGACCGATACCCGCAAAGTCGAAGCCAAAGAGGAGAAGTTCAGCGGCTTCGTGTTTAAGATTCAGGCCAACATGGACCCGAAACACCGTGACCGCGTGGCCTTTATGCGCGTGGTGTCCGGCAAATATGAGAAGGGCATGAAGCTGCGTCAGGTGCGCACCGGTAAAGATGTGGTGATCTCCGACGCGCTGACCTTTATGGCGGGCGACCGTTCGCACGTTGAAGAAGCTTATCCGGGCGATATCATCGGCCTGCATAACCACGGCACCATCCAGATTGGCGACACCTTCACCCAGGGCGAAACCATGAAGTTCACCGGTATTCCGAACTTCGCCCCGGAACTGTTCCGTCGCATTCGCCTGCGCGATCCGCTGAAGCAGAAACAGCTGCTAAAAGGGCTGGTCCAGCTGTCGGAAGAGGGCGCCGTGCAGGTGTTCCGTCCGGTGCACAACAACGATCTGATCGTGGGTGCGGTGGGCGTGCTGCAGTTTGATGTGGTCGTGGCGCGTCTCAAGAGCGAGTACAACGTTGAGGCGATTTACGAGGCCATCAACGTGTCGACCGCCCGCTGGGTTGAATGCAGCGACGCGAAGAAGTTCGACGACTTCCAGCGCAAAAACGAGATCAACCTGGCGCTCGATGGCGGTGACAACCTCACCTATATCGCCCCGACCATGGTCAACCTCAACATCACGCAGGAGCGCTATCCTGACGTGACCTTCCGTAAAACGCGCGAGCACTAAGTTCGCCGTCTTCACCGGGCTGCTGCTTTCTGCCGCCCGGTTTTCTCCGATACAGACTCCTCTTAATTGCGCTGCGGTTATCGCTTTTTGGCGAGATATCAACCACAAAAGCCAGCAAAAGCTGTAATCCCTACTATGATTATTCTGTCGGACGAGAAAACGGACCTGTGGGTCTGATTACGTCCATCACGCAGCAACGTGGTGTGTTGCTGGCGCATTCGCGGTTGCGAGTGGGTTAACTGATAGAAGGATGATATCGATGAATAAGACTAAGATTGCTAAAACCCTGATTGCTGCACTGGCCGGTACTGCGCTGTTAAGCGGCGCGGCAATGGCGGCTGATACCAGCAGCAGCGCGGGTTCCAAAATCGATAGTTCTATGAAAAAAGTCGATGGCTTTATGGATGACAGCGGCATCACCGCCAAAGCCAAAGCCGCGCTGGTGGACGATGAAGCAATTAAAAGTACGGATATCTCCGTCAAAACGCAGCAAGGCGTGGTTACGCTGAGCGGTTTTGTCACCTCGCAGGACCAGGCCGAGAAGGCTGTGGCGCTGGTGCAGAAGGTGGAAGGGGTTAAATCCGTCAGCGACAAACTACACGTCAGAGACAGCAAACAGAGTTCATTGAAAGGTTATGCAGGTGATGCAGCAACCACCAGTGAAATAAAAGCTAAACTTTTAGCAGATGACATTGTGCCATCGCGCAACGTGAAGGTGGAAACCACCGATGGCGTGGTACAGCTGTCCGGGGAAGTGGCGAATCAGGCCCAGTCCGATCGGGCTGAGAAGATCGCCAAAGCCATTGAAGGCGTGAAAAGCGTGAAGAATGACCTCAAGGTGAAATCTTAACGCAACCGGAACGGCATCACCAACGGTGCCGTTCCGTATTAAAAACAGTGATGTGAAGAATAAGCAGTTCGATTTTCACTATGGTAAAGGAGAGGCTTATGTTTCGTTGGGGTATTATCTTTCTGGTCATCGCTCTGATTGCTGCAGCATTAGGTTTTGGCGGTCTGGCGGGTACGGCAGCATGGGCAGCTAAAATTGTCTTTATTGTCGGTATTATTCTGTTCCTCGTGAGCCTGTTTACCGGGCGCAAACGACCCTGACCCACTGCGTTAACCATGTTAACCCGCTAGTCACATAAAGCGGAGGCCAGTCATTGCCACCATTGAAGGTGCGCCGCGACGATTGCAGGATGCGGTTGGTCAGGGAACGACAATGACTGGTTCTCCGGGATGCTGATTGAGCGCCTCCCTCAGAGCAGCAAACACTGAGGGACATCCATTGGGAATACGCATCCCGGTGTCGCTGGACACCTTTGAGCCACTGGCACTCACGCCATTCAAATCCAAAAAAATTGCGCTGGTCTGCGAAGGCGGCGGGCAACGCGGCATCTTCACGGCGGGCGTACTGGATGAATTTCAGCGCGCAGGCTTCAATCCCTTTCAGTTGATGCTCGGCACCTCGGCCGGTGCACAAAACCTCTCAGCCTTTGTCTGTGCTCAGCCCGGTTATGCGCGGCGCGTAATTACCCGTTACACCACCAGTAAACTGTTTTTCGATCCGCTGCGTTTTGTGCGCGGTGGTCACCTGATCGATCTCGACTGGCTGGTGGATATCACTAAACAGGAGTTCCCGCTGGCGCTGAGCAGCGCCGAAAGCCTGTTTGCCAAAGGCAGCGAATTTTACATGTGCGCCTGCCGCAGCGATGATTACAGCGCGCAGTACTTCAATCCCACCAACCTGACCTGGCATGACATCATTAAGGCTTCCAGCGCGATCCCCGGTTTCTACCGCAGCGGCGTATTGATGGATGGCGTGAGCTATCTCGACGGCGGCATCAGCGACGCCATTCCGGTGCGCGAAGCGGCGCGGCGTGGCGCCGATACCATTGTGGTGATCCGTACCGTGCCGTCACAGATGGCGTATACGCCGAAGTGGTTTAAACGCATGGAGCGCTGGCTGAGCGACAGCGCCCTGCAGCCGATGATCAATATCCTGCATCAGCACGAAGAGAGCTACCGCCAGATTCAGCAGTTTATTGAACAGCCGCCGGATAATCTGCGCATCATTGAAATCTTTCCGCCAAAGCCGCTGGCCAGCATGGCGCTGGGCAGTCGTCTGGCGTCGCTGAATCAGGATTATCATCTGGGCCGCCGCAGCGGGCGCTATTTCCTGGCAACGCTGGGCCAGTGGCTGAGCGATGCTGAACCGCTGGCGCGACCGATTGCCGTGACGCCGCCCGCCGCCGTCGCCAACGCGCCGGATAACCGGCCGGTCAGCACGCCGCCGCTGGCGGGCAATGACGCCGACTACGATGCAGGATCGCTGGCATGAGATTTATCGACACCCACTGCCACTTTGATTTTCCGCCATTTGTCACCGCTGCCGAGCACAGTATCGCGCAGGCGGCGCAGGCGGGCGTGGAACGCATCATCGTGCCGTGCGTGGATGCCAGCCGTTTTGCCGTGGTGAGCCAGCTGGCGCAGCAGCATCCGGCGCTGTATAGCGCGCTCGGGCTGCACCCGATCAATATTGCGCAACATCAGGATGACGATCTCGATCGCCTTGAGCAGTACCTGCAAACGCCGGATGTAAAACGCGTGGCGATCGGGGAAATCGGGCTGGATCTGTATATGGAAACGCCGGATTTTGCGCGGCAAACCCGGCTGCTGGAGGCGCAGCTGAAGCTGGCAAAGCGCTATGATTTGCCGGTGATCCTGCATTCGCGACGTACGCACGATCAGCTGGCGCAGTATCTGCGCCGTCACGACGTGCCGCGACGCGGCGTGGTGCACGGCTTTGCCGGCAGCCAGCAGCAGGCGGAGCGTTTCATCGCCCTTGGCTACGCGATTGGTGTCGGCGGCACCATTACCTATGCGCGCGCCAGCAAAACCCGCCACACCATCGCCAGCCTGCCATTGCAGGCGCTGCTGCTGGAAACCGATGCGCCCGATATGCCGCTGCACGGTTTTCAGGGCCAGCCCAATCGCCCGGAGCGCGCGCGTAATGTGTTTGAAGTATTGTGCCAGCTGCGCCCGGAACCGCCCGATGAGATCGCCGATGCGCTGTGGCACAACAGCCTGCGTTTGTTCGCGCTGCCGGATTGAGTATTGATCCTGCGCCTGCCGTCACCTCACTTCATCTAATAGCGCCGTCACGGTTATTGGCCGTTGCAGTTTTGCCAGCGGCACAATTTATTGCGCGATGAATCGCGTCGCTGCAACGCCTCTGCCACTTCTCATGATGTGCTGACAACTCCCGCTCTGTCGCAAATTAACTACGCTTTAACGATATCCGATACCTTTTTGCGGCAACATTTGTGATAATAATCACAATCACATCGTGCCGCGCTGTTCGGCAAAATAGCGATTTAATGTGATTAAAATCGCTAAATTCATGTATATCAGAGCGCGGTTTCCTTTTCCTTGTGACAAGCCTCGCAATTCCACGCGGCGTGGGTTGTTATAATTATCACATTCTCCGGTGAGCAGATTTCACCGGCCTGACTTTGGAGAGCACCATGACCGATCTGAACGCGGCCGCGCAGCGCGCGCTGCAACTGATGGACCTGACCACCCTGAATGAAGACGACACCGATGAAAAAGTGATCGCGCTGTGCCATCAGGCGAAATCACCAGCCGGTAACACGGCGGCGATCTGTATCTATCCGCGCTTTATCCCGATTGCACGTAAAACGCTGCGCGAGCAGGGCACGCCGGAAATTCGTATCGCGACCGTCACTAACTTCCCGCACGGTAACGACGACATCGACATCGCGCTGGCGGAAACCCGTGCGGCAATCGCCTACGGCGCGGATGAAGTTGACGTGGTGTTCCCGTACCGCGCGCTGATTGCCGGTAACCGTGACGTCGGCTTTGCGCTGGTAAAAGCCTGTAAAGAGGCCTGTGCGGCGGCGAACGTGCTGCTGAAAGTGATCATTGAAACCGGCGAGCTAAAAGAGGAAGCGCTGATTCGTGCAGCGTCCGAAATCGCGATCGATGCCGGCGCGGATTTCATCAAAACCTCTACCGGTAAAGTGCCGGTCAACGCCACGCCAGAGGTGGCGGCGATCATGATGCAGGTAATCCGTGACAAAGGCGTGCAGCAGCAGGTGGGCTTCAAACCGGCTGGCGGCGTGCGCACGGCGGAAGATGCCGCTATCTATCTGCAGCTGGCCGACGACATCCTCGGCAGCGGCTGGGCGGATGCGCGTCATTTCCGCTTCGGCGCTTCCAGCCTGTTAGCCAGCCTGCTGAATACCCTGGGCCACGCTACGGCGACCAGCAAAGCCGGTTATTGATCCACGCGGTCGCCAAAATGGCGGCCCACGGTGTTACTGCCGTCAGGTGCGCATTGCTGCGCAGCTGGCGGCTTTCATTCAGCGATAGATCGCTTTTCCGGGGAGGCAACCTTGTTCCTGCCACAAGAAATTATTCGTAAAAAACGCGACGGCCAGCCGCTGAGCGAAGCGGAAATCCGCTTTTTCATCAACGGCGTGCGTTATAACAGCGTATCTGAAGGGCAAATCGCCGCGCTGGCGATGACGATTTATTTTCACGACATGAACCTGGAAGAACGCGTGGCGCTGACCATGGCGATGCGCGATTCCGGCACGGTACTCAACTGGCAGGCGCTGAATCTCAACGGACCGATTGTTGATAAACACTCGACCGGCGGCGTGGGCGATGTCACTTCGCTGATGCTGGGTCCGATGGTGGCGGCCTGCGGCGGCTACGTGCCTATGATTTCCGGGCGCGGCCTCGGTCACACCGGCGGCACGCTGGATAAGCTGGAAGCCATTCCCGGCTTTGATATCTTCCCCAGCGACGATCGCTTCCGCCAGATCATCAAACAGGTCGGCGTTGCCATTATCGGTCAGACTAATTCGCTGGCGCCGGCGGACAAGCGGTTCTACGCCACGCGCGATATCACCGCCACCGTGGATTCTATTCCGCTGATCACCGCCTCGATCCTCGCCAAAAAATTAGCCGAAGGATTAGACGCGCTGGTGATGGATGTCAAAGTCGGATCCGGGGCGTTTATGCCAACCTTTGAGGCCTCGCAGCAGCTGGCGCAGGCGATTGTCGGCGTCGCCAACGGTGCGGGATGCAAAACCACCGCGCTGCTCACCGACATGAATCAGGTGCTGGCATCGAGCGCCGGTAATGCGCTGGAAGTGCGCGAAGCAGTGCATTTCCTCACCGGTGAGGCGCGCAATCCGCGGCTGCAGGAGGTCACGCTGGCGCTGTGCGCCGAGATGCTGATCTCCGGCAAACTGGCGGCGAACGACGCCGAAGCGCGGCAAAAACTGCAGCAGGTGCTGGATAACGGCAAAGCGGCTGAGGTGTTTGCCCGCATGGTGGCGGCGCAGAACGGCCCGACGGATTTCATCGAGCAGATGGACCGCTACCTGCCGGCACCGATGCTGAGCAAAGCGGTGTACGCCGATCGTCCCGGCATCGTCAGCGCCATGGACACGCGGGCGCTGGGCATGGCGGTGGTGGCGCTGGGCGGTGGCCGTCAGCGCGCCAGCGACAGCATTGATTACAGCGTGGGCCTCAGCGACATGATCACGCTGGGCAGTGAAGTAAATGCGCAGCAGCCGCTGGCGGTGATTCATGCCGCGTCGGAAGCGCAGTGGCAGCAGGCTGCTGCGGCAGTGAAAGCGGCGATAACGCTCAGCGACCTCGCCCCGGCGGCCACGCCGGTGGTGTATCGCCGCATCAGCGAATAGTGGCGTAACTGCGTGCCAGGCAGCGGCCGTTCGGGTATACTGATCTGATCGCTTTTTTTTGACTTGTCATCGCGCTATGGCGCAGGAGACTTGCATGAAACGTGCTTTTATTATGGTTCTCGACTCCTTCGGGATTGGTTCCAGCAAAGACGCCGATAAATTCGGTGATGAAGGATCGGATACGCTCGGCCATATCGCCGAAGCGTGCTTTGAAGGCCGCGCCAATGAAGGCCGCGAAGGTCCGCTGCATCTGCCCAACATGACCGCGCTCGGCCTTGGCAAAGCGGCGGAACTCTCTACCGGCCGCTTCCCGCCGGGACTGGATCCGCAGGCGGAAATTATCGGCGCGTACGCCTACGCCAGCGAACTCTCTTCGGGCAAAGATACGCCGTCCGGCCACTGGGAAATCGCCGGGGTGCCGGTGCTGTTTGACTGGGGCTACTTCAGCGACAAAGAGAACAGCTTCCCGCAGGAGCTGCTGGATACGCTGGTAAAACGCGCCGATCTGCCGGGCTACCTCGGCAACTGCCACTCCTCCGGCACGGTAATTCTTGACCAGCTGGGCGAGGAACACATGAAAAGCGGCAAGCCGATTTTCTACACCTCGGCAGATTCAGTGTTCCAGATTGCCTGTCATGAAGAGACCTTTGGCCTCGATCGCCTGTACGCGCTGTGTGAAATTGCCCGTGAAGAGCTGACCAACGGCGGCTATAACATTGGCCGTGTGATTGCGCGTCCGTTTGTCGGCGATAAAGCCGGTAACTTCCAGCGCACCGGTAATCGTCACGATCTGGCGGTCGAACCACCGGCACCGACCATGCTGAAAAAGCTGGTGGATGAGAAGGGCGGCGAAGTGATTTCAGTGGGTAAAATCGCTGATATCTACGCGGAGCAGGGCATCACGCAAAAAGTCAAAGCCACCGGTCTGGATGCGCTGTTTGACGCCACCATTGAGCAGATGAAGAAGGCGCCGGACAACTCGATAGTGTTCACCAACTTCGTCGATTTTGACTCGACCTGGGGCCATCGCCGCGATATCGCCGGTTATGCCGGTGGGCTGGAGCTGTTTGACCGTCGTCTGCCGGAGCTGATGGCGCTGGTGAAAGAGGGCGATATCCTGATCCTCACCGCTGACCACGGCTGCGATCCGAGCTGGCATGGCACAGAGCACACGCGCGAGCACATCCCGATTCTGATCTACGGTCCAGAAGTTAAACCGGGCTCGCTGGGTTACCGCGATACCTTCGCCGATATCGGCCAGACTATCGCCAGCTATTTTGGCCTGTCCAGCATGGACTACGGCAAAAGCTTGCTGTAAAACAGCCACCACTTTTTGATAAGGAAGAACAACAATGGCAACTCCTCATATTAATGCCGAAATGGGCGATTTCGCGGACGTGGTGCTGATGCCAGGCGATCCGCTGCGTGCAAAACACATTGCCGAGACTTTCCTCGACGATGTGGTCGAAGTGAATAACGTACGCGGCATGCTGGGCTTCACCGGGACTTACAAAGGCCGCAAAATCTCCGTAATGGGCCACGGTATGGGTATTCCATCCTGCTCGATCTACACCAAAGAGCTGATCACCGATTTCGGCGTGAAGAAGATCATTCGTGTGGGTTCCTGCGGTGCCGTACGTGCAGACGTGAAACTGCGTGATGTGGTGATTGGTATGGGTGCCTGCACCGATTCAAAAGTTAACCGCATGCGTTTCAAAGATCACGATTTTGCCGCCATCGCGGATTTCGACATGGTGCGTAACGCGGTTGACGCGGCTAAAGCGCTGGGCGTGGACGCACGCGTCGGTAACATCTTCTCAGCTGATTTGTTCTATACGCCGGACCCGCAGATGTTCGACGTGATGGAGAAGTACGGCATCCTCGGCGTGGAGATGGAAGCGGCCGGCATCTACGGTGTGGCGGCAGAGTTTGGTGCCAAAGCGCTGACCATCTGTACCGTGTCGGATCATATCCGTACGCACGAGCAAACCACCGCGGCAGAGCGTCAGA
Source organism: Type-C symbiont of Plautia stali (assembly GCF_059730935.1). Classification (NCBI taxonomy): domain Bacteria; kingdom Pseudomonadati; phylum Pseudomonadota; class Gammaproteobacteria; order Enterobacterales; family Enterobacteriaceae; species Type-C symbiont of Plautia stali. The sequence goes on along the minus strand of NZ_AP035923.1, from coordinate 3,468,140 downwards.
CGACGTTCAACGATATGATCAAGATCGCGCTGGAGTCGGTGCTGCTGGGGGATTGATTTTCCTCGGTTTTTCTTCGCCCTCACCCTACCCCTCTCCCGCCCGCGGGAGAGGGAACTGATCGAGCAACGGTTAACGCCCTCGCGCGGGAGAGGGGACTGATCGAGCAACGGTCAACGCCCTGTCCCGCATTCCTGACGTAGCCGCTCCACCGTAAACATCTGACACACTTTTACCCAGGCTTGTGCATCTTCCTGCTGGCTCTGCGGCGATCTCTCCCTATCATTAGCGTGATAATGAAGAGACTAAGCCCCTGATGAATTTCCGCAATTTCGAAGCCGAAGAGAAACTGTTTGTGCGCCGCGCGCTGGTGGCGTTTGCCCTGGTTGTTATCTGCTTCACCATTCTTGGCATCAACCTGTATCGCTTACAGGTGGATCAGCACAGCTATTACCAGACGCGTTCCAACGAGAACGACATCAAAATGATCCCCATCGCGCCGACGCGCGGGCTGATCTTCGATCGCAACGGCATACCGCTGGTGCGCAACGTCACCTGGTACGACATCCTCGTCACGCCGTACAAAATCGACAACATGCAGGCGACGCTGAAGGCGCTGACGCCTATCGTCGATCTGACACCGGATGATATCGAAACCTTTGAGCATGAACTGAAGCAGAGCAGCCGCTATAAACCGGTGGAGCTGAAAGCCGAGCTCACCGACGAGGAGGTGGCGCGCTTCTCGGTCAATCAGTTCCGCTTCACCGGGGTCACCATTGATACCTATCAGGATCGGGAATACCCGTACGGCGCCGATCTGGCGCACGTGGTCGGCTACGTGTCGAAGATTAACGATAACGATTACAAGCGGCTCAATGCCGAGGGCGTGGGCGAAAACTATGCCGCCGACCATAACATCGGCAAGCAGGGTATTGAGGGCTACTATGAATCCCTGCTGCACGGCAAGACCGGCTATCAGGAAGTGGAAGTGGATAATCACGGCCGTATCGTGCGCGTGCTGAAAGAGGTGCCGCCGGTGGCGGGCAAAAACATCTGGCTGACGCTGGATCTGCATCTGCAGCAGTATGTGGAGAGCCAGCTGGCCGGGCAGCGTGCGGCGGTGCTGATTGAGGATCCGCACGATGGCGGCGTGCTGGCGATGGTCTCCAGCCCGAGCTACGATCCCAACCCGTTCGTGAAGGGCATCAGCTACAAAGCCTATAAAACGCTGCTGCAGGATAAAAACCTGCCGCTGATCAATCGCGTCACCCAGGGGCTGTATCCACCGGCATCGACGGTAAAACCCTACATGGCGATGTCGGCGCTGCTGAGCAAAGTGATTACGCCGGGCACCACCTTCTTTGGTGCGCCGACCTGGACGCTGCCGGGCACCGATCGCAAATACCGTGACTGGAAAAAGTCCGGCCACGGCATGCTCGACGTCACCAAAGCGATTGAAGAGTCCGCCGACACCTTCTTCTATCAGGTGGCGTTCATGATGGGTATTGACCGCATCCACAGCATGCTCAGCCAGTTCGGCTACGGCAAACCTACCGGTATCGATTTGAATGAAGAGTACGCCGGGCTGCTGCCGAGCCGCGAATGGAAGCTGAAAGTGCATAAGCATACGTGGTATCAGGGCGATACGGTATCGGTGGGCATCGGCCAGGGCTACTGGATTGCCACGCCGATTCAGATGGTGAAAGCCATGGTGGCGCTGATCAATAACGGCCGGGTGATTAATCCGCACCTGCTGGCTAAAGCACAGCGCGGCACCTGGCAGCAGGTTTATCAGCCGACCGCGCCGCAGCCGCAGATTGGCGATGCGAAATCACCGTACTGGTCGCTGGTGCGGCATGCCATGTTTGGTATGGCTAACGCGCCTAACGGCACCGGTTATAAATATTTCCATACCGCGCCGTACGGCATCGCCGCCAAGTCCGGTACGTCGCAGGTGTTTAGCCTGAAGCAGAACCAGACTTACAACGCGAAGATGATCCCGGTGCGCCTGCGCGACCACATTTTCTATACCGCCTTTGCGCCGTTTAACAACCCGCAGGTGGCGGTGGCGCTGATTCTGGAAAACGGCGGTAACGAAGGCATTACGGCCGCGCCGGTGATGCGCAATATCCTCGACCACATTTTCCTGCCGCCGCCGGATAGCAGCGTGCCGATGCAGACGGCCAGCACCGCGCAGGCGCGCTGATCAGCGGAAAAATACCCGGTTGCGGCCGTGGTGTTTGGCATCGTAGAGCGCGGCATCGGCATTGCTGTACAGCGTGTCGAAATCGGAGCCCGGCTTGCCGTAGCTCACGCCGAGGCTGGCGGTCACCAGCTGCTGCGGCAGCACCGCCAGCGGCGAGGCGTTAAGCGAGGCGTGGATCGCACCGGCGACAATCACCGCGTCGGACAGACGATAGTGCGGCAGCAGCACGGTAAACTCTTCGCCGCCGATGCGGCCAATGCTGGCACCGGCCGGGCAGTGCGCCTGAATGCGCGTCACCAGCCCGCAAATCACCTTATCGCCCATCGGATGGCCGTATTCGTCGTTGATCTTCTTGAAGTGGTCGATATCCAGAATGATCAGCGCCGCCGGACCGCTCTCCAGCGTCTGGCTGATGCGCTGAATAATCGCGCCGCGATTCCACACCGCCGTCAGCGGATCGTGGCTGGCTTTGTACTCCAGCTCCTGCGCCAGCTGGTTTAACTGCTCATTCACGCGGTTCAGCTCGCGCTCCGCGCGATCGCTGCGGGAGATGAGCCGCCAGGTTTCGCGCATCAGGCGCTGATAGTGGCGATTCAGGTGCAGCAGCGCCTCGCGGTAATCCTGCGCGCTCAGCGTGTTTTGCGCCGCCACATGCTGTGAGCGATTCAGCACCTCGCTCTCTTCACGGAACAGCTCATTGAGGTCCATCATGACGCCAGTTCCGCCTGCAGATTAACCTGCAGATCGGTAAAATCCAGCGCCAGTTCCTGACCAAACTCTTCCGCGATGTCATCTTCCGCATCAAACAGCCAGTTGAGCGTGACGCGCTGACCGCGCTGCGCCAGCTGGTTAAACAGATCGAACAGGCTGAACAGCATCTTGGTGCTGGAGCTGTTGAAGTAGCGCAGCGCGATAGTGACGACCACCGCGTCGTTGTCGGTGGGTTGCCACTGCTCAAGGGCATCCAGCAGCGGGCGATAAAACGCCGCCGCGTTCTCCGGCCACGACTCGCCGCGCAGCGCAAACTGGCGGGTGGCAAAATCGAAACTCACTTCGGGCGTGCTCTCAGTGGCAGCGATAATCAGGTTTTGCATACAACCTCAATCCTGGTGAATGGTGGCTTTAAGCCAAAACGTGGCGTAGCCGCTGGCGGGCAGCGGACGCAGTTCATACTCCAGCGGTTCACTGACATCACGGGCAAGCGTCAGCAAACCGATATTGGCCCCTTTGCTGGTGGCGGGGCTCTCGGTGCGCAGACCGACACGGTAGGCCTGCTTAATTTCGTCGTTACTCATGGTACGCAGCAGATCGAGCCAGTCGCGCAGCTGCTCGCAGGCGGCCTGTTCGATCTGATTACTGCTCTCCAGCACATAGCTATCGCCGTCCACATGCAGCGTTACGGTGCCAAAGCGAAAGTGCTGTTCGGCGTGGCTCAGGGTACGGCTGTCCTGCGAATAGCGCAGGATGTTCTGCACAATCTCGACAAAGCTGGAGAACAGCCGGCGGCGCACTTTCAGTGGGGCCTGCTGGTTTTCCAGAAACACTTTGATCACTTCACCCATCGCGGTGATGTTCTGCGGCGAAAAGAAGCCGGTATAGTGCAGCGCAACGCTGTCGGGCGGCAGGTGCGTGCCGGTGGAAGCTGGATGCATAAGAGGCTCGTTAATAACGCAGGCCAAACCAGGTGACGTCATCGCGTCGCGGCTGGTTGCCCTGCCAGTGAAGAAATGCCTGCGCAAACGCCGTGGAGAGCTCGGCCATCGGCAGGGTTTTATGTTGTGCAATGACCGTCTGAATCCGCTTTTTACCGAACATGATCTGCCGCGCGCCGCCGGGTTGATCGGTCACGCCGTCGCTCATCACCAGCAGCACATCGCCGGGCTGCAGTGTGCGCTGCTGCTGCGGCCAGCAATAGTCGTGCGGCGTATCGGTGTAGCCAACGCCGACGCGATCGGCCTGCAGCGCGGCGGCTTCACCCTGTAGCGGCTGCAGCACCGCGTGCATGCGCGCGCTGGCCCAGCTCAGCTGATGGCTGGCCGTCTCCAGCCGCAGCGCAATCGCATCGCAGCCGTCATTGGACAGCGAAGTCTGCTGCGAGGCGTTAAGCTGGCCCAGGGTTTGTTTGATGTGGCGGTTAAGCGCCTGCAGCAGGGCAGACGGCGTACGATGGTTGTGCTGCAGCGCACGCTCCAGCGCCGCATGCAGAATCACCGTCATAAACGCGCCGGGAATGCCGTGACCGGTGCAGTCGGCAATCAGCGCCAGCCAGCCGTACTCGTCGCGGTGAAAGGCGTAATAGTCGCCGCCCACGCCATCGCGCGGCTGCCAGTGCAGGCACCAGTCGCTCAGCTGCTGCGCCATCTGCTGCCGCGAGCGGTCCAGCATCGCGTCCTGAATCACCCGCGCGTAATCGATGCTCTGTAAAATCTGCTGATGCTGCTGCGCCTGCAAATCGGAGACGGTACGAATCAGGTCGATACCCAGACCGATGCCAATATAGCGGCCCTGTTCAGTTACGATAAAACCATCGGTCACTGATTTATCTCCGCTGGCGACCACCTGCTGCGCGACCCGATCGAGTTCGGTTTCGGCATCGATCACCAGCGGTTGTTTATCCATAAAGGCTATACAGCTTTTACGATCGTACAGCTCGCGGAAGAACGGGCGCGTCATTTGCGACAGAAAGATGTGGCGGTTAATCATGCCGAACGGCGTGCCGTTTTCCACCACCGGCAGGCCAATCAAATCTTTGTGTTCGCTAAACAGCGCCATTACCGCCGTGTTGTCCATCGCTGGCGTGACGAACGGCACCGCAATACACAGCGAACGCGCGCGGGCACGACCCGTCAGGGCGCTAAGCCCGGTGCGGAAATCAGGCTGCTGCATGAGAAAGAGTCTGGCGTTGATTAGGAATAATCTTAGGTTACGGCACGGCGATGACACTTTTATGTCACCGCCGGCCAGTGCACGCTACGGCGCTTACTGCGGGGCTTTTAGTGCATCGGCGACGTGGCTGATGGCGCGCACCACCTCACTGGAGCTGCCGCGAATTTCGGCAATCACACCGCCCGCCTGCTGCGCGAGCACTACGCCCTGATCGGCACGTTTCAGGTTCGAAGCGATGCCTTTCTGCGCCTTATCCGCCAGCAGGTGGTTATGCCTCACCCGATTCTCGATTTCGCTGGTGGCGCGATTGATGTTCGCTGCGAGGGTGCGCACTTCACTGGCAACCACGGCGAAGCTGCGGCCATGCTGACCGGCGCGCGCGGCTTCCACCGCCGCATTGAGCGCCAGCAGATTGGTTTGGTCGGCAATACGGCGAATACTCTCCACGATGGCGCCGATGCGATCGGAAGAGTCGCTTAGGTCATTAATATTACCAGAAATACCGTGCAGTTCGCTGGCCAGCGCATTGATATTCTGCACGCTGTTCTCAATGACGGCTGCACCCTGTTGTGTGCTTTCGCTGGTATGCAGCGCGGTTTGCCAGGCCTGCTGCGCTGCTTCGCGCTCCAGCTGGTTTTTTTCAACCTGCGCGGTAACGTCGGTGGCGAACTTCACCACTTTGTACAGCTCGCCGGCGCTGTTAAACACCGGATTATAGGTGGCGCGCAGCCAGACGGTGTTGCCCTGCTTATTGACGCGCTCGAACTGGCCGGAGATATATTCACCCTGATTGAGCTTGTGCCAGAAGCGGCGATAGGCCTCGCTGGTGCGCATTTCGGGCGGACAGAACAGGCTGTGATGGCGACCGATGATCTCATCAGCGCGATAGCCCATGGTATTAAAGAAGTTATCGTTGGCCATCAGCACTTCACCTTTGAGGTTGAAAGCAATCACCGCCATCGAGCGCTCAATGGCGGTGGTCATGGCGCGCTGCTCCTGCGCATCCATGATGCGTGCGGTGATATCACTCGCCAGCTTAACGATTTTAATCACCCGACCGTGGCGATCCTGCACCGGTACGTAGTTGGCTTCCAGCCAGATCGGACGGCTGTGCTTCGCCACGCGCAAAAACTTATCGCTGAAGCCTTCGCCGCGATTCAGACGCTGCCAGAACTCGCGATACTGCGGTGACTGCACCATATCTGGCGTGCAGAACAGGCTGTGATGCTGGCCGACAATTTCTGCCAGCGTGTAGCCCATGCGCTCCAGAAACAGCGCGTTGGCGGTAAGGATGTGACCATCAGGCGTAAACTCAACCATGGCGATGGCCTCCTGCAGCGAACTGAGCGTTGCGCTGTTGTGACTGCGTTTCTGCCACGCGAGGCGCGACAGGATTCCCGATGTAATAGTGCTGAACATGGTGGACCTTATTATGGTTATGGGATGTCAGCACGGTTATCGGCGTGAGTGGCTAAAAATTCACCACTAAATAACGCGGTTGCGCAGGTTTTTACCATCGGGTCCGGCGGTTGCTGCAAAAGGCAGCAGTCAGCTGATTTTTACCGAAAAGCGTTTGACGGTACGGCGCGAGTAAGGTTTAATGCGCCCCGTTGCCCGGATAGCTCAGTCGGTAGAGCAGGGGATTGAAAATCCCCGTGTCCTTGGTTCGATTCCGAGTCCGGGCACCAACATTCTGAAAACCCAGCCTTTATGGCTGGGTTTTTGCTTTTTGAAGCACCAATGATTTCTGGTCACTTTGACTGCTGAGGTCACTGTACTGCTTCAGCTATCCAGTATGAGCCTTCCTCTTAAGCAACCTGACGGATAAAAGCACTTCGAAAATGTCTGCTTTACTGGCGAACATCCAGATGCAGACGATCGGTAAAGTCATAGAACGGATAACAAATCGGACTAGCGCGGCATCCCTGACTTAGGTATTTTCCCGTCCATGCCTGACATCCACTGCAGCCCAGGCTGCCCAGAGAAACAGCACACACAGCAGTAGACCAACGGTCACCCGTTACAAAACGCCAATATCGATTTTGCCGGATGCCGTTTTAAATGCGTTGATCTGCGCGGCAGTCATCGCCATAACGGACGGCCTCGCATGTAATCGCCGCTGACCTTGCCGTAATCCAGCGGTTGCGCACGCGAAGGCTGCGTGTAGCGGTCGAGGCCAGCACGTATGGTGTTGAGGTCTTCATTGGCTTTCTTGTAGTCGAACAGGTAACGGCGGCTGTTGTTAGGATCGGACTGCGCGGCGACGGTGCGGGCGCGGTCGAGGGAGAGTTGGACTTGGTCTAGTAGGCGTTGGGTGGTGGCGAGTTCGTCGAGCTCTGAAGCTGCGGAAAAAAGTGATGTGAATATTAAAAATATACCTATAACAGTTCTTGTGGCCTTAGATAAAGATAACCTTTTCATGTATTCCCCCTCTTAACGATAATATTTTGCTATCATGGTTTCCGCTGAGGATTACATACAGCTTAAAATAAGATGTATTTCTGAATAATTAAAGAAAGGACAGTCATGAATATGTTTAAGTCTGTTTTATCAAGTTGGAAGAGAACACTTACTTTGAGCTTTATTCTTTCAAATGGCTTGGGGCTTTATTATTACTTACACCCTACAGAGCCAAATAGTGAAATTAGTGGGAATTTGATTGGCGACTGGCGAGTTGATTATCAATATGGGTATGGGGAATTCTCTGAAAGGGTAACAGGGATAACGTCATACTTTGCCAATGGGAAATATAATTTTTCCGGAGATTTGATTATTGAAGGGGGGGGTTCGGGAAACATGGTGAAAGTCATTTATCATAGTGATGCTGCAGGCTCGTGGGTAAGATATGACAATAAAATAATAACTTCACTGGATAACATGAAATCATTCCCCATTAGGTTTCAGTTGAACGGCAAGGAAATGCCAAAAGAAATAATTGAAAAGAGTGAGGCGATGAAGAAACATTACCCAGAAGACGTGAGGGCTATAGGAAAAAACCAACAGTATGAGTTAGTCGAGGAAAGAAAAAATTCTATAACTTTTAGAACTTTTAATCCGTATGGGAGCGATTTTGATTCTGTAATGGAAAGAGTTAAGTAAGTCAAACATAGTGGCTGGATTTTAAAAAATTAACTGAACTCTCTATTAGGCCAATGGCATGCCAGGTACGTAAAAATGTAAATGTGAAAAATCCTATCATGATTGGAAATCCTACATCAAGAATGCCTTTAATAACTATCCAAAACCACTGTCCTGAATGGAGTGTTGCCTCAATGTTTGCTAGCGGGTTACCTCCCCAATAATTATTGATAAAAATTGCCGATGTGAAATAGCAGGTGAGTGCAAAGGACATATTCATCACTCTCATCTTTTTTATTTTCTTGCTTGAATTCCAACCGTCATTCAAATCTACGCGAACCATCCCATTAACAAATCTTAGTTTGAATGCGTTAACATGCCGTTTTACTTTTAAATATTCTTCTGTTGCCATATATGGATGGTGGTGTTTTAGTAATACAACTATATCACTAAATGGCATGGGTCCACATTTAAATGCTGAAGAAAATAAAAACTCAACAAGGAGTTTATTGGGAGTGCTTTTTTCTATTTCTTTAGCTAGCTCAATTACTATGGAGCTTTTATCTTTCCTTACACTATTTGTGTACACAAAATAGCTTATCAATACACCTAAAAATGGTAATCCAAAAGATATTAAAAGTGTCATTTGTATTTTTAGCTCCATAAAAAGTGCCATATTAATAATAAACTGTATTAAAATTTCTTTTGAAAAGCCAGTGATAAGATATCACTGCCGTGCTGCCATAGCTGCTCGCCTGCTGACGAGAGCGTTTAAGTCATGCTTTGTTCGCTCTCGCCCAACTTACAGATATTAATACGGGAGCCTCTTACCACGCGGATTGAGTTAGAACTGACCTTTAGTGACAGCCCGTTTGGTGCCTGAGACAAACTTTTATGATTATAATCATTGACTAAAGAACTTAGAAAAGTATACTGTTATACGAACTGGCATCATCGTCTAATTGGTTAAGACACTAGAAACTAAAGAATTTTTGAAATCTGGAAATGCGGGTTCAAGTCCTGACAATGCCATCAAGGTTTAAGAAAATGACTGAGACTAAATATCTTCAATTTATTTTGAATGAAATTGGATATGGTGTGCATAATCTTAATACTATAGCTGTTGCCCTCTCCAATCTGCCTTCTAATTCGATTCAAAATCCAGCTTTAAATATTAAATGGGAACCTAAAAACTTAGAGCAGTCCTGCATTGCTGCACGTAAATTTGCAGTGCGTTCTTCTTTAGTGTTCGCAGTCGAAGCTCTATTCGAATATATGAGTAACATTAGTAGCGATGGCTTGTGGAAGAAAGTTAATTTTGAGTTGGACTTTAAAAATCAACTTTCTGCTAATGACTCAAAAGCGAGAAGATTTAGTGAGTTTTGCAAGGCTATACCTGGAATAGAAAAAGAATGGTATTTGTTAGTTGAGCTTATGTGCCATTGGCGCAACCGAATTGTCCATGCTAGCACTTCAAATGCAGAATTATCTTCTTCCGACAAAAAATTTTTAGAATCAAAACATTCTTTATTATACGATGATTTTTATCATTTTGATGTAAAGAAAGCATTAGAGGACTATGATGCTGACAGAGTTACTCTTAAAGAAGCAACGACACTGATTACCTTTTTAATTAAATGCTGCAGAAAAATAGACGAGTATTATATCTCCTCTATTTCTTGCTTAAGCGACGAAATATATAATGAAATTTTAGATAATGATGCTAAATTTAGTTTGCTGAGAAATCAGATGAGGAGTGGTAAACGCTCTCGCCAAATTAAAAAGTATATTGAAATAAACCTATCTTACCTTACCGAAGAAAAAATAACAGCATTAGCTAATAAATATATAGAGGAGTAATTTTTCTGGAAGTGATTATTAATTCTGGTTGTTGAGTTCTTTAAATTATTTATTAATTAAAACTCACTTCCCCTCACAATAAAAAATAGAGACTCTAGTCCAGTTTTGAGAGGAGATTAATACCTCGAATAAATCTAACCCATGCTTTTCTACAGGCGTTTTAATCCATTAAAAGCTAATTGCATTGTAGAGATTATTAGTTCACAGAGAAAATTGCCCAGCATACAGGCGGATCCAGCCAAAAACGAAAATAATTGAACAGAGCACTATTGCGAGCATGGAGGAAATTTAAAAAAGTTAATTCAATTAGATTCATCATGGTTTTTAAGATCATATTTATAAGCAGCCAATTGAAAAGGACAGTTATTACTAGTCGCATCAACTTTTGGATGATTATGCGGCGCGGTTAAACAATGGTTTTTATTTTTTGTTTTGTTCATGTTTTCACAATAGTTAAAGGCAGGGCATGCGTATTCTTTCTCTACATTAGAGACACTATATCCATTAATATTTTTCGCTGCTAAAAATACTGAGCATTGAAATGTCATAAATTCTTTTTCTTGATTGAACACTGAGTTTTCACCTATTACTATCTTTTGGTAACCTATAGATAATTCTCTGCTTTGGTCATCGACGTAAATAATACAACCGCCGAAACGTTCAATAAATTGGACTAGCTCATCCTTATAATTGTTTTCGGTAATGCGATCTAAGAAGTCTAGTTCAAAGAAGGGATTTTCAACTCGCATGCTAAGATTCTTTTCTATTGAAGAATTTATTAATTTAAACACATCACCCAAAAAAGGGTCTTCATAAGGAAATCCATTATCTAACGTCTCTTTGGAAAGAGTAATCCATTCTTTATTTGAATTGATGAAGATACGTGCATGTTCTTCACAAACCTCTCTTACTATTTGATCTGGAATTTCAGGATTATTAAAGTGAGAAGACAACATTACAAACATTTGATGTGGGTAGGAATGCTGCATAGATGTGAGCAATAGTATTAAAAGGCGATAATCACTGCATTGTGGGTTAAAGAATTTTACAATGCTCTCTCCTGTCTTATATGGTATAGAATCTGCAATGGAAAAATCATCAGAATAGTTTATTTTTTCGCAAAATAAACGTTCAAGCACATCGGCACAGCTTTCATAAAACTCGCCAATTCCAAACATAAATTCAAATTCAGAATCGTTGTGTATGTATGAAACGGCAACTGGGTCACTATTATAATTTTGCCCCTCAATAACTTCGATGTTATGGATTTTTATAACTTCCAAAAGGTTACGCTTCTGAATTTTTTTATTTTTATTTAGCGGGTATGTGTTCAGGATAGTGACGGCGTTTGTATTGGATGTTTTACTCTCTTCATCCTTAGAGTCATAATTGTAACTTCTTCCATTATGCCAAATTGATGTAATTAAGTTGAAAAACTGATATCCAATGACTGAAGATGTATTTTGTAACTTGTGACAAAACTCATGAAATAGCGTTGTGCAATCTCGTGGGTTGAATGAGTCAATACCTGCATCTGTTGTCATGGCAGTGCTCTGAGTCTTATTAATTTTTATAGCTAATGCCGATGGATTGTATGATCCTAATGTAGCATTTAGATAATCCGTTGGTATAATTTCATTTTTCATCAAGATGATTTCCGTGTTAATTAGTTTTAGTTTAATTCTAACTCATCAGTCGTCTATAAAAAATCGAGGAGTTGAAAAAACATTCAAAAAAGATAATTATTGAGAGTGATCTTAGTGTTAATTAGCATGAGATTGAATATCTAACCTTTTCGCATCTTTTACTTTCTCTACAAACTAATAATTAAATAATTTGCAACGGTATACAACTTCAGCGCTACTTGGTTTGAAAGATTACAGTTTTTATCCCAAAAAATCGATTATTGCCAGCCATACACGAGGCACGTTCTCATGACAACACGGCATATTGCACATACCAACTCCGTTGACCTATTGCCTGTTCATTAACACATCGACAATGCTAGTAATGTACTTTATCAGTAGCAACTAATAGCTACATCCATCCTTCGCTTTATGCCGTTATCCGCTTTGGTTACAATTGGCTTTGGCTGCTGTAGCATCAAAAAATATTATTTTTTATGAATTGAATATGAATCTGCCGCGCCACTCTCGCGGCTTGCCTGCTGATGACAGCGCACAAAGTCGAGCTTTGCACGCTGTCGTCCAGCTTACAAATACTTTTTGAATGAAGCAGTTAATATCGCTAGCGCCATTCCCAGTATCAGCGCAGCAGGCAGCAGGCAGCAGAAGCAGGTTCGGGTACACAGCCGATGGCCACGACAAATACACCATGCAGGGCACATAGAAGGCGGGTTTAACGAAACGTTTGGCGTGGTGATAAACAAAGCTGGATTCATATGCCGCGCCATAACGCCGCAGGTCTCGCCGTCTCAGACCATCAACCACCGAGACCAACACCACCATCAGAAACAGCGGTATTGAAAGCACCAGAATCATCACGCGAATCAGCGTCACAAAAGCAACATAAACTGTAACCAGCAGATATTCCTGCAGTGCCGATGCCAGCCAGCGGCTACCGGTGCTCAATCCAGCTGCCACCGCATTCCACAGTTTTCCATCGCCTGATTTTGCAGTGCGCTCCATCCCTGCAGGCCGCTATCGACAACCAGCCACTGATAAATCTGAGTTATCCAAGCCGTAACCGTTACCGTGGGCTGTGACAGCAGCAGGCTGCGCGTAAACTCAGTGGATAGATAGCCGCTCTCGATTTGCATCACTTGCTGACTATGCGCCGCGCCTTGTTCTGGCCAGAAGAAAGCAATGTCGACGTACTCCATTACCAGGTTGAAAAGCAACGACGCCAGCAACATGCCGATCAGCTTTCATGGCCATCCCCATAGCAGACTTAACAAAAAGCCATGCTCTTTGGGCTGCTGAACGCGAGCTGGAGGTGCTGAAGTGTTTGGCGGTGTCATCATCACCTCCCGGCGGTTCTATACCAGCAGCACCAGACCACCAGGCTTCACTAGTGCGGTAATTGCGTCGCATCTCAGCAGCGATCCTCTGCAAGCTTTCTGGCATCAAATCGGTTTATGCGCAGCAAGCAGCGGCCTACGAGTCTTCCACAGCTGACCACCTTCTAACAGTGCGAAAGCCTGGCCTTTGGGCAGGTTGATGGTGTCAGCGGGAGTAAGTATCGGTGTTTTCACCATGCTCACACGATCCTGCGTGTTTGAAATGAATTCAGAGACTTGCTCCCGGCTGGTGATATCGGTGTAACCCGAAACCAGCGTTTTGGAATACACATCCACTTCAGGCAGTTGGCTGGTTAGCAGTTCGGCGGTGCGGTTCTCACGCACGCGCAGCAGTGCCAGAGAAAGGATGAAGAACAGTGGAAGCAGCATCAGCGCTGCATGGGGCACTCCATGCAATCCGGCGAATCCCATCACTGAGCTGATACCTGCTGGCTCCTTAAATGCTCGGTGATCAGAACCGGGTAATATTCCAACTTGAGGCGGCGCGCCAGATCGCTACCTGATACCGATGCGAGCTACAGATTGGGCGCTATCTGACGAAACTGCTTTAATGACGCTGAGCTGCTAACGTTCACCACCATTCCAACCGCACCGCGACGGGTTAGTAGTTCAGCATTGCGTGATAGCCATTCCTGCGATTGACCATCGTCACCAATAAGAAACAGCGCCCCAATACCCGGCAACCCCGACGCGCGTGGTTCAACCATGCCGGGAGTGAGTTCAGGTGTTGCCACTGGCAACACTGAACCTTCAATGTAGTCAGGAAAATTTAATTACTCTTGCGGCTGAGGCTCAGCGTTGATTCCTTCATATAACGGCGCTGTCGATTTGCCGCCGAGATCAGCGATAACGTTGAGTTCCGCATATGAGAGAAATGGCCACGCGGCGATCGCGCCAGCCAGCATCAATTTATTCATTGCTGCCTCCGGGGTTCTGTCCAGATGATTTTGGTTGTTGGTGTTTGGTTACTCGCAAGATTGGCAGGAGCCTGAGTTGCGATTGGGCAAGGTTGAGCTGGAGAGAGTGAAGCCAGCTTTTGGCTGGCAATCTGCCGATAGCGCGCTGCAGGTTTACCGCCAGCCGGATGGTGATAGCAGCCAGCAGCTTTCAACCAACTGCCGGGGCTGCGTTCCCAACACTCGCGAAGAATGCTCGCCGCTGCGTTCAGGTTGATATACGGATCAAACGCATCCCATGTTGAGTTGAAGCGATGGCCATTCCAGCCGAGATTGACCTGCGCGATGCCGACATCGATTCTCTGTAGCGGATGAATTTTCATAAACTGCTGCAGCGCCTGCCTGGCAGCGTGTCGGCTTTCATAGCGATAGCCTTTACCCGCAACGTTGATAGTCCAGAGCCACGGGCGTGTGCCGTGTGGTAGTTGGCGCGATGATTCAGCCAGTGCCAGCAAATAAAGTTATTCAGCTGGAACACCGTGCTGCAGCGCGACTTTCTGATAACCCGAGGGCACGCTTTGCATGTTGGTTGTCGCCACAGAGCTGGCGGCACTCAACAACAAAGCGGCGGTTAGAACGCTGCGATATGCCATCCGCTTTCCCCTGCTGGAGAAGAACCGGCATGATGCCGTTTCCGTAGCGCATCCAGCGGCCTGCATCGTGGTTCAGGGTGATACGGCGCTCGCGAACCTGTTCGGCGGGAATGCGGTGTTGCTGAGCCCAGTTGCGGAGTTTCTGATCGCTGCCTTCGCTATCTACGAGGTAGATATCAACGGGACGTTTATCGCCGAGAACGGCGGAAAGTCGGGCGTCGCAGCGCTGGCAATCTGCTTCGCGAACAAACAGCGCGAGTCGGCCACCTGAATCATGCGCGATACCTGCGGCATTACCCATGTTGACGGGCAGGATGTTGGGCATCAAGCGCTTCCAGGCCTCATCAACTTCGCGCTGGAATTTGAGCTCTTTTTCGGTGCGCTCGTATTCTTGTTTTACCCAGAGTTCTGCGTAGTGGCGACGTTTGGCATCATCTTCCTCTTCAATACCAAGAGTGCTAATAGGATCTTGTCCGGGGGATATCACACCTCGGATACCTGCTTTTAAAGAAATGTACTTGCTATATTCTTCTTCAGAAATCCAATAATCAGAAATATTACTCTTTAAATCTTTTGTTCTTTCTGGTTTATCATCTGACGTAAGAGATCTGGATGAAATTTCATCTGCCTTAGAGGTGTTTATAAACACTATAAAAAAAGCAAGAATGAAGACTTGTAAGTTTTTCTTATGCATACAATAATCTCACATTATGTTCATGCTCCTTATTTGAGTTGATGCATGTTTGTTCTTAAACATTAAAATCTTTATCAAAATGACAAAAAGATCTAAGGATGGTGGAAATGAGCTTACAAAGCATTAGGATCAAAAATTTACTATCATTTGATGATGTGACGATAAATTCTTTAGAGGATATAAATTGCATTATTGGAATGAATAATGCTGGCAAGTCTAATCTAATGAAGATGATAAGATATTTTTATGATAAATTAGATGATGTAAAAGTTCTGCCTCCTGACTTTCACTCCAATTATACGCCATCAGGTTCAATTACACTGACTTACGATGTTACTAGGATAAAAAAAATCGTAATGAATTCTAATAATAATGGGCGGTTCCATAAGCATATATATAATACATTATTTAAACCGCAGTCATTTATTAGAAGGCCGCCTAAGTTTGTATTCCCGTTATTCTTCCAAAGAAAAAGCACTTATAGCATTACTCTAACTGTTTCGAAAGATGATTCTATAACTTGGTCGATAAAAGATGCCAAGGCTCGCAAACTTATAAAAACCCTATTCCCATTTTTTCACATTGAAACAAGACACATTGACCTATATGACTGGAATAGCATTTGGAAAATGGTCAGCAGTATAAATTCTTTTAACTTTTCGGAAATAAAAAGGGATGATCTGCTGGATTTTCTCGATGAGAAGATTTCCACGAAGCGTGGAAACTATAGAAGATACATTGAAAGAGTAGAAGATGTAATAAGCACTAAACCTTACAATTATAAAGAAAAAGTAGTTAACTATCTCAAGATCGTTTTAGAAGGTGATATTTTCACTAATAAAGGGGAGGATTTGAGCATTCAATCTGATGGTACAAACTCTCATAAATATCTCGAAGTTATACTTGGTTTACTGATATCACTGACCAGAACAGAATTTATTACACCTATTATATATATTGATGAACCTGAAATTGGTCTACATCCTAAACTCAGTGAGAGTTTTATTGAAAATCTCAGCTTAACATATAAAAAATATGACAAAACCTCAACTGAAGTTGAACCTAATAAATATTCAACACCTTACCCGACTCTGTTATTCAGCACTCACTCTCCAAGTTTGTTAAAACTTACTTTAAAATCATTTCTGAATAGTCAGCAGGTTTTGCACTTTTCTAAAAGTAGTGATGGTGCGACGCTAGTAGCTAAGCTAAATTCTAAATATGACGATCCTAGATTTATAAACATGATAAGCGATAATGAGGCTCGTCTTTTTTTTAGTGAATATATTCTATTTGTTGAAGGTTCTACTGAAGTAGAGCTTTTTAGAAACTATAATCTGCAACAGCAATTCCCAGCACTCAAGAGATTGGATGTATATGATTGTGATGAAGTAATGCTGAAGAATATAAACCCAGGATACTCAAATGCGGCCATTCCTTATTTGGTGGTGAAAGATATTGACCAAATAGCGGTGGTTGACTTCGTTAATGAAAAGTTCAACTTCAACTCAAAAGGCAAGTCTATAGTTAGCAAGGCAATTAAAAAGAACCGGCTAGACTATTTTTCAAGGCGCAGGGATCCATATTTTGATGCTGCCAAATTTCTTGTTAATCAGGATGGAAGAAAAGTGACTTTTAGCGATAACGGTCTTAAGTTCAAAAACTTTAGTATTGCCAGGGTCATTAATGGGATAAATACTTTATCATCTAGGGATAATATTTTTTATACATCAACAACTATCGAAGGTTCACTAATTAATGAGTTTTCTTTAGAAGTTTTTTCATTATGGGTTAAAAGTATAGTAATGAAAGAACTAAATGTTAATAATGAAAACCCTTCAAAAATGATTGATGCATTATTACGTAGGTTTAGTATTGACACCCAATTCAAACAGCTTTTTCCAAAGCTATTCTCAAAATGTAGAAAAAACAACTCCTTATCGTTAAGACATGAAAGGTTATTAAAGATCATAAAATTAAGGTACTTCAGGGAGTTAATTAGTGAATTTGAAAGTAAAATCCCAAACATGAAGGATCAGTTGGCAGTAATTCGCCTTGCCTTTTACGGCAAAACTGAAACTCTTGTGAGCATCGAAATGCATTATAAAATCGATGAAAAGCCAATAGATAAAGAAATCTTAGATTACATTAAAGAAATCAAGTCAGCAGAATTTTCATTTTTAACCCCATATATGGGTAAAACCTCTGGTTGGGTGACAAGTTTTATAGATTTTAGCTTACAATATTATGAAATCTTGGGAAAAGAGGATGTTGGTAAAAAATTCCGCTTGGCATTCCCAGAACTATCATATATTATCGATCATGCTTCTTCTTCGATAGAAGCTGGAGGACTCAAATGAGTTGACGTTCGTCGTCACTTGCTCCAGCAAACACTAGCTCGGGTTACTTGGCGTCCGCCAGGCCGCTTTAAGCCTCACGGGGTGTAAAGATGTTATTGGTATCGAAGAGGAAGCTTTTTCATGAAACAAAACATAACGAAAATTAATAGCGATTTTTATAAGAACTTCTATTTAAGAGAAACATTCTCCGATGATATTATTATCACTCGTGGAGTACCAGTGATAACCAATGATGATTACAAATGTATTACAGCTAATGACAGAGTTTTCTTCTCCTTAAAAAACTCATCTCCTCATAAAAGAATTCAAGAAAGGCTAATTAAAAACTTCCTGCAAAAAATCCCTCTGAATTCATCTGCTATTGCATACCGTAAGAAACTTAGCTACCTACATTACTTAGAACCCCACGTTTATGGTGAAAACTTTTGCAGACTTGACTTAAGTAATTTTTTTCACAAAATTGATTACGACTTCGCAAAAGAATGTTTCAAATATTATTTTTCTGATGAATATTTAGTAAGCAATAAGCTTAAGTTAATTGATGCATTTTTGAATAGCATCACAGTTGAAACTGAAATTAATGGTGTGCCAAAGAAGTTTTTCCCAATGGGATTTCCTACCTCACCATTCATTTCAAATATTATTTTCAGGAAGCTGGATATTTTAATTAAGAATTTTTGTGACAAACGTGGTGTCTCATATACCCGGTATGCTGATGACATGCTTTTCTCAAGTACGGGTAAAGATAAGCTTCTTGGTAGTGATTATTTTGATAATGAAATAGCATCAATTGTTCGGTTGGCAGGATTATCGATAAATAACAGCAAGAAGGTATACAAAAAAAACATCATTTCCCTTAATGGATACATAATCGAAAATAAAGATGGTGCAGGTGAACGAGGCAGTTTAAGGATATCTAATGATAAAACATATTTAATCAGAAAGGCATTGTATAAGTATAAGAAAGGCCATACCAAAGAAAATATATGCAAAAAGGTTTTTTCTGTTAAACCACCAAAGGTTAAGTACAAAAGAAAAGCCCGTGAATTTGTGCAGTCTTATTATGACTCTCAATTTTTCAATAAGCTTGCTGGATATCGTTCATATCTGATATCTTTTGTGAAGTTTAATGAGAAATTTGACTGCATTGATAAAAAGGAAATAGAGAAGTACTCTGCTATTATTGATGAAATATCTACAGTCTTGCTAAGTAAATAGCATAAGATCAAAGTGAGGGCTCTGAAAAGGGCCTGGAATTTAATTTTAACCCAGCTTAATTAAAGCAATTTAATAAAGCGCAACCTAATGTTAACTCGTTGAATATTAAGTTAAATTAAGTTTGGATGGTATTTATCTATCAGTTAGCGCTGATACAAGTCTTATGTAATTGCTAAGATTTAATTATACAGGCTATAAACTCTTCTAAGCTTCATCTTTACTTTGATATTAACGGCATGTCATTTTTATAAAAAGCACCTCTAGTATAAGAGGTGCTGGAAATTAAGATGCATTTTTTGCGTATTCTAACTTATGGTTTTGCTGAATCGGAGGAGTTGACTCAGTACGTTCAGCCTTATAAACCATCGCCGGACCAATCTTGATCCAGTCAACCTTAATCAGTCTGGCTTTCAAGCTAACCCGCTGTTCACCCGCATGATCATCTTTGTTGAGCGTGAAAATTTCAGACGTCAGGTTGCTGAAGGTACACCCAGGCAGCAATTTCTGATCCTCGTCTACGGCTATCTGGCTGCGGCTTATAAGGTCCGTTGCTTCCTAACCGGCGACAGTGGCATCAAAGCGCACATAGGTAGGGTTGTCAGTGGGGCCGCTCAGCGCATTAATCACTACGCTAAGGAAGCCACCATTCAGGGTTTCAATTCTGCGAATGTTGCTCAGATAACCCAGGCCTTGATGTTGAGAGTGAAGTATTCAGCTTTGGTAGATGTCGTATAGGCGTTGTTTGCAGCGTTATTGATAGTGGT
The DNA here is from genome assembly GCF_059730935.1 of Type-C symbiont of Plautia stali. Taxonomy (NCBI): domain Bacteria; kingdom Pseudomonadati; phylum Pseudomonadota; class Gammaproteobacteria; order Enterobacterales; family Enterobacteriaceae; species Type-C symbiont of Plautia stali. The sequence goes on along the minus strand of NZ_AP035923.1, from coordinate 3,448,488 downwards.
AGCAGTCATGATGTTTACTCCAGTAGTGGGAAATAGTGACGGAGAAACATTCATCCCTGACGGATAAATGCTTTCCGTCAGGAAGCGCGGATAGCTATGCCGCGCTGGCTGGTCAGTATAAAGAACCTCATTACACAGGTGATATCCGCATTAAGAGGTTGAGCGGATCGACCACTGCAAAAGCAGCACTTCTCTCAGGTCATGAAGTTTTAGATGGCAACTGCGTAAGCGTTTCTCTCAGGCTGCTGAAACATTGGCTGGTTGTTGAGACTGACCTGCTCCCCTTTGATTAATACGCTGTGATGTTAGTAATGTTTTCAATTTCACCCTGACCCCGAATATGATCCATGCATAACCATGAATAACCGGCTTGCCGGGCACTCACCTCACAACGCCAGCTGCACCGCCGCGTCCCCGTCTTCGACTTGCGCCGGCACCGCGCAGCAGATCAGCACTTCATCCTGCGCCAGCGTGATGCCTGGCCGGGTGGTGTAAGTCACCGCACCTTTCACCAGTTTTGTCTTACAGCTGCCGCAATGTCCGGCGCGACAGCTGTAGGCCGGGCTCAGGCCGCGCGCTTCGGCCAGCTCCAGCAGCGTGCCGGACTGCGGTGTCCAGCGCGCTTCTTTCAGCGATTCAGTAAACACCACCGGCACCGCTTCGGTCGCCACCGGCGGCAGCGCGGCGGGCTCTGGCACATTCTCCTGCTGACGCTGCAGCGACGACGGACCAAACGCTTCAGCGTGAATACGCGCGTCGGCAATATTCAGGCCGCGCAGTCCGTCATACATCGCCTGGGTAAATGACGGCGGACCGCACAGATAGAAATCGTAATCGTTGAACGGCAGCACCTGCGACAGCAGCGCCATATCGATGCGTCCGGCAACGTCGTAATCCACGCCCGCTTCGGCTTCGCCCGGCTGGCTGAGCACCCGCACCAGTTTCAACGCACCTTCGCTGGCTGCCAGCAGCGCATCGATCTCACGCGCAAACGGGCGTTCGGCGACGTTACGCGCCGACTGCAGCAAATACACCGGGCGCATCCGGCGTTTGCGTCGGCCTTCATAGATCAGGTGACGCAGCATCGCCAGCAGCGGCGTGATGCCGACGCCCGCTGCCAGCAGCACCGCTGGCCGCGTTTCGTGTGCATCAATAGTGAAATCACCGGCCGGTGCGCGCACCTCCAGCCGATCGCCGACGCGCAGGGCATCGTGCAGATACTGCGACACGGCGCCTTCACGCTTCACGCTGATGCGGTAATAACCATCCGACGGCGCAACTGACAGCGTGTATTGCCGAATCAGTGGCTTAGCGCTGCCCGGCAGCGTCAGGCGGATCGGCAGATGCTGGCCTGCCAGATGCGGCAGCACGCCAGCGCCATCATCCGGCATAAGATGAAACGAGCGAATCTGCGCGCTCTCATCGACGATCTGCGTGATGCGGAATGGTCGCCACTGCGCCGCCAGCTGCTGTGCCTGCAGGCGTTCGCTGGCGGACGGCCAGTCGCCGGTCATCAGCGAGGCGGGCGATACGCCGTCTGGTTGATCGGTCCAGCGCAGGGCGAGGGCAGCGCGCCGGCGCACGATGCGGCGCGCGCTAAAGCGCCACAGGCGCTCGGCGCCCTGAAAGGCCGCGATTTCGGCGGAATCGGTTATCACCGTGGCATCGCCGCTCATTTGCAATACATCGCCGCTGGCGTAGTCGATAAACAGCAGCCCGGCCTTGCCGTTGAGCACGATATTGCCGAGGGTGGAGAAGAACAGGTTGCCGTTGAAGTCCGGAATGGTCAGTACATCATCGGCAGCGATGCGCACAAAACCGGCTTTGCCGCCGCGATGCGAAACGTCCACCTGCCGGCGCGCCTGGTCGGCATAGGTGGTGACATAAAACGTATCTGCCTGCCGGATGGCGGCGCGCGCGGCGTCATCCAGCGCGCTGAGCGTCTCAACCTCGCCCTGATAAGCCCTGCCGGGCGCATGGTCGAAGCGGAAATCGCGCAGCTGAATATAGCGCGGGCAGTTGCCGAAGCTCTGGTCAACCTGCACGCGCAGGCCGCCGCCAATCGCCGTGAGCACGCCGTTCATGCGGTTGCGCCGCCGCGTGTGCAGCTCGATGCCGAGCAGGCCCACCGGCGCGCCATCGGTCATCCCGCCGGCCGCCGGATCGCTGGCGTCAGGGCGGGCCGCGATATCCAGCGTGGTGGCGTTGGGCGAGAAGATAAAACCGGGCTGGCCTTCCAGCAGCGTGGCCCAGGCATCACCCTGTGCATCAACGCTGCCGGCAACGATAAACGGCAGTTGCGCGTAAAAGTCACGATGCTGATCGGGCATGTAATCGCGAATCACGCGCTGCCCGACATCGGCCATACGTTCCGCTACGCCCGCCTGCTGCTGCAGCGCAATTTCGCCGTCATGCCATACCGGCAGCGTAATCAGTTTCTCGCCCATGATGCTGGCTCCTGTCAGGCGCGCAGGCCGGCGGCGGTCTGCGGAAAAGGCACAAAGCCGGGTAGCGCTTCAATCCGACGCAGCAGCTGGTTCACCGCAGGGTAACCGGACATCTCGACATTGCCTTCGGGGGCACCGGCCAGGTAGCTATATAAAGCGATGTCAGCAATGGTGGGATGGTCGCCCACCAGCCACTCACGCTGGCTGAGATGGCTTTCCAGCCGTGAAAGAATCAGATGCGCGCGCGCCAGCACCTCTTCAGCATTAAATTTGGCACCAAACACGGTAATCAGGCGCGCCGCCGCCGGACCGTAAGCCAGTTCACCGGCCGCCACTGACAGCCAGCGCTGCACCTGGGCTGCGCCCAGCGCATCTTCCGGCAGCCAGTCGCTGCGGTTAAATTTCTTCGCCAGGTATACCAGAATGGCGTTGGAATCCGCGATGTAAACGCCATCGTCTTCCAGCACCGGCACCTGACCGAATGGGTTGATGGCGAGAAATGCCGGGGTTTTATGTTCGCCGCCAGGCAGGTCAACTTCGACCGTTTCATGCGCTATGCCGAACAGTGACAGCGCCAGCAGTGCGCGGTGAGCGTGGCCGGAGAGCGCTAAATTGTACAGTTTCATCATGCGATTCCTCAGGTAGTGGCCGGGGTGATCCCGAGCCGTGGCCTAAGGTTCGCACAGCCGTATTGCTGGCAGAATAGCCAGATCTGCGAAGTCATTATTGCAAAAAGTGGAAGGATGCGGCCGGGTGCGCAGCAGGGCGCACCCGGCAGAGGAAGTGGTTCAGGAAGGTACGACGGCACTGCCGCTGGCGGCCTGCGCCTGCTGTTCGTTCTGCTGCTCTTCGCGCAGTTTCAGGCGATCCCACACGCGGAAAAACGGATAGTAGACCACCAGCGAAATCGTCAGGTTGACCACCTGCAACACCGTGCCGGAAATATGGCCGCCGGTGGCGAGATAGCCGCTGACGAAGATTGGCGTGGTGAAGGGCAGGGCGATGCCGGCCGGCGGCGCCACCAGACCGCTGCTCATTGCCGCCCATGAAACAATCACCAGCAGCACCGGCGTCAGGATAAACGGCAGGAACAGGTACGGGTTCATCACCAGCGGAATACCGAACACCAGTGGCTCGCTGATGTTGAACAGCGCCGCCGGCGCGGCGATTTTCCCCAGCTGTTTCATCTGGCGGCTGCGCGCGCGGATCAGCATAAAGATCACCAGCCCAAGCAGCGCGCCGGTGCCGCCGGGCGCAATCCATAAATCGTAAAACTGCTGGGTAAAGATGTGCGGAATCGGCTGGTTATGCTGAAAGGCTTCGAGGTTTTCACTCATGTTCGACAGCCATACCGGCTGAATGAACACCAGCACGATGGCATCGCCGTGCAGGCCGAGCGTCCACAGAATGCCAATCAGCAGCACCGAGAAAATCATCCCCGGCAGCGTGCCGCCGACGTGGTGCATCGGCAGACCAATCACCGTGGCGATCAGGTTGTTGATGTCGTGGAACGGTGAGGCTTCAACGGCCAGGCGCAGCAGCAGTACCACGGCCAGCACGCAGAAGCCGGGAACCAGCGCGAGGAACGATTTCGCCACCGCCGGCGGCACGCCTTCCGGCATCTTGATCACCAGGTTACGGCTGTGCACAAAGCGGTAGATTTCGGTGGAGAGCAGCGCAATCACGATCGCCACGAACAGGCCCTGACTGCCGATCAGCGAAATCGGCAGCACGCCGGTGACCAGCTGCGCGGGCGCGCCTTCAACCGGGGCGAACAGCGTCTGCTGCGGAATGGTCATCACAAACGCCACCAGCGCCATCGCGCCGCTGGTCAGCGGATCGAGCGTGCGGTATTTCTCCGCCAGCCGGTAGGCGATGCCGAAGCTGGAGATCAGCGCCATGATGTCGTAGGTGGCACGCACCGGATAGAGCAGTTTATTGCGCCAGCTGTCGCCGAACAGGTCCGCCATCAGATGGCCCCAGGCCGGGATCGGCAGGTAGGCGAAGATCAGAAAAAAGCTGCCGATCAGCATGAACGGCATGTTGAGAATGATGCCGTCCCGCACGGACAGCACATGCTTCTGCCCGGCCACCTTGAGCGCGGCGGGCAGCACATAACGTTCGATGATATTACGGTTGGACATAGGGCCTCCTCGGGCACAATGGCGCAACAAATTAACAGGTCAATGCGTGTCATTTCGGCGCGGCGCAATTTATTGCGCGATGAAGCGCGCCGCGACGGCCTGGGTGCGGTTTGCGACAGGGATATCACGCAAACTGCGGCAGCCACGGTTGATTCAGCGTCAGCACTTCGTCCAGCAGCGCTTCGGCGCTGGCGACATCGCCGACCAGCGGATTGCCGACCAGCGCCAGCAGCGCGGCACCGCGATCGCCGTGCACCGCCGCGTCGATGGTCAATCGCTCGAAGGCTTTGATCTGCTGCGTCAGCCCGTGCATCAGCGGTGGCAGCGCGCCAAACACCAGCGGGTGCGCGCCCTGCGCATCGACCACACAGTTCACTTCCACCACTGCGTCGTCCGGCAGACCGTGAATCGCCCCACGGTTCTGGCAGTTCACCACCAGATTTTGCCCGCTATTGTTATGGATGGCGCTGATGAGCTCAACGGCCACTTCGGAGTAATATGCGCCGCCGCGAAAACTCAGCTGCTCCGGCTTGTGCGCCAGCTGCGGATCGGCATACAGCGTGAACAGCTCGGCTTCCACCTTCATCACCTGCTCGGCACGCGTTCCGGCCTGGCCGTGCTGCGCTTTCTCCTGCTCCTCGGCCAGCATCTGCGGCGTTTGCCAGTAATAACGATGATAAGGGCAGGGAATCGCCTGCAGCGCCCGCAGAAACGCCGGCGACCACGGCATCTCTTTGATGTTATTCATGGTCAGCGACTGGCCTTCGCACAGCTGTTCGATCACCCCGGCGGTCACGTCCTCGCCGCGGCACAGCACCTGATGCACCCACACCAGATGGTTCAGCCCGGCGAAGCGCAGCGCCACCTCGTCAAACGGCGCCTGTAACATGCCGGCGATCATATGGTGCATATTCACCGGCACGTTACACAGGCCGATGATCTTCGCGTTGCTGAAGCGCGCCACCGCTTCGGTGACGATGCCCGCCGGATTGGTGAAGTTGATGATGAACGCGTCGGGTGCCAGCTGTTCCACTTTGCGCGCAATCTCCAGCATCACCGGAATGGTGCGCAGCGCTTTGGCGAAGCCGCCGACACCGGTGGTTTCCTGGCCGAGACGGCCATACTTCAGGCCCAGCCGTTCATCGGCGGCGCGTGCCGCCAGCTGGCCGACGCGTAGCTGCGTCAGCACAAAGCGCGCGCCGCGAATCGCCTCATCCAGCGCAAAGTGCACGCTGACCTTAACCTGCTCCAGCCCGTTTTTTTGCAGCATGCGGCGCGTGAGATCGGCGATGATCTGCACTTTTTCGCGTCCTGCCGCCACATCCACCAGCGCCAGTTCGGTTACCGGCAGCTGCGCATAACGGTTAATGATTCCCTCCACCAGCTCCGGCGAATAGCTGCTGCCGCCGCCAATGATTGCTATCTTAAGCATCGTTTTCTCCTGCCGTAGTACGGCGATAGAGTTCAATGATTTCGCCCGCTAAATCCTGAATCAGCATGGCGTTCATCAGGTGATCCTGGGCATGAACCAGAATCAGGGTAACCGGCAGCCGGCCGCTGCCTTCGTCCAGGCTAATCAGCGCCGTCTGCTGCTGATGCGCGCTGCTCACGTTTTCCCGCGCCGCCGCCAGCTGCTGCTGTGCCGCATCAAACTGGCCGGCGCGCGCCAGCCGCAGGGCGCTGAGGGCGGCGCTGCGCGCAGCACCGGCCTGCACCAGCAGCAGCATGATCTCCTCTTCCGGAACCACCATTACGTCATCTTCAGGCATGCCGAATCTCCCACAGCGCAGCGCCGTGTGTTATCAGTCAGATTGGGGGAAACGAAGAATCAGGAAGCGCGCAGCGCCAGCGCTTTATCCAGCACCTGTTCGCCGCGCATCATGCCGTAATCCATCATGTCGATAACGGCGACCGCCTTGCCCTGCGGGGCTGCGATGGCGGTGAGGCGGGCAGCTTCAAACTGCACCTGCGGGCCGAGCAGCACCACGTCTGCGTCCGGCAGGATACGTTCGAAATCGGCCACCGGGACGGCCTGAATGTTGATCGCCAGCCCGCGCGCTTGTGCGGCGTGCTGCATTTTATTCACCAGCATGCTGGTAGACATGCCGGCGGCACAGCAAAGAACAATGCGCATAATTTATCCTCCTGTGAATTGACTCCGGCATTTAAGACCTGTCGCAGTCGCACTGTAAATACCCTGCGGCCAGATGATTTTGTGATGAAAGTTATTTAAGGTATTATTTATCAATAGCTTAATCATTAAACTGCCATGAAAATAATTTTCATTGGTGTGATCGGCACGATGATTTTCTGTTGCGAGTGCTTTAATTCCAGGAAAATTCAGTGCGCTCAGCTGAAAAAAATCTCACCATGAAAAATATTTTCATGCATCATGAGAGTTCGTTACTGAGGATGTGATGAGCTAATGGATATTGTCTGGCAACTGCAGCAGCAGTCGGCGCGTTTTGATGCGCAGGAATCAAAGCTGGCGCGATTTATTCTGGATAACCTGCACGCCAGCGCGCAGGCCACTATGGAGAGTCTGGCGACGCAGGCGGGTGTCAGCCCGGCTGTACTCCAGCGCTTTGCTGCCTCGGCGGGCTACCGCGATCTGGATGATTTTCTGCACCAGGTGCGCCAGGCCGGCCAGCAGGAAAGTGCGTTTATGACGGTGATTCGTCAGCGGCAGGCTTCGCTCAGCCAGCAGGAGCAGCGGGTGGCGCGCGCCATCCTGCGTGACGCCGCGTTTGCGGCCTCGGCCACCATTGAACAACTGGCCAGCCGGGCGGAAGTCAGTGCGGCGACCATTACCCGCTTTGCCCGTTCGGTCGGCTGCGACGATATTCGCGATCTGCGTATGCGGCTGGCACGCGCCAGCGCCGAGCCAGCCAGCGCCAGCCACGGTGCGGTGCCGCAGCTGGTGAGTCTGCATCAGGCGCTGACCCGGCAGTGGCAGCTGCTGGATGACAGCCGCTGGCAGCAGGCGGCGCAGGCGCTGCGTCAGGCACGCAGCGTGTTGCTGATCGGTGCCGCCGGCCAGCACACGCCGCTGGTGGCGGAAGTGCAGCAGCGGTTGAGTGAAGCCGGGCTGGCGCTGGCGTGGATCCAGGACGACAACCTGCTGCGCCTGACGCTCAGCCGTTTGCAGCCGGACGATCTGCTGCTGATACTCGCGCCGGACACCATCAACAGCAGCGTGCTCAGCGCGGTGCATCACGCTCACATCCAGCAGACCCCAGTGATGGCGCTGTGCCCAGCGGCGCTGGATCTCGCCAGCCAGGCCAACTACTGGCTGCCGCTGCCGGATGCAGCACCGGCGCGGCGCTATGGCATTCTGCTGGCGCTGGACCGGCTGGCGGCGGCGCTGTAACACCCCGCCTTTCGACTCAGGCGGTTGCCGCCATCTGAGATTTGGCTTCAATAAACTGCACCAGCGCGCGCGTCACGTCAGCGGTGGTGGCGCTGCCGCCGACGTCCGGCGTCAGAATGCCCGCCGCGCACACGTGCTCAATGCCCTGCATTATCAGCGCGGCCGCGTTGCGCTCGCCCAGATGTTCCAGCATCTGTACCGCGGTCCAGAAGGTGGCGATCGGGTTAGCGATGCCTTTACCGGTGATATCGAACGCCGAGCCGTGAATCGGTTCGAACATCGACGGAAAACGCCGCTCCGGATCGATGTTGGCGGTTGGCGCGACGCCGAGACTGCCGGCCAGCGCGCCGGCAAGGTCGGAGAGAATATCCGCATGCAGGTTCGTGGCGACAATGGTATCCAGCGATTGCGGGTGCAGCGTCATGCGGTGCGTCATGGCATCCACCAGCATCTTGTCCCACTGCACATCCGGAAACTCCTGCGCCACTTCCGCCGCAATTTCATCCCACATCACCATGCCGTGCCGCTGGGCATTGGATTTGGTCACCACCGTCAGCAGTTTGCGCGGCCGCGACTGCGCCAGTTTAAAGGCGTAGCGCATGATGCGCGTCACGCCGACGCGGGTAAAAATCGCCACTTCAGTGCCCACCTCTTCTGGCAGGCCGCGGTGCGCACGGCCGCCGTTGCCGGAGTATTCCCCTTCCGAGTTCTCGCGCACGATTACCCAGTCAAGATCGCCCGGTCCACGGTTGCGCAGCGGCGAGGTCACGCCCGGCAGAATTTTGGTAGGCCGCACGTTGGCGTACTGATCGAAGCCCTGACAAATCGGCAGGCGCAGCCCCCATAGCGTGATGTGATCCGGCACGTCCGGCGCGCCCACCGCGCCAAAGTAGATGGCATCAAACTGCTTCAGCATCTGCAGGCCATCTTCCGGCATCATCACGCCGTGCTGTTTGTAGTAATCCGAGCCCCAGTCAAAGGTCTGCACGTCAAACTTTAGCTGTTCATCGTGCTGCGTCAGCGCCTGCAGCACCTCAACGCCAGCCGAAATCACTTCCGGGCCAATACCGTCTGCCGGAATCGCGGCAATTTTGTAGTTACGCATAGTGTTCTCCAGTCAATTAATGGGTATGAGGATGAGGCAGATCGGCGCTTTGCGGTTTTGGCGTGTGCGCGGCGAGAATCAGCACGATGAGCGCGGACAACGCCAGCAGCGCGGCGACGAAATAGAGTCCCCAGGTGTAGCTGCCGGTTTGCTGGCGGATCACGCCAATCATCATCGGGCCGACAAAACCGCCGAGGTTGCCGATGGAATTAATGGTGGCGATGCCGGCGGCTGCGGCCGGCCCGCTGAGAAACAGCGTCGGCATGCTCCACAGCGGCGGCTTGGAGGCGCTGATGCCGACCGTGACCAGCGTCAGCGCAATAATCACCGCCAGCAGCGTGCTGACGTTGCCGGCGTAAATCAGCCCGGCGGCAGCCAGTAAACAGGCGCCAATGACGTGCCAGCTGCGCTCGCCGCGACGATCGGAGTGACGTGCCCACAGGATCATGCCGATCACGCCGATCACCGCCGGGAAAGCATTGAGGAAGCCGATTTCCAGCGAGGAGGCGCCGAAGCTGCGAATAATTTGCGGTGACCAGATCCCCAGCGTGTACAGCCCGGCCGAGGTGCCGAAGTACACCAGCGCCAGGGCCAGTACGCGCTTGTCCGCCAGCCCGCGCCAGGCGCTGCTGTGGCCGTGCTGCGTCGACCGCGCCTGCTCTTCAGCCTGCATGGTCTCCTGCAGCCAGCGCCGCTCCTCTGCGTTCAGCCATTTAGCCTGCGCCGGACGGTCGGTGAGGAAAAACAGCACCACGATGCCCAGCAGTAACGCCGGAATTGCCTCTAACACGAACATCCACTGCCAGCCGGCGTAGCCCAGCAGACCGTGCATCTCCAGCAGCGCCGCAGAGACCGGCGAGCCGAGCGCGGTAGAGAGCGGGGCGGCGGCCATGAAGATGGCGGTAACCTGCGCGCGCTTCGCCGCCGGGAACCAGTAGCTGAGGTAGAGAATGATGCCCGGGAAGAAGCCGGCTTCCGCCACGCCGAGCAGAAAGCGCAGGACGTAGAAGCTGGTGGTGCCCTGCACCAGCGCCATGCAGCCGGAGACCAATCCCCAGCTGATCATCACGCGGGCGATCCAGATGCGTGCGCCCACTTTATGCAAAATTAAATTCGACGGGACTTCAAACAGAAAATAGCCGAGGAAAAAAATCCCGGCGCCAAAACCAAATACCGTGGGCGAGAAACCTAAATCCTGATTCATGGTTAACGCGGCAAAACCAATATTGACGCGATCGAGAAACGCGATGAAATAGAGCAGCATGATGAAGGGCACAATGCGCAACGTCACTTTACGCATCACCCTTTTTTCGAGGTGAGAGTTCATATTAAAGTGCTCCAGATTGTGTAGGGTAGTATTATTTTCTGGTTGTCGAATGCAGTATGCAGGTTTGTATTGCGCGATCATCAGGCGTGGATTATATAAACTATTTGAATAATCGTGCGGTGAGGGAAATGTGGATATAAATCAATTGCGTTGTTTTGTCGCGGTGGGTAAAGAACTGCATTTCGGTCGGGCGGCACAAAGTATGGAAATGATGCCTGCATCACTTTCCCGCTTTATCCGCCTGCTGGAAGAGGATCTGGGCGTGCGCCTGTTAAACCGCTCAACGCGCAATGTTTCATTAACCGCCGAGGGAGCCCTGTTTTTTGACGAAGCGGGAAAACTGATCGATCAGTTTGATGCGCTGGCGCTGCGTTTTAAAGGCGGATTAAAAGATGAACGCCGGACATTACGCATTGGCGCTATCGATAGCGCCGCGCGCGGTTTAGTTCCGGCACTGCTGAATTTATTTGTGCCGCGTCATCCGCTGAGCGATATCCATATTATCGAAGATAAAACCCTTAACCTGATTCCCAAATTAAAATCCGGCTGGCTGGATATGATTATTATCCGCGCGCCGCAGCGCATGGATGCGTCACTGGCGCTGCGTTTTATTACCCGCGAAAGTTGCGTGCTGGCAGTGCCGCTGACGCATCCGCTGGCGGATAAAGCGCAGGTGACGGTGGCAGATTTTCAGCATGAAGCCATGATCATTCCGGACCGCCGCACCCGGCCGCACAGCCACGATCTGACCATCAGCCTGTTTAAGCAGGCCGGCCTGACGCCGCATATCGCGCAATATGCCGAAGAGAAGCAAACCATTCTCAGCCTGGTGTCCGCCGGCCTCGGTCTGGCGGTGGTGCCAGCCTCTTATCGCACCATGAACAGCGACAGCGTGCGCTATATCCCGCTGACGTTACCTGAGCAGATCAAAGGCTTGCCGCTGAGTATTGCGTGGCAGAAGGGCAACGAAGATCCGCTGCTGCGTGAAATGCTGCGTCTGCTGCATGACCACCGGCAGGAATTGATCGACAGGCTGTGAGGCTGCGCCAGAACGCGTGCTGACGTTCTGTTTATTACTTTCATTCTGCAAGTGACTTGCAAAATGAAAGTTACCCTGCCACAGTATCCCGCATCGACTTCACATCGGGAACTGGCCCATGAAAAACCAACCTCTGTGTAATATGCCGTGCCCTATCGCACGCAGTCTTGGACGCGTCGGCGACGGCTGGAGCATGCTGATCATGCGCGATGCGCTGGCCGGCTTTACCCGCTTTGATGAATTTCAGAAAAGCAGCGGCGTGGCACCCAATATTCTGTCGCGCCGGCTGAAAGAGCTGGTAGAGGATGGATTGCTGGAAAAGGTGTGTTACAGCGACGCTCCGGCACGCTACGAGTACCAGCTCACTGCGGCGGGCCGCGATTTTCGTACGGTAATACTGGCGCTGGCCGAGTGGGGCAGCACCCACTTTTCACCGGAAGGGCGGCAGATGCAGCTGGTTGAAAGCGCCACTCAGCGCCCGGTGACGCCGCAAATGGTCGACAGCGCCACCGGCCAGCCGCTCTCCAGTGACAAATACCAGATGGTGCCAGGCCCGGCGGCCAGCCCGATGATGCACTATCGCCAGCAGTATCTGGCGAGAAAGCGCGCGGGCGATACGGCGCAAAAATTCGCCCCGCAGACGGTGGCCGGGAACGAACCATGAGCCTGACGCGGAAAAAAGCGGCACTGCTGCTGATGCTGGCCTGCGGCGGCGTGGCGCTGGCCGGCTATGGCTATTACTGGTGGCACAGCGCGCGCTTTATGCCTTCGACCGATGATGCCTACGTCGGCGCGGATATCAGTGCGATTTCGGCCAAAGTGTCCGGCTATGTCCAGACCCTTGCAGTGCAGGATAATGCGGCGGTTAAAAAGGGCGACCTGCTGGTACAGCTGGATAACCGCGACTATCGGGCGGCGGTTGACCATGCGGCGGGCGAAGTCGCCGCGCAGCAGGCGGCGCTGCAGGATATCGCCGCCACGCGTCAGCTCCAGCTGGCTACCATCGACGGCGCGCGTGCTGCGCTGCTGGCGGCGCAGGCGGTGACGCAGAAAACCACCGCCGACCAGCGCCGCTATGACGCGCTGGTGAGCAGCGCTGCGGTGTCGCAGCAGATTCGCGATCATGCGCAGGCCGATTACCATCAGGCGCTGGCGCAGGAAGGCAAAACCCGTGCCGATCGCGCGGTCGCCGAACGTCAGCTGCAGGTGCTGGATGCGCGCGAGCAGCAGACGCACGCCGCGCTGGCGCAGGCACAGGCCGACCTGGCACTGGCACAGCTCAATCTGGAATACACCGCTATCCGCGCGCCGTTTGATGGCGTAATCGGCAATCGCCGCGCCTGGGCTGGTTCGTATGTCAGCAGCGGCACGCAACTGCTGTCGCTGGTGCCGGCGCAGGGGCTGTGGATTGACGCCAACTTTAAAGAGAGCCAGCTGGCGCACATGCGGCCAGGCCAGACGGCAACAATTGTCGCGGACGTGCTGCCAGGCCGCACCTTCAGCGGGCATGTCGCCAGCCTGTCGCCCGCGACCGGCTCGCGCTTCAGCATTCTGCCGGCGGAAAACGCCACCGGTAACTTCACCAAAATTGTCCAGCGCGTGCCGGTGCGCATTGCGCTGGACGGCGATGCGGCCACGCTTGGGCTGTTGCGTCCGGGACTGTCGGTGACTGTTACCGTCGATGAGCGCAGCGCGCAATGAGCCGCGTGGTCGCCGCGCCGATCGCGCCCGCGCAGATGCCGGTCAGCCGGAAAGTTTTCGCCTTTGCCACCCTGTGCATCGGCATGTTTATCGCGCTGCTGGATATCCAGATTGTCTCAGCTTCGCTGCGCGACATTGGCGGTGGCCTGTCGGCGGGCGATGATGAAACCGTGTGGGTGCAGACCAGCTACCTGATCGCCGAAATCATCATTATTCCGCTCTCCGGCTGGCTGGCCAGCGTGCTGTCTACGCGCTGGCTGTTCGCCGCCTCGGCCTGTGGCTTTACGCTGATGAGCCTGCTGTGCGGCTGGGCGTGGAACATTCAGAGCATGATCGCGTTCCGTGCGCTGCAGGGGCTGGCGGGCGGCTCAATGATCCCGCTGGTGTTCACTACCGCCTTCGCCTTTTTCCAGGGCCGGCAGCGGGTGATTGCCGCCGCGACCGTCGGCGCGCTGGCATCGCTGGCGCCGACGCTCGGCCCGACCGTTGGCGGCTGGATCACCGATAACTTCAGCTGGCACTGGCTGTTTTTCATCAACATCATTCCCGGTATTTACATCACCATTGCGGTTCCGCTGCTGGTGAACATCGACGCGCCCAACCGCGAACTGCTGCGCGGCGCGGATTATCTCAGCATCGTGCTGCTGGCGCTGTCGCTCGGCTGTCTGGAATATACGCTGGAAGAGGGGCCGCGCTGGGGCTGGTTTGATGATGACACCATTGCCACCACTGGCTGGATTGCGCTGGCGGCGGGCGTGTTGTTTGTGATCCGCACGCTGCGGCATGCCAAACCGATCGTCGATTTACGCGCGCTCAGGGACCGCGACTTTAGCCTCGGCTGCTACTTCTCGTTTATGGCGGGCGTAGGGATCTTCGCCACCATTTACCTTACGCCACTGTTTCTCAGCCAGGTGCGCGGCTTCAGCGCACTGGAGACTGGACTGGCGATCTTTTCTACCGGGGTGTTTCAGATTCTGTCGATCCCGCTGTATGCCTGGCTGGCGAACCGCGTCGATCTGCGTATTTTGCTGGCGGCGGGGCTAATCTGTTTTGCGCTGTCGATGCATTTCTTCGTGCCGATTACCCATGACTGGGGGGCGAAGGAGTTGCTGTTCCCGCAGGCGTTTCGCGGTATGGCGCAGCAGTTTGCCGTGGCACCGACGGTGACGCTGACGCTGGGCAGTTTGCCACCGGCCCGCCTGAAGCTCGCGTCTGGCCTGTTTAATCTGATGCGCAACCTTGGCGGTGCGATTGGTATTGCCCTGTGCGGTACGGTGCTCAACGACCGCACCAACCTGCACTTTAGCCGGCTGGCGGATCATCTCAACAGCGCCAGCCTGACGCTGGGTGATTTTCTGCAGGGGCGCGCTCAGGCGCTGATGACCAGCGGCCTGAGCCCGGATGCCGCGCATACGGCCGCGCTGCAGTCGCTGGCGGCGCTGACGCTGCGTGAAGCGCGCACCCAGGCCTTTTCCGACGCGTTCTGGCTGATCATGACAGGATTTTTCGTCGCGGCGCTGCTGGTGCCGTTGCTGAAAAAGCCGCAAGGGTGAGCGCCAGATCGTAGCCCATTAACGTTTACTCAGCGCTTCCCACAGGCCCAGCAGATAGGTGGTGCCCAGCGCGCGGTCGTACAAACCGTAGCCTGGGCGCCCGGTTTCACCCCAGATAAAGCGGCCGTGATCCGAACGGATATAGCCGTCAAAGCCGTTGTCATACATCGACTGCAGCACTTTATACATATCCAGCGAGCCATATTCCGTCGGATGCGCGCACTCGTAGAAATCTTTATCGCGGATGATCTTGATGTTGCGCACGTGGGCAAACGGGATGCGCTTGCGGCGCGAGAATTCGGCCAGAATGGCATAGACATCGTTCTGCGGATCCTCGGCAATCGATCCGGTGCACAGCGTGATGCCGTTGGCTTCAGAATCGACGACGTTACAGATCCAGTCGAGATCGTCGCGGTTCTTCACCACGCGCGGCAGACCGAAGATCGAATACGGCGGATCGTCCGGGTGGATCGCCATCTTCACGCCCACCTCTTCGCACACCGGGATCACCGCTTTGAGGAAATAGGCGAGGTTTTCACGCAGCTTCGCGTCATCAACGTCCTGATATTTGGCAAACAGCTCCTGAACTTTTGCCAGCCGTTCCGGCTCCCAGCCCGGCAGCGCGAAGCCGTTGGCGCTGCCCAGCACCTCTTTCACCACCTCGTCGAGGCTTTTATCGATGCCCTGTTTCTCGAAGGCCATGGTGATGGAGCCATCCGGCAGCACGTAATGCATATCCGTCTTCATCCAGTCAAACACCGGCATGAAGTTGTAGCAGATCACTTTTACCCCGGCGGCCGCCAGGTTGCGGATGCTTTGCTGATAATTAGCGATGTAGCGATCGCGGCTCGGCAGGCCGATCTTGATGTCGTCGTGAATATTAACACTCTCAATCACTTCAACTGTCAGTCCGGCTGCGTGCACCTGATCGACCAGCGCCTGGATCTTCTCCTGCGGCCAGGTTTCGCCCACCGGCACATCATAAAGTGCGCCCACCACGCCGCGTACGCCCGGCACCTGGCGAATATATTCCAGCGAAACCTTGTCTTCCTTCGGCCCAAACCACCGCATTGTCAGCTGCATTATGTCATCCACCGTCATCGTGTCTGTATGATAATGGCTAAACTACCATACTAGAATTCATGAGGGCAGCATTGCGCGGCGATTAAGCCTTGATCCGCGTCACAGAACCGGTTTTATCCGCAGCGCAGTCGCTTACTGGGTGGTCACCAGCTCGGTGAAATATTGCTTGTACTTAAACAGTTCGAGATCCGAGCGCAGCCCCAGTTTGCGCAGCGCGGTCTGCTTCTGACCGCTGATGGTTTTGCGGCTGCGCGCGTATTTACCGGCGATCTGCGTAATACTCAACCCGTCGAGATAACAGCGAATCACCTCGATTTCGCGCGGGCTCAGCTCGCGCAGCAGCAGCGTGATGTCGTCGCCCGCCTGGCGCGGCGTCAGGTAGTCGTGCATCTCGCGATCGCTCTCCTGGAATTTATCCAGCTCCAGCATTATGTCCGGCGTCAGGAAGCGCTTGCCGCGACAGATTTGATGGATGGCGTCGATCAGTACCTCCTGATCGTGGCTTTTGCCGACAAATCCCTGTACACCGGCTTTCAGCAACAGCTGGACAATCGCCGGTTTCTCCACCGCGGATGACACCAGAATCTTCAGCTGCGGGTAGTGCAGGCGCAGCTGTTTCACCATTTGCAGCCCGTCGAGCTGGTCTTCACCCAGCATGTAATCCAGCACCAGGATATCGAGCGGGTGGCGCTGCAGGAAATTCATCAACTGCTGGCGCTGGGCAAAAGCCCCGGCCAGATCGAGCTGCGGCTCCTGCGCTAAGCGGTACTGCATGGCTTTACCAATCAGCGGATGATCGTCCAGCACGGCAATCTGCCAGATTGCGCTCTCTTTCATTACATCACCTCTTCAGGAATAGGCGTTTCCAGGGCACGCAGGAACAGCGCGTCCAGCTCGGCCACCGCCCCGGCGACCTCCGGCAGCAGCTGTTGTAATAGCGCACCATCTTCATGCTCCGCCGCCTGTTCGGCGGCGCGGCAGCGATGTTGCAGCGCGTCGGCGCGCAGCATTCGGGCACTGCCGAGTAGCTGATGCGCGGCGTGACGCGCCGAAGCAAAATTGTTCGCAGCCACCGCCTGCGTCAGCTGGGCGAGATCGTAACTGTTCTGCTGGCGCGCGGTGGTCACCAGGTCGCGCCACGCCTGCGGGTTGTTTGCCGCCAGATTCTCCAGCGTCAGCAGGGTATCGTCGCGCGTCGGGTTCATCGGTGCGCCGGTGATCACCTGCAGCAGCTGCGCGCGCTCCAGCGGTTTAAACAGACAACCGTTCATGCCGGCGTCCTGCGCCAGCTGCGCCACGCGCTCCTCCGCCATCGCCGTCAGGCCGTAAACCGGCACCGCGCGTCGCACCAGGCGCTTCTCTTCGGCGCGCAGCTGGCGGGTGAATTCGAAGCCGTCCATCTCCGGCATGTTGCAGTCGGTAATCACGCGGTCCGGCTGATTTTCGCGCCACAGCGCCAGTGCCGCTGCACCGCCGTCCGCCACCAGCACATGGTGCCCGGCGTAGCGCAGCTGCTGGGCCAGCAGCAGACGGTTAGTGGCGTTGTCATCGACAATCAGAATGCGCAGTGCAGCCTGTTTTGCTGGCTCCACCGCCTGTGGCAGGGCGGGCTGCTCATGTTCAATACGCGCCGCTTCCGCGCGGAAGCGCAGCATAAACACGCTGCCGTCACCCGGTTCACTCTCGACGTGCAGCTCGGTGCCAAGCATCACCGCCAGCCGGCGACAGATATTCAGGCCTAACCCGGTGCCGCTGGCGCGGTTGCTGCCCTGATCGACCTGAATGAACGGCTCGAAGATCGCCTGCTGCTGCTCTGCCGTCAGGCCAACTCCGCTGTCGCTCACCTCCAGCACATACTCCGGCAGCGCGCTATTCGCCTGATACAGCGCCACTTCCACTGCGCCCTGCGAGGTAAACTTGATGGCGTTGCTCACCAGATTGGAGAGAATTTGCTTCAGCGCCACCGGGTCAAACAGCACCTGGTCCTGCTCCAGCTCCAGCACGATATTCAGCTCAAGGCCTTTATTCAGCGCCACCTGGCGGAACAGCGCTTCGCAATCCCGCACCACTTCACTGAGCGACATCGGCTGCAGCTGCACGCTGAAATGCCCGGATTCGATTTTGGCCAGGTCGAGAATATCGCCCACCAGCGACAGCAGCGATCGCGACGACTCCCAGGCAACATCAATGTTCTTCTGCCGCTGCTGTTCATTACTCTGGCCGAGATGCTCGATTTCCAGCAGGCCAATCAGCGCCGCCAGCGGCGTGCGGATTTCATGACTCATGTGCGACAGGAAGGTGCTTTTCGCTTCGCTGGCGCGCACCGCAACTTCGTTGGCTTTACGCAGGTCGGCCATCAGCGCTTCGATATGCGCCAGCTGCTCGCTGATTTCACGCTCGTGCTCGCGCTGTTTGGCCAGCGAGGCTTTCAGCAGATGGTTACGCCACAGGAAAAACAGCAGGCCCAGCCCGGCCACGGCGACGATGCGCAATATATAGCTGCGATAGCTTTGCCACGAGGTGCTGGTGGCGGGCGGCGTGTATTTGATCCAGCGCTCCATCAGCGACTGCATGGTCGGCTGCGGAATATCAGACAGCGCTTTGTTAAGGATCGACAGCAGCACCTGATCCTGACCATTGACTGCCATCGCCATGCGGAACATCGGTAGCGGCGCGACAAACGCCACTTTGAAGCTGTCATTGAAGTGATTGTTGAGCAGAAACAGCGACGACTCGTACGGCACGATAAAGCCATCCAGCTGCTTATCGAGTAGCTGACCGAGCGAATCAATCGATACGCCGTTTTCGACGAAGTTGATGCCCGGCCAGCGCTCACGTAAATCGTAACGATAGTAGGCGCGCTCATAGATTCCGACGCGCTTGCCCGCCATCTCATCAAAGCTTTTCCACGGGCTGTCTTTGCGCGTCACCACTACCCATGACGAGTAGATGTAGGAGCGGGTGTAGCGGATTTTGTCGTCCTGCTGCGCGGTGGTGTCGCTGACGGCGATAATCGCATCGCGCTGGCGGTTGAGCGTATCGCGCATGTTGCTCAACCCCTGAATCGGATTGTAGCGAAAGCGAATGCCGGTACGCTGGGAAATCATTTTCAGCAGGTCCACGCTCAGGCCGACCACGCGCTGGCGGTTATCAGTAAAGGTAAACGGCGTATGCGAAGGATCGTAGTTAACGGTGATCTCGCGGTGTTCTGCCAGCCACGCGGCCTCTTTGTCGCTGAGATCCAGCGGATGGTTTTTAACCACCGACTGATAATCCAGGCTCCAGGCTTCCGCAATCTGTACCGCGTTGCGCAGCGGAATGTTTTTCAGGATTTCATCGATGGCTGCGATCAGCGGCAGATTGGCGTGGTTGCTGGCAAAGCGCGCGTCGACATCGTTAGTGTACGGCGTGCTGTGCGCTTCAATCACATTCTGCAGGCCGCGATGCGAAAGAAAGCGCTGAGTGGCGCTGTTGCTCCAGAACAGGGTGTTTTCGCTGAACGCGGTGTCGGTGTAGGCCCACAGCGGCGGCGCGGCCGGCGCCAGCGTGGCGCGCGGATAGCGCTTGTGCAGCAGTGCTTTAAGTTCCGCATCACCGTAATAGAGCAGACGATAGCGGCTATTTTTCAGCTCACTGTCGAAGGTCGCGTTACGTTTGCTGATTAACACGCTGCGCGCCAGTGAATACGGCAGGCTCAGCGCCAGCTGCGTATCCTGATTGGCGGCCAGCGTGTAGTAAGGAATCAGATCGACTTCACCGTCGTTAAGCGCATCCACCAGCTCCAGCCGGGTTTTATACACCTTAATTTTCACCGGCAGATTTAACGCCTTCGCCACAATGGCCAGATAATCGGCCGAGAGTCCTTCGTAGGTATTGGCTTCAAACGACACGGAATAGGGCGGCAGCGGGTTGTTCCACACGCCGACGCGCAGTACAGAGTGCTGTTTCAGCCACTGCTGGCTCTGCGGCGACAGCGTGACTTCCGGTGCTACCAGACCATAGCGCGGCGAGAAATTTAACGTGGTTGCACCCCAGGCAGACAGGCAAAAGCCCAGTAACAGAAGGAGGCTGAGGATGCGTTTACTCACGGATGGTTTCACTCGCTGGACCGGTTGCGCGCGCTGCCACCATGACGGCGCTTCTTCTCTGACGGCACGTTGCGCGTCAGGCATCCTTCAACAGCGACTTAATACAAGTGGACTTAAATCGCGCTTAAGAAATTTCTTAAAAACAGGAGAGAAAATTCCTGGTGAAAGCCAGGTTTCGCCGGCGCTACGAAGCGAAGCGCGCTGCTATTTTTAGTAAGTGTAAGTTTTGTTTGCTGAAATTACCGCGTTGCTTCGCCATTCCTGCTGAACCCGGCGCAATTTTCCGACGCTAATCGCCTTTTCATTTGTTTTATTTACAGAATCTATCGTGCAGGCAAAATAGCCCTTATTTTCTCTCCAGCGATCAACCATGTCCGAAGAAGCGCTGCGCCAGCAGATTCAGAACCTGAAAAAGCACAATGCGCGCCTCAAGCGCCTGGCGCACGACGCGCGTAATAAGCTGAACGCGGCGCTGGACGGCACCGGCTTGTGCCTGTGGCAGCTGGATATTCCCAGCGGCAAGCTGGTGATTTTTAACCGGCGCTGGGGCGCGATGCTCGGCTTTCAGGCGAAAGAGACCAAAGCGCGCTTTGATGCCTGGCGCGAGTGCCTGCATCCGGAAGATGCCGATGAGGTGCTGCGCGCCTTTTACGATCATATTGAAGGACGCGCGCCCTATTACGAGGCGCTGCACCGTATGATCGGCAAGAACGGCAAAATCACCTGGGTGCTGGATCGCGGACGCGTCAGCGAGTGGGATGAACAGGGGAATCCGCTCAAAGTGACTGGCACCCACATCGACATGACCAAAGAGAAGAATTACGAAGCCCAGCTCTCCCTGCTGGCGCATCACGATCCGTTAACCGCGTTGCCCAACCGCCACGCGCTGCAGGCGCATTTTAGCCAGCTGCAACGCGCCGGGCCGCTGTGCGTGGCGTTTATCGACCTCGACAACTTCAAGCACGTTAATGACACGCTCGGCCATCGCAGCGGTGACGAGGTGCTGATTCAGCTCAGCCAGCGCATCCGCGATTTGCTGCCGTCAGAGGCCATCGTCGGGCGGCTTGGCGGCGATGAGTTCGTGCTGCTGCTGCCGTTTTTGATTGATTACCCGAAGGTGCGCATTCTGGCGCAGGCGGTGCTGGATGCGGCGCTGACGCCGTTTGATGTCGACAATGGTCATGCGCAGATTGGCGCCTCAATCGGTATCGCCCCGGTACACCGGCGCGACAGCTTCGATGACGCGCTGACCCGGGCGGATGGCGCGATGTACCAGATTAAGAGAAACGGTAAGCAGGGCTTTGGCCTGGCAGGCAATATATCGGCGGGGTGAGGGCCAGTGCCCGCCCCCCTTTATCACTTAAAACGCAAAACAGGAACAGCCCAGCGCACCCCAGAACGCGTTATTGTCTGACACCGGCACCGATGACTGGCGCGCCACATCATGAGCGTGGCTGTGCACGCCACAGGGGCCGCTGCACTGGTGTACCTGCGGCATCCGCGCGGCGCGGCCGCTGGTCTGCGGCGGGGCGCTGCGGTAGTGGCCAGGCACGGTAACCACCGGCGACCACTCCGGCAACACCGGCACCGGCGGCGGTGCCAGCGGCGTGAAGCTGCCAGCGGCATACACCACATTGCCATCCACCAGCGTCAGCACCGATTCAATGCCTTTGATCTCCTCTTCCGGTACGCTGAAGAAATCTTTCGATAACAGCACCAGATCCGCCAGCTGGCCGACTTTGATCTCACCTTTGGCGCTCTGCTCGCTGGAGAACCAGGCACTGCCTTTGGTCCATAGCATCAGCGCGGTTTCACGGTCGATGCGTGCGTTGTCATCGTACAGCTGCATCCCGCCGACGGTACGGCCTGAAACCAGCCAGTACAGTGCGGTCCACGGGTTATAGCTGGCAACGCGGGTGGCATCGGTACCGAGGCCGACCGGCACGCCGGCCTCCAGCATGCGCGCCACCGGCGGCGTCTGCTTCGCGGCCTCTTTACCGTAGCGATCGACAAAGTATTCTCCCTGGAAAGCCATGCGATGCTGCACCGCCAGGCCGCCGCCGAGCGCTTTTACCCGCTCAATATTGGCTTCAGTGATGGTTTCCGCATGGTCAAAGAACCAGTGCAGGCCATTGAACGGAATGTCGCGGTTCACCTTCTCAAACACATCCAGCATGCGGCTGATCGATTCGTTATAGGTGGCGTGCAGGCGGAACGGCCAGCGATGCTCCACCAGGTGGCGCACCACGCGCTCCAGCTCATCTTCCATGCCGGGGGCCAGATCCGGGCGCGGTTCGAGGAAATCTTCGAAGTCCGCCGCCGAAAACACCAGCATTTCACCGGCACCGTTGTGGCGCAGGAAATTGGTGCCCTGGCCCGGCTTCAGCATATCGGTCCACTTCTCAAAGTCTTCCAGCTCGTGGCCGGGCCGCTGGGTGAACAGGTTATAGGCGATGCGTACCGTCAGCTGCTTTTTCGCGTGCAGTTCGGCGATCACGTCGTAATCGTCCGGGTAATTCTGGAAGCCGCCGCCGGCGTCGATGGCGCTGGTCAGACCGAGGCGGTTCAGCTCGCGCATAAACTGACGCGTCGAGTTAACCTGCTGTTCCAGCGGCAGCTTTGGCCCTTTCGCCAGCGTGGCGTACAGCAGCATGGCGTTGGGACGGGCGATCAGCATGCCGGTCGGATTGCCATTGCTGTCGCGCTGGATTTCGCCGCCCGGCGGGTTGGGGGTCTCTTTGGTGTAGCCCACCACTTTCAGCGCGGCGCGATTGAGCAGCGCGCGGTCATACAGATGCAGAATGAAGACCGGCGTATCGGGCGCGGCGGCGTTGATTTCGTCCAGCGTCGGCATGCGGCGCTCAGCAAACTGGAACTCGCTCCAGCCCCCGACCACGCGCACCCACTGCGGTGACGGCGTACGCAGGGCCTGTTCGCGCAGCATACGCAGCGCATCGGCCAGCGACGGCACGCCTTCCCAGCGCAGCTCAAGGTTGTAATTGAGGCCACCGCGAATCAGATGCAGGTGGGAATCGTTCAGGCCGGGGATGCCGGTGTGCCCTTTGGCGTCGATGATTTGCGTGTCGCTGCCGGCAAAGCGCATGACGTCCGCTTCGCTACCTACGGCGAGGAACTTGCCGTCTTTGATGGCTACGGCGGTGGCCAGCGGGTTTGCGCGGTCGACGGTGTGAAACTTACCGTTGGTAAAAATCAGGGATGCGGTCGTCATTCTGTTCTCTCCGTTAAATTAAGCGTAGCGGCCCTCAGCCACCGTGTTAATGCGCGGTTAAAAATGCTTGCGCCGATGAGGAAAAAAATACGAAATGACAGCAGTTATTGATAACGGATTGTTTTTACGTTGTCGTTCAACTTTTTTTACGGAGGGTAGGGAATGCGTTTAAATCTGGAGGCGCTGCTGATTCTGGATGCGCTCGATCGTCATGGCACCTTTGCCGCTGCGGCCGCGCGACTGTTCAAAACCGCGTCGGCGTTGAGCTATACCGTGCAGAAGATGGAGAGCGATTTAAAAATCACGCTGCTCGATCGCTCCGGCCATCGCGCCACGTTCACGCCGACCGGCCGTCTGATGCTGGAAAAAGGGCGAACGCTGCTGCGTGCGGTGAACGAGCTGGAGCAGCAGGCGCGCTACGTGGAGAGCGGCTGGGAGAGTCTGCTGACCATCAGCGTGGATGCTTCGCTGCCGTTCAGCATCCTCACGCCGCTGATTGACGAATTTTATCAGCAGCACCCGCACACCCAGCTGCAGTTCCGTCAGGACGTGCTGGCCGGCTGCTGGGAAGCGCTGCACTACGGCGAAGCGGACATTGTCTTTGGCGCGGTTCAGGAACCCGCCACGCGCAAAGAGATTGTCTGCCAGCCGCTGGGCTGGCTGGAGTATGTGTTCGCTGTCGCTCCTGACCATCCGTTGGCGGCAGAGCCCGAACCGCTGCTGCGCGAACAGATTCGCCAGTATCGCGCGGTCACGGTGCATGATTCATCCCGCCACGGTGCCGGGATGGATTTACGCGTGCTGGATGAGCAGAAGACGCTGAGCGTGCATGATTTCCCGGCCAAACTGCAGGCGCATCTTGCCGGGCTCGGCTGTGGTTATCTGCCGCTTTACCTGGCGCGCCCGCACCTGGCGAGCGGTGCGCTGGTGGCGCGCCAGCTGGATAGCGAGTGCCGGCGCGATATCGCCTATCTGGCGTGGAATGAGAGCGCCTGCGGCAACGCGGCTATCTGGTGGCGCGAGCGCCTGCCGACGCTGCCCGGCCTGAGTGACATCTACGCGCCAGCCTGATCACAGCGCAATATGATGGCTGACCTGCGGGGGTTCATCACCCTGATGGTACTGCAGTACCGCCTGCTGTAACTCAGCATCGGCGCGCGAGACGCGCTGGTGCTGACGCAAATGCTCCTGCCATGACTCCACCATAAACCACTCCAGCAGCGCTCCGGCATCGTCGGTCTGCTCCATTAATCCCCACGCATAGGCACCGTCACGGCGTCGCGCCTGCGCCAGTTTGTGCATGGCGTGCTGGAAAGCGGCGCGATCGGCCTGGGGAACACGGTAGCGAATCTGGATCAGTACGGCGCCACGGCGGATATCCACCGCATCGCTCACCACTGGTTCAGCCCAGTGCTGCGCTGGCTGCAGATCCGCTTCGCCCGCCGGCAGCGCCAGCCGTTTTGCCAGCAGCGCCGTGATGAGCAGCGCCGCGCCGGCCAGCATCAGCGTTGGCGCCAGGCCCATGTGCTGGGCGATCAGCCCCCAGGCCAGACTGCCACCCGCCAGCGTGCCGTTGAACACCATCAGATAGACCGCCAGCCCGCGACCGCGCACCCAGTCGGGCAGCACCGCCTGCGCCACGCCGTTGAGGGTCGTCAGCGCGATGATCCAGCCGGTGCCCAGTACCAGCATCAGCAGCAGCGCCAGCCACTGCGGCGGACTGAGCGCCAGCGCCACCATGACCAGCGCGCTGAGCACGGCGGAGAGCAGCATCAGTCCATCATGGCTCAGCCGGGCACGCAGGCGCGGCAGCAGCAGCGCGCCGGCAATAGCACCGGCACCGACGGCCCCGAGCAGCAAGCCGTAAAAGCCTGCGGTGCCGTGCAGCATGGTGCGCGCCACCAGCGGCAGCAGCGCCCAGATGGCACTGGCAAAGGCAAAATACAGCGCGGCACGCAACAGTACGCGGTGCAGTTCGCGGCTGGCTTTCACATAGCGCAGCCCGGCGCGGAAAGCGCCAAAGAAGTGCTCATTCAGCGCGGTAGCGGCTTTCGCCGGACGTTTCCACCACAGCAGCGCGGCGATGACGAAAAAATAACTGGCGACATCGGCACCGTAAGCGGCCATAGCACCTAAACTTGCCAGCAGCAGGCCGCCGGTAGCCGGTCCAATCGCCCGGGCAATGTTGATGCCCAGCGAGTTGAGCGCGACGGCATTTTTCAGCTCATGGCGGGGTACCAGTTCCGGCACGATGGCCTGCCATGCCGGACCGAACAGCGCCGCGCCGACGCCGCCGACAAAGGTCAGGCCGATCAGCCATTCAACGGTGAGCCAGTGGTTGTGCGACAGCAGCAGTAGCGTGCCGCTGACGCTGGCCATCAGCAGCTGCACCACAATTAGCAGTCGGCGGCGGTCAACAATATCTGACAGCACGCCGGCCGGCAGCGCCAGCAGGAACACTGGCAGGGTGGCGGCGGTTTGCATCAGCGCGACGGCGGTTGGGTTATCCGACAGTCCGGTAATCAGCCAGGCGCTGGCAACGTCACGGATAAAGCTACCGGTATTGCCGAGCACCGAAGCGGTCCAGATCACGGCGAAAAGCCCGTAGGCGAAAGGGGAAAACGCGCCGCTGCGCGCTGTTTGTGGATTTGGCTGGTTCATCAGGCTGTTCCTGTCTGTGTGCGATGAGAGCACGATACGAAGCTCGCCCGTCAGGAGATAGCGGAAAAAATCGGCCAACTTGTACAAGGATTTTTGACGGCAGGGCTTAGCAAAAATCTTTGCACAAGTTGTCAAAATCTCTGCTTTAGGTTTTTCCAGCATCCCACGCTAGTTTGATTGCCAGACACAACATCACTGACTAACGGAGAAAAAACATGAGCACATTCAAGACTAAAGACGGCGTAAACCTGTACTTCAAAGACTGGGGCAAGGGGCAGCCGGTGCTGTTCAGCCACGGCTGGCCGCTGGATGCCGATATGTGGGACAGCCAGCTCAACTTCCTCGCCGAGCGCGGCTACCGCGTCATCGCGTTTGACCGCCGCGGCTTTGGTCGCTCCGATCAGCCGTGGGAAGGCTACGATTACGACACTTTTGCCGACGATATTCACGGCCTGATCGAGCATCTGCAGCTGGATGAGGTGACGCTGGTGGGCTTCTCGATGGGCGGCGGGGATGTGTCGCGCTACATCGGTCGTTATGGTACCGCGAAAGTGAAAGGACTGGTGCTGCTGGGCGCCGTTACCCCGATTTTTGGTAAAACCGACGATCACTCGGAAGGGGTGGAAGCAGCGGTGTTTGACGGGATCAAAGCGGGTTTGCTGAAGGATCGTGCGCAGTTTATCAAAGAGTTCGCCACGCCGTTTTACGGCACCAACGCGGGCCAGACGGTTTCCGATGGGGTGCTGACGCAGACACTGAACATTGCGCTGCTGGCGTCGCTGAAAGGTACGCTGGATTGCGTGACCGCGTTCTCTGAGACGGATTTCCGTGCGGATATTGCGAAGGTGGATGTGCCGACGCTGGTGATCCACGGCAGTAACGACCAGGTGGTGCCGTTTGAAGCCACCGGCAAGCTGGTGCATGAGATGATTGCGGGTTCGCAGCTGAAAGTGTATGAGAATGGCCCGCACGGTTTTGCGGTGACGCATCAGGACCAGCTGAATGCGGATCTGCTGGCGTTTTTGCAGGGGAATTGAGGGGGAGTGCGTTTTTTCCCCTCACCCTAACCCTCTCCCGCACGCGGGAGAGGGGACCGATCGAGCGGGGGATTGGCTCTTGAATTAACCTGGGCTGTCTCAGTCCTGCATATGGCAGCGTTTCCCACTCCCGGTGGGAGAGAGGGCCGATCGAGTGAACTATTAGTTCATTAATCACATATGGCAGCGTTTCCCTCTCCCGGTGGGAGAGGGCCAGGGTGAGGGCATCAGGCCGCAGTATCCCGCCTGTTACCACACCCAACCGCATTATCAGTCCGCCAGCAAATGCCCGTACATCGCCAGCAGGCGACGGGTGACGCCGTTGGTCCAGCCGAAGCCGTCCTGCAGCGGATACTCACCGCCGCCGCCCGGGCGGGCGCGATCGCCGCTGATATCGTACTTCTCTACCAGCTTATGGTGCAGCGAATAGAAATTCTTCACCGTGGTCAGCCAGTTGACCGCAATCTCGGTTGCCAGCGTCTCTTCACCGTAGTTATTCAGTCCGACCACCGCCATCCACTGCAGCGGTGCCCAGCCGTTGGGTTTATCCCACTGCTCGCCGCTCTCCACCATGGAGGTCACCAGCCCGCCCTGCGTCAGCAGCAGCTGGCGCAGCGCCACCGCCTGCAGATGCGCCTGCTCGGGTGATGCCAGCCCCAGGAACAGCGGTACCACCGCCGCTGCGGTAAAGGCACCAAAGCGTTCACGTCGCCAGTCGTAGTCGCGGTACACGCCAGCGGTGTTGTCCCACAGATAGCGATGAATCGCCTGCTTGCGCGCATCCGCCTTCTTCTGCCACGCCAGGCCGGTGAGTTCTTCGCCCTTCGCGTGCGCCAGCGTCGAGATCATCAGCTCCAGCTTGTAGAGAAACGCATTCAGATCCACCGGAATAAACTGGGTGGTGCGAATGCTGGCCAGACGCTGTGGATCGCGCAACCAGCGCGAAGAGTAATCCCAGCCGGAAGCGGCACCGGCGCGCAGATCGCGATAGACCTCGCTGGCCGGCCGACGCGATTTGCTGGCGGTTTCCACATCTTCCATCCACGACTCATCGCGCGGCGTGTCGCGATCGTCCCAGTAGCGGTTGAGCAGCGAACCATCCGGCATGCGCACCACGTGGCGATAGGCCTGGTGCGGCATCAGCTCGCCGGCTCCGTCCATCCAGAACTGATACTCTTTCATCAGCTGGTCAAGATAGCGCTTCGCGCCGCGAATGCCGTCCTCTTCAAACAGCTCGACCATCAGC
This sequence comes from Type-C symbiont of Plautia stali, assembly GCF_059730935.1. Classification (NCBI taxonomy): domain Bacteria; kingdom Pseudomonadati; phylum Pseudomonadota; class Gammaproteobacteria; order Enterobacterales; family Enterobacteriaceae; species Type-C symbiont of Plautia stali. Next base: position 3,420,458 of record NZ_AP035923.1, on the reverse strand, counting down.
GCGAACACCGGCGGCTGCGAGCGGCTGAGGTAATAGGTACGGTTGCCATTCGGCACGTGACCGTAGTTATCAATCAGCCAGGCGAAGTTGTCCGCCATATGACGCAGCAGATCGTCGCGGCCCGCTTCGGCCAGTCCCAGCATGCTGAAGTAGGAGTCCCAGTAATACGTTTCACCAAAACGCCCGCCGGGCACCACGTAGGGCTTCGGCAGCGGCAGCAATGACGAATGCGGTAAATGCTGCTGCGGCATTTTGGTTAACACTGGCCACAGATCGTCAATATGCTCCGTCAGGGTTTTATCCGGATTGGAAACATAAAAACTCTCATTGACCTGCGGTAAATAAAAATGCTCGTGGACAAATTTTTCCAGGTCGAACTCCGCCGAACGTTTGCGGCGGCGATAGCGGATTAAAATATCCAGCGGATCGAATTTAGGCGCGCAGTCCGGAAACGTTTTGCTGTCGGCAAAAATACGTGACGTCTGCACGTGCTCAAACAGCTCCAGATAGCGATCGGCAGGCGTCAGCGCATCAGGCGCAGGCAGGCCTTCGATCAGCTCGGGTTCCGGCTCCGAATCCTGCATACCTTCGCGGATAAACTCGTGAGGATCGTATTGATACCCCAGATCAGCATGGGCTTCGTGTTCTCCGAAAGCTTGACGTTGCTGGTGGTTAGTATTAATAGCGGCCTCCTGAAATTGCCTGGTTGCTCAAAGGACAAATTATAGATCTCTGACCCGATGAGACAACAATGCGAAATATCTATGAACGTAATAAATCTTGTCGATTGATCGGCTATTTTAGGCTTTTTTCAGCGAATACAACGCCCTATATTTCAGGAATTGAAAGCAGTGTTTCAGATGAAGCTTTAAATAAATGAACAGATTTATCTGTAAATAAGAAAATCGTCAGTGATAACGGCAAAAAAGCGGGAAGAGGTTGATCATTTGATGGCAAACGAGACGGGGAAAAGAGGGCTTTTCGTCGCCCTCACCCCGGATTTCACCGCAGGTGAGGGCGCCATCAGCGCCTTACTTTGCCAGCGTGGCCTTAATTACCGCGGCGAACGGTGTGGTCGGGCGGCCAATGAGTTTGCTGAGCGTGTGACTGTCGTCGAACAGGGCACCCTGAGCGGCACCGGCGTCGGAATCCGCCAGCAGTTCGGCCAGCGGCGCGGGTAAACCGGCTCCGATCAGCGCCGCGCTGAACTCCGCAGGCGGCAGGTTAACGTACTCCACCTGTTCGCCGGACTGGCGGGCGATCTCCGCACTGAATTCTGCCAGCGTATAGCTGTCATCGCCGGCCAGTTCGTATACTTTGCCGGCCTGATCGTCACGACTGATCACCTCTGCCGCCGCGGCAGCATAATCCTCGCGCGCCGCCGACGCGATGCGCCCGTTGCCCGCCGCGCCGATAAAGGCATGATGCGCTAACGCCGGTGCGATGCTGGCCGCATAGTTTTCGCTGTACCAGCCGTTACGCAGCAGGGCATAAGGGATGCCTGAAGCCTGCAGCAGCGCTTCGGTGGCGCGGTGTTCGACGCCCAGACCCAGCGGCGAGGTATCGGCATGCAGCAGACTGGTATACGCGATAAATGACACGCCCGCCGCTTTGGCGGCATCAATCACCGCCCGGTGCTGGGCTTCGCGCTGGCCCACTTCGCTGGAGGAGATCAGCAGCACTTTCTGCACGCCGGCAAAGGCGCCCTGCAGCGTCTGTGGCTGGTTGTAATCCGCGGTACGCAGCGCGACGCCGAGCGCCTGCAGGTCCTGCGCCTTTTCCGGTGAACGTACCACCGCGATGATCTCGCTGGCCGGTACTTTTTTCAGCAAGGCATTAATCACTAAACGGCCCAGTTGGCCAGTGGCTCCGGTAATCGCAATCATGGTGTTTTTCCTCAGGTTGAACTGGTATGGAAACAGCCTACGAGATAAACTAACTTTTAGTAAGTACTTACAGATTTGTTAGTTTGAGCGGAGTGATGTAAATGGCTGAAAACCTGAGTGATAAATTTTCCCGTGGTGAATTGCTCAATGTGAACTGCCCGTCACGTGAAGTGTTAAAACGGATTACCAGCCGCTGGAGTGTGCTGGTGTTACTGGCGCTGCGTGCTGAGACGCTGCGCTTCAGCGAACTGCGCCGCCGGATTGGTGGCATCAGTGAACGCATGCTGGCGCAGACGCTGCGCTACATGGAAGAGGATGGCTTCATTGAGCGTATCGCTTATGAAGTGGTGCCGCCGCACGTGGAGTACCGGCTGACGGCGCTGGGCCATGAGGTGGAAGGGCAGGTCATCGGCCTCGCCGACTGGCTGGAAAGCAATGTCCACCGCATCATTAAAGCGCCGCAGACAGCGTGAGTGCCGTCGCGGCGCGCCAGGCTCAGGCGTGCAAATATTTCTCAAACCAGCCGAGTGTGCGACCCCATGCCAGTTCTGCGGCAGCTTTGTCATAGCGTGGCGTTGAGTCGTTGTGAAAGCCGTGATTCACGCCGGGATAAATATACGCTTCATAGGTTTTGTGGCTGGCTTGCAGGGCGGCTTCATAGGCTGGCCAGCCTTCGTTGATGCCTTTATCCAGCGCGGCATAGTGCAGCAGCAGCGGCGCCTGAATGCGCGCCACATCTTCCGCTTTTGGCTGGCGGCCGTAGAACGGCACGGCGCAGGCCAGCTCAGGAAACGCCACTGCCGCCGCATTTGCTACGCCGCCGCCATAACAGAAGCCGGTGATGCCGACCTTGCCGTTCCCCTCGGGATGCTGCATCAGGAAATCGACCGCCGCGAAGAAATCGTTCATCAGTTTGGCCGGGTCGACTTTGGCCTGCATCGCGCGGCCCTCTTCATCATTGCCCGGATAGCCGCCCAGCGAACTTAAGCCATCCGGCGCCAGCGCGACATAGCCCGCTTTGGCGACCCGTCTCGCCACGTCTTCAATGTAAGGATTCAGGCCGCGATTCTCGTGTACCACCACCACGGCACCCAGCTTGCCGCTGGCGTGAGTCGGGCGCACCCGATAAGCGCGTACCTCGCCATGTCCCTGGGGCGACGGGTAGTGAATGTATTCGGCGTTGATATCAGGGTCGGTAAACGACACCTGCTCTGCCAGCGCATAATTGGGGCTCATGGCGCTGAGCAGGGTGGCTCCGGTCATGCCGGCGATGGTGAACTTCGCGGCCAGCGAGAGAAACTCGCGCTTGCTGATGCGACCGTGCGCATAGTAGTCATAAAGCTCAAGCAGTTCCTGGGGAAAATCCTGGGCGGTAAGACGGGTCATAACCTCTCCTTCGCTGATTAACCGGACTGTGCTGCTTTAACAAAGCACAGCCTGACGCCGCTGGCAAATGCCATGCCCCATCGGGTTAATGCGCGATGGCTCACAGAATGTCACCGAAAGACAGCAAATTAATTTCTTTTTGGTCTATAAAAATTATCTTTTAATTAACAAAGTTTCTTTCTGGCGACTGTGCAGGAAATTTTACAGCGTAACGTGAAGGTGCGGTCCTCTGCCGTTTTGTCTGGCGCAGTAATTAACAGCTAAATTAGCCAGTTACCAGATTAACGCCTTTTCCTCTCGCTCTGCTTAATAACAAGATTGTCACAATAAATCACGGGCTTTAACCTTAACTTAGTGATTTTAAACAAGTAGTTTCTGGTGAAAACAATGATCGAAATCAAAAAATACTGTTATAGTTTTAGCCATTCCCACTGTTTCTTTTTGTTCTCGCCGCTTGCCTTACAATTGGCGTGAATCTCTTTCGACGTCACGAAATAATAATTTTGTGCGTCAACCTTGTTAATTATAAGTAAAAATTCGGTGCAATCTTGTGGCAAAGAGGTAAGCAATGTTTGGATTAGATGCCTTCCACCTGGCCAGGATTCAGTTCGCCTTTACTGTTTCCTTCCATATTATTTTCCCGGCCATCACCATCGGTCTCGCCAGTTTCCTGGCGGTGCTCGAAGGCATGTGGCTGAAAACCCGTAACGAGACCTATCGCGATCTCTACCACTTCTGGTCCAAAGTCTTTGCCGTTAACTTCGGTATGGGCGTGGTGTCCGGGCTGGTGATGGCGTATCAGTTTGGTACCAACTGGAGTGGCTTCTCGCAGTTTGCCGGCAGTATTACCGGTCCGCTGCTGACGTATGAAGTGCTCACCGCCTTCTTCCTTGAAGCGGGCTTCCTCGGCGTGATGCTGTTTGGCTGGAACCGTGTTGGACCGGGCCTGCACTTCTTTGCCACCTGCATGGTTGCGCTCGGCACTATCATCTCGACCTTCTGGATCCTCGCGTCCAACAGCTGGATGCATACCCCGCAGGGCTACATCATAGAGAATGGCATCGTGGTGCCGCAGGACTGGTTTAAGATTGTCTTCAACCCGTCGTTCCCGTACCGCCTGTTCCATATGTCGGTGGCGGCCTTCCTCGCCAGCGCCTTCTTTGTTGGCGCGTCTGGCGCGTGGCATCTGCTGCGCGGTAACGATAACCCGGCAATCCGTAAAATGTTCTCCATGGCACTGTGGATGGCACTGATCGTGGCGCCGATTCAGGCGATGATCGGCGATGCGCACGGCCTGAATACCCTTGAGCATCAGCCAGCAAAAATTGCGGCGATTGAAGGCCACTGGGAAAACCCGCCGGGGGAAGCGACGCCGCTGATTCTGTTCGGTATTCCGGATATGGATGAAGAGCGCACCAAATATGCGCTGGAAGTGCCGTACCTCGGCAGCCTGATTTTGACCCACAGCCTGGACAAACAGGTCCCGGCGCTGAAAAGCTTCCCGAAAGAGGACCGCCCGAATTCGCTGGTGATTTTCTGGTCGTTCCGCGTCATGGTGGCAATGGGCCTGCTGATGATCACCCTCGGCGTGCTGAGCCTGTGGCTGCGTTACAAAAAGCGGCTGTATAACTCCCGGCCATTCCTGTGGTTCGCCCTGCTGATGGGCCCATCCGGCCTGATCGCCATTCTTGCCGGCTGGTTTACCACGGAAATTGGTCGTCAGCCATGGGTGGTGTACGGCGTGCAGCGCACCATTGATGCGGTGTCGGCGCATGGTGATTTGCATATGAGCATCAGCCTGCTGGCCTTCATCCTCGTCTATTCGTCGGTGTTTGGTGTCGGCTACGTTTACATGATGCGCCTGATCAAGAAAGGTCCGCTGACCGGCGAGGGTAAAGATGTGCGCCACGGTGGTCCGGGGCAGGGTAAAACACCTGCGCGTCCGCTTTCTGCGGCCCATGAGAGTCTGAACGAACCGCAGGAGGGTAAATAAATGATCGATTTCTCCATTATCTGGTTCGCCATTATCGTGTTCGCCACCCTGATGTATATCGTGATGGATGGCTTCGATCTTGGCATCGGTATCCTGTTCCCGTTCAATAAAGATGCAGTTGAGCGCGACATGATGGTGAATACCGTTGCGCCGGTCTGGGATGGCAACGAAACCTGGCTGGTGCTGGGCGGTGCCGGTCTGTACGGTGCGTTCCCGCTGGCCTATTCGGTGATTGCCGATGCGCTGGCTATTCCGCTCACCGCGATGCTGATTGGCCTGATTTTCCGTGGCGTAGCGTTTGAGTTCCGCTTTAAGGCCACCGAAGAGCACCGCGCGTTCTGGGATAAATCGTTTATTGCCGGCTCGCTGCTGGCGACCTTCAGTCAGGGCGTTGCGGTCGGTGCGATTATCGATGGCTTCCCGGTGAAAGGACGCGAGTTTGCCGGCTCGGCGCTGGACTGGCTGGCGCCGTTCCCGCTGTTCTGCGGCGTCGGTCTGGTGGTGGCGTACGCGCTGCTGGGCTGTACCTGGCTGATCATGAAAACCGAGCATGAGCTGCACCGTAAGATGTCCGCGCTGGCGACGCCGCTGGTGATCGCGCTGCTGCTGATTGTCGGCATTATCAGCCTGTGGACGCCGTTCACCCACGATGCGATTGCGCACCGCTGGTTCAGCCGTCCTAACCTGTTCTGGTTCCTGCCGGTGCCGGTGCTGGTGCTGCTGTGTTCGTGGGGCATCGTGCGCGCCATTAAGCGTGAGGCGCACTACTCGCCGTTCCTGCTGACGCTGGCGCTGGTGTTTCTCGGCTTCTCCGGCCTTGGTATTAGCGTGTGGCCGCACATTATTCCGCCGTCGATCACTATCTGGGACGCCGCGTCACCGCCGCAGAGTCAGGCCTTTATGCTGGTCGGTAGCTTACTGATTATTCCGGTGATTCTGGGTTACACCTTCTGGAGTTACTACGTGTTCCGCGGAAAAATCAAAGCCGACGAAGGATACCACTGAGATGCAAACCGAGGTCAGCAATATGAACAACCCCACTGAAACGAAAGCCCCCTGGTGGAAGCGCGTGCTGTGGTTAGTAATCATCTACGGCGCAAGCGTGCTGGCACTGGGCGTGGTGGCATCACTGTTTCGTATGATGATGACGGCAGCGGGCATGCGTTCGCACTGAGTGGTCGATGAGGGCAGGCACGCCTGCCCGGTGTTATCGGTCGCCATTAATGGCGACCCTACAGGTGATGCACGATGTTACAGGGTGCGCATTAATGTGCACCGATCATGTGTCGGCTCATCAGATTGGCCAGCATTTGGTCGCCATACATGGCGCCCCGACAGAGTACTGGCACGCTTTTCGTAGGGTGCGCATTGATGCGCACCGATATGAATCGAATTATCAATGCCTCTCATGCGCGATGCCGTTAAGACGATAAAAGGTTAGTCACCTAAGCAATTAATGCTTTTCCCGTCTCGCTGTCTTTACTCTTCCTTACGTTATCCATACGATTTTGTTATATTTATGTGACGGATTACGCAAAAGCACCGCCTTTCCCAACCCATTCAATTAAAAAAAATGCTCAGCCTGAATCTGAAAAAACAGTACATCAACGATCTGGTGGACTGGATCGAGGCCAATCTGACCGACGAGCTCAACATCGATCTGATTACCCTGAAATCCGGTTACTCCAAGTGGCACATGCAGCGCATGTTCAAAGAGATGACCGGCCAGACGCTGGCCTCGTACACGCGCAAACGTCGTCTGACGCTCGCTGCCATGGCGCTGCGCCTGACCAGCATGCCGCTTATTGATATCGCCGTGCGGTTTGGCTTTGATAATCAGCAAAACTTTACCCGGGTGTTTAAAAGCCACTTCGCCATGACGCCAGGCGCTTATCGCCGCATCCCTGAGATGCAGATGAAAGACTTCCACAGCCGCATCTCAACCCAGCGGCAGTGGGTGAGTGCGCGCCTGGCAGAGAAGCCGGAGCTGAAGCTGTGCGGAGAAGTGATTGAGTGGGAGTGCCGCTTCGGCGAATACATTGACCACCATAATCACGTGGTGGCGCAGCATACGCGTGATTTCATCGCCTTCGCCGGCCAGCATGTGCAGCGCGGCTGGCTGGGTTTCCAGTTCAGCCCGGGGGTTAACTCCAGCGATCAGCAGCATATCAGCATGTTCCAGGCGCTGGAGAGCCAGTACGCCGACGTGCTGACCGGCAATGTACAGAACTGGACCGGTGAAAGTGGACTGTATGCAGAAATTGACTGGCATGGCGCGCCGGAAGAGATCAATGCGTTCACCGCAGAGGTGTACTACAACCATCTGCCTGCGCTCGGCGTGGCGCGGCGGCCGGGCAAGGACCTGATTAAGCTCGATCTCCGCTACAGCACGCCGGATCTGCTGCAGGGCACCTTTTACATTCCGGTCAAAGTCGGATAATGCATAAATCGTGCGGTAAACTGTGATAAACCGCACGATTTTATAAATTCCTGCGCCTGAGTGGCGTAAAATCCTTCACTGAAACCTGACTGACCGTGGAAAACACTGTTTGCCACCTCTCAGGCTGGATCATCACCTGCATGCCTGGTCCATTCCGGACCGTTATAGTGAAAAGACAAAAAATTATGCGACTTCTACCGTTGTTACTTTCAACAGCGCTTGTGGCGTTTTCCGCGCTGGCAAGTGCCCAGATGGCTAAGCCTTTCTCACCGCCAGGCGGTCTGCATCCGCATCAGCCTCACTGCGCCCAGCATGAGATTGCCGGCGATAATGCGCTGCCACAGCAGCGTACGGATGACGTGACGCTGCTGACCTGCACGAACCACCAGGCCTGACGGCGCGCTACCTGCTTAACGACCAGCGCCGTATTGCGTCCGTCCGCTTTTAGCCCTCCCACCGCTGCAATACGCCCGGCCTGGCGAATAACTCGAAAATCCCGAGCAATAAACGAGACATAAGCTGCTTTTAACGAGGTGTTACAGCGGCTAAACTTCTCCACCAAATGTCTCTGCTCAGGAGGAGTTGTGAACAAACCCCGTAGTATTCGAAGCTTGCTGAAAAGCTTTATCGAAAGTGACGCCAGCAACGGCATGGTGCTGATTCTGGCGGCGGTGGCGGCGATGGTGCTGGCCAATAATGCCGCCACCGCGCAGGGCTATCAAAACCTGCTGGCGGAGCCGGTACAGATTCGCTTCGGCGCGCTGGATATCAGCAAAAACCTGCTGCTGTGGATTAACGATGCGCTGATGGCGCTGTTCTTTCTGCTGATTGGCCTCGAAGTGAAGCGCGAACTGATCAGCGGCGAGCTGGCCAGCCGCGATCGCGCGATCTTCCCGGTGATTGCTGCGCTGGGCGGCATGGTTGCGCCGGCGCTCATTTTCCTGCTGTTCAATCATGATAACGAAGTTGCCCGCAACGGCTGGGCTATTCCCACGGCCACCGATATCGCCTTTGCGCTCGGCGTGCTGGCGCTGCTCGGCAGCCGGGTACCAGCGGCGCTGAAAGTGTTCCTGATGGCGCTGGCGATCATTGATGACCTCGGTGCCATCGTGATTATTGCGCTGTTCTATACCAGCGATCTGTCAGTGTTGTCGCTGAGCGTGGCGGGCGGCGCTATCGTGCTGCTGGCGATCCTCAATCGTTGCGGCGTGCGCAACATCGCGGTGTATATGCTGGTGGGCGTGGTGCTGTGGACCGCGGTACTGAAGTCCGGCGTGCATGCCACGCTGGCGGGCGTGGTGGTGGGCTTCTTTGTGCCGCTGGAGGAGAAAGAGGGACACTCACCGGCTGAGCACCTGGCGCACGGCCTGATGCCGTGGGTGAACTGGCTGATCCTGCCGCTGTTCGCGTTCGCCAATGCCGGCATCTCGCTCAGCGGCATTACCTTTGGCGATGTGCTGTCGCCGGAGCCGCTTGGCATTATCCTCGGTCTGCTGATTGGTAAACCGTTAGGTATCACGCTGTTCTGCTGGCTGGCGGTGAAGCTGCGGCTGGCGGCGTTGCCAGGCAGTACCACCATTCGCGACATTATGGCAATCGGCGTGCTGTGCGGTATCGGCTTTACCATGTCGATCTTCATCAGTTCGCTGGCGTTTGATGCCGCGCATGAACAGCTGGTGACGTTCTCGAAGCTGGGCATTCTTAGCGGTTCACTGCTGTCGGCGGTGATAGGTTATACGCTGCTGCGCATCAAACTGCGCTAATAAGGAGAGGCGCAAGCCTCCTTTATGGTATGAATCAGCTCAATTTTAATCATCTCTACTACTTCTGGCAGGTGTGCAAAACCGGTTCGGTGGTGCGCGCCGCTGAAGTGCTGTGCCTCACGCCGCAGACCGTAACCGGCCAGATCAAAGCGCTGGAAGAGCAGCTGGATGGCGTGCTGTTTCGCCGTCAGGGGCGCGGCCTGGTGCCCACCGAGCTGGGGCAGCTGGTGTTTCGCTATGCCGATCGCATGTTTATGCTCAGCCAGGAAATGCTCGATATCGTTAACTACCGCAAGGAGTCGCATCTGCTGTTTGATGTTGGCGTGGCGGATGCGCTGTCAAAACAGCTGGTGAGCAAGGTGCTGGAAACGGTGGTGATGGCCGGCGAGAAAATTCAGCTGCGCTGCTTTGAATCAACGCATGAAATGCTGCTGGAGCAGCTCAGCCAGCATAAGCTGGATATGATCCTCTCCGACTGCCCGATAGATTCAACCCAGCAGGCCGGGCTGTTTTCGGTCAAGCTCGGCGAATGTCCGGTTAGCTTCTGGTGTAATGCGCCACTGCCTGAGCTGCCGTTTCCGGCCTGTCTGGAGCAGCGGCGCCTGCTGCTGCCCGGCCGGCGTTCGATGCTGGGGCGCAAGCTGCTGAACTGGATCCACAGCCAGGGGTTACAGGTTGAGATTCTCGGTGAATTTGATGATGCGGCGCTGATGAAGGCGTTTGGCGCGCAGAATAATGCGATCTTTGTCGCACCGACGCTGTACGGGGATGATGTCTATCGTGACGATAGCGTGCGCGAGATCGGCAGGCTGGAGACGGTGATGGAGGAGTATCACGTTATTTTTGCCGGGCGCATGATTCAGCATCCGGCGGTGCAGAGCATTTGCCATCGCGACTTCAGCGCGCTGTTCAGCCACGGATCGCAGGCATAAAAAAACCGGCGAAGCGCCGGTTCTTTTAACAAAGCGATTAACAGACGGCGATTAAGCCAGTTTGTTGATCTGAGCAGTCAGGTTTGCTTTATGACGTGCAGCTTTGTTTTTGTGGATCAGACCTTTAGCAGCCTGACGGTCCACGATTGGTTGCATTTCGTTGAATGCGTTCTGCGCAGCAGCTTTGTCGCCGGTTGCGATAGCCGCGTATACTTTCTTGATGAAAGTACGCATCATAGAACGATTGCTCGCGTTATGCTTGCGACGTTTCTCAGATGTTACGGCGCGTTTCTTAGCTGATTTGATATTAGCCAAGGTCCAACTCCCAAATGTGTTCTATATGGACAAATCAAAGGCCGAGGACTATGCCTTTTGCGCCTTCTTTTGTCAATGGATTTGTGCAATAAAGCGTCGTTTTAACCACGACACCCGCTTACGTAATTGATGGCGCAAGATTCTACCAGCAACACCGCGCTGAATACAGTATTTCGCAACAAAATTGTTGTGATGGGGCCGGAGCCGCCAGCCAGCGGGCGCCTGACGCTGAATCAGGCGCAGGAAAGGCACGCAGACGGGTTAACCTGAACGCTATTCAAGGGTATAATCCGCCGATTTCCACCGGTTTGAGTCAGCCATGAAGTTTATCCGCGGTATTTACAATCTGAAAGAGCAGCATCGCGGCTGCGTCCTGACCATTGGTAATTTTGACGGCGTGCATCGCGGCCACCAGGCGCTGATGGCGGAGTTAATTGCCGAAGGACGTAAACGCAACCTGCCGGTGGTGGTGATGCTGTTTGAGCCACAGCCGCTGGAGCTGTTTGCCGGCGACAAAGCGCCGGCGCGCCTGACGCGTCTGCGTGAAAAGCTCAAATACCTCGCACTGGCCGGCGTTGATGCCGTGGTGTGCGTGCGCTTCGATCGCCGTTTTGCGGCACACTCAGCACAAAGCTTTATCAGCGAACTGCTGGTCGACAAGCTCAATGTGAAATTCCTCGCAGTGGGGGATGATTTCCGCTTTGGCGCTGGTCGCCAGGGGGATTTCCTGTTATTACAGAAAGCCGGTGCGGAGTATGGCTTTGAGGTCATCAGCACCCAGACCTATTGTGATGGCGGCAAACGTATCAGCAGTACGGCGGTACGTCAGGCGCTGGCGCAGGACGATTTTGCTCAGGCGCAGCAGCTGCTCGGTCATCCGTTCAGTATTTCTGGCCGCGTGGTGCACGGTGATGCACTGGGACGCACCATTGGTTTTCCGACTGCCAATCTCCCGCTTCGACGCACCGTGACGCCGGTAAAAGGTGTCTTTGCGGTTGAAGTGCTGGGGCTGGGCGAGCAGCCGATTCCCGGCGTGGCAAACATTGGTACGCGCCCGACGGTAAAAGGTCTGCGTCAGCAGCTTGAAGTTCACCTGCTCGACACACATATGAATCTTTATGGGCGCCACATTGAGGTGGTGCTGAAGCAGAAGATTCGCGACGAACAGCGTTTCGCTTCGCTGGACGCGCTGAAAGAACAAATTGCGAAAGATGTGGTGACGGCCCGCCAATTTTTTGGGCTAAAAACACCGGTTTAATGACCGAAATACGGAACCGAGAATCTGATGAGTGACTATAAATCTACCCTGAATTTGCCGGAAACGGGGTTCCCGATGCGTGGCGATCTGGCCAAACGCGAACCGGGAATGCTGCAACGTTGGTATGATGACAACCTGTACGGCATCATCCGCGCAGCCAAAAAAGGGAAAAAAACCTTTATCCTGCATGATGGCCCTCCGTATGCGAACGGCAGCATTCATATTGGTCACTCAGTTAACAAGATTCTGAAAGATATTATCGTTAAGTCGAAAGGTATGGCGGGCTTTGACTCGCCGTATGTTCCCGGCTGGGACTGCCACGGCTTACCGATTGAGCACAAAGTTGAGCAGATGATTGGCAAGCCGGGCGAGAAAGTCAGCGCGGCTGAATTTCGCGCAGCCTGCCGCAACTACGCGGCGGAGCAGGTTGAAGGCCAGAAAAAGGACTTCATCCGCCTTGGCGTGCTCGGCGACTGGGATCGTCCTTATCTGACCATGAATTTCCAGACCGAAGCCAACATCATTCGCGCGCTGGGCAAAATCATCGGTAATGGCCATCTGCACAAAGGCGCCAAGCCGGTGCACTGGTGCATGGACTGCCGTTCCGCGCTGGCGGAAGCGGAAGTGGAGTATTACGACAAAACCTCACCTTCTATCGACGTGATGTTTAACGCGCTGGACGCCGATGCGGTACGCGCGAAGTTTGGCGTTGCGGCGTCGGAAGGCCCGGTTTCACTGGTTATCTGGACCACCACGCCGTGGACCATGCCGGCAAACCGCGCCATCTCGCTGCATCCGGAATTCGACTACCAGCTGGTGCAGATTGCCGGCCGCAGCCTGATCCTCGCGAAAGATCTGGTGGAATCGGTGCTGAAACGCGCAGGCATCAGTGAGTGGCAGGTGCTGGGCGAGTGCAAAGGCGCCGCGCTGGAGCTGCAGCTGTTCCAGCATCCGTTCCTCGAGCAGATCCAGTCGAAAGTGGTGCTGGGCGAGCACGTCACGCTGGACGCCGGTACCGGTGCGGTGCACACCGCGCCAGGCCACGGTCCGGATGACTATGTGATCGGCCAGAAATACGGCATCGAAACCGCTAACCCGGTCGGACCGGACGGCGCGTATCTGCCGGGCACCTATCCAACCCTGGATGGCGTTAACGTATTTAAAGCCAACGACATGATCGTTGCGCTGCTGCAGGAGAAAGGCGCGCTGCTGCACGTGGAAAAACTGCTGCACAGCTATCCGCACTGCTGGCGTCATAAAACGCCAATCATCTTTCGTGCTACGCCGCAGTGGTTTATCAGCATGGATCAGAAAGGCCTGCGTGCGCAGTCGCTGAAAGAGATCAAAGGCGTGCAGTGGATCCCGGACTGGGGCCAGGCGCGTATCGAAGCGATGGTCGCTAACCGTCCGGACTGGTGCATCTCGCGTCAGCGCACCTGGGGCGTGCCGATGGCGCTGTTCGTCCATAAAGAGAGCGAGCAGCTGCACCCGGATACGCTGGAGCTGATGGAGAAAGTGGCGCAGCGCGTCGAGCAGGACGGTATTCAGGCGTGGTGGGATCTCGATCCGCGCGATCTGATGGGCGATGACGCCGATCACTACGTCAAAGTGCCGGATACCCTCGACGTCTGGTTTGACTCCGGATCGACCAGCTTCTCGGTGGTGGATGCGCGTCCGGAATTTGACGGGCACGCACCGGATATGTATCTGGAAGGCTCGGATCAGCATCGCGGCTGGTTCATGTCCTCGCTGATGATCTCCACGGCGATGAAGGGCAAAGCGCCTTACCGCCAGGTACTGACCCACGGCTTCACCGTCGACGGTCAGGGCCGCAAAATGTCGAAATCAATCGGCAATACCGTGGCACCGCAGGATGTGATGGACAAGCTGGGCGCGGATATTCTGCGTCTGTGGGTGGCCTCAACCGACTACTCCGGTGAGATGGCAGTATCCGACGAAATCCTGAAACGGGCCGCCGACAGCTATCGCCGTATCCGTAACACCGCGCGCTTCCTGCTGGCGAACCTTGCAGGCTTCAACCCGGCGACCGACTGCGTCAGCCCGGAAGAGATGGTGGTAGTGGATCGCTGGGCCGTAGGCCGTGCGCTGGCGGCACAGCAGGACATCGTGCAGTCGTACGAGAACTACGATTTCCACGAAGTGGTGCAGCGTCTGATGCACTTCTGCTCCATCGAGATGGGCTCGTTCTATCTCGACGTGATCAAAGATCGTCAGTACACCGCGAAGGGCGACAGCCTGGCGCGTCGCAGCTGCCAGACCGCGCTGTGGCATATCGCTGAAGCGCTGGTGCGCTGGATGGCGCCGATCATGTCGTTCACCGCGGATGAGATCTGGGGCTATCTGCCTGGCGAGCGTCCACAGTACGTGTTCACCGAAGAGTGGTATCAGGGCCTGTTTGGTCTGGCGCAGGATGAAGCGCTGAATGATGCTTACTGGGCAGAACTGCTGAAAGTGCGCGGTGAAGTGAACAAGGTGATTGAGCAAGCGCGCAGCGACAAACGCATCGGCGGCGCACTCGAAGCCACCGTCACGCTGTACGCGGATCCGGAACTGGCGGCGAAGCTGCAGGCGCTGGGCGATGAGCTGCGTTTCGTGCTGCTGACTTCGGGCGCGACCGTGGCGGATTACGTGACGGCCAGCGACGAAGCGCAGCAGAGCGAACTGTTAAAAGGTCTGAAAATCGCGCTGCATAAAGCAGAAGGCGAGAAATGCCCGCGCTGCTGGCATTACACTACTGACGTCGGCCAGAATCCGGAGCATGCTGCGGTGTGTGGACGTTGCTACACCAACGTAGCCGGAAACGGTGAAGTGCGGAAATTTGCCTGATGAGTAAACTGTGCTCAACCGGACTGCGCTGGGTATGGCTGGTGCTGGTGGTGATCGTGGTCGATTTTGCCAGCAAGCAGTGGGTCATGAACAACATGATGCTGCATGAAACCCAGCCGCTGATGCCGTTCCTGAACCTGTTCTACGCGCACAACTATGGCGCGGCGTTCAGCTTCCTGGCAGACAAAGGCGGCTGGCAGCGCTGGTTCTTTGCCGGTATCGCCATCGCCATTGTGGTGTCGCTGCTGGTGATGATGTATCGCAATCGCGCCAGCAATAAATTAACCAACATTGCCTACGCGCTGATTATCGGCGGGGCGCTGGGTAACCTGTTTGATCGTGCCTGGCACGGCTTTGTGGTCGACTTTATCGACTTTTATGTCGGTGACTGGCACTTCGCCACCTTTAACATTGCCGACTGCGGAATCTGCATTGGTGCGGCGCTGGTGGTGCTGGAGGGTTTTCTCAGCCCGAAAGGCAAACAGGTCACGAATAAATAAGGGTAACAGATGACAGACATCGTTCAGCGCGACAGCGCGCTGCTGGTGCATTTTACACTGAAGCTGGAGGATGGCTCGACGGCTGAATCCACGCGCGCCAACGGCAAGCCTGCGCTGTTCCGTCTGGGAGATGGCAGCCTGTCGGCGGCGCTGGAGCAGGAGCTGGTCGGGCGTAAAGTGGGCGATCAGCACGCCTTTACGCTCGAGCCGGAAGACGCCTTTGGCGCTGCCAGCCCGGATCTGATCCAGTACTTCTCGCGCCGTGATTTCATCGACGCGGGCGAGCCGGAAGTCGGTGCCATCATGCTGTTCAGCGGCATGGGCGGCAGCGAAATGCCGGGCGTGATTCGTGAAATTTCCGGTGACTCGATTACCGTCGATTTCAACCATCCGCTGGCGGGGCAGCGCATTAAATTCGAGATTGAAGTGCTGGAGATCGATCCGGTGCTGGAGGCCAGCGATGCAAATCCTGTTAGCTAACCCACGCGGTTTCTGTGCAGGCGTCGACCGCGCCATCAGCATTGTCGAGCGGGCGCTGGAGATGTATGGCGCGCCAATCTACGTGCGTCATGAAGTGGTGCATAACCGCTATGTGGTCAGCAGTCTGCGCGAGCGCGGTGCGATCTTCATTGAAGAGATCAGTGAAGTACCGGACAACGCCATCCTGATTTTCTCGGCACACGGCGTTTCCCAGGCCG
Organism: Type-C symbiont of Plautia stali; assembly: GCF_059730935.1. Lineage (NCBI taxonomy): Bacteria > Pseudomonadati > Pseudomonadota > Gammaproteobacteria > Enterobacterales > Enterobacteriaceae > Type-C symbiont of Plautia stali. The sequence continues at coordinate 3,404,440 of NZ_AP035923.1, read as the reverse complement.
TGCGGGCTGAAGCGAAAGCGCGCAGCCTCACTATGCTGTTTGACGCCACCTGTCCGCTGGTGACCAAGGTGCATATGGAAGTAGCGCGTGCCAGCCGTAAAGGCGTGGAAGCGATCCTCATCGGCCACGCCGGCCATCCGGAAGTGGAAGGCACCATGGGTCAGTACAGCAATCCGAACGGCGGCATGTATCTGGTGGAGTCGCCAGAGGATGTGTTTAAGCTGCAGGTAAAAGATGAAAACAACCTGTGCTTTATGACGCAGACCACGCTGTCGGTGGATGATACCTCGGACGTGATCGATGCGCTGCGTCAGCGCTTCCCGGCAATCATTGGACCGCGTAAGGATGATATCTGCTACGCCACCACCAACCGCCAGGAAGCGGTGCGCGTGCTGGCGCAGGATGCGGAGGTGGTTCTGGTGGTCGGCTCGAAAAACTCCTCCAACTCGAATCGTCTGGCGGAGCTGGCGCAGCGTGCCGGCAAGCTGGCGAAGCTGATTGATTCTGCGGATGATATTCAGGAAGAGTGGGTCAAAGGCGTGCAGTGTATCGGCGTTACCGCCGGCGCTTCGGCTCCGGATATTCTGGTGCAGCAGGTGATTCAGCGTCTGCGTGAGCTGGGCGGCGAAGCGGCGATTGAGCTGATTGGCCGTGAAGAGAATATCGTGTTTGAAGTGCCGAAAGAGCTGCGCGTCGACGTACGCAACGTGCAGTAAGCACTTCAATTTGCTGACAGAAACAGGCCGACAATGTTCGGCCTTTTCTTTATCCTTTATCACCTCAGCCGTGACTTCCAGCGGGCGGGATTGCTTTTACTGATAATCTATCGCGGCTGGCCTAAAATTCTTATTATCCCGTTATTATTGTGGCGTGACTGTTATCTGACCGTTAACCTGTTTACGCTTTGCATGCATAGTTTTGTATCAGGAATGAATAAATATGAGTGAAATCCGCATTGCTATTGTTGGTGCGCCGGGTCGCATGGGACGCAATCTGATTCAGGCCGCACAGCAGGCGGAAGGCGTGGTGTTAGGCGCGGCGCTGGCGCGCAGCGGTTCCTCGCTGCTGGGGGCGGATGCCGGTGAACTGGCGGGAATCGGCAAAACCGGCGTACGGGTGACCGACGATCTGCGGCAGGTGGTGAATGATTTCGATGTGCTGATCGATTTCACCCGTCCGGAAGGCACGCTGGAATATCTGGCGTTCTGCCGTCAGCATCAAAAAGCGATGGTGATTGGCACCACCGGTTTTGATGAAGCCGGTAAGGCAGCCATCCGTGAAGCGGCTGAAGAGATTGGCATCGTGTTTGCCGCGAACTTCAGCGTAGGCGTCAATCTGGTGCTTAACCTGTTACAGCAGGCGGCAAAAGTGATGGGCGACTATGCGGATATTGAGATTGTGGAAGCGCATCACCGCCACAAAGTGGATGCGCCATCAGGCACGGCGCTGGCGATGGGAGAGGCGATTGCCGACGCCATGCACTGGAAGCTGGATGAGCACGCGGTTTACGCGCGCGAAGGCCATACCGGCGAGCGCAAGGCGCAAACCATCGGCTTTGCCACCGTGCGCGCGGGCGATATTGTCGGTGAGCACACCGCGATGTTTGCGGATATCGGCGAGCGCGTAGAGATTACGCACAAGGCTTCCAGCCGCATGACCTTCGCCAATGGGGCCGTTAAAGCCGCTGCATGGTTGAAAGATAAAAAATCCGGCCTTTATGATATGCGTGATGTGCTGGATTTATCGATGTTGTGAGTGTTGTGAACCATCGTGATGTGGTTATTTCAATCGGTAAGATATTGATTGAACAGGGCAATGTTTTCATTGCCCTTTATTTTGTCTGTAAAATGGCAAGCTGAAAGTGATTTTTGTTTATGATGGTTATTTTTGTGATTTATCTGCACGTTTTTTCATGTTGAGTGGCTTTTTTTGACCATTTGGTCAAAAATTTACGCAGTTAGCCGGTGTTTTGCCATTAATTGCGTCAGGCAACCGATTATTTATCGGAGATCTCTCACTATTTTGTCGCCTTGCTTCACTTTTAACATTCAGTAGCCCGAAATATACAAAAAAATAACCGCTCAGGGTAGACAATTACCAGGTCGATCATTAGAATGCGCGCAATTTGCCAAAAATCGAGCGGTCAGGCGGTTTTTGCATTGATTCAGCGCATCATTTTGAATTAATATGCAGATATTGTGACTGTTTATTCCCTGGAGGATGTTTTGATTAAGTCAGCGCTCTTGGTTCTGGAAGACGGAACCCAATTCCACGGTCGGGCCATCGGGGCAACGGGATCGGCAGTGGGGGAGGTCGTTTTCAATACGTCAATGACCGGTTATCAAGAAATCCTCACTGATCCCTCCTATTCCCGCCAGATCGTCACCCTCACTTATCCTCATATCGGCAACGTTGGTGCCAATGCCGCCGATGAAGAATCCAGTCAAATCCATGCTCAGGGCCTCGTCATCCGCGATCTGCCGCTGATTACCAGCAACTTCCGTAGCGAAGAGAGCCTGTCAGCCTATCTGCAGCGCAACAATATTGTCGGTATCGCCGATATCGATACGCGCAAACTGACGCGCCTGCTGCGTGAGAAAGGGGCGCTGAACGGCTGCATCATCGCTGGCGACAGCCCGGATGCGGCGCTGGCGCTGCAGAAAGCCCAGGCGTTTCCGGGCCTGAAAGGCATGGACCTGGCGAAAGAAGTGACCACGGCGGAAACCTACGCGTGGCAGCAGGGGAGCTGGGCGCTGAAAGGCGGCCTGCCTGAGCAGCAAAGCGCTGACGCGCTGCCGTTCCACGTGGTGGCTTATGACTACGGCGCCAAGCGCAACATTCTGCGCATGCTGGTGGATCGCGGCTGTCGCCTGACGGTTGTCCCGGCGCAAACGCCGGCTGATGAGGTGCTGGCGCTGAATCCGGACGGGATTTTCCTGTCGAATGGCCCTGGCGACCCGGAGCCGTGCGACTACGCCATCAGCGCGATTCAGGCTTTCCTGAAAACCGACATTCCGGTGTTTGGTATCTGTCTTGGCCATCAGCTGCTGGCGCTGGCCAGCGGTGCGAAAACCGTAAAGATGAAACTTGGCCATCACGGTGGCAACCATCCGGTGAAAGACCTCGATAACAATACTGTGATGATCACCGCGCAGAACCACGGTTTTGCCGTCGATGAAACCAACCTGCCGGCTAACCTGCGCGTGACCCATGTTTCCCTGTTTGACCAGACCGTACAGGGTATTCACCGCACCGACAAACCGGCGTTCAGCTTCCAGGGACATCCGGAAGCCAGCCCAGGCCCGCACGATGCGGCGCCGCTGTTCGATCACTTTATCGAACTGATCGAAGCTTACCGTTCTAACGCGAAGTAATCAGGAGCCCACGATGCCAAAACGTACTGACATAAAATCTATCCTGATCCTTGGCGCTGGCCCGATTGTGATTGGCCAGGCATGTGAATTCGACTATTCAGGTGCGCAGGCGTGTAAAGCGCTGCGTGAAGAGGGTTACCGCGTCATTCTGGTGAACTCTAACCCGGCCACCATCATGACTGACCCGGAAATGGCGGATGCGACCTACATTGAGCCTATCCACTGGGAAGTGGTGCGTAAAATCATTGAAAAAGAGCGCCCGGATGCGGTGCTGCCGACCATGGGTGGCCAGACCGCGCTGAACTGTGCGCTGGAGCTGGAGCGCCAGGGTGTGCTGGCCGAGTTTGGCGTGACCATGATTGGTGCCACCGCCGATGCGATTGATAAAGCCGAAGACCGTCGCCGCTTCGACGTGGCGATGAAGAGCATCGGCCTGGATACCGCACGTTCCGGTATCGCGCACACCATGGAAGAAGCGCTGGCAGTAGCGGAAGAGGTCGGTTTCCCGTGCATCATTCGTCCGTCATTTACCATGGGCGGCACCGGTGGCGGTATCGCTTACAACCGCGAAGAGTTTGAAGAGATTTGCGAGCGCGGCCTCGATCTGTCGCCAACCAATGAGCTGCTGATTGATGAGTCGCTGATTGGCTGGAAAGAGTACGAGATGGAAGTGGTGCGTGATAAAAACGACAACTGCATCATCGTCTGCTCGATCGAAAACTTTGACGCCATGGGGATTCACACCGGTGACTCCATCACCGTGGCGCCAGCCCAAACGCTGACCGACAAAGAGTATCAAATCATGCGTAACGCCTCGCTGGCGGTACTGCGTGAAATCGGTGTCGAAACCGGCGGTTCCAACGTCCAGTTCTCGGTGAACCCGAAAGATGGCCGCCTAATCGTCATTGAGATGAACCCGCGCGTGTCGCGCTCCTCAGCGCTGGCCTCGAAAGCGACCGGCTTCCCGATTGCCAAAGTCGCGGCCAAGCTGGCGGTGGGCTTTACCCTCGATGAACTGATGAACGACATCACCGGTGGCCGTACGCCGGCCTCGTTCGAACCGTCCATCGACTACGTCGTCACTAAGATTCCCCGCTTCAACTTCGAGAAGTTTGCCGGTGCCAATGATCGTCTGACCACGCAGATGAAATCGGTCGGTGAAGTGATGGCGATTGGCCGCACGTTCCAGGAGTCGATGCAGAAAGCGCTGCGCGGTCTGGAAGTGGGCGCCAGCGGCTTCGACCCGAAAGTGGATCTGGATGATGGCGAAGCCCTGACCCGTATCCGCCGCGAGCTGAAAGATGCCGGTTCTGACCGCATCTGGTATATCGCTGATGCGTTCCGTGCCGGCATGTCGGTCGACGGCGTGTTCAACCTGACCAACGTTGACCGCTGGTTCCTGGTGCAGATTGAAGAGCTGGTGCGCCTGGAAGAGCAGGTGGCGCGCGAAGGTGTCAACTCGCTGAGCGCGGATTTCCTGCGTGCGCTGAAGCGTAAAGGCTTTGCCGATGTGCGTCTGGCAACGCTGGCAGGTGTGGCGGAAAGTGAAATTCGCAAGCTGCGTCATCAGTTCAACCTGCATCCGGTTTACAAGCGCGTGGATACCTGTGCGGCAGAGTTCGCCACGGACACCGCCTATATGTACTCCACCTATGAAGAAGAGTGCGAAGCCAATCCTAATCAGGATCGCGACAAAATCATGATTCTGGGCGGCGGGCCAAACCGTATCGGTCAGGGCATTGAGTTCGATTACTGCTGCGTGCATGCGGCGCTGGCGCTGCGTGAAGACGGTTACGAAACCATTATGGTCAACTGTAACCCGGAAACCGTGTCAACCGATTACGACACCTCAGACCGTCTCTACTTCGAGCCGGTGACGCTGGAAGACGTGCTGGAGATCGTGCGCATCGAGCAGCCAAAAGGCGTTATAGTGCAGTACGGTGGCCAGACGCCGCTGAAGCTGGCGCGCGCGCTGGAAGCGGCTGGCGTGCCGGTGATTGGTACCAGCCCGGATGCCATTGACCGCGCGGAAGACCGTGAGCGTTTCCAGCAGGCGGTGGATCGCCTGAAACTGAAACAGCCGGCTAACGCCACGGTGGCGACGCTGGAACAGGCGGTAGAAAAAGCCGCAGGGATTGGCTATCCGCTGGTGGTACGTCCTTCTTACGTGCTGGGCGGCCGGGCGATGGAAATCGTCTATGACGAAGTGGATCTTAAGCGCTACTTCCAGACTGCGGTGTCCGTGTCCAACGATGCGCCAGTGCTGCTGGATCGCTTCCTCGATGATGCGGTGGAAGTGGACGTCGATGCGATTTGCGACGGCGAACGCGTGCTGATTGGCGGCATCATGGAACACATTGAGCAGGCGGGCGTGCACTCCGGTGACTCGGCCTGTTCGCTGCCGGCGTACACCCTGAGCACTGAGATTCAGAACGTGATGCGCCAGCAAGTGGAAAAGCTGGCATTCGAACTCAACGTACGTGGCCTGATGAACGTGCAGTTTGCGGTCAAGGACAACGAAGTTTACCTGATTGAGGTGAACCCACGTGCCGCGCGTACCGTGCCGTTTGTCTCCAAAGCCACCGGCGTGCCGCTGGCGAAAGTGGCTGCGCGCGTGATGGCTGGTAAAACCCTGGCTGAACAGGGCGTGACCGAAGAGGTGATTCCGCCGTACTACTCGGTGAAAGAAGTGGTGCTGCCGTTCAACAAATTCCCGGGCGTGGACCCGATTCTTGGTCCGGAAATGCGTTCGACCGGTGAAGTGATGGGCGTGGGCCGCACCTTCGCGGAAGCATTCAGCAAAGCTATGCTCGGCGCGCAGAGCAATATGAAGAAACAGGGGCGTGCGCTGCTGTCGGTGCGTGAAGGCGACAAGAAACGTATTGTTGACCTGGCCGCGAAGCTGCAGAAGTTTGGCTTCGAGCTGGATGCGACGCACGGTACCGCCGTGGTGCTGGGTGAAGCCGGCATCAATCCGCGCCTGGTGAACAAGGTGCACGAAGGGCGTCCGCACATTCAGGATCGCCTGAAGAACGGTGAGTACACTTACATCGTCAACACCACCGCAGGACGTCAGGCGATTGAGGATTCGAAACTGATTCGCCGCAGCGCACTGCAGTACAAAGTGCATTACGACACCACGCTGAACGGTGGTTTTGCTACCGCGATGGCGCTGAATGCGGATCCGACCGAAAAAGTGATTTCGGTGCAGGAAATGCACGCGCAGATCAAAGGCTAAACCGCCTGCTCTGTGACTAAACGGCCCCGCGCGGGCCGTTTTTTTTGCCTGTTTTGCCTGTGCTGCATAAGGTTATACGTTACAAATCTATTGATTTGACATAATTTTTATCAGTTGATGCGAAACCAGTTACATTCAGGCGTATCCGCACAAAATTATAAATACCTCCCCGCTAAGCGCACCGTACTATTCCGCTGCTCACTCATAGAGCGCTCACCTTAACGGGATATAAAAATGAAAATGCGTGCTTTCACTCTCAGCGCAGTGGCTGCGTTACTTGTTGCTGCACCTCTCGCCAGTCAGGCGGAAATCACCCTGCTGAAGCAGGATCCGCAGGCCGGCGATCCGCTTAGCCGTCTTGATTTCAAAGTGGGCGGCAGTATTCGTCCGCAGTATCTGCATCAGAACGGGGTTAACGATAAATCGTATAAGCGTAACGGCTACGACGGCGGTTCACGTTTCCGCTTCAGCGCCAACTACTACCTGTTTGACGATGTCAGCTGGGTGGGTTACTACGAGCTGGGCGTTAACTTCCCGGCCTGGTGGGGCTGGGATAACCACTATGCGGACGGTGCCCACAACACCACGCGTCGCCAGCTGTATACCGGTTTCAAAAGCGCATCGCTGGGCGAGCTCTATTTTGGCCAGCAGAACAGCGTTTATTACGATGTCGTCGGCGCTAAAACCGATATCTGGGACTACGATATGCTGGCCCAGGCACCGGGCAACGGCATCAACGGTGACTACGACGGATCTTACCGCTCGCGCAAGATGCTGAAGTATAAAAATACCTTTGGCGATGCGGATGTCTATGCCGCTTATCTGTTTGAAGATAACGACTATCTGCCGGGCAACGGCCTGCGCTACAAGCGCAAGGGCGGCGGTTCGCTGGGCGTGAACTATCACATCACCAAAGATCTGGCGTGGGGCACCGCGTGGAACTACACCCGTGCGGATATCCGCAATCCGGGCAATGGCGACAGCAAGCGTTACGACCAGAATATCTACGGTACCGCGCTGAGCTGGACGCCGGACAACTGGACGCTGTCCGCCGGTGCGGGCTGGTATGAGAACTTCTCGCCAACCAAACGCAACACCGTTAACAACTACTTCGCGGATGATGCGTGGGGCGTTGAATACTTCGCCGGTTATAAATTCCCGATCGGCCAGTATGCTGTGAAGAGCATCCAGCCGTACTTCATGGGCGATCGCCTGGAGTTCGTCAACGGACGTAACTACAAGCGTATCGATAACGGCGTGGGCGTCAGCGCGCAGCTCGACTACGGTTTCCGCGTCGACTACGAGTACGTGATCACTTCCAGTACCGATAAATCACTGGGCAACGTTAATCTGGTGCGCCTGCGCTACGATTTCTGATGCGTAAATCAACGGCTCCTGCGGGAGCCGTTTTTTTTGGGGGGGCATAGTGCGCTTTTCTTTACACAGCACGCGGTCAGCGCGGAGCATCACCCTGAGTTGTAGCGCCTTCACCGCGAATTCTGGCGGCTCTTTCCGCTAACGGCCGCAAAGCCGGAGTAAAACTCTGTCGCTCAGACAAAACGCCGAGCCAAGCGGGCTTTACGTAAATAGCACGGTCGTCCTATCGACGAAAGTTTCACCTTTACGTATCATTGCGCCAATTTTTTTCCTGTAGGTCTTTTAACATGATTAGTTTGATCGCGGCACTGGCAGCAGATCGTATTATTGGCATGGAAAACGCCATGCCATGGCACCTGCCTGCCGACCTCGCGTGGTTCAAGCGCAACACGCTGAACAAACCGGTGATTATGGGCCGTCTGACCTTTGAATCGATTGGTCGCCCGTTACCGGGACGCCTGAATATTGTGGTCAGCAGCCAGCCCGGCAACCATGACGGCGTGACCTGGGTGACGTCGCCGGAAGAGGCAATTGCCGCAGCGGGTGAGGCAGAAGAGATCATGGTGATTGGTGGTGGCCGGATTTATGCGCAGATGCTGGCGCGCGCCGATCGTCTCTATCTGACGCATATCGATGCGGAAGTGGAAGGCGACACCCAGTTCCCGGATTACGAGCCGGACGAGTGGCAGTCGACGTTCAGTGAGTTCCACGATGCTGATGCGCAGAATTCGCACAGTTACTGCTTTGAGATTCTGGATCGCCGCCGTTGATTGTGGCCAGGTGCGCATGAATGCGCAGCCTGTAAAGGCAGGGATCAATCGCTGTTTATGCCTTCCAGGTGCGCATAAATGCGCACCCTACAACGACAGGGACTCATCGCTATTTATGACGCGATAAACCTGCGCAATATCAGGCAGATGGCTGTCACGGTACAGATGGTCTTTGTAGGGTCGCCATTTATGGTGACCGAAAAAAAGCCCCGCTAACATCGCGGGGCTTTTTGTTTACTGCATATCGCTCAGGGGGGAGGGCGCATTCACCGCGTTTTCCGCCATGGCCTGGTCACGGTTCGAGACCTGGGTGTAATACTGGCCGCTCTCCCAGTGCAGCAGGGTCAGCGTTCCGCCCCAGCAGCAGCCGGTGTCGAGCCCGATCACATGCTCTGGCGTGCCTTTTCCTTCCAGCGAAGCCCAGTGACCAAAGATTTGCGTATAATCGCTGCTGATTTTGCCGGGCACCTGGAACCACGGTTTCAGCGGCGGCGGCGCTGAGGCGGGCGCCTCTTTGCAGATCATATCGAGCTGACCATTGGGGAAACAGAAGCGCATGCGCGTCAGCGCATTGGTGCTGAAACGCAGGCGCGCCAGTCCGCTCAGTTCCGGTGTCCAGTTGTTCGGCATGTCGCCATACATGGCATCGAGAAACAGCGGATAGCTGTCGCTGGACAAGACCGCCTCAACTTCGCGCGCGCACTGCTGTGCCGTCTCCAGATCCCACTGCGGCGTAATGCCAGCATGCGCCATCAGCAGCTTTTTCTCTTCATGCACCTGCAGCAGCGGCTGGCGACGCAGCCAGTTAATCAGCTCGTCGGCATCGTCCGCTTCCAGCAGGGGCGTCAGGCGATCCTTGGGCTTGTTACGGCTGATACCGGCATACACTGCCAGCAAATGCAGGTCATGGTTGCCCAGCACTATGCGCACACAGTCTCCGAGCGACCTGACGTAGCGCAGTACCTCAAGCGAACCCGGACCGCGCGCCACCAGGTCGCCGGTCAGCCATAGCTCGTCCTGCTGCGCATCGAAATTGACCTGCGCCAGCAGCGCACGTAATTCGTCATAACAGCCGTGAATATCGCCAATCAGGTATGTACTCATTAAGTCAGTCCGATCAAAACGCGCCGCCCGGACTGGCCGGGCGGAGGAGGAATTAGTGAATGTGGGTTTGCACCGCGAGGCGGAACACCGGAATCTCCACGTGGAAGGTCTCGCCCTCTTCGTCGATCATCACATAGTGTCCCTGCATGGTGCCCATCGGCGTTTCCAGAACCGCACCGCTGGTGTACTGAAACTCATTGCCGGGCGCGATATGCGGCTGCTCACCGACCACGCCTTCACCCTGCACTTCGGTCTCGCGCCCGTTGCCATTGGTGATCAGCCAGTAGCGGCTGCGCAGCTGCACGCTGTTGCGCCCGAGGTTACGGATGGTGATGGTGTAGGCGAACACGTAACGATCCTCATCGGGAGAGGATTGCGATTCCACATACTGACTCAGTACCTGAACACAAACGCGGGCCAGTTCACTCATGCACTCAGTTCTCCGCAGATTCAGCCTGATGATTGCCCAGCCAGTTTGCCAGCTGGCAATACTGCGCCACGGTGACATTTTCTGCCCGCAGCGAGGCGTCGATGTTGAGTTCATCCAGCGCACCGGCCGTGAACAGGTGTCCCAGGCTGTTACGCAGGGTTTTGCGTCGCTGACCAAACGCTTCGGTGGTGATACGGCTCAGTAAACGCACATCGCTGACCGGATACGGTGGCTGGGTAAAGGGCACCAGACGCACTACCGCCGAATCCACTTTCGGTGGCGGGGTGAACGATTGTGGTGGCACTTCCAGCACCGGAATCACCTGACAATAATATTGCGCCATCACGCTGAGACGCCCGTAAGCTTTGCTGCCCGGGCCGGCTACCAGACGGTTAACCACCTCTTTCTGCAGCATGAAGTGCATATCTTTAATCGAACCAGTATAGCTGAAAAGGTGGAACATCAGCGGCGTCGAGATGTTGTAAGGCAGGTTGCCAAACACGCGCAGCGGCTGACCCTGCTCCTTTGACAGCGCGGAGAAGTCGAAGGTCATCGCATCCTGCTGATAAATCGTCAGCTTAGGACCGAGGAACGGGTGCGTCTGCAAACGCGCGGCAAGGTCGCGGTCCAGCTCGACGACAGTCAGCGCATCAAGACGCTCGCCCACCGGCTCGGTTAACGCACCCAGCCCTGGGCCAATCTCCACCATGGCTTCACCCTTTTGCGGATGAATAGCGGAGACGATGCTGTCGATAATGTACTGATCGTTCAGGAAGTTCTGCCCGAAACGTTTACGGGCGTAGTGCCCCTGATGGACGCGATTATTCATTACTGCTCTTGATCATAGTGATGGCGAGGTTAAGCGCCGTAATAAAGCTGCCCGGCTCTGCGCTGCCCAGACCGGCGAGTTCCAGCGCGGTGCCGTGGTCAACAGAGGTACGGATAAATGGCAGGCCGAGGGTGATATTCACCGCGCGACCAAACCCCTGAAATTTTAGCACCGGCAGGCCCTGGTCGTGATACATCGCCAGCACCGCATCGGCGTGCTGCAGATATTTCGGCTGAAACAGCGTATCGGCCGGTAACGGACCGGTGAGCTGCAGGCCCTGCTGGCGCAGTTCGTCGAGCGCCGGAATGATGGTATCGATCTCTTCCCGGCCCATATGACCGCTTTCGCCAGCATGCGGGTTGAGCCCGCAGACAAAGATATGCGGCTGCGGAATGCCAAACTTACGCTGCAAATCCTGATGCAGGATGGTGATCACTTCATGCAGACTGTCACGGGTGATGGCGTCCGCGACATCTTTCAGCGGCAGATGCGTGGTGGCCAGCGCCACGCGCAACGCTTCGGTCGCCAGCATCATCACCACGCGATCGCCACCGGCGCGCTCAGCGAAGAACTCGGTGTGACCGGTGAAGGGGATGCCGGCGTCATTGATCACACCTTTGTGCACCGGACCGGTTACCAGCGCGGCAAACTCGCCGCTGAGGCAGCCGTCGCAGGCGCGGGCCAGCGTCTCCAGTACGTAATGACCGTTGGCGACCGTCAGTTCGCCGGCGGTCACCGGCTGCGCCGTCGCGATGGGCAGCAGCGTCAGCGTACCGGCCTGCTGCGGCTGTGGTGCCACGCCGGGCTGATAGTCACGCAGCGTCAGCGGCAAACCCAGTTGAGCCGCGCGCTGGCGCAGCACGTCGCCGTCTGCGCACACCACCAGCTCAACCGGCCAGTCACGCTGAGCCAGCGCAACGGCGAGATCGGGACCAATCCCGGCGGGTTCGCCGGGCGTGATCGCCACACGATAATTACTGACCATTGCCATCCAGAATCTTCACGTAAGCACTGGCGCGCTGTTCCTGCATCCAGGTTTGCGCTTCTTCGGCAAACTTACGGTTGAACAGCAGACGGTAAGCGCGCTCTTTCTGCGCGGCATCGGTTTTATCCACCTGACGGGTATCCAGCAGCTGAATCAGGTGCCAGCCGAAGGAGGAGTGCACCGGCGCGCTGACCTGGCCTTTCTGCAGCTTCAGCAGCGCATCACGGAACGCCGGATCGTAGATTTCCGGTGACGCCCAGCCGAGGTCGCCGCCCTGGTTCGCTGAACCCGGATCGTCGGAGAACTGTTTCGCGGCAGCGGCGAAGGTGGTTTTGCCACTCTTGATGTCTGCGGCAATCTGTTCAATCTTCTGACGTGCCTGATCGTCGGTAAGGATCGGTGACGGCTTCAGCAGAATGTGGCGGGCATGCACTTCGGTGACCGAAATGTTTTTGCTCTCGCCGCGCAGATCGTTCACTTTCAGGATATGGAAGCCAACGCCAGAGCGGATTGGGCCGACGATGTCGCCTTTCTTCGCGCTGCTCAGCGCCTGCGAGAATAGCGTTGGCAGCTCTTCAATTTTGCCCCAGCCCATGTTGCCGCCTTTCAGCGCCTGCGGATCGGCAGAGTAGGTCACGGCCAGTTTACCGAAATCGGCACCACCTTTCAGTTCACCCACCAGCTGACGCGCCAGCGCTTCCTGGTCGTCAACCTGCTGCTGGGTTGGATTTTCCGGCAGCGGCAGCAGAATCTGACTGATGTTAAGTTCGGTGCCCTGGGTATTCTGCGAGCCAATCTGCTTAGCCAGCGTATCCACTTCCTGCGGCAGAATGGTGACGCGACGACGCACTTCATTGTTACGCACTTCAGAGATCAGCATCTCTTTGCGGATCTGCGCGCGATAATCGTTGTAGTTCATCCCGTCATAGGCCAGACGGCTGCGCAGCTGATCAACGCTCATGCGGTTCTGCGCGGCGATGTTCTGAATCGCCTGATCCAGTTGCTGATCGCTCACCTGCAGACCGGCTTTTTCGCCCATCTGCAGAATGATGGCGTCCATGACCTGGCGTTCAAGGATCTGATGACGCAGGGTTTTGTCATCCGGCAGCTGCTGACCCGCCTGCTGCGCCTGTGACTTCACCGTGCGCAGCATGTTGTCTACGTCACTTTCCAGCACCACGCCGTTGTTCACGACTGCGGCAACTTTATCGACCATCTGTGGGGCTGCGAACGCAGTGTTAGCGGTAATCGCCACACCAAGAATCAGCATTCTCCAGTTCTTCATACTTTATCCATTGTTGTTTCCGCACTGCGGGATAGCCTGTCAAATATCACAACATCAGAAAGCGCGCTGATAAGGGATGATGCCCTGACGCAGCATTTCATTGGTGCCTAAGCCATAGTTAGAACTCAGACCACGCAGCTCAATGTTGAATGAGATTTGGTTGTCATACTTGCTGTCGTTGTTTTCCCAACCGTTGATCTTGCGTTCGTAACCCAGACGAATGGCGTAGCAGCAGGAGCTGTACTGCAGACCGACTAGCTGCTCGGCCGGACGGCTGTTACGGGTGTCATAGTAGTAACCCCCCACCAGCGACCAGGCATCGGCAATCGGCCAGCTGGCCGTGGCGCCCACCTGCGAGATACCGTTTTTGTAGATCGGGTTAGTGACATAGCTGGGGTTATTCAACGCCTGCGCCACATACTCCGGGCTGCTGTAGCGGTAGCTCAGCTGCACCATACGGTCGGCATCACGACGGTATTCCACAATGGCATTGCCCTGGGAAACGTTGTCCAGCCGCGTATCGTATTGCAAGCCACCGCGCACGCCCCAGCGATCGCTGACTTTCCAGTAAGTATCACCCGCCCACACCAGGCTACCGGTATCATCTTCTTTATTCGTCTGGTTTACGCCGGTACGAGACGGGGTAAACGAGTAGATTTGACCCACGGAAACGTTAAAACGTTCAACCAGATCGTTATCATAAATACGCGTGGTCACGCCGGTCGCCACTTCGTTAGACGAAGCGATACGATCGAGGCCGCTGTAGGTGCGATCGCGGAACAGGCCGGTGTAATCGGTCTGCAGCAGCGTGGAGTCGTACGGATAGATGTTGCTCTGGTTGCGGTACGGGATATACAGGTACTGCACGCGCGGTTCCAGCGTCTGGGTGTAGCCTTCGGCCCAGTCCATATTGCGGTCAAATACCAGGCGACCATCTACCTTGAACTGTGGCAGGGTGCGGTTGACCGACTCTTTCAGCTGATTGGTGCGGGTGGTATCGATATTTTCGTTGTAGTAGTTAACGTTATCCTGCTGGTAATGCGTCGCCAGCAGCTTTGCCTCGGTATCCAGGCTGGCCCAGCCGTTGGACAGCGGCAGGTTGAGCGTTGGCTCGATGTGCAAACGCGTCGCTTCCGGCATTCGGTTACTGACGTTAGTGAACTTCACCGCCTGCGCATAGATGCGACCGTCAAACGGCCCGATATCGTTCTGGTACAGATTGACATCCAGCTGCGGCATCGCCCGGTACACGTTCTGGCTGCTGGTATTACCAAACACCTGGAAGTCTTTGCTGGACAGCGTCGCATCCCAGTTGGTATCAGCGTAGCCTACGCTGAATTTCTGCGTGGCGTAGCCGTCAGTCGAGCTGTAGTACTTCGAATCAAGATCGTTGAAGTAATAAGGATCGCTGACTTTGGTGTAGTCCGCGTTGAAGCGCCAGTGCTGATCGTAGACGCCGGAGTGACGCCAGTAGAACAGCCAGCGGTCGTCGTTGCTGTCGTTCTGCACCGACGGTCGCGCGGCTTTATCTTTGTTGTACTGGTTGTCAGACGGCAGATAGTCCAGCTCTAACAGGCCGGCACCAAACTGCGTCAGGTAGCGGAACTCGTTCTGCAACTGCAGGCCGCGCTTGCTCATGTAGTGCGGCGTAATAGTGGCATCGGCCTGAGGCGCGATGTTCCAGTAGTACGGCAGCATGAATTCGAAGCCGTTGTTGCTGCCGTATTTCGCGTTGGGGATCAGGAAGCCGGAGCGGCGGCGGTCGCCAATCGGCAGCTGCAGATACGGGCTGTAAAACACCGGCACGTTGCCGAGCTTGAAGCGCGCATTCCAGATCTCCGCCACTTCTTCTTCTCGGTCCTGAATCACTTCCGAACCGACCACGCTCCAGCTGTTGGAACCCGGCAGACAGGAGGTAAAGCTGCCGTTTTCCAGAATGGTATAGCGGTTATTACCGCGCAGTTTCATCTGGTCAGCATCACCGCGACCCTGACGGCCGACCATCTGATAATTACCGTTCCACACGTTGGTGTCTTTGGTGTTCAGATTGGACCAGGCTTTCGGACCTTTCAGGATGACCTGGTTGTCGTCATAGTGCACATTACCCAGCGCATCGACGGTACGCACCGGCGTCGTTTGTCCGTCCTGCTGACGCTGATGCAGCTGCATCTCGTCGGCAACCAGACGGCTGTTCCCCTGCTGCACATCAACATTACCGGTGAACACCGCGTCGTTCGGATAGTTCCCTTTTGCTGAGTCAGAGTTGATGGTTACCGGCAGCGAATTCGCGTCGCCACTGACCAGCGGACGGTTGTAGCTCGGCACGCCCAGCATACACTGCGACATCAGATCGTCGGCCAGTGCATGCTGACTATAAAGCGCTGCACCAATCATGGTAGCCAGCAGGGTAGGTATACGTTTTTTCATACGCGGTTTCGATAATTCCATGAAAACTGGCATCATGCCGACAATCCGGACAGAGACTAACGTACCGCCCGGCGTTGCGCCAGTGTTAATCCTGCTCTGCCTGCGTTGCCGTTAGGCGCGGAGATAAATGACAGGTATGATAATGCAATTTTCAGCCGCAAGCATGGCGAATTGAGGAGTTTATGCGCTACTGGGGAAAAGTTATTGGTCTGGCTCTCGGCTTACTTTCCGGAGCAGGCTTTTGGGGCATCGTACTGGGTCTGATCATTGGTCATCTGTTTGACAAAGTGCGCAGCGTAAAAGGACAGGGCTACTTCGCCAACAATCAGGCGCGTCAGACGCTGTTCTTCAGCACCACGTTCCAGGTGATGGGCCATCTGACCAAGTCGAAAGGGCGCGTCACCGAAGCGGATATCCAGATTGCCTCTTTATTTATGGATCGCATGCAGCTGCATGGCGAGGCGCGTACCGCGGCGCAGCGTGCGTTTCGTGAAGGTAAGCAGAGCGAATATCCGTTACGTAACAAACTGCGCGAGCTGCGCAGCGCCTGCTTTGGCCGTTTCGACCTGATTCGGATGTTTCTGGAAATTCAAATCCAGGCGGCGTTTGCTGATGGTTCGCTGCATCCCAACGAGCGTCAGGTGCTGTACGTCATCGCGGAAGAGCTGGGGATTTCCCGCGCGCAGTTCGATCAGTTCCTGCGCATGATGGAAGGCGGTCAGCAGTTTGGTGGTGGCTC
Source organism: Type-C symbiont of Plautia stali (assembly GCF_059730935.1). Taxonomy (NCBI): domain Bacteria; kingdom Pseudomonadati; phylum Pseudomonadota; class Gammaproteobacteria; order Enterobacterales; family Enterobacteriaceae; species Type-C symbiont of Plautia stali. The sequence continues at coordinate 3,387,882 of NZ_AP035923.1, read as the reverse complement.
GTCGTACGGCGGCGGCGCTTATCAGCAGGCGAAACGTGGCCCGACGCTGGAAGATGCCTGCAGCGTGCTGGGGGTGAAAAGCAGCGACGACAGCACCACCATCAAGCGCGCTTACCGCAAGCTGATGGCCGAGCACCATCCGGATAAGCTGGTGGCGAAAGGTCTGCCGCCGGAGATGATGGAGATGGCGAAGCAGAAAGCGCAGGAAATTCAGGCCGCGTACGACCTGATTCGCAAAGAGAAGGGCTTTAAATAAGGGGCTGCGGCCCCTTAAAAATCGGCCGGCTGGCGAAACGTCATGCTGTTGCCAAACGCCGGATGGGTAATGGTCAGCGATTCGGCGTGCAGCTGCAGGCGTGGCGCCATGGCTAACGCCTCGGGATGGGCATAGAAGCGATCGCCGAGAATCGGATGCCCCAGCGCCAGCAGATGCACGCGCAGCTGGTGGGAACGGCCGGTGATCGGCTTCAGCTGCACCCGCGCGCTGTTATCGGCGTCATACGCCAGCACCTGATACTCCGTCTGCGCCGGCTTACCCAGCTCCACACTCACCATCTGCTTCGGCCGGTTAGGCCAGTCGCAAATCAGCGGCAGATCGATCATGCCCTGTTCCGCCGCCGGATGTCCCCAGACGCGCGCCACGTACTGCTTCGCGGGCTCGCGCTCGCGAAACTGCCGCTTCAGCTCGCGCTCGGCCGCCTTGGTCAGCGCCACCACAATCACACCGCTGGTGGCCATATCGAGTCGGTGCACCGACTCCGCCTGCGGAAAGTCACGCTGGATGCGCGTCATCACGCTATCCTTGTGCTCCTCAAGGCGGCCGGGCACCGACAGCAAACCGCTTGGCTTGTTAACCACCATGATGTGCTCGTCCTGATACAGAATATGCAGCCAGGGGGCGAGCGGCGGATTGTAGGGTTCCATCAGCATGATTGGGCGCGGCCTCAGCGATTATTGGTGCGTAACAACGATCAGACGCAGCGCATCAAGGCGCCAGCCGGCTTCACCGAGGCTGGCCAGCACCTGCTCGCGGTTGCTCTCCAGCGCATCAACCTCATCATCACGGATGTTGGGGTTGACCGCTTTCAGCGCTTCGAGGCGCGACAGCTCGGCGCTCAGCTTCTCATCGGCTTCGGCTTTGGCCGCCGCAATCAGCGCCTGCGCTTCCGGCACGATGACTTTTTCCGCCTGCGTCAGAATGTGATGCACATCCTGCTGCACCGCGTTCACCAGCTTGCTGCCGGTATGGCGATTGACTGCGTTGAGCTGACGGTTAAAGCTTTCGAACTCCACCTTGCCGGCGAGGTTATTTCCGGCGCGATCCATCAGCAGGCGGACCGGCGTGGGCGGCAGGAAGCGGGTAAGCTGCAGGTGTTTCGGCGCCTGCGCTTCGACCACGTAGATCATCTCTACCAGCAGCGTGCCCACCGGCAGCGCCTTGTTCTTCAGCAGCGACAGCGCACAGCTGCCGGTATCGCCGGAGAGAATCAGGTCGAGGCCGTTGCGAATCAGCGGATGTTCCCAGGTAATGAACTGGGTATCTTCGCGTGACAGCGCCTGGTTACGGTTAAAGGTTACGGTGCAGCCATCTTCCGGCAGGCCGGGGAAATCCGGCACCAGCATGTGGTCAGACGGCGTCAGGACGATCAGGTTATCGCTGCGATCTTCCTGGTTGATCCCGACGATATCAAACAGGTTGAGCGCAAAGTTCACCAGCTCGGTGTCGTTATCCTGCTCGCCGATGGCATCGGCCAGCGCCTGCGCGGCTTCGCCGCCGTTGGAGTTCAGCTCCAGCAGGCGGTCGCGCCCCTGCTCCAGCTGCGCCTTCAGCGTGTCATGCTGTTTGCGGCTCTGGGCGATAAAGTCGTCCAGTCCCTGCGGGTTGTCCGGCGCGGCCAGATACTCAATCAGCTGCGGGTAGGCGCTGTCGTAGATGGTGCGGCCGGTCGGGCAGGTGTGCTCAAACGCGTCCAGCCCTTCGTGGTACCAGCGCAGCAGCACCGCCTGGGCGGTTTTCTCCAGCCACGGCACCAGAATCTGGATGTCATGCAGCTGGCCGATACGATCGAGACGGCCGATACGCTGCTCGAGCAGATCCGGGTTAAACGGTAAATCGAACATCACCAGCCGGCTGGCGAACTGGAAGTTACGCCCTTCCGAGCCGATCTCCGAACACAGCAGCACCTGGGCGCCATCTTCCTGCGAAGCGAAGAAGGCGGCCGCGCGGTCGCGTTCGATAATTGATAGTCCTTCATGGAACACCGCGGCGCGGATGCCTTCGCGCTCGCGCAGCACCTGCTCCAGCTGCAGCGCAGTGGCCGCTTTGGCGCAAATCACCAGCACTTTCTCTTTACGGTTGCTGGTGAGGTAGCCCATCAGCCACTCAACGCGCGGGTCGAAGTTCCACCAGGTGCCGCTGTCGCCTTCAAATTCCTGATAAATCTGCTCGGGATACAGCATGTCGCGCGCGCGCTCTTCCGCCGTTTTGCGCGCCGCCATAATGCCGGAGACTTTAATCGCCGTCTGATACTGCGCCGGCAGCGGCAGGCGAATCTGATGCAGTTCGCGTTTCGGGAAGCCCTTCACACCGTTACGCGTGTTACGGAACAGCACGCGGCTGGTGCCGTGGCGATCCATCAGCATTGAAATCAGCTCTTTGCGCGCGTCGTCTTTGCCGTCGCGATCGCTGTTCGCCACCTGCAGCAGCGGCTCAATATCCTGCTCACCGACCAGATCGTTGATCAGGTTCATCTCCTCTTTGCTGATGGCGTGATCGGCCAGCAGCGTACTGACGGCGTCTGCCACCGGGCGATAGTGCTGCTGCTCGGCCACGAACTGCGCGAAATCGTGGAAACGATTCGGGTCCAGCAGACGCAGACGGGCAAAGTGGCTCTCCATGCCGAGCTGTTCCGGCGTCGCGGTCAGCAGCAGCACGCCGGCGGTCTTTTCCGCCAGCTGTTCGATAACCTGATATTCGCGGCTCGGCGCGGCTTCGCTCCACGCCAGATGGTGCGCTTCGTCGACCACCAGCAGATCCCAGTCAGCTTCGGCCAGCAGCTCCAGCCGCTGTTTGTTGCGGCGGACAAAATCCAGCGAGCAGATAATCAGCTGCTCGGTATCAAATGGGTTGTCGCTGTCGTGCTGCGCTTCGGTGTAGCGATCGTCGTCAAACAGGGCAAAGCGCAGGTTGAAGCGGCGCAGCATTTCCACCAGCCACTGGTGCTGCAGGGTTTCCGGCACCACGATCAGCACGCGCTCGGCGCGTCCGGCCAGCAGTTGCTGCTGAATAATCATCCCGGCTTCAATGGTTTTACCGAGGCCGACTTCATCGGCCAGCAGCACGCGCGGTGCGTGGCGGCGACCGACGTCATGCGCGATGTGCAGCTGGTGCGGAATCAGGTTGGTGCGCATGCCGCGCAGGCCGCTGATCGGCAGGCGATACTGTTCGCTCTGGTATTTGCGTGCGCGGAAGCGCAGGGCGAAGCGATCCATGCGGTCCAGCTGGCCGGCAAACAGGCGATCCTGTGGCTTGCTGAACACCAGTTTGCTGTCGAGCATCACTTCGCGCAGCACCACGTTGCTTTCGTCGGTATCAAGACGCGTGCCGATGTAAGTCACTAAATCGTTTTCGTTGCGGACTTCATCAACCTGCATCTGCCAGCCTTCGTGGCTGGTGACGGTATCACCCGGATTAAAAATCACGCGGGTGACCGGAGAATCATTACGGGCATAGAGGCGGTTTTCGCCGGTGGCGGGAAACATCAGTGTGACCATGCGCGTATCCAGCGCCACGACTGTCCCCAGTCCCAGCTCACTTTCCGTATCACTAATCCAGCGTTGACCCAGTGTAAAAACCATATATTTTTTGCTCGATTCTCTAAAAGATAGAAAGACGTTCGCCTGCTCTCAGACAATACCCCACCGCCAGACAGTTATCTGGTCAGCTGGTGCACGCGGTGAGAATCAGGAAGGGCGCTATGGTACTGGATGGCAGGGCATTCGTCACCTGTCAAAAAAGCCCCAGTTGCCCGGTGATCAGTGTAGCAAAGTCATCGCCGACAAACGGTAAAATCCCCTCGGCGATCGGCTGTAGCTGTTTGCTGACGTAGTGATCGTAATCCAGCGGCGTGCTGCGCGCTTCCAGCGGCTCCGGCCCGGCGGTGGCCATGACGTAGCGGATCGATCCGCCATTCTGATACTGCAGCGGACGCTGCAGTTTACGGTTATGTTCATCGGCGAGGCGCGCGGCGCGCACATGGGGGGGCACGTTGCGTTCGTAATCTTTCAGCGGCCGGCGCAGGCGCTTTTTATACACCAGCAGATCGTCCAGCTCGCCGGCCAGCAGCTGTGCCACCGTGTCGCGAATGTAGTCCTGCCAGGGTTCACCGCGGAAGATGCGGCCATACAGCGTCTGCTGGAACTGCTGCGCCAGCGGCGTCCAGTCGGTGCGCACCGATTCCAGCCCCTTAAACACCAGCCGTTCGTCGCCGTCGCGGCGAATCAGTCCGGCATAGCGCTTTTTACTGCCCTGTTCGGCGCCGCGAATGGTTGGCATCAGGAAGCGGCTGAAGTGGGTTTCGTACTCCAGCTCCAGCGCGCTGTCGAGACCGTAAGTCTGCTGCAGATGCTGTTGCCACCAGCGATTCACGTGCCCGGCCAGCCGCTGGCCGATCGCGGCGGCATCGGCTTCGCTGTGGGCGCTTTTCAGCCAGACAAAAGTAGAATCGGTGTCACCGTAAATCACGTCAAAACCTTCGGCTTCAATCAGCTCACGCGTTTGCTGCATGATGGCGTGGCCGCGCAGGGTAATCGACGAAGCAAGGCGCGGATCGAAAAAGCGACAGGCGCTGGTGCCAAGTACGCCATAAAAAGCGTTCATGATGATCTTCAGCGCCTGCGACAGCGGCTGGTTGCCGTCACGTTTGGCGGCCTCGCGCCCCTGCCAGATCTGCCCGACAATCGCCGGTAAACAGTGGGTGCGGCGCGAAAAGCGCGCGTGGCGAAAACCGGGAACCGAATCGGCGTCGTCCGGATGCGCCAGGCCTTCGACCAGCCCGACCGGATCGATCAGAAAGGTGCGGATGATCGACGGATAGAGGCTTTTATAATCCAGCACCAGCACCGAATCATACAGTCCGGGGCGCGAATCCATCACGTAGCCGCCAGGGCTGGCTTCCGGTGCCACTTCGCCGAGATTAGGCGCGACAAAGCCGGCGCGGTGCATTCGCGGAATATACAGGTGGCTGAACGCCGCCACCGATCCGCCGTGGCGATCCACCGCCAGGCCATTGACGGTGGCGCGCTCCAGCAAAAACGGCATGATGGCGGTGTGCTGGAAAATACGCGTAACCAGCTCGCAATCCTTCAGGTTGTAGGTGGCCAGCGCCGGTTTGTCGTGGGCAAAGCGCCAGTTGATCTCTTCCATGCGCTGCCACGGATTGTTGATGGCTTTGCCTTCGCCCAGCAGCTCGCGCGACACCGCTTCAAGGCTGAATGAGGCGAAGTCCCAGAACGCCGATTTCAGCGCCTCAATACCGTCAATCACCAGCCGGCCGCTGGCCTGAGCGAAGAACACGCCGGGCTTAAAGCCGTGCTCGCGCCACTCCAGCGGCTGCTGCTGACGGCCAAGACGCAGCGGAATACCGTAGCGGTCGGCATGTTTTTGCAGCACGCGCAGGTCGAACTGCACCACGTTCCAGCCGATGATGACATCGGGATCGTGACGGGCGAACCAGGCGTTAAGCTGCTCCAGCAGCTGCGGCCGGCTGTCGAGGTAGATCAGCTCAAAATCCAGCTGGCTGGCATCACCGTTCGGCGGGCCGAGCATATACACCTGGCGCTGGCCGCAGCCTTCCAGCCCGATGCAGTACAGCTCGCCGTGCTCGGTGGTTTCGATGTCGAGCGATACCCATTTCAGTTGCGGACGGTAATCGGGATGCGGCTTGAGGCGCGCGTTGACGAGGCTGTCGCCGCGCGGCTCGCCGCTGAACCACACCGGTGCCGTGATAAAGCGCTCCATCAGGTAGCGTTCCGGCGGGCGGATATCTGCTTCATATACCGCAATGCCGTTTTCACGCAGGCGTTTTTCAATGCTTTGCAGCTGTCGGTGGCTGCGGCAATAGAGTCCCAGCACCGGTCGGCGACGAAAATCTTTCAGATCCAGCGGTTGCAGGCGCGTATGGCGCTCGTCGCGAATCAGCGCTTCGGTTTGCGCCTGGAACTCCCGGGGAATAAACGCCACTGACTCCTGCGCAGGCAGCACCAGGCGCTGCGGGCCCTGGTCGGTGGCCAGCCACAGCACTACTTCGCTGCCGGTCGGGGTATCCCGCCAGTGGCGAGTCAGCAAAAATCCTGCGCGCGGTTCGGTCACGTTAACTCCGGTGAATGAATTCATTTCAGTATATCATGGATGTTTATACAGTGTACTGCGGTGGTGCCGTCGTCTGTGCGGCGCGGGCGTGCGGCAGCGCGGGGAATTGCTTGACGCTGTGGGGCTGTCTCAGGACAATCCAGCCTCTATATTCCGCAGAGGATAGTTATGGAAGCCTGGATCCAACACCTGTTTACGCAATCGCTGGAGTACGCGCTGATTGCCGTGGCGCTGGTGACCTTTCTTGAGTCGCTGGCGTTTGTCGGCCTGCTGCTGCCGGGAACGGTCCTGATGGCCAGCCTCGGCGCGCTGGTGGGCAGCGGACAAATCGGGCTCTATCCGGCGTGGGCCGCCGGGCTGGCCGGGTGTCTGATTGGCGACTGGGTGTCGTACGGCATTGGCTGGAAATTCCAGGGACCGCTGCACCGCTGGAAATACCTGCAAAAATACAAAGGGCTGCTGGATAAAACCGAGCACGCGCTGCATCAGCACAGCATGTTTACCATCCTCGTGGGGCGCTTTGTCGGACCGACGCGTCCGCTGATTCCGCTGGCGGCCGGCATGCTGGAGCTGCCGGTGCGTAAGTTCCTGCCGCCGAACATTATCGGCTGCATCCTGTGGCCGCCGGCCTACCTGATGCCGGGCATTCTGGCGGGCGTGGCGATCGACGTGCCGCAGGCGGCGCAGGGCGACAGCTTCAAATGGCTGCTGCTGGCGGTGGCGCTGCTGCTGTGGATCGGCGGCTGGCTGCTGTGGCGCTGGTGGCGCAGCGGCAAAAGCGTCGACTGGGCCACGCCTTATCTGCCGCAGGCGCGGCTGCGCTGGCTGGCTCCGCTGATGGCGCTCATCGGCGTGGGTGCCTTTATTGCGCTGCTGTTCCACCCGATGATGCCGATTTTCCTGCAGCTGCTGTGGAAGGTATTCTTCGCTTAACGCGGTGATACGCCAAGGATGGCGGCCGCCGGGCTCTCGCCGCGCAGCAGGCTGGCGGTGCTGCCATCCCAGTACACCCGACCGTCAACAATCACCAGGCTGCGTGACGCAATCTGCTGCGCATCCTCCAGACTGTGCGACACCATCAGCAGCGTGATAGTGCGTGCCTCGCACACCGCGCGCACCAGCTGCAGCATCTCGCTGCGCAGCGCCGGATCGAGTGCCGAAAACGGTTCATCCAGCAGCAGTACCGGCTGATTGCGCAGCAGGCAGCGCGCCAGCGCCACGCGCTGGCGCTGACCGCCGGAGAGCTGGCCGGGCAGACGCGTCAGCATCGATTCCAGCCCGGTTTGCTCCGCAATCTGCTGTACCTGCTGCTGCTGTTCGCGCGTCAGCTTCAGGCCGGGATGCAGGCCCAGCCCCAGATTTTGCTGCACCGTCAGGTGCGGAAACAGATTGTTCTCCTGAAACAGCATCGATACCGGTCGCGCGGAAGGCACGCTGCGGGTATGGTCGACGCCATCGATCAGCAGGCTGCCCTGACTCACTGGCAGAAAGCCGCCGAGCAGGCTCAGCAGGGTACTTTTGCCCGCGCCGCTCGGGCCGAGAATGGCGAGACGTTCACCGGCCTGTGCGCTAAAGCTGAAACGCATCGGCAGATGCTGGTAGAGATAAGTAAGGTTATTCAGTGTCAGCATGGCGACCCGGTAATTTTTCCATCAGCGTAAACAGCAGCAGGCATAACAGCAGCAGTAGCAGCGCGGTTACCGCGCCATCGGCACCGCGATAGGCGCCAATCTGCTGGAACAGATAAAACGGCAGGGTGCGGAAATCGGCGCTGCCGAACAGCGCCACCACGCCGAAGTCCCCAATCGACAGCACGCAGGCAAAGGCCAGCGCCTGTGCCAGCGGACGTTTCAGCGCCCGCAGTTCAATCAGCCGCAGGCGAGTAAACCCACTGATGCCCAGCGAGGCGCACAGCTGAGCGTAGCGCGCGCTGAGATCGCGCATCGGATTTTCCAGCACTTTCATGGCGTAGGGGATGGCGATCAGCGCGTTGGTGAAGATCACCAGCGCATCGGCACGCTGCGGCAGGCCAACGGTGGCGTTGAATAGCAGAAAGAACCCGCTCGCCAGCACGATGCCCGGCATCGCCAGAATCAGCATTCCGCTGAGTTCCATGGCCTGCGCGGCGAAGCGCTGCTGACGCTGGCGCAGTTCGCGACTGCTCCACAGCAGCATCATGGTCAGCAGCACGCACAGCACACCAGCACCGAGTGCGATGCGCAGCGACGTCCATGTGGCCTGCCACAGCGCGGGCTGTTGCAGCGCGCCGGCGATGCCGCCGCGTAAGCCGTCGACCAGCACCGCCGTCAGCGGTGGCAGCAGTAACAGCAGTGCCAGCGTAATCAGCAGCGTATCCGCGACGCGTGCGCGCCAGGAATCCTGCGGATCGCGCCAGCCGCGCACCGTCTGGCTACCGGCCGGAATCGCTTTACTGAAGCGCTGGCTGAGCAGCACCAGCAGCAGACAGCAGCCGAGCTGCAACAATGCCAGCAGCGCGGCGCGGCCGGGATCGTAATCAAAGCTAAGCGCCTGATAAATGGCCAGCTCCAGCGTGGTGGCCTGCGGACCGCCGCCCAGTGCCAGCACGGTGGCAAAACTGGCGAAGCACAGCATAAAGATCAGCGCCGCCGTTGGCAGCAGCGGACGGCGCAGCCACGGCCACTCCAGCAGGCGAAACAGCGACCAGCCGCGCAGACCGAGCTGCGCCGCCAGCTGGCGCTGCTCGCCGGGAATGCTCTCCAGCGCCTGCAGCAGCATGCGCGTCGCCAGCGGCAGATTAAAGAACACGTGCGCCAGCAAAATACCCTGCAGGCCATAGGGCGAGAAGTGATAATCGATACCGACTGTGGCACACAGCTGCGCCAGCCAGCCGCTGCGCCCATAGACGCTCAGCAGACCGAATACGGCGACCAGCACCGGCAGCACCAGCGTCATGGCGCACAGGCGCAGCAGCAGGGTGCGGCCGGTAAAGCGGCGGCGATAGAGCGCGCGGGCCAGCAGAATGGCCGGCAGCACCGAGAGCAGCGCTGACAGCAGCGCCTGCTCAAAGGAGAACGCCAGCACATGGTGCAGATAGCTATCGCTGAGTAGCGCGCGCCAGTCGGTGGCCGGCGCGGCGAGCAGCAGGGCACCGAGCGCCAGCAGCGCGACCGCACATAATAGCAGCGCGCTAAGCGCTCCGGGCAGTAGCCAGCCGGGCATCAGCGGCTGACGGCGCGCTGCCACGCGCTAATCCACGCCGCGCGATGGTCGGCCACCTCTGTCGGGGTGTATTGCAGCGCATTCGCAGGCACCGGTAACGCCTGATAACCGGCGGGTAAATCGCTTTTGATCACCGGATACATCCAGTTGCCGGTGGGAATGGTGCTCTGAAACGCTGGCGACACCATAAACTGCATGAATTGCTGCGCCAGCTGCAGCTGTTTGCTGCTGGCGAGCTGCGCGCCCACTTCTACCTGCAGATAGTGGCCTTCGCTGAACGGCGCGGCGGCGTAGTTATCCTTTTTCTCTTCAATGATGTGGTAAGCCGGCGAGGTGGTGTAGCTCAGCACCAGATCGCTTTCGCCTTTGAGGAACAGACCATAAGCTTCGCTCCAGCCTTTGGTGACGGTCACGGTTTTGCTGGCCAGCTTCTGCCAGGCCGCCGGCGCATCATCGCCGTACACTTTCTGCATCCACAGCAGCAGACCGAGCCCCGGCGTGCTGGTGCGCGGGTCTTCATAAATCACCCGCCATTTTACCGGGCTTTCGACCAGCTCCTTCAGGCTGTGCGGCGGATTCTTCAGCTTGTTTTTGTCGTAAACGAACGCGAAGTAGCCGTAATCAAACGGGATAAAAGTGTCATTGTGCCAGCCGTCCGGCAGTTGTAGCCCGCGGGTATCCACCGTACTTTTGCTGAACAGGCCGGTTTTTTCCGCCGCCTGAATCAGGTTATTGTCCAGCCCCAGCACCACGTCGGCCTTGCTGTTCTTTCCTTCCATACGCAGGCGATTAAGCAGCGATACGCCATCCTCCAGCGCCACATAGTTCAGCTCACAGCCGCACCGGGCCTCAAAGGCTTTTTTCACTGCCGGACCGGGGCCCCAGTCGGCGGCGAATGAGTCGTAGGTATAAACCGTGAGGACGGGTTTGGCCGCCAGAGCCGGCGCAGCGATCAGCAGCAACAGGGGCAGAACTTTATTTAACACTTTGCGTTCCTTAAGGAGAAGGTAAGGTTGCGTCGCAAAGGATCTGAGGGCGGAGCATCTCAAATCCCTACGCCGGTACGAGCCGGATCAGGTTCGACGGGTCTCTCTCAGCCAGTTAACCGGCACCCCGTTGAGAACGACATATTCTAGACATTTACAGGACAACGCGAAAGGTTCACCTGCCGGTCGTGTTGTCCGATGCTGCCCTTTTTACAGCTCCGGCGGGGCGAACCAGGCAGACTTGAAGTCAAACCAGCCGAGCGTGTTCAGCCGCACGCCACGCATGCTGCGCTGGCCCTCCAGCAGCAGCCAGTGATGAAACAGTGGATGCAGATAGTCGCTGTTTACCAGCTGTTTGCTCCACTCCGCCAGCGGCAGCGCTTTCTCACGCCAGCGCGCGGCGTCGGCCTGCCAGTCGAGCGGGATACAGTGATGCATCAGCGGTAGCTCGTAGAGCTGAGCGAACAGGGCGTAGTCGAGCGGCAGGGTAAAGTTGACGCTGCCCAGCCAGATGTCACTCTCGCCCGCGCCGTCGAACCAGCTTTCGTAGCTCACTTCGCGGGTAATCAGCTCGACGCCCTGCTGCGCCAGCAGCGGCCGCAGCGCATTGGCGATGCCCTCGTGTTCGACGTGGTGGCTGTACCAGCTGAGCGTCAGCTGGGTCACGCCGTCGGGCTTGTGGGCTGGGGTGATATCGCGCCGATGGTGCCAGCGCGGCAGCAGGCCATAAGCCGGGAACCAGTAGCGCTGATAGCCGACGCCGGCATGATTGAGCAGCGCGATAGGGTTAAGCAGATCGCTCACCCAGCGGCGGAAACCGGCATCGCGCCCGCGTTCAGAGCGCTGATCGAACAGCAGAAAATAGCAGCCCTCTTCGAGACGACTCTCTTCCGATTTTTCGTCGTCGTTTTCGCCTTCCAGTTTTACACCGGCGTAGACCAGCTCATCGCTGATCTCCGGCAGCACCCAGATCGAGACATCATCAATCAGCGCGCGGTAGCCGAAGTAGTCATCAAACGCGGCGATTTTCAGCTGGGTTTGCTGATTGCGCACCACGCTGTACGGACCGGTGCCAATGGGCTGACGGGCGAAGTGGCGCAGCGTCGGCCACTCACGCGGCAGAATCATGGCGCTGACGCTGGCCAGCAGCCACGGCAGCCAGCAGTCCGGCTGGCTGAGATGGATATCCAGCGTCCACGGTGCCGGCGAGTGCAACTGGTCGATGTGCGAAAACAGCGGCTGGCTGCGCACCCGGTCCAGCGAGGCGATGACATCCTCCATCTCCAGCTCGCGGCCATGATGAAAGCGGATTGCCGGCCGCAGGAAGAAGCGCCAGTGCAGCGGAGAGGTTTGCTGCCAGTGATGGGCAATGTCGGCGGCGATTTCCCCCTTTTCCTCATTTATACGCGTCAGGCCGCTGAATATCTGCCGCGCCAGATGGGTTTCTGAACGGCGCAGCGGCGAGCCGGGCAGCAGGTTAGGCAGGGGCCGGTAGTAGAGCACGCGCAATATATGCTTGCCCTGGCGAAAGCTGCGGCCAAGGTGCGCGGCAATCATCTGTCGCACCTGGTTTTTATCGCCCACCAGCTGCACCAGCTGGTCGATGCGATCCTGCTCCAGCAGGTCTTCGGCGCGCTGCTGCTGTAGCGCCAGTCCGGTGTAGCAGAAGCTCAGCAGCGAGCGTTTACCGCGGCCAGCTTCAGCCTGCCAGATCAGCCAGCCCGCCGCCTGCATGGCGTTCAGCAGGTTACGCATGTGGCGGCGTGAGCAGTGCAGCAGTTCGGCCAGCTCGCTCAGCGTGGTTTCCTGATCCTGGCCCTGACAGTGTTGCCACAGGCGAATGAATTGCTGTTGCAGACGCGCAGAGGACATAAAAGGGGAACTCCTTCTCGACTTCGCTCAGTTTTTCCTGCCCCATATTAGAGGCATACTGGCGGGCAATGGAAGAGCGGGAGGCATTCAGTAATGAATGGCGCTCTGCCAGCGGTTCCGCCGACGTGGAACCTTTTCTGAGTAGGGTGCAATTTCACCGCCAGCGGAGTTTTTCTCTGCTGGCTTTTTTCGTTTTGCTGTGGAATCTTCTACGCTGTTTTTTTCCCGGTCTTTTTCCTCAAAGGGATTTCTGCATGAAATCGCTGTTACCGCGGCCGCGCCGCCTGAATCCGGTTTACCTCTCCTTTATGGCGGTGTCATTTATGGTCGGCGTGGCGGGGGCGTTACAGGCGCCGACGCTCAGCCTGTTTTTGACGCGCGAGGTGCAGGTGCGGCCGTTCTGGGTCGGCCTGTTCTTTACCATCAACGCCGTCGCCGGGATCGTGATCAGCCTGCTGATGGCGAAGCGTTCGGATAACCGTGGCGATCGCCGTCATCTGATTCTGTTTTGCTGCCTGATGGCGGTGGCCAACGCGCTACTGTTTGCCTTTAACCGTCACTATCTGACGCTCATCACCCTCGGCGTGCTGCTGTCGGCGCTGGCCAGCGTGGCGATTCCGCAGATCTTCGCGCTGGCGCGTGAATATGCCGATCAGTCAGCGCGGGAAGTGGTGATGTTCAGTTCGGTGATGCGCGCGCAGCTGTCGCTGGCGTGGGTGATTGGGCCGCCGCTGTCGTTCGCGCTGGCGCTCAACTACGGCTTCGTCACGCTGTTCTGCGTGGCGGCGGTGATTTTTCTGCTAAGTATGCTGCTGATCTGGCGCACGCTGCCCTCGGTGCCGCGCATCGCCGCCACGCCGGAGCAGGTGCTGATGCAGCTCAGCCCGTGGAAAGACAGCCAGGTGCGGCTGCTGTTTATCGCCTCGGTGGTGATGTGGGCGTGTAATACCATGTATATCATTGATATGCCGCTGTACATCAGCGCAACCCTTGGCCTGCCGGAGAAGCTGGCGGGTCTGCTGATGGGCACCGCCGCCGGGCTGGAGATCCCGATCATGCTGCTGGCCGGCCATTACGCGAAGCGCTACGGCAAGCGCAAGCTGATGCTGCTGGCGCTGGTAGCAGCGATTGTGTTTTATCTCGGGCTGGTGCTGTTCCGTTCTCAAACCGCGCTGATGGTGCTGCAGCTGTTTAACGCCGCGTTTATCGGCATCATCGCCGGCATTGGTATGCTGTGGTTTCAGGATTTGATGCCGGGCCGTGCCGGTGCGGCGACCACCATGTTCACCACCTCGATTTCAACCGGGTTGATTATCGCCGGCCTGATTCAGGGGATACTGAGTGAGCGCTTTGGTCATGAGTCGGTGTATTGGCTGGCGCTGGTGATGGCGGTGGTGGCGCTGGTGCTGGCGGCGCGGGTACGCGATGCGCGGTGAGGGCGATTTGGAGATTGAAGGTCGCCATCAATGGCGACCAAATTACTGACGCGTTTGCTGTAGGGGGCGCATTGATGCGCACCGGGTAAACCTTAACGCAGAAACGCTGGCTGGCTGGATTCGTAGCTGGCGATGGACGCTTCATGCTGCAGCGTCAGGCCAATGCTGTCGAGGCCGTTGATCATGCAGTGACGGCGGAAGCTGTCGATTTCAAAGTGGTAAACCTTGTCGCCGGCGGTGACGGTCTGCGCTTCGAGATCCACGGTGAAGCGGATACCCGGCTGCGCGGCCACCAGTTTGAACATCTCATCGACCTGCTCTTCGCTCAGCTTCACCGGCAGCAGCTGGTTGTTGAAGCTGTTACCGTAGAAGATGTCGGCGAAACTCGGCGCAATCACCACGTGAAAACCGAAGTCGGTCAGCGCCCACGGCGCGTGTTCACGCGAGGAGCCGCAGCCAAAGTTCTCGCGCGCCAGCAGGATGCTGGTGCCTTTGAACTCCGGCTTATTCAGCACGAAGCTGGCGGTTGGCTGGGTGCCGGCATCATCATCAAAACGCCAGTCGTGGAACAGGTGCGCGCCAAAGCCGGTGCGCGTCACTTTCTGCAAAAACTGCTTCGGGATGATGGCATCGGTGTCGACGTTTGCGGCATCCAGTGGGGCCACAATCCCGGTGTGTTGGGTAAATTTGTTCGCCATGGCTTAAGCTCCCTGAGTCAATTCACGAATGTCGGCAAAACGACCGGTTACCGCCGCCGCAGCAGCCATCGCCGGGCTCACCAGATGGGTGCGACCGCCGCGACCCTGGCGACCTTCAAAGTTACGGTTACTGGTTGAGGCACAGCGCTCGCCCGGATTCAGACGGTCGTTATTCATTGCCAGGCACATCGAACAGCCCGGCAGACGCCACTCAAAACCGGCTTCGAGGAAGATTTTGTCCAGGCCTTCGGCTTCAGCCTGCGCTTTCACCGGACCAGAACCTGGCACCACCATCGCAACCACACCCGGCGCCACTTTGCGGCCTTTGGCGATCGCGGCAGCCGCGCGCAGATCTTCGATACGTGAGTTGGTGCAGGAACCGATAAACACTTTATCGATCGCTACCTCAGTCAGTTTGATGCCCGGCTGCAGATCCATATAGGCCAGCGCTTTCTCGGCGGAAGCGCGTTCAACCGGATCGGCAAACGAGGCCGGATTCGGGATGGCCTGATCCACGGCCATCACCTGGCCCGGATTGGTGCCCCAGGTGACCTGCGGCGCGATATCGGCAGCATTCAGCGTCACGACGGCGTCAAACTGCGCGTCGCTGTCGGACTTCAGGGTGCGCCAGTAAGCCACCGCCTGCTCCCACTGCTCGCCCTTCGGCGCAAACTGCTTGTCTTTCAGATAGGCAAACGTGGTGTCATCCGGTGCCACCAGGCCCGCTTTGGCGCCCATCTCAATCGCCATGTTGCACAGCGTCATGCGGCCTTCCATGCTCAGCGCTTCAATCGCCGGGCCACAGAATTCAACCACGTGACCGGTGCCGCCGGCGCTGCCGGTTTTACCGATGATCGCCAGTACGATGTCTTTGGCGGTGATGCCCGGCGCAGCTTCGCCCAGCACTTCAATCTTCATGGTTTTCGCCCGGCCCTGTTTCAGAGTCTGGGTGGCGAACACGTGCTCCACTTCGGAGGTGCCGATACCGAACGCCAGGGAACCGAAGGCGCCGTGCGTTGCGGTGTGCGAGTCGCCGCAAACGATGGTCATGCCCGGCAGCGTCATGCCCTGCTCAGGACCGATCACGTGCACAATGCCCTGGAACGGGTGGTTCAGGTCATACAGCTGAATGCCGAACTCAGCACAGTTCTTCATCAGCTCCTGCATCTGAATACGCGCCATCTCACCCGAGGCGTTGATGTCTTTGGTCTGGGTGGAAACGTTGTGGTCCATGGTGGCAAAGGTCTTCGACGGCTGGCGCACTTTACGGCCGTGCGCACGCAGACCGTCAAACGCCTGCGGCGAGGTGACTTCGTGAATCAGGTGACGATCGATATACAGTAACGGCGTTTCGTCTGGCGCTTCGTGAACGACATGTGCATCAAATAACTTCTGGTATAAGCTTTTCATTTTGTTATTTTTCCTCGCTGATGTAACCGGCAATGATGCTGCCCATTTCATCGGTGCTCACGGCAGGGCCGTCACCGGCCAAATCACGGGTGCGATGGCCCGCTTCCAGCGCACGGCTTACCGCGCGCTCAATGCTATCCGCAGCGGCGTCAGCGTTCAGGCTGAAACGCAGCAGCATCGCCAGCGACAGAATCTGCGCAATCGGGTTGGCGATGTTCTGGCCGGCGATATCCGGTGCGGAACCGCCCGCCGGTTCGAACAGGCCGAATCCCTCTTCATTCAGGCTGGCCGAAGGCAGCATGCCCATCGAGCCGGTAATCATCGCGCACTCGTCCGACAGAATGTCACCAAACAGATTCGAGCAGAGTAAAACGTCAAACTGCGACGGATCCTTAATCAGCTGCATGGTGGCGTTGTCGATGTACATATGGCTCAGCTGCACATCCGGATAATCTTTTGCCACTTCGTTGACGATTTCACGCCACATCACCGAGGTCGCCAGCACGTTAGCTTTATCAACGGAAGTCACTTTGTTACGACGCTTGCGCGCAGCTTCAAAGGCGTTGCGGGCAATACGTTCGATTTCAAAACGGTGATAGACCTCGGTATCAAAAGCGCGTTCATGCGCGCCGCTGCCTTCGCGGCCTTTCGGCTGGCCGAAATAGATGCCACCGGTCAGCTCACGCACGCACAGGATATCGAAGCCGCGGGCGGCGATGTCACTGCGCAGCGGGCAAAATGCTTCCAGACCTTTGTACAGTGCCGCCGGGCGCAGGTTGCTGAACAGTTTGAAGTGTTTACGCAGCGGCAGCAGCGCACCGCGCTCAGGCTGGCCGGCCGGCGGCAGGTGTTCCCATTTTGGACCGCCGACCGAGCCGAACAGAATGGCATCGGCCTGCTCAGCACCGGCCACGGTGGCGGCGGGTAAAGGTTCACCGTGACGATCGATGGCGATACCGCCGACATCATATTCGCTGGTGGTGATGCGCATATCGAAGCGCGCGCGAATCGCGTCGAGAACTTTCATGGCCTGCGCCATCACTTCCGGACCGATTCCGTCGCCTGGCATTACCGCAATATGATAAGACTGAGTCATAGTTACACCGTTTCCTTCTGATCTTTAAATTTACGCTGCAATTCTTTTTCGACCTGCTTTGCCCGCCAGATGTTGTTCAGGGCATTCACCATCGCTTTCGCCGAGGATTCGACGATATCGGTCGCCAGGCCCACGCCGTGGAATTTACGCCCGTTGTAGTTGACCACGATATCGACCTGACCCAGCGCGTTTTCGCCGTGGCCTTTCGCGGTCAGCTTGTAGTTCACCAGCTCAGCATCGAAGCCGGTAATACGGTTAATGGCCTGGTAGACGGCATCAACCGGACCGTTACCGGTGGCGGCGTCGGCTTTGGCCTCTTCGCCGCAGCCCAGCTGCACCGACGCCGTCGCGGTGACGCTGGAGCCGGTCTGCACGTTGAATTCGTTCAGCTGGAAGTACTCCGGCTCTTCATTCTGCTTATTAATGAAGGCCAGCGCTTCCAGGTCGTAATCGAACACCTGGCCTTTTTTGTCCGCCAGCTTGAGGAAGGCGTCGTACAGCGTATCCAGGTTGTAATCGGACTCTTTATAACCCATCTCTTCCATACGGTGCTTCACGGCGGCACGGCCGGAGCGGGAGGTCAGGTTAAGCTGAATTTTGTGCAGGCCAATCGATTCTGGCGTCAGAATTTCGTAGTTTTCGCGGTTCTTCAGCACGCCATCCTGATGAATGCCGGAGGAGTGGGCGAAGGCGTTGGAACCGACCACCGCTTTGTTGGCCGGGATCGGCATGTTGCAGATCTGGCTGACAATCTGGCTGGTGCGGTAGATTTCCTGATGATTGATATTGGTGTGCACGTTCATGATCTGCTGACGGGTTTTAATCGCCATGATCACCTCTTCCAGCGCACAGTTACCGGCGCGCTCACCCAGGCCGTTCAGCGTGCCTTCGACCTGACGCGCACCGGCCAGCACTGCCGCAATGGCGTTACCGGTCGCCATACCCAGATCGTCATGGGTGTGCACCGACAGAATCGCTTTGTCGATGTTGGGTACGCGCTGTACCAGCTGACCAATAATGTTGGCGTACTCGCCCGGCAGGGTGTAGCCCACGGTGTCCGGAATATTGATGGTGGTGGCACCGGCGTTGATTGCGGCTTCTACCATGCGGCACAGGTCGTCAATCGGCGTACGGCCACCGTCTTCGCAGGAGAACTCAACGTCATCGGTATAGTTGCGCGCCCGCTTAATCATGTGCACCGCGCGTTCAATCACTTCCGGCAGCGTGCTGCGCAGTTTAGTGGCGATATGCATCGGCGAAGTAGCGATAAAGGTGTGAATACGGAAGGCATCGGCCACGCGCAGCGATTCGTAAGCCGCATCGATATCTTTCTCGACACAGCGCGCCAGACCACACACGCGGCTGTTTTTGATGGTCCGGGCAATGGTCTGCACGGATTCGAAATCACCCGGCGAAGAGACCGGAAAACCGACTTCCATTACATCCACGCCCATCCTTTCCAGCGCCAGGGCGATCTGCAGTTTTTCTTTAACACTCAGGCTGGCCTGTAATGCCTGTTCGCCGTCGCGCAGAGTGGTATCGAAAATTATTACTTGCTGGCTCATGGTCATCTTCCTTTTGCATTGACTTCGCCGGTGCTACGAGCATAAAAAAACCCGCGCAGTGGCGCGGGTTTTTTAACTTTCAGCAGGTTCGAATCAGTTGTTGATTTCGCCCACGAGTCTACCGCGCAAACTGGATGCGTTAAGTAGTAGACCGAGTAGACGAAAAGAACGTGACATGAATCAAACCTCGTAAAATGAGTGCTGCACATATTGGTACTGGATTCGCCTGGCGATGTCAACCCTAAGTGAAAGGGTATTTCTCTGGCCGGTAAAGGGCGATGTGCTGGGATTATCGGCCATCACAGAGCATTGCCATTAATTAACGGTAGCTTAGCGCGTTATGCCACTTTAAAAAATCTTTTAAAAAAGGCGGATAATTTTAAGTTGCTGAATTATATGTTTTTAGTAAGGCTTATTCGTCAGGTGGAAAAACAAGATAAAGCTTGTTGCTTAGCAGATTGTGATGTGGAAGAGGGATTTAAGAGTTAATCACGCCAGAAACGCGGTAGCGGAAAAAATTGTGGGCTAAACACGCTGGCAATATGAAAATCATATTTCTTACAACACGCTGTAAATAATCTGCAAACCAGCATTTTCCTCTGTCCTTATGCCGTCGCATTAGTTTATTCCTCCCGGGCGATAATCACGCGTCAGTGCCTTTTTTGTCACTGACAGCGCTGTGCCGCCTTATGACGTTTGCAGGCCGGGTTTTCTGCGGTTATGGTAATCGACCTACTCTCAAAAGAATCCACGCAGGTAGATTCCCTGTACCTGGAAGACGAAATGAATGGCGTCTTCTGAGCATAAACATAAGGTTTTGATCTTAATTGGCAATAAAGGGACAGATGCGAGCGGCACGCAGGATAGCGTTTGCTGGCGCAGCTGGCTCTCAAGCCTGGAGGCAGAAAATGGAGATGTTGTCAGGAGCCGAAATGGTCGTCCGTTCGTTAATCGATCAGGGCGTTAAGCAGGTATTCGGTTATCCGGGCGGTGCGGTGCTCGATATTTATGATGCGCTGCAAACGGTCGGTGGTATTGACCACGTGCTGGTGCGCCACGAGCAGGGCGCCGTACATATGGCGGATGGCCTGGCGCGCGCGACCGGCGAAGTCGGCGTGGTGCTGGTCACCTCAGGTCCTGGCGCCACCAACGCTATCACCGGTATTGCGACCGCGTATATGGATTCCATTCCGCTGGTGATCCTCTCCGGTCAGGTGCCGTCCTCGCTGATTGGCTATGACGCCTTCCAGGAGTGCGACATGGTGGGGATTTCGCGTCCGGTGGTGAAGCACAGCTTCCTGGTGAAAAGCACCGAAGAGATTCCGACGGTGCTGAAAAAAGCCTTCTGGCTGGCGGCCAGCGGTCGTCCGGGACCGGTGGTGATTGATCTGCCAAAAGATATTCTGAATCCGGCCAACAAGCTGCCATATGTGTGGCCGGAAACCGTCAGCATGCGCTCTTACAACCCGACGCTGCAGGGCCACAAAGGCCAGATCAAGCGCGCGCTGCAGACGCTGCTGGCGGCGCACAAGCCGGTAATTTATGTCGGCGGCGGGGCCATTACTTCAGGCTGCGAGGCGGAACTGCTGCAGCTGGCAGAGCAGCTGAATATTCCGGTCACCACCTCGCTGATGGGGCTGGGCGCGTTCCCGGGCACGCATCGTCAGTGTGTGGGCATGCTCGGTATGCACGGCACCTATGAAGCCAACATGACCATGCACAATGCCGATCTGATCTTTGGTATCGGCGTACGCTTTGACGACCGCACCACCAACAATCTGGCGAAGTATTGCCCGAATGCCACCGTGATGCACATTGACGTCGACCCGACTTCGATTTCCAAGACCGTCAGCGCCGATATTCCGATTGTCGGCGATGCCAGACAGACGCTGACGCAGATGCTGGAGCTGCTGGCGCAGAGCGAGGCGAAGCAGGAGCTCGACAGCCTGCGTGACTGGTGGCAGAGCATTGAAGGCTGGCGCAGCCGCAAGTGCCTGGAATTTGACCGTACCAGCGACAAAATTAAACCGCAGGCGGTGATCGAAACCATTTGTCGTCTGACGCGCGGTGAGGCTTATGTGACCTCGGACGTCGGCCAGCACCAGATGTTCGCCGCGCTTTACTATCAGTTCGATAAACCGCGTCGCTGGATCAACTCCGGCGGCCTCGGCACCATGGGCTTTGGCCTGCCGGCGGCACTCGGCGTGAAGATGGCGCTGCCGCAGGAGACCGTAATTTGCGTAACCGGCGACGGCAGTATTCAGATGAATATTCAGGAGCTGTCGACCGCGCTACAGTATGACCTGCCGGTGCTGGTGCTGAACCTGAACAACCGCTTCCTCGGCATGGTGAAACAGTGGCAGGACATGATTTACTCCGGCCGCCATTCACAATCTTATATGGAGTCGCTGCCGGACTTCGTGCGCCTGGCGGAAGCCTATGGCCACGTGGGCATCGCGATTCAGCATCCGGCTGAGCTGGAAGAGAAGCTGCAGCTGGCGCTCGATACGCTGGCGAAAGGGCGTCTGGTGTTTGTGGATGTCACGGTGGACGGCAGCGAGCACGTCTACCCGATGCAGATTCGCGGTGGCGCGATGGATGAGATGTGGTTGAGCAAAACGGAGAGGACTTAATTATGCGTCGTATTTTATCAGTTCTGCTGGAGAACGAATCCGGCGCATTGTCGCGCGTGGTGGGGCTGTTTTCCCAGCGCGGCTATAACATTGAGAGCCTGACCGTCGCGCCGACCGATGATCCTACCCTGTCGCGTATGACCATTCAGACCGTGGGCGACCAGAAAGTGCTGGAGCAGATCGAAAAGCAGCTGCATAAGCTGGTGGACGTGTTGCGCGTCAGCGAACTGGGGCAGGGCGCTTACGTCGAGCGTGAAATCATGCTGGTGAAGATTCAGGCCAGCGGGTACGGTCGCGAAGAGGTAAAACGCAGTGCGGAAATTTTCCGTGGGCAGATCATCGATGTGACGCCGACGCTGTACACGGTTCAGCTGGCCGGCACCAGCGATAAACTCGACGCGTTCCTCAACACCGTACGCGAAGTGGCGGAAATCGTTGAAGTGGCGCGTTCCGGCATCGTCGGGGTATCACGCGGCGATCGCGTAATGCGTTAATACCGCAAAGTTATCATCGGTTTTCAAGCTAACCCGGCGGAATGCCGGGTTTTTTTATTTTATGCGCTTCGGCCGCTTGTGCATGAAAAGCGGTTGCTCAGCGTACTGTTCTGCGGTTAGATGTTACAAATGTTTTACCCTTAGCTACTCTGCGGACATTTTCGCCAGCCCTGGCTTATCAGAATTAAGGTGTCATCGTGAAACTGGATGAAATTGCGCGCCTGGCGGGCGTGTCGCGCACCACGGCGAGCTATGTCATCAATGGCAAAGCGCGGCAGTATCGTGTCAGCGACAAAACCGTTGAGAAAGTCATGGCGGTGGTGCGTGAGTACAACTATCACCCCAACGCGGTGGCTGCGGGCCTGCGCGCCGGACGCACCCGTTCGATTGGTCTGGTGATCCCCGATCTGGAAAACACCAGTTATACCCGCATCGCCAACTATCTCGAACGCCAGGCGCGTCAGCGCGGCTATCAGCTGCTGATTGCCTGTTCCGAAGATCAGCCGGATAACGAAATGCGCTGCATTGAGCACCTGCTGCAGCGTCAGGTGGATGCGATCATTGTCTCCACGTCGCTGCCGCCGGAACATCCGTTCTATCAGCGCTGGGTCAACGATCCGCTGCCGATTATCGCGCTGGACCGCGCGCTGGATCGTGAACACTTTACCAGCGTGGTCGGTGCCGATCAGGATGACGCGCAGGCGCTGGCGGCTGAATTGCGTCAGCTGCCGGTGAAAAATGTGCTGTTTCTCGGCGCGCTGCCGGAGCTGTCGGTCAGCTTCCTGCGTGAAATGGGGTTCCGCGAGGCGTGGCAGGGCGATGAACGCCCGATCGATTTCATCTATTGCAATAGCTTTGACCGCGCCGCTGCGGCGACGCTGTTTGAAAAATACCTTGAAGACCACGCGATGCCCGAAGCGCTGTTTACCACCTCGTTTGGCCTGCTGCAGGGGGTGATGGACGTGACGCTGAAGCGTGACGGCCGCTTGCCGACAGACCTGGCTATTGCAACTTTCGGCGACCACGAATTATTAGACTTTCTGGAGTGCCCGGTGCTGGCGGTAGGGCAGCGCCATCGCGATGTTGCTGAGCGTGTGCTGGAGCTGGTGCTGGCTTCGCTGGATGAGCCACGCAAACCGAAGCCGGGTTTAACCCGTATTCGCCGTAATTTATTCCGCCGCGGACAATTAAGTCGTCGCGCTAAATGAAGCGTCGGGCGAGACGTCGCCCGCGCTAATTTCTCTCATCCATATTTAACCAGACGCACACGGGCGTAAAAAAGCGTAAATTATCATCGCCCCGGCTAACGAATTATCGGCGCTGGATTTTCTTATTTGTTTACATCTTCAGCAATCGCGCATAGCAGAGCTGACGCGATGGTGCTGGGCTTCCTTTCAGAAATCCCCTAAAATGCCGCCGCCGTCGCAGATTGGGGCAGAATAATCGCAGCGGTAAAATTGCGCTAATTTTCACCGATAAATCTGACGCAAGTTTTTTTTATACTGTTATTCATCAGGTTAATTTTAAATTGGCCTTTCATTCTCCTCTTATTCTTCTCTCCGGTTAATTTCATTCGGTGTAAAGAGTGATATTCACTTGCCGTTGCGGCTTGACAAGGATTTCATCGGCTCCGTAAACTCGTTTCGTGGTAAAAAGTGGGATAAAGTGGTGAAAACGGGTAACTGAGGGGTAGGGCTGGCATGTTCCGTGGAGCAACGTTAGTCAATCTCGACAGCAAAGGGCGCCTGGCGGTGCCGACGCGTTATCGCGAATTGCTGCTCGCAGAGTCTCAGGGTCAAATGGTTTGCACCATTGACCTCCATCAGCCCTGCCTGCTGCTTTATACCCTGCCCGAATGGGAAATTATTGAGAAAAAACTGGCCCGGTTATCCAGTATGAATCCGAACGAGCGTCGCGTGCAGCGTCTGCTGTTAGGTCATGCCAGCGAGTGCCAGATGGATAACGCAGGCCGTTTACTGCTGGCGAATACGTTGCGCCAGCATGCGAGCCTGACCAAAGAAGTGATGCTGGTTGGACAGTTCAACAAGTTTGAGCTGTGGGATGAACAGACCTGGTATCAACAAGTTAAGGACGATATTGACGCAGAACAGTCAGCTCAGGAGCCTTTATCTGAGCGGTTGCAGGACTTGTCGCTATAGCTATGCAGGAAAATTTTAAACACACCACGGTGCTGCTGGATGAGGCGGTTAACGGCCTTAATATCAGGGAAGACGGCATTTATATTGACGGCACCTTTGGTCGCGGCGGTCACTCACGCCTGATCCTGTCGCAGCTTGGCGCGCACGGACAGTTACTGGCGATCGACCGCGATCCGCAAGCCATAGCCGCAGCCGCTGAGATAAAAGATCCACGTTTTTCGATTGTGCACGGGCCGTTTTCAGCGCTGGCTGAGTATGTCGAAGAGCGCGGGCTGACCGGCAAAATCGACGGCGTACTGCTGGATTTGGGCGTCTCTTCGCCTCAGCTGGATGACGCCGAGCGCGGTTTCTCCTTTATGCGCGACGGGCCGCTGGATATGCGTATGGATCCGACGCGCGGTCAGTCGGCAGCCGAGTGGTTGCAGAGCGCGGAAGAAGCAGACATTGCGTTTGTGCTGAAAACCTACGGCGAAGAGCGTTTTGCGAAACGCATCGCCCGCGCCATTGTCGAGCGCAACCGGGAACAGCCGATGACGCGCACCAAAGAGCTGGCCGATCTGATTGCGGCGGCAACGCCGGTAAAAGACAAGTTTAAGCATCCGGCGACGCGCAGCTTCCAGGCGATACGCATCTGGATCAACAGTGAGCTGGAAGAGATCGATATCGCGCTGAAAGGGGCATTGACGGTGCTGGCACCGGGCGGGCGTTTATCCATCATCAGCTTCCACTCGCTGGAGGATCGGCTGGTGAAGCGGTTTATGCGTGATCAGAGCCGCGGACCGCAGGTGCCGGCCGGGATTCCGATGACCGAGAGCCAGCTGAAAGCGCTGGGCGGACGTGAACTAAAAACCCTCGGCAAGCTGATTCCTGGCGAAGCGGAAGTCCAAGACAACCCGCGCGCGCGCAGTTCGGTCCTGCGTATCGCTGAGAGAACCGCATCGTGATTGGCAATGAGCGTCACAGCCTGCCCGGCGTCATTGGTGGCGATCTGCTGCGTTTTGGCAAGATCCCGCTGCTGCTGCTGATCGCCGTGCTGGTTTCTTCGGTGCTGGTGGTGACCACCACGCATAAGACCCGTCTGCTGACGGCGCAGCGTGAGCAGCTGGTGCTGGAGCGTGATGCGCTGGATATCGAATGGCGCAACCTGATCCTCGAAGAGAATGCGCTGGGCGATCACAGCCGGGTAGAACGGATAGCAACCGATAAGCTGCAGTTGCAGCATGTTGATCCTTCACAGGAAAATATTGTGGTGCAGAAATAAGGAATCGCAGACCTCAATGAGCGGCGCAGGCAAAACGCTGAAGTTAAGAAAACAGGAAGATAAGGCCAGCTTTGTAAGCTGGCGTTTTGCGTTGCTGTGCGGCTGTATTCTTCTGGCGCTGGGCGGATTGCTGTCGCGCGTGGCGTGGCTGCAGGTCATTAGCCCGGATAAGCTGGTGAAGGAAGGCGATTTACGTTCGCTGCGCGTGCAGGAAGTGCCTACCGCACGCGGCATGATCAGCGATCGCGCCGGACGCCCGCTGGCAGTAAGCGTGCCGGTTAACGCCATCTGGGCCGATCCCAAAGAGCTGACCGAGCACGGCGGCGTCACCGTTGATAGCCGCTGGAAAGCCTTGTCGGATGCGCTGTCGATCCCGCTGGATCAGCTGGCGGCGCGCGTCAACGCCAACCCAAAAGGGCGCTTTATTTACCTCGCCCGTCAGGTTAACCCGGCGATTGGCGAATACGTGAAAAAGCTCAAGCTGCCCGGTATTTACCTGCGCCAGGAGTCGCGCCGCTACTATCCCGCCGGTCAGGTCACTGCCCACCTGATTGGCTTCACCAACATTGACGGCCAGGGCATTGAAGGCATCGAGAAGAGCTTTGATAAATGGCTGACCGGCGAGCCGGGCGAACGTACCGTGCGCAAAGACCGCTACGGGCGGGTGATTGAAGATATCTCCTCGGTCGACAGCCGCGCCGCGCACAACCTGACGCTGAGCATCGACGAGCGCCTGCAGGCGCTGGTGTACCGCGAACTGAACAATGCCGTTGCCTTCAACAAAGCCGAATCTGGCACTGCGGTGCTGGTGGACGTGAACACCGGCGAAGTGCTGGCGATGGCCAACAGCCCGGCTTACAACCCCAATAATCTCAGCAACACGCCGAAAGACGTCATGCGTAACCGCGCTATTACCGACATCTTCGAGCCGGGTTCCACCGTGAAGCCAATGGTGGTGATGACCGCACTACAGCGCGGCGTGGTGAAAGAGAACAGCGTTCTGAACACCGTGCCGTATCGCGTCAATGGTCATGAGATCAAAGACGTGGCGCGCTATAACGAATTGACCCTTACCGGGGTTCTGCAGAAGTCGAGTAACGTCGGGGTTTCGCGCCTCGCGTTAGCGATGCCCTCCTCAGCGCTGGTAGAAACTTACGCGCGCTTTGGCCTGGGTAAACCGACCAATTTGGGGCTGGTCGGGGAAAGTAGTGGCTTATACCCTCAAAAACAACGGTGGTCTGACATAGAGAGGGCCACCTTCTCTTTCGGCTATGGGCTAATGGTAACGCCGTTACAGTTAGCGCGAGTCTACGCAACCATTGGCAGCTACGGCATCAACCGCCCGCTGTCGATTACCAAAGTTGACCCGCCGGTGGCGGGCGAGCGCGTTTTCCCGGAAGACCTGGTGAAAACCGTGATGCACATGATGGAAAGCGTGGCGCTGCCGGGTGGCGGTGGTGTTAAAGCCGCCATCAAGGGCTATCGCATCGCGATCAAAACCGGTACCGCGAAAAAAGTCGGGCCGGACGGACGCTACGTCAATAAATACATTGCTTACACCGCGGGCGTTGCGCCTGCCAGTCGCCCGCGTTTTGCGCTGGTGGTGGTGATCAACGATCCCCAGGCCGGTAAATATTATGGTGGTGCGGTTTCTGCACCGGTGTTTGGCGCCATCATGGGCGGTGTCCTGCGCACCATGAACATTGAACCGGATGCGCTGCCAACGGTGGATAAAAACGAGTTGGTGAAGAATAAGAGAAGTGAGGAATCAAGTGACAGATCGTAACCTGCGCGACTTGCTGGCCCCGTGGGTGCCTGGCGCGCCGGCGCGTCCACTCCGTGACATGACACTGGACAGCCGCGCTGCGGCTGCTGGCGATCTGTTTATCGCCGTGGCGGGCCATCATGCTGATGGACGTCGATTTATTCCACAGGCCATCGCCCAGGGTGTGGCGGCGGTCATTGCCGAGGCTGAAGGCGAAGCCAGCGATGGTGATATCCGCGAGATGCACGGCGTCCCGGTCATCTATCTGGCCCAGCTGCCGCAGCGCCTTTCCGCGTTGGCCGGGCGTTTCTACCAGCAGCCGGCTGACAAATTAAAGCTGATTGGTGTGACCGGCACTAACGGCAAAACCACCACCACGCAGCTGATCGCGCAGTGGGCCAACCTGCTGGGCGAAACCGGCGCGGTGATGGGCACGGTGGGCAATGGCCTGTACGGTCAGCTGGTGCCGAGTGAAAACACCACCGGTTCGGCGGTGGATGTACAGCATATTCTGCACGACCTGGTCGGGCAGGGAGCTACCGTCGCCGCGATGGAAGTCTCTTCGCACGGTCTGGTGCAGCATCGCGTGGCCGCGCTGCCGTTTGCCGCTGCGGTATTTACCAATCTGAGCCGCGATCACCTTGATTATCACGGTGACATGCAGGGCTACGAATCGGCCAAGTGGCTGCTGTTTTCTGAGCATCAGGTAGGCGAGGCCATCATCAACGCTGATGATGAAGTGGGCCGCCGCTGGCTGGAAAAATTACCGGATGCCGTGGCCGTTACGCTGGGCAACAATCTGCAGCCCGGCTGTCGTGGCCGCTGGCTGCAGGCGACGGCGATCGATTATCACGACGGCGGCGCACACGTGCAGTTCAGTTCAAGCTGGGGCAACGGCGAGTTTGACAGCCGCCTGATGGGTGCCTTTAACGTCAGCAATCTGCTGCTGGCGCTGGCGACACTGCTGACGCTGGATTATCCGCTCGACACGCTGGTGGCCAGTGCCAGCCAGCTGCAGCCGGTGTGCGGTCGTATGGAAGTGTTCACCGCCGCGCACAAGCCGACGGTAGTGGTGGATTACGCACATACGCCTGACGCGCTGGAAAAAGCGCTGGAAGCGGCCCGGCTGCACTGCAAGGGCCAGCTGTGGTGCGTATTTGGCTGCGGTGGCGACCGTGACAAAGGCAAACGCCCGCTGATGGGCGCGATTGCCGAACAGTTTGCCGATATCGTGGTGATCACCGATGACAATCCGCGGAGCGAAGAGCCGACGGCGATTGTTAACGACATTCTCACCGGCCTGCTCGATCCGGGCCGGGCTCGCGTCATTGCAGGACGAGCGCAGGCGGTCACCCATGCGGTGATGCAGGCCAGCGCCGACGACATCGTGCTGGTGGCCGGTAAAGGCCATGAAGATTATCAAATCATCGGCAACCGCCGTCTTGACTACTCTGACCGCGACACCGTCGCCCGTTTGCTGGGGGTAATGGCATGATTTCGGTTACGCTGAAAACCCTGGCAGAGATTAGCGGTGGGCAACTGCACGGCAGCGATCTCACTATTGCGGATGTCACCACGGATACCCGTAAAGTCACCCCAGGCAGCCTGTTTGTCGCGCTGGTGGGCGAACGTTTCGATGCACACGATTTTGCCGCCGACGCTATCGCCAGTGGCGCTCAGGCGCTGCTGGTGAACTGTCGTTTAGCGGTTGACGTGCCGCAGGTGGTGGTCGCTGACACGCGTATCGCTTTTGGTCAGCTCGGCGCCTGGGTGCGTCAGCAGGCGAAAGCGCGCGTGGTAGGGCTGACCGGCTCCTCCGGTAAAACCTCCGTGAAAGAGATGACTGCGGCGATTCTGCGCCAGTGCGGTGAAACGCTGTATACCGCCGGCAATCTCAACAACGATTACGGCGTGCCGATGACGCTATTGCGTCTTACCCCGCAACACGCGTATGCCGTGATTGAAATGGGCGCGAACCATCAGGGTGAAATCGCTTACACCACCAATCTGGTGCGTCCGGAAACCGCGCTGGTCAACAATCTGGCGGCGGCGCATCTGGAAGGCTTCGGTTCACTGGCGGGCGTGGCAAAAGCCAAAGGCGAAATCTTTGGCGGCTTACCGGTACACGGCACCGCAATCATCAACGCTGACAGCAACGATCTGCCCAACTGGCAGCCGCAGTTCGCAGACAAAACCCTGTGGCGCTTTTCGCCGCAGCCGATGGCAGACGCGGAATTCCGCGCCAGCGATATCGTACTGCGCGCTGACGCCACGCTGTTTACCCTGCACACGCCGCGCGGCGACATCGCCGTCGAGCTGCCGCTGCCGGGTCGGCACAATATCGCTAATGCGCTGGCTGCTGCCGCGCTGGCGCTGTCGGTTGACGCGCCGTTAACCGCTATCCAGTCTGGCCTTAAAACCTTACAGCCCGTTCCTGGGCGCCTGTTCCCGATTCGCCTCGCCGGTAATCAGCTGCTGCTGGATGACAGCTACAACGCTAACGTTGGTTCGATGACCGCCGCTGCGCAGGTGCTGGGCGATATGCCGGGCTTCCGCGTCATGGTGGTCGGCGATATGGGCGAGCTGGGCGACGAAGCCGAAGCCTGTCATCGTCAGGTGGGCGAAGCGGCGAAAGCCGCCGGTATTGATTGTGTGCTGAGCACCGGCAGGTTCAGCCATTTGATTAGTGAAAGCAGCGGCCGGGGCGAACATTTCGCCAGTAAAGCTGAACTGACTGAACGTTTACGCACGCTGCTGTCCCAACATGCGGACATCACTATTTTGGTTAAAGGTTCACGTAGTGCCGCCATGGAGCAGGTAGTACAGAGCTTACAGGAGAAAGGAACATGCTAGTCTGGCTGGCCGAACATCTGGTCGCATTTTATTCCGGCTTTAACGTCTTTTCCTATCTGACGTTTCGCGCCATTGTCAGCCTGCTGACCGCTCTGTTCATCTCTTTATGGATGGGCCCGCGCCTGATCGCCTGGCTGCAGAAACTGCAGATTGGCCAGGTGGTACGTAACGATGGTCCGGAGTCGCACTTCAGCAAGCGCGGCACGCCGACCATGGGCGGCATAATGATTCTGACCTCCATCACGGTTTCGGTGCTGATGTGGGCTTATCCGTCCAATCCTTACGTCTGGTGCGTGCTGGTGGTACTGGTCGGTTTTGGCGTAATTGGCTTCGTTGATGACTACCGCAAAGTGGTGCGTAAAGACACTAAAGGCCTGATCGCGCGCTGGAAATATTTCTGGATGTCAGTGATTTCGCTCGGCGTGGCGTTCGCGCTGTTCATCGCCGGTAAAGATACGCCTGCCACACAGCTGGTGGTGCCGTTCTTCAAAGATGTTATGCCGCAGCTCGGCCTGTTCTACGTGGTGCTGGCCTACTTTGTGATTGTCGGAACCGGTAATGCGGTAAACCTGACAGACGGTCTGGATGGTCTGGCCATCATGCCAACGGTGTTTGTCGCGGCGGGATTTGCGCTGGTGGCCTGGGCGACCGGTAACGTGAAATTTGCCGAGTATCTGCACATTCCGTATCTGCGTCACGCCGGTGAGCTGGTGATTGTCTGTACCGCGATTGTCGGGGCCGGTCTCGGCTTCCTGTGGTTCAACACCTATCCGGCGCAGGTCTTTATGGGCGACGTGGGGTCGCTGGCGCTGGGTGGCGCACTGGGCACGCTGGCAGTGCTGCTGCGTCAGGAATTTTTGCTGGTGATCATGGGCGGCGTATTTGTGGTCGAGACGCTGTCGGTGATTCTGCAGGTGGGTTCGTTCAAGCTGCGCGGTCAGCGTATTTTCCGCATGGCACCGATTCACCACCACTATGAACTGAAAGGCTGGCCGGAGCCGCGCGTGATCGTGCGCTTCTGGATTATTTCGCTGATGCTGGTGCTGATTGGCCTGGCAACGCTCAAGGTACGTTAATCATGGCTGACTATCGGGGCAGAAAAGTCGTCATCATTGGATTAGGCATTACCGGCCTGTCCTGTGTTGATTTCTTCCTCGCGCAGGGCGTGACGCCCCGCGTGATGGATACCCGTGTGTCACCGCCGGGGCTGGACAAACTGCCAGAGCAGGTGGAGCGCCACGTTGGCGGTATCAACAGCGACTGGCTGCTGGCATGCGATCTGATCATCGCCAGCCCGGGCATCGCGCTGGCGCACCCGGCGCTGAGCGAAGCGGCTGACGCCGGCATTGAAATTGTCGGCGATATCGAACTGTTCTGCCGTGAAGCTCAGGCGCCGATTGTGGCGATCACCGGTTCCAATGGCAAAAGTACCGTCACCACGCTGGTGGGCGAAATGGCGCGCGCCGCGGGCTGGCAGGTGGGCGTAGGCGGCAACATTGGGCTGCCGGCGCTGACGCTGCTTAAATCGCCGGCGCAGCTGTATGTGCTGGAGCTCTCCAGCTTCCAGCTGGAAACCACCTACAGCCTGAAAGCGGCGGCAACAACCATCCTCAACGTCACTGAGGATCATATGGATCGCTATCCGCTCGGCATGCAGCAGTACCGCGCCGCTAAATTACGCATCTATGAAAACGCGGATATCTGCGTGGTGAATGCCGACGATGGCATGACCATGCCGGTGCGCGGCGCCGATCGCCGCTGCGTCAGCTTTGGCATCGACGTGGGCGATTATCACCTCAACCAGCAGCAGGGCAGTACCTGGCTGCGGGTGAAGGGCGAGAAAGTCCTTAATACCGACGAGATGAAGCTGGTCGGGCAGCACAATTACACCAATGCGCTGGCCGCGCTGGCGCTGGCCGATGCGGTGAATATCCCGCGCGCCTCCAGCCTGAAAGCGTTAACCACCTACAGCGGCCTGCCGCATCGCTTCCAGCTGGTGCACGAAGCGCATGGCGTGCGCTGGATTAATGATTCGAAAGCCACCAACGTGGGCAGCACCGAAGCCGCGCTTAACGGCCTGCAGGTGAAAGGTACGCTGTGGCTGCTGCTGGGTGGCGATGGCAAAGGGGCGGACTTTACGCCGCTGGCGCGCTATCTGCAGGGCGACAACGTGCGGCTGTTCTGCTTTGGCCGCGACGGCGACGCGCTGGCCGCGCTGCGTCCGGCAGTGGCGACGCGCACCGACACGCTCGAACAGGCGATGACGCAGATTGCCGCGCAGGTGCAGGCGGGCGACATGGTGCTGCTGTCACCGGCGTGCGCCAGCCTCGACCAGTTCCGTAATTTTGAACAGCGTGGCGATCGCTTCGCGCAACTGGCGAAGGAGCTGAGCTGATGCGTATTCCCGGAGCCAGTATCGCCAGTTTTATTTCGCTGCGCCTGCGTGATTGGGTGATGGGCGCGCGCGACAACGACGACGCGCCGGTGGTGCTGTATGACCGCACGCTGCTATGGCTGACGTTTGGCCTGGCGATTATCGGTTTTGTCATGGTCACCTCGGCCTCGATGCCGGTTGGACAGCGTCTTAACGACGATCCGTTCTACTTTGCCAAGCGTGATGCCTTTTATATCGCCCTGGCGCTGGGGATGGCGTTAGTGACGCTGCGTGTACCGATGGATTTCTGGCAGCGCTACAGCAACGCGATGCTGATGGCCTCGGTGGCGATGCTGCTGATTGTGCTGGTGGTCGGTAGCTCGGTTAACGGCGCATCGCGCTGGATCGCGCTCGGGCCGCTGCGTATTCAGCCGGCGGAGTTATCCAAGCTGTCGCTGTTCTGCTATCTCGCCAGCTATCTGGTGCGCAAAGTGGAAGAGGTGCGGAACAACTTCTGGGGCTTCTGTAAGCCGATGGGCGTGATGGTGGTGCTGGCGGTGCTGCTGCTGGCCCAGCCGGACCTCGGTACCGTGGTGGTGCTGTTTGTTACCACGCTGGCGATGCTGTTCCTCGCGGGCGCCAAACTGTGGCAGTTCCTGGCGATTATCGGCTCCGGCATTTTCGCCGTGGTGCTGCTGATTATCGCGGAACCTTACCGTATGCGCCGCGTGACCTCCTTCTGGAACCCGTGGGAAGATCCGTTCGGCAGCGGCTACCAGCTGACCCAGTCGCTGATGGCGTTTGGCCGCGGTGAGTTCTGGGGGCAGGGCCTGGGCAACTCGGTGCAGAAACTGGAGTATCTGCCGGAAGCGCACACCGACTTTATCTTCTCAATTATCGGTGAAGAGTTGGGTTATGTCGGTGTGGTTTTGGCGCTGTTGATGGTATTCTTCGTCGCTTTTCGCGCAATGTCGATTGGCCGTCGCGCGCTGGAGATCGACCAGCGTTTTTCCGGCTTCCTCGCCTGTTCCATTGGCGTGTGGTTTAGCTTCCAGGCGCTGGTTAACGTTGGTGCGGCGGCGGGTATGCTGCCGACCAAGGGCCTGACGCTGCCGCTGATCAGTTACGGTGGATCGAGTCTGATCATTATGTCGACCGCCATCGTGTTTTTATTGCGCATTGATTATGAAACGCGTCTGGCAAAAGCCCAGGCGTTTACCCGAGGTGCCCGATGAGTGGTAAACGGCTGATGGTCATGGCAGGGGGGACCGGCGGACATGTGTTCCCCGGACTGGCCGTGGCGCATCATCTGATCGAACAAGGCTGGCAGGTGCGCTGGCTGGGAACGGCAGACCGGATGGAAGCCGATCTGGTGCCAAAGCATGGCATCGATATCGACTTCATTCGCATCAGCGGACTGCGCGGTAAAGGCGTAAAGGCCCTGCTGCTGGCACCGGTGCGCATTTTCAATGCGTGGCGCCAGGCGCGCCGCATCATGAAAAACTGGCAGCCGGATGTGGTGCTGGGCATGGGCGGTTATGTTTCCGGTCCGGGCGGCCTTGCGGCGTGGAGTTGCGGCATCCCGGTGGTGCTGCACGAGCAGAACGGTATTGCCGGCCTGACCAATAAGTGGCTGGCGAAGATCGCCACCACAGTGATGCAGGCCTTTCCGGGCGCGTTCCCCACTGCCGAGGTGGTGGGCAACCCGGTGCGTAATGATGTGCTGGCGCTGCCGCTTCCGGCGCAGCGTCTGGCACACCGCAGCGGGCCGATTCGTGTGCTGGTGATTGGCGGTAGTCAGGGGGCGCGCATCCTCAATCAGATCGTGCCGCAGGTCGCCGCCGAACTGGGTGACGCCATCACGTTGTGGCATCAGACCGGCAAAGGTGCACGGGAGACCGTGCAGCAGGCGTATCAGGCCGCTGGCCAGCCGCAGCACAAGGTCACCGAGTTCATCGATGACATGGCGCAAGCCTATGCGTGGGCCGATGTGGTGGTGTGCCGCTCCGGCGCGCTGACCGTCAGTGAAGTGGCGGCGGCGGGTTTACCGGCGATTTTCGTGCCGTTCCAGCACAAAGATCGTCAGCAGTACTGGAATGCGCTGCCGCTGGAAAAAGCCGGCGCGGCCAAAATTTTCGAGCAGCCGCAGTTTACTGCTGCGGCCGTCGCAGACACGCTGCGCCACTGGGATCGCGCCACGCTGCTGGCGATGGCGGAAAAAGCCCGCCAGGTCGCGATTCCTGATGCGACCGAACGGGTGGCACAAGAGGTTGCGCGCGTCGCGAAGTAAGTTAACCGGTCAGTTTGACTGGCCCGCATCTGAATGCAGGTGCAAACGGGAAAACAGGTAACAGAGACAGATGAATACACAACAATTGGCAAAACTGCGTTCTATTGTGCCCGAGATGCGTCGCGTCCGGCACATCCACTTTGTCGGCATCGGCGGTGCCGGCATGGGCGGTATTGCCGAGGTGTTGGCGAACGAAGGCTATCACATTAGCGGCTCCGATCTGGCGCCCAATCCGGTTACGCAGCATCTGGCCTCGCTGGGCGCGACCATTTACTTCAACCATCGCCCGGAAAATGTTACCGACGCCAGCGTCGTCGTGGTTTCCACCGCCGTGGCGCAGGACAACCCGGAGCTGGTGGCGGCGCGTGAGCAGCGTATCCCGGTGATCCGCCGGGCGGAGATGCTGGCTGAGCTGATGCGTTTCCGTCACGGCATCGCGATTGCCGGCACGCACGGCAAAACCACCACCACCGCGATGGTGACCAGTATTTATGCGGAAGGCGGTCTCGATCCGACGTTCGTCAAT
This sequence comes from Type-C symbiont of Plautia stali, assembly GCF_059730935.1. Taxonomy (NCBI): domain Bacteria; kingdom Pseudomonadati; phylum Pseudomonadota; class Gammaproteobacteria; order Enterobacterales; family Enterobacteriaceae; species Type-C symbiont of Plautia stali. The sequence goes on along the minus strand of NZ_AP035923.1, from coordinate 3,352,893 downwards.
GGCGGTCTGGTCAAAGCGGCGGGTACGCACGCACGCCTCGGCAGCAGCCGTTATCTGATTGCGGAAGCGGACGAAAGCGACGCGTCTTTCCTGCATCTACAACCGATGGTGGCGATTGTCACTAACATCGAAGCGGATCACATGGATACCTATCAGGGCGATTTTGAGAACCTGAAGCAGACGTTTATTAACTTCCTGCACAACCTGCCGTTCTACGGGCGCGCGGTGATGTGCGTGGACGATGTGGTGATTCGCGATCTGATTCCGCGCGTGGGCCGTCAGGTCACCACCTATGGTTTCAGCGACGATGCGGATGTGCGGGTCGAAAACTACGAACAGCGCGGCGCGCAGGGCCACTTCACCCTGATTCGTCAGGACAAGCCGGTGCTGCACGTGACGCTGAATGCGCCGGGTCGCCATAACGCGCTGAACGCCGCGGCAGCCGTGGCGGTTGCCAGCGAAGAGGGCATTGACGACAACGCTATTCTGGCGGCGCTGGAGAGTTTCCAGGGCACCGGTCGACGTTTCGACGTGCTGGGCGAGTTTGACACCGCAGCCGTTAACGGTAAGCCAGGCAGCGCGATGCTGGTCGACGATTATGGCCATCATCCGACCGAAGTGGATGTCACCATCAAAGCGGCGCGCGCCGGCTGGCCAGAGAAAAAGCTGGTGATGGTGTTTCAGCCGCATCGCTATACGCGCACCCGCGACCTGTTCGATGATTTCGCCAATGTGCTGTCGCAGGTGGATGTGTTACTGATGCTGGATGTCTACCCGGCGGGCGAAGCCGCTATTCCGGGCGCGGACAGCCGTTCACTGTGCCGTGCCATCCGCAATCGCGGCAAGGTCGATCCGATTCTGGTCTCCGAGCACGAAGCGCTGCCGGATGCGCTGGCACCGCTGCTGTCTGGCGACGACCTGGTGATTGTGCAGGGCGCCGGCAACATCGGCAAAATTGCCCGCAAGCTGGCTGAGATTCAGCTGCAGCCGGCTCTGAACACGGAGGCGCGCCATGGCTGAGAAAGTCGCGGTATTGATGGGCGGTACCTCCGCCGAGCGCGAGGTGTCACTGATGTCCGGCAGCGCGGTGCTGGCGGGACTGCGCGAGATGGGCATTGATGCGCACGGTGTCGACACCCGTGACGTCTCAGTGCTGGACCTCCGGCAGCAGGGCTTTGCCAAAGCGTTTATCGCGCTGCACGGTCGCGGTGGCGAAGATGGCACGCTGCAGGCGCTGCTGGAGTTTCTGCAACTGCCCTACACCGGCAGCGGCGTCATGGCGTCGGCCATCACCATGGATAAACTGCGCAGCAAACTGCTGTGGCAGGGCAGGGGATTGCCGGCGGGCAAATTTGTCTGGCTGACGCGCCAGCAGTATGAGCAGGGGCTGGATGCTGCAGCGCAGGCGTCGATTGACGCGCTCGGACTGCCGCTGTTTGTGAAGCCAAGCTGTGAAGGTTCCAGCGTTGGCATCAGCCGCGTGAACCAGGCGGAAGCGCTGCCAGCCGCGCTGCAGGAGGCGTTTCGCCATGATGATGACGTGCTGGTGGAAGCTTTTCTCAGCGGTGCCGAATACACCGTGGGCATCGTCGGCGACGAAATTCTGCCGTCAATCAGAATTCAGACCGCCAGCGAGTTCTATGACTATGAAGCAAAATACATTTCTGACGATACTCAATACTTCTGCCCGAGCGGCCTGAGTGCGGAGAAAGAGGCGGAACTGCAGACATTAGTGCTGGCCGCGTGGCGCGCGTTAGGCTGCAGCGGCTGGGGACGGGTTGATGTGATGGTCGACGGCGACGGCAACTTCCAGCTGCTGGAAGTGAACACCTCGCCTGGCATGACCAGCCACAGCCTGGTGCCGATGGCGGCAAAGCAGGCGGGATACAGCTTCCCGCAACTGGTGGCGCGCATTCTGGAGCTGGCTGACTGATATGTCTCAGGCGGCACTGCGCGTTAGAAATCGCGAACCTCAGGAGCGTGCGCGCTCCGGACGGAGCAACGGAGCACGGCTGTTTGGCATCGTGTTCCTGCTGCTGGTGATGGGCATCATGGTGGCTGGCGGCCTCGTGGTGCTGAAGTGGATGAATGATGCGTCGCGTCTGCCGCTGTCGAAGCTGGTGGTGACGGGCGAAACCCACTACACCACGCACGATGATATTCGTCAGGCGATTTTATCGCTCGGCGCGCCGGGAACGTTCATGTCGCAGAACGTGGACATTATCCAGCAGCAGATCGAGCGTTTACCGTGGATTAAACAGGTTAGCGTGCGCAAGCAGTGGCCTGATGAGCTGAAGATAAACCTGGTGGAGTACGTCCCGGTGGCACGCTGGAATGACTCGCACATGGTGGACGCCGATGGCGTCTCCTTCAGCGTCCCGGCCAGCCACATCGGCAAAGAGACGTTGCCGATGCTGTATGGTCCGGAAGGCAGTGAGAAAGAGGTATTGGCCGGCTATCACACCATGAGTGATGTGCTGCGGGCCAGTAAGTTTACCCTGAAGGTCGCGTCGATGACGGCGCGGCGCTCGTGGCAGCTGGTGACCAGTGACGATGTGCGCATCGAACTGGGGCGCAGCGATACCATGAAGCGTCTGAACCGTTTTATTGAGCTCTATCCGGAGTTACAGCAGCAGGGCCAGAGTCAGAACCAGCGCATCAGCTATGTTGATCTACGCTATGACTCCGGCGCCGCAGTAGGCTGGGCACCGGCACCGATTGAGCCACAGGACAGTAATCAGCAACAAAACCAGGCACAGGCTAAACCACAATGATCAAGGCAACGGACAGAAAACTGGTAGTAGGACTTGAAATCGGCACTGCGAAGGTCGCCGCCCTGGTTGGGGAAATTCTGCCCGATGGTATGGTCAACATTATTGGCGTCGGCAGCTGCCCGTCCCGCGGTATGGACAAAGGCGGCGTGAACGATCTGGAGTCGGTGGTGAAGTGCGTTCAGCGCGCCATCGACCAGGCGGAATTGATGGCAGACTGCCAGATTTCGTCGGTATACCTTGCTTTATCGGGCAAACATATTAGTTGTCAGAACGAAATCGGGATGGTTCCGATTTCCGAAGAGGAAGTCACTCAGGATGATGTGGAAAACGTGGTGCATACGGCGAAATCCGTTCGCGTGCGCGACGAACATCGTATTCTGCATGTGATTCCACAGGAATACGCCATCGATTATCAGGAAGGCATCAAAAATCCGGTTGGCCTTTCCGGCGTGCGTATGCAGGCCAAGGTGCATCTCATCACCTGCCACAACGATATGGCAAAAAATATCGTGAAAGCCGTTGAACGTTGTGGCCTGAAAGTTGACCAACTGATTTTTGCCGGACTGGCATCCAGTTTTTCGGTGCTGACCGAAGATGAACGTGAGCTGGGAGTCTGTGTTGTTGACATCGGTGGCGGTACAATGGATATCGCGGTGTACACCGGCGGCGCGCTGCGTCATACCAAAGTGATTCCCTATGCCGGGAACGTGGTGACCAGCGACATCGCCTATGCCTTTGGCACACCGCCAACCGATGCCGAAGCGATTAAAGTGCGTCATGGTTGTGCGCTGGGTTCGATTGTCGGCAAAGACGAAAACGTCGAGGTGCCGAGCGTGGGTGGACGTCCACCGCGCAGCCTGCAGCGCCAGACGCTGGCAGAAGTGATTGAGCCGCGTTACACCGAACTGCTGAATCTGGTGAACGACGAGATTCTGCAACTGCAGGAGCAACTGCGCCAGCAGGGCGTAAAGCATCACCTGGCAGCCGGTATTGTGCTGACCGGCGGTGCGGCGCAGATTGAAGGTCTGGCGGCCTGTGCACAGCGGGTGTTCCACACCCAGGTGCGCATCGGTCAGCCGCTTAACATCACCGGCCTGACGGATTATGCGCAGGAGCCGTACTACTCGACGGCGGTTGGCCTGCTGCATTACGGCAAAGAGTCACACATGAACGGTGATGCAGAAACGGAAAAACGTGCTTCAGTGGGCAATTGGTTTAAACGCATCAACAGCTGGCTGAAGAAAGAGTTTTAATTTTTTGAAAAAGGAGATCATCAGGCAATGTTTATGATCTCCAGGCGACAGGCACATAACGGAGAGAAATCATGTTTGAACCTATGGAATTAACCAATGACGCGGTGATTAAAGTCATCGGCGTCGGCGGTGGCGGTGGCAACGCCGTAGAGCACATGGTACGCGAGCGTATCGAAGGTGTGGAATTCTTCGCTGTGAATACCGACGCACAGGCGTTGCGTAAAACGGCGGTCGGCCAGACGATTCAGATCGGGACCAATATCACCAAAGGTCTCGGTGCGGGTGCTAACCCGGAAGTCGGTCGTACCTCGGCGGAAGAGGATCGCGAAGCACTGCGTTCTGCGCTGGAAGGGGCAGACATGGTGTTTATCGCCGCGGGCATGGGTGGCGGTACCGGTACCGGTGCAGCTCCTGTGGTGGCAGAAGTAGCCAAAGATTTAGGTATCCTGACGGTTGCGGTGGTGACGAAGCCCTTCAACTTCGAAGGGAAAAAACGCATGGCGTTTGCTGAGCAGGGTATCGCTGAGCTGTCCAAGCATGTTGATTCACTGATCACCATTCCTAACGACAAGCTGCTGAAAGTGCTGGGCCGTGGTATCTCTCTGCTGGATGCCTTCGGTGCGGCTAACGACGTGCTGAAAGGTGCGGTGCAGGGTATCGCAGAACTGATTACCCGTCCGGGTCTGATGAACGTCGACTTCGCCGACGTGCGTACCGTGATGTCAGAAATGGGTTACGCGATGATGGGTTCTGGCGTTGCCTGTGGTGAAGACCGTGCTGAAGAAGCGGCCGAAATGGCGATCTCCAGCCCGCTGCTGGAAGATATCGATCTGTCGGGTGCGCGTGGCGTGCTGGTCAACATCACGGCGGGCTTCGACCTGCGTCTGGATGAGTTCGAAACCGTGGGTAACACCATCCGCGCCTTCGCCTCGGACAACGCGACCGTGGTTATCGGTACCTCGCTGGATCCAGAGATGAACGACGAGCTGCGCGTCACCGTGGTGGCGACCGGTATCGGCATGGACAAACGTCCGGAAATCACCCTGGTGACTAACAAGCCTGCGACTCAGCCGGTCATGGATCATCGCTACCAGCAGCACGGCATGGCGCCGCTGCCGCAGGAGCAGAAACCGGCCGCGAAAGTGGTGAATGACCAGCCAGCGTCATCCAGCAAAGAGCCTGACTATCTTGATATTCCAGCCTTCCTGCGTAAACAGGCAGACTAAGAATATCCTGAGAATTGGGATTCTCCGCTCTTTGTGCTAAAGTGTTCGCCCGCCGGTAATTTATACTGGCGGTCGGATGGGTAATATTGCGAGATAATGCGATGATCAAACAAAGGACATTAAAACGTATTGTTCAGGCGACTGGCGTCGGTTTGCATACCGGCAAAAAAGTCACGCTGACTTTACGCCCTGCGTCGGCTAATACCGGGGTCATCTATCGTCGCACTGACTTGAATCCACCGGTTGATTTCCCGGCTGATGCAAAATACGTGCGCGACACCATGCTGAGTACCTGCCTGGTGAATGATGAAGGCGTGCGTATTTCGACGGTTGAACACCTGAATGCTGCATTGGCAGGTCTGGGTATCGACAACATTATTGTTGAAGTCGATGCGCCAGAAATTCCGATCATGGATGGCAGTGCCGCGCCTTTTGTTTATTTGCTGATGGATGCCGGTGTCGAAGAGCTGAACAGTGCGAAGAAATTCGTGCGCGTGAAGCAAACGGTACGGGTAGAAGATGGCGATAAGTGGGCCGAGATCAAACCGTACAACGGTTTTTCACTCGACTTCACCATCGACTTCAAACATCCGGCGATCGACTCAAGCTCGCAGCGTTACCAGCTCAATTTCTCGGCTGAATCCTTTGTGCGTCAGATTAGCCGTGCGCGCACCTTCGGCTTTATGCGTGAAATCGAATATCTGCAGTCTAAAGGCCTGTGCCTGGGCGGTAGTTTAGATTGTGCGATTGGCCTCGATGACTTCCGCGTATTGAATGAAGATGGCCTGCGCTTTGAAGATGAGTTTGTGCGTCACAAAATGCTGGACGCCATCGGCGACCTGTTCATGTGTGGTCATAACGTGATTGGCGCATTCTCTGCGTTCAAGTCCGGCCATGCGCTGAACAACAAACTGTTGCAGGCGGTACTGGCGAAGCAGGAAGCCTGGGAATGGGCGACCTTCGAAGACGAAGCTGAACTGCCACTGGCCTTCAAAGCGCCAAATTTAGTGCTGGCGTAATAAGTCAGCCATCAAACGGCGGGCTTCCCTGACACCCTCTCCGGTCAGTGGAACCCGCCGTTTTTTATTGCCCGCCGCTGGCGCTGTAATCCCGCTCGCAAAACCCTGTTGTCAGTGATCAAACCCTGCGCAAAAAAACGTGAAATCCGCCGTAAGCCCTTTAATCCCTGATGTCGAAGCCCCACATAAGTGCTATTATCTGGCGCTCATGTAAGCAGGGTACGTAACGCAACTCTGGCTTAGCGCTTAATGACTGGCATGATGGACGAAAGGTGATCGGGATTTTCTCACGCTGGCGACAACTCGGCAGACGCTATTTCTGGCCTCATCTCCTGTTGGGAATGGTGGCGGCCAGTCTCGGCCTGCCTGCCTGTGCACAAAGCGCAGAGCTCACCAGCAGCGACTCGCCGGTCAGCAGCCTGTTTACCGGCAAGGTGGTGCGGTTTGATCACCTGATTCGCCTGCAGGAAAGCGCGCGTCGCCCCAGTTTCAACGTTGATTACTGGCATCAGCACGCCATCCGCACCGTTATTCGCCATCTCTCATTTAGCATGACGCCGCCCGCGACAGCGGAAGCGGAACATGCGTTGCCGCTGGCGGCGCAAAAGCTGGCGCTGATTGACTCGCTGCAGGCGCTGCTGACTTCACCCGCGCAACCTTTAGCCACGATGGCACCGCCGTCGCGAGCGCATCATGTTTCGCCCAACGTTCACTCTTCTGCTGACTGGCAGGCTGCTATTCATGGCATCCGCGCCGGACCTTTCATTGTTTAACGCTAACGTTATTTTCCTTTTTCTGTTTTTTGCCTTTGCAGCCCGTATTGTCACGGCTGAATTGAGATAAATTTATTATGTTAATCAAATTGTTAACGAAAGTTTTTGGTAGCAGCAATGATCGTACTCTGCGCCGCATGCGTAAAGTGGTCGATGTCATCAACAAGATGGAGCCGGAGTTCGTCAAACTGTCTGACGACGAACTGAAAGCGAAAACCGATCAATTCCGCGAGCGCCTGAAAAAAGGTGAAACGCTGGAGAGCCTGATTCCTGAAGCTTTCGCCACCGTGCGTGAAGCCAGTAAGCGCGTGTTTGGCATGCGCCACTTTGACGTGCAGCTGATCGGCGGCATGGTGCTCAACGAACGCTGCATCGCGGAGATGCGTACCGGTGAGGGTAAAACCCTGACTGCGACGCTGCCGGCTTACCTGAACGCGCTGAGCGGCAAGGGCGTGCACGTTGTGACCGTCAACGACTATCTGGCGCAGCGTGACGCCGAAAACAACCGTCCGCTGTTTGAGTTCCTTGGTCTGACAGTCGGTATCAACCTGCCGGGCATGCCGGCAGTGGCCAAGCGCGCTGCCTATGCAGCCGATATCACCTACGGCACCAACAACGAATACGGCTTCGATTATCTGCGCGATAACATGGCCTTCAGTCCGGAAGAGCGCGTACAGCGTAAACTGCACTATGCGCTGGTGGATGAGGTGGACTCGATCCTGATCGATGAAGCGCGTACCCCGCTGATTATCTCGGGTCCGGCCGAAGACAGCTCCGATCTCTACATCAAGGTCAACAAAATCATTCCACACCTGGTGCGCCAGGAAAAAGAAGACTCGGATAACTTCCAGGGCGAAGGTGACTTCTGGGTAGATGAAAAAGCCCGTCAGGCGCACATGACCGAACGCGGTCTGGTGAAAGTGGAAGAGCTGCTGGTCAGCCAGGGCATCATGGATGAGGGCGAATCACTCTACTCGCCGACCAACATCATGCTGATGCACCACGTGACGGCAGCGCTGCGCGCCCATGCACTGTTCACCCGCGACGTTGACTACATCGTGAAGGACGGCGAGGTGATCATTGTTGATGAACACACCGGCCGTACCATGCAGGGACGTCGCTGGTCTGATGGCCTGCACCAGGCGGTCGAAGCCAAAGAGGGTGTGGAGATCCAGAATGAAAACCAGACGCTGGCTTCCATCACCTTCCAGAACTACTTCCGTATCTACGAGAAACTGGCCGGTATGACCGGTACCGCTGATACTGAAGCGTTTGAATTCAGCTCCATCTACAAGCTCGATACCATCGTGGTGCCGACCAACCGTCCGATGGTGCGTAAAGATATGGCCGATCTGGTCTACATGACCGAGAAAGAGAAGATTGACGCCATTATTGAAGATATTCGTACCTGTACGGCTAACGGGCAGCCGGTACTGGTGGGCACCATCTCGATTGAAAAATCGGAAGTGGTATCCCAGGAGCTGACGCGCGCGGGTATCAAGCACAGCGTACTGAACGCCAAATTCCACGCCAGCGAAGCGGATATCGTGGCGCAGGCAGGTCAGCCAGCCGCGGTAACCATCGCGACCAACATGGCCGGTCGTGGTACGGACATCATGCTCGGCGGTAGCTGGCAGGCGGAAGTGGCCGCGCTGGAAAACCCGACGGAAGAGCAGATTGAAGTCATCAAGGCGGCGTGGAAACTGCGCCATGATGCGGTGCTGGCGGCAGGCGGTCTGCACATTATCGGTACCGAACGCCACGAATCACGCCGTATCGATAACCAGCTGCGCGGCCGTGCGGGCCGTCAGGGTGACGCCGGTTCTTCGCGCTTCTATCTGTCGATGGAAGATGCGCTGATGCGTATTTTTGCCTCCGATCGTGTGTCCAACATGATGCGTAAGCTGGGTATGAAGCCGGGTGAAGCGATTGAGCATCCGTGGGTAACCAAAGCAATTGCTAATGCGCAGCGCAAAGTGGAAAGCCGCAACTTCGATATCCGTAAACAGCTGCTGGAATACGATGACGTCGCTAACGATCAGCGCCGCGCCATTTACAGCCAGCGTAACGAACTGCTGGATGTCTCTGACGTTTCGGACACCATCAACAGCATCCGCGAAGATGTGTTCAAAGCCACTATCGACACTTACATTCCGCCGCAGTCGCTGGAAGAGATGTGGGATGTTCCGGGGCTGGAAGAGCGTCTGCGCAATGATTTCGATCTGGATCTGCCGATTGCTGAGTGGCTGGATAAAGAGCCGGATCTGCATGAAGAGACGCTGCGTGAGCGCATCATGAGCCGCGCCAGCGAAAACTATGCGGCGAAAGAAGAAGTGGTCGGCGCAGAAATGATGCGCAACTTCGAAAAAGGCGTGATGCTGCAAACGCTCGACTCGCTGTGGAAAGAGCATCTGGCGGCGATGGACTATCTGCGTCAGGGTATCCATCTGCGTGGCTATGCGCAGAAGGATCCGAAGCAGGAGTACAAACGTGAATCTTTCGCCATGTTTGCCGCGATGCTGGAGTCGCTGAAGTACGAAGTGATCAGCACCCTGAGCAAAGTGCAGGTGCGGATGCCGGAAGAAGTGGAAGCGATGGAGCAGCAGCGTCGTGAAGAAGCAGAGCGCCTGGCACAGCAGCAGCAGCTCAGTCACGTCGATGACGACACCGCAGCGGCCGCTGCACTGGCGGCACAGGGCGGTGAGCGAAAAGTGGGACGTAACGATCCGTGCCCATGCGGCTCAGGTAAAAAATACAAACAGTGTCACGGTCGTCTGGCCTGATAACAAAAAGGAGCCCGCGGGCTCCTTTTTCTTTGGCTGATTAGCGGGTAATCGCCATCAGCTTCTCCTCATTCAGCCGCACGCCATGGTAGGGCAGCGTAACCAGCAGCCCATCCGGCAAACCATAGCGTTTCAGCAACGCCCGGCTCTGAAACAGCAGCTGGTGATAGTTGTTATCGCTGATCCCCGGATAGCTCTCATTCCATACCGTGGCAATGATCTGCCGTTTGGACGTGATGCGCAGCAGCAGGCAGGAGAAGAAGCGCTTCTGCGCTTCATTAAGCGGGATGGTCTTCTGTTCTGGCCACCAGGTTAAGGTGTTTTGCGCGCTGTCGAGCGTCAGGATGTCGTGAAAAACCAAATGGCGTAAGGTATTCATCTGTTTCTGTGCGTCTTGCGCCAGAAACGTTGTTAGTTTGCGTTCCATGTGTAGTCGGCCTGGCTAGAGTAAAGTGGCTGCGAGTATTCCCAACATGGCGCCGTGCGATCATTACGACCTGTCTTAATAACTGGAATCTGTGCGACAGGATCGCGGTGAAGCCGACAGCAGTTAACATCGTCCGGCGTCTGCTTTAAAATCAGCGCTCACTCACTACAAGCGGAATCCAGCTTATGAAACACCTGCAGGTGGCGGTGGGCATCATTCGCAATGCCAGTCGTCAGATCTTTCTTGCCCAGCGCGCAGCAAGCTCCCACATGGCCAACAAATGGGAGTTCCCGGGCGGAAAAATTGAACAGCACGAAAGCGCAGAACAGGCGTTAAAACGTGAGCTGATGGAAGAAACCGGTATTGAAGTGACGGCGGCGAAAGCGATTGGTCAGGCCGACCACAGTTACGATGACCTGCGTGTTACGCTGCATTTTTTCCTGGTGGAGGGCTGGCAGGGTGAGCCGTGGGGACGCGAAGGTCAGCCGCAGCGTTGGGTCGAGCAGCGTGATTTAGTGGCCGATGAATTTCCACCTGCCAACCACGCCCTGATTGCCCGCTTAGTGGCGGGCGAGATTTAAACTCAGGGGCCGCGTGCCCCTGCCGATCACGACTGCTCTTCACTCCAGTCGTCACTCTCCGTCATGTCTCCGCTGCTGGGAATGCGTTTCTCCTCAGCGGCCCACTCGCCCAGGTCGATCAACTGACAGCGTTTGCTGCAAAACGGGCGCCACGGGCTGAGTTCATCCCACATCACGGCTTTACCGCAGTTGGGGCAAGGTACGGTAATCATCTCTTCCTGCATAACATCCTCTAACAACAGGCTAATTCAAAATTCAGTCGCGCCGGTACTTCGCCGCGTTCGCTATCGAGCGGTAAAAAGCGGATGGCATAGCGGCTTTTATGACCAGAGACCTGCGGATAGAGCGCATCTTCCAGCGTCAGCTGCAGGCGCAGCAGGTCGGACCCTTCGGCGTTATCCTGATAAAAGCCGTTGAGGCTGGTCTGATGGCGAAACACGCCCGACTGACGAATCAGGTTGAGGATCATCGTCAGGCTGTTGCGCAGCGGATCGAGCGAGGCCAGCCAGCTATTCACCACAGTATCGCGCAGCGCCTGTGGCTGGTGCAGCCAGATGTGTAAACCCGGCAGATCAAAACTGCAGCAGCCGCCGGGAATGCTCAGGCGCTGACGCACTGAGGCAATCAGCCGGTCTTCGCGCAGCTGCTGGCCCATGCGCGGCGCGGCCATCAGCTCGCTGGATTGCTGCTTCAGCTGTTCGCGCAGCTGGCTGACGGTGTGTTCATCGACACCCGGCACATCCAGCCAGGCACGCAGTTTTTGCTGCTGACGCTCCAGCTCTTTTAACAGCTCGGTGCGCATATCGCCGCGTTCGAAGATATCCAGCAGGTCGCCAATAATACGAAACACACCCAATGCCGCAACCGAGCTGTTGACCGGCAGCGTTTCGTGCAGCTGGTTGATCAAAAACTCCACGCGCAGCCAGGTGCGCATTTTCTCATTCAATGGGTGTTCAAACAGAACCACTGTGCTCATGATATTAATCCCGTCCGGTTGCTGCCAGGCGCAAATAGCGCTGGTGAAGTTCAGCAACGCGCGGCAAAGCCTGTTCCGGCGTGCCACTGTTATCAATGATGTCATCCGCGCAGGCTAAACGCTGCTGACGGCTGGCCTGCGCGGCAAGAATCCGTTGCGCCTGGCTGAGAGAGATACCATCACGCTGGCGGGTGCGCTGCAGCTGCGTGGCCTCATCGACATCCACGACTAATACCCGATCAGCCTGATGCTGCAGACCATTTTCTACCAGCAGCGGCACTACCCACATGACGTAAGGCGAAGCCGCCTGCGCCTTCAGCTGCTGGGTACGGGCGTTAATCAGCGGGTGCAGCAGTTGATTGAGCCAGTTTTTCTCTTGCGGCTGCTGGAAAATAATTTCCCGCAGCCGCGCGCGATAAAGCGTGCCTTCTGCGGTCAGAATCGATTCTCCGTGGCGTTTCACAATCGCATTGAGCGCAGGTGTGCCCGGTTCAACCACCTCGCGGGCAATCACATCGGCATCAATGATGTCGACGTTCAGCGCGGCAAAAGCGTTAGCAATGGTGCTTTTACCACTACCAATGCCGCCGGTCAGTGCAACGGTAAAAGGCATAGCGTTCTCTCAACATTTTCTCATCTGCCGCAGCGTGATGAGAGCCCGATCACAATCGGTTTTCTCAGCTAAATTTAACGGATTGTAGCTTAAATAAAGTGAAATTCGCAGTCTTGTCGCGGAACGAATGGCGCGTATGATAACGACACTGGAGCCGTGAGCGCTACCCGAACTGCGGTTCGTCGTCACTAACCAGGACACTCTGCTATGCGTATCGAAGAAGATGTAAAACTGGGCTTTAAAGATGTATTGATCCGCCCGAAACGCTCCACCCTGAAAAGCCGTTCTGAGGTTGAGCTGGAACGCACGTTCACCTTCAAACATTCAGGCCTCGCCTGGTCCGGCGTTCCGGTGATTGCCGCCAACATGGATACCGTCGGCACCTTTACCATGGCCGAAGCGCTGGCTGGCTTCAACGTGCTGACCGCCGTTCACAAGCACTACAGTGTTGAAGCGTGGCAGACCTTTATCCAGCGCGTACCGGCCACGGTGCTCAGCCACGTGATGGTCTCCACCGGGACCTCAGAAGCAGATTTCACAAAGTTAAGCGCGATCCTCGCACTGTCACCCCAGCTCAATTTTATCTGTATTGATGTGGCAAACGGCTACTCCGAGCACTTTGTTGCCTTCCTGCAGCGCGCGCGGGAAAGCTTCCCGGGGAAAACCATTTGTGCCGGGAATGTGGTGACCGGTGAAATGGTCGAGGAGCTGATTCTGTCCGGTGCCGACATTGTGAAGGTGGGAATCGGTCCGGGTTCGGTCTGCACCACACGCGTCAAAACCGGCGTTGGCTACCCGCAACTCTCTGCGGTGATTGAGTGTGCTGATGCGGCGCACGGCCTCGGCGGGCAGATTGTCAGTGACGGCGGTTGCGCCGTGCCGGGCGATATCGCCAAGGCGTTCGGCGGCGGCGCTGACTTCGTGATGCTCGGCGGCATGCTGGCGGCACACGATGAGTGCGAAGGCACTCTTGTTGAAGAGCAGGGCGAGCAGTTTATGCTGTTCTACGGCATGAGCTCCGAATCCGCGATGAAACGTCATGTGGGCGGTGTGGCGGGCTACCGCGCCGCAGAAGGTAAAACCGTTCGTCTGCCGCTGCGTGGACCGGTCGCGGAGACGGTGAAAGATATCCTCGGCGGGCTGCGTTCGGCCTGTACTTACGTCGGCGCAGAGCGCCTGAAAGAGCTGACCAAACGCACCACCTTTATTCGTGTGGCAGAACAGGAAAACCGCGTCTTTAACCGCTGATGTGCCGCAACGGGCGCCGCGTGCGCCCGTTTAACGTATGGCGTCTCCCAGACCAAATACCGGCAGATACATGGCAATCACCAGCGTGCCGACAATGCCGCCAATCACCACCATCATTAATGGCTCCAGCGAAGCGGCGAGGCTGTCTGCGCGCGTCAGCGTTTGCGCTTCGTGCCACTCCGCCAGTCGCGCCAGCATCACATCCAGCGCACCGGCCTCTTCACCAACGCGGATCAACTGAGCGCACAGCGGTGTAAACAGCGGATGTCCCTGTAGCGCCTGATGCAGCGGTGCGCCAGCGGCAATGTGCTGCTGTAACGCCACGATGGCATCGCGCCATAGTCGCGCGGCCAGCGTCACTTCCACCGCCTGCAGGCTTTGCAGCAGCGTCAGTCCGGCCTGCTGCGTCAGTTGCAGAATCGCATATATCTGGCTGAGCTGACCGCCGCGCCACAACGGGGCCAGCAGCGGAAGCCGCAGCAGCCACTGCTGGCAGCGCTTTTGCCACGCAACGGATCGTCGGTAGGTCAGACGCGCCAGCCACCCGGACGCCACACCGCACAACAGCAGCGGCAGCGCCGCCTGCTGCAACAGTGCCGACAGCGCCATCACGCCGGCGGTAAAGGCCGGCAGCGGTGCGTCAAAGCTGGCGTACACCGCAACAAATTCCGGCAGTACAAACAGCAGCATCCCGGCGCTGACCGCCAGCGCCACCAGCAGGATAAACAGCGGATAGCGCAACGCTTTCACCACTTTCTGGCGCAGAAACTGTTGCCTGCTCTGCTGTAGTGCCAGCTGACGGCAGCACTCGTCCAGTTGCCCGGTCAGCTCACCTACCTGCATCAGTGCCGGAAACAGCGGCGGGAAAATATCCGGCCAGGCGCGCAGCGCCTGAGAAAACGGCTCTCCGGCCATGACCCGCTGTTGCAGAAGGCTCAGCAGCACGCGCCAGCCTGCATGAGGATGGCCGCTGGCCAGCAATGTCAGACTCTCCGCCAGCGGCAGCCCGGCTTTCAGCAACGTCGCCAGCTGGCGCATCAGGTCAATTTTCTGCTGCCACTTCCAGTCACGCGCGCGCCAGCATTTCCCGCGCTGCCAGCTCACCACCAGCAGGCCGCGATCGCCCAGCTGGCCGAGCAGGGCATCCTGCGTGGGCTGCAGCGACTCTCCCTCCTGCAGCAGGCCCATACTGTCCAGTGCCTGCCAGTGAAACTGGTAGCGATTAGCCATTGCCAAGGCCCACCACGCGCTGCATCTCCTCGAATGAGGTGTCACCGCGGCTCACCGCCTCCAGCCCGGCGGTCAGCAGCGTTTTCATTCCCTGCTCCGCGGCCAGCGTCAGCAGGTGCTCCAGCGGCATATCAGCCGAGATGGCGTTCTGCAATCTGCTGCTCATCGGCAGGATTTCAAACAGCGCCAGGCGGCCGTAGTAACCGGAGAAGCAGTGATCGCAGCCGGGCGCACGCCAGGTTTGCAGCGTGCCGGGCCACATGTCGCCCGGCAGATGGGCAATCGCCTGGCCCGGCTGACGGCAGTGCACGCACAAACGGCGCACCAGCCGCTGCGCCACCACCAGCTGTAACGCCGGGCCAAGCAGATAGCCGGGAATGTCCATCTGCCGTAAGCGGGTCAGGGTTTCGGCCGTCGAGTTGGTGTGCAAGGTTGAGAGCACCAGGTGTCCGGTCTGCGCCGCTTTTACGGCGATGCTGGCGGTTTCAGCATCACGGATTTCGCCGATCATAATGACGTCCGGATCCTGCCGCAGCAGCGCGCGCAATACGCGGTTAAAATCGAGACCGCTCCGTGGCTGTACCTGTGTCTGGTTAATCCCCTGTAGCGGAATTTCCAGCGGGTCCTCCACGCTGCAGACGTTTTTCTCCGGCACGTTGAGGGCGCTCAGGCTGCTGTACAGCGTAAAGGTTTTGCCGCTGCCGGTTGGGCCGGTGACCAGAATCAGCCCCTGCGGTTTGGCCAGCGCGTTTTTCAGCAGGCGCAGCTGTGGTACTGGCATGCCCAGCTTATCGAGCGCAATGGCGCTGTTTTCGCTTTGCAGCAGGCGCACCACCGCTTTTTCCCCCTGGCTGACCGGCAGGGTCGACAGGCGGAACGCCGCCGGTTTGTCATCCATCTCCAGACTGAACTGGCCATCCTGCGGCAGCCGACGCTCCGCGATATCCAGACCGCCGAGAATTTTCAACCGTGCCAGCACGGCGGCGGGTGGGGCATCCGGTAACTGCGGCAGCGGATGCAGCACGCCGTCAATCCGCAGCCGTACGCGCAGCCCGTGACGCTGCGGTTCAAAGTGCACATCGGAGGCGCGTCGCTGTATGGCCTGGCGCAGAATCTGATCCACCGCGTGAATGGCGGACTCGGCGCTGGCCTGTTCGCGCGGTGCCGCACTGCTTTCTGGCTGGTGCAGCAGCTGCTCCAGCCGTGCGGCGGGCCAGCATTCGACCTCGACTGCGCACTGGCTGGCAAACTGCAGCGCCTCTAACAACAGCGGGTCTGGCGCGTCCGCGACCGCCACGCGCAAGTGCGTGGCGTCGTGGTGCAGTATCACGGCCTGATAGCGGGCACACAGCGCCTGCAGGGTGCTATCCGGCTTATCCATTGTTTTCTTCCTTGTCGGCAAAGCGGAACTGCTCGAGACAGCTGTCGCGCAGGCTGGTGTTGTCGCTGGTGCAGCTGCGTTGCCAGCTGAGTGCGCCTTCCGCCGCATTCCATATCGGCAACATTGCAACGGTTAACCCCGTCAGGCTCTCCTGGCCGGTCAGCGTAATGGCACCATTGACCACGCTCAGGTTCGCCACATAGCGTGAGCCTTTGGCGGCGGGAATACCGCGCTCGCCGGCCTGACACTGCGCCGGTCCGCCGCGCTCAATGGCGCACAGCTCCACGGCAGTTTTATAGGGCACCATGGTTTGCAGCATGTCGGTCAGCGCGGCACGTTGCAGATAATTTTGGTAAGCGGGCAGGCCAATGGCGCTGAGGATGGCGACGATACCGATAACAATCATCAGCTCGATCAGGGTAAAACCGCGTTGTTTATCCATAATGAGGCTCCTTGTTGTGGAGCCGCAACGGTAAGAAAGGGCGGGCAAAAGCGGAAGGGGGCGCGTTTCAATCCCGGAAAGGGGCGCGCAGACAATGTAGCGCGTTACAGGCGAAGCCACATGATGATGGAAGCCGGCTCGCAAACTGCCGCCAGCACCGGCGGCATGGCCAGACGTCAGACTTCGCGAAAACGCATCGACAGATCGAGTGCCTGCACGTGCTTAGTCAGCGCGCCCACCGAGACATAATCCACTCCGGTGGCGGCGATCTGCGGCAGCGTCGTCTCCGTCACGTTGCCGGACACCTCCAGCAGTGCGCGCTTCGCAGTCAGCGTAACCGCCTGCTGCATCATCGCCAGCGTGAAGTTATCCAGCATGATGATGTCGGCGCCGGACGCCAGCGCCAGCTGCAGTTCGCTGAGACTTTCCACTTCCACCTCGACCGGCACATCCGGGTGCAGCCACAGGGCTTTCTCCACCGCTTTACTGACCGAACCGCTGGCAATGATGTGGTTTTCTTTAATCAGGAAAGCGTCGGACAGGCCCAGGCGATGATTCTGCCCGCCGCCGCACAGCACCGCATACTTGAGCGCGGTGCGCAGGCCTGGCAGGGTTTTGCGCGTATCCAGCAGCTGGGTATTGCTGCCAGATAAGAGCGCCACATAGCGGTTCACGGCTGTCGCTACGCCGGAGAGCGTCTGCACAAAGTTTAACGCGGTGCGTTCTGCCGTCAGCAGCAACCGCGCCGGTCCCCGTAATTCAAACAGCAGCTGATCGGCCACCAGCGGTTGGCCGTCTTCGACGTGCCAGGTAATGGAAACGTTATTGCCCAGCTGGGTAAACACCTCTTCCACCCAGCGTTTACCACAGAAAACACCGGCTTCGCGGGTGATAACGCGCGCTTCAGCCTGCGCCGCCTGCGGCAACAGCTGGGCGGTGATGTCGCGGTCCGCGTCAACGTCACCGCCTAAATCCTCCTGAAGCGCGCGCGCCACGGTTTCCGGGATATCCAGCTGAATACGTTTAAGCAGTTCCTGACGACGATGTTCGGGATTATAACGACGCGACACCATGATTTTGCGGCTCCACCCTGCGGATTACGTGCGCTCACCTTAGCCTGATTTTGCAGCTATTGCCAGACACGCCAGGTGAAATGTTTAGTATCCTTAACTTGCTGATGCCATAACGCATTAAGTCACAAGCAGTGAGGTGGAATCATGGTATTCTCAGCCAGATTTTGTTCAGGATAACAGGCATGAAACTGGAACACGGCTGGATCACGAGCGCACGCAAGGTGCCGTCGCCGCACTTCAATGCGCGGCCGGATAACGAAGCGCCGTCGCTGCTGATCATTCATAACATCAGTCTGCCGCCGGGCGAATTTGGCGGTCCGTGGATTGACCGGCTGTTCACCGGTACGCTACCGGCTGATGCGCATCCCTATTTTGCGGATATCGCCCAGTTACGCGTGGCGGCGCACTGTCTGATTCGCCGTGACGGTGAGCTGGTACAGTATGTTTCCTTTGACCAGCGCGCCTGGCACGCCGGCATTTCGCAGTTTGCCGGACGGGAAAACTGCAACGATTTTTCTATGGGCATTGAGCTGGAAGGCACTGACACGCTGCCCTATACCGATGCCCAGTACGCTACGCTGCAGCAGGTTACCCGCCTGCTGATGCAGCATTATCCGCTGACGCCGCAGCGTATCACCGGTCACAGCGATGTTGCGCCGGAACGCAAGACCGATCCCGGTCCGGCATTTGACTGGATACGCTATAAACAGGCTATCGGGCAGGAGCACCCCTGACACCGCAGGAGCAGGTATGACGTTGTTTAGTTTGTTGTTAGTTTTGGGTTGGGAACGCCTTTTTAAATTAGGTGAACACTGGCAGCTGGATCATCGGCTTGAGCCGCTGTTTCGCGGTCGCCAGCGCTTCTCGTTGCTGCGTACGCTGCTGATGACCGTGATCGCCATGCTGCTGGTCTGGCTGGTGGTGTGGAGCCTGAAGGGTATTCTGTTTGGCGTGGCGCAGCTGCTGTTCTGGATTGTGGTCGGTTTGCTGTGCATTGGTGCCGGCTCGGTGCGGCTGCATTACCACCAGTATCTTAAAGCGGCGAGCCACGATGATGAAGCGGCCCATCAGGCGATGGCGGCAGAGCTGACGCTGATTCACGGCGTGCCGGTTGACTGTAGCGAGCGCGAATTTCTGCAGGCGCTGCAAAACGCGCTGATCTGGATTAATTTCCGCTTCTATCTTGCGCCGCTGTTCTGGTTTGTGGTCGGTGGCCCATATGGGCCGGTGTTGCTGGTGGGGTATGCGTTTCTGCGCGCCTGGCAGAGCTGGCTGGCAAAACACCGTTCCCCGCTGGAACGCGCACAGTCCGGCATCGATCGCATTCTGCACGTGCTGGACTGGATTCCGGTGCGGCTGGCCGGTGTGGCTTATGCGCTGCTGGGCCACGGCGAGCGTGCGCTGCCGGCATGGTTTGCCGCGCTCAGCGATGTGCATCGTCCACAGTATCAGGTGCTGACCAGCCTGGCGCAGTTCTCGCTGGCGCGCGATCCGCATCTGGATAAAGTGGAAACGCCACGGGTCGCCGTGGCGCTGGCCAAACGCGTTTCGCTGGTACTGGTCGTGGTAGTGGCGCTGCTGACCATCTACGGCACGTTAGTGTGATCGGCAGGCGGCACGCCGAAATCCGGTGTGCCGTCTTCGCGCCAGACAAAATATTTAAGCCGCGTATGGCGGTTGGGATCCCACAGCGGATCGCCCTCAATTTCGGTGTAATTCCGTGCGTGATACACCAGCACATCCCGTCCTGCTTCATCCACGGTAAAACTGTTATGCCCCGGACCGTACTGATGATTATCCCAGCTGGTGGCAAATACCGGCCGCGCCGATTTGTGCCATGCGCTGATGTCGAGCGGATCGGCCTGCGCGTCAATACTCAGTATGCCGAGGCAGTAATTTTCATCCGTGGCGCTGGCTGAGTAGGTGACAAACAGCCGCTCGCCATGGCGAATCACCGCCGGTCCCTCATTGACGCTAAAGCCGGCACACTCCCACTCATACTCCGGCCGGCTGAGCATCAGCGGCTGGGTTTTCAGTGTCCACGGATTCAGTAATTCCGCCAGATAAAGATTGGAGTTACCGGGAATGGCCGGGTCTTTTTGCGCCCACAGATACCAGTTTTTACCCTGATGCACGAAGTGGGTGGCGTCGAGGGCGAAGGTATCGAGGTGGGTTTGCACGCGGCGGCACGGCTGCCAGTGACCGCTGAGCGGATCGGCATCATCACATACCAGCGCGTACATACGGTGCTGAAACAGCCCCTCTTTGATTTCGCGGGACGGCGCGGCGGCGAAGTAAATCACCCACTGGCCATTAATCAGGTGCAGTTCCGGTGCCCAGATCAGGGCGCTGCAGGGACCACTGTCCGGTTTATGCCACACGGTTGTGGCCGGGGCGGTAATCAGGCCGTTAAGCGTGCTGGCATAGCGCAGCTCCAGCCGATCGTACTCGGGCACCGAAGCGATAAAGTAATAGCCATCGCTGTGGCGCAATATAAACGGATCGGCACGTTGCGTAATAAACGGGTTAGGCCAGCTCATTTAATTTCTCCTGGTTGTGAGGTTGCGCGGCGAACAGGGGCGGACAGGTCATGGAAGTTGGCGCGACGCAGCGCGAGATCCTGCTGGATGGTGCGCATCAGCGCGCGGTCCACTTTCAGCAGGCGCACCACGCCGGCGGTGATCAGATAGCCGACGCCGGGGATCAGGGTAAACAGCAGCACAATGCCGTTAAGCGCGCTGGCAGACTGCTGCTTCGCCGCTGCGTCATAGCCATACATCGACAATAAAAACCCGACCATGGCACCCGCTACCGCCAGTCCGACCTTGAGGAAAAACAGGTTGCCGGAGAAGCTGATCCCGGTGATGCGTTTACCGGTTTTCCATTCGCCGTAGTCATCGACATCAGCCATCAGCGACCAGTGCAGCGGCGACGGAATTTGGTGCAGGATGTTCAGCAGGAAATAAGCAATTACCACGGTGACGGTGGCGTGTGGATCGATCCAGTAAAAGCCGCTGGAGAACAGCGCCAGCGCAATGTTGGTCCAGAAAAACACCTTGAGCTTGCACCAGCGGTCGGTGAGGACTTTCGCCAGTGTGCTGCCCAGCATCATGCCGATGACGCCCAGGCTGATAAACAGCGTCGCAAAGTGCGTCGACTGGCCCATCACCCAGGTGACGTAATACATGGTGGCGGCCATGCGAATAAAACCGGGACAGACATTACAGAACGTCAGCAGCAGAATGCGCACCCACTGATCGTTCTTCCATACATCGCGCAAATCTTTCTTCAGATCATCGTTGCTCGGTACCGCCGGGCGAATACGCTCGCGCACCGTGGCAAAACAGAACAGAAACATCACCAGGCCAATCAGCGCCAGCACGCTCATTGCCAGCTGATAGCCGCGCGCTTTGTTGTCGCCGCCAAACCACTCGGCCATCGGCAGCAGCGACAGCGAGAGGATCAGCGTGGCGATGCCCACCATGACAAAGCGGTATGACTGGCAGGAGACGCGTTCACCGGGATCGTTAGTGATGACGCCGCCCAGCGAGCAGTAAGGAATATTGATGGCGGTGTAGGTCAGCGACATCAGGAAATAGGTGACAAATGCCCAGATCACCTTGTTGTCGTAGCTCCAGTCCGGGGTGGTAAACATCAGCACGCTGAACAGCACGTAGGGCAGCGATATCCACAGCAGCCATGGGCGAAAGCGTCCCCAGCGGCTCTGTGTGCGGTCGGCAATTGCGCCCATTATCGGGTCGGTCACCGCATCCAGCACCCGTACTGACAGCAACAGCGTGCCGACCAGCGCCGGAGCAAGGCCAAATACGTCGGTGTAGAAGTAGTTGAGGAACAGCATGATGGCACCGCCGATCATGTTGCATCCGGCGTCACCCATGCCGTATCCCAGTTTTTCTCTGAACGAGAGGGCTGCTCCTTTCATCAGTCGTCTCCTGCGACAAGTGGAGCAAAAATTATCAGCGTTAAATCAGTAACCTGGTGGGGAACAATCGGTCAGGATGATGGACAAAATACGCGGGCGGGGAAAAGTGTGAAGCGGATCGGCCCGGCAGCAGCGTGCCGGGCCCGGTGAAGCATCAGGCTTTCTGTACCCGATTTTTAACGGTATAACCCACGGCCAGCACCAGCAGCCACACCGGAATCAGCCACACTGAAATCGCCATGCCCGGCGTCATCAGCATGATCACCAGAATGGCCGCCAGGAACAGCAGGCAGATCCAGTTACCCAGCGGATACAGCACCGCTTTGAAACGGGTGGTCACGCCCTGCTGATCTTTCTTCTTACGGAATTTCAGGTGCGCGAGACTGATCATCGCCCAGTTGATGACCAGCGCGGAGACCACCAGCGACATCAGCAGGCCGAAGGCTTCACCTGGCATCAGGTAGTTGATCAGCACGCACAGCGCAGTGGCGACCGCCGAGACCAGAATGGTCGCCACCGGCACACCACGACGGTCCACTTTCAGCAGCGCTTTTGGCGCGTTGCCCTGCTGCGCGAGGCCGAACAGCATGCGGCTGTTACAGTAAACACAGCTGTTATACACCGACAGCGCGGCGGTCAGGATCACCACGTTGAGCGCATTCGCCACCAGCGCATCACCCAGTTCGTGGAAGATCAGCACAAACGGGCTGGTCTCTTCGGTGACGCGCGTCCATGGCAGCAGCGAGAGCAGCACCGCCAGTGAGCCGATGTAGAAAATCAGGATACGCCACAGCACCTGGTTGGTGGCTTTAGGGATGCTCTCTTGTGGATTGTCGGCTTCTGCGGCGGTGATACCCACCAGTTCAAGGCCGCCGAAGGAGAACATGATGATCGCCATCATCATCACCAGCCCGCTGACGCCGTGCGGCAGGAAACCGCCCTGGTTCCACAGGTTGCTGACGCTGGCCTGAGGGCCGCCGTTGCCGCTAAACAGCAGCCAGCCGCCAAACAGGATCATGCCGATGACCGCCACCACTTTGATAATCGCGAACCAGAACTCCATCTCACCGAACACTTTAACGTTGGTCAGGTTGATGGCGTTGATCACCACAAAGAAGATAGCCGCAGTGGCCCAGGTGGGGAATTCCGGCCACCAGAACTGAATATATTTGCCGACGGCGGTGAGTTCAGCCATCGCCACCAGCACATACAGCACCCAGTAGTTCCAGCCGGAGGCAAAGCCGGCAAAGTTGCCCCAGTATTTATAGGCGAAGTGGCTAAAGCTGCCGGCCACCGGCTCTTCCACCACCATTTCACCGAGCTGGCGCATGATCAGGAAGGCAATAAAACCGGCGATGGCATAGCCGAGAATCACGGCCGGACCGGCCGATTTAATCACTGATGCGCTGCCCAGAAACAGACCGGTACCGACGGCACCGCCCAGCGCAATCAGCTGAATATGGCGATTTTTCAGGCCGCGATGCAGCGTTTCGCCATGCTGTTGTTCCATACAAACCTCATGATGTTGTTATTGTGCACCTGCAGTGCGCGCACTGTAAGGCTGTTCTATCTGTGTACGTTTTTCTTTACGGTATCCGGCGGGCTGTGTGCAAGCCTGAGCTACCCTGGCGACCAGAATAGTGATAAGCGCGCCGCTTTGCACCTGCTTTTGCTTTTTGTGCTGAGAGATGGCTGAAAAAGCAGCAGCATCCTCTGCGCTTCCCTTGCGCTATTTCTGCCATGAATAAGGCTTAAACACGAATAGCATTCGCTTATGGCTACGCAGCCTGGTGCGCGCTAATGCAGTGTAAGGTTTGGTAAAAGTGAAATCTGTTAACATTTGCCGCGCTGAGACGCTTTTCTGCCAGATCCCGGTAAGTTAGCGCACGGTAACCGGTGTCTGCGGTGAAAGTGTGCGGGGGGCCATATAGACACAAGGTGAATACTTTGTTACTTTACGGGCACCATTTTTCAATTGGTATTACCAATTTACTCCGGACGTTTGGCTCATAAGAAGGGATGATGGCCTACAGTAAAATTCGCCAACCCAAGCTCTCCGATGCAATCGAGCAGCAGCTGGAATCCCTGATTATGGAAGGGACGCTCCAGCCGGGTGAAAAACTGCTTCCCGAGCGTGAACTGGCCAAACAGTTTGATGTCTCACGTCCATCGCTGCGCGAAGCGATCCAGAGTCTGGAAGCTAAAGGCCTGCTGCTGCGCCGTCAGGGTGGTGGCACCTTCGTACAGCAGAATCTCTGGCAAAGCCTGAGCGACCCGCTGGTCGGCCTGCTTGCTGAACATCCTGAATCCCAGTTTGACCTGCTGGAAACCCGCCATGCGCTGGAAGGCGTTGCGGCCTACTACGCTGCGCTGCGCGGCACCGATGAAGACCTGCAGCGTATTCGCGACTGTCACGTCAACATCCAGCAGGCGCAGGACAGCGGCGATTTAGATGCTGAGGCCGATGCGGTCATGAAGTATCAGATCGCTGTCACAGAAGCCGCCCATAATGTGGTGCTGCTGCATTTGCTGCGTTCGATGGGCCCTATGCTGGAACAGAACGTCCGTCAGAATTTCGAATTGCTCTACGCTCGCCGCGAAATGCTGGCGAAAGTGAGCGGTCACCGCGCCAGTATCTTTGAGGCGATTGTGGCTCGTGAGCCAGAACAAGCACGCGAGGCATCCCATCGTCACCTGGCGTTCATTGAGGAAATCTTGCTGGACAGAAGTCGGGAGCAGAGCCGTCGTGAACGCTCCCTGCGTCGTTTACAGCAACGTAAGGAATAACGCACGGCAATGAACGTGCGACATAAACGACGGGCCTGTCTTCTTGTGCTGTGAATCAGAAGCAAAGCACAAGCAGACAGGCTCCTGATAATTCAACGTATTAGACACAGATAAGGAATACACCCCATGTCAGAACGTTTACAGAATGACGTGGATCCGATCGAAACTCGTGACTGGCTACAGGCGATCGAATCGGTCATCCGTGAAGAAGGTGTTGAGCGCGCGCAGTATCTGATTGATCAGGTATTGAGTGCTGCACGCAAAGGCGGTGTGAAAGTGGCAGCGGGCGGCAACGCCGTCAGCAACTACATCAACTCCATTGCGGTCGAAGATGAGCCGGAATATCCGGGGAACACCTCTCTTGAACGTCGTATCCGTTCCGCAATCCGCTGGAACGCCATTATGTCGGTTCTGCGTGCGTCGAAGAAAGATCTGGAGCTGGGTGGTCACCTGTCGTCTTTCCAGTCTTCTGCCACCATTTATGAAGTGTGCTTCAACCACTTCTTCCGCGCGCGTAGCGAGCAGGATGGCGGCGATCTGGTCTATTTCCAGGGCCACATTTCTCCGGGCATCTACTCGCGTGCGTTCCTTGAAGGACGCCTGACTGAAGAGCAGATGAACAACTTCCGTCAGGAAGTCCACGGCAACGGTCTCTCTTCCTATCCGCATCCAAAACTGATGCCGGACTTCTGGCAGTTCCCGACCGTGTCGATGGGTCTCGGCCCACTGAACGCCATCTATCAGGCGAAGTTCCTGAAATATCTGGAACACCGCGGCCTGAAAGATACCTCTAAGCAGACCGTTTACGCCTTCCTTGGCGATGGCGAGATGGACGAACCAGAATCCAAAGGGGCGATCACCATCGCTACCCGTGAGAAGCTGGATAACCTGGTGTTCATCATCAACTGTAACCTGCAGCGCCTCGACGGTCCGGTCACCGGTAACGGTAAGATCATCAACGAGCTGGAAGGCATCTTTGCCGGTGCTGGCTGGAACGTGATCAAAGTGATCTGGGGCGGACGCTGGGACGAGCTGCTGAAGAAAGATACCAGCGGCAAGCTGATTCAGCTGATGAACGAAACCGTTGACGGCGACTATCAGACCTTCAAATCACGCGACGGTGCGTACGTGCGCGAGCACTTCTTCGGTAAATACCCGGAGACCGCAGCGCTGGTGAAAGACTGGTCAGACGAAGAGATCTTCGCCCTGAACCGTGGTGGTCACGATCCGAAGAAAATCTACGCGGCACTGAAGAAAGCGCAGGAGACCAAAGGTCAGCCAACGCTGATCCTGGCGCATACCATCAAAGGCTATGGTATGGGTGACACCGCGGAAGGTAAGAACATCGCGCACCAGGTTAAGAAGATGAACATGGATGGCGTTCGCTACATCCGCGATCGCTTCAACGTGCCAGTGGCTGACGACAAGATCGAACAACTGCCGTATGTGACCTTCGAAAAAGGCTCAGAAGAGTACAACTACCTGCACGGCCAGCGCGAGAAGCTGGGTGGCTATCTGCCAACCCGTCAGGCTGAGTTCAGCGAAAAGCTGGAAATGCCGGCGCTGGAAGAGTTCAGTGCGCTGCTGGAAGAGCAGAGCAAAGAGATCTCTACCACCATCGCCTTCGTGCGTGCGCTCAACGTGATGCTGAAGAACAAGTCGATCAAAGATCGTCTGGTGCCGATCCTCGCGGACGAAGCGCGTACCTTTGGTATGGAAGGTCTGTTCCGTCAGATTGGTATTTACAGCCCGAACGGCCAGCAGTATACGCCGCAGGACCGTGAGCAGGTTGCTTACTATAAAGAAGACGAGAAAGGCCAGATTCTGCAGGAAGGGATCAACGAGCTGGGCGCAGGGTCTTCCTGGCTGGCGGCGGCGACCTCTTACAGCACCAACAACCTGCCGATGATTCCGTTCTACATCTACTATTCGATGTTTGGTTTCCAGCGCATCGGCGATCTGATGTGGCTGGCAGGCGACCAGCAGGCGCGCGGCTTCCTGGTGGGCGGCACGTCCGGTCGTACCACGCTGAACGGTGAAGGTCTGCAGCACGAAGATGGTCACAGCCACATTCAGTCGCTGACTATCCCGAACTGTATCTCTTACGATCCGTCTTACGCGTACGAAGTGGCAGTCATCATGCATGACGGTCTGGTACGTATGTACGGCGAAGCGCAGGAAAATATTTACTACTACATCACCACGCTGAACGAAAACTACCACATGCCTGCGATGCCGCAGGGTGCGGAAGAGGGTATCCGTAAGGGTATCTACAAGCTGGAGACGGTAGAAGGCAGCAAAGGCAAAGTGCAGCTGCTGGGCTCAGGTTCTATCCTGCGTCACGTGCGCGAAGCGGCACAGATCCTGGCGAAGGATTACGGCATCGGTTCTGACGTCTACAGCGTGACCTCGTTCACCGAGCTGGCACGCGACGGTCAGGATTGTGAGCGCTGGAATATGCTGCACCCAACGGAGACTCCACGCGTACCGTACATCGCTCAGGTGATGAACGACGCGCCGGCGGTGGCATCGACCGACTACATGAAGCTGTTCGCAGAGCAGGTTCGCAGCTACGTGCCAGCCAGCGATTATCGCGTGCTGGGTACTGATGGTTTCGGCCGTTCAGACAGCCGCGAAAACCTGCGTCACCACTTCGAAGTGGATGCGTCATACGTAGTGGTTGCAGCCCTGGGTGAACTGGCTAAACGCGGCGAAATCGAGAAGAAAGTGGTGGCGGATGCGATCGCGAAATTCAACATCGATGCCGATAAAGTTAACCCGCGTCTGGCTTAAGAGGTAAGAGAGTAATGGCTATCGAAATTAACGTACCGGATATCGGGTCAGACGAAGTTGAAGTCACCGAGATTCTGGTCAAGGTGGGCGACAAGGTTGAAGCCGAACAGTCGCTGATCACCGTGGAAGGCGATAAAGCCTCGATGGAAGTGCCTTCGCCGCAGGCCGGCGTGGTCAAAGAGATCAAAATCGCGACCGGTGACAAAGTGAATACCGGTTCACTGATCATGATTTTCGACGCCGAAGGTGCAGCTGCTGCGGCACCGGCCGCCGAAGAGAAACCAGCGGAAGCCGCACCTGCTGCGGCTGCCGCCAGCGAAGCGAAAGACGTTAACGTACCGGATATCGGCGGCGATGAAGTCGAAGTCACCGAAATTCTGGTTAAAGTGGGCGACAAAGTGGCGGCTGAGCAATCGCTGATCACCGTCGAAGGCGACAAAGCCTCCATGGAAGTGCCTGCACCGTTTGCCGGTGTGGTGAAAGAGATCAAAATCGCCACAGGCGACAAGGTGAACACCGGTTCACTGATCATGATCTTTGAAGCCGAAGGCGCGGCGCCAGCAGCGGCTGCCAAACCTGCCGTGAAAGAAGCGGCGGCCTCCGCGCCAGCCGCGGCTGCGGGTGCCAAAGACGTTAACGTCCCGGATATCGGCGGCGACGAAGTGGAAGTCACCGAAGTGCTGGTCAAAGTAGGCGATAAAGTTGAGTCTGAGCAGTCACTGATCGTGGTGGAAGGCGATAAAGCGTCAATGGAAGTTCCGGCGCCGTTTGCCGGTACGGTTAAAGCGCTGAAAGTAGCTACCGGCGATAAAGTCAGCACCGGTTCGCTTATCATGGTGTTCGAAGTAGAAGGCGCTGCGCCGGCTGCTGCGGCACCGGCAGCGAAACAGGAAGCCGCACCCGCTGCAGAAGCCAAACCGGCTGCTGCACCTGCGCCAGCAGCGGCGAAAGCCGATGCGAAGAGCGAATTTGCTGAAAACGATGCTTACGTGCACGCCACGCCGGTGATTCGTCGCCTGGCGCGCGAGTTCGGTGTTAACCTGGCGAAAGTCAAAGGCACCGGCCGTAAAGGTCGCATCCTCAAAGAGGACGTGCAGGCTTACGTGAAAGACGCAGTGAAACGCGCTGAAGCGGCCCCGGCTGCGGCCGCAGGCGGCGGTATTCCGGGCATGCTGCCATGGCCGAAAGTGGACTTCAGCAAGTTCGGTGAAATCGAAGAAGTGGAACTGGGTCGTATCCAGAAAATCTCGGGTGCTAACCTGAGCCGTAACTGGGTAATGATTCCGCATGTGACCCACTTCGACAAAACCGATATCACCGATCTGGAAGCGTTCCGTAAGCAGCAGAATGCGGAAGCCGAGAAGCGCAAGCTGGATGTGAAGTTCACCCCGGTGGTGTTCATCATGAAAGCGGTCGCGGCGGCACTGGAGCAGATGCCACGTTTCAACAGCTCGCTGTCGGAAGATGGCCAGAAGCTGACACTGAAAAAGTACATCAACATCGGTGTGGCGGTCGATACGCCAAACGGTCTGGTGGTTCCGGTGTTCAAAGACGTGAACAAGAAAGGCATCACTGAGCTGTCGCGTGAGCTGATGGCGACGTCGAAGAAAGCGCGTGATGGCAAACTGACCGCCAGCGATATGCAGGGCGGCTGTTTCACCATCTCCAGCCTTGGCGGCCTCGGCACCACGCACTTCGCGCCAATTGTTAACGCGCCGGAAGTGGCTATCCTCGGGGTGTCTAAGTCGGCGATGGAGCCGGTGTGGAACGGCAAAGAGTTCGCTCCGCGCCTGATGATGCCGATTTCGCTGTCGTTCGACCACCGCGTCATCGACGGTGCGGATGGTGCGCGCTTCATCACCATCATTAACAATATGCTGTCTGATATTCGCCGTCTGGTGATGTGACATTAATCAAGGCCGGCAAATGCCGGCCTTGTTGTAAGCATTCGGAGTTGCCGCGGTTGGCAGTTTGTTAACAATTCTGTAAACTCTCGCGGTGAAATGTCCCGGTGGAGATAGGGCATCAAGAGCCTGGGAAAGGGTCGCTTTTGACCGCCGGCAATCTAACAAGAGGTCATGATGAGTACAGAGATTAAAACTCAAGTCGTGGTACTTGGGGCAGGTCCTGCAGGTTACTCTGCAGCCTTCCGTTGCGCTGATTTAGGTCTGGAAACCGTACTGGTAGAGCGCTACAGCACCCTCGGCGGTGTCTGTCTGAACGTCGGCTGTATCCCGTCAAAAGCGCTGCTGCACGTGGCGAAAGTCATCGAAGAAGCTAAGGCTCTGGAAGAGCACGGTATCGTGTTTGGCCAGCCGCAGACTGACATCAACAAAATCCGTACCTGGAAAGAGAAAGTCATCACTCAGCTGACCGGCGGTCTGGCTGGCATGGCAAAAGGCCGCAAAGTGAAAGTGGTCAACGGTCTGGGTAAATTCACCGGCGCCAATACGCTGGTGGTAGAAGGGGAAGGTGGCGCAACCACCATCAACTTCGATAACGCCATCATCGCTGCAGGCTCGCGTCCTATCGAACTGCCTTTCATTCCACATAACGATCCGCGCGTGTGGGATTCTACCGATGCGCTGGAGCTGAAAGAAGTTCCGAAGCGTCTGCTGGTTATGGGCGGTGGCATCATCGGTCTGGAGATGGGTACCGTCTACCATGCGCTGGGTTCAGAGATCGACGTGGTCGAGATGTTTGACCAGGTGATCCCGGCCGCCGATAAAGACGTGGTGAAAGTGTTCACCAAGCGTATCAGCAAGAAATTCAACCTGATGCTGGAAACCAAAGTCACCGCGGTAGAAGCGAAAGACGACGGTATCTACGTATCAATGGAAGGTAAAAAAGCGCCGGCTGAACCACAGCGTTACGACGCAGTGCTGGTGGCGATTGGCCGTGTACCGAACGGTAAAGGTCTGGATGCTGGCAAAGCAGGCGTGGAAGTGGACGATCGCGGCTTTATCCGCGTCGACAAACAGATGCGCACCAACGTGCCACACATCTATGCTATCGGTGACATCGTCGGTCAGCCAATGCTGGCGCACAAAGGCGTGCACGAAGGTCACGTGGCGGCAGAAGTGATTTCCGGTCTGAAGCACTACTTCGACCCGAAAGTGATCCCTTCTATCGCTTATACCGAGCCAGAAGTGGCCTGGGTGGGTCTGACCGAGAAAGAAGCCAAAGAGAAAGGCATCAGCTACGAAGTGTCCACCTTCCCGTGGGCGGCATCGGGCCGTGCTATCGCGTCTGACTGTGCAGACGGTATGACCAAACTGATCTTCGACAAAGAGACGCACCGTGTTATTGGTGGCGCGATTGTCGGTACCAACGGCGGCGAGCTGCTGGGTGAAATCGGTCTGGCTATCGAGATGGGTTGTGATGCCGAAGATATCGCGCTGACCATCCACGCGCACCCAACCCTGCACGAATCGGTTGGCCTGGCGGCGGAAGTGTTTGAAGGTAGCATTACTGACCTGCCAAATCCGAAAGCGAAAAAGAAATAATTTCGCCTGAGGCTTAGGTTAATTAACGGCTCCTGTAAGGAGCCGTTTTTTTATTAATCGAAAACGTAAGTTGAATAGATAAAAGCGGGCGCAGGAGCAACACGTTAACGATGCCGGAATAGCGGAGGAGACCCTCCGCTATTGAAGTTTACTGTTGTGCTTCGTAAGCCATGACAGCCGATAATTCAGCCGCGAATATCCGCAATCGTAATTCACACAGTGAACTGCGATTTGCCAGGCATAAACCTAACAGGATGAGCCCGCTGATAATCAGCGTGCTGAATTTCACCTTCATAATCACTTACTCCTTGCATTAGCACGAGCAAGCCATTACCCTGACACTGTCTGGGTGTAGGGTAGTGGCTCACCCGTGCGGTTAATGAAAATTAATCGCACGGTTCACCTTCCACCATCCACCTCAATTTCTTTTGCAGATCTTAAGGCAGATAGCCTCAAGCGCCCGCAGGCAGTCTACGCTATTTATTTATCATTTCCTCTTTTATTTTTTTATCTCTTTTTTAAATCGCAGTTATTTTTTAAGGGTGTATTTTAATTGAGTGACTAAGTTTAAAGGTTAATTTAAACCGGCACTGCGTTGATAATTAATTAAATACGCGCAAGGCATCACGTTCAATATTTATCAGGTGATGTGGTATTAATTTTTCCTCAGGAAAACGTGTGCGGGAAGCTGAAGGGTAGCCGTTTAGTGCAAGCGCATTAGCACATAACCAAAAGTGAATGAACCGGCCTGAAAGGGGATTGCAGGTTATGGATTCGCTGTGTGAGGGCCGGATGCAACAAATTACGCGCTACAACCTGGCTCCGCTGGCTACCGGCACAGGCGCGAACAGGCACTATTAGAGCCGTTCTGGCTTCTCTCCTGGCGCAAAGCGCAGTCAAATCTGCTAAATAACGCGCGGATGTTGCTTTTTTGTAAACGGATTAACAATCAGCCGAAATCCTGCTATGCTGGCCGACGCAGAACCGGGCACCTCACCCTACTGTTTGACAGCATCAACAGGTGCACCGGAAAGCTATACAATGAGAGCGAGGAGAACGTCGTGCTAGAAGAATACCGTAAGCACGTTGCCGAGCGTGCTGCCCAGGGAATCGTACCTAAGCCGTTAGATGCTTCCCAGATGGCCGCGCTGGTTGAACTGCTGAAAAACCCGCCAGCGGGTGAAGAAGAATTCCTGACTGACCTGCTGGTCAACCGTGTCCCGCCGGGTGTTGATGAAGCGGCGTATGTAAAAGCCGGATTCCTGGCAGCTATCGCAAAGGGCGAAGCCCACTCTCCTCTGGTCACTCGTGAAAAAGCAGTCGAACTGCTGGGCACCATGCAGGGCGGCTACAACATCCATGCGCTGATCGAGGCGCTTGACGATGAGGCTCTGGCACCGATTGCCGCTGAAGCACTGTCCCACACGCTGCTGATGTTCGATAACTTCTACGACGTCGAAGAGAAAGCCAAAGCGGGTAATCCCCACGCGAAGAAAATCCTCCAGTCCTGGGCTGATGCAGAATGGTTCCTTAAGCGTCCTAAGCTGGCAGAAAAAATCACCACCACCGTGTTCAAAGTGACCGGCGAAACCAACACCGACGACCTCTCTCCGGCGCCGGATGCATGGTCACGTCCGGATATTCCACTGCACGCGCTGGCAATGCTGAAAAACCCACGTGACGGTATCGAACCCGACGATGCTGGCAACGTTGGCCCGATCAAACAGATTGAAGCTCTGCAGCAGAAAGGCTTCCCGCTGACCTACGTCGGTGACGTGGTTGGTACCGGTTCTTCACGTAAGTCCGCGACCAACTCAGTGCTGTGGTTCATGGGTGACGACATTCCGTATGTGCCGAACAAAAAAGGCGGCGGTCTGTGCCTCGGCGGTAAAATCGCGCCGATCTTCTTCAACACCATGGAAGATGCCGGCGCGCTGCCGATCGAACTCGACGTTGAGCGCCTGAACATGGGCGATGTGATTGACGTTTACCCATACAAGGGTGAAGTACGCAATCACGAGACCAATGAACTGCTGGCGACCTTTGCGCTGAAAACCGACGTGCTGCTGGATGAAGTGCGCGCCGGTGGCCGTATTCCGCTGATTATCGGTCGCGGCCTGACCACCAAAGCGCGTGAGTCGCTGGGTCTGCCGCACAGCGATGTGTTCACCAAAGCCAAAGATGTGGCCGAAAGCAACCGTGGTTACTCGCTGGCGCAGAAAATGGTGGGCCGCGCCTGCGGCGTGGCAGGGATTCGTCCTGGCGCCTACTGTGAACCGAAAATGACCTCGGTCGGCTCTCAGGACACCACCGGTCCGATGACCCGTGATGAACTGAAAGATCTGGCGTGTCTGGGCTTCTCCTCCGATCTGGTGATGCAGTCCTTCTGTCACACTGCCGCTTATCCGAAGCCGGTCGATGTCACCACACACCACACGCTGCCGGACTTCATCATGAACCGTGGCGGTGTCTCGCTGCGTCCGGGCGATGGCGTGATTCACAGCTGGCTGAACCGTATGCTGCTGCCGGATACCGTCGGCACCGGCGGTGACTCACACACCCGCTTCCCGATTGGCATCTCGTTCCCGGCCGGCTCTGGTCTGGTGGCGTTTGCCGCGGCGACGGGCGTTATGCCTCTGGATATGCCGGAGTCAGTGCTGGTGCGCTTCAAAGGCGAAATGCAGCCGGGCATCACGCTGCGCGATCTGGTGCACGCGATTCCGCTGTACGCCATCAAGCAGGGCCTGCTGACCGTTGAGAAGAAAGGCAAGAAAAACATCTTCTCCGGTCGCGTGCTGGAAATCGAAGGTCTGCCGAAGCTGAAAGTTGAGCAGGCGTTTGAGCTGACCGATGCCTCGGCCGAGCGTTCTGCGGCGGGTTGTACCATCAAGCTGGATAAAGAGCCGATCATCGAGTATCTGAACTCCAACATCGTGCTGCTGAAGTGGATGATCTCCGAAGGTTACGGCGACCGTCGTACGCTGGAGCGCCGTATTCAGGGCATGGAAAAATGGCTGGCCGATCCGCAACTGCTGGAAGCCGATGCCGATGCGGAATACGCAGCGGTGATCGAAATCGATCTGGCGGAAATCAAAGAGCCCATCCTGTGTGCGCCGAACGATCCGGACGACGCGCGCTGGCTGTCTGACGTGCAGGGCGAGAAGATCGACGAAGTGTTCATCGGTTCGTGCATGACCAACATCGGTCACTTCCGTGCGGCAGGTAAATTGCTGGACGCGCACAAAGGCCAGCTGCCGACCCGCCTGTGGGTAGCGCCGCCAACCAAGATGGATGCCGCGCAGCTGACAGAAGAGGGCTACTACAGCGTCTTCGGTAAGAGCGGTGCGCGTATTGAGATCCCGGGCTGTTCACTGTGCATGGGTAACCAGGCGCGCGTGAAAGACGGCGCGACGGTGGTTTCCACCTCGACCCGTAACTTCCCGAACCGTCTGGGTACCGGTGCCAACGTGTTCCTGGCATCAGCCGAGCTGGCCGCGGTCGCTTCCCTGCTGGGTAAACTGCCTACGCCGGACGAGTATCAGCAGTTTATGGTGCAGGTGGATAAAACCGCTGCCGACACCTACCGCTACCTGAACTTCGATCAGCTGGGCCAGTACACCGAAAAAGCGGACGGAGTGATTTTCCAGACCGCGGTGTAAAATACGCCTGCCAGTGAAAAAGGGACGAGCGCATCGTCCCTTTTTTTATGCGCTTTTTTCCCTCGCCGTCTCCAGGCATAATGCGAGCGCGATCCCACTTTCTTGCGCGCGCTGCGCACAAAATGCACGAAAGCGTGCCGTCTGGCGCGCCACTGGTATGAGGCCAACATGGAATATGAATTTCTGCGTGACGTGACCGGTCAGGTCCGGGTGCGCATGTCGATGGACCACGAAGCGGTGGGGCACTGGTTCAATGAAGAAGTGAAAGAGAACTTTGCGCTGCTGGATGAAGTCGAAGCCGCGGTGCGTGCAGTCAAAGGCACGCAGCAGCAGTGGCAGCGCGTCGGGCACGAATATACGCTGTGGCTGGATGAGGAAGAGGTGATGATCCGCGCCAATCAGCTGGCGTTAGAGGATGACGGCCTGGAAGAGGGCATGACTTATTACGATGAGGAGAGCCTGTCGTTCTGCGGCGTGGAGGATTTTCTTGCGGTGATTGCTGCTTATCGCCGGTTTATGGCCGGCCGCTAACGGGCGCCCGCAGCCGGGGCGCCACTGCCGTTACGCAGGTTACACGCCGTTAATGGCGGAACGGGCGTGGGATAAAGGTTCCTCATCCACAATCGGTTCGACCTTGCCGAGCAGGAACAGGTAGTTAAGGATTCCGATCACCACCAGCACCGCCGAGAACACCAGCGCCCAGGTAAAGTGGCCGGTGGCACCGACGATAGCGCCGGTAATGATTGGCCCGACCGCGCCGCCCATATTGGAGACGGTATTCTGCAACCCGGCAACAATTGACACGCTGTTGGTGGGCGCAACATCGCCCGGCAGCGCCCACACCTGAGAGGCCGCGACGGTGGTGCCGGACTTAGCAATACACAGCAGCAGCACCGTCATGAACACGGAATCGGTGAACGGCGCGAACCCGATGCACAGCGCCATCAGCAGGCCAATCGTCAGGAACAGCTTGCGCGTGGCGGTCAGCGACAGCACTTTTTTGTGCACCATACGGTCCGACGCCCAGCCCGCCAGCACCTCAATCACCATGCCGCAGATCAGCGGCAGCGCCGCCACCATGCCCATTTTCAGGAAATCCATCCCTTTGTCTTTCACCAGGTAAGTTGGCAGCCAGGTGATAAAGAAGTAGGAAGTGTAATTGATGGTGAAGAAGCCAATACACATCGCCCAGATGTTGCGGTAACGCAGCAGCTTGTACCACTTCATCGGCCGCACGTTCTTATCGCCGTGCTTCTGCGCCTGGCCATCGCGGATCAGGCGCACTTCATCGGCGCTGATCGCTTTGTGGTCTTCCGGGTTCTCGGCATAAATGAAGTACCAGGCGATGACCCAAATTAGCCCGACGGCACCAATCGCCAGAAAGGTCAGACGCCAGTCGAACAGCGCGATCATAAAGACGATCAGCGGCATGGCGACGGCCCCGCCAAATTTTGATGCGCTGTCAAACAGGCCGGAGACGGTGGCGCGCTCGCGATCCGGGAACCAGCGCGCGGTAATACCGGCGTTGCTGGGATAAGCCGCCGCTTCACCCACGCCGAGCGCCAGACGCAGCGCCAGCAGTGATTTAAAGCCGGTGGCGAGCCCCATCGCCATGGTGGCAATCGACCACCAGCCGACAGCGATTCCGAGGCCTTTTTTCTGGCCGAAGCGGTCGGCAAACCAGCCTGCCGGGATCTGCAACAGCGCGTAGGACCAGAAAAATGCCGCCATGATAAAGCCCATCATCTCCGGATTGATGTCGAGCTCGGTGATCAGGTGCGGTGCGGCGGCAGAGAGTACGGTACGATCAATATAGTTAATGGCAATGGCCAGCCACATCAGGCCGGCGATCCACCATCTGATGCGTGTTGAGCGTGCGGTGTTGGTCATAATCATTATCCACGCGAAAAGGGTGACAGAGGAGGGCGGCGTCAGGCCAGCCCGTTCATGATATTCATCGGGCGTTCGCCCTGTTTTATACACTGCACAATCTGCGTCACGCAGCGTTCACCAATGGCGCTGATGGCACCGTCGGTATATCCGGCAAGGTGCGCCGTGGGGATAAAGTTGCTCAGGGTGAACAGCGGATGCTGCGCCAGCGGCTCCTGCACAAAGACATCCGCCGCCGCACCGGCAATCACGTTATCCTGCAATGCCTGGTAGAGATCCTGCTCATTCACTACGCCACCGCGTGACGCGTTGATGAGAAACGCGCTCTTCTTCATGCGCTTCAGGCGCGCAGCATCGAACAGGTTTTGCGTCTGGTCGGTGAGCGGCATATGTAAGGTGATGAAGTCGCTGTGCTCCGTCAGCTGATCGAGGCTGACAAACGTCACACCGTGTTCGGCGGCGAAGGCGTCATCGGGGTAAAAATCGAAGGCGAGGATGCGCATATTGAAGCCTTTAGCGCGCAGTGCCACCTGCTTACCGATATTGCCCAGGCCGATGATGCCGAGTGTTTTGCCGTAGACGTCGGTGGCAAAAATGCGTGGCCAGTGGCCGGCGCGGGTCTCTATTGCGGCGGTGGTGATCTGGCGCGCGCTATTGAGAATCAGCGCAAAGGCGAAATCGGCAACCGCGTGTTTGTTCGCGTCCGGCACGTTCGTCACGTAAATACCGCGCGCACGCGTCGCGTCGAGGTCGATGTTATCAACGCCCACGCCGTGCTTGCAGACAATTTTCAGCTGCGGTGCCAGCGACAGCAGCGCATCGTTGACCTCGGTGAAGGCCACGATCAGGGCGACGGTGTCGGCGAGATGCGGCGCCAGCGCGCTGAGCGGCGCGTCGGCGGGCAGCGTAATCAGCTCAAAGCCCTGCTGGCGCAGTGTGTCGATCGGCGCGGCGTCGTAGCGGGCGAACGAAGGTGAGGTACAGATGACTTTCATAGCAAATGCGTCCCGGTGTTAATAACAGCAGCCATCGCTGCCTGAATCCGCCCCGCCACCGTCAGATTAACCCTAACCCTGATGGCGGCAGGGGGTAGCGGCGCCTGTATTGCGCGATGAATCGCGCCGCTACCACAGCTGCGTGCGGTAAGTGCTTTGAATTTACTGGCTTTACTGAAAATACTGATTCACGATCTGGCGGATCTTCTGCTCTTCCTCCGCAGAGAAGCGCACCGCATAGCGGCTGTCGCCGACCTCATAGCCGAGCAGCGCCACGGCTTTTTTCACCGCCGCCGGGGAAAAACCAATGCTGTAGAGATCGGTACGCAGGCCGGTGACGTTCTCCTGAGCGGCGCGCGATCCGGCGATGTCACCGGCATGGAAGCGCGCCCAGATGGCGTTAATCTCTTTCGGCGCCACGTTAGCCAGCCCGGAAATACAGGCGGAACAGCCATCGACGAAGCCCTGATGAATCAGTGAATCCGGCCCGTTCAGCACGTTGAAATGCGCAATACCTGCCGCTGCCTGCAGAAAGCCGCTCAGGCTTTCGTAGCTGCCGGCGCTGTCTTTGATGCCAATGATGTTGGGATGCGCTGCCAGCGTGCGCACGGTTTCCGGCTGTAACGTATTACCGGTGCGCGCCGGAATGTTGTAGAGAAACAGCGGGACGTCGAGGGCGTCGGCCACGGCGCGGTAGTGATCAATCAACTCTTCCTGTTTAAGCGGGACAAAGTAAGGGGTGATGACCGAGACGGCATCCACACCCAGCTTTGCCACCTGCCTGCCCAGCCGGATAGTCTCACGCGTCGAGATCTCGCCAATGTGCGCCACCACCGGTGCAGTGCCGTTTACTTCGTCGACGCAGGTCTCGGTCACCGCCAGCTTCTCCTGCTCGTTCAGCACGAAAAATTCCCCGTTGGTGCCGCCGCAGAAAATACCGTTACCGGCGCTCAGCTGACGCCGAATCTGTTCACGCTGCGCGGCAGGATTGTAGGCTCCGTCGCGATCAAAAGTGGTGACGATGGCGGTCAGTACGCCCTGAATGGTATTGCTCATGATTTCCCCGCTCATGCTGAGTGATTTAACGCCGGAAACAGCGTCAGGTAGACGTTGCGCACATCGTCGGCGCTGACTTTCATCGGTACATTCTTCATCAGGCGCTGCACGTCCAGCGCGGCTTCGACCAGATACGGCAGATGATCCGGCCCGATGCCCAGCGCTTCCAGGCTGGCCGGCAGTTTAAGGCGCTGCACCAGCGCGGCGAAGTAGGCCACCAGTGCGTGTGATTTGGCCTCTTCATCCAGTGCGCTATCGGCATCCGGCAGCAGATCGTAGGCCTGCGCGAACTTGCTCACCGCCGCCGGACGCACAAACTGCATGCACGGCGCCAGCAGAATGGCGTTGGCCACGCCGTGCGGCAGATGATACTTGCCGCCCAGCGGATACGACATGGCGTGCACCAGGTGCGTCCCGGCATGGGCAATCGCCGCTCCGCCGTAGTAGGACGCCCACAACATATTCAGCCGTGCTTCCAGGTTGTCCGGTTCGGCAAGGGTCTTTTCGAGGCTGGCGAACAGCTTTTTCATGCCGATCAGCGCATAGTTATCACTCACCGGATTGGCCACGGTGGCGGTGAAGCACTCAATCAGGTGGCACAGCGCATCAATTCCGGTCGACGAGGCGATGTGCGCCGGCATGCTGGTGGTCAGTTCCGGAATCAGCGCCACGTAGTCCGGCAGCATCACCGGCGAAATAATACCGACTTTGGTCTCTT
This sequence comes from Type-C symbiont of Plautia stali, assembly GCF_059730935.1. NCBI lineage: Bacteria > Pseudomonadati > Pseudomonadota > Gammaproteobacteria > Enterobacterales > Enterobacteriaceae > Type-C symbiont of Plautia stali. The sequence continues at coordinate 3,313,747 of NZ_AP035923.1, read as the reverse complement.
TCTCCGGAATGGCAAGGATGGCGTTGGGCGTGGCTTCCGAGCCGGTGCCGGCCGTGGTCGGGATCAGTAAAGAAGCGGTACGCGTGTGCGGCTTCTCACCGGCCAGCAGCGCCGTCAGGGTTGGCGCATCGGCCACGCACAGCACGGACAGCAGCTTGGCCACATCCAGTACGCTGCCGCCGCCAATGCCGATCACCAGATCGACGTCGCCGTGCGGCAGCGCCGCAACAATCGCCGCCACATCATGCTGGCTCGGTTCGGGCGGCACAGTATCAACCAGGCTCAGGCTGGCGATCTGCTGCTGCAGCCGGGCGACAAGCGCCTGCACCGCCGGAATACCCAGAATGTTTTTATCCGTGACCAGCAACGCCTTCTGCTTATCCTGCAGTAAATAGCTGAGATCGTTCAGAGCCTGATAGCCACTGATCACGGTGCTGTTGATATTCATGTCATGCCCTTATAACGGTTTTGCACATTATGATTAGGTTTGCTCAATGTTGTGCGGGGTATATCTCTTTCTGAGGCTAAATTTATAGGCGATATCGATTTCAATTAATTTGATCTTGCTCACATATAATCAATCATGATTGAATATAATCAAATGCAGCGCGGCAAGGGGCCGTGACAGGAGAGAGAATGACTTCATCGCCATGGAAAACGCCCGTTCTGGTGATTGCCGACGATTTTACCGGCGCCAATGACGCAGGCAGCGGCTTCGCGCTGGCCGGCGCGCGCGTCCACGTGCTGTTCAATAACCTGACACCCTCGGAGGCCGGCGCAGCGGATGTGCTGGTGATCAGCACCGATAGCCGTGCGGTCAGCGCAGCGGAAGCCGCCAGCCGCACGCATGCCGCCATTCAGCCGCATCAGCAGATAGCGCAACACGGCTGGCTGTTTAAGAAGATCGACTCAACGCTGCGCGGCAATCCAGGCGCTGAGGTAGCCGCCGCGCTGCAGGTCAGCGCGAAACGGCTGGCGCTGGTGGTGCCGGCGGTGCCTAAGCTGGGCCGCATCACGCGCGGCGGGGAAGTGTGGATCCATCAGCAGCGCCTGACTGACACCGAATTTGCCAGCGATCCTAAAACCCCGGTGACCAGCAGTAACGTGCTGATGCGCCTGCAGATGCAATGCGAGCTGCCGGGCGAGCAGATCGATCTTGCCACGGTACGCAGCGGCACGCTGGCCGCACGGCTGGCGACCAGTCAGGGCCTGCTGGTACTGGACGCGGAACAGCAGGCGGATATCGACGCCATTATCGCGGCGGCCGCGACGCTGCCGGAACGTCCGCTGCTGGTCGGCGCGTCCGGGTTAAGCGATGCGCTGGGTGCGCATCTTGCTGCGCGGCCCTCTCGCCCGGTGCTGGCGATAGTCGGTTCGATGAGCGCCATGGCGCAGCAGCAAATCGCCCGGCTCGCCAGCCAGCGTGACATCCGCTTGATTGATATTGATATTTGCCAGCTGTTTGCCACACCGGCATGGCCGCAGGCGGCGGCCTGGCAGCAGGCGATGATCCAGGCGCTGCGCGAGGGCGTGCACTGTGTGGTGCGCACTACGCAACAGGCTGAGCAGCGCCACGCGATTGCGCAGCTGTGTCAGCAGCAGCAGATTACGCGCCAGCAGCTCGGTGAGCGCATCTGCCAGTTCCTGGCGCAGCTGACGCGCGCCGTCTGTGCACACATTCAGCCTGCCGGCCTGTTTCTTTCCGGCGGTGACGTGGCCATCGCAGTGGCGCAGGCATTCGGGGCCAGCGGCTTTCAGATTCAGGGCCAGGTAGCGGGCTGTGTGCCGCACGGGGTTCTGCTTAACAGTGAATTACACCTGCCGGTGATGACCAAAGCGGGTGGCTTTGGTGATGAAAACACCCTGGCAGAAGCCATTCGTTTTATTGAGGAGAAGTCGAGTGAATAACACTATTGCGGTGACCATGGGCGATCCGGCGGGCATCAGCCCGGAAATCATCATTAAAGCGCTGGCAGAAGGGGAGCTGGCGGGCATTCCGGCGGTGGTGGTCGGCTGTGCCGCGACGCTGCGTCGGGTGCTGGCGCTGAATATTACGCCGCACGCTGAGCTGCGCGTGCTGGACAGCGTGCAGGATGCGCATTTCGCACCGGGCATCATTAACGTCATCGATGAGCCGCTGGCCGATCCTGATGCGCTGCAGCCGGGCAAGGTACAGAAGCAGGCTGGCGATCTGGCCTGGCGCTGCGTGAAGCGCGCCACCGAACTGGCGCTGGCGGGCGACGTGCAGGCGATTGCCACCGCCCCGCTGAACAAAGAGGCGCTGCACGCGGCGGGCCACCTTTATCCCGGTCACACTGAACTGCTGGCACAGCTGACCCAGACCAAAAATTACGCCATGGTGCTGTATACCGACCATCTGAAAGTGATCCACGTGACCACGCACATCGCGCTGCGTAAGTTCCTCGACACGCTGAACGGCGAACGTATTCAGACGGTGATCGGCATGGCTGACAGCTTCCTGCGCCGCGTGGGCTATGACCAACCGCGTATCGCGGTCGCGGGGGTCAATCCACACGCGGGCGAGAATGGCCTGTTTGGCGACGAAGAGATCACCACGGTGACGCCAGCGATCAAGGCGATGCAGCAGCAGGGCATTGATGTCTATGGCCCGTGCCCGCCGGATACGGTGTTTTTGCAGTGCCAGCAGGGGCAGTACGATATGGTGGTAGCGATGTACCACGATCAGGGGCATATCCCGTTGAAACTGCTTGGCTTTTACGATGGCGTCAACATCACGGCGGGACTGCCGTTTATCCGCACTTCCGCCGACCACGGCACGGCATTTGATATCGCCTGGACAGGTAAAGCGAACTCTGCGAGCATGGCGATCTCGATAAAACTCGCGATGCAGCTTGCATAGGGAAATATGAAGGGACAAAGCCGTCTCGACCAGATTATGGACTATCTCAAAAGTCATAATCTGGTCACTGTTGAACAGCTGGTGAGCGCCATTTCTGCTTCGCCAGCCACCATTCGCCGCGATCTGATTAAGCTGGACAAGGAAGGGGTGATTAGCCGCAGCCACGGCGGCGTCACGCTGAACCGCTTTATCCCGACGCAGCCGACCACGCTGGAGAAGATGCAGCGTAACCTGGCGGAGAAGCAGGCCATCGCCCAGTTCGCCGCCAGCTATGTGCAGTCCGGCGATGCGGTAGTGCTGGATGCCGGCACCACTATGCTGGAACTGGCACGACAGCTGACCCATTTGCAGCTGCGGGTGATCACCGCCGATCTGCACATTGCGCTGTTTTTGTCGGAGTTTAAACAGATCGAGACCACCATCATCGGCGGCCGCATCGACGACTCCAGCCAGTCGTGCATTGGTGAGCACGGCCGGCGTCTGCTGCGCAGCATCAATCCGGACATTGCGTTTGTCAGCTGTAACTCATGGAGTATTGAGCGCGGTATTACCACGCCGACGGAAGACAAAGCCGGGCTGAAGATGGATCTGCTGGCCAACGCGCGCCGGCGCATTCTGCTGGCCGACAGCAGTAAATATGGCTCATGGTCGCTGTACTGCGCGGCACCGATTGATAGCCTGACCGATGTGGTGACCGATTCCCGCCTTGATGAAGCGGTATGCCGTGATTTGCGCGAGCGCGGCATTGGCCTGCAGCTGACCGCGTAAATGTGCCGCCCGCATCAGCGGGTGAATGACGTGCGCTGCGCTACCGCGGCGCAGCCTTCACCCACTGCTGGCGCTGAGTTATAACAACTTCAATCCCGTCGCCGGAATATTGCGTCCGTAGTAAATCTCACGCATCTCCTTCCACAGCAGATTGGTAATGCGCTTGTGTTCCTGCGGGCTCAGCTCTTCAGGTTTGGTGTTGAACAGGTAATACTTCAGATCAAATTCTTTCAGCAACATCTTGGTATGAAAGATGTTTTCCTGATAAACGTTAACGTCCACCATGTCGTACATCGCTTTCATATCCTCGGACATGAAGTTCTGAATGGAATTGATCTCATGGTCGATGAAATGCTTCACGCCATTGACGTCGCGGGTGAAGCCGCGCACGCGGTAATCCACGGTCACGATATCCGACTCCAGCTGGTGGATCAGATAATTCAGCGCCTTCAGAGGCGAAATCACGCCGCAGGTCGAGACTTCTATGTCGGCGCGGAAGGTACATAAACCGCCTTCCGGGTGACTCTCCGGATAGGTGTGCACGCAGATGTGACTCTTGTCGAGGTGCGCTACCACCGAACTGGGCAGCGGGCCGGGATGCTCGGAATTATCGATATCCTGCGGATTGATCGGCTCTTCACTGACCAGAATCGTCACGCTGGCACCCTGCGGCTCATAATCCTGGCGCGCGATATTCAGCACGTTAGCACCGATAATCGAACAGGTCTCGGTGAGGATTTCCGTCAGGCGGTTGGCGTTATATTGCTCATCAATATAGGCGATATAGCCATCACGTTCGGCTTCGCTATTGGCATAGCAAATGTCGTAGATACAAAAACTCAGGCTTTTGGTCAGATTATTGAAGCCATGTAGTTTTAGCTTTTGCAATTGGGTTCACCTCCTGAGGTCAGCTGAGCGCGTTTAAAAGGTATTGCGGCAGGGCAAAGCTGCCGATGTGCAGCTGTGGCGTGTAGTAACGGCAGGGCAGTCCGGCCGCGGCAAAACGTGACTGCAGCGTCGCAAGGTCCGGCTGGCGCAGCGCCGGATTATCGCTCGCCCAGGCAAAGGTCATGATGCCGCCGTAGTAGGTCGGAATCGCTGCCTGGTAAAAGCTGACGTCAGCAAAATAGTGGCTGAGTTTGCGGTGGCTGTTGATCGCTTCATCCTGCTGCAGGAAGCAAACGCCGTTCTGCGCGACAAACACGCCGCCGGGGTTGAGCGCCTGTTTGCAGCCGGCATAAAACGCCGAGGTAAACAGGCTCTCGCCGGGACCGATCGGATCGGTACAGTCGGAGATGATCACATCAAAGCGTTCCTGGGTCTGGCTGACGAAGTTAACGCCATCGTCGATCACCAGCTGCAGACGCGGATCGTCATAGGCGCCCGCGCTGTGGTTGGGCAGATAGGTTTTGCAGAAATTCACCACGCCGGCATCAATTTCCACCATGGTGATGTGCTCAACGCGCTGATGCCGGGCGACCTCGCGCAGCATCGCGCCGTCACCGCCGCCGATAATCAATACGCGCCGGGCATTGCCGTGCGCCAGAATCGGCACGTGCGTCATCATTTCGTGATAGATAAACTCATCGCGCTCGGTGGTTTGCACCACGCCGTCCAGCGCCATCACGCGTCCAAACGCAGCGTTCTCAAAGATCACCAGATCCTGATGCGCGGTTTTATCGCGGTATAGCAGATTGTCTACGCTGAAATATTGGCCAAAGCCGCTATGCAGCGTCTCATGCCAGGTCTCTTTGTCGGCCATGCCGGAGCGCTCCTTATGCTGTTAACGCGCAATAATGCCAGAAAAAAGCATAACGAATTATGACCGTGCTTGCACGGTCAGGGCGTTAACAGCAGCGCAGGGCGGAGGATTATTTCACGTAGGCAAGCAGGCTGAGGGAATCGCGCGCCAGCGACTTACACTTTTTGTCGTTGGTGATGGCGATACCGCTCAAATCTTTGTAGCTCTCTTCACCGAGGGATTTCATGTTGTAAGCGCTGTAATTGCTCAGATCCCAGCGGTTTTGCTGGGCAAAAAACACCAGTGCTTTACGAATCTGCGCGTCGGGCAGATCCTGATAGCCGCAATCATTTTTCAGATAGACAAACACCGCGGTGAGGTCAGCCAGATCTTCTGCTTCGGATTCGCTCAGGGCAAAACTGGTGGAGGAGAAGCCAAGGAGTCCCGCCAGCAGCAGGATCTTGATGCTTTTCGTCATAATCGTTCTCAACAAGGGACAATTTAATGACGTTAGCACAGTTATTGCCGGGATTCCGCTAAATTTGGCTAAATGGGCCACTGGCGCGCTTTTTATCCCGGCGGGCGCTTTCATCGCTTGACCCTACCGCAGGGGAAAGGTTTACGCTGTGCCCCTATTCACGATAAGGATATGAATATGCAACGTCGTCATTTTCTCAAGCTGACCGCCGCCCTCAGTGCAGCCGGCGCGCTGCCCTTGTGGAGTCGCTCGCTGATGGCCGCTACGCGCCCGCTGTTGCCCATCCCGTCACTGCTGGAGCCCGATGCACACGGCCAGTACACGCTGACCGCCATGACCGGCAGCAGCCAGTGGAACGGCAAATCCGTCCCAACCTGGGGTTACAACGGTAGCCTGCTCGGCCCGGCGCTGCGCCTGCAGCGTGAGAAAAGCGTCACCGTCAATATTCATAATCGCCTGCCGGAAGCCACCACGCTGCACTGGCACGGGCTGGAAATTCCCGGCGCGGTGGATGGCGGTCCGCAGGCGCTGATTGCGCCCGGTGCCACGCGTCAGGTGAGTTTTACCCCCGATCAACCGGCGGCGACCTGCTGGTTCCATCCGCATCAGCACGGCAAGACCGGCTATCAGGTGGCGCAGGGGCTGGCGGGGCTGGTACTGCTGGAAGATGAGGCGTCCGGCAAGCTGCGGCTGCCGATGCAGTGGGGCGAAGATGATGTGCCGCTGATTTTCCAGGATAAGCAGCTCACTCAGGACGGTACGCGTATCGATTATCAGCTGGATATCATGCGCGCCGCCGTGGGCTGGTTTGGCGATTTGATGCTGACCAACGGCGTGCCGTATCCGCAGCACGCGGTGCCGCGCGGCTGGCTGCGGCTGCGCCTGCTCAACGGCTGCAACGCGCGCTCGCTGCACATCGCCGCCAGCGATAAACGTCCGCTGTACGTGGTGGCGAGCGACGGTGGCCTGCTGGCTGAACCGGTGAAGGTGGAGAGCCTGCCGCTGCTGCCGGGCGAGCGCTTTGAAGTGCTGGTGGATACTTCAGACGGCAAAACCTTCGATATCGTAACGCTGCCGGTCACGCAGATGGGCATGACGCTGGCGCCGTTCGATCAGCCGCTGCCGCTGGTGCAGATTCTGCCGCTGCGCGTGATGGCCAGCGGTACGCTGCCGGACCAGCTGGTGGATGTGCCGCCGCTGCCGGCAACGGAAGGGCTGCAGAGCCGCTGGCTGCAGCTGATGATGGATCCGCAACTGGATCAGCAGGGCATGCAGGCGCTGCAGCAGCGCTACGGTGCCAAAGCGATGGGCAGCCAGCACGGCGCGGGCAAAGCGATGGATCACGGCAGCATGAACATGGACCATGGCGCGATGGATCATGGCAACATGGAGCACGGCGATATGGCGATGGATCAGGGCAACCCTGCCAGCAGCGCCGCATATGATTTCCACAACGGCAACAAAATCAACGGCCAGGCCTTCAACATGGAAAAGCCCATGTTTGCCGTGCCGCTGGGCAAATATGAAAAATGGACCATCTCTGGCGAAGGCGACGCCATGCTGCATCCGTTCCACATTCACGGCACGCAGTTCCGTATTCTGTCCGAGAACGGCAAGCCGCCTGCGGCGCATCGCGCCGGCTGGAAAGATATGGTCAGCGTCAACGGCTGGCGCAGTGAAGTGCTGGTGCGCTTCAACTACGTCGCCGATACTGAAAATGCCTATATGGCGCACTGCCATCTGCTGGAGCATGAAGATACCGGCATGATGCTGGGCTTTACGGTGAGCTGACGGCCGCTTCCAGCGCCAGGCGAATATCTTCAATCAAATCATCGGCATGTTCGATGCCGATCGACAGGCGCACCGTCGCGTCGGTGATGCCGATGCGCTCCCGCACCTCCTGCGGCACGCCGGAATGGGTGGTGCTGGCGGGATGGCTGGCGAGCGACTCGGTGCCGCCGAGGCTCACCGCCAGTTTGAACAGCGCCAGCGCGTTGAGAAAGCGGAATGCCGCAGCCTGGCCGCCCTCGATATCAAAGGAGAAGGTGGAACCGGCGCCGCTGCACTGGCGCTGCCAGGTTTCTCCTGCCGGACTGCTGGCGTCGAGATAGGGCAGCCAGTGCAGTTTCGCCACCTGCGCGTGATCGCGTAAAAATGCCGCGACCTGTTCCGCATTGCTGGCGGCTTTCTCCATGCGCAGCGATAGCGTTTCCAGTGAGCGGCCAATCATCCAGCTGGAGTGCGGATCGAGCTGGGTGCCAATCGCGCTGCGCAGCGAACGCACTTTGTTTATTAACGCCCGGCTGCCCAGCGCGGCGCCGGCAATCAAATCGGAATGACCGCCGACATATTTGGTCAGCGAATAGAGCGAGATATCCGCGCCGTGCTGCAGCGGACGCTGAAACAGCGGGCCGAGTAGGGTGTTGTCGCAGGCGAGAATCGGCCGGGAGCCCTGCTGCTGTGTAATCACCTCCGCCACCTGACGCATCAGTTGGATGTCCACCAGACTGTTGGTGGGGTTGGCCGGCGTTTCGATCAGAATCATCGCGACGCGCCCGCGCTGCCACGCCAGCTTCGCGGCTTCATACACTTTATCTTCGTCGGTGCCGTCGCTGAATCCCACCGCTTTGATCTCCAGATCGTGCAGCGTTTTGCTCAGCAGCGTTTCGGTGCCGCCGTACAGCGGCTGCGAGTGCAGGATCACTTCGCCGGGACGGGCAAAGGTCAGCAGCGTGGTGGCAATCGCCGACATGCCGGATGAGAACAGCGCGGCGCTTTCGGCACCTTCATAAATGGCCAGCCGATCTTCGACGATCTCGCTGTTAGGATGGTTGAAGCGGGAATAGACCAGCCCACCGCTTTTGCCCGCCGGCGGTTGCTGGCGGCCGGCAACGAAATCGAAAAATTCTTTGCCCTCTTTGGCGCTGTTAAACACAAAGGTTGATGTCAGAAATACCGGCGGCTTCACCGCACCTTCTGACAGGCGCGGATCGTAACCGTAGTTGAGCATCTGCGTTTCCGGATGCAGTTTACGCGTGCCGATCTGCGTTTTTTTACCTGATGAAGCGGCCATAGGGATCTCCAGAGAGAGCGGGCAGGATGCTTACAGTTAACGCCAGCGCAATAAATTTCGCCACGATAACGTTTGCGTTCTGTGCGCGGCGTTAGCCTGTGCGTCGACTATGATAGAATGCGCGGCTTTCTGAAAACCTTCTTAGGCGAATGCAATGAAACACACCGTCGACGTGATGATCTCTGAGCAGGAGATCGCAACCCGTATTGCCGAACTGGGCAAGCAGATCAGCGAGCACTACCGCAACAGCGGCAGCGAAATGGTGCTGGTCGGCCTGCTGCGCGGCTCCTTCATGTTTATGGCTGACCTGTGCCGCGCCATTGATGTCGCGCACGAAGTCGACTTCATGACCGCCTCCAGCTACGGCAGCGGCATGTCCTCCACGCGCGACGTGAAAATCCTCAAAGATCTCGACGAAGACATTCGCGGCAAAGATGTGCTGATCGTCGAGGACATCATCGACTCCGGTAACACCCTGAGCAAAGTGCGTGAAATTCTGCAGCTGCGTGAGCCAAAATCGCTGGCGATCTGCACGCTGCTGGATAAGCCGGAGCGTCGTGAAGTTGAGGTGCCGGTCGAGTTTGTCGGCTTTACCATTCCGGATGAGTTCGTGGTCGGCTTCGGTATCGACTACGCACAGCGCTACCGTCATTTGCCGTATATCGGCAAAGTTACGCTGCTGGACGAATAACCGCACAATCTTCCAAGGCTGATTCCCTCCGCCTGCGATAAGATGCGCAGCCCGTAACTCAATGACTTACGGGCTCGGCACGCGTTTTCCTGCGGCACGCAGAGTGGTAGAGTGTGGTGGGTTATCACTCTGCGCAATTCCTTTGATTTCACAACCGTTATCGCTGAATAACCCCGCACGCTCGACGCGAGCGCACTATCATTTCATATGGCTATGATGTCACTACAACAGGGTACGGACTCGCAATGACTTATGCACTGGAACTTTCCGGGCTGACCAAGACCTATCCCGGCGGCGTACAGGCGCTGAAAGGCCTCGATCTCAACGTGGAAGCAGGCGACTTTTATGCCTTACTGGGCCCTAACGGTGCCGGTAAGTCCACCACCATTGGCATTATCAGCTCGCTGGTGAACAAATCCAGCGGCAGCGTGCGCGTGTTTGGCTACGACCTGCAGAAAGATGTGGTCAACGCCAAGCGGCAGCTTGGGCTGGTGCCACAGGAATTCAACTTTAACCCGTTTGAAACCGTAATGCAGATTGTGGTTAATCAGGCCGGTTATTACGGCGTGGAACGCGCCGAAGCGAACAAGCGCGCGGAAAAATACCTCAATCAGCTCGACCTGTGGGGCAAGCGTAACGAACGGGCGCGCATGTTGTCCGGCGGGATGAAGCGCCGGCTGATGATTGCCCGGGCGCTGATGCATGAACCGAAACTGCTGATTCTTGATGAACCGACGGCTGGTGTGGATATCGAACTGCGCCGCTCGATGTGGGTGTTCCTGAAAGAGCTGAACGCCAAAGGCACCACCATCATCCTGACCACCCACTATCTGGAAGAGGCGGAAATGCTGTGCCGTAACATCGGCATCATCCAGAGCGGCGAGCTGGTGGAGAACACCTCAATGAAAGGGCTGCTGTCCAAGCTGCAGTCGGAAACCTTTATCCTCGACCTGGCGCCGCGCAGCCCGCTGCCGCAGCTGGAGGGCTTCCAGTATCGTCTGGTTGATACCTCAACGCTGGAAGTGGAAGTGATGCGTGAACAGGGGCTGAATAGCGTATTCAGCCAGCTGAGCGCGCAGGGCGTGCAGGTGCTCAGCATGCGCAATAAAGCGAATCGTCTGGAAGAGCTGTTCGTCAGCCTGACGCAGGGAAAAACAGGAGTAACCGCATGACGCATCTGTACTGGGTGGCGCTCAAGAGTATCTGGAGCAAAGAGATCAACCGTTTTGCCCGCATCTGGATTCAGACGCTGGTGCCGCCGGTGATCACCATGACGCTGTACTTCATTATCTTTGGCAATCTGATCGGCTCACGCATCGGCGATATGCACGGCTTCAGCTATATGCAGTTTATCGTGCCGGGCCTGATTATGATGGCGGTGATCACCAACGCTTACGCCAACGTCGCTTCGTCATTCTTCAGCGCTAAGTTCCAGCGCAACATTGAAGAGCTGCTGGTGGCGCCGGTGCCGACCCACATCATTATCGCCGGTTATGTCGGCGGCGGCGTAGCGCGCGGCGTGTGCGTGGGCGTGCTGGTGACGGCGGTGTCGCTGTTTTTTGTGCCGTTCCACGTATTCTCTTGGCCGATGGTGGCGATCACGCTGCTGCTGACAGCGATTCTGTTCTCGCTGGCGGGCCTGCTGAATGCGGTGTTTGCGCGCACCTTTGACGATATCAGCCTGATCCCGACCTTCGTGCTGACGCCATTAACTTACCTCGGTGGCGTATTCTACTCGCTGGCGCTGCTGCCGCCGTTCTGGCAGGCGGTGTCGAAGCTCAATCCGGTGGTGTACATGATCAGCGGGTTCCGCTATGGCTTCCTTGGCATCAACGATGTTCCGCTGGTGTTGACGCTGTCAGTGCTGGTGGCGTTTATCGTGGTGTTTTACGTGCTGGTGTATGCGCTGATTCAGCGCGGACGCGGCTTGCGCACCTGAGGCGCCGGTCCGAATAAGAAGCCGCTGCCGGCGTCATCCGGCGGCGGCTTTTTTTTACCTGCTCTTCGCAGTTCCAGACGCGTCTTGTGCTTTCAGCCCGTGGCTTTCCCCATAGTGGCCGCTGACCAAAAAAGCAGCGGGGAAGCGAAGAGTGAATCGGGTATCATGGATTGATAATTTACGCGGCATGAGCATTCTGGCGGTGATTTTTTTGCACTGCATGATTGCAGTGAACCAGCAGGCCGGGCACTTCACTGCCTTTAACGAGCTGGTAAATCAGCTGCTGGCGCCGGTGCGTATGGGGCTGATGTGCTTCGTCTCCGGACTGTTCGTCGCCAGCGGTTTACGCCACGGGCAGGCGCGCTATCTGCGAAACAAAGTCAGCAGCATTCTCTATCCGTTTGTCGTCTGGGCGCTGATCTACGGCGGACTGAAGTGGACCTTCAGCGCGATGGCCAATCACCCGCAGTCGCCATTGGCCATCGCGCTCGGCCATCTGAGCGGCGGCGATATCACCTGGTTTCTGCACTCGCTGTTTCTGTTTTTTGTGCTGATTATCCCGGCGCGCCGCCTGCCTGCGGCGCTGGTGCTGACACTGTGCATTGCCGGTGCGGTGCTGCTGCCGCCGGTGCCGCCTGACTCGCTGTTTGCCAGTTTCGACAACCTGCATCTGAACAAGTCGCTGGTGCTGTTTGCCTTCTTCTACAGCGCCGACTGGCTGGTGCGAAAGGATGTTGATATTGCCGCGTTCGCGCAGCGTCGTACGCCGCTGCTGCTGTCGCTGATCGCCTTTATGCTGCTCGCGGCGTTCAGCCTGTGGGGCTGGCTGCGTCAGCATTCGCCGTGGCTGATGCCGCTGGCGCTGCCCTCAATCCCGCTGTTCGTTGCGCTGGCCTGCCGTATCAATCTGCGGGCGGTTAACTACGTTGGCCGCCATTCGATTGTGTTTTATCTTTCGCACTATCTGGCGATTCAGGTGTGCAGTAAATTGCTGCGCCACGACGGCCACTCTGCGTGGCTGGCTGACCTGCATTTTGTGCTGGCGTTCAGCGTCGCGCTGGCGTTGCCAACGGCGCTGTGCTTACTGCGGGCAAAAGGGTGGTTTGACTGGTTGTTTACGCTGAAGCGCAAAGGGCAGCCGCAGCTGGCGGGCGTATAAGGAAAAGGCGCGCTGTCAGTACAGCGCGCGGGATGATCAGGCCACCTGCACCGGTAGCGCTTTAGCGATACGTTTCATCTCGTTATCGCCGTCGAAGTAGGCCACTTTGGGCTGCCAGCTGCGCGCCACTTCATCTTCCACCTGCACATAAGAACAGATGATCAGCAGATCGCCCTGACAGGCACAGCGCGCGGCCGCACCGTTGACCGAAATGATTTTCGAGCCACGCTCGGCGGCAATGGCATAGGTAGAGAAGCGCTGGCCGTTGGTGACGTTATAGATGTCGATGGCTTCGTATTGCAGAATGCCGGAGGCATCAAGAAAATCCTGATCGATGGCGCAGGAGCCTTCATAATGCAAATCCGCCTGCGTCACTTTTACGCGGTGCAGTTTGCCTTGTAATACGGTACGAATCATAGCGTGATACCTTTGTTATACCCGTGTGCGGCCGGTTTCCACCGCGCAGTGTGTAGCGGGTACATGCTGCCCATAAACGACGGCGTTAAACCGTCAGATCCACTTGCTGATTATCAATCAAACGCGCATTGCCGAGCCAGGCGGCCATCAGAATCACTGCGCGCTGGCTGTCGACCGTCAGCGGCTGCAGCGTATCGGCATCGCAGATGGCCAGGCCGTCCGGGCGCAGGCCCTGATCGCGCAGCGTCTGTTCGGCGTGCTCAATAATCTCATCCACGTGCCGCTCGCCGTTGCTGAGGCGCTGCGCCATGCTGTTCATCACCTGGCTGAGCACCGGCGCCAGCTTGCGTTCATCGGCAGTAAGATAGCCGTTACGTGAGCTGAGCGCGAGACCGTCTTTGGCGCGCACCGTCGGCACGCCAACGATGTCAATGTCAAAGCCCATGTCCGCCACCATCTTGCGGATGATCGCCAGCTGCTGAAAATCCTTCTCGCCAAAACAGGCGATATCCGGCTGTACCAGATTAAACAGCTTACTGACGATGGTCGCCACGCCGCGGAAATGACCGGGACGGCTGGCGCCCTCCAGCAGCGAGGAGAGGCCCGGGACTTCAACAAACGTCTGGCTGTCGAGACCCTGCGGATAGACATCGGCCGGCGCCGGGGCAAAGACCAGGTCGACGCTGTGGCGATTGAGTTTTTCACAATCGTCCTGCAGCGTGCGCGGATAGCGCGCCAGGTCGTCGGCGCGATCAAACTGCATCGGGTTAACGAAGATCGATACCACCACGATATCTGCGCGCTGGCGTGCTTCATCCACCAGCGTCAGATGCCCCTCATGCAGGTTGCCCATAGTGGGCACCAGCGCGATGCGTTTACCTGCCTGGCGCCAGCGTCGAATCTCGCGGCGCAGCAGCGGCAGCGTTTCAATGATCAGCACTGCAAATCTCCTGATTTACTGGAAACTGTGTTCGGCAGCAGGGTAGGTGCCTGCCTCAACGTCGGCCATATACTGGCGAATTGCCGCACGAATGTCGCCGGTTTCCGCAAGGAAATTTTTGGCAAATTTTGGAATGTGGCCGCCGGTAATACCAAACGCGTCGTGCATCACCAGAATCTGGCCGTCGGTGACGTTACCGGCACCGATGCCGATCACCGGTACCGACAACGCTTTTGTGACGCGCTCAGCCAGCGCGACCGGCACGCATTCCAGCACCAGCAGTTGCATACCGGCCGCTTCCAGCGCCAGCGCATCCGCCAGCAGGCGCTCGGCTGCCGCTTCATCGCGCCCCTGCACCTTGTAGCCACCGAAGATATTAACCGACTGCGGTGTCAATCCCAGATGACCACACACCGGCACGGCGCGTTCGGTCAGCATGCGCACGGTCTCTGCCAGCCAGGCGCCGCCTTCCAGTTTTACCAGGTTGGCACCGGCGCGCATCAGCTGCGCGGCACTGTCAAAGGTTTGCTGCGGCGTGGCGTAACTCATAAATGGCAGGTCGGCCATCACCAGCGCGTTAGGCGCACCGCGCCGCACGGCGGCGGTGTGATAAGCAATATCGTCGACCGTCACCGGCAGCGTGGAATCATGGCCCTGCACGGTCATGCCGAGCGAATCGCCAATCAGCAGCAGCGGAATGCCCTGGTCGGCAAACAGGCGCGCGAAGCTGAAATCGTAGGCGGTCAGCGTGGCGAACTTGCGGCCGCTGGCTTTCAGCTGGCGTAAGTGAGAGAGGGTGGTGGGTTTCATCGCAATCTCCAGCATTTTCTGATGCGCGCAGTGTACTGGATTGATTGCAAAGGCGATACGACGGGCGTGCGATTCTGCCGCGTCAGGCGGACCACAAGCGAATGATGCTGCGGTCCAGCGTCGCCAGAATGCCGGCCAGCGGCTGGCCGTTCGGCAGGCGCAGCGTCGGCGCGATTTCCAGCAGTGGCACCAGCATGAAGGCGCGGTTGTGCATATCGTAGTGCGGCACCGTCAGGCGCGGCGTGTGGATCACTGCATTGCCGAACAGCATGATATCGAGGTCCAGCGTGCGCGGTCCCCAGCGTTCAGCTTTGCGCACCCGGCCATGCTCCAGCTCAATGCGCTGGGTGTGATCGAGCAGCGTTTCCGCGGCCAGTGTGGTCTCCAGTGCCACCACGGCGTTGAGGTAATCCGGCTGATCCGGCGGGCCGTACGGTGGCGTGCGATAAAACGCGGAGGTGGCTACGCGGTGGGTATCGGGAATGGCATCCAGCGCGGCCAGCGCTGCATCAACCTGATGCAGCGGATCGGCGAGATTACTGCCTAAGGCGAGATAGACCCGCGTCATGACGCGCTGTGGTTGCTGTCGCGGCGCGGGCCAGCTGGACGACGGCGCGGACGGCGTGGTTTACGGCGCGGAGCCGGATCGTCACCCAGGGTGTTGAGCATGGTCTTCTGCTGTGTCGGCACCGCCGACTGGAACTCGCCCCACCACTGGCTGAGGCGCAGCAGCTCGGCGTTGTTCTCGACTTCTGCGCGCAGCGCCAGCAGGTCGTAGGCGGCACGGAATTTAGGATGCTCCATCAGCTTCCATGCGCGCTTACCGTGACGGCGCGACATGCGCAGCTGCAGCTGCCAGATATCGCGAATCAGCGTGGTGATACGTTTCGGAATCGCCAGCGCACGGCAGGCTTCATCCAGCGTTTCGTTCATGGACAGCGCAAAGGCGTCGAAATAGGTCAGGCCGCTCTCCTGCGCAATCTGCTCGGCTGACTCCAGCTGCGGATACCAGAACATCGCCGCAAACAGGAACGCCGGATTCACGCGCATATCGTTGTGCAGGCGGGTATCGGTGTTTTTCAGCACCTGGGCCAGCATGCGCTCCATCGGGCTGTCGCCCTGTTCGGTGAAGTTGCGCGCCAGCGTCGGGAACAGCGGCTGGAACAGCTGGTATTCACGCATCATCAGATAGGTGCGATAACCGTAACCGGCCTGCAGCAGCTTCAGCGACTCTTCAAACAGGCGCGCCGGCGGAATGTCATTCAGCAGCGTGGCGAGGCGGGGAATCGGCTCGGCGGTTTCCGCCGCAATGCTCATGTCCAGCTTGGCGGCGAAGCGCACCACGCGCAGCATACGCACCGGATCTTCGCGGTAGCGCGTTTCCGGATCGCCAATCATGCGGATGATGCCTTCCTGCAGATCCTGCAGGCCACCGACGTAATCGCGTACGGTGAAATCAGCCACGCTGTAATAGAGGCTGTTGATGGTTAAATCGCGGCGCTGCGCATCATCTTCAATGTTGCCAAAAATGTTGTCGCGCAGCAGCATGCCGTTCTGACCGCGCTGCGAACCGTTGCGATCGTCGACGCTCTCTTCCTGATGGTGGCCGCGGAACGTAGCGACTTCGATCACTTCCGGACCGAACATCACATGCGCCAGACGGAAGCGACGCCCGACCAGGCGACAGTTGCGGAATAGCTTACGCATCTGCTCCGGCGTGGCGTTGGTGGTCACGTCAAAGTCCTTCGGCTTTTTACCCAGCAGCAAATCGCGCACGCCGCCGCCAACCAGATAAGCCTCGTATCCGGCTTTATTCAGGCGATACAGCACTTTGAGAGCGTTTTCGCTGATATCTTTGCGTGAGATATTGTGGCTTTCCCGGGGGATAACGGTCATCAGACTTACGGTTTCCACCTCTTCAGGGGCCTCCTCATCACGCTTGAGGACTCTCCGGCAAAAATTAGCGACTCGGGTAAAAATGGGACACCTCGACAGTGAGAAAATGGGTGTGAATAAAATCAGCGGCTAATCATAGCCTGTTGCGAACCATTTAGGAATGGCGTTGTCGCCTCATCCGGTTGTTGCGCATCATGCCGCGGAATCGATGCGCTATCCCAGTGTGTAACCGCATGGTCCAGCAACGCCTCCAGCCCATGGTCCTGCCAGCCTGGCAAAACCGACTGCCCCAGAAAGCTCAGCGCCTGCACCAGCACCGGTCGCGGATCGCCGTCCGGTAAGGCTGGCGCGTGGTTCTGCTTCGACAATTTATTACCGTCCGGGTTAATTGCCAGCGGCAGATGCAGATAAGCCGGCACCGGCCAGCCAAACTGCTGATACAGCGCAATCTGGCGCACCGTTGGCTCAATCAAATCCGCACCGCGCACAATCTCCGTCACGCCCTGAAAATGGTCATCGACCACCACCGCAAGGTTATAGGCGAACAGTCCGTCACGACGGTGAATAATAAAGTCTTCCTGCGCCAGACGCGGCTCCGCCTGCAGATGGCCGCGCAGGCGATCGTCAAAACCGTACACCGGCGCATGCTGACGCAGCCGCAGCGCGGCGCCGTCCGGCGGCAAATGTAAATCGCGGCAGTGACCGTCGTAAAAGCCGCCCAGCTGCTGAATGCGGCTGCGCGGGCAGGTACAAAAGTAGCTTTGACGGTGTTCGCGCAGCCAGCTCAGCGCCGCGCGATAGGCCTCGTGGCGCTGCGACTGCCACAGCACGTCGCCGTCCCAGTGCAGCCCATAATGCGTCAGCTGACGCAGGATGCGCGTTGCGGCACCGGCGACTTCACGCGGCGGATCAATATCTTCAATGCGCACCAGCCAGCGGCCCTGCTGCGCGCGCGCGCTCAGGTAGCTGCCTAATGCGGCTATCAGCGAACCGAAATGAAGATCACCGGAAGGAGAGGGGGCGAAACGCCCGATGCAGGGAAGCGTGGCGGACATCATGCTGTGGTACACCGCACGGCGGGAAAACAGTGGTTTTCCCGGCTGTGCGGCGACAGTCTGTTAACGGCCATTAGCCTGCCATCTGCTTCTCGCGGATTTCTGCCAGCGTTTTGCAGTCAATGCAGAGATCGGCGGTCGGACGCGCTTCGAGACGGCGGATACCAATTTCGACCCCACAGGATTCGCAGTAGCCAAAGTCGTCGTCTTCCACTTTCTTGAGCGTTTTCTCAATCTTTTTAATGAGTTTGCGCTCACGATCGCGGTTACGCAGCTCCAGGCTGAACTCCTCTTCCTGGGCGGCACGGTCAACCGGATCCGGGAAGTTGGCAGCTTCGTCCTGCATATGCGACACAGTACGGTCTACTTCATCCCTGAGTTGGTTGCGCCAGGCTTCCAGAATCTTGCGGAAATGGCTCAGCTGGGCGTCATTCATATACTCTTCGCCCGGTTTCTCCTGATACGGCTCCACCCCAGCGATGGCGAGGATACTCAGGGACGATGTTTTACGGTTTTGCCCTTCTTGCATGTTGTTTCTCCTGGATAACACGCACTACCCGTTCTGTTTCAGATTGCGAAAGCCTTTGCCTGCAACCCGACGCATGCGGGGCATATCGATTCCCATCAGGGAAAAAAACAGGCCGCTATAAATAGCAGAAGCAATCAAGGTTGGCAATTATTCATGAACGCACCTTGACAAGCCTGTGAGGAACAGCGTATTTAGCGCACCGCTCAGAACATTCTTATCACAGCAAATAACGTTAAATATTACAACTGTGCGTTAATCGTTACCGTTAACGGCCGGGTAAGTAACATTTCTGCCGGTGAAATCTGAGCCTGATACGCCAACACTTCCACACCGCAGCGCTGCGCCTGTACCAGTAGTTCTGCGTATTGCGCATCGATATGGTGCGCCGGGGAAACGTCCTCAATCCCCGTGTGCAGAACAGCAAACAACAAAACGGCCCGGTGGCCTTCTGCCGCGATAGTGCTTAATTCGCGCAGATGTTTCTGTCCACGAGCCGTCACCGCATCCGGAAAATAGCCTTTACCATTTTGTAAAAGGGTGACGGACTTGACTTCAATATAGCAGTTGGCTTTGCCCTCCGCTTGCAATAGGAAGTCAATTCGGCTTTTTTCCGTGCCGTATTTCACCTCAGCCTGGCAGTGGCTATAAGCGGATAATTCCGGAATTGCATCGCGCAGCAGCGCCTCGCGCACCAGTTGGTTGGCGCGCAGGGTGTTGACGCAAATCCAGTGGCCCTGCGCGGTTTGCGTTATTTCCCAGCTATGCGGATATTTGCGCGTCGCGCTGGCCGAGGTGGAGTACCACACCGTGTCGCCTGGCGTGGCGCAGCCGGTCATCGCACCGGTATTGGCGCAGTGCAGGGTAAAGGTGTCACCTTCAGGCGTAATGACATCGGCTAAAAAACGTTTATAGCGGGTGATTAAGCGGGCTGATTGTAACGGCGGATCGAACTGCATTTATGCTCCTGCGGCAGATAACAGCGGCCAGCGCGCCAGCCGGCGATAGCGCGTGCGTCCCTGCGTGAAACTGGACGCAAACAGCGCGAAATGACTCACCTCAACGCGCCAGTGAAAACCGCGCGGCGGCAGCGCCACGGCCTGCGCCGCGTGGCGCAGCAGGGTGATGTGGGGATGGAACGGCTGCGTACTCTGCGCACAACCATGGCGCGCGGCCTGGGCGCGCAGCAGGTTGGCCAGCTGCAGTAAACCGCGCGGCGCGCGCTGGCAGCCAAGCCACACCACGCCGGGACGCGGCCAGTGACCGGCGTCATCGAGATCCAGCGTAAAGCCCGGCTGGCGGATGCGTGCCGCCAGCTGCTGCAGCTGCTCCGCCGTTTCCGTGCTGACCTCACCGAGAAACGCCAGCGTCAGGTGCAGATTCGCCGACGCCACCGGTTTACCCGCGTCTGCGGCGAAGCAATCGGCCCGCCATTGCACCAGTTGTTGCTGGAGGGCATCAGGCAATTCGAGGGCAAAAAACAGTCGTTGCGTGGCCATGCTGAACTCCGGTAATTGGCGCCGGGTGGTGTACAATGCGCGCCATCTTAGCACAGGCAGAGTGGGAGTTGAGTGTGAGTGAGTTACCGGTAAGCGAGGTACTGCCTGCATTGCTGGCCGCGCTGGCGCAGTCGCCACAGGTGCTGCTGGCGGCCCCGACCGGCGCCGGGAAATCCACCTGGCTGCCGCTACAGCTGCTGCAACAGGCGCAGCTGTCAGGGCAAATCATCATGCTGGAGCCGCGCCGGCTGGCGGCACGCAACGTGGCACAGCGGCTGGCGGAACAGCTGGGTGAACAGCCGGGCGGGACGGTAGGCTATCGGCTGCGCGGGGAAAACTGCAGCAGCGCAGCGACGCGTCTGCTGGTGGTCACCGAAGGCATTCTGACGCGCATGCTGCAGCGCGATCCGCTGCTGGAGGGCGTATCGCTGGTGATCCTCGACGAATTCCATGAGCGCAGCCTGCAGGCTGATCTGGCGCTGGCGCTGCTGCTTGATGTGCAGCAGGGATTGCGCGACGACCTGAAAATTCTGCTGATGTCGGCAACGCTGGATAATCAGCAGCTACGCACGCTGCTGCCCGACGCGCCGTTTATTGCGTCACAGGGGCGCAGCTTTCCGGTGATTCGACGTTACGCCTCGCTCAATCCGCAGCAGCGGTTTGAAGAGGCAGTGGCGCGCGAGGTGGCACAGTTGCTGCGGGATGAGCCCGGTTCGCTGCTGCTGTTTCTGCCCGGCGTGGCGGAGATTGAACGGGTGAAGCGTGAACTGGCGTCGCGCGTCAGTGATGAGGTGGATTTATCTCCTTTATATGGTGCGCTGTCGCTGGAGGCACAGCGGCGAGCCATCCTGCCGGCCGCGCCGGGCCGGCGTAAAGTGGTGCTCGCCACCAATATCGCCGAGACCAGCCTGACGATTGAAGGCATTCGCCTGGTGGTGGACAGCGCGCTGGAGCGCGCGGCGCAGTTTGACGTGCGCAGCGGCGTGACGCGTTTGCTGACCCAGCGCATCAGCCAGGCATCAATGACGCAGCGCGCTGGCCGCGCCGGTCGCCTGGCGCCGGGGATCTGTCTGCATCTGCTGCCGCAGGAGCAGGCGCTGCGTGCGGCGGCGCAGAGTGAGCCGGAGATACTCACCAGCGATCTGGCCTCGCTGCAGCTGGATTTACTGCAGTGGGGCTGTCAGGACGCGGCTCAGCTGCAATGGCTGGATAGTCCACCGGCGCGCAGCCTGCAGGCGGCACGTCAACAGCTGCAGCGGCTCGGCGCACTGGATAGCGAATGGCGGCTCAGCGCGCGCGGCCGTAAAATGGCGCAGCTCGGCAGCGATCCACGTCTCACGGCGATGCTGTGCGCCGCCGGCGACGATGTGCACGCCATCGCCAGCGCGGCGTTGCTGGTGGCGATTCTGGAGGATCCGCCGCGCAGCGGCAGTGTCGATCTGCGTGATGCGCTCAACCAGCCACAGCCGCAGTGGCTGCGGCGCGCGCGCCACTGGCAGCAGCGCCTGAATGCAGGTCAGGGGCGCGTTGACGCCGATCGCTTCCCGGCGCTGCTGGCCGCCGGATTTGCTGACCGGCTGGCGCAGCGTCGCGGTCACAGCGCGCGCTATCAGCTCGCCAATGGTATCGGCGCAATGCTGGATGAGCACGACGGCCTGAGCCGCTATGAGTGGCTGATTGCACCGAGCCTGCTGCAGGGGGCCAGCAGCGCCGATGCACGCATGCTGCTGGCGCTGCCGGTAGAGATGGATGCGTTACGCCAGCAGTGCCCGCAGCTGGTTGAGCAGCGCACCGATGTGGACTGGGATGACGACAAAGGCACGCTGCGCGCGTGGAAGCGGGAAGCGATTGGCGCGCTGATCCTGCGGGCCCAGCCGCAGGCGCGGCCCGAGCCGGAGATCCTGCATCCGGCGATGCTGCGCTGGATCCGCGAAAAAGGGCTGGTGGTGCTCGGCTGGACGCCAGAGGCAGAGCAGCTGCGTCTGCGCCTGCAGTGCGCCGCGCAGTGGCTGCCGGAAGAGGCGTGGCCGACGCTGGATGATGACACGCTGCTGGCCTCGCTGGAGCACTGGCTGCTGCCGGAGATGGGTGCAGTACGCGATTTGAAAGGGCTGCAGAGCGTTAATCTTGTCAGCGCTTTATTACATTTGCTGACATGGTCACAGCGGCAGCGGCTGGATACTGTGCTGCCAACTCATTACACTGTGCCGACCGGAAGTCGCCTGCCGATTCGCTACGACGCGGAAAAGCCCCCCGCGCTGGCGGTGCGTATGCAGGAGATGTTTGGCGAGGCGCAGAACCCGGCGGTTGCCGATGGGCGCGTTCCGCTGGTGCTGGAGCTGCTTTCGCCGGCGCACCGTCCGCTGCAGATCACCCGTGACCTCGCGGCGTTCTGGCGCGGTGCGTATCCTGAAGTGCAGAAAGAGATGAAAGGGCGCTATCCCAAACATCCGTGGCCGGACGATCCGGCCAGCGCCTTGCCGACGAGGCGCACTAAAAAATATTCCTCGTAGCCCGCAGTGGATCGAATTCAGAGGGTTCTGCCATGCGCGGCACGAGAAAGCAGTTAGAGTAGCGGCGCTGCCGTAGCTATGCCTGGAGAAAACAAAGCATGTCTGGGAACGATCGCGAACCTATTGGGCGCAAAGGAAAAGCGCCAAAGCCGCCGCGTAACGTTACGCGCCGGGGTCGCCGCAGGGAGCCTGAAGATGATATCGATCAGGACGATTTTGACGAAGATGATGAGGAGAGTGCGCCGGTGCCACCCAAAGGTAAAGGAAAACGACCCGCGCGTGGCAAACGCCGCTGGTTAGGCTGGTTGATTAAACTCTTCCTGGTGTTTGTCGTGGTGATGGCCGCCTGGGGCGTCTATCTCGATTCGGAAATCCGCAGCCGCATTGACGGTAAAGTGTGGCAGCTGCCAGCGGCCGTATACGGGCGCATGGTCAGCCTCGAACCGGGCATGGCTTACGACAAGAAAGAGATGATTGCGCTGCTGGAAGGCACGCAGTATCGCGAAGTGTCGCGCATTACCCGTCCGGGTGAGTTCAGCGTGAAAGGCAACACCATCGACCTGCTGCGCCGTCCGTTTGATTTTCCGGACAGCAAAGAGGGCCAGATTAACGCGCGCCTCACCTTCAGCAACAACGAGCTGAGCGAGATTAAAAACCTCGATACCGGACGCGACTTTGGCTTCTTCCGCCTCGATCCGCGGCTGATCACCATGTTGCAGTCGCCAAACGGCGAGCAGCGTCTGTTTGTACCGCGCGCCGGGTTCCCGGATCTGCTGGTCGATACGCTGATCGCCACCGAAGACCGCCACTTCTATGAGCATGACGGCATCAGCCCGTACTCGATTGGTCGCGCCTTCCTCGCCAATATCACCGCCGGTAAAGCGGTGCAGGGCGGCAGTACCCTGACGCAGCAGCTGGTGAAAAACCTGTTCCTCACCAACGAACGCTCGCTGTGGCGTAAAGCGCGTGAAGCCTATATGGCGGTGATCATGGATGCGCGCTACAGCAAAGATCGCATTCTTGAGCTCTACCTGAACGAGGTGTATCTCGGCCAGGCGGGCAACGACCAAATCCGCGGTTTCCCGCTGGCCAGCCTGTACTACTTTGGCCGCCCGGTGGACGAACTGAGCCTTGATCAGCAGGCGATGCTGGTCGGCATGGTTAAAGGTGCGTCGCTGTACAATCCGTGGCGTAATCCGCAGCTGGCGCTGGAGCGACGTAACCTGGTGCTGCGTCTGCTGCAACAGCAGAAAGTGATCGACCAGGAGCTGTACGACATGCTGTCGGCGCGGCCGCTTGGCGTTCAGCCGAAAGGTGGGGTGATCACGCCGCAGCCGGCATTTATGCAGATGGTGCGTAATGAGCTGCAGGCGAAGCTGGGCGATAAGGTCAAAGATCTCTCCGGCGTGAAGATCTTCACCACGCTCGATCCGATTTCGCAGGATGCGGCGGAAAAAGCGGTTGAAGACGGCATTCCCACGCTGAAGAAACAGCGCGGGCTGAAAGATCTGGAAACCGCGATGGTGGTGGTCGACCGCTTCAGTGGTGAAGTGCGCGCCATGGTCGGCGGTGCCGATCCACAGTTTGCCGGCTATAACCGCGCGCTGCAGGCGCGTCGCTCGATTGGTTCACTGGCAAAACCGGCGACCTATCTGACCGCCCTCAGCCAGCCAAACAGCTATCGCCTGAACAGCTGGATCGCCGACGAGCCGATCGCGCTGAAACAGCCAAACGGTTCGGTGTGGAAGCCGATGAACGACGATCGTCGCTTCAGCGGTAAAGTGATGCTGGTGGATGCGTTAACTAACTCGATGAACGTGCCAACCGTTAACCTCGGTATGACGCTGGGACTCGACGCGGTAGTGGATACCTGGACCAAACTGGGCGTGCCAAAAGATCAGCTGCATCCGGTACCGGCGATGCTGCTGGGGGCGCTTAACCTGACGCCGATTGAAGTGGCGCAGGCGTTCCAGTCAATTGCCAGCGGCGGTAACCGCGCTGCGCTGTCGGCGGTGCGCTCGGTGATTGCGGAAGATGGCACGGTGCTGTATCAGAGCTTCCCGCAGGCGCAGCGCGTTGAGCCGGCGCAGGCGGCGTATCTGACGCTGTATACCATGCAGCAGGTGGCCGATCACGGTACGGCGCGGGCGCTGGGCGCACGCTTCCCGGGTGCGCATCTGGCGGCGAAAACCGGTACCACCAATGACCTGATCGACAGCTGGTTTGCCGGTATTGATGGCAAAGAAGTGGCGATCACCTGGGTTGGCCGCGACAACAACCAGACCTCGAAGCTGTACGGTGCCAGCGGTGCGATGCAGATCTATCGTCGCTACCTTGACAACCAGGCGCCGATGCCACTGGTCCTGACGCCACCGGAAGATATCACCCAGATGAATATCGATTCGGCCGGTAACTTTGTCTGCGGCAGCGGCAGCAGCACCTGGCGTTCGCTGCCGGTGTGGGCGCTGGATCCGAACGCGCTGTGCCAGCAGCAACAGCAGCAGATTCAGCAGCAGCAACAGCAAGAGCAGCAACAACAGCAACAGCAACAGCAACAGCAACAGCCGCAGGGCGAGCAGAAAGACTCTGACGGCGTCGCGGGCTGGATTAAAGATATGTTTGGCAGTAAATAAGCCATCCGGCACTGCACCGGCTTTATACCTTCAGAGCCTGTGCGGTGCCGGCGCTTTACCACCACGTTGCGGCGCCAGATACATGGCGGCGCTCCAGCCTGAGTCTTGCATAAAAGCTGAATTTAACTCCCTCTGGCGCTGCGGCGCCTTTTTCTTTGCCCGCCATTTTTTTAGCCGCGATCATGGATATGTGCGATCCGCTGGCAAACTCACCGCCAGCAGGCATTACATCTTGCGGTGCTTGCCAGGTTTCGCCTAAAATCCGTGCGTCTAATAATCATTCTCGTTTCCATTCGCCTGCATTGTTCTATTTTCATGAGATCCCACTATGAATGCGCGAAACACTTTTCCTTGTTCTCTGCGCGCGGTGACCACCCGTCGACCGCTCGCGTTATTGATTTCCCTGACTCTGGGCACACTCAGCATGCAGGCGCTGGCCGAAGATACCGTGGTGGTGACGGCTGATGGCGGCAGCGGCGTCGCGCAGGAGAGCGCATGGGGACCGTCGCCGACCATCGCCGCCAAACACAGCGCGACCGGCACCAAAACCGATACGCCAATCGAGAAGAATCCGCAGTCGGTGTCGGTGGTGACGCAGGAAGAGATGTCAATGCATGCGGTGACCAGCGTCAAAGGTGCGTTCAATTACACGCCAGGCGTGCTGACCGGTAACCGCGGCAGCTCGGACGTTATCGACGCGCTGTCGATTCGCGGCTTCAGCGAAACCAACACCAATCAGTATCTCGATGGCCTGAAGCTGCAGGGTGACAACTACTCCGAATTCGCTATCGATCCTTACTTCCTTGAGCGCGCGGAGCTGCTGCGCGGCCCGGTGTCGGTGCTGTACGGTAAGAGCAACCCGGGCGGTGTGGTGTCACTGGTGAGCAAGCGGCCGACCCAGGAGACGCTGCGTGAAGTCCAGTTCCAGATGGGCACCGACAACCTGTTCTCCACCGGCTTCGATTTTGGCGGCTCACTGGATGATGACGGTGTTTACAGCTATCGCCTGACCGGCCTGGCGCGCAGCGCCGATGCGCAACAGGAGATGAACAAAGAGAAGCGCTATACCCTTGCGCCTTCGTTCAGCTGGCGTCCCGATGCCAATACCCGCTTTGACCTGCTGACCTACTTCCAGAACGAACCGGAAACCGGCTATTACGGCTGGCTGCCGCGTGAAGGCACCGTGGTGGGCATCACCCGGCCGGACGGCAGCAGCTATAAGCTGCCCACCAATTTTGATGAAGGCGAAGACAGCAATAAGATCTCGCGCAACACCAAAATGGTTGGCTACAACTTTGAGCACAGCTTTAACGATACCTGGACGGTGCGCCAGAATCTGCGCTATGCCGAAATGCAGACCGATTATCGCAGTATTTATGGCTTCGGTTATAACCCTGAGAATCAACTGATTACCCGCAATGCCGCATTCTCAAAAGAAAAACTCAACCAGTTTGCCGTGGATACGCAAGCGCAGGCTAAATTCGCAACCGGTGATTTAGCCCATACGTTACTGCTGGGCGTCGATTTTCAGCGCACCCGTAACGATATTGATGGTCAGTTCGGCACCGCCACCGGCCTGAGTCCATTCAATCCGCAATATGGCAACGACAGTTACACCCCTTATGACGATCCTTATCAGCGTTTGAACCAGCAACGCCAGACCGGTCTGTACGCGCAGGATCAAATGGAGTGGAACCGCTGGGTGCTGACGCTCGGTGGCCGCTACGACTACGCGATGAACTCCGTTACCGACCGCGTAGCGCAGAGCGTTGATCGCCAGAACGATCAGGCCTTTACCTGGCGTGGTGGCGTTAACTATGTGTTCGATAATGGCATTGCACCTTATTTCAGTTACAGCGAAGCGTTTATTCCTAATGCTGGCGCAACATGGGGCGGCGAAGCGTTTGATCCGTCACGCGCTAAACAATATGAAGCGGGCGTAAAATACGTTCCCAAAGATCGTCCGATTGTCATGACGGCGGCGGTCTATCAGCTGACCAAAACGAAGAACCTGACGGCCGATCCCGATGCAAGCCATCAATTTGCCAGCGTGCAAAGCGGTGAAATCCGCTCACGCGGCGTCGAGCTGGAAGCCAAAGCGGCGCTTAACGCCAACATCAACCTGACGGCGGCTTACTCATATACCGATGCGGAATACACCGAAGACACCTTGCTGAAAGGCCGTACGCCGGTGCAGGTGCCGAAGCATATGGCTTCGCTGTGGGGCGATTACACCTTCCATGAAACCGCCCTGTCGGGCTTCACCGTGGGTGCCGGGGTGCGCTACGTGGGTGAAAGCAAAGGCCTGTACGCTGACAATGAGCAAAATGGCGTGAAATCCAACCAGAACTTTGACGTCGCCGCGTACACCACTGTAGATGCCGCACTGAAATACGATCTGGGCCGCTTCGGCTTGCCGGGCTCAACCGTCGGCGTCAACATCAACAACCTGTTCGATCGCGAATACGTTGCCAGCTGCTACCGCGACTACGCCTGCTACTGGGGCGCAGAGCGCCAGATCGTCGGTACCGCCACCTTCCGCTTCTGATACTGAACACAGGGCGCTGCGGCGCCCGTTAACCAGGGATTATCATGCAGCATCCGCACCACGCAGAAACCACCTTTTCACTGGAAAACGTCAGCTTCCGTGTACCCGGCCGCACGCTGCTGCATCCGCTGTCGCTGACTTTCGCCCCGGGCAAAGTCACCGCGCTGATCGGGCATAACGGTTCCGGTAAATCCACGCTGCTGAAGATGCTCGGCCGTCACCATGCCGCCAGCGAAGGGCGCGTGATGCTCAACGGTGAAGCGGTTGATACCTGGAGCAGTAAAGCTTTTGCACGTCAGGTAGCCTATCTGCCGCAGCAGCTGCCCGCGGCGGAGGGCATGACGGTGCGCGAGCTGGTGGCGATTGGGCGCTATCCGTGGCACGGTGCGCTGGGGCGCTACGGCCAGGAAGATCGCGATCGGGTAGACGAGGCGATTGCGCTGGTTGGACTGAAACCCTTCGCCGGGCGGCTGGTGGACAGCCTGTCCGGCGGCGAGCGGCAGCGTGCGTGGCTGGCGATGCTGGTGGCGCAGAACAGCCGCTGTCTGCTGCTGGACGAACCCACGTCTGCGCTGGATATCGCCCATCAGGTTGATGTGCTGGCGCTGATTCAGCGCCTCAGCCACGAACGCGGCCTGACGGTGATAGCGGTACTGCACGATCTCAACATGGCGGCTCGCTACTGTGACCAGCTGGTGGCGCTGCGCGCGGGCGAAGTGATCGCGCAAGGCGGACCGGAAGCGATTATGCAGGCCGGGGTGCTGGGTGATATTTATGGCATTCCGATGGGCATTCTGCCGCATCCGCAGGGCGGCGCGCCCGTCAGCTTTGTCTACTGAGGCCTCGTGATGTTCGACCTTTCCCGTCGCCGTCTGCTGACCGCGCTGGCGCTCTCACCGCTGATGAACCTTGCACCGCTGCGCGCCGCGCCGCCGGACAGCCAGCGCATCCTGGCGCTGGAGTGGCTGCCGGTAGAGCTGCTGATGGCGCTCGGCGTCGCCCCGCTCGGCGTGGCCGATCTGCATAACTACGCCATCTGGGTGGGTGACCCGGTCTTGCCGGCCGGCACCCTCGATCTCGGCTTACGCACCGAACCCAATCTGGAACTGATGACCCAGCTGGCACCGTCACTGATCCTGCACTCCAACGGTTACGGCCCGGCGGTCGACAAGCTGGAGCGCATTGCGCCGACGATGGGCTTTGACCTCAACAGCGGCGATGGCAAACCGTTCACCACCGCGCGCACATCGCTGCATGCGCTGGGTGCCCGGCTTGGCCTTGAAGCGCAGGCACAGGCCCATTTGCACTGGGTGGATGGTGAAGTGGCTGCCGCGCGTGAGCGGTTACGTCCGTGGGCGCAACGTCCGCTGCTGCTGATGTCGCTGATGGATCCGCGTCACGCCATTACCTTCGGTAAAGGCAGCCTGTTCCTCGAAGTGATGGAGCAGCTTGGCCTGCGCAATGCCTGGCAGGGCGAAACCAACTTCTGGGGCAGTGCGGTGGTCGGGCTGGAGCGGCTGGCGGAGGTCGGTGACGTTGAGGTGATCTGCTTCGATCACGATAACGAACGCGATATGCAGCAGGTGACGCAAAGCGCACTGTGGCAGGCGCTGCCGTTTGTCCGTTCCGGCCGTTTCCGGCGCGTGCCGGCGGTGTGGTACTACGGCGCCACTTACTCAGCCATCAAATTTATTCGCGTGCTGGAACGCGCGCTGGAGTCGCACTGATGCGCAACCGTCTGTTTCCCGTCGCGCTGCTCAGCGTGCTCAGTTTACTGGCGCTGGCGCTCACGTTTATCAACCTGCGCCAGGCGCTGCCATTGGCGCAGTGGCAGCAGGCGATGTTCGCGCCGGATATCGATAACATCCGTCAGGTGGTGTTCCACTACAGCCTGCTGTCGCGGCTGGCGCTGGCGCTGCTGGTTGGGGCCGGACTTGGCCTTGCGGGCCTGCTGTTTCAGCAGGTGCTGCGCAATCCGCTGGCGGAGCCGACCACGCTGGGCGTCTCTTCCGGCGCGCAGCTTGGCCTGACCGTCGCCACTCTGTGGCAGCTGCCGGGCGGGGAGCTGACGCAGCAGTTTGCCGCGATGGGCGGGGCGGTGCTGGTCGGCGTGCTGGTGTTTGGCATTGCCTGGGGCAAGCGTCTGTCGCCGGTGACGCTGATCCTCGCCGGTCTGGTACTGAGCCTGTATGCCGGCGCGGTTAATCAAATCTTTGCCATCTTCAATCACGATCAGCTGCAAAACATGTTTCTGTGGAGCACCGGCGCGCTGAACCAGCTCGACGGCCACAACGTGGCGCTGCTGTGGCCGCGCCTGCTGCTGGCGTTCGCACTGGCGCTGGCGCTGTTGCGTCCGCTGACGTTGATGGGGCTGGATGATGGCGTGGCAAAAAACCTCGGTCTGGCGCTGTCGGCGGCGCGCATTGCCGCGCTGGCGCTGGCGATCCTGCTCAGTGCCCAGCTGGTTAACGTCGCCGGTATCATCGGCTTTATCGGGCTGTTCGCGCCGCTGCTGGCGAAGATGCTGGGGGCGCGTCGTCTGCTTAGCCGCTTGCTGCTGGCGCCGCTGATTGGCGCACTGCTGCTGTGGCTGGCCGATCAGTGCGTGCTGTGGCTGACCGCGCACTGGCGTGAAGTGTCAACCGGGACGGCTACTGCGCTGATTGGCGTGCCGATTCTGCTGTGGCTGCTGCCGCGTCTGCGCACAGGCTCGCTGCCGCCGGCGATGAATGCCGGCGACACAGTGCCGCAGGAGCGGCAGGCCGTGCTGCGCTGGTGCCTGGCGGGCGTGATGATTCTGGCGCTGTGCAGTCTGGCGGGCATCGCGTTTGGGCGCGACGCACACGGCTGGACGTGGGTCAGCGGCGATATGCTGCAACAGCTGCTGCCGTGGCGCGTGCCGCGCGTGCTGGCGGCGCTGGTGGTCGGCACGATGCTGGGCGTCGCCGGGGTGCTGATTCAGCGCCTGACCGGTAATCCGATGGCCAGTCCGGAAGTGCTGGGCATCAGCTCCGGAGCGGCCTGCGGGGTGGTGGTTATGCTGTTCTTTGTGCCCGGCAACGCGGTCGCCTGGCTGCTGCCGGCCGGCGTGCTGGGTGCCGCGCTGACGCTGCTGGTGATTATGCTGGTGGCCAGCCGCGGCGGTTTTGCACCGGAACGCATGCTGCTGGCCGGAATGGCGCTGAACAGTGCGTTTGTCACGTTACTGATGGTGTTGCTGGCGAGCGGCGATCCGCGCATGGCCGGGCTGCTGAGCTGGATTTCCGGTTCGACGTATAACATCTCAATGACGCAGGCGCTGCAGAGTGCTGTTGTGGGCATGATACTGGTGGCGCTGGCACCGCTGGCCAGCCGCTGGCTGACGCTGCTGCCGCTCGGCAGTGCCACGGCGCGCTCAGCCGGCATGGCGCTGAACCGATCGCGCTTCGGCCTGCTGTTGCTGGCGGCCGCGCTGACTGCCACCGCGACGCTCACTATCGGTCCGCTGAGTTTTATTGGCCTGATGGCGCCGCATATTGTGCGTATGCTCGGCTTCCGTCGCGCGCTGCCGCAATTGCTGATGGCTGGCCTGCTCGGCGGGTGCCTGCTGGTGTTCGCCGACTGGTGCGGCCGCATGCTGGCCTTCCCGGATCAAATCCCGGCAGGCCTGATGGCGACCTTCTTCGGCGCGCCGTATTTTATCTGGCTGCTAAGGCGCGCTTAGTGAAGCGGGGCGCTATCAATGGCACCCCGGCAGGTTTACAGCTGCGCGAAGCAGCGGCGGGCGGCATCGACGGTGTGCTGAATATCTTCCTGGCTGTGCGCCAGTGACATAAAGCCGGCCTCATAGGCCGATGGCGCGAGGTAAACACCTTCCTGCAGCATCAGATGGAAGAAACGCTTAAAGCGCTCCACATCGCACTTCGTCACGTCGGCGTAGCAGGTCACGCTGTCGGCGTCGGTGAAGAAAATACCGAACATGCCACCGACGTGGTTCACTACCAGCGGGATATTTTCCGCCTCCGCCGCCGCCAGCAGGCCAGCACACAGCTGGTCGGTGAGTCCGGTTAAGGTCGCATGGGTGCCAGGCTGCGCAATCTGCGACAGGCAGGCAAAACCGGCAGCCATGGCAATCGGGTTGCCGGACAGCGTGCCCGCCTGATACACCGGGCCGGTGGGAGCCAGCGCGGCCATCACTTCGCGGCGGCCGCCAAAGGCACCAACCGGCATACCGCCGCCGATGATCTTGCCGAGGCAGGTCAGGTCTGGTGTAACGTCGTAATACGCCTGGGCACCGCCCAGCGCCACGCGGAAGCCGGTCATCACTTCATCGATAATCAGCAGCGCGCCAAACTCATCGCACAGCGCACGCAGGCCCGGCAGGAATTCTGGCTGCGGCGGGATGCAGTTCATGTTGCCTGCCACTGGTTCAACGATAATACAGGCGATCTCTTGCGGATACTGCTCAAACGCCGCGCGCACCGAGTCGAGATCGTTATAGGTGCAGGTCAGGGTGTGACGGGCAAAATCCGCCGGCACGCCCGGCGAGTTGGGCTGGCCGAGGGTCAGCGCACCGGAACCGGCTTTCACCAGCAGGCAGTCAGCGTGGCCGTGGTAGCAGCCCTCAAATTTGATGATCTTGTCACGCTGGGTGAAACCGCGCGCCAGGCGGATGGCGCTCATGGTGGCTTCGGTGCCGGAGTTAACCATACGCACCATGTCCATGCTCGGCACCAGCTCGCACACCAGCTCGGCCATCTTCACTTCCATCTCGGTCGGCGCGCCAAAACTCAGGCCGCGAGCGGCGGCTTCGATCACCGCATTGCGAATGGTGGCGTTATTGTGGCCCAGCACCATCGGTCCCCAGGAGCCGACGTAATCGATATAGGCTTTGCCATCGGCATCATACAGATAGGCACCGTCGGCGCGTTCGATGAACAGCGGCACGCCGCCCACGCCGGTAAAGGCACGCACCGGGGAGTTCACGCCGCCCGGGATCAGGCGTTGTGCTTCGGCATACAGGTTTTCTGACTTACTCATGGTTCGGCTCCTGCTGTTCTGGAAAAAATCTGGCGCCATTCTACGGAAGAGCGGCCGGTGAAGAAAGGCGCGCGGCCGCTTGCGCCTGCGACATTGCTATACTTTATGCCATAACTGGCGGCACACAGTGTCAAGGGCGCTACTTGATTGCACTGGACGGCTGGCAGATAATAGCGAAATTGAGGTCGTTTTCTGACCTGGACGTTTACCCGGAGTAAAAGATGAGTGACGACGTAGCCGCGCTGCCTCTGCAGTTCACCGATGCAGCAGCGAAAAAAGTAAAAAACCTGATTGCGGATGAAGAGAATCCGGCGCTGAAACTGCGCGTATATATCACCGGCGGGGGCTGCAGTGGCTTCCAGTATGGTTTTACTTTTGACGATCAAATGAATGACGGCGACATGACCATCGAGAAGCAGGGTGTGGCGCTGGTGGTTGACCCGATGAGCCTGCAGTATCTGGTGGGTGGATCGGTTGACTACACCGAAGGTCTGGAAGGTTCCCGCTTTATCGTGACCAATCCCAACGCCAAAACCACCTGCGGCTGCGGCTCCTCTTTCAGCATCTGATGCTGGGCTGGCTGCCGTTCTGGCAGCCATGATTTACCACTCAATTGTCACTAAGCGAGCCGTTTCACGGCGCATCGCATCGCGGTTCAATACGCTTTGTGTCACGCGCGGCTGCGCGCTGAAATGCCGGCCGCAGTCAACAGACGGCAGCGTCTGCTCACTCGGGCGTGAGATATCGCAGCGGGAGAAAATCGTTAGCGAGACGGCGATAGAGCCCGTGGTGGTTGCCGCACCGATCGGTGCAGCCACGATCAGCCCTATGGCCAGCAGCAGCGCTCTGGTCATGGTGAAATCCTGGTGATGTCAAAATGCGCTACGCGCTAAAAGGGCACAGAGCATACGTGGCCGCTGTGCCTTGTTATTTGATTTTCGACATGAATCGTCGAATCTTTAGTCTGGTAATGCTTTATTTTTCGTCGGATGTAAAGCTTCGCACAATTGTTTTGCCGCCAGCAGCAGGCGCGGACCCGGCCGGCTCAGCCAGTCATCGTTAAGCGCAATCACCGGCACGTTAAGCTGCGGCTGCCAGAAGCGCGCGACGCTGGCGGCGCGGCTGGCATCACCGCCAGTGACAATCGCCTGCGGATGCCGCGTCAGCACCTGCTCCCGGCTCACCTGAGGCCAGCTCACACTGCTGTCAGCAAAGATATTGCGACCGCCGCACAGGGTGATGACCTCATTCTGCAGCGTGCTGCGCGCGGCGGTAAACAGCGGCTGCTGGCCAAACTGCAGAAACAGCGGCACCGGCGTTTGCTGCTGATAGCGCTGACGCAGCGTCTGCAGCTGCTGGTGTAACGCCTGCGCGGCCGCTGTGGCCCGCTGGGGCTGTGGGCTCCAGCGCTGCAGCGCCGCCAGTGCATCAATCATCTGGTCGAGTGATTGCGGATCGATCCATTCCACATGGATGCCCAGACGCTGCAGCTGCTCCACCTGGCGCAGTGGATTGCCGCCGCGCCAGGCCAGCACCACATCCGGCCTGAGCTGGACAATGCGTTCAACGCGAATGCCCTGCCAGTTCGCCACCTGCTCCAGCTGGCGAGCAGCGGCGGGATAGTCTGACCAGGCGCTCACCGCCACTGGCGTGATGCCGGCGGCAAACGCCAGTTCGGTGAGATGCGGCGACAGGGTAATGACGCGCGGTGCGGCCAGCAGACTGTGGCACAGCAGCCACAGCCCGAGCAGCAGATATTTAGCCACGCGCCAGCTGAGCCAGCAGGTTTTCTACCATCAGTGACGACTGTTTAGCCGCCACGCTGAGGAACTCTTCGAAACTCAGATGCGACGCTTTATCGGCCACGTCAGAAATAGCGCGTACCACCACGAACGGCACCTTAAACTGATGGCAAACGTGACCAATCGCCGTGGCTTCCATCTCTACCGCAATCGCCTGCGGGAAGGTGCTGCGGATACGCTCCAGCGGCGCGGCGCCATTGATAAAGGCGTCACCGCTGACCACCAGCCCGCGCACCGCGTTGAGATCCAGCTGTTTGATCACCCGCTCTGCGGCGGCAATCAGCGCACTGTCCGCGACAAACGCCGCCGGGCAGCCCGCCATCTGACCAGGCTCATAGCCAAAAGCAGTGACATCGGCATCGTGATAACGCACTTCATCGGACACCACGATATCGCCCACCTGCAGGGTTGGCGCCAGACCGCCTGCGGAACCGGTGTTGATCACCAGATCCGGTTTGCACAGCTCCAGCAGCAGCGTGGTACCGAGCGCCGCCGCGGTTTTGCCGATGCCCGATTTCAGCAGAGCCACCTCAACGCCGTTGAGCGTACCGGTGTAAATTTCGCATCCGGCCAGCGTCAGCGTCTGACGGTTTTCAATTTTGTCACGCAGCAGTGTGACTTCCTGCTCCATCGCGCCAATAATGCCTGCTTTCATAAAGAATCTCGCTGTAGTTATGGATGTATAAGGCTAAAGTGAGGCATAGTCTAACATGGCTCAATGGGGATCAATTCAGGAAAAAATAAGGGGTAACAATGGCGACGATCAATTTCAGGAAGAAGATCAGTTTCACCCGCCCTTATACCAGCCGCAAAGATCCCGAAGGCGAATACTTTATTACCCGCCATTTTGAAAGCGATCGTGGACGCATTATTAATTCTGCCGCGATTCGCCGTCTGCAACAAAAAACCCAGGTGTTTCCGCTGGAGCGGAATGCGGCCGTGCGCTCGCGCCTGACCCATTCGCTTGAGGTGCAGCAAACCGGGCGTTACATCACCAAAGAGATTCTGCATACGCTGAAAACCCAGGGCGGTGGGCTGGCGGCTTACGGCCTCGATGGCTTTGAGGGCGCGGTCGAGAGCCTGGTGGAGATGGCCTGCCTGCTGCACGACGTCGGCAACCCGCCGTTTGGCCATTTTGGTGAAGCGGCGATCAATGACTGGTTTGATGACAACCTGCCGGCCGAACTGGTGGATCCGCTGGTGGCGGGCGTGGCGGATGACGCGCAGCGTGCCGATTTCGACCGGTTAAATGCAATGATTCGTCAGGATTTGTGCCATTTCGAAGGGAATGCGCAGGCCATTCGGCTGGTACATACCCTGCTGCAGCTAAATCTTAGCTATGCGCAGGTAGCGTGTATTTTAAAATACACCGCGCCGGCGTGGTGGCAGGGCGATAAGCCGGCGGAGTTCAGCGTATTAATGAAAAAGCCGGGTTTCTATTTATCTGAGCGTGAATATGTGGCCGATCTCCGCGCGGCAACGGATATACCTGAGCACCACCGTTATCCGCTGACCTGGATAATGGAAGCGGCTGACGATATCTCCTATTGTATTGCCGACCTTGATGACGCCGTAGAAAAAGACATCTTCACCGTCGATACGCTCTATCATTCTTTGCTCAACGCCTGGGGCCCGGTGAAACCCGGCGACGCGTTCAGCCGCACCATTAATGAAGCGTGGAAAGAGGCCAATCAGAAAAAGCGTCGCAGTATTAGCGATCAATTTTTCATGTCGCTGCGGGTTAACGTCCAGAGCGTGCTGGTCAGCCATGCGGTGCGCCGCTTTGTTGATAATTTACCTGCCATTTTTGCCGGCAACTTTAACCATGCGCTGCTGGAAGACGACGGTGATGAAGGGCGCCTGTTAAAATTATTTAAAACCGTGGCGCGCCAGCAGGTGTTTAATCACCCTGAAGTTGAGCAGCTGGAATTACAGGGTTATCGGGTCATTAAAGGATTACTGGAAATTTATCAGTCGCTGATGCAGCTCGATTATGAACAGTTTACCACGTTAATGAATGAGGATTTTCTTGCGAAACATCCGATTGAAACCCGACTGTTTCATAAACTTTCCGGTAAACATCGCAAAGCTTATCAGCAACAGATGCGTAACCTGGTGGTGCAGCATAAATATCAGCGATTGTTATGGGAACGTTATTATCGCTCGCGGCTGATTCAGGACTATATCAGCGGGATGACGGACAATTACGCCTGGGATGAGTATCGTCGGTTGATGGCGGTGGAATAAGCGCAGTTTTGTAAAGACGAAGAATAAATTTTTACCTTTGCCCAATACTTTATCAGGAACTTCGCGCTAAAAACTTAATCTCATCATCACGACCACAGCAATGGTCTGCACGTTAATTTCAGAGAGACACAGACGAATGAAAAAAAGCACATTAATGTTAAGTGCGCTGGCGCTTAGTCTGGGCATGGCGTTAAGCCCTGTCAGTGTTTTCGCGGCGGAGACAGCGTCTTCCTCCAGTCAGCAACTGCCCAGCCTGGCACCGATGCTGGAAAAAGTGATGCCTTCCGTGGTCAGTATCAGCGTGGAAGGCAGCACCACGGTAAAAACCCCGCGCATGCCGCAGCAGTTCCAGCAATTCTTTGGCGATAATTCCCCGTTCTGTCAGGACGGATCGCCGTTCCAGGGTTCACCCATGTGCCAGGGCGGCGGCGGTGACGGTAGCGACGATGGCGCCAACGCGCAGAAGCAGCAGTTCCGCGCGCTCGGTTCTGGGGTAATCATCAACGCCGACAAAGGCTATGTGGTGACCAACAACCACGTGGTAGATAACGCCACCAAAATTCAGGTACAGCTGAGCGATGGCCGTCGCTACGATGCTAAGGTCATCGGCAAAGATCCGCAGTCTGACATCGCGCTGATCCAGCTGCAGGATGCGAAAAACCTGACGGCAATTAAGATCGCAGACTCCGACAATCTGCGCGTCGGTGATTACACCGTGGCCATCGGTAACCCGTACGGCCTGGGTGAAACGGTCACCTCCGGTATTGTCTCGGCGCTGGGGCGCAGCGGCCTTAACGTTGAAAACTACGAAAACTTTATTCAGACCGATGCGGCGATCAACCGCGGTAACTCCGGCGGTGCGCTGGTTAACCTCAACGGTGAGCTGATCGGTATCAACACCGCGATCCTGGCACCGGACGGCGGCAACATCGGCATTGGCTTTGCCATCCCGAGTTCCATGGTGAAAAACCTGACCGCGCAGATGGTGGAGTATGGCCAGGTGAAACGCGGCGAGCTGGGCATTATGGGCACCGAGCTCAACTCCGAGCTGGCTAAAGCGATGAAAGTGGATGCGCAGCGCGGCGCCTTTGTCAGCCAGGTGCTGCCAAACTCCGCGGCGGCGAAAGCCGGCGTGAAAGCGGGCGATGTGGTGGTCTCTATGAACGGTAAAGCGCTGACCAGCTTTGCTGCGCTGCGTGCGGAAGTCGGTTCGCTGCCGGTCGGCACCAAACTGCAGCTGGGCCTGCTGCGCGACGGCAAACCGCTGAACGTGACGGTTGAGCTGCAGCAGAGCTCACAGGATAAAGTGCAGTCCGCGACGATTTACACCGGCATTGAAGGCGCCGATCTCAGCAACGTCGACAGCAACGGCCAGAAGGGCGTGCGCGTTGACAGCGTGAAAGCCGGCAGCGCAGCGGCACGTATCGGCCTGAAGAAAGGCGATGTGATCCTCGGTGTGAACCAGCAGGCGGTAAGCAACCTTGGCGAGCTGCGTAAAATCCTCGACACCAAACCGTCGGTGCTGGCGCTCAACGTCAAGCGCGGCGACAGCAGCCTCTATCTGCTGATGCAGTAATCCTTTTATTGGTCTCTCAGGCGAGCTGCGGCTCGCCTTTTTTATTGCCTGTATGCTGCTGCGCCCCCAGTCATCTGTGCCTTCCCAGTGTGACCGCTGCCGCAATTCCGGTAATCACCCTGCGGCTATGTGCAGTTGCACAATGCCAGGGGCAATCGGGATGCGTATTCTGTCGGTTCGTCCCGAATTCTGGAGTGTTTGATGGCCACCTATCATCTTGATGCGCGACTGGCTCAGGATATCGTTGCCCGCACCATGAAAATTATCGACAGTAATGTCAATGTGATGGATGCGCGCGGCCGCATTATTGGCAGTGGCGATCGCGAGCGTATTGGCGAATTGCACGAGGGCGCGCTGCTGGTGCTGTCACAGGGCAGGGTGGTTGATATTGACGAAGCGGTGGCTAAACACCTGCACGGCGTGCGGCCGGGCATCAATTTGCCGTTGCGCATTGACGGCGACATCGTCGGCGTGATTGGCCTGACCGGCCAGCCCAGCACGTTACGCCATTACGGCGAGCTGGTGTGCATGACGGCAGAGATGATGCTGGAACAGGCGCGCCTGCTGCATATGCTGGCGCAGGACAGCCGCCTGCGTGAGGAGCTGGTGCTGAACCTGATCCGCAGCGATACGCTGTCGCCAGCGCTGAACGAATGGGCGCAGCGACTGGGCATCGATCTCAATCAGCCGCGCGTGGTGGCGGTGGTTGAAGTGGATAGCGGACAGCTGGGAGTCGATAGCGCGATGTCGGAGCTGCAGCAATTACAGACGCTGCTGACCACGCCCGATCGCGACAACCTGATCGCCATTGTTTCGCTCACCGAAATGGTGGTGCTGAAGCCAGCGCTGAATGCCCATGGCCGTTACGATCAGGACGATCATCGCCGCCGCGTCGATCAACTGCTGCAGCGCATGAAAGAGAGCGGTCAGGTGCGGATGCGCATCGCGCTCGGCAATTTCTTTACCGGGCCCGGCAGCATTGCGCGCTCTTACCGCACC
This sequence comes from Type-C symbiont of Plautia stali, assembly GCF_059730935.1. NCBI lineage: Bacteria > Pseudomonadati > Pseudomonadota > Gammaproteobacteria > Enterobacterales > Enterobacteriaceae > Type-C symbiont of Plautia stali. Next base: position 3,274,537 of record NZ_AP035923.1, on the reverse strand, counting down.
GCCCGCACTACCATGATGGTGGGCAAACAGCGCATGCCGCAGCAGCGGAGCTTCTTCTATCAGGATCTGGTGCTGCCAGTGCTGCTGGATAGCCTGCGCGGCGGCTGGCAGGCCAGCGAGCTGGCACGTCCGCTGGCAAAGCTGAAGAGCATGGACAATAACGGTTTGCTGCGGCGCACGCTGGTTGCGTGGTTCAGCCATAACGTGCAGCCGAGCGCCACGGCGCGCGCGCTGTTTATTCATCGCAATACGCTGGAGTACCGCCTGAACCGCATCTCGGAACTGACCGGCCTTAATCTGGCGAACTTTGACGATCGGCTGCTGCTGTATGTGGCGCTGCAGCTTGATGAGCAGGCATAAAAAAGGCCAGCAGTGGCTGGCCTGAGAAGCGGCGGGAATTAGCGACCGTTGCGGGTCAGCTGATCGAGATCGGATTCGATTTCGGCGATTTTGTTCGACACCACGTTCTCCAGATGGCGCAGATCGGCGAGGATTTTGCGCTTCAGATCCACTTCTACCTGATCGCGCTGGCAGATCTGATCCAGTTCGTCGATCACGTAACGCAGGTTAGGGCTGATTTCCTGAATCTCTTTATAACCCTGGGTGGTGTGATCGGCCACCACGGTTTTGCGCTGACGCGGGTATTTGAACTTCACGCTTTTGGCGAAGAACTCGCCCTTGTCTTTGCGGAAGTAGATTTTCAGGATGTCGTTGTTGGCTTCCTGACGCAGGCTGTAGCGGTCAATGTCTTCAGGATTGCTGATACCTAAGCTTTTCAGGTTGTCGTACATAGCGTTTATATTCCATCTGAGAGTGAGTGAGCGCGCAGGATTATCATCATCATTCGGCTGCGTAATAAGCGCAACGAACCGAACGCTTACGGCATACTTAATCAACTGTAGACACAAAAACCGGGATGAACAGTGCGCGACCGGAGTTAACTGGCGCGGATTATGACCTGTTTGAAAAACAAACGCACCTGTTAATTCGCGGCGCGAAACAGGTAATAGCGGCAGGAGTGTAAAGAAAAAATGACGGGCCTGAATACAGGCCCGTGGGTATAAAAATACGCGGGAAGAAAAAACTTAATCGATGGTACGCAGCAGTTCGTTGATGCCGGTTTTTGCCAGCGTTTTCGCGTCGACTTTCTTCACGATCACCGCACAGTACAGGCTGTAGCTACCGTCTTTAGACGGCAGGTTACCGGAAACCACCACCGAACCCGCCGGTACGCGGCCGTAGTGCACTTCACCGGTTTCGCGGTCATAAATTTTGGTGCTCTGGCCGATGTAAACGCCCATAGAGATCACCGAACCTTCTTCGACGATCACGCCTTCAACGATCTCGGAACGGGCACCGATAAAGCAGTTATCTTCGATGATGGTTGGATTGGCCTGCAGCGGTTCCAGTACGCCGCCGATGCCGACGCCGCCGGACAGGTGCACGTTTTTACCAATCTGCGCACAGGAGCCGACGGTGGCCCAGGTGTCAACCATGGTGCCTTCATCGACATACGCACCGATGTTGACATAGGACGGCATCAGCACGGTGTTGCGCGCGATGAATGCACCCTGACGCACTGCGGCCGGTGGCACGACGCGGAAGCCGGCGCTTTTAAAGCGCGCTTCATCCCAGCCGGCAAATTTCATCGGCACTTTGTCGTAGAAGCGGGTCTCTGCCCCGTCGATCACCTGGTTGTCGTTGATACGGAACGACAGCAGTACCGCTTTTTTCAGCCACTGATGCGTTACCCATTCGCCGTTGATCTTTTCTGACACGCGCAGTTCACCGCTGTCCAGCAGGCCAATCACCTGGTTGATCGCTTCACGGGTGGCGCTGTCCACGCTGGTCGGCGTAATGTCGGCGCGGCGTTCAAAGGCAGATTCGATAACGCTCTGTAACTGTTGCATATTTAATTCCTGAGTCTGTCATTGCGGATGCACGCCAGCTGGCGTGCAGAGTAAAATTATCAGGCAAACATCCTTCATGCTGCAGAACGGTGGCGCGCCTATCGGAGCGAGATCCACGGATGGGCCGGGTCACCAGGCCAATGCATCGGCAACGTGAAGAATGGAAGCCGGGTCACATTTTATCGTTTGGATTAAGTACCTCTGTCAACCGTTGTTGCAGCACGGAGCGCATTTCGGCATCCAGCGCACGTCGTTCGCTGTTGGCAAGGATGAACAAATCCTCCACCCGTTCGCCGATGGTACTGATGCGGGCGCCGTGCAGCGAAACGCCGAGGTCAGCAAACACTTCGCCCACGCGCGCCAGCAAACCTGGCTGGTCCAGCGCCACCAGCTCCAGATAGCTGCGGCGGTCGGTATGGGTGGGCAAAAAGTTGACTTCGGTATCGACGCTGAAGTGTTTCAGACGTGACGACGGCCGGCGCGTACGCGGTGGCACCCACTGCGTTTGCGTGATCGCCTGCTCCAGCGCCTGGATAATCAGCGGATGGCGATCCGCTGCCAGCGGACTGCCGTCCGGCTCCAGCACAATAAAGGTGTCCATGGCCATGCCGTCGCGGCTGGTAAAGATCTGCGCATCGTGCACGCTCAGATTACGGCGGTCGAGCTCTCCGGCTACGGCGGCAAACAGGTAAGGGCGATCCGGGCTCCAGATGAAGATCTCGGTGCCGCCGCGCGTGGCCTGCGGGCTTACCAGCACCAGCGGTTTGCTGAGGTCATGATTGATCAGATGCCGCGCGTGCCACGCCAGCTGGTTGGGCGTATGGCGCAGGAAGTAGTCGGCGCGGCAGCGGCTCCAGATATGGTGCAGGCGCTCTTCGTTGAGATTTTCCATGCGCAGCAGCGCCAGCGCCTGCAGCCGGTGATGACGCACGCGCTCGCGCAGATCCGGGCTGTTCTCCATACCGCGGCGCAGCTGTTTTTCGGTGGCGAAGAACAGTTCACGTAGCAGGCTCTGTTTCCAGCTGTTCCACAGGCTTTCATTGGTGGCGCAGATGTCGGCAACCGTCAGGCAGGCCAGATAGCGCAGCCGGTTTTCATTTTGCATCACTTCAGCAAACTGCTGAATCACCGTGGGGTCCTGAATGTCGCGACGCTGAGCAGTCACCGACATCAGCAGGTGATGACGCACCAGCCACGCCACCAGCTGCATTTCGCGCGAATTGAGGCCGTGCAGCTCAGCAAAGTCCAGCGCGTCCTGCGCGCCAAGAATCGAGTGGTCGCCGCCGCGCCCTTTGGCGATATCGTGCAGCAGCGCGGCCATCAGCAGCAGCTCCGGCTGCGGCAGGCGCGGCCACAGCTCGACGCACAGCGGGTGCATCGGGCGCGTGGCTTCGTCGGCAAAACTCTCCAGCTTCTGCAACACGCGGATGGTGTGCTCATCCACGGTGTAGGCATGGAACAGGTCGAACTGCATCTGGCCGACAATGTTGCCCCACAGCGGCGTATAAGCCCACAGTACGCTGTGGCGGTGCATCGGCAGCAGCGCGCGCTTTACCGCGCCAGGGTGGCGCAGAATCGCCATAAAAGTGCGGCGCGCTTCGGGGATCTGACACAGCGGCTGTTGCAGATGACGGCGGGCGTAGCGCAGCTGGCGCAGCGTGGTGGAATAGATGCCGGTGATGGTTTCGTTACGCACCATCACGTAAAACATGCGCAGAATCGCCTGCGGCTCGCGCTCAAACAGCGTGGGATCGCGCAGGTCGATCAGATTACCGCGCAGCTGAAAATCCTCATCGATGCTGCGCGGCTTCTCGGTGGTCGACAGCGCCAGAATGGCTTCGTCAAACAGCTGCAGCAGCATCTGGTTCAGCTCGCCGATACGGCGCGTGACGCGATAGAAATCTTTCATCATGCGCTCAACCGGCTCATTGCCTTCACCGCCATAGTTGAGGCGCTGTGCCACGTTGAGCTGGCGATCGAACAGTAAGCGGTTATCGTAGCGCGGCAGCGTCAGGTGCAGCGCGAAACGGATGCGCCAGAGAAATTCCTGGCACTCATTGATTTCATTGCGTTCGGCTTCAGTGAGAAAGCCAAAGCCGACCATCTCATCCATGGTGGTGGCGCCAAAGTGGCGGCGCGCGACCCACTGCAGAGTATGAATGTCGCGCAGCCCGCCCGGGCTGCTTTTGATATCCGGTTCGAGGTTGTAGCTGGTGCCGTGATAGCGCTGATGGCGTTCCAGCTGCTCCTCAATTTTGGCGGCGAAGAACCGTGACGACGGCCAGAAACCGTCGCTGAAGATATTTTTTTGCAGTTCGAGAAACAGCGCCACGTCGCCGGTCAGCATGCGCGACTCAATCAGGTTGGTGGCGACGGTGAGATCCGACAAGCCCTCCAGCAGACACTCTTCCAGCGTGCGTACGCTGTGGCCGACCTCCAGCTTGAGATCCCACATCAGCGTCAGCAGTTCTGAGGTGCGCTGCGCGGCAGCTTCGTCCAGTGGCTGACGGCTCAGGATCAGCACGTCGATGTCCGACAGCGGATGCAGCTCGCCGCGGCCATAGCCGCCCACCGCCACCAGCGCGATCTCTTTCATCTGGTCAAAGCCAAACAGCCGCCACAGCCGGCGCAGCAGGCGATCGATAAACAGCGTGCGCGCATCAATCAGTGATTCGATATCGCTGCCGGCGTCAAAAGCGCTGCCCAGATGCTGCTGGAACTGTTCTAGATATTGTTTGAGTTTGTCGCGCGTCAGCGCGTCGTCTGGCCAGCTGGCGGGGGAATCGGTCAGGCCTTTGTGTACTGCTTCGGTCACGCTACCACTCATCAACATGCCTCTTCTGCGCCATAAAAAGCGGGCTTAACGCCGTGATGCCGTTCAGTTAGCCACCGTCCGTGACATCACCGCAGTAGCGGCGCGGGTTAACGCGCAACTGATGGCGCCGCTACGGGAGGTGCAGGGATGGGTGAACCTAAACTGACAGGCGTTCGTTTTGAGCCGGCCTGTTATCCTGATGACGAGCGTTACGCGTTGTTTTCCAGCACCGCTGGAATAGTGTCGTCGGCGCGCAGCGTCAGGATCTCACAGCCGTTTTCCGTCACCACAATAGTATGCTCGTACTGTGCGGACAAGCTGCGATCTTTGGTTTTCACCGTCCAGCCATCTTTCATGGTGCGGATGCGATAATCACCGGCGTTTACCATCGGTTCGACGGTAAACGTCATGCCAGCCTGCAGCACCACGCCGCTGTCGTCGGCATCGTAATGCAGCACCTGCGGCTCTTCATGGAAGCCTTTACCGATGCCGTGTCCGCAATACTCGCGGACCACGGAAAAATCCTGTGCTTCCACGTATTTCTGAATCGCCCGGCCCAGTTCACGCAGGCGAATGCCCGGCTTCACCAGACGCAGCGCAATGTACAGGCTCTCCTGCGTAACCCGGCACAGGCGCTCGCCCTGAATCGTCGGTTTGCCGACGATGAACATCTTTGACGTATCGCCATGGTATTCATCTTTGATCACCGTGACGTCGACGTTAACGATATCCCCGTCTTTCAGCACGCGATCGTCGCTGGGAATACCGTGACATACCACTTCGTTGACCGAAATACACACTGATTTCGGGAAACCGTGGTAGCCGAGACAGGCTGAAATGGCCTGCTGCTTTTCGGTGATGTGCTGGTGGCACAGACGGTCAAGCTCGCCGGTGGTGACGCCTGGCACGACGTGTGGAGCAATCATCTCCAGCACTTCGGCAGCCAGACGGCCCGCCACGCGCATTTTTTCGATTTCTTCTGGGGTTTTGATTGAAATGGCCATTAAATAATCCGCAATCGCCGCAATTTTCGACAATAATGAGTTCTGTGGCAGTCATGTTAGCAGTCAGCAAATGGGCTGCCAAATCGGGATTATACCCTGCCGCTCATGCTAACAACTGTTGGCGTATTCCTGCGCATTGTGGTATAAAGCGCGCCGACGATTCTCTGTCACCTCGTATGAGAGGGCAGGAAACGCATAAATCTCATTATGTGTACTAAAACACACATGTATCGACACGTACGCCGGGGTGCCTCGTAAGAGGTCGGTTGTATGGGATACATGGAGGCCCAACCCCAAACAAACTTTTAGAGGTAATCATGGCAACTGTTTCCATGCGCGACATGCTCAAGGCTGGTGTTCACTTCGGTCACCAGACCCGTTACTGGAACCCAAAAATGAAGCCATTCATTTTCGGTGCGCGTAACAAAGTTCACATCATCAACCTTGAGAAAACCGTACCAATGTTCAACGAAGCCCTGGCTGAGCTGAACAAGATCTCTTCCCGTAAAGGTAAGATCCTGTTTGTTGGTACCAAGCGCGCTGCTGCCGAAGCGGTAAAAGAGTCTGCACTGAGCTGCGACCAGTTCTTCGTTAACCACCGCTGGCTGGGTGGTATGCTGACCAACTGGAAAACCGTTCGTCAGTCAATCAAACGCCTGAAAGATCTGGAAACTCAGTCTCAGGACGGTACTTTCGACAAACTGACCAAGAAAGAAGCACTGATGCGTGCTCGTGAGCTGGCCAAGCTGGAAAACAGCCTGGGCGGTATCAAAGATATGGGCGGTCTGCCGGATGCACTGTTCGTTGTTGACGCTGACCACGAACACATCGCAATCAAAGAAGCAAACAACCTGGGTATCCCGGTATTTGCTATCGTTGATACTAACTCTGATCCAGACGGCGTTGATTTCGTTATCCCAGGTAACGACGATGCGATCCGTGCTGTAAGCCTGTACCTGACTGCCGTTGCCACTACCGTGCGCGAAGGCCGTTCACAGGACCTGGCTGAGCAGGCTGAAGAAGCTGCTGAAGCTTAATAAGGTTCGCTCTTTCTGAGAGCCCTTAGACATCAGATGTGATCTGTTAAGGGGCCGTGAAGGCCCCTTTATTTATCTCACTTAGTCACGCACCCTGTTCGGGCTGGCGGGGCAAGTAAATTTTCCGCAACAAGTTTCTGACAGTGTGAAAGCACTGCGAGACGAATCGAGGATTCTGGAATGGCTGAAATTACCGCTGCACTGGTAAAAGAACTGCGCGAGCGTACTGGCGCAGGCATGATGGACTGCAAAAAAGCGCTGACCGAAGCGAACGGCGACATTGAGCTGGCGATCGAGAACATGCGTAAGTCTGGTGCGATCAAAGCTGCTAAGAAAGCAGGCAACGTGGCTGCTGACGGCGTGATCAAAACCAAAATCGCTGACGGCTACGCCGTGATTCTGGAAGTGAACTGCCAGACTGACTTCGTGGCAAAAGATGCCGGTTTCCAGGCCTTTGCTGACAAAGTGCTGGACGCTGCTGCTGCCGGTAAAGTGACTGATGTGGAAGTTCTGAAAGCGCAGTTCGAAGAAGAGCGCGTGGCACTGGTTGCGAAAATCGGTGAGAACATCAACATCCGTCGTGTTGCTGTCCTCGAAGGTGCTGAGCTGAACGGCTATCTGCACGGCGCACGTATCGGCGTACTGGTTTCTACCACCGGTGCTGATGAAGAGCTGAGCAAGCAGATTGCTATGCACGTTGCTGCCAGCAAGCCAGAGTTCGTGAAGCCAGAAGACGTTTCTGCTGACGTGGTTGAGAAAGAGTACCAGGTTCAGCTGGACATCGCGATGCAGTCTGGCAAGCCAAAAGAGATTGCTGAGAAGATGGTTGAAGGCCGCATGAAGAAATTCACCGGCGAAGTCTCTCTGACCGGTCAGGCTTTCGTTATCGATCCGAGCAAAACTGTTGGCCAGGCGCTGAAAGAGAAAGGCGCTGACGTGATCAACTTCATCCGCTTCGAAGTGGGCGAAGGCATTGAGAAAGTCGAATCTGACTTTGCAGCCGAAGTTGCTGCCATGTCCAAACAGTCTTAATGGTTTGCAGGAACCGCCGAGAGGCGGTTCTTTTTTGTCTGCGTTTTGGCGCAGCAATTTTCAGTCTCATCCCAATAGCTTTTCTCACGCGCTAAGCGGATGATCGATCAGATTTAACTTCTCATTCATCTTATCTTCCAGGAAGAATTGACCATGGCGACCAACGCAAAACCTGTATATCAACGTATCTTACTGAAACTGAGCGGCGAAGCACTGCAGGGTGCCGAAGGTTTTGGTATCGACGCGAGCGTGCTTGACCGTATGGCGCAAGAGGTGAAAGAGCTGGTTGAGCTGGGCATTCAGGTGGGTGTGGTAATTGGTGGCGGTAACCTGTTCCGTGGCGCGGGTCTGGCGCAGGCAGGTATGAACCGCGTGGTCGGCGACCACATGGGGATGCTGGCGACCGTGATGAACGGCCTGGCAATGCGTGACGCACTGCATCGTGCGTACGTCAACGCGCGCCTGATGTCGGCGATTCCGCTGAACGGCGTGTGTGATAACTACAGCTGGGCAGAAGCCATCAGCCTGCTGCGCAATAACCGCGTGGTGATTTTCTCTGCCGGTACCGGCAACCCGTTCTTTACCACCGACTCAGCGGCCTGCCTGCGCGGCATCGAAATCGAAGCGGACGTGGTACTGAAAGCCACCAAGGTCGACGGCGTCTACTCAGCCGACCCGGTGAAAAATCCGGATGCCACGCTGTATGAACAGCTGACCTACGGTGAAGTGCTGGAAAAAGAGCTGAAAGTGATGGATCTGGCCGCCTTTACGCTGGCGCGCGACCATCAACTGCCGATCCGCGTCTTCAATATGAACAAGCCTGGCGCGTTGCGTCGCGTGGTGATGGGTGAAAAAGAAGGCACCCTGATTACGCATTAATACCCGACGCAGGATAAAATAAGGTATATTCTGTTGGCGCGCTGCACTGCTGTCGCGCAGCATTCAGGATGATCGATGTTTATCGATACCGTTTCCGTTCCGCTGCGTCCGGAAGTGGCCAGGTCAAACCGAATCCAAGGGTTTCAACGTGATTAACGATATTAAAAAAGATGCTGAAACGCGCATGGACAAATGCGTGGAAGCATTCAAAAACACCATCAGCAAAGTGCGCACCGGTCGTGCTTCGCCTTCACTGCTCGACGGCATCGTTGTGGAATATTACGGTACGCCAACGCCGCTGCGTCAGCTGGCCAGCGTCACCGTTGAAGATTCACGCACGCTGAAAATCAACGTGTTCGATCGCTCAATGGGTCCGGCAGTCGAGAAAGCCATCATGGCTTCTGACCTCGGCCTCAACCCAAGCTCAGCCGGTAGCGACATTCGTGTTCCACTGCCTGCGCTGACCGAAGAGCGTCGTAAAGATCTGATCAAGGTTGTGCGTGGCGAAGCCGAGCAGGGCCGTGTTTCCGTGCGCAACGTGCGCCGTGACGCGAACGACAAGATCAAGGCGCTGCTGAAAGACAAAGAGATCAGCGAAGACGACGAACGTCGCTCGCAGGACGAGATCCAGAAAATGACCGACGTTCGCATCAAGCACGTTGATGCGGCGCTGGCCGAGAAAGAGAAGGAACTGATGGAATTCTGATTCCGTCATTTGCCTGACAAAACGCCGTTCAGAGACGTAGTACGACTCTGGCGGCGTTTTACATTGTGCCCGGCGTACGCGCGGGCGCGCACCACGACTTCACAGGGACAGCACCATGAAGCGATTAACTCTGCTGGGTTCGACCGGCTCAATTGGCACCAGCACGCTGGCGGTAGTGGCGGCGCATCCTGAACGCTATCAGGTGACTGCGCTGGTGGCAGGTCAAAATGTGGCGCTGATGGCCGAACAGTGTCAGCAATTTAAACCGCGCTACGCGGCGATGTCGGACGACGCTTCCGCTACGGCGCTGCGTGAACGACTGAAAGCACTCAACATCGATACGGAAGTGCTCTCCGGCGTTCAGGCCGCCTGCGAACTGGCCGCACTGGATGAGGTCGATCAGGTAATGGCCGCCATTGTGGGCGCTTCCGGCTTACAACCGACGCTGGCCGCCATTCGCGCCGGCAAAACCGTCCTGCTTGCCAATAAAGAATCGCTTGTCACATGCGGCCGTTTGTTTATGGAGGCGGTACGCCAGCATCAGGCGCAGCTGCTGCCGGTCGACAGCGAGCACAACGCCATTTTTCAGAGTTTGCCCGCTTCCATACAGCATCAGTTGGGGTACGCTGATCTGCGGGAGAATGGCATCGAGTCGATTCTCCTTACGGGATCGGGTGGCCCTTTTCGTGACACGCCATTAGCCGAGCTGGCCGCTATGACGCCAGATCAGGCCTGTGCGCATCCGAATTGGTCAATGGGGCGTAAAATCTCCGTTGATTCGGCCACCATGATGAATAAAGGTCTTGAATACATTGAAGCCCGCTGGCTGTTCAACGCCACCGACGCACAAATGGAGGTCATCCTGCATCCGCAGTCGGTGATTCACTCCATGGTGCGATACTGCGACGGTAGCGTGCTGGCGCAGCTGGGTTCACCCGATATGCGCACGCCAATCGCCCACAGCATGGCCTGGCCGGCACGTATTACCGCAGGCGTAACGCCGCTTGATTTCACCCGAATGAAGGCGCTGACGTTTGCTGAGCCGGACTACGCACGCTATCCCTGCCTGAAGCTGGCAATCGATGCATGCGCAACCGGACAGGCGGCCACCACCACGCTGAACGCAGCCAATGAAGTCGCGGTAGCGGCATTTCTGCAGCATCAGATTCGCTTTACCGATATCGCGGCCATCAACAGTGAAGTGCTGGCAACCCTGCAGTGTCAGGAGCCGGGCAGCGTGGATGACGTGATGGAGATTGATCGGATCGCACGCGTGCGGGCTACGGCGTTGCTGCCGCGCTTTCGTTTAGCCGGTTGATGGTGGCGCTATTTGTTCGCTCAGGGTGAAAATGGTATAGTCGCTCGCTCGCGTTTTACGGCCCGACATTGTTTCGATGTCATCCGGTGAGGTTACCGGCGTTTGCCGCAGGCGCAATGTATTCAGAAACCACAGCATTTCTGATGAAAGGAATTATTACGCGTTATGTCGTCCAACAATCACAATACAATCGATGACGGGTCGTACTGCACGCCACGTCACGTGGCCATCATTATGGATGGTAATGGTCGCTGGGCAAAAAATCAGGGCAAACTGCGTATTTCAGGCCACAAAGCCGGGGTAAAATCAGTACGCCGGGCTGTCAGCTTTGCGGTCAGCAACAAGCTGGAAGCGCTCACGCTCTATGCGTTCAGCAGTGAAAACTGGAGCCGACCGGTACAGGAAGTGACGGCCTTAATGGAACTGTTTGTCTGGGCGCTCGACAGCGAAGTCAAAAGCCTGCACAAGCACAATGTGCGTCTGCGCATTATTGGTGATATCAGCCGTTTCAATAACCGCATTCAGGAACGCATTCGCCGCGCCGAGGAACTGACTCAGCAAAATGATGGACTCACCCTCAACATTGCTGCCAACTATGGTGGCCGTTGGGATATTATCCAGGGTGTAAAAAAACTGGCTGAACAGGTTCAGGAAGGACTGCTACGTCCTGACCAGATAACTGAAGAAAGTCTGGCTCCGCATCTGTGTATGCAGGAGCAAGCGCCGGTGGATTTAGTGATAAGGACCGGGGGAGAGCATCGGATCAGCAACTTCCTGCTGTGGCAGATCGCCTATGCTGAGTTTTGGTTTACCGATGTTCTCTGGCCTGATTTTGATGAACACGTTTTTGAAGGTGCACTGAATGCATTCTCTCTGCGGGAGCGACGCTATGGCGGCGCTGCACCAGGCGGCGCCTGAGCAACCTGGGGGTAACCTTTGCTGAAGTCTCGTCTGATCACCGCGTTTATTCTGATTCCGCTGGTGATCGCTGCTCTGTTTTGGTTGCCGCTGTCCGGTTTTGCGATTACCACCATCATCATCTGCATGCTTGCCGCCTGGGAGTGGGGGCAGCTGGCGGGGATGGCAACGCGTCAGCAGCGTATCTGGCTGGCGGTGCTATGCGGCCTGCTGCTGGCGGTGATGCTGTTCACCCTGCAACCCTATCAACGTAATCTGCACCAGTTCCAGATGGAGAGCTCGCTCTGGGCCTCGCTGGGCTGGTGGATTGTCGCGCTGTTTCTCGTGCTGTTTTATCCGGCCTCCGCTGCGCTGTGGCGCGCATCGCGTCCGCTGCGCCTGCTGTTTGGCGTGCTGACCGTGGTGCCGTTCTTCTGGGGCATGATGGCGCTGCGCCAGTATCACTATGACACCGACCATTTCGCCGGCGCCTGGTGGCTGCTGTTCGTGATGTTCCTCGTCTGGGGCGCGGATTCCGGTGCTTACATGTTTGGTCGTCTGTTCGGCAAGCATAAGCTGGCGCCGAAAGTCTCGCCGGGCAAAACCTGGGAAGGCTTCTTTGGCGGACTGCTGTCATCGGCGATTATCGCCTGGCTGTTTGCGCTGCTGGCCCCGCTATCGGTGGCGCCGGGCACGCTGATTATCTGCGCCGTGATTGCCACGCTGGCCTCCGTGCTGGGCGATCTCACGGAAAGTATGTTCAAACGTGAAGCCGGTATCAAAGACAGCGGTAACCTGATTCCGGGGCACGGTGGTATCCTCGATCGCATTGATAGCCTGACAGCCGCGGTGCCGGTATTTGCCTGCCTGCTGCTGCTGGTGTTCCGCACCCTCTGAGGATAAGCGACGATGTTGAGCATACTCTGGAGTTTTGTCGCCTTTATCGTGGCGCTCGGCGTGCTGATTACGGTGCACGAGTTCGGCCACTTCTGGGTGGCGCGTCGCTGCGGTGTCAAAGTAGAACGCTTCTCGATCGGTTTCGGCAAAGCCCTGTGGCGTCGCACTGACCGCCAGGGCACGGAATACGTGATCGCGCTGATTCCGCTCGGTGGCTACGTCAAAATGCTCGACGAGCGCGTAGAGAGCGTGCCCGCTGAGCTGCGTCATCAGGCCTTCAACAATAAAACCGTGCTGCAGCGTGCCTCAATCATTGCCGCCGGTCCCATCGCCAATTTCATCTTTGCCGTGTTCGCCTACTGGGTGGTGTTCATCCATGGGGTGCCGGGTGTTCGCCCGGTGGTCGGCGAAATTATGAGCGGTTCCGTCGCGGCAGAAGCGCAAATTACCTCCGGCATGGAACTTAAAGCGGTTGACGGTATCGAAACGCCTGACTGGGATGCTGTGCGCCTGGCGCTGATTGGTAAAATCGGCGACAGCAGTGCCACGCTGACCGTGTCACAGTTTGGTCAGCAGGCGACGCAGCAGAAGCAGCTCAATCTGCTTGACTGGCAATTTGAACCGGACAAACAGGACCCGGTGGTCGCTTTAGGTATCCGACCACGCGGGCCGCAAATCGAAACCACGCTGGCCGAAGTGCAGGCGCGTTCACCGGCAAGTGCTGCCGGTTTGCAAGCCGGCGACAGGATCGTTAAAGTCGATGGTCAGCCATTAACGCAATGGCAGGTTTTTGCGGCTCAGGTTCGGGATAATCCCGGCAAAAACATGGCGCTGGAGGTTGAGCGTAACGGTGAACCGTTAACGCTGACACTAACGCCGGAAGCGAAACCGGGCAACGCAGCGGAAGGTTTTGCCGGGGTGATCCCGCGTGTGATCCCGCTGCCGGATGAGTACAAAACGGTAAAACAGTACGGACCTTTCGCCGCGATTGGTGAAGCCGGTGTCAAAACCTGGCAACTGATGAAGCTGACGGTTTCGATGCTGGGCAAGTTGATAACCGGGGACGTCAAGCTGAATAACCTGAGCGGGCCAATTTCGATTGCGCAGGGTGCCGGATTGTCAGCTGAATATGGGGTGATTTATTACCTGATGTTCCTCGCGCTGATTAGCGTCAACTTAGGGATCATCAATCTGTTCCCTCTGCCGGTTTTAGATGGTGGACATCTGCTCTTTCTGGCGATCGAAAAGATCAAAGGTGGACCGGTGTCCGAGCGAGTTCAGGACTTCAGTTATCGCATCGGCTCAATTTTGCTGGTGCTTTTAATGGGGCTTGCACTTTTCAATGATTTCTCTCGCCTGTAATCGCTGGAACGCAGACAGGCGCGGGATGTGTTAGGAAAACGCATAACAACGATGGCGATGAAAAAGTTGCTCATAGCGTCGCTGCTGTTTAGCAGCGCCACCGTTTACGGTGCAGACGATTTCGTAGTGAAGGACATTCATTTCGAAGGTCTACAGCGAGTCGCCGTCGGCGCGGCTCTGCTCAGCATGCCGGTACGCGTCGGTGATACGGTGAATGATGATGACATCAGAAACACCATTCGCTCACTGTTCGCTACCGGTAACTTTGAAGATGTCCAGGTTCTGCGTGACGGCACCACCCTGATTGTTCAGGTGAAGGAACGTCCGACCATTGCCAGCATCACCTTCTCCGGTAACAAAGCGGTGAAAGAGGATCAGCTGAAGGAGAACCTTGAGGCCTCCGGTGTGCGCGTTGGCGAAGCGCTTGACCGCACCACGCTCTCTTCCATCGAGAAGGGGCTGGAGGACTTTTACTACAGCGTCGGTAAATATACCGCCAGCGTCAAAGCCATCGCGACGCCGCTGCCGCGTAACCGTGTCGATCTGAAATTCGTCTTCCAGGAAGGCGTCTCGGCCAAGATCCAGCAGATCAACATTGTCGGCAACAAAGCGTTCAGCTCAGACGAACTGATTTCCCGCTTCCAGCTGCGCGATGAAGTGCCGTGGTGGAACGTGGTGGGCGATCGTAAATACCAGAAGCAGAAACTGGCGGGCGATCTCGAAACCCTGCGCAGCTTCTATCTGGATCGCGGTTATGCGCGTTTCAATATTGATTCCACGCAGGTGAGCCTGACGCCGGACAAGAAAGGCATCTACATCACCGTCAACATCACTGAAGGCGATCAGTACAAGATTGCCGGCGTGATCGTCAACGGCAGTATGGCGGGCCACTCGGCGGAAATTGAGCACCTGACGCAGATTCCTAACGGTGAGCTGTATAACGGCACCAAAGTCACCCAGATGGAAGATGACATCAAGAAGCTGCTGGGCCGTTATGGCTACGCCTATCCTCGCGTGGTGACGCAGCCGGAAATCAACGATGCGGATAAAACCGTTAAGCTGCACATCAACGTTGATGCCGGTAACCGTTATTACGTGCGTAAAGTGCGTTTTGAAGGTAACGACACCTCGAAAGATGCCGTACTGCGCCGCGAAATGCGTCAGATGGAAGGCGCATGGCTGGGCAGCGACCTCGTCGATCAGGGCAAAGAGCGCCTGAACCGTACCGGTTACTTCGAAACCGTGGACGTTGATACCCAGCGCGTTCCGGGCTCGCCAGACCAGGTTGACGTGGTTTACAAAGTCAAAGAGCGTAACACCGGTACCTTCAACTTTGGTGTGGGTTACGGTACTGAGAGTGGCGTCAGCTTCCAGGTTGGCGTGACCCAGGAGAACTGGCTCGGCACCGGTAATACCGTCGGCATCAGCGGTACCAAGAACGACTACCAGACTTACGCAGAATTCTCACTCACCGATCCGTACTTCACGGTGGACGGTGTGAGCCTCGGCGGCCGCCTCTTCTACAACGATTTTAAAGCGGATGATGCTGATCTCTCCGACTACACCAACAAAAGTTACGGTGTGGACGGTACGCTCGGCTTCCCGGTTAACGAAAACAACACGCTGCGCGTCGGCTTAGGTTATGTGCACAACGACCTGTCCAACATGCGTCCGCAGGTGGCCATGTGGCGTTACCTTGACTCGGTGGGTCGTCATCAGGGGCTGAATGATGACGGTGATTTCTCTGCGGATGACTTCACCTTTAACTACGGCTGGACGTACAACACGCTCGATCGTGGTTTCTTCCCGACGCGCGGTAACCGTACCAACCTGAACGGTAAAGTGACCATTCCGGGCTCTGATAACTCGTTCTACAAAGCGACGCTGGACACCCAGCAGTACGTGCCGCTGAACCGTGATGGCACCTGGGTGGTGCTGGGTCGTGGCCGTGTTGGCTACGGTGACGGACTCGGTGGCAAAGAGATGCCGTTCTATGAGAACTTCTACGCCGGCGGTTCCAGCACCGTGCGTGGCTTCCAGTCCAACACCATTGGTCCGAAAGCCGCTTACCTGAACGATCGCTCGTCGAGCTGTAATCTGACCGATCCGGACGGCATCTGTAAGTCTGACGATGCGGTGGGCGGTAACGCCATGGCGATCGCCAGCCTTGAGCTGATTACGCCAACGCCGTTCCTGAGCGAAAAATATGCAAACTCAGTACGTACCTCGGTATTTATGGATGCCGGTACCGTCTGGGATACCAAGTGGCAGAACACCGCGGAAACCCGCGCGGCGGGCATTCCGGACTACAGCGACCCGAATAACATTCGCGTCTCTGCCGGTCTTGCGCTGCAGTGGATGTCGCCACTTGGACCACTGGTGTTCTCCTACGCACAGCCAGTGAAGAAAGTCGAGGGAGACAAAGCAGAACAGTTCCAGTTTAACATCGGTAAAACCTGGTAAGGTTCTGAGCACGGAAGCAGAGTCGTAGTACGGCATCGCGCCGGCGCCAGACGGGAGCCGGACGATGCCAACACTGTGTCGCTGACACAAACGTTGATGGTAAGGAGTTTATAGTGAAAAAGTTGTTGTGTGCCGCAGGTCTGGGTCTTGCTTTAGCGGTTTCCGCGGGCGTTCAGGCTGCTGACAAAATTGCAGTGGTAAACGTGTCCAGCATTTTCCAACAGTTACCGCAACGTGCGACCGTTGCTAAACAGCTGGAAAACGAATTCAAGGGCCGTGCCACTGAGCTGCAGAGCCAGGAGCGCGATCTGCAGACTAAAATGCAGAAACTGCAGCGTGATGGTTCAACCATGAAGGCCAGCGACCGCAGCCGCATGGAAAAAGACATCATGTCACAGCGCGAAGCATTCTCGACGAAAGCGCAGGCTTTCGATCAGGATAACCGCCGTCGTCAGATGGAAGAGCGTAACAAACTGCTGAGCCGTATTCAGGACGCAGTGAAGAAAGTGGCGGACAGCGAAGGGTATGACGTGGTAATCGACGCCAATGCCGTTGCCTATGCTTCTAACGCGAAAGACATTACTGCTGACGTGCTGAAACAGGTTAAATAATCGATGTCATCAATTCGACTGGCTGATTTAGCCCAGCAGTTGGATGCAGAATTGCACGGAGATGGCGATATCGCCATCTCCGGCATTGCTTCTATGCAATCCGCCACCCCTGGTCAAATCACTTTTCTTGCCAACAGCCGCTACCGCGAGCAGCTCGCACAGGTTCAGGCCTCAGCCGTGGTGCTGACGGAAGCGGATCTGGAGTGGTGTAAAACCGCCGCGCTGGTGGTGAAAAACCCTTACCTGACTTATGCCCGCATGGCACAACTGCTGGACACCACGCCGCAGCCCGCGCAAAATATCGCGCCCAGCGCCGTGATCGATCCGAGCGCGAAGCTGGGGAACAATGTCTCGGTGGGCGCTAACGCGGTCATCGAGTCCGGCGTTGAGCTGGGTGATGATGTGGTGATTGGCGCCGGCTGCTTTGTCGGCAAGCGCACGCGCATTGGCCGTGGTTCCCGTCTGTGGGCCAACGTTACGGTTTATCATGAAATTCAGATGGGTCAGGATTGTCTGATTCAGTCTGGCACCGTGATTGGTGCCGATGGTTTCGGTTATGCTAACGACCGCGGCAACTGGGTGAAAATTCCTCAGCTGGGCACCGTGGTGATTGGCGATCGGGTAGAAATTGGTGCCTGTACCACGATCGATCGCGGTGCGCTGGATAACACTCTGATCGGCAATGGTGTTATCATAGACAACCAGTGTCAGATTGCGCATAACGTCGTGATTGGTGATAACACCGCGGTTGCCGGTGGTGTGATCATGGCGGGTAGTCTGAAGATTGGGCGTTACTGTATGATTGGCGGAGCCAGCGTCATTAACGGCCATATGGAAATCTGTGACAAAGTGACGGTAACCGGCATGGGCATGGTCATGCGTCCCATCACAGAGCCTGGGGTATACTCATCGGGTATCCCGCTGCAACCCAACAAAACCTGGCGTAAAACGGCAGCGCTGGTGATGAACATCGATGACATGAGCAAACGCTTAAAAGCCATCGAACGCAAGGTCGGCAAAGACGACTGAGCACATCCCGGCTCTACCCGCTTTCATAATAAAGCAGCGTACCTTCTTTCACCTCGGGGTTAACCAGAGTGCGGCAGCAGGTATCATGGTAAGCGAAACGCCACTGAACTGATTTGCGGCCTGCGAAAGATCATTTTGATCGGTGCAGGCCGTGTTATTGTTGCCATCAGATTTTTTAGGACAGGAAGAGTATTTTGACAACTGAAACGCATACTCTGAAAATTGAAGAGATTTTAGAACTGCTGCCGCACCGCTACCCGTTTTTGCTGGTTGACCGCGTGCTGGAATTTGAAGAGCATAAATATCTGCGTGCGGTAAAGAACGTTTCTGTTAATGAACCGTTTTTCCAGGGACACTTCCCTGGTAAACCGATTTTCCCAGGCGTTCTGATCCTGGAAGCGATGGCGCAGGCGACCGGTATTCTGGCGTTTAAAAGCGTTGGAAAACTGGAACCGGGCGAGCTGTACTATTTCGCCGGTATCGACGAAGCCCGTTTCAAGCGTCCGGTAGTGCCGGGCGACCAGATGATCATGGAAGTCACCTTCGAGAAGACCCGCCGTGGCCTGACGCGCTTCAAAGGCGTGGCAACCGTAGACGGTAAGATTGTCTGTGAAGCGACCATGATGTGTGCCCGTAGTCGGGAGGCATAATTAGTGATTGATTCAACCGCCAGCATCCATCCAACGTCCATCATTGAAGAAGGTGCGGTGATCGGCGCCAACGTCCAAATCGGTCCGTTTTGTGTTGTCGGAGCGAACGTGGAAATTGGCGAAGGCACGGTGCTGAAATCGCACGTGGTGGTGAATGGCCACACGCGTATCGGTAAAGATAACCAGATCTACCAGTTCGTTTCGATTGGCGAAGTGAATCAGGATCTGAAATATGCCGGTGAACCGACCCGCGTTGAAGTCGGCGATCGCAACCGCATCCGCGAGAGCGTCACCATTCATCGTGGCACCACGCAGGGTGGCGGCCTGACCAAAGTCGGCAGCGACAACCTGCTGATGGTCAACGCGCACATTGCCCATGACTGCGTGATCGGCAATCGCTGTATTCTGGCCAACAACGTAACGCTGGGCGGCCACGTTACCGTGGATGATTTTGCCATCATCGGCGGCGTGACGGCGGTGCACCAGTGGTGCACCATTGGTGCCCACGTGATGGTAGGCGGTTGTTCCGGCGTCGCGCAGGACGTGCCGCCGTACGTGATTGCGCAGGGCAACCATGCCACGCCGTTCGGTGTCAATATCGAAGGCCTGAAGCGTCGTGGCTTCAGCAAAGAAGCACTGCACGCCATTCGTAACGCGTACAAGCTGCTGTACCGCAGCGGTAAAACGCTGGATGAAGTGAAGCCGGAGATTGAAGAACTGGCTAAACTTCATAGCGAAGTGCAGCCTTTCTACGACTTCTTTGCCCGTTCTACCCGTGGATTGATTCGTTAATTCATGTCAGTGCGTCCCTTAACGATTGCCCTGGTCGCCGGAGAAACCTCCGGCGATATTCTTGGTGCCGGATTGATTCGTGCGCTGAAAGCGCGCCATCCTGACGCGCGCTTTGTTGGCGTTGCCGGTCCGCTGATGCAGGCCGAAGGCTGCGAAGCCTGGTACGAGATGGAAGAGCTGGCGGTAATGGGCATCGTTGAGGTGCTTGGCCGCCTGCGCCGTTTGCTGCACATCCGCAAGGATTTAACCCAGCGCTTTACCGAACTGCGGCCGGATGTCTTCGTCGGCATCGATGCCCCGGATTTCAACATCACGCTGGAAGGCAACCTCAAGCGTGCCGGCATTCGCACCATTCATTACGTCAGTCCCTCCGTGTGGGCCTGGCGACAAAAGCGTGTGTTCAAAATTGGCCGCAACACCGATCTGGTGCTGGCGTTTCTGCCTTTTGAAAAAGCGTTTTACGATCGCTACAACGTGCCGTGCCGCTTCATCGGGCACACCATGGCCGATGCGATGCCGCTGCAGCCGGACAAACTGGCCGCGCGGCGTGAATTAGGCATCGCTGACGATGCGCTGTGCCTTGGCCTGCTGCCGGGCAGCCGTGGCGCGGAAGTGGAGATGCTCAGCGCCGATTTCCTGCGCGCTGCACAGCTGCTGCGCCAGCGCTATCCGGCGCTGGAGATCGTGGTGCCGCTGGTTAACGCGAAGCGGCGCGCGCAGTTCGAGCAGATTAAAGCCAGCGTCGCGCCGGAATTGCCGATGCACCTGCTGGATGGCAAAGGGCGCCAGGCGATGATCGCCAGCGACGCGGCGATTCTGGCTTCCGGCACTGCAGCGCTGGAGTGCATGCTGGCGAAATGCCCGATGGTGGTGGGCTATCGTATGAAGCCGTTAACCTTCTGGCTGGCGAAGCGGCTGGTGAAAACCCCGTACGTTTCGCTGCCTAACCTGCTGGCCGGCCGTGAGCTGGTGCAGGAGCTGCTGCAGGAGGAGTGCCAGCCTGCTGCGTTAGCCGCGGCGCTGGAGCCGCTGTTGCATGCCGGTCCGGAGCGTGACGCGCTGCTGGCCACTTTCACCCAATTGCATCAGCAGATTCGCTGGAACGCCGACGAACAGGCGGCGGATGCGGTACTGGAGATTGCCAATGGCTGAATTTATTTATCCTGATGCCCGGCTGATTGCCGGCGTTGATGAAGTCGGACGTGGCCCGCTGGTCGGTGCCGTGGTGACCGCCGCCGTGATCCTCGATCCGGCGCAGCCGATTGCCGGCCTGGCGGATTCCAAAAAGCTGTCTGAAAAGCGCCGCCTTGTGCTGTTTGATGAGATCAAAGAGAAAGCGCTGGCGTGGAGCCTGGGCCGCGCTGAACCGGAAGAGATTGACCAGCTGAACATCCTGCACGCCACCATGCTGGCGATGCAGCGCGCGGTTGCCGGTCTGCATATTGCACCAGATTTTGTTCTGATTGATGGCAACCGCTGTCCGGCACTACCGATGCCGTCGCAGGCAGTGGTGAAGGGCGATAGTCTGGTGCGGGAAATCAGCGCCGCCTCGATCATCGCCAAAGTCACGCGCGACCGTGAAATGGCCGAGCTGGACCTGCTGTTTCCGCAGTACGGTTTCGCCCAGCACAAAGGCTATCCGACCGCGCTGCACATGGAAAAACTGACGCAGTTTGGTGCCACACCTCACCACCGCCGCAGCTTTGCGCCGGTGCGTAACGCCCTGATTGATGCTGATGTGCTGGCCGCGCGCCAGCCGACTACGCTTTAATAGCCTGACGCTGTTTTAACCGGAAACTGATATGGCTGAACCTCGTTTTATACATCTGCGCGTACACAGCGATTACTCCATGGTCGATGGTCTGGCCAAGACCGGGCCGCTGGTAAAAAAGGCGGCCGCGCTCGGCATGCCAGCCATTGCCATCACCGACTACACCAACCTGTGCGGGCTGGTGCGCTTTTATGGCAGCGCGCACAGCGCCGGTATCAAACCGATCGTCGGGGCTGACTTCCAGGTGGCCAGCGATTTGATGGGCGATGAGCTGACGCAGCTCACCGTGCTGGCGGCTAATAACACCGGTTACCAGAATCTGACGCTGCTAATTTCGCGCGCTTACCAGCGCGGTTACGGTATCGCCGGACCGATTATCGATCGCGACTGGCTCCTGGAGCTGGGCGAAGGGTTGATTCTGCTGTCGGGCGGACGGCGCGGTGACGTCGGTCGCAGCCTGCTGCGCGGCAATAACGCGCTGGTGACGCAGTGCCTGAGCTTCTATCAGCAGCATTTCCCGAACCGCTACTATCTGGAACTGACGCGTACCGGCCGGCCAGATGAAGAGGCCTATCTGCACGCCGCGGTTGAGCTGGCGATTGCTGAATCGGTGCCGGTGGTGGCCACCAATGAAGTCTGCTTCCTCAACGAAGAAGATTTTGATGCCCATGAAATCCGCGTGGCGATTCACGACGGCTACACGCTGGACGATCCTAAACGTCCACGCAACTACAGTCCTCAGCAATATATGCGCAGCGAAGAGGAGATGTGCGAGCTGTTCTCGGACATCCCGGAAGCGCTGGAAAACAGCGTAGAGATTGCTAAGCGTTGTAACGTCACGGTGCGCCTCGGCGAATATTTCCTGCCGCAATTCCCGACCGGCGACATGTCGACCGAAGATTTCCTGGTGATGAAGTCGCGCGAAGGGCTGGAGGAGCGCCTGGCGTTTCTCTTCCCGGATGAGCAGGTGCGTGCCGAACGCCGGCCGGAGTATGACGAGCGTCTCGACATCGAGCTCAACGTCATTAACCAGATGGGTTTCCCCGGCTACTTCCTGATCGTGATGGAGTTTATCCAGTGGTCGAAGGACAACGGCATTCCGGTGGGGCCGGGGCGTGGTTCCGGTGCCGGTTCACTGGTGGCCTACGCGCTGAAAATTACCGATCTCGATCCGCTGGAGTTTGACCTGCTGTTCGAACGTTTCCTTAACCCGGAACGTGTCTCGATGCCCGACTTTGACGTCGACTTCTGCATGGAAAAACGTGACCAGGTGATCGATCACGTGGCTGAGATGTACGGCCGCGATGCGGTGTCGCAGATTATCACCTTCGGTACCATGGCGGCGAAAGCGGTGATTCGCGACGTTGGTCGGGTGCTGGGGCATCCGTACGGCTTTGTTGATCGCATCTCAAAACTGATCCCGCCGGATCCGGGCATGACGCTGGAAAAAGCGTTCCAGGCGGAACCGCAGCTGCCGGAGATCTACGAAGCTGACGAAGAGGTCAAAGCGCTGATCGACATGGCGCGCAAGCTGGAAGGGGTCACGCGTAACGCCGGCAAGCACGCCGGTGGCGTGGTCATTGCGCCGACCAAAATCACCGATTTTGCGCCGCTGTACTGCGATGAGAACGGCCAGTTCCCGGTCACCCAGTTCGATAAAAACGACGTGGAATACGCCGGACTGGTGAAGTTTGACTTCCTCGGCCTGCGCACGCTGACCATCATCGACTGGGCGCTGAAGATGATCAACCCGCGGCGTGAAAAGCAGGGTTTACCGCCGATCGATATCGCCGCCATCCCGCTGGATGACAAAAAAAGCTTCGACATGCTGCAACGCTCGGAAACCACCGCGGTGTTCCAGCTTGAATCGCGCGGCATGAAAGATCTGATTAAGCGCCTGAAGCCGGACTGCTTCGAAGATATGATCGCACTGGTGGCGCTGTTCCGTCCGGGGCCGCTGCAGTCGGGCATGGTCGATAACTTTATTGACCGTAAGCACGGCCGTGAAGCCATCTCCTACCCGGACATTCAGTGGCAGCATGAGAGCCTGAAGCCGGTGCTGGAGCCGACCTATGGCATCATCCTCTATCAGGAACAGGTGATGCAGATTGCCCAGGTGCTGTCCGGCTATACGCTGGGCGGCGCGGATATGCTGCGTCGTGCCATGGGTAAAAAGAAGCCGGAGGAGATGGCCAAGCAGCGTTCGGTGTTCCAGGACGGTGCTGAGAAGATGGGTATCAACGGCGAACTGTCGATGAAAATCTTCGATCTGGTGGAGAAGTTCGCAGGCTACGGCTTTAACAAGTCGCACTCTGCTGCTTATGCGCTGGTCTCCTATCAGACGCTGTGGCTGAAAGCGCACTATCCGGCCGAGTTCATGGCGGCGGTGATGACCGCCGATATGGATAACACCGAGAAGGTGGTTGGACTGGTGGATGAGTGCTGGCGCATGGGGCTGAAAGTGCTGCCGCCAGACATTAACTCCGGGCTCTATCCGTTCCACGTCAACGATGACGGGGAGATCGTGTACGGCATCGGCGCCATCAAAGGCGTGGGTGAGGGGCCGATCGAAGCGATCCTCGAAGCGCGTAATCAGGGCGGCTACTTTAAAGAGCTGTTTGATCTCTGCGCGCGCACCGACACTAAAAAGATCAACCGTCGCGTGATGGAAAAACTGATCATGTCCGGCGCGTTCGATCGCCTTGGCCCGCACCGCGCGGCGCTGATGAGCGCGCTGGGGGACGCCCTGAAGGCGGCGGACCAGCATGCCAAAGCCGAAGCGACGGGGCAGGCGGATATGTTCGGCGTGCTGGCGGAAGAGCCCGAGCAGGTTGAGCAATCTTACGCGGCCATTACGCCGTGGCCGGAACAGGTGCAGCTGGACGGCGAGCGTGAGACGCTCGGTCTGTATCTCACCGGTCATCCGATCAATCAGTATCTGAAAGAAATTGAGCGCTACGTTGGCGGCATGCGCCTGAAAGACATGCATCCAACAGAACGTGGTAAAGTGACCGTTGCGGCCGGGCTGGTGATTGCCGCCCGCGTCATGGTCACCAAGCGCGGCAACCGAATTGGTATCTGTACTCTTGACGACCGCTCTGGCCGTCTTGAGGTGATGTTATTTACCGATGCGTTAGATAAATACCAGCAGCTGCTGGAGAAGGACCGTATCCTGATCGTCAGTGGACAGGTCAGCTTTGATGACTTTAGCGGTGGGCTTAAAATGACCGCCCGGGAAGTCATGGACATCGACGAAGCGCGGGAAAAATACGCGCGCGGACTTGCTATCTCGCTGACGGACAGGCAAATTGATGACCAGCTTTTAAACCGTCTCCGCCAGTCTCTGGAGCCTCATCGCTCCGGGACCATTCCGGTGCATCTCTATTATCAGAGAGCAGATGCGCGGGCGAAGCTGCGCTTTGGTGCAGCGTGGCGTATTTCGCCCAGCGATCGTTTACTCAACGATTTGCGGTCGTTAGTAGGGTCGGAGCAGGTGGAACTGGAGTTTGACTAAAACAGGAACATTATGAGTCTTAATTACCTGGATTTTGAACAGCCAATCGCTGAACTGGAAGCGAAAATCGACTCGCTGAAATCGATTGGTCGTTCGGATGAGAAACACGATATTAATCTGGATGAAGAAGTGCAGCGTCTGCGCGAGAAAAGCGTCGAGCTGACCCGTAAAATCTTCTCCGATTTGGGTGCATGGCAGGTTGCGCAGCTGGCGCGCCATCCGCTGCGTCCTTATACGCTGGACTATGTCCGCAATGCGTTTGACGATTTTGACGAGCTGGCCGGTGACCGCGCCTATGCCGATGATAAAGCCATTGTCGGCGGCATCGCTCGTCTGGATGGGCGTCCGGTGATGGTCATTGGCCATCAGAAAGGCCGCGAAACCAAAGAGAAAATCCGGCGTAACTTCGGTATGCCAGCACCCGAGGGCTACCGTAAAGCACTGCGTCTGATGGAGATGGCCGAGCGCTTTAAGATGCCACTGATCACCTTCATCGACACGCCGGGTGCCTATCCGGGCGTGGGCGCGGAAGAGCGCGGTCAGTCTGAAGCGATTGCCCGCAACCTGCGCGAGATGTCAGGCCTGAAGATCCCGGTGATCTGTACCGTGATCGGCGAAGGCGGCTCCGGCGGCGCGCTGGCGATTGGCGTTGGCGATAAAGTGAATATGCTGCAGTACAGCACCTATTCGGTGATCTCACCGGAAGGCTGTGCGTCAATTCTGTGGAAGAGCGCCGACAAAGCGCCACTCGCCGCAGAAGCGATGGGCATCACCGCCGGGCGTCTGAAAGAGCTGAAGCTGATCGATTCGATCATCCCGGAACCGCTGGGCGGCGCGCACCGTCATCCGGTGGACATGGCGGCAGCGCTCAAGCAGCAGCTGCTGGCCGATCTGGCCGATCTCGATGTGCTGAGCACGGAAGAGCTGCTTAACCGCCGCTATCAGCGTCTGATGAGCTACGGCTACGCGTAAGCGCCGAAAAGCCTTCACAGAAGCGGACCCCGGTCCGCTTTTTTTATGCCTGTTTTCCGCGATCAGGCTTGAGTTCTCCGCTGGGTTGCCATTTATGGCGGTGCGCATTAATGCGCACCCTACAAAATACCGACAATGATCCTGCAGGGGCACCATTTATGGCGACCTGATAAAACCGTGCAGTTACCCGGCAGGTGCGCCATTTATACCGGTGCGCATCAATGCGCACCCTGGGAAAAACCGGGCAGTAATCCTGTAGGGGCGCCATTCATGGCGACCTGAGATGCCTCGCTGACAAACATCAGGCCAACAACGGCGCTATTCCGGAACATTCACCCGCCACTTTTCGCTATCCTTATTCCGTGCCACAACACCACAGGAGGTGAGCATTGAATATTATTGCGATCATGGGACCGCACGGCGCGTTCTACAAAGATGAACCGATTCGCGAACTGGACGCGGCGCTGAAGCTGCAGGGTTTCCAGACCGTTTATCCCAACAATGCCAGCGACCTGCTGAAACTGATCGAACACAACCCGCGCGTCTGCGGAGTGATATTTGACTGGGACGACTACAGCCTGGCGCTATGCAGCGACATCAATCAGCTCAACGAATCGCTGCCGCTGTATGCCTTCATCAACACCCATTCGCAGATGGATGTCAGCATTAATGAAATGCGCATGGCGCTGCACTTCTTCGAATACGCGCTCAATGCCGCTGACGATATCGCACTGCATATCCGGCAGTACACCGATGAGTACATTGACAAAATTATGCCGCCGCTGACCAAAGCACTGTTCACCTACGTCAAAGAGGGGAAATACACCTTCTGTACGCCGGGCCACATGGGCGGCACGGCGTTTCAGAAAAGCCCGGTCGGCAGCCTGTTCTATGATTTCTTCGGCGCCAACACGCTGAAAGCGGATGTTTCGATCTCGGTCACCGAACTGGGCTCGCTGCTCGATCACACCGGTCCGCACCTTGAAGCAGAAGAGTATGTGGCGCGCACCTTTGGCGCTGAACAGAGCTATATGGTCACCAACGGCACGTCGACTTCAAATAAAATCGTCGGAATGTACGCCGCACCGGCCGGCAGCACGGTACTGATTGACCGCAACTGCCACAAATCGCTGACCCATCTGCTGATGATGAGCGACATCATCCCCATCTGGCTTAAACCGACGCGCAACGCGCTGGGCATTTTGGGTGGCATCCCTAAGCGCGAATTCACCCGCGACAGCATCCAGCAGAAAGTTAACGATACCCCGCGCGCCAGCTGGCCGGTGCATGCGGTGATCACCAACTCAACCTACGATGGTCTGCTGTATAACACGCAATACATCAAACAGACGCTGGACGTGCCGTCCATCCATTTCGATTCCGCCTGGGTGCCATACACCAATTTTCACCCTATCTACAGCGGCAAAAGTGGCATGAGCGGCGAGCGTATCCCCGGCAAAGTGATCTATGAAACCCAGTCGACTCACAAACTGCTGGCGGCGTTCTCACAGGCGTCGCTGATTCACATCAAGGGCGATTACGATCACGATACCTTCAACGAAGCCTACATGATGCACACCACCACCTCGCCGAGCTACGCGATCGTCTCTTCGATTGAGACCGCGGCGGCGATGCTGCGCGGTAATCCGGGCCGGCGGCTGATAAATCGCTCGGTGGAGCGCGCGCTGCATTTTCGCCGCGAGATCCAGCGGCTGCGCGAAGAGTCTGACGGCTGGTTCTTTGATATCTGGCAGCCGGAGCAGGTGGATGAAGCCGAATGCTGGCCAATTCAGCCGGGTGACGAGGCGTGGCACGGCTTTACGCACGCCGATCGCGATCATATGTACCTTGATCCCATCAAAGTCACCATACTTACGCCGGGCATGAGCGAACTGGGCCAGATGGCGGAAGAGGGCATTCCGGCCGCGCTGGTGGCGAAATTCCTCGATCAGCGTGGCATCGTGGTGGAGAAGACCGGACCGTACAATTTGCTGTTCCTGTTCAGCATTGGCATCGATAAAACCAAAGCGATGAGCGTGCTGCGCGGACTGACGGAGTTTAAACGCGCCTACGATCTCAATCTGCGGGTAAAAAACATGCTGCCGGATCTCTATGCTGAAGATCCTGACTTCTACCGTAACATGCGCATCCAGACGCTGGCGCAGGGTATTCATCAGCTGATCCTGCAGCACGATCTGCCGCGTCTGATGCTGCGGGCATTCGACGTTCTGCCGGAGATGAAGATGACGCCGCACCAGGCGTTTCAGCGGCAGGTGCAGGGACTGGTGGAAACCGTGGACATTCGCGAGTTGGTCGGGCGGATTTCAGCCAACATGATCCTGCCTTATCCGCCAGGCGTGCCGCTGGTGATGCCGGGCGAGATGATTACCGAACAGAGCCGGGCGGTGCTGGATTTCCTGCTGATGCTCTGCACCATCGGGCGGCACTATCCCGGCTTTGAAACGGATATTCACGGTGCCACGCTCACCGACGACGGTCGCTATCTGGTGCGCGTGCTGCGTGACGAGCCTGCGCGCTAACTTCAGATAATTGCCTCTTTTCAGCGTCGCGCCGGGCACGTAGGCTAAGCGGCTCAGAATACTTTCGGAGCCGCTATGCTGCAGATAAAACAGATCCACCACATCGCCATTATTGCCACCGATTATCAGCGCAGTAAGGCGTTTTACTGCGACGTGCTGGGCTTTGAGCTACTGGGCGAATACTATCGCGCTGAGCGCGACTCATGGAAAGGCGATCTTGGCCTTAATGGCGTCTATACCATTGAGCTGTTCTCGTTTCCTGCGCCGCCGCCGCGCGTCAGCGGGCCGGAAGCGTGCGGGCTGCGCCATCTGGCGTTTTGTGTGGATGATGTCGAACAGTCGGTTGCCGCGCTGGCAGAGAAGGGCGTGGTGTGCGAGCCAATCCGCATCGATGCTCTCACCGGTAAAGCCTGTACTTTCTTCCCCGATCCGGACGGTTTGCCGCTGGAGCTGTATCAGGCGTAAAATAGCGCGCGCAGTGAGCCGCAATCCGGCGGTTCACCTCAACGGAATGCGTGCATGTCCTTTTCTCATCTTGCTGCGCTGCTGCCAGCCGATGCCCGCTGCGTGCTGGCATTCAGCGGCGGGCTCGATTCCAGCGTTCTGCTGCATCAGTTAGTGAACTGGCAACGCCAGCAGCCGCAGCTGCACGTGCGCGCATTACACGTGCATCATGGTTTAAGCCCCAACGCCGATCGCTGGGCGGCGCACTGCCAGCAGCAGTGTCAGCAGTGGCACATTCCCTGCGAGGTGCTGCGCGTGCAGGTGGACGCTCGCGATGGCGGCATCGAAGCAGCGGCACGCACGGCGCGCTATCAGGCGCTGTTCACTCACCTGCAACCCGGTGAGTACTTACTTACTGCTCAGCATGTTGATGATCAGGCTGAAACGCTGCTGCTGGCGCTGAAGCGCGGTAGCGGTCCGGCGGGTCTGGCGGCGATGCCGCAGCAGCGGCAGGTTAACGGCCACTGGCATCTGCGCCCGTTGCTCAACCTCAGCCGTCAGCAGCTGGAAGCTTACGCTGTCGGGCACCAGCTGGACTGGATTGACGATGAGAGCAACGCTGACCGTCGCTATGATCGCAATTTCCTGCGCCAGGACGTGCTGCCGCTGCTGCAGGCGCGCTGGCCACACTTCAGCGCGGCCAGTGCCCGCAGCGCAGCGCTATGCGGTGAGCAGGAGCAACTGCTGGATGAGCTGCTCAGCGAGCAGCTGGCGCAGCTGACCGATGCCCAGGGCGCACTGCATTTTCCGCCGCTGCTGGCCTGTAGCGAGGCACGGCGGCACGCGCTGCTGCGGCGCTGGATTAGCGAACGTGGTGGTGCAATGCCCGCGCGCGACGCGCTGCAGCGCATTACCGACGAGGTGATGCACAGCCGTGAAGATGCGCAGCCGTGTCTGCGCTTTGGCGCGCACGAACTGCGGCGCTACCGGGAACGGCTTTACTGGCTGCCGCGACAGCACTCACTGAGTCAGCACTCGCTAACCTGGCAGCCGCAGACGCAGCCATTAATTTTGCCTGATGGGCTGGGTGAACTGCGCGCCATTCCGGCGCAGGCGGAACTGCGCCAGCCGGCGGCGGATGAGCAGGTTATTGTGCGCTTTCAGGCCCACGGCTATCACCATGTTGTCGGCCGGGCTGGTGGTCGCGAAATGAAAAAACTGTGGCAGGAGCTGGGCGTCCCGCCGTGGCAGCGCGAACGCATTCCGTTGATTTACTACAACCAGACGCTGATTGCTGCGCCGGGGCTGTTTGTCACCCGCGCAGGCGCGGCGGGCGAGACGCAAGGCTGGCAGGCGATCTGGTCAACACCCTAAAAAGGAACAGCAATGATGAAACAGTGGATTGTCGCGGCGCTACTGGCTGCTGCGCTGCCGGCGTTTGCGCAGGGCGACGTCAAGGCTGGCGCGCAGAAAGCCGCCAGCTGTATGGCGTGCCATGGCGCGGAAGGTAAGAGCGCGGTGCCGCTTTACCCTAATCTGGCCGGGCAGCATGCGCCCTACCTGCTGCATTCGCTGCAGGCCTACAAAAAAGGCGAGCGCAGTGGCGGTCAGGCAGAGGTGATGAAAGCCTTTGTGGCCGGGTTGAGCGATCAGGATATGGATGATTTAGCGGCGTACTACGCTTCGCTGCAGCCTTAAGCGAGGTGGGCGGGAATAGCTTTCCCGCCCGGGGAGAGATTATTCGTCTTCGCTGACGATAACGGTGCCCAGCTCAGGATGGCTGAAGCTGGCGATGTGGTCGAGGCGCAGCTCGCGCGTTTCACCGGAGAGGTCGACCGCAAGATACTCGACGTTTTTACGTGAGACCATGTCCACGGCTTTCGCTTTCAGCTGGTCGCCGTTTTTGAGCTCCAGCGACAGCGTCCAGTGTTTGGTACAGGCGAGCTCGAGGTTGTCGTAATCATCACAGTTGATGGGTTTGTAGGCTTCATTCGTCAACATAGTCGCTCACCAATAAGTTTGCAGCGGCATACGCTGCCTGTTCCCTGACAGAAGAGTTTAGCGCAGAATTAGCGGCAATATCATTGAGTGCTTTCAGTGCGCATCCGATCGCGTCTGGCACATACCCCAGGTCGCCGCTGCCAATCCCGGCATACTTCTGGCGAACTAACTCACAATACTTTTGCACATACACCTCCTCAGCAGAGCATCAATACTCTGGTTGATATGCGACTATATCACAGGGGTTCGCTGGAAATCAGCCAGGGGGCGCAGGGAAGGTGGCAAAGAAAGGGCAAAAAGTGACAGCCAGCACTGGTCTCAGCCAGCCTGGCGGCGCACAAAAGGTTAAGTTGATGAACAGGTTATTTCCGGATACAACGGCGCTGATAACGGCAGGTGGCAGATGATTGTGCTGTCACATAGTGTTTCAATTGCGGACAATGAAGTGGAGCTCAGTGCCATTCGCGCTCAGGGCGCGGGCGGCCAGCACGTCAATAAGACGTCGACCGCTATCCATCTGCGTTTCGATATTCACGCCTCGTCGCTACCGCCGTTTTATAAACAGCGGCTGCTGGAGGCGAACCACCATTTGATCAGCGCCGATGGCGTGGTGATTATCAAAGCGCAGGAGTATCGCAGCCAGGAGATGAACCGCGAAGCGGCGCTGCAGCGGCTGATCAACCTGATACGCGAGCTGACGACGGTGGAGAAAGTGCGCCGCGCGACGCGCCCGACGCGGGCGTCCAGAGAGCGGCGGCTGGAAGGTAAATCACGACGCAGCAATGTGAAGGCGCTGCGCGGCAAGCTACGCTAAAAAAAACGCCTCCGGCAGGAGGCGTCAGGGGATTACTTGTTGAGTGCGCGGCTGAGGAAGTCGACGATGTCGTGCTGCTTAATCATCTGCTTCTCGCTGGCGGCGCGGGCTTTGTACTCGATCTCCTGGTTATCCAGGTTGCGATCGCCAATTACAATAGTGTGCGGTACGCCAATCAGTTCCATATCGGCGAACATCACGCCCGGACGCTCTTTACGATCGTCAAGAATGACATCGATGCCTTTGGCGCGCAGCTCGTTGTACAGCTGTTCCGCCAGCTCTTTCACGCGGAAGGATTTGTGCATGTTCATCGGCAGAATCGCCACTTCGAACGGTGCCAGCGCCGCTGGCCAGATAATCCCGCGCTCGTCGTGGTTCTGTTCGATAGCCGCCGCCACGACGCGGGTGATACCGATACCGTAGCAGCCCATGGTCATGATCTGATTGCGACCATCTTCACCCTGTACCGCTGCTTTCATCGCGTCCGAATATTTGGTGCCGAGCTGGAAGATGTGGCCAACTTCAATGCCGCGCTTAATCATCAGCACGCCTTTGCCATCCGGGCTCGGATCGCCTTCTACCACGTTACGAATATCTTCTACGCGTGCTTCTGGCAGATCGCGGCCCCAGTTGATGCCGGCATAGTGCTGGCCATCAATGTTGGCGCCTGCTGCGAAGTCACTCATTTTTGCCACGGTGCGGTCAGCAATCACCGGGATGGTCAGACCGACCGGACCGAGAGAACCAAAACCGGCACCGATGGCGGCGCGAATCTCTTCCTCGCTGCCCATTTCCAGTGGCGCGGCCACAATGTCCAGATGCTCGGCTTTGATTTCGTTGAGCTCGTGGTCGCCGCGTAACAGCAGCGCAACCAGCGAATGACCGCTCTCTTCGCTGGCTTTCACGATCAGCGTTTTCACCGTTTTTTCTACCGGGATCTGGTGCTGTTCGACCAGTTCGGCGATGGTTTTCGCGTTTGGCGTAGCGAACTGCGTCAGCGCCTGCGTTGCCGCCGGGCGCTCACCGGCAGGAGCCAGCGCTTCGGCTTTCTCAATGTTGGCCGCGTAATCGGACTCGCTGGAGAAGATCACATCATCTTCACCACTCTGCGCCAGCACCTGGAACTCATGCGAGCCGCTGCCGCCAATCGAACCGGTATCGGCCTGTACGGCGCGGAAATCCAGCCCCATGCGGCTGAAGCTCTGGCTGTAGGCGCGGTACATCGCATCGTAAGTTTCCTGCAGCGACTCCTGCGAGGTGTGGAACGAATACGCATCCTTCATGATGAATTCGCGCGAACGCATCACGCCAAAACGCGGGCGTACTTCATCACGGAATTTGGTCTGGATCTGATAGACGTTGAGCGGCAGCTGCTTATAGGAGCTGAGCTCGTTGCGGATCAGGTCGGTGACCACTTCTTCATGGGTCGGACCCAGCACAAACGGACGTTCGTGGCGGTCTTTAATGCGCAGCAGCTCCGGGCCGTACTGCTCCCAGCGTCCGCTCTCTTCCCACAGATCGGCTGGCTGAACCACCGGCATGGAGATCTCAATCGCACCGGCGTTGTTCATCTCTTCGCGCACGATGTTTTCAACTTTTCGCAGCACGCGAATACCGGTCGGCAGCCAGGTATAGAGACCGGAAGCCAGTTTGCGGATCATACCGGCGCGCAGCATCAGCTGGTGGCTGATCACTTCAGCATCGGAAGGCGTCTCCTTCAGGGTGGAGAGCAGATATTGAGTAGTACGCATTAATTTACGATTCCAGTTGTACGGAAGGATACGAACAAAAAATTTGCTGGCGGCTAGTGTACCAGCGAGATCCGTCACTCAAAAGCTTGTTTTAGCGCGGATCGAGCGCGATCACCTCGGTTCCCGCCGCGTCAATGCGCCAGCGCACATTAAAGTCGAGCAGCCACGCGGCATATTCACGGCCAGGGCTTTCGCCTTTGCGATAAGCCGGACGCGGATCCTGCGCCAGCACTTCAGTGATAAAGCGCGCCAGCTGCGGGTAGTGGCGTTGCTGCTGTTGCAACTGCTGCTGCGCCTGCGCGGAGAAACGCACCGGCATGCTGGCGTCGGGCGCGCTCTGAGCGAAACCCGCGCGCGCCTCAGGCAGCGCTTCGGCGAAGGGCAGGTATGGCTTGATATCCACCACAGGGGTGCCGTCCACCAAATCGAGGCTGCCTAATTGCAGAATCACCTGTTGCTGCTCGCAGCGGATGCCTTTGAGCTCAACCAGCGACATGCCGATAGGATTGGGGCGAAAGGTCGAGCGGGTGGCAAATACGCCCATGCGGGCATTACCGCCGAGGCGCGGCGGGCGTACGGTTGGGCGCCAGCCGCCGGCCATGGTCTGGTGAAAGACAAACAGCACCCACAGATGGCTGAATGCCTCCAGTCCACGCACCGCTTCAGGCTGATTGTACGGTGCCAGCAGATGCAGTTCGCCACCGCCGTCCTGCACCAGACCCGGCTGGCGCGGTACGGCAAATTTCTCTCTCCACGGCGAACGGATCACGCCGATTTGCGCAAAGGCAAATTCACTCATTGATTCGAAACTTTCAGCGCAGAGCCCTGGCATACGGCCTGGCGATAGCAGCCTGGCGTGCTGGAGACAATTTCACACTTGTGCAGCAGCACGGCGTTGGCTTTCATGCCGGCCGCTTTAATCTGCAGGCGTTTACGCGCGGTATTGAGGTTCGGCGGCGAGTCCTGGGTGTTGCTCTGGCAATCATCACCCGACACTTCGCCCAGATCGCGGAACGGATTGCTGACCAGATCGGTCGCATCGGTATAGATCTTCACCGGGGCCGGACGCGCAGCCGGTTTGCGTTGAGGTTCGCTGGTTGATTGCTGCGGGCGAGACGGAGCACTGCTTATTGGGTGATATTCACGCACGCACCCGGTCAGCATCAATGCCAACAAGCAGAGCGGTAAAAAACGCATGGCAACATCCTCATGTAATAAAAAGTGGCGTTATTGAAACAAGGACGACCAGAAATAACAAGTCAGCTGCCACATGCTGAAATAGAAAGGGCGGCCGAAGCCGCCCTGCACCGCATGAAAGGGATAATTACCAGCCTTTCACTGCGCCGCCGTTGAAGATTTTGTTGGCGGCTTCAGACACTTCGTCTGACTGATAAGCCTCAACAAACTTCTTCACGTTCTCCGCGTCTTTGTTGTCTTCGCGGCTAACGATCAGGTTCACGTACGGCGAGTCTTTATCTTCTACGAAGATGCCGTCCTTCGCCGGGGTCAGGCCAATCTGGCTGGCGTAAGTGGTGTTGATCACCGCCAGCGCAATCTGCTGATCGTCGAGTGAACGTGGCAGCTGTGGCGCTTCCAGCTCAACAATCTTCAGGTTCTTTGGATTCTCAGTGATATCCAGTGAGGTTGGCAGCAGGCCCACGCCATCTTTCAGTTTAATCAGGCCCACTTTCTGCAGCAGCAGCAGAGAACGACCGAGGTTGGTTGGATCGTTCGGGATAGCGATCTGCGCACCGTTCTGCAGCTCATCCAGCGATTTGATTTTTTTCGAGTAGCCGGCAATCGGATAAACGAAGGTGTTGCCGACCGGCACCAGTTTGTAACCGCGGTCTTTGATCTGCTGATCGAGGTACGGCTTGTGCTGGAAGGCGTTAACGTCAATATCGCCTTTGCTCAGCGCTTCGTTAGGCAGCACGTAATCGTTAAAGGTAACCAGTTCAACATCGAGACCGTATTTCTCTTTCGCGACTTTCACGGCAGTTTCCGCAACCTGCTGTTCAGCCCCGACAATCACACCCACTTTAATGTGGTTGGGATCTTTCTCTTTCTGATCGCATCCTGCCAGCGCAATCGCGCCAATCAGAGCACCCACAGCGGCAATCTTTTTAAATGTGAAAGACATATCCTTTCCTTAATAGAGGACTATTGATGTTGTTTGCTTATTTATGTGATACCGCACGCACGATGCGGTCACCACAGAACTGAATTAAATACACCAGCACCACCAGCAAAATCAGCACGGTATTCATCACGGTGGCGTTATAGCCGATGTAACCATACTGATAGCCAATCTGGCCCAGACCGCCCGCGCCCACAGCACCACCCATGGCGGAGTAGCCCACCAGCGTAATCAGGGTAATTGTAGCGGCATTCACCAGCCCTGGCAGCGCTTCCGGCAGCAGCACTTTACGCACGATCTGCAGCGGTGTGGCACCCATGGCGCGCGAGGCTTCAATCAGTCCGGTCGGCAACTCAAGCAGCGCATTCTCCACCATACGGGCGATAAATGGCGCCGCGCCTACGGTCAGCGGAACGATGGCCGCCTGCAGACCAATGGAAGTGCCGACGATGGCGCGGGTAAACGGAATCATCCACACCAGCAGGATAATGAAAGGAATAGAACGGAAAATATTGACGATGGCTGACAGCACGCGATACAGCGCAGTGTTGGCCAGAATCTGCCCCGGACGCGTGACGTACAGCAGTACGCCAACCGGCAGGCCAAGCACAAAGCCAAAGAAACCAGAAACGAAGGTCATCATCAGCGTTTCCCAGACGCCACGCGTCAGTAACCACAGCATCGCTTCAGACATAACCCAGCACCTCTACTTTCACATGATTTTCTTTCAGCCAGGCAATCGCGGCTTGTGTATCTGTTTCACTGCCGTCCATTTCGGCCAGCATGATGCCGAACTTCACGCCACCGGCGTAATCCATCTGGGCACTGATAATGTTGTTATTGATGTTGAAACGGCGCGCGGCTTCTGACAGCAGCGGCGCATCCACCGATTTACCGGTGAACTCCAGTCGCAGCAGCGGCACGCTCTCGCTGCCCGCGCTCGCCTGCATGCGCTGCTGGTAATCATCCGGAATATCCAGATGCAGCGTTGACTGAATAAACTGCTGGGCCAGGGGCGTTTTCGGGTGGGAGAACACTTCGCTGACGCTGTCTTTTTCAATCAGTTCGCCGTTGCTGATCACCGCTACCTGATCGCAGATGCGTTTCACCACATCCATCTCGTGGGTGATCAGCAGAATGGTGATACCGAGACGACGGTTGATGTCTTTCAGCAGCTCCAGAATCGAACGGGTGGTGGCCGGGTCCAGTGCGCTGGTGGCTTCATCACACAGCAGGACCTTCGGATTGCTGGCCAGCGCACGGGCAATTGCGACGCGCTGTTTCTGACCGCCGGACAGATTCGCCGGCCAGCTGTCGTGTTTGTCCGCCAGACCGACCAGCTCCAGAAGTTCGCTGACGCGCTTTTTGATCGCCTCGCGTGACAGGTTACCCAGCTCAAGCGGCAGCGCAACGTTGCCCGACACGGTGCGGGAGTTCATCAGGTTGAAGTGCTGGAAGATCATGCCAATCTGGCGGCGCGCCAGTGTTAACTGCCCGGAAGAGAGCGCGGTGAGATCCTGACCGTCAACCAGCACGCGACCGGATGTCGGGCGCTCCAGCAGGTTGACGCAGCGGATGAGCGTACTTTTACCGGCACCGGATGAACCGATGACGCCATAAATTTGTCCGGCAGGCACGTGCAGGCTAACGTTTGACAACGCCTGAATAGTGCGTGAACCCTGCTGGAACACTTTGGTTATATTTTCGAGTATAATCATTAGTTTAATTGTTATCGTGTTGCGTTGTCCGTGGTGTATCGGTCTTCGCGCCGCCGGGGCAGGCGAAATCTGGATGGATGGTAAGGCATCCAGACGGCTAAATCAATCAAAGTCATTCAATCTGCCATTCTCACGGTACGCGCAATCATGCGATACTGCGCGGCACTATTTGCAGCAGGAGTTTCTACGTGGCGAACCCAGTCCCGGCTATTTTTCTCGATCGTGATGGCACCCTGAATGTCGATCACGGCTATGTTCATGAGATCGATAATTTTCAGTTTATTGATGGCACCATTGAAGCGCTGCAGGCGTTAAAGAAGATGGGCTACGCGCTGGTGCTGGTGACCAACCAGTCTGGCATCGCGCGCGGCATGTTTACCGAAGATCAGTTTATGCAACTCACCGAGTGGATGGACTGGTCGCTGGCCGATCGCGATGTCGATCTCGACGGCATCTATTTCTGCCCGCATCTGCCAGATGCAACGGTCGTGGAGTACCGCCAGACTTGCGATTGCCGCAAGCCGCAACCGGGCATGCTGCTTTCGGCACAGAAACACCTGAACATCGATATGGCGGCTTCTTATATGGTGGGCGATAAGCTGGAAGATATGCTGGCAGCGCAGGCGGCAGGTGTGGGAACCAAAGTGCTGGTGCGCAGTGGTAAGCCGGTCACCGCCGAAGGCGAAGCGGCCGCGGACTGGGTGATTGATAGTCTCGCAGACCTGCCGGCGCGCATGAAAAAGGCCTGAAATCAGGCCTTCTGCACAAATCTTAAGCGAACAGTAAAAAAGTTGAAATTTGCACTTGCGCTTCCATAAGTTCGCCCTATAATGCGCCACCACTGAGACGGCAAAGCGGCAACGCAGACGGCTCAGCAGGGCGTGAAGCGATTCACCCCGCCGGAGAAAAACGCTGAAAAAAGTGTTTGACTCTGAAGGAGGAAAGCGTAATATACGCCACCTCGCGACAGCAGGCCGAACGCCGCGTCGCACCGCTCTTTAACAATTTATCAGACAATCTGTGTGGGCACTCGCAGGATTGATATCAGCGTCTCCGGACGTAAAAAATATCAAGTCTTTGCTGAGTGAACACGTAATTCATTACGAAGTTTAATTCACAGAGCATCGCTGCACTCGTTGCAGCAAATCAAACTTTAAATTGAAGAGTTTGATCATGGCTCAGATTGAACGCTGGCGGCAGGCCTAACACATGCAAGTCGAACGGCAGCACAGAAGAGCTTGCTCTTTGGGTGGCGAGTGGCGGACGGGTGAGTAATGTCTGGGAAACTGCCCGATGGAGGGGGATAACTACTGGAAACGGTAGCTAATACCGCATAACGTCGCAAGACCAAAGTGGGGGACCTTCGGGCCTCACACCATCGGATGTGCCCAGATGGGATTAGCTAGTAGGTGGGGTAATGGCTCACCTAGGCGACGATCCCTAGCTGGTCTGAGAGGATGACCAGCCACACTGGAACTGAGACACGGTCCAGACTCCTACGGGAGGCAGCAGTGGGGAATATTGCACAATGGGCGCAAGCCTGATGCAGCCATGCCGCGTGTATGAAGAAGGCCTTCGGGTTGTAAAGTACTTTCAGCGGGGAGGAAGGCGGTGAGGTTAATAACCTCGCCGATTGACGTTACCCGCAGAAGAAGCACCGGCTAACTCCGTGCCAGCAGCCGCGGTAATACGGAGGGTGCAAGCGTTAATCGGAATTACTGGGCGTAAAGCGCACGCAGGCGGTCTGTTAAGTCAGATGTGAAATCCCCGGGCTTAACCTGGGAACTGCATTTGAAACTGGCAGGCTTGAGTCTCGTAGAGGGGGGTAGAATTCCAGGTGTAGCGGTGAAATGCGTAGAGATCTGGAGGAATACCGGTGGCGAAGGCGGCCCCCTGGACGAAGACTGACGCTCAGGTGCGAAAGCGTGGGGAGCAAACAGGATTAGATACCCTGGTAGTCCACGCCGTAAACGATGTCGACTTGGAGGTTGTGCCCTTGAGGCGTGGCTTCCGGAGCTAACGCGTTAAGTCGACCGCCTGGGGAGTACGGCCGCAAGGTTAAAACTCAAATGAATTGACGGGGGCCCGCACAAGCGGTGGAGCATGTGGTTTAATTCGATGCAACGCGAAGAACCTTACCTGGCCTTGACATCCAGAGAACTTAGCAGAGATGCTTTGGTGCCTTCGGGAACTCTGAGACAGGTGCTGCATGGCTGTCGTCAGCTCGTGTTGTGAAATGTTGGGTTAAGTCCCGCAACGAGCGCAACCCTTATCCTTTGTTGCCAGCGGTTCGGCCGGGAACTCAAAGGAGACTGCCGGTGATAAACCGGAGGAAGGTGGGGATGACGTCAAGTCATCATGGCCCTTACGGCCAGGGCTACACACGTGCTACAATGGCGCATACAAAGAGAAGCGACCTCGCGAGAGCAAGCGGACCTCATAAAGTGCGTCGTAGTCCGGATTGGAGTCTGCAACTCGACTCCATGAAGTCGGAATCGCTAGTAATCGTAGATCAGAATGCTACGGTGAATACGTTCCCGGGCCTTGTACACACCGCCCGTCACACCATGGGAGTGGGTTGCAAAAGAAGTAGGTAGCTTAACCTTCGGGAGGGCGCTTACCACTTTGTGATTCATGACTGGGGTGAAGTCGTAACAAGGTAACCGTAGGGGAACCTGCGGTTGGATCACCTCCTTACCTGAAGATACTTTCCCGCGAAGTGCTCACACAGATTGTCTGATAGAAAAGTAACGAGCAGGACGGCTGCGAAGTCGTGACACTTTGTGTCCCCTTCGTCTAGCGGTTAGGACTCCGCCCTTTCACGGCGGCAACAGGGGTTCGAATCCCCTAGGGGACGCCACTGCTTGGTGACAGGTGAAAGGTGTCTCCACAGAATATCTCAAAACTGACGGTAACGTCGTGTTTGAGATATTGCTCTTTAACAATCCGGAACAAGCTGAAAATTTGAAACGACGCGTCGTATTCATTCTCCGTAATAAGAATGAAATTAACGATGCGTTCGGGTCTCTCAAATGCTTGCAGTCCGCAGCGTTGCAAAACGCCTGTGGGTTGTGAGGTTAAGCGACTAAGCGTACACGGTGGATGCCCTGGCAGTCAGAGGCGATGAAGGACGTGCTAATCTGCGAAAAGCGACGGTAAGGTGATATGAACCGCTACAGCCGTCGATGTCCGAATGGGGAAACCCGGTGCACTCTGTGCATCATCGTTTGATGAATACATAGTCAAACGAGGCGAACCGGGGGAACTGAAACATCTAAGTACCCCGAGGAAAAGAAATCAACCGAGATTCCCCCAGTAGCGGCGAGCGAACGGGGAGCAGCCCAGGACCTGAATCAGCTTGTGCATCAGTGGAAGCGTCTGGAAAGTCGCGCGATACCGGGTGACAGCCCCGTACACGAAGATGCATGAGTTGTGAGTCCGACGAGTAGGGCGGGACACGTGGTATCCTGTCTGAACATGGGGGGACCATCCTCCAAGGCTAAATACTCCTGACTGACCGATAGTGAACCAGTACCGTGAGGGAAAGGCGAAAAGAACCCCGGCGAGGGGAGTGAAACAGAACCTGAAACCGTGTACGTACAAGCAGTGGGAGCCTACTTGTTAGGTGACTGCGTACCTTTTGTATAATGGGTCAGCGACTTATATTCTGTAGCAAGGTTAACCGCATAGGGGAGCCGAAGGGAAACCGAGTCTTAATTGGGCGTTAAGTTGCAGGGTATAGACCCGAAACCCGGTGATCTAGCCATGGGCAGGTTGAAGGTTGGGTAACACTAACTGGAGGACCGAACCGACTAATGTTGAAAAATTAGCGGATGACTTGTGGCTGGGGGTGAAAGGCCAATCAAACCGGGAGATAGCTGGTTCTCCCCGAAAGCTATTTAGGTAGCGCCTCGTGAACTCATCCTCGGGGGTAGAGCACTGTTTCGGCTAGGGGGCCATCCCGGCTTACCAACCCGATGCAAACTGCGAATACCGAGGAATGTTATCACGGGAGACACACGGCGGGTGCTAACGTCCGTCGTGAAGAGGGAAACAACCCAGACCGCCAGCTAAGGTCCCAAAGTCATGGTTAAGTGGGAAACGATGTGGGAAGGCACAGACAGCCAGGATGTTGGCTTAGAAGCAGCCATCATTTAAAGAAAGCGTAATAGCTCACTGGTCGAGTCGGCCTGCGCGGAAGATGTAACGGGGCTAAACCATGCACCGAAGCTGCGGCAGCGACACTATGTGTTGTTGGGTAGGGGAGCGTTCTGTAAGCCGCTGAAGGTGTGCTGTGAGGCATGCTGGAGGTATCAGAAGTGCGAATGCTGACATAAGTAACGATAAAGCGGGTGAAAAGCCCGCTCGCCGGAAGACCAAGGGTTCCTGTCCAACGTTAATCGGGGCAGGGTGAGTCGACCCCTAAGGCGAGGCTGAAAAGCGTAGTCGATGGGAAACAGGTTAATATTCCTGTACTTGGTGTTACTGCGAAGGGGGGACGGAGAAGGCTAGGTTATCCGGGCGACGGTTGTCCCGGTTTAAGCGTGCAGGTGTGAAGACCAGGCAAATCCGGTCTTCTTTAACACTGAGGCGTGACGACGAGCCGCTACGGCGGTGAAGTAACTGATGCCCTGCTTCCAGGAAAAGCCTCTAAGCTCCAGGTAACACGAAATCGTACCCCAAACCGACACAGGTGGTCAGGTAGAGAATACCAAGGCGCTTGAGAGAACTCGGGTGAAGGAACTAGGCAAAATGGTGCCGTAACTTCGGGAGAAGGCACGCTGGCGCGTAGGTGAAGGGACTTGCTCCCGGAGCCGAGGCCAGTCGAAGATACCAGCTGGCTGCAACTGTTTATTAAAAACACAGCACTGTGCAAACACGAAAGTGGACGTATACGGTGTGACGCCTGCCCGGTGCCGGAAGGTTAATTGATGGGGTTATCCGCAAGGAGAAGCTCTTGATCGAAGCCCCGGTAAACGGCGGCCGTAACTATAACGGTCCTAAGGTAGCGAAATTCCTTGTCGGGTAAGTTCCGACCTGCACGAATGGCGTAATGATGGCCAGGCTGTCTCCACCCGAGACTCAGTGAAATTGAAATCGCTGTGAAGATGCAGTGTACCCGCGGCAAGACGGAAAGACCCCGTGAACCTTTACTATAGCTTGACACTGAACATTGAGCCTTGATGTGTAGGATAGGTGGGAGGCTTTGAAGCGCGGACGCCAGTCTGCGTGGAGCCAACCTTGAAATACCACCCTTTAATGTTTGATGTTCTAACGTAGGCCCGTAATCCGGGCTGCGGACAGTGTCTGGTGGGTAGTTTGACTGGGGCGGTCTCCTCCCAAAGCGTAACGGAGGAGCACGAAGGTTGGCTAATCCTGGTCGGACATCAGGAGGTTAGTGCAATGGCATAAGCCAGCTTGACTGCGAGAGTGACGGCTCGAGCAGGTGCGAAAGCAGGTCATAGTGATCCGGTGGTTCTGAATGGAAGGGCCATCGCTCAACGGATAAAAGGTACTCCGGGGATAACAGGCTGATACCGCCCAAGAGTTCATATCGACGGCGGTGTTTGGCACCTCGATGTCGGCTCATCACATCCTGGGGCTGAAGTAGGTCCCAAGGGTACGGCTGTTCGCCGTTTAAAGTGGTACGCGAGCTGGGTTTAGAACGTCGTGAGACAGTTCGGTCCCTATCTGCCGTGGGCGCTGGAGAATTGAGGGGGGTTGCTCCTAGTACGAGAGGACCGGAGTGAACGCACCGCTGGTGTTCGGGTTGTCATGCCAATGGCACTGCCCGGTAGCTAAGTGCGGAAGAGATAAGTGCTGAAAGCATCTAAGCACGAAACTTGCCCCGAGATGAGTTCTCCCTGACCCTTTAAGGGTCCTGAAGGGACGTTGAAGACGACGACGTTGATAGGCCGGGTGTGTAAGCGCAGCGATGCGTTGAGCTAACCGGTACTAATGACCCGTGAGGCTTAACCTTACAACGCCAGAGGCGTTTTGGTCTGAGAGACAGAAAGAATTTTCAGCTTGTGACGGATAAAGAATCAGCTTTGTTCTGCGGACGCGAGTCCGGAGGATTTTGCGCTGAGGCGAGGCGGCAGGCGAAGGAAAGGAAGGAGCATACACGAGTATGTGACTGACTTTGCGAGCGCGGCCAACGCGGCATCAGTGCGAAAGACGCGGGACAGGGCACAAAGAATTTGCCTGGCGGCAACAGCGCGGTGGTCCCACCTGACCCCATGCCGAACTCAGAAGTGAAACGCCGTAGCGCCGATGGTAGTGTGGGGCCTCCCCATGCGAGAGTAGGGAACTGCCAGGCATCAATTTAAGACCCCTAATCGGGTCGTGACCTTCCCGGTGACGCGGAAAGGGCGAAACACCTGAAATCAGCGACGGTCTGATATCAGTACAGAATCGGTGGAGCGGTAGTTCAGTTGGTTAGAATACCTGCCTGTCACGCAGGGGGTCGCGGGTTCGAGCCCCGTCCGTTCCGCCACTTAAATTGAGAAGCCCTGACTGTAAAGTCAGGGCTTTTTCATGTCCGCTAAAAACCTGCCATTGTTGAGTAAAACGCAAAATTCCTCTGCTTATAAGCGGATTTTTTAGCAACAATAATCCTGCCACAATACGCCTCATCGCAACATTCAACGCAATAATGAGGAAAACATGACAATCCCCGCTTTTGGTTTAGGAACATTTCGTCTGCAGGACGATGTCGTTATTCATTCAGTGAAAACCGCACTGGAACTCGGTTATCGCACTATCGATACCGCACAAATTTATGAAAACGAAGCTGCCGTAGGTCAGGCTATTGCCGAAAGCGGCGTGGCACGTGATGAGCTGTTTATCACCACTAAAATCTGGATTGAGAATCTCGCCGCCGATAAACTGATCCCCAGCCTGCAGCAGAGCCTGGCGAAACTGCGTACCGACTATGTCGATTTGACGCTGATTCACTGGCCATCGCCGGGTGCAGCGGTATCGGTCAAAGAGAGCATGCAGGCATTGATGGCAGCGAAAAAGGCGGGTTTGACGCGTCAGATTGGTATCTCCAACTTCCCGATTGCCCTGATGAAAGAGGCCATTGCCGCTGTGGGCGCAGAGAACATTGCGACCAACCAGATTGAGCTGCACCCGTTCCTGCAAAATCGCCAGGTCGTGGAGTTCGCGAAACAGCAGGGCATTCACATCACTTCATACATGACGCTGGCATATGGCGAAGCGTTAAAAGAACAGGTGATAAAGCAGATTGCGCAGAAACATCAGGCCACACCCGCGCAGGTCGTCCTGGCGTGGGCACTGGCACTGGGTTATGCCGTGATCCCCTCCTCAACCAAGCGTGAGAACCTGGCCAGCAATATGGCGGCGCAGGAGCTGACGCTGGATGCGGACGACATGGCGCAGATCGCCGCGCTGGATCGTCAGCAGCGTCTGGTCAGCCCGGAAGGCCTGGCACCAGACTGGGATTAATTCTCCATGCATCAGCCCTGCACGCGCCAGGGCTGAT
Source organism: Type-C symbiont of Plautia stali (assembly GCF_059730935.1). NCBI lineage: Bacteria > Pseudomonadati > Pseudomonadota > Gammaproteobacteria > Enterobacterales > Enterobacteriaceae > Type-C symbiont of Plautia stali. Next base: position 3,229,966 of record NZ_AP035923.1, on the reverse strand, counting down.
CTCTGACCCACTCGCTGAGAAAATCAATAAAGGCCCGCACGCGCTGGCTCACCCCTAAATCGCTGTAATACACCGCATTAAAAGGCATCTCAACCGGTACCGACTGGTGCGCCAGCACCTCAACAAAAGTGCCCGCCGCAATTTCCGCATTCACCATGAAGTCCGACAGACAGGCGATACCCTGATCGTTAAGGCACAGCTGCTTAATCGTCTCTCCGCTGTTTGATGACATCGCCGCGTCAATTTCATACAGATCGCTGCCATTGGCCGACACGGGCCAGCGATTAAGACGAGGCGTCTCGACAAAACCGAGGCACTGATGATGTGCCAGCGCCTCCACCGACGCCGGCGTACCATATTTAGCCAGATAAGCTGGCGTAGCGACCATTTTACGATAGCTGGTGAACAGCAGCCGGGCACGCAGCGTGGAGTCGGTTAAATCCCCGGCACGAATAGCGACATCCACTTTACGATCGATCAGGTTAATAAAGCTTTCAGAGGAGATTAGCGATAGCGTGACCGCCGGATAGCGCTCGCGAAAGGGTTTAATCATCGGCATCAGCAGGTTAAGGATCACCGGTGTAGCCGCGTCGATGCGCAGCACGCCCTGTGGCGCCTGCTGGCGCTCAATCAGCTCATTCTCTGCTGTCGCCATCTCAAGGATCAGCTTCTGCACGCGCCGGAAATAGAGTTCGCCTTCATAAGTCAGCGCCAGCTGACGGGTGGTACGCGTCAGCAGCGACACGCCAAGCTTGTTCTCCAGCTTCTTCACCGTGCGGCTCACCGCTGAATTGGCCATCTGTAACTGCTCCGCTGCACGGCTAAAACTGCCGCTTTCTACCACAGCGATAAAGACTTTTAACTCCTCTGAAGATGCCTTCATTATGCCTCCTCAGGCAAAAGTTTATTGTTACTTTGCTTCTTTTTGTTATTAAAGCACGAGTCGATAATGGCGCCCATCAAAACATTATTGGGAGTCAACCATGCCACTTGCACTCTGGGCGCTGACCATCAGCGCCTTCGCTATCGGAACCACCGAGTTTGTTATCGTCGGGCTGATTCCGACCATCGCTGAACAGCTCAGCATTACGTTACCTTCTGCCGGGATGCTGGTATCCATCTACGCGCTTGGCGTGGCCGTCGGCGCGCCAGTGCTGACCGCCTTAACCGGCAAGCTGCCGCGCAAGCAGTTGCTGATGGGTCTGATGGCGCTGTTTACCGTCGGTAATCTGGTGGCCTGGCTGGCACCCAACTATGAAACGCTGGTGATGGCGCGTCTGCTGACCGGACTGGCGCACGGCGTTTTCTTCTCCGTCGGCTCAACCATTGCGACCAGCCTGGTAAGCAAAGAAAAGGCTGCCAGTGCGATAGCCATCATGTTTGGCGGCTTAACCGTGGCGCTGGTCACCGGCGTACCACTTGGCACACTGATTGGTCAGCATTTTGGCTGGCGTGAAAGTTTTCTGGCGGTCTCTCTGCTGGGTGTGATTGCACTGGTCAGCAGTATGATACTGGTACCGCGTAACATCGCACAGCCGCCTGCCACCTCCCTGGCACAGCAGGCCGCGGTGATGATTAATCCGCGTTTGCTGCTGATTTACGCGATTACCGCGCTGGGCTACGGTGGCATCTTTACCACCTTTACCTTCCTGGCACCGATGATGCAGTCACTGGCCGGTTTCTCGCCGACCGCCGTCAGCGGTGTGCTGCTGGGGTACGGTATTGCGGTGGCGATCGGGAATATCTGGGGCGGCAGGCTCGCCGATCGCCGCGGGGCGGTACCGGCGCTGACGCTGATTTTTATCGCGCTGGCCATACTGTTAGTGGTATTCCAGTTCACCGCCAGCATGCATTACCTCGCGCTGCTCACGGTGCTGGTGATGGGCGTCTTTGCCTTTGCTAACGTACCTGGCCTGCAGGTTTACGTGGTGCAAAAGGCCGAACACTATGCGCCAGGCGCAGTTGATGTCGCGTCCGGGCTGAATATCGCGGCCTTTAATATTGGCATCGCACTGGGTTCAACCGTCGGCGGTCACATCGTGGAACATTACGGTCTGGCGCAGACGCCATGGGTGGGTGCCGTCATCGTGTTTGCGGCTCTGCTGCTGGTCCGCCTCAGCGGCCAGCTGGATAAGCCGCGCACGGCAGCCATTACTGAATAAGCCGCACAACAGCCTGCCGCATGGCGGGCTGTTGCCGTTGCTGGCTGTGAGGCGAATTCCGACAATCAATAACAGCAATTGAAACCCCGCGCTAAAATCCCTATAACAGTCAGGTGAAGTTGTAGTCGTAAATCAGCCAGGCGGGACAGTGCGAAAAAAAACTTATGCAATGCGGTATGTAGCAGGTCAGCCTGCTGAGCGGATTTTTCCGCCAGGGGCGATGCTGCATCTCGGGCAGGCGTTACCGCCCGGTGCACCGCTGCCAGCCGACCCAACCCTGCGCGTGCTGGTGTGGAATATCTTCAAACAGCAGCGGGCAGACTGGATGTCAGTACTGCAGGGCTTCGGTAAAGATGCCCATCTGGTGCTGCTGCAGGAGGCGCAGACCACACCGGAACTGGTGCAGTTCGCCACCAGCAATTATCTGGCGGCCGATCAGGTACCGGCCTTTGTGCTGCCACAACACCCCTCTGGCGTCATGACGCTGGCTTCTGCCCATCCGGTCTACTGCTGTCCGCTGCGTGAACGTGAGCCGCTACTGAGGCTGTCTAAATCCGCTCTGGTCACTGCCTATCCGCTTCCCACCGGCGAAATGCTGATGGTGGTCAACATTCATGCGGTCAATTTCAGCCTCGGCGTTGATGTGTACAGCAAACAGCTGGGGCCGATTGGCGAGCAAATCCAGCATCATCGCGGGCCGGTGATCATGGCCGGCGACTTCAATGCCTGGAGCCGCCAGCGTATGAACGCGCTCTACCGCTTTGCCCGTGAGATGGCGCTGCGCGAAGTAAACTTTACTGATGATCATCGACGCAAGGCATTTGGCCGCCCGCTGGATTTTGTCTTTTACCGCGACATGAAAGTCAGCGAGGCGTCGGTGCTGGTGACGCGTGCCTCTGACCACAATCCTCTGCTGGTTGAATTCAGTCCCGGCGCGGCTAAACGTTAAGCCAGGCGCGGCGCGCCAAAGGCGAATGATTCACAGCGCTGATGCCGCATCCTGCTCAATAAACCATTTCAGACCGCTAAAGGCATGGCGCAACGGCGAAAATAACGAGGTTTACGCGTGAGTGTGTCGGACTGCGGGAACGGGAAAAGGTAAATAATGAAAAAGGCTGACAAAAGTCAGCCTTTTCGGTGCATCAGGTATCAGGTGTTGCGCTATTCTTCACAAACAGCGTCAGCTTGTCGCCGGGCTGAATGTCTTTAGCGTCACTGTTCCAGCGCATCACGTCTTTGGTGTTAACACCGTGACGTTTGGCGATACTGGCAAAAGAATCACCCTTACGTACACGGTAGGTGATGCTGTTGCCGTTATCCGCCAGCTGCGACGCGCCAGCTTTGCTGCCAACGGTCAGTGTCTGACCGATGCGTACTGACGCACTGCGCAGGTTATTCTGCTGCTTCAGTGCACTAACGCTCACACCAAGCTTACTGGCAATGCCCGATAAGGTGTCGCCTTTGCGGACCTTATAGCTATTGCCTGCAGCGCTGACTTTCGCCAGCTCGCCGGGCTGTACCGCAGCAATATCACCGGAAGCCAGCGAATTACGCAGCTGAGCCACGTTGGACTTTGGCACCATAATATAGTGCGGTCCGTTTGGCGCGGTGGTGCCGTTTTTATACCCGGCATTGAATGTCTTCAGCTTGCTGAGCGACATACCGGCCATATCTGCGGCCTGCGTCAGTTCAATCTGCTGTCCCACTTCAACGCGAGCCAGTGCACGGCTCTCATTGGCGGTTGGCAGCTTAATACCGTAACGCTTGCTGTTCTTGAGAATATCACTCAGGGCCAGCATTTTAGGTACGTAAACCGTAGTCTCGCGTGGCAGCGATAAATGCCAGAAGTCGGTCGGCTTACCGCGCGCCTTGTTCTGTTTCATCGCCTTCAGCACACGCCCTTCACCGCTGTTGTAGGCGGCGATGGTCAGTAACCAGTCACCGTCAAACATGCCGTTCAGACGCTGCATCATATCCAGCGCAACTTTGGTTGAGGCCACCACATCGCGGCGTCCGTCGTACCATTGGTTTTGTTTCAAACCATAGTTTTTGCCCGTCTGCGCAACGATCTGCCAGATGCCAGCGGCATTCGCAGAAGAGGTTGCGTGTGGGTCAAAAGCGCTCTCCACTATGGGTAGCAGTACCAGTTCCATCGGCATTTTACGTTTCTGTATCTGCTCGACAATCCAGTACATGTACGGCTCTGCCCGTAATGTTACATCGTGGAGATAGCTCTTATTTTTTAAGTACTTTGTTTTTTGTTCGCGGATTCGCGGGTTTTCCGGAATCCCCATCTTCAACTCGTCACTAATGTGATTCCAGAGATCAGTGTCTTCTGCGAGGCTGGTTCCATCATCTTGCCAGCGCGGCGACAACAAGCGATCTCCGTACTTTCCATTTTCACCTTGACCAGCTGAAGACAGACTCTGTGCATGCTGTACCGGGATACTGGCGTCATTCCTTGATGCCTGACATCCAACCAGCAAGACCGAGGCGAGTAATATCGCTTTAGCCTTCATGTGTGTGTCAATAGTTCGCTTAAAAGACGAGCAACTATACGTTAGCGACCGGCACAACACAACCAGAAATATCAAAAACGGTCTTTCTTCTCGCGTAGATCGGCAAAAGTCTGCCATAACGGAGCCGACGACACATTAATGCCTAAAGCCTTTTGCAAATCAGGATCTTGCGTACGCAGGAATAAATTTATTTCACGCTCCAGCGCCAGTTTTGTTGGCAAAGTAATGCGATTTTCTGCGCGTAAGTCCTTAATTTGCTGATACCTTGCCAAAATTTTCGGGTCCTGAGGCAGAATAGCCGCAGCAAACTTCATATTGGATAAAGTGTATTCATGCGCACAGCAGATAAGCGTATCGGCAGGGAGTTGATTAAGCGCCTGAAACGACTCAAACATTTGCTGCGCAGTGCCTTCGAACAGTCGTCCGCAGCCACCCGAAAACATCGTATCGCCACAGAAAAGATAAGGTGAGCTGAAATATGAGATATGTCCTAAAGTGTGTCCAGGCGTTGCGATGACGCGGAAATTTAGCCCGAGCAGCGTAAATTCATCACCGTCACTGAGAATAGTGCGCGCGCCTTTATCGGCGGTCTCCTGCGGACCATAAACCTCAAGTTGTGGATAGTGCTCCAGCAGTTCGCTAACGCCGCCCACGTGATCGTGATGATGATGGGTCAGCAGAATGGCCTGCGGCTGCCAGTGATTGGCGTGAATTTTTTCCAGCACCGGCCGGGCTTCACCCGGATCGACAATCAGACAGCGTCCCTGTTCATCGTTCAGTGTCCAGATGTAGTTATCCTGCAACGCGGGAATACTGGTAAGATTCATAAACACCTCTCAGGTCGTAGAAAAAGGAAAATGGTAGAGCATGAAGCCAGCGAAAACACGCCAAATCCTGACTGCGCCGCGCTCCTGGCAGGATATGCCCTGGGGCGACTATTTCCGCGACGCGTTAACCCAGCAACTGCAACCGTATCTCGGCAAGCTGTACGGCTTTCATATGCTTAAAATTGGCAGCCTCAGCGCAGAAATCAATACCCGCCAGTGTGCCATATCGCATCAGGTTAATGTGGGCGATGAGGGCGATGGGCTGCACGTCATCGCCAGCGCAACGCAGTTGCCGTTTGAAGCCAAATCGATTGATGCCTGTCTGCTGGCACACACGCTAGCCTGGAGCCAGGATCCGCACCGCGTCCTGCGCGAAGTGGATCGTGTACTGATTGATGACGGCTGGATGATTATCAGCGGCTTCAATCCGTTCAGCCTGCTGGGCATCAGTAAAGGCCTGCCCGGATTACAGCGCCGCGCACCGTGGAGCGGACGGATGTTCAGCCAGGTGCGCCTGCTCGACTGGCTGAGCTTACTCAACTATGAAGTGGTGTATCGTACGCGCTTTCAGGTGGTGCCGTGGCACCGCCAGGGCGGCAAGATGATCAGCACGCACCTGCCGGCGCTGGGCTGTCTGAATATCGTGGTTGCGCGTAAGCGCACCTTCCCGCTGACGCCGGGCAAAGTGAAGATGATGCCCGGCAAAACCCAGTTACGGCCAGCGGTCAATGCCACGCGGCAGTTTCGTGAAGCCAGCGATCAGGACTCAACCTGATAGCCAATATCGTCGAGGGAAGGATTGCCGGCAGCGCTGCGTGCCATTTCATCGCAGCGTTCGTTCTCGGGATGACCGGCATGGCCTTTTACCCACTCCCATTGAATCTGATGGGTGCTGAGCGCCGCGTCGAGTCGCTGCCACAGATCAACGTTCTTCACCGGCTTCTTTTCTGCGGTTTTCCAGCCGCGCTTTTTCCAGTTGTGAATCCAGCTGGTGATGCCCTGGCGCACGTACTGGCTGTCGGTGCTGAGTACCACGTCACACGGCTGGGTCAGCGCTTCCAGTGCCACAATGGCCGCCATCAGCTCCATGCGATTATTGGTAGTAAGGCGGTAGCCGGCGCTGAATAATTTCTCGTGCTGGCGGTAGCGAAGAATGGCGCCGTAGCCGCCGGGACCGGGATTGCCCAGGCAGGATCCATCGGTGAATATTTCTACCTGTTTGCGCATCTCTGGTAGACTTCCTTCTGACAAAACGCCAAGTCTGACATAAAACGAGTCCTATGAGCACTGCAAATAACCGCCAGATCGTCCTCGATACCGAAACCACCGGCATGAACATGATCGGGGTGCATTACGAAGGACATCGCATCATTGAAATCGGTGCGGTTGAGGTGATCAACCGTCGCCTGACCGGCAACAACTTCCATATGTATCTCAAGCCCGATCGGCTTGTGGATCCGGAAGCGTTCGGCGTACACGGTATTGCCGATGAATTCCTCGCCGATAAACCGACCTTTGCGCAAATCGCCGACGAATTCCTCGATTACATTCGCGGCGCGGAGCTGGTGATCCATAACGCTTCGTTCGACATCGGCTTTATGGATTACGAATTTGCCATGCTGCAGCGCGACATCGGTAAGACAGAAACCTTCTGTCAGATCACCGATAGCCTGGCGATGGCGCGTAAAATGTTCCCGGGCAAGCGCAATAGCCTGGATGCGCTGTGTAACCGTTTCGAGATCGACAACAGCAAACGTACGCTGCACGGCGCTTTGCTTGATGCCGAGATTCTGGCCGAAGTGTTCCTCACTATGACCGGCGGCCAGACCTCGCTGGCGTTTTCGATGGAAGGCGAGCAGAGCAATCAGGTGGCAGGCGAGCATATACAGCGCATCGTTCGTCCGGGCGCCGGCCTGCGCGTGGTTAGCGCCAGCGATGAAGAGATAATGGCGCATGAGAGCCGGCTCGATCTGGTGCAAAAGAAGGGCGGCAGCTGCCTGTGGCGCGCCTGAAGCCGCTGATTTTGCGTGGAAAAGCGTCGTTAAGCTGAAAAAACCGGCAAACGAGAGATTCCCCTGCAAAAAGCGTTGACGAGGGATGAGGCTGCCATTAATATGCGCCTCGTTCCCGACGGGGAACAAAGCGCGGAGCGGTAGTTCAGTTGGTTAGAATACCTGCCTGTCACGCAGGGGGTCGCGGGTTCGAGCCCCGTCCGTTCCGCCAATCTCTTTAAAGAAGCCGATGCAGCAATGCATCGGCTTTTTGCTTTTCTAAATCATACCCATCTGGCGTACGGTCGCCATTCATGGCGACCACCAGCGCATTAATCCTTCTGTACCGCCACTTCCGCACGATAGGTGGCTTGCGGCACCTCACGTTCAGCGCGCGCCAGCCAGCGGTAGCAGCCAGCGCCCAGCGCCACGCCGATGAACCAGCTAAAGTTTGCCACTGCGTGCAGGGACGGAATAAAGCTAATCACCAGACAAATGCCAACGGAAGGCAGCAGTGCAGCAATCGCTTTCGGATTGAAACCGCCGCGATACCAGTAGCGGCCTTTTGGCGTATCGTTGAACAGGTCATCAACGTACACCTTGCTGCGTTTGATCAGGTAGAAATCGGCGATCAGGATGCCAAACAGCGGCCCGATAAACGATCCCAGCACATCCAGCGTGTAGTGAATCAACTCCGGCGACTGGAACAGATTCCACGGCGTCAACAGCACTGAACCCACGGCGGCGATCATGCCACCGGCGCGGAAGCTGATCTTCTGCGGTGAGCAGTTAGAGAAATCAAACGCTGGTGAAACGAAGTTCGCCACGATATTGATGCCGATGGTGGCAGTAATCATGGTCAGCAGCCCGATAGCGACGGCTACATCGTTGCCTACCATGCTCACGGTTTCAATCGGGTCGGTGATCATTTTGCCAAACAGCGACTGAGTACCCGAGACAATGACCACGGTCACAATCGAAAACAGCAGGAAGTTGAACGGCAGGCCCCAGCGGTTGCCGCGGCGAATCTCACCCATGCTTTTGCCGTAGCGCGAGAAGTCACCAAAGTTGAGCAGCGGACCGGAGAAATAAGAGACCACCAGCGCGGTCGCGGTAATCATCTGCCAGGTTTGCTCGCCCGCGCTCAGTGATTTACTGGCGAGGGTGAAGGAGATACCGTCAAAACCGGTTTTGTATACAATCCAGCCCGCCAGCGCCACCATCACCACGTATACCGCCGGACCGGCGATATCAATAAAGCGTTTAATCGCGCTCATGCCGTGCCAGAACACCATCGCCTGCAGCAGCCACATGACGCCGAAACAGCACCAGCCAAGCTGCGACAGGCCGAGCCAGCTGCTCTGCGTCATGCTGCTTAACGACGGGTAGAACTTCAGCAGCACCAGCATCAGCGCATTCGCCGCCAGATAGGTCTGAATGCCGTACCAGGCGAAGGCGATCAGCCCGCGAATCACCGCCGGGATGTTGGCCCCGAACACGCCAAATGCCTGACGCGAAATCACCGCATAAGGCACGCCGGCCATCTGGCTCGGCTTTGCCACCAGGTTAGCGCACAGCTGCACGATGCAAATTCCCACCAGCAGACACAGCAGCACCTGCCAGCTGGCCAGACCGAGGGTGAAGAAGCTGGCCGCCACCACATAGCCCCCCATGCTGTGCACGTCCGACATCCAGAACGAAAAAATGTTGTACCACGACCAGCTCTGGTTGCGGGTCGGCGCCAGGTCGTCGTTACACAGACGCGGGCTGTAATGGGCGTTGGCTTCAGAGGCCACCGCAGAGGTCACTTCAGAATGATTTGGCATGAAACCTGCTCCTCTTAACTTCATGGAAAAATAATGACAGCGTGAAACGGTATTGCAGGATTCAGGCCAGAATTGATTTCTTGTATACAAAAAATTAATTTCACGTATACGATGTCTGCATACAGTCACTTGCCGGAGCGGGTAATGAAGAGTGAAACAGGCCAGAAAACGGCTGCCGATCTGAATGACAGAGACGAACCTATCTATCAGGCGTTGCTGAACGCCATCGTGGAGCATCAGCTGCCGCCGGGCAGCAAATTGCCGGAAGAGGCGCTGTCGGAGGTGTTTGGCGTCAGCCGCACCGGCATTCGTAAGGTGCTGCAGCGCCTCGCGGCGGTGCAAATGATCACCCTGTCGCCCAGACGTGGTGCACAGGTGGCGACGCCGGGCGTGGAGGAAGCGCGCGACATCTTCGCCACGCGCAGCCTGCTGGAGTGCGCCAATCTGCCGGCGGTGCTGGCGCATCTGCAGCCTCCGCATCTCGCCGCGCTGAGTGGCTTAATTGCCGACGAGCAGCAGGCGCACCAGCAGCACGACGGGGCCGCCGCCATCCGTCTGTCTGCGGCTTTTCATATCCAGCTGCAGGCGATTTCCGGCAACCAGGTGCTGACTGACATGGTGACGCGCCTGACGCAGCGCTCCTCGCTGGTGATCGCCGCCTACGGTGCACCGTGGCAGCGCGGCTGTCGTTGCGATCATCACGATCGGCTGGTGGATCTGCTGCGGCAAAACGATCTGCCAGCGTTAACCACGGCGCTGCAGCATCACTTCGAACATATCGTCGCCAGCCTGCACTTTGAACGCAGCGGCGAAACCCTGCCTGATTTCACCCGGTTATTTGCCGGTCATAAAGGAGCGGCATCATGAGCCTGATCCAGGTGATCAACCCGAATACCAGCGCCGCCATGACGGCGACCATCGGCGCAGCGGCACGCGCCGTGGCCGCACCTGGCACGGAGATTGTGGCGGTGTGCCCGAGCGAGGGCGTGCCCTCCATTGAAGGACACTTTGATGAAGCGATTGCCGCGGTGGGCGTGCTGGAACAGGTAAAACGCGGCAAAGAGCAGGGCGTCAGCGGCCACATCATCGCCTGCTTTGGCGATCCGGGACTGCTGGCGGCGCGCGAACTGGCGAGCGGACCGGTGATTGGCATTGCCGAAGCGGCGATGCACACCGCGACGCTGGTGGCGACGCGCTTTTCGATTGTCACCACGCTGCCGCGCACGCTGGTGATCGCCCGCCATCTGCTGCAGCAGTACGGATTCAGCCATCACTGTGCCGCGCTGCACGCCATTGACCTGCCGGTGCTGGCGCTTGAGGACGGCAGCGGCGTCGCGCAGGAGAAAGTGCGCGAGCGCTGCCTGCAGGCGAAACGTGAAGATGGCAGCGGGGCGATTGTGCTGGGCTGCGGCGGCATGGCGTCGCTGGCGCAGGATCTGACTAAAGAGCTGGGCCTGCCGGTGATTGATGGCGTCAGTGCGGCGGTGAAAATGGTCGAGTCATTACTGGCGCTGGGCTTTGGTACCAGCAAACACGGCGATCTGGCTTACCCGATTAAAAAACCGCTCAGCGCGGCATTTCAGCACCTAAACTAAGGGCTGGTTGAGGACTGATGACAGGAACTTGCAGAATGAGTGATGTATCTGAAAAGAAAGAGTACAGCTTCAACAAAAATTATCCGCGCGATCTGATTGGCTATGCGGGCCAGCCGCCACACGCGCAGTGGCCGGGTGAGGCGCGGGTGGCGGTGCAGTTCGTGCTCAACTATGAAGAGGGCGCTGAAAACAATGTGCTGCACGGTGACGCGGGCTCTGAGCAGTTTCTCTCCGACATCATCGGAGCCGCCAGCTATGCCGATCGCCACATGTCGATGGATTCCCTGTATGAGTACGGTTCGCGTGCCGGTTTCTGGCGCATCCATCAGGAGTTTCAGCAGCGCGGCCTGCCGCTGACCATCTTTGGCGTCGCGATGGCGCTGGCGCGGCATCCGCAGATTGTCGAGGCCATCAAAGCCGCCGATTACGATGTGGTCAGCCACGGCTGGCGCTGGATTCACTATCAGGGGATGGATGCCAAAACCGAGCGTCAGCACATGCAGCAGGCAGTGGACGTGCTCACCGAGTTATTCGGTAAAGCGCCCACCGGCTGGTATACCGGGCGCGACAGCCCCAATACGCGGCGGCTGGTGGTCGAGCAGGGCGGCTTCAGCTACGACAGCGATTACTACGGTGACGATCTGCCCTTCTGGACGCAGGTCACCTGTCAGGACGGCACGGTGAAGCCGCATCTGATCATTCCCTATACGCTGGAGTGCAACGACATGCGCTTCGCCACGCCGCAGGGATTCAACACCGCCGAGCAGTTCTATACCTATCTGCGCGATACCTTTGATGTACTGTATGAAGAGGGCGCGACTGCGCCGAAGATGATGTCGATTGGCATGCACTGCCGTCTGCTGGGGCGTCCGGGGAAATTCCGCGCGCTGCAGCGTTTCCTCGACCATATTCAGCAGCACGACAAGGTGTGGGTGTGCACGCGTCAGCAGATTGCCGATCACTGGATGAAGACGCATCCGGCTGCGTAAGCAGCCTTACCTTTCACGGATATCAGGTCGTTTTTGCCCTCTCTTGCCAGGAGAGGGCAACACTCGCGCCTGCGTCAGCTCATCAAACTCACCTGCGCTGCCACGATGCGCCAGCCGCACGGCAGCCGTACCCAGGTCTGCTGCTGACGGCCGATCTTCTCTACGCCCTCGCGGGTGAACTCGGTGCTGCACACCGCATAGTCATCGCCAAAAGTGGTGATGACCGTATTGCGCAGCGTGCGATCGAGCCCCTTTGACGGACGCGCCGCGCGAAAGGCGCGAATCTCGTCAATCCCGTACAGATTCTCTCCGGCACCGAGTCGCACCGTACGCGCATCGTGCCAGAACAACTCGTCCAGCACGGCGACATCATTGCTCACCAGCGCCTGCTCGTAGCGGTAAAACGCGGCGGTGACTTCAGCCAGTATCGCCGGACGATCGATATGTTCAGGTGTCATCTTCAGGCATCCATAAAAGAGGTTTGTGGCAGCGTCACACCCTGCTGCTGCAGTGCCCAGGCGGCGCGCAGCGCCAGCTGTTCGTTAAACGGCGCAGCAATCAGTTGCAGGCCAATCGGTAAGCCGCTGGCGGTGAGCAGCGGTACGCTACACACCGGCAGGCCGAGGAACGAAATCGGCTGCGTCAGCATGCCCATGCTGGCGCGTGTCGGCAAATCCTGACCGTTGATGTGAATGGTTTCCTGGCCGATGGTGGTGGCGGTACAGGGCGTGGCCGGGGCGATCAGCACGTCATAATGGTCGAACAGCGGCAGCACCTGCTGCTGGAAGTGACGGCGGAAACGCTGGGCCTGCACATACCACGCGGCGGGCAGCATCGCGCCAGCCAGCAGGCGTTCGCGTGAATTCGGCTCAAAGCGTTCTGGCTGGGTGCGCAGCGCCGGCAGATAGTGATTGCCGCCTTCCGCGGCGGTCATGATAAACGCGGCCGAGCGCGCCAGTTCGGCCTGGGGCAGCGTCACTTCTTCTGTCGCGCCGAGCGCGCGGGCTGCTACCGCCACCGCCGCGCGCGCCTCATCGCTGCACCAGTCAGCAAAAAAGCCGCCCAGCACCGCGCTGCGCAGCTTTTCGCTGCCAGCAGAGAGCCTGTCACTGACCGGTTCCGCAGGCCGCGCCGCCTGAAACGCATCGCTGGCGTCGCCGCCCTGCAGCGCATCGTAGACCAGACTCAAATCTTCCACCGAGCGGGCAAACGGACCGATGTGATCGAGGCTGGCGACAAACGGATGGCTGCCGCTGCGCGACAGACGACCAAAGGTGGGTTTCAGGCCGAAAATGCCGCACAGCGAAGCAGGCACGCGAATCGAGCCGTTGGTGTCGGTGCCGAGTGAAAAGTGCACCAGCCCGGCAGCGACGGCTGCCGCGGAACCGCCAGATGAGCCGCCGGCCACGCGCGACAGATCGCGCGGGTTGCGGGTGGCACCATAATGGGTGTTCTCGGTGGTAAAGCCGTAAGCGTAGGCATCCATATTCAGCATGCCGGAGAGCAGTGCGCCGCTCTGCTGCAGCTTAGAGACCGCCCACGCATCCTGCTGTGCCACCGGCCGCTCGCTGAACAGGCTGGCGCCGGCAAGCGTGCTGTGACCGGCGACGTCAAACAGGTTTTTTACCGCATAGGGAATGCCAGCCAGCGCCGGCAGCGGCTCGCCGCGCTGACGCTGTTGATCCAGCCGATCGGCTTCCCGCAGCATGCGCTGCGCGGTGACGGCGGTCCAGGCGTTGATGGCCGGGTTATGCTGTTCAATGGCGGCCAGCGTCTGCTGTGCGATGTCGCGCGCGCTGAGATCGCCCTGCGCCAGTGCCTGCTGCAGCTGGCTAATCGATAAGGCTGCCAGCGTCATGGATGAAATACTCCCGCCACTTCCAGGCGATCGTCCAGCGGCAGCGCCATCAGCGGCTGCGCCATTGCGGCGATACGGTTAAACTGCGTCAGCAGCTCGGCGCGGCGCGTGTCGTCCAGCTCCAGCGCCAGAATCTGTTCCATTTGGGCGATATAGGCCGCCCAGTCCGGTTGTGCATTCATGATTGTCTCCGTTAAAAGCCGGCAGCGCTGCCGTTGCTGCGCGGATCAAACGCGCCTTCCAGCATGCCATTGTTGTGTCTGACGATGGCGCCGGCGTGGCCCACCACTTCACTGTATTCAGCCAGCAGTTCGACCTCATGACCGAGCGCGCGCAGCTGCTGCACGGTTTCAGGCGCGATGCGCGCCTCCAGCTTGAGGGAGTCTGAGGATTGTCCCCAGGTGCGGCCAAGCAGCCAGCGCGGTGCGCTGACCGCCTGCTGCAGCGGCTGGCCCTGAATGACATAGCGGGTAAAGATCGCCGCCTGGGTTTGCGGCTGGCCATCACCGCCCATCGAGCCGTACACCAGCGTGCGGCCATCTTTCAGGCGTGCAGCCGCTGGATTGAGCGTATGGAACGGCTGTTTGCCCGGTGCCAGCGTCAGCAGGTGATCCGGCTGCAGGCTGAACGCCGCGCCACGGTTTTGCCAGGTAATACCGGTGCCGGGCAGCACGACGCCGCTGCCAAATTCGTGGTAAATGCTCTGGATAAAGGAGACGGCCAGGCCGCTGCTGTCCATCACCCCCATCCACACGGTATCGCCCGGTCCGCGTCCGGTGCCCCAGGGCGCGGCGCGATCGTCCTGCACCTGCGCGGCCAGCGTGCCGAGATGATCGGCATTCAGCAGCGGCTGCACATCAATCGCCATGTGACGCGGATCGGTGATGTGTTGATCGCGCAGGGCAAAGGCCTGTTTGGTGGCTTCAACGATGCGGTGCACCGTCTGCGCTTCACTGGCGTCGGCCATCGCCAGACGATCGGTGATCCCGAGGATCGCCAGCGATACCAGCCCCTGCGTTGGCGGCGTCATGTTCCAGATATCGCCTTCGCTGTGCGTGAGGTGCAGCGGCGTGCAGCGCCGGGCGCGCTGGCGGTGTAAATCGTCCAGCGTAATCGGCATGCCGAGCGCGCCCATTTCGCGCGCCAGATGGTGCGCCAGCTCACCGCGATAAAAGCTCTCCAGCCCTTGCTCGCTCAGCACGCTCAGCGTCTGCGCCAGCGCTGGCTGGGTAAAACGACTGCCGGCGGCGGGCGGTGCGCCATCAGGCAGAAAGGTGGCAGCAAAACCGGGCTGATGTTGCAGCTCATGCTGTTTTGCCGCCGTCGCTGCCGCCTGCGAGGCGGTGACCGGAATGCCATCGGCCGCATAGCGAATCGCATCGCGCAGCAAACGGCTCAGCGGCAGCGGCGTCGCGCCCAGTTCGTGCGCCAGCGTCAGCGCTTCCTGCCAGCCGCTGACGGTGCCGGCGACCGTCAGTGCCGCTTTAGGGCCGCGATGCGGAATATGGCTCTCACCGTGATAGAAGTCGGGGTGCGCCAGCGAACCGGCGGCGCCGCTGGCATCGATAGCAATCGGATCGCCGCCGGGCGGCACCACCAGCCAGAAGCCGTCGCCGCCGAGGCCATTCATGTGTGGGTAGACCACCGCAATGGTCGCCGCGGCGGCCACCATGGCTTCCAGCGCGTTGCCGCCTTCACGCAGAACCGCCAGTGCGCTTTCGCTGGCAAGGTGATGTGGCGTCACCGCCATGCCCATCGGGGCCATATTGCTTTGAATCATAATGAACTGTTCCCGGATTATTCTTTTGTAGCGGCGCGATTTGGCGCGCTGGATAGGGAAAACAAGCGCAACAAATTGCGCCGCTACCAGTCTGTACCAATGGTAAAGCAAGAGCCGTTCCAGTTTTGGTGTTACGCCAGCCTGGATCGATTTATGCTAGCTTGTGATGAAACGAAAGTTACAGGACCGATGATGAAACAGCTCGATGAACGCCTTCGCAGTCACTATCCACAACTGTCGCCGCAGGAGCAGCGCATTGCTGACTTTGTGTTTGACCATTTTGATGATCTGATTAGCTATAACAGCGCTGAGCTGGCGCGGCTCAGCGGCGTATCAAAGGCCACGGTGAGCCGGCTGTTCAAACGCCTCGGCTATGAAAAATACAAAGATATGCGTGACGAGCTGCGCACGCTGCGCCAGAGCGGAATGCCGCTGACCGATAACCGCGACGCGGTGCAGGGCAACACCCTGCTGTCGCGTCATTACAAGCAGGAGATGGCGAACCTGACGCAGTGGGTCAACAGCATTGACGCCCGGCAGTTTAGCGAGGTGATTGCTGCGCTGGGCGCTGCACGGCGGGTGTTCATCATTGGGATGCGCAACGCGTATCCGGTGGCGCTGCATCTGCGTCAGCAGCTGCTGCAGGCGCGCGCTCAGGTGCAGGTGTTGCCGCAGCCCGGCCAGACGCTGGGCGAAGAGCTGGTGGACATGACGCCGGAAGATGTGGTGGTGGTGATGGCGTTTCGCCGCCGGCCACGCATCATCCGTCCACTAATGCAGCAGCTGCAGCAGAGCGGCATCCCGGTACTGGTGCTGTGCGAACCGCAGGCGCAGGGCATTCTCACCCTGGCGCGCTGGCAGCTGTGCGCACCGCTCGACAGCGTTTCCGCCTTTGACAGCTACGCCTCGGCAATGAGCCTGATCAACCTGCTGGCCAACGCGCTGCTGCACGAAATGCTGTCGCAGGGGCGTCAGCGCATCCATCAGATTGCCGATCTTTACCAGCAGCTCGACGAGCTGGAACACCGCTAAAGGGCACCGTTTTGGTGCTTTGCACCTTTTTTGATCGCGTCTGCTAACGGGGTGATCCCCGTTATGATGCGCCCTTAACCGCTTTAAATCCTCCGCTTAGCCGCTGCGTTTGCTGCCCGTTGTGGTTGGCACATTAGTTGCAAATCAATTTATCAAGAATCTTTTGTTTCACCATTAACTCACCGGGGTGCATAATGAATAAAGTATCACTGGCAGTAGCAGGGGCAGCATTGCTGCTGGCACAGGCAGGCAGCGCGATGGCCGATCAGCTGCAGGATATCCAGAAGCGTGGCGTGATTCGCGTGGCGGTGCCGCAGGACTTCCCGCCGTTTGGCTCGGTCGGTACCGATCTGCAGCCGCAGGGCTATGACATCGACATGGCGAAATACCTCGCGAAGCAGATGAAACTGAAGTTGCAGCTGGTGCCGGTGACCAGCGCCAACCGCGTACCGTATCTGCAGACCGACAAGGTTGACCTGGTGATCTCCAGCATGGGCAAAAACGCCGAGCGCGAAAAAGTGATCGACTTCAGCCGCGCCTATGCGCCGTTCTTCCTCGGCGTGTTCGGCCCGAAAGGCGAGACGCTGAAAGATGCGGCGGCGCTGAGCGGGAAATCGATTGGCGTGACGCGCGGTGCGGTAGAGGACATGGTGCTGAGCGATGTCGCTCCGAAAGATGCTCAGGTGAAGCGCTACGAAGATAACAACACCACGCTGTCCGCCTATCTCTCCGGTCAGGTGCAGTATGTCGCCACCGGAAACCTGGTGGTCGCGGCGATTGCGCGCCAGAACGCGGAAAAAGCCCCGGTGCCGCAGTTTATGCTGAAAGATTCACCGTGCTTTATCGGCCTGAAAAAGAATGAGCCAGCGCTGAAAGAGAAAGTGAACGCACTGATTGAGCAGGGTATTAAAGACGGCACGCTGAACAAGCTGTCGGAAGAGTGGCTGAAAGCGCCGCTGCCTGCCAACCTCGGCGCATAACAGGAACGGCCAATGATTGGGCAACTTAACTTTGCAGATCTCTGGCCGCACTGGCCAGAGCTGCTGGCCGGACTGTGGGTCACGGTGCAGCTTACGGTGCTGGCGACGGTAGGCGGTGTCGGACTGGGTATTCTCGGCGCGGCGCTGCGCAGCGGCAAACCGGGCTGGGCCAGCCGCCTGTGGGGCATCTACGTCGAGCTGATTCGCAACACGCCGTTCGTGGTACAGCTGTTTTTTATCGTGTTTGGTCTGCCTAATCTCGGGCTGAAACTGACGGCCGGTGAAGCGGCGCTGCTGGCGATGCTGATTAACCTTGGCGCCTATAGCACTGAAATCATCCGTGCCGGTATCCAGGTCACGCCGCGCGGGCAGTGGGAAGCGGGGCGCGTGCTCGGGTTGAGCCGCACGCAAACCTTCATCCGCGTGGTGCTGCCGCCCTCGCTGCAGCGCATTTATCCGGCGCTGGTCAGCCAGTGCATCATTGTGATGCTCGGCTCGTCGGTGGTGTCGCAGGTCTCGTATGAAGAGCTGACGTTTGCCGCCAACCTGATTCAGTCGCGCACCTTTTTGAGTTTTGAAGTCTATCTGGTGACCACGCTGATCTATCTGGCGTTGTCGATTGCCATGCGTCAGCTGCTGCTGGCGCTGGGTCGCAAATGGTTTGGAGCGCAGCCGGCATGACAACGTTTACTGACTGGGACATCCTGCGCAACCTGCTGCTGGCGGCGCGCTGGACGATTTTGCTGTCGCTGGTGGCCTTTTTCGGCGGCACGCTGGTGACACTGCCGCTGCTGTTTCTGCGTCTGCTGCAGCGTCGCTGGCTCACCCGCCTGATCCGCTGCTACACCGAGCTGTTTCAGGGCACGCCACTGCTGATGCAGCTGTTTCTCGCCTTCTTCGGCGTCGGCCTGTTCGGCATCGACGTCGCGCCCTGGACCGCGGCGTCGCTGGCACTGACGCTGTATACCAGCGCGTTTTTACTGGATATCTGGTACGGCAGCATTCGCGCGCTGCCAAAAGGGCAGTGGGAAGCGTCGCGCTGCCTCGGCCTAAACTTTGGCCAGACGCTGTATCGCGTGGTGGCACCGCAGGCGATCCGCATCGCCATCGCGCCGACCGTTGGCTTTGCCGTGCAGGTGATCAAGGGCACCGCGCTGGCGTCGATTATCGGCTTTGTCGAGCTGACCAAAGCCGGCACCATTCTCAACAATGTGACGTATCAGCCCTTCAAGGTGTTTGGCCTGGTGGCGCTCGGTTACTTCCTGATGTGTTATCCGCTGTCGCGTTACAGCCAGTACCTGGAGAAAAAATTCAATGCCGCTCATCACCATTAATCAGGTCCAGAAGTACTACGGTGATAACCACGTACTGAAAGGGGTCGATCTGGATATCGACAACGGCGAAGTGATTTCCATCATTGGCCGCAGCGGATCTGGCAAAAGTACCCTGCTGCGCTGCATGAACGGGCTGGAAGGCTATCAGGAAGGCAGCATTAAACTGGGCGGCATGACGATTACCGATCGTGAATCGCAGGCGCGTGAAATCAGCCGCTCGGTGGGCATGGTGTTTCAGAACTTTAACCTGTTTCCGCACATGACCGCGCTGGAAAACGTGATGCTGGCACCGCGCCGCGTGCTGAAAAAGAGCGAGGCGGAGTGCCGCACGCTGGCGACGCAGATGCTGGAAAAAGTCGGGCTCGGCGAACGCCTCAATTACTACCCGGCCAACCTGTCGGGCGGTCAGCAGCAGCGCGTGGCGATTGCCCGCGCGCTGGCGATGCAGCCAAAAGTTTTACTCTGTGACGAAATCACCTCGGCGCTCGATCCGGAGCTGGTGGGTGAAGTACTGAAAGTGCTGGAGCAGCTGGCCGCCGAAGGCATGACGCTGATTCTCGTCACCCATGAAATGAACTTCGCCCGCGACGTGGGCGACCGCGTGGTGTTTATGCATCAGGGACGCGTGTGGGAGCAGGGTGACAGCAAAACGCTGTTTGCAAATCCACAAACCGCCGAGCTGAAGCAGTTTATTTCGACCGTGCGTCTGTAACCGAACAATAAGGAACCCCTCATGGATATCAGCCAGTTCTCGCAAATCAATCCGCCACAGCGTCTGCTGATGGGACCGGGCCCGATCAACGCCGACCCGCGCGTGCTGCGCGCCATGTCGAGCCAGCTGCTTGGGCAGTACGATCCGGCGATGACGCACTATATGAACGAGGTGATGGCGCTGTACCGTGGCGTATTCCGCACTGAAAACCGCTGGACCCTGCTGATTGATGGCACCTCACGCGCCGGTATCGAAGCCATCCTGCTGTCGGCGATTCGTCCGGGCGATAAAGTGCTGGTGCCGGTGTTCGGCCGCTTCGGCCATCTGCTGTGCGAAATTGCCCGTCGCTGCCGCGCGGAAGTCCATACCATTGAGGTGCCGTGGGGCGAGATATTTACCCCGGATCAGATCGAAGATGCGATCAAAAAAGTCAAACCGCGCCTGCTGCTGACGGTGCAGGGCGATACCTCAACCACCATGCTGCAACCGCTGGAGCAGCTCGGTGCGATTTGTCGCCAGTACGGCGTGCTGTTGTACACCGATGCCACCGCATCGCTGGGCGGCAACCCGCTGGAAACCGATGCCTGGGGGCTGGATGCGGTCTCTGCCGGCATGCAAAAGTGCCTCGGCGGTCCGTCCGGCACCTCGCCGATCACCCTGAGCCCGCAAATGGAAGCGGTGATCCGCCAGCGTAAGTGCGTGGAGCAGGGGATCCGCACCGACGCACATCAGGATGGCGACGACGAGATGATCTACTCCAACTACTTCGATCTCGGCATGATCATGGATTACTGGGGACCGGAGCGGCTCAACCATCATACCGAAGCCACCTCGGCGCTGTTTGGCGCACGCGAATGTGCCCGTCTGATCCTGCAGGAAGGGCTGGATAACGGCATCGCGCGTCACAAGCTGCACGGTGATGCGCTGTTGAAAGGTATTCAGGGCATGGGGCTGGAAACCTTTGGCGATCTCAGACACAAGATGAATAACGTGCTTGGCGTGGTGATCCCGCAGGGCATCAACGGCGACCAGGTACGCAAATTGATGCTGGACGATTTCGGCATTGAGATTGGCACCTCGTTCGGTCCGCTGCACGGCAAAGTGTGGCGCATCGGCACCATGGGCTACAACGCGCGCAAAGATTGCGTGATGCTGACGCTGAGCGCGCTGGAGTCCGTGCTGAATCACGTCGGTTTCCGCACCACTCAGGGCGCGGCGCTGCAGGCTGCCTGGGACCACTACGGGAGCCACGCATGAGTCATAGCCTGATGAGCGCCAGTGAGGCGCAGTCAGCGGCGGCGCGGGTGATGGCGCGCTGTGACGCGCTGGCAGCAATCAGTGAAAGCGAAGAGGGTCTGACCCGCGTCTATCTGTCGCCGGAGCAGGTGCGCGCCAACGCGCGCGTTGCTGAGTGGATGCAGGCGGCAGGTATGCACACCTGGCAGGATGCGGTCGGCAATATCTGCGGTCGCTATGAAGCGGCGGAGCCTGGCGCACCGGCGCTGCTGCTCGGCTCGCACCTTGATACCGTGCGCAACGCCGGACGTTACGACGGCATGCTGGGCGTGCTCAGCGCCATCGAAACCGTGCAGTGGCTGCACGACCATCAGCAGCGCCTGCCGCTGGCGATTGAAATTGTCGGCTTCGGCGATGAAGAGGGCACGCGCTTTGGCATCACGCTGCTTGGCAGCCGCGGCCTCACCGGCAGCTGGCCGGAGAGCTGGGTGTCACATCCGGACGGTAACGGTATTACGGTGGCGCAGGCGATGCAGGACCTCGGCCTGGACGCGGCGCTGATCCCGCAGGCGGCACGTGAGGTGAGCGACATTGTGGCTTATCTCGAACTGCACATTGAGCAGGGACCGTGTCTGGAACAGGACGATTTGGCGCTTGGTGTGGTGACGGCGATTAACGGCGCGCGCCGTCTTAACTGCCGCTTTGTCGGGGAGGCCGGTCATGCCGGCACGGTGCCGATGACGCACCGCAAAGACGCGCTGGCAGCAGCGGCAGAGTGGATGGTGTTTGTGGAACAGGCCACGCAGGATCAGGATGCGCAGCTGGTGGCAACGGTGGGCACGCTGAGCTGTCTGCCGGGCGCCGTTAACGTTATCCCCGGCGAGGTGCAGCTGTCGCTGGACGTGCGCGGACCGCAGGATGAACCGCTGGAACGTCTGCTCTCCAGCCTGCTGACCCAGGCGGAAGCCATCGCGCTGCGGCGCGGGCTCAGCTTCAGCGCTAACGAGTACTATCGCATCGCGGCCACCGCCTGTGATACGCGGCTGCAGCAGGCGCTGAGCCATGCGGTAGAAACCGTGCAGGGGCGCAGTCTGGCGCTGCCGAGCGGAGCCGGTCACGACGCGATCGCGATGGCTGAGCGCTGGCCGGTGGGCATGCTGTTTGTGCGCAACCATCGCGGTATCAGCCATCATCCGGCGGAATCGGTGCAGGTGGCCGATGTGGCGCTCGGCGTGCAGGCCTATCTGCAGGCGGTGTGCGATCTGGCGCGCAGCTAAAGGAGCCGCGAAATGGATCTGAACGATTTTAATCAGGCGAGCACCGCGCAGGCGCAGGCGGCGATTGCCCACTGCGTGGCGATTCCCGCCTGGCAGCAGGCGCTGGTGGCGGCGCGGCCGTTCGCCAGCCTGACGGCGCTGTACACCACGGCGCAACAGCTGGCGCTGGCGTGGCAGGGCGACGCCTTGCAGCAGGCGCTGAGCGCCCATCCGCGCATCGGCGAAAAAGCGAAGGGCGCGGGTAAAGAGGCCGCGCTGTCGCAGCAGGAACAGGCAGCGATGCAGCAGGCTAACGGTGCGCTGCAGCTGGCGATGCTGGCCGGTAATGAGCGCTATGAGCAGCGCTTCGGCCGGGTGTTTCTGATTCGCGCCAAAGGGCGCAGCGGTGAACAGATGCTGGCGGAATTGCAGCGCAGGCTCAACAATGATGAAGAGACCGAGCAGCAGGAAGCGCTGGCGCAGCTGCGGGAAATTACCCTGTTACGGCTTAAGGAGAGCATCAGATGAGCACCATCACCACCCATATTCTCGACACCGCGCTGGGCAAACCGGCGATTGGCGTCGCGATGTCGCTGGAGCAGAACAGCCCTGAGGGATGGCTGCCAGTGGCCGAGGGCGAAACCGACAGCGACGGGCGCATCAAAGATCTCACGCCTGAACCGCTGGCGCCGGGCCACTATCGCTTAACCGCGGAGATCGGTGACTATTTCGCCGCCGACGGGCGTGATGCGCTGTACGTCAGCGCGCAGATTGATTTTGTGATTGGCTCCGCCGGCAGCCATTATCACCTGCCGTTCCTCATTTCCCCATGGTCGTGGTCGACCTACCGCGGGAGTTAATCCAGGTCGCCATAAATGGCGCCCCTGTAAAATCGTTATGCGGTTCCGTAGGGTGCGCATTGATGCGCACCGGTATAACCCGATCCATCATGAGGTGTACCTATGCGCCCTGAAATTCGTGCTCTCTATCACAAACCTCGCGCTTGAAAGCCAGTAACTATCAAAACCTTCGGTCCATCCAAATATATTCTGCAACACGGTGCGGTTATCTTAACCGGACAACGTGAAGCCAATGGAGCCGAGAAATGAGCACGCCCGAAAATAATGATAATGCAGCCGCCTCAGGAAAATGCCCCTTTCATCATGGAGCATCGGAAGAGAAAAGCGTTTTAGCGCGTGGCGCCGGAAGCGGGACCACTAACCGCGACTGGTGGCCAAACATGCTGCGCGTCGATCTGTTAAACCAGCATTCCAGCCGTTCTAACCCCCTCAGTGACACTTTCAACTACCGTGAAGAGTTCAGCAAACTGGATTACGCCGCGCTGAAAGCCGACATTCGTGCGCTGCTGACCGACTCGCAATCCTGGTGGCCAGCCGACTGGGGCAGCTACATCGGGTTGTTTATCCGTATGGCATGGCACAGCGCCGGCACCTACCGCACCATCGACGGTCGCGGCGGTTCCGGACGTGGCCAGCAGCGCTTTGCGCCGCTCAACTCCTGGCCGGATAACGTCAGCCTCGACAAAGCGCGTCGTCTGCTGTGGCCGGTGAAACAGAAGTATGGCCAGAAAATTTCCTGGGCCGATCTCTACATTCTTGCCGGTAACGTGTCGCTGGAAAACGCCGGCTTCCGTACCTTTGGCTTTGGTGCCGGTCGTGAAGATGTCTGGGAACCGGACATGGACGTGGACTGGGGACATGAGACCGAATGGCTGGCGCACCGCCATCCGGAAAGCCTGGCAAACGCGCCGCTCGGTGCGACGGAAATGGGCCTGATCTACGTGAACCCGGAAGGTCCGGAAGCCAGCGGCGATCCGCGCTCGGCGGCCCCGGCGATTCGCGCTACCTTCGGCAACATGGGCATGAACGATGAAGAGATCGTCGCGCTGATTGCCGGCGGTCACACGCTGGGTAAAACGCACGGTGCCGCTGCGGCCAGCCACGTGGGCGTCGATCCGGAAGCCTCGCCGCTGGAAGCGCAGGGTCTGGGCTGGCACAGCAGCTACGGCAGCGGTGCCGGTGCCGATGCCATCACTTCCGGTCTGGAAGTGGTATGGACGCAAACCCCAACGCAGTGGAGCAACTACTTCTTCGAGAACCTGTTCAAATATGAGTGGGTACAAACGCACAGCCCGGCGGGCGCGATTCAGTTCGAAGCGGTTGATGCCGAAGCGATTATCCCGGATCCGTTCGATCCAGAGAAAAAACGCAAGCCGACCATGCTGGTCACCGACCTGACGCTGCGTTTCGATCCGGAGTTCGGGAAGATTTCGCGTCGTTTCCTCAACGATCCGCAGGCGTTCAACGAAGCCTTCGCCCGTGCCTGGTTTAAATTAACGCACCGCGATATGGGACCAAAAGCGCGTTACCTCGGTCCGGAAGTGCCGAAGGAAGATCTGCTGTGGCAGGATCCGTTACCGCAGGCCACGCATCAGCCGACGCCGGATGACATCACCGATCTGAAAGCGAAAATTGCCGCTTCGGGTCTGAGCGTCAGCCAGCTGGTCTCTGCGGCCTGGGCGTCCGCTTCCACCTTCCGTGGCGGCGACAAACGCGGCGGCGCGAACGGTGCCCGTCTGGCGCTGGCACCGCAGAACGGCTGGGCGGTCAACGCCAGTGTCACCCGCGATGTGCTGCCGGTGCTGCAGAAGATTCAGCAGGAGTCAGGTAAAGCGTCGCTGGCGGATGTGATTGTGCTGGCGGGCAGCGTCGGGATTGAGCAGGCGGCAGCAGCGGCAGGTGTCGCGGTGCAGGTGCCGTTCACGCCGGGCCGCGTGGATGCGCGTCAGGACCAGACGGATGTCGAGTCATTCAACGTACTGCAGCCGCTGGCCGATGGTTTCCGTAACTATCGCCGCGTTCAGGGCGGTTCTTCTACCGAAACCCTGCTGCTGGACAAAGCGCAACAGCTGACGCTGAGCGCGCCAGAGCTGACGGTACTGCTGGGTGGTCTGCGCGTGCTGGGTACCAACTTCGACGGCAGCGCGCACGGCGTGTTTACCGATCGTGCCGGCGTGTTGAGCAACGACTTCTTCATCAATCTGCTGGATATGCGCACCGCATGGCGCGCCACCGATGAGAGCGCTGAGCTGTTCGAAGGCCGCGATCGTCAGAGCGGAGAAGTGAAGTACAGCGCCACCCGCGCCGATCTGGTGTTTGGTTCTAACGCCATCCTGCGCGCGCTGGCGGAAGTTTACGCCAGCAGCGATGCGAAGCAGAAGTTCGTTAACGACTTCGTGGCCGCCTGGACCAAAGTGATGAACCTCGACCGGTTCGATCTGTAATCCCCTGAGCCGCAGCGTCATGCGCTGCGGCTCATTCCTGCTTATGCCTCACGAAATGCCTCAAACGGCAGATTAAAGCGTCGCGCCAGCGCCGCCTTATGCTTATCCGTTAATCTGCGCTCGCCTTTCAGAATGCGATTCACATACGAACGCTGACCGATTTCTGCCACGAAAGAGGATTGATTCAGACCGTGCTGGTCCATCAGTACCCGCAGCAGCGCCACGCCGCCCGGCAGCGCCTGAGTGCGTGCATTAAACGCGGCGAATTCCGCTGCGGTTTCTTCATACTTCGCGACTTTGACGGCCAGCATCTCGATCAGCGGATGCCCCGGCTGATGCTCAACCAGGTATTCCACCAGTTCAAGCGCCTGTTCATAATCGGCTCTGGACTGACTCCCGCCCAGCAGCGGCACGGCTTTAATCAGATTGTTGGAGGCCTGAATCGCTTCGCTAATCATTCTTTGTTCTCCCGGTAATGCTTAACCAGCTTGTCATACTCAGCATGCGTCACGATATGCTTTACGAAGACTCTTTTTGCCACAAAATCCGCAAAGAACATCAGCCGGAGATTGTTGCCGCCGACATTAATTACCCACCATTTTGCCCGATACTTCATGCGATCCAGGCTGGGAAACCAGGCTTTTAACACCTGTGGATCGGCAAAATCATGGCCGCTTAATAGTCGGTAAGTGGCATCCAGTGCTGCGGCATCATTAGGAAATCTCTGTGTCGCTTCGTTAAACACTTTCCTTGAGATAATGTGCATCATTCCCTCGAACTGTTCCAGGGTGGAAACATTGTAACGCACAACATAGAATGTTTCCACACAGGAAACAACAGGGCAGGAGGATATGTGGAAGCCGCATCGCAGGGATGCGGCTAAAATATTACTTCAGCGTATATTTATCCGCGTCGCGCCAGGCCGGGAAGCGCTCGCGATAGTCCTGCAGCGCCTCCAGTGATAACTCGGCGTCGAGGCGCGCGCGGGCGAAGGGTTCAGCGGCCGCGAGGATCTCACCCTGCGGCGAGATAATCCGGCTGTCGCCGCTGTATTGATGCTGATTGCCGTCACTGCCGACGCGGTTACAACCGGCTACATAGGCCTGATTCTCAATGGCGCGCGCCAGCAGCAGCGCCTGCCAGTGCAGCGCGCGCGGTGCCGGCCAGTTGGCGACGTACAGCGCCAGATCGTAATCATTCTGGTTGCGCGAAAACACCGGGAAGCGCAGGTCGTAGCAAATCTGCGGCAGAATACGCCAGCCGCGCCAGTGGAACACCTTGCGCGTTTCACCGGGCACATAGTGCTGGTGCTCACTGGCCATGCGGAACAGATGGCGTTTGTCGTACTGGTGCAGCGTGCCGTCGGGCTCCACCAGCAGGAAACGGTTTACCGCGCCCTGGTCGCTCTGAATCGCCGCGCTGCCGCCGACCAGGGCATTCAGGGCTTTGGCATGACCGTGCAGCCACGCCACTACCTGATCCTGCGGCAGCGAACTGGCCGCCGCCTCCATGGCAAAGCCGGTGGTAAACATCTCCGGCAGCAGAATGACATCGCGGCCCGTCATGCCCTGCAATACCTCATCAAAATGGCGCAGGTTGGCCGCGCCATCCATCCAGCTCAGGGTTTCCTGTAATACGGTAAGTTTTAAAGCTGACATAAACGCTCCGCAGCGGCGTCGAGCGTCGCTTCCTGTTTAGCAAAGCACAGGCGAATGAGCTTGTGCGGGAAAGGGTCCGCGCAGAACACCGACAGCGGAATCGCCGCCACGCCCACTTCGCGGGTTAACCACTGGCAGAAACTGACATCATCCAAATCGGAAATGGCGCTGTAATCCACCAGCAGGAAATAGGTGCCGGCACAGGGCAGCACCTTAAACCGGCTGGCGGCCAGCGCCTGCGTCAGGCGGTCACGCCGGGCGCGATAGAATGCCGGCAGCGCATCAATATGTTCTGGCTGCTGGCGCAGCATATCGGCAATCGCCAGCTGCGCCGGGGTATTCACTGAAAAGGTGAGATACTGATGCACTTTGCGGATTTCGGCGCTGATCGCCGCCGGAGCAATGCAGTAACCCACTTTCCAGCCGGTCATATGAAAGGTTTTGCCGAAGGATGAGACTGCGATAGCGCGCTGACGCAGGTCGGTATGTGCCAGCACGCTGGCATGGCCCTGCTCATCAAAACAGATATGCTCATAGACTTCATCGCTGAGCACATAAATTTCCTGTCCGGCGATCGCCTGCCACAGCGCGGCGTAGTCGCTGGCGTGCCACACGGTGGCGGACGGATTATGCGGCGTGTTGACGATCACCAGCCGGGTGCGCACGCTGAGCAGGCTGCTGAAGGCCAGCCAGTCGACCTGAAAAGCGGGCGGCTGCAGCGCGATGCGTTTCAGCACGCCGCCGGCCAGCTGAACCGCTGGCGCATAGCTGTCGTAGCTGGGATCAAAGCAGATCACCTCGTCGCCCGGCCGCACCAGCGCGGTGATCGCGGCATACAGCGCTTCGGTTGCGCCCGCCGTCACGGTGATGTCGCTGTTGATATCCGGCCGGTGACCGTACATATCTGCGGTTTTATCGGCGATCGCCTCGCGCAGCGGCAGGGTGCCAATCATCGGCGCGTATTGGTTAGCGCCTTCGCTGACGTGATGTGCCAGGCGCTGCTGCAAATAGCGCGGGCCGTCAAAATCGGGAAAGCCCTGTGACAGGTTGATGGCGTTGTGCTGGGCGGCAAGGGCGCTCATTTGGGTAAAAATGGTGGTGCCGAGCGCCGGTAGTTTGCTCTCGGGGATCAGGTTGGGCTGCGTCATTATCGGGTGCCTTAAGCGCGAATGTCGTTGCGGAGTAACCTTGTGCTGCAGCCACTATAAACAGGATGTTAAAACTTGGCAATCGAGACGCTTAGACGTCTAAACGTGGCTGGCACATACGCTGAGTGCACTTATCCGCTGCCGCAGGCTATAAAAAAAGCCTCCGGCTGGAGGCTTTTTACGGTTACGCCGCTTCGCTGGGGCGGGCGCTCGGTTTGGGTTTGCTGTCCGGTTTGGCCACCGCCAGCGCCTCGGGCGCAAAATCATCCACGTTGATGGCCTTCAGCCGGCTGGCTTCGGCCCGCGTCAGCACCTTCGCTTCACTCTCGTCAATCCAGCCTTCTTTCAGCGCGCGCTGGGCCAGCGCATCCAGCCGGGTGAAGGAGAAGTGTTTTTTCTGCTGCTGACACAGACGATCGTGAATCACTTCCGCCGCCATCACATCCTGCAGCGCCTGCTCCAGCTGACCGGCCGGGTTGTGCTCACTCGGCGTCAGATACTGGCCGCGGCCCAGACGGGTGCGAGTTGCGGACGGCAGCTGCAGCATTTTGGCCAGCTTATGATCCAGTTTATCGGACGGTGCCGGGCAGTGTTTCCCGCCGGCGAAAATCACCAGTCGCAGCGCACCCGCAACCAGGCGATTCGGGAAGTTGCGCAGCAGATCGTCCATCGCCACTTCCGCCTGATGCAGCGCATCCTGCACGCCCCAGTGCACCAGCGGCAGATCCGCCTCGTTGCGGCCTTCATCGTCATAGCGTTTCAGCGTGGCGGATGCCAGATACATCTGGCTCAGCACATCGCCGAGGCGTGCCGAAATACGTTCGCGACGTTTCAGGCTACCGCCCAGCACCGCCATCGACACATCCGACAGCAGCGCAAGGTTGGCGCTCAGGCGATTCAGCTGCTGATAGTAGCGGCGGGTTGCGTCACGGGTTGGCGTAGCGCTGGTGCGGCCGCCGGTCAGGCCAAGCCACAGGCTGCGCACTTTATTGCTGCCGACGTGGCCGATATGGCTGAACAGCGCGCGGTCAAAGGCGACGAGATCGTTGTTCGCGGCGGCGTTCATCTCTTCCAGCACCCACGGGTGGCAGCGGATTGCGCCCTGGCCAAAGATAATCATGCTGCGCGTCAGGATGTTCGCGCCCTCAACGGTGATGGCGATCGGGGCGCCCTGATAGGCACGCGCCAGGAAATTATTCTCGCCAAGCATGATGCCTTTACCGCCGGCGATATCCATTGCATCAATGATGGCGCGCTGGCCGCGATGGGTGCAGTGGTATTTGACAATCGCTGACAGCACCGCCGGTTTTTCGCCCAGCATAATGCCGCTGGTGATCAGTGTCGCCGCCGCGTCCATCACGTAAGCGTTACCGGCGATGCGCGCCAGCGGCTCCTCAATCCCTTCCATTTTACCGATAGAGACTTTGAACTGGCGCCGAATGTGCGCGTAGGCACCGGTTGCCAGCGCCAGGCTTTTCAGGCTGCCGGTGGCGTTAGACGGCAGGGTAATGCCGCGCCCCACCGACAGGCACTCAACCAGCATACGCCAGCCCTGACCGGCCATCGCCGGACCGCCGATGATGTAATCGATCGGCACAAAGATATCTTTGCCGCGCGTCGGCCCGTTCTGGAACGGCACGTTCAGCGGGAAGTGACGTCTGCCAATCTCAACGCCTGGCGTGTGGGTCGGGATCAGCGCACAGGTAATGCCCAGCTCTTCGGTTTCGCCCAGCAGATGATCGGGGTCGGAGAGCTTAAAGGCGAGGCCGAGCACGGTGGCAATCGGCGCCAGGGTAATGTAGCGCTTGTTCCAGGTCAGGCGCATGCCCAGCACCTGCTGGCCCTGCCAGTCGCCCATGCACACCACGCCGGTATCCGGAATGGCGCCGGCGTCGGAGCCCGCTTCCGGGCTGGTCAGCGCAAAGCAGGGGATTTCATCGCCGCGCGCGAGGCGTGGCAGGTAGTGATCTTTCTGCTCATCGGTACCGTAATGCTGCAGCAGTTCACCCGGGCCCAGCGAGTTCGGCACGCCGACGGTGATCGCCAGGATCCCGGACACGCCTGCCAGTTTCTGCAGCACGCGAGCCTGCGCGTAAGCGGAAAACTCCAGACCGCCGTACTCTTTTTTGATGATCATGGCAAAGAAGCGGTGCTGCTTGAGGTAAGCCCACAGCTCCGGCGGCAGATCGGCCATTTCATGGGTGATTTCGAAGTCGTTAGCCATGCGGCAGGCTTCTTCCACCGGGCCATCCAGAAACGCCTGTTCCTCTTCGGTCAGGCGCGGCTGCGGATAGTTGTGCAGTTTCTGCCAGTCCGGTTTGCCGCGAAACAGATCGCCTTCCCACCAGGTGGTACCGGCGTCGATCGCCTCTTTTTCGGTGCGCGACATCGGCGGCATCACCTTCTGGAAGCTGTGCAGAGCCGGCTTAGAGAACATGCTGCGGCGCATCGCCGGCAGGTTGAAAGGCAGCAGAATAATGGCCAGCGGCAGCAGCAGCCACGGCGTCCACAGGCCGGTGGCGGCCAGTGCCGCGGTCCACAGCAGCACAATTGCACTGCTGAGCCGCAGTGAAACCTGATGGTAGAAGAGGGCGCTAATTAACACCAGCGTCGCGATGATCGAGGCAAGCAACATAATGAACCGCTCCGTAAGTTGTAAGAGGTCTGACCTGTTAGTGATAAGGTTTAGAGCAGCGCACGAAATTTATCAATCTGTTTACATCGCAATTACAACCGAACTCACAAAATCGCGCCGGCAAGCGGACGTCAGCGCGGCGTCGCGCTTTTCCCTGCTGCGGGCGCTTTGCGGCTCTGGCCCATTCCGTTAAACTTGCTGGGTCAATTTTCCTCTAAAGGACATCCCTATGTATCAGGACATTATTCGCTCAGAACTCAATGAAGCCGCCGATACGCTCAATAAGTTCCTGAGTGATGAAGCCAACATTCACGCCATTCAGCGCGCAGCCGTGCTGCTGGCCGACAGCTTCAAAGCCGGTGGCAAAGTGCTCTCCTGCGGCAACGGCGGCTCGCACTGCGATGCCATGCACTTCGCTGAGGAGCTGACCGGGCGCTACCGCGAAAATCGTCCTGGCTATCCGGCCATCGCCATTTCGGATGTCAGCCATCTCTCCTGCGTCAGCAACGATTTTGGCTACGACTACGTGTTCTCCCGCTACATCGAGGCGGTCGGGCGCGAGGGCGATGTGCTGCTGGGGCTGTCCACTTCGGGTAACTCGGCCAACATCATCAAAGCCGTAGAAGCCGCGCGCGCCAAAGGCATGAAAGTGATTACCCTGACCGGCAAAGACGGTGGCAAAATGGCCGGTACGGCCGATATCGAAATTCGCGTGCCGCACTTTGGTTATGCCGATCGCATCCAGGAGATTCACATCAAAGTGATCCACATCCTGATGCTGTTAATCGAAAAAGAGATGGTTAAGTGATGACGTGCTCCTCCCGCGCCCGCGGGAGGTTCTGATAAGGCGGTTGCTATGTGCGAATTGCTCGGGATGAGCGCCAATGTCCCCACGGATATCTGTTTCAGTTTTACCGGTCTGGTGCAGCGTGGCGGTGCAACCGGGCCGCACAAAGATGGCTGGGGCATCACCTTTTACGAAGATAAAGGCTGCCGCACGTTTAAAGATCCGCTGCCGAGCTACAACTCGCCGATTGCCCGCCTGGTGCAGGAGTATCCGATCAAGTCGCATTCGGTGGTGGCGCATATTCGTCAGGCCAATCGCGGCCAGGTATCACTGGAAAATACCCATCCGTTTACCCGCGAACTGTGGGGCCGCAACTGGACTTACGCGCATAACGGCCAGCTAAAGGGCTATCGCCAGCTGGAGACCGGGCATTTCCGTCCGGTAGGCGAAACCGACAGCGAAAAGGCGTTTTGCTGGATTCTGCATAAGCTGGCTGAGCGCTATCCGCGCACGCCGGGCAACTGGCCGGCGGTGTTTCGCTATGTGGCGGAACTGGCGACGGAGCTGCGCCAGAAGGGCGTATTCAATATGCTGCTGTCTGACGGACGCTATTTAATGGCCTTCTGCTCAACCAATCTGTACTGGATTACGCGCCGCGCGCCGTTTGGCAAAGCGAAGCTGCTCGATCAGGATGTGGAGATTGATTTTCTGCAGCAGACCACGCCGAAAGACGTGGTGACGGTGATTGCGACGCAGCCGCTGACCGGTAATGAAACCTGGCACCGCATCGTGCCAGGTGAGTGGGCATTATTTTACCTGGGTGAGCGCCAGGAATGATTTCGACGCCGCTTCCGGCGTGGTCATGACCGGCGTGTTGTTCACCGCATACTGACCGGTTGCCGTCACGTTGACCGTTGGCGGCACGTGGTATTTGGCGAAGTAAGCATAGCCCGGCTGCAGTTCACGCCAGAAGCTGATGTAAGTCGAGTAACGATGACGCTGCATGTTGCTGTCGGTCATGCGGAACGGGAAGATGTTGACCTGCACATCCTGCTGACCGTTGCGCAGCGCGGCGTTCACGTAAGTGAAGATCTCATCCATCGACGCGTTGGTCATGGCATAGCAGCCCACGGATACGCAATCGCCGTGAATCATCAGATAGTTACCGTTATAGCCTTTGGCGCGATCGTACTGATTCGGAAATCCGGTATTGATGGCGCGATAAAAACGGCTGTCCGGCTTAAGCTGATTCATCTTCACGTTATAAAAGCCTTCCGGACTTTTAAAATCGCCCTGACGACGTTTCGGCCCGAGGCCGCCGGAGAAGTTACAGATGCGATAGCTGTCCAGCAGACGATATTCATTACCGATTTTGCCGTACAGTTCCAGCGTACGCTCTTCCTTGAAGATCTGAATAAATACCGGTGTACCCAGTAATTGTTTCTTTAACTCTTTGCTCACCGGAGCCAGCGGCTGCATTGGCTCAGGCGTCATTGCCCAGCTCAGGAGCGGCATAAGAATCATCGCAAACAATAATGCGATTCTGCCCATTCTGTGTGTACCTTGAAGTGAAGAGGAACGCTGACGCAGTGCGTCACTGTATTGCATTATCGGAAATATCCGCTACCGCAGCGCAACATTATCATTGTCTGGCGTTTAATCAAGCCGGAGTCCGAGAAAATGGTGCAATCCTAAAGGGAATACGACCACAAATTTGTAAACTTTAATCGCACGCGCCACAAATATTGCTGTTGTTTTTCTCTGCTGTATACTTATCCAGTATCCGGAGGGGCGTATGCGCAAAATCATTCATGTCGATATGGACTGCTTTTTCGCGGCAGTGGAAATGCGCGACGATCCTTCATTACGTGATATCCCGATTGCCATCGGCGGCAGCCGCGTGCAGCGTGGGGTAATCAGCACCGCCAACTATCCGGCGCGGAAATACGGCGTGCGCAGCGCGATGCCGACCGCCACAGCGCTGCGCCTCTGCCCCCATCTGAAACTGCTGCCCGGCCGCTTTGATGCCTATAAAGAAGCCTCGCAGCAGATTCGCGCCATCTTTACCCGCTATACGCCACTGATTGAGCCATTGTCGCTGGATGAAGCCTACCTGGACGTCACCGACAGTGAACACTGCCAGGGATCGGCCACGCTGATGGCGCAGGCGATTCGCGCCGATATCCTGCGCGAAACCGGCCTGACCGCGTCCGCCGGCATTGCGCCGATCAAGTTCCTCGCCAAAATCGCTTCAGATATGAACAAGCCCGACGGCCAGTATGTGATTACGCCGCAGGCGATGCCGGACTTTCTGCTGACGCTGCCGCTGAGCAAGATTCCCGGCGTTGGCAAAGTGGCCACCAAAAAGCTCGAAGAGATGGGGCTGCGCACCTGCGCTGACGTACAACAGGCCGATCTGGCGCAGCTGCTGAAGCGCTTTGGAAAATTTGGCCGCGTGCTGTGGGAGCGCAGCAACGGCATCGACGATCGCGACGTAGTGGTGGAGCGCGAACGCAAATCGCTGGGCGTCGAGCGTACGCTGGGCGAGGACATCCATCACTGGGAGCAGTGCCTGGAAATTATTGATTTTCTCTACGCCGAACTCGATCGCCGTCTCAGCGCGATCCGCCCGGATAAGCAGATTGCACGTCAGGGCGTAAAGCTGAAATTCAACGATTTTCAGCTCACCACCCAGGAGCATGTCTGGCCGGTGCTGAATAAAGACGACATGATTGCCGTGGCGCGTCAGGCCTGGGACGAACGCCGCGCCGGACGCGGTGTGCGGCTGGTGGGGCTGCACGTCACGCTGGTAAATCCGCAGCTGGAGCGCCAGCTGGTGCTGGGGTTGTAATGGCTGAGCTGCCGCTGGAAGAGCGCTACAGCGCGGTCGCCTGACGTGGCACCGTTACCGTAAATAAAAAATCCTGCCCGGGGGCAGGATTTTTTTTATCGCAACGGCGTTACGCTTTTTCCGGCACCACGTTCAGCAGCGCGGTCAGCAGTTTCCAGTACAGACCGACGCTGTCGATGTGCACCTGCTCGTCCGGCGAGTGCGGACCGGTGATGGTTGGCCCAATCGACACCATGTCCATGTCCGGATACGGTTTTTTGAACAGACCGCACTCCAGACCGGCGTGAATCACCTGAATGTTTGGCGTCTTACCAAACAGCGCTTCATAGGTCTTACGCGTCAGCGCCATGATGGGCGAGTCGGCATCCGGCTGCCAGCCCGGGTAACCGCCTTTCGGCGCGGTTTTCGCCCCGGCCAGCGCACCCAGCGAAGTCAGGGTTTCGACCACCCAATCTTTACCGGTGTCGATCAGCGAGCGAATCAGGCAGATGATCTCGGCGCTGTCCTGCTCCATGGTGACCACGCCGACGTTAAGCGAGGTTTCCACCACGCCTTTCGCCACGTCCGAGTTGCGAATCACACCGTTTGGCGTGCTGTTCAGCAGGTTGATGAAGCGATCGCGGCTGTCTGCGGTCAGCGCCTGGCCCTGATGCGCCAGCGGCTCACTCAGCACGGCGACGTTCTTCTCTTTACTGCCCAGCTCATTCTGCAGCGTGGCCTGGAAATGGGCGGCAGCAGACTTCAGCGCATCCACTTTATGGCTGTCGATGGCCAGCGTAGCGAACGCCTCGCGCGGAATCGCATTGCGTAGCGTACCGCCGGTGAACTCAATCAGACGGATATCCAGCTCAGCCGCGTGCACGGCAAGGAAGCGCGCCAGCAGCTTGTTGGCGTTGCCGAGACCAAGATGAATGTCCGCGCCGGAGTGGCCGCCTTTCAAACCTTTCAGCGTCAGCTTCAGGGTTTCGAAACCGGCAGGCACGGCCTCGCGGCTCAGCGGTAGGGTAGTGATAAAGTCGATACCACCGGCGCAGCCCATGTAGATCTCACCTTCCTCTTCCGAGTCGGTGTTGATCAGGATGTCCGCCTGCAGCCAGTTTGGTTGCAGACCAAAGGCGCCGTCCATGCCCGACTCTTCGGTCATGGTCAGCAGCACTTCCAGCGGACCGTGGGTCAGGCTGTTGTCAGCCAGCACCGCCAGCGCAGAGGCCATACCGATACCGTTATCCGCACCCAGCGTGGTGCCGCGCGCTTTCACCCACTCGCCATCAACGTACGGCTGAATCGGGTCTTTGGTGAAGTCGTGTACCGTGTCATTGTTCTTCTGCGGCACCATATCGAGGTGCGCCTGCAGCGCCACCGGAGTACGGTTTTCCATGCCTGCGGTAGCAGGTTTACGAATCAGGATATTGCCGACCTGATCGCGTTCAACCCAGAAACCTTGCTCTTTAGCCCAGCCAACAACGTATTCGGCCAGCGCTTCTTCATGGTAAGAAGGGTGCGGAATCGAGCAGATTTTTGCGAAGATATCCCACAGCGGCTGCGGGGAAAGTTGAGACAATTCAGACACAACGCGTCTCCTGTGTCAGCGCGGCGGACATACCGCTCGCACGCGGGTTTCCAGTGAAAGATCGCCGTCAGCACATCTGACGTGATGGGCCAGAGAATATCACTGTTTCCTGCCGGGTGCGCCATCGGGCGCGCTAAAAACCTGCAACCGATGTGACGGGTGCTGGTTTTTAACGCGTCAGATCCTTATAATCTCGCGCAACCTTTTCCCCCTTGCATATTTTTAAGCCAATCTCATTGGCCGGGATTCCTTTTATGAGCGAAAAATACGTCGTTACCTGGGACATGCTGCAGATTCATGCCCGTAAACTGGCCCAGCGCCTGCTTCCTGTGGAACAGTGGAAAGGCATCATCGCGGTCAGCCGCGGTGGTCTGGTTCCGGCATCGCTGCTGGCGCGTGAACTGGGGATTCGCTACGTCGATACCGTGTGCATCTCCAGCTACGATCACGATCACCAGCGTGAAATGAAAGTGCTGAAGCGCGCAGAAGGCGACGGTGAAGGTTTTGTGGTCATCGACGATCTGGTGGATACCGGCGGTACCGCGCAGGCGATTCGTGATATGTATCCAAAAGCGCGTTTCTGCACCATCTTCGCCAAGCCGGCCGGCCGCGCGCTGGTGGACGACTACATTGTCGATATTCCGCAGAACACCTGGATCGAGCAGCCGTGGGACATGGGCGTGGTGTACATTCCGCCGATTGTAAAAAGCTGATTGATGCAACGCAAACAACGCCCGGTTATGCCGGGCGTTGTGCTTTCTGCGCCTCGCGCCCGTGCGGCGGGTGCAGTACACTCTTAGCCATCTATGCGACTGCCGCAGGAGAAGCTTAAGATGGCCGAGAAAAATCTCAGCGAAGAACTGTTCAAACCCCGCTTCAAACACCCGGAAACCTCCTCGCTGGTGCATCGCCAGCACCACCCGACGGCGCAGGTGCACAATGCCCTGGAAGGCGATACCCAGCGCGGCTGGTATCGCATGCTGAATAAGCTGCTGTGGACGTGGCGCGGCCTGGCGCCGCAGGAGATCAGCGAAGTGCTGGCGCGCATTGCCGTCAGTAAGTTTGAACACACCGACGAAACGCTGCTGGACACGGTGATTGGCTATCGCGGCGGCAACTGGAACTATGAGTGGTCGAAGCAGGCGGCGCAGTGGCAGCAGCGCGCGATGCAGAACGCCGATCACGATGAGGCCGGCCAGCAGTGGCTGCATGCCGCCAGTCTTTACAGCCTGGCCGCGTATCCCTACATTAAAGGTGATGAGCTGGCGGATCAGGCGCAGGTGCTGGCGAATCGCGCTTATGAAGAAGCCACCCAGCGCCTGCCCGGCGAGCTGAAATCCCTGACCTTTCCCATCAGAGGCGGCAGCCCGGTCACCGGCTTCCTGCATATGCCGGCGCAGGCCAGCGCGCCGTATCCCACCGTGCTGCTGTGCGGCGGTCTCGACTCGCTGCAGAGCGACCATTACCGGCT
Organism: Type-C symbiont of Plautia stali; assembly: GCF_059730935.1. NCBI lineage: Bacteria > Pseudomonadati > Pseudomonadota > Gammaproteobacteria > Enterobacterales > Enterobacteriaceae > Type-C symbiont of Plautia stali. The sequence goes on along the minus strand of NZ_AP035923.1, from coordinate 3,192,445 downwards.
GTTTCATGATTATCTGGCACCGCGCGGCATCGCCATGCTGACGCTGGATATGCCGTCGGTGGGTTTCAGCAGCAAATGGACGCTCAATCAGGACACCAGCCAGCTGCATCAGCAGGTGCTGCGCGAGCTGAGCAACGTGCCGTGGATTGACCACACGCGCGTGGCGCTGTTCGGTTACCGCTTTGGCGCCAACGTGGCAACGCGGCTGGCTTACCTTGAGGTGCCGCGTCTGCGCGCGGTGGCGTCGCTCGGGCCGATGGTGCATCACGTGTTTGTCGATGCGCAGCGCCAGCAGCAGCTGCCGGATATGTATATGGACATGCTGGCCAGCCGGCTGGGCATGTCGTCGACCTCCGACAGCAATCTGCGCATCGAGCTCAACCGCTATTCGCTCAAAGTGCAGGGCCTGCTGGGCCGCCGGACGCCAGTGCCGATGCTGGCCGCTTACTGGCCCAACGATCTGTTCAGCCCGGAAGAGGAGGCGCAGCTGATCGTCAACTCCTCGGCGCAGGGCAAGGCGCTGGCGATTCCCGCCACGCCAGTGTTTGCCAGCTTTGACAAGGCGCTCAATCAAATTTGTGACTGGCTGGCAAAACAGTTGCAGCGCTAACTGGCGAAATACGCAGACTCTGCTACAACTTATCTTCGGGAAAATACGTGCGGTGGCGTTTTGCCGCCGCGCTGCGTTTTATACGGTTTATTTGAGGGAGAGAGTTAGCATGACGTTACCGAGTGGTCACCCCCGTAGTCGCCTGCTTAAGCGCTTCACCGAATTGGGGCCGTACATACGTGAAGGACAGTGTGAAGAGACGCGTTTCTTCTTTGATTGCCTGGCGGCGTGCGTCAACGTCAAACCGGCGCCGGAAAGTCGCGAGTTCTGGGGCTGGTGGATGACGCTGAACGCCTATGAAGATCACTTCACCTACGAATACCACTTCGGCCTGTTTGATAAAGACGGCGACTGGAGCGTGGCCGCCATCAAGGGCAAAGAGAACAATGAGAAAGTGGAGAGCACGCTGCGTAATTTCCACGAGCGCCTGAAAGCCACGCTGCATGAGTTTAAGCTTGATCTCAGGCCCGCGGCGGGGTTCAAAGAAGAGCCGGTTAAACTCAGCGCCTGAACCTGAGCTAGACCTGAATAAGAAAGAGCCGGTGATGAGCCGGCTCTTTTTTTACAGACACAGACAGGGTAATGCTGAAGCTTAGAACTGGTAGGTCAGACCGACCGCCACCACGTCATCGCTGTTGATGCCCAGCGGGTTGTTGTCATCCAGCTGGTTGATTTTGTAGTCAACCATGGCCGACATGTTTTTGTTGAAGTAGTACGTCATCGCCACGTCGACATATTTCACGATGTCCGCATCGCCAATGCCTTCAATGTCTTTGCCTTTGCTCTGCACGTAGCCCAGCGATGGACGCAGACCGAAGTCGAACTGATACTGTGCAACTACTTCAAAGTTCTGCGTTTTATTCGCCACGCCGCCTGTGATTGGCGTCATGTTACGGGTTTCAGAGTAGGTCGACGCCAGGTAGATGCTGTTCGCATCATATTTGATGCCCGCGCCCCAGGCTTCCGCTTTGTCACCACGGCCCAGACGAGTCGCCACGTCCTGCGAGTTGGTACGGTCAGCAGAGGAGATCGCACTCATCAGGCTGACACCGCTATCGCCGAGGGTGTAACCCAGTGACGCACCGTAACCGTCGCCGTTCTGCTTAGGAATCTCTGAACGGCCGTTGGCGCTGGTGGAATCGTTCTTGCCCTGATACTGCACCGCGAAACGCAGGCCATCCACCAGACCGAAGAAATTGCTGTTGCGGTAAGTGGCGACGCCAGAAGTACGGCCCAGCATGTAGGTGTCGGTGTAGGCGCTGTCGCCACCGAATTCTGGCAGCACGTCGGTCCATGCCAGCACATCGTAAACCACGCCGTAGTTACGACCGTAATCAACAGAGCCGTAGTTACCAAACTTCAGACCGGCAAAGCCCAGACGGGTTTTGTTACCGATATTAGCGTCGGTGTTGGTTTCTGCGCGGTTACCCTGGAACTGATATTCCCACTGACCGTAGCCGGTCATCAGGTCGTTAATCTGCGTCTGCCCTTTGAAGCCCAGACGGATGTAAGTTTTGTCGCCGTCAGCGGCTGCGTTGTCGCTGAAGTAGTGCATGCCTTTCACACGACCGTACAGATCCAGTTTGTTACCGTCTTTGTTATAAACTTCTGCGGCTTGTGCGGTTGAGGCCAGAGCCAGCGCGGAAACGATGAGTGCCAGTGTGCTTTTCTTCATTTTGCTATCAATCCCAATGAGTAAAATTTGTTGTACCCGTGAAAAGGTTTGTAAAACACGGGACGTTTTACCGACTGGCAATGAAGGATTTATGACATTTTTTCTGATTTCTTGTTAATCGCGAACTTTTGGTCTACCCGCTTGTCAGGCGTTTTTTGTGCTTTTCCCCTTGCTGCTGTTGGCTTCCTTGCTGACTCCTGTTAAAACGTCCCTTCGCAGATTTTTTTCTTACATGGCAGGAAAAACATGAGTGGCAGTCAGACCCTGGTGGTCAAATTGGGTACCAGCGTCCTCACCGGCGGATCGCGCCGGCTGAACCGGGCGCATATGGTGGAGCTGGTTCGGCAGTGTGCACAACTGCACGCCGCCGGTCATCGCATTATCATCGTCACCTCAGGCGCGATTGCCGCCGGTCGCGAACACCTTGGTTACCCGGAACTGCCACCGACCATCGCCTCAAAGCAGCTGCTGGCTGCGGTGGGGCAGAGCCGTTTAATCCAGCTGTGGGAGCAGCTGTTCTCCATCTACGGTATCCATATCGGGCAGATGCTGCTGACGCGCGCCGACATGGAAGATCGTGAACGTTTCCTCTACGCGCGCGATATGCTGCGCGCGCTGCTCGACAACCATATCGTGCCGGTGATTAACGAGAACGACGCAGTGGCAACCGCGGAAATCAAGGTTGGCGATAATGACAACCTGTCCGCGCTGGCGGCGATGCTCGGCGGTGCCGATAAACTGCTGCTGCTGACCGATCAGCCTGGTCTGTTTACCGCCGATCCGCGCACCAATCCCGATGCAGAACTGATCAGCGATGTGCATCAGATTGATGATGCGCTGCGCACGCTGGCTGGCGGCAGCGTCTCCGGTCTCGGCACCGGCGGCATGGCCACCAAACTGCAGGCGGCGGATGTTGCCTGTCGCGCCGGCATTGACGTGATCATTGCGGCCGGCAGTCGCCCGGATGTGATCGGGGATGTGCTGCACGGCAAACCAGTGGGGACGCGCTTCCACGCGCAGCAGTCACCGCTGGAAAACCGCAAGCGCTGGATCTTCGGCGCGCCACCGGCGGGCGAGATCACCATAGACGACGGCGCGCTGGCGGCGGTGCTGGAGCGCGGCAGTTCGCTGCTGCCGAAAGGCGTCCGTGACGTGCAGGGCAATTTCTCGCGCGGCGAAGTGATCCGCATTCGTAACCTGCAGGGGCGCGATATCGCCCACGGCGTCACGCGCTATAACAGCGATGCGATGCGCATGATCGCCGGTCATCACAGTCAGGAGATTGGTGAGATCCTCGGTTACGAATATGGTCCGGTTGCGGTGCACCGCGACGATATGATCGTCAGTTAAGGAGCGGATGATGTTAGAACAGATGGGTAAAGCGGCGCGTGAAGCGTCGTATAAACTGGCGGAGCTCTCCACCGAACAAAAAAATCAGGTACTGCTGACCATCGCCGATCGGCTGGAAGCGGAAAGCGCCGACATTCTGGCGGCTAACCAGCAGGATCTGGCCGATGCGCGTACTAACGGCATGAGTGCGGCGCTGCTCGATCGTCTGACGCTCAACCCGCAGCGCCTGAAAGGCATCGCGGACGACGTGCGCCAGGTGTGCCGTCTGGCCGATCCGGTTGGCCAGCTGATCGACGGCGGGCTGCTCGACAGCGGCCTGCGCATTGAACGACGTCGCGTGCCGCTCGGCGTGATCGGGGTGATCTACGAAGCGCGCCCGAACGTCACGGTCGACGTGGCGTCACTGTGTTTGAAAACCGGCAACGCGGCGATTCTGCGCGGCGGCAAAGAGACCTGGCGTACAAACGCCGCCACGGTGCGGGTGATCCAGAACGCGCTCATCGAGCATGGTTTACCGGCAGCAGCGGTGCAGGCGATTGAGAACCCGGATCGCGAACTGGTGAATCAGCTGCTGAAGCTGGATCGCTACGTTGACATGCTGATCCCGCGCGGCGGCGCCGGGTTGCACAAGCTGTGTCGCGAAAATTCCACCATTCCGGTGATCACCGGCGGTATCGGCGTGTGCCATCTCTATCTCGACGAAACCATGGAGACGGACGCCGCGCTGGAGGTGATTGTTAACGCTAAGAAGCAGCGTCCCAGCGCCTGTAACTCGCTGGAAACCCTGCTGATTCATCGCGATCAGGCCGAACGCTTCATTCCGGCGTTTCTGCAGCGTATGGCGCAGGAGAACATTGTGCTGCACGCCGACGAAAACGCGCTGGCGCTGCTGCAGCAGGGCCCGGCCAGCGTGGTGGCGGTGCAGATGCACCAATACGACGATGAGTGGCTGTCGAACGATCTGAACGTCAAGCTGGTGGCGGACCTCGATGAAGCGGTCGCCCATATCCGCGCGCACGGCACCCAGCACTCCGACGGTATTCTGACGCGCAGTATTGGAAACGCCAATCGCTTCGTGAATCAGGTCGACTCATCGGCGGTGTACGTCAACGCCAGCACCCGCTTTACCGACGGCGGCCAGTTCGGTCTCGGCGCTGAAGTGGCGGTCAGTACGCAGAAACTGCATGCGCGCGGTCCGATGGGCCTCGAAGCGCTCACCACCTACAAATGGATTGGCTGGGGCGACGATACCCTGCGCCGTTAGTTTTCTCTCCGGCATCACAATGGGCACCTGACGCGGTGCCCTTTTTGATCGCTTTCGATCCAGTTATTTCCAGAGCTTTTCGTTTTATTCCTGTCATCTGTGGCGCGCCTGCGGCTTTTCGCCCATTTTTTGCTGTGGGTGCTGGTCTCAGCGTTACAGAACAATCCTGAAAACCCCTGTCAGAACAAGCTGTCAGAGATTCATTACTGGTTTCCACCAGGGCGAAGAGGATAATGATCGTCCAGCTTTATTGATAAAAGCGGTTGGGTAGTAAACTAGCGGTAATATAAAATGAACTGGTAGCAAAAATGAAAATAACATTCAGTCTTTTACTGATGGCAGACTATTAACTGATGGTTAAAAAAGAGAGTACGAGACAAGCTTTTACTGCCAGGCTGATTGCCGCATGCGAGAGCGCGGGAATTGTCGGACATGGACGGAACAAACAGGTCGCTCAGGCACTGCAACAACGGGGATGCAGGATCTCAACTCCAGGGGTCTGGAAATGGTTTAACGCGCAATCCATTCCGGATGACAGTAATCTGCTGGCGCTCAGCCAGCTGTTAGGCGTGCGCGTCGAGTGGCTGCAGTTCGGCATGGAAAAACCGGATGTGGCGCTTGCCCGTCAGCGCCTGATCGATCCGCAGCACATGTTCCGCGTCGAAAGCCTGGACATCGGGCAACGCAGCGCACAGGGTATTGTCGCGCGCGACGAACTGGTCGAGACCATTCAGGCGATTGAATACGGTCTGGATGAGGCGCGCGTGCTGTTTAACGGTCGTCCGGCCGAAAATATCCGGCTGATTGCCCTGAACAGTGACTCCATGGCCGGTACTTTTGCTCCGCGCGATCAGCTGTTCGTCGATATCAGCGTGCACCGCTTCGACGGTGACGGCATCTATCTGTTCAATCTCGACAACCAGCTCTACCTCAAGCGGCTGCAGTTACAGCACAAGAAGGTGGCGGTGATCTCCGACAATAAACGCTACGAGACCTGGTATCTGACGCTGGACGAAGCGGCGTCGCTGCAGGTGATTGCCCGCGTCATCATGAGCCAGGCGCGTGACTATCAGATTCTGGGCTGAGCAGCAGTGCGTTAACCGGCAAAAAAATAATCCGGCTGAAATCAAAAATTTAACTGTCGGTAAATAAAAAATTAACTGTCAGTGTTTGCCAATGCATTAGAACCTGTTAATAATTTGACCATAGATGGACGACATCTCTGCTCCCGGATGAGCCCGCTCTTAAACAATTGAGGCGCTGCACAAGCGCGAGACAACCCACCCAAAGTCAGTGAATTTTGGGATGGGGTGGATACGCACTTAGCAGCGTCGTCAGTTGTCCTCTGCTTTTACTCTCCTCTGCTTATACCTGGCCGTTTTTTACGGCCGGGCAAGCCAGTTGCGGGTGATTGCAGAGGGGCCACGGACGTCCCGGTCTGTGCCGAATCGCCGTGCTCACCACCCCATCGCCAAAGACTCATTCACAGGAGGAGTTATGGCGATTATTCAATATGGCAAATCAGTCTTTAGCGGAAACGCGCGCACCCGTCGCCACCGGCGGCGTCAGCCGCTCAGCCGCCTGAAGCGCAGCATCGACAGTGCCCTGGGCCTGGAGTGTGATGAGATCACCCTGCGCACCGCCGAGCGCATCTGCCAGCGGGAAATCCGCTCCCGGGTAGACCGCGCAGTACTGGCGCCTACGCGGCCCTGCAACGACAACCCCAGCTTTGATAACTGCTGTTTGCCCCACGTTCATCTGTACGCCGTGCGTTAATTCTCTGCTGTTTTTCCAGTTCTGAACGGAACGTTTCACCTTTCCTCACTGTTTAGTTGCGCTTGAGCGTTGCGCTTAACGGCTGCCTGTCGCCCGGCGCAACCGATCAGCGAGGTTTATGTGTTGTGGTTATTTGCGCAGCTTTTCATGCCGTTGCGCCCGTCAAAGAGGAACCGTTATGAGCCAAATCATTGCCATTTTGAATTTCGAAGAGGGATACCGCGAAGCGCCTTACCTCGACACGCAGGGGTTTCCCACCGTTGCGGGCGGTATTCGCATCGGGCCGAAAGGCGCGTCGCTCAGCCACTATATCTTCCGCGTGCCGCGCCGCGTTGGCGACGTGTGGAAGCAGTGCATCGTTGAGGGCAAGGTGCAGGAGATGCAGCAGCGCGCGCTGCTGCAGCAGGCACTGAGTCAATGCAATGAAGCGCGCAGCGATGTGCTGATCAGCATGGCCTACCAGATGGGCGTTGACGGTCTGGCGCTGTTTCGCGGCATGCTCACCGCGGTGACGCAACGCGATTTCGACGCGGCGGCGAACGCCATGCTCGACAGCCTGTGGGCGCGGCAAACTGCGGGGCGCGCCCGGCGTCATGCCGAAGTGATGCGCACGGGCACCTACGACATTTATCGGGGGCTGTTATGAACATGCGCTGGCTGTTGTTCGTTATCGCCGTGCTGGCGGCCATCATCCTGCTGCTGTTGCTGCAGCGCTTCACCACGCTGGAGTTTGTTAAACACGCGCGCCTGCTGTTTAAAACCTGGTCGGTGTGGCTGGCGTCGCTGGGTTCAATGCTCAGCGCCTGGGTGCAGTCGTTTCCCTCGTCAGCGCTGGATGCATGGAACGCACTGCCGGCGGATATCAAAGAGATTCTGCCGCACAACTATCTCGGCCTGATCGGCGCCTTCATGGTGGCGATGGGCGTACTGGCGCAGTTCGTGCGTCAGAAGAACCTGGTGGAGCAGAGAAAAACGCTGGAGGACAAACCATGAGCTTTCTTCTTTCTCAGCTTGCCGGCAGCTGGCACTGGCTGGCGGCGATTGGCGGCGTGATTGCCGCGCTGATTGCCAGCTACGCCGGCGGCAAAAAAATCGGCAAGGTGCAGCAGCAGGCGATAGCTGATGTTGCGCAGGCCGAAAAGACCGCCGCGCAGGCGGTTGAAGTTAATCAGCAGCAGCAACAGCTGCGTGAGGAGGCCAGACGTGTGGAAACCCGTAACGGTAATCTTGATGACGCTGCTGCTCGTGACAAGCTGCAGCAGTCGAAATACCACCAACCCTGAGGCGCCCGTCGTTATCGACTCCGCCTGTTCGTTATTTTCCCCGATTTACACCTACGGCAATGACGCCGAACGCATGGACATTCGCACCGTGCGCGCCATCAACAACCACAACGATCTCTGGGACCAGCACTGCCGCCCGGCGGCGCACTGACGCTGTTCTCTCGCTTTGTATTGCAAACCTGAAATGCCGAGGAGGCTAAGATGATCGAAGTTAACTCTTTTGCTGAACTGCGTACCACTGTGCCGGCCAAAAACGGCGATCTGGCGTTCCTGCGCCGCTATAACCCGGACTCCACCTTCCGTGGCGGCGGTGATTTCACCGGCTTTATCGGCACCACCACGGCCGCCGATGACGGCGGTACGCTGGCGGTCGGCAATGGCTTTTACTGGAAACGCGTGATCAACGATCCGGCCGACGTCAACGTCTACCACTTCGGCGCGAAAGGGGACGGTTACGCTAACGATACCGACGCCTTTAACCGCATGCTGGCGTGGACGCAGGGCTACAGCGGTAATATCCGTGACCTGCCGGTGCGTTTCCCGGGCGGTAAATTTTTGATCAACCCGATCGACATCAGCGCTACCGAGATCGCCTTTTTTGGTCTGCAGGGGGATGACGTGGAGCTGGGTTCGCTGCCGCGCACCACCATCATCTCCGACAAAAGTGCCAACACGGTGTTCAAAGTGAAGGCACGGCGGACCGCGATCAAAGGCATCACCTGGCACGGTCAGGCATCGGCCGACGTCACCACCAACAAAGGTACCATTACCGCCGAGATGTGTACCAACGTGCAGCCGTTCTTCGAAAACACCTGCATCGAAGGCACCACGTTAAATATTTACTGTTTCCGCGCGCAAAACAGCGGCGGCACGGTGATTAAAGCGCTGGATACGCTCGACAGTAAATTTGACCAGATCTACACGCTGTGGACCTATGGCCGGGTGTTTGACATTGGCTGGTCGAACTCGCCAAACGGCAAGTGGGACCACTCAACGGCTATCGAGATCTGCAACTGTAACTTCCAGACCGGCTACGGCGACGCCACGCTGTACATGCCGCGCGTGACGCAGGGCATCATGCGCAACGTGTGGATTGAGCACACGCGTAATCCGGGCGATCTGTCGGACGGTGCCTGGAGCATTGATACGCTGAACATTGAGGATTGCGGCACGCCGTTCAATCTCAATAATGCGCGCGTCATCATGCGCCAGATTGGCCTGCAGTCCGGGGCGAAAATCTCGAACGATATGGCCGGCACGCGCTGGCTGTCGACTTTTGACTACGGCTATCGCCGTGAAGAGCATCACGGCACGCTGATCACCGGCTCATTCCGCGCGGGCTACTACAGCGGCCACAAAGTCACCAACAATACCGACACCGATAACTGGTATCGCCTCGGCCAGCTGTTCTTCCCGACGGCGAATCAGCAGTGGGTGATGGAGCTGATTGGTAAAGCCGACGCCACCCAGCCAACCGGAACGGCCGCTTCGCCGGTCAATCTGGCGGGCACCGGGAAAACGTGGATTAACCTGCAGCGGCTGGAAACGGTATGGGCTGACGCCTGCCATATGGGGCAGCCAGCGGTGCTGGATATTCGCTACAGCCGCGTCGGCACCACCTATGCCGTGGTGTGGGTGAAACTGCGCGCCAACAGCGGCGACACGCTGATTAACCTGAAGACTACCGGTCCGACGCGTTTTGAAGCCGGCTCCTGCTCGCTGTTCCAGCCTGACTTCTCGGTGGTGACGGATACTACCAAAATGGGCACCCTCAAACCGGCGGCGCGCTTTGGCCTGCACAATGGCGTCGCGGGTATTGGGGCTAACGAGAAAGGCGTGCTTACCGTCGCGACGGCAGCAGGTACGCCGACCAATAAAACCACGCCGACGGGCTTTGTGCTGGTCAATATCAACGGTGTCGATCGTAAGCTTCCTTATTACGATTGAGGCCAGCACCTTTTGGCGAGGCTGCGGCCTCGCCTTTTTTTGAGCCTGGCGCGAGAGGGCGCTGTTCGCGGCGGTTTTTCCGCGTCAAAATCGTAAGGCCAGCGCGGCTGATGCTGAAAAACGCAGCACTTAACCGGCACCATCTTGACTCATCCCCCCGATTTTTCTATGTTTACTCCCCGTAGTTCCCGCCTCAATGCCGGTATAGCTCAGTTGGTAGAGCAGCGCATTCGTAATGCGAAGGTCGCAGGTTCGACTCCTGTTTCCGGCACCAGTTAAATCAATCCCTTATCTAATATTGTTACTGTCCCGATTCAGCCTGTGTGACAGATTTGTGCCCTCAACACCTATAAACATGGCGATTTTTGCGTGCGCAGAAAGGTGATGGGCGTCAGGATAATCACAATCTAAAAGAGGCGCATTGCTCTGGCGCGACACCCTGCGCCGCAGTGCTATTCACTGCAGCGCTCACCTCATCCTTAACCAGCAATCAGCGCCCTTGGTTCCAGAAACGCGCTGATACCAGCCTGACCCATCTCCCGGCCGATGCCGGAGTGGCGGAAACCGCCGAACGGCGCGCGCGGTTCGTGAGCCAGCGTGTTGATCATCACGCGGCCGGCGATCAGCTGCTCTCCTACGTTGCGTGCATGCTGTTCATCCGCACCGATCACCAGTGCCGACAGGCCGTAATCGCTGTCGTTGGCCATGGCGATGGCTTCGGCTTCATCGCGGTAGGTCAGGATGCTCAGCACCGGGCCAAAAATCTCTTCGCGCGCCAGCGGCATTTCATTGGTGACATCGCTGAACAGCGTCGGGCGGATATACCAGCCGTGGTGCAGCCCGTGTGGGCGGCCGCTGCCGCCGGTCAGCAGGCGCGCGCCCTGTTGTTTGCCAAGCGCAATATAGTGCTGCACGCGCTGCCACTGTTTCTCGTTGACCATCGGCCCGATGGTGGTGCGCGCGTCAGCCGGATCGCCGGAGACCTCCGCAGCGACTGCCGCCGTCAGCGCCTGTTCGAACTCGGCCTTGCGCTGCTCCGGCACCAGAATGCGCGTGCCGGCAATACAGGCCTGGCCGCTGTTGATAAAGCCAGCCTGAACCGCCAGCTGGGCTGCCTGGGCGGCATCGGCATCCGGCAAAATCAGCGTCGGTGATTTACCGCCCAGTTCCAGCGTGACGCGTTTAAAGGTGTCGGCGGCGCTGCGCAGAATCGCTTTGCCGGTGGCGGTCGAGCCGGTAAAGGAAATTTTCGCCACCTGCGGACTGCGGCTCAGGGCTTCGCCGACGCTGGCACCGCGCCCGGTGACGATATTAAACACTCCCGCAGGCAAACCGGCGGTGTGCAGCGCCCTGGTGATCACCTGGGTCTGCAACAGGCTGAACTCGCTGGGTTTGATCACGGCGGTACAGCCTGCGGCAATCGCGGTCGCCAGTTTATGGCAGATAAAGCCCGCGTTGCTGTTCCATGGTGTGATCAGGCCGGCAACGCCGAGCGGCAGCATCTGCACCTGCGCGCGGCCTGCCTGTTGTACAAACGGATAGCGTTTCAGCTCTTCAATGACCTGCAGAATTACGTCAGCCGGATAGCGGCTCATCCACTCGGAGCGTGCGGTGGGCGCGCCGTATTCCTCAAGGATCGCCGCGTGCAGCTCACTTTCGGCTCCGTTAACCGCATGGTACATCTGTTCCAGCAGGGTGATGCGCTGCGCCACCGTGGTCGCGGCGAAGGCGGGAAACGCCGCCGCGGCCGCCGCAATCGCGCGTTCAGCATCCTGCGCATTGGCCAGACGCGCTTTACCGATTACGCTGCCGTCGGCAGGTTTGATAATATCCAGCCATTCATCGCCGTCAGGAGTGACAAACTGGCCGTTGATATAGATGTGTTCAATCATGTGCATGGCTATGCTCCTTTGCATGTTGCGTGGCGGCAAAGTAGCACGCACCACCGGCGGCGATAATCCGCCTTCGCCTGCAAAGGGTATTGCGCGAAACGGAATAATAGATGAACCGGACAGGTCTGACTGAACTGGAAATTGTGCTGGCGGTCGCGCGGCGCGGCACCTTTAAAGCGGCGGCCAGCGAGCTGGAGATGTCGCCTTCGGCGGTGACCAATGCGGTTGCCGCGCTGGAGAAACGGCTGGGCGTGCGGCTCTTCAACCGCACCACGCGCAGCGTCGCGCTGACCGATGCCGGACGGCGTTTCAGCGAGAAAATTGTGCCAGCGCTGGCGATGATACGCAGCGCGGCTGAGGAAGCCGGCAGCGATCCGGGCGATCCGGCCGGCATGCTGCGTCTCAACGTGCCGCCCGAGAGCAGCGCGCTGTGGTACGCATCGATATTGCTGCCGTTCCTGCAGCGCTATCCACGCATTCGCGTCGATATATACAGCCAGAAAGAGCGGGTGGATATCGTGGCCGACGGCTTCGATGCTGGCATTCGGCTGGCAGAGGACGTGCCGGGCGATATGATTGCCGTCAGGCTGACGCCGGAAATGCGCATGATTGTGGTGGCCGCGCCAGCCTACCTCGCACACGCGGGCACACCGCAGACGCCAGAGGCGCTCGATCAGCATCAAACCCTGTGTATGCGCATGGCGGACGGCAGCGTTTACCGCTGGGAGCTGAGCCAGCAGCAGCAGCGTTATCGGCTGCAGGGCGAGCCGCGTATGGCGGCCAGCGACATGAGCGCCATCCACCAGGCGGCGCTGGCGGGTCTGGGCATTGCCTGCATGACGGAACAGCAGGTTGCGGCGGATGTGCAGGCGGGCCGACTGGTGCACTTGCTGCCCGGCTGGCAGGTGCCCCTCGGTGCGCTCTGCCTCTACTATCCGGGACACCGGCTGGTGCCGCCGGCACTGCGGGCGCTCACCGAATTTGTGCGTGCGCAGCGTGATGCTTCTGCCTGATCTGAAGCCGGATGACGTCCTTTATCAGGCGTTCAGTAACTTCAGCACCTGCTGCGGCAGCTGATTAGCCTGCGCCAGCAGGGCGCTGCTGGCCTGCTGCAGAATTTGCTGGCGCGACAGGCTGGAGACTTCCGTAGCGTAATCCGCATCCTCAATACGGGAGCGCGATGCCGCAATGGCGGCGGTCGCGTTACCCTGCAGCGTTTGCGCCGAGAGCAGCCGGTTAGCAACGGCGCCCAGACGGGTGCGCTGACTGTCGATTTGCCCGATGGCGCGATCCAGCGTGGCGAGTGGATCGTCCGGATGCTTCAGGCGGATCTCTGAACCGGTCTCGGCCACGCGCAGCGTCGTAAAGTTGGTGGAGGCATCGGTAACTGACGACAACGCCGCCTGGAAGTAAATCTGCACGTCACCCACGCCCTGCAGGGTTTTCAGCATCAGGTTGCCGCTGCTGTCACTGCGCACGAAGGTGGCGGTTTTATCCAGATTGCCGTTCGGCACATCCATGTAGTAATTGCCGTCGGCGTCGAGTTTCAGCACATCATTACTGCTGTTGCCATCGACATCGGTATAGCGCACATCCACATTGGCCGGATCGAGCGTGATGTAAGAGGTGCCGGTCACGCTGTTTACCGCACTGAAGCTGTTAATGCTGCTGGCGCTGGTCGCGACGATGCTCAGGGCGTTACTGGTGCCATCCGAGGTCGCGCTGACGGCGGCGTTGTAATACTGGTAGTTACCACCGCCGTTATCCACTTCCATTACATACTGCCCGCCGCTGGTGCGCAGCAGACGGCCATTGCTCACCGCGTTGCCGCTGGCATCGCTGAAGCTAAGGCTGGCGGTGCTGGTGTCGATCGCCGGCGTGTCGGTCACCGTGGTCGGCAGGGTGGCGAAATCACTATCGGTTTTGGCGGCACCGCCGGTCATGCGTGCCGTTACTGCGCCGCTGCTGCCAAAGCTAAGTGTGGCTGGATACCAGCTGTTGTTCTGCTCAATATAATACTGGCCATTATCCTGCGTTAACGTGGCTGCGGGCGTGGTGCTCAGCGCGCTGCCGCTGTTGTCCTGAAAATTAACCGCCGGGATGGTGCGCGACGCAATGCTGCTGACGTTGCTGTACAGCGGCGCAGGATTGCTGCGGCTAATCGAGACGTTACCGGCAGCCGTGGCGGTGTCCCAGCGCGCACTGACGGCGGCCAGATAATAGACCGGCTTGCCGTCGGCGTCGCTGCTCTGCACGTACTGGCGGTTATCACCACTGCTGCGCACCAGTTGCGGTGAGCCGCTGGCGGGCACATAGTTCACGGTAATTGCCGGGTTGCTGAACGCCATATTGGTGGCGAGGCCGGTGAGGGTAGTGACATTGGTCACTTTGCCGCTGATGCCGCTGATCACCAAATCCTTAAGTCCCAGCGCCTCCACGCTGAAGCCGGGCGCCGACAGGTCGAGACTGATTTTCTCGTTGTCATTAGCGCCAACCTGGAATCCCAGCTTACCGGCGCTGCCATCCAGCAGCCTGATGCCGTTAAAGCTGCTGGTGGTGTTGAGCCGGTCAATCTCTTTCAGATTGAGGTTAATCTCCGCCTGAATGGCGTCTGAGTCGCTCTGCGAATTGGTGCTGTTTAATCCCTGAACCGCCAGCTGGCGAATCCGCTGCAGGCGGTTATTGATCTCATCCAGCGCGCTTTCCGCGGTTTCGACCAGTGACAGGCCGTCACCGGTATTACGCTGCGCCACCGTCAGGCCGTTCTGCTGGCTGCTAAAACGGTTACCAATCGCCTGACCTGCCGCATCGTCACGCGCGCTGTTGATGCGCATACCCGACGATAAATGGCGGATCGCATCGCCCAGCGCCGCGCCACTTCTGGCAGATTGCTTGCTGGCGTTGAGGGCAGACAGATTGGTTTGCAGGCTGATCATTTCCGGGCTCACTGATAAATACACTGATAGCGTTATCGGCATTTACCGGCTTTCTTTAAAAAAATATTTGGCCTAAGTCACGTCAGCGAAGCGCTGATTGTTAAAATAAGCAGCATGAAATCGCGCTAAGTTGAGTTTGTGCTGCAGTAAGGATCTGTATTTTTCTGCACGGCGCTAATTTATAGAGGCAGGGCTTGACGACTACTAAAAATAGCAGGTCAGCAGAATGAATAAAGATTATTACTGCTTAAGCGGGACGGCGAGGGCGTAACCCATAGCGATAACAACCGCTTAGGATGCTACTGGACTTATCCGCCGGTTTCCCTGCTCTTATTCCTGGTCAGCAGCGCGCGCCGCCCTTATCAATCGCCGCGGTTGCGCTTTATCCATGCTAATCAGTCAGCGCGAAATATTATGGCGGGGCGAGTGAGTAAATTCCGTTTTGGTCTGGAAGGCATTGACCTTATAACTGCGCCTGGTAAGAATGCGGTAAAAGTTTTGAATCAGATCGCAATTTTGGGCCTTGTGCCATTTGCAGTCCGGCTGCGATAGCCGGACTGAATTAACGCCACTTGCACCTCGCGCCGCGCAACACACATCGCGGCGTAATAAAAGTGCAGGGCATACAGCAAATATCGTTAATGTCGTAACGCTCGTTGGGAAGGCCCGTCGAAAGATGCACCTTTTCAACCACGGTCGGCAGTTCCCGTTCTCCTGATGCGGCAAAAAATAGCTGGAGAGATAGCGCCGATCAGGATAACGAATAAAACCTCTATCTGATAAATGTTTTACCCGGCAGCAACGCAATAAATACGTTGCTGTGCAGGAAGCGTTGGGGCTAACTGGCTGATAAATCACTGAACTCTGCGGAGTGCAGCGCCCCTTCTTTACGCATGAAAATGCACCAAAGAGAATTCCAGCACGCTGGTCGCTGTAAGCCAGGGGCGGTAGCCTGCGGTTTTTATCCTTTAAATCGCCAGATAAACCTGACCTGAATATATAGCGAAATTCTTATCTGGCGCCAGCGAAAAATAGACGTGTTCCGGCGGTCATATTTTGCTGAGGAAACTCTGAAAACAGCGGTGTATTAATGTTAAGCCGGATGAAAGCATAGGCCGTTAAACGTTAAGCATTAACGGTTCAGTATCAATTTTTATTTTGTCACGGCGGGTTCAACCCGCAATAAATTATGTTTTGAGGTCATATGCAAACTCCCGTTAACGACGTGCTGATTAGCGTCATTGTGCCGGTGTATAACGCCGCAGCTTATCTGGAAAGATGCATCGACAGCCTGCTGCAGCAGGATGAGGTTCGCTTTGAGGCCATTTTTATTAATGACGGCTCCAGCGATGACTCGCTGGCGATCCTGCAGCGTTACGCCGGTTATCCGCAGTTCCACCTTATCAGCCAGGCCAACGCGGGCGTCTCGGCGGCGCGCAACCGGGGCATTCACGCCTCGCGCGGCCGGCTGCTGTGTTTTTTAGACGCCGATGACTTTCTGCCGCCCCAGGCCTTCTCGACGTATGTGCGGCTGATGAGTAATGAAACGGCGATGGTGGTGGGCGAGTCACAACACTTCAACCCGGACGGTGCCCCGCTGGATTTTCCCGCCAACCGTGAACAGGCGCACGCGCTGTCGGTGTCGGCGGCGATTAACGATCTGCTCTATTACCATCCGCGCCACGGTATCTGCGACAAGGTGTTTCGCGGCGACGTCATTCGTCAGCACCGGCTACGGTTCAACGAAGAGATCGCCAATTTCGAAGACCTGCTGTTTGTCATGAACTACCTGCATCTGCAGCAGGATCGCCAGATAGTGATGACGCAGCGGGTGGTTTATCACTACGTCAAATCCCCGCATTCCGCCACGCGTTCGGCGCTGCGGGAAAAACATTTCTCTTTTGCCCGCTCGTTCAGCGGCATGAAAGCATTTTTATCGAGCCAGCATTATCGCTGTTATTACCACCTCTATTTAAAAGTCACGGCGTCTTACATCCACAAAGGGCTGCACAGCGACAGCCTGAGCCGCGCCTTTATTGATGAATACATCACGCTCTATCGCCGCAGTTTCCGCAGCTGGTGCTCCGCCGGACCGCTATTAAATCCGTGGAGCCTGTACTTTGCGCTGTTTTTCATTAGCCCGCGCCTGGTTTCACGGCTGCGCCGGCTGGCAGAGAAATAATCGCACCGGAGGCGTTGTGAAAGACAAATTAAAAAACTCCATGTGGATGATTGCCGAAAAGCTGATTGCGGTATTCGGCCTGATCTTTGTCACCTCCTACGTGGCGAAATACGTCGGGCCCACCACCTTCGGCATTATCTCCATCGCCATGCTGGTATTTCAGTTTATTCAGACCATCGCACTGATGGGCAGCGATGTGATTTTGCTAAAACGCATCGCGCAGAATCATCACTCCGGCCTGCGCCTGATGATGGCGACCTTCCTGCTGGTACTGGTGCTGTATTGCGTGCTGTCGATTGTTGGCATGGCGATTATGGAAGAGGAGTGGAGCGCCGACGCGCTGGTCTTTATCTGCGCGGCAGCCATTGCCTGCCTGTTCTCATCCATTGACCTGGTCAATATTTACAATGAAGCGAGGCTCAACGCGCGTCTCAATGTGATTGCCAACGTCATTGGCCTGGCAATCAGCCTGACGGTGCGCTTTCTGATCTCCTATTACCAGCTGGAACCGGCCTGGCTGGCGATTCCGATTGTGCTCGCCACCTTTATTCCTTTCACCATCAAGTTAACGCTGTTTTTGCTGTATGAGCGGCGTGCACCGCTTCCGGCGCTGCGCCACGTGAAAAAGTATTCGCGCTATATGCTGGTGTCCGGCATGTCGCTGATCTTCTCTGCGATTGCCGTTGCGCTCTATACCCGCGTCAACCAAATCAGCGTCTCTTATTTTCTCGGCGTGAAAGAGGCGGGCATTTTTTCCGTGGCGCTGACGTTGTCGACCGCCTGGGTATTTTTACCCAGCGCGCTGCTGGCGTCGTTTTATCCGGCGTTTTTTGCCGAGCGTAATGACCAGCAGGCGATCGTCAAAGCGCAGAAATTGCATCTGCTGGTGATTGGCGTTTCCGCTGCGGTAATTGTGGCGATCTGGCTGCTGTCGGGCTGGTTTATTCGTGACTTCTACGGTGAGCAATATCTTGATGCGGTCGCGCCAACGTTATTACTCAGCCTCGGTGCGATGTGCGCGGTGCTGAGCAGCGTCATGGATCGTTTCATCATTAAATATAACGGCTACCGCTATCTGGTGAAGAAAACCTTCGCGGTATTAGTGATTTGCCTGCTGTCGTCGCTGCTGCTGGTGCCACATTTCGGTTTAACCGGTGCCGCCATGAGCGTGGTATTAACCGAGTTTTTATCGTTCTCCCTGCTGAATTACTTTTTCCCGGCACAGCCGGTCATGCGTATTCATCTGATCTTTTTCAACCCCAGGAAACTATGGCAGCTCTTTAGCACTATCAAAACCTCAGACAGTAAAGAGAGTTTATCATGAATGAAAAAACGCTATTTAGTATTATCATTCCCGTCTTTAACGCGCAAAACACTATCCGGCGTACGTTGCAAAGCGTATTAAATCAAACCTTCAGTAGCTATGAAATTATTGTTGTCAACGATGGCAGTCGCGATAACAGTGCCCGGATTTTGCAGGAGTTTGCTCACCATCCGCAGGTTACGGTGCTTAATCAAATTAACGCAGGCGTCAGTGCGGCACGCAATAGCGGGCTGCAGCAGGCCAGCGGGGAATATGTCCTGTTTCTCGATGCGGATGACTGGGTTGACGATAACTTCCTGATGAGTTTCAAACTCAATCTCAATGCCTGGCCGGCCGAATCGGTGGACTTAATGGTTGGCAATCTCAACGACAACCGTATCGGCAAAGTCTCGCAGGCGGGATTCTTCAGCCAGCAGGATATTCCTTACGTGCTGGGCGAGCTGGAGATGAGTGACAACATTGGCTATCTGCATAATAAATGTTATCGCCGCCAGATTATTGACGATCTTCATCTGCGCTTCATGGAAGGCGTCTCGATGAGTGAGGACCTGCTGTTTAACCTGAAGTTTTTCAGCTGCGTCAGTAATTTTTTGATCACTCCAGGCGCGGCTTATCACTATGAGGATGTGGCGGGATCGCTGTCGAAACGTAAAGTGCAGTACAGCGAACTGAAAGTGCGTAAACAGTCGCTTACCGATTTGTACGATTCGATTGTGGAAAAGTACGCGTCGGGTAATCTCGACCATTTTTTAAAAGCGATCTCGAAACGCGTGCTGGCACTGGATATGCAGATTGTCACCGCTATGTATCACGCCTCGTTTTCACCTGCTGATATTGCGCAGGAAATTAATCAAATCAAGCGCGGAAAATATTCTAAAGGTATTTTTACGCTGCTGAATAAAAATGAAAAACTGAAGTACATGATTATGAATTTGAATACTATCACAGCGTACTATTTCCTTTATGCCCTCTATAGAATGCGGGCATTCTGATTTTCAATTCTCCCGGCGTTATCCTCTGGCGACGTGCTGCATTGCCCGAGGCTAGCTGCCGGGGGAGTTTCCTCCACAGCGCTCTGCTGCAGGCAACACCCCCGCACTTCATTCTCCCGCTCACGTCCACTTCGCGCTGTGTCTTGCACTCCTGACGCTTCTCAGGTCAAATAGCGCCCCAGGCAATCGATTGCGTGCGTGTTTCGTGCGTTATTGTTGCTTTTATCGCCATCTCGCGCATTTTTACCGCCTTTGTGATGCATGTCTTGCGTTGCGGCAATCCACGCCGGGCAAAAACGGGTAGCATAGGCGCGTTTTGTGAAGCGACCGCACGCTGCAGGCCGCCGCGAATTTTTAGCCGTCGTTCCGGCTGCATTTGAGACAATTTTGGAGAGACAGATGGATAACTCACAAACCGGTACCCTCGGTACGGTGGAGGCGGCAGCTACCGGCTGGCGCAAGAGTGATACGGTGTGGATGCTGGGCCTGTACGGCACCGCGATTGGCGCAGGGGTACTGTTTCTGCCGATTAACGCCGGCGCGGGCGGGCTGATTCCGTTACTCATCATGGCGATTCTCGCCTTCCCGATGACCTTCTTTGCTCACCGTGCGCTGACGCGCTTTGTGCTCTCCGGCAAAAATCCCGATGCGGATATCACGGACGTAGTGGAAGAGCATTTCGGTGTCGGCGCCGGTAAGATCATCACGCTGCTCTACTTCTTTGCCATCTACCCGATCCTGCTGATGTACAGCGTGGCGATCACCAATACCGTGGACAGCTTTATTGTGCACCAGCTCGGGCTGGTATCGCCGCCGCGTGCGCTGCTGTCGCTGATTTTGATCGCTGGCATGATGACGGTGGTGCGCTTCGGCGAGCAGATGATTGTCAAAGCGATGAGCGTGCTGGTGTTTCCGTTTGTGGCAGTGCTGATGTTGCTGGCTGCATATCTGGTGCCGCACTGGCACGGAGCGGCGCTGGAGACCTTATCGTTTGCACAAAGCGGCAGCGACAGCAGTATCTGGATGACGCTGTGGCTGGCGATTCCGGTGATGGTGTTCTCCTTCAACCATTCGCCGATTATCTCGTCTTTTGCCGTGGCGAAACGCGCCGAGTACGGTGCCGGCGCGGAGAAAAAGTGTTCACGCATTCTCGCCAGCGCCCATCTGATGATGGTAGTGACCGTGATGTTCTTTGTGTTCAGCTGCGTGCTGAGCCTGTCGCCCGCCGATTTACAGGCAGCAAAGGCGCAGAACATCACCATTCTCTCTTATCTGGCGAACCACTTTAACGTGCCGATGATTGCCTGGATGGGGCCGATTGTCGCCATCGTGGCGATCACCAAATCGTTCCTCGGCCACTATCTGGGCGCGCGTGAAGGCTTTAACGGCATGGTGGCGAAGTCGCTGCGCAGCCGCGGCAAAACCATCACACCGCAGAAAATGAATCGCCTGACCACGCTGTTTATGCTGCTGACCACCTGGCTGGTTGCCACACTGAACCCGAGCATTCTCGGCATGATTGAGACGCTGGGCGGGCCGGTGATTGCGATGATTCTGTTCCTGATGCCGATGTACGCTATTCATAAAGTCCCGGCGATGCGCCGGTACAGCGGCAAAATCAGCAACCTGTTTGTGGTGCTGGTGGGGATTCTGGCGATTTCATCCATCGCTTATTCGCTGATGAATTAACAGCAGGACGCGGTGCGCCGGACCCGATGCGCACCGCCATGACAATGCCAGCGACACTGAACGGCCCCGTCTGACGCATGCAGAACGGGGCTGTCTGTTTTAAACCGCAGCGGTTTTAAACACGCTCATCGACTGCGCCAGACGATCGGCCTGCTCCTGCAGCGCCTGAGACGCAGCGGACGCTTCCTGTACCAGCGCGGCGTTCTGCTGCGTCACCGCTTCCATCTGCGTAATGGCCTGATTGATTTCACTGATGCCGCTGCTCTGTTCACTGCTGGCGATGGTGATTTCGCTCATGATCTCCGCCACGCTGCTTACGCTATTGACCACTTCACCAATGGTTGAACCAGCGTGCGTCACCAGACGGCTGCCTTCATCCACCTTCGCCACTGAGTCTTCAATCAGCACTTTGATCTCTTTCGCCGCGGAGGCAGAACGCTGCGCCAGGTTACGCACTTCAGTGGCGACGACGGCAAATCCGCGACCCTGTTCACCGGCGCGCGCCGCTTCGACCGCCGCGTTGAGCGACAGGATGTTGGTCTGGAAGGCGATAGAGTCAATCACGCTGATGATGTCGACAATCTTCTTCGAGGAGAGGGCAATCGCCTCCATCTTCACAATCACCTGCTCCATCACTTCACCGCCTTCTTTGGCGACGCCGGAGGTTTTCGCCACCAGCGAGTTGGCTTCGCGCGCATTGTCGGCGTTGTGCTTCACGGTAGCGGTCATCTGCTCCATCGCGGACGCCGTCTCTTCCAGCGAGCTGGCCTGCTGTTCAGTGCGCGAAGAGAGATCGATGTTGCCGCTGGAGATCTGGCTGGACGCCACAGCGATGGTGTCGGATCCGGCGCGTACGTCGGAAACAATGGTCAGCAGGTTATCGTTCATCGCCTGCAGAGCCTGCATCAGCGCGCCGGTTTCATCTTTGCTGCGTATTTCAATGCGCGAGCTGAGATCGCCGGCAGCGACTTTGCTGGCGATGGTCACCGCTTCATTCAGCGGATGCACAATCGAGCGGGTCAGCAGCCAGCCCATCACCACGGCAGCGAGAATGGCGAGCGCGGAGAACACCAGCGTGACTTCAATCGCCGTGGTGCCATCATCAATAATGCCGGCGCCTTCCTGCTGAAGCTGCGAGGACTGGGAATCAGCAAACGCCACCGCCAGGTCGAGGTAGGCATTCTGCACGGCGGTAATTTTTTTCAGCACGTAGTAGCTGGCGTCATCGGCTTTACCGGCCCGCACCAGATCCAGCACCTCATTTTTCTCTTGTTCAAACTGCTGACTGGCAGCCAGCAGGCTGGCAATTTTCTTTTTGCCCACGGCGGTAATCTGAATCGCTTCGATCTTCTTCATCGCCGCGTTGGTACGGGCGGTGGCGTCTGCCAGTTGCTGAAAGCGCTGCACGTTGAACTGCGGTCGGGTGGTATCGATGACGATGCCACGCAGGTATTTGATCTGATCGTTGACGCCATCGCGCACGTCAAAGCCGAGCCGCACTTTTACATAGCGATCTTCCACAATCGAGGTAATGCCGCTCTTGATGTTGTTGATCTTCATGATTGAGGTAATACCAATCACCACCAGTAGTGCCACCACTAAACCAAAGGCGATGCCCAGGCGGACGCCGACCTTCATATTCTTTAAGCTCAACATTGGATCTCCCCGCAATGCCAGAATGCTGTTGTGTTAAAACGGAAACGCAGACGATGGGCCTGCAATATGTCGATGATGTGTAAAGGAAAGATTTTTTGCCGTTGCGACGAGACGGGTCTGGCGCCACCAGCGCAGGCGCTAAAGTTATCGGTTGCTAATGTTTTAACTTTAATTTTTTAGGGATTTGTCACAAAACGGTTAACAGGGCTTAAGGTTGATTAATCACTGGTCGTAATTAGGTGGCGTCACGGCCTGTGCCGGTGCGCAAAATTGCGCACCCTACAAAAACGCGCAGAGGCGGATGCGATATCTGCATTATCCCGTCGCACAAACCGTAGCGGCGCGATTCATCGCGCATTTCATTTCCCGCACCGCGGCGGAATGCGCAATAAATTGCGCCGCTACCACCCGTGCGGTTATCAGCGGCATCACATGGAAGGAATATCTGCATTATCCTGTCGCACAAACCGTAGCGGCGCGATTCATCGCACATTTCAATCCCCGCACCGCGGCGGAATGCGCAATAAATTGCGCCGCTACCACTCGTGCGGTTATCAGCGGCATCACATGAAAGGGATATCTGCGCGAGAAATCGCGCCATCATGATTCATTGCGAATGCGATATCTGCATTATCCCGTCGCACAAACCGTAGCGGCGCGATTCATCGCGCATTTCATTTCCCGCACCGTGGCGGAATGCGCAATAAATTGCGCCGCTACCCCCCGTGCGGTTATCAGCGGCATCACATGGAAGGAATATCGGTCACCCATGCGGTTATCAGCGGCATCACATGAAAGGAATATCTGCAAGATAAGTCGCGCCATCATGATTCATTGCGGATGGGATATCTGCATTATCCCGTCGCACAAACCGTAGCGGCGCGATTCACCGCGCATTTCAATTCCCGCACCGTGGCGGAACGCGCAATAAATTGCACCCCTGCAAAAAACACGCAGAGACCCTGTAGGGTCACCATTCATGGTGACCTAAGACGATTAATAGATCAGTAAGACAGGATAAATACGCCGTTACGCTAATGCAGCGGATGACAGGCGAGCGGGCACAAAAAAGGCGCGAACATCGCGCCTGAGGGGATAATCGGGGCAAGCGCTTAGCGCTTCTTCTCCAGCACGCGATAAATCACGCTGGAAAGCTCGTTGATTTCAAACTTTGCGACGTAACCGTCAGCGCCCACTTTGCGCACGTGATCTTCGTTGGCGCTACCTGAGAGCGAAGAGTGAATCACCACCGGAATCTGCCGCAGTGCGTCGTCGCGCTTGATGTTGCGCGTCAGGGTAAAGCCGTCCATCTCCGGCATTTCGAGGTCGGTCAGCACCAGCGCGATTTTGTCGTGAATCGACTCGCCGTTAGCCTGCGCTTCTTTCTGCATCTCGCTGATTTTAATCCACGCTTCAAGCCCGGTATTGTGCATGATGGCCGGAATGCCCATGCTTTTCAGCCCCTGTTCCAGCAGCTGACGCGCCACTTTGGAGTCTTCAGCAACAATCGCTACCTGGCCGGGTTTAAGGTTGAAATTCTTCGCCGTCTCTTCGCTCGGCTCAACGCCACGCACCGACGGAATGATGTCATACAGAATCTGCTCGACGTCGAGCACCAGCGCCAGATTGTTGCTCTGACCGTCGGTGTCCAGACAGGCGATGCTGGTGATGTTACGGCTGCCGATGCCCGCTTCCGCCGTGTGCACCTGATTCCAGTCGAGACGCACAATGTTCTCCACCGATTCCACCGCAAATGCCTGGGTGCTGCGCGCGTATTCGGTCACCAGCAGCAGGTTGAGGCCGGTTTCCGGTTTGCAGCCGGTTACTGCCGGCAGGTCGATTACCGGAATAAACTGGCCGCGAATGCTGGCCATGCCGAGCAGCGGTGAATTCATGCCGGCGGCGCGGGTAATGGTCGGCATCGGCACAATTTCACGCAGTTTAAATACGTTGATGCCGTACAGCTCAGACTTGCCTTTCAGCCGATCGGAACCCAGCCGGAACAGCAGCAGTTCGAATTTGTTAGAAAGCGCAAGGTTGGCGCGTTCATCGATCTCTTTCTGAAAATTATCCATTGTGGCCTCGGGGCAGAATCTGGGCGGAGTAAAGGGCAGGGCAATAGCGCCATGATTAACTTATCGGCAGCGGAGAAAAAAAATGAAGGGAAGGGCGATGAAAATTTAGCGTAAGGGCGATCGCCCTCACGCTCACGACAGTTACTTCAGCAGAATCGCGCGCACACTTTTGCCTTTGATCTTGCCCTCTTTCAGCTTGATCAGCGCTTTCTTCGCCTGTGTGGCGTCGATGGCGACATACGCATGGGTCGGGGTGAGATCGATTTTACCGATCTGATCGCCGCTGAAACCGGCTTCACCGGTCAGGGCGCCCAGAATATCGCCGGGACGCATCTTGGCTTTACGCCCACCGTCAATGCACAGCGTCATCATCGCCGCCGGCAGCGGCTGTGCGCCTTTGCCTTTCAGCGTGCTGGCCGGCTGCCAGTTGAGCTTCTGCTGCAGGTAATCTTCCAGCGCATGAGCGCGCACCATTTCGTCGGCCGCCACAAAGCTGACCGCCAGCCCCTGTTCGCCGGCGCGGCCGGTACGGCCAATGCGGTGAATGTGCACTTCCGGATCCCACGCCAGCTGGAAGTTAACCACCAGTGCCAGCGATTTAATGTCGAGGCCGCGCGCGGCGACGTCGGTGGCGATCAGCACGCGGATGCTGCCGTTGGCAAAGCGAATCAGCACGCGTTCGCGATCGCGCTGTTCCAGATCGCCGTGCAGCGCCAGCGCGCTGATCTGGCGATCGTTGAGCGCGGCTGCAATCTCATCGCATTCCCGTTTGGTGTTACAAAACACCACGCAGGAAGCCGGTTGCTGCTGGCTGAGCAGGGCGCTGAGCAGGTTGATACGCTCGCTGGCGCTGGCTTCAATAAACTGCTGCTCAATCGCCGGCAGTTCCGACTGCGCTTCGGTCGCTACTGCCAGCGCATCGCGCTGAAAGCGCTGACTCAGGCTGGCAATGGTATCGGGCCAGGTGGCCGAGAACAGCAGCGTCTGACGCGAATCCGGCGTAAAGCCAATGATGGCTTCCATGTCGTCGCGGAAACCCATCTCCAGCATGCGATCGGCTTCGTCCAGTACCAGGCTCTGCAACTGACTTAAATCGAGATTGTCACGCTTGAGGTGATCGAGGATGCGCCCCGGCGTGCCGACCACAATATGTGGCGCGTGCACCAGCGAGTCGCGCTGCGCGCTCATTGGCTGGCCGCCGCACAGCGTCAGGATCTTGATATTGCGGGTGAAGCGCGCCAGCTGACGCAGCACGTTGCTGACCTGGTCGGCCAGTTCACGCGTCGGGCACAGCACCAGCGCCTGGGTATGAAAACGCCCGCTGTCGATGCGGTTCAGCACGCCAATACCGAAGGCGGCGGTTTTGCCGCTGCCGGTTTGCGCCTGCGCCCGCACATCGCGTCCGCTAAGGATGGCTGGCAGGGAAGCGGCCTGAATCGGCGTCATGGCGTTGAAGCCCATCTCGCGCAGGTTGTCGAGCTGGCTGGCAGGCAGTTGCGTCAGGGTAGAAAAAGCAGTCACAGGAGCATCTCAGGTAGTAGCAGGAATAGCGGCGGCCAGTCTGGCAGAAAGGCGGGCTATCGGCAACGGCAATTGCGGCAATAATCACGCGGCGAAATTAGTCAGCCGTTGCGCTTTGTCAGGTCAATGATGAGGTGCAACTATCGCAAAGTTTTAATGAATGTTCCGAATTTCACACGAGGCAGCACGAACGGTAAAAACGCTTTTTCGAGGGAAAAAATGATATTAGCGGCAGGTAAGCGGCAATATCGCCGCATGTTACGGCTATTTTCAGTAAGATTTCGCTTATATGTTACCTGTTACGCGGAAAATCTGAGTAAAAATCCTAACCGCTTTGCTTTATATTTAGCGCGCCATTTGGCAATTAATAATTACTTCAGAGGTCACCTCATTGAGTCACTATGTCCAGGGACAAAACGAAGACGTTCTGAAAATCGTCGGCCGCGCCGTGCTAACGCTGCATCTGCATGGAGAGACGTTATCCTCCGATAAAGTCAGCTCCATGATTGCCTGTTATGCGGAAGAAGAGCCTGTTAATGACGATGAGCACCAGCGCCTGTATGCGCTGGCGATTCAGATGTTGTCTTAAATCCAGCATTATCATCGGGCTTGCCGCGCCGGTGTCACCTTCCAAAGCCTCCTGCGGGAGGCTTTTTTCTGGCCGGGTCTGGCGTGCTGGTGCTGGCTGCGATGCGCCTTCAGGCGCTGAATACCGGCGTGCCGCGCTGGAACGTAGCGCGCACCGGCGCAATGCGCGCCACGGCTTCCGCCGAGCAGCTGGCGTCGACCAGCATCATACTGGCTTCATCCTGCAGCTGCGGCCACTGGCGCTCACCGCTATTGGCGAGCGGCAGAATGCCGCCGGTGGCGATATGCAGCGCGCGGCTCAGGCCAAACTCATCCGAACCGCGATACAGCTGGGCATACAGATTGGCTTTCTCCAGCATGCTGCCGGTACCGAACGGCGACCAGTGATCGATCACGCTGTCGGTGCCGGTCATCACCGTCACGCCCGCTGCCTGCAACTGCGGCAATGGCATCGTCAGCTTGCCAATCGGAATCGTTGACGCCACGCTCATCTGCTGTTCGGCCATGCCGGCGATAATTTCATCCAGCGCCTTACCTTCCAGCGTGGCGAGCGCGAAACCGTGACTCAGCGTCACTTTGCCTTTCAGCTGCGGGTTACGGGCGATAGTGGCGATCATGTACTGAATGGCTGCCACGCCGGCGGCGCTGGTCTCATGCAGGTGAATATCCACGCCGCGATCGTAATCCAGCGCGATGCGGAACATCGCATCAAGTGAAGCCTGCATGGCACCATCCACGTTGGTGGGATCCAGCCCACCGACATACTGCACGCCGAGCTGCATCGCCTCACGCATCAGACCATCGACCTGCGAATGCAGCAAACCATGCTGCGGAAAGGCGACGATCTCACAGCGAAACGCCGGATGGTTGGCCAGCGCCAGCTGCAGATGTTCGAGACTTTTCAGGCCACTGACCGGATCGATGTTGCAGTGGCTGCGCGCTTCGGTGCTGCCTTTACTGTGCAGCAGGCCAATCAGCGCTTCGGCGCGCGCCTGCGAGGTTGGTAGCAGCTGGGGAATCAGCACCTGCTCGCGCGCAATCATATCCATGATGGTCTTGCCCTGCCGCGGGCGCGGTGCCTGCCATGGTCCGCCGTAGAAGGTTTTATCCAGATGGATGTGCATGTCCCGCGTGCGCGGTAACAGCAGCGCACCGCCGGCATCCCACTGCGGCAGGGCAGGCTGGCACGCCTGGCCGGCGGCGCTAATGGCGCTGAACTTGCCTTCTTTAATGGTGATGTCGTACAGCGCGGTGCGGGTGGCGACTATCTCCGCGCCGTCGCGCTCAAATCCCTCTTCGAGGCGCACATTCAGCAGCTGATAGTGCGCCACGGCAGGCGGCGGTGTGGACGAGACCGGCGGTGTGTCGGGGCGGGCGGCGCTGCTCATGCCAGCCATCATCAGGCTGCCTGCGGCAGTAAGGCGCACGCCGTGGCTGAGGAAATCACGTCGGCTGGAAGCGGTCAGAGGCATCGGAAACTCCAGGCAAAAGGAAAAAACCTAATCTGGCAAAACCGACGCCGCCGCGCTGCGATATTTCCCACTGCCTGGCAGTGGAAAAATCACTGCCACTGTAGCTGGCAGAATTGCACCAGCGCAGCGGCCAGCGCCTGTTGCAGCGCATCCTGCGGCTTACGGCAGAACAGCGCCAGCTCAAAATGGCTGATCACTGGTAAACCCTCAGCGCTGCCCAGCACGCGGTGACCGGGCAGGCGGCAGCTGGCGGGCAGCAGCGTCAGGCCGAGACCGGCGGCGCTGGCGCTGGCGAGGGCCACCAGGCTGGCGCTGCTGTAGCTGATGCGCCAGCTGCGGCCGAGCGCATCCAGCGTCTGACACATCTCTTCGCGATACAGCCCCTGCTGCGGAAACACCACCAGCGGCAGCGGCGTCTGGTCAAAGCAGGGGTGTTCGGCACTGTCCAGCCACAGCAGTGGCTCGGGCCGGCCGGCCAGCGGGCGATCGCCGCCCGGCTGCTTGATCAGCATCAGATCCAGCTCTTCGCGCTGCCATGCGCGGTGCAAATCGACGTACATGCCGCTCATCACGTCAAGACGCAGCTGCGGATGCTGTCGGCTGAATCCGGCCAGCAGGCTGGCGGTCGGGGCGGCAAAATCCTCCGGCACGCCAATGCGCACAATGCCGTCGCGCCACTTATCGCTCAGCACATCGTGCGCTTCACCGTTGAGGGCGATAATGCGCCGCGCGTAGCCGAGCAATTTTTCTCCCTCTTCGGTCAGCGCCACCTGATGTGAGGTGCGCTGTAACAGCGCTTTACCCACCATCTCTTCCAGTCGCCGCACCTGCTGACTGACCGTCGACTGTGACAGGTGCACACGCTCGGCGGCGCGGGTAAAGCTGGCGGTCTCGCACACCGCCACAAAGCTTAATAGCTGCTGCGGCGTAAACATTGGCTGACGATTCATTTATCCACTGCCCATCATGGTGTTATTTCATTTCCAAATAGTACTGTCTGCTGCGATGCTGACAACCTTTTCACTGCAGGATGGGTTATGAACCGACATGCCAATACGTTAACGCTGGCTGCGCTGGTGCTGGCCGGGCTGAACATGCGCCCGCTGCTGACCTCGGTCAGTCCACTGCTGGGCCAGCTGCGCCACAGCCTGCATCTGTCAGGGCTGGCCGCCTCGCTGCTGCCGGCGGTGCCGATGGTGATGATGGGCGCGGTGGCGCTGTTCAGCGCCAGGCTGATGCAGCGTGTGGCCTTAAAGCCCTTACTGCTGGCTGGGCTGACGCTGCTGCTGCTGGCGCTGGCGGCGCGCGGCGTAATCGACAGCGGCAGCGGGCTGGTGCTCAGCGCGTTGTTTGCCGGCATCGGCGTCGGCGTGGTGCAGATGGCGATGCCGGGACTGATTCGACAGCGTTTTAGCCGGCGCAGCGCGGCGGTCACCGGGCTGTGGGCGGGCGCGCTGATGGGCGGCGGCGGACTGGGCGCGGCGCTGTCGCCGTGGCTCAGCGCGCAGCTTGGCGTACCGCTGGCGCTCAGCGGCTGGGCGCTGCCGGTGCTGCTGGCTATCCTGCTGTGGCTACTGGTGCGCGTGCCTGCCGCGCCGGATGCCGCGCAGGTAACGCTGCCGCCGCTGTGGCGTAAGCCGCGCGCCTGGTCGCTGGCGCTGAGCTTTGGCCTGGTCAACGGCGGCTATGCCACCTGCGTGGCCTGGCTGCCGGATGCGTATCACCGGCTGGGCTGGTCGGCGCAGGCCGGCGGCTCGCTGCTGGGCGTGATGATTCTGAGCCAGGTTGCCGGCGCGCTGCTGATGCCGCTGCTGGCGCGCGGTGCCGATCGCCGTCCGCAGCTGATTGTCAGTCTGCTGTGCCAGCTGGCCGGGATGAGTGGGTTTCTTTTTGCGCCACTGCTGGCGCCGTGGCTGTGGGCCGCCATCGCCGGCTTCGGCCTCGGTGCCGCGTTCCCGCTGGCGATGGTGCTGGCGCTCGATCATCTGCCGCAGCCGCAGGCAGGCGCGCGGCTGGTGGCCTTCATGCAGGGCGCAGGATTCATCATCGCCGGCTGCATGCCATTTATTGCCGGTCAGCTGCAGGTGCTCACCCACAGCTTTGCCAGCGTCTGGCTGATGCAGGGCGTCGTGACGCTGGGGCTGATCGGGCTCAATCTGCGCTTTCACCCGCGCAGCTATGCACGCGCCTTTGGTTCTGCAGCACGCTGATTGGTCCTACCAACGTTATAAAAATGTAGCCACATGGTCACATAACACGAAAAATCACGCCTGCCGCGTTGCTTTGGGTTAACAATGCATTAACTATCTGGAGCCAGAAAGCCCGTCAGCCGCAATGTGGTCCTACCAATTGTGGTGCGGAACCGGGCAACAATCTGCGGCGCACGCCTGCTTTTGCCGATGCGCCGCATTCCTCTGGTGACCTCTGGAGAAACGGCATGCAGGTGTGGCAACAAAACTACGATCCGCTCAACAATTTGTGGCTATCCAGCCTGGTGGCGGTGATCCCGATTGTTTTTTTCTTCTTCGCGCTGATTAAGCTCAAGCTGAAGGGCTATCAGGCCGGTACGATCACCGTGGTGCTGGCGCTGCTGGTGGCGCTGTTGCTGTACGGCATGCCGGTGCCCCAGGCGCTGGCGTCGGTGGCGTATGGTTTTTTATACGGCCTGTGGCCGATTGCCTGGATCATCGTGGCGGCGGTATTTGTCTACAAGATCTCGGTGAAAACCGGCCAGTTCGATATCATTCGCGCCTCGATTCTCTCCATCACGCCAGACCAGCGTTTGCAGATGCTGATCGTCGGCTTCTCGTTTGGCGCGTTTTTAGAGGGCGCGGCAGGCTTTGGGGCACCGGTGGCGATCACCGCCGCACTGCTGGTCGGGCTGGGCTTTAATCCGCTCTATGCCGCCGGCCTGTGCCTGATCGTCAATACCGCGCCGGTGGCATTCGGCGCGATGGGGATTCCGATCATCGTCGCCGGTCAGGTCACCGGGCTGGACAGCTTCCAGATTGGCCAGATGGCGGGACGCCAGCTGCCGTTTCTCACCCTCATCGTGCTGTTCTGGATCATGGCGATCATGGATGGCTGGCGCGGCATCAAAGAGACCTGGCCGGCGGTGATGGTGGCCGGCGGCTCGTTTGCCATCGCCCAGTACCTCAGCTCTAACTTCCTTGGCCCGGAGCTGCCGGACATCATTTCGTCGCTGGCTTCGCTGATCTGCCTGACGCTGTTTCTGCGCCGCTGGCAGCCGGTGCGCATCTTCCGCTTTAAAGAGCCCGCGCCAGAGGCTGCGCCCTCAGGGACGCAACGCTACACGCTGGGGCAGATTGTGCGTGCCTGGATGCCGTTCCTGTTCCTTACCGCGACCGTAACGCTGTGGAGTATTCCGCCGTTTAAAGCGCTGTTCGCTAAAGGCGGCGCGCTGTATGACTGGGTGTTTAGCGTGCCAGTGCCGCTGCTGCACGAGCTGGTGGCACGCATGCCGCCGGTAGTGAGCGCAGCAACGCCGTATGCGGCGCTGTTCAAATTTGACGTGGTCTCCGCCACCGGCACTGCGATTCTGCTGGCGGCGGTGATTTCGGTGATTTTCCTGCGTATGAAGCCGGCGGCGGCGCTGCGCACCTTTGGCGAAACCCTGAAGGAACTGGCGCTGCCGATCTATTCCATCGGCATGGTGCTGGCCTTTGCGTTCATCTCAAACTACTCCGGGCTGTCGGCCACGCTGGCCCTGGCGCTGGCGCACACCGGCCAGGCCTTCACCTTCTTCTCGCCGTTCCTCGGCTGGCTGGGCGTCTTTCTGACCGGCTCCGATACCTCTTCCAACGCGCTGTTCGCCGCGCTGCAGGCGACCACCGCACAGCAGATTGGAGTGTCGGATGTGCTGCTGGTGGCCGCCAATACCACCGGTGGCGTCACCGGTAAAATGATTTCGCCGCAGTCGATCGCCATCGCCTGCGCCGCCGTGGGGCTGGTGGGGCGCGAGTCCGATCTGTTCCGGTTTACCGTTAAACACAGCCTGATTTTTACCTGTATGGTCGGCGTGATCACCACGCTGCAGGCGTATGTCTTTACCTGGATGATTCCATGACTGAACCCACACCGCGGCTGGCGGATACGCTGCGCGCGCGTCTTGGCGCCTGGATTGAAGAGCATCAGCTGAAACCCGGCATGCGTTTACCTTCGGAGCGTGCGCTGGCCGCCCGCTTCGGCGTGTCGCGCTCGTCGGTGCGTGAGGCCATCCAGCAGCTGATCAGCAGTGGCGTGCTGATCAGTAAACGCGGCGGCGGTACCTGGCTGTGCGAGCCGCAGGAGCCGTGGTCAGAACAGCGCATCGTCGAGCCGATTCGTCAGTTGCTGGCCGCCGATCCTGACTACCGCTGGGATATTCTTGAGGCGCGCCACGCGATTGAGGCCAGCACCGCCTGGCACGCCGCGCAGCGCGCCACCGAGGCGGATAAAGAGCGGCTGCGCTATGCCTTTGACGCGCTGATACAAATGAACGACTGCGACGATCCCGAACTGGCCGCGCAGGCGGATCTGCGCTTCCACCTCGCCATTGCCGAAGCCTCGCATAATCTGGTGCTGCTGCAGACCATGCGCGGATTTTTCGATCTGTTGCAATCCTCCGTGCTGCACAGCCGCCAGCGTATGTACACCCAGCCGGTGATTTTCAACCAGCTCAACGCCCAGCATCAGGCGATGTTCGATGCGGTGATGGCGGGCGACGCCGACGCGGCGCGCCAGGCGGCGATGGATCACCTCGGCTTTGTTCACACCACCATGAAAACGCTGCATGAAGACGAAGCGCGCCAGGCCCGCATCACGCGGCTACCGGGCGCCACGCAGGTTACCCGTAAGGAAGACAACTGATGATTATTTCTGCTGCCAGTGACTATCGCGCCGCGGCGCAACGTATCCTGCCGCCATTCCTGTTTCACTATCTGGACGGCGGGGCCTACGCAGAACATACCCTGAAGCGCAACGTGGCCGATCTCTCTGACGTGGCGCTGCGTCAGCGCGTGCTGAAAAACATGGCTGAGCTGAGCCTGGAAACGCGGCTGTTCAATGAAACGCTGTCGATGCCGGTGGCGCTGGCGCCGGTCGGCCTGTGCGGCATGTACGCGCGACGCGGTGAAGTGCAGGCGGCGCGCGCAGCAGCGAATCGCGGTATTCCATTTACCCTGTCGACGGTGTCGCTGTGCCCGATAGAAGAGGTGGCACCGGCGATTAACCGTCCGATGTGGTTTCAGCTGTATGTGCTGCGCGATCGCGGCTTTATGCGCAACGCGCTGGAGCGGGCCAAAGCGGCAGGCTGCTCGACGCTGGTGTTCACCGTCGATATGCCGACGCCGGGCGCGCGCTACCGCGATGCGCACTCCGGCATGAGCGGCCCGCATGCCGCGCTGCGCCGTTACTGGCAGGCGGTCACCCATCCGCAGTGGGCGTGGGACGTCGGGCTGCACGGGCGTCCGCACGATCTCGGCAATATCTCCACGTATCTCGGTAACCCTACCGGGCTGGAAGATTATATCGGCTGGCTGGCGAACAATTTCGATCCGTCGATCTCGTGGCAGGATCTGGAGTGGATTCGCGAATTCTGGGAAGGGCCGATGGTGATCAAAGGCATTCTCGACCCGGAAGATGCGCGCGATGCGGTGCGGTTTGGCGCCGATGGCATCGTAGTCTCCAACCACGGCGGACGTCAGCTGGATGGCGTGCTGTCGTCGGCGCGCGCGCTGCCGGCCATCGCCGACGCGGTTAAGGGCGACATCACCATTCTGGCCGACAGCGGCATTCGTAACGGGCTGGATGTGGTGCGCATGATTGCGCTGGGGGCTGACAGCGTGCTGCTGGGACGCGCGTTTATCTATGCGCTGGCGACGCACGGCCAGCGCGGCGTGGAGAATCTGCTAAGTCTGGTTGAGAAAGAGATGAGGGTGGCGATGACGCTGACCGGCGCGAAAACCATTGCGGACATCACGCAGGATTCGCTGGTGCAGGCGAATGCGCTGCTGAGCGAAGCCGGACTCAGCCCGGCGCGCCCGCACGCGGTGCGCTAAGCCAGGCAAAGCGCCGGCTCTTGTCTATACTGAATAGCTGTCTGACTAACAGGAGGAATGACATGACCATTCATAAGAAAGGATTGGCCCATTGGGAAGGCGACATCAAAGGCAAAGGTACGGTTAGCACTGAAAGCGGCGTGCTCAGCAACCAGCCATACGGTTTTAATACCCGTTTTGAAGGCGAGAAGGGCACCAATCCGGAAGAGCTGATTGGCGCGGCACACGCCGCCTGCTTCTCCATGGCGCTGTCGTTGATGCTGGGCCAGGCCGGTCATCCACCGAAAAGCATCGACACCACCGCCGATGTTTCACTGGACAAAAAGGGCGACGGCTTCGCCATCACCAAAATTGCCCTCAACAGCACCATTGCGCTGCCGGGCATCGATGATGCCAAATTTGATGAAATCATTCAGAAAGCCAAAGCAGGCTGCCCGGTGTCTCAGGTGCTGAATGCCGAAATCACCCTCGACTATACGCTGAATAATTAATCGCCCTCACGGGTGACCAGCGGTAGACTATGCGATGCGCCTGCGGGCGCATCGTTGCTTTCTGCTGTCTGGAGGAAACGTGGCAAAAAAACTGGCTGCGACAAAACACTGGAAGATGATTGTGGTGTTGCTGTGCATCTGCGGCGCGCTGATGCTGATTCGCTGGGCGGCGATGATATGGGGCTAAAGGATTGGGTATGCCGCCACAAGCTCGGGGTGCTGGTGATGATTATTCTGGTGCTGGAACTGGTGCACTACCTGCTGACGGCCTCGTGGCTGCCGTGGCAGTTCTGACGCCTCAGGCATATTCGCCGTCATGCTCATGCTGGCGCAGATTGCGCACGCTGCTGCGCGCAATGCGGTAGGCCTTGCGCGGATCGCCCGCGACAAATTCAAAGGTGGGCGAATAGTAAAACGGCAGCCAGCCGCCGAAGCCGCTCTCCCACTCCCAGCGCACCGGACAGGGCCAGAGAATGCCGTCATACAAAATGTAATAAACCCAGCGTCCGTTGGGACGACGGGGGCGAGTTTTTTTCATGGGATTCACAACTGTAATAGTGTAAAGCAGCTTATATTTTGAACGCTGCGGGCCCAGGTTGCAATGCCGTCTGGCTGTTTTTTATGCAATTGATGACGCACTGGCACCGAATTAACGGTGCACTTCCCCACAAAGCAGCACCACGTTCGGCCGGACTTTATGGATGCGATCGGCCATCTGTTCGCAGGCCACTTTCGTGGGGTAAATCCGCTCCGACACC
Source organism: Type-C symbiont of Plautia stali (assembly GCF_059730935.1). Classification (NCBI taxonomy): domain Bacteria; kingdom Pseudomonadati; phylum Pseudomonadota; class Gammaproteobacteria; order Enterobacterales; family Enterobacteriaceae; species Type-C symbiont of Plautia stali. Next base: position 3,156,905 of record NZ_AP035923.1, on the reverse strand, counting down.
GGCAGGGCATCACAGGCATCGTGGCCGCAGGCACTCACTAACAAGACAAAACCAATCAACATAACCGACTCCTTCTGCACCATTCCCGTGGTACGGAATGCGTGGCTGTGTGTTCCTTTTTTTGATCCAGTATAGCTAAACGCCTCAGGCGTCAATGAACAGCCTGAGCGGCTTTTTTGTCCGAACAGGATGATGATAACCAGCGCCGCGCCCATTAGCAGCACAATCTGGGCTAAACTGTGCGGCACTGACAACAATAAGGAGTGATATCTGATGTCTCATGAAATTGCCCATCCGGCCAGCAGCCCAAAACAGGCCGCCCTGCAACTGGTCATCGAACTGGTGCGCGCCGGTAAACTGAGCCCGCTGCACGGCGATGCTTCCAATATGATCTCCATCTACGAGCAGTTCAAGGCACACTTCGAAGCCGACAAGCAAAAAGATTCCGCCATCTCCTGACGTTCTGCCCCCGGTGGCGCGCTGTGTCTGGCCGCGCCACTGTTCCCCGACTTTCACATAATCTCTTCCGTTTATTATTGCATCCCGATTAAATTTGCAGCGCGCTTTTTGATATTTCTCACAGATCCGTAACGCAAATCTGAAACCGGTTGCAGAAAATCTTTAGCACGGGTATTCGTTAATTAAACCCCACACTGAGGATTGAATGATGCCAAAGATTCTACTCTGCTGCGCCGCCGGGATGTCCACCAGCATGGTGGTGCAGAAAATGGAGAAGGCCGCCAAAGAGAAGGGCGTCGAGGTTGAGATAAAAGCCGTTGGCATTGAAGAGTTTAACGATCAGATCGCGAACTTTGACTGTTGCCTGCTCGGGCCGCAGATTAAATACAAACTGGCGGACTTTCAGCCGCTGGCGCAGCAGCTAAATAAGCCTATCACTGTGATTAATAGCATGGATTACGGCATGATGAATGGCGCGAAAATATTAGATGATTCGCTAAAGCTGATTCACGCCTGACGATTGTTCCGAAAATAAAATAATTGTTTACGCTTGTGCGCCAATGCACAGGCTTATTCTGTTGTTGCCTGATGCAAGGAGCTCGCCGATGAGCAGCATAAGCGAATCGTTATTTGGTGTGATTGAAAACCGCATCAGCCCGCTGGCCGGACGCCTCTCCAGCCAGCGCCATGTGATTGCCATCCGCGATGGATTTATCGCCTCGATGCCGTTTCTGATTGTGGGCTCGTTTATGCTGCTGTTTGCCCATCCGCCGTTCTCAGCTGACAGCTCATGGGCGTTTGCCCAGTGGTGGCTCGGTATGGTGCGCGCGCATGAAGCGCAAATCATGATGCCGTATAACATGACCATGGGCATCATGGCGCTATATATCGCCAGCGCCATCGCCTATAACCTGGCGAACAGCTACAAAATGAACGGCTTTATGGCGGCCAGCCTGGCGCTGATGGCGTTTCTGGTGGTGGCCGCGCCCCAGAGCAACGGCACGCTGCCGGTTGGCTCACTCGGCGGCGAGGGCATTTTCACCGCGATTCTGGTGGCGCTGTTCGCCACTGAGCTGATGCACTTCCTGCAAAAGCACAACATCGGCTTTAAGCTGCCGGAGCAGGTGCCGCCCAAAATTCGTCAGTCGTTCGATCTGCTGATCCCGATCATCGCCATCTTCATCACGCTGTTTCCGCTCAGCCTGTGGGTGCAGGCGCAGTTTGGCCTGCTGCTGCCGCAGGCGATCATGGCGCTATTCGCACCGATTATCTCCGCCTCGGATTCGTTACCGGCGGTGCTGGTGGCGGTGCTGCTGTGCCACATGCTGTGGTTCGCCGGCATTCACGGTGCGGTGATTGTCGGCGGCATTCTGCAGGCGTTCTGGCTGACTAACCTCGGTCTCAACCAGCAGGCGCTTAACGCCGGTGAGCCGATCACGCACGTGTTTATCGAGCCGTTCTGGCAGTTTTTCATCGTTATTGGCGGCTCCGGTTCCACCATGGGGCTGGTGCTGCTCTACCTGCGCAGCCGCTCGGCGCATCTGCGCTCGATTGGCAAGCTGAGCATTGTGCCCAGCATGTTCAACATCAACGAGCCGGTCATCTTCGGTTCGCCGGTGGTGATGAATCCGATTCTGTTCATTCCGTTTATCTGCGCGCCGTTAGTCAACGCCACGCTCGCCTGGACAGCCACCAAAACCCATCTGATTAACCACGTGGTGTCGCTGGCCCCCTGGACCACGCCGGCACCGATCGGGGCGGCCTGGTCGACCGGCTGGGACTGGCGCGTCATCGTGCTGATTGTCGTGCTGGTAACCATCGCCACGCTGATTTACTACCCGTTTTTCAAAATTTATGAGCGGCAACTGCTGCAGCAGGAGCTTGAGCAGGCCGCCGCAGCGCAACCGGTTAAGGAGGCATGATGGAAATTGATGAGAGCACGGTCATGGAACTGATCATTCAGGCGGGAGAAGCGCGCTCCTGCTCAATGGAAGCGCTGCGCGCGGCGCGGCGCAAAGAGTGGCCACGCGCCGATGCGTTGCTGAGCGAAGCCAGCGAGGCGGCCAGAGCCGCGCACCGTATCCAGACCGAATTGATTGGTGCCGACGAAGGCTGCGGCAAAATTCCGGTCAATCTGATCATGGTGCATGCGCAGGATCATCTGATGAACGCCATGCTGTGCCGTGAACTGGCGGAAGAGATCATCCAGCTGCGGCGCGAGCTGGCTGCAGACTAACAAGGAGGCAGTATGCAACATCCTAACCCCGGTGCGTTTCCGCACGGCTTTCTGTGGGGCGCTTCAACCTCGGCGTATCAGGTCGAGGGTGCCTGGAACGAAGACGGCAAAGGGCCGTCGTTGATCGATAAAGGCCATTTTCCTGAGGGGATGACGGATTTCACCGTCACCAGCGATCACTATCATCGCTTCCGGGAAGATATCGCGCTGCTGGCGGAGCTGGGCCTGAAAACCTATCGATTCTCTATCGCCTGGAGCCGCATCTATCCGCAGGGAGACGGCGAGCTGAATCCGGCGGGCATTGCGTTTTATCAGCAGCTGATTGATGAAATTTGCCGCTACGGCATTGAGCCGCTGGTCACGCTCTATCACTTCGACCTGCCGTGGGCGCTGCAGCAGGATGGCGGCTGGTCAAACCGGCGTACCGTGGCCGCTTTTGAGCGCTTCGCCATCACCTGTTTCGAGCACTATGGCGACCGGGTGAAATACTGGCTGACCATCAATGAACAGAACATGATGATCCTCAAAGGCGAGGTGATTGGCACGCTGCCGGCCGGCACGGTGGATGCGCAGAAAACGCTGTATCAGCAGAACCACCATATGATGCTGGCGCAGGCCAAAGCGATGATTGCCTGTCACCAGCGCTTGCCGCAGGCCAAAATTGGCCCGGCACCGAACATCTCCTGTATCTATGCCGCCAGCGCCAGACCGGAAGATGTGCTGGCCGCCGATAACTTTTCAGCGATCCGCAACTGGCTCTACCTCGACCTGGCGGTGCACGGCCATTACAACAACGTGGTGTGGGCGTTTCTGCAGCAGCGCGGCTGGCTGCCGCACATTGAGACAGAGGATATGGCGACCATCGCCGCCGGCCAGCCGGACTTTATCGCCTTCAACTATTATGCATCGGCCACCGTCAGTGCTGACATGCCTGAGGTCGCGCGCGGTGAGCTGAACAGCAAGCAGCAGGCCGACCAGCAGATGGCCGGCATCGACAAATCGGTGTACGTCGGCTGCAACAATCCGCATCTGCAGCAGAATCAGTTTGGCTGGTATATCGATCCGGTCGGTTTCCGCATTACCGCGCGCGAGATCTACGCGCGCTATCGCCTGCCGCTGATTGTGACAGAAAACGGTCTCGGTGCGTTCGACACGCTGGAGGCGGGGAACAAAGTGTATGACGACTATCGCATTGCCTATCTGCGTGAGCACATCACTCAGCTGCGGCTGGCAATTGCCGATGGCGTCGAGCTGTTTGGCTACTGTCCGTGGTCGGCCATCGATCTGGTCAGCACCCACCAGGGCATCAGCAAACGTTACGGCTTTATCTACGTTAACCGTGATGAACACGATCTGCGCGATCTGGCGCGCTATCGCAAGAAGAGCTTTTTCTGGTATCAGCAGTTGATCCGCAATAACGGCGCACAGCCTGATGCGGAGGTGGAATACTAACGCGCGGCGCGGCGGCATCCCGGCTGGGTCGCCGCCGCGCCAGTAGCGTGATTAGCGGTGTTGTCCCGCCATCAGCACATATTTTACCTGCACATACTCTTCAATACCGTAATGGCCGCCCTCGCGGCCGTAGCCGGAGTGCTTGATACCGCCAAACGGCACTGACGCCGTTCCGACCGAGCCGGAATTGAGGATCACCATGCCGGCTTCCAGTTTTTTCGACAGGCGGAAAGCGCGGCCAACGTCCCGCGTCCACGCATAGGCCACCAGACCGTATTCGGTGTCGTTAGCGCAGCGAATCACCTGCTCTTCATCACTGAAACGGTACAGGGCAAATACCGGTCCGAAAATCTCGGTGTTGTGCACGGCAAACGAGGCGTCCAGATCGCACAGGATGGTGGGTTCATAGAACAGCCCGCCTTTCGCGTGTGGCTTGCCGCCGAGGCGCAGCGTCGCCCCCTGTGCAACCGCATCATCCACCAGCGCGGTGACTTTATCGAGCGCCATGCGGTTAATCAGCGGGCCAACCACAAATTCCTGCTGCATACCCTGATCGACACGGATCTCACTGACTGTTTTCACCAGTTGCTGCACAAAGGCATCGTAAATCGCGTCATGCACAAAGATGCGGTTAGGCGAAATACACACCTGGCCGGAGTTACGCAGTTTGGCGCTGACCAGCCCGGCCACGCTCTCTTCCAGCGGGCTGTCGGCGAACACGATAAACGGCGCGTTGCCGCCCAGCTCCATGGTCATCTTTTTCAGCGTGGCCCCGCACTGCTGCGCCAGCAGTTTGCCGACGCGGGTAGATCCGGTGAAGGAGATTTTGTGGATGCGCGTATCGCTGGTAAAAGCTTCGCCGATGGCTTGCGGATCGCCGGTCACCATCTCAAACACGCCCGCGGGAATACCGGCCTGACGTGCATACTCCAGCAGTTTATACGCGGTAAGCGGCGTCTCTTCTGCCGGTTTGATGATCATGGTGCAGCCTGCGGCCAGCGCGGTAGCAATTTTGCGGGTGATCATCATAAACGGGAAGTTCCACGGCGTGATGGCCGCGGTCGGGCCGACCGGTTCTTTTACCACCAGCACGGAGGCGTTAGCATCGTGCGACGGCAGGGTATCACCGTTGACGCGTTTGGCCTCTTCCGCATACCACTCAATAAAGCCGAGACCGTACTCGATTTCGCCCAGCGCTTCGCTCAGGCATTTGCCGTTCTCCCTAACCATCAGTTCAGCAAACAGGTGCTTATCGGCGCGTACCAGATCGTACCAGCCACGCAGCAGGTCGCTGCGCTGTTTCGCGCTTTTTGCCGCCCATGCCGGAAACGCGGCACAGGTGCGATCGATAGCGGCCGCGACCTCGTCGTGGCGCATGAACGGTGCTTCGCCGACGAGGCTGCCGTCGGCAGGATTGGTGACTTTAATCATTCCAGTGTGCTCCAGTGTCAGAATCAATGTGACAACCTGGCAGTCAGCATTATCGGGCTGGCTGCCGCTGTGCAGAAATGATGCGCGTCTGGCCTTTTCGCCACAATCGATTAAAATTGCTCCATCATTGAGAAAAACTGAACGGTTAACTGATGCGTGATTTGCCACCGCTGAATGCCTTGCTGGCGTTTGAATATGTCGCCCGTAGCGGCAGCGTGCGGGCAGCGGCTGATGGCCTGTCGGTGACGCCAGGCGCGGTGAGTCGTCAGATTCGTCTGCTGGAAGAGTACTTTGGCACGGCGCTGTTTCAGCGTCAGGGGCGCGGGCTGGTACTGACGCTGCCCGGCAATGCCTATTTTCTGCAAATCAGCCAGCACCTCGACGGTATTCGCCAGGCGAGCGCCACGCTGCAGCGCAATGCCGGCCGCACGGTCATCCGGCTGCACTCCTTCACCACCTTCGCCACCCGCTGGCTGATTCCGCGGCTGGCACAGTTTCAGCTGGCGCATCCGGCGATTGACGTGCGCCTGACGACCGCGTCGGAATGGGACGATACGGTGGATTGCGACGCGGCGATTCGGCTTGGTGATGGTACGTGGCCGCAGCAGCACGCCACGCCGCTGGTGAAAAACGTGCTGGTGCCGGTGTGCCGTCCGACAGCTGACCGGCGCGCCAGCATGCATCTGGCCGGGCTGGCGCAGCATACCCTGCTGCTGGTGCGCGGACGTCCTGATGACTGGCAGCGCTGGTGCGAAGCATTTGGCGTGGAAATGGACGCGCTGCCGCACCGGCGGCAGATGGAAAGTTCGGCGCTGGCCTATCAGGCCGCCCTTGAAGGGCAGGGGATTGCGCTGGCGCAGCGCGTGCTGGTGGAAGCGGAGCTGAAGGCGGGCACGCTGATCGCCATGGAGGATTACCAGCTGGACTGTGGCCGGCACACCTATTACCTGGTGCGCCCGCAGGAGAGCGTTAAGGCTGCTACGCTACAGCAGCTGGAGCAGTGGCTGGTCACGCAGGATGACGGCGATCAGGCGTTATGAGCGGCGAAATGGTCCATCTGCCACGGAGGCGCGCTCAATCAGCCGTCCGCTGAACGGCGGCAGGGGCGCAATCGCTTCGCCCTCGAGCATCGCCACCAGCTGCGCCAGCGTGTGCTGAATCATCTCCGCCACCGGCACGTGAACCGTCGTGAGCGGCGGCAGGAAAAATTCGGCCATGCGAATATCATCAAAGCCCATCAGCGATACATCCTGCGGCAGCCGTTTGCCCGCCGCATTCAGCGCCAGCGCGGCACCAATCGCCATATCGTCATTGCTGGCCATCAGCGCGCTGAACGGTACGCCGGCACTCAGCAGCTGGCGTGCCGCTGCCTGACCACTCTCCGGCGTCCACGCGCCCGGCAGTACGCGCGCCGCTTCATACGGCAGCTGATGATCGGCCAGCGCCTGTTGGTAGCCAGCCAGACGCGCGTCGGCGGTGGGCGATCCCGCCAGTCCGGTGATAAAAGCGATGTCATGGTGACCGCGCGCAATCAGGTAGTTCACCGCATCGCGGGTATTTTGCTGATGCGAAGCCCAGACGCAGTTCGCCGCGTGCTGCGTCAGACGGCGGTTAACCACCATGATCGGGATATCGTGCTGGTCGATGATCGCTTCCAGCGCGGCGGTGTCGAGAAAACGCGGATAGATAATGATGGCGTCGCAGCGCAGATCGAGCAGAAACTCAATTGCCGCGCGCTCATCGTCAGCGCTGGTTTTGCCATCGGCGAGGATTAGCTGGCGGCCATAGTTATTGGTCAGCGTGGCCGTCTGGTACAGCAGCTCGCTGAAATAGGGGCCGTTAAACAGCGAATGAGTGACGATCAGGCCGATATTCTGCGATTTTTGCGTCGCCAGACTGCGCGCCAGCAGATTCGGGCGGTAGCCGGTTTCCTCTATCGCCTGAAACACTTTCTGCTGCGTGGATTTGCTGACATAGCGGTTGCCCGCCAGTACGCGCGACACGGTGGCTTTAGAAACGCCCGCTTTGCGGGCCACATCCAGCATAGTAATCATCAGCGCTTCGACCATCATTCCTGCAGGCTAAAAAGCGATAGTACCTGAAAATGCAGGGAAATTAATGGCATCGTTAGCAAACAGTGAGGGGGATCAGGCGTAGAACCAGGCGGGCAGGATGGCGATCAGGTTATTCAGCGTATGCAGAAAAATCGGCAGCGCCAGGCTGTTGCTGCGCAGACGCGCGTAGCACAGCAGCAGCGAGAACAGCGTCAGCGCAACGATGGTTTCCCAGTGCACGTACTGCGTGTGTAATGCGGCGAACAGCAGCGATGTGAGCAACATGCAGGCAAAACGGCTTTTGGGCGCCCACAGCAAAAACGCCTGCAGCAGAAAGCCGCGGAACAGCACCTCTTCAAACACCGGCGCCAGCAGCACGGCGGTGAGCAGCAGAATCAGCATTGAGCTGCGTCCCTGCTGGCTCTGTTCAATCAGCCAGCCTTCCGGCTGCAGGAACTGCGTCTGCGCCACCATCAGCACAAACAGTGCGCCGATAAACAGCAGTGCCTGGCCGGGGCGCAGAAAGCCCAGAGGAATGTCGCTGCGGCGCTGGCAGTAGAAACGGTACAGGGGATAGATCACGGCAAATTCAAACAGGCACAGCACTGGCACCAGCAAGCCGTTATTGCGCAGCGTCCCGTAATTGGGAAACAGCGTAATCAGCATGGTCACGAGGTAATAAACCACAAAGCTACCGACGTAAAACAGGGTCAACGTAACTTTGTCGGATTGGGTGTCCATAGGCGACTCAGCGGGCAGAGGAAGACGCATAGTAGCAACGGCGATCGGTGCTGTCGAGGTGCGTTTGCGGAGATTTTCGCCGGTTCAGATACGCCACAATCGCGGCGCTAACCGACCGCCTCATCACAGGCGTTACGCGGCATGGCAGCTTGCGCTTTCATCGCTGGCGAGCAGGCGGAGAGGGAACCGAATGACCTGTCTGGCGCGGAGGATGCCGCTGGCACCGTCTGGTGCACAACGGCAGAGAGAAAATTAACGAGGCTTAACGCACCCGGACGGCCACGAAGGTCATCACGATGGCGAAGCCGATAAAAATAGCCAGTTCCATCATTATCTCCTCAGAAAAGTCTTAGATAATTGTAGCGTCTGCGCGGGTGATTTTTAGACACAGCGTGCGATTAATCCGAAAATGTGAGCAGAAAATCGCGCCTTTTGTCACGCAATGCGACCAGTCTGCTGGAAAAATTTTCGCATCGGCGGCACGCTTTGTTACTCTCAGGAACCCGCTTGTTCATTATCCAGGAGGAGAAAATTGTGAACCATTATGGAAAAGCGCTGCTGCTGACGGCGATGCTCGCCTTAACGGCCTGTCAGTCAGCCAGTAAAACTGACAGCAGTCACGCCGTCAGCCACGATCCGGAAACCGACCAGTGCGGTGCCTCGCAGTATCAGAACTACCTCGGTCAGCCGCTGAGCGCGCTTGATACCCAGCGCTTTGCCGTACCGGTGCGCGCGATTCCGTGGAACGGCGCCGCCACCATGGACTTCAATCTGCGCCGCCTGAATTTCCTCGGCGATCAGAACGGGAAAATTTCCCGGGTTTACTGCGGGTAACACCAAACGGACACGGCATTGTCATCGGGCTGTCACGGCGGCGGGCGAGGATAGCTGCGCATTACGGAGATTTCCTCGTCACTCTCGAATATGCAATGCTCGTCTTGTTTCTTCCCGCTACGGCGGGAATTTTTTTCGCTATAACCTGCCTGCTGCGCCATATTGCCTCCGCCATAGCGCGCGATGAATCGCGGCTCTGCGGCGCCTGGCGTACAGGCAGCAATAACAGACTGACCTTACAGGAGTGACGATGAAATACCTGACCCGAACGCTGTGTCTGACGCTGCTGCTCAGCCCGCTGGCGCAGGCCTCAAGCGAGGCGGCATGGCAGCAACACGATAAAAACCTGCAGCAGGCGTGTGTGCAGGCCAGCGGTCTGAAAGCGGTGAAAGTGGTGGGTAAGCCGATCATGTACGACGACAGCGTTGGCTACGATGCGCTGTTGCTCGAAGGCCGCTATCCGCAAAAGCACATGAAAAATCAGCTGGGGCGGGAACTGTGCCTGTATCAGCGTCAGAGCGGTAAAGCAGTGGTCAGCGAAGCCGACCAGCTGCGGGTGGTGAAATAATCTCCGGGGCCGCTATTTTTGCGGCCCTGCTTCTAACAGCTGCGCCAGCAGGTTGCGGTAACTCTGCAGGCGCTGTTCATCGCCTTCCACTTCCAGCCGGGTAATCACGCGGGCAATCACCGCTTTATTGGTGGCGGGCTGGCCATCATCCATCAGCTCGCGCATGATGGCGGCCAGCAAATCGCTCTCGTGCGGCGCGTGCCAGGCGGGGCTGTTGAAATAGTCGGTAATCGCCCGACTGGCGCTGTCATGGTGCGTTCTCATAGCCGACCTCCGCAGAGACAACGAAGCCTGCCACCCACGACGGGCAGCAACTGAAAACCTGAATTAAGCATGCGGACTGTCCAGGACGGGCAGCGCCTCGCCAGTGATGACTGGTGATTTTTTAAACATAGATGCGGTGTGGAATATTGTCAGTAACGAATCGTCATATTTTTTCACGTTTGCCGTCTCTCGCGATGCGCTTATCGGGCCTTATGCCAGGTAACCGCACATAAAGACACTACAAAAGTGAGGCATTGCCCTATTTGCTGTGAGCAGAATCACGCCCGGCAGCGAAAAACTGCGTTTTCATCCTCATGCCATGTTTTGCCGTCCGGCAATGTTACGAGGTTGTTAGACTGAACCCTCGTTTCATTTTTTCTGACATCTGCGCTCATGCTACGCTCCATCGAATCCTGGAAGATCAATCTGATATCCGTCTGGTTTGGCTGCTTTTTTACCGGCCTGGCCATTAGTCAGATCATTCCTTTCCTGCCGCTTTACGTGGAAGAGCTGGGTATCCGTGGCGGCAACGCGCTCAGTATCTGGTCAGGCCTGACCTTCAGTGTCACCTTTATTGTTTCTGCCGCCGTGGCGCCGCTGTGGGGCAGCCTTGCCGATCGCAAAGGGCGCAAGCTGATGCTGCTGCGCGCTTCGTTTGGCATGGGCGCGGTGATTCTGCTGCAGGCGTTTGTCACTCAGGCGTGGCAGCTGTTGCTGCTGCGCGCGCTGATGGGACTGACGTCCGGTTATATTCCCAACGCCATGGCGCTGGTGGCCGCGCAGGTGCCGCGTGAGCGCAGCGGCTGGGCGCTGAGCTGCGTGTCGACCGGACAAATTGGCGGCGTGATCCTCGGGCCGATGATTGGCGGTCTGCTGGCTGACTGGCTGGGCCTGCGCATGGTGTTTATCGTTACCGCGGTACTGCTGATGGTCAGCTTTCTGGTGACGCTGTTTCTGATTAAGGAGACCGGCTACACGCCGGTGAGCAAGCAGGACAAACTGAGCGGGCGTGAGGTGATGCGCAGCCTCGATAATCCACGCCTGATGTTCTGCCTGTTCGTCACCACCATGGTGATTCAGATGTGTAACGGCTCGGTGAATCCTATCCTGACGCTGTTCGTGCGTGAGCTGGCGCCGGATGCGCAGAATATCGCGTTTCTCAGTGGTGTGATTGCCGCACTGCCCGGCGTGTCGGCACTCATCGCCGCACCGCGTCTCGGCAAACTCGGCGATCGCATCGGTACCCAGCGTATTTTACTGGCGACCATGATCGCCTCGCTGCTGCTGCTGATTGCCATGTCGTTTGTCACCAGCGCCACGCAGCTGGGCGTCCTGCGCTTTCTGCTCGGCTTTGCCGATGGCGCGATGATGCCGGCGGTGCAAACGCTGCTGGTGCGTCATTCACGCGATAACGTCACCGGCCGTATTTTTGGTTATAACCAGTCGTTCATGTACCTCGGTAACGTCGCCGGACCGCTGCTGGGCGCAGCGGTCTCAGCCGCCACCGGTTACCGCTGGGTATTCTTCGCTACCGCGGTCGTCGTCCTGCTCAACGTGCTGTTGCTGCGGCGCTTCTATCGCCGGCCAAAAACCGAGCTGAAACCCCTTAGCCCGGCGGCCGCCACTAAGCCGGCTGACGCAGCGTCAGCGCATAGTGCCAGCGCCGCTGAGAAAGCAAAAACTCCGGGCTGACGCTCGGGCTCCACGAATCGTCGCCGCCGACGCCCATATGGAAGCCGTCAAGATGCAGCCAGCAGCCGGGTTCGTCCTGCAGCAAATGGCGGTGCGAGGTGGCGCGCAGCTGCTCAAGGCTGTGGCGGCTGAGCGAGAAGGCAAAGTCGCCGCTGATCTGCCAGCTGCCGCTATCCAGCTGGCGCGTGCCGCAGCGCAAGCCATTCTCACCCGGAAAGACGTAGCCGGTGCTGAGCGCCGCCAGCGGCAGCTGCCAGCGTGAAAACTGCGCCGCCAGCTGGCGATCCGGATAGTTTTCATGAGGCCCCAGTCCCAGCCAGCTCACCTGGTGCGGGACCTGAGCCAGCTGGCAGCGCAGGCCGATGCGCGCGGGCGGCGGCAGACCGGCGGCCTGTTGTACATCGACGCTGATAGTCAGTTCGCCATCGCCGCTGATGCCATAACGCTTATGGCTGGTAAACAGATGCTGACCCTCACCCAGTACGCGATGCCAGGTTTCAATCTGCACGCTGTGCTGCAGGCTGTCGACCTGCATCGCCAGCAGCTCTGTTTGCAGCCGATCATAGCCCGCGCGTTTCCAGCGCTCGACCCAGGCGTTAGGGTCGATATTGGCAGCTTCGCTGGTGCCGATATCATTATCGATCGGTGCGCGAATAAAGCACTCCTCCAGCGGTGTCAGCATGGTTTCACGATCGTTCACCCACCACTGCAGCAGCGCGCCGCTGCGGCGACAGAAGTGCCAGCGCTGCGTGGGCAGCACCACCGCCACCAGATTGTGATTGGTTTCCAGCTGGGGCGCGCAGGCGCTGAGCGGCGGCAACGTAACCGGCAGTGCGGCCGGCAGCGCCCACTGATCCCAGGCCACGCGATGATCCGCCTCAGACCAGGGCGTGGCGGCGATCTGATGCACCGCGAGGTTGAGCCACGCTTCACCCTGCAGCGCTTCAGGCGCGGGCACGGTAAAGGTGTGGCTGCCTTCGGCATCGAGATCCAGCACCCATTCACCGCGCGCGAGGGTTACACCGTCCTGCTCAATCCACCAGCGCAGCCGTTCGTTGTCGCTGCGGCGGAATAAATATTCGCTGGTGACGGTCACGCGATACGCATCGCCGGGATCGCGCGTAAACCGGAAAAACTGCTGGGCGCGCTGTGCTTCAAACAGCGCCGGATGCGGCGTGCGATCGGCAAACACCAGCCCGTTCATGCAGAACTGGCGATCGTTGGGCGTGTCACCGAAATCGCCGCCGTACGCCTGCCACGGCTGGCCGTGTTCGTCATAGCGCGTCAGGCTTTGATCGACCCAGTCCCAGACGAAGCCACCCTGCAGCCGCGGAAACTGGCGAAATGCCTGCCAGTATTTGGCAAAGCCGCCAAAGCTGTTTCCCATCGCATGGGCGTATTCACACAGGATCAGCGGACGCGCTTCATCCGGCAGGCTGATCCATTTTTTCAGGGACCACTTCGGCACCGCCGGGAAGGGCTGGTCCTGATCGACGCGCGCATACATCGGGCACAGAATATCGGTGGCCGCCGTGTTGGCACCGCCGCCTTCATACTGTACCGGGCGCGTGCTATCGCTGCTTTTCACCCAGCGGTACAGCGCATCGTGCGTGCTGCCGTGGCCGGACTCATTGCCCAGCGACCAGATGATGATGCAGGCATGATTACGATCGCGTTGCACCATGCGCGTTACGCGTTCGCTATAGGCGGCAAACCAGCGCGGGTCGTCGGAGAGGCGGTTCATCGGCTGCATGCCGTGCGTTTCGATATTGGCTTCGTCAACCACGTACAGGCCGTACTCATCGCACAGCCGATACCACAGCGGATGGTTAGGATAGTGAGCGCAGCGCACCGCGTTAAAGTTGTGGCGCTTCATCAGTTCAATGTCCTGACGCATGCTGGCTTCATCCACCACCTGACCGCGCTCGGGATGGTGCTCATGACGATTAACACCGCGTATCAGCAGCGGCTTGCCGTTGAGGCACAGCTGGCCGTGCTCAATGCTGACGCGTCGGAAACCCACATCATAAGCTTCGGCTTCGATCACCTCGCCGGCATCATCAAGCAGCGTGACGACCGCACGGTAGAGATGAGGCGTTTCGGCGCTCCACAACAGCGGTTGCAGCACCGGCAACACCAGCAGGGTACGTTCCGGATAGTGGCCACGTTCATCAATGATGGCGCTGCCCGGCGGCTGTTCGTGCTGCGCAATACAGTCGCCGTTGCGCCATAGCGTGACGCGTACCCGACACTGACTGAGCGGGCGCGCGCCGGCATGGATTTTGACACTCACCCGTAAATCGCCGCGCAGATATTCCGGGCTGAGCGCGGTTTCGATCTGCACATCGCTCAGGCGGGTGTCCGGTTTGTGCAGCAGCGTCACGTCGCGGAAAATGCCGCTCATGCGCCACATATCCTGATCTTCCAGATAGCTGCCGTCGCTCCAGCGCAGCACCATGACCGCCAGACGGTTGTTTCCCGGCTGCAGCGCGTGGCTGAGATCAAACTCGGCGGGTAAGCGGCTATCCTGCGAATAGCCCATCCACTGTCCGTTGCACCACAAATAAAAGGCCGAGCTGACACCATCGAAGATGATGCGCGTTTGTCCCTGGCTTAACCAGCCTTCATCAACTTTAAATGTGAGCGAGTAACATCCGGTGGGGTTCTCGCGTGGCACTAAAGGGGGATTGACCGGAATGGGATACTGCACGTTGGTATAAATGGGCGCGTCGTAGCCGTGCAACTGCCAGTTGGCAGGCACCGGCAGCGTTGCGGCGTCCGGTAAGTCCTGTAGCAGCCAGCTGTGCGGCACCGCTTCCGGCGCGGTAAAATAACTGAAGGCCCACTGACCATTCAGCCGCTGCTGCGCAGGTGAGGAATGGCCATCGCGCGCGCTGACTTCATCGCGCCAGCTGGCAAACGGTGGATGCGCGTCCAGGCGATGCAGGCTGGTGATAACCGGGTTTTCCCAGTCACGGCGCGCCAGCACTTCACTCAGAGAAACAGCCGCTAAGGTCATAGTGAGATCTCATTAATTGTATTGCGCTCACATTGCGTGAAATGGCGTTAGCTGTAAAGACGCAGCGCGCAATTTTGTTACTGCGCGCACAGCGAGCAGTATTGACGTTTGCGGCACAGCGTTCGCTGTAACTTAAGCTGGTGTATTGCGCGGTCTGTGAGGCTTTTTTAGCGGTTTCTTGCCACTAAAACGTTAAGCGTGGTGAGCAGGCATGAATAGCGCCGGGTTGCGGAGCATTCTGTATTGTCGTGTTAACTGCCGCTTCATACACTCAGCGCAATTTCAGCAACCTGAGGTCAATATGATCCGTATCGTTAAGCTCGCTGCCGTTGTGGCGCTGGTGTCCGCGTTAAGCGGTTGTCTTTTTCCGCCGCCGGGCGGCGGAGGAGGAGGTTGGGGTGGTCCTGGCGGTGGCGGTCCCGGCCATGGGTATCAGGGTCCGCGTTAATTTAGCGCCAGTGCATAATTAATGCAGCGATGCGAAACGTTTTATCTGCGGCGTATTTTGTCAGTGAAACGTTTCGCCGTTATATATTGAATTTCAGCCACTTTTGTTACGCTTCGGCTAACCATTATTTTTCCTCTGGCCGGCAAAAATTCTTGTTGTTTTAATCCTGCCAATGCTAATTTTTGTTTTCCCATTCTGACTGAGTCCATCGCATGAAAAACCTGATTGCGGAACTCCTGCTCAAGCTGGCAGAAAAAGAAGAAGAGTCTAAAGAATTAGTGGTCCAGGTTGAGGCGCTGGAAATCGTGCTCACCGCCATGCTGCGCAGACTGGATGCCGCCCAGGTTAGCGACATCGCGGCGGGTATTGATCGCGCGATGCCGCCCGCCGCTTCCGTGCAGGAAAATCCGGACGCGCTGATGCTGCGCAATTACGTCGAAAAGTTGCTCAACCACCCGCGTGAATAATCCTGCCGTACGCGCATAGATTTTTTTCCGCTTTGCTTATTCCGTGCCATGCTTAACAGGCAATAATCACACGGAGAAACCGGCAATGAAATCGTGTCTTGTGGCAATAATGGCAGCAGGCCTGCTGCTGGCTGGCGGTGCGGGCGCGGCGGAGAAAACCGCGCAGCAGGAAAAAATGACGCTGTGTAATCAGCATGCAGGCGCGCAAAATCTGAAAGGCGATGCGCGTAAAAGCTTTATGAGCGAATGCCTGAAGAAAGACAGCAAAATGGGCAATATGACGCCGCAGCAGATGAAAATGAAAAGCTGTAATAGCGAAGCAGGAGAGAAAAAACTCAGCGGCGATGCGCGTAAAACCTTTATGAGCAGCTGTCTGAAGAAGAGTGCTTAAACCTCTGGCGGCCTGCGGGCCGCTTTTTTGTGTCCGCACTCGCAGGGTTAATGCGCGACGTATTTTTTCTGTCATAAACGGCACGCGTTGCCAAAACTTTACAAAATGCTTACATAAAATTCCATTTCTCCCCATCCAGTCTCTCTGACGCTTAACCGTGGCCAGAGCGGCTTTACGTGCAACATAAGGAACCTGTTGTATGGTCGCTGCGATCATTATTGGTGTATTTATTATTAGTGTGCTTTACGCCCACTCACGCGGCGTGGAAAAGCAAAAGTTTTCCCGTCAGTTATTTGATCACTCCACTTTTATGGCGCCGATCAATATGTTTATGACCGGGCTGTCGCGACTGCCGGCTAAACAGCCCTATTTTCCGGTTGAGGATTTTCCTGAGCTGCGTCAGCTGACCGATAACTGGCAGGTGATTCGCGATGAAGCTATTCGCCTGCAGGATCACATTAAAGCGGCGCAGACGCATAACGATGCCGGATTTAATACCTTCTTCAAGCGTGGCTGGAAGCGTTTCTATTTAAAATGGTATAGCGATGCACATCCGTCAGCGCGCGAACTCTGTCCGGTAACCACCGAACTGGTGAGCAACATTCCCGGCGTTAAAGCGGCCATGTTTGCTGAACTGCCGCCGGGCAGCCATCTGGGCAAACACCGCGATCCTTATGCCGGTTCGGTGCGCTATCACCTCGGCCTGCAAACGCCGAACGACGATCGCTGTTTTATTGAAGTGGATCGTCAGCGCCACAGCTGGCGCGACGGTCAGGCGGTGATTTTCGACGAAACTTACGTGCACTGGGCGCAGAATGAAAGCGAGCAGACGCGTATCATTCTGTTTTGCGATATCGAGCGGCCAATGAAATGGCGCTGGGCACAGGCGGTCAATCACTGGGTGGGCTCGACGTTAATGTCAGCAGCGGCATCGCCCAACGACGAAAACGATCGTACCGGCTTCCTCAACCGCATCTTCAAATACGTTTATGCGCTGCGCGATGCCGGTCAGAACCTGAAGAAACGCAATCGCCGGTTGTATTACTGGGTCAAACATGGACTGATTGTGGCGATTTTCGCGCTGATCATCGTGCCCAGCGTCTTCTTCTGATCCTTTCGTGCCGCTTAAAACGGCGGTTTAACAGTCAGTTAACCGCCGTTTCGCTTTGTTTCTCCTGCTAAATCCTCACGCTTTGCCACACTTACTCTTTGTAAGGAATTGTCGTATCAGACGAATAACCCCGAAGGAGGCGAACCGTGAGCTATCAATCTGTCGTGGAACTCAAGGCGCTGGCGCAGCGTAAACCCACTAAAGTGACCGTCGGCGAAACGGATATGGTGCTGATTCGCGACGGCGACCGCGTGCAGGCGCTGCAGGCAAAATGTCCGCACGCGGGCGCGCCGCTGGAGCAGGGCGCAGTGTGCGGCGACAAACTGGTGTGTCCGTGGCATAAGGCGGTATTTGAGCTGCGCGATGGCAAAATGTGCGAGCCGCTGGCGCTGGCCAATCTCAAACGCTATCCGGTGCGCATTGAACAGGGGCAGGTGCTGATCAATCCGCAGGCGATGTCGCCGGCCATTGCGCCGGTAGCTCAGGGTGAAGCGCCGGTGTGCGTGATTCTCGGCTCTGGCGCGGCGGGCAGTGCTGCGATCTGGACGCTGCGCGATGAAGGCTTTAGCGGCCGTATTGTGCGTATCGAGCGTGAAAGCGACGCACCTTACGATCGCACCACGCTGAGTAAATTTGTCCCTTCCGGCAAGATGGCCATCGATGAGGTACCAAAGCTGCTGAAACAGGATGTGCTGGGCCCGGTGGTGTGGCTGCAGGGGGAGGTGGTGCAGCTGAAGGCGCAGGAGCAGACGCTGGTGCTGAAAGACGGGCAGCAGGTGAAGTTTGACCAGTTGCTGATCGCGACCGGCGGCGTGCCGCAGCCGCTTGATATCCCGGGCAAGGATCTGGAAGGCGTGCACCTGCTGCGTTCACTGCGCCAGGCCGATGCGCTGATTTCCCAGGTGGATGAGGCGCAGCAGCTGGTGATTATCGGCAACAGTTTTATCGGTATGGAAGTGGCCGGTGCGCTGCGAAACCGTGACATTGATGTCACGGTGGTGGCGCGTCATCCGCTGCCGTTTGCCAGCCAGTTCGGCGAAGAGATTGGCCGTCATTTTTATGAGCTGCACCGCAGCAACGGCGTGAAATTTGTCGAGGGTGAACCGGAAGCGCTGACCGGCGAAGGCGCAGTGAGTGGCGTGCGGCTCAAAGGTGGCAAAACCGTGCCAGCCAGCCAGGTGCTGTTTGCCACCGGCATTGTGCCGGCCACCCATTTTATTCACGACCTGCCCTTACAGAAGGATGGCAGCCTGCTGGCCGACAGTCAGCTGCGGGTCAGTGAAAACATCTGGGTCGCGGGAGATATTGCCAGCTATCTCACGCCGCGTGGCGTGCAGCGCATTGAGCACTATCGCGTGGCGCATCAGCAGGGGCGCATTGCCGCGCTGAATATGCTGGGCAAACGCATCATGTACGATCGCGTGCCGTTCTTCTGGACTGCGCATTACGGCACCCGCTATGAGTATCTGGGGCATGCAGAGGAGTGGGACGATTATCGCCTGCTGGGATCGCTGCAGGACAAACGCTTCATCGCTTTTTACTGCCAGCAGGGCATGATTGCGGCAGTGTGTTCAGCCGGCATGTATACGCTCACCGCCGCGCTGGTGCATGAGATGCAGCAGCCAATGACGCTGGAACAAGGCCTGGCGCTGTTTGAAGCGTATCAGGGTTAAGGTTCAAGTCCGCACCCAACAGTCCCCTCTCCCGCCTGCGGGAGAGGGTTAGGGTGAGGGGAAATCCGCACCATCACTGCTTACTCAGCGCCTCGGACTTCGCCATGCACTGCTGCATCGCGCCCATCACCGCAGCGCGGAAGCCTTTCTCTTCCAGCACCTTCACCGCTTCAATGGTGGTGCCGCCCGGTGAGCACACCATATCTTTCAGTTCGCCAGGGTGTTTGCCGGTCTCCAGCACCATCTGGGCGGAACCTTTTACCGCCTGCGCCGCAAACTGATAAGCCTGCGCCCGCGGCATGCCGCCCAGCACGGCGGCATCTGCCATCGCTTCGATAAACATAAACACGTAAGCCGGTGCCGAGCCGCTGACACCCACCACGGCATGAATCAGATACTCGTTCACCACCGCCGCTTTGCCGAAGCTCTCAAAAATGGTCACCACCTCGTCCACTTCCTGCGGTTCTACCAGCACGTTCGGCGTAATAGAGGTCATGCCTTCGTTGACCAGCGACGGCGTATTCGGCATTACGCGGATGATTTTACGATCGTGACCGAGCACCGCCGCCAGCGAATCCAGCGTCACACCTGCGGCAATCGACACCACCAGCGCATCTTTCTTCAGCTGGCCGGCCAGATCCTTGAGCACTTTGAGAATCACGTTGGGTTTCACCGCGCCAAACAGAATGTCCACTTCACGTGCCAGACTCTCGACGCTTTCTGCCGCCGTCACGCCATACTGCTGCGCCATCGCCTGGTTGGTGTCGGGTTTTCGATCGTGCACCCAGATATTGGCCGGGGCGATCTGCCCGCTGTTCACCAGGCCGCTGATGATGGCTTTCGCCATATTGCCGCAGCCGACAAACCCGATTTTCTTCTCCAGCATCGCTTTATCCTTTACGTGGTTCGGTTTTCTCAGTGGGTTAGCTTACGTCAGCGGCGGTGAATAACAAGTCGCGCACAAATAACATTTGCCATTCGCGGTCAGCGCGGCAAGATCGCAGGCATTGCCCGTTAATAAGGATTAAACATGTCGATTTGGGTGGATGCCGATGCGTGTCCCAATGTCATCAAAGAGGTGTTGTATCGCGCCGCTGAGCGCACCAAAGTCACCGTGACTTTCGTCGCTAACCAGCCGCTGCGCGTACCGCCGTCGCCGTTTCTGAAAACGCTGCAGGTGGCTGCCGGCTTTGACGTGGCCGATAACGAGATTGTGAAACGCGTGCAGCCGGGCGAGCTGGTGATTACCGGCGATATCCCGCTGGCAGCAGAAGTGCTGGAGAAAGGGGCGGCAGCGCTGAATCCGCGCGGGGAGCGCTACAGCAGCGATACCATTCGCCAGCGTCTGACCATGCGCGATTTTATGGAAACGATGCGCGCCAGCGGCATTCAGAGCGGCGGCCCGTCGGCACTAAGCCCACGAGACCGCCAGCAGTTTGCCAACGAACTGGATAAATGGTTACGTCAGCGTTAATCAGACGAAGCTGTCGTCGTCGTCAAAATCACCGCCGCTGCCGAAATCGTTGAAATCATTGTTATCGGCAAAGCTGTTGTTGTCCCAGCCTGAATTGTCATTCAGGAAGGCATTGTTGCTGTCATTGCCGTTGAAGGTGTCCAGATTATCATCCACCTGCGGCAGCGCCGGTTCGTTGATGATATTAACGATCTCTTCCGGCTGCGAATGGTGGAACAGGCTGGTGAGCATGTCCGCCATCACCACACCGCCGGCCACGCCGACAGCCGTTTGCAGTGCGCCACCCAGGAAACCGGTACCGCGCGCCGGTGCAGCATACTGCTGCTGAGGCGGTGCGGCATATTGTGGCTGTTGCGGTGCGCTGTTCCATGCCGGCTGTTGCGGCTGCGCCGGGCGTGAACCGCCGCCAAACAGGCTCGACAGGAAGCCGCCGCTGCTTTGCTGCGGGGCCTGCTGCTGCGCCTGCGCCAGACGGCTCTCCAGCTCCGATACCTGCGCGTTGAGCTTTTTCATCGCCGCTTCCTGAATCAGGATCGCCTGCGCCATGTAGTAGGGCGCACCGGGCTGGCTCTGTAAATGCTGATTGATTAACTGTTCGGCACCGGCATCACGCGGGCCGCTCTGGCTTTCTGCCTGTTTCAGACGGCTGAACAGGCTTTCAATAAGTTGTTGTTCCTGGCTCTGCATGGTGAACCTCCGGTTAGGCATAGCGTGTTGTTCTTCAGGCGACCAACAGGACGTCCGTTGCCTGAACTATAAAGCGTATATGCGGGCTGCGTGACAGAAAGTAAATCAGCGGCCTGGTAAGCAAATGTTGCCCCGCGCTTACAAATCGCCTGATGCACGAAATGCGCATCGTTTTCCCGTTAAAAATCAAAATAATGGCATTAGCTATCACTGAAATACGCGTAATTCGTGCTTCGCGGCTGGCTGATAAAATAAAATCCAGGTATCATGCGACGCATTATTGACCTGATGACGTTGCCCGCGCGGCAGACTACGGCGGAGGATGAGCCCGGATGTCATTACCCATCTATCTGATCGGCGCACGCGGTTGCGGTAAAACCACCATTGGCCAGGCGCTGTCGCAAGCGCTGGGCTATGCCTTTCGTGACACCGACCACCACCTGCAGCTCACCACACAGCGCAGCGTGGCAGAGATTGTGGCGACGGAGGGCTGGGACAGCTTTCGCGCGCGTGAAAGTGAATCGCTGCGGGCGGTTACCGCGCCTGCCAGCGTAATCGCCACCGGCGGCGGCATGGTGCTGGCTGATGTCAATCGCCACTTCATGCGCGAGCATGGCCAGGTCATCTGGCTCAACGCGCCCTCTGGCGTGCTGGCCGATCGGCTGGAGCGTCAGCCAGAAGCGGCACAGCGTCCGACCCTGACCGGCCGGCCTATCGCGGAAGAGATGGAAGATATCCTGCGCGAACGCGCGCAGCTCTACCGTCAGGCTGCGCACCATGAAGTCAACGCGATGCAGGCACCGGAGCAGGTGGTGGAACATATTCTGCAATCGCTGTCTCTCGCCCGCGCCAGCTAACTGCCTAAGAATTCTCCCTCTTTTTTACAGCGATCCTCGATTGTCTATACTCAATAGCAGGCAGAGGATCATCGCTGTCTGTGTGGAAACCTGACATAAGAGGGAAAACGATGCCAACCAGACCACCCTATCCGCGAGAAGCGCGCATTGTTGCCGTTGAAAAAGGGCAGGCGGGCAATACCGTCACCTGGTATGAATTACGGGCCGATCATCCACGTCCGGATACCTTAATTAGCGAACATAAATCGGAAGCGGAAGCGCAGGATGCCAAAGACCGCTATGAAGATGTGGAAAAAGAATAATCCCGGCGGGCAGGGATGCCCGCTTTGGCGTAATTACGTCCGGTCGCTAAATAGATTTTTTATTTTCCCTGATGCGCTAATTACGGCGATAAAAGCTGCCGTCTTTTCTGTTTAATCGCTCTCCTGCCTGATAACGTCTTTTTATTTTGCCTTTAGCCCTTATTTTCTGCTGCCTTAAATAGCCTGCGTTTTGTCCGGTGCAAAATTTGCGCTTGACCGATAAACCGTCGCGTTTTACTTTCGGGTTATCGATACAGGAACTCAGTTCCATATAGTGAAACCAGCGCCATGACCACACTCGAAAATGCCGCCGCCGTGCTTAAGCTGTTTCAGCGCTTTGGCGTGGCGCAGGGCCATCCCGGCCTGACCTTTACCGAGGTGGTGGAGGCGCTGGGGCTGCCGAAAAGTACCGTGTCGCGCCTGCTGGCGACCATGGAAAGCGAAGGTTTACTGGAGCGCGATCCCGACAGCCGCTGTTTTCAGATTGGCCGCGTGCTGTTGTCCGTTGCCGGGCACTATCTTTCGACACCGTTGATTGACAGCGCATCGGCGCCGATGGCGCGCCTGGCGGCCAGCAGCGGCTGCATGGGCTATATCTCAGTGCTGGACGGTGACGATGTGCTGGTGATGCGCATGTACCACGGTCGCTTCTTTACCCAGCTGGTGACGCCGCCGGGTACACGGGTATCGGTTACCGGCACGTCGACCGGCCGCGTGCTGTTAGCGCAGCTGAGCGATGACGAGGTGCGCGCGCGCTTCAGCGATAACTGGCAAACCGCGTCGATCAATTCACCGCTGAATATCGATGCGCTGTGCAAAGAGCTGGCGCTGATTCGTCAGCAGGGCTGGGCACTGGCACGCAATGAAACGCTGCCTGGCATTAGCTCGCTTGCCGTAGCGGTAACCAATAAACACCGCGGTGAAAGTGCCGCATTGTGTCTCTCATTTCTTTCGCAGGAAGCGGCCCCGGGTTATCCGGAAGCGCTGCTCAGCGAATTGCGCGCAACGGCTGCACTGATGGCCGAAAAATACGGCGCAGCGTCCTGAATAAAACAGGACAACCCTAATTTGATTTCAAGGCGTAATACTTCGCGCCACACCGGGGAAATAGCAGGTCTTCGGACCTGCTTATTTCAATAATCAGGGAACGATGAATAAAACATTGAGGTTCCGCGTGTCGGGCACAATGTCATTGCGCGTTTTCTACAGGGTGAAAATACGGGGATAATATGCGTCTGGATAATCCAATAAAAAATATTGGCGTGGGCCTGATGCTGGTTCTGCTGTCAGTTGCAGGGGCCATCATTGGGGTACAGCTGATCACAACTATTGGGGTAACGCCCAATACTTCTATTATCGGCGCGCTATTTGCCATGCTGCTGGCGCGCATTCCACTGCAGTGGTTTCGCCGCTACCGTTCGGTTGAAGTGCAAAACCTTGCACAGACCGCCATCTCTTCCGCCACCTTCGGCGCTGCCAACAGCCTGCTGATGCCGATTGCCGTGCCGTGGGCGCTGGGTGAGCCGCAGCTGGTGCTGCCGCTGTTTGTCGGCGTCAGCGCGGCAATGCTGCTGGATGCGTGGCTGCTGTATCGTCTGTTTGATACGCGCGTGTTCCCGGCCAGCAATGCATGGCCACCGGGCGTGGCGGCGGCAGAAGCGATCAAAGCCGGTGATAAGGGCGGTCGCCAGGCGTGGCTGCTGGTGGCTGGAATCGTGGGCGGCGTCGCGGGCTCAATGCTGAAAATCCCGATGTCCGCTTTTGGTACGGCATTCATTGGCAATATCTGGGCGCTGACCATGCTCGGCATCGGCTTCCTGCTGCGTGCCTATGCGCAACCGGTTGCCGGTATCGATATTAACGCGCTGTACATTCCGCACGGCGTCATGGTCGGAGCCGGTCTGGTGGCGCTGATTCAGGTGGTGCAGGTGATTCGCAGCCGCCGTCACGACAACCTCAACGTCAGCCGCAGTGACAACGAAGTCAAACGCGCGCTCGGCCTGGGGACTGTCGGCTATATCGTGATCTCGGCGCTGCTGGCGCTGGGTGGCGGCTTGTGGAGCGAAATGGGCCTGCCGATGCTGCTGCTGTTTATTATCTACGCGGCCTTTGCCGCCTTTGTGCATGAGCTGATTGTCGGCATCGCCGCCATGCACTCGGGCTGGTTCCCGGCCTTCGCGGTAGCGCTGATCACCCTGATCCTCGGCATTCTGCTCGGCTTCCCGCCGCTGGCGCTGTGCCTGCTGTGCGGCTTCACCGCGGCCACCGGTCCGGCCTTTGCTGATATGGGCTATGACCTGAAGGCCGGCTTTATTCTGCGCGGTAACGGGGCCGATGTGCAGCAGGAGCTGTGGGGCCGCCGCATCCAGCTGATCGCCGCGATGATCGCTTTCGTCATCGCAATTCCGGTGGTGTGGTATGCGCATAACCTGTTCTTTGTCGACAACCTGCTGCCGCCGGTGGCGCGCGTTTACGCCAAAACTATTCAGGCCGGCGCGGAGCCGGGCATTGCCGGTAGCCTGCTGATGTGGGCGATTCCGGGG
Organism: Type-C symbiont of Plautia stali; assembly: GCF_059730935.1. Taxonomy (NCBI): domain Bacteria; kingdom Pseudomonadati; phylum Pseudomonadota; class Gammaproteobacteria; order Enterobacterales; family Enterobacteriaceae; species Type-C symbiont of Plautia stali. The sequence goes on along the minus strand of NZ_AP035923.1, from coordinate 3,132,202 downwards.
GCGATTATTCAGCTGATCGGCGGGCCTAAGCGCCAGCTCGGCGTGCTGTTAGCCACCGGTCTGTTAATCAACAACGCCGCCGCAGGCTGGGCGGTGCTGGTCGGGATTGCGTTACGTGTCCTGATCCTGCGCGTGTGGGGCGAGCGTGGACGTTCACCGATGGAGGTGATGGCCGCTGGATTCATTGCGGGCGACGCGCTGTACAGCTTCTTCCACTCACTTTTTGCCAGTAGCAGTAAGAAATAATCCAGGGATTTAGCGATGAGTTTACAGCAGACACTACAGGTTTTTGAGTTACTCGACAGCGCCTACGTGGATGGCCAGCAGGTGGTCGATCTGTTCGCCGCCTATCCTGGCGTGCAAGCCAGCTTTAAGCGCGTCAGCGGGCCAAAAGGGCGCACCGATTTTGTGCGCATCGACATTCCGGGCGCCCAGGGCAAAAGCCGGGGCGGCAGCGCGCCGACGCTGGGGATCATTGGCCGTCTCGGCGGCATCGGTGCGCGCCCGACGCGCATCGGCATGGTGTCCGACGCCGACGGTGCGGTTGCTGCGGTGAGCAGCGCGCTGAAGCTGGCACAGATGCAGACCAAAGGCGACGTGCTGGCCGGCGATGTGATCGTAACCACGCATATTTGTCCGGATGCGCCGACCCGGCCGCACGAGCCGGTGGACTTCATGGATTCGCCGTGCGACGACATCACCATGAATGACAACGAAGTGGTTGCGGGCGTCGACGCGATTCTCTCTATCGATACCACTAAAGGAAACCGCATCCTCAACCATAAGGGCTATGCGCTGTCTCCCACGGTGAAAGAGGGCTACATCCTGCGCGTGTCGGAAGATCTGCTGCGCATCATGGAGATGACCAGCGGTCAGCCTGCGGTGACGTTCCCGATCACCACGCAGGACATCACTCCTTACGGCAACGGCGTGTATCACCTCAATAGCATCCTGCAACCGTCCACTGCCACCGATGTGCCAGTGGTGGGCGTCGCGATTTGTGCGCAATCCGTGGTGCCTGGCTGCGGCACCGGCGCCAGCCATGAAGTGGACATCGCGGCGACCGTGCGCTTTGCGGTGGAAGTGGCCAAAGAGTTTGGCCGTGAGACCTGCCAGTTTTATGACCCGCAGGAGTACGCGCTGCTGCTATCTTTGTATGGTAGCCTCAGCCACCTGCGCAGCCGGAAAGCCTGATGATGAAACCGTCGCTTGTAACCTTAACCATTGGCCAGTCACCGCGTAGCGATATTTTGCCGCTGCTGCAGGAGCATTTGCCCGCCGACGCCGTCGCGCATGCCGGTCTGCTGGATGGCCTGACGCTGGCCGAAGTGGAGCAGTTATACGCGCCTGCGCCGGGTGATAAAGTGCTGGTTTCGCGCATGAGCAGCGGCGAACAGGTACGGCTGGCGGCGGCCACCGTCGAACAGGGACTACAGCGTAAAATTACCGCGCTGGAGCAGCAGGGTTACGACACCATTCTGCTGCTGTGTACCGGTGAGTTCGGCACGCTAAAAACCACGTCGGCGCTGCTGCTGGAGCCGGATCGCATCATTCCGCCGCTGGTCAGCGCCATCGTACAGGCGCACAAAATCGGCATCGTGGTGCCGGTTGAGGAGCAGATCGCTGAGCAGGCCAGCAAATGGCGAAACCTGCAAAGCTCGCCCTGTTTTGCCGTCGCCAGCCCGTACCTGGCGCAGCAGAGCGAACTGATGGAAGCCGGACTGACTCTGCAGGAGCAGGGCGCTGATGTGGTGGTGCTCGACTGTATCGGTTATCACCAGAAACACCGCGATTTCCTGCAGAACATGCTGGGCATTCCGGTGCTGCTGTCGAATGTGCTGGTGGCGAAACTGGCGGCTGAACTGATCGTCTGATCGAGGCCGATCACAACTTGCGACGGGCGGCGCTAATTCGCGTGACAGATCAGCGAGTTCCCTTGTAATCTGCCGGTAACCCTAATGTGCTGTGAGGAAGTAACATGCTCAACGTAAGTGAGTATTTCGACGGAAAAGTGAAATCCATTGGTTTCGACAGCGTGACCATTGGCCGGGCCAGCGTTGGCGTGATGGCGGAAGGCGAATACACCTTTGGTACCGGTCAGCCGGAAGAGATGACGGTAGTGAGCGGCGCGCTGAAAGTGCTGCTGCCGGGCGAAGCCGAGTGGAAATGGTACGAAGCCGGATCGGTATTTAACGTGCCGGGCCACAGCGAATTCCACCTGCAGGTGGCGGAGCCAACGTCTTACCTGTGCCGCTATCTTTAAGCGTTAAAGCAGCATCCATTATCAACCGGTAATGCCTGTGCGGCGTTACCGGTTTTTTTTATGCGCCAGCATGAGGTGTGTGGCCTGCGGTCAGCATAAATGCTGACCCTACAGGTATGAATCAGCATATTTGCAGGGGCGCCATTCATGGCGACCGTTAAACACACCCGTACTATCCTTCCAGCCGGCGATGCCCGCTTAACGCTGCGCTTCGCCGCCTAACGCTTCCACCAGATTGCTGATCAATGCCGCCAGCTCGCTGGTCATCAGAATGAAATCGGCATCAAAACGCTGGGCGAAATCATCGCGATCGATATCGTCATTCTGCTCGCGCAGCGTGTCGCTAAACTTCAGACGCTTCACCGACGCATCATCGGCGATCACCAGCTGAATACGCTCCTGCCAGTCGAGCGCCAGTTTGGTGACCACTTTACCGGCTTCGATGTGGGTGGCGATCTCGTCGGAAACCAGATCCTGCTTTTTACAGCGGATCACGCCGCCATCTTCCAGTATCGCCTTCAGCTCAGCCTCGTCCATCAGGGTGAAACCTGCCGGCAATTCACCGGAGCGCACCCATTCGGTCAGCGTCAGCTCGATCGGATTTTCCAGCGTCAGCGGCACCACCGGTAGCGAGCCGAGGCTCTTACGCAGTAACGCCAGCGTATCTTCCGCTTTCTTCGCGCTGGCGCAGTCGACGATGATCAGATTGTTGACGGTGTCGATCCACATAAAGGTCTGACTGAAACGGCTGAAGGCGCGCGGCAGCAGGCTATGCAGCACTTCATCTTTCAGCGAATCCTTTTCGGTCTTTTTCAGCTTGCGGCTCTGTTCCGCTTCCAGCTTCTCAATTTTGGCTTCCAGCGCCTGCTTCACCACCGGCGACGGCAGAATTTTCTGCTCGGTGCGGGCGCAGATCACTATCTGACCGTTAATCACATGCGTCAGCGCTTCGCTGCGGTTGCCCATCGGCGAGACCCAGCCGGTTTTGGCCATGTCCTGGCTGCCGCACGGCGTGAAGGTGAAGGCGTCGAGCTGTTTTTCCAGATCGTCTGCGGACAGCGGGATGTCCCGATTCAGACGATAAACCATCATATTTTTAAACCACAACATCAGGATTCCTTACCGTGGGTGCGATCGGGCGCACAAGTCTAAAACAGTCAGCGCGCATGATAGCGAAACATCGGAGTGGTTTCATTGCCTTTCCCGATTCAGCCTTCTACTGTATCTGTCACCTGAACGAATAATGAGGAATAAATCGTGCGTATCGGTATTGATTTAGGCGGCACCAAAATTGAAGTGATTGCGCTGTCTGACCAGGGCGAGGAGCTGTTTCGCCACCGCGTGAATACCCCGCGTGACGACTACGCGGCCACGGTGCAGGCGATTGTCGATTTAGTCCTGCTGGCGGAAGCGCAGACCGGGCAGCAGGGAACGGTCGGCATCGGCATTCCCGGCACGATTTCTCCTTATACCCAGCGGGTAAAAAATGCTAACTCGACGTGGCTCAACGGACAGCCGCTGGACAAAGATTTGGCGCGTGCGCTGAATCGTGACGTGCGCATCGCCAACGACGCGAATTGCCTGGCGGTTTCCGAAGCGGTTGATGGCGCAGGCGCAGGCCAGCCGCTGGTGTTTGCGGTGATTATTGGCACCGGTTCCGGCGCTGGCGTGGCCATCAACGGAGAATCACGCATTGGCGGTAACGGTAACGCAGGCGAGTGGGGGCATAATCCGCTGCCGTGGATGGACGAAGACGAACTGCGCTATCGCGCGGAAGTGCCGTGCTACTGCGGGCTGCAGGGCTGTATTGAGACGTTTGTCTCCGGCACCGGCTTCGCCATTGATTATCAGCGTCTCAGCGGACAGGCGCTGAAGGGCGCGGAGATCATCCGGCTGATCGAGCAGCAGGATCCGGTAGCCGAGCTGGCGATGAGCCGTTATGAAACGCGGCTGGCCAAATCGCTGGCGCAGGTGGTTAACCTGCTCGATCCGGATGTGATCGTGCTCGGCGGCGGCATGAGCAACAACGATCGGCTGTACCAGACGGTGCCGACGCTGATGAAACAATGGGTGTTCGGCCGCGAGTGCGAAACGCCGGTGCTGAAAGCGGTGCACGGTGACTCCAGCGGCGTACGCGGCGCCGCCTGGCTGTGGCCGGTGAAAGGGTAGCGTAACGACGCTTTATGCGTGCTTAACCCCTCTTCCAGCGGAAGAGGGGGCCGAAGCGGGTCAGTGTTGGCTTAACTGACCGGCGTGACACACGATATCGTGCGCATGCAGCACGGCTGGCCGGTTTTCATTCAGTCGGATGGCGGCATAAATATCGATATGCAGATTTTGCGCTTCATCGTCAGCCAGTGCGCGATAACACAACCCTTCCTGATGAAAGGTACATTTCGACTGCGGCATCAGGGCAAAGCCTTTTCCTCGGGCAATGTGTGTCAGCATAACCAGTGAATCATCGGGCTCTTTAACTCTTTTAAGCGGGGTGTGGAGCTGTGAAAACAAGCGTTCACATTTATCGTAGAATGACGGATTGGCGCTTCTGGCAAACCAGAACAGCGGTAAATCACCGATAGCTTCCAGCGAGACTTTTTCTTTCAGGCTGGCCGGATGTCTGGCCGGCATTGCTACCAGCAAAGGCTCACGACCGATCCACTGGTACTGCACGGTATCTTCGTGGCCGGTTGCCCTTTCGCCCGTCAGTACCAGGTCCAGGCGGTTTTTTGCCAGACACTGCAGCAACTGCGCAGACGTCAGATCGGGCGTTTCCACATCGTCGGCGGCGTCCAGTTTCAGCAGTTGCTGGTGAATGGGCGCAATCAGTGCAAAATTCAGCGTGCGGGTGAGGCCGATACGCAGGCGCTTTTCTGAAGAAAGCGAGCCCGGCTTGAGTTCATTCAGCGCCTGAAGGATCTTCTCCGCTTTGATTACCAGCGCCCGGCCAGCGTCCGTCAGACTGACGTCATGGGTGCTGCGGCTAAACAACGGCTGCTCCAGCACGGCCTCAAGGCGCTTAATCTGTCGGGTTAGCGGAGGCTGAGTCATTCTGAGCCGTTCGGCGGCCCGGCGAAAGTTCAGCTCGTGCGCAACCGCAAGAAAGCATTGAAGCTGTTTCACGCTGGGGAGATGGTTGCTGATCAGGTGCTCTGCCGTCGCCATAGAGTCCATCCGGGTAATCAAAGACGTTATTCTACCCCGCTAAAGATCAGCAGGATATGGGGGTAATCGGTCTGGTCGCGCAGCAGGCTGGCGGCGCGACGTCAGAAAAAATAACCGGGCGTTACCCGGTTATGGCTTCAGGCATTAATGCTTTTCATCCCTTCCTGAGAATAGCGCTCGCCCTTTATCTCAATATGCTGGTGGATAGCGTTCAGTAAGGCGATATCTGCCTGTTCCAGCACGATATCGGCGGCCTGCGCATTTTCCGCCAGATAGCGGGTCTGTTTCGTTCCCGGAATGGGGATCAGCTTGTCGTACTGCGCCAGCAGCCAGGCCAGCGCAATCTGCCCCGGCGTGCAGCTGTACTTTTCAGCAAGCGGGTGCACCGCGTCAAGAAGCTGGGCGTTATGGTCGAGGCTGGATTGACTAAAGCGCGCATTATTTTTGCGGAAATCACCCTCAGCGAAGTCGCTGTTATGACGATACTTTCCGGTCAGAAACCCTCTGCCCAGCGGAGAGTAGGGAACTAAACCTATACCCAGCTCTTTCACCACCGGCAGAATCTCAGCTTCGATATCGCGCGTCCACAGTGAATATTCGGTTTGCAGGGCAGTGAGCGGGTGAATGGCATGGGCCCGGCGCAGGGTTGAAGCAGAAACTTCACACAGGCCAATGTGGTTGATCTTACCCGCTTTAACGAGGCGGCTCAGGCATTCCATGCTCTCTTCAATCGGCGTAACCTGGCTCACGCGGTGAAGATAGAACAGATCGATGCGCTCAACGCCAAGCCTTTTAAGCGACTCATTACAGCAGCGGGTGATGTAGTCGGGTTGGTTGTTAATTGTCCGGGCATAAGCCTGGTCCGCAGGGCGATCGATTCCGCACTTGGTGGCAATGTTAAACTGCTCACGCGTGGTGTTATCCAGACCGGCAAGAAAGTGGCCAATCAGCCGCTCATTATGGCCCCGACCGTACATATCCGCGGTGTCGATAAACGTGATATTCAGGTCGATAAGCGTGTGTAACAGCTGCAGTGAAGCGTGGTCGTCTGTCTGGCCATAAAATTCGCTCAGTCCCATGGCACCATAGCCGATCGAACTGACAGTCAGGGTTTGCGATAAATGTCGGGTGTGCATAGTGGCTCCTTTGGTGGTTTTTTTGATTGTTGCACCCCGATTACGCGTAATGAATTGTCATTTTCGTCATGCAAAAAAGGTATCACAGCAGCATGACCGGAGCGGTGCTGTGGTGGGATGGATTTATCGCGTGGGGCAGAAAGAGACGGGTACACAAAGGGCTCGGTGTACCCGCCTCCGTTGCCTGAAGGACAGGGGCAATGCGTTGCTTACTCGCCGACCAGCATGGAATCCTGAGGTGCGCGCTCGCGCTGGGCTTTGGTGGCGAGGAAGTAAAGGTAGCCGAGCACCATGATCGCCACAAACAATCCGCCGATTACCGGGTTGAACCACAGCATCGCCACCAGACACACCAGCGACAGCACCAGTGCGATGCCCGGTACCAGCGGATAGCCCGGCGCACGGAAGCTGCGCTCCAGATCCGGTGCGCTGCGGCGCAGCTTAAACAGGCTCAGCATACTCATCAGGTACATCACGATCGCGCCGAACACTGCCATGGTGATCATCGCCGCCGTCAGCGTCATGCCCTGCAAATTGATCAGTCCGTCGCTGTAAATGGCGGCGATACCGATGACACCGCCGGCGATGATGGCGCGGTGCGGCGTCTGGAAGCGCGACAGCTTCGCCAGGCTGGGCGGCAGATAGCCCGCGCGCGCCAGGGCAAAGAACTGACGTGAGTAGCCAAGGATGATGCCGTGGAAGCTGGCGACCAGGCCAAACAGGCCGATCCACACCAGCATATGCATCCAGTTAGAGTGCTCCCCGACGATCATCTTCATCGCCTGCGGCAGCGGATCGTTAATGTCCGATAGCTTGCGCCAGTCGCCCGCGCCGCCGGCCAGCAGCATCACGCCAATCGCCAGCACCACCAGGGTAAGAATGCCGCTGATGTAGGCTTTCGGGATGGTGCGCTTCGGATCTTTGGCTTCTTCGGCCGCCATGGCCGCGCCTTCAATGGCGAGGAAAAACCAGATAGCGAACGGGATGGCGGCAAAGATGCCGGACAGCGCTGGCATGCCAAAATGATCGCTGCCAGCCCAGCCGTTGGCGGCGAAGTTAGCGACGCTGAAACCCGGCGATACCACGCCCATGAACACCAGCAGCTCCAGCACTGCCAGCACCGTCACCACCAGTTCGAACATCGCGGCCAGCTTCACGCCGAGAATATTCAGTGCCATAAACAACAGATAAGCCCCGACCGCCGCCGTTTTGGGGTTGAGATCGGGATACTGCACGTTGAGGTAGGCGCCAATCGCCATGGCGATGGCCGGCGGGGCGAACACAAACTCAATCAGCGTCGCCAGACCGGCAATCAGACCACCGGTTTCGCCAAATGCCCGACGGCTGTAAGCGAACGGCCCGCCAGCGTGCGGAATCGCCGTGGTCAGTTCGGTAAAGCTAAAAATAAAGCAGGTATAAAGCGTGGCGATCAGCGCGGTGGTGATCAGGAATCCCAGCGTCCCGGCCACGCCCCAGCCATAGCTCCAGCCGAAATACTCACCGGAAATCACCAGTCCAACCGCAATACCCCATAAATGCAGGGTGCCCAGCGTGGGTTTTAGTTTGCCTGTCATCTTCATCTCCCCGTCATGCTTGTTGTGCGGCGTTGGCACCGCGCTATTGTGGGTTTGCGCTACAGTGAAGGGATAATGCCGCTGCCCGGGACGGGAAAACTTGACGCCGGCGCAGTGAGTTTTGTCCTCTGCGGTCAACTCGCTGCCAGAAAAAGCGCTGGCTGTACGCTGCGGTCAACTTTTGCTGTTCTGCGGTCAGGCAGTCAGGACGACCTCATCCCATGCTGATAACACTGGTTTATAGAGACTGATGCTGGAGAGTGATGAATGAGTGCCAAACAAGCCGAATCCCTGACCGATGCCGAGATCACCCTGCTGGCGCAACGTGCGCTGGCCTGCTATCCCGCCGCGCTGCACGGTGAGCTGCAATTGTTGTGCCGTTCGGAGAACGCCACCTTTTTGCTGCGTGCTGGCGGCAAACGCTACGCGCTGCGCCTGCACCGGCCGGATTACCACAGCAAAGCGGATATTCTCAGTGAACTGATGTGGCTCGATGCGCTGCGCGAGACCGGCATCATGGTGCCGCAGGCCATCCCGGCGTGCGACGGTGAAAGCGTGCTGACGCTGACGCTGGCGGACGGCAGCACGCGTCATGCGGTGCTGTTCCACTGGATTGACGGCGAGATGCCGACCACCGACGTCGATCCCAAAGCCTTTCAGCAGCTCGGTACCATCACCGCGCGCCTGCATCAGCACAGCCGCAGCTGGCAGAAACCCGAAGGTTTTCAGCGCATTATCTGGGATCATCACACCATGGTCAGCGAGCACAGCCACTGGGGGCGCTGGCAGGATGCGCCGCATCTCGATCCGGCCGATCACGGCATTATCGCAGCGGCGGTAGAGCGCGCCGGGCAGGCGCTGGCGGAATTTGGTAAAGAGCGCGATCGCTACGGCCTGATCCACGCCGATCTGCGTCTGACCAATCTGCTGCTGCACAAAGGCGAGACCCGGGTGATCGACTTCGACGACTGCGGCATGGGCTGGTATCTGCACGATCTGGCGGCCGCGATCAGCTTCGTCGAGCACCATCCGCGTGCGGCGGAGTGGGTGGATAACTGGATCCTCGGCTATGAACGCGTGGCGCACATCAGCGATGCTGAGATGGCGCTGGTGCCGACGCTACTGATCCAGCGTCGTATCCAGATGACGGCGTGGATGGGCACGCACGCCGATACCGAGATGGCGCTCAGCCTCGGGCCGCACTGGGCCAGCCATTCGGTGCGGCTGTGCCGTCGCTATCTTGAGAGCAGCCAGCTGCCGATAGGCGCGTGACCTGCACCAGCAGAGGGCAGCGGCGCGCGCTGATGGCGTAATCTGGTGCCTGCGCATCAAGCGCGCCGGCCGTCACAGGCGCGCTGACAGGAACGCAGATCGCCGCCGGGAGCGCGCCAGCGGCGGCCAGGCGGTGCATTGCCTTGCACCGCGCGCCGCCGGGTGACGCTGGTATGAAAATTGCTGGATCCCTTCATTATGTTATCCGCGCGATCCCTGAGAGGTTCCCATGCAATCACTCATCTCTGCTGCTGATGCCTTCAGCGCGTTTGCCACGCCCGCCAGCAACCGTGGCGTTCTGGCCGCGGCGGCGACCGGTCTGAGCGCCTTTATTACGGATAAAGGCGGCGATGTCGATCGCATCTTTGGCATCAGCGGTATCGATTCCGAACTGCTGGCCAGCCCGACACTGAGCCTCGGGCTGGTGAACTATTGCCGCGTGATGGAAGAAGCAGCGCGCCACTCCGGCTTTGATAACTTCGGTTTGCATTACGGCAGGCAGTTCAAACCGCAGTCATTAGGGTTAATTGGCTACATCGGACTGTGCTCGCCGACGCTGGAGCAGGCGCTGCACAATGTGGTGAACGCGTTTCCCTGGCACCAGCACGATACGCTGACGCGGCTGGTGGACAAGGGCGACTGCTGGCGGCTCGATTATCAGGTGCGCCACGGGGCGATCCTGGCACGCCGTCAGGATGCGGAGCTGACGCTCGGCATGTTCCTCAACCTGATTCGCCACGTGGCGGGCAAAAACTGGGCACCGCGCGAGGTGCACTTTGAACATCCGCGTCCGGAGCAGTGGCACGAGCACTGCAAAGTGTTTGATGCGCCGGTCTGGTTCGATCAGCCGTTTAACTCACTGCTGATCGCGAAACGTGACCTGCAGCGCGCCATGCCGGAGCAGGATGCGATGCTGCTGATGGTGATGCAGGATGCCATTCGCCGCCTCAACAGCAGCGCCAGCGTGCAGAGCGTGGTCGAACAGGCGCGTTCGCAGGTCAGCCTGACGCTGATTCAGGGCGAACCGGTACTGGAGGAGATCGCCGGCAAAATGGGGTTGTCGAGCTGGTCGCTGCAGCGACGCCTGCGCGAAGAGGGCATCAGCTTTAGCGCGCTGGTGGATAAGGTGCGCTGCGAAATGGCCACGCACTACCTGCAGCAAAGACAGCTGCCCATCTCGGAGATGGCGCTGCTGCTTGGCTATTCCGAGGTCAGCGCGTTTTCCCGCGCCTTCCGCCGCTGGTTCGGCATCAGCCCGCGCCAGTGGCGCCAGGATGGGCTGGTAAGTCAGGCCGGTGTGGCGCAAAGCCAAACCACGCTGGCTGGTCGCGCTGCGGCGGAGGCGGTAAGCCGCGCGACTGACCAATAAGCTGCCACGCGCGCAAACACAGCGCTTCGTCGCCCTGGGTTTGCGTCACCGCGTAGCGCCCACTGTTCTGCCACTCCAGGCGCACCCAGCACTGCTGTCCGGCATAGCGCGCCGCATCGTGAAACTGCTTATTGAGCTGCTGCTGCAGAGCTTCACTCCAGTGGCAGGCGGCGCTGTCAGCATCGCCCTGCGGCTGGCACTGATTGGCCAGGCTGGGGGCCGGCGCGGACACCTGCTGGCAGGCGCTGAGCCCCACCATCATTACTAACCCACCTGATAGTCTCGCTAATCGATTAATTAAATTCATTAATAAGCCTGCATTTTCGCTAAAGATTCCTGGCGCTGCTGCCGACAGTCTACAGACCGCAGCAGGGAATGCTATGGCATTACTCTGACTGTCGGCATAACCAGAATTTGCCGCCTGGTGGCGGTGTTATCCCTTCCTTTATTCATGGACCAGAAATGCAGAAGAAATATGCCTTTGCGGCACTCTCCTTGTTAAGCGCCGCGCTGCTCAGTGGCTGTGCCACCGAGTCGTCGCGCGCCATCGACGCACCTCAGGTTCGCGCCGCAAGCCAGCCGGCTTATCAGGGCGTGCGCAGCCCAATCGCGGTGGGACAGTTTGATAACCGTTCGTCATACATGAATGGGATTTTCTCCGACGGCGTTGATCGTCTGGGCAACCAATCCAAAACCATTCTGATTACGCATCTGCAGCAGACCAATCGCTTCAACGTGCTGGATCGCAGCAACCTGAAAGAGCTGCAGCAGGAAGCCGACTTCAAACACAGCCAGCAGAACATCAAGGGCGCTAACTACATCATCACCGGTGACATCACCGAGTTCGGGCGCAAAGAAGTGGGCGACCAGCAGCTGTGGGGCATCCTCGGGCGCGGTAAAAGCCAGATCGCTTACGCCAAAGTGAACCTGAATGTGGTGGATGTGACCACTTCAGAAGTGGTGTACAGCGTGCAGGGCGCGGGTGAATACCAGCTGTCAGCGCGTGAGGTGATTGGCTTTGGCGGTACCGCCAGCTATGACTCTACCCTGAACGGCAAAGTGATGGATCTGGCGATCCGTGAAGCGGTCGACCACCTGGTGGATGGCATCAATAACGGCGCATGGCGCCCGGTGAAATAAGGATATTGACGATGAAATTACTGCAACTGAGCGCCGCGCTGATCGCGGCAGGCGTGCTGGCCGGCTGTGCGCCAAAAGGACCGGAGCCGATCTACTACTGGGGTGATTACCAGCAGCAGGTCTACAGCTATTACCAGAAAGACAGCGATCCGCAGAAGCAGATTGATGCGCTGAATCTGGATATCGAAAAGGCCAAAGCAGTGAACAAGCCGGTAGCACCGGGTCTGCACGCCCAGCTGGGCCTGCTGTACGCCAAAAACGGCAATACGGATAAAGCTTTCAGCCAGTTCGCCCTTGAGAAGCAGCTGTTTCCGGAATCGGCCCCGTACATGGACTTTCTGATGAAGAAAAAAGGAGTGAACCAATGAAAAAACTGATTGCCGTGTGCGGCGTATTCGCGGCGCTGCTGCTGACCGGCTGTGCCCAGAATAAGAAACCGTATGACTACAGCGCCTTCCGTGCCAGTAAGCCGGCGTCAATTCTGGTGCTGCCTGCCGATAACCGTGCGCCGGATATCAACGCGTCGCACAGCTTCACCTCGCTGGTGACCCAGCCGCTGGCGGAAGCGGGTTACTACGTGTTCCCGGTGGCGGTGGTGGAAGAGACCTTCCAGCAGAACGGCCTGAGCAACGGGCATGAAATTCAGGCGGTGAGCACGAAGCGCTTGCATGACATCTTCAACGCAGACAGCGCACTGTACATTTCGATTACCGATTACGGCAGCAGCTATCTGGTGGTTGATTCGGTGACCACGGTCTCGGCCACTGCCCGTCTGGTCGATCTGCGCAGCGGTAAAGAGCTGTGGCAGGGTATGGCCACCGCCAATGATTCTGAGAACAGCAACAACAGCAACGGCGGCATCATTGGCATGCTGGTGTCGGCGGCGATCAAACAGATTGCCAGCAACGCGGGCGACAAAGCGCACACCATTGCTGGTGTCACCAGCGCACGTCTGTTAGCGCAGAACGAGCACGGTGGTCTGCTGGCCGGTCCGCGCTACAAAGCGCCGGTTACACGTTAATCTACCTGGCGCGGCGATCAGCTGATCGCCGCGCCACTTCACGCATCACTCGCCCGGCAGCTCCAGTTTACTGTAGCCGAGCCCGTTCATTTTACGCACCCGGATCTGCACCGGGATACGCTCTTTCATCGCTTCCACATGACTGATCACGCCGATGGTTTTCCCGCTGGCGTTAAGCGCATCCAGCGCATCCAGCGCGGTGTCCAGCGTTTCGGCATCCAGCGTGCCGAAGCCTTCGTCGAGAAACAGCGATTCAATGCGCGTTTTATGGCTGACCAAATCGGACAGCGCCAGCGCCAGCGCGAGGCTGACGAGGAAGCTCTCGCCGCCGGACAGCGTACGCGTGTCGCGCGTGGCATCGGCCTGCCAGGTATCCACCACTTCCAGCTCCAGCTCATCGCTGACGCGGCGCTGCAATAAATAGCGGCCGTGCAGGCGATCGAGCTGGCGGTTTGCCAGCCACACCAGATGATCGAGGGTTAAACCCTGAGCAAAGCGGCGGAACTTGTCGCCTTTGGCCGACCCGATCAGATCGTTGAGGCGGCTCAGCTGTGCCAGTTCCGCTTCGTCAGCGGCGATCTGCGCCAGCAGCGTTTGCTGCTGCTGACGCTGTTGGGTATCGCTGTGCAACTGCTGCTGCGCTTCCCCCTGCTGGCGTGCGTTGTCACGCAGCGCTACGCGCAGCTGCTCGAGCCGGGCAGCGATGGAGCCGGCATCGGCATCGCTGAGCGCGGCCGGGCGCTGCTGCAGGTGATCGCTCAGCCGCTGCGCCAGTCTGGCATGCAGCGCGGTGTGCTGCTGATGCTGCTGCTCCAGCGTTTGCAGCCGCTGGCGCAGCGTCTGCACCTCATCTTCCGCCAGCAGCGCGGCGCGCAGGGCGCTTTCGTCAGCGAAATCACTGAGCAGCAATGCCTGCCGGAAGACGCTTTCGGCGTCCGCTGTGCGCTGCGCCAGCGTCTGCTGCTGGCTGACAATCTGTTCATACTGACCTTTCAGGCCGTGCAGCTCGCTTTGCGCCTGCTGCCAGCGCTGCAGCTGTTGCGCCAGCTCCTGGTCATGCTGTTGCAGCGCGGCGTGCTGCTGCTGACGCGCGTCCGCCACGCGCCGGTCGCCAAACAGCTGCTGGCGCTGCTGCTGCTGGGCCTGCTGCTGCTGTTGCAGGTGGTTAAGGGCTTGCTCCAGGCTGGCGACCTGCTGCTGTTCACGCGCCAGAGTTTGCTGCAGGCTGCTGCCTTCCGTTTCGCTTTTCGCCAGCTGCGGCTGTAGCTCAGCAAGTAACCGCTCACTTTCCTGCCACTGCTGCCAGCGCTGCTGCAGCGTTTGCAGCCAGCCGGCGCGCTCGGGCGCTGCAGGCAGGCTAAGCTGATGGGCAGCCAGCTGCTGTTCCAGCTGCTGCAATTGCTGCTGACACGCCTGACGTTCACCACTGATGCGCTGGTCGAGCTCATCGCGCTGCTGTTGGGCGCTGGTGAGCTGCTGCTGCGCCAGCTGTTGCTGCTGCAGATGCTGCTGCCAGCGCTGCTGCTGGTGCAGATGCGCGTCTTTGGCCTGCTGCAACGTGACGGCCGCCTGTTCACGCGCCTGCAACTGCTGCTGCTGGCGGGCTTCGAGCGCGTCCTGCTGCTGCTGCCAGGCGCTGAATTCTGCGTGCTGTTCAGCGCTGAAGGTAAGCGCCAGCTCACCGCACAGCGCCTGCCAGCGCTCGCGGGTGGCGGCGATCTGCTGGTCGAGATCGGCGATTTCCTGTTGCAGCGCCTGCTGTTGCTGCTGCGACAGTTTAAGCTGCTCGCCCCGCGCGGTACCGGCTTCCCTGAGCTGCATCACGCGGCTCTCCAGCGCGGCCAGGCGCTGTTGATTTTCGTCCGGCTGCAACTGCTGGTAGCGGTCGATGGCCGGATGCTGGCAGGAGCCGCACAGCGGGCAGGGCTGTTCCGGCTGCAGCTTCGCCCGTTCATCGGCCAGCTGAATAATGGTGCGCTCCAGTTCACACAGGCGACGCACGTCCAGCAGCGTCTGATGCTCGCGCTTGTACTCCTCGCGCAGCTGCTGCAACGCCAGCGCTTCCTGCTCAGCATGCTGCTGTAACTGCTGCAGCTTAAGCTGGCGCTGCTGGCGCTGCGGCTGGAGCGTTTGCCACTGTGCCGCCAGCAGGCTGAGCTGCTGACGTGCGCCGCGCTGCTGCTGATGCTGCGCCAGCGCCGTCCGCAGCGCCGGGCTGGCGATCTCCGCTTCCAGCGAAGTAAGCACCTGCTCCGCCTGCTGGCGCTGCTGCTGTGCCGCGGCTTCTGCCTGTTGCAGCGGCTGTGCCGCCTGTTCGCGCGCCTGCAGCGCCTGCTGCTGCTGTTCGAGCTGGCTTTGCAGTTGTTGCTGCTGCGCGCTGAGCTGCGTCAGCGTTTGCTCACGCTCTTCGAGCCGGGCGAGTTCGGCCTGCCAGCGCGCCAGTTCGCCGCCCCAGCGGGCGACAGCGGCTTCACTCAGGCGAAACGCCTGCTGCTGCGCCAGCTGCTGTTGTAAGCGTTCACTTGCCTGCTTGTGCTGATCCAGCGCCTGCTGGCTGAGTAACAGCGTTTTTTGCTGTTCGCTCAGCAGCGCCTGCTGCTGCTCAAGCTGCTGTGCACGGCTGGCGATCTGCTGATCGAGCGGGATCACCTGTTCGCTCAGCAGCGTCTCCAGCTGT
The DNA here is from genome assembly GCF_059730935.1 of Type-C symbiont of Plautia stali. Classification (NCBI taxonomy): domain Bacteria; kingdom Pseudomonadati; phylum Pseudomonadota; class Gammaproteobacteria; order Enterobacterales; family Enterobacteriaceae; species Type-C symbiont of Plautia stali. Next base: position 3,116,588 of record NZ_AP035923.1, on the reverse strand, counting down.
TGCTGTTCGGCCAGCGCGCGTTCACGTGCCTGCTGTGCGGCCTGATAGTGGCTTTCACCCTGCTGCAGCGCCGCTTGCGCCTGTTGCTGTTGCTGCTGTAACTGCTGCGCCTGCTGGTTCAGTGTCTGCTGATCGCGCTGCAGCTGTTCGCGCTGCTGCAGTTTGTCGCGCAGCTTCTCCGCCGGTTCAGCACGCGCCAGCCGCTGACGATCGCCTTCCGCCTGCTGCCAGGCCGTGGCGGCAGCCTGCAACGCCTGCTGCGCCTGCTGTTGCTCCGCGTTGAGCTGCTGCTGCTGCGTCAGCCACTGCTGCTGCTGCTGGGCCTGCGCCAGCTGCTCGCTCAGATCCTGTTCGGTGCGGGTCAGCTGCTCCAGCTGCTGCGCCAGTTCGGCGCGGCGGGCGTCGTCGAGCAACAGCACCGCACCGGCGCGGGCGCGCAGCGTGTCGAGTGCCGCGCGCGCCGTGCGCCAGCGCTCGTAGATCTGCATCGAGATGTGACCGTAGATTTCGGTGCCGGTCAGCTCCTCCAGCAGCTCGGCGCGCTCGCCGGGTTTGGCATTGAGGAAGGCGGCAAACTGCCCCTGCGACAGCATCATCGAACGGGTGAAGCGGGCAAAATCGAGACCGGACAAGGTTTCGATGGCTTTGAGCTTGTCACCGACTTTATCGGCGACGATCTGGTTGTCCGCCACGCGCGCCAGTTCGACGCGCGGCGCCTGCAGTTTACCTTCCGCCAGGCCGCGCGCGCGGTTCTGGCTCCAGAAGGCGCGCCAGGCTTCACCTTTGATCTCAAACTCCACTTCGGCGAGGCACTCAGCGGTGTCACGCGTCATCAGCTGATTTTCGCTCTGCGACAGGCCACCAAGGCGCGGCGTCTGGTGATAGAGCGCCAGACAGATGGCATCCAGCAGCGTGGTTTTACCCGCGCCGGTGGCGCCGGTGATGGCGAACAGCCCGTTGCTGGCAAACGGCTCGCGGCGGAAATCGATAAACCACTCGCCGCGCAGCGCGTTGAGGTTTTTAAAACGCAGCGTCAGAATTTTCATGCGCCCGGATCCTCCAGCGTTGCCAGCGTGCTGCGAAACAGCTGCGTTAACTGCGCGCGCTGTTCATCCTCCAGCTGTTCCTCCAGCGCCAGCCGGCGGGCAAAGACCTCTTCAACTTTCAGTTCGCTCAGGGTTTCGTTCTCCAGCCGTGCCAGACTGCGCTGACGCTGATCGCGGCTGCGGCGCACCAGCAGCACCTCAACCGGCAGCGCGTCCGTTAGCTGTTCGATGCGGCGCTGCAGATCGCTCAGATACTCCTGAGTGGTGATTTCGATATCCAGCCACACCGGCAGATCGCCTTCATAGGTGTGAAACGCGGTCAGTTGCTGTTCGATCTCCGCCATGGCGCCTTTTAACATCTGCATCGGCTGGAATGACGGAATAACCAGCGGTGTGACGGACTCCAGCCGGGTGCTAAATTCCAGCAGGAATACGCTTTTCTCACGCCCCAGCTCATCAAAACTGAGCGCAATCGGCGAACCGCTGTAGCGGATGTGATCGCTGTCGGCGATGCGCTGCGCACGATGGATGTGGCCCAGCGCAATGTAGTCGGCTGGCGGGAAGGCCTGCGCCGGAAAGGCGTCCAGCGTGCCGATGTAGATATCACGCACCGAATCGCTCTTGCTGACGCCCACGGTAGTGAGATGCCCGGTGGCGATGATCGGCAGCGTACTGCCCATAGCTTCGCGCTGCACCACGGCGGCGGCATAACAGTGCTGATAGTGCTGCTCAATCGCCTGTAGCAGCGACAGCTGCTTATCGCGACCGGACTGACCCGCCTGGCTGCGCAGGATGTCGCGCGGACGCAGATAGGGAATGGCGCACAGCAGCGCGCCCGGCGTGCCGTCACGCTGTTGCAGCGTCAGCACCTGCTGCTCGCCGCCGGGCGTGGCGCTGGTAATGACGCGGGTATTGAGGCAGGCCAGCAGCTCGCGCGATTCATTCAGCGTGGCGACCGAATCATGGTTGCCGGCCAGCACAATCAGCTGGCAGCCGCTGGGCTGCAGCGCCACCACGAAACGGTTAAACAGTTCGCGTGCGTAGCTGGGCGGCGAACCGGTATCAAACAGGTCGCCAGCGACGATCAGCGCATCCACCTGATGCTGCACAATCGCGGCCAGCAGCCAGTCGAGGAATTGCTGGTGCTCGGCGGCGCGGCTTTTGCTGTAAAAGAACTGACCGAGATGCCAGTCAGCGGTGTGAATAATGCGCATGAATGCTCCGTGCCTGCTATCGCAAAGCGGCAGTATAACCGCTTAACAACGCAATGAAAAAAAAGCGAAACCGGTTGTCACAATTGCGCTTTTTATCTGATTATCATGAGGTGGGTTTTTCATAAAAGTGTCACAAAACTGACGCATAATGGCGCCGCAAACCCCCGTGACATGCCGTCACAATCGCAGGAGTAATAATGGCTAAGCGCATTTTGGTTGTGGAAGACGAAGCTCCCATCCGTGAAATGTTATGTTTCGTGCTGGAACAAAACGATTACCAGCCGATTGAGGCTGAGGACTATGACAGCGCGATTGGCAAGCTGATCGAACCCTGGCCCGATCTGATTCTGCTGGACTGGATGTTACCCGGCGGCAGCGGCATTCAGTTCATCAAACATTTAAAGCGTGAAGCCATGACGCGTGATATTCCGGTGATGATGCTGACGGCGCGCGGCGAAGAGGAAGATCGCGTGCGCGGGCTGGAAGTGGGCGCCGATGATTACATCACCAAGCCGTTCTCGCCCAAAGAGCTGATGGCGCGCATTAAAGCCGTGATGCGCCGTATCTCACCGATGGCGGTGGAAGAGGTGATTGAGATGCAGGGGCTGAGCCTCGATCCCTCCTCGCATCGCGTGATGTCCGAAACCACGCCGCTGGAAATGGGGCCGACCGAATACAAACTGCTGCACTTCTTTATGACGCATCCGGAGCGCGTATACAGCCGCGAACAGCTGCTGAATCACGTGTGGGGCACTAACGTGTATGTGGAAGACCGCACCGTGGATGTGCATATCCGTCGTTTACGTAAAGCACTGGAAGTTTCCGGCCACGATCGCATGGTACAAACCGTTCGCGGAACAGGGTATCGTTTCTCTGCCCGCTACTAAACGGAGTCTTTTACCGTGCTGGAACGACTCTCCTGGAAGAGATTACTGACCGAGCTGGCGCTGGTGTGTCTGCCTGCGCTGGTGCTGGGTCTGCTGGTTGGCTATCTGCCGTGGTGGCTGTTACTGGCCGTGTGCGGCGTGCTGTTCTGGCACTTCAAAAATCTGATGCGGCTGTCGCACTGGCTGTGGATTGATCGTTCAATGACGCCGCCCACCGGGCGCGGCAGCTGGGAACCGCTGTTTTACGGCCTGTATCAAATGCAGTTGCGCAATCGCCGCCGCCGGCGCGAGCTGGGCAATCTGATCAAACGCTTTCGCAGCGGGGCCGAATCGCTGCCGGACGCGGTGGTGCTCACCACCGAAGAGGGCACCATTTTCTGGTGTAACGGTCTGGCCCAGCAGCATCTCGGGCTGCGCTGGCCGGAAGATAACGGCCAGAATATCCTCAACCTGCTGCGCTACCCTGAATTCTCCCGCTATATCCGCCAGCGCGACTTCAACAAGCCGCTGACGCTGGTGCTCAATAATCAGCATCACATGGAGTTCCGCGTCATGCCTTACAGCGAAGGGCAGTGGCTGATGGTGGCGCGTGACGTCACCCAGATGCACCAGCTGGAAGGAGCACGGCGTAACTTCTTCGCCAACGTCAGCCATGAACTGCGTACCCCGCTGACGGTGCTGCAGGGCTATCTGGAGATGATGGACGATGCCGGGATGAACGAGCGCACCCGCAGCAAGGCCCTCAGTACCATGCAGGAGCAAACGCGACGCATGGACAGCCTGGTGAAGCAGTTGCTGACGCTGTCACGCATCGAAGCGGCTCCCGCCATTGACCTGAAAGAGACGGTGGATGTGCCGACCATGCTGCTGCTGTTGCAACGCGAGGCAGAAACCCTCAGCCAGGGCCGGCACAGCATCCATTTCCACACTGATCCGCACCTGAAGGTGTTCGGCAATGATGAACAGCTGCGCAGCGCGATTTCCAATCTGGTGTATAACGCGGTGAACCACACGCCGGATGGCACGCGCATCGACATCAGCTGGCTGCGCACCAAACAGGGCGCCGAATTTAAAGTGTGCGACAACGGGCCCGGCATCAGCGAGGAGCATCTGCCGCGCCTGACCGAACGCTTCTACCGCGTGGATAAAGCGCGCTCGCGCGCCACCGGCGGCAGCGGGCTGGGGCTGGCCATTGTTAAGCACGCGCTCGGCCACCACACCTCGCGGCTGGAGATCAGCAGCGTGCCGCATCAGGAAACCTGCTTCCGCTTCGTGCTGCCACCGCGCTTGATTGTGGCGAACGGAATCCGCGAGAATGTGGCGCAGTAAACGCCACCGGACTCTGTGATGAAATCACTGCTGCTCTCTCTTTTATTACTGTGCCCGCTGCTGGCGACGGCTCAGCAAAGCATGCTGACCGGCAACCTGAGCAGCGTGGGCTCGGACACGCTGGGCTATCTGATGACGCTGTGGGGCGAAGATTTCAGCCGTCAGTCGCCGGGCGTCAACGTGCAGGTGCAGGCGGCGGGATCGTCGACGGCGCCGACCGCGCTGGCCGCCGGGGCCGCTCAGCTTGGCGCTATGAGCCGGCCGATGCAGGTGGATGAGCGTCAGCTGTTTATCGCGCGCTATGGCTATGCGCCGCTGGCGGTGCCGGTGGCGATGGATGCGCTGGTGGTGGTGGTTAATCAGGACAATCCGCTGCCGTCCATCAGTCAGCCGCAGCTGGATGCGCTGTTCTCCGTGACGCGGCTATGCGGCGCACAGCAGGTGCCACAGCGCTGGGGCGATGTTGGTCTGCATACGGCGAACTGGGCAACGCGCAGTATTCAGCGCTTTGGCCGTAACTCCGCTTCCGGCACCTGGGGCTTCTTCAAGCAGCAGGCGCTGTGTCGCGGCGATTTCCGCGCTGACGTCGCGGAGTTTCCCGGCTCGGCGGCGGTGGTGCAGGCGGTCGCCAGCACGCCGAACAGCATCGGCTACGCCAGCTTTGGCTTTCACCTGAGCGGCGTGAAAACCCTGCCGATCGTCACCGCCAGCGGCGACAGCGTCATGCCGGATGCCGAATCGATCCGCAGCGGCCGCTATCCGTGGTCGCGCCCGCTGTATATTTACGTTAACAAGGCGCCCGGCAAACCGCTGCCGCCGCTGGTCGCCGCCTTTCTGCAGCAGGTGCTCTCTGCGCAGGGCCAGCGCCGCGTAACGGAGGCTGGCTACCTGCCGCTGTCCGACAGCCAGATCGCGCAGGCGCGCGCGGCGATTGCGCAAAACTAATTCACGCTGACCGGTCATGAATTTTTTTCACGTCCCCTGAATTTTCTTCCATTGCCGCCGGTGGGGCGGCATGTCACTCTTATGGACATATAGCCATCCAGATGGCCAAAAATAACCGTACGCAATTATACCCTGACGCAATTATGTGTCAGTGCAGGAGTGAATATGCAACGCAACACCGCCCCGTTCCGCGCCGATACCGTCGGCAGTTTTCTGCGTCCCACTGCCATTAAGCAGGCACGCGAGCAGTTCGCCAGTGGCACCCTCAGCGCCGACCAGCTGCGTCAGGTAGAAGACGATGCGATTCGCCAGGTGGTGGAGCAGCAGCGCGCCAGCGGTCTGCAGGTGGTGACCGACGGTGAATTCCGCCGCGCCTGGTGGCACTTTGATTTCTTTGGCCATCTGCACGGCGTCGAGCTGTTCGAGGCCGATCAGGGCATTCAGTTCAACGGCGTGCAGACCAAAGCGCACGGCGTGAAGGTCACCGGCAAAGTCGCTTTTAACCCGCAGCATCCGATGCTGGACCATTTCCGCTTCCTGCAAAGCGTGGCTGGCGATGCGGTGGCGAAAATGACCATTCCCAGCCCGAGCGTGCTGCACTTCCGCGGCGGCCGTAAAGTGATTGATGCCACGGTGTATCCGGATCTGGAGCAGTACTTCGCCGATCTGGCACAGACTTACAAGGAGGCGATCAAGGCGTTTTACGACGCTGGCTGCCGCTATCTGCAGCTGGATGACACCGTGTGGGCGTACCTGTGTTCAGGCGATCAGCAGCAGCAAATCCGCGAGCGCGGTGAAGATCCGCAACAGCTGGCGCACATTTATGCGCAGGTGCTGAATCGCGCGCTGGAAGATAAACCGGCGGATCTCACCGTCGGCCTGCACGTGTGTCGTGGTAACTTCCGCTCGACCTGGATCTCGGAAGGCGGCTACGAGCCGGTGGCGGAAATTCTGTTTGGCAGCGTGAACATCGACGCGTTTTTCCTCGAGTACGATAATGAGCGCTCCGGTGGCTTTGAGCCGCTGCGTTTCATCAAACCGGGTCATCAGCAGGTGGTATTAGGGCTGATCACCACCAAAACCGGCGAGCTGGAAGACGCTGCACAGGTGAAGGCGCGCCTGCAGGAAGCGGCGCAGTTTGTCAGCCTCGACCAGATTTGCCTCAGCCCGCAGTGTGGCTTTGCGTCAACGGAAGAGGGCAACAGCCTGACCGAAGCGCAGCAGTGGCAGAAGATTCGTCTGGTTGTCGACATCGCACAACAGGTGTGGTGATGCTGTAAAGTTGTGCAAACAGGCGCGTAAAGCGCGCCTTTTGTGCATCCCTGCGGCGGTTTCTGCAAGGAGATCGCCCGCTTTGCAGAAACTTTAAGCAAATCATCTCAGGTGTTTTCCGACTATTTCCTGCTTATCCACTGCGTTCTGACGCTTTCCTGTTATATCCTTCTGGTTTTCCGATCCTGTATTGCCTTTCTTCGCTATAAACGTTTTAATTTGCGCCGTTGTCGATTCATCCCTCTGTGAACAGAAGAAAAGCAGTTTAAATCACCTGCGCTGTACCGATTCGGCCCGCATAACGCACTGGTCAAGCCAGTTAAGCCATTGTTTTCGCGCATTCAGGGGACAACACAAACCCAACTTCCACCGCAACATCAGCTACAGGCAGTACAGAAGTTTATGACACATCGTTTAACCTCCAGGGATATCCTGGCGCTGGGCTTCATGACCTTTGCCCTGTTCGTTGGCGCAGGAAACATCATTTTCCCGCCTATGGTCGGTATTCAGTCTGGTGAACATGTCTGGATTGCCGCCTTCGGCTTCCTGATCACCGCGGTTGGTTTACCGGTGATGACCGTGATCGCGCTGGCGCGCGTTGGCGGCGGTATTGATGCGCTCAGCTCACCGATTGGTAAAGCGGCCGGTCTGCTGCTCGCCACCGTATGCTATCTCGCCGTCGGCCCGCTGTTTGCCACGCCGCGCACCGCGACCGTTTCATTTGAAGTCGGGATTGCGCCACTGACCGGCGACGGCCCGCTGCCGCTGTTTATCTATAGCCTGGTGTACTTCGCGCTGGTGATCGGCATTTCGCTCTATCCGGGCAAGCTGCTGGACACCGTCGGGCACTTCCTCGCGCCGCTGAAAATTGTCGCGCTGACCATTCTGGGCGTCGCGGCGCTGCTGTGGCCGGCTGGCGGCATTTCGCCGGCCACCGCCGACTACCAGCGTGCGGCCTTCTCCAGCGGTTTCGTGAACGGCTATCTGACCATGGATACGCTCGGCGCGCTGGTGTTCGGTATCGTCATCGTTAATGCGGCGCGTTCGCGTGGCGTGGAAGACAGCAAACTGCTGACGCGCTATACCATGCTGGCTGGCGTGATCGCCGGTGTTGGCCTGACGCTGGTGTACCTCAGCCTGTTCAAGCTGGGCTCCGGCAGCGGCGCGATTGTCGATCAGAACGCCAACGGCGCGGCGATTCTGCATGCTTACGTGCAGCAGACCTTCGGCGGCATGGGCAGCGTCTTCCTCGCCGCACTGATTTTCGTCGCCTGTATGGTTACGGCGGTGGGCCTGACCTGCGCCTGCGCAGAATTCTTTGCGCAATACCTGCCGTTGTCGTATAAAGCGCTGGTGTTTATTCTCGGCCTGTTCGCCATGCTGGTGTCGAACCTCGGTCTCAGCCACCTGATTCAGATTTCGATTCCGGTGCTGACGGCTATCTATCCGCCGTGCATCGTACTGGTGGTGCTGAGCTTTACCCTGAGCTGGTGGAATCGCAGCACGCGCATCATTGCGCCAACCATGCTGATCAGCCTGCTGTTTGGTATCGTCGACGCCATCAAAACCACCAGCTTTAAAGATGCGCTGCCGCTGTTTAGCCAGCATCTGCCGCTGGCCGATCAGGGACTCTCCTGGCTGCCGCCGTCGCTGGCGATGCTGGTGATTGCTGCGGTGGTTGACCGGGTGAAAGGGCGTGAGCAGGTTGCCGTTCACCAGTAAGCGACATCGCTGTTAATTCCGACCACGGGCTTGCCCGTGGTTTTTTCATTTCCACAGGTACTGTTTGTTATGCAAGAAACCAATAAGCTCAAACGCGGACTGAGCACGCGCCACATCCGTTTTATGGCGCTGGGATCGGCGATCGGCACCGGGCTGTTTTACGGCTCGGCAGATGCCATCAAAATGGCAGGCCCCAGCGTACTGCTGGCCTACATCATCGGCGGCGCCGTGGCGTATATCATCATGCGCGCGCTGGGCGAGATGTCGGTTAACAATCCGCAGGCCAGCTCGTTTTCACGCTACGCGCAGGATTACCTCGGACCGCTGGCGGGCTATATCACCGGCTGGACGTACTGCTTTGAAATCCTGATTGTGGCGATCGCCGACGTCACGGCTTTTGGTATCTACATGGGCGTGTGGTTCCCGGAGGTGCCGCACTGGATTTGGGTGCTGTCGGTGGTGCTGATCATTGGCGCCATCAACCTGATGAGCGTTAAGGTGTTTGGCGAAGTGGAGTTCTGGTTCTCCTTCTTCAAAGTTGCCACCATCATCATCATGATCGTGGCCGGTTTCGGCATGATTTTCTGGGGTATCGGCAACGGCGGTCAGCCGACCGGCATCCATAACCTGTGGACCAACGGCGGCTTCTTTGCTCACGGTATCGTCGGCATGCTGCTGTCCCTGCAGATGGTGATGTTCGCCTACGGCGGCATTGAGATCATTGGTATCACCGCCGGCGAAGCTAAAGATCCGGCGAAATCGATCCCGCGTGCCATCAACTCCGTACCGCTGCGCATTCTGGTGTTCTATGTCGGCACGCTGTTTGTGATCATGTCGATTTATCCCTGGAACCAGGTCGGTACCGCAGGCAGCCCGTTCGTACTGACTTTCCAGCACCTCGGCATCGCCGCCGCCGCCTCCATTCTGAACTTTGTGGTGCTGACTGCTTCGCTGTCGGCGATTAACAGCGATGTGTTTGGCGTCGGCCGCATGCTGCACGGTATGGCGCAGCAGGGACATGCGCCGAAGATGTTTATGAAGGTGTCGAATCGCGGCATTCCATGGGTTACGGTGCTGGTGATGATGCTTGCCATGCTGGTGGCGGTGTACCTCAACTATCTGATGCCGGAAAAAGTGTTCCTGGTGATCGCCTCGCTGGCGACGTTTGCCACCGTGTGGGTGTGGATTATGATTCTGCTGTCGCAGATCGCGTTCCGCCACAAAATCGGCAAAGAGCAGGCCGGTAAGCTGCAGTTTGCTCTGCCGGGCGGCAGCGCTACGGCGTGGGTGGGGGTGCTGTTCCTTGCCTTTATCATCGCGCTGATTGGCTACTTCCCGGATACGCGTATCTCGCTATATGTCGGGTTTGCGTGGATTGTTCTGCTGCTGCTGGCCTGGCCGCTGGCGAAGAAACGTAAAGCGTAAGAAGCTTTACCGCGGGCGAAGCGAGACTTCGCCCGCGGTGCATTACCAGTTTTTCCCCAGCGCCATCTCTCCGCCGTACGGATTCAGGTGATTGTTGTCGTACCAGAGCGGCATGCCCTGATGAGTGACCAGACACCCCTGCGCATTACATAACGTCTCCTGTAGTGACAACACGCGTACGCCATACTGCTGATAATCCTTTAACAGATTTGCCACCGATGCGTTTGGCATCTGCATCTGCTGCGTGCGTTCCGCCGCCAGCGCCGCGCCATCCTGCGCGCTGAGCCAGCTATTCAGGCTGCGGCGCAGCGGCATATTGCGGTTATGGCTGTAGCGCAGCGGATCGAGCGTGATGGTCGGCACATCGTCAATCAGAGTGATCTTTTTCCCTGCCGCCAGCAGCTGCGCCACCACGGTATCCAGCCCGCTTTTCAACGCCTGCAGATTGTCCTGCGCCGGATCGCGGAGACTGCGGAATCCGCTGCCCGGCTGCGCACTGAGGCCCGCCGCCCAGAACGCGCTGATCACCACTTCGTCTATTTTATCGCTCAGGATGATCGGCAGAACCCGCTGATTAAAATCGAGGCACTGCTGTGCATGCTGCGGTTTTTGCGGCATCGCGCGCGTGGCGTCAAGCAGGAAAGGGCAGGAGGCTTTGGTCAGCTGAAACAGCGGTTTCTGCTGCCGCCGGGCGTAATCGGCGACGTTGGCCGCCAGCGCGGCGGCATGGCTGTCGCCAATCAGCGCTATCGCCGGTGTGTCACTCTGCGGCTGGCACTGCGCATCGCGGGCGGGCCGCGTGGCGCCGTAATCCAGCAGGCAGGGATCGCGCTGGGCGGCGACTTTCCATTCGTCGCCGAGCATCACCGCTTCATTGACGCGCGATTTCAGGCCACCGCTCTGCCACAGCAGCACCATGGCACCGGCTGCCAGCAGCGACGAGGCGCAATAGCCGGGGATCAGCCAGCGCGTACCGCTGCGCGCCCGACGGAATGGCTGTTCGATGAAGCGCCAGGAGAGCCAGGCGATGACCAGCGCAACGGCACAGATGCTCAGCGCCTGCCAGATGCTGAGCGGCCGATCGCTGCAGATGCGCGCCAGACTGAGCAGCGGCCAGTGCCACAGATACCACGAGTAGGAAATTTTACCGATGAAGCGCATCGGCGCGTTCTCCAGCAGCCGTTGATTGAGCGGGCTGCGTGCACCGATCATCAGACAGGCCGCCAGCACCGGCAGCAGCGCCAGCCAGCCGGGAAAGCGATCGCTATGGCTGAGTAACAGCGTGGCACCAATGATCAGCAGCCAGCCAGCAAGATGACAGAGGCTGGCCAGCCGGCCGGTGACGGGGCGGGGTTGCCACAGCGCCAGCAGCACGCCGGCACCCAGTTCCCAGGCGCGGGTTGGCAGCAGATAAAACGCCTGAGTGCTGGAGAGGGGCGTTAACCACAGGCAGCCGGCCAGCGACAGCAGGCTGAGCAGTAGCACCACGCCGGTCATTGTGCGCCGCAGCCGCACGGCCAGCAGCAGAATAAACGGCAGCACGATATAGAACTGCTCCTCAATGCCCAGCGACCAGGTCATCAGCAGCGGATTGAGATCGGCATCCGCACTGAAATAGTCGCCACTCTTCAGTAACAGCATATTGGGCACCGAGAGAAACACCGCCATGCTGTATTTTGCCAGCTGGCTTAATTCCAGCGGTGATAACAGCAGATAACCGAGCAGCAGCAATACCATCAGCATAAAAAACAGGGCGGGCGAAATACGCCGGATGCGGCGTAAATAAAACTGATAAAACGAGAAGGTGCCGGCGGTAATTTCTTTACTGATAATGCCGCCAATTAAAAAGCCGGAAATAACGAAAAATATATCGACGCCAATAAAGCCGCCCGGCACGGCGCTGACGCCGCAGTGGAACAGCACAACCAATATAATAGCGACAGCGCGCAGACCATCGATATCCGGACGATAGCGCAGCGAGACAGGTACAGACATAACAGGATCCCAGTTATTCAATGTTAATTTGCGATTTTATTACTGCGGGTAAAAATAGCTCGGCGCATCCTGTCGCCGAAAAATGTAAAAAGAGAAAGGTATTACTAAGGGATGATTGACCCGTGCAGCATATCGCAGTTTTTCAGCGCTAACGCTTTTAAGGGAAAAAAAAGAAAAGTCTCAGATAACCGTGCCCACCAGCTTGCAGTTTATTGCTGTAATTTCGCTGCAGGAATAAGCCGGCGTAATCTGTCTGGCTTAACCCGGCGGCTGGCGTCAGGGATAGTTCACGGGGATTACCGCGCGCTGATCAATGGCGGTGCGCCAGTGCTCAAGCGTCGATTGATAAGGACACAGCGTGCCCACTGCCGTCTGGCGACAGTTTTGCTGATGCCACTCCTGGCGCAGCAGCGGGTGCTGCCGATCGATCGGCGTTAGCTGGCGCAGCGCATCCAGACTTTGCGCCTGAAAATAGACGCGCAGCAGCAGCGTCTGCGTCTGGTTATCGCGCCAGCGCTCAAACACCAGGCTGCTGCCGGGCGGAATATTACCGCGCGCGTAGCCGGGCAGTTGCCAGCTGAAGCCGATCAGCGTGCGCAGCATGGCGATATTGGTGTCGTGTGCCACCAGCAGCAGCCAGCGGGTGGAGGGCGTCGCCGCATCGTCCTGCAGGTTGCGCACCACCGCGTCGAGCAGAATCGACGCACGCTTTTGCGCGATATATGGCACATCATTACTCAGATCGTAATTGGCGGTCAGTAACGGCAGCAGGGCGCTGATCTGCTGCGCCCGGGTGATGTTGCCCCACGCCAGCTGGCTGAGCGGCAGATTTTCGCTCCAGCCGAGCCGTAAGGTTTCGGCCATGCTGGCCAGCACGCTGAGACCCTGCACGTAGGTATGGCCGCTTTTACTCTGCTTCAGCTGCCAGGGGCGATCGAAGAACGGGCAATCTGCCGCGCATACCGCCTGCCTGAGCTGCTGCACGGCGGGCTGTAAACGCTGCTGCAGTGCGGCGAGATCGCCGGCGCGCGCCGCGACCGCTGCCCGCTCCGTGGCAGCATCAGTTTGGCCGAACGGCAGTTTTTCGCTCTGAAACAGCGGATCGACCGTCCCCGCGACGTGATGAACTGCCACATCGCAGCCGGGAAAGGCGCCCTGCAGCAGCGCCTGTGCCGTGGCACGGGTGCGCTGCAGCGGACTGGCGCGCACGTAAATTTGCCCGGCATCGGGACAGCCGGCACGCAGCAGGCCGAGCTGGCGATAGTGTTCACCCTGCCAGCGACCTTTATTCACGACCGCTGCATAACCGTGTGCGGTGAGTTCGCCGTCGGCGCTGCGCCAGCGCGACCAGGCGCGCTGGGTGGCGGCTTCTATTTCCGTGCGGTTACCTGCGGTGGGAGGACGCACGCCGTGACGGCTGATCTCTACCACTTTTTCCAGCTGGTAGCGCGGCTGCGCCTGCGCGGTGAGCGCCAGCAAAGCCAGCAGCGCGCTCAGCAGCAGACGTGTCATAGCGTTGGTTGTGCCGGCAGCAGCGCTTTGAGCTGCGGATAGAGCACCGCGTTGGCCAGCAGCACCGGATTACCCTGTTGCAGGCCGTGGTGGCTGAGATAATCGTTGGTGACGCCGCCCGCTTCGCGCATCAGCACAATGCCGGGCAGGCCATCCCACGGATTCATATGCGCTTCGTAATAGCCAATCAGCCGGCCAGCGGCTGCCCAGGCGCTCATCAGCGCACCGGAACCGTTGCGGATAAACATGCCGCCCTGCGCCAGCAGCTGGCTGATAAAGGTGGTCAGCGGTTCAATCGGCTGGCTGTTCGAGCTGCTAAGGCCCAGCAGCCCCTGGTCGAGCCGCTGCGCGCTGTGTGCCTGAATGCGCTTGTCATTTACCCAGGCACCTTTGCCGCGGCAGGCGTGGAAGGTTTCCTGATGATTAGGATCGCTGACTACGCCAATCACCGGCTGATTGTCACAGACAATCGCCAGCGAGACGCACCAGTTGTGCAGGCCGTTAAGAAAGCTGCTGGTGCCGTCAATCGGATCGATGACCCAGATAAAGCGCGCGCCGCTGACATCACCGCCGCTCTCTTCACCCAGCACCGCATCGTCAGGAAAACGCTCATGAATCAGGTGCTTTACCAGCAGCTCAACGTTGCGATCCGCCTCGCTGACCACATCCTGCAAATCCTTCTTGTGCTCCACCACCAGCTGATGGCGCTGCTGATACCACGCCAGCGCGCGGCTGGCGGCGGTTTTCGCCACCTCACAGGCATAGTGATAACGGGCATCTAATTCGGTTAGCGTAGCTGATGACATTTTTCCCTCTTATCATTCACTGGCAATCGACGTGGCAAACCACGCCGGATAAAGCGCCATGGCTGTGTGACTGGCTTAACAAAAGTTAAGCAAGGCTTCATTAAGCCGCAGATGGCTGCGGCTGGCAAGGGGAGGCAATGCGGGGCAGCGGCAAATTGTGCTTCACAGCTGCCGGGCGCGCGCGGCGGCCATCAGGCGTGGATAGAACTGGAAAAACAGCGGTTCGAGCTGGGTGTAGTGGTCGACAAAATCCTGATAGGAGTCGCGCAGCGCCGCCAGCCGTGGCCGGCGATGCGCCATGCCGCTTAGTACGCGCGCCAGCCGCGCCGGGTCAGCATAGTGTTCAAACCAGCGTTCGCGCCACATTACCGCGTTGAGCTCGATAAAATCGGTCGGCGTGCCGGGCAGCTGCGGCACAATATCGCGCTCGGCGGCGGCGCTAAAATCAGACAGCGACTGCGCCGGATGCAGCTGATCCCAGTGGCGCGCCAGGAAGTGGTCCCAGATCACGTCGAGGGTAATTGGCGCGACGCGGCGCGTTTCGGCGCGGAACAGCTGACGCGCGCTGCGCACTTCCGGCAGGTTATCGGTCAGCACATCAATACGCCGGTGCAGGGCAATACCGGCCACCACTGGCTGCGGCCACTGCGCCTCAACGTTGCCGCGCACGAAGTCGGCCAGCAGATTACCCAGCAGTGAGCTGTCGGCCAGGGTTGCAAGGTGAAGGTGAGCAAGAAAGTTCATGGCGCATTATAGGCAGAATCACACCGGCGCAGCCAGTTGTTCAGAATTGCCCACTTTTCCGCTAAACTATGCCGCCTGTTTTTTGAGTCCTGAAGAAGTGATGCATGCGTGTAGCCGATTTTGCCTTTGAATTACCGGAATCTTTGATCGCCCACTATCCGCAGGCGCAGCGCAGCGGTTGCCGCCTGCTGTCGCTGGATGGCCCGAGCGGGGCGCTGAACCATGGCGTGTTTACTGATGTGCTGGATAAGCTCAATCCGGGCGATCTGCTGGTGTTCAATAATACCCGGGTGATTCCGGCGCGCGTCTATGGCCGTAAAGCCAGCGGCGGCAAAATTGAGATGCTGGTTGAGCGCATGCTGGATGACAAACGTGTGCTGGCGCACGTGCGAGCCTCCAAAGCGCCGAAGCCGGGTGCCGAATTACTGCTGGGCGACGACGAAAGCGTCAAAGCTACCATGGTGGCGCGCCACGATGCGCTGTTCGAAATCGAGTTTGCGGACGATCGCGCGGTGCTGGATATCCTGAACAGCGTCGGCCATATGCCGCTGCCGCCGTACATCGATCGTCCGGATGAGGAAGCTGACCGCGAGCTATATCAGACGGTGTACAGCGCGCGCCCCGGCGCGGTGGCAGCGCCGACCGCCGGTCTGCACTTCGATGAGCCGCTGCTGGCGGCGCTGAAGGCGAAAGGCGTGGAGATGGCGTTTGTGACGCTGCACGTCGGCGCTGGCACCTTCCAGCCGGTGCGCGTAGAGAACATCAACGATCACATCATGCACTCTGAATATGCCGAAGTGCCGCAGGACGTGGTGGACGCGGTGCTGGCGTGCAAAGCGCGCGGTAACAAAGTGGTGGCGGTGGGCACCACCTCGGTGCGTTCGCTGGAGAGCGCAGCGCAGGCCTGCCAGGATGGGCTGATCGCGCCGTTTTTCGATGACACGCAGATCTTTATCTATCCGGGCTATCACTATCAGGTGATTGATGCGCTGATCACCAACTTCCACCTGCCGGAATCGACGCTGATTATGCTGGTCTCGGCGTTTGCCGGTTATCAACACACCATGGCGGCTTATCAGAGCGCGGTGGCGGAGCAGTACCGTTTCTTTAGCTACGGGGATGCGATGTACATCACCCGTAATCCACAGGCTCCCGACGAAATCGTTGGTGGCTGAGTAATCAGACTGTTTCTCTGATTATCGAAAGAGGTCAATGTGAAATTTGAATTAGATACCACCGACGGGCGCGCGCGCCGTGGCCGTCTGGTCTTTGATCGCGGCGTCGTGGAAACCCCGGCGTTTATGCCGGTCGGCACCTACGGCACGGTCAAAGGCATGACGCCGGAAGAAGTGAAAGAGACCGGCGCGCAGATCCTGCTGGGTAACACCTTCCACCTGTGGCTGCGTCCGGGGCAGGAGATCATGAAACTGCACGGCGACCTGCACGATTTCATGCACTGGCAGGGACCGATCCTGACCGACTCCGGCGGCTTCCAGGTATTCAGCCTCGGCGATATCCGTAAGATCACCGAAGCCGGCGTGCATTTCCGCAACCCGATCAACGGCGATCCGATTTTCCTCGACCCGGAAAAATCGATGGAGATTCAGTACGATCTCGGCTCCGACATTGTGATGATCTTCGACGAATGTACGCCGTATCCGGCGGACTGGGATTACGCTAAACGCTCGATGGAGATGTCACTGCGCTGGGCGCAGCGCAGCCGCGACCGCTTTGACGCGCTCGGTAACAAAAATGCGCTGTTTGGCATTATTCAGGGCGGGGTTTACGAAGATTTACGTGATGTCTCGGTTAAAGGTCTGGTAGAGATTGGCTTTGATGGGTACGCTGTGGGCGGCCTGGCGGTGGGTGAACCGAAAGAGGACATGCACCGCATCCTGGAACACGTCTGTCCGCAAATTCCGCAAGACAAACCGCGTTATTTGATGGGCGTCGGCAAACCGGAAGATCTGGTGGAAGGCGTTCGCCGCGGTATCGATATGTTTGACTGTGTTATGCCAACGCGTAACGCGCGCAATGGCCATCTGTTCGTCACCGATGGCGTGGTGAAAATCCGCAATGCGAAATACAAAGATGACACCGCGCCGCTGGATGCGGAGTGTGATTGTTACACCTGTCGCAATTACACGCGTGCCTACTTGCATCATCTTGATCGCTGTAACGAAATACTGGGCGCACGTCTGAACACCATCCACAATCTGCGCTATTACCAGCGTCTGATGGCGGGTTTACGCCAGGCCATCGAAGAGGGTAAATTAGAGCACTTTGTTAGCGAGTTCTACCAACGGACGGGCAAAGCGGTTCCACCGTTAAACGTCTGATAATTCTATCAATGAGGGAAATTTAATGAGCTTTTTCATTTCTGACGCCGTGGCCGCAGCTGGCGCTCCGTCTCAGGGAAGTCCGTATTCTCTGGTGATCATGCTGGTGGTTTTTGGTCTGATTTTCTACTTCATGATCCTGCGTCCACAGCAGAAGCGCGCCAAAGATCACAAAAAGCTGATGGATTCCATCTCCAAAGGTGATGAAGTGCTGACCAACGGTGGCCTGGTGGGCCGCGTAACGAAAGTGGCTGAAACCGGCTACATCGCTATCGCCCTGAACGACACCACTGAAGTAGTGATTAAACGTGATTTCGTGGCCGCCGTTCTGCCGAAAGGTACAATGAAGGCGCTGTAATTTATTCTTCCCGAAGGGAACTGCCGTGTTAAACCGTTATCCTTTGTGGAAGTACATCATGCTGGTCGTCGTGATTCTCGTCGGCCTGCTGTATGCGCTTCCTAACCTTTATGGTGAGGATCCGGCCGTTCAGATCACTGGTGCGCGCGGTGGCGCCGCCAGTGAGCAAACGTTGGATCAGATCCAGACCGTATTAAAACAAGACAATATCCAGAGCAAATCCCTCGCGCTGGAAAATGGTGCCATTCTGGCCCGTTTCGCTAACACGGATATTCAGCTGCGCGCGCGTGAAGCCATCACCAATGCGCTGGGCGAAGATTTCGTCGTGGCGCTCAACCTGGCCCCTGCCACACCGCGCTGGCTGACCATGCTGGCCGCTGAACCGATGAAACTCGGCCTCGATCTGCGCGGCGGCGTGCACTTCCTGATGGAAGTCGACATGGATACTGCCCTCGGCAAGCTGCAGGAGCAGAATGCTGATGGCCTGCGCAGCGATCTGCGCGAAAAAAATATCCCTTACACCAACGTTAGCAAAATCGCTAACTACGGCACCGAAATACGCTTCCGCGACGGCGCCAGCCGTGATGCGGCCATCAGCTATCTGACGCCGCGCCATCGCGACCTGGTGATCACCAGCGCTGGCAGCGACACGCTGCGTGCGGTGATGACCGATGCGCGTCTGAGTGAAGCGCGCGAATATGCGGTGCAGCAGAACATTAACATCCTGCGTAACCGTGTGAACCAGCTGGGTGTAGCCGAGCCGCTGGTACAGCGTCAGGGCGCTGACCGCATCGTGGTTGAGCTGCCGGGTATCCAGGATACCGCGCGTGCTAAAGAGATTCTGGGTGCTACCGCAACGCTGGAGTTCCGCCTGGTCAACACCTCGGTGGATCCGAGCGCTGCCGCCAGCGGCCGCGTGCCGGGTGACTCGGAAGTGAAAAAGACGCGTGAAGGTCAGCCGGTGGTGCTGTACAAGCGCGTGATTCTCACCGGTGACCACATCACCGACTCGACGTCCAGCATGGATGAGTACAACCAGCCGCAGGTGAATATCTCGCTTGATGGCGCCGGCGGTAACATCATGTCCAACTTCACCAAGGACAACATCGGCAAGCCGATGGCGACCCTGTTTGTGGAGTACAAGGACAGCGGTAAGAAAGATGCGAACGGTCGTGCGATTCTGGTGAAGCAGGAAGAAGTGATTAACGTGGCGAACATTCAGTCGCGCCTCGGCAACAGCTTCCGAATTACCGGTATCAGCAACCCGAACGAAGCGCGTCAGCTGTCGCTGCTGCTGCGTGCCGGTGCGCTGATTGCGCCAATCCAGATTGTGGAAGAGAGGACCATCGGTCCTACCATGGGCCAGCAGAACATCACGCAGGGTCTCGAAGCCTGTCTGTGGGGTCTGATTGCCTCCATCATCTTTATGGTGGTGTTCTACAAGAAGTTTGGTCTGATTGCGACCAGCGCACTGCTGTGCAACCTGGTGTTGATTGTCGGCATCATGTCACTGTTACCGGGCGCCACGCTCACCATGCCGGGCATTGCCGGTATCGTGCTGACGCTGGCGGTGGCGGTGGATGCTAACGTGTTGATTAACGAACGTATTAAAGAAGAACTGCGTAACGGACGCTCGGTACAGCAGGCGATTCATGAAGGCTATAAAGGCGCCTTCTCCAGTATCGTCGACGCCAACGTCACCACGCTGATTAAAGTTATCATTCTTTATGCGGTCGGTACCGGCTCGATCAAAGGGTTTGCGATTACCACGGCTATCGGTATCGCGACTTCCATGTTCACCGCTATCGTCGGCACCCGTGCCATCGTTAACCTGGTGTACGGCGGCAAACGCATCAATAAGCTGTCTATCTGAGGAGTGCGTTGTGGCACAGGAATATAGTATTGAACAGCTGAACCATGGGCGTAAAGTCGTCGACTTTATGCGCTGGGACACGCTGGCCTTTATCATCTCCGGCCTGCTGATTGTGGCGTCCATCGCCATTATCGGTGTGCGCGGCTTTAACTGGGGGCTCGATTTCACCGGCGGGACGGTGATTGAGATCAACCTCGAGAAGCCGGCGGATCTGGATGCGCTGCGTGACGGGCTGGTGAAGGCAGGCTTTGAGGAGCCGCTGGTACAGAACTTTGGCAGCAGCCGTGATGTGATGGTGCGTATGCCACCGACCACCGGCAATGCAGGTCAGGAGCTGGGCAATAAAGTGGTTGCCTCGATCAACCAGACGACGCAGCAGAACGCGACCGTGAAGCGAATTGAGTTCGTGGGCCCGAGCGTGGGCAGCGATCTGGCGCAGGCCGGGGCGATGGCGCTGCTGTCGGCGCTGATTGCGATTCTGATCTACATCGGCTTTCGCTTTGAGTGGCGTCTGGCGCTGGGCACCGTGCTGGCGCTGGCGCACGACGTGATCATCACCTGCGGCATTCTGTCGCTGTTCCACATTGAGATCGATCTGACGATTGTGGCGTCGCTGATGTCGGTGATTGGTTACTCGCTCAACGATAAGATCGTGGTTTCCGACCGTATTCGTGAGAACTTCCGCAAAATCCGTCGCGGTTCTTCTTACGACATCACTAACGTGTCGCTGACCCAGACGCTGAGCCGTACGTTGATCACCTCGATCACCACGCTGGCGATGATCCTGATCCTGTTCATCTTTGGTGGCGCACTGCTGAAAGGCTTCTCGCTGACCATGCTGATCGGTGTCACCATCGGTACCATTTCGTCGATCTACGTGTCGTCCGCGCTGGCGCTGAAGCTGGGCATGAAGCGTGAACACATGCTGGTGCAGAAAGTGGAGAAAGAGGGCGCCGATCAGCCTTCGATTCTGCCGTAATTGTGCCGGAGAAATGAAACGGGCTGCCTGAGTGCAGCCCGTTTTTTTATGCCTGACGCCAGAGTTACTGGCCTGGAACGACCGTGCTGGCATCCGTCACCGCCTGCACATCATGCACGCGCACGTAGCCGAGCTGACCCGGTGCCAGCCCGCTGAGTCGCAACGGTACGCTGACCGAACTGCGCGGCATCAGACTGGCGGGCACGGTAATGGTCTGGCTCAGGCTGTCGGCGTTCAGCGGCTTGCCGCTGGCGGGATCGATTTCGCCCCATACCACGCGGGCGCTGAGCGCCGGCACCGGCTTATCATCGGTTGCACGGATATTCAGGTTAGCGCGGCTGCCGCTGGCTTCCCCCTCAACGTGCGACAGCGACAGGCGCAGTTTACCCAGCTGCGTCTGCAGCTCTACCGGCGTATTCGCCTGCGGGAGTAACCATGCGCCCTGCGTCGACTGGCTGTTGAGCTGCCCCTGAATCTCCAGCGCGCTGGCCTGACTGGTCAGTTTGCGCATCTGCTGGTTGAGCTGGCTCACTTCCTGATGCAGCGCTTTGACCTGAGGTGAAGCGGGGGTGGAGCTGCAACCACTGAGCACCAGCGCAGCAAGCGCTGCCGACACCCAAATCATCCTGAACGTCATGCAATGTCCTTCCGGTTATTTAGGGATACGTAAAACCTGGCCGGGATAGATCTTATCAGGATGCGTCAGCATTGGCTTGTTCGCTTCAAAGATCTTGTTGTATTCGTTCGGTGTGCCGTACACCTGCTTCGAGATAGCGCTCAGGGTATCGCCTTTTTTCACCGTGTAGAATTCGGCCTGCGCGGCGCTGTCACTGGTGGTGACGTTATCTTCCACTTTGGTGATGCCGGCCACGTTACCCGCCGCCACCAGAATCTTCTCTTTCAACTCCTGCGAGATACCGTCACCGCTGACCTTCACGGTATCGCCCTGGACATCGACTTTCACTTTATCGCTGTCGGGCAGGCCGAGTTGATTAATGTGCTCCTGCAGCTTTTTGCTCTGGTCATCGCCGCCTGACACCGCATCCCACAGTTTTTCACCCGCTTCTTTGACGAAATTGAATAAACCCATACATCCTCCTGTCATTAAGCCGGATTGGCTCTCTAAGCTTAGTAACTTTTCACGGTTTGCTGTAACCGTCAGGCGTCGCTGTGAGCCAGGTGGCGATTCTGCGCCCTGTATTTTGTTGCAACCGGGAACGCGCTACACTATCTGCCCCCAATTCTCGCGACAGGAAACGTCATGCATTGCCCATTCTGCTCCGCTGTGGACACCAAAGTGATTGATTCACGTCTGGTTAGTGAAGGCTCCTCAGTGCGCCGCCGCCGCCAGTGCCTGGTGTGCCATGAGCGTTTTACCACCTTTGAAGTGGCCGAGCTGGTAATGCCGCGCGTGGTGAAAAGCAACGACGTGCGCGAACCCTTTAACGAAGATAAGCTGGCCAGCGGCATGATGAAGGCGCTGGAGAAGCGTCCGGTGAGCGCGGATGCCGTCGACAACGCGGTCAATCACATCAAAACCCAGCTGCGCGCCACCGGCGAACGTGAAATTCCCAGCAAGCTGATTGGTAACCTGGTGATGGAAGAGCTGAAGAAGCTGGATAAAGTCGCTTATATTCGCTTCGCATCGGTGTACCGCAGTTTTGAAGATATTCGTGACTTTGGCGAAGAGATCGCCCGCTTACAGGATTAATCCATGACCGATGCGCACTACATGGCGCGCGCGCTGGAACTGGCGCGGCGCGGACAATACACCACCACCCCGAATCCTAACGTCGGCTGCGTTATCGTGCGCGACGGCGAGATCGTGGGCGAAGGCTGGCATCAGCGCGCCGGTGAACCGCACGCGGAAGTGCACGCGCTGCGCATGGCGGGTGACCACGCACGCGGTGCGACCGCGTATGTCACGCTGGAACCCTGCAGCCATCACGGTCGGACGCCGCCGTGCTGCGATGCGCTGATTGCCGCCGGCGTCAGCCGGGTGGTCGCGGCGATGCAGGATCCTAATCCGCAGGTGGCCGGGCGCGGCTTGTATCGTTTACAGCAGGCGGGCATCGACGTGAGTCACGGCCTGATGATGAACGAAGCGGAAGCGCTCAATCGCGGTTTTCTCAAACGCATGCGTACCGGTTTTCCGTGGATTCAGCTCAAACTGGGCGCCTCGCTGGATGGCCGTACCGCCATGGCCAGCGGCGAAAGCCAGTGGATCACTTCCGCAGCGGCAAGGCGCGATGTGCAACGTTTACGTGCCCGCAGTTCAGCTATCCTTACCACCAGCGCCACCGTGCTGGCGGACAATCCGTCGCTGACGGTGCGCTGGGATGAACTGAGCGAGACCGTGCGCCAGCAGCTGGATGAGAGCCAGCTGCGTCAGCCGGTGCGGGTGGTGATCGACAGCCAGCAGCGCGTGACGCCACAGCACCGTTTGATCGCCCAGCCCGGCGAAACCTGGTTGATGCGCACGGAGGCTGATGCACAAAGCTGGCCGCCGGGCGTGAGTCAGATTGAGGTGCCGCCGCGCGGTGAGCAGCTCGATCTGGTGGCGATGATGATGCTGCTCGGTCAGCGTCAGATCAACAGCGTGTGGGTCGAGGCCGGTGCCGGTCTGGCCGGTGCGCTGCTGCAGGCCGGCCTGGTGGATGAACTGATCGTTTATCTGGCGCCGAAACTGCTGGGTAACGCCGCGCGCGGCCTGTGTGCGCTGCCGGGACTGGAAACGCTGGCCGATGCGCCAGCGCTGAATTTTAGCGACGTGCGTCAGGTTGGCGACGATTTACGGCTGACCCTGACACCACGCTGAGCATGCACGGAAAAGCCTGAGCGCGTTGCCGAAGAGTATGATAGAATCCGCCCCCTTCTGCGGGGCCATAAAACAAACACCCAAAGGATATGTATGAAAGTTATCGAAGCTGCTGTTGCCACGCCTGATGCCAAGATTGCCATCGTAATCGCGCGTTTTAACAATTTCATCAATGACAGCCTGCTGGACGGTGCGGTTGACGCGCTGAAGCGTATTGGCCAGGTCAAAGCGGAAAACATCACCGTGGTCTGGGTACCGGGCGCTTACGAGCTGCCGCTGGCGGCACGCGCCCTGGCGAAAACCGGCAAGCACGACGCGATCGTTGCACTGGGCACGGTGATCCGTGGCGGTACCGCACACTTCGAATACGTGGCGGGTGAAGCCAGCTCCGGCATCGCTCACGTAGCGATGAACAGCGAAATTCCGGTGACCTTCGGCGTCCTGACCACCGAAAACATCGAGCAGGCGATTGAACGCGCCGGCACCAAAGCGGGTAACAAAGGCGCCGAAGCGGCCCTGACCGCACTTGAAATGATTAACGTATTGAAAGCCATCAAAGCCTGATTTTTGTAAGGGGAATTTTGTGAAACCTGCTGCTCGTCGTCGCGCCCGTGAGTGCGCTGTCCAGGCGCTTTACTCCTGGCAGTTGTCTAACAACGACATTGCCGATGTGGAATACCAGTTTCTGGCGGAACAAGACGTCAAAGACGTCGATATTAGCTATTTCCGCGAACTGCTGGCCGGTGTGGCGACCAACAGCGCGTTCCTGGACGGCCTGATGAAGCCTTACCTGTCGCGCCAGCTGGAAGAGCTGGGCCAGGTAGAAAAAGCCATCCTGCGCATTTCGCTCTATGAACTGAGCAAGCGTGACGATGTGCCGTACAAAGTGGCGATCAACGAAGGTATCGAACTGGCTAAAGTGTTTGGTGCTGAAGACAGCCATAAATTTGTTAACGGCGTGCTGGATAAAGCCGCTCCGCAAATTCGACCGAACAAAAAATAAGTGCAAAAGGCCGGCTCACCGGCCTTTTTTCATTGAGACCTGACTTATGTCCTGTGGTGAATTCGAACTGATCGCACGTTATTTTAACCGCGTCACCAGCTCCCGCCGCGATGTGGAGAAGGGAATTGGTGACGACTGCGCGTTACTTAACGTGCCGGAAAAACAGACGCTGGCCATCAGCACCGATACGCTGGTGGCGGGCGTGCATTTCTTACGTGATATCCATCCGGCCGATCTCGGCTACAAAGCGCTGGCGGTTAACCTGAGCGACCTGGCGGCGATGGGCGCCGATCCGGCATGGTTAACGCTGGCGTTAACCCTGCCCGAAGTGGATGAGCCGTGGCTGGCGGCGTTCAGCGACAGCCTGTTTGAGCTGCTGGATTATTACGATATGCAGCTGATCGGCGGCGATACCACGCGCGGGCCGCTCAGCCTGACGCTGGGCATTCATGGCCTGGTGCCGGCCGGCCGTGCGCTGAAGCGCGCCGGGGCCAAACCGGGTGACTGGATTTTTGTCACCGGCACGCTGGGCGACAGCGCTGCTGGTCTGTCGCTGCTGCAGCACCATCATCGCCTCAACGATCCGGCGGTGCATGAAGTGCTGATCAAGCGCCATCTGCGCCCGATGCCGCGCGTGCTGCAGGGCCAGGCGCTGCGCAATCTGGCGACATCAGCCATCGATCTGTCCGATGGCCTGATCTCCGATCTCGGCCACATTCTCACCGCCAGCCGCGTCGGTGCCCGCATCAATCTGGATGCGCTGCCGCTGTCGGCTGCGTTGCGCGATCACTTCGAGCCGGAACAGGTGCTGCGCTGGGCGCTGAGCGGGGGTGAGGATTATGAGCTGTGCTTTACCGTGCCGGAAGTCAATCGTGGTGCGCTGGATGTGGCGCTGGGGCATCTTGGCGTGGCGTATACCTGCATCGGCCAGATCGCGCCGGAAGCAGAAGGGCTGACGCTGCTGGAGAACGGCAAGCCGCGCAGTTTCCATCACAAGGGATTTGATCACTTTGACGCTAAATAAAGATGTGGCCAAAAGCCGTCTGCGCATGGCCAATCCGTGGCACCTGCTGGCGACCGGTTTTGGCAGCGGCCTGAGCCCGATTATGCCCGGCACCGCCGGTTCAATTGCCGCTATTCCCTTCTGGTGGCTGATGACGCTGCTGCCGCTGCAGTTGTATTCGCTGCTGGTGCTGATTGGCATCAGCGTGGGTGTCTACCTGTGTCACCGCACCGCGCGTGATATGGGTGTGCACGACCATGGCAGCATCGTGTGGGATGAGTTCATCGGCATGTGGATTACGCTGATGGCGATACCGGCGATGAGCTGGCAATGGGTGCTGGCCGGCTTTGTGATTTTCCGTATTTTCGACATGTGGAAGCCGTGGCCGATTCGCTGGTTCGACCGTAACGTGCACGGCGGCATGGGCATTATGGTCGATGACATTATCGCCGGGGTCATTTCAGCGGCGATTTTGTATGGGTTGGGACTGGTGCTTTAATGTGCCAGGTGCGCATGAATGCGCACCCTACAGAAAGCGTTGCCATGAATGCGTAGCCCACAGCAGGTCGCCATGCATGCGCTGCCTGTGACATCAGGTCGTCCTGAAGGCGACCTGACTGGACCGTTACTCGAATCCCACCACCGGATGCGGTTGATAGACGCTCTCCAGCTCGGCGATATCGGTTGAACTCAGCTCCACGTCCACGGCTTTCACCAGTTCGGCAAACTGCTGCTCGCGCGAGGCACCAATAATCGGCGCGGTAACCACCGGCTTATGCAGCAGCCACGCCAGCGCCACCTGCGCGCGCGTTACGCCTTTGTCCGCAGCCACCGTTGCCAGCCGTTGCGCAATGGCCGCGTCATTTTCTTCGGTGCCGGTATAGAGTTTTTCCATCACGTTATCCGACACCGAACGCGCAGTGGTTTCTCCCCACGGACGCGTTAGCTTACCGCGCGCCAGCGGGCTCCACGGCAGCACCGCGATGCCTTCGCGCTGGCACAGCGGATGCATCTCTTTCTCTTCTTCGCGCTGAATCAGGTTGTACTGATCCTGCATACTGACAAAACGCGCCCAGCCATGCTGCTGCTGTAACTGCAGCGCCTGCGCAAACTGTGTGGCATGCATCGAAGAAGCCCCGATGTAACGCGCTTTGCCTGACCGCACTACCTGATCGAGCGCTTCCAGCGTCTCTTCAATCGGCGTGGCGTAATCCCAGCGATGAATCTGCAGCAGATCGACATACTCCATGCCAAGCCGCGTCAGGCTGTCATCAATCGACTGCAGAATATTGGTGCGCGACAGCCCCTGCGACAGGTTGCTCAGCGGAAAGTAGACTTTGGTCGCCACCACCACCCGATCGCGCTGCGCGTAATCTTTGAGCGCGCGGCCGAGGATCTCCTCACTGCTGCCGTCGGAGTAGCTGTTAGCGGTGTCGAAGAAGTTAATGCCCGCGTCCAGCGCCTGCTTAATCAGCGGTCGGCTGCTCTCTTCCGGCAGCGTCCAGGCGTGGTTACCGCGCAGCGGATCGCCATAGGTCATACAGCCTAAACAGAGACGTGAAACCTGCAGATCGGTCTGGCCTAAACAAACGGTTTTCATGAAGGGCTCCTGCTCTTATGCGTGGGGTTTTACCCTCAAGCATAGCAGCAGGAGCGGGGAAGGGCGGTTACTGCGCCAGCCAGGCGGCGATTTGCTGCTGGATGCCTGCGGCGTCCAGCTGATAATCCTGACGCACTTCTTCCTGCGTCCCCTGCGGAATGAACTCATCCGGCAGGCCGAGGTTAAGCACCGGCACGCGCAGGCGTTTCGCCATCACGTATTCATTGACGCCGCTGCCGGCACCGCCTTTGATCGCGCCTTCTTCCAGCGTAACCAGTGCGTCGTGGCTGGCCGCCAGCTCGCTAATCAGGGCTTCATCCAGCGGCTTAACAAAGCGCATGTCGACCAGCGTGGCGTTGAGCGCGTCGGCGGCGGCCTGCGCTTCCGGCAGCAGAGTACCAAAGTTGAGGATGGCCAGCTGCTCGCCGCGACGCCGGATGACCCCTTTGCCAAGCGGCAGGCTGGCCAGCGGTTCCAGCGTGGCGCCGGTGCCGGTGCCGCGCGGATAGCGCACCGCGCTCGGGCCATCCTGATAGTGGTAGCCAGTGTAAAGCATCTGCCGGCACTCGTTTTCATCGCTTGGCGTCATGATCACCATACCCGGCACGCAGCGCAGATAGGCGATATCAAACGCCCCCTGGTGCGTCTGGCCGTCGGCACCCACGATACCGCCGCGATCGATAGCAAACAGTACCGGCAATTGCTGAATTGCCACGTCGTGAATCACCTGGTCGTAGGCGCGCTGCAGGAAGGTGGAGTAAATCGCCACCACCGGCTTATAACCGCCGATGGCCATGCCTGCGGCAAACGTCACCGCATGCTGCTCGGCGATCGCCACGTCAAAATACTGCTGCGGATAATCACGCGAGTAGCTCACCATGCCGGAGCCTTCGCGCATGGCCGGCGTCACCGCCATCAGCCGCGCATCGTCGGCGGCCATCTCGCTCAGCCAGTTACCAAAGATTTTCGAGTAGCTCGGCAGGCCCGGCGCGCTTTTCGGCAGCGAGCCGCTGGCCGGATCGAATTTCGGCACCGCGTGCCAGGTTATCGGATCCTCTTCCGCCGGCGCGTAGCCCTTGCCCTTTTTGGTCATGATGTGCAGGAACTGCGGCCCTTTCAGATCGCGCATATTCTTCAGCGTGCTAACCAGCGTCAGCACATCGTGACCGTCGACCGGACCGATATAGTTAAAGCCCAGCTCCTCAAACAGCGTGCCCGGCACCACCATGCCTTTCAGGTGCTCTTCGGTGCGCTTCACCAGCTCTTTGATCGGCGGCAGGCCGCCCAGCACGCGCTTGCCGCCTTCGCGCAGGCGTGAATAAGTTTTCCCCGAGAGAATCTGCGCCAGGCGATTGTTCAGCGCGCCCACGTTCTCAGAGATCGACATCTCATTGTCGTTGAGGATCACCAGCATGTCCGGCTTGATATCACCGGCGTGGTTCATGGCTTCAAACGCCATGCCCGCGGTAATCGCGCCGTCGCCAATAATACAGGCGGTGCGGCGACCTTTGCCTTCGCGTTCGGCGGCCACGGCCATGCCGAGACCGGCGCTGATGGACGTCGACGAGTGGCCCACGCTCAGCACGTCATATTCGCTTTCGCCGCGCCACGGGAACGGGTGCAGGCCATTTTTCTGGCGGATAGTGCCGATACGGTCGCGGCGGCCGGTCAGAATCTTGTGCGGATAGGCCTGATGGCCGACGTCCCACACCAGATGATCAAACGGGGTGTTGTACACATAATGCAACGCGACGGTCAGCTCGACGACGCCCAGACCCGAAGCAAAGTGGCCGGACGAGCGGCTCACGCTGTCCAGCAGATACTGACGCAGCTCGTCGCACAGGTCCGGAAGTTTTTCTTTAGACAGTAAACGTAATTCCTGAACCGTGCCTGCTAACGCCAGTGTCGGGTATTTTGCAATATCAAAACTCATCAGAGACTCATTATATAAGTTATTTATCGCGTTCAATTATAAAGCTGGCCAGCGCCTGCAGAGCGGACGTGTCATACGACTGTGCCGCCAGCACCTCCAGCGCGCCCAGTGCTTCGCGATAGAGATCCTGCGCTTTGGCCCGCGCGTTATCCAGTCCCAGCAGCGCCGGGTAAGTGCTTTTCCCCAGCGCCTGATCGGCTCCCTGGGTTTTGCCCAGAACGGCGGTATCGCCGACCACATCGAGGATGTCATCCTGCACCTGAAACGCCAGTCCGATGGCGTTGGCGTAGATATCCAGCTGCGGCAGCGCATCGCGGCCCGCTGCACCCGCAGTGAGGGCGCCGAGACGCACGGCGGCGCGGATCAGCGCGCCGGTTTTGTGGCGATGGATCTGCTCCAGCTGGTTCAGGTCCACGGATTGGCCTTCGGCGGCTAAATCCAGCGCCTGGCCACCGCACATCCCGGCCACGCCGCTGGCCTGCGCCAGTTCGGAAATCATGGCAATGCGATCCTGCGGGCTTACGCCGGGCATCGGCTGGTCCGCAAGAATGGTAAACGCCAGGGTTTGCAGGGCATCGCCGGCCAGAATCGCCGTGTCTTCACCATATTTGATATGGCAGGTTGGCTGCCCGCGACGTAACGCATCGTCGTCCATCGCCGGCAGGTCATCATGAATCAATGAGTAAGCGTGAATGCACTCCACCGCTGCGGCGGGGGCATCCAGGCTGGCCGCCTCGGCGCGCAGCATCTCGCCAGTGGCATACACCAGAAACGGGCGCAGGCGCTTACCGCCTAATAGTGCCCCATATTGCATGGCGTTCACCAGAGGAGAACTCTGAAAAGGAAGTGGATCTATTAAGCGCGTCAACGCCTGGTTCACGCGCTCATGGTAGGCGCGCTGCAGTTGCACGAAATCCATTACTCATTTTCCGGCGTGAAAGGGGCGAGCGGGGCGTCTTTGTCGTCGCTCAGCAGAATCTGCACGCGCTGTTCCGCCGCCTGCAGGGTTTGCTGGCCGCTGCGTGCCAGCTGTACGCCGCGCTCGAATTCATTCAGCGCCTCTTCCAGCGGCAGTTCGCCACTTTCCAGACGGCTGACAATCTGTTGCAGCTGCTGCAGTGCGTTTTCAAAACTCACGGGCGCTTCGGCTTTTTTCGGCATAATCAGTGTCGACTCACAGGTTGGGACATTATGTTGCAATCGGTCATGGTAGCCGACGGGCATTGATTAGCAAAATAATCAATGCGGCGAAGGTTGCTTACAGCAGTCACCCGACAAAGGTGATATACTTGCGCGCCTCGGATGCGGTGGCTGATGCCAACCCGCAATTATATGATTTTACCAGCTAAGTGTTGATGATTTTAGCACTTATTTGCCCAACGAAGCTGTGTCGCCATGAAGTTTATCATCAAGCTCTTCCCTGAAATCACCATCAAAAGTCAGTCGGTGCGCCTGCGCTTTATCAAAATTCTGACCGGTAATATCCGTAATACCCTGCGCACCCTCGACGAAGAGATCGCCGTGGTGCGCCACTGGGATCACATCGAAGTGCGCGCGAAGAAGGAAGCGCTGCGTGCCACCGTCACGGAAGAGCTGACGCGCATTCCCGGTATCCACCATGTGCTGGCGGTCGAAGACCGCGCCTATACCGACATGCACGATATCTTCGAGCAGACGCTGGCGCTCAACCGCGAGCGGCTGGAAGGCAAGAGCTTCTGCGTGCGCGTGAAGCGTCGCGGCAAGCACAGCTTTAGCTCGCAGGATGTGGAGCGCTACGTCGGCGGCGGTCTCAATCAGCACATTGAAAGCGCGCGCGTGCAGCTGAATCACCCGGATGTGACGGTGAATCTGGAGATTGAAGACGATCGTCTGCTGCTGATTACCGGCCGCTATGAAGGCCTGGGCGGCTTCCCGATCGGCACCCAGGAAGATGTGCTGTCGCTGATTTCCGGCGGCTTTGACTCCGGCGTCTCCAGCTATATGCTGATGCGCCGCGGCTGTCGCGTGCACTACTGCTTCTTTAACCTTGGTGGCGCGGCGCATGAAATCGGCGTGCGTCAGGTGGCGCACTATCTGTGGCAGCGTTTTGGCCGTTCACATCGCGTGCGTTTTGTCGCCATCAATTTTGAGCCGGTGGTGGGCGAGATTCTGGAAAAAGTTGATGACGGCCAGATGGGCGTGGTGCTGAAGCGCATGATGGTGCGTGCGGCGTCGATGGTGGCTGAGCGTTACGGCGTGCAGGCGCTGGTGACCGGTGAGGCGCTGGGCCAGGTCTCCAGCCAGACGCTGACTAACCTGCGTTTGATTGATAACGCGTCCGACACGCTGATTCTGCGCCCGCTGATCTCGCACGATAAAGAGCACATCATCAATATTGCGCGTCAGATCGGCACCGAAGACTTTGCCCGCACCATGCCGGAGTACTGCGGCGTGATTTCGAAAAGCCCCACGGTGAAGGCGGTGAAGGCGAAGATCGAAGCCGAAGAGCAGAACTTCGATTTCGACATTCTGCAGCGCGTGGTGCAGGAAGCCAGCAACGTCGATATCCGTGAAATCGCGGAGCAGACGGAAGAAGAAGTGGTGGAAGTGGAAACCGTGGCGTCATTCAGCGGCAACGATGTGGTGCTGGATATCCGTTCAATTGATGAGCAGGACGACAAGCCGCTGGCGCTGACCGGCGTGGAAGTGAAATCGCTGCCGTTCTATAAGCTGAGCACCCAGTTCGGCGATCTCGATCAGAGCAGAACCTGGTTGCTGTACTGCGATCGCGGCGTGATGAGCCGGTTGCAGGCGTTGTATCTGCATGAGCAGGGCTTTAAGAACGTGAAGGTGTACCGTCCGTAACCGCGGGGGTGTTAAGCCTGGCGCGCCTGATTTCGGGTGCATGGGCAAAACCCGGTGCGCAGGAATGCGCACCCTGTAATCACCGCGACGAATAAAACTGTGCACTGATCCCGTGGGGTCGCCATTGATGGCGACCTTTTTTACGCGCGCTCTTCAAATTCCTGATAATTATAAATCCCTGCCGCCAGCACCAGCTGTGATGCGACTTCACGCGCTTGCTCTTTATCCACCAGCAGATCAATCAGCTTCAGGGCAAAATCGATCGCCGTGCCCGGCCCCTGGCTGGTCAGCAGATTAACGCGCGGATCCCACACCACGCGGCGCTCCATCCATTTCTCTTCCGGAATGGTGTGCTTCAGGCCGGGAAAACCGGTCATGTTGCCCACCGGAAACAGGTCATGCGGCACCAGTACCGTGCCCGGCGCGGCACAGATCGCCGCGACAATTTTTCCTGACAGATGACACTGGCGTACCGTCTCCACCAGCAGCGGGCTGTCGCGGAAGGTTTCAGCGCCTTTGAGGCCGCCCGGCAGGACGATGGCGGCAAAATCGTTATCCGCCACTTCCACCAGCGGTGCGTCAGCCAGCAGGCGTACGCCGCGGGAGCAGACAATCTCGCGCGTGCCGTCGCTCTCCACGCTGGCGGTGGTCACCTTCAGGCCGGCGCGGACCAGCAGGTCAATGGTGGTGACCGCTTCGGTCTCTTCACTGCCATGGGCCAGGCAAACCAGCACTGATGCGTTCGCGCTCATATTGGGACTCCTTGCGTTTAATCAGGTCGTACAGGCGGGTGTTTTCCGGCAGTGCAATCCCCTGCGCACGGGCGCGACGCAGCAGGTAGCCGGTAATGTAATCAATTTCAGTCTGACGCTGCGCACGCACATCCTGCAGCATTGAGGAGACGTTGGCGGCGGTGCTGTCGATGACGTCGTAAATAATGTCGCGCAGGTTATCCAGCGCGATGTGCTGGCCCTCGCGCTCCATCACCCAGGCCAGCTCCTCGCACAGCCGGTTAATCTGCTCCGGCCAGGCGCGCAGCGCGCCGTTCTGGCAGTCGTGCTCAACCGTCAGCGTGTTGATCACGCAATTAACTGCCAGCTTGCGCCAGCTGGCGGACGCGATGTTATCGTGCCACGCTACGTCCGGCAGTGCCTGATGCAGAATATCGGCGATATCGCTCAGCGCCGCGCTTTCGCGGCTGGCAGGCCCAATGTGGGTGATGCCCTGCGCGACATGTTTAATCACCGTGCCGTCGCGCATCGCCGCGTGCGTGGTGATGCCGCGCAGCAGCGGCTGCTGCACTTCTTTGAGCTCTTCGATCGTACCCATGCCGTTGTGCAGCAGCAGGATCGGCGCGTGGCGCGGCAGCACGCTTTGCAGGTTTTTCACCGCAGGTGAAACCTGTGGCGCTTTCAGTGTCACCAGTAGCAGCTGGCTTTCGGCCAGAAACAGCGGATCGTTAGCGATGAAGGTGTGATTGCTGACGTGGCCCTGCGGATCGACCACGTTGACCGAACAGTACGGCTGCGGTACGCGCAGCCAGCCCTGAACGTCATGTCCCTGGCGTGCAAGGGCCGCGAGCCAGATTTGCCCCAGGGCGCCGCAACCCAACACGGTAATTTTCATTATGCCTCCCGCTGGCGGGTGGGTGAATGGGTGTCACACCCTTAATTATAGCTTTCCGCGTCGCGTGTTTTATTAGCGCGACAAGACGCGTATTATGCATGTCACTTTAGTATCAGGAGAAGAAAAGATGCCATCTTTCGATATCGTTTCCGAAGTCGAACTGCCGGAAGTGCGTAATGCGGTGGAGAATGCCAACCGTGAGATCTCAACCCGTTTCGATTTTCGCAACGTGAGCGCCAGCTTTGAGCTCAACGAAAAGAATGAGACCATCAAAGTCACCAGCGAATCGGATTTTCAGGTGAAGCAGCTGGTGGATATTCTGCGTGAAAAGTTGCTGAAGCGCGGCATTGAAGGCGCGGCGATTGAAGTACCGGAAGAGATTGTGCACAGCGGTAAAAGCTGGAGCGTTGAAGCGAAGCTGAAAAAAGGCATCGAAAGCGATGTCGCGAAGAAAATCGTTAAGCTGATCAAAGACAGCAAACTGAAAGTGCAGACGCAGATTCAGGGTGAAGAGCTGCGCGTCACCGGTAAATCCCGCGACGATCTGCAGGGTGCGATGGCGCTGGTGCGCGGTGGCAACCTGGGTCAGCCGTTCCAGTTCAAAAACTTCCGCGATTAATCCCCTCTGTCGCGCGCCGCACGACGATACAGCGTGCTGCGCGCGACCCCCAGCGCCTGCGCCGCTTTACTGATATTGCCGTCATAGCGCTGCAGCGTTTCACTGATCAGCTGTTCATCGTGGCGTTCGCGCAGCGGCGGTGCCGGCGGGCGGCGATACTCTGCCGGCAAGTGACTTTCCGTCAGCGTTTCGCCCTCATCGGCGAGCGCCAGCAGCACGCGCAGCAGACTGCGTAGCTGGCGCACATTGCCTGGCCATGGCTGCTGCGCCAGCGCCGTCAGCAGCGCCGGAGACAGCTGTACGCCACGCTGCGCGGCTCCCAGTTCCTGCCATAAATCGCGGATAAACCCGGCGACGTTCGGCCAGGCGCGCAGTGGCGGAAGGGTCAGCGCAAACTCCTGCAGACGATAGAGCAAATCCTCACGAAATTCGCCTGCGGCCACGCGCTGGGCCAGATCGCGATGCGTGGCGCAAATTACGGCAAAATTCACCGGCCAGCTGCGACTGGAGCCGAGTGGCGCCACCTCTTTTTCCTGCAGCACGCGCAGCAAACGGGTCTGCAGCGTCAGCGGCATGTCACCGATTTCATCCAGAAACAGCACGCCGCCATCCGCTTCGCGAATTTTGCCGATGTAGCCATTTTTACTGGCGCCGGTAAATGCGCCGGGCTGGTAGCCAAACAGTTCAGATTCAATCAGCGCTTCGGGGATGGCGGCACAGTTGATGGCGACAAACTTGCCCGTGCGCCAGCGGCTTTGCTGGTGCAGCGCGCGGCTGACATACTCCTTGCCGCTGCCGGTTTCACCATAAATGCACAGCGAAACGCCGGCATCCAGCAAGCGCAGCATTTTTGCGCCGTCAGCTCCCAGCACGCGCGGCAGATCATGCGTGCGACTGTCCGGCACGCTGACGTGGCTGCGCTGCGGCGCGCGCAGGCGGAACCAGTAGCGCTGCGTGCCAATGTCGACCGCGGCGGGAACGCTGTTGGCCTGCTGCTGCAGTTGCGGAAACAGCTGCTGAAACGTCAGGCTGGCAAAGCGATCGGCGCTGAGAGCCAGTTCGCGCATCGCCAGCCGGTTAGCTGCGGTCAGCACATTGTCAGAAAACACCAGCAGCAGTTCATCACTGGTGTCGATGCCCTGCGGCTGCGGATGCAGACTAAGCAGCCACTGCTGCGGATGCAGGCTCTGCTTCACCCACAGGTACTCGATCTGCTTTGCCGCTGCTTTCACCCGGTTCAGGGTATGCGGATGCGGAAAGTGTGCCGGACCCGAGATATCCAGCACGCCGGCTATCTGGCCGTTGGGCATCTGCAACGGCATTGCGGCGCAGTACAGACCCTGGTTGCGCGTCAGGAAATGCTGCTGGCCATCAATTTCACAGCCGTCATCAATCGCCAGCGCGGTGCCAATTGCATTGGTGCCGCGTCCGCATTCACTCCACAAATTACCGGGTGCCAGGGCAAAGCGCTGGGCTTTCTCCAGCGCCTGCATATCGCCAAAGGTGTTCAGCACCAGCCCGCTGGCATCGGACAGGATCACCACCGACTGCGTCTCCGCCATCTGCTGCGCCAGCTGGCGGATGACCGGCTGCGCAAACTGCTGCAGCCCGGCGTTGCTGGCCAGCACATCGGCCAGCTCGCCCTGACGCACGCGCGGGAAATCGTCGGCGCTGCGCTCTAATCCATACAGCTGGCTGCGGAACCAGGAGTCGCTTAACAGCGGGTTAGCGTGCACGGCAGACGCGGCTGAATTTCCCTGCATGAGTGACCTCAGAACGGCGTGTAAGTGTTGCAACATTGTAGCGTTAGGGTTTCTGCACTGTTGCGATACGCAACACAGATACCGCGTTTGTCCTGGAGGACTGACAGGTTTGCTGGCGGGGCATGATTTTATTTAATTGATAAATAATGCATTTATTGCTTTTGCGCCTGATGAGAAAAAACTGGCACGCGTGCTGCAATCACCAACACAGGCAGTTGCGCTGCCTGTTCAGACCCTCTGACCTGATAATAAGGAGTTTGCGATGCGTTATGCACATCCCGGCACGCCCGGCGCGCTGGTCTCTTTCCAGGCGACCTACGGCAACTATATCGCCGGCAACTTCACCGAGCCGCTGAGCGGCCAGTACTTTATGAACACCTCGCCGGTAGACGGCAGCGATATCGCTCAGTTCCCGCGCTCCGACGCGCGCGACATTGATCTGGCGCTGGATGCGGCGCATCAGGCCGCCGATGAGTGGGGCAAAACCAGCGTACAGCAGCGCGCCAACCTGCTGCTGCAGGTGGCCGATCGCATGGAAGCCAGTCTTGAGAAGCTGGCGGTAGCGGAGAGCTGGGATAACGGTAAACCGATTCGCGAGACGCTCAACGCCGATCTGCCGCTGGCGGTCGACCATTTTCGCTACTTTGCCGGCTGCCTGCGCGCGCAGGAGGGCAGCACCGCCGAGATCGACGAAACCACGGTGGCCTATCACTTCCACGAGCCGCTCGGCGTGGTCGGACAGATCATCCCGTGGAATTTCCCGCTGCTCATGGCGGCGTGGAAGCTGGCACCGGCGCTGGCCGCCGGTAACTGCGTGGTGCTGAAACCGGCTGAGCAGACGCCGCTTGGTATTACGCTGCTGATGGAGCTGATTGGCGATCTGTTCCCACCGGGCGTGCTGAATGTGGTGCAGGGCTTTGGCCGCGAAGCCGGCGAAGCGCTGGCCACCAGCAAGCGCATCGCTAAAATTGCCTTTACCGGATCCACGCCGGTCGGGCGGCATATCATGGCCTGTGCGGCGGAGAACATCATTCCCTGCACCGTCGAGCTGGGCGGCAAATCACCCAACATCTACTTCGCGGATGTGATGTCGGGCGAAGAGGCGTTCATCGAGAAAGCGGTCGAGGGGCTGGTGCTGGGCTTCTTTAATCAGGGCGAAGTCTGTACCTGTCCATCGCGTGCGTTAATTCATGAATCGATCTACCAGCCCTTTATGGAGCGGGTGCTGGCCAAGGTTGCCACCATTCGCCGTGGCGATCCGCTCGATACCGACACCATGATCGGGGCTCAGGCTTCCCGCCAGCAATTCGACAAAATCCTGTCCTATATCAACATCGCCCGTGAAGAAGGCGGTCAGATTCTGACAGGGGGCGAGCGTGCGCATATCGCCGCGGAGCTGGATAACGGATTCTACATCCAGCCCACCCTGATCAAGGGCAGCAACCAGATGCGCTGTTTCCAGGAGGAGATTTTTGGGCCAGTGATTGGCGTCACCACATTCCACGATGAGGCAGAGGCGCTCGCGATCGCCAATGAAACCCAGTTTGGTCTGGGCGCGGGCGTGTGGACGCGCGATACCAATCTGGCGTATCGCATGGGCCGCGGCATTAAAGCCGGTCGCGTCTGGACCAACTGCTATCACATCTATCCCGCCCATGCGGCATTCGGTGGCTACAAGCAGTCGGGCGTCGGGCGTGAAACCCACAAAATGGCGCTCAGCGCCTATCAGCAAACCAAAAATCTGCTGGTCAGCTATGGCACAGCGCCACTGGGGCTGTTCTGAGTCTGCATCCGTTCAAATGGAGAGTGAAAGATGAATATGCAAATCAAAACCACCATGAAAGCCGCGATTGTGAAGGCGTTTGGTGAACCGCTGGTGATTGAGCAGGTGCCGGTGCCGTCCGTTGGGCCAGGACAGATTCTGGTGAAAATCGCCGCCACCGGCGTGTGCCACACCGACCTGCACGCTGCCGAAGGCGACTGGCCGATCAAGCCCAATCCGCCGTTTATTCCCGGCCATGAAGGCGTCGGGCAGGTGGTAGCCGTCGGCGAGGGCGTCAAACATCTCAAACTGGGCGATCGCGTCGGGGTACCGTGGCTCTACTCGGCGTGTGGCCACTGCGAGCACTGCCTCGACAGCTGGGAAACGCTGTGTCTGTCGCAGCAGAATGCCGGCTATTCGGTCAACGGCAGCTTTGCCGAGTACTGCCTGGCGGATGCCAACTACGTCGGCATCATTCCGGATAACGTTGAGTTTAATGAAGTGGCACCGATTCTGTGTGCCGGCGTGACGGTCTACAAAGGCCTGAAGATGACGGATACCAAACCGGGTGACTGGGTGGTGGTTTCCGGCATCGGCGGCCTGGGACACATGGCTATTCAGTATGCGGTGGCGATGGGGCTTAACGTGGCGGCGGTCGACATCGACGATGATAAGCTGGCGTTTGCCAAACGGCTCGGTGCCAGCGTGGTTGCCAATGCGAAGCAGGTCGATCCGGCGAAGGTGTTTCAGGAGAGCTTTGGTGGTGCGCACGGCGTGCTGGTGACGGCGGTCTCGCCAAAAGCGTTTGAACAGGCGATTGGCACGCTGCGTCGCGGCGGCACCATGGTGCTTAACGGCCTGCCGCCGGGGAAATTCGATCTCTCGATCTTCGACATGGTGCTGGATGGCATTACGGTGCGCGGCTCAATTGTCGGCACGCGTAAAGATCTGCAGGAGGCGCTGGATTTTGCCGGTCGCCATAAGGTGAAAGCGAATGTCGCGGTTGAGCCGCTGACTAACATCAACGATATCTTTGCGCGCATGCACGCCGGCAAAATTGAAGGGCGTATTGTGGTGGATATGTCGCTGTAACGTCGCTGAGCGGACCGCGTGGCGCCAGAGCATCGCGGTCCGCTGTGGCTAAATCATTAACTGCTGGCGAGCAGCGCCTCCAGCTCCACGCGGCTCGTCACTTTGCTGTCAATTTTAATGTAGGCACTTTTCTCTTCCGGCACGATAAACACTGACGCCACGCCGGGCTGCGCGCGCAGCCGCTTCTCCAGATTCGGTACTGCCAGCACCGCATCACTCAGCACCAGGCGCAGGCTGCTGACGTACGGCGGCTCCTGCATCGACATGGCGACAAACAGCCACGCCGCAGCCACTATCGCGCCGACCAGAAACACCGTTTGCGCATCGAAGTGGCCGAAAATCCAGCCGCCCAGGCTGCCGCCAATCGCGACGCCAATAAACTGGCTGGTGGAATAAATGCCCATGGCCGTGCCTTTGTAGCCCGCCGGCGACTCTTTGCTGATCAGCGACGGCAGAATCGCTTCCATCAGGTTAAAGGCGAGGAAAAACAGCTGCACGCCAATCACCAGCGTCCAGAAGTGGCCTGCGGCGCCCCACAGCACAATTTCCGCGATGATGATCAGCGCCACGCAGCCGACAAACACCCGCTTCATGCGGCGCTTTACCTCGGCATAGATAATAAACGGCACCACGGCGACAAACGCCACCAGCATGGTCACCAGATAGACTTTCCAGTGTTCAGCCGCCGGGAAGCCCGCCTGTTCAAACTGGCCCGGCAGCGCGACGAAGCTCGACATCAGTAAAATGTGCAGACAGAGAATGCCGATATTCAGCTTCAGCAATTTGGGATTGGCCAGCACTGCGCGAATGCTGCCTTTGACCATGCCGGATTCGCGGTTCAGCACGTGGCCCGGCGCATTGGGCACTACCAGCAGGGTGATCACGATACCCAGGCTGGCGAGCAGGGCAATCATCCAGAACAGCGCGTGCAGACCCAGCGCGTGCGTGACAATCGGGCCGACCACCATGGCAATCGCAAAGGTAACGCCGAAGCTGATGCCGATAAACGCCATCGCTTTGGTGCGGTTCTGTTCCCGGGTCAGGTCTGACAGCAGCGCCATCACCGCCGCGGCAATGGCACCGGAGCCCTGCAGTGCGCGACCAAGGATAATGCCCCAGATGGAGGTGCTGGTGGCGGCAATAAGGCTACCAAGCACAAACAGCAGCAGGCCACCGACAATCAGCGGCTTGCGGCCAATACGGTCGGACAGCAGACCAAAGGGGATCTGAAACACGGCCTGCGCCAGACCATAAATACCAATTGCCAGACCGATTAACGTTTCGCTGGCGCCCTGTAAAGCCATACCGTAAGTGGTCAGTACCGGCAGGACCATAAACATTCCCAGCATGCGCAGGGAAAAAACTGTGCCTAAACCCCATGTTGCCCGAAGCTCAACTGGTGTCATTCTATTATCGTTCATTCCAACCTCTGTAAGTTTATGCCCCTGGGACTTGAGGTTGCAGCGGCACAGGTTGCGCGCCCTTATCTGCGACCCGGCTCACCGGGGCATGCAGCGCTTATTTTA
This sequence comes from Type-C symbiont of Plautia stali, assembly GCF_059730935.1. NCBI lineage: Bacteria > Pseudomonadati > Pseudomonadota > Gammaproteobacteria > Enterobacterales > Enterobacteriaceae > Type-C symbiont of Plautia stali. Next base: position 3,076,553 of record NZ_AP035923.1, on the reverse strand, counting down.
GAAAGCAGGGCAGGGCGGGTAAAACAATTGTTTTTAAGCAGTGGTAACAAAAAGAAAGGGCGCGAAATTCGCGCCCTTGTCCGGAGTAACGGTCTGACTTACCAGACGTAAGTCAGCAGGTCCTTAGAGGCCGGGGCCATAAAGTCCACCGACATCATCACGCTCAGCGCAGTGATGGCGACAATGGAGAACACGAACAGTTTACGCGCCCAAACCTTATCGTTTGAGGTTTTGTAACCTGACAGTGCCATACCCAGCCACCACACGCTGACGGCGGCAGCCACCACCAGGTATTTGTAGCCAGCATAACCGCCCAGCGACAGCATCAGCGTGGCAATCATGAACGCCAGGATGTACAGCGTAATATGATTTTTCGCCACGGAGATGCCTTTCACCACCGGCAGAACCGGAATATTGGCGGCCTGATAATCTTTGAAGCGGAAGATGGCAATCGCGTAGGAGTGCGGCATCTGCCACAGGCTAAAGATAGCCAGTAAGATTAACGCGCCGGCATCAAACTGGTTGGTCACCGCGCAATAGCCAATCACTGGCGGCGCAGCGCCAGAGAGGCTGCCAATCAGCGTGCCATAGACCGAATGACGCTTCATGTAGAGGCTGTAAATGCCGACATAGACGACGAAGCCCATCACCGCCAGCCACATGGCCAGCGGGTTAGCGCCAAAATACAGCAACGCAAAGCCAGCAATACCCAATGCGGTTGCATAAACCAGGCTTACTTTCGCCGAGATCAGGCCTTTGACCAGAACACGGTTCCGCGTTCTCTCCATTTTGATGTCGATGTCGCGGTCAATCACATTGTTGAATACACAACCGGATGCGACCACCAGCGAAACGCCCACCAAAGCGACGAGAAACAGGGGGTAATCAATGCTGCCTTTTGAAGCCAGCAGGAATCCACCGATCACAGAAATTAAATTGCCGAAAATAATTCCTGGTTTTGTTACTTGCAGGTATTGCTTAATCATTACGCGTGACTCTTTAGTGGGCCATCATGTTGTAGTTGAGGTTCCACATAATCCACAGTGAGCCAATCACCACAATCAGGATAATGACCGCGGAGAAGACAATGGCCACCATGTTCCAGCCACCCTCGGATTTGCTGTCCAGATGCAGGAAGTAGACCAGGTGCACCAGCACCTGAACCACTGCACACACCAGAACCACACCCAGAATGGTGCCGTGAGAAGCACTGCCATCCATCACCATCCAGAACGGGATCGCCGTCAGGATGATCGAGAGGATGAAGCCGATCATGTAAGACTTCACGCTACCGTGAGATGCACCATGTTCGTTTACAGAATGACTCATTACATGGCCCCCATCAGATAGACAACGGTGAATACGCAGATCCACACCACATCCAGGAAGTGCCAGAACAGGCTCAGACACATGATACGGGTGCGGTTGGTGGCGCTCAGACCGCGTTTAGCGATCTGGAACATCAGTACGGCCATCCAGATCAGACCAGAGGTCACGTGCAGACCGTGCGTACCGACCAGAGTAAAGAAGCCAGACAGGAAGCCGCTGCGGTCAGGACCGAAACCTTCCTTGATCAGGTGATGGAATTCATAGATTTCCATCCCGATAAATCCGGCACCGAACAGGAAGGTCAACGCCAGCCAGCTGATGACCGAACCTTTGTTCTGGTTGTTCATCGCAATCACTGCCATACCATACGTGATGGAGCTCAGCAGCAGCAGCGCGGTTTCAACCAGCACAAACGGCAGTTCGAAGATATCTTTACCTGCCGGGCCACCAGCAGTGTTGTTAACCATGACCGCATAGGTCGCAAACAGAGTTGCGAAGATAATGCAGTCACTCATCAGGTAGATCCAGAAGCCAAAGACTTTATTGGCTCCCGCATCGTGATGCCCATGCTCCGCATGGGCGTCGTGGTGGTGTTTAACGGTTTCAGTTGACATTATTTCAGACCTGCTTTGCTGATGTCATCAAAGTGCTTCTTCTCGATCTGCTCGATTTCAGCAACCGGTACGTAGTAATCCACGTCTTCATCGAAGCTCTTCACAATCCAGGTCACGATGGTGCCAAGGAAAGTAAGACCTGCCAGCCACCAGATGTGCCAGATCAGGGCAAAACCGAAGACTGTCATGAAGGCAGCGATAACAATGGCCGCGCCGCTGTTTTTCGGCATATGAATTTCTTCATATTTTTCTGGCTGCTTGTACGCTTCGCCTTTCTCTTTCATTTCCCAGAACGCATCACGCTCGTGGATATGTGGGATCACAGCAAAGTTGTAGAACGGCGGAGGTGAAGAGGTTGCCCACTCCAGCGTACGGCCGCCCCACGGGTCACCGGTCAGATCGCGGTTCTGCTCACGGTCACGTACCGATACCCAGAACTGGATAAGCTGGCACAGGATACCGCAGGCGATCAGCGCTGCACCGCCTGCTGCAACTACCAGCAGAGAGTGGAACTGCGGATCGATGTCCTGGCTCAGACGACGGGTCATCCCCATGAAGCCCAGCGCGTACAGCGGCATAAAGGCAACGAAGAAGCCGATGATCCAGAACCAGAAAGCACGTTTGCCCCAGGTTTCGTTCAGGGTGAAGCCGAAGGCTTTCGGGAACCAGTAGGTCACGCCAGCCATACAACCGAACACCACACCACCGATGATAACGTTGTGGAAGTGTGCAATCAGGAACAGGCTGTTGTGCAGCACGAAGTCTGCGCCTGGTACCGCCAGCAGTACGCCGGTCATCCCACCAACGGAGAAGGTGACCAGGAAGCCGATGGTCCACAGCATCGCCGAGTTGAACTCGATACGACCCTGATACATGGTGAACAGCCAGTTAAAGATTTTCACCCCGGTCGGAATCGCGATGATCATCGTCATGATACCGAAGAAGGCGTTAACGTTCGCACCGGCACCCATGGTGAAGAAGTGGTGCAGCCAAACGATGAACGACAGAACGGTAATGGCGATGGTTGCCCACACCAGCGAGGTGTAACCAAACAGACGCTTTTTCGAGAAGGTGGCCGTGACTTCAGAGAAGACACCAAACACCGGCAGAACGAGGATGTACACCTCCGGGTGACCCCAGACCCAGATCAGGTTGACGTACATCATCATGTTACCGCCCATATCATTGGTAAAGAAATGGAAGTCGAGGTAACGATCAAGCGTCAACAGTGCCAGCGTCACGGTCAGAACCGGGAACGCAGCGATAATCAGGACGTTAGTACACAGTGCTGCCCAGGTGAATACCGGCATCTTGAACAGGTCCATGCCCGGTGCACGCATCTTCAGAATGGTCACGAAGAAGTTGATACCGGTCAGCGTGGTACCAATACCGGAGAGCTGGAGACTCCAGATCCAGTAATCGACCCCGACGCCAGGACTGTATTCTGCCCCCGAGAGCGGTGGATAAGCCAGCCAGCCGGTCTGTGCGAATTCGCCCACACCCAGTGACAGGTTAACCAGGATCACACCGATAGCGGTAAACCAGAAGCTCAGGTTGTTCAGGAACGGGAAGGCAACGTCACGGGCACCGATTTGCAGCGGAACCGCGATGTTCATCAGACCCACCACGAAAGGCATCGCCACGAAGAAGATCATGATCACGCCGTGAGCGGTAAAGATCTGGTCGTAGTGGTGCGGTGGCAGTATGCCTGCTTCCCCGGCGGAAGCCATAACCTGTTGGGTACGCATCATTACCGCATCGGCAAAGCCGCGCAGCAGCATGACAAAGGCCATGATGATGTACATGATACCCAGTTTTTTGTGGTCGATGGAGGTTAACCATTCAGACCACAGATACTGCCATTTACCGAAATAGGTAATAGCAGCGATCAGCGCCAGACCACCAATGATGATACCGGCGACCGTAACCATGATAATGGGTTCATGGTAGGGCACTGCATCCAGTGTTAATTTTCCGAACATCGTATTATTCCTCGGCTCCCGCAGCTGCGGCGTGATTCATGTCCATGCCTTCGTGCGACATGTCCATTTTCCCGTGGCTCATCATGAACTTATCAATAACCTGCTTGAACAGTTCCGGATTCGCAGTTGAGAAATATTCCACCGGGTGATTTTCGCTTGGCGCAGCCAGTTTTTCGAAATCATCCATGGTGGTCAGCGTGTTAGGTGCCGCTTTAACTTTGGCAACCCACTGCTGGAATTCCGCATCGTCTTTGGTGGCAATGGCTTTGAACTTCATGCCAGAGAAACCGCGACCGCTGAAGTTAGCAGAGATACCGTCGAACGTACCTGGCTCGTTGGCGATCAGGTGCAGTTTGGTCTGCATACCCGCCATGGCGTAGATCTGGCTGCCGAGCGTAGGAATAAAGAAGGAGTTCATGACGGAGTTCGAGGTGATCTTGAAGTTCACCGGAGTATTTGCCGGGAAGGCAATCTGGTTGACGGTTGCAATACCCTGTTCCGGGTAGATGAACAGCCATTTCCAGTCCAGTGCCACTACGTCGATCTCAACCGGTTTCACGTCAGAGGCCAGCGGTTTGCTCGGCTCCAGCGCGTGGGTTGATTTCCAGGTCAGCACGCCGAGGAAGAGAATGATCAGGATCGGAATGGTCCAGACCACGGCTTCCACTTTGTTAGAGTGTGACCAGTTAGGGCTATACTTCGCGTTGGTATTGGTTGCCCGATATTTCCAGGCGAACACAACAGCCATTAAGACTGCCGGAATAACGACGATCATCATCAAGCCGAAAGCTGTCAGAATCAGTGAACGTTGCTCCAGTGCAATCTGTCCCTTGGGATTTAACAACGCACTATCGCAGCCGCTGAGTAATACAGCGCCTGCAATTAATGACAAAATCCCCAAACTTTTATTGTATTTCCTGAGTCTCATTTAACGACCTCAATGACAAAGGGCTCTATTGTCGTTTAAGTGTGCGCGCATTTTACGGGAAGGTTTATGCAGTGTAAACCAGCTTAAGGATGTGTCAGAAGGCTGTTGACACCTTTTGCTAAGGGTGTCACAGATGTTGCGCAGGGTGACAAATTATTAACTGCGACAAGCAGTTGGCGGCAATATAACAAAAACCAATGACATTAACCGCAGAGAAAACAGGGAAAGCATAAACCGGAGTTTTAATACTCATTTATTTAACAATTCTGCATCATTTTGGCGATGAAATTTCTACAAATTAATTGCTCACCGGATTTAAATATTACGCAGGATTGTTAATTTAATGTTTCTATTTCGCGTTAAAAAAAATGCTATCGCTTAAAATTCGCCGGAGGCTATTTTTAAGCGATTTGTCCCCGTCTGGCAAATAGCGCAGCGTTAATGTGCACGATTTGACGCTGTTTTTCTTAATGCCAGCCAGTCCAGCATCACGCCGAGCAGCACCGCCAGCAGCGCCAGCGCCATCCCTGCCTCAAACAGATGGGTTGGCAGCTTCGCGCTGTGCCAGATATCCGCCGCACGCAGTGCCAGCGTCAGCAGCCAGAGCGCCAGCAGCGTACAGCCCGCCGCGAACAGGCGTACCGTCCAGCGATAACCCTGTGGCCACAGGCTGCGCTTCATGAATTCACCGCTGTGCTGCATTGCCTGCAGCGTGCCGCGACACGCCCACAGCAGCAGCAGGCCCGGTACGGCGGCCACCACGGTAAAGGCGTAAAATACCGGCCAGCCCCACAGTTCGACCAGCCAGCCAGCCGCCGGACCGACATACACGCGTCCAACTGCTGACAGCGCTGACAGCAGCGCGAACTGCGTGGCCGAGAACGATTTGTTGCACAGCGTCATCAGCAACGCCACAAAGGCGGCGGTGCCCATGCCGCCGCACAGGTTTTCGATAAATACCGCGCTGGCCATGCTCCACAGATGCGGTGGCGTTACCGCCAGCAGCCAGTAAGCGAAATTAGATACCGCCTGCAGCACGCCGAAGATCATCAGCGCGCGGAACAGGCTCAGGCGCTGCATCAGCACGCCGCCGTATAGCGCACCGATAATGGTCGCCAGCAGGCCGAGCGTTTTATTCACCAGACCGACATCACCGGCGCTGAAGCCCACGCCGCGAATCAGGAAGGTGGTGGTGAGCGAAGCGGCGAACGCGTCGCCCAGCTTGTAGAGAATGATTAAGGTGATCAGCAGCCAGGCGTTGTTGCGCTGAAAGAAATCCTTCAGCGGAAACGCGACGGCCTGACGCAGCGAGTGCGGCTCGCGCACCGGCGCCTCAGGTTCACGCGCCAGTAGCGTGGCGATCAGTCCGGGCACCATCAGCAGCGCCATCAGCCAGTAAGTGGCCTGCCAGCCGAGATAGCGATCCGCCAGCCACAGCGCCAGGCCGCCGGAAATCAGCATCGCCAGCCGGTAACCGAGCACGGTAATCGCCGCGCCGCTGCCGCGCTCTTCCGGCGGCAGCACATCGGTTTTCCACGCATCAAACACAATATCCTGCGAGGCTGAGCAGAACGCCATCAGCACCGCCAGCGCCGCCAGCAGGGTAAGGTCGCGTGATGGCTGCATAAAGCCCATCGCCACAATGCCGGCAATCAGCGCTAACTGCGTGACCAGCAGCCAGCCGCGCCGCCGGCCAAGAAAGGGCGGGGTATAGCGATCCATCATCGGCGACCACAGGAACTTAAACACGTAAGCCTGACCGACGAGGGAGAAGAAACCAATGGTTTTCAGGTCGACATTCTCTACCGTCATCCACGCCTGGAGCGTACCGGCGGTCAGCGCCAGCGGCAGACCGGAAGCGAAACCGAGCAGCAGCAGGACCGCAGCGTTACGTTGGGTAAAAATACGCAGATAGTGAGATGTCATAGCCAGCCTGAAATGAAGCCCGGTCAGCGGGGACCGGGCAGGTTACTGCGGAAAATTAACGCGCGTTTTGCTTGATGAAGTTATTGACGCTGGTGTCCTGCGCCATATCGGCAATCACGTCGCTCAGGGTAGAGTTAACCGCGTTGGTGATCTTGTCGTTAGTAGCGCTGAAGGCACCCTCTACGCTGTAAGTCTGACGGTAGTTTTTCACCTGCTTGTTGCCGTTTTTCGCGGTAGCGATAATAGAGATATCCGCTTTGGTGGTGATGCTGTAACGCACGTTGCCCTGCGTGACATCGGCGTACAGACCATTAACCACGATCTGCAGATCCACCGCGCCGTTCGGGCCAATCATGTAGCCGCGCGAGGTCATCTGCTTCTCCAGTACTTCCTGCAGCAGGAAACGCAGGTCGCGTGACGGGGTCAGGGTGATCAGCTGACCGTCGCGGTTCACTTTGGCCAGCGCCTGATCGCTGCGCTGATCGGCACCGTTAACGCTGACGGTAACGCCCATCAGGCTCGGATCCTGCTGTGGCAGCTGGATTTTTGGCTGGATGTTCAGCGTGGTGTTATTGCTGGCGCAGCCGGCCAAAATAAAGGCAGCCAGCAGAGGGAATAACAGTTTTTTCAACATACTCATTCTCGTTAGCATATGGGTTGGTTTGCAAAACTGCGGCCATCATAGCATTGCGGCACGGCGAAAAAAGCCCCGCACCAGGGGAAATTGATTGTAAAGGATTTTTTCGGACCGCCGGACGCGCTAACCGATTGACCGCCAGCCTGAGCAGGCTAAGATGCGCAGCGCAGCAGGATTTTTTTCCTGCCCGGCTGCGGGAAAGGTAAAAAACCTACTAATATTTAAACAGATGGGGCACAGCGCTCGCCGTAGAGGAGTGTTAACAATGATTCGCGAACAAATAGAAGAAAAGCTGCGTAACGCTTTTGAGCCTGCACATCTCGAAGTGCATGACGAAAGCTATCGTCATAACGTGCCTGCCGGGTCTGAAAGTCACTTCAAAGTGGTGATCGTCAGCGACCTTTTCACCGGACAGCGCTTCCTGCAGCGTCACCGCGCCATTTATGGCGAGCTGGCGACCGAGCTGGCAGGCAGCGTTCATGCGCTGGCGCTGCATACCTACACGCGCAAAGAGTGGGATGGACTGCAGGATACCGTACTCGCCTCACCGAACTGTCGCGGTGCCGGTACGCTGGCCTGAGTTTTTCTCTTCAGCTTCCTCCAAAACGGCCTGCGGGCCGTTTTTTCTTACCTCAATGATGCACAAACGCGATCTGCGGCGCAAAAAAGCAGCAAAACCGTTAAAAAGTGGTGAGTTTGCAGCCTCGACTCATTCCGGGGATGCCGCTATAATGCGGCGTCTATTTTTCCGGAATGTCTTCGGGACGCTTCTGGTGACAGGGATTAGGTTCTGCCTGCAGAGGCCGTCCCGGTTGTTGGATACGGCGCATTAATTGTGTGGTGTCTGAAGTTGACCGAGCACGTGATTTTTTGAGGTAACAAGATGACAGTTTCAGTAGAAACCACTCAGGGTCTGGGCCGTCGCATTTCGATTACTGTTCCTAAGGACAGCATCGAAAGCGCAGTGAAGAAAGAACTGGTGGAAGTGGCTAAGAAAGTCCGTATCGACGGTTTCCGTAAAGGCAAAGTGCCGGCTACCATCATTAATCAGCGCTACGGTGCCTCTGTTCGTCAGGACGTCCTGAGCGAGCTGATGACGCGTAACTTCGTTGACGCCATCATCAAAGAGAAGATCAACCCAGCTGGCGCACCGAACTACGTGCCGGGTGAGTATAAAGAAGGTGAAGATTTCACTTACGCGGTTGAGTTCGAAGTGTATCCGGAAGTTGAGCTGAAAGGCCTGGATGCAATCGAAGTTGAAAAACCGGTGGTTGAAGTGACCGACGCTGACGTCGACACCATGCTGGAAACCCTGCAGAAGCAGCAGGCGACCTGGAAAGAGACCGATGCAGCGGCATCAGCAGAAGATCGCGCGACCATCGATTTCACCGGCTCTATAGACGGCGAAGAGTTCGAAGGCGGCAAAGCGTCTGACTTCGTGCTGGCAATGGGTCAGGGTCGTATGATCCCAGGCTTCGAAGAAGGCATCACTGGCAAGAAAGCCGGCGACACCTTCACCATCGACGTGAAATTCCCGGATGACTACCACGCGGAAAACCTGAAAGGCAAAGATGCGAAGTTCGACATCGTGCTGAAGAAAGTGGAAACCCGCGAACTGCCGGAGCTGACCGCTGAATTCATCAAGCGTTTCGGTGTGGAAGATGGCTCCATTGAAGGTCTGCGCGCTGAAGTGCGTAAGAACATGGAGCGCGAACTGAAAGGCGCTATCCGTAACCGCGTGAAGACGCAGGCGATTGACGGTCTGGTTAACGCGAACGAAATCGACGTGCCAGTGGCACTGATCGACAGCGAAATCGACGTTCTGCGTCGTCAGGCTGCACAGCGTTTCGGCGGCAACGAGAAGCAGGCGCTGGAACTGCCACGTGAACTGTTCGAAGAGCAGGCAAAACGTCGCGTTGTGGTCGGTCTGCTGCTGGGCGAAGTGATTCGCATCAACGAGCTGAAAGCCGATGAAGATCGCGTTAAAGCGCTGATCGAAGAGATGGCTTCTGCGTACGAAGATCCGCAGGAAGTGATCGAGTTCTACAGCAAAAACAGCGAGCTGATGAACAACATGCGCAACGTTGCGCTGGAAGAGCAGGCGGTTGAAGCGGTACTGGCGAAAGCCAAAGTGACTGACAAAGCCACTAACTTCCAGGAGCTGATGAACCAGACCTCTGCGGCCTGATTCGTGAGTTAACCCTGAGTGCTAAAGCCCGCGACCGCTGTGTCGCGGGCTTTTTCGTTTCTGGCGGAAACCAACCACATTTGTGCGCTATTTGACTAATTAATCGGCAAATTCTTCGCTAAGCTGTTTTTCCGTGTTAGCGAATGGGGAAAAGGTTGTTATGCTTGAAACAACTGGGCTGCATCCCCAGATACAGGGAGAATGCGTGAAAACAGTGAGACTGGCTGATTAACCGTCCTGTTATGTCGGAACGAGACCGCTGCGCATAGTTTTCGCCGCGCGCCTCGCGTAAAATCGGTACAGAATGTTGCCAATGAAATTTATCAGGAGACGGTAATGTCATACAGTGGCGATCGTGAATTTACTGCACCAACCAATGCGCTGGTGCCAATGGTGGTCGAACAAACCTCGCGCGGCGAGCGTTCTTACGACATCTACTCCCGCCTGCTTAAAGAGCGCGTGATCTTCCTGACCGGTCAGGTTGAGGATCACATGGCGAACCTGATTGTGGCGCAGATGCTGTTTCTGGAAGCTGAGAATCCTGAAAAAGACATTTACCTCTACATTAACTCGCCAGGTGGTGTGATTACCGCCGGTATGTCGATTTATGACACAATGAAGTTCATCAAGCCGGACGTGAGCACCATCTGTATGGGCCAGGCCTGTTCGATGGGCGCATTCCTGCTGACGGCGGGGACTAAAGGCAAGCGCTTCTGTCTGCCAAACTCACGCGTGATGATTCACCAGCCGCTGGGCGGCTATCAGGGCCAGGCGACGGACATTGAGATCCACGCGCGTGAAATCCTGAAAGTGAAGCAGCGTATGAATGAGCTGATGGCGGAACATACCGGCAAATCGCTGGAGCAGATTGAACGCGACACCGAGCGCGATCGTTTCCTCTCTGCCAGCGAAGCGGTAGAGTATGGCCTGGTCGACTCCATCCTGACGCATCGCCAATAAGACACATCTGTCTGCCCCTTACGCTATAGTTAACGGGTGCAGACAGGTGAGTTGCATGCATATCGGCCGTTGCTGTGCGGCCATTGCCGTACACCAATTAGGTCTGAGAACGAAAAGAGGTTAGCTGATGACAGATAAGCGCAAAGACGGTTCAGGTAAGTTGCTGTACTGCTCTTTCTGCGGCAAAAGCCAGCATGAAGTCCGTAAGCTGATTGCCGGGCCGTCAGTGTATATTTGCGACGAGTGTGTCGATCTGTGTAACGACATCATTCGCGAAGAGATTAAAGAAGTGGCCCCGCACCGCGAGCGCAGCGCGCTCCCGACGCCGCATGAGATCCGCCATCACCTTGACGATTATGTTATCGGTCAGGAGAAGGCGAAAAAAGTGCTGGCGGTGGCGGTGTACAACCACTACAAACGTCTGCGTAACGGCGACACCAGCAACGGGATTGAACTGGGCAAAAGTAACATTCTGCTGATCGGTCCAACCGGTAGCGGTAAGACCCTGCTGGCGGAAACGCTGGCGCGCCTGCTGGATGTGCCTTTCACCATGGCGGATGCCACCACGCTGACCGAAGCCGGTTATGTGGGCGAGGATGTGGAAAACATCATCCAGAAACTGCTGCAGAAGTGCGACTACGACGTACAGAAAGCGCAGCGCGGCATCGTGTACATCGATGAAATCGATAAGATTTCCCGTAAATCAGACAACCCGTCTATCACCCGTGATGTGTCAGGTGAAGGCGTACAGCAGGCGCTGCTGAAACTGATTGAAGGCACGGTGGCTGCCGTGCCGCCGCAGGGTGGACGTAAGCATCCGCAGCAGGAGTTTCTGCAGGTCGACACCTCGAAAATCCTGTTTATCTGTGGCGGTGCGTTTGCCGGCCTCGATAAAGTGATTTCACAGCGTGTTGAAACCGGCTCCGGTATTGGCTTTGGCGCGACCGTTAAAGGTAAATCGCAGAAAGCCAGCGAAGGCGAGTTGCTGTCACAGGTTGAGCCGGAAGATCTGATCAAATTTGGTCTGATTCCGGAGTTCATTGGTCGTCTGCCAGTGGTGGCGACGCTCAACGAGCTGAGCGAAGAAGCGCTGATCCAGATCCTGCGTGAACCGAAAAACGCGCTGACCAAGCAGTATCAGGCGCTGTTTAACCTGGAAGGCGTGGAGCTGGAGTTCCGTGACGAAGCGCTGACGGCGATTGCGAAGAAAGCGAACTCGCGTAAAACCGGGGCACGTGGTCTGCGTTCTATCGTAGAAGCGGCGCTGCTCGAAACCATGTACGACCTGCCATCAATGGAAGGCGTAGAGAAAGTGGTGATCGATGAGTCAGTGATCGAGGGGCAATCTGACCCGATGCTGATTTACGGTAAGCATGAAGCCCAGGCTTCTGGCGAATAAATAATCAATTACACCACGTTGTTATCTTAAAAAAGGGGAAAATGTTTCCCCTTTTATTTTTCTCACCTCTGTGACATTGAATGTCGTGCAAGCATCCCCATATACTCATAATCCTGTGGGTCTAACTGCATACAGCCTGTATCACGCGGTTCCCATCACCTGGCGGACATTAAACTAAGAGAGAGCTCTATGAATCCTGAGCGTTCTGAACGCATTGAAATCCCCGTGTTGCCGTTGCGCGACGTGGTGGTTTATCCGCACATGGTAATTCCGTTGTTTGTTGGTCGGGAAAAATCGATTCGTTGCCTCGAAGCGGCGATGGATCATGACAAGAAGATCATGCTGGTTGCCCAGAAAGAGGCTTCAACGGATGAACCTGGTATTAACGATCTCTTTGCGGTAGGGACCGTTGCTTCCGTACTGCAGATGCTGAAACTGCCAGACGGCACCGTTAAGGTGCTGGTGGAAGGTCTTCAGCGCGCACACATCACCACTTTAGCGGACAATGGCGACCACTTTGTTGCCCAGGCCGAATACCTGATCTCGCCGGAAATTGAAGAGCGCGAGCAGGAAGTGCTGGTGCGTACCGCCATCAATCAGTTTGAAGGCTACATCAAGCTGAACAAAAAAATCCCGCCGGAGGTGCTGACTTCACTCAACAGCATCGACGACGCGGCGCGTCTCGCCGACACCGTAGCGGCGCACATGCCGCTTAAGCTGGCTGACAAACAGTCAGTGCTGGAGATGTCCGACATCAATGAGCGTCTGGAATATCTCATGGCGATGATGGAATCTGAAATCGATCTGCTGCAGGTTGAGAAGCGTATTCGCAACCGCGTTAAAAAGCAGATGGAGAAAAGCCAGCGCGAGTACTATCTGAATGAGCAAATGAAAGCGATTCAGAAAGAGCTGGGCGAGATGGACGATGCGCCGGATGAATACGAAGCGCTGAAACGCAAAATCGACGCGGCGAAAATGCCGGTCGAGGCGCGCGAGAAGGCCGAAGCCGAACTGCAGAAGCTGAAAATGATGTCACCGATGTCAGCGGAAGCCACCGTGGTGCGCGGCTACATCGACTGGATGGTGCAGGTGCCGTGGAACGCGCGCAGCAAGGTGAAAAAAGACCTGCGGAAAGCGCAGGAGACGCTGGATACCGACCATTACGGTCTGGAGCGCGTGAAAGACCGCATCCTTGAGTATCTTGCGGTGCAGAGTCGCGTCAGCAAAATTAAAGGGCCGATTCTGTGTCTGGTCGGACCGCCGGGCGTGGGTAAAACCTCGCTGGGACAGTCAATCGCTAAAGCCACCGGCCGTAAATATGTGCGTATGGCGCTGGGCGGCGTGCGTGATGAAGCGGAAATCCGCGGCCACCGTCGTACCTATATCGGGTCGATGCCGGGCAAACTGATCCAGAAAATGGCCAAAGTCGGCGTGAAAAACCCGCTGTTCCTGCTGGATGAGATCGACAAAATGTCATCCGACATGCGCGGCGATCCGGCCTCGGCGCTGCTGGAAGTACTGGATCCGGAGCAGAATATTGCGTTCAACGATCACTATCTGGAAGTGGATTACGATCTGTCAGATGTGATGTTTGTGGCTACCTCTAACTCCATGAACATTCCGGCTCCGCTGCTGGATCGTATGGAAGTGATTCGTCTCTCCGGTTACACCGAAGATGAGAAGCTCAACATCGCTAAACAGCACCTGCTGCCGAAGCAGATCGAGCGTAATGCGCTGAAAGAGAAAGAGATCAGCGTTGACGATAGCGCCATTATCGGCATTATCCGCTATTACACCCGTGAAGCGGGCGTGCGTAGCCTGGAGCGCGAACTCTCCAAGCTGTGCCGTAAAGCGGTGAAAGCGCTGCTGATGGACAAAGCGAAAAAGAGCATCAAAATCAACGGCGAAAACCTCAAGGATTTCCTGGGTGTGCAGCGCTTTGATTACGGCCGCGCCGACAGCGAAAACCGTGTTGGTCAGGTCACCGGCCTTGCGTGGACCGAAGTGGGCGGCGATCTGCTCACCATCGAAACCGCCTGCGTGCCGGGCAAAGGCAAGCTGACCTACACCGGTTCACTCGGTGAGGTGATGCAGGAGTCAATCCAGGCGGCGCTGACGGTAGTCCGCGCCCGTGCGGAGAAACTCGGCATCAACGGCGACTTCTACGAGAAGCGTGACATCCACGTACACGTACCGGAAGGAGCGACGCCGAAAGATGGTCCAAGCGCCGGTATCGCGATGTGTACCGCGCTGGTCTCCTGTCTGACCGGTAACCCGGTGCGTTCGGACGTGGCGATGACCGGCGAGATCACACTGCGCGGTCAGGTACTGCCGATTGGTGGCCTGAAAGAGAAACTGCTGGCGGCGCATCGCGGCGGCATCAAAACCGTGCTGATCCCGGACGAAAACAAGCGCGATCTGGAAGAGATTCCACAGAACGTGATTGCCGATCTGTCGATCCATCCGGTGAAGCGTATTGAAGAAGTGCTGAGCCTGGCGCTGGAAAATGCCCCGTACGGGATGCAGGTTGCCACGGCAAAATAGTGATTAGCGACAAAAAGCGCTAAAAAGCGAAGCTGGCAGGCCAAATCGGGCTTGCCAGCTTTTTTTTGTGCCGCTAATTTAGGGGGCTGCTGGATCAACGATTAAGATGAATACCGTTGTTTCAGCTCCACAGGCTTGATATAACTGGCTGCGCGTTCGCACCGGGCGGGAAGCGCGGGTGCGAGTGAATAATAAAAGAGGGGATGAAGAGAGTGAATAAGTCACAGTTGATCGACAAAATTGCTGCAGACGCTGACATTTCTAAAGCGGCAGCGGGACGTGTGTTAGATGCATTCATGGGCTCCGTTTCTGACGCGCTGAAAGGCGGTGACGAAGTGGCACTGGTCGGTTTCGGTACCTTCTCTGTACGCGAGCGTGCTGCCCGCACCGGCCGTAACCCACAAACCGGTAAAGAAATCACCATCCCGGCTGGTAAAGTACCGGGCTTCCGTGCAGGTAAAGCACTGAAAGACGCCGTCAATTAATGACCGCTGACCTGTCCATCGAAGCATTTTCTTCCATGGATTGAGGACGAAAAAGGCGTTCTCATGTAACATACGGGCACATCATTTTTGATGTGCCTTTTTTTATCTTGATGCGCGACTTTAGCCGCTGGCTTCAGTCTCCGCATGGTTGCCAGCTGCCAGCCTGAACCGCAGCTGCACGATGATGACATCGTGTCAGAGCTTTACATCCACACTACAGCGGAGTGTTGTCATACCATGATGGACAATTTACGCGCGGCGTCGAACCATGTCGTGCTCAAGATTATTCTGGGATTGATCATCCTGTCATTCGTACTGACCGGGGTGGGCAACTACCTGATTGGCGGTAACAGCGATTACGCTGCCAAAGTGAACGGCCATGAAATTAGCCGCGGTGAGCTGGAACAGGCGTTTAACAACGAGCGCAACCGTCAGCAGCAGATGCTGGGCGACCAGTTCTCGCAGCTGGCCAGCAACGACGGCTACATGCAGCAGATGCGCCAGCAGGCGCTGTCACAGCTGATCGATCAGGCGCTGCTCGATCAGTACATCAAAGATCTGCACATTGGCATCAGCGACGATCAGGTGAAGCAGGCTATTTTCAATCAGCAGGCTTTCCAGACCAACGGTAAGTTCGACAACGCGAAATACAACGGCCTGATCGCCAGCATGGGCTTTAGTGCCGATCAGTACGCCGAAGCGCTGCGCAAGCAGCTGGCGACGCAGCAGCTGATCAACGCCATCGCCAATACCGACTTCATGCTGAAGGGTGAAACCAGCAAGCTGGTGGATCTGGTCTCGCAGCAACGCGAGATTCGTCAGGCGGTGATTGACGTTAATGCGCTGGCCGCGAAACAAACCGCCAGCGACGACGAAATCAATCAGTACTACCAGCAGCATCAGAGCAGCTTTATGGCACCTGAGCAGTTCCGCGTCAGCTACATCAAAATGGATGCGGCCAGCCTGCAGGAGAACGCCAGCGAAGCGGATATTCAGAGCTGGTACGATCAGCACAAAGCCGACTATTCACAGCCGCAGCGTAACCGTTACAGCATCATTCAGACCAAAACCGAAGCCGATGCCAACGCGGTGCTGGATGCGCTGAAAAAAGGCGAGGATTTCGCCACGCTGGCGAAGAGCAAATCCATCGACCCAATCTCTGCGCGTAAAGGCGGCGACATGGGCTGGCTGGAGCCCAACACCACGCCGGATGAGCTGAAAAACGCCAACCTGACGCAGAAAGATCAGCTGTCTGGCGTGATCAAGTCCTCAGTAGGTTTCCTGGTGGTGCGTCTGGACGATATCCAGCCAGAGCAGGTTAAACCGCTGGCGGAGGTGCACGATGCGGTGGCGGATAAAGTGAAGCAGGAAAAAGCCGTCGACGCCTTCTATAAGATGCAGCAGAAGGTGAGCGAAGCCGCCAGCAACGACAACGAATCCCTGGCGGGTGCCGCACAGGCATCTGGCCTGAAAGTGGTGGAAACGGGCTGGATCACCCGCGATAACGTGCCGGCCGATCTCGATTTCGATGCGGTTAAACAGGCGATCTTCAACGGTGGCCTGACCGGTCAGAACGGCGCGCCGGGCAACAACTCTGACATCATCAGCGTCGATGGCGATCGGGCGTTTGTGTTGCGCATCAGCGAGCACAAACCGGAAGCGGTTAAACCGCTGGATCAGGTTAAAGCGCAGATTGCCGACAGTCTGAAGCATGACAAAGCGACGCAGCAGGCCAAAGCGCAGGCAGACAAACTGCTGACCGAGCTGAAAGCGGGCAAACAGGACGCGCTGCAGGCGGCTGGCCTGACGCTGAGCGCCAGCAAAACCGTCGATCGCAACGCCCAGGATCCGGTGGCTCAGGCCGCATTCAACCTGCCACAGCCAGCGGATAACAAGCCGTCGTGGGGTGTCAGCGAAGATATGCAGGGCAACGTGGTGCTGGTCGCGCTGGATAAGGTCAGCGCGGGCAACATGCTGCAGGCGCAGATCGACGAAATGGTGAAAGGCGTGACGCAAAATAACGCGCAGATTGCCTTTGAAGCGCTGCTGGAAAACCTGCGCAAAGAGGCGAAGATTAAGTACGGCGCCGCCGCACAAAACCAGTAAGCCTCACAAAAAAAGGTAAACTGCTGCAATACCGAAAGGCCGCTTCTGCGGCCTTTTCCATTTCTGATCATCGCCTTTTGAGTGGGTTTCTCGCTTGTGCCACCCTGCAGTGGCTGTCAAACACAAGGAGAAACACAGCATGGTTAAATCAACATTTCGTGCCTTTTGCATCACGCTGGCGCTGGGCGGCGCGCTCTGGACCAGCGGACTGGCGGCGGCGGAAAGCCCCAGTGAAACGCAGGCGACGCAGGTGTCCACGCCGCAGCAGGAACAGGTCAGCATCAATCAGGCCACGGCCGAGCAGCTGGCCGCCGCCATGAACGGTATTGGACTGAAAAAAGCGCAGGCGATTGTCAGCTATCGTGAGCAGTACGGGCCCTTCAGCGCCATCGAGCAGCTGAAAGAAGTACCGGGTATTGGCAGTGCGCTGGTGGAGCGGAACAGCGCGCGGCTGAAATTGTGAAGCGGCTCGCGACTCTGAAGGATTGCTAAAGCGGCCCATCAGGCTGTGCTATGCTCAACAGGTCCAACCAGTTGTCATTCACAGCCTGAACAGGAGCAATCATGCAAACCACCATCAAAGTGCGCGGCTATCATCTTGACGTCTATCAGCATGTGAACAATGCGCGCTACCTGGAGTTTCTGGAAGAGGCGCGCTGGCAGTGGCTGGAAGATGCCGATGCCTTTCACTGGCTGCTGGAGCAGCAGCTGGCGTTTGTGGTGGTGAATATCAACATTAACTATCGTCGTCCGGCGGTGCTGGGCGACGTGCTGCACATTGAGAGCGAGGTCTCGCAGCTCAACGGCAAAAGCGGCATTATTTTACAGCGGGTTGTGCTGGCGGGTGATAACACGCTGGTGGCGGATGCGGCGCTGACCTTCGTCTGCATCGATTTGCGCACGCAAAAAACCGTGCCGCTGGAAGGGGAGTTACGTGAACGCCTGGCGGCATTGATGACCGCGCCTTCCTGAGCTGGCATGCCCAGAAAGCACGCCAGCCCGCAGCGCGGCCGCAATCAGCGCAGGCCGCTTTTCTGTTTCATCGCCGCCATCACGCTGGCCGCATTGGCCTGGTAATCGGCCAGGCCGCGTGCGCGCAGGTGGCAGGCCGCGCACTCACCACAGCCGTCGCCTTTAACGCCGTTGTAGCAGGTTAGCGTCTCCGAGCGGACCAGCGGCAGCTGCTGCCAGTAGTCCGCCAGCGCCCAGGTTTCTGCTTTATTCAGCCACATCAGCGGCGTTTCAAAACGCACCTCGCGCGCCATGCCGAGAGTGACGGCGTTGTTCAGCGCTTTGACAAACTCGTCGCGGCAATCCGGGTAACCGGAAAAATCGGTTTCACATACGCCGGTGATCACCGCTTCGGCTTCCACCTGATAGGCATAAATTGAGGCCAGCGTCAGAAACAGGATGTTACGTCCCGGCACGAAGGTGCTGGGCAGGCCGCTGGCCTGTGGATTGTAGGCCGGCACCGGAATGTTATCGCGCGTCAGGCTGCTGACCGCCAGTTCATTGAGCAGCGTTACGTCCAGCACTTTATGCGCCCGCGCGCCCAGCTGTTGCGCCAGCTCTGCGGCGACGCTGATCTCTTCGCGATGGCGCTGACCATAATCAAAGGTCACGCAGTGCACTTCATCATACTGCTGCAGCGCCTGAATCAGACAGGTGGTGGAGTCTTGTCCGCCACTGAATACGACAACGGCTCGTTTCATGTTTTCTTCCCCATAAATCAGTGCGCCTATGGTACTGGCTCTGGCGCGGGCTGAACAGCACCGCCTGCGGCAGGCGGCGGGATCCAGGCGCGGGTGAAATCGAACCAGCCCATGCTGTTAAGCTGAATACCTTCGACGCCTGGTGGAGCAAACACCTGGTAGCGATAGTTAAACAGCGGCAGCAGATGGCCGTCGCGCATTAGCTGCTGAAACAGCTGATGAATCGCGGCGCTGCGCAGTGCCGGACTGGCCTGACGGGCGATAGCGTGCAGCGGTGCCTGCAGCACCGCCGGACGCAGCGGTTGCCAGGCCGCATCATTTTCCAGCCAGTTCACCAGGGTAAACTGCGGCGCATCACCAATCAGACGGTCGCCCATGATGATGTCGGCGTCACTCAGATCGATGTCGTCGCGCCAGCTTTTGACGTCGTGAAATACGCAGGTGAGGGTACAGCCCTGTGCCGCCAGCAGCGGCACCAGCGCCTGGGCCATGACGTGCAGTTCGATGGGCAGGTGATAATGCAGCGTCAGCGTTGCGGGCAGTGTGCCCTCCGGGCGGTGCGGGGCGGGCAGCGGCCAGCCGGGCAGCAGCTCTGCGGTTGGTGTAATTAAGCCTTCATCCAGCGGCAGCTGCTGAATGACGCCGCTGTGCTGAATCAGCGCGAGCAGCGTTTTGGCCTGCGCCTGGCTGAAGCGAGCCGAGAAACGCGGCGCCAGGTAACAGAAACCGAGACTGATGCTGCGATCCACCGGCCGCAGCGTGTCCAGCTCGTCGGGATCGCCAATGGCGATCTGCACCGGATGGCGACAGCTGGTGCCCAGCCCGCGATCGAATAGCTGCGGCGTAATCCAGTATTCCACCACCTGAATCAGCGGGCGCTGATGGTGCCAGCGCGCATGGCTCTCCAGCCGCACCAGCTCGCGGGTAAAGTGCGTCAGGCGCCACGGTCCGCTGCCGGTATCGGCATGCTCCGGATGCGGCAGCAGGCAAAACTGATGCGCCAGCCGCTGCGGCAGCCAGTAATCGCTGGTGCGTAGCCGGATACGCAGCGCCAGCGGATGTGGCGCATCGATGTGTTCCACCGCCGCCAGCAGGCGGCCGCCCTGCGGCGTCTGCATGATACGTTGCAGCTGCTGGACCAGCTGTGCCGCCTGCACCGGTTCGTCGTTGTGCCAGCTGAGCAGCGGCCGCAGCCAGAAATACCATTCGCGGCCCTGCGCATCGTGCTGCCAGTGATGTGCCAGATCGCCCTCGACATCATCCGCGTTAAAGCGCGTCAGGCCGGAAAAAATCTGGCGTACCAGATGCTGCTCGGCGCGTCCGGTGAGCTGCAACGGATCCAGCGCCTCCATCGCGCGATAATAGGGAATGCGCAGCACCGGCGCCTGATTCTGCCACTGGCCGCCCATCAGTGGGCGCAGCATTTTCACCAGCCGTTCAGGCGCGACATCCAGTACCTGCAGTGCCTGTACCGCTTCACCGGCTGCCAGCTGCTGGCTGAGCAATTGCTGACGCAGCTGTTCGGGAGAGAGCAGAAAGCGCAGTTCGCCCTGTTTACCGCGTCCCGCCGCACCGTGCCACTGCAGCCAGCCCGCCTGCTGCCACTGCCGCAGCAGGGTACGCACGTGGCGCTCGCTGCAAAAGCAGTGCTGCGCCATGGCCGCAACGCTGATGCGCTGCGCTTCGCCCTGGCTAAGCTGCCACAGGCGCTGAAACTGATTAACCCGATGAAGCTGTCGCATGATTAAACCCGGAACAGTTTTTTGAAAGTATTCACTATTAGTTCCGTAATTACCAGGCGATAGTAAACCCCTCATTCAGACCGGAGAGTTCCTATGGCCCGCCTCGCGGCATTTGATATGGACGGTACACTGCTGCTACCTACCCACCGTTTAGGTGCGGAGACGCTGCAGAGCCTCAACGCCTTACACCAGCGTGGCGTTACACTGGCGTTTGCCACGGGACGTCACCTGCTGGATATGCAGGCAGTACGCCAGCAGATCACCTTGCCCGCCTGGCTGATCACCGGCAACGGTACGCGCATTCACGATGTCGAGGGCAGGCAACTGTACGGCTGTGATCTGGCGCCGTCGGTGGCGGAAGAGGTGTTGCACAGTCACTGGCAAACTCCCGCGTCGATCCACATCTTCAATGACGAAGGCTGGTTTACCGATAAACCGCTCCCGGGATTGCTGGAAGCGCACGCGATGAGCGGGTTTCACTATCAGCTGCGTGATTTGCGCCGCATGCCGGCACATGAAGTCACCAAGATCTGCTTTATCGCGCCGTATGAGATGCTGCTGGCGCTGAAGATTGAACTGCAACAGGCGCTCGGCGATCGCGCCAGCCTGTGCTTCTCCGCCAGGGAGTGTCTGGAAGTTTTACCGGTGGATTGCCACAAAGGCGCCGCGCTGGCGCGGCTGTGCCAGCATCTGTCGCTGTCGCTGGCGGATTGCATGGCATTTGGCGATGCGATGAACGACCGCGAAATGCTGGAGCGCGTCGGGCGCGGTTTTATCATGGGCAACGCCATGCATCAGCTCAAAACCTCGCTGCCCCATTTACCGATTATTGGCCATTGCGAGACACAGGCGGTGTCTCACTACTTAAATCACTGGATGACCACACCACACCTCGATTATTCCCCCGAATGCTGAGGCTTACAGTGAACCGGACAGGATGTCCGGTTTTTTATTGCAGCTCGCGCTGCCACGCCTGAACATCGCCGATCTGCTCAGCGACCCACTGCGGATTGTAATAGGTATCCGGATAGCGCTCGCCGCTGTCACACAGCAGCGTCACCAGCGCGGCGGATTGCCCCTGCGCGCGCAGCCGTTTTGCCACCTGCAGCATGCCCCAGAAATTGGTACCGGTAGAGGCACCCGGACGCCGGCCGAGAATCTGCTCCAGCCTTAACATCGCCGCCACGGTGGCGCCATCGGGCACTTTCATCATTTCGTCAATCACATCCGGTAAAAACGACGGCTCAACGCGCGGGCGACCAATCCCCTCAATCAGGCTGCCACGCTCGCTGCGCAGCGTGCGATCGCGGCTGTGCCAGTAATCGAAAAACACCGAGTGCTGCGGATCGACCACCAGCAGGCGCGTGTCGTGGCCCTGATAGCGAATGTAGCGCCCCAGCGTAGCCGAGGTGCCGCCGGTGCCGGCGCTCATGATCAGGGTGTGTGGCACCGGGAAAGGTTCATGCGCCATCTGGCGGAAAATGCTTTCGGCAATATTGTTGTTGCCGCGCCAGTCGGTGGCGCGTTCGGCGTAGGTAAACTGATCCATAAAATGGCCGTTAAGTTCACGCGCCAGACGCTCGGATTCGCTGTACAACTGGCACGGATCGGCGACGAAGTGGCACTCCCCGCCGTAAAAGCGGATCAGCTCGATTTTGCGCCGCGCAGTGCTGGCTGGCATCACGGCGATAAACGGCAGGCCGAGCAGACGGGCAAAATAAGCTTCCGACACCGCGGTGCTGCCGGAGGAGGCTTCGATGATCGGCGTGTTTTCTCCAATCCAGCCATTGGCCAGACCATAGAGAAAAAGCGAACGCGCCAGGCGATGTTTCAGGCTGCCGCTTGGATGGGTGCTTTCATCCTTAAGATAAAAGCGAATGCCGGGGAAATCGTCCAGCGTAAAACGGATCAGGTGCGTATCAGCGGAGCGCTGAAAGTCGGCGTTAATTTCATTGATAGCGTGGCGAACCCAGGGCGTTTGCATGGTGCGATTCCGGCAGCGAGATTGCGCTCAGTGTAAGGCACTGGCAGGAAAAAGAGGTTGCTAAAATTTGGTTATAATTGGCAAATAAGAGAAAATTTTTCTCCTGAGGTGGCGAATGCTAGATAAAACTGACCGCATACTGCTGGCGCTGCTGCAAAAAGACTGCACGCTGTCGCTGCAGGCGCTGGCCGATGCGGTGAATCTCACCACCACGCCGTGCTGGAAACGCCTGAAAAAGCTGGAAGATGATGGCATTATTCGGGCGCGCGTCGCGTTGCTGGATGGTGAAAAGCTCGGCCTGTCGCTCACCGCCTTTATGCTGATCAAAACCCAGCAGCACAGCAGCGACTGGTTTCAGCAGTTTGTCGCGGTGGTACAGCAGATGCCGGAAGTGATGGCCTTCTACCGCATGGCGGGCGAGTACGACTACCTGCTGCGCATTCAGGTGGCCGATATGAAGAGCTACGACGCGTTTTACAAGCGTCTGGTTAACGGCGTGCCGGGGCTGATTGACGTCACCTCCAGCTTCGCTATGGAAGAGATTAAATACACCACCGCCTTGCCGGTAGCGCCCTGAACGGGCATCACAAGAGATTGTTTTGTGCGATTATTCAGCCAGTTAAGTTGGTATTTTTTGCGCGAGTGGCGGCGCTATCTGGGCGCCATCAGCTTGCTGATTATCATTGCGCTGCTGCAGCTGCTGCCTCCGCATCTGGTCGGCGTGATTGTCGACGGCGTGACCCAGCACAGCCTGACGCGCGGCGAAATTTTTCTGTGGATCGGCGTGATGCTGGTGACCGCAGTGATTGTCTATTTGCTGCGCTACGTCTGGCGCGTGCTGCTGTTCGGCGCCTCTTACCAGCTGGCGGTGGAGCTGCGCGAAGATTTTTACCGCCAGCTTAGCCGCCAGCATCCGGCGTTTTACCTGCGCCACCGTACCGGCGATCTGATCGCGCGCGCGACCAACGATGTCGATCGCGTGGTGTTTGCCGCGGGTGAGGGGGTGCTGACGCTGGTGGATTCGCTGGTGATGGGGCTGGTCGTGCTGGCGGTAATGAGCGTGCAGATCAGCTGGGAGCTGACGCTGCTGGCGCTGATTCCCATGCCGATTATGGCGCTGGTGATCCAGAAAGACGGCGCGCGCCTGCATCAGCGCTTCAAAGTGGCGCAGGCGGCGTTCTCCAGCCTGAACGATCAAACGCAGGAGAGCCTGACCAGCATCCGCATGATCAAAGCCTTTGGCCTGGAAGATCATCAGTCGAGCCAGTTTGCCGATATCGCCAGCGACACCGGCCGCAAAAATCTGCACGTGGCGCGCGTCGATGCGCGCTTCGATCCCATCATTTATATCGCCGTGGGCTTTTCGAATTTGCTGGCGATTGGCGGTGGCGGCTGGATGGTGTGGCACGGTTCACTGACGCTCGGGCAGCTCACCAGCTTCGTCATGTACTTAGGGCTGATGATTTGGCCGATGCTGGCGCTGGCGTGGATGATTAACATCGTCGAGCGCGGCAGCGCGGCATGGAGCCGTATTGGTGCGCTGCTGGCGGAAGCGCCTGCGGTTGAGGATGGTCAGC
The DNA here is from genome assembly GCF_059730935.1 of Type-C symbiont of Plautia stali. Lineage (NCBI taxonomy): Bacteria > Pseudomonadati > Pseudomonadota > Gammaproteobacteria > Enterobacterales > Enterobacteriaceae > Type-C symbiont of Plautia stali. The sequence continues at coordinate 3,052,440 of NZ_AP035923.1, read as the reverse complement.
AGCCACTGCCGGCGGATGCGGGCGTGCTGCAGGTGGCGATCCGCGCCTTCCACTATCCGGCGAGCAGCGCGCCGGTGCTGAGCAACGTGCATTTCCAGCTACAACCGGGGCAGATGCTTGGGCTGTGCGGGCCTACCGGCTGCGGCAAAAGCACGCTGCTGAGCCTGATTCAGCGCCATTTTGATATCGATCAGGGCGAGATTTGCTATCACGCCATTCCGCTACCGCAGCTGCGGCTGGACAGCTGGCGCAGCCGGCTGGCGGTGGTCAGCCAGACGCCGTTCCTGTTTTCCGATACCGTTGCGAATAACCTGGCGCTGGGCCGCCCGGAGGCAACGCAGGAAGAGATCGAGCGCGTGGCGCAGATGGCCTGCGTGCACGATGACATTCTGCGTCTGCCACAGGGGTACGCTACCGAAGTGGGTGAGCGCGGTGTCATGCTCTCTGGCGGGCAGAAACAGCGCATCGCCATTGCGCGTGCGCTGTTGCTCAACGCGGAGATTCTGATCCTCGACGATGCGCTGTCGGCGGTTGATGGCCGTACCGAACATGAAATCCTGCATAACCTGCGCCAGTGGGGAAAAGGGCGCACGCTGATCATCAGCGCTCATCGGCTGTCGGCGCTGACCGAAGCCAGCGAGATTCTGGTATTGCAGCAGGGCGCAGTGGCACAGCGTGGCGATCACGATACGCTGGCGGCGCAGCCGGGCTGGTATCGCGATATGTATCGCTATCAGCAGCTGGAAGCCGCGCTGGATGAGGACGAGTCAGAACAGGGAGCCGACCATGGCTAAATCGCAACGCTTATGGCCAACGCTGAAACGCCTGCTGGCTTACGGTAAACCGTGGCGCAAATCGCTGTGGCTGGCCGTCGGCATGCTGTGGATCGCTGCCGCTGCCGAAGTCACCGGCCCGGTGCTGGTGAGCTATTTTATCGATAACCTGGTGGCTAAACACCAGATGCCGTGGGGCATCGTGGCCGGGCTGCTGGTGGGCTTTGTGCTGCTACAGCTGCTGGCAGCGGGTCTGCACTATTTCCAGGCGCTGCTGTTTAACCGCGCGGCGATTGGCGTTGTGCAGCAGCTGCGTGTCGACGTGATGAATGCGGCGCTGCGCCAGCCGCTCAGTGCCTTCGATACCCAGCCGGTAGGGCAGATTATTTCGCGCGTCACCAACGACACCGAAGTGATCAAAGATCTTTACGTCACGGTAGTAGCCACTGTGCTGCGCAGCGCTGCGCTGATTGGCGCGATGCTGGTGGCGATGTTTGCACTCGACTGGCGTATGGCGCTGGTGGCGCTGGTGATTTTCCCGCTGGTGTTAACGGTGATGCTGATCTATCAGCGCTACAGCACGCCGATTGCGCGCCGCGTACGTAGCTATCTGGCCGAGATCAATAATGGCTTCAACGAAGTGATTAACGGCATGAGTGTGATCCAGCAGTTTCGCCAGCAGGCGCGCTTTGGCGAGCGCATGGGCGAAGCCAGCCGATCGCACTATCTGGCGCGGATGGAGACGCTGCGGCTGGACGGCTTTCTGCTGCGTCCGCTGCTCAGCCTGTTTTCTGCACTGATTTTGTGCGGTCTGCTGATGCTGTTCAGCTTTGCTACGCCGGGCGTGTTTGAGGTTGGCGTGCTTTACGCCTTTATCACGTATCTTGGCCGCCTTAACGAGCCACTGATCGAACTCACCACGCAGCAGTCAATGCTGCAGCAGGCGGTGGTGTCGGGCGAGCGTATTTTTGAACTGATGGATGCGGCGCAGCAGGGCTACGGCAGTGACGCTCAGCCGCTGGCTTCCGGGCGTATCACCCTGCGCGATGTCAGCTTTGCCTACCGCGACAACCGCGACGTGCTCAGCCATATCAACCTCGAGGTGCCGGCGCGCGGCTTCGTGGCACTGGTCGGCCACACCGGCAGCGGCAAAAGCACCTTAGCCAATCTGCTGATGGGCTACTATCCGGTGACGCGCGGCAGCATAGAACTGGATGGCCGCCCGCTGCGCCAGCTGACGCACGATGCGCTGCGCGGCAGCGTGGCGATGGTGCAACAGGATCCGGTGGTACTGGCCGATACGCTATTGGCCAACGTGCGTTTGGGACGCGATATCAGCGAAGAGGACGTGTGGCGTGCGCTGGAGAAGGTGCAGCTGGCACCGCTGGCCCGCGCGATGCGCGACGGCATTCATACCCGGCTCGGTGAGCAGGGGAACACGCTGTCGGTCGGGCAGAAACAGCTGCTGGCGCTGGCGCGCGTGCTGGTGTCGCTGCCGCAGATTCTGATCCTCGATGAGGCCACTGCCAATATCGACTCAGGCACCGAGCAGGCGATTCAGCAGGCGCTGCGCACGCTGCGCCAGCACAGCACGCTGGTGGTGATTGCTCACCGTCTTTCCACCATCACCGAAGCGGATCAGATTCTGGTGCTGCACCGTGGTCAGGTAGTCGAACGCGGTACGCACACCGAACTGCTGGCGCAGCAGGGCCGTTACTGGCAGATGTACCAGCTGCAGCAGGCTGGCGATGAACTCGCGGCGGGCATACCCGCAACGGCAGAGGGGTGATTTGCACCTTTTTTGCGCAGATTTATCGGAATGTTCTGTATTGATGCACTCCTTTGAGGCCGCAAGCACCAAAGGAGTGCAGTAAAGTCCCACCTTTCTGTTTTTCCGAATGAAAACCTTGCCCGTTACGCCATACCGGAGCGCGATACTCTGCGCCCGGCAGCCTTAGCGCCCACTTTTGCCATTTGTGGCACAGCCTTTGCTTAACTCTCTGCGTGTCCGCGAAGACTCACCTATTTTTATATCCGGAGGGGAACGTATGAAGCTGGTTACCGTGGTAATCAAACCATTTAAGCTGGAGGACGTGCGTGAAGCCTTATCCTCCATTGGCATTCAGGGCCTGACCGTGACCGAAGTGAAAGGCTTCGGTCGTCAGAAAGGCCATGCAGAACTGTACCGCGGTGCCGAGTACAGCGTTAACTTCCTGCCAAAAGTAAAAATCGATATTGCGATTGCGGACGATCAGCTGGATGAAGTGGTGGATGTGATCAGCAAAGCCGCGTACACCGGCAAAATTGGCGACGGCAAAATTTTCGTCGCAGAACTGCAGCGCGTGATTCGTATTCGTACCGGCGAGACCGACGAAGCAGCACTGTAACTGGGGCTCTGAATTGTGATGGGATGGAAAGAAATGAATAAAGTAATGACTAAGTTGGGCCTCACCAGCCTGGCGCTGTTACCGTCTCTTGCGATGGCAGCTGCGCCTGCCGTAGCGGATAAAGCCGATAACGCGTTTATGATGATTTGTACCGCGCTGGTACTGTTCATGACAATTCCCGGCATTGCCCTGTTTTACGGCGGCCTGATTCGCGGCAAAAACGTGCTGTCGATGCTGACGCAGGTCGCGGTGACGTTCGCGTTAGTATGCGTACTGTGGATCGTCTACGGCTACTCGCTGGCGTTCAGCGAAGGCAACGCCTTCTTCGGTAACTTCCAGTGGGCGATGCTGAAAAATATCGAGCTGAAAGCGGTGATGGGCAGCTTCTATCAGTACATTCACGTGGCGTTCCAGGCTTCCTTCGCCTGTATCACCGTGGGGCTGATTGTTGGTTCGCTGGCTGAGCGTATTCGCTTCTCGGCGGTACTGATTTTCGTGCTGGTGTGGCTGACGCTGGCCTATCTGCCTATCGCACATATGGTGTGGGCTGGCGGCTTCCTGGCACAGGATGGCGCGCTGGACTTCGCTGGCGGTACCGTGGTGCACATCAACGCCGCCGTTGCGGGTCTGGTTGGTGCTTACCTGGTAGGCAAGCGTGCTGGCTTCGGTAAAGAAGCGTTCAAACCGCATAACCTGCCAATGGTGTTTACCGGTACCGCGATTCTGTACGTTGGCTGGTTCGGCTTCAACGCCGGTTCTGCGTCTTCCGCTAACGAAATCGCGGCGCTGGCCTTCCTGAATACCGTGGTGGCCACTGCGGGTGCCGTGCTGTCGTGGGTGTTCGGTGAGTGGGCGCTGCGCGGTAAGCCTTCACTGCTGGGTGCGTCTTCTGGCTTCATCGCCGGTCTGGTTGCCATCACGCCAGCCTGTGGTTATGTCGGCGTCGGCGGCGCACTGATTATCGGTCTGGCCGGTGGCCTTGCAGGTATCTGGGGTGTGACCACGCTGAAGAAATGGCTGCGCGTGGATGACCCGTGCGACGTGTTCGGTGTGCACGGCGTGTGCGGTATCCTCGGTTGTGTCCTGACCGGCGTGTTTGCCTCCTCGTCACTGGGCGGCGTCGGCTACGCAGAAGGCGTGACTATGGGCCATCAGGTTTGGGTTCAGCTGTTCAGCTGTGGCCTGACCATCGTCTGGTCTGGCGTGGTCGCCTTCATCGGCTTCAAGCTGGCAGATATGATTGTTGGCCTGCGCGTACCGGAAGAACAGGAACGTGAAGGTCTGGATGTGAACAGCCACGGCGAGAACGCTTACAACCAGTAAGTGCCGGCTGGCAGAAGAGCAGTGCGCTATAACTATAATGATGAGAACGGGGCGAGATAATCGCCCCTTTTTTTATGCTTCGCGCTGACGCATTACCCCTTCCTGCACCGTCGTCGCCACCAGCGTGCCGTCCTGGCTGAAGAACTCACCGCGCACGAAGCCGCGTGCGCCCGACGCTGAGGTGCTTACCACGCTGTACAGGAGCCACTCCGAGAGATCGAATGGACGGTGGAACCACATGGAGTGGTCAATCGTCGCTACCTGCATATCCGGCTCAAGGAAGCCTTTGCCATGCGGCTGCAGCGCGACCGGCAGAAAGTTGAGATCGGAAGCGTAGCCCAGCAGATATTGATGAATGCGGCGATCGTCCGGCAGCTGGCCATTGGCACGCACCCAGACCTGGCGCAGCGGCTCATCAACGTGGCCTTTCAGCGGATTGTGGATCTGCACCGGACGGATATCCAGCGGGCGCTCGGCGAGGAATTTTTCTTTCAGCTTGAGCGGCAGGTGCGCAGCCAGCCGGTGGGCGAGATCCTGCTCGGAGGGCAGGTTATCGGGTCCGGGCACCTGCGGCATGCTGTTCTGATGTTCGAAGCCATCTTCCGGTGCCTGAAAGGAGGCGGTCATGTAGAAGATCGGCTGACCGTTTTGTACGGCGCTGACGCGGCGGGCGCTGAAGCTTTTGCCGTCGCGCAGGGTTTCCACATCGTAAATAATGGCTTTCTGGCTGTCGCCCGGGCGCAGAAAGTAGCTGTGGAAGGAGTGGATAATACGGGCTTCCGGCACGGTTTGTTTTGCCGCATACAGCGCCTGTCCCACCACCTGGCCGCCAAACACCTGGCGCAGCCCGAGATCTTCACTCTGGCCGCGAAACAGACCCTCTTCCAGTTTTTCCAGATTCAATAAATTAAGCAGGTTGTGCAGTGCCTGGCTCATAACGGATTCCTCAGTGATGCCAATGGCGTCAGTGTGAAAGATCCGACCAGTTTGCGCAACGCTTTTACCCGGTTTTCAGCAGGATGGCGGGGCTTCAGGCGCAAAGCGGATTTTTGTGCCAGAATTAACAGCAATCGGCGGTTGAAAACCCAGCCAATAAATTTACCGCCGACAATCATAGTGTTCACAAGGAGACGACATCGATGAAACTCTGGCATGTAATTAGCGGTATGACACTGGCGGTGGCAATCACAGGCTGTGCCGATCACAGTAAACCCGTGCCGACGCCAACTTTAGGCGCCAGCGTGGCCGGGCAGCCGTCGGCGATTGCCCAGCCGAACGTAAGCGGTTCCGTCTATATTCGCCAGCGTATTGCGCTGCCGCCGGATGCGGTGCTGACCGTGACGCTGGCCGATGCGTCACTGGCGGACGCGCCGTCCAAAGTGCTGTCACAGCGTGTGGTTCGCACCGAGGGCAAACAGGCGCCGTTCCAGTTTGTGCTGCCCTTTAACCCGGCCGATATCCAGCCGAACGCGCGCATTTTGCTGAGCGCAGCGATCACCATCGACGGCAAGCTGGCGTTTATCACCGATACGGTGAAACCGGTGATTAATCAGGGTGGAACGAAAGCGGAACTGCTGCTGGTACCGGTGACCAATATGGCGATGCCAACCCAGCCGGGCGCTGCTACCACCGTGCCTTCGACGTCGCCAACGCAGGTTACGCCGTCAGCCTCCGTGCCGGCACCAACCAGTCTGTAACACACCCATCGCAGCAGACAGGCTCCCGGGTCCGCTGCCGTGAAGTAAAGCGTCACACGCCAGGGATGGCGTGTGCCGAGCGATCAGGGACGAGACAGCGGCTTTACGTAACGGCTGCGGGCTCGGGGGCCACATTTTGCACCGCTTGCATTAATACTCCCAGCGATACTTCGCCAGTTCAATTTCTCCCGCATCACTCACTTCAATACCTTCGGCTTCCAGCGCATCGCGCTGACGAAAAAGATCATCGCCCTGCAGCGAAATACGACCATGACGATTAATCACGCGGAACCACGGCAGTTTACTGCCTGGCGGCAGGCGCCGCAGCACGCCGCCCACCTGACGTGCGGCACGCGGTGAACCGGCCAGCAGTGCGACATCGCCGTAGGTCGTCACTTTACCGGCAGGAATAGCGGCAACAATTTGCCAGACGCGCTCGGAAAAATTGCTCTGTTCACTCACTGACGCACCTCGTCTGCGGGAAAAGCGCCACTTTAGCATGCGATTGCGGCTATCAGCAGGGTTTTGCCGCCGGCCTGTTCAAGAAACCAACGGTTGCCCGGCCTGCGCTTGCAATTGCCAGGGGCTTCCCCGATAATGCCAGCGCTCTCAACATGAGAGCTCGTCAATGGGGGCCCTGTTGGTTCTCCCGCAACGCTAACTTGTGAACTCGGTCAGGTCCGGAAGGAAGCAGCCGCAGCAGGCGACGCGTGTGCCGGGATGTAGCTGGCAGGGCCTCCACCATTTCTGCCCATGCAAAATCCCTGCGCGCAATGCGGCACAGCACCGTATCGGCACTCCTTTGCCTGCCTGTCATCCGTGGAAATAAAGGTGAGTAACGAAACGACCTGCGGGGAGAAAACTTAGCGGACGTACTTCCAGACAGATCCGGGCACTTTGTCATAGAGCTTGTTCATGGTCAGCTCGGCCAGACGGTGATCGGCTGCGGAGTAGAATACCGCTAACTCATCATCGGGTAATTCATACTTGTTCTTTTCAATCACCCGTTCAAGGGTGTCAATTGAGCGACAACGACGCAGTCGCATCAAATAGTCTGTTTTGGTTAAGGCTGGGTTGCTCATAAATAAACCGGTCTCACTCTGATGCTAAAAGGAATGGCTGGGTTGCTGGAGATAAGCGCACTCTTCGGCAAACAGATTAAATAAGCGTTTTGCTGAACGTTGCCACCGTTGAAGATCCTGGGTATTGATTCCATAGCTGCTAAACAGCATAAAGGTATCATCAAGATATTCATCGATTTGCGTAATCAGCGCTTCATCTTCAACATGCTTAATTTTGTAATTCATCGTGAAAGAGGCGATATGCTCAATCAAATCGTTGAGCTGTAAATTGCCTGGCGAAGTGGGATCATTAACCCAGCCGTGATGGCTGTCGGTTAGCGTCGCCATACTTTCGTCAAACAGGTTCTCACACAGAAATTTAAGCTGGGCAATATCATGCCGTTTCGGTGAGTATTCGTCCATCTTTTTCCCCTCCATAGCGAGCACAGTTACCGCGACGCGGCGAGATTTGGAAAAGCTACCAGGGAGCGATCACGAATAAAAAGAATTCAGCGACCTTTTAAATATAATCCACAATCATTAGTTTTGCTCACCCAATTACTAAATATTACAATTCGTCGCACGGTGACGGGCGGGTATTGTCTATCACCTCAAACACCAGTGCACCGGGCGTTGTCTGGAACATAACTTCTTCACGTTGGGTAAAGGTTTCATTTAAATCAAGGCAGGGATTAAATAAATCCCACGTGAAATCGTAAAGCATTTTAAATCGTTTGTGGCCGACGGGCTGAATGGAAATAATGGTAAAACTGTCCGGAACTAATTGCGCGTTTTGAGAATACCACTGTAAATCGCCGGCAAGGTCCTGGGCTATTTTGAGAATATTCCCCTGGATAATCTGGCGTAACTTGCCGCAATCATCCTCATTCACATCAATATCACTATGAATAATAGACTGCATTCTGCATCCCGTAAAAAGCAAGGAGAGTTCTATCATTGGCTTTCAGCCCGGACATTGCAAGCCATTGGTAAACAGAAAGGGCGATTGCTGCGATGGGCGCTGGCTTGATGGCACAAATCGCCCAGGCGTATCGCCGCTGATCAACTTTTGAAACACTTTCGTCCGCGCGTCGCGATGATGCCATCAGGTAGTATATTGTTATGTTATAACATTTTGGTTGCCTATCATGAATCACAGTGGATTACTTCTCTCGCTCGGCGGGCGCCTGCTGGTAGCGCTACTGCTGAGTAGCCTGCTGGCTTTAGCCATCTTCTGGGGCCTGCACCAATGATGCGTTTTCATCGTCTGCAGGGCGGCTATCAGGGCAGGGCGGTGACGCCGGTGGTGAATGGCGAACTGGCGGCCGGCAGTATGACGGCACTGGTCGGGGCCAACGGAACGGGCAAATCAACCTTGCTCAAAACTATCGCCGGACTGCTGCCGCCGGTGGCGGGACGCTGTGAACTGCAGCTGCCGCGAAAAGCGCTGGGCTGGTTGCCGCAGCGCAGCGAGCTGGACACCCGCTTCCCGCTCACCGTCTATGAGCTGGTAGCAATGGGCTGCTGGCCACGCTGCGGCTGGTTCGGTGGCATCACGCGTGCGCTGAGGCAGGAGATTGATGCCGCGCTGGAGGCGGTGCAGATGCGCGACTTCGCCACTGCGCAGCCCGCGATGCTCTCCGGCGGGCAGTTGCAGCGCGTGCTGTTTGCGCGCCTGATGCTCCAGCGCAGTCAGCTCTGGCTGCTGGATGAACCCTTCAACGGCATTGATACGCCGACGATAACCTTACTGATGTCGATTCTCGAACAGCAGCAGCGGGCGGGCACCACGCTGCTGGTGGTGCTGCACGACAAGCTACTGGTGGCGCGCCATTTTCGTGACGTGCTGTCGCTGGATGAGCGCGACAGTGCGCAGCAACCGCGGCTGTGTCGGGTGGCGTCATGACGTTACTCCAGCCGTTTATTGAGTTTGGTTTTATGCGCCGGGCGCTGGTGGCCTGCATGGCGCTGGCGATCAGTGCGACGCCGCTCGGCGTCTTTCTCTCGCTGCGCCGTATGAGCCTGGTGGGCGATGCGCTGTCCCATGCGGTATTGCCGGGCGCCGCCATCGGCTATCTGGTGTCCGGCCTGTCGCTGGTGGCGATGGGCATTGGCGGCCTGATTGCCGGGCTGGCGGTGGCGCTGCTGTCCGGTGCGGTCAGCCGTTACACCCACCTGAAGGAGGATGCCAGCTTTTCCGGCTTCTATCTGGGTTCGCTGGCGCTCGGCGTCACGCTGGTATCACTGCGCGGTTCCAGTGTCGATCTGCTGCACGTGTTGTTCGGCTCGCTGCTGGCGGTGGATAACGGCGCGATTGTGCTGGTTGGCAGCATCGCCGCGTTCACCCTGCTGATGCTGGCCGTGATCTTCAGGCCGCTGGTCATTGATGCCTTTGATCCTGATTTTCTGCGTGCGCAGGGGAGATGGAGCGCACCGCTGGTGCACGGCATTTTCCTCACGCTGGTGGTGCTGAATCTGGTGGCGGGTTTTCAGGTGCTCGGCACGCTGATGTCCGTTGGGCTGATGATGCTGCCCGCCACCAGCGCGCGCTTCTGGAGCCGTCACCTTACGCGCATGCTGGCGATTGCCATGCTGCTGGCGCTGATTGCCGCCTTTATCGGCCTGTTGCTCTCCTGGCACTATGCGCTGCCTGCCGGACCGGCGGTGGTACTGAGTGCGGCCGTACTGTTTTTGCTGTCTGTGTTGACAGGACCATGTGGCGGCCTGCTGCGCCGTCGATAATAAGATGACAAGGGGATAGGTATGAAGAAGTTACCGTTGAGTCTGGCGATTGGCGCGATGCTGATTAGCCCGCTGACGCTGGCAAAAACCGTTGATGCCGTAGCCAGTTTTACCGTGCTGGCTGACATCGTTAAACAGGTCGGCGGCGATCACGTTAAGGTGAAATCGCTGGTGGGCCCGGATGGCGATCCGCACACCTTTGAGCCGACGCCGCAGGATAGCCAGGCGCTGGCGCAGGCCGATGTGGTGTTCGTCAGCGGGCTGGGCATGGAAGGCTGGATGGACCGGCTGATTAGCGCGTCCGGCTACAAGGGCACGGTGGTGGTCGCCTCGAATGGTGTCAATACGCGCAAAATGGAGGAGGATGGCAAAACCATCACCGATCCACACGCGTGGAACAGCATGCACAACGGCGTGATCTACGCCACCAACGTGATGAACGCGCTGATCAAAGCCGATCCGGATGATGCTGCCGACATCCGTCACAGCGGTGAACGCTATATTCAGCAGTTGCAGAAGCTGGATAGCTGGGCCAAAAGTGAATTTGCCGGCGTGGCGCAAAGTAAACGCAAGGTACTCACCAGCCATGATGCCTTTGGCTACTTCGGCCAGCGATACGACGTGACGTTCCTCGCGCCGGTGGGCTTCTCAACCGAAGCGGAAGCCAGCGCCAGCGATGTCGCCGCTATCATCAAACAGCTCCGGGCCGAGCATATCACCACCTACTTTATGGAGAACCAGACCGATCCGCGTCTGGTGAAACAGATCGCCAGTGAAACCGGTGCGCAACCCGGTGGCGAGCTCTATCCGGAAGCGCTGTCAGCGGCCAGCGGGCCGGCGCCCACCTATGAGGCGGCGTTTAAGCACAACGTGGAAACTCTGCTGCACAGCATGAAGTAAAAAAAAGGCCGGGGAGCATCCCGGCCAATTATCACGACACTTTCCTAACGTTTTTTCTTTCTTCCCTGCACCGCCTTAAAGCGCGGGTTGGTTTTGCAAATCACATAAATACGACCTTTACGCCGCACGACTTTGCAATCTTTGTGACGGGTCTTGGCAGACCGCAATGAACTGACAACTTGCATGTGGCTGAACTCCGGTTATTTGCTGCGCGTCAGGAAACTGCCAAAACGCTTGTTGAAGCGCGCGGCGCTGCCCTCTTTGGCAAACTCTTTCTGTTTACCGGTGTAGTAAACGTGCGACTTCGACGACACATCAAGCGTGACGTACGGCAGCTCTTCGCCCTCAAACTGGATGGTACGATCGGTCTGAATCGTTGAGCCGACTTTAAAGTATTCGTCGACGGTGGTGTCGTGGAACACCACAGGACGGTAGTGCGGATGAATGTTTGGTTTCATAATAGCGCTCTCGTGTAATGTTATAATATAACAATATTATGAACCTCGCGCCGCAGGATTGCAACCACGCGTCCGGTGCGGGTTTGTCATGGAACGTGCGGGCAGGAGAGTGCGCAATAAAAAAGGCCGCTTGCGCGGCCTTTTAGCAGAGAGAAACTATCAGTGAGGGTGATCGACCGGATGGCCCTGTTCCAGCTCAGACTTGTTCTTGCTGAAACGGCGGCGCACCACCACGAAGAACACCGGCACGAAGAAGATCGCCAGCGCGGTGGCCGTCACCATCCCGCCCATCACGCCGGTACCGACGGCGTTCTGTGCGCCGGAGCCGGCACCGCTGCTGATCGCCAGCGGCAGTACGCCGAGGATGAACGCCAGCGACGTCATCAGAATCGGACGCAGACGCATACGTGAGGCTTCCAGCGTCGACTCGACCAGCCCTTTGCCTTCCTTCTCCATCAAATCCTTGGCGAATTCGACGATCAGGATGGCGTTCTTCGCCGAGAGACCAATGGTGGTCAACAGACCCACCACAAAGTACACGTCGTTGCTCAGACCGCGCAGCGTGGTGAAGAGCAGGGCGCCAATCACACCCAGCGGCACCACCAGCATGACCGCGAACGGAATCGACCAGCTCTCATACAGCGCGGCCAGACACAGGAACACCACAATCAGCGAAATGGCGTACAGTGCAGGCGCCTGGTTGCCGGACAGGCGTTCCTGATAGGACATGCCGGTCCAGTCGTAGCCGATACCCGCAGGCAGCTTCGAGGCGAGGCTCTCCATCAGGTTCATGGCATCACCCGAGCTCTTGCCCGGCGCCGCCTGACCCAGGATCTCCATTGATGGCAGACCGTTGTAACGCTCCAGACGCGGTGAACCATACTGCCACTTCGCCGAAGAGAAGGCTGAGAATGGCACCATGGTCCCGGCGCTATTGCGCACGTACCATTTGCTGATGTCATCCGGCAGCATGCGCGAGTCGGCCTGACCCATCACGTACACTTTCTTCACGCGACCACGGTCGATGAAGTCGTTGACGTAAGAACCGCCCCAGGCCGCACCCAGCGTGGTGTTGATGTCAGACAGCGACACACCAAGCGCCTGCGCTTTTTCCTGATCGATAATCAGTTTGTACTGCGGCGTATCTTCCAGCCCGTTTGGACGCACGCCCACCAGCGTATCCGGATGCTGGGCAATCATGCCAAACAGCTGGTTACGCGCGGCGGTCAGCTTCTCATGGCCGAGGTTACCCTGATCGATCAGCTGGAAGTCGAAACCGGTGGCGTTACCCAGTTCGATAATGGCCGGCAGGTTGAACGGGAACACCATGGCATCTTTAATCTGACCCAGCGCCTGCATTGCACGTCCGGCAATCGCCGGCACTTTCAGGCTGGCATCACCACGCTCATCCCATGGCTTCAGGCTGACGAAGGCGATACCGGTGTTCTGTCCACGACCGGCGAAGCCAAAGCCGTTAACGGTAAACACCGAATTCACGCTGTCTTTCTCTTTGGTCAGGAAGTAATCCGTAACCTGATCCAGCACTTTCTGCGTCCGTTCCTGAGTCGCACCGGCAGGCAGCTGCGCCTGCGCCAGTAACAGCCCCTGATCCTCTTCCGGCAGGAACGAGGTAGGCAGTTTCAGGAACAGGTAAGCCATGCCGACCACAATCAGCAGATAAATCAGCAGATAGCGACCGGTACTGCGCACAATGTGGCCGACGCTGTCGACGTAATGGTTGGTGCTCTTATCAAACAGGCGGTTAAACCACCCGAAGAAACCGGTGGTTTTGCCGTGTTCACCTTTTTTGATGGGCTTCAGCATGGTGGCACACAGCGCTGGCGTCAGAATCAACGCCACCAGCACCGACAGCGCCATCGCCGAAACGATGGTGATCGAGAACTGACGATAAATCACCCCGGTTGAGCCGCCGAAGAACGCCATTGGGATAAATACCGCTGACAGCACCAGCGCGATGCCAACCAGCGCGCCCTGGATCTGTTCCATCGAGCGTTTGGTGGCTTCTTTCGGCGGTAATCCTTCTTCCGCCATGACGCGCTCAACGTTTTCCACCACCACGATAGCGTCATCCACCAGCAGGCCGATGGCGAGCACCATGCCGAACATCGTCAGGGTGTTTATCGAGTAGCCAAAGGCACTGATGATGGCAAAGGTCCCCAGCAGCACCACCGGCACGGCGATGGTAGGAATCAGCGTCGCGCGGAAGTTCTGCAGGAACAGATACATTACCAGGAACACCAGCACGATGGCTTCGAACAGCGTTTTCACCACTTCGAAAATGGAGATCTTAACGAATGGCGTGGTGTCGTACGGGTAAACGGTTTTCATGCCGGCCGGGAAGAACGGTTCCAGCTTGGCCAGTTCCGCTTTCACCGCGTCGGCGGTATCCAGCGCGTTGGCGCCGGTCGCCAGTTTGACACCGATACCGGAGGCTGGTTTGCCGTTATAGCGGGCAATGATCTCGTAGTTTTCACCGCCGAGTTCAATCTTCGCGACATCGCGCAGGCGCACCTGTGAGCCGTCCTGATTGACCTTCAGCATGATGTTGCCGAACTCTTCGGTCGAGGTCAGACGCGTCTGGGCAATGATCGAAGCGTTAAGCTGCTGACCTGGCACCGGTGGGGTACCGCCCAGCTGACCGGCGGCCACCTGGGTGTTCTGGGTTTGCAGCGCGCTGATCACATCCACCGGCGTCAGCTGGTAGTTGTTAAGCTTGTGCGGATCGAGCCAGATACGCATCGCATACTGCGCACCAAACACTTGAGTATCGCCGACGCCAGGCGTACGGCTGATCGGATCTTTGATGTTCGACGCTACGTAGTCTGAGATGTCGTTCTGCGTCATGCTGCCATCTTCGCTGACGAAACCGGCGACCATCAGGAAGCTGCTGGAGGATTTTTTCACCTGAATCCCCTGCTGCTGTACTTCCTGCGGCAGCAGCGGCATTGCCAGCTGCAGTTTGTTCTGCACCTGCACCTGAGCAATGTCGGCGTCAGTACCAGACTGGAAGGTCAGCGTCAGCGTCAGCGTACCAGAAGAGTCACTGCTCGAGGACATATACATCAGCCCGTCGATGCCGTTCATATTCTGTTCGATAACCTGCGTTACCGAATCCTGTAGCGTTTTCGCATCTGCACCCGGATAAGATGCCTGGATTTCAACTGCCGGCGGCGCAACGTTGGGATATTGCTCGATCGGCAGTTTGATAATCGATAGCGCACCCGCCAGCATAATAATGATGGCAAGCACCCAGGCAAAAATGGGGCGATCGATAAAGAACTTAGCCATGTATCAACGGCTCCTGTTTATGACGATGATTTAGCAGACTGAGATTCCGGTGCGGCTTTGGCATCATCTTTGACTTCCTGCGGCGTCACCTGAGCACCCGGTTTAGCACGCTGAATACCGACGGTAATCACGCGATCGCCCTCTTTCAGGCCATCGGTCACCAGCCATTTGTCGCCAAACGCCTGGTTCGCGGTAATCTTACGCACTTCGACTTTATTATCCGCGCCCACGACCATCGCGGTGGCTTCACCGGTTGGCGTGCGGGTTACGCCGGTCTGCGGTACCAGCAGCGCCGTCGGGTTAGTGCCCTCATCCAGACGTGCACGCACGAACATGCCCGGCAGCAAACGATGATCCGGATTCGGGAAAATCGCGCGCAGGGTAATCGAACCAGTGGTTTCATCCACGGTAACATCAGAGAATTCCAGTGTGCCCGGCTGGCTGTATGCGCTACCGTTCTGCATCAGCAGGGTAACGTTAGCTTTGCCGTCGTTCTGCTTCAGCTGACCAGACTCCAGCTCGCCGCGCAGGCGCAGGAAATCATCGCTGGATTGGGTCACGTCGACGTACATCGGGTCGAGTTGCTGCACGGTCGCCAGCGCGGTGGTCTGGCCGTTCGACACCAGCGCACCTTCCGTCACCGAGGATTTACCAATGCGGCCGCTGATTGGCGAGGTCACTTTGGTATACGCCAGGTTAATGCGGGCGGTTTCCACATTGGCCTGCGCCGCCTGCACGGCTGCGGCGGTCTGCGCGGCGGTGGCCGCGGCGTTATCGTAGTCCTGCTGACTGATATATTTGGTACCCAGCAGTGGCTTGTAACGATTCACCGTCAGTTGGGCAACGCGCGCGTTGGCCTGAGCCTGGGCTAAATCGCCTTTTGCGCTGTCGTACGCGGCCTGATAGGTGGCGGGATCGATCTGGTACAGCGAATCGCCGGCTTTAACATCACTGCCTTCAACAAAATTACGCTTGAGAATGATACCTGACACCTGCGGACGCACTTCAGCCACGCGGAACGCCGAAGTACGGCCTGGCAGTTCGGTGGTGATTTTCAGGGGCTCGTTTTTTAACGTGACAACACCCACTTCCGGGGGCTGCTGCTGGGCGGCTTGCTGGGATTTATTATCATCACATCCTGTTAACAAAAAGCTGCCTGTAAGCATCACGGCGGCCGCCAGAGGCGCTAATCCTCTGTTTTTATTCATAAATAAACCTCTAGTGTCCGATATCAAATGATCAATGGATCACAAACCGTTAAACCCATTGCTGCGTTAAAACACGGGTCGTGCTATGGTACATACATTCACAAATGTATGTAAACTTGCCAGTTTGTAAAAACAGTCCTCTATGGCACGAAAAACCAAAGCGCAAGCACTTGAAACGCGACATCAAATTCTGGATGCCGCTTTAGCTCACTTTTCTGAACACGGTGTGGCCGCCACCTCACTGGCGGATATCGCCGCGGCCGCTGGCGTCACGCGCGGCGCTATCTACTGGCATTTTAAAAATAAAGCCGATCTGTTACAGGAGATCTGGCTGCGCTGCGACGCCGGGCTCGACGATGTGGAACTTGAGTATCAGACAAAATACCCTGGCGATCCACTTTCTGTAATGCGTTCGATGCTGATCTATATCCTTGAAGCCACAGCAAAGGATCCACAAAGACGCGCATTAATGGAGATTATCTTCCATAAATGTGAGTTCGTTGGCGAAATGTCGACGTTAATGGCGATGCAGCAGGGGCTGCTGCAGGCGTGTTATGACCGCATCGAAGAGGTGCTGCGCAGCTGTATCGAGGCCGGGCAGCTTCCGGCCAGCCTCAACACCCGCCAGGCGGCGCTGCTGATGCGCGGCTACATCAGCGGCATGATGGAGAGCTGGTTGTTCAATCCGCAAAGTTTTGATCTGGTGAGTGAAGCGCCGCAGGTGGTCGAGGCCTTTATTGATATGCTGCGCCTGAGCCCGACGCTCGCCGGCACGCGCTAAGCGGTGCGTTCGGCCGCCAGCTTCTGCTCGTAATCGCGCTGGACAATCGCCAGCGCAGCCAGCACCGTGGCCGTGGGCACCTGGTTTTCCTCCAGCAGCTGAATTAAATCGACCGCCAGCTTGATGTCGTCCGGCGCGGTATCCAGCGTCATAGTGTCTCCTAAATACGTAGTTTAGCGGCGACCAGCAGCATCAGCAGGGCACCCGCCAGCGCCACGGCGAAGCCCGTCGGATGCAGCGTACCGAGGTCACCCGTGGTGAAATACGTGGCGATGTAGCCGCCAATCAGCGCGCCGATTACCGCCAGCACCAGCGTCGGCACCAGTCCGCCGGGACGGCCGGGAAACACCCTCCGCTTCAGCCAGCCGGCAGCCAGGCCAATAATAATCCAGATGATAAGGGTCATGCTTCTCCTCCCGTCAGCGCTGTTTCCAGTATAGAGGAAAGCGAAAGGCTTACGGCTGCGCCGCGATCTCCAGTTTATGCAGCGCGGCGCGGCAGCGCGCCAGCCGCTCCTGCAGAATCTCCACCTCGCGCATCAGCTGCTGCTGCACGCTCAGCGTTTCAGCGCGCGCCAGGTGCTGTTCGCGCTGCTGCAGCATGGCCAGCAGTCGCGTTTCGTAGCCGCGGTACTCATCACGCTTCGGCTGCAGCGGATCGCGACGCGGCCGTTCACGCACCACGCGCAGTTGCTGGCTACTGCACTCGCGCTGCAGCGCGGCAATCTGGTCCAGCACCTTCTGCGCCAGCCACTGGCGGCGCGACGCATCACTGTCGGACGCCGCGAGCTGCGCCGCATTGTGCTGCAGCTCTTGCAGATAGTCAGCCAGCCGCGTGCCTTTGCAGCGAAACAGCTGCGCGTCAAAGCGCGGCTGACGGCAGCTACCGTCCGGCTGCTGCGCAATCTGCTGGCGCAGCGTGTCAATCATTGCGTGCAGACGCTGTTGGGCGGGCAGTTGAGGCATCACTTCGATTCCGTCTGTGTTAACGTAGCGCTGTTGTGACATTTTTCAGGCATCTGGCATGCAGCGCATTTTACTGTTAAGCCTTGGCTGGCTGGCGATTGTGCTGGGCACGCTGGGCATTGTATTACCTTTACTACCGACCACGCCATTCGTGTTGCTGGCCGCCTGGTGTTTTGCCCGCTCGTCGCCGCGCTTTCATCACTGGCTGCTGTGGCGCTCGCCGTTTGGCCGCTATCTGCGCCACTGGCAGCAGCATCGCGCCATGCCGCCCGGTGCCAAAAGCCGCGCTATGTTGCTGATTGTCATCACCTTTGCGGTTTCAATCTGGCTGGTGAAGCTGCTGTGGCTGCGCATCCTGCTCGGTGTGATGCTGGCGCTATTGTTGCTCATGCTGTGGCGCATCCCGGTTGTAGCAGAAAGTGCGAACCCGCACGAACCGTAGCATCAGGGTTGCATTTAGCCGGCTGTTTGCTTAGATTTGGGCATCTTCGTGCGTGGCTTCCCCTTGAGAAACGACTTCGCTTAACCCGGTTTCCGGGTATTGGCGCTGTGGAAGCTGCGCGTTTTAGATATTTTTCCAGGCGTAACCTTTATGACCGCAACTGCGCAGCAGCTTGAACTGATCAAAAACAGCATCAAAAGCATTCCTGACTATCCGAAGCCGGGCATCCTGTTCCGTGACGTCACCAGTCTGATGGAAGATCCGCAGGCGTATGCCGCAGCGATCGCCATTCTGGTGGAGCGTTATCGTAATAAAGGCATCACCAAAGTGGTGGGCACCGAAGCGCGTGGCTTCCTGTTCGGGGCGCCGGTTGCGCTGGGTCTGGGCGTGGGATTTGTGCCGGTGCGCAAACCGGGCAAACTGCCGCGTGAAACTTTCAGCGAAAGCTATGAACTGGAGTACGGTTCAGACGCGCTGGAACTGCACAAAGACGCCATCAAACCCGGCGATGTGGTGCTGGTGGTGGACGATCTGCTGGCTACCGGCGGCACCCTTGAAGCCACGGTGAAACTGATTCGTCGTGCGGGCGGTGAAGTTAAAGACGCCGCGTTCGTGATCAACCTGTTTGATTTAAGCGGCGAAGCGCGCCTGAACGCGCTGGGTATCGACTGCTACAGCCTGGTCAATTTCCCCGGCCACTAAGGCCATCGCGCCGCCAGCCTTGATGCCCGGCGGCGCCTCTCTTCGCACTCCCTGGCAGGCGTATTCCGCCCTGAAGCGCAGCGCGCAACGTATCACGGGTATAGGCATATCCGGCTGTGGCTGTTACACTCCTGTCAAAATAAACAGGGTTTGCGTCACCGCATTTTTCCCCTAAGTCCCACGGCAGAATCGGCGCAACTGAGCGTGCTGCTGTGCCAGGTTAAACAACTCCAGTGATTGAATCCACATGAGCTATCAGGTACTTGCGCGAAAATGGCGTCCCCAGGCTTTCGCCGACGTAGTCGGTCAGGAACATGTGCTGATGGCGCTGGCCAACGGGTTGTCACTGGGACGCATCCATCATGCCTATCTGTTTTCCGGCACGCGCGGCGTGGGGAAAACCTCGATTGCGCGTCTGCTGGCTAAAGGCCTCAACTGCGAAACCGGTATCACGGCCACGCCCTGTGGACAGTGCGATAACTGTCGCGAGATTGAACAGGGGCGCTTTGTCGATCTGATCGAAATCGATGCCGCCTCGCGCACCAAAGTGGAAGACACGCGCGACCTGCTGGATAACGTGCAGTATGCACCCGCGCGCGGGCGCTTTAAGGTCTATCTGATCGATGAAGTGCACATGCTGTCGCGCCACAGCTTTAATGCGCTGCTGAAAACGCTGGAAGAGCCGCCGTCGCATGTGAAATTCCTGCTGGCGACCACCGATCCGCAGAAGCTGCCGGTAACCATTCTGTCGCGCTGCCTGCAGTTCCACCTGAAAGCCCTCGACGTCGAACAGATTCAGCAGCAGCTGGCGCACGTGCTGCAGCAGGAGCAGATTGACGCCGAGCCGCGCGCGCTGCATCTGCTGGCTCGCGCCGCCGACGGCAGTATGCGCGATGCGCTCAGCCTCACCGATCAGGCGATTGCCATGGGGCAGGGCAGCGTCACGCGCGACAGCGTGGCGCAAATGCTGGGCACGCTGGATGATGAACAGCCGCTGGCGCTGATTGAAGCGCTGGTGGAAGGCAACGGCGAACAGGTGATGGCGCTGCTGAATCAGGCCGCATCGCGCGGCGTGGAGTGGGAGGCGCTGCTGGTGG
The DNA here is from genome assembly GCF_059730935.1 of Type-C symbiont of Plautia stali. Lineage (NCBI taxonomy): Bacteria > Pseudomonadati > Pseudomonadota > Gammaproteobacteria > Enterobacterales > Enterobacteriaceae > Type-C symbiont of Plautia stali. The sequence goes on along the minus strand of NZ_AP035923.1, from coordinate 3,032,595 downwards.
AGATGCTGCGTCTGCTGCACCGTATCGCGATGGTCCAGCTGCTGCCCAGCTCGCTTGGCGAAGATGATGCCAGCCAGGCGCAGCGCCTGCGCGAACTGGCGCGCGTGCTGCCGCCTGCTGACGTTCAGCTCTATTATCAGACGCTGCTGATGGGGCGCAAAGATTTGCCGCTGGCGCCGGATCGCCGGCTCGGCGTGGAAATGACGCTGCTGCGTGCACTGGCGTTTCATCCGCAGGCCACCATCGCTGAACCGGTGGCGCGCCCGTCGCTGACGCCGCAGGCCGCGCCGGCCGTTGCCGCGCCAGCGCCTCAGACCAAAGCCGCACCCGCTGTGGCCGCGCAGCCGCAGATGGCACCGCCGATGGATGAGTCGCCGCCGCCGGCCGATGATTATCCCGATATGGCACCGGCCCCGGATAACTTGCCCGACGCCACCAGTCAGCTGTTACAGGCGCGGACGCAATTGCTGCGTCAGGGAGCCGGCAAAGCAAAAAAGAGTGAGCCGGCAGCGCGTTCCGCGCGGCCGGCAAACCCGGCGCTGGAACGTCTGGCAAGCGTCACCGAGCGCGTGCAACAGCGCGCGTCTGAACCGGCGGTAAAAGCGCCGGCGAAACCGGAAGCGTATCGCTGGAAAGCCCAGCAGCAGGAGGAGATCAAGCCGGAGCCGGTGGCGACGCCAAAAGCCTTGCGTTCTGCGCTGGAGCATGAGAAAACGCCAGAGCTGGCGCTCAAACTGGCGGAAGAGGCGCTGCAGCGCGATGCCTGGGCGGCGGAAATCGCCACGCTGACGCTGCCGAAGCTGGTCCAGCAGGTCGCGCTGAACGCGTGGAAAGAGGTGAATGAGCAGGGCGTGACGCTGCATTTGCGCAGCAGCCAGCGTCATCTCAACTCTGCCCCGGCGCGCCAGGCGATTCAGGACGCGCTGAGCCAGGCGGCCGGGCAGACGGTTGAACTGACCATCGTGGAAGACGATAATCCGGCGGTATTGACGCCGCTGGAGTGGCGTCAGGCCATTTATGAAGAGAAACTGGCGCAGGCGCGTCAGTCGATCGAAAGCGATACCCACATTCAGACGCTGCGTCGCTTCTTTGATGCGGACCTGGATGAAGAGAGTATCCGACCCGTATGATCACGCTGTCGCGCAGCGTTGCGCGCAGCCCCAGCAGAGAGAGAAAACTATGTTTGGTAAAGGCGGATTGGGCAACCTGATGAAACAGGCCCAGCAGATGCAGGATAAAATGGCCAAAGTTCAGGAAGAGATCGCCGCACTGGAAGTCACCGGCGAATCAGGGGCTGGCCTGGTCAAAGTGACCATCAACGGTGCGCACAACTGCCGCCGCGTGGAAGTCGATCCCAGCCTGCTGGAAGATGACAAAGAGATGCTGGAAGATCTGATCGCTGCGGCGTTTAACGACGCGGCGCGCCGTATTGATGAAACGCAGAAAGAGAAGATGGCATCCGTCTCTGCCGGTATGCAGCTGCCGCCTGGCTTCAAGATGCCGTTCTGATGCAAACCAGTCCACTGCTTGAAGCTTTGATGGAGTCGCTGCGCTGTTTACCGGGCGTTGGCCCGAAATCGGCGCAGCGCATGGCGTTTCATCTGTTGCAGCGCGATCGCAGCGGTGGCATGCGTCTGGCGCAGGCGCTGACCCGCGCCATGGCAGAAATCGGCCACTGTTCCGACTGCCGCACCTTCACCGAGCAGGAGATCTGCACCATCTGCGCCAATCCCCGCCGTCAGCAAAACGGCCAGATTTGCGTGGTGGAGAGCCCGGCGGATATCCACGCCATCGAGCAGACCGGCCAGTTTGGCGGTCGCTACTTTGTGCTGATGGGCCATCTGTCGCCGCTGGACGGCATCGGCCCGCAGGACATTGGCCTGGATCGGCTGGAGCAGCGCCTCGAACGTGAGACGCTGCAGGAAGTGATCCTTGCCACCAACCCAACGGTGGAAGGCGAAGCCACGGCTAACTATATCGCCGAGCTGTGCGGCCAGTATGGCGTTGACGCCAGCCGCATTGCGCACGGGGTTCCGGTCGGCGGTGAACTGGAAATGGTCGACGGCACAACGCTGTCGCACTCGCTTGCCGGACGGCACAAGATTAAATTCTGACCACTTGCCGGTATCCTGCTGCGATACCGGCTTGAAATTCTTCCCACCATCCCCATTTCACTCTCAACAATTGATCAACCCCGATTCTGTTGAGGTAGCAATGACCATGAAAGGACAAGAGACGCGTGGCTTCCAGTCAGAGGTAAAACAACTTCTGCATCTGATGATCCATTCCCTCTATTCAAACAAAGAGATTTTCCTGCGTGAACTGATCTCCAACGCCTCCGATGCGGCTGACAAGCTGCGCTTCCGCGCACTGTCGACGCCGGATCTGTACGAAGGCGATGGCGACCTGCGCGTGCGTATCTCGGTCGACAAGGAAAAACGCACGCTGACGCTGAGCGATAACGGCATCGGGATGCGCCGTGATGAGGTGATTGAAAACCTCGGTACCATCGCGAAATCCGGTACCAAAGCGTTTCTGGAATCGATGGGTTCCGATCAGGCAAAAGACAGTCAGCTGATCGGCCAGTTCGGCGTCGGTTTCTACTCGGCGTTTATCGTGGCTGACAAAGTGACGGTACGCACCCGTGCTGCGGGCGCCAAAGCCGACGAAGGCGTGTTCTGGGAATCCGCCGGCGAAGGCGAGTATACGCTGGCGGAGATTGAGAAAGCCGATCGCGGCACCGAAATTACGCTGCACTTCCGTGAAGGCGAAGATGACTTCCTCGATGCGTGGCGCGTGCGCAACGTGATCAGCAAATATTCCGATCACATCGCGCTGCCGGTGGAGATCGAGACCAAAGACGAAGAGAACGATACCGTCACCTGGGAGAAGATCAACAAAGCCCAGGCGCTGTGGACGCGCAACAAAGGCGAAATCAGCGACGAAGAGTACAACGAGTTCTACAAACACATCGCTCATGATTTCAGCGATCCGGCCATCTGGAGCCACAACCGCGTCGAAGGTAAGCAGGAGTACACCAGTCTGCTGTACATCCCGTCGCGTGCGCCGTTCGACATGTGGAACCGCGACAGCAAGCACGGTCTGAAGCTGTACGTGCAGCGCGTCTTCATCATGGATGACGCGGAACAGTTCATGCCGAACTACCTGCGCTTTGTGCGTGGCCTGATAGATTCCAGCGATCTGCCGCTCAACGTCTCCCGTGAGATCCTGCAGGACAGCCGCGTCACGCAGAGCCTGCGCGCCGCGCTGACCAAACGCAGCCTGCAGATGCTGGAAAAACTGGCCAAAGACGACGCAGAGAAATATCAGCAGTTCTGGAAAGAGTTCGGTCTGGTGCTGAAAGAGGGCCCGGCGGAAGATCATGCCAACCAGGAGGCGATTGCTAAACTGCTGCGTTTCGCCACCACCCAGAGCGAAGGCGCGGCGCAGACCGTTTCACTGGAAGATTACGTTAGCCGCATGGTTGAAGGGCAGGAGAAGATTTACTACATCACTGCCGACAGCTATGCCGCCGCGAAAAGCAGCCCGCATCTGGAGCTGTTCCGTAAGAAAGGCATCGAGGTCCTGCTGCTGTCCGATCGTATCGACGAGTGGATGATGAGCTACCTGACGGAGTTCGATGGCAAAGCGTTCCAGTCGGTGAGCAAAGCGGATGAGTCGCTGAGCAAGCTGGCGGATGAAGAGACGGAAGCGCAGAAGGAAGCGGAAAAAGCGCTGGAGCCGTTCGTCGATCGCGTGAAAACCCTGCTGGGCGAGCGCGTCAAAGAGGTGCGCCTGACCCATCGCCTCACCGACACGCCGGCGATTGTCACCACTGACGCCAACGAAATGACCACGCAGATGGCGAAGCTGTTCGCCGCGGCCGGTCAGGATGTGCCGGAAGTGAAGTACATCTTTGAGATCAACCCGGAGCATACGCTGGTGAAACGCGTGGCTGATACCCAGGATGAAGCGCGCTTTGCGGAGTGGGTTGAACTGCTGCTGGATCAGGCGCTGCTGGCCGAGCGCGGCACGCTGGACGATCCTAACCAGTTTATCCGCCGCATGAATCAGTTGCTGACGGCGTAACGCGGTGCGGTAATCGGAACGGTCGGCATGAATGCCGACCCTACAGGTTACCTGGCACCGATTCGACAACTGTCCACTCTCTGTAGGGTCGTCATTAATGACGACCTTTTTATTTATGCTGCCCTTGCTTACTTCAGCGCTTCATCCCGTAGCCAATCCCGGAACAGCGTAATCTCCGCATCGTGCTGGCGTGACCGCTTGGTCATCATCCAGGTGGCACGGTCGGCGCGCACAAACCCCAGCGGCGCAATCAGCGTGCCGTCGTTCAGCTCCTGACGCACCAGCAGGCGCGGCGCCACAATCACGCCCAGCCCGTTTCTCGCGGCCTGAATCGCCAGCGTCAGATTATCGAAATGTTTGCCCAGCCAAAAATTACCTCGCACTCCGCTGATCTTCGCCCATTCGGCCCAGGCCTGCAGGCGGGTATCGGCGTGCAAAAGCGGCAGCGACGCCAGATCCTGCTCGCTGTGAAAACGCGCCGCGTACTGTGGGGCGCACAGCGGGCCAACGTAATCATCGCTGATGAGCGAGGCATCTATGTCGTCGTCCGGCGCCTGTTCATAACTGAGGATCAGCACATCGGTGTGTTCGCTGCGCAGCTGAGCAATATCGCCCTGCGGCTGAAATTGCACTTCAATATCGGGATAGCGCTGGTAAAAGCTGCTGATGCGCGGAATCAGCCACTGGGATAAAAAACTTGGGGTACAGGCGACGCTCAGATGATTGCGCATCCCGGTGCGAATACTTACGCAGGTGGTAGAGAGTTCGCTAAAGGCTTTCTGGCAGCTCACCAGCAGACGTTCGCCGTGAGAGGTTAAGCGCACGCGCCCGTTGGTGCGGATGAACAGGGGCTTGCCCATCCAGCTCTCCAGCTGGCGAATCTGATGGCTGATGGCGCTGTGGGTGACATGGAGACATTCGGCCGCGACGCTAAAGCTGCAATGCAGCGCCGCCTGATGAAAATAGTGCAGTGCACGTAACGACGGAAGCGCGGTCATACTCATCCCCTGTGTAAAAACCTAACAGGGATTGTCAGTTTATATCATTTTAATGTCCAGCCGCATTAACCTAACCTTTCCTGCTTAATCTGGCGGGTTGACGGACCGGCTGCGCTGTGTACAGCAGCGGCGATGTCCGCTGCCAGCGCCAGCTTCACACAGCAGAATAACCAAGAGAAATGTCACGTGATGACTTCACAACAGGCTACTGCCAGGGCGGCGGCGCGCGATCGGCTGCGCGGCTTGCTGTCCCGTCACTATCGGCTGGAAAATTACGATCTGTTTTTTGCCCCTTCACTGCACATCGCGCGTGTGCTGCTCTCGCAACTGTTTCTGCGCCAGGAGCAGGCGCGCAATCAGACGCGCTACGCCGCGCAATATCCGGTCAGCGAACTCAGCGTGCTGCCGGCCCTGCCGATGATGGCGGGCAATATCGCGCTGGTCGATCACGTCGATATGCAGCAGGGCCGGGTGCGCAATCTGAGTGCCTGCCAGAGCCAGGGCGTGACGCACGCGTCCGGTTCCTTCGCCAGCGTGTTGCATAAACGACTCATCAGCGAGGCACGACTGTTTGTCACCCAGCTGAATCAGCATGCGATGCTGAGCGACGATCTGGTGCTGATTGCGCTGCGTACTCATGATTTTAGTACGCTGGTGCGCAGCGAACTGCGGCTGTTCGAACAGGGACTGGCGCTGGGTGACGCGCCGGAACGCGCGCTGGAGTGCATGGCGCAGGACGACTGGCAGCCCTTCAACGTTGCCACTGTCGACAGCCTGACGCTGGATACGCCGTTCACGCTGCAGTCGATTCACCAGCCCGGCCTGCCGTTTGCGCTGCTGCCCTTGCCGCCCGGCAGTGCGCTGCCAGCGTTGCCCGCAGATATGCAGCTGCTGCCCGCGCCGCATCGCCTGTTTTTGCCGGTCAGCGTGCGCGGCAACGGCAATAAGCCGCAGAACGTCACCGCTGCGCTAAAAAAACGGCTGCGCGAGGTGCTCAGAGACAGCCGAAATTCTTAAAAACGCGCCTGCTACTGGCGCACCGCGCTAAAGCAGGTCAAAGTAGGCCTTTCAGCGCCCGGGGGCCCGTTGCCTTGTGGTGTGCGGGTCATAATGGTATGTTTTGGCCTTCTCAGATTGATCAATGCGATTCGCAAGGGGAATTACGCAATGCGTATTATTCTGCTCGGGGCACCGGGCGCAGGTAAGGGCACTCAGGCTCAATTCATCATGGAGAAATACGGTATTCCGCAGATCTCCACGGGCGACATGTTGCGTGCGGCTGTCAAAGCCGGCACCGAATTGGGCCAGCAGGCGAAAGCCATCATGGATGCCGGTAAACTGGTAACGGACGAACTGGTGATTGCGCTGGTTAAAGAGCGTATCGCGCAGGAAGACTGCAAAAACGGCTTCCTGCTCGATGGTTTCCCACGCACCATTCCGCAGGCTGACGCCATGAAAGAGGCGGGCATCAAGGTGGATTACGTGCTCGAGTTCGCCGTACCGGACGAACTGATTGTCGATCGCATTGTCGGCCGTCGCGTGCATGCGCCGTCAGGCCGCGTTTACCACATCAAATACAATCCGCCAAAAGTGGAAGGTAAAGATGACGTGACCGGCGAAGAGCTGACCACGCGTAAAGATGACCAGGAAGAGACCGTGCGTAAGCGTCTGGTGGAATACCATCAGCTGACCGCGCCGCTGATTGCTTACTACAGCAAAGAAGCCGAAGCCGGTAACACCGAATACCACAAAATCGACGGCACCCGCCAGGTGACCGAAGTGAGTGCACAGCTGGCCGATATCCTCGGCTAAGTGGTGACCAGGGCCGGTTGTCCGGCCCTTTTGCAGCAATTGCTTTCCCCCTCCGCTTTTTCCGCTACAATTTCCCCCGATTCAGAACCATTGTCTGCGACATCAAGGAAATACAATGAGGCAAGATAAGCCTGGGGTTTTACTGGTTAACTTAGGTACACCAGACGCACCGACCACCGCGGCGGTGAAACGCTATCTGAAACAGTTCCTCGGCGATCCGCGCGTGGTGGATACGCCGCGCTGGCTGTGGTGGCCGATTCTCAATTTCATCATTCTGCCGTTCCGCTCGCCGCGCGTCTCGAAGCTGTACGCATCGGTGTGGATGGACGAAGGTTCCCCGCTGATGGTGTTCAGCAAGCGGCAGCGTGCCGCGCTGGCGCAGCGGCTGGATATGCCGGTAGAGCTGGGCATGAGTTACGGCCAGCCGAGCCTCAACGGTGCGGTTGAGCGTCTGCTGGCGCAGGGTGTCACCAAATTCATCGTGCTGCCGCTCTATCCGCAGTTCTCCTGCTCCACGGTGGCGGCAGTGTGGGATGGCCTGGCGGCCAGCTTTAAACCGCTGCGTTCCCTGCCGGAAGTAGCGTTTATCCGCGATTACGCCGAACATCCGGCCTATATCGCCGCGCTGAAGGCCTCGGTGGAGCGCTCGTTTGCCCAACACGGCGAGCCGGATCTGCTGGTGCTCTCTTACCACGGCATTCCGCAACGCTTCGCCAATGAAGGCGACGACTATCCGCTGCGCTGCAAAGACACCACCGACGCCCTGGCCGCCGCGCTCGGCATTGCGCCGCATAAAATCATGATGACCTTCCAGTCGCGCTTTGGCCGCGAGCCATGGCTGATGCCGTACACGGATGAGACCATGAAAAGCCTGCCGGCCAAAGGGATCAAACATGTGCAGGTGATGAGTCCGGGCTTTGCGGCGGACTGCCTCGAGACGCTGGAGGAGATCAGCGGCGAAAACTGCGAAATCTTCCTGCACGCTGGCGGCGAGAAATTTGAATACATTCCGGCGCTTAATGCGGATGATGAGCACATCGAGATGATGGTGCAGCTGGTACAAGCGCGCCGCTAAGGGTGCGGCAGAGAATGTGATATCATTCTCTGCCTGATTTTCCCTGACGGCAGCTTTCATGAAATTTCCCGGCAAACGCAAATCCAAACACTATTTTCCCGTCAACGCGCGCGATCCGCTGCTGCAGGCTTCCCAGCAGGAGCAGGAAGAGGGCAGCTGGGTGGTGGGTATCGACCAGACGCTGGTGGATATCGAAGCCAAAGTCGATGACGACTTCCTGCAGCGCTATGGCCTGAGCGCCGGTCATTCGCTGGTCATCGACGATGCGACCGCCGAAGCGCTGTATAACGAGCTGATGCGCGAGCAGCTGATCAGCCACCAGTTTGCCGGCGGTACCATCGGTAATACGCTGCACAACTACTCGGTGCTGGCTGATGACCGTTCGGTGCTGCTCGGCGTGATGTGTAACAACATCCAGATTGGCGGTTACGCCTATCGCTACCTGTGCAATACCTCCAGCCGCATGGACCTTAACTTCCTGCAGGGCGTCGATGGCGCCATTGGCCGCTGCTTTACCCTGATCGGCGAGCAGGGCGAGCGCACCTTTGCTATCAGCCCTGGCCTGATGAACCAGCTGCAGGCTGCCAGTATTCCGGAAGAGGTGATTGCCGGTGCGTCGGCGCTGGTGCTGACGTCCTACCTGGTGCGCTGTCAGCCGGGTGAACCGATGCCGGAAGCGACGCTGCGGGCCATTGAGTTCGCCAAAAAGCACAATGTACCGGTGGTGCTGACGCTCGGTACCAAATATGTGATTCAGGATAACCCGCAGTTCTGGCGCGATTTCCTGCGCGAACACGTCTCGATTGTGGCGATGAATGAAGAGGAAGCGTTCGCGCTGACCGGCGAAGCGGATCCGCTGCTGGCCTCCAACATGGCGCTGGACTGGGTCGATCTGGTGCTGTGCACCGCCGGACCGACCGGGTTGTATATGGCCGGATTCACCGAAGAGGCGTTCAAGCGCAAAACCAATCATCCGCTGTTGCCGGGGGCGATTGCCGAGTTCAACCAGTTTGAGTTCAGCCGCGCCATGCGTCATCAGGATTGCCAGCAGCCGCTGCGGATCTTCTCGCACATTGCGCCTTACATGGGTGGTCCGGAGAAGATCATGAACACCAACGGTGCCGGTGATGGCGCGCTGGCGGCGCTGCTGCACGATATTACCGCCAACAATTTCCACCGTCAGAAAGTGCCAAACTCCAGCAAACACGCCCGCGAATACCTGACCTACTCGTCGCTGGCGCAGGTGTGCAAATATGCCAACCGCGTCAGTTATCAGGTGCTGAACCAGCACTCACCGCGTCTGACGCGCGGGCTGCCGGAGCGGGAAGACAGTTTAGAAGAGTCTTACTGGGACAGGTAATAACGAACCCGTAGCGGCGCAATTTATTGCGCATTCTTCAGCCGTGATATGGCTTTAGTATGCGCAATAAATTGCGCCGCTACGGTGTAATAATGTCTTTAAATCGGGCACTCGCGCACAATCGGGTTTTGCGCGATCTCTTCCTGCAATACATGCAACATACTGTTGGCAATCTCCCGCTCGCCCATCACCACGCGATTGGCGCCACGCTCCATGATATAGGCCACTTCGTCGTCGTAATGCGCCCGGGCGATAATCTCAATATCTGCCCGCTTTTCGCGCGCGGCGGTAACAATTTCCCCGGCTTCATAGCCGTTGGGGATGGTCAGGAGCAGCCAGCGCGCGCAGTCAAGACGCGCTAAATCCATGGTATCGACTCGCGCCGCGTTGCCCAGCACGGCTTTGATGCCCTGTTCGCGCAGCGCTTCGACGCGCGGGCGCGAATTCTCCACCACCACCAGCGGCACATCAGCTTCCATCAGCTGCTGTCCCAGCAGGCTGCCAACACGGCCGTAGCCGACAATCACCGCATGATTGCAGATATCCACCGGAATCTGCTTCTCTTCTTCAATTGCCTCTTCCAGCGTCTGCTCTTCCATGGTCTCGGTTTTGTCGAGATAACGCTCCAGCACGGTAAACAGAATCGGGTTAAGCATGATGGAGAGAATCGCCGCCGCCAGCACCAGGTTGCGACCTTCATCGCTCAGCATACCGAGCGAAATCCCCAGTCCGGCGAGGATAAAAGCGAATTCGCCAATCTGCGCCAGGCTGACGGAGATGGTCAGCGCGGTGCGCCGCGAGTGGCCGAGCAGCGTGACCAGCAGCCAGGCGGCAATCGATTTACCCAGCACGATAATGGCCAGCGCACCCAGCACCGCCAGCGGTTGCTCCAGCAGGATCATCGGGTCGAACAGCATGCCGACCGAGACAAAAAACAGCACGGCAAACGCATCGCGCAGCGGCAGTGTGTCGTGTGCCGCCCGGTGGCTCAGCTCTGATTCATTCAGCACCATGCCGGCAAAAAAGGCGCCGAGGGCAAAGGAAACATCAAAGAATTCCACCGCGCCAAACGCGATACCCAGCGCCAGCGCCAGTACCGACAGCGTAAACAGCTCGCGTGAACCAGTGGCGGCGCTTTTGGCCAGAATCCACGGCACCACGCGGCGGCCGACCACCATCATCAGCACCATAAAGGCAGCGACTTTGCCGATGGTTAGTAACAGGTCCCACGCAAGCAGCGTCGGGCTGGCATTTCCCTGCTCCAGCATGCCGGCGATGGCCGGCAGCAGCACCAGCGTCAGCACCATTACCAGGTCTTCGACGATCAGCCAGCCGATGGCGATCTGCCCGCGCTGGCTATCAATCAGTTGACGCTCTTCCAGCGCGCGCAGCAGCACCACGGTACTGGCGGTAGAGAGACACAGGCCAAACACCAGGCCGGTCATCCATGACCAGCCCATCGCCCATGACAGACCCATTCCCAGCAGCGTGGCGACCGCGATCTGCGCGATGGCACCGGGAATGGCGATCGACTTTACCGACATCAAATCCTTAAGCGAGAAGTGCAGACCGACGCCGAACATCAGCAGAATGACGCCGAGTTCAGCCAGTTCGGGGGCCAGATTGGTATCCGCGACGAAGCCCGGGGTAAAAGGACCCGCCAGCACGCCGGCCAGCAGATAGCCGACCAGCGGCGAGATGCGCAGGCGATTCGCCAGCATACCAAGGAGAAATGCGAGGACCAGACCTCCGACAATGGTGGTGATCAACGGGGTAGTGTGATGCATGCCTGTCTCCTTGTGTGCAAATGTATCCGCTTGTAACAACCTAGTGTAATGCACAATCGTTCGCCGCGTTTAAACATTTGAGCGGTGAAAGACGAAAAAATTGAAAAAATGAGACAAAAACGCAGCCGAAGCGCTATTTTCCTCAGTTATCTAAGCATATCGGCAGGATTTATGCAGAATAGGAGGGAGCAGAGAAAAATAGTTGCCCCCCGAAAGGGCTCAGCGCTGCTGCTGATCAGGTAAGAAAGCGGCCAACAGGCCAATAAGTGGCAGCTAGGCGCAGATTTGATACACCCATTCGATACTGGTGTGGTCGGCTACCACGCCCAGGACCGCCGCGCCGAGGCCACCCATGCCAAAAGCAAAACCGAAAAACAGCCCGGAAACCATACCGATACGCCCCGGCAGCAGCTCCTGGGCATAGACCAGAATGGCGGAAAACGCCGAGGCAAGGATCAGACCAATAATGACGCTCAGCACGCTGGTCCACATCAGGCTGGCGTGCGGTAACAGCAGGGTAAACGGCGCCACGCCGAGAATCGATCCCCAGATGACATATTTGCGCCCGATTTTATCGCCTATCGGCCCACCGATAATGGTGCCGGCGGCGACTGCACCCAAAAAGGCAAACAGATGGAACTGTGAATCCTGCACCGACAGCCCGAATTTGTGCATCAGATAGAAGGTGTAATAGCTGCTCAGGCTGGTGAGATAAAAGTACTTGGAGAATATCAGCAGCAGCAGAATGCCGATGGCCAGCGCTACTTTATTGCGCGGCAGGGGGTTACGCGGCCTGCTGGCAGCGCTGGCCTGCGTGGCGCGCTGCTGGTGGCTGTACCAGCGGCTCACCTGCAGCAGTACAATGATGCCGAGCAGCGCGGCCAGCATGAACCAGCTGAGATGGCCTTTGCCATAGGGCGCGACGATGATGGCGGCCAGCAGCGGCCCGAGCGCGCTGCCAAAATTACCACCGACCTGAAACAGCGACTGAGCCAGCCCGTGGCGGCCGCCGGAGGCCATGCGCGCCACGCGCGACGATTCCGGATGAAACACCGATGAGCCGCAGCCAACCAGCGCTGCGGCCAGCAGCACCTGCGGATAAGTGCTGGCAAAGGTCAGCAGCGCCAGACCGAACAGGGTAAACCCCATCCCGACCGGCAGTGACCAGGGTTTCGGATATTTGTCGGTGTAATAGCCAATCAGCGGTTGTAATAATGAGGCCGTCACCTGATATGTCAGAGTAATCAAACCAATTTGCACAAAGCTGAGGCTGAAATCTTTCTGCAGCAGCGGATAGATCGCCAGTAATAGCGATTGCAGCATATCGTTCAGCAGATGCGCGAGACTGATGGCACCAAGAATGCCAAAAGCGGTACGCCCGGTGCGCCGCGTCGGGGTTAACGTCTGTTCACTTGCCATAAAGATCCTGAAGGGGTGGGAATTTCGTTATCAGATTGTTACGTCATGCATGACTGTATTCGCCTTTGGCCTTGAGTTAAAGGGCGAACTGTGCGACACAGAAGGGCGAAAAAGCACATCCGGCGCACCGTCCGGTAAAAAACGCAGAATAAGGAGATCGGCTTTGTTGTTATCACCGCACAGAGGGCGCTGGCTGGCGCTGATTATGCTGCTGTTGCCGCTGCTGGCGCAGGCGTGGCAGCCGGACCGCAGCTACCGTTTCAGCATTTTGCACACCAACGATCATCACGGCCACTTCTGGGCCAACGCGCAGGGTGAATATGGTCTGGCCGCGCAGAAAACGCTGATGGATCAGCAGCGGTACGATGTGCAGGCGAAGGGCGGCGGCGCGCTAATTCTGTCGGCGGGCGACGTCAACACCGGCGTGCCGGAATCGGATGTGCTGAACGCCGAGCCGGACATTCGCGGCATGAACCTTATCGGCTATGACGCGATGGCGCTCGGTAACCACGAATTCGACAAACCGCTCAGCGTGCTGCAAAAGCAGCAGAAGTGGGCGAAGTTTCCTTTTCTTGCCGCCAACATTTATGCCAAAGGCAGCGATAAGCGCCTGTTTAAGCCGTGGGCGATATTCAACCGTATGGGGCTGAAAATTGCGGTGATAGGCCTGACCACCACTGATACGCTGCGCATCGCCAATCCGCAAAACGTGGCGCAGATAGAGATTCGCGATCCGGTGAAAGAGACGGAAAAAGCGGTGGCGGAACTGCGCGCCAGCGACAAGCCGGATGTGATTATCGCGCTGACGCACATGGGCCACTACGACGACGGGCAGCATGGCAGCAACGCACCGGGCGATGTGGAGCTGGCGCGCAGCCTGCCGCCGGGCACGGTTAATGTGATCGTCGGCGGCCATTCGCACGATGCAGTGTGCATGGCAAAAGAGAACGTCAGCGTGGCGGATTATCAGCCCGGACAGCCGTGCCAGCCGGATCGCCAGAACGGCGTGTGGATCGTGCAGGCGAAAGAGTGGGGGAAATTTGTCGGTCGCGGCGATTTCACCTTCCGCAATGGTGAGCTGACGCTGGATAACTATCAGCTGATTCCGGTCAACCTTAAGCACAAGGTGAAGAACCTTGATGGCAGCGAAACCTGGCTGCCGTATCAGGAAGCGATAGCGCAGAACGGCGCAATGATGAAGCTGCTGACGCCGTATCAGCTGCGCGCCGGCAAACAGCTGGCGGTCAACGTGGGTCGCAGCGACAGCGTGTTTGATGGCGACCGCAGCAAGGTGCGCTTTGAACAAATGCCGCTGGCTCAGCTGATCCTGCGTGCGCAGATGGCGGCTACTCAGGCCGACTTTGCCGTTATCAGCGGCGGCGGTATTCGCACCTCGCTGGCGCAGGGCGAGATCAGCTGGCGCGATCTGTTGCAGATCCAGCCATTTGGCAATCAGGTGGTGTCCGTGACGCTGACGGGCAAAGAGCTGCTGAACTACCTGGCGACGGTGGCGAATATCAAAGCCGATTCCGGCGGTTTCGCGCAGTTCAGCAACATCAGCCTGGTGGCCGATGGCAAAAGCGTCAGCGCAGTGAAAATCAATGGCGAGCCGCTGCAGCTGGATAAAACCTATCGCATGGCCACCAACAGCTTTAACGCCAGCGGCGGCGACGGCTACCCGGTGATTGATGGCCATGCTGGTTTCCGCAACAGCGGCCTGCGTGATGCGGAGGTGCTGCGCAGCTATGTCAGTCAGCACTCACCGCTGCGCGTCGCCGATTATGTGCCACCGCAGATTGTGCACCTGACACCGCAGCAGGTTGAGGAGCGCGACAAAGCGCTGGAGAAGCAAAAGAAGCGCAGCTATCCGCAGATGATCCTGGCGTGGATCTGGCCGCGCGCGGCGCACGAGTGACAACACGGGCGGCACTTCAGCCGCCCGTGGTTTTTCAGGCGCGGCAGGATTTCTGGCTCACCCAGCGCTGGCGCAGCTTATCCCATGCCCAGTTGTAAGCCATGGTGTAGGGCAGAAAGAACAGAAAGAACGCCACTTCCAGGAGGAAAGCCTCCAGCAGCGAAATGTGCAACATCCACGCGGCAATCGGCAGGCCAATAAGGATAAAGCCGCCTTCAAAGCCGAGCGCATGCAGCGCGCGCAGGCCGAGACCGCGCTGGCGCTGCGGCGGACAGAGGCGGTCAAAACCGCTGTTATAAATGATGTTCCACAGCATGGCGACGGTCGACAGCATAATCGCCAGCGCGCCCATCTGAAACAGCGGTTTATCCATGATCCAGGCGGCCAGCGGCGCAACCGTGACGATCGCTAACCCTTCAAAGCCTGCGGCATGACAAAAACGTTCTTTCAGTGAACGGGTACGCATATAAACCTCCTTTTGAGTAACGCCACGCATTTTCTCACTGCACAATGCTAAGATAAAATGATTACCTATCGATAAAAGCGATGGTTCAGCATGAAGTACTCACCAGAATCCCTTGAGGCATTTGTCCAGACCGTCGCCAGCGGCTCGTTTTCTGCAGCGGCGCGTGCGCTGGCAAAAAGTCAGTCCACCATCAGTAGCGCGGTGGCCAATCTCGAAGATGACTTAGGCTTTGCGCTGTTTGATCGCAGCGGTCGCCAGCCGGTGCTGACCGCTCAGGGCCAGCGCGCGCTGGCACAGGTGCAGCAAATTCTTGCTGCCAGCCAGCGGCTGGATGAACTGGCGGTGCGGCTGTCGCAGGGCGTTGAGCCGCGCCTCAGCCTGGCCATTTCCGACTTCTGGCAGGCCGATCACCATGAAAATCTGCTGACGCGCTTTGAGGCGCGCTATCCGGATATCGAATTTGAATGCATGATTGCAGAAGATGAGGATGTGCTGGATTTACTGCAGGCCGGGCGCGTACATCTTGGCGTGGTGCGCGCCCAGCCGCGTTTGCCGCCGGATCTGGCGGTGGCGCGACTGCAGGTTGAAGCGCAAATGGCGATTTTCCTGCATCAGGATCACCCGCTGGCAGCCCGTTCGCAGGTGAGCGAGGCGCAGCTGGGTGAATTGCGTCAGCTGCGGCTCAATACCTGGGTGGAAACCCGCCAGCCGCTGCCGGCCGGGCGTACCTGGTCGGCCCCAACTTATCTGTTGTTGCTGGAGATGGCGGAGCAGGGGTTTGGCTGGAGCGTACTGCCGCGCTGGCTGGTGCAGCAGTTTGGTCATCAGGTCTTGCGCGAGCTGCCGGTGCCGGGCTGGCCGCAGCACATCGCGGTGGATGTCATCTGGTCGCGGCGCAATCCGCCGGGCCCGGCCGGGCGCTGGATGATCGACCAGCTGTGCGCGCAGCAGCCTGATTAATCGCGGCGCGCCACGTCAGCCAGCGTGGCATCCAGCAGCCGTGCCAGATCCTGCGCGGCCAGTTCGATATCCAGCCCGCGCTTGCCGCCGGAAATAAAGATGGTCGGGAATTCGCTGGCCTGCTGATCGATCACCGTCGGCAGCCGCTTTTTCTGCCCCAGCGGACTGATGCCACCCACCAGATAGCCGGTGACGCGCTGCGCCAGTTGCGGATCGGCCATGTCGGCTTTCTTCGCCCCCAGCGCTTTGGCGACTTTTTTCAAATCCAGCTGTGAGGAGACCGGCGTCACCGCTACTGCCAGCGCTTTGCCATCACCGTTAAGCGCCACCAGCAGGGTTTTAAACACCTGGCGCGCATCCAGGTTGAGCTTGCGCACCGCCTCGTCACCGAAGTGGGTTTCATGGCTGTCATGCTCATAGGGATGCAGGGTAAAAGCGACCTGTTGTTTTTCCAGCAGTTTTACGGCGGGTGTCATATTCAATCCTTGCTACGAAAATTCTTATCTCGGTTTGCGTGAAAGTACTGGCGAAAATCTGAACTTTGCGCGAAAATTGGCCGGCGCCAGTCACCCTGGCGATAACCAAAATCATAAACAAATTCCTCTTTGACGGGCCGATAGCAATATTGGCCTTCTTTTTTTATGCCTTCAGCAGTTGCGGCAAATTGTCTTCGCCGTACAGATGCAGTGCACCGACCGCCACCACATAGCGCCCGCGCGGCAGCGCCAGCAGCAGCTCGCGCCAGTGCTGATTACGGTTGCGCATCAGGGTATCGTTCAGTTCACTACTGAACGTAGTCGGCAGCGCCACCGGCTGACTGGCGGGCGGCGCATCCAGCCACCAGCTGATCATGGTTTGCAGCAGTCGCGCGTTGGTGTGCCAGTGTTCCAGCGTATCCAGCAGCAGCGCCAGGCCATCCTGCGGTAGTGATTTCAGCAACGCGATCTGCGTTTCCGGCCCTTCCAGCTCAATAATGCGTTTTCCTGCCGCCTGCGCTGCCTGCAGCAGCTGATAGTCAATACCGTACTGCGGTCGCAGCCCCAGCCGCTGCGCCTGCTGCGCCTGCAGCATCAGCGCAATTTGCCAGAACGGCAGGCTATCAAACAGCGCGATGTTCAGTGACAGCTCATCGCACAGCGCCGTCAGCTGCTGCAGCGTCTCTGGCGTCAGCCGCGTTGCCAGCGGCGGATATGCTTCACCCTCACTAAACGGTGAACTGCCGCGGGTAATATCCGCTTCTACCACCAGCGCATCGGCTTTCTGCAGCTGGCGCAGCAAGCCGGCCGGCAGCGGTTGCATATCGCGCGTACCCATATGAATACTGCCAGCCAGATGCAGACGGCGGTCTCCGAGTCTGATATCCATGGCGGGCCAGCTGTAGCTGGCGGGGAACAGGCTGCTGGCCAGCTGTTGCAGGCGGTGCCACACACTGCGTCTCATGCCGTGTCCTTTTTAAGTCAAAAATCCATGCTAGCGATTTCGCTCAGCGAAAGACAGGGCAGAGGTTGCTATTGCCGCTGCGCCGGTTTAAAGCGCAGCAAACGGTTAGCATTGCTCACCACAGTGATCGACGACAGCGCCATGGAGGCACCGGCGACGATGGGGCTGAGCAGCACGCCGGTAAACGGATAAAGTACGCCGGCAGCAATCGGAATGCCCAGGCTGTTATAGACAAAGGCACCCAGCAGATTCTGCCGCATATTGCGCAGCGTGGCGTTGGCCATCGCCAGCGCGTCGGCCACGCAGTGCAGATCGTTGCGCATCAGCGCCATCGCCGCGGTTTCAACCGCCACATCGCTGCCGCCGCCCATGGCGATCCCCACATCCGCCTGCGCCAGCGCCGGGGCGTCGTTGATGCCGTCGCCCACCATCACCACGCTGCGCCCCTGCTGTTGCAGCTGCGCTATCGCCTGCGCTTTACCGTCCGGCAGCACGCCAGCGATCACCTCATCAATGCCCGCTTCGGCAGCGATGGCTTCGGCAGTGGTCTGATGGTCACCGGTCAGCATGATCAGACGGTAGCCCAGCTGATGCAGCCGCTGTAGCGCCGCACGGCTCTCCGGACGCAGCTGGTCGCGCAGGGCGATCAGGCCCAGCAGCTGCTGCTGATCCGCCAGCAGCACCGGCGTGGCGCCCTGCGCGGCGAGTCGCGCAATATCCTGCTGTGCGGCGCGCAGGTCGATGTGCTGCTCTTCCAGCAGCGCCGCATTGCCCAGCAGCAGCGTTATGTCAGCGACAGTAGCACTCACGCCTTTGCCGCGTATTGTACGAAATTGCGCAACGCGGGCGTCGCTGACGGCCGGTGCGGCGGCGACGATGGCCTTCGCCAGCGGATGCCCCGATCCCAGCTCCAGCTGGGCGGCCGCCTGCAGTACCTGCTGACGATCCCAGTCGCCGTACAGCAGCACCTCGCTGACCTGCGGCGTACCCTGGGTCAGGGTGCCGGTTTTATCAAACACAATGGTGTCAACTTCGCTGGCCCGCTGCAGCGCATCGGCATCGCGCACCAGCACGCCCAGCTCGGCAGCGCGGCCGACGCCCGCGATCACCGACATCGGCGTGGCTAAACCCAGCGCGCACGGACAGGCGATAATCAGCACGGTGGTGACAATCACCAGCGTATAGGCCAGCTGCGGCTGCGGCCCGACAACATACCAGACCGCTCCGCTGAGCAGGGCAATCGCCACCACCACCGGCACAAACACCGCCGAGATGCGATCGGCCAGCCGGCCCATTTCCGGCTTGCTGCTCTGCGCCTGACGCACCAGATTGATAATACGGGCCAGCGTGGTATGGCTGCCGGTGGCGCGGGCGGTGAACTGTAGCGATCCGTCCTGCACCAGCGTCCCGGCATAAATCTTATCGCCAGGACGGCGCGACTGCGGCAGCGCTTCGCCGGTGAGCATCGCTTCATCAAGCCAGGCTTCGCCGCGGCTGACTTCGCCGTCCACCGGTACGCGATCGCCGGTCACCAGCTTCAGCATCATGCCCGGTGCGATTTCGCTCAGCGGCAGTTGCTTTTCCCCTTCAGCGGTGATCACGCAGGCCTGCGCCGGGGTTAAATCCAGCAGCCGCTCCAGCGCCTGTGAGGCGCGCTGGCGCGCGCGCTGTTCCAGCGCATGGCCGAGGTTAATCAGGCCGATGATCATCACGCTGGCTTCAAAATAAAGGTGGCGCGCCTGCGGCGGGAAAAATGCCGGCCACAGTGCGACGCTCATCGAGTAGATCCAGGCCGCACCGGTACCGAGCGCCACCAGCGTGTCCATGGTGGCGGTAGCATGACGCAGGCTGCGCCACGCGCTGCGATAGAAGTGGCCGCCGGCAAGCACCATCACCGCCAGCGTGACGGCACCGAGCACGCGCCAGAGCGTCTGATTGCTGTCGTTAAGCATCATGTGATCGCCGAGCATGCCCCAGACCATCATCGGCACGCCGACGATCAGCGCCAGCGCCGCCTGCCAGCTAAAGCGGCGCATCGCCTGCTGTGCGCTGACCTGCTGGCGCTCGCGCCGGGTTTGTTCATCTTCGATCACTTCCGCAGAATAACCTGCCTCGTCTACGGCGCTGACCAGCGCTGAGGGTACGGCATCGCCCAGCACCAGCGCGCTGCGCTCACCCAGATTGACGCGCGCCTGGCTCACGCCGGGCACTTTCTGTAACGCCTGCTCGACGCGGCTGACACAGCTGGCGCAGCTCATTCCGCCTATCAGCAGATGGTGCACCGCAAGATTCTCTTCTGCCGGCTGCGACTCCGTTGTCAGCGCCTCCGGCTGCGGCTCCTGAGCTGGCAACGGATCAGGCTTTGGGCTGGACGCCTCATTTTTCAGCGTGGCGTGATAACCAGCCTGCTCAACGGTGGCAATCAGATCGCTGGCGCTGGCTGCGCCGGTGACGCGCGCTTCCTGCTGCGTTACCTCGGCCTGTTCCACATCGCTGCGCTGCTCCAGCGCCTCTTTAACGCGTTTAACACAGTGGCCACAGGACAAGCCGTCCAGAGCCAGTAATTGTGTGTGTGACATCATCAACTCCTCGTTTATCAGGTTTGACTCGCTGCAAGGTTTGCATTAGTTATAAAGCCTAAACCTTCCATTCAGGGGAAGGTCAAGGGGCAGAGATGAACATCAGCGATGTAGCAAAAAAAACCGGGCTGACCAGCAAAGCGATTCGTTTTTACGAACAGAAAGGGGTGGTTACGCCGCCGTTACGCAGTGACAACGGCTATCGCAGTTATGGCGCGCACCATCTGGATGAGCTCAATTTTCTGCGCCAGGCGCGGCAGGTGGGCTTCACGCTCGAGGAGTGCCGCGAACTGGTCGCACTGTTTAATAATCCGGCGCGCCACAGTGCCGATGTTAAAGCGCGCACCCTGCAGAAGGCGGATGAGATCGCGGCGCATATTGAAGAGCTGCACGCGATGCGCGCGCGTCTGCTGGAACTGGCTGCAGCCTGCCCGGGCGATGACGGTGCCGAATGTCCCATCATCAATCACCTGGCGGGCTGCGGTCATCAGGAGGGCGGCAAACGCGGCTGAATCAGCAGCGTGATGCCTGACACGCCGGTCACGATCACCGGCGTGCCCGCCGGCAAATCTTCCTGCGCCTGCACGCGCCAGCTGCTGTCACCAATGCGCACATGACCGACGCCGTCTTTTAACGCACTGTCTAACGTCAGGTGCTGGCCAATCAACTGGCTGCCGCGCTGATTGAGTGTATTGGGCTGCTGCGCACTTTCGCGAAAGCGCATCCAGCGATACCAGAAAAACACGCACAGCAGCGTCAGGGCGGCGAACAACATGCCCTGGCTGGTCCACGAGAACGGAAATAGCCACTCAATGATCCCGACCAGCACCGCCGCCACGCCGCTCCACAGCAGGTAACCGCTGGTGCCGAGCATCTCCGCAGCCAGCAGTAAACCGCCCAGCGTGAGCCAGAACCAGTGCGGATGCGCAATCAGCTCCATCAGCATCACGGTTTGCGCTCCTGACGTCTCTCTTTCAGCAGCTCGCTGATACCGGCCACCGAGCCGAGCAGGCTGCTGGCGTCGAGCGGCATCATCACCACTTTGCTATTATTCGCTTCGCCAATTTTTTGCAGGGCATCGGTGTATTTCTGCGCCACAAAGTAATTAATCGCCTGGATATCCCCGGCAGAGATGGCTTCTGACACCATCCGCGTGGCGTTGGCCTCGGCTTCGGCCTGACGCTCGCGCGCTTCCGCCTGCAAAAAGGCGGAGGTACGTTCGCCTTCCGCTTTAAGGATTTGCGACTGCTTATCGCCCTCGGCGCGCAGGATGGCCGCCTGGCGTACGCCTTCGGCGGCGAGGATATCGGCGCGTTTGGTACGCTCAGCCTTCATCTGCGCGTTCATGGCCGCTATCAGTTCCTGCGGCGGGCGCACGTCGCGGATTTCAATACGGGTGATTTTTACCCCCCACGGATTGGTCGCTTCATCCACAATGTGCAGCAGGCGGGTATTAATGTTATCGCGCTGCGACAGCATCTCATCCAGCTCCATGCCGCCGAGCACGGTGCGGATATTGGTCATGGTGAGGTTGATGATGGCCAGCTCAAGATTGCTGACTTCATAAGCGGCGCGCGCCGAATCCACCACCTGAATAAAGCACACTGCGTCGATGGTGACGTTGGCGTTATCTTTGGAGATGATCTCCTGCGAGGGAATATCGAGGACCTGCTCCATCATATTGATCCGGCGACCAATACGATCCATGAACGGCACGACTAAATTCAGACCGGGCGGCAACGTTTTGGTGTAGCGGCCAAAGCGCTCCACCGTCCACTGGTAGCCCTGTGGCACAATTTTGACACCGGCCCACACGGTAACCAGCGCGAGCACGATGATGACGGGAATCACTGTTAACATATAACCTCCTGGCTGTCAGATTGTCGGGCCGAGTCGCTTCGGCCCGTTTACCGCGCGGTACCGGTCAGTACAGCAGCGAGTAGAGCTGGCGACGATAGCGCGAGGCGAGGGCATCGCCGGTGCCGAGGGCCGCCAGAATCTCCTGGAACATTTTGCGCACTTCGCCGTCACCGGCGCTGAGATCGCGCTTCAGAAAACCTAACAACAGCTCCAGCGCTTCTTCATTGCGGCCCACCTGATGCAGCTGTAACGCAAGTTTAGCAGCCAGACCGGCGTTGTCCGGTTCGCTTGCCATCTGCTCCTGCAGCTGCTGGATCTCCGGCGTGTCGGCGGCCTGTTTCAGCAGGTCGATTTGCGAAATCAGGCTCTGATAGCGCGTATCCTGATCCTGCAACGGCACCACAGCCAGCACCGCTTCGGCTTCTTCGCTGCGGTTCAGGGTGATCAGGACTTCTGCCAGCAGAAAACCGATTTCACTGTTCTGATTGCTCAGCTGCCAGGCGTCTTTCAGCAGCGGTAGCGCATCCAGCGGCTTGCCTTCCTGCATCAGCTGCATCGCCTGCTGCGCCTTTAACTCCTCTTCACGCGGCAGGACTTTCTCCAGCAGCGCGCGAATTGCCTCTTCCGGCTGCGGGCCCTGGAAGCCATCGACCGGCTGGCCGTTCTGGAACAGGTAGACGGTCGGCAGAGAGCGCAGACCAAACTGCGATGCCACCAGCTGCTCTTTATCGCAATCCAGCTTCGCCAGAATAAACTGGCCGGCGTACTCCTGTGCCAGACGTTCCAGCACCGGCGTCAGCTGCTGGCAGTGCTGGCTGCGCTCCGACCAGAAGTAGAACAGTACCGGCAGCTGCATTGATTGCTCCAGCGTCTGCTGCAGGTTGGATTCGTTGATGTCGATAATCAAAGCGTGTGACATGAATACGTCTCTTGGCAGAAAGTGTGTTGAGGATATGGGGGCAAACGCCCCGGCTTCAAGTTCAATTCCGGCTTGCAGTTTAGTTACTGCGTAAAATGCGATCCAGCATCCAGCCCGGCAGCAGTCGTTTGAGCAGACTCATCGCCCAGGCGACCAGCGTCACCGGATAGCGCAGGCGCGGATGTTTACTCTCCAGCGCATGCCGCAGTTTCGGCAGAATCGCCTCCGGTGGCAGGCTAAAGCGCGCGGCGATACCGGGGTTGCGCACGGGCTTGTCGCGTTCGCCCTGCTGCACGTTTTCGGTAAACCGGGTGGTAATCGGGCCCGGCTCAATCAGGCTGACGCGCACGCCGCTGTGGCGCACTTCCATGCGCAGCGCATCGCTCCACGCCTCCAGCGCCCATTTACTGGCGGCATAAGCGCCGCGGCCCGGCGTGGAAATCAGGCCGAGCACCGAGCTGGTGTTGATAATCCGCCCGTCGCCGCTATTTTGCAGCGCCGGCAACAGGCGCAGCGTCAGCTGGTGGGTGCCAAAAAAGTTGGTGGAGAATTGCTGCTCCAGCTGCTGACGCGACACGCTGGTCAGCGGACCGTACTGGCCGAAGCCGCCGTTATTGAACAGCCCGTGCAGGCAGTGATCGGTGAGGTCCAGCACGCGATCGGCGGCGGCATCCACGCTGGCCGGATCGTCAAGATCCAGCTGGATGCCGGTGAAGCCGAGCTCATCCATGCGCGCCACATCGTCGGCGCGGCGACAGGCGGCCAGCACGCGATAGCCGCGCGCCAGCAGATCGTTGGCCGCCACCAGACCGATGCCGCTGGAGCAGCCGGTTATTAATACAGACTTTTGCATATCTTTACCTGTCATTGGGCTCGTCGCGGCGTTAATCATGCTTAACTAGCGGAGCCAGTTGCTCAGCCATCAGGTTGGCGATGAACGGCTGCGCATCCGGATTGGGGTGAATACCGTCCTGCTGCATCCACTCCGGCTTCAGATAAACCTGCTCCATAAAGAACGGTACCAGCGGAATATGATACTGCTGCGCGAGGCGCGGATAGAGCGCGCTGAACGCGTCGGTGTAGCGTCGGCCATAATTAGCCGGCAGACGAATTTGCATCAGCAGCGGCTGGGCGTTAGCGGCTTTGACCTGATCGATAATTTTACTCAGATCCTGCGCGATGTTTTGCGGCGGGAAGCCGCGCAGCCCATCGTTACCGCCCAATTCGATTAACACCCACTGCGGCTGATGCTGTTTTAATAGGCCCGGCAACCGCGCCAGCCCCTGACCGGCGGTATCACCGCTGATGCTGGCGTTAACCACTTTGGGCTGCTGTTGCCAGGTTTTGTCGAGCAGGCTCGGCCAGGCGGCGGTGGCGGACATGCGATAGCCGGCACTCA
This sequence comes from Type-C symbiont of Plautia stali, assembly GCF_059730935.1. Lineage (NCBI taxonomy): Bacteria > Pseudomonadati > Pseudomonadota > Gammaproteobacteria > Enterobacterales > Enterobacteriaceae > Type-C symbiont of Plautia stali. The sequence continues at coordinate 3,008,517 of NZ_AP035923.1, read as the reverse complement.
GGCTATCGCCGAGAATCAGCAGGGTATCGGCGGCGGCGATGCGCGACACCAGCAGCAGCAATAACAACAGGAAGGAATAATGCCAGCGGAAAACATTGTTGCAGTTCATCATCTTACTAAGTCCGTCGGTCAGGGAGAGCATCAGCTGACCATCCTTACCGGAGTTGAGCTGGTTGTCAAACCAGCCGAGACGCTGGCGCTGATCGGCGAGTCGGGATCCGGGAAATCCACCCTGCTGGGTATTCTCGCCGGACTGGATGATGGCAGCAGCGGCGAAGTGCATCTGCTGGGCCAGCCGCTGCACCAGATGAACGAAGAGCAGCGCGCCGCGTTACGTGCGCGTGAGGTCGGCTTTGTGTTTCAGTCCTTTATGCTGGTGCCCACGCTCAACGCGCTGGAGAACGTGCAGCTTCCGGCACTGCTGCGCGGAGACAGCGATCGCGACAGTCGCGCGCAGGCCACTGAATTACTGACGCAGCTCGGACTGAAAGATCGTCTGCACCATCTGCCGGCCCAGCTCTCCGGCGGCGAACAGCAGCGCGTGGCGCTGGCACGCGCCTTCAGCGGCCGTCCCGGCCTGCTGTTTGCCGATGAGCCGACCGGTAACCTCGATCGCAAAACCGGCGATCGCATCGCCGATCTGCTGTTTTCGCTCAACCGCGATTTCGCCACCACGCTGATTCTGGTGACGCACGATGAGCAGCTGGCGGCACGCTGCGATCGTCGCCTGCGGCTGCGCGACGGCAAGCTGTGGGAGGAAGCATGATCTGGCGCTGGTTCTGGCGCGAGTGGCGTTCGCCCTCGCTGCTGATTGTCTGGCTGGCGCTGACGCTGGCGGTGGCCTGCGTGCTGGCTCTGGGCTCCATTAGCGATCGCATGGAGAAAGGGCTGAGCCAGCAGAGCCGTGACTTTATGGCCGGCGACCGCACGCTGCGCAGCAGTAAACCGGCACCGGATGCGTGGCTGGACAAAGCGCGCGAAGAGGGGCTGGCGGTCAGCCGGCAGCTCAGCTTTATGACCATGACCTTTGCGCAGGAGACGCCGCAGCTGGCCGATGTCAAAGCGGTCGATGATGCGTACCCGATGTTCGGCACCCTGCAGACGGATCCGCCCGGCCTGCGTCCGGTGGCCGGAACGGTGCTGGCCGCACCGCGTCTGCTGGCGCTGCTTAACCTTAAGGTCGGTGACCGCATTGACGTGGGCGATACCACGCTGCGCATTGCCGGCGAAGTGATTCAGGAGCCGGACGGCGGATTTAATCCGTTTCAGACGGCGCCACGTTTGCTGATGAACCTTGCTGACGTGGAGAAAACCGGCGCCATCCAGCCCGGTAGCCGGCTGAGCTGGCGCTATAAGTTCTCCGGCGAGGCGGCACCGCTGGCGCGCTATGATCGCTGGATTCAGCCGCAGTTGCAGGCCGGCGAGCGCTGGATCAGCGTGGAGAATTCCGAGGATGCGCTGGGCCGCTCAATGCAGCGTGCGCAGCAGTTCCTGCTGCTCTCGGCGCTGTTAACCCTGCTGCTGGCGATTGCCGCAGTGGCCGTCGCCATGAGTCATTACTGCCGCAGCCGTTACGATCTGGTGGCGGTGCTGAAAACGCTGGGCGCCACGCGTAAATCGCTGCAGCGGCTGATTATCGGTCAGTGGCTGGCCGTGCTGCTGCTGGCGGCCATCGCTGGCAGTGCGCTGGGGCAGGGCATTGAAGTCGCGCTGCTGATAATGCTTAAACCGGTGCTGCCCGCCGCTTTACCGGCTGCCAGCGTCTGGCCGTGGCTGTGGGCGATTGGCGCGCTGGTGGTGATCTCGCTGCTGGTCGGGTTGCGTCCGTACCGTCTGCTGATGGCCACACAGCCGCTGCGCGTGCTGCGTCGTGATGCGGTAGCCACACTGTGGCCGCTGCGTATTTATCTGCCGGTGATGGCGCTGGTGGTGGTAGCGCTCCTTGCGCTGCTGATGGGCGGCAGCAAAATGCTGTGGGCGCTGCTGGCTGGCGTGGTGATGCTGGCACTGCTGCTGGCGCTGCTCGGCTGGGGCACGCTCCTGCTGCTGCGCAGACTGGTGGTGCGTAATCTGGCGCTGCGCCTGGCGATCAACCGTCTGCTGCGTCAGCCAGCCATGACGCTCAGCCAGCTGGCGGCATTTTCGCTCTCCTTTATGCTGCTGGCGTTATTGCTGGTGCTGCGCGGCGATCTGCTCGATCGCTGGCAGCAGCAATTACCGGCGGATGCGCCCAACTATTTTCTGCTCAATCTGACCCAGCAGCAGGTGCCGCAGGTAGACGAGTTCCTGCGGCAGCATCAGGTTAACGCCGGTACCTTCTATCCGATCGTGCGGGCAAGGCTCACTGAGCTGAACGGCAAGCCGGCCGATCCCAACCTGGATAACGCGCTGAATCGCGAGCTTAATCTGACGTGGCAGGCGGAGCGTCCGGATCACAATCCGCTGGTGGCCGGCAGCTGGCCGCCGAAAGCCGGTGAAGTCTCGATGGAGGTCGAGCTGGCCGATCGTCTGGGCGTCAGGCTCGGCGACAGGCTGACATTTAGCGGCGATACGCAGCAGTTCAGTGCGACGATCACCAGTCTGCGCAAGGTCGACTGGGAGAGCCTGCGGCCAAACTTCTTCTTTATCTTCCCGCCGGGCGCGCTCGATCAGCAGCCACAAACCTGGCTGACCAGCTTCCGCATGGCTAACGATCCCGCGCTTCTGGCGCAGCTTAACCGCGCGTTCCCGACGCTGAGCCTGCTGGATGTCGGCAGCATGCTGAAGCAGATTGGACAGGTGCTGGCGCAGGTGAGTCAGGCGCTGGAGATCATGGTGATCCTGGTGACGGTTTGCGGTGTGTTGCTGCTGCTGGCGCAGATCCAGGTCGGCATGCGCCAGCGCCGGCAGGAGCTGGTGGTGTATCGCACGCTCGGTGCCAGCCAGCGCCTGCTGCGCGGTACGCTGTGGTGTGAGTTTGCGCTGCTTGGCGTGGTCGCGGGAATCGCGGCGGCGCTGGGGGCGGAAGCGGCACTGTGGGGACTTCAGCGTAAGATTTTTGATTTCCCGTGGCAGCCGGACTGGACGCTGTGGCTGGCGCTGCCGCTGTGTGGCGCGGCATTGCTGTCGCTGTGCGGCGGCTGGCTGGGTGTCCGCTTACTGAAGGGGAAAGCGCTGTTCAGGCGGTTTGATGCTGCCTGATGCCCTCACCCCAGCCCTCTCCCACGGGAGAGGGAGCCGATCGAGCCCGTATGCGTGATTCTGCACTTCAGAACGTTAAGGTGAGTGTCAAACTGAAAAATCGCAGCGCATGGTTCCCTCTCCCACGGGAGAGGGAGCCGATCGAGCCCGTATGAGTGATTCTGCACTTCAGAACGTTCAGGTGAGCGTCAAACGGAAAAATCGCACCATATAATCCCCTCTCCCTGTGGGAGAGGGCAAGGGTGAGGGGAACACCGCGGAACTACAGCTTCGCCACGGCCCACGCAATGCCGCTCGCATAGGCGTCAGGCAGCAGCGGTACCAGCGCATTGAGTGCGGCGGTGAGGCGTGCCGGATCGCTGTCGGTCAGATTCAGGTGGCCGACCTTACGTCCGGCGCGGACTTCTTTGTCGTACCAGTGCAGATGCACCAGCGGCTGCTGCAGCCAGTCGGTATTGAGGTCGGTGCCAATCAGGTTGACCATCACCGACGGCGCAAACATCACCGGCTGCGGCAGCGGCAGACCGAGCACCGCACGCAGGTGCAGTTCAAACTGGCTGATTGAGGCGCCATTCTGTGTCCAGTGGCCACTGTTGTGCACGCGCGGTGCCAGCTCATTGATCAGCAAGCCATGCGGTGTGACGAAACACTCCATCGCCATCACGCCCACATACTTCAGCTCATGCATGATCGCGCTCAGCATCGCTTCTGCCTGCTGCTGTTGCGCGGCATCAGCCTGCGGGAAGGCAACACTGGTGCGCAGAATGCCGTCCTGATGCAGGTTGTGCGTCAGCGGATAAAACACCGTGCGGCCATCGTGCCCGCGCGCGCCCACCAGCGAGACTTCACCGCTGAAGTTAATACCCTGCTCAACGATGCACTCGCCGTAGCACTCATCCGGCAGCGTTGCGGTTTCGTCGGCGCGCAGGCGCCACTGACCGCGGCCGTCGTAGCCGCCGGTGCGGCGCTTGACGATCGCCAGCTCGCCCAGCGTGCTAAATACCGCCGGCCACTCGCTTTTATCAGCCAGCAACTGCCACGGTGCGGTTGCCAGGTTGAGTTGGTCGAGCAGCTGCTTTTGCGTCAGGCGATCGGCGAGGCGCGGAAAAATATCGCGGTTGACGAACGCCGGATGGTTAGCCAGCTCGCGCGTCAGCGCGGTTTCCGGCCAGCGCTCGATTTCCGCCGTAATCACGCTTTGCGCGATCGGTAGTGCCGACGGCTCCGCGTCCAGCCCGACCGGATACACGGCGATGCCCAGCGGCTCGCCGGCCTGGCGCAGCATGCGGCCCAGCTGACCGTTGCCGAGTACGCAAACTGGCTTCATGCGTCCTCCCGCGGATCCGGATTATTCAGCACTTCATCGGTCTGGCTCTGACGCCAGGCGGCCAGGCGTGCAGCCAGCTCGCGATCGTGAATCGCCAGGATCTGCGCCGCCAGCAGTGCGGCGTTGGCGGCACCGGCTTTACCGATGGCCAGCGTACCGACCGGAATCCCGCGCGGCATCTGCACGATGGAGTAGAGGCTGTCCACGCCGCTCAGCGCTGCACTCTGTACCGGTACGCCCAGCACCGGCAGCAGGGTTTTCGCCGCCAGCATGCCTGGCAGGTGCGCCGCACCGCCGGCACCGGCGATGATCACCTGAAAACCGTTGTCGGCTGCGCGCTCTGCAAAGCTGAACAGCTTATCTGGCGTACGGTGCGCAGAGACCACTTCAACGTGGAACGGGACATCCAGGCTGTTAAGGATTTCCTCGGCGAACTGCATGGTAGCCCAGTCACTTTTGGAACCCATGACGATGGCGATACGGGCCGGGGCGGCGTTGGATGACATGCGGTCAACTCCTGTGAATAATCAAACGAACCTGGCCGGGCGGGCAGGTAAAGAAGGGCACAGAGAATAGCACGAGACAGCGGCAAGGAAAACGGTTGCGTGGGCGGAAAACCGGCATTTCCGCCGCAAACAATCAGAAAGGAAATTCGATCAACTGCACGCCCTGTGCGTCCAGCTGAATCATCGATCCGCGCTCATGCCACGCGCCCAGCACCGCGCGTTGCGCAGGCGTGCCGGCGAGCTCGAACTGATGAATCGCCGGACGATGGGTGTGGCCGTGAATCAGGATCGGCACCTGCTGGCGCGTCATCGCCGCGGCTACCGCCTGCGGGTTGACGTCCATGATGCTCAGTGACTTGTGCTGGTTGGCCTGCTTGCTGTCGGCCCGCATCCGCGCGGCAATGCGCATGCGCAGACGTAACGGCAGCGCGAGAAACAGCCGCTGCAGCCAGCGCTGATGCACTTTGGCACGAAAACGCTGATAACCGTGATCGTCAGTACATAGCGTGTCGCCGTGCATCATCAGCACGCGCTGACCATAGCGCTCCAGCACCTGCTCTTCGGGCAGCAGCGTCATACCGCTGGCGCGGGCGAACTGTTGACCTAACAGGAAGTCGCGATTGCCGTGAATGAAGAATTTGGGTACCGGCAGGGCACGCAGGGCGTCGGCGATCTGCTGATGCAGCGGATTAGGATCGTCATCGCCAATCCAGGCTTCAAACAGATCGCCAAGGATGTAAAGCGCATCACACTGCTGCGCTTCCCGCTGCAAAAAATGCAGAAAACCGGCAGTGATTGCCGGTTCTTCCTGACACAGATGTAAATCTGCGATAAACAGCGTGCGCGACATTACTCGCTGACGGTCACTTTCTGGATGATCACGTCATCAACCGGCACGTCCTGGTGCATGCCGCTGCGGCCGGTTTTCACTGCTTTGATTTTTTCGACCACGTCCATGCCTTCAACCACTTCGGCAAACACGCAGTAACCCCAGCCCTGCAGGCTTTCGTCACGGAAGTTCAGGAAATCGTTATCGGCAACGTTGATGAAGAACTGTGCGGTAGCCGAGTGAGGTGCCTGGGTACGCGCCATCGCCAGCGTGCCTTTGGTATTTTTCAGGCCGTTGTTGGCTTCGTTGCGGATGTCTGCTTTGGTGGCTTTCTGCTTCATGCCAGGCTCGAAACCGCCGCCCTGAATCATGAAACCGTTGATCACGCGGTGAAAAATGGTGTTGTCGTAGAAACCTTCACGGCAGTAGTCCAGGAAGTTCTGTACGGTAGCCGGCGCTTTGTCATCGAAGGTTTTGATTACGATATCGCCATGGTTCGTCTGGAAAGTGACCATTATATTCGTCCTGTGGAGGTTGTCGTCAGTATCAACTGCCGCACCGGCAAGGCGGCGGGGCATTTTTGTAGACGCCTCTTATATCACAATTTCCAATAACGCGTCAGTAAGGCAACGGCAGTTGCGAAGCGAGCGATGCACAAGTCGGAAAAATACGGCACAATAACCGGCTACATCAAGAAGGCGTATCCCGCACACGTAAACAACGGAATCGTTCAATGCTAAAGATCTATAACACCCTGAGTCGCCAGAAAGAGGAATTTAAACCCATTCATGCCGGTGAAATCGGTATGTACGTGTGTGGAATCACGGTTTACGACCTCTGTCATATCGGCCATGGGCGTACCTTTGTGGCATTTGACGTGGTCGCGCGTTACCTGCGTTACGTGGGCTATAAGCTGAAATATGTGCGTAATATCACTGATATCGATGACAAGATCATTAAACGTGCCAACGAAAACCGGGAAAGCATCGAAACGCTGACCAACCGGATGATCGCCGAAATGCACAAAGATTTTGCCGCGCTGGGTATTCTGCCGCCGGATCTGGAGCCGCGCGCCACGCGCCACATCGCGGAGATCACCGAACTGGTCGGCAAGCTGATCGATCGCGGCCATGCCTACGTGGCGGATAACGGCGACGTGATGTTTGATGTGCTGAGCGATAAAGATTACGGCGCGCTGTCGCGTCAGGATCTCGAACAGCTGCAGGCCGGCGCGCGCGTGGAAGTGGCGGAAGTGAAGCGCAACCCGATGGACTTTGTGCTGTGGAAAATGTCCAAGGCTGATGAGCCGGCGTGGAACTCACCGTGGGGCAACGGCCGCCCGGGCTGGCACATTGAGTGCTCGGCGATGAACTGCAAACAGCTTGGCACCCATTTCGACATCCACGGTGGCGGTTCAGACCTGATGTTCCCGCACCATGAGAACGAAGTGGCGCAGTCGACCTGTGCACATGATGGCCCGTATGTGAACTACTGGATGCACTCCGGCATGGTGATGGTTGACCGGGAAAAGATGTCGAAATCGCTCGGCAACTTCTTTACCGTGCGCGATGTGCTGCAGCACTACGATGCGGAAACCGTGCGCTACTTCCTGATGTCCGGCCACTATCGCAGCCAGCTTAACTATGGCGAAGATAACCTGAATCAGGCACGCGCGGCGCTGGAGCGCCTTTACACCGCGCTGCGCCATACCGATGCCAGCGCGACGCCGGCTGGCGGTGAGGCGTTTGAAGCCCGCTTCCGTAGCGCCATGGACGATGATTTCAACACGCCGGAAGCTTACTCGGTGCTCTTCGATATGGCGCGTGAAGTCAATCGCCTGAAGGGTGAAGATAAAGCCGCCGCCGATGCGCTGGCCGCGAAACTGCGCCAGCTGGCCGATGTGCTGGGCATTCTGCAGCAGGATCCGGAGCAGTTCCTGCAGAGTGGCGCACAGGTCAATGCCGATGAAGTGGCGGAGATTGAACACTGGGTGAAAACCCGCGCCGATGCGCGTGCCGCGAAAGACTGGGCGCAGGCGGACATCGCACGTGACAAGCTGAATGAGCTGGGCGTTATCGTGGAAGATGGCCCGCAGGGGTCAAGCTGGCGCCGTAAATAACAAAAAGGGCGAACTGCGGTTCGCCCATTTTATCACCAGCGATCAACGGGTGTAGGGTGCGCATTCATGCGCACCTGGCTAATCAGGCCACAACCGTTACGCGCTGACCGGCAAACTCAACCGTCTGACCGGGAAAAATCTTGCAGCGCTTACGCGTCTCGATGGCACCATCGACACGCACTTCGCCTTCGTCGATCACCGCTTTGGCCTGCGCGCCGCTCTCCACCCAGCCTTCCAGCTTCAGCAGATCGCACAAATCAACGTGCGCATGTTTACCCAGTGAAAAATTCGCCATTATGCCTGCTCCACGTCATGATATTGCTCGCACGCCAGCAGCGTGTTCTCAATCAGCGTGGCGACCGTCATCGGGCCAACGCCACCCGGTACGGGAGTGATGTAAGCCGCGCGCTCAGAGGCTGACGCAAAATCCACATCGCCGACCACTTTGCCGCTTTCCAGCCGGTTAATGCCGACATCAATCACAATCGCACCTGGTTTAATCCAGTCGCCCGGGATAAAGCCCGGCTTACCGACCGCGACTACCAGCAGGTCGGCATGCTCAACGTGATGGCGCAGATCTTTGGTAAAACGGTGAGTGACAGTGGTGGTGCAGCCGGCCAGCAGCAGTTCCATGCTCATCGGGCGACCGACGATATTTGATGCGCCAACCACCACGGCGTTCAGGCCGTAAGTATCGATGTTATAGCGCTCCAGCAGCGTCACGATGCCGCGTGGCGTACACGGACGCAGCTTAGGGGCGCGCTGGCACAAACGACCGACGTTATAAGGATGGAAGCCATCAACGTCTTTATCCGGCGTGATGCGCTCCAGCACTTTGACGTTGTCGATCCCGGCCGGCAGCGGCAGCTGCACCAGAATGCCGTCGATAGCGTCGTCATTGTTCAGCTGATCGATCACCTCCAGCAGTTCAGCTTCGCTGGTGCTGGCAGGCAGGTTATAAGCACGCGACACAAAACCGACCTCTTCGCAGGCGCGGCGTTTGTTGGCGACATAGATTTGCGACGCCGGGTTTTCACCGACCAGCACCACGGCCAGGCCAGGGGCGCGTTTACCGGCTGCGAGACGCTGCTGCACTTTTTCGGCAACCTCAAGGCGCACCTGCTGCGCAATCGTTTTACCGTCAATAATTTTTGCTGCCATCAGAGAGGAAATCCATCTGTAGAGAGTTAAATCGGGGATGGCGCCTATTCTGTCAGAAGCGCGTGCGGCTGTCAGTCACAGATTCGTTTACGCGACCGGTTTCCCGATTTTTCGCCGTGGCGCGCACCAGGCTTAGCGCGTATTATGCCCGCCAGGCAATGATGTGGAACACGTGATGATTTGGTTGATGCTCGCCACGCTGGCGATAGTGTTTGTTGTGGGATTTCAGCTGCTGACCGCCGGTTCGCGCCACGCCGCGCAGGCGCTCAGCAAGCGGCTGCAGCTGCCGCCGGTGCATGTTGAATCGCTGCTTGCGCAGATGGGCAAAGAGGCGGCAAACGAGTTCACCGATTACATTCGCGGCGACAACGAAGTGCACCTCAATAATGGCGCGGCAGTGCTGCTGATCTGGCAGGTGCTGATTGTCGATGGCAGCGATGAGAACGCACAGCGCTGGCATCACATTCTGACGAAGGCGGGGTTCTCCGCCCTGATTTCACGGCAGCAGCTGTTGCTGGCGCTGGGGTTCCTGCGCCAGCTGGAGCCGGACAGCCAGGAGCTGAATGCGTTACGCGAGCAGTATAATGCGCGCTTTACGCCGCAGGGGATTGAACTGGAAGGGGAATCCGCGGAGGTGAGTAATCTGGTCTCGCTGAGTGAGTGGCGTCAGCGTCATTAAGGCGAATTGTTCATTCCCTCGACACTCTGCCGTCCGTTGGCGGCAAAAACGTTGACGCGCCAGCGTGCCGACGTATAATCCGACGCATCTTCTATGCGCCCTTAGCTCAGCTGGATAGAGCACCGGCCTTCTAAGCCGTAGGTCACAGGTTCGAATCCTGTAGGGCGTGCCAAACAAAATCAATCACTTAACAACCTCCTTCAGCCTTCAAAATTTCCCGTGGGACTGATTTGGGACACGACTGCCAAAAATCGCGTCAATTTGCCTCGCATGCTCTGTCAGATGATTCGGTGCCAGGTGAGCATACCGCTGAACCATTTCGATGCTCTCCCATCCGCCTATCTCTGTGCTGATGCCAGAGCACGACATGACAAGGCGAAACGCCAGCTCACTGGGGCATAAGCACCCTGATGAATTATTCTCGTTGACAGTCAACGCGCAATGCCTTTTTAGACAGGAATTATATAAGTTAACCTGACCATTCAGGATAGATGCGATGTTTCCTGCCAGACAGATTTTCTGAACCGCTGTCAGTCAGGCGCGGATGACGATATTCATTGGAAATATTTTAGAAATAATTATGGCACCTGACTCGGGATCGCGTCAGGCCATTCCTGCTAAATACTAACGGCCGTTAATATCAACCTGTCACCTGTTAAGCGGGGATGGTAAATAATAATTAACCTTTTATAAAAACTTTGCGGGCTATTTTTCTCGTTCTGGTTTCGTGGCGTTACGGCTGGATGATAACAGGTGTTTAACGTTGGCACGATTTTAGGTCAATCGAAGAAAATTCAATCATCATTTTTTTCATTAAAATCAATGGTTTTTACCATTTCCCCTCGGCGGATTCAGAATTATTGCGCCAGGAAAAGAACAGGGTGTCAGCGGTAGCATATCGGTGAAAAATTTCCTGGTGCGGACGGTTATGAGCTAGGTATTGATTATTTGCATGCAAGAATTATTTCTCTCAAAAATTCGTTGGTTAATTTTATATTGAGAATGTCACTAATATAGCGATGTGTAGCTGCGTCAATCTGAACGACAGGTCCGAAATGAATTTTAAAATTAACCATTCCGGGTGATGAATCTGCGTCACACAATGCCGATAACACATTCATATCTGACACTCTCATCTACTTACAGCGAGAATTAATATGAAAATATCCACCCGACTTGCAACGGGCTTTGGCCTGCTTGTTGTACTTTTTATTATCTGTACCGGCATTGCGCTCAACGCCCTGAGTAATGCGAGCAAAGGTATGGACGATGCGGTTAACGTCAAAATGAAAAAGTATCAGCTGGTGCTGGATATGCGTGGCAGCATCAGGGATATGGGCATTGCGGTTCGTAACCTGGCGCTCTTAACGGATATTGAGGCAATGAAGCCTGAATGGGAGCGCGTACAAAAACAAGAAGCGCAGTATATAGCCAGCCGTAAGGCTCTGGCTGAGGTGATGCAGGAGGATTCAACACCGCAGGGGCGGGAAGTCATGAGCCGCATTACTGAAGCTGAAGAGCCTGCACTTTCGTCGCTGAAGCAGGCTGGCCAGCTCGGGCTTGAAAATCGTGCTGAGGAAGCCACTGCCTATCTGCTGAACGTCACGCGCCCGGTGCAGAGTACCTTGCTCAAAGCGCTTAATGACATGACGCTGGTTCAGATGAAAAACACGCAGTCTGCTGTTGAAACTAACAGTCAGGCGACACGCCGGGCATCGCTGATCCTGATGTTGCTCGCGGCCGCATCAGCACTGCTGGCAGTGGGAACGTGCGTTATGACCATTCGCGTACTGATGCGTCAGTTGGGCGGCGAGCCTGTACAGGCGCAGACTCTTGCGGCAACCATTGCTTCTGGCGATTTGACGACGCCTGTAACGCTGCGAAACAATGACAGTACCAGCCTGATGGCTTCTCTGGATGGCATGCAGGCAAACCTGCGTGGTCTGGTGTCAAAGATAAAAGACTCTGCTGCTTCAGTGGCGCTGGCGGCGGATGAGATATCACAGGGCAATACAGAATTGTCATCCCGCACTGAGGAGCAGGCTGCAGCACTGCAGGAAACTGCGGCCAGTATGGAGCAGCTTACCGCCACCGTGAAAAGTAATACGGCCGGCGCGCAGCAGACCGCTGGGTCTGCCCGGGATGCGGCAATGCTGGCACGCGCAGGTGAGGCCGACGTACAGCGTATGTCTGAAACCATGAATGAGATCTCATTGAGCGCGACAAAGGTACGGGACATCACCTCCGTGATCGAAAGCATTGCCTTCCAGACCAACATTCTGGCGCTCAACGCAGCGGTGGAGGCCGCCCGGGCAGGTGAAGAAGGACGCGGTTTTGCCGTGGTTGCCGGTGAAGTCAGAACGCTTGCACAGCGCAGTGCAAATGCTGCTCGCGACATCAAACAGCTGATTGAACAGGCCGTTGAGCAGGTCGAAAGCGGTGTTGAGGTGGCAGCAGGTACAGGGCAGAGCATATTGAAGATTGTCAGCATGGTGGGCGAACTGGCAGAGGCCATGGATAATATTTCACTGGCTTCTTCAGAACAGATGCAGGGCATTTCTCAGGTTAGCATTGCGGTAAGTCAGATGGATGGTGTCACGCAGAATAACGCTGCGCTGGTTGAAGAGTCCTCTTCGGCGTCTCAGTCTCTCTCTGAGCAGGCGCACGCTCTGCGGGGGATGGTGGACACATTTCGTGTCTGACGTAAAAGGGCTCAGCGTTCCTGAGTAGAAATCAGACTAAGGACGCTCAGTAAATCACGTGCATATTGGGGATTGAGTCGGGTGGGGCGGAAAGATCTTTGCTGAATTTATTCTGCAGCCGTCCCGACCTTTCAACAGAAACCTATCCCTGCATGTCAGGCTGGCCAAAACACGCTGGCCTTATTTCGCAACCTTTGATGGGGTCTGCGAATTGGCATGAGACGTTACGCTGTTTATTCTCACATCTGGAATGCGGTCGGTTGCTGGGGTGAGTATTCGCTGCCAATGCGAAAGCAACCCGATAGCAGGCACGGTTTCCGCAATCTGTCCGGGATGCTATAAATGCATAAATGATTTGCATGGATGCCATGATGAAAAAAACACTCTCACTTATCGCCGTCATGTTATTAGTCGGCTGCCAGTCCCATACTAAACAAACAGCAAGGCAGTCATTCAGGTTTCCAACCGCTTCCGAGATAAGAAGCGAGTGCGAATCGCAAACCTACTCGCAAATAGCAAATAAAGATACGCATCTGTGGCTTTGTCAGGCCGTTACCGCAATACAGTATCGGTTTTTTGACGCGAATTTATATCACGGTAAGACCTGTGATTTGGTCATTACGCAACCCTTAGGTCAGCCACCGACAAACGTCACTGCGCAGGGCGGAGATGCTGATCTGTGCGCCGTCGCTATCGATGCGGTAAAGCAGGCGATAGATGCCAACACCTTTCCCATGCGGCCTGCGTATCTGAAAGAAAAGATACCGGTGCGTTTTGCACCCTGACTGGCTTTGTCCTGATCAGACCGTTGCTGCATAAGCGTAACCATAGGTAACAAAGTTCGCCGTTTAACTCCTGTATATCACGCCGTCAGCCCGGCCAGGCTATGCTCAGCATCACCGACATAACACGTATCTTTATGGAGATTTACGGCAATGAAAAAACAGTGGATTGCGGCCCTGGCAGCGGCAGGCCTTCTTTTAGTCGTTAGCGCCCAGGCAGAGGCAAAAGGGTGTCTGAAAGGCGCCGTCGCTGGCGGCGTGGCAGGCCATCTGGTTCATCATGGCGTTGCCGGTGCGGCAGCTGGCTGCGCGGTGGGCCACCACATGGCCGCCAAAAAACAGAAAGAGGCGGAACAAAAGCAACAGTAAACCGCGGGTGGCTGGTCACGTAAAAGTGGTGTCAGGCTTTCTCATCGAACCAGTTCTGAAACCCCGCTATTGCATCAGGCATCATGTCGCGTGCGCGTTCCATAATCAGGGTTTCCGCAGAGCGCAGTCCGTTCTGCGGGTGCGAGGACTCGCACAGTGCCAGAGCCAGGTCTGAGGCATCAAGCATCGCCAGGTTGACCCCTACGCCAACCGGCGGCATCAGGTGAGCGGCATCGCCAATCAGGGTGATGCCCGGACGCGGTGCCCAGCCAAAATCGGCGGGCAGGCTGTAAATCGGGCGTCTGACATAGTCACCGGTGGCGTTCACCACCGATCGCAGGGAAGCGGCCCAGTCGCGGTAGCTGTCGCGCACCCAGCCGGTGAGGCCGGAGGAGGCTATGTGTTGATCGATGACATCAGGGGCGCGCTTCATCGCCGCATAGACGCAAATCCTCCCGCCGCCGTTGCGTTGCGTGACCAGCGCCTGCGCACCGCCAAAGCTGAAAGCGGTCCCGTTGCCGGCAATGCTGTTGATTTGGTCGGATGGGTGATCTATCCAGCCTTCGAAAAAGGTAATGCCGGTATAAACCGGACGTACCGGCGTCAGGTAACTGCGGACCCGCGACCAGGCACCGTCTGCACCAATCACAATATCGGCTTCGTAGCGCCTGCCGTTTCTGAATACCAGCCCGTGCGCTTTTTGCCGGCCATAGTCAACGTAATGCAGTTTGTGATCCCACTGCAGGGTCTGCGGTAACAGGGCGCTCAGCAGCAGGTTTTTCAACTCACCGCGATCGATCTCCGGTTTATCCATTTCACCTTCCGGCGTGAATCTGTCGACCTCAATGTCTCCGGTAAGGTAATTCAGCATCCGGCTTTCCTGATCCTCATGCCTGGCGATACTGATGAACTGCTCCAGCAGGCCCGCTCTGTGCAGTGCCGCCTGGCCGCTGTCAGCATGCAAATCAAGCGAGCCGCCCTGACTCCGCGCAGCATCCGCCGGCTCATCCTCAAACACCGTTACGTTAAAACCGTGGCGCTGAAGAATCACGGCCGCCGTGAGGCCTGCCGGGCCGCCGCCCACAATAGCGATAGTCAGTTTGTCCGACATGTCTTTTCTTCCCCAATGTGAAAGTGGATACTGTATAATCACAAAGTTGACATATCAACTACGCGACGGGATAAATAATGGGCAGCACAGAGATTTCAGACGCAGAGTGGCAGGCATGGCGCGGATATCGCCGGCTTGCTGAAATCATCACCGGACGCATTGTCAGAGAGATCAATGAGGCGACCGGGTTGTCCGGTCCGGATTTCATGATCCTGATGGAAATCAACCGCAGTCCGCAGGGCGTACTGCTGCAGCGAGAGCTGCTGGAATACCTTGAATGGGACAAGTCGCGGCTATCGCACCAGCTTTCACGTATGGCCGCCCGGGATCTGGTACAGCGCAGCCGCACGACTCGCGCAGGGATTTCAGTCCGCATGACAGAGGCAGGGAGCCAGCTGCTTGCTACAGCGCGGCCGATACATGCCGCGGGCGTGCGGCGAAATTTCCTCGATTTGCTGACGCCGGAAGACATCGAAGGGCTGATCGCCATCACCGGGCGGTTACGGCAGTCAGCCAGCGGTTTTATCGAATAATTCCCGGCCGATCAGCTTCAGACACTCCTTCTGCAACCTGCACAATCGCGGCAGCCGTTGAAGGGATTATGTGAAAGAGTAATTAAAACAGGGGTTTGTATTTTTCGCGCTGTCAGGCTGTTGACAGCCTCTTCGTGCTGGCCCTAAATTGAGCGGTCGCTCTAATTTTGAGCCTGGTCCTGCCGCTGATGGTGAAAACAATGTTACTGAGAGCCTCCTCCCGTTTCTGGCGTTATTTGATGAAGAACCTTCTGACGTATGCTGCCATTCTGCTTGCCGGCGGGTTAGCCACCGCGAATATGGCCAGTGCTGCCGTCACCCATGTCGCTATCTATCGCGGCGGTGCCGGCTGTCCGGGCTGCTCCGAAATGGTCCGTAAAGCGCTGGAACAGAGCGGTCTGCCGCTGGACATCGCTTATGTCGGAGAGCAGGAAAAAATAAAGGTCACGGAGGATAACCTCGCCAGTTTTGATGTGTACATCCAGCCCGGAGGAGGGCAGGACATCCCCGGCGCCTTTGCTGCGCTGGGCGACGAAGGGGCTGAGGCCATACGCAAATTTGTCCGCAATGGAAAAAGCTTTCTCGGATTGTGCATGGGCGCGTATCTGGCCGATGAAAACTGGCTGGGGCTGATCCCCTCATCGCTGGACTCTGAAGTCATGCGCAAGGGGACTAACATACCCGACGAAGGCAATTACGTTGTCGATGTTGTCTGGCAGGGGAAAACCGAAAAATTTTATTATCAGGATGGTCCTTACCTGAATGCCGAAGACGCGCACGGCTTCGTCGCTCTGGCGCGCTATGCCAACGGTGATATCGCGCTGGCGAAATATACTTACGGTAAAGGCACGGTGCTCCTGAGCGGACCGCATCCGGAAGCGGATGAAAGCTGGATGGCGCCGGAGAAAAACAATCCGGCCTACACCTCAGCCGGCAGCAAGATGGCCAGACTGATTAATGATTTAAAGCCCGGGAGGTAAGCGGCTATGTGGAAAAATCCCCGCTAGCGACAAAGTTTCTGCAAGGCGGCCATTATCTCAAGAAAAAAATGTGTCCGCTTATCCGCAGAGTAGTTAAGAATAAGCGCGCTTGAGTAACCGTCAATCAGGGCGTGAAGATTACGCGCCACCTCGTCTTTACCTGCTTCGCTGAGGTGGCTAAATGCCTGGCCTGATAAGCCCTGACGGATGATCGCCGTCCAAGTCTGCGTGCTGGAGAGCAGCAGCAGCTCAAATTGCGTATCCCTTGCCGCCAGCGGCCACAACTCGAGGTAGATCAACCAGTGAGAAGCCGGCCCGTCTGGCAGGAGATAATCCACCAGCGCACGAAAAAAGGCGTCATGCTGTGAATCATCCCTCTTTTCACTCTCTACAGAGAAAGCGGCAACGTCCTCATCCAGCATGAAAGCAATCGAGTCCAGCCTCAGCGCATCCCAGTTTTTGAAATAGTGGTAGATGTGGCTGCGGGATATGCCCAGCGTATTGGTCAGATCGCGGGTTGAAACATTGTTGAAGCCGCGCTCCCGAAACAGCTGCAGCGCCGCGAGAATGATATTTTTCTTAACCGTTTCTTTTTTCACGTTCAACCTTAAAAGACACCGTTGTCCTGAACGTTAATTCAGCAACCTGTCGCCGGACCTGCCTTTCTGCGTTACGCCTTAGCGTGTTTCTCATTAACCAGCCAGCGTACCTTAGCAGAAAATTTTCCCCCTGTCGGGGGCGGGATTGCAGCAGGCCAGCCAGGATTTGAGCGCAGTGCGAGCGCGCGGCTGCGGCGCAAACATGCGCTGTGCAGTCAGGGCGGTGCGGAATTTTAATCAGTCGCCATCCGGTAAAAATCGTGACCGGCCTCACACTTTCTCGTTTCTGACTATACTCAAACCTCCTTTTTATCCCGTCATTGACCAGGTCTTGAATCACCCATGGACGATAGCAAGCAAAATCCTTCGCAGTCTCAATCCGATGATAGCGGCAGCCTGACATTTACTGTTCAGCAGCGCCTGTTTTTTGTGGTGTTAGTCGCCACGATGGGCGCGCTGGCGTTTGGCTACGACACCGGCATTATTTCCGGCGCACTGCCCTACATGACGCTGCCCGCCGCGCAGGGCGGTCTCGATCTCACGCCATTTACCGAAGGGCTGGTGACCTCTGCGCTCACCTTTGGCTCCGCGCTCGGCGCGTTCATCAGCGGTTATGTCTCGGACCGCTTTGGTCGCCGTATCACGTTACGCAGCCTTGCCCTGTTGTTCATTGCCGGGGCGTTAGGCACCACGGTTGCGCCAAATCTGGAAATCATGGTGGTGATGCGCTTTATTCTGGGTTTCGCGGTGGGCGGCGGATCGTCAACGGTTCCGGTCTTTATCGCTGAAATTGCCGGTCCAAAGCGCCGGGCACCGCTGGTCAGCCGCAACGAACTGATGATTGTGTCAGGGCAACTGCTGGCTTATGTCGTCAGCGCCGCCATGAGTTTGTTACTGCACGATCCGGGCATGTGGCGCTATATGCTGTCGCTGGCGATGATCCCCGGCATTCTGCTGTTTATTGGCACCTTTTTTGTCCCGGCCTCACCGCACTGGATGGTGGCGGAAGGGCGCTTTAATGAGGCGCTGCGTATCCTGCGCAAACTGCGGGAAAATCCGCGCGAGATTAAAAAAGAGATGGCAGAGATGCGGCAGAATGCCCGCGAAGCCCGTCAGGGGCCACCTGCGCGCGAACTGTTAAAAGAGAAATGGATTGTGCGTCTGCTGCTGCTGGGCTGTGGCATGGGCATTGTCGCGCAGTTTACCGGCGTCAACGCCTTCATGTATTACACGCCGGTCATTCTGAAAAGTACCGGGCTGGGCACCAGTGCTTCGATTGCGGCCACCATCGGCAACGGGGTGGTATCGGTACTGGCCACCTTTGCCGGCATTAAAGCCATCAGCCATTTCGGCCGGCGCCCGATGCTGATGACCGGGCTGGCGGTGGTGATTGCGATGCAGCTGGCGCTGGGCGCGGTGCTGGTTCTCATGCCACAAAGCCTGACGCAAAGCCTGCTGGCGCTGGCGTGTATTCTGGTGTTCCTGTTCTTTATGCAGATGTGCATTTCCCCGGTTTACTGGCTGCTGATGTCGGAGTTGTTTCCGATGAAAGTTCGCGGGGTATTAACCGGTTCAGCGGTAGCGTTTCAGTGGATATGCAACGCCGTGGTGGCGCTGGCGTTTCCGCCTTTGCTGTCGCTGGTGGGTAATAAGGCGTTCTTTATCTTTGCCGCAATCAATGTGGCTTCCCTGGTGTTTATTGCCGTGATGTTACCGGAAACCCGGGGGAAATCACTGGAAGAAATTGAATCCCACATGCGCGAGCATTTTGGTGAACCTGCGAATCAAGCCGCGTCATCAGGCTGAATCGTCGTCGTGCTGAGGCAGGTTGCGCCAGCGCCTGCCGACAGAAACCTTTGTCGCGGCACTCGCCGCGGCATTATTGCCATACTCTGTTAAATATTTCCTGTTACAGGCTTCATTTCAGAACTTGCCTGCACCGGTTCGCTCAATAGGGTCTACAGTGTGACGTGAGGTTCTCATCAACGTGAAATGGAGGAAGTAAATTTGTCTATTCAACACGACGGGAAAGGGCACGTCATTATTGGCGAAGCGGCACTGAGCCTGGCTTTGGGCAAAAAGAAGATCAGCGTTAATACGCTTATCGACGAGCTCAGACACATGAAACGCGCTGGCGGCAGCGACACACGCCTGTCCGCGATTTCACAGGCGATCGGCTGGCTCAGAAGCTTTGATGAGGCTGAGCAGGCCGCGATCCATGTGCCGTACCTGCAGACGCTTGCAGGCCTGAACGACGAGAAGAACTGACGCCATAAGACGTAGTCCGGCTCTGGCCGGAAGACGACAACGTAGATGACCTCATCGGACGCGCGTTAGCGTGTACCGGCCGGAGAAAACTGTCAGGGATGACGTCTTCACCACCATCAAACCTCGTATTAACGATTTTCGGCAACGCGGCATGTGGCAACGGATGCGGGCTTTAGCGACGGATGTGCAACGCGCTGAAGGTGAGCGGATGAATCAAACGATCAGCGACCAAACAGCATCGCCAGCAGGGAACGTGCCTGTTCCGCTTCGACGTCATCGTCCGTGTCATTGATGTGCCCGATAAGCTTGAGACAGATCGCGGTGCGCGTCAGCCGACGTTCCTGACGCAAAATTTCAACGGTGATGCGTCCCAGTAGCGCAATCTGGCGGGGATCGGTGACCTGACTGAAGTAACCGGCTAGTCCGGTATTGTGACAAGGCGGCAGCCCGTTGTTTCTCATTTGTCCACCTGCAGCACACGATCATCTTGTAGGGCGCAAAGTAACCGATACGATATCGTCTGTACAGCAACAATCCTCTCCCCGTGTCAGGAAATCAGCGGGTTGTCCAAACCGATACCGTTTTTCCTGCCGCTGAACCCAACCCTTACGCCGATTATTTCAGTACGTAAGCCCCTGAGATTAAGGTGTTAGCATTTTTTGCACAAGAACGTAGCTAATAAAGAAACAGTATTGCTGTACAAGTTTTATTTCTTTGTATAAGTTTACGCACAGAGAGAAGCGACGGTATTTTAACCATTCGAGGGGTTCATCATGCGTCAGAATGTTGCAAAATTTCCAGACAGCGCCAGTGAGATTGCCCGCTATTTCAGCAGAGCGACAGCACCTACTCAGCAGGAAACGCTGGGGCAGATTGTCGTTGAGATCCTGCGCGCAGGAAAAAACCTCAACCGTAAGGCGATCTGCACCAAACTGCTGAGACGCCTTGAGGTCGCGGCAAATTATGAAGAAGAGCGTCATTACCAGACGCTGATTGGCATGCTGTTTGAACGCTGATACGAAAAGGGATAATCGGTGGTACCTGCAGCATGCGCTTTATGACCCGGGAAGGGTCAGCCACTTGTCCGAAAGGGCACAGTCCCGCAGGGGGTGGGCATGCAGAGAAGTCAAATTGAACGTTTAACCGAAATCGTTCTGGGCGAGGCGGTGGTCAGGCTGCTCGATAATAATGAACGAATCAATGTGGCGACCGTTTCAGCCCGGCTCCGGTCAATGGCCGCAGAGGAATTTAATCCCGACCGTCTGGAAGCGATCAGGATCGCCATCAGGGAACTGCAGATGCAGTCAGCAGCCCGGGAAATTCGTGAAAAGCCGATGGCTGCTCTGGGCGGGATGTCACAACCCAGGGCTGGTAAAAAGCATTAATGACAGGGACGATACGATCTCGTGATTAACCGGAGTGTGGCAGGACGCCCGGCATAACACGGCCATCTCAGGATGGCCGATTTTTTTGGCGACCACCGGGCTGTCAGCAGCGCCCGGTTTACGGATAACGACACATGCAAACCAATGAACACTCATTCAGCGCTGAAGCGGCCCTTATTCACCATTTTCGCAGCGGCGGTGAGCGCTATGCGGCCGAAGCCGCGGCACTGGATGCCGTGATTCGCGACATCGTCATCCATGGCCAAAAAGTGACGAGCAAAACCATCATCCTGTATCTCATCTCAGAGCTTGAGATGACCACCGATATTGTCAAACTGGATGTACTGCGCAACGTACTTGAAATCGTGGTCGGCAGAACGCCGGATGATGAAGGGTTCTGAAAAGGTTAGTAAGCCGGAGCAGTAGATTAAGCTTAGTGCATCTGCTTCACAAGCATACTGATGGCGTTTAAACAGGCCTGCCGCAATTCATCTTCGCTTGCCGTTTCGCCAAGATGATGCAGTGCATGGGTAATGTCCTGAAGTGTCAGGTGCTGGTCCGGCTTAAGAAGGCGCGCCACAACCGTTCCAATAACGGCGTAGATATCTTCGGCGGTAGTGTCATCGCTCAAATGACCTCCATCCGTTGGTGGATAAGCATACAGTATAGCAGAAACCACAGCGTCAGGCGCGGCAGATTGTCAGGCAGCGATCAGTGCAGCTTGCCGGAAAAAGAAAAATGCCCGGCAGTGAACGCCTCTTTCTTCACCGCGCTCATCTCCATTTCCCGTCTGACGTCCTCAATGACACGCAGCACAGCACGAATGCGGTCACTGTCTGTTTCGCGGTCAAGCATCGCCTGCAGCCTGTCGTTGAGGGCCGCCCAGCTTATGGCGACGTTATCATCGAGTAACGCCGTTACGGCTTCTCCGATGATGATATCCGCCATTTTATCGTCAAAATTGTTTTTCATCAGTCTGTCCGGCTGCGGTTAGGGCAATGAGCTTACCACAGGAATCTCACCCGGACACATTGAGCACATCAAACTCCGCTAAAAGATGCCGGACGCGGGTTATCGGCGCAATGATCAGCATATTGAGTTGCCGGCGTTGCAAAGAGGATGACATTTGCGTTCGCGCCGGCTATCACGGCGCTACTTTCTGACGGGTTCCGCGGCTTCAGCGCGCCCGCTGACCTCTGAAGCCGCCTGATCCAGACGATAAAGTAAGGTGTCGCCGCGTTCGCAGTAACGCGCCGGCCAGATCATCGCCCCGTTACCGTCCTCCACGTACTTCACACCCAGCCCCTCCACCACAGCCCATGGCTGCGCCAGCGCACTGCGGTACCGAAGTAACTCGCGCGCCATGGAGACCGCCTCCGGTTCGTTCTCCTCCGGATGGCTGGATATAAACTGCAGTCGGGCATCGCTCAGCATTGTCTTCTCCTGTGAGCCTGACGTTTTATCTCTTCAGAGGTTCTGCGTCGTCAGGCTTAACCGCTTTCAGATCGCCTCGCGGCTCTCAGGCCATGCCACGGCGCCGCCCTCAGGCGTAAACAGGCTGCCCTGGAAATCGATGATCCCGGCCGCCTCCAGCCACATCCACTCTTCGGGACGCTCAATGCCGGCCGCAATGACGTTGATTTCCAGCGCCGAACAACAGCGGATGACCGCCTGCATCACCGCCTGCTTCGGGCCGCTACGATGAATATCACGTACAATATTTGCGCCGATACGTACCCGGTCAGGCTGGACGTGCGCCAGTAAAGAGAGACCGGCCGAGCCGTCGCCGAAGTTATCAATTGAAAGGCTGATGCCTGCTTCTTTCAGCTGTCTGACCGCCGTGGAAAAGTCTTCGAGCCGGGAGATGACTTCCGTTTCGCTCACGCCAAGAATGATTTGCTGCGGCACCAGCTCCGCCTGCGCGATGGCGCTGACCAGCTGACTTACCGCATCGGGAAGATAAACCAGCGTCATCGGCAGGATACTGATATACAGCGTCATGCCATCGGGACAGGCCTGGCCGGCTTTATGCAGTGCGTCTGTCACCACGTTGAGGTCATGAGTGTAACGCTCATGTTCCTTTAATCCGGCGGGTTGCGCGTGCGGAATCGCCTCAATGGCCGTCACTTCACGGCCGAGGGGATCAACCACAGGGCGGAAAGTGACGCCACTGGCCGGCGCGGGAGATTGCCCTTCCGCGGGGATGAACTCCCAGCAATCAGCTGGCGGCACTTCAAAGTAGTTCTCTTTTTCACGCGCTTCGACAAAGGTTCTGAGGAACTGTAGCCCGCGATCGTCATAGGTCAGCTGATATTTCGACGTGCCGCGATCAAGCACCGCCTGCAGCACACTGCCGCTGTGGTGATTACGCAAATCGAACAGCTCCATGCCGGCATTACCGAAACGCCGCGAAGGCGAGTAGTCGCGCATCAGCTCGACCACATTGTGATGGCGCCGGTCGGCACAGATGCGGGCATAGATTGCCAGAACGCCGTGCTCCGGCCCTTCCAGGATTTGAAAAAAGTGCGTGCCGTTAAACAGCAGGATGCCGGTAACATGATGCTCTGCATTGAGCAGACTCGCTTTTGCCACCATCTCCGGCAGGATATTGACGGGAACATCTTCAGAGATGTGGCTGCGGTAAATTATTGTTGTAAGCATTATACGCTCCAGATTGTCGCGATTGTCCTCTGACACCTTAGCAGCATGGGTTAAATTGTGAAACGTCCGGGCTGAGCGCTGCACAGCGGCTGCGCTGAAAAGACAAGCGGCGCTTTAAAGCGCCGCTTCGGATGAGCCTGCCAGTGAGCGATAGTGGCCCGTCAGCAGGTCTTTAGCTGTTGTACCGCTGCTTATCGCTACTCGCGGGTTTTACCCTCTTCGATAAACTCTTCGTCGATCTCTTCGACGTTTTCCCGGTTGTCGCGGCCGGAGAGCAGATTCCAGCAGGCGATGAACAGGGCAGCGATCAAGGGGCCAATCACGAAGCCGTTGATGCCGTACACTTCCATGCCGCCCAGCGTGGCAATCAGGATCAGGTAATCCGGCATTTTGGTATCTTTGCCGACCAGCAGCGGACGCAGGATATTGTCCACCAGCCCGACCACGATAACGAAGAAGCCCACCAGGAACAGGCCTTTCCACAGCGCACCGGTGGCGAAGAAGAAGATGGCCGCTGGCACCCAGACGATAGCCGAGCCGACTGCCGGGATCAGCGACAGGAACGCCATCAGCGCACCCCACAGCAGGCTGCCGTCGATGTCGGTGATCCAGAAGGCAAAGCCACCAAGCACCCCCTGAACCACGGCCACCACCACCGTGCCCTTGACCGTCGCGCGCGATACGGCGGCAAATTTCATCAGCAGATGGTGCTTAACATAGGTGGAGAGCGGCAGCGCTTCGAGAATCAGCCCGACCAGCCAGGCGCCGTCTTTCAACAGGAAAAACAGCAGATAAAGCATCACGCCAAAGCCCACGGTGAAGGTGAAGGTCCCTTTACCGATCAGGAATACGCTGCCCGCCATATATTGTCCGCCCTTCAGCGCAAAGCCGGAGAGTTTTTGCTGAATCTGTGCGGCATTGTTCAGATCGTGATCCGCCAGCCAGGTTTGTGCCCACTCCGGCAGATGCTGCAGCAGCGAGGCAAACACCGTCGGGAACTGCGCGGAATTGGTTTGCAGCTTGGTGTACACCGTATTGATCTCAACCACCAGCGACGAGGTGATGATTGCCAGCGGCGTAAACACGATTAGGCAGATAATCAGTAAGGTCACAAAAGAGGCCAGCCCGTTGCGGTCGCCCATTTTACGCCGCAGCAGTGATTTCAGTGGCGCAAAGATCACCGCCAGAATCGCCGCCCACAAAATGGCGGAGAAATAGGGCGCCAGCACATCAAAAAAGGCGATCGTGACAATCGCCAGAATCACTATAAAGAAACCGATATTTAACCCTTTAACACGCATGCAAAAGCCTCGCAGATAAACGTAGCGAATGAACTATAGAACGGCTTTTGCGGAATGTAATGTTTTTAGCGCGCAAGGCAAGGCGTGCAGGATGAAAAGCTGTCCCGATCTGTCCGCGCGATGTCCGCTCACAGGCTGGCGCGCAAGGGCGGCGGCGGCGATGATAGCCCTGACCCCTGACAGGAGAGTGCCATGCTGGAATTACGTCCTAACTGTGAATGCTGCGATAAAGATCTGCCGCCGGCCTCGCCTGATGCGCGCATCTGCTCGTTTGAGTGCACATTTTGTGTTGACTGCGCGGAAGGCGTGCTGGCGCAGCACTGCCCGAACTGTGCGGGTGAGCTGGTACGGCGGCCGATACGTCCGGCGCAGGCGCTGCTGCGCCATCCGGCTGCAACTCAGCGATATCCTGTTTCTGCGCCACCCCGCTAAATTCGCCAGCGCAATTGGATTAATAGCCGGCGCATAATTATTGTGCGCCCGCTTGCTGGTTATTTAACCTTACGCTTCAGTGCAGTGAAAAATTAGCGTTATATTAATCACGCACATCGATTAATTGCCAGGACAGCAATAGGGCTCTCGTTATCAATGAAATGTGCCGGCCAGCTAGTTTGCCGGTCGGCTTAAATAGCGGCATAACTAAAAAATGGTATGGATTGATTTTTATCGTTTAAATTCAATTTATTATGATTTTGTGGTGATGTTTTATACGGGCTGACTATATTTCCTAGCGACAGCTGGTCAGAGCACGGACCTTATTTCCTTTCGCGTTATTTATGTTTGATGGTTATTTTTGCTGTCATGAAGTTTTTTACGGTTTTTTCTGAAAATAGAAGTTTTCTGAAAGTATTTTTCCCTGATGAATGTTATTCTTTCCGGGCAATGCTAGTGATGTGGCGTTGTGTGCTTCAGTTTTACCCTCTTTTTAGCAGGGTTTCCCCGCTTTATGCTTTTTATGGAAATAGCATTGTCCGCCCGATCCCCGCGATCGGGTTTTCTTTATTCCCGCTGAATTAACTGCTTATTTCCCTGCCAGCCTTATCGTGCCACGCCACCATAAAGTCTCCACAATCGTTAAGAAAGCGCTAACCTGGCGTAATGTATTGTAAGTCACCGATTTTTAAGAGTTTTGGAAATGCTGTTTTAGCTTTGTTTAGGTAATAGTAAGCCTCAACGGCGCGCAGACTGCCGTTATCCCTGGAGGTAACACCATGAAAAAAACAACACTTACGATTATTGCGTCATTTATTGCATGCAGCACACTGTTTTCCAGCGTCTCCTGGGCCGACGGTCCCGGTGACCATCGCTGGGACCCGCACGGCGGCGACCGCCATCAGGATCGCGGCCCGGGTCCCGATCATCATGACCGTCGTGACTTTGGCCACGATCGCGGACCGGGCCCGGATCGTCACGATCACTATGCTGACCACCGTATGCCGGAGGGACATCGTGGCGGCGATCGCTTTGCCTGGCGCGGTCATGATTTTCGCCGTGGTTATCCGGCACCGCCGGAGTTTCGCGGTCCACACTATCGCGTCGATGACTGGCGGGCACGCGGTCTGTATGAGCCGCCGCGCGGCGAGCACTGGGCCTTTATCGACGGAAATTATGTGTTAGTGGCGGCCGCGACCGGCATTATCACCGCCATTTTGCTGAATAACGCATTTAATTAATCCTGCCGCACGGATGGCGACGGCCATCCGTGTTTCTCTCCGCTTTCACCGCTCACCAGGTTATTCTCTGGACAACCCGTTTTTCCTTTCAACGCGTTAAGGAGTCATGATGACCATGGTAAAAATGGTGGCGGTGGATATGGACGGCACCTTTCTCGACGATAAAAAACAGTACAACCGGGCACGTTTTCAGGCCTGCTATCAGGAGATGACGCGGCGCGGCATCAAATTTGTGGTCGCCAGCGGTAATCAGTATTACCAGCTCAAATCCTTCTTTCCCGACATCGCCAGTGAGATCGCCTTTGTCGCCGAAAATGGCGCGTGGATCCTCGACAGGGATGAGGAGCTGTTCTGCGGCGCGTTCTCCCGTGAGGATGTCAATGCCGTGCTCGATACCCTGCAGCGCGGTAACTATCCCAACCTGAAATACATCCTCTGCGGCCGCAACAGCGCTTATCACTTCAACACCATGGATGAGCAGTGGCTGGTCAAAATGCGTCACTACTGCCATCGCCTCAAGGCGATCGATAGCCTCGCTGACGTGGGCGATGACCGGCTGTTCAAGTTTGCGCTGAATCTGTCCGATGATTATGTCGATATTCTGATGGCTGATATTGAGCGTCTGCATCAGGGCGCGGCGGCGGCGACCTCGAGCGGGCACGGCTCGGTGGATTTGATTGTGCCCGGCTTGCACAAAGCCAACGGGCTGCGCCTGCTGCAGCAGCGCTGGGACATCAGCAGCGATGAGGTGCTGGCGTTTGGCGACGGCGGCAACGATCTGGAGATGCTGGTGCAGTCGCGCTTCAGCTTTGCCATGCAGAATGCGCCGCAGCGGGTCAAAGACGCTGCGCGCTACGGCGCACCGTCCAATAACCAGGAAGGCGTACTGCAGGTGATTGAGCAGATGCTGGCGGGGGAAGGGCCGTTTGCTGGCTGAATAAGCAACGGGCAGCCTGCGCTGCCCGAAAGGCTCAGACGACGCGCCACGCGGCGGTAATCATCTCTGTGAGCGTGGCGGGATCATAATTGACCCAGCCGTTTTTGCTGTTGGCGCGCGCCACAATCCAGTCGACCTCTTCCGCAGCAAGGGTTGGTCCTTCCAGCCAGAACGGCACGATAGCCTGCTGCTGCAGCCAGGCTTTCAGCGCCAGCGCCGGCGGTGCCGTTTCATCGGGCAGCAGGCGTTCAGCCAGCGCCGCCATCAGCCGCTGCTGTTCGGGGTGCGCACTCTCCGCCAGTACATCAAGGAACGGGAACAGCAGACGACCGCAGACTTCGCCGTGATGGAACGGTTTAATCGCCCCCAACTCGCCGGCAATACCGTGGATCACCCCCAAACCCGCGCTGCTCAGGCTGATGCCGCCGAGCCATGATGCCATCATCATCGCTTCACGTGCCGCATCGCCGCGGCTGTCGTCCTGATTGAGGTACGGCCACGCCTGCATGAACAGTTGCATCCCGTTGAGCGCGTTTTGCTGACTGAACAGGTTGCCCTTGCGTGACAGATAAGCCTCGAACAGGTGGGTAAAGGCATCAATGGCGCAGGTAGCCAGCACGCGATCCGGCGCTCCTTTGAGCAGATCGGGATCGAGAATCGCCACCTGCGGCACAAATACCGGATGGCGCAGCGAGGCCTTCACCTTAATGTGCTGCTGATCGGTCACCACCGCATTCTGCGTGACTTCGCTGCCGGTGCCGGCGGTGGTAGGAATGGCGATCAGCGGCAGCGTGACCGCCTGTACCGGCGTATCGCCAATTTTTTCGAGGTAGCGCGCGATATTCAGCGGATGCTGCATCATGGCGCCAAAGGCTTTGGCCGCATCCAGCACGCTGCCGCCGCCGATGGCAACAACGCGATCGACGTGGCCACGCCAGCGCGTCACCCAGCCATCGATCTCGTCTGGCGAGGCTTCATGGCTGACAATTTCATAGCCCAGAATGTGATCGTTCAGCGTCGCGCCCAGACGTGCCCACGCCGGACTATTGAGAAATGAGCGGCCGCAGAACAGCAGCGTGGGCTGCGGATTCGCCGCCAGCAGCGGGACCAGGCGGTCGATGCTGCCACGGCCAAACAGGGTTTGTTGATTACTGTACAGCTCAATCAGATTCTCACTCACCTGCAGATCCTTATCGGTTGGCATAAAACAGCTAGTGTAACCAAAAGCCACGCCGCTGCCGGGGCAAACATTCTGATAACCCTCCGACAAAAAGTTGATCACCTTCGCAAAACAGAAATTCACCCGCTGCACCAGGTGCTTTCCCGTCAATGTTACCCTTAACATGATACCGGTAACAGGATGTCGCATTCTGAAACATCTGGCACTGATAACCCCTTTGTCCCATTACAACAAACCGCTGCCGGTAATACGCCGAGCGCAAAAGTGGAGAAAAATTATGCCATTACTCTATGTGGCAATTGGCGTGGCGTTACTGCTGCTGCTGATGATTCGCTTCAAACTTAACGGCTTCATCGCGCTGATTCTGGTGGCACTGGCGGTGGGCATGATGCAGGGCATGCCGGTCAATAAAGTGATTGGATCGATCAAAACCGGCGTCGGCGGTACCCTGGGCAGCCTGGCGCTGATCATGGGCTTTGGCGCGATGCTGGGGAAACTGCTGGCCGACTGCGGCGGTGCGCAGCGTATCGCCACCACGCTGATCGAAAAATTCGGCCAGAAGCACATTCAGTGGGCGCTGGTGCTCACCGGCTTCACCGTGGGCTTTGCGCTGTTTTATGAAGTCGGGTTCGTGCTGATGCTGCCACTGGTGTTCAGCATTGCCGCATCGGCGCGCGTGCCGCTGCTGTATGTCGGCGTGCCGATGGCGGCCGCCTTATCCGTCACGCACGGCTTTCTGCCACCGCATCCGGGCCCGACCGCGATCGCCACGTTATTTAATGCCGACATGGGGAAAACCCTGCTGTACGGTACGCTGCTGGGTATTCCGACGGTGATTCTGGCCGGGCCGGTGTATGCGCGTTTTCTGAAAGGCATTGATAAGCCGATTCCGGAAGGGCTGTGGAACCCGAAAACTTTCAGTGAAGCGGAGATGCCAGGCTTTGGTGTTAGCGTGTGGACGGCGCTGGTGCCAGTGATCCTGATGGCGCTGCGTGCCGTGGCAGAAATGCTGCTGCCGAAAGGTCATGTGCTGCTGCCGTACGCGGAATTTTTTGGCGATCCAATCATGGCGACGCTGATTGCGGTGCTGATTGCCATCTTCACCTTTGGCCTTAACCGTGGCCGCAGCATGGATGAGGTGATGGGCACCATCACTGACTCGATCAAAATCATCGCCATGATGCTGTTGATCATCGGCGGCGGTGGCGCCTTCAAACAGGTGCTGGTGGACAGCGGCGTGGATAAATACATCGCCGGCATGATGCACGAAACCAACGTCTCGCCAATCTTTATGGCGTGGTCAATTGCAGCGGTGCTACGTATTGCGCTGGGGTCAGCCACCGTCGCGGCGATTACCGCCGGCGGCATTGTGGCACCGCTGATTGCCACCAGCGGCGCCAGCCCGGAGCTGATGGTCATTGCCGTCGGTTCCGGCAGTGTCATCTTCTCGCACGTCAACGATCCGGGTTTCTGGCTGTTCAAGGAGTACTTCAACCTGACCATCGGTGAAACTATTCGCTCGTGGTCGGCGCTGGAAACCATCATCTCGGTGTGCGGTCTGCTGGGCTGTTTGCTGCTGTCCGCTGCGCTGTAACCGGCTGAGGCACCGCGCCTCAGCCCCGGCGGCTTACTGCGCTAAGGCGCGGAAGGCCGCCAGTTCGTCCTCCGGCATGCCAGCCTGGCGTGCCGCTGCGCAAATCTGCTGCCAGCTGTTGCTGTCCAGCGGAATGCCCTCGCGTTCACGTGCTGCCCGGTTGCGCGTTTCCCATTCGCCTGGCACCAGAATCTCTGCCTCACCACTTTGCGGTGAACGCCTGACCCACGCGAGAAACTCTTCGGCTTCCTGCTGCATCGCCGGTGCGTCAAACGCGTCAGGGTTCAGGATAATGGTGGTCATGCCGTTGAAGATGGCGTCAGTGCCGGAAAGCAGCGTGGCGTCATGCGTAGTGCGACCGCCGGACAGCGCGCCGCCAAGGATTTCGCACATCGTCGCCAGCGCATAGCCTTTATGCAGGCCGAAGGCGGTCAGCGCGCCATACGGCGACTGATGCATCACGCCCGGATCGGTGGTCGGCTGGCCCTGCGCATCAAGCAAATAGCCCGGCGCGACCAGCTGACCTTTGTTATACGCCACACGCGTTTTACCAAAGGCGATGCCGCTGGTGGCAAAGTCCAGCAGCAGCGGTTCGCCGTCGCGACGCGGAAACACCGCGCAGAACGGATTGGTGCCGAAGCGGCGATCGCTGCCGTTAAACGGCGCCACCATCGGATCGCCCATCACATTAACGAAGTGAAAGGAGATAAAGCCCGCTGCGGCACACTGCTCCGCCCAGTGTCCGATACGGCCAATGTGGTGCGAATGATGCAGGCCGACCGCCGCGAGGCCAAACCTGTTCGCCCGCTCAATGCCGTGCTGCATGGCCTCGTACGCGGCCACCTGGCCAAAGCCTTTCTGGCCATTAAGGGTGAGGACCGCGCCAGCGTCTTTTTCGATGCTGACGTGCTGATTGAGCTGGAGAAAGCCCTGCGTCAGCGAGGCCATGTAGCTCGGTATCATACCGACGCCGTGGGAATCATGGCCCGCGAGGTTAGCAGCAACAAGATGGTCAGCCACCAGGCGCGCTTCTTCGGCACTGCTACCGGCATGCAGCCAGATAGCCTGAACAAACTGATGTAAGCGGGAAGGGGAAACACGATGCAGTTCAGTCACGCGGTTAATCTCCTTATGGGGGGAGAGAGCATCCTGCGCTGAAATGGATAATAACCGCAAGTAAGGGCTGATAAAGGGCCACAACACGTGGCCCAACAAACTCAGTGCGGCTGTTCGAAGCCGGCTTTAACCATCTGTTCACGCAGTGCGCGTGCAATTTCACGGTTCCCACCCGTGATTGGATAAATAACGTTGTTGACGACATCGTCAAGATAATGCTCATCAAACTCTTGCAGGGTGAGCTGCGTACCGCCTTCGTCATTAATCGCAATGCTGCCACGAATGTGACTGCCATAATCCTTTGCCTTGAGGCTGTAACGACCCATGCTGGTATTAATCGTGCTCATATTATCTCCTTGTTACGTAGACATAGCGAACAATTGAGGCCTGCTACAGGCGCTGTAATTTTAGACAATCAGCGCGCTACGCGTGCGGCGGGATAGCAACTTAAGCGATAAGCTGCGACCGGGCTCGCAGAAAAAAAGAGCAGGCAACAGTCTCTGAGGCAAGTGACTGGGATCGCGCTCTCAGCGTCCAGCGAAGCCGGAATAATCATCTATACTGAATGCACGATGCGTTATTTTTCATCCTGAAGGAGCGAACTATGAAAATAATACTGTGGATTATTGCCATCATCTTTATTGTCGGGTTACTGACGATTACTGGCGTGTTTAAACTGATTTTCTGACGCGTTCAGGCACCCGGCGGGTGCCTGAAAACATTATTCAACGTGACGGGCGGCAGAAGCCGGTTGCAGGGATGACAGCGGGATCACATCGCGCAGGCTGATCGGCTTGCCGCACGCGGCGCAACAGGCGCCGTGATGATCGGGATCGTCGACCTTTTCCTTGCCGGGTACTGTATAAAAAAATTTGGCGCAACCGCAGCGGCTGCAACGAATTGTCATCTCAGTTCCTCCTCTCTCCGTCCTGGAGTGATGAGATTTATCTCAATCATCGGGTGAGTTCAATTGATAAATTTTATTAATTTATTCATGAAATCAATTTCTACGGATAAGTTGCTGAATATTAAGTAATCACCCTAAGTAATCATCAACTGAGCGGTGCATTTTCTGCACCTTTTACCCTCTGCGTTTTGTTTATTTGCCGTTTCGACTCCGTTCGCGCAGTGAGGTAAAATTAACCAGCTGATTGCCAGCAGAGCCGGGTGCGACTGGCGCCATCGTGGCGCGCGCGCTGTACGCGCTCGTGGCATCAGCCATTAACCCACGGCAGCACGGTGCGGCGCGATGTGGCGCTACGCGGTGACTGCCGGATACAGGATGATTTAACAGGAAGCATTGTTGTGAACTGGCGTATTTCTGCAGCCTTTTGCGGCTGTATTTTGACTTCATCGGTCTCTTTTTCGACACCAGCGGCAACCACAGGCGAAGCGATTAAATCGGGCTGGAATACCTTCTCCGATAACGTGGCGCAAACCTGGACACAACCGCAAAATTACGATCTTTACGTCCCGGCTATCACCTGGCACAACCGCTTTACTTACGATGATGAACACATCAAAAAGTACAACGAGCGGCCGTGGGGCGCGGGCGGTGGCGTTTCGCGCTGGGATGAAAAGGGCAACTGGCACGGCCTGTATGCCATGGCGTTCAAAGACTCTTTTAACAAGTGGGAGCCCATCGCCGGCTACGGCTGGGAAGCGACCTGGCGACCGCTAAACGATCAGAATTTCCATCTGGGCGCCGGTTACACCGCAGGCGTGACGGCCAGGGATAACTGGCGATATATCCCGGTTCCGCTGGTATTGCCGCTGGCTTCGATAGGGTATGGCCCGGCAACCTTCCAAATGACTTATATTCCAGGTACTTATAACAACGGCAACGTCTATTTTGCCTGGTTAAGATTTCAGTTTTAATCTCTGAAGATGCGCAGAAAGTGTGAAGGGCATGGAAAAAATCAATATTTATCACTTTTTCATCAATTCGCGCTGGACAAATGTCACTGCAATTGCTGTACTAGATGCCGACACAGTTTAGTGTCCATTTTTCATGTAAAGGTAATATAGATGTCCAAGATCAAAGGTAACGTTAAGTGGTTTAATGAGTCCAAAGGATTCGGTTTCATTACTCCAGAAGATGGCAGCAAAGATGTATTCGTACACTTCTCTGCTATCCAGAGCAACGGCTTCAAAACTCTGGCTGAAGGTCAGCGTGTAGAGTTTGAAATCACCGACGGCGCTAAAGGCCCATCTGCTGCTAACGTTACCGCTCTGTAAGTTAACAGTCAGAATTTTAAAAACCCGCCTGATGGCGGGTTTTTTTTGTGCTTTTTTCAGCCCTGCCACCAGCTAATGGCCCAGGCGATAATCACCAGCGTACTGAGCGACAGCGCCAGCCATTCATTTAAACAGTGCGGTACCAGATTCTTCATGTGCCATGCCTCGCAACTTCATTTATGCCAGCATGGCAAAGCAAGATTAAGCCAGCCTTAAGCCAGCGTGACAGCGGCATGACAAGGCACATTCTGCGGCGTCGCTCACAGATAATTCCCGTAACATACTCATAACAAAGCTTACTTGCAGATTTTTCAGCGGCAACGCTATATAACAGCAGTCAGGGAACGGAGGAGGCAGGATGAACATACGTGAAGCACAGGCCAAAGACAGCTTTGCCCTGAGTGCATTGTTAACCGAGCTGGGTTATCGCGGCACGGAAAAATTTATCAGCGATCGGCTGGCGCAATTGTGCGCCCATCCCGACGAGACGTTGCTGGTGGCGGAACACGGTAACCAGGTGCTGGGATTTCTTTCGCTGCACTTCATTCCGCAGCTGGCATTAGCGGGCGATTTCGCGCGCATCAGCTATTTCTGTATCGCCGAGGGCGAGCGCAGTAAAGGCAGCGGCCAGCAACTGCTGAACCACGCCGAGCAACTGGCGCGCGCCCGCGGCTGCGACCGCATGGAAGTGCATTGTCACGCCTCGCGACTGAAAGCCAACCAGTTTTATGCGCGAGAAGGCTACGTTGAATCGCCACGCTATCACATCAAAGATCTGGGCTGATATTAAGCTCGCGTCCGCAGGCAATCACTAACGCATCGGCGATGCTGTCGAGCTGATCGGCCGGCAGCCGCGCAATGCTGACGCGAATGAACTGTCCGCTGTTGATGCTGCAGCGTTCGCCTGGCAGCACGGTGATACCCCGGGCGGCGAGGGTGATCATGGCATACTGCTCTGACGCCACCGACAGCATCACGCTCAGGCCGTCGCGATCTTCCTGTACCAGCCCGCGCCGCGCCAGTGCGGCCAGCAACTGCTGACGGCGCGCGGCATACGTGGCTTTAGCCTGCTGTATGCGCTGCTGGGTGGGCGCATCGCTCAGCATCCAGGCCACCGCATCCTGCAGAATACGGCTGGTCCAGCTGACCCCGAAGTTACGCCACGACTGCAGCCGTTTCACCAGTTCTGCCGTGCCGGATACTACCGCCAGCCGCAAATCCGGGCCGTAGGCTTTAGAAAAGGAGTGCACGTGCAGCGTGCGCTGCGGATAGTGGCGGCCGAGACTCCATACCGGCCAGCGCGACAAATCGCCGATGCCGTCATCCTCGACAATCAGGGTGGCACTCTGCGCCAGCACCTGCGCCAGCGCTTCGCTGCGCTGCTGGCTGACGCTGTAGCCGGTCGCTGAGTGGGTGCGTGGCTGATAAATGAACATCGCTGGCGCTTTCTGTAAGTGTGTCGCCATCACCTCAGGCAGCGGTCCCTGCTCATCACCGGGCAGCGGCAGGATCTCGGCACCGATGTTGTCGAGCATATCCAGCAGACGCGTCGCGGTCGGATCTTCAATCACTACCCGATCGCCGGGTGACAGCAGCGTCTGCACTATCAGGTTCATGGCATCAAAGCCGCCATCGGTCGCCAGCCACGCCTCCGCCGGACAGGGCCAGCGCGGCGCAATGGCCGCCTGCAGCTGTGGCGAAATCGCCTCACGCTGATAGCTATTCAGCTGCGGTGACGCCAGCCCGGCCAGCATCGCCGGGCGCAGGTCCGGCAGCAGTGCCGGATCGGGCGCAGCCATCGCCAGCGCGGCTTTGACGTTTTCACCATAGTTGCCAATTTTCTCAAAGCGGACCGGTCGCGGCATCACACTGTTGCCGCACACCCAGATTCCGCTTCGCCCTTTACCCGCCAGCACTTTCTGCTTTTTCAGCTGCGCCCAGGCCGCGGATACCGTGGCCGGACTCACGCCCAGCCGCTCCGCCAAATCGCGCACCGCCGGCATCTGCATGCCTACGGCAATCTGTCCGTCGCGTATCAATGTTGACGCGGCGAGGGTAATGCCTTTTACCGAGGCGTCGTTAATCTGCTGGCTGAGCCACTCTGCATCCACAATTTGCGTCATAAGAAAAAGCTTTGTTCAGTAACAAAGAAATGATTGTTCAGATTAGTATTCGCGTTTTAGACTCAAATTCAAGCACAATTTGCAGAAAAAATGCACAGCGCCAGCGTGGCGGCTGAACAAACGGAGAAGCACAACGATGATCACTATCAGACTGGCGGTGCGCGACTGGGATTACTTCACGCCGCTGGCGCTGGGCGATATTCAGCCACAGGGCTTCAGGCTGGTCATTGACCGCGTAGGCACGCTGGTGGATAACCTGGCCAGCAGTGAACACTACGAAGGCGGTGAGGTGTCGTTCAGCCGCTATGCGCAGGCACGGGCGCGCGGCGACGATTCACTGCTCGGCCTGCCGCACTTTCTGATGCGTGGCTTTCGCCAGCGCTGCATCATCACCACCACCGCCAGCCCGCTCACCACGCCGGCCCAGCTGAAAGGCAAAAGAATCGGCGTTACCGGCTGGCAGGACTCCGGTAATACCTGGACGCGCACCGTGCTGCGCGAAGCGGGCGTCGATATCAACGACGCCTTCTGGTTTGCCGGACGCCTGACCGCTGATCATCCCGTTGTTGACCGGCTGGCGGGATTTGGTCGCCCGGGCCGTATCGAACCGGCGCCGGACGAGCGTCCGCTGATTGAACTGTTGAAAGCCGGCGAGCTGGATGCGGTGTTCACGCCGTTTA
The DNA here is from genome assembly GCF_059730935.1 of Type-C symbiont of Plautia stali. Classification (NCBI taxonomy): domain Bacteria; kingdom Pseudomonadati; phylum Pseudomonadota; class Gammaproteobacteria; order Enterobacterales; family Enterobacteriaceae; species Type-C symbiont of Plautia stali. Next base: position 2,972,484 of record NZ_AP035923.1, on the reverse strand, counting down.
TGCCTGAGGGTTTTTTCATGAAAGATTCCGGTCTGCGCCAGCTGCAGGCGGATTTCGTCAGTGCCGAGCGCGACTACTTCAACCGCGTCGGCTATGTGCCCGGTATTCATCTGCTGGCGCTGAAGCCGGCGCTGGCGGCGGCGCATCCGTGGCTGCCGCAGGCGCTGAGCGAGGTGATCGATCGCGCGTATCAGCTGTGGATGCGCAAACGCGAGAAGTACGCGGATACCACGCCGTGGCTGCTGGATGATTTGCGACGCACCGCGCAGGAATTGCCTGCCGACTGGAATCAAAACGGATTTACCGCTAACAAAAGGATGATTGCCGACTTCGCCCGTGAGCTGTTTCAGCAGGGCTTAACCACAACGTTGCTCTCGCCGGAGGAGATTTTCCCGGCGGCGGCCAGAGGGGAGTGAAGATGAAAGTAGCCATGGGGCAGTTCGCCGTTAGCCGCGAATGGCAGGAGAACACTGCCATTTGTCGCGGTCTGATGCAGGATGCGCTGGCGGCGGGCGCCGATCTACTGGTGCTGCCGGAAGGCGTGCTGGCGCGCGATATCGCCGATCCCGATCTGGTGTTAAAAGCCGCACAGCCGCTGGACGGGCCGTTTGTCAGTCAGCTGCTGGAAACCAGCAAAGGTAACGCGCTGACCACCATGATGAGCGTGCACGTGCCGACGCAGGATAACAAAGCGCACAACGTGCTGATTGCCGTGCGTAATGGCGAAATCATCGCGCAGTACGTCAAGCTGCATCTGTACGATGCCTTCGCCATGCAGGAGTCGCAGCGGGTCAATCCGGGTGATGCCGTGCCGCCGCTGGTTGAGGTGGCTGGCATGAAAGTCGGGCTGATGACCTGCTACGACGTGCGTTTTCCCGAACTGGCGCGCCGGCTGGTGCTGGACGGTGCCGACGTGCTGGTGCTGCCTTCCGCCTGGGTAAAAGGACCGTTGAAGGAGATGCACTGGGAACTGCTGACCAGTGCGCGCGCGCTGGAAAACACCTGCTACATGGTGGCGGTAGGCGAGTGCGGGCCGCGCAACATTGGTAACAGTCTGGTGATCGATCCGCTTGGCGTGGTGATTGCTAAGGCACCGGAGTGCGCCGCACTGGTGTTTGCCGAACTGGATCCGGCCCGCATCGCCTACGCCCGCAGCGTGCTGCCGGTACTGGAAAATCGCCGCTTTGCCCGTCCGGAATTGCAATCACTTTGACCTGCCTGGGGGAAACTGACTGATGAAAATGCTTTTAACCGCCATCGCGCTGGCGACCGGCCTGACGGCGAGCGTCGCCCAGGCAGCGGACGCCATTCCGACGCAAAAAATGGATCAGGCGCTGCACGATCGACTGCCCGCGCAGATCAAGCAGGCTGGCAAAATGATCTCGGTAAACAACGGCTCCTTTCCGCCGTATGAGATCGTTAACGGGCCGCACTCAATGGATGGCGCCTCGGCCGATCTTACCGTGGCGCTCGGCCAGCTGTTGGGCGTGAAAATTGAACACGCGACGGTGAGCGGTCTGTCCGGCGTACTGGCCGGCATTAATTCCGGACGCTATCAGATGGCCATCGGGCCGATAGGTGATTATCCGGATCGCCAGCAGAAGGTGGACTTCATCGACTACGTGCAGGAGTTTGTGGTGTTTGGCGTGCAGAAGGGCAATCCGGCGCACATCAACGGTCTGGCAGATACCTGCGGCAAGCGCATTGCGGTGATGGCGGCCGGTTCGGCGGAGCAGGTGATCCGCAAACAGTCAGCCGCCTGTGAGGCTGCGGGCAAACCTGCAGTCGTAGTGCAGTCCTTTACCGATCAGCCTTCGTCGATACTGGCGGTGCGCTCGAAGCGTTCGGATGCCTTCTTCTCCTCGCAGGCGCCGCTGACCTATTTCATTGAGCAGGCGCAGGGGCAGCTTGAACTGTCTGGTCAGGGGCAGAAAAACGGCTTTGGCGATATCTTTCAGGGCACGGTCGTTCCCAAAGGCTCGCCGCTGGGTGAGGTGGTGCTGGATGCCTACAAAGAACTGTTTGCCAACGGCACCTACGCGGCCATCATGAAAAAGTGGAAGCTGGACGGCAACATGCTGCCGCAGCCGGGACGTAACCTGGCGCAGGAGACGGCAAAATGAGTGCCGTCGGCCCCAACGCGCGCCCCACGGATCAGGGGGACGTGCCGCAGCGCGACGTCGCTTTTGCCCGTAGCGCGCCCGCGTATGGACGCTGGGTTAGCTGGATCGTGGTCCTGACGCTGGCAGCGAATGGTCTGTGGCTGGTGGCGACCAATCCCAATTTTGAGTGGCACGTGGTGCTGCAGTGGTTTACCGAAGGCTCGGTGCTGAAAGGGCTGCAGGTGACGCTCGGGCTGACGGTGGTGTCGATGGTGCTGGGCACCCTGCTGGGGCTGCTGCTGGCGGTCTGGCGGCTGTCAGAGAATAAACTGCTGAGCGGCGTGTCGGCGCTCTACATCTGGTTCTTTCGCGGTACGCCGCTGCTGGTGCAGCTGATATTCTGGTACAACCTGTCGACACTGTTTCCCACGCTTTCGATCACCGTGCCTTGGACGGACATCACCTTTGCCAGCTGGAATACTAACGATCTGATCACGCCGCTGACTGCCGCCATCGCCGGTCTGGCGCTCAACGAGGCTGCCTATATGGCGGAGATTATCCGTGCCGGCCTGCTGTCGGTCGATCACGGTCAGGTTGAAACCACTCAGGCGTTTGGCATGAGCCGCAGCCGCGCGCTGCGGCGTATCATCATTCCACAGGCGATGCGCGCCATTATTCCCCCGACCGGCAACCAGCTGATTAGCATGATCAAAGCCACATCGCTGGTGAGCGTCATCGCGATGGGCGATCTGCTCTATTCGGTGCAGGCCGTTTATAACCGTACCTTTGAAATCATTCCGATGCTGATGGTGGCGGTGATCTGGTATCTGCTGATTACCTCGATCCTCAACGTCGGCCAGTCAGCCATTGAGCGCTACTACGCGCGCGGCAGCAAACGTACCGTGGTGATGAACAAACGACGCGCCAGCAGTGACACGGCGCTGGCCGCGGCCCCGCGTTTAAAGGAGGACGTATGAGCGAGATTCAGCCGCTGGTGCGTGCGCGTAATGTGCAAAAGAGCTTCGGTGATAACGCGGTGCTGAAAGGCATCGATCTCGATGTGTTTCCGGGCGAAGTGGTGGTGATTCTCGGGCCTTCGGGCTCAGGCAAGTCGACCTTTCTGCGCTGCATTAATCATCTGGAAGAGATGAATGCCGGCTCGATTATGGTGGGCGACGAGCAGATTGGTTACGCGCTAAAGCGCGGCTTGCTGCATCGCCTGTCGGCGCGGAAAATTGCCCATCAGCGGCAGAAAATCGGCATGGTGTTTCAGCAGTTCAATCTCTATCCCCATATGACGGTACTGCAAAACATCATGGAAGCGCCGATTGGCGTGCACAAGTTCCCACGCGATGAGGTGCTGCAACACGCGCGTGAGCTGCTGGCAACGGTCGGATTGAGCGATAAAGCCGACGCCTGGCCGCGGCATCTGTCGGGGGGACAACAGCAGCGCGTGGCGATTGCCCGTGCGCTGGCGATCAAACCGCTGCTGATGCTGTTCGATGAACCGACGTCGGCACTGGATCCGGAACTGGTGGGGGAAGTGCTGGCTACAATGCGTACGTTAGCCGATCGCGGCCTGACCATGATTGTGGTGACGCATGAAATCGGCTTTGCGCGTGAAGCCGCCGATCGCGTGGTGTTCATGGATGGTGGCGTGGTGGTGGAACAGGGACCGCCAGAGCAGGTGATTGGCAATCCGCAGCATCCGCGTACCCAGGCGTTCCTCAGCCGCTTTATCTGACCGTGAGATCTCACTCTGTTACAGATTGCAGTTGAGCGTGGTGAATAACTGCGCGTTAATAGTGCTGTCCGTTTTTCGCGAAGGTTGAAAGGTAAAATATGGAAGGTATCAGTATTGCCAAACTGCTGATCATCGGTGCGCTTATCGTACTGCTTTTTGGCACCAACAAGTTACGTTCACTGGGTGGCGATCTGGGTTCCGCAATCAAGGGCTTTAAAAAAGCCATGAAAGATGATGAATCCACCGCAACCAAAAGCAGTGCCGAAGAAACGCCTGCTGAACGCGTCGGCCATAAAGAGTAATCTCTGCGCTGAACGTCAATAAGTGTAAATATTTATTACGTTAAAAAACCAGACTGCTACAGTCTGGTTTTCGTTTTTTTAGTGCCAGACAATGTGATGTTCCAGCGGTTCATCCCAGCCTGGCAGGTTGCCGCCGTGATCGCCGCTGGCGGTCAGTGTGCTGTCAGCATTGTTCCACTCATCCAGCCATGCTTCGCTGAAGGTCAGCGGCAGAATAGCGGGCGCAATATCATCCTGCTGCATCGCCAGTTCCATCAGTGCACAATCAATCGCGCTGAGATCGCTGTCATCAATTGGCGTGATAATAGCGGCAGGCTGCGGCAGTACGGTAATCAACTTATTGTAACGGCTGCTGACATGCCCCTGTTCATCGAAGAACTCTGCACTGAAAACATGCTGTGCCGCGCTTAAATCGGCGGGCTGAGCGAACTGCCAGTGACCCTGTGCGTCGCCCGTTACCACCTCGATCAGCACATTATCGATATAAATATGCACCTGATCGCCGGCAGCCAGCGTGCCGCTAAACATTTTCGGCTCACCGCTGTCATCGTAATCCACCGCATAGTCGGGTTGCTGTATGTCGCGCAGCACAGCCACCTCTGGCAGACTCAGCGGCTGCCGGGCTGGGAGCGTGGGGACAGGCGACGGGTGGAGCGTCTGATGTTCAGCTGTATACCATGCCGCAGGCAGCGCGCTGACCAGCGACAGCGCCGGGCTGAGCGCCGGAACCTCAGGCAGGCTGTGCCAGAGGCTCTCGCCGGCGGCCTGCTGCGCTGACTCCAGCGGCGGCAGCGCTGGCAGTAACGGCGTTTCATCCGGCGTTACGCTGCGCAGTTCGGTGAACGGCAGTGCGGGCGCGGGCGCAGACGCAAGCTGCGCGCTTTGCGGCAGGTGCAGATGAATTTCGTCGTAGCGGTGGTCGATGCTGATGGCGGTTGCAAGAAACGCCAGTTCGCACGACGCATGGGGCGTCACGAACGGATTAGTGATATCCATGGGCGTGGTACGCGCTTTTAGCGCATCCAGGCTTTCGCCCGACGCGCCGCTTCGCGGTCTACCAGAGGATGGACCTGACACATCCGCCGCCCGCATAAAATCGAGCTCATCGATATGAAAGGATGATTGCATAATCTGACCTTTATGAAAAAAACACTGAGAAAATAAAATAATAAACAGGCTCTTATGGCCTCAGCGGTTAAAGCGACAGATTTGCGACAGGAATTAAGCGGTTTAAGCAGAATTTTTGCGATTGCGCCGCAGCAGGGCGCAATCGCGGCAGGAGATTACTTCACTTCCAGGCCTTTCGCCTGCATATCAGCGTGATAAGACGAGCGGACGAAAGGACCGCAGGCGGCGTGGGTAAAGCCCATCGCCAGCGCTTCTTCTTTCATCTCATCAAATTCAACCGGGCTGACGTAACGCTGTACCGGCAGGTGGTGACGGCTTGGCTGCAGGTACTGGCCGAGGGTCAGCATGGTGACACCGTGGCGACGCAGATCGCGCATCACCTCGATGATTTCCGCATTGGTTTCCCCGAGACCGACCATCAGACCAGATTTGGTTGGCACGTCCGGATGCGCCTCTTTAAAACGCTCCAGCAGCTTCAGCGACCACTCATAGTTAGCGCCCGGACGCACCTGACGATAGACGCGCGGTACGTTTTCCAGGTTATGGTTGAACACATCCGGCGGCGTAGCCGTGAGGATCTCCAGCGCGCGATCCATACGCCCGCGGAAGTCCGGCACCAGCGTTTCAATTTTGATGGTCGGGCTTTTCTCGCGGATGGCGCTGATGCAGTCAGCAAAGTGCTGTGCACCGCCGTCACGCAGATCGTCGCGGTCCACCGAGGTGATCACCACATAGCGCAGCGCCATATCGGCGATGGTTTGTGCCAGCTTCAGCGGCTCGTTGGCGTCCGGCGCGTTTGGCCGACCGTGTGCCACATCGCAGAACGGACAGCGGCGGGTACAGATGGCACCGAGGATCATAAAGGTGGCGGTGCCATGGTTAAAGCATTCGGCGAGGTTAGGGCAGGAGGCCTCTTCACACACCGAGTGCAGGCCGTTTTTACGCATCGCCGCTTTGATGCCCTGAATGCGGCTGGAATCCGCAGGCAGTTTGATCTTCATCCACTCCGGCTTACGCAGGATTTCCTGGCGTTCGGTGACCACGGTTTTTACCGGAATCAGCGCCATTTTGTCGGCATCGCGATACTTGACGCCACGTTCCATCTGAATTGGTTTACTCATAAATCTGCAGGTTCCGGTCGGGATTGCGATTTGAAAGCTTCCTCACTCAAACTGAGAACCAGGCTTTCAACTTTATTTGAAAAAATTGCAAAAATTATATCATCTTGCCGGGACAGAAGCAGCCGATAAGCCGTGGCGAAAGTTACAATTTTGTAAATGCGCACATACGGTCAAGGTCAGCGCGCGGCCTCATCATGCCATTCCGTGTCGCTAAAGCCGGTCAGGCGCGCGAAATGCTGCACCAGGCGCGGCTGCACGTCCGCCGGCGTGATGCCGGGCCGGAAGGCGCTGATCTGCGTCATCTGCATGCCGGCATAGCCGCAGGGATTGATGCGCAGGAAGGGCGCCAGATCCATCGCGACATTGAGCGCCAGACCGTGAAACGAGCAGCCTTTACGGATGCGCAGGCCGAGCGAACAGATTTTCGCATCGCCAACGTATACGCCGGGCGCATCCGCACGCGCACGCGCACTGATGTCGTAATCAGCCAGCGTAGCGATGACCGTCTCTTCCAGTGCGGTGACCAGATCGCGCACGCCCAGCTTGCGGCGTTTAACGTCAATCAGTACATACATTACCTGCTGGCCCGGGCCGTGATAGGTTACCTGGCCGCCGCGATCGCTCTGTACCACCGGAATATCGCCCGGCACCAGCACATGTTCGGCTTTGCCCGCCTGGCCCTGAGTAAACACCGCAGGGTGTTCCACCAGCCAGAGTTCATCGGCGGTGGCGCTGTCGCGCCGATCGGTAAAGTGATGCATGGCATCGGAGACGGGCTGCCAGTCGCGCTGGCCAAGCTGACGAACAAGAAGCGTATTAGCAGACAAAGCAGAAGTCCGGTAGCGAGTGGAGGGCAGAGTATAACGCTGGCAAAGCGGCCTTTACCAGCGTCAGCATTACAGCACCATGCGCACGATTTCGATGTTGCCCAGCTCTTCGTACAGGGTTTCCACCTGTTCGATGTGGGTAGCGTTAATGGTGATCGAAACCGAGTGATAATTGCCTTTGCTGCTGGGCTTCACGTCAGGGCTGTAGTCGCCGGGCGCATGACGCTGCACCACTTCAACCACTTGATCAACCAGCTCCGGTTGCGCCAGGCCCATCACTTTGTAGGTAAAAGGCGTCGGGAATTCGAGCAGTTCATTCAGTTTGGTTTTCATATTAACTCCGGTGCATAAAAAACAGGCTCCCGCCGAAGCGGGAGCAATATAGTAGCTTATCTGGGGACGGATTGGCGATTTTTCAAGCGCGCCTTAGCCGAACCAGTGATGGAACATCAGTTTGATGTAATCGATGATGCGGCTGAAGAAACCGCCTTCCTGCACTTCGTTCAGCACCACCAGCGGACGCTGTTCAATGGTTTTACCATCCAGCTGGAAGTTGATGCTGCCCACGACCTGGTTTTTCTGCAGCGGCGCGTGCAGTTCGGTGTTGTTCAGCACGTAACTGGCCTTGAGGTCTTTCATGCGGCCGCGCGGGATGGTCAGGTAGGCATCTTTTTCCACGCCGAGCTGCACGCGATCGCTGTTGCCAAACCATACCGGCTCAGAGGCAAACTCTTTGCCCGCCTTCAGCGGTGCCACGGTTTCGAAGAAGCGGAAGCCCCAGGTCAGCAGCTTTTTACTCTCGGTTTCACGGCCTTTGAAGGTGTGACCGCCCATCACCGCCGAGATCAGACGCATCTGGCCTTCGGTCGCTGACGCCACCAGGTTGTAACCGGCGGCTTCGGTGTGGCCGGTTTTGATGCCGTCGACGTTCAGGCTGGTATCCCACAGCAGGCCGTTACGGTTCATCTGGCGGATGTTATTAAAGGTGAACTCTTTCTCTCTGTAGACCGCGTACTCATCCGGCACATCGCGAATCAGCGCCTGACCAATCAGCGCCATGTCACGCGCCGTACTGTACTGACCGTCAGCATCAAGACCGTGCACGGTCTGGAAATGGGTATTTTTCAGGCCCAGCGCGCCCACGTAGTTGTTCATCAGGTTAACGAACGCGTCCTGGCTGCCGGCAACGTAATCGGCCATCGCCACGCAGGCGTCGTTACCGGACTGCAGCACAATACCGCGCGTCAGCTGAGAGACCGGTACGCGATCGCCCGGCTTGAGGAACATCAGCGAGGAGCCTTTGAACACCGGATTGCCGGTTGCCCAGGCATCTTTACCGACGGTAACAATGTCATCCTGATGGATTTTGCCCGCTTTGACCGCCTGGCCGATGACGTAGCTGGTCATCATTTTGGTCAGACTGGCCGGGTCGCGGCGCGCGTCCGCGTTCTTTTCCGCCAGCACTTTGCCGGAGTTATAGTCGATCAGCACGTAAGCTTCGGCATCGATGTCCGGCACGCCCGGAATCATGGTTTTCAGATTAACATCATCTGCAAAGGCAACGTGGCTGAGGGAGAGAGCGACCAGTGATCCCACTGTCAGGCGTTTCAGAAAACGAGAAGGTTTCAGCGTATTCATGTTCAGGACTACAGCATCCGTGGGGTTAAAAGTGAAAAAAGTGCCTTACTATAGCAAAGCTGCCATCGTGCGACATCTGGCTTTATGCCTCAGTGTCAGCAGGCAAGGGCACGGCCCGTCACATTGACGGGCGGGCCGTGGTAATAAAGGAGCTGATCTGCGCTTCAGTGCTCAGACGCTGTTGCAGCGCCGCGGCCTGAGCCCGGCTGCTGAAACCGCCAAGCTGCACGCGGTAGACGTTGCCATTGGCTTCCACTGCGCCGGGTACACCAAAGCGCTGGCCAAGGCTGTCCGCCATCTGCCGGGCGCGAGCGGCATCATTCAGGGCGCCAACCTGTACCACAAAACCGCTGCCGGCATGGGCACTGGCGTTATGGCTGGCCGGAGCCGGACTCGCTGCCGCAGCCGCAGCCGGTGCGGCAGGGCTGGCGGCAACCGGTGTGGCCGGTGCGCTGCCTTCCAGTACGCCGCTGGCTAACGGCTGCGGTGCGCCGAGAAAGCCGCTGCTCTGCACCGGTGCACCGATGTTGCCGTTGCTCTGCAGTGAACTGTTATCCACCGCGCGGACATCCTGTGCGGCAGGCGCTGGCGCGCTGCTGGCACCGGTCATCACCATGCCGCCGCTCAGGTCAGGGCGCGCCGGCAGCGCATAGCTCTGTTTGGCCACGGTGGTGCCGATGGTGCCCGGGCCGGATACTGAACCGTCCGGCGCTACTTTGATGTAATCCACCCGTACGCGGGTGTTATTGGAAATATTCAGGCGATCGCCCGCGGCGCGCGACAGGTCGATAATCCGGCCCGGCGTATAAGGGCCGCGATCGTTAACGCGCACCACAATCTGCCGGCCATTGGCCAGGTTGGTGACGCGCACGTAGCTTGGCAGTGGCAGGGTAGGGTGTGCGGCGCTTAACGCGTCCGGATCGTAGGTTTCACCCAGCGCGGTGCGGTTGCCCTGCGCTTCTTCACCGTACCAGGTTGCCAGACCAACTTCGCTGTAGTTGGACGGATCTTTAATCACCCGGTAGGTTTTGCCGTTGACGCTGTAGTCCTGGCTGGTAGAGGGATTGATCGGCTCATGGCGCGGCTCCACGCCGGGAATCTCCACCACCGGGCCATTGTAGGCCGGCTGCGGCGGGGCCGTGTTCGTCTGCTGTTCCGGTGTGGAACAGGCAGCCAGTACCAGTGATGCCAGAGCAACCCCAAGCCAGTCCTTACGCATGTGCAGCCTCTTAAACGCTTTTAGATAACATTTTTCGATGAGTGTGGATCGACATCACTATGCCAAATCCGGCCATTAACACAATCAGCGCCGATCCGCCGTAGCTCACCAGCGGCAGCGGCACGCCAACCACCGGTAAGATACCACTAACCATGCCAATGTTAACGAAAACATACACAAACAGAATCAGCATCAGGCCGCCGGACATTACGCGACCAAAGGTGGTTTGCGCGCGTGCGGCAATCACCAGCCCGCGCATGATCAGCAGCAGATAAAGTACCAGCAGCAGCAGGACGCCCACCAGGCCGAGCTCTTCCGCCAGCACCGCGAAGATAAAGTCGGTGTGACGTTCGGGCAGAAACTCCAGCTGCGACTGGGTGCCATGCAGCCAGCCTTTGCCGCGCAGGCCGCCGGAGCCGATCGCAATCTTGGACTGAATAATGTGGTAGCCGGCACCGAGCGGATCGCTCTCCGGATCGAGCAGCATCATCACGCGGTCGCGCTGATAATCGTGCATCAGGAAGAACCACAGAATCGGGATGAACGCCGCCACCAGCAGCACGGCTACGCCAATCAGCTTCCAGCTCATGCCCGAGAGGAACAGCACAAACAGGCCGGAGGCGGCGATCAGAATGGAGGTACCGAGGTCCGGCTGCGCCGCCACCAGCAGCGTCGGCATAAAAATCAGCACCAGCGCGATGCCGGTGTTTTTCAGCGTCGGCGGGCAGACATCGCGGTTGATGAAGCGTGCCACCATCAGCGGCACGGCGATTTTAGCGATTTCCGACGGCTGAAAGCGCACAAAACCGAGATCCAGCCAGCGCTGCGCCCCTTTGCTGATGTGGCCGAAGGCATCGACCGCCACCAGCAAAATCACGCAGACAATGTAGAGGTAGGGCGCCCAGCTTTCATACACGCGCGGCGGCACCTGCGCCATCACCAGCATGATGATGGTGCCCATGGCAATCTGCCCGAGCTTGCGCTCCATCATGCCCGGATCCTGGCCGCTGGCGCTCCAGATAACAATGGCGCTGTAGGCCAGCAGGCTGATGATGATCAGCATAAACAGCGGGTCGATATGGATACGCGTCCAGATCGTTCTTTTCTGGGGACTATCGTTCATCGACATCGTTATTCACCTTCGTAACCGGGCGGCATGGGTGCGGCTTCTGGCAGCACGGTATTGTTGTCGCCCAGCATTATGTGGTCGAGAATCTGGCGCATCACGGTGCCCACCGCCGGGCCGGCACCGCCGTTTTCCAGAATCATGGTGACGGCGACGCGCGGCTTGTCGTACGGCGCGAAGGCGGTCATCAGCTTGTGGTCACGCAGTCGTTCGGCAATTTTATGCGCGTTGTACGTCTCATTCTCTTTCAGGCCAAACACCTGTGCGGTACCGGATTTCGCCGCAATCTTGTACGGTGCATCGGCAAAGCTTTTGTGCGCGGTGCCGTTGGCGCGGTTGGCCACGCCATACATCCCGTCTTTGGCGATCTCCCAGTAGCCGGAGTGAATGTCGCCAATCGGCGCATCCGGCGGCTGGCGATACGGCACCATGGTGTTGCCTTCACGGGTGGCGCGCAGCAGGTGCGGCACTTTAATCACGCCGTCGTTAATCAGGATCATCAGCGCTTTGTTCATCTGCACCGGCGTCGCCGTCCAGTAGCCCTGGCCGATACCGACCGGAATGGTATCACCCTGATACCACGGCTTTTTGAAGCGTTTCATCTTCCATTCGCGCGTCGGCATGTTGCCGGGGCTCTCCTGCGGCAGGTCGATACCGGTACGGTGGCCGTAGCCGAATTTGGTCATCCACTCCGACAGGCGGTCGATGCCCATGTCATAGGCCACCTGATAGAAGAAGGTATCCGCCGACTCTTCCAGCGATTTGGTGACGTTGAGGCGACCGTGGCCCCATTTTTTCCAGTCGCGGTAGCGTTTTTCCGAGCCCGGCAGCTGCCACCAGCCCGGATCGAACAGGCTGGTATTACGGTTGATCACGCCGGCGCTGAGCGCTGAGACCGCCACATAAGGTTTAACCGTGGAGGCTGGCGGATACGATGCCTGCAGCGCACGGTTATACAGCGGGCGGTTCTCATCGCCGAGCAGCGCCTTATAATCTTTACTCGAAATACCATCGACAAACAGATTCGGATCGTAACTGGGTGTGGAGACCAGCGCGAGAATCTCACCGGTGCGCGGATCGCTCACCACCACGGCGGCGCGGCTGCCGGTCAGCAGGGTTTCGATGTACTGCTGTAGCTTGAGATCGATGGTCAGCCAGATATCGCGTCCGGCCTGCGGTGACTGCTCATGCAACTGACGGATCACGCGACCGCGGTTGTTAACTTCCACCTCTTCGTAACCGGTTTTGCCGTGGAGCACATCTTCGTAATAGTTTTCGATGCCGAGCTTACCGATGTCGTGGGTGGCGGCGTAATTCGGCCATTTGCCTTCTTCATCAAGGCGCTTGACGTCACGATCGTTGATTTTCGAGACGTAACCCACCACGTGCGTCAGCGTCTGGCCGTAAGGATAGTAGCGGCGCTGGTAGCCTTTTACTTCCACGCCCGGGAAGCGGTACTGGTTCACTGCGAAGCGCGCGACCTGCACTTCATTCAGGCCGGTTTTGACCGGAATGGAGGTAAAGCGGCGCGAGCGCTTGCGCTCTTTTTCAAACGCATCGATGTCATCGTCGGTCAAATCCAGCACCGGCCGCAGATCCTGCAGCGTCTGCTTCAGGTCATCGACTTTTTCCGGCACCAGCTCGGCCTGGTAAATGGTGCGATTGAGCGCCAGCGGCACACCGTTGCGGTCATAGATGATGCCGCGGCTGGGGGCGACCGGCACCAGTTTGATGCGGTTTTCGTTTGAACGGGTGCTGTAGTCGTCGAAGCGCAGGATCTGCAGATGATACAGATTGACCACCAGCACGCTGGAGAGCAGCAGGATGCCGACAAAGGCCACCAGGGCGCGGCGGACAAACAGTTTCTGTTCGGCAGTGTAATCGCGAAAAGCGTTGCTCTGTAATTTCATCCGCTGCGTTTATTGTCTGGAGGTTGTCAGGCGTTTATTCACGGTGATAAGGGTGATTGGTGGTGATACTCCAGGCACGATACAGGCTTTCCGCCACCAGCACACGCACCAGCGGGTGCGGCAGCGTTAACGCGGACAGTGACCAGCTCTGCTCGGCTGCCGCTTTACACGCCGGTGCCAGGCCTTCCGGTCCACCAATCAGCAGGCTGACATCACGCCCGTCCAGCTTCCAGCGCTCTAACTGCTGCGCCAGCTGCGGCGTTTCCCACGGCTGTCCGGGAATATCCAGCGTCACAATGCGGTTGCCTTTGCCCACCGCCGCCAGCATCGCTTCACCCTCTTTTTCCAGAATGCGTTTGATGTCGGCGTTTTTGCCGCGTTTACCGGCCGGCACTTCAGTCAGCTCAAACGGCATATCTTTGGGAAAGCGACGCAGGTACTCCATGAAACCGGTCTGAACCCAGTCGGGCATTTTGGTGCCGACGGCGACAAGCTGCAGTTTCAACGTTTAGCTCCAGAGCTTTTCCAGCTCGTACAGCTGGCGGCTCTCTTCCTGCATCACGTGCACGATCACTTCACCGAGATCGACCACAACCCAGTCAGCAGCCGCTTTGCCGTCGACGCCGAGCGGTTTCAGGCCTGCCGCGCGCGATTCCTGCATCACATGGTCAGCGATGGAGGAGACGTGACGGTTGGAGGTCCCGGTACAGATAATCATGCAATCGGTGATGCTGGATTTGCCCTGCACATCAATCGCAACGATGTCCTGGCCTTTGAGATCATCAATCTTATCAATAACGAACTCTTGGAGTGCTTTGCCTTGCAAAAGGTTCCCCTTAAAAACAGGTGATTATGGGCAGGCTGAATGCCCCGGAAAACGCAGCCAAAAATGAAGCGGCGCAGTATAGCACGCGGCGATCAATCGCGATATAAGCCCGCGCGATCGATGTAGTCGATCACCGCCGCCGGCAGCAGATCGGCGCAGTCCTGGCCATGATGGCGGCGCTGGCGAATCTCAGTGGCAGAAATGTCGAACAGCGGCGTATCGGCCAGCCAGATGTGGCCTGCGGGTGCGCGATGCAGCTGCTGCACTTCATGCGCGCGGTGCGCATCCAGCCACTGCTGCATCTCTGGCGTAGCCATCTGCGCGGCGTAGCCTGGACGTTGACAAACCAGCAGGTGACACAGCGACAGCAGTTCCTGCCAGCGATGCCATTTTCCTAACGTTAGCAGAGAATCCTGACCGATGATAAACCCCAGGGGCTGTTGTGCACCGCGCTCGGCGCGCAGGGTTTCCAGCGTGTCCACCGTCCATGACGGCGTGGTGCGCGTCAGCTCGCGCGTGTCGATATCAAACAGCGGACGATCGGCAATGGCGCAGCGCAGCATCGCCACGCGCTGTTGTGCGCTGGCTTCCGGCTGCGGCCGGTGCGGCGGCACGTTGTTCGGCAGCAGCGTCACTTTTTGCAGGCCAACCTGCTGCGCCAGCGCGGTGACCGGACGTAGATGGCCGTAATGAATTGGATCGAAAGTGCCGCCAAACAGCGCGTAAAGGTCAGACATCAGTTAAACCCAGCGGAAAATCACGATGGCACAGCAGCAATGACAGCGTCTCCAGCTGCGGCCACAGATTCTGACCGTAGTCCTGCTTCATGGTCAGTTCGAGTTGAGCCAGCAGATGCACCGCTTGCTGCAGCCGTTGCGCATCCAGTCGCTGCAGCGCTTCAGTGAACAGGGCACGGCGGTTCTGCCAGATACGCTGTTGATCCATCAGCGTACGCAGCGGCTGCTTTGCCTGCTGGCGTTGCAGCTGCAGTAGCGTCAGCAGATCGCGCTGCAGCGTGCGCAGCAGAATCACCACTTCGCTGTCCTCTTTTTGCAGCTGACGCAATATGTGCAGCGCGCGTTTGCTCTTGCCGGCCAGCAGCGCATCAACCCAATGAAACGGCGTGAAATGCGCGGCATCGTTCACCGCTTCTTCCACGCGGGGCAGCGTCAGTTTGCCATCCGGCCACAGCAGCGACAGCCGCTCCAGCGCCTGAGCCAGCGCCAGCAGATTACCTTCATAACAGTAGCAGAGCAGCTGAATTGCCGCGTCATCAATACTCAGCTGCAGGGCTTTCGCGCGGGCGGCCACCCAGCGCGGCAGCTGCGCCTGTTCCGGCGTCTGGCACGGCACCAGCACCGCATTGGCGCTGAGCGCTTTGAACCACGCGCTGTTTTCCTGCGCTTTAGTCAGCTTCGCCATCCGCAGCACCAGCATGATGTCGCTGTGCAGCAGCGCCGCCAGTTTCACCAGCTGTTCGGCGATGGCGGCGTTGGGGCCGTTTTCCGGCAGCTGCAGCGTCAGCGTCTGGCGCTGTGTGAACAGGCTCAGCGACTGACAGCTGGCGAAAATCGCCTCCCAGTCAGTCTGCGCATCAACGCTGACGGAAAAATGTTCGTCGAAGCCCTGCTGAGCGGCGGCAGCGCGGATGGCATCTGCGCTCTCCTGAATCAGCAGGGGTTCATTACCGGTGAGAAAATAACAGGCGCGCAGCCCCTCTCGAAGCTGCGCGCGCAGTTGTTCAGGATAGATCCTGATCATTGCAGACTGGTGGCTGACGAGGAGGGCACTTCCGGTGAGTCCGCGCCTGGCGCAATCACTTCAGGTTGCGGCAGCGTCTCTTTGTTGCTCTCCTGCGCGGCGTGTACCGTCAGCAGCTTACGTACCAGCTGCTCGGCGGCACGCTGACGCATCTCCTGCACGATCATATCCTGCTCGGCATCCTTCGCCAGCGCGGCGTTCGGGTTGTCGAAGAACGAACGGTACACCGTGGTGCTGATCGGATAAATGCCTTTACCCGGCAGCAACACCTGCGCGCTGACGGTCATCACCAGCGAGTATTCGGCGGTGGTGCCGCTGATGAATACCGACGCGGTGTCGCGTCCCTGACTCTCCGCGCCGAGACGCAGCGTCGGGTATTGCGCACTGGCCGCTTTGCTGTCTTCAACGATTTTGACATCGTTGATGCGCAGCTGCTGACGCACGGTGCGCGCCAGCGGGCCATACGGATCGCCGCTCTGGACGATCAGCGTTTTCATTTCCGGTGGCACCTGCGTGGTGCCGCGCTGATGAAAACCACAGCCGGCAGTGACCAGCACTGCCAGCAGGACAAACAGCCTGATAACGAGTTGTCGCACAGTTCCTCCTGAACTTAACCTACGACCAGGTTAAGCAGTTTGCCAGGGACATAAATCACTTTACGAAGGGTGACGCCATCCAGATATTTCGCCACCAGATGCTCCTGTGCCGCACGCGCCTGCACCTGCTCCTGCGTCGCATCCGGCGCTACGGTAATTTTACCACGCACTTTACCGTTGACCTGCACCACCACCAGCAGCGAATCCTCTACCATTGCCGCTTCATCGGCAACCGGCCAGCTGGCGTCGTCGATGCTGCCTTCGCCACCCAGTGCCTGCCACAGCACGTAGCTGGCGTGCGGGGTGAATGGATAGAGCAGGCGCGTTACGGCGACCAGCGCTTCCTGCATCAGGGCGCGATCCTGTTCGCTCTCCTGCGGCGCGCGCAGCAGTTTGTTCATCAGCTCCATGATCGCCGCAATCGCGGTGTTGAAGGTCTGACGACGGCCGATGTCATCCGCCACTTTGGCGATGGTTTTGTGCAGATCGCGACGCAGCGCTTTCTGCTCATCGTTGAGCGCGTTGACATCCAGCGCCACGGTCGCGCCTTTAGCCACGTGATCGTACGCCAGCTTCCACACGCGTTTCAGGAAGCGGTTTGCGCCTTCCACGCCTGACTCCTGCCACTCCAGCGTCATTTCCGCCGGGGAGGCAAACATCATGAACAGGCGCACGGTATCTGCGCCGTAGCGCTCAACCATCAGCTGCGGGTCGATGCCGTTGTTTTTGGACTTCGACATTTTGCTCATGCCCGCGTAGATCACTTCGCGGCCCTGATTGTCGATGGCTTTGGTGATGCGGCCTTTTTCGTCGCGCTCGACGTTAACGTCAACCGGTGAAACCCAGTTGCGCTCGCCGTTGGCGCCGACGTAGTAGAAGGCGTCGGCCAGTACCATGCCCTGACACAGCAGGCGTTTGGCCGGCTCGTCAGAGTTGACCAGGCCCGCGTCGCGCAGCAGCTTGTGGTAGAAGCGGAAATACATCAGGTGCATGATGGCGTGTTCGATACCGCCCACATACTGATCGACCGGCAGCCAGTAGTTCGCTGCCGCCGGATCCAGCATGCCTTCGTTGTAGTTCGCACAGGTGTAACGCGCGTAGTACCACGATGATTCCATAAAGGTGTCGAAGGTGTCGGTTTCACGCAGCGCCGGCTGACCGTTGACGGTGGTTTTCGCCCACTCCGGATCGGCTTTGATTGGGCTGGTGATACCGTCCATGACCACGTCTTCCGGCAGAATTACCGGCAGCTGATCTTCTGGCGTTGGCATTACGGTGCCATCTTCCAGCGTCACCATCGGAATTGGCGCACCCCAGTAGCGCTGGCGTGACACACCCCAGTCGCGCAGGCGATAGTTTACTTTACGCACGCCGACGCCTTTGGCCGCCAGCGCATCGGCGATGGCATTGAAGCCGGCGTCGTGGTCCAGACCGTCAAACTCGCCCGAGTTGAACAGCGTGCCTTTTTCGGTCATCGCCGCGGCGCTGATATCCGGCACGGTACCGTCGAGGTTGAGCACCACCGGCTTGATGTTGAGATCGTATTTGGTGGCGAATTCCCAGTCGCGCTGGTCATGACCCGGTACGGCCATTACGGCACCGGTGCCGTACTCCAT
Source organism: Type-C symbiont of Plautia stali (assembly GCF_059730935.1). Classification (NCBI taxonomy): domain Bacteria; kingdom Pseudomonadati; phylum Pseudomonadota; class Gammaproteobacteria; order Enterobacterales; family Enterobacteriaceae; species Type-C symbiont of Plautia stali. The sequence goes on along the minus strand of NZ_AP035923.1, from coordinate 2,954,568 downwards.
CAGCACGAAGTTAGCGACCCAGACCGGAATCTCTTCGCCCGTCAGCGGATGGATAGCGTGCAGGCCGGTGGCCATGCCTTTCTTCTCCATCGTGGCCATGTCCGCTTCGGCGACTTTGGTGTTGCTGCATTCAGCAATGAAGTCAGCCAGCGCCGGGTTGTTGACGGCAGCCTGGCGCGCCAGAGGATGAGCGGCTGCCACGGCGACATAGGTTGCCCCCATGAAGGTGTCCGGACGGGTGGTGTAAACCGTGACTTTTTCCGCGCTGTTGGCCACGTCAAAGGTGATCTCCACACCTTCAGAACGGCCAATCCAGTTGCGCTGCATGGTCTTAACCTGCTCCGGCCAGTCTTCCAGCTTATCGAGGTCGTTGAGCAGCTCTTCGGCGTAATCGGTGATTTTCACGAACCACTGCGGGATCTCTTTGCGTTCGACTTTGGTGTCGCAGCGCCAGCAGCAGCCATCAATCACCTGTTCGTTCGCCAGTACGGTCTGGTCGTTCGGGCACCAGTTGACTGCGGAGGTTTTTTTGTAGACCAGACCTTTTTCGTACAGTTTGGTGAAGAACCACTGTTCCCAGCGGTAATACTCAGGCTGACAGGTCGCCAGTTCGCGACTCCAGTCATAGCCGAAGCCCAGCAGTTTCAGCTGGTTTTTCATGTATTCGATGTTGTCGTAGGTCCAGGGTGCTGGCGCAGTGTTGTTTTTCACCGCCGCCCCTTCGGCGGGCAGGCCAAAGGCATCCCAGCCAATCGGCTGCAGGACGTTTTTGCCCAGCATGCGCTGGTAGCGCGCAATCACATCGCCAATGGTGTAGTTACGCACGTGGCCCATGTGCAGGCGGCCAGAAGGATAGGGCAGCATAGACAGGCAGTAGTATTTCTCTTTGCCTTCCTGCTCGGTCACTTTGAAGGTTTCGTTTTCGTCCCAGTGCTGCTGGACGCGGGATTCTATCTCTTCCGGGCGGTATTGCTCTTGCATGGCTGCCTGTGGTCCTTGTGAAATCGTTTTTTAAACACTTTTGATCCGCATAGCATACCCATAAGGCCGCCCCTCAACAACAATTGACGCCCTCCGGCGGCGTGATTTGTGCGGAATGCGCCAGCGCTTTCACCCTTTTGCGATTTCCTCTGCGCTAAGCGCAGCAAATATGGCAAAGCGGCTAAACTTAACTCAGCATCCGCAGCGGAAAGGAGAACAAAATGAATAATGTGGCGCAGGAGTATCGTGCAACGGTAGCAGCATTAACCCAGCGGCTGGAGCGTGGCGAGCGTGATGTCGACGCACTGGTTGCCGAGGCGCGTAGTGCGCTGCTGCAGAAACAGACGCTGACCACCGCCGAAGTCGACGAGGTCATGCGCGCGGTGCGGCGCGATTTGCACGAGTTCGCGCTCAGCTATCAGGAGTCCAGCGAAGCGCTCGGCGATTCAGTGTTTCTGCGGGTGATCCGTGAAAGCCTGTGGAAAGAGCTGGCCGATATTACCGATAAGAGCCAGCTGGAGTGGCGCGAAGTGTTTCAGGATCTGCGGCATCACGGCGTGTATCAGAGCGGCGAAGTGGTGGGACTGGGTAACCTGGTGTGTGAAAAGTGCGGCTTTACCCGGGCGATTTACACCCCGGAGAGCCTGACGCGCTGCCCGGAGTGCGGCCACGATCAGTTCCAGCGTCAGCCGTTTGAGCCCTGAATTATCACCGTGCTCTGAAGCAAAAAAAGTATTGCTGCTTAAGGCGTGCGGACTGTCAGAAGGGAACCTGAACACGCCCGGATCGGCAAAACCCGCATCCCTGCGTGCCTCGACACGCGGCATCCCTGCCGCGTGACGTCCGGCTTAGTTCAGGATCCCTTCTGCCGTAAAAAACAGGTGCGGCGGTATGCGCGCATTTAGTCACCGCGATGATGAAGCTTAATGGTGCGCAAGGCATAGCGACTTGCGGCAGCCTCCGCGCCAGGGAAGGCACGGCGGCAGGCTCCAGGAGGATTCATGCCGGTGCGGCAAGACGCTATGCCTTGCGCAGTCGGGTACCACATCACAGCAGCAATATATCGATTTTGGTGAAGTGCAGAAGGGGCAAGATAAGCCCTGACGCTGGCGGTCCGTGGACCGCCAGCATTGTGAGTATTAGTGCAGGATTTTCGCCAGGAAGTCTTTGGCACGGTCGGACTGCGGATTGCTGAAGAAGTCATCCTTGTTGGTATCTTCAACGATCTTCCCTTCATCCATGAAAATGACGCGATTCGCTACTTTGCGCGCAAAGCCCATCTCGTGCGTCACCACCATCATCGTCATGCCTTCGTTGGCTAACTCCACCATGACGTCCAGCACTTCGTTGATCATCTCCGGATCCAGCGCGGAAGTCGGTTCATCGAACAGCATGGCGATAGGATCCATGCACAGCGCACGGGCGATGGCGACGCGCTGCTGCTGACCGCCAGACAGCTGACCAGGGAATTTCTCCGCATGCGCCGCCAGACCCACGCGCTTCAGCAGGGCAAGGCCCTTATCGCGCGCGGCAGTTTTGTCGCGCTTCAGCACTTTCACCTGTGCCAGCACCAGGTTATCAATGATGCTGAGATGCGGGAACAGTTCGAAGTGCTGGAACACCATGCCCACTTTACTGCGCAGTTGGGCGAGATTGGTTTTTTTGTTGTTCACCTCGGTACCGTTCACCTGAATGCTGCCCTGCTGCACAGGCTCCAGCCCGTTCACCGTTTTAATCAGCGTCGATTTACCCGAGCCGGACGGTCCGCAGACCACCACTACTTCACCTTTCTTCACTTCGGTGGAGCAGTCGGTCAGCACCTGAAAGTGCCCATACCACTTAGAAACATTTTTCAGGCTAATCATTTAAACCGTCCTTTTTCTTTTCAGATAACTTACCAACAGCGAAGCGCTCAGGCTGATCACAAAGTAGACCAGACCGGCAAACAGAACCATTTCTACCTGGGTACCGTCACGTTCACCGATGGTGGACGCGGTGCGGAAGAAGTCCGCCAGGCTTAACACATACACCAGCGAGGTGTCCTGGAACAGCACGATGCCCTGCGTCAGCAGCAGCGGCACCATGGCGCGGAACGCCTGCGGCAGGATGATCAGCTTCATCGACTGCCACTGCGTCATACCCAGCGCCAGCGCCGCGTTGGACTGGCCGCGCGAGATGCTCTGGATACCGGCGCGGATAATCTCCGAATAGTAAGCGGCTTCAAACAGCGCAAACGCCACCATGGCGGAGATCAGGCGGATATCGGTTTTTGGCGACAGCCCAAGCACCTGCTGCAGGAAGCTGGGGACCACCAGATAGAACCACAGCAGCACCATCACCAGCGGTACCGAGCGGAACAGGTTCACGTACAGTTTGGCGAACCAGCGGATCGGGGCGAACGCGGACAAACGCATCACCGCCAGAATGGTGCCCCAGATAATGCCAAACACCACCGCCACCGCCGTGATTTTCAGCGTAATGATCATGCCGTTCAGCAGATAGGGCAGGCTGGGTGGAATCGAACTCCAGTCAAAATCGTACATTATTTGCCTCCCAGGTTGCCGGGCAGGCGAATTTTGCGTTCTACCAGACTCATAATCAGCATGATCACCAGGTTAATACCGACATAGGCCAGGGTGATAGCGGTGAAAGATTCATAGGCGTGTGCCGAGTAATCCAGCAGCTTGCCCGCCTGCGCCGCCAGGTCGACCAGACCGATGGTAGAGGCGATGGCGGAGTTCTTCACCAGGTTAAGCATTTCCGAGGTCATCGGCGGCACAATCACGCGATAGGCGTTAGGCAGCAGCACGTAGCGGTAGGTCTGCGGCAGCGTCAGGCCCATCGCCAGACCGGCGTTTTTCTGGCCGCGCGGCAGCGACTGAATCGCGGCGCGCACCTGCTCACACACGCGTGCGGCGGTGAACAGACCGAGACAGATGGTTGAAGAGAGGAAAAACTGGATGTTCGGGTCCAGTTCAGCCTTAAACCACATGCCGAGCTTCTCCCCGACCAGTTCTGGCGCCACCAGATACCAGAAGAAGAACTGCACGATCAGCGGGATATTACGAAACAGCTCCACGTAGCAGGTGCCAATCGTGGACAGCCAGCGATTAGGCACGGTACGCAGAATGCCAAAGAAGGAACCTACCAGGAAGGCGATAATCCAGGCGCAGCAGGAGACCGCGACGGTCACCTGAAATCCGGACCACAGCCAGCCGAGGTAAGTCGTATTGCCGAACGGAGCCTGCTGTAAAAAGATGCCCCAGTTCCAATCGATACCCATAACGAGCTCCGGTAAAAAAAGGGTAGCGAGGCTACCCATAAGATTGTTGAGCGGTGTCTTGTGTCCTGCTTCAGGGGAACGGCCTGTTACAGTCTGTCTGTCCGCACCGCGTGTTCAGCAATCGAGAGGGCAGCAGTGCCGCCCTTGTTTTCATTGTTAATTCAGAGTGCTTTGTCGTTCGGTGCTTTAAACAGCGCCTGCATGTCAGAAGACAGCTCGAAGTTCAGGTTCAGGTTCTTCGGCGGAATTGGCTGTTTGAACCAGGTATCGAACCATTTGGTGGCTTCACCCGACGTCTGCGCTTTGGCGATGGTGTCATCCATCAGCTGTTTAAACGGCGCATCGTCTTTACGCAGCATGCAGCCGTAGGCTTCTTTGGACTGCGGCGTACCCGTGATTTCCCAGTTATCCGGTTTCTTCGCCTTGGCACGTTCACCGGCCAGCAGCGCGTCATCCATCATGAAAGCCACTGCGCGACCGGTTTCCAGCGTGCGGAACGAGTCACCGTGATCTTTCGCGCTGATGATGCGCATATCCATTTTCTTCTCGTCATTCAGCTTGCGCAGCAGAATCTCAGAGGTGGTGCCCGAGGTGACGACCACGGTTTTGCCTTTCAGATCGGCGAAGTCTTTGATGTCGCCGCCTTTCTTCACCAGCAGACGCGTACCGATGATGAAGATGGTGTCAGAGAACGCCGCCTGCTGCTGACGCTCTACGTTATTGGTGGTCGAGCCACACTCGAAATCGTAGGTGCCGTTCTGCAGCAGCGGAATGCGGTTTTGTGAGGTGATCGGCAGCATTTTGACCTGCAGATCCGGCTTATTCAGTTTCGCTTTGATGGCGGCAACAATGGCGTTGGAGTAGTCCTGCGAATAGCCCACCACTTTCTGCTGGTTGTCGTAGTAAGAAAAGGGAACGGATGACTCACGGTGCCCCACGACAATCACGCCACTATCATTGATTTTTTTCAGGGTGCCGGTGAGATCTTCCGCCTGGGCCGCGCCCGCTGCTGCGCCCAACAGCAGAAGCGATAATGCCACTTTGCGAATCTGCATGTTCCTACTCCTTCGTGTGAATGTTGCGCAGAACATAAACTGCGCAGATTGTGATGTTGTGTGTATTTCCTGCTGCTTTTTTAATTATCCCTTAGCGCAACTGCGCGCAGGATAGTGATTAAAATAGCGAATTGTTAACGTAATGAAACAAAAAAGTTCGTTTTTTGCGAGCCGCTCCGCACCAATAAGAGGCAAAAAACGGCCTCTGCGCCAATTAAGTGCGCTTCGGTGCCAGATAATGGTGCGCAAACAGGGCATTACGCTGACAAATCACCGATGTTGCTAAAACCACTGAAATAATTAGCAATGATCGTGCCAGTACGCGGAGAGCGGGCAAAAAGGCAGCAGAAAGTGGCTGTGACTGAGGAGAAAGGGAGCGGAAAACTGCGCAGAAAAAAGGCGAAGCCTGCGCTTCGCCTGGTGAGAGGGCGGGATATCAGGCGCGGCGGCGTAAAATCGCCAGCACGATGCCCGCCAGCGTCAGCAGCCATACCGGCCAGATACCGACGCGTGCATACGGCGTTTCCCCGCTGGCAGGCGTGACTGTTGCGCTCAGCACTTCGCGGGTGAACTGCGGGATGATGTTCTCCACGTCTCCCTGCGCATTCACCACTGCGGTAACACCGTTATTCGTTGAGCGCAGCAGCGGGCGACCCAGCTCCAGCGCGCGCATGCGTGCCATCTGGAAATGCTGCCACGGACCAATCGAATGACCGAACCAGGCATCGTTCGACACCGTCAGCAGGAAGTTGGTGTCCGGACGGAAGTTGGCGCGCACCTGTTCGCCCAGCACGATCTCATAGCAAATGGCGCTGGTGAGATTGTAGCCCGCCACTTTCAGCTGCGGCTGCAGGTAGGCGCCACGGCTGAACGAGGACATCGGCAGGTCGAAGAACGGCGCCAGCGGACGCAGCAGACCTTCAAGCGGCACAAACTCGCCAAACGGCACCAGATGGTTTTTCTGGTAGCGGTTGCGGCTCTGATAGCTGTAAGGCTGCGCGCCACCCAGCACAATCACCGAGTTGTAATCGTGATAGCGGTTGTCGCTCTCCACGCGCGAATCAACAATGCCGGTGATCAGCGTGCTGCCGCGCGCGCGCAGTTCGTCATCCAGCGCATGCAGAAACGGCTGCTGATTACTCTCCAGATCGGTAATTGCCGACTCCGGCCAGATAATGATTGGCGCTTTGCCGATAAACGGTTGGCTATAAGTGGTATAGACGCGCAGCGTGGTCAGCAGCTGCTGCGGATCCCACTTCATCGACTGCGGAATATTGCCCTGCACCATCGCTACATTGACGCTGCGCTGCGGCAGCGGCTGATACCACTGCAGCATCCGCAGTGGCCACGGCAGCAGCAGCAGCGCGACGGCGATAACCAGGTTTTTCACGCTGCGGTGATAGCAGGCCGAGGCCAGCAGGCCTGCAATCACCATCAGCAGGAAGGTGATGGTTTCCACGCCAGCCAGCGGTGCCAGGCCTTTCAGCGGCCCATCGATCTGGCTATAGCCAAACTGCAGCCACGGAAAGCCGGTCAGCACCCAGCCGCGCAGAAACTCGGTGACCTGCCACAGCGCCGGTGCCGCCAGCGCCATGCGCCACAGCGTGGCCCGTGGCCAGAAGCGGTTCAGCAGCAGGGCAAACAGCAGCGGGTAAAGCGCCAGATAGGCGGCGAGCAGCACCACGAGGAACACATTGACCGGGCCGGGCATGCCGCCAAACGTCGCAATGCTGACGTACACCCAGTTGATGCCGCTGCCGAACAGGCCAAAGCCCCAGGCAAAACCGATGCCTGCCGCCTGCGCGCTGCGGCGATCCAGCAACAGCAGCTGCAAACCGGCCAGAGAGAGCAGGGCGGCGGGCCAGAAATCATACGGGGAAAAGGAAAGGGTGCCCGCGGCACCCAGAATTAACGCCAGCAGCAGGCGAACCCGCTGCTGCGAGTAGAGAGAGGCTAATGCCATAAAATTATTCGTCTTCCAGTTGCGGTTGCGGAGAGTCTTCCGGAATTTTCACATGCACCTGGATGATACGGCGGCTGTCAGCCATCGCAACTTTGAATTGGTAACCCTCAATGTCGATGCTTTCACCGCGCGCCGGCAGATGGCCGAATCCCTGCATCACCAGACCGCCAATGGTATCGACTTCGTCATCACTGAAATCGCTACCAAATACCTCATTGAAATCCTCAATCGGCGTCAGCGCACGCACCGTATAGGTGTGGCGGTTGAGCTGACGGATATCGCGATCTTCTTCGTCGTCATATTCGTCTTCAATTTCGCCGACGATCAGCTCAAGGATATCTTCGATGGTCACCAGTCCGGAGACACCACCGAACTCATCAATGACGATCGCCATATGATAGCGCTGCGAGCGGAACTCTTTGAGCATGCGATCGACGCGCTTGCTCTCAGGCACCACCACGACCGGGCGCAGCACTTTTTCCATGCTGAATGGCTCGGCGCTGCTGCTCATAAACGGCAGCAGATCTTTCGCCATCAGAATGCCTTCAACATGGTCTTTATCTTCGCTGATTACCGGGAAGCGCGAGTGGGCAGATTCAATAATCACTGCCAGGCACTCTTCAAGGCTCTGGTTCCGCTTCAGGGTAATCATCTGCGAGCGCGGGATCATAATGTCGCGCACGCGCTGTTCGGCAATATCCAGCACCCCTTCCAGCATGTCGCGGGTGTCCTGGTCGATCAGCTCTTTTTGCTCAGAATCGCGGATCAGCCCCAGCAGTTCGTCACGGTTTTTGGGTTCGCCGTGGAAAAGCTGATTGATTAACAGGGAGAAAAAACCCTTTTTACTACTGGGTGCGTCGTTGTTTTGAGAATGGTCGTCGCTCATGGCGTTTTTATTTAGTTCTCTCGAATGAGGGAAAGGAACTGCCGGCATCCTCGCCAGCAGCGCAATGTCCTGAACCGGCGGTTCAGGCGTCTTCTTTTTCCGAAATGTACGGATCGGGATAGCCAAGAGCAAGCATTATCTCGGTCTCGAGCGCTTCCATCTCTTCAGCTTCCTCGTCTTCAATATGGTCATAACCCAGCAGATGCAGCGTGCCGTGAACCACCATGTGTGCCCAGTGCGCTTCAGGGCTTTTGCCCTGCTCGGCCGCTTCCTGCTCAACAACCTGACGACAAATAATCAGGTCGCCCAGCAGCGGCAGCTCAATGCCCGGCGGAGCTTCAAACGGGAACGACAGCACGTTAGTCGGCTTATCTTTGCCGCGATAAGTCAGATTAAGCTCATGACTCTCCGCTTCATCGACCAGCCGTATCGTGACTTCGCTCTCAGGCTGAAACGGCGTGACCGCCGCCTCCAGCCAGCGCTGAAACGCCGCTTCTGCGGGCAGGCCGTTTTCATCGGCACACGCCAACTGCAAATCTAAAATCACCGTGCTCATGAAGGCTCCTGCGGCGTCGGCTGGCTGGCAGGTTGTGCCGCCTGTGCTTCACGCTTACGCTCTTCCGCCAGTTTATCACGGCGTTTCTGGTCCGCTTCTTCCCAGGCTTCATAAGCATTAACAATGCGTGCGACCACCGGATGACGCACCACGTCTTCGCTGTGGAAAAAGTTGAAGCTGATCTCTTCCACATTGGCCAGCACTTCGATGGCGTGGCGCAGACCGGATTTGGTGCTGCGCGGCAGGTCAATCTGCGTCACGTCACCGGTAATCACCGCTTTGGAGTTGAAGCCGATACGCGTCAGGAACATCTTCATCTGTTCGATGGTGGTGTTCTGGCTCTCATCGAGAATCACGAATGCGTCGTTCAGCGTACGGCCGCGCATGTAGGCCAGCGGCGCGACTTCAATCACGTTGCGCTCCATCAGCTTCTCGACGCGCTCGAAGCCCAGCATTTCAAACAGGGCGTCATACAGCGGACGCAGGTAAGGATCGACTTTCTGACTGAGATCGCCGGGCAGGAAGCCGAGCTTTTCGCCGGCTTCGACCGCCGGACGCGTCAGCAGAATACGGCGAATCTCCTGCCGCTCCAGCGCATCCACCGCGGCGGCGACCGCCAGATAGGTTTTCCCGGTCCCGGCCGGCCCAATGCCGAAGGTGATGTCGTGATCGAGAATATTGGCGATGTACTGCGCCTGGTTTGGCGTACGCGGTTTAATCACGCCGCGCTTGGTCTTGATGTTTACCGCTTTACCGTACTCCGGCACGCTATCGGCCGTCTGTTCCAGCACGCGACTCTCTTTGATCGCCAGATGGATCTGATCCGGTTCAATGTCCGGGATCTGGCCGCGCACCGGCGCGGTATCAACGTACAGCGAACGCAGAATATTGGCGGCCGCCTCGACACTCAGCGCGCGGCCGACCAGCTTAAACAGGTTGTCGCGGCGATTAATCTCAATGCCCAGACGGCGCTCCAGCTGTTTAACGTTGTCATCAAACGGACCGCACAGGCTCATCAGTCGACGATTGTCTGCCGGTTCAAGGGCGATTTCACGAGTTTCGATATTCAAATGAATCCTTTGGGTCACTCAGGGCCAGTTGAAAGAAATAGCAGATACCGCACGCCAGGCGTCAGCATCTTTACGGAATTATTTATGGGGTCGCGCCTGGGCGCAAGCTTCAGGGGAGATATTTGGGCGGCAGCTGCGGAAAGCAAGGGCTGCGGGATGAAACAGGCGACAGCGCGTTGTGCGCTGTCGCTCAGTAATCGCGGTCTCAAGGTTGATACAGGCCCACGCCGATCTCATCCTCTTTACGCGTACGCGCAATCACCGATGCCGGACTCTCCGCGACGCGCAGGCCCATCTCCTCTTCGGTGCGAACCACGACGCCACGCAGCGAATTGGTATAAACATCGACGATTTCGACATCAACAAATTTACCGATCATGCGCACGTCGCCTTCAAAGTTGACCACGCGGTTGTTTTCGGTACGGCCGGTCAGCTCCATCACATTCTTACGTGAGGTACCTTCCACCAGAATACGCTGAACGGTACCAAGCATGCGGCGGCTCCATGCCATCGCCTGCTGATTGATGCGATCCTGCAAAATGTACAAACGCTGCTTCTTCTCCTCTTCCGGCACGTCGTCCGGCAGATCGGCCGCTGGCGTACCCGGACGCGCCGAATAGATAAAGCTGAAGCTGGTGTCGAAATTAACTTCGCCGATCAGCTTCATGGTCTGCTCGAAATCCTGCTGGGTTTCGCCCGGGAAGCCAATGATGAAATCTGAACTGATCTGGATATCCGGGCGCGCGGCCACCAGCTTACGGATAATCGCTTTGTACTCCAGCGCAGTGTGCGCTCGCTTCATCAGCGTCAGAATACGATCGGCACCGCTCTGCACTGGCAGGTGCAGGAAGCTCACCAGCTCCGGCGTATCACGATAAACGTCAATGATGTCGTCGGTGAACTCAATCGGATGGCTGGTGGTGAAACGAATCCGGTCAATCCCGTCAATCGCGGCTACCAGACGCAGCAGCTCGGCAAAGGTACAAATCTGGTCGTCAAAGGTCGCGCCGCGATAGGCGTTGACGTTCTGCCCCAGCAGATTCACTTCACGCACGCCCTGCGCCGCCAGCTGGGCAACTTCCAGCAGGATGTCATCGCAGGGACGGCTCACTTCCTCGCCGCGCGTATAAGGCACCACGCAGAAAGTGCAATATTTATTGCAGCCTTCCATGATCGAGACAAAAGCCGTAGGCCCTTCAGCGCGCGGCTCCGGCAGGCGATCAAACTTTTCGATTTCCGGGAACGAGACGTCAACAATCGGGCTTTTGCTGCCGCGTACCTGATTAATCATCTCCGGCAGACGATGCAGCGTCTGCGGGCCAAAAACGATGTCCACGCACTGCGCGCGCTGGCGAATTTTATCGCCCTCCTGCGAAGCCACACAGCCGCCCACGCCAATAATCAGCTCAGGATTCTTCGCCTTCAGCTTCTTCCAGCGTCCCAGCAAGTGAAACACTTTTTCCTGCGCCTTCTCACGGATGGAGCAGGTATTCAGCAGCAGTACGTCTGCGTCTTCGGCTTCCTCCGTCAGGGTATAGCCGTGCGTGCTGTTCAGTAGGTCAGCCATCTTCGATGAATCATATTCGTTCATCTGACAGCCCCAGGTTTTGATATGCAGTTTTTTGGTCATTGAACTAGCCATTGATTCTGAGCAGAGAAGTGCAGGGCGCGTATTGTAATGCTTTGGCGCGGGTGTGACCAGCATGCCCGTCATACTTCGCACGCCAGGTGCGTTGGCTGCGCGCGGCTCCCCCGGTCACTTACTGATGTAAGCTCCCGGGATGATCCTTGCTTGCCGCCTTCCCGGCATACGAATTATTTAGGGCATGATGCCCGGTTATATTTCACACGCCAGGTGCGTTGGCTGCGCGCGGCTCTCCCGGTCACTTACTGATGTAAGCTCCCGGGATGATCCTTGCTTGCCGCCTTCCCGGCGCACGAATTATTTTGGGCATGATGCCCGGTTATATTTCACGCGACAGGTGCGTTAAACATGCACGGCTGAAGCACAAGATTAGCAGGGCTTTTCTGCTGGTGCGGTAAATTTCCGGTACACTTTGCCACATAGAGTGCTGCCGCAAGGCGTCACGGCAATCAGAAGGATAAGAGTCGATGCAGGATTCACAGTTTGATGTGGTGGTAGTGGGCGGCGGCATGGTCGGTGCCGCGCTGGCCTGTGGTCTGGCGCAGCAGCAGTTTCGCGTGGCGGTGATTGAACGTGCCGAGCCGGCCGCGTTTGACGCCAGCCTGGCGCCGGATATACGCATCTCCGCCATTGGTGCGTCATCGGTGGCGCTGCTGCGCCAGCTCAATGTCTGGCCGCGTGTCCAGGCGATGCGCAGCGCGCCCTACCGCAAGCTGGAAACCTGGGAGTGGCAAAGCGCGCACGTCACCTTTGACGCGGCTGCACTGGGCATTCCCGAGCTGGGCTATATGGTGGAAAACAGCGTGCTGCAGCGCGCGCTGTGGGAGCAGATGCAGCAGGATGGCGTAACGTTACTGTGTCCGGCCTCACTGCAGGCGCTGCAAGCGCACAGCGGCGGCTGGCAGCTGCAGCTGGATGACGGGAGCACGCTGGATAGCCAGTTGGTGGTGGGGGCCGATGGTGCTAATTCGCGCGTGCGCCAGCTGGCGGGTATCGGCGTGCGCGGCTGGAACTATGCGCAATCCTGCATGCTAATCAGCGTTGAGTGTGAACACGAGGCCGGCGATGCCACCTGGCAGCAATTTACGCCGGACGGACCGCGCGCGTTTCTGCCGCTGTTCGATCGCCACGCTTCGCTGGTGTGGTACGACGCGCCGGCGCGGATCCGTCAGCTGCAAAATCTGCCGCTCAGCCAGCTGGCCAAAGAAGTACAGGCCAACTTCCCGGCGCGTGTCGGCCGCTTCCAGGTGAAGAACGCGGCGTCGTTTCCGCTGGTGCGCCGCCATGCCACACGCTACGTGCTGCCGGGCCTGGCGCTGGTCGGTGATGCTGCACACACCATCAATCCGCTGGCCGGGCAGGGGGTTAATCTCGGCTACCGCGATGTGGATGCGCTGATTGATACGCTGGTGGACGCGCGCAGCCAGGCGCAGCGCTGGTCATCGCTGCCGGTTCTGCAGCGTTATCACCGTCAGCGCTACAAAGATAATTTGCTGATGCAGGGCGGTATGGATCTGTTCTACTTCGCCTTTAGCAACGCGCTGCCGCCGCTGCGTGTGGTGCGTAACCTTGGACTGATTGCGGCAGAGAATGCTGGCGTGCTCAAGCGTCAGGTGCTGCGTTACGCGCTGGGGTTGTAAACTCACCGGGCGCCGCAATCGTGGCGGCGCCATCTGTTGTATAAGGCGTGAAATTCAGGAACGACAAAAACAACAAAGCCCGCAAAAGCGGGCCTGTTGTGCAATTTGGCTGGGGTGCAGGGATTCGAACCCCGGAATGCCGGAATCAGAATCCGGTGCCTTACCGCTTGGCGACACCCCAATAGGTGTTTGGTCAAATTGTCTTTGTATGGCTGGGGTGCAGGGATTCGAACCCCGGAATGGTGGAATCAGAATCCACTGCCTTACCGCTTGGCGACACCCCAATTTGTTTGGTGGCTACGACGGGAATCGAACCTGTGACCCCATCATTATGAGTGATGTGCTCTAACCGACTGAGCTACGTAGCCAGATTGTACTGCTTTACTGCGCCCGATGATGGCTGGGATACCTGGATTCGAACCAGGGAATGCCGGTATCAAAAACCGGTGCCTTACCGCTTGGCGATATCCCATTCGTCGACTCGTATCCACGAGAGTGCATCGGATTGGCTGGGGTACCTGGATTCGAACCAGGGAATGCCGGTATCAAAAACCGGTGCCTTACCGCTTGGCGATACCCCATCCGGCTGCCGAAGACTGAAATGGTGCGGGAGGCGAGACTTGAACTCGCACACCTTGCGGCGCCAGAACCTAAATCTGGTGCGTCTACCAATTTCGCCACTCCCGCAAAAAGATGGTGGCTACGACGGGAATCGAACCTGTGACCCCATCATTATGAGTGATGTGCTCTAACCAACTGAGCTACGTAGCCATCTTTTTTCGCGTTACCTTCATCGGCGTTGCGGGGCGCATTATGCGTATTGAGCTTTGTAGCGTCAACAAATTTTTTGCCGTTTTTTGCCTTAACGCGCCTGTTTGTCTGGCTTGTAACCAGGCTGATGATTTATTCGGCAATTTTCGATCGTATCCGCGTCAGATGCAAGAAAAAGGGGCCACAATGAGCCCCCTATACGCATAAAGAAAATGCTTATTTGTACGCTGACTGATGCACGCCTACCGCACGGCCAGACGGATCGTCCATCGATTTAAACGCTTCATCCCACTCAATGGCTTTCGCCGACGAACAGGCCACGGATGGACCGCCCGGCACGCACTCTGCCGCGCTTGGCAGTGGGAACAGCTCCTCAAAGATTTCGCGATACAGATACGCTTCTTTCGAGGTTGGCGTGTTGTGCGGGAAGCGGAAATGCGCGGTCGCCAGTTGTTGCTCGCTAATCTGCTTCGCCGCCACTTCTTTCAGCGTGTCGATCCAGCTGTAGCCTACGCCATCAGAGAACTGCTCTTTCTGACGCCACGCCACGCTCTCCGGCAGGTAAGAGGAGAAACACTCACGCAGAATGTGTTTTTCCATTTTGCCGTTGCTGCCGCACATTTTGTCTTCCGGGTTGATGCGCATCGCGACATCAAGGAATTTCTTATCAAGGAACGGCACACGTGCTTCCACGCCCCACGCCGACATCGCTTTGTTAGCGCGCGCGCAGTCAAACATGTGCAGTGCCAGCAGTTTACGCACGTTTTCTTCGTGGAACTCCTGAGCGTTCGGTGCCTTGTGGAAGTAGAGGTAACCGCCAAACACTTCATCCGCCCCTTCACCTGACAGCACCATTTTGATGCCCATCGCTTTGATTTTACGCGACATCAGATACATTGGCGTCGACGCGCGAATGGTGGTCACATCGTAGGTTTCGATGTGGTAAATCACATCGCGGATCGCATCCAGACCTTCCTGCACGGTGAAATGAATTTCATGGTGCACGGTACCGAGGTGATCGGCCACCGCCTGCGCCGCTTTCAGATCCGGCGATCCTTCCAGACCGACGGCAAACGAGTGCAGCTGCGGCCACCACGCATCGCTCTTGTCCTGATCTTCCACACGTTTGGCGGCATAGCGCTTGGTCACCGCAGAGATGATGGAAGAATCGAGTCCGCCGGACAGCAGCACGCCGTACGGTACGTCTGACATCAGGTGACTCTTCACTGACTCTTCCAGCGCGTGCTTCAGGCCAGCGGCATCGGTGGTGTTTTGCGCCACGGCGGCAAAATCCATCCAGTCACGCTGCCAGTAACGACGGATTTCGCCATCGGTGCTGGAGAGGTAGCTTCCCGGCGGGAATTCTTTGATGCTGCGGCACACCGGCACCAGCGCTTTCATTTCAGAAGCAACATACAGGTTGCCGTGCTCATCGTTGCCCATATAGAGCGGAATAATACCGATGTGATCGCGGCCAATCAGATACTGCTGTTTGACGCTGTCCCACAGAATGAAGGCGAACATGCCCTGCAGGTCGTCGAGGAAATCGAGGCCTTTTTCCTGATACAGCGCGAGGATGACTTCGCAGTCTGAACCGGTCTGGAAGGCGTAGCGATCGCTCAGTTCCGCGCGCAGCGCCTGGTGGTTATAAATTTCGCCGTTAACAGCCAGTACGTGGGTGTGATCCGCGTTGTACAGCGGCTGGGCGCCGTTGTTCACGTCAACGATGGACAGGCGCTCGTGCACCAGAATGGCTTTCTCATCAGCGAAGACACCTGACCAGTCCGGGCCGCGGTGACGCATCAGACGCGAACATTCCAGCGCTTTCTTGCGCAGTTCAACAGGATCGGTCTTCAGATCCAGCACACCAAAAATCGAACACATAACTGACTCCTGATCTCACCCTGTGGCGATGTTATTGACTTGTTTGTCCGGCAGCCTGCGCTGCGTGATGTATAAGAAAATGCGCTAATTGATGGTGGTAACGCAAGCGAAATCACCAAATACTGATAAAAAGATTGTTGGCGTGAAGTAATGTTGAATTTTATTCAAAAAATTAACGATTAAATTAGATGGTGTCTAATGAATTGTCAGAAGTGATGGTTTTGTGCGCAACCGATGAGGCCGCGTTAGCGGCTGAATCACAGCGCTATGCCAGACACATAAAAAAGCCCTGCACACCGTAACGGCGAGCAGGGCCATAAGCAGACAGCATGACGCGAATCAGAACAGGTCGATATCAGCCACGGAAGGGTAGATCCAGTCCGGACGGAACGGCATGGCGTCGATATCGCTCAGCGTAGAGACGCCGGACAGCACCAGAATGGTTTCCAGACCGGCCTGGAAGCCAGCCAGAATATCGGTGCGCAGATTATCGCCCACAATCACCGTCTCTTCTGAATGCGCATGCATTTTATTCAGTGCGGCGCGCATGATGTAAGGGCTGGGCTTACCGACATAAAACGGTTTGCGGCCGGAGATGGTTTCGATACCGGCACAGAGCGCGCCACAGGCTGGCACAAAGCCGCGTGCGTGGGTATCAGGATTGGTCGCGATAAAACGTGCACCGTTAGCCACAAAGAAAGCGGCTTTATGCATCATCTCCCAGTTAAACGATCGCGTCTCGCCGACGATGACGAAATCCGGGTTGACGTCAGTGATGGTAAAACCGGCCTTATACAGTTCATGAATCAGCGCGCCTTCACCAATCACGTAGGCTTTTTTGCCCTCCTGACGACGCAGGAAATCCGCGGTTGCCATGGCGGAGGTGTAAAACACCGAATCCGGGATGTCGACGCCGGCGTTGGCAAAGCGGTTGGCCAGATCCTGCGCAGTTTGTGACGGATAGTTGGTCAGTACCACCAGCGGCATCTCTTTTTCCAGAATGCGCTGCAGGAATTCGTTTGCGCCTTTCACGGCGGTATTGTCGTGCATCAACACGCCGTCGATGTCACAGATTACGCTTTTGATGGTCATAGGTGGCTTCCGGTCAGGCCTGCCAGCCGGCAGGCTTTCTATTATTCTTCCAGCAGGTGCTGCAGCAGAATGCCATTCAGCATAGCGCGTTTTGCCAGCGCGAAAGCGCCAATTGCCGAGCGATGGTCCAGTTCAGACCGCACCACGGGCAGATTTTTGCGAAACGCGTTCAACGCCTGGGTGTTAATGCAGCCCTCAATCGCCGGGAACAGCACTTTATCGGCATCGGTAATTTCGCCGGCCAGCACTACTTTTTGCGGGTTAAACAGGTTAATGGCGATAGCGATCGCTTTGCCGAGATAGCGGCCAACGTACTCGATCACTTCGCAGGCCAGCGCGTCGCCCTGATTGGCGGCGCGGCAGATTTGCGGCATCTGGCAATCATCCAGCGTCAGGCTGCTGGGATAACCCTGGTTGAGCAGGTGGCGCACGCGGTTCTCAATCGCGCCGTTGGCGGCGATGGTTTCGAGGCAGCCAAAGTTGCCACAGTGGCAGCGTTCGCCGAGCGGATCGACCTGAATGTGGCCAATCTCACCTACGTTGCCATTGCTGCCGAGAAAAATGTGGCCGTTAGCGATGATGCCGGCGCCGGTTCCGCGATGTAAACGCACCAGAATGGAGTCTGCACAGTCGCGGCTTGCACCGAAATAGTGCTCAGCCAGCGCCAGGCTGCGGATATCGTGCCCGACAAAACTGGTGACGTTAAAGCGTTTTTTCAGGCTCGCCACCAGCGGCCAGTGGCTGACGGCAATGTGCGGCATGTAGCGAATGATGCCGTTAATCGGGTCGACCAGCCCCGGCAGGATCACCGCGATAGCGATCAGCTCATGAATTTTACGCTGGTGCGCGCTCATAAAGGCACTGATGGCGTTGAACAGCGCGTTCTCCAGCGTCTCCTGGGTGCGCTCCGGCAACGGATAATCTTCCTGCGCCAGCGATTTTCCGCTGAGATCGAACAGCGTCAGCGTGGCATCGTTGCGCCCCAGGCGCACGCCGATGGTATGAAAATGGCGGGTTTCGGTGATGATGGAGATGGCGCGGCGCCCACCGGTGGAGGCCTGTTGCTCCACCTCTTTGATGAGGCCGCGTTCGATAAGCTGACGGGTAATTTTGGTGACGCTGGCGGGCGCAAGCTGGCTGAGTTCGGCAATCTGAATACGCGAAATCGGCCCCTGTTGATCAATCAGCCGGTAAACAGCTGCACTGTTAAGTTGTTTGACAAGATCGACATTTCCTATTTGAGTCTGGCCGCCAGTGGTCATTCAGTACTTACTCGCTGAGGACGTTGTCTCCGTTGACGAACGTCTTAGTGATTTGATAATCGCGGGTAAAGACAGTGAGGTTGGCGACTTTTCCTGCTTCCACCGTACCAAACTGCTCTTCCACACCCATTGCCCTTGCCGGATACAGGGTCGCCATGCGCAGCGCTTCGTCCATCGCGATACCACAATGTTCCACGCTATTCTGCACCGCTTCAATCATCGTCAGCGCAGATCCGCTCAGGGTACCGTTCTCATCTACGCACAGGCCGTCGCGATAGTATATTGTTTTACCTGCAAAAATGAATTGATCAATCGACGCACCGGCCGGCGCGGTGGCATCGGTCACCAGCACCAGTTTGTCGCCTTTGATTCGTTTTGCATTGCGCACGTTAGCGTAATTGACATGTAAACCGTCTGCAATAATGCCGCAGTATACATCAGGCGAATCAAACAGCGCACCGATAAGACCTGGCTCACGACCGCTAAAGGCGCTCATGGCGTTATACAGGTGGGTGGCAAAGGTGACGCCCGCGCTGATGCCCGCTTTGGCTTCGGCATAGGTGGCATTGGAGTGACCAGACGACACAATAATCCCGGCGTCACGCAGCTGGCGAATCACCGCGCTGCCCGCATTTTCCGGTGCTAGCGTAACTTTGGTGATGACGTCAGCGTTGGCGCACAGGAAATCCACCAGCTCCGCATCCGGCAGACGAATCAGCTGCGGATTATGGGTGCCTTTCTTCTCTTTATTCAGCCACGGACCTTCCAGATGCAGGCCCAGCGCCTGATTCTGATGCTTCGCCAGGTAAGCGCGCATGGTTTCAATCGCACGCTTCATCAGTTCATCACTGCTGGTAATCAGCGTCGGTAAATAGCTGGTGCAGCCGGATTTTTCATTGGCACGCTGCATGATTTCCAGCGTTTCCACGCTCAGGGCATTGATGTCATCGTTGAACTGCACGCCGCCGCAGCCGTTGAGCTGCAGGTCGATAAATCCGGGAGCGATGAACCCACCAGCCACATCCTGTTGTGGAATCGCGGCGTCCAGCGCATCGCGCGGGCAGACACGCTCAATCAGGCCATTGGCAATCACCACGGCGTGATTGTCCAGAACTTCATGACCGGTAAAAATCCGGCCGTTAACTAATGCGTACATCATCTCTTCTCCCGGCTGAACCTGCTGCGCTTAACAGCAGGCTTTCTACAACGTGTTGTTACACACCCTTCATATTTTCCGCTTCCATTTCGCGGAAATATTTCACGGTTTTCACTTTCAGTTCCATGGTGGCTGGCTCATCACACACCACCACCGCTTTCGGGTGCAGCTGCAGGCAGCTGATGGTCCACATGTGGTTGACGTTACCTTCTACCGCCGCCTGCAGCGCCTGGGCTTTGACGTGGCCGGTCACCAGAATCATCACTTCTTCCGCATCCAGCAGCGTGCCGACGCCCACGGTCAGGGCATATTTAGGCACCTGATCAACATCGCCGTCGAAGAAACGCGAGTTCGCCACACGGGTGTCGTGCGTCAGGGTTTTAATGCGGGTGCGGGAAGAGAGCGAAGAAGCCGGTTCGTTGAACGCAATGTGGCCATCGTTGCCGACGCCGCCCATAAACAGGTGGATTTTACCCAGTGCGCGGATCTTCTCTTCGTATTGGCGACATTCTGCGTCAATATCTTCGGCATTGCCATTCAGAAGATTGATATTTTCTGGTTGAATATCAACGTGATCGAAAAAGTTACGGTACATAAAGCTGTGATAGCTTTCCGGATGCTCTTTCGGCAGACCGACATACTCATCCATATTGAAGGTGATCACGTGTTTGAAACTAACCTGGCCCGCTTTATGCATCTCGATCAGGTGCTTGTAGGCTTCCAGCGGCGTACCGCCGGTTGGCAGTCCCAGCACAAAGGGACGGTCTGCGCTGGGTTTAAAGGCATTGATGCGATTAACGATATGGCGTGCAGCCCATTTACCCACCTGGGTCGGTGTGGCCAAAGGGATCAGTCTCATGTCTTCACCTCAGTTAAGATTGGAAAGTTAGGGTCGCGTTTACTGCTGCAGCTGGCTGCTTATAGGGTAACCCGTTTGCGCGCTCGCGGCGTTGGAAAAGTGCGACCTGATATTTTTCATCATAAAATAAGTTTGTAGTGGTGGCTAGCATTTCGCAGTGAAAAACGTCAATTTTGGTGATTAAAGTCACAGTTACACTGGTTTTAATTTGCGAGGCGAATTAATTTATCTTTACACTGCGCCTCGTGGTGAAGTGTGTCATCAAGGTACCGGGTGCCGGGATAATAAAATCAACCCGCATCACGGCAAAACGCCAGTCTCATAGGGGGAGAATAAGGTGAGTATTTTAGGATATCTGCAAAAGGTCGGCCGCGCGCTTATGGTGCCGGTAGCGACCCTGCCGGCAGCGGCAATCCTGATGGGGGTAGGTTACTGGATCGATCCGGACAGCTGGGGCGCAGGCAATGCGCTGGCAGCACTGCTGATCAAATCGGGTTCTGCCATCATCGACAACATGTCCGTGCTGTTCGCCATCGGTGTGGCTTACGGCATGTCAAAAGATAAAGACGGTGCAGCGGCATTAACCGGCTTTGTAGGTTTCCTCGTGGTTACTACCCTGTGTTCACCCGCCGCGGTGGCCATGATTCAGAAAATGCCGGTGGAGCAGGTTCCTGCCGCTTTCGGTAAAATCAATAACCAGTTTGTCGGCATTCTGGTGGGCATTCTCTCGGCGGAAGTGTACAACCGCTTCAGCCACGTTGAGCTGCCCAAGGCGCTGTCGTTCTTCAGCGGTCGCCGTCTGGTGCCGATCCTGGTCTCCTTCCTGATGATTGTGGTCGCCTTTATCCTGATGTATGTCTGGCCGATCATTTTCGGCGGTCTGGTGAGCTTTGGTGAGCACATCCAGAAACTGGGCTCGGTCGGCGCGGGCGTGTACGCCTTCTTTAACCGTCTGCTGATTCCGGTTGGCCTGCACCACGCGCTGAACTCGGTGTTCTGGTTCGACGTGGCGGGCATCAACGATATTCCTAAATTCCTGGGCGGCGCGCAGTCTATCGCCAACGGTACCGGCATCCCGGGTATCACCGGTCGCTATCAGGCGGGCTTCTTCCCGATCATGATGTTCGGTCTGCCGGGTGCGGCGCTGGCAATCTATCACTGCTCACGCCCGGAAAACCGCGCGAAAGTCGGTGGTATCATGCTGGCAGCGGCTTTTGCAGCCTTCTTCACCGGCATCACCGAGCCACTGGAATTCTCCTTCATGTTTGTGGCACCGGTGCTGTATGTCATCCACGCCGTGCTGACCGGTATTTCGGTCTTCATCGCTGCCAGCATGCACTGGATTGCCGGTTTCGGTTTCAGTGCCGGTCTGGTGGACATGGTGCTGTCGACGCGTAACCCGCTGGCTGTGCACTGGTGGATGCTGATCCCGCAGGGTCTGGTGTTCTTCGTCATCTACTATGTGGTGTTCCGCTTCACCATTCAGAAATTCAACCTGCTGACGCCGGGCCGCGAGCTGGCTGCCGGTGATGAGACAGACGGCTACGACGTCAACGTTGATCACAGCAGCAACGGTGAGAGCGAAACCGAATCTCTGGCACGTCGCTACATCGGCGCGGTGGGCGGTTCTGACAACCTGACCAACATCGACGCCTGCATCACCCGTCTGCGTCTGAATGTGAAAGACTCTGCGCAGGTGAATGAAAGCGTGGCTAAACGCCTCGGTGCTTCTGGCGTGATCCGCCTTAACAAGCAGAGCGTGCAGATCATTGTTGGTACGCAGGCCGAAAGCATTGCGACCGCCATGAAAACCGTACTGAGCAAAGGCCCGGTGGCCGGCGCAGCGGCACCTGCTGCGGTAACCACCGCCGCGCCTGCGGCTGCTCAGCCCCAGGCCGTGCGCAATAGCGAGAAAAAGGTGATTGCAACGCTGCTGGCACCGGTCAGTGGCGAAGTGGTAGCGCTGGAAAACGTGCCGGATGAAGCCTTCGCCAGCAAAGCGGTAGGCGATGGTCTGGCGATCAAACCGAGCGATAAAACTGTCGTCGCGCCTGTGGCGGGCACCGTGGTGAAAATCTTCAACACCAACCATGCATTCTGCCTTGAAGCCGAAAATGGCGTCGAGATTGTCGTGCACATGGGTCTCGATACCGTCGCGCTGGAAGGCAAAGGCTTTACCCGTCTGGTGGAAGAGGGCGCTACCGTCACAGCGGGCCAGCCGATCCTCGAAATGGATCTGGACTTCCTCAACGCCAATGCGCGTTCGATGATCAGCCCGGTGGTGGTCAGCAACAGCGATGATTTTGCTGGTCTGAATCTGCTGGCAGGCGGTACCGTGGTAGCAGGCGTTACGCCGCTGTATGAAGTGAAAAATTAACACGTTTTGATCGTCACTGAAGGCAGGAAGCAATTCCTGCCTTTTTTGTTTTAAAACGACCAACAAACGGTTGTTTCCCTTCAGCGCTTTGTGGATCATACTCCGTTACTTCGTGGTACAAATCACCCGCTATTGTTTTGAGGATTTTGAGATGAGTGAGGCTGAAGCCCGCCCAACGAACTTTATTCGTCAGATCATCGACGAAGATTTGGCGAGCGGTAAGCACAACAGTGTGCATACCCGTTTCCCGCCTGAGCCCAATGGTTACCTGCATATTGGCCATGCAAAATCGATCTGCCTGAACTTTGGTATCGCACAAGATTATCAGGGGCAGTGCAACCTGCGTTTCGACGACACCAATCCGGTCAAAGAGGATATGGAGTTCGTTGAATCGATCAAGAATGATGTGCAATGGCTGGGCTTTGAGTGGAGCGGCAACATTCGTTACTCCTCTGACTACTTTGACCAACTGTTCAACTACGCGGTTGAGCTGATCAACAAAGGCCTGGCCTACGTTGACGAGCTGTCGCCAGAGCAGATCCGTGAATACCGCGGCACGCTAACCGCGCCGGGCAAAAACAGCCCGTATCGCGATCGCAGCGTGGAAGAGAACCTGGCGCTTTTCCAGAAGATGCGTGATGGCGGCTTCGAAGAGGGCAAAGCCTGTCTGCGTGCCAAAATCGACATGGCATCCAGCTTTATTGTGATGCGCGATCCGGTGCTGTACCGCATTAAATTTGCTGAACACCACCAGACTGGCAACAAGTGGTGCATCTATCCGATGTACGACTTTACCCACTGCATCTCCGATGCGCTGGAAGGCATCACCCATTCCCTGTGTACGCTGGAGTTCCAGGACAACCGTCGTCTCTACGACTGGGTGCTGGATAACATCACTATTCCGGTGCATCCGCGTCAGTACGAGTTTTCGCGCCTGAATCTGGAATATGCGGTGATGTCGAAGCGTAAGCTGACGCAGCTGGTGAGCGAGAAGATTGTTGAAGGCTGGGACGATCCGCGCATGCTGACCGTATCCGGTCTGCGCCGTCGTGGCTATAGCGCGGCGTCAATCCGCGAATTCTGCCGCCGTATTGGTGTGACCAAGCAGGACAACATTGTTGAGATGGCGTCGCTGGAGTCGTGCATTCGTGACGACCTCAACGAGAACGCGCCGCGCGCTATGGCGGTGCTGGATCCGCTGAAAGTGGTGATCGAGAACCTGCCGGCCGGGCATGAAGAAATCATCAGCATGCCGAACCATCCGAACAAGCCGGAGATGGGCACGCGTGAGGTGCCGTTCAGCCGTGAGGTGTGGATCGATCGCGCCGACTTCCGTGAAGAGGCCAACAAGCAGTACAAACGTCTGGTGCTGGGTAAAGAAGTTCGTCTGCGCAACGCTTACGTCATTCGTGCCGAGCGCGTGGCGAAAGATGAAGCCGGCAACATCACCTGCATCTACGCTACCTGCGATGTCGACACCCTGAGCAAAGATCCGGCCGATGGCCGCAAGGTGAAAGGCGTTATCCATTGGGTGTCGGCGATTCACGCGCTGCCTGCCGAATTCCGCCTGTACGATCGACTGTTCAGCGTGCCAAACCCGGGCGCGGCCGAGGATTTCCTCACCACCATTAACCCGAACTCGCTGGAGATCAAACAGGGCTTCGTTGAGCCGGGTCTGCGTGCCGCCAGCGCGCTGGCGCCGTATCAGTTTGAGCGCGAAGGTTACTTCTGCGCAGACAGCGTGTACTCGCAGCCGTCGAAACTGGTGTTCAACCGCACCGTGGGTCTGCGTGATACCTGGGCAAAAATCGGCGAATAATTTTACTGCTTGATAGCACGATATGATCAGCAAAGGGCGAGCAATCGCCCTTTTTTATTGCCCGTTATCTGCAAACGGGAATCGATTATGCTGAACCAGACAAAAAACAGTAATCACGCGCGATTACGACTAATCTGACTTTAATAAAATTAACTAATTTACCCGTGTGAAATCGTTATTTTCAGGTAGGCTATGCGCTCTTAAATGTTGCTGTGCGGGTTAGCGAAGGAAGAAAAATGACAAGTCTCGCTCTGGAAGCCAAACATAGCGTGGTGGTTTTACATCAGCTTATCGAACGTATTTTTAATCAGGCCGAAGGCAGCGATGACAGTATGGAACTGCTGCTGTCGCACTTTCATCCCGACTTCAAAATGGTGACGCCGCAAGGCAAACAGCTCGATCTCAATGACACTGAAACCCTGTTTCGCAAACTGCACGGGCAGCGGGAAGGGATGCGAATCGCCACCAGTGAGCATGCCATCATTTCCCAGCAGCAGCAGGAAGTGACCATTCAGTATCACGAACTGCAAATGCTTAACGGCAACAACCAGACCCGCATTTCGCTGGCGGTGCTGGACTGCAGCACGCCGGTTCCGCGCTGGCGCTATTTGCAGGAAACGCTGGTCGCCTGAACGCAGCCATAAAAAAACCGGTGCCTGGCACCGGTTTTTTTATACTGCATAGCATATTCAATTACTGATCGTGGAGCGTCTCGTCTTCGCGGCAGTCTCCCAGCGCACAGTGGCCGTACAGATACAGGCTGTGGTTGCTGAGTTTAATACCGTGGCGTGTTGCAATCTCACGCTGACGCGTTTCGATAGATTCATCGCTAAACTCGATCACTTTGCCGCAGTCGAGGCAAATCAGGTGATCGTGGTGGTGCTGCTGGGTCAGTTCGAACACGGATTTCCCGCCTTCGAAGTTATGACGCGTCACGATGCCGGCGTCGTCAAACTGGTTCAGAACACGGTATACCGTCGCCAGACCAATCTCTTCGCCCATGTCGATCAGGCGTTTGTACAAATCTTCCGCACTGACATGATGGGACTCGGGTCCGGGTCCCTGAAGCACTTCCAGAATCTTCAGTCTGGGCAGCGTGACTTTCAGGCCAGCCTTTTTCAATGCGGAGTTGTTGTCAGTCATGCGGATATTGTCCTGTTACTTTGCTAGTCACTTACGGCGCAAAGGCCTTGAATGTGTGGTCAACGCGCATTCTCATTTGCGTCTCATTATAGAGCTCAGCCTGCGAAATGAAAACCGGCTGCGGCGGACAATTCCCCGGATGCTGTAAGGAGAAATGTCGTGAACCTCAGCGGGATCGTGCAGATCGATGTTCCTTTTCGCGCAGCCTCAGTCTGATGCCCGAGGAATAAGCAGATGACCGTTGCGGGTATTCTACAGAATTGAGGGAAAAAGTTAAAAAACCGTAGCTATTATTTTTATAGGTAATTCCATTGCCCGATGTGAGCCAGCGCCCACATCGGACAGGAAAGCATCAGGCTTCGATGATCGCCTGCAGCTGCAGCTCGTCAAAGATCTGCTTAACCCATTTGTCGACGCGCTCGTTAGTCAGTTCAGGCTGACGATCTTCATCGATGGCGAGGCCGAGGAAGTGTTTGTCGTCTGCCAGACCTTTAGAGGCTTCGAAGTGGTAACCTTCGGTTGGCCAGTGGCCCACAATCACTGCGCCGTTTGGCTCAATGATGTCGCGAATGGTGCCCATCGCGTCACAGAAGTACTCGGCATAATCTTCCTGATCGCCGCAGCCAAACAGCGCTACCAGCTTACCGTTGAAATCAATCTCTTCCAGCGTCGGGAAGAAGTCATCCCAGTCGCACTGGGCTTCACCGTAGTACCAGGTCGGAATACCCAGCAGCAGAATATCGAATGCTTCGAGATCTTCTTTGGTGCTCTTAGCAATGTCATGCACTTCGGCGACATCTTTACCCAGTTGTTTCTGGATCATTTTTGCAATGTTTTCAGTGTTGCCGGTATCGCTGCCGAAGAAAATGCCTACGATTGCCATGGAGTGAGTAACCTCTTAAATCCTGATTGTGAAAGTAAGTCAGAAGACGACACAGTTATGCGAATGATAGCAGACCGGCGAAAAGCGCGGAATGTGTAAAGCGCTGAGTTTGTGTTCCAGCGTGCGGTCTGCGCACGTTACGCCAGTTTGAGCTGCGCCAGCAGCATTTGTTCAATCAGTTCACTGCGGCTGATGTTCTGCTGCTCGGCCAGCGTATTAAGCGCGTCGACCGCTTCGCTGGACATTTTCAGCTCAACGCGGCGCAGGCCGCGCACCCGGTCGCGCTTCAGCTGGTTGCGCTTATTAATGCGCAGCTGCTCATCACGCGACAGCGGACTGGTTTTAGGGCGACCGGGACGCCGCTCGTCTGCGAAGAGATCGAGCGTGGTACGATCTGTCTGTTCTTTTGCCATGGTTTGTGAAACTGCGTGGGCGCGAACGGCGGAAAGGCGCTGCGCGATTTAAACATTTATCGGCCCGACCGCGGCGAAAAAAGCATCCGCGGCAAATTTTTAGCGCGACATCATACTCCAGCGCCCGGCGCGACGCCAACCCTAAACCGCCTGTGGCAAGCTTTTGCTTTTACAGGTTAAAAAAGCGGCGCACCGCGCGCAGCACGGCATCGGGTTTTTCGGCATGCACCCAGTGGCCGGCACCGCTGATAATGTGCGCCTGCGCCTGCGGGAACTGGCGCAGCAGCGCATCACGGTGCTGATTGTCCAGATAGGGTGAATCACCGCCGCGAATAAACAGCGCCGGATGAGGCCACGCGGGCACCTCCTGCCAGCCGGAGAGCACCGGATAATTTTCCCACAACACCGGCACGTTAAAGCGCCATTCGCCTTCATGGAAAGATTTCAGAATGAACTGAATCACGCCTTCTTCGCGCACGTGTTCACGCATCACGTCGGCTGCAGCGCTGCGGCGCGTGACGCCAGCTGCGCTGACCGCGCGGATCGCCGCGAAGATCTCATCGTGGCGTCGCGTCTGGTAATCCACCGGCGCGATATCAATCAGCACCATTTTGCCAATCCGTTCGGGCGCAACGGCGCTCAGCGCCATGGCAATTTTGCCGCCCATTGAGTGGCCGATAATATCGACCCGTTCGATGTGGTGCGCATCCAGCGTGTCGACCATATCCTGCGCCAGCGCAGCGTAATGCATCTCTTCGCTGCGCGGAGACAGGCCGTGGTTACGGACATCCACCTGCAGCGTGGGCCGTGCATCGCGCACGCCGCGCGCCAGGACGCCGAGGTTATCCAGGCTACCAAACAGGCCATGAATTAACAGAATGGGCTGGGCATCAGGGGCAGATTGTTCAGTTTGCAGACGGGCGTTCAAAATCATGGCTAAAGTTCTTTCGGTTGAGACCTGGGCTTAGGGTATCATGGATTCACCTGTCCCGGCGCCAGGCGGTCAGGCATTAGGGCATATTCCGACTTTTGCCCGTAAACGATGCCAGCGCTACCGGCTGTCGCGGATTTAACTTTATAATCCTTATGTTAGAGCCCGCTCACATTTTGCACGACCGGATTTTGTTAAGGCCTTTGCAAAGTAGCGTGGTTCTGCCATTTGCCAGAATCGCACGGAAAAAGATGAAAACGATTGAAGTTGACGAAGAACTCTACCGTTATATTGCCAGCCACACGCAGCACATTGGTGAAAGCGCTTCGGACATTTTGCGCCGTATGCTGAAATTCACTGCCGGCCAGAGCGCATCCGCTGCGCCAGCGGCGAATGCGGCGGTAAAAGAAGCACCGGCTGCACGCAGCGAAGCGCGACCTCAGGATCGTGTGCGCGCCGTACGCGAGCTGCTGCTGTCTGACGAGTATGCGGAGCAGAAGAAAGCGGTTAATCGCTTCATGCTGATCCTGTCAACGCTTTATCGTCTTGATCCGGCAGCCTTTGCTGATGCCACTGCCTCGCTGCAGGGCCGCACCCGCGTTTACTTTGCGGGCGACGAGCACACGCTGCTGCAAAATGGCACCCATACTAAGCCGAAGCACGTGCCCGGCACGCCGTACTGGGTGATCACCAATACCAATACAGGTCGTAAATGCAGCATGGTGGAACACATCATGCTTGCCATGCAGTTCCCGCAGGAACTGGCAGAGAAAGTTTGCGGCACCATTTAAACCGAAGCGTCAGGGAGAAGCGCCAATGGCCAATCACCCCCGTGCCGGGCAACCTGCCCAGCAGAGCGATTTGATTAACGTTGCACAATTAACCTCGCAGTACTACGTCCTGAAGCCGGATGCGGCGAACCCGGACCATGCGGTGAAATTTGGCACCTCCGGCCACCGCGGCAGCGCGGGACGTCATAGCTTCAACGAAGTACACATTCTGGCGATTGCGCAGGCGATCGCTGAAGAGCGTAAAAAGAACGGCATCACCGGTCCGTGCTACGTAGGTAAAGACACCCATGCGCTGTCTGAGCCGGCGATCCTGTCAGTGCTGGAAGTGCTGGCCGCCAACGGCGTTGATGTGATTGTGCAGCAGGACAACGGCTATACGCCGACGCCAGCTATCTCCAACGCCATTCTGGAGCACAACAAGCGCGGCGGCGCGCAGGCGGACGGTATCGTGATTACCCCGTCGCATAACCCGCCGGAAGACGGTGGCATCAAGTACAATCCGCCGAACGGTGGACCGGCTGACACCAACGTCACCAAAGTGGTGGAAGATCGCGCGAATCAGCTGATCAAAGGTGAGCTGAAAGAGGTTAAGCGTCTGGCGCTGGATCAGGCGTGGGCCAGTGGCCACATCGTTGAGCAGGATCTGATCCAGCCATACGTTGAAGGTCTGGCGCAGGTGATTGATTTCCCGGCAATCCAGAAAGCCGGCCTGAAAATCGGTGTCGATCCGCTCGGCGGTTCCGGCATGGCCTACTGGCAGCGCATTGCAGAGCACTACCAGCTGGATCTGACCATCGTCAATGATGCCATCGATCAGACGTTCCGCTTCATGCATCTGGATAAAGATGGCGTGGTGCGCATGGACTGTTCGTCCGAGTGCGCGATGGCCGGTCTGCTGGCGTATAAAGATAAGTTTGATCTGGCCTTCGGTAACGATCCGGATTACGACCGTCACGGTATCGTCACGCCCGCCGGTCTGATGAACCCGAACCACTATCTGGCGGTAGCGATCAACTACCTGTTCCAGCATCGTCCGCAGTGGGGCAAAGAGGTGGCCGTCGGTAAAACGCTGGTCTCCAGCGCGATGATTGACCGCGTGGTGAACGACATTGGCCGCAAGCTGGTGGAAGTACCGGTCGGCTTCAAATGGTTCGTGGATGGTCTGTTCGACGGCAGCTTTGGCTTTGGCGGCGAAGAGAGCGCCGGCGCCTCGTTCCTGCGTTTCGACGGCTCCGCCTGGTCAACAGACAAAGACGGCATCATCCTGTGTCTGCTGGCGGCGGAAATCACTGCGGTTACCGGTAAGAATCCGCAGCAGCACTATGATGAGCTGGCCGCGCGTTTTGGTGCGCCAAGCTACAACCGTCTGCAGGCACCTGCCACTTCTGCGCAGAAAGCGGCGCTGTCGAAGCTGTCACCTGAAATGGTCAGCGCCGATACGCTGGCGGGCGATCCGATCACCGCACGTCTGACCGCGGCACCGGGCAACGGCGCCTCGATTGGTGGTCTGAAAGTGATGACTGAAAACGGCTGGTTCGCGGCACGTCCGTCCGGCACGGAAGACGCCTACAAAATCTATTGTGAAAGCTTCCTCGGCGCTGAGCATCGCCAGCAGATCGAGAAAGAAGCGGTAGAAATTGTCAGCGAAGTGCTAAAAAACGCCTGACAGGGCATCCTGCATGAAGAAGGCCGCGTTTGCGGCCTTTTTTTATGGCATGAAGCGATAGCCGATGCCGGTTTCTGTCAGCAGGTGCGTCGGCTGGGTGGGGTTGGCTTCCAGCTTTTGCCGCAGGTGTCCCATATAGATGCGCAGGTAATGGCTGTGTTCCACGGCGTTGGGCCCCCACACCTGGTTAAGCAACTGGCGCTGGGTCAGCACTTTGCCGGCGTTATTCAGCAGCAGGCTGAGCAGGCGAAATTCAGTCGGCGTCAGATGCACCTCTTCGCCGCCGCGCAGCACGCGTCGCGCGGCGAGATCAACGCTCACTTCGCCAAACTGCACCAGCGGCTCTGGCTGGCTGCGCTGATGGCGGCGCAGCGCTACGCGCACCCGCGCCAGCAGTTCGCCGATGCCAAACGGCTTGGTGAGATAGTCGTCAGCGCCGGCATCCAGCGCCTCAATTTTATCCTGCTCATCGCTGCGCGCTGACAGCACAATCACCGGCATGCTGCTCCACTGCCGCACTTCGCGGATGAAGGCATTGCCATCGCCGTCCGGTAAACCGAGATCGAGAATCACCAAATCCGGTTTGCGCGTAGCCGCTTCAATCAGGCCGCGCTGCAACTGCTCCGCTTCCACAATCTTCAGGCCTTCGCTCTCCAGCGCCAGGCGCACGAAACGGCGAATCTCCTTTTCATCTTCGACAATCAAGATGGTCGTCACGCTGACTCCTGCGGCAAATAAGGTTAACGCATTACTTTAACAATAAACCGCGACGGCGTCCGTCACGATCTCAGTAACTCGCTGTGATCCAAAATTTTACAAAAATGTAACTTCCTTTCATCCCGGCCAGGAAATGGCTGAAAAAAGATCAAAATAGTGGTCGGATGAGTAGTAAAATTACACAACCAGGCGTAATATCTGAGGCAGATCACATTTCAAAGCAAAATTTACCACGAGGAGGCATTGATGTATCAGGCATATCCACTCGCCAAAATTGTGCTGCGCCGTGTGCTGGTGGTATTGATTGGCGTACTGGCGCTGCCAGTGATGCTGTTCCGCCAGGATCGCGCGCGCTTCTACAGTTATCTGCACCGCATGTGGTGCAAAACCAGCACCAAACCGGTCTGGCTGGCGCAATCGGAAGCGGCAGGCGGTATTTACTGGTAACGCCCGGCTTCGCGGTGATAACCCGGTGACCTCGCTCGAGGCACCGGGTTTTTTTATCTTAAAGTGGTGCGACAAACGCATTGTCCCGCTGTTATCTCGCGGCATTTCAGCTACACTTAAACCTCTACAAGATTTTGGAGGTTGTACAAGTATGAGCGAGAAAATTCCTGTAGGTATCAGTGCCTGCCTGCTCGGGGATAGCGTCCGATTCGATGGCGGCCACAAGCGTTTTGCCTTTGCAACTGACGAGCTCGCGCCATTTGTGCGCTTCGAACCTGTCTGCCCGGAAATGGCGATTGGTCTGCCGACGCCGCGCCCGGCGCTGCGGCTGGTCAAACAGAGCGACGATCAGATCCACCTGTGTTTCAGTAAAGACGGCGGGGAAGAGCTGACCGATGACATGGCCCGCTGGTCTGCGGAGCGCGTTAAATCGCTGCACCACCTGTGCGGCTACATCCTGTGTGCCAAATCGCCGAGCTGCGGACTGGAGCGCGTGCGCGTCTACGAGCCTGACACTAACAACAATCGCAAAGCCGGCACCGGTGTGTTCACCTCATTCCTGCAAAAAGAGCTGCCGTGGCTGCCGCTGGAAGAGGATGGACGCCTGCACGATGATGCGATTCGCGAAAACTTCATGGGGCGCGTCTATGCGCTGCATGAGTTCAACGAAATGTGGCGCAGCGGGCTGACGCGTCACAAGCTGATTGCCTTCCACAGTCGCTACAAACTACTGCTACTGTCGCATGCGCAGGATGAGTACCGCGAGATGGGGAGGTTTGTCGCGGCAATGGAACAGTGGGAGTCACTGGATGCGTACGCCTTTGAATACCGTAACCGTCTTATGCACCTGATGTCGCACCAGGCGTCGCGTCGTAATCACACCAATGTGCTGATGCATGTACAGGGCTATTTCCGGCCGAAGCTGAGTTCACCGCAGCGTCAGGAGCTGGCGCAGCTGATCGATCGCTACCGTCGCGGTGTGCAGCCGTTGCTGGCCCCCATCACCATGCTGAAACATTACATGGCGGAGTTCCCGCACCCGTGGCTGGCGCAGCAGCGTTATTTCGATCCCTACCCGGAAGCGCTGCGTCTGCGCTATGGCCAGTAAACACGGAGCGTTATGAGCACTCACTTAGTCTGGCTGCGTAACGATTTGCGCATGAATGATAACAGCGCACTGGCCGCGGCCTGCCGCGACAATCAGGCCGAGGTGCTGGCGCTGTTCATCGCCACGCCCGGCCAGTGGCAGCAACACAGCATGGCTCCCAAACAGGCGGCTTTTATCCATCAAAACCTGTGCCTGCTGCAGCAGTCGCTGGCAGAACGCGGTATTAAGCTGCACTTTCATCAGTGCGATGACTTCGCCGCGTCGGGCGACTATCTGGCGACCTTCTGCCAGCAGCACAAGGTGGATGCGCTGTTTTACAACTATCAGTATGAATTCAATGAGCGCCAGCGCGATGCTGCGGTTGAAAAGCAGCTCGATCAGCAGGGCGTGGTGTGCCAGGGATTCGATGACAGCCTGCTGTTACCGCCGGGCAGCGTACAGACCGGCAGCAACAGCATGTTCAAAGTGTTCACGCCGTTCAGCAAAGCGTTTATCCGGCGTCTGCAACAGGGGCTGCCAGAGTGCCATCACGCACCGAAAGCGCGCGCCGGGGCACCCGTGGCCGCCGGCAAAAAAATAGCGGCATTCGATTATCCTGTGGAAGAATTCGACGAAACCTGGTTTCCTGCCGGAGAAGAGGCGGCGCTGAAGCAGCTGCGCCATTTTGCCCAGCAGCGGGTGGAAAAATATGACCAGCAGCGCGACATACCGGCGATTGACGGTACCAGCCGCCTGTCGCCATATCTGGCGATTGGTGTGCTGTCGCCGCGTCAGTGCCTGCATCGCATTCTGAAGGAGCATCCGCAGGCGCTGAACAATGGCAGCGCGCTGGTGTGGCTGAATGAACTGGTCTGGCGCGAATTTTATCGCCACCTGATGGTGGCCTTTCCGGCGCTGTGTAAGCATCAGCCGTTTGTCGACTGGACGCGCAATGTCAGCTGGCAACAGAATGAGCAACACCTTACCGCCTGGCAGCAGGGCAAAACCGGTTATCCGATTGTCGACGCAGCGATGCGCCAGCTCAATACGCTGGGCTGGATGCACAACCGGTTACGCATGATCACCGCCAGCTTTCTGGTGAAAGATCTGCTGATTGACTGGCGCGAGGGTGAACGCTATTTCATGCAGCAGCTGATTGACGGCGATCTGGCGGCTAACAACGGTGGCTGGCAGTGGGCCGCGTCGACCGGCACCGACGCCGCGCCTTACTTCCGCATCTTCAACCCGACGACCCAGGGCGAGCGCTTTGATAAGCAGGGCGAGTTTATCCGCCGGTGGCTGCCGGAGCTGCAAGACGTGCCGGACAGCGCCATCCATCAGCCGCACGCCTGGGCGGAGAAAAATAACAAGAAACTCGATTATCCGGCGCCAATCGTGGAACATAAGGCGGCACGTAAAAAGACATTAGACGCCTTCGAGCGCGCGCGCAGCGCAGCCTGAGGCGGTCACGGAGCCGTTATGAACAATTTCGAGTTAGAACAGATCGTCAATCAGCAACTCAACACCAGTGCCTTCAGCGACTATGCGCCCAATGGTTTGCAGGTTGAGGGGCGTGAGCAGGTGCGCCGCGTAATCACCGGCGTGACGGCCTGTCAGGCGCTGCTGGATGAGGCGGTAAAACGCCAGGCCGATGCGATACTGGTGCATCATGGCTACTTCTGGAAGAGCGAAGCGCCGGTGATTAAAGGAATGAAACGCCAGCGTCTGCGCACGCTGCTGGCCAATGACATCAACCTGTACGGCTGGCACCTGCCGCTCGATGCTCACCCACAGTTGGGCAACAACGCCCAGCTGGCCACGCTGTTTGATATCGACGTCAAAGGTGAAATTCAGCCGCTGGTGCCCTGGGGCGAGCTGGCTGAGCCGCTAAGCGGTCCGGCGCTGGCGGAAAAGATCGCGGCGCGCCTCGGCCGCCAGCCGCTGCACTGCGGTGATAATGCTCCGGCGCTGATTCGCCGGGTGGCATGGTGCAGCGGTGGCGGTCAGGGCTTTATCGATGCGGCCGCCGCCTTTGGCGTTGACGCCTTTATCAGCGGTGAAGTCTCTGAGCAGACCATTCACAGCGCCCGTGAACAGGGGCTGCATTTCTTTGCTGCCGGCCATCACGCCACTGAACGCGGCGGCATCAAAGCGCTCGGTGAGTGGCTCGCCAGCCAGCATGGTCTGGATGTGACCTTTATCGATATCGACAATCCCGCCTGACCGCCTCGCTTATGCGCCCGGAAAACACGTGCCGGGCGCAAATCAGTTGACACATCTCCTTCACTTTCGCATAACTTATTGACTTTTCGCATAAGCGAATGCCCTCAGGCGCGCCGTCACTGCGGTCACGGCGCGTTTTATTAATGACCGGGAGGTGGGTTTTGCAACGAGCACGTTGTTATCTGCTGGGTGAGCGGGCGGTGGTACTGGAGCTGGAACCGCCGGTTTCGCTCGTCAGCCAGCAGCGCATCTGGGGATTGTGCCAGCGGCTGCAGCAGAATGAGCAGATCGCGGAAGTGATTCCGGGCATGAATAACCTGACGCTGCTGCTGCGCGATCCGCAGCTGAAAGCGCTGGATGCAATTGAGCGTTTGCAGCGCTGGTGGGAAGAGAGCGAGGTGCTGCTGGCCGAGCCGCGTCAGGTTGAGATTCCGGTGGTGTATGGCGGCGCGGGCGGTCCGGATCTGGCGGAGGTCGCCCGTGCGGCGGATCTGACCTCGCAACAGGTGGTGGAGCTGCACAGCAGCGCGGATTACGTGGTCTATTTCATTGGCTTTCAGCCGGGTTTCCCTTATCTCGGTGGGCTGGATGAGCGGCTGCACACGCCGCGTCGCGCCGAGCCCCGGCTGGTGGTGCCTGGCGGTTCTGTGGGCATTGGCGGCAGCCAGACCGGTATCTATCCGCTGGCTGCGCCCGGTGGCTGGCAGTTGATTGGTCACACGCCGCTTAGCCTGTTCGATCCACAGCAGCAGCCGCCGACGCTGCTGCGTCCCGGCGACAGCGTCCGCTTCGTGCCACAACGGGAGGGCGTATGTTAAACATTTTGCGTGCCGGATTAATGACCTCGGTGCAGGATCGCGGCCGCCACGGCTGGCGGCAATACGGCATCAGCCTGAGCGGCGCACTGGATGAGCCTTCAATGCGCACGGCCAATATGCTGGTCGGCAACGCGGAAAACAGCGCGGTGCTGGAAATTGTGCTCGGTCAGTTCAAAGCGGAGTTTCGTCGCGACGGCTGGTTTGCGCTGACCGGTGCCAGCTGCAGCGCCGAACTGGATGGCCAGCCGGTGTGGACCGGCTGGCGTCTGCCGGTGAAAAAAGGCCAGGTGCTGAGTCTGTCCATGCCCACGCGCGGTATGCGCAGCTATCTGGCGGTGAACGGCGGTTTTGCCATCGACGCCATGCTGGGCTCGCACAGCACCGATCTCAAAGCGGCCTTTGGCGGCTGGCAGGGACGTAAACTGCAGGATGGCGATCAGCTGCCGCTGGGCAAGCCGACGCGCCGCTTCAGCCATCAGGCTGGCGTACGGCAGCTGCTGTGGGGCAACCGCATCCGCGCACTGCCGGGGCCGGAATACAACGAATTTACCCACGACGCGCAGGACGCATTCTGGCGTAACCCGTGGCAGCTCAGCCCGCAAAGTAACCGCATGGGCTACCGGCTGCAGGGCAGTCCGCTGCAGCGCAGTGTCGCACGTGAACTGCTGTCGCACGGCCTGGTGCCGGGTGTGGTGCAGGTGCCGCCGAACGGTCAGCCGATTGTGCTGATGGCCGATGCGCAAACCACCGGCGGCTATCCGCGTATTGCCTGCGTCATCGAAGCCGATCTCTATCAGCTGGCGCAGATTCGTCTGGGAGAACCGATTCACTTCATCCGCTGCACGCTGGAGGAGGCGCTGCTGGCCAAACAGCAGCAGCAACGTTCGCTTGATCAGATAGCCTGGGGGCTTGCTCATGAAGATCGATCTTAACGCCGACCTCGGTGAAGGCAGTGCCAGCGATCGGGCCCTGCTGGAGCTGGTGAGCTCGGCCAACATCGCCTGCGGTTTCCATGCCGGCGATGCCGAAACCATGCTGCAGTCGGTGCGCTGGGCCAGTGCCAGCGGCGTGGCGATTGGTGCGCATCCGAGCTTTCCCGACCGGGAAAATTTTGGCCGGACCGCCATGCAGCTGCCACCGGAAACCGTCTACGCGCAGGTGATCTACCAGATTTGTGCCCTGAAAAGCCTCGCCGAAAGTGAAGGAGCGAAGCTGGTGCACGTGAAGCCGCACGGCATGCTGTATAACCAGGCGGCGGCCGATGCAGCGCTGGCGGATGCGATTGCGCGCGCGGTGAAGGCCGTCGATCCGGCGCTGATTCTGGTTGGCCTAGCGGGCAGCGCTTCAATTGCCGCCGCCGCGTATCATGGTCTGCGTACGCGCGAAGAGGTGTTTGCTGACCGCGGCTATCTGGCCAGTGGCGCGCTGGTGCCACGCAGCCAGCCGGGGGCGTTAATCGAAGAGGCTGAGCAGGCGCTGGCGCAGACGCTCACCATGGTGCAGCAGCGTCAGGTGCGCAGCGTCAGCGGCGAATGGGTGGCGGTGAATGCGCAGACGGTCTGTCTGCACGGCGATGGCGCCCATGCGCTGGAATTCGCCCGCACGCTGCGCGCCGCTTTTGCGACAAATCAGATTGCTGTCACCAGCGCCTGATCATTGACTGTTAGCCCGGCCTGTTGCCGGGCTTTTTATTTCTGACGAGGGGAAAACATGGATAACGTGGTCAATCTCTGGCCGTTACTCGGCATTGCCGCGATTGTGCTTGGCTTTGTGCTGCGCTTCAACCCGGTGCTGGTGGTGATTGTTGCCGGTTTTGTCACCGGGCTGGCGGCGCATATGCCGCTCGGCGATATTCTGGAGAAGCTCGGTTCCGGCTTTCTCAATACCCGTAATCTGCCGCTGATCCTGCTGTTACCGCTGGCGGTTATTGGATTGCTGGAGCGCCACGGTTTGAAAGAGCGTGCGCAGACGTGGATCGCCCGGATCAAAACCGCCACCGCCGGCCGTTTACTGATCGTCTATCTGTTCGTGCGTGAGCTGACTGCGGCGCTGGGGCTGACCAGCCTGGGCGGGCATCCGCAGATGGTGCGTCCGCTGCTGGCGCCGATGGCCGAAGGTGCTACTGAAAACCGTTACGGCAGCGTATCACCGGAGATTCGTCAGCGGCTGCGCGCCATGTCGGCGGCTACCGATAACGTCGGGCTGTTCTTCGGTGAAGATATTTTCGTGGCCTTCGGCGCGATCATTTTTATGCACAACTTTATGCAGGAGTCGGCGGGCATCAGCACCGAGCCGTTGCACATCGC
Source organism: Type-C symbiont of Plautia stali (assembly GCF_059730935.1). Taxonomy (NCBI): domain Bacteria; kingdom Pseudomonadati; phylum Pseudomonadota; class Gammaproteobacteria; order Enterobacterales; family Enterobacteriaceae; species Type-C symbiont of Plautia stali. The sequence continues at coordinate 2,916,844 of NZ_AP035923.1, read as the reverse complement.
GCTGTGGGGCATTCCGACGGCGCTGTGTGCGTTCCTGATTCATGCTGCGAGACTGGTGCGGCTCGACCGTCAGCTGTCGCGTGAGCTGGGCGCGCTCAACCAGCAGGCGCTGCGCGAAAAAGGAGGTGAGTGATGTTTCAGCAACAGTATCTGATGTGGCTGGCCGGGGCGATCCTGCTGATTGTCGCGCTGCTGTCATGGCGCGATAGCGCCAACCCGCGCCGTTTTACCACCGGTTTATTCTGGGCGCTGTACGGTCTGATTTTCCTGATTGGCGACGGTGCTTATCAACTGATGGGGCAGTGGGCCGGTGATGCGGAGCTGGGACGTCGCTGGTTGCATATTGCCGTGGGCGCGGCGGTGGTGATCATGGCGCTGATTGCCGGGTTCGGCGGCGTGCGCCTCGGTCGCTATCATCAGCGCAGCGATGAACAGAAGCAGCAGAGCGCGCAGCGTCTCGGCAACAAGCTGTTTCTGCCGGCGCTGGCGATCCCGCTGGTGACGGTGATTGGCGTGCTGGCGTTCAATCATATTCCCGGTCTGCAGGAGCGGGTGTTTGGCCCGGGCAATCATTCGACGCTGGTCACGCTGTTTTCGATGATGATTGGCTGCGTGCTGGGCTGGCTGATTGCGCTGAAGTTTACCCACGAGAAGCCGCTGCAGTCGATGCAGGAGACGCGGCGCTTACTGGATGCAGTGGGCTGGGCATTTATCCTGCCGCAGATCCTCGCCACGCTCGGCCTGCTGTTTACCAGCGCTGGCGTCGGCACGGCGATTTCACATCTGACCGAACACTATCTGGCGGTGGATAACCGGCTGATTGCGGTCGCGGTGTATGCGCTGGGCATGGCGCTGCTGACCATGGTGATGGGCAATGCGTTTGCGGCGTTCCCGATTGTCACCGCCGGCATCGGTATTCCGATTCTGGTGCTGCAGCACGGTGGCAATCCGGCGGTGATGGCGGCGATCGGCATGTTCTGCGGGTACTGCGGCACGCTGATGACGCCAATGGCTGCCAACTTCAATATTGTTCCGGCACGTTTACTGGAGCTGCCGGACCGTAACGCGGTGATCAAGGCTCAGGTGCCAACCGGTGTGCTACTGTTAGTAGTAAATATTTTCCTGCTTTATTTCCTGATGTTCCTGTGAGGTTGCGATGAAAACGGTGTTAATGACGGCGTTCGAGCCGTTTGGCGGCGAGCGCATTAATCCGTCGTGGGAAGCGGTACGCAGCTTTGATGGTCGGGAGTTCGGCGGCGCGCGGATTGTGGTGCGCCAGCTGCCGGTGGTATTCGCCCGCTGCGGCCAGGTGCTGACCGCTGCGCTGGAAGAGCTGCAGCCGCACCGCGTGCTGTGCGTCGGCCAGGCTGGCGGGCGCAGCGATATCAGCGTAGAGCGCGTGGCGATTAATGTGAACGATGCGCGCATTCCGGATAACGACCAGCAGCAGCCGGTCGATCAGCCGATTGTCGCCGGGGGACCGGCGGCCTATTTTTCCACGCTGCCGATCAAAGCGATGGTCGCGGCACTGCGCGAAGTGGGGATTCCGGCTTCGGTGTCGCAAACCGCCGGGACGTTTACCTGCAATAACGTCATGTATCACCTGCTGCACTGGCTGCAGACCACAGGCAGCGCAGCACGCGGCGGTTTCGTGCATATCCCGTATATGCCGCAGCAGGCGGCGCAGCATCCTGGGGCACCGAGTATGTCGACCGCCAGTGTGATCCAGGCGCTGGAAACGTCGCTGCAGGTGATTCTCAGCACAGAGAAAGACATTCGCGAAGTGGGCGGCGCAACCCATTAATCAGGAGCGGTTATGCCAGAGGGACCGGAGATCCGCCGCGCGGCGGATCAACTTGCAGCGGCAATGGTGGGCAAGCCTCTGACCGAGGTATGGTTTGCTTTTCCGGCGCTGAAGACCTACGAACCGGCGCTGATGGGGGAAACCATCGACGCCTTTGAAACGCGCGGCAAGGCACTGCTGACACACTTCTCCAACGGGTTGACGCTGTATAGCCATAATCAGCTGTACGGCGTGTGGCGTGTGGTGCCGAGCGGGACTGAGCCCAATACTTCGCGCCAGCTGCGCGTGCGGCTGGGTAATGCCGACCGGGCAATTTTGCTGTATAGCGCTTCGGATATTGAGCTGCTGAACGCAGATACGCTTGGCGCGCATCCGTTTTTGCAACGCGTCGGACCTGACGTACTGGACGCTACGCTGACGGTGGAAGAGGTGCGCGAGCGACTGCTGTCGCCGCGTTTTCGTCGCCGCCAGTTCAGCGGTTTGCTGCTGGATCAGGCATTTCTCGCCGGGCTCGGCAACTATCTGCGCGTCGAGATTTTGTGGCACGCCGGTTTGCTGGCGCAGCATCGTGCACAGGATTTGAGCGACCAGCAGCTGGATGCGTTGAGCCACGCCATGCTGGCGGTGCCGCGTTTGTCCTATCAGATGCGTGGCAGCATGAAGAAGTATCACGAAGAGGCGGCGTTTCGTTTCGAGGTGTTTCACCGCCAGGGCAAAAAGTGCCGGCGCTGCGGCACCGTCATTGAGAAAGGCGTACTTTCATCACGACCGTTTTACTGGTGTCCGGGCTGTCAGCATTGAGTATTGGTCATCAATAGAAGAGGCGCGGGACAGGCCATCCCCGCATCGTCTCCCGGCAAACTGCACCAGAGCTAATGCACTGACTGGCTGAGCCCCGGGACAGGCAATCCGCAGCGCTGAACAGCATGAGGAAGTCAGGATGAGACCGCATGGATGCGGGCGAAAGCCGTAGCCGGGACAGGATGTCCCGTCTACGGCGGTCCGTCAGACTGACGAAGGATGTGAAGGTACCGCGTCAGCGGCGCGAGGACGCCTGAAACGGGGCTTAGCCAGGCAGGGCTTGGCACGATGCGCCCCAAACTTTCGCCGTGTACTAAAAAAGAAAAGGGCGGGATAACCCGCCCTGATTGTTATTTTTTCAGCGCCGAGCTGAATTCGCGCTCGGTGTAACCGGTGTAGAGCTGACGTGGGCGGGCAATCTTCATGCCTTCGTCGTGCATCTCTTTCCAGTGCGCAATCCAGCCAACGGTACGCGCCATCGCGAAGATCACGGTAAACATTGATGACGGAATGCCCATCGCTTTCAGAATGATACCGGAATAGAAATCGACGTTCGGATAGAGTTTGCGCTCGATAAAGTACGGGTCGTTCAGCGCGATGTGCTCCAGCTCCATCGCCACTTCCAGCAGGTCGTCCTTCATGCCCAGCTCGTTCAGCACTTCATGACAGGTTTCACGCATCACGGTCGCGCGCGGGTCATAGTTCTTATACACACGGTGACCGAAGCCCATCAGACGGAACGAATCGTTCTTATCTTTGGCGCGACGCACGAATTCCGGGATGTGATCCACGGTGCTGATCTCTTCCAGCATACGCAGCGTGGCTTCGTTGGCACCACCGTGCGCAGGTCCCCACAGCGAGGCGATACCGGCGGCGATACAGGCAAACGGGTTGGCACCGGAAGAACCGGCGGTACGCACGGTAGAAGTTGATGCGTTCTGTTCGTGGTCAGCGTGCAAGATCAGAATACGGTCCATGGCGCGTTCCAGCACCGGGTTCACTTTGTACTCTTCACACGGCGTAGCAAACATCATATGCAGGAAGTTACCGGCATAGGAGAGGTCGTTACGCGGATACACAAACGGCTGGCCGATGGAGTATTTGTAACACATCGCGGCCATGGTCGGCATTTTTGACAGCAGGCGGAAGGCGGCGATTTCACGGTGACGTTCAATATTCACGTCTAATGAATCGTGATAGAAGGCAGCCAGCGCGCCGGTCACGCCGCACATCACTGCCATCGGGTGTGAATCACGACGGAAGCCGTGGAACAGGCGTGTGATCTGCTCGTGAATCATGGTGTGACGGGTTACGGTGGTGCGGAACTCGTCGTACTGCGCCTGAGTTGGGGCTTCACCGTTCAGCAGGATGTAGCACACTTCCAGATAGTTTGAGTGGGTAGCCAGCTGATCGATAGGGAAACCGCGATGTAACAAAATCCCTTCATCACCATCAATAAAGGTAATTTTTGATTCGCAGGACGCCGTAGAGGTAAAACCGGGGTCGAAGGTGAACAGGCCTTTTGAGCCAAGGGCGCGGACATCAACAACATCCTGTCCCAGCGTGCCTTGCATCACATCCAGTTCCACGGAGTTGTTATCTTGTAGGGTTAGCGTCACTTTTTTATCTGTCATTTTTCGTCTCCATAGCGCCTTAGTAGGTAAGGATCTTAGACACCAGAACAGTCATCATGTTGCGTTTACCCGCCGTATTTTCGGGCCGCCGCTACACTGGCTGCGCGCGCGCAGTGCGGTCATTTACTTCCGTAAACGCCCATCATTTGCACGCTTACTGCCTTGTTGCAACCCGCACGACTTAGGCTAAAACAGAATCTTCACAGCATCACTCAGCGGTAACGTTCATGCTGCAAGGTTACGGAGCGAAATGTGTAAAGCCAATCGGTGGTGTCCGGGCATGACGCGCTGCACATCGTGGATGTTAAAGATCCTGTCACGACATAACTTCTTGGTAACCAATAACCTGACGGTTTGTGTTGCTCGTAAAGGCAATGTTACATAACTTGAGCTTAGGGGAAAGTGTATCCCCATAACTTTTATGCATCATAGGGTTTTAGTGCGTTCGTTTGTAACTGAAATGTTGATCTATTGTCAAATCAGATAATTAAAAATGTATAAATTGTGAAATACGTGAGGCGGATCACTGTTCAGCTTAAATGTGACCAAAGAGATTGTAGGGGAATTGTAATCAGAATGTGATCCTCCTATACTGCCGCCAGGTCTCCGGAATACCCTGACACCAGGAGCCACCCAGCGTTTTACCCGCTTCATTTAACACTGGATGTTGCTATTTTGGTGGCGGTTGCAGTCCGAACACGCACTGTGCTCTTCTGTAACTCAGGACCGGAGGAAGCAAAATAAAAAAGAGCTGTGTGGGCAAAACCGTGAAAAAACAAAGACCTGTTAACTTGGATCTCTCGACGATCCGGTTTCCCGTTACTGCAATATCGTCCATTCTCCACCGCGTCTCCGGCGTGATTACCTTTGTCGCTCTCGGAATTCTGCTCTGGTTACTGGGTCTCTCCCTCTCTTCTCCGGAAGGTTTCCAGCAAGCGGCATCCATCATGGATAGCTTCTTCGCCAAATTCATCATGTGGGGCATTCTGACCGCGCTGGCATATCACGCAGCAAGCGGCATTCGTCACATGCTGGCCGACTTCGGTTTTACGGCAGAAACCCTGCAGGTGGGAACCCGTACCGCGCAAGCGGTTTTTGTTATCACTGTCGTGCTCTCAATTCTGGCTGGAGTCCTCGTATGGTAAGCAATGCTTCTGCATTAGGACGCAACGGTATCCATGACTGGTTGTTACTGCGTGCTGCTGCAATCTTAATTACGCTCTACATTCTCTACATCCTCGGTTTTGTCGTGATGACCGGCACGCTGACGTATGACGTCTGGCGCGGCTTTTTCGCTTCCTCCTTTACCAAAGTGTTCACGTTGCTGACGCTGTTCTCGATTCTGGTCCACGGCTGGATTGGCATGTGGCAGGTCCTGACCGACTACGTGAAACCGCTGGCAACGCGTCTGGTGTTGCAACTGGTGATTGTGGTCGCGCTGTTGTCGTATGCAATTTATGGAACTGTTGTGGTGTGGGGTGTGTAAATGAGTTTGCCAGTCAGAGAATTTGATGCCGTGGTGATCGGCGCAGGTGGTGCGGGTATGCGCGCCGCGCTGCAAATCTCCCAGTCGGGCCAGAGCTGTGCTCTGTTATCCAAAGTGTTCCCAACCCGTTCCCACACCGTATCGGCGCAGGGCGGGATTACCGTGGCGCTGGGTAACTCCCACGAAGATAACTGGGAATGGCACATGTACGATACCGTCAAAGGCTCCGATTACATCGGTGACCAGGACGCGATCGAATATATGTGTAAAACCGGTCCGGAAGCGATTCTGGAGCTGGAGCACATGGGCCTGCCATTCTCCCGTCTTGATGACGGCCGCGTTTATCAACGTCCGTTTGGTGGTCAGTCGAAAAACTTCGGTGGTGAGCAGGCGGCGCGTACCGCTGCTGCTGCCGACCGTACCGGCCACGCCCTGCTGCATACGCTGTATCAGCAGAACCTGAAAAACAAAACCACCATCTTCTCCGAGTGGTATGCACTGGATCTGGTGAAAAACGCTGACGGCGCGATCGTCGGCTGTACCGCCATCTGCATCGAAACCGGTGAAACTGTCTACTTCAAAGCCAAAGCCACTATCCTCGCGACCGGCGGTGCTGGCCGTATCTATCAGTCCACCACCAATGCCCACATCAACACCGGTGACGGCGTCGGCATGGCGCTGCGTGCCGGCGTGCCAATGCAGGATATGGAGATGTGGCAGTTCCACCCAACCGGCATCGCCGGGGCGGGTGTGCTGGTGACCGAAGGCTGCCGTGGTGAAGGTGGCTATCTGCTGAACAAGCATGGCGAGCGTTTCATGGAGCGCTACGCGCCGAACGCCAAAGATCTGGCGGGCCGTGATGTGGTGGCGCGTTCAATGATGGTGGAAATCCGTGAAGGTCGCGGTTGCGACGGCCCGTGGGGCCCACACATCAAACTGAAACTCGACCATCTGGGCGCTGAAGTGCTGGAATCCCGTCTGCCGGGCATCCTCGAACTGTCGCGCACCTTTGCTCACGTTGACCCGATTAAAGAACCGATTCCGGTTATCCCGACCTGCCACTACATGATGGGCGGCGTACCGACCCGCGTGACCGGTCAGGCGCTGCGCGTTAACGAGCAGGGCGAAGATGAAGTGATTCCGGGCCTGTTCGCGGTAGGCGAAATTGCCTGCGTATCGGTACACGGCGCAAACCGTCTTGGCGGCAACTCGCTGCTCGACCTGGTGGTATTCGGCCGCGCGGCCGGTGTTCACCTGATGGAGTGCATCGCTGAGCAGGGCGAACTGCGCGACGCCACCGAAGATGAAATCGACGCGGCGATGGCCCGCTTCAACCGCTGGGAAAACAACACCACCGGTGAAGACCCGGTTGAAATCCGCAAGGCGCTGCAGCGCTGCATGCAGAACAACTTCTCGGTATTCCGTGAAGGGGATGCGATGCGTGAAGGCCTGGCCGAGCTGAAAGAGATTCGTGAGCGCCTGAAAAACGCGCGTCTCGATGACCGTTCACCGGACTTCAACACCCAGCGTATCGAATGCCTTGAGCTGGATAACCTGATGGAAACCGCTTACGCCACCGCGGTAGCGGCCAACTTCCGCACCGAAAGCCGTGGCGCTCACAGCCGCTTCGACTACCCGGAGCGTGATGATGCCAACTGGCTGTGCCACAGCCTCTATGTTCCGCAAACGGAAAGCATGACGCGCCGTGAGGTGAACATGCAACCGAAACTGCGTGCGGCCTTCCCACCGAAAGCGCGTACTTACTAATTGCGGAGATCATCATGAGACTCGAATTTTCTATCTATCGTTACAACCCGGAAGTCGATGACAAACCGCGCATGCAGGATTACACCCTCGAAGCGGAAGATGGTCGCGACATGATGCTGCTGGACGCGCTGATCCGTCTGAAAGAGAAGGATCCTACGCTGGCCTTCCGTCGCTCCTGCCGTGAAGGCGTGTGCGGCTCCGATGGCCTCAACATGAACGGTAAAAATGGCCTGGCGTGTATCACGCCGGTCTCCGCACTGGGCAATGGCAGCAAGAAGATTGTTATCCGTCCACTGCCCGGTCTGCCGGTAATCCGCGACCTCGTGGTGGACATGGGACAATTCTATGCTCAGTATGAGAAGATTAAGCCTTTCCTGTTGAATAATGGGGAAAATCCGCCAGCGCGCGAGCATCTGCAAACGCCTGCGCAGCGCGAGCACCTGGACGGCCTGTACGAGTGTATTCTCTGTGCCTGCTGCTCCACGTCGTGCCCGTCGTTCTGGTGGAATCCGGACAAGTTCATCGGTCCGGCCGGCCTGCTGGCGGCGTACCGCTTCCTGATTGACAGCCGCGACACCGAAACCGATGCGCGTCTCGACAATCTGAATGATGCTTTCAGTGTTTTCCGCTGTCACAGCATCATGAACTGTGTGAGCGTGTGCCCGAAAGGCTTAAACCCAACGCGCGCCATCGGCCACATTAAGTCGATGCTGCTGCAGCGCGGGGCGTAACAAACGGAAGTCACGGTCGGGAACTCAGGTTCCCGATCGTTTACGGAAGCCTCTATAAGCGCGGTACTGACCACGCTTATAAAGGTTCCCTTACGGGCCAGGCGCCGGTTGCGCACAGGTTCGTATCGCTGAACTCACTACGGCAAGCCGCGTAAGCGGCAACAAATGAAACCTCAAAAAAGCAGATTAATGCTTAAGGGATCACAATGCAGAACAGCGCGATGAAACCCTGGCTGGACTCCTCCTGGCTGGCCGGCGCGAACCAGTCCTACATAGAGCAACTCTATGAGGATTTCCTGACCGATCCTGACTCTGTTGATGAAGTGTGGCGCTCGATGTTCCAGCAGCTGCCGGGCACCGGTGTGAAACCTGAGCAGTTTCACTCCACGACGCGTGAATACTTCCGCCGCCTGGCGAAAGACGCCACCCGCTACACCTCCACAGTCACCGATCCGGCCGCTAATTCCAAACAGGTTAAAGTGCTGCAGCTGATTAATGCGTTCCGCTTCCGCGGCCATCAGCACGCTAACCTCGATCCGCTCGGCCTGTGGAAGCAGGAGCGCGTGGCGGATCTCGATCCGGCCTTCCACGATCTGACCGACGCCGATTTTCAGGAAAGCTTTAACGTAGGCTCTTTCGCCATTGGCAAAGAGACCATGAAGCTGGCCGATCTTTATGCCGCACTGCAGCAGACCTACTGTGGTTCGATTGGTGCAGAGTACATGCACATCAACAACACCGAAGAGAAGCGCTGGATTCAGCAGCGTCTGGAATCGGTGGTGGGCCATGCGTCATTCAGCGCGGACGAGAAAAAAGGTTTCCTGAAAGAGCTGACGGCGGCAGAGGGCCTGGAAAAATACCTCGGCGCGAAATTCCCGGGTGCCAAACGCTTCTCGCTGGAAGGCGGTGATGCGCTGGTACCGATGCTGCGCGAAATGATTCGCCACGCCGGCAAGAGCGGCACGCGTGAAGTGGTGCTGGGCATGGCGCACCGCGGCCGTCTCAACGTGCTGATCAACGTGCTGGGTAAAAAACCGCAGGATCTGTTCGACGAGTTCTCCGGCAAGCACAAAGAGCACCTTGGTACCGGTGACGTGAAGTACCATATGGGCTTCTCGTCAGACGTGGAAACCGAAGGCGGCCTGGTGCACCTGGCGCTGGCGTTCAACCCGTCGCATCTGGAAATTGTAAGCCCGGTAGTCATGGGCTCGGTGCGTGCGCGTCTGGATCGTCTGGCGGAGCCGGGCAGCAACAAAGTCCTGCCGATCACCATTCATGGTGACGCCGCGGTTATTGGCCAGGGCGTGGTGCAGGAAACCCTGAACATGTCGCAGGCGCGCGGTTACGAAGTGGGCGGCACCGTACGCATCGTGATTAACAACCAGGTGGGCTTCACCACCTCGAATCCGAAAGATGCGCGTTCTACCCCTTACTGCACCGACATCGGCAAAATGGTGCTGGCGCCGATCTTCCACGTCAACGCGGACGATCCGGAGGCGGTAGCGTTTGTTACCCGTCTGGCGCTGGATTATCGCAACACCTTCAAACGCGATGTGTTCATCGACCTGGTGTGCTACCGCCGTCACGGCCATAACGAAGCCGACGAGCCAAGCGCAACCCAGCCGCTGATGTATCAGAAAATCAAAAAGCATCCGACGCCGCGCAAAATCTACGCCGATCAGCTGGAAAGCGAAGGCGTGGCCACGCAGGAAGATGCCACCGAGCTGGTAAACCTGTACCGCGATGCGCTGGATGAAGGCGAGTGCGTGGTGCCGGAATGGCGTCCGATGAGCCTGCACTCGTTCACCTGGTCTCCGTACCTCAACCACGAGTGGGATGAGAGCTACCCGGAAACCGTGGACATGAAACGTCTGCAGGAGCTGGCGCGCCGCATCAGCAGCATTCCGGAAGCGGTGGAAGTGCAGTCGCGCGTTGCCAAGATTTACAACGACCGCAAAGAGATGGCGGAAGGCAACAAGCTGTTCGACTGGGGCGGCGCGGAAAACCTGGCTTACGCCACGCTGGTGGACGAAGGCATTCCGGTGCGCCTGTCGGGTGAAGACTCCGGCCGCGGCACCTTCTTCCACCGTCACGCGGTGATTCACAACCAGCAGAACGGTTCAACTTACACTCCGCTGCACCACATCCATAACGGTCAGGGTCAGTTCAAGGTGTGGGATTCGGTGCTATCGGAAGAAGCGGTACTGGCGTTCGAATACGGTTACGCCACCGCCGAGCCGCGCGTGCTGACCATCTGGGAAGCGCAGTTCGGTGACTTCGCCAACGGCGCTCAGGTGGTGATCGATCAGTTCATCAGCTCCGGCGAGCAGAAATGGGGCCGCATGTGTGGTCTGGTGATGCTGCTGCCGCACGGCTACGAAGGGCAGGGGCCGGAGCACTCCTCCGCGCGCCTTGAGCGCTATCTGCAGCTGTGTGCTGAGCAGAACATGCAGGTCTGCGTGCCATCAACGCCAGCGCAGGTCTACCACATGCTGCGTCGTCAGGCGCTGCGCGGTATGCGCCGTCCGCTGATCGTGATGTCGCCGAAGTCGCTGCTGCGTCATCCGCTGGCGGTGTCCAGCCTTGATGAGCTGGCCAACGGCAGCTTCCAGCCGGCGATTGGTGAGATCGACGACCTCGATCCGCAGCAGGTGAAACGCGTAGTGCTGTGCTCCGGTAAAGTTTATTACGATCTGCTGGAGCAGCGTCGTAAGAACGAGCAGACCGATGTCGCCATCGTGCGTATCGAACAGCTCTATCCGTTCCCGCACAAAGCGGTGCAGGAAGCGCTGAAGAATTACGCCCATGTTCAGGATTTCGTCTGGTGTCAGGAAGAGCCACTGAACCAGGGCGCATGGTATTGCAGTCAGCATCATTTCCGCGAAGTGGTTCCATTTGGTGCGTCACTGCGTTACGCAGGCCGTCCGGCTTCTGCTTCACCGGCCGTGGGCTATATGTCCGTACATCAACAACAGCAGCAAGACCTGGTCAATGACGCGCTGAACCTTGGTTAATTAAAAGGAAAGAAAATGAGTAGCGTAGAAATTCTCGTTCCCGATTTGCCTGAATCCGTAGCGGACGCCACGGTAGCCACCTGGCATAAAAAACCCGGCGACTCTGTGACCCGCGACGAAGTGCTGGTCGAGATCGAAACTGACAAAGTGGTACTGGAAGTGCCTGCCGCCGCTGATGGTGTGCTGGAAGCGGTGCTGGAAGACGAAGGCGCCACCGTAACATCGCGCCAGATTCTGGGCCGCCTGAAGGAAGGCAACAGCGGCGGGAAAGAGACCACGGCGAAAGTGGAAAGCAAGGAGTCTACGCCTGCACAGCGTCAGACTGCATCTCTGGAAGAAGAGAGCAATGACGCGCTCAGCCCGGCCGTGCGCCGCCTGATTGCGGAAAACAACCTCGACGCCAGCCAGATTAAAGGCACCGGTGTTGGCGGCCGTCTGACGCGCGAAGATGTGGAAAAACATCTGGCGAAGAAAGCCGACGGCGCGAAAGCGGCACCGGCAGCCGATGCGGCTCCGCAGGCCGTTGCCAACCGCAGCGAGAAGCGCGTGCCAATGACCCGTCTGCGCAAGCGCGTGGCCGAGCGTCTGCTGGAAGCGAAAAACAGCACCGCAATGCTGACCACCTTCAACGAAGTCAACATGAAGCCGATCATGGATCTGCGCAAGCAGTACGGCGATGCCTTCGAGAAGCGTCACGGCGTGCGTCTGGGCTTTATGTCCTTCTACATCAAAGCGGTGGTCGAAGCGCTGAAACGCTTCCCGGAAGTCAACGCGTCGATCGACGGCGATGATGTGGTGTACCACAACTATTTCGATGTCAGCATCGCGGTCTCAACGCCGCGTGGTCTGGTGACGCCAGTGCTGAAAGATGTTGATGCGCTGAGCATGGCCGACATCGAGAAGAAAATTAAAGAGCTGGCGGTGAAAGGCCGTGACGGCAAGCTGACGGTGGAAGAACTGACCGGCGGTAACTTCACCATCACCAACGGTGGTGTGTTCGGTTCGCTGATGTCTACGCCGATCATCAACCCGCCGCAGAGCGCGATTCTGGGGATGCACGCCATCAAAGATCGCCCAATGGCGGTGAATGGTCAGGTGGTGGTGCTGCCAATGATGTATCTGGCGCTCTCCTACGATCACCGTCTGATCGATGGTCGTGAATCTGTCGGCTATCTGGTCGCGGTGAAAGAGCTGCTGGAAGATCCGGCGCGTCTGCTGCTGGATGTCTGATTTTCGCCGGGCGCGCTGGCACGAGGCGCGCCCAAATTAACCCTGTTTAGATCTGAATGGATAGAACATCATGAACTTACACGAATACCAGGCGAAGCAGCTGTTTGCACGGTATGGTATGCCAGCACCGACTGGCTACGCCTGCACCACGCCACGTGAAGCCGAAGAAGCCGCCTCGAAAATTGGCGCGGGTCCGTGGGTGGTGAAATGTCAGGTTCATGCCGGTGGCCGCGGTAAAGCGGGCGGTGTGAAGGTGGTTAACAGTAAAGAAGACATTCGTGCTTTCGCTGAAAACTGGCTGGGCAAACGTCTGGTGACCTACCAGACTGACGCCAATGGTCAGCCGGTAAACCAGATCCTGGTTGAAGCGGCGACCGACATCGATCAGGAGCTGTATCTGGGTGCGGTGGTTGACCGTGCCACCCGTCGCGTGATCTTCATGGCGTCAACCGAAGGTGGCGTGGAAATCGAGAAAGTAGCGGAAGAAACCCCGCACCTGATCCACAAAATGGCGCTGGATCCGCTGACCGGCCCGCAGCCATACCAGGGCCGCGAGCTGGCATTCAAACTGGGCCTGACCGGCAAGCAGGTCAGCCAGTTCACCAAAATCTTCATGGGTCTGGCGACCATGTTCCTGGAGCGCGACCTGGCGATGGTTGAGATCAACCCGCTGGTGATCACCAAACAGGGCGACCTGATCTGTCTGGATGGCAAACTGGGTGCCGATGGCAATGCCCTGTTCCGTCAGCCAGAGCTGCGTGAAATGCGCGACCCAAGCCAGGAAGATCCCCGTGAAGCCCACGCGACGCAGTGGGAACTGAACTACGTCGCGCTGGAAGGCAACATTGGCTGTATGGTCAACGGCGCCGGTCTGGCGATGGGCACCATGGACATCGTGAAACACCACGGTGGTCAGCCTGCAAACTTCCTTGATGTTGGCGGCGGCGCAACCAAAGAGCGCGTTACCGAAGCCTTCAAAATCATCCTGTCTGACGATGCTGTGAAAGCGGTATTCGTTAACATCTTCGGCGGCATCGTGCGCTGCGATCTGATCGCAGACGGCATCATCGGTGCTGTGGCTGAAGTGGGTGTCAACGTACCGGTCGTGGTACGTCTGGAAGGTAACAACGCCGAGCTGGGCGCGAAGAAACTGGCGGACAGCGGTCTTAACATCATTGCAGCAACCAGCCTGACAGACGCAGCACAGCGTGTTGTCGCTGCTGCGGAGGGTAAATAATGTCCATTCTGATCGACAAAAACACCAAAGTCATTTGCCAGGGTTTCACCGGTGGCCAGGGAACGTTCCACTCTGAGCAGGCGCTGGCCTATGGTACGCAGCTGGTTGGCGGTGTGACGCCAGGTAAAGGCGGCACCACCCATCTCGGTCTGCCGGTGTTTAACACCGTGCGTGAAGCAGTAGAAGCCACGGGCGCCACCGCTACCGTGATCTACGTGCCGGCACCGTTCTGCAAAGACGGTATCCTGGAAGCGATCGACGCGGGCATCAAACTGATCATCACCATCACCGAAGGCATCCCGACGCTGGATATGCTGACGGTGAAAGTGAAGCTGGACGAAGCAGGCGTGCGCATGATCGGCCCGAACTGCCCGGGTGTGATCACGCCTGGCGAATGTAAGATCGGTATCATGCCGGGCCACATTCACCAGCCAGGCCGCGTGGGTATCGTGTCACGTTCCGGTACGCTGACCTATGAAGCGGTTAAGCAGACCACCGACATCGGCTACGGCCAGTCCACCTGTGTGGGCATCGGCGGTGACCCGATCCCTGGCTCTAACTTCATCGACATCCTGAAAATGTTCCAGGACGATCCGCAGACCGAAGCGATCGTGATGATCGGTGAGATCGGCGGCAGCGCTGAAGAAGAGGCCGCGGCGTTCATCAAAGAGCACGTGACCAAGCCTGTCGTCGGCTACATCGCCGGCGTAACGGCGCCGAAAGGCAAGCGTATGGGCCACGCCGGCGCCATCATTGCCGGTGGTAAAGGCACCGCCGATGAGAAATTTGCTGCGCTGGAAGCGGCCGGCGTGAAAACCGTTCGCAGCCTGGCCGATATCGGCGACGCGGTGAAAGCGGTACTGCCAGCGAAATAAGATTTTGCTGCTGAAAGAACAAAGCCACCTGCGGGTGGCTTTTTTTATGGCTGTCATGCACGGCCATTAGCCGTCCTCACACATTTGCAGTAAAAACGTAACGGCAACATTTTCTGCGGCTATGCTTACGTTGTCGTTGAGTAAAGAAGGGCAAAGAGGCGTGCTTTTTCCCGTCAGCGTCCAGGCGTCTGGCTGGCAAAGAGGTTAAATAATTACGGGAAAGGTAATTGTTTTCTTAATTGCGCCATCGATTTATGACAACTAATTAACAACAACTCTAACACTACATATCTGGAAAATTATTGTCTTAATCCAGATCAATAAAAGGCGATATATAGCAAACTTTACCGCTGGCTAAAAGCAACCCAACCGATATAAATTGCGCTGCATCAATTCAGTCTTTTTCATCATTTTTCAGGAGTTTGTGCCAGGCGTTGTCATATCAATTCTGTCGCCTCCTCATCTTACTCCTGCTCGAAACAGGCTGAAGCGATCGGTTTTTCGGGGAATTTTCACCACTGTTACTCGCTCACTTCGGGCCGCAGTACGCATTGTGCTGTCGGTAACAAAACTGGAATCAATAATCAGTCGTTCCTGACCTTATTCTGCATCGCACTGCCCGCTGTTTGTGGTTGTTATTCGCAGGATGAGTTCATGCGAGGAGCAAGGAGTCATCATGTTAGATATTGTCGAGCTGTCGCGTTTACAGTTTGCCCTGACGGCGATGTACCATTTCCTGTTCGTGCCCTTAACGCTCGGTATGGCGTTTTTACTGGCGATCATGGAAACGGTCTATGTCCTGTCGGGAAAACAGATTTATAAAGATATGACCAAATTCTGGGGCAAGTTGTTTGGTATCAACTTTGCGCTGGGTGTGGCCACCGGCCTGACCATGGAATTTCAGTTCGGTACCAACTGGTCTTATTACTCCCACTACGTCGGCGATATCTTCGGTGCGCCGCTGGCCATCGAAGGCCTGATGGCGTTCTTCCTTGAATCCACCTTTGTCGGCCTGTTCTTCTTCGGCTGGGATCGCCTCGGTAAAGTGCAGCACCTGGCGGTGACCTGGCTGGTGGCACTCGGCTCGAACATGTCCGCGCTGTGGATCCTGGTGGCGAACGGCTGGATGCAGAACCCGATCGCCTCCGAATTCAATTTCGAAACCATGCGTATGGAGATGGTGAGCTTCTCCGAGCTGGTGCTAAACCCGGTGGCGCAGGTGAAATTTGTGCATACCGTGGCCGCGGGCTACACCACCGGTGCGATGTTCATTCTGGGCATCAGCGCCTGGTATCTGCTGAAAGGGCGCGACATCGCGTTTGCTAAACGTTCCTTTGCGATCGCTGCCAGCTTCGGTATGGCTGCCGTGCTGTCGGTCATCGTGCTGGGTGACGAATCCGGTTATGAAATGGGCGATGTGCAGAAAACCAAGCTGGCCGCCATCGAAGCCGAATGGGAAACCCAGCCGGCGCCGGCGGCCTTTACGCTGTTTGGCGTGCCGGATCAGGCGACGCAGGAGAACAAGTACGCCATCCAGATCCCGTATCTGCTCGGCCTGATCGCCACCCGTTCTGTCGATACGCCGGTCACCGGCCTGAAAGATCTGCTGGCGCAGCATGAAGTGCGCATCCGTAACGGTATGAAAGCCTATGCGCTGCTGAACGAGCTGCGTGCCGGCAGTAAAGATCCGGCGGTGCGCAGTGAGTTTGAGACGCATAAACAGGATCTCGGCTACGGTCTGCTGCTCAAGCGTTATACCCCGGACGTGGCGAACGCCACGGAAGCGCAAATCCAGCAGGCAACGCAGGATTCCATTCCGCGCGTGGCACCGCTCTATTTTGCCTTCCGCATCATGGTGCTGTGTGGCGTGCTACTGCTGGGCATCATTGCGCTGTCGTTCTGGAGCGTGATTCGTAACCGCATCGGTAAGAATCGCTGGCTGCTGAAAGCGGCGCTGTACGGTATTCCACTGCCGTGGATTGCCGTCGAAGCCGGCTGGTTTGTCGCTGAATATGGCCGTCAGCCGTGGGCGATTGGTGAGGTGCTGCCAACCGCCGTGGCTAACTCATCGCTGACCGTCGGCGATCTGCTGTTCTCGATGATCCTGATCTGCGGCCTGTATACCGTGTTCCTGGTGGCGGAGATGTATCTGATGTTCAAATTTGCCCGCCTTGGTCCAAGCAGCCTGAAAACCGGCCGCTATCACCATGAAACAGTGCAGGCTGTGACTCAACCGGCGCGCGGATAAGGAGAGCGACCATGTTTGACTATGAAGTGTTGCGTTTTGTCTGGTGGCTGCTGATTGGCATTCTGCTGATCGGTTTTGCCGTCACCGACGGCTTCGATATGGGCGTGGGAATGCTGACCCGCATCCTCGGTCGCACCGATACCGAGCGTCGCATCATGATTAACAGCATCGCGCCGCACTGGGACGGTAACCAGGTCTGGCTGATCACTGCCGGCGGGGCGCTGTTCGCCGCCTGGCCAATGGTCTATGCCGCCGCGTTCTCCGGTTTCTACGTGGCGATGATTCTGGTGCTGGCCTCGCTGTTCTTCCGTCCGGTCGGCTTTGATTACCGGTCGAAGATTGAAGATATGCGCTGGCGCGGTGCCTGGGACTGGGGCATCTTCATTGGTAGCTTTGTGCCGCCGCTGGTGATTGGCGTGGCGTTCGGTAACCTGCTACAGGGCGTGCCGTTCCATGCTGATGAGTACCTGCGCCTGTTCTACACCGGTAATTTCTTCCAGCTGCTTAATCCGTTTGGCCTGCTGGCTGGGGTGATCAGCGTCGCGATGATTCTGGCCCAGGGCGCGACTTACCTGCAGATGCGCACCAGCGGCGAACTGCACCTGCGTTCCCGCACCGCGGCGCAAATCAGCGCGCTGGTGATGCTGGTGGGCTTTGTACTGGCCGGCGTGTGGGTGAAGTACGGCATTGATGGCTATGTGCTGAAAAGCGCAATCGATCATCACGCGGCGTCTAACCCGCTGGGTAAAGATGTGGTGCGTGAAGCCGGGGCCTGGCTGGTCAATTTTGAACAGATGCCGGTGCTGTGGCTGTTCCCGCTGCTCGGCGCGCTGCTGCCGCTGCTGACGATCCTGTGTTCGCGTATGGAGAAGGGCGCATGGGCGTTTATCTTCTCTTCGCTGACGCTGGCGTGCGTCATTATGACGGCTGGCATTGCACTGTTCCCGTTCATCATGCCATCCAGCACCGTGCCGGGCACCAGCCTGACCATGTGGGACGCGACCTCCAGCCTGCTGACGCTGCAGATCATGACCGTGGCCGCCATCATCTTTGTGCCAATTATTCTGGCTTACACCAGCTGGTGTTACTACAAGATGTATGGCCGCATCACCAAAGAACACATTGAGCGCAATACGCACTCCCTGTACTGATTGAGGAGATTGAGCATGTGGTATTTTGCCTGGATTCTTGGCACCTTGCTGGCCTGTGCGTTTGGCGTGGTCACGGCACTGGCGATTGAGCATGTTGAAGAGGGCGGCGCGCAGGACGACAAGCTCTGATGCGCAGCCTGATACAGACGCTGTATCGTCTGATGGATAAGGGCCCGCTACGGGCCCTTTCACTGATTCTGGCGCTGTGGCTGGCCGGATGCGTCATCTGGCAGCCGGCGCGCTTTGCCGCACGCACCAGTGAGCTCGCTATCTGGCACGGATTATTGTTAATCTGGGCGGTGTGCAGCGGCGTGATTCACGGCACCGGTTTCCGGCCACAGCGTGCCCGCTGGCAGGCGCTGTTTGCCCCGCTGCCGGCGCTGATCGTGCTGGCGCTGGGAATTTACTGGTTCTACCATTAAGTTCTGTCTCAGCCCGTAAGGGCTGTTTTACCGCTGCTGACGTGAGTTTTTGTCAGCGGTTGGTCAGGAAATCTCCCGAAAATCCTTCCAGTTGTTAACGTCTGATAATTATTTTCTCCTGGCTCTGGCGGACCATTCCCAAGCCGATCTCACTTGCGTATAGTAGCAACGTTTAAAATGAGACCGGGATGTAGAGTGAGTACAACGCTGTTTCGCTGGCCGGTTCGGGTCTATTACGAAGACACTGACGCCGGTGGTGTGGTTTACCACGCCAGCTATCTTGCTTTTTATGAACGAGCACGTACCGAGATGTTGCGCCAGCACCATTTCAATCAACAGGCCCTGTTGGAAGAGCAGGTGGCTTTTGTGGTACGGCGCATGACGGTGGACTTTATTGCCGCGGCACGTCTCGACGACCTTCTGGAGATCCAGAGCGAAGTGACAGCAATGACGCGCGCAACCATGACGTTCTCGCAGCGTATCGTGAATGCTGAAGGCAAAGTGCTCAATGAAGCAGACGTCCTGATTGCCTGCATCAACCCACATCTAATGAAGCCGATTGCGCTTCCCAAGTCTATTGTCGCGGAGTTCAAGCAGTGACTGACATGAACGTTCTTGATTTGTTCCTGAAGGCAAGCCTTCTGGTCAAACTTATCATGTTGATTTTGATCGGCTTTTCTATTGCCTCCTGGGCAATCATCATTCAGCGCACCCGCATTCTTAACGCGGCGGGGCGTGAGGCCGAGGCGTTCGAGGACAAGTTCTGGTCCGGTATCGAGCTGTCGCGTCTCTATCAGGAGAGCCAGGCGCGCCGTGACGAGCTGAGCGGGTCTGAACAGATTTTCTATTCTGGCTTCAAAGAGTTTGCCCGCCTGCACCGCGCTAACAGCCATGCGCCGGAAGCGGTGGTCGAAGGGGCCGGTCGCGCCATGCGCATCTCGATGAACCGTGAACTGGAAGCGCTGGAGAATCACATCCCATTCCTTGGCACCGTCGGTTCCATCAGCCCGTATATCGGTCTGTTTGGTACAGTGTGGGGGATCATGCATGCCTTTATCGCACTGGGTGCGGTGAAACAGGCCACGCTGCAAATGGTTGCGCCCGGTATCGCCGAAGCGCTGATCGCCACCGCAATCGGTCTGTTCGCGGCCATTCCTGCCGTTATGGCGTATAACCGTCTGAACCAGCGTGTGAACAAGCTGGAGCAGGGCTACGACAACTTTATGGAAGAGTTCACGGCCATCCTGCATCGTCAGGCTTTCTCTACCGACAACAGCAAGTAAGTCGAGGTTAACGATGGCCAGAACCCGTGGTCGCGGGCGTCGCGACCTTAAGTCGGAAATCAACATTGTTCCGCTGCTGGACGTGCTGCTGGTGTTGCTGCTCATCTTTATGGCAACCGCGCCGATTATTACGCAGAGCGTGGAAGTGGACCTGCCGGACGCAACCGATTCGAAAACCGTTTCCAGCGACGATAATCCGCCGGTGATCGTGGAAGTGGCCGGGGTAGGGCAGTACAGCCTGGTGGTGGATCACGATCGTATGACGCAGCTGCCGCCGGAGCAGGTGGTGAGCGAAGCGCAGCGCCGTATTGAAGCCAATCCGAAGACGGTCTTCCTGATTGGTGGGGCGAAAGATGTGCCTTACGACGAAATCATCAAGGCGCTGAACCTGTTGCATCAGGCTGGCGTGAAATCCGTCGGTTTGATGACGCAGCCGATTTAACGCGAACCGTTTTTGGGAACCGAGAGTGTCGAAGGCAACCGAGCAGAACGAGAAGTTAAAACGCGCGATAATCATTTCGGTGATTCTGCACATCGTGCTGATCGCCCTGCTGATTTGGAGCTCGTTTAACGAACATATCGAAGCCAGCGGCGGCGGTGGCGGCAGTGATATCGACGCGGTGATGGTCGATCCTGGCGCGGTGGTTGAGCAGTATAACCGTCAGCAGAATCAGCAAAGTGACAGTCAGCGCGCCGAGCAGCAGCGCCAGAAGCAGGCACAGCAGCAGGCGGAAGAGTTGCAGCAGAAGCAGGCCGCTGAACAGCAGCGGCTGAAAGAGCTGGAAAAAGAGCGTCTGCAGGCGCAGCAGGAAGCCAAAGAGCAGGCGAAGCAGCAGGCTGAGCAGCAGAAGGCGGCCGAAGCAGCAGCGAAGCAGGCGCAGGAGCAGCAGAAAGCCGCAGAAGCGGCCGCGGCGAAAGCCAAAGCTGATGCCAAAGCGCAGGCCGATGCTCAGGCGAAGGCCGCAGCGGACGCGAAAGCCAAAGCGGAAGAGCAGGCGAAGCAGGCCGCAGCCGACGCGAAGAAGAAAGCGGAAGAGCAGGCCAAAGCCGCCGCAGCCGAAGCAGCGAAAGAGAAAGCCGCGCAGCAGGCGAAAGCGGCAGCTGAAGCGAAAGCCAAAGCGGAGGCAGAAGCCAAAGCTCAGGCCGCGGCAGATGCGAAAGCCAAAGCTGCACAGGAAGCCAAAGAGAAAGCTGCGGAAGCTGCGAAAGAGAAAGCGGCCGCCGAAGCCAAAGCGAAAGCTGAGGCAGCAGCCAAAGCCAAAGCGGATGCGGCGGCCAAAGCTAAAGCTGCCGCCGATGCGAAGAAGAAAGCGGCTGCCGAAGCGGCGAAGAACGAGAGCGATGTGGATGATCTGTTAGGCGGTCTCTCTTCCGGTAAGAATGCGCCGAAAAGCGGCGCCGCTTCCGGTGGTGGCGCGGCGGCAGGTCAGGGCAATCAGAAGAAGGCGGGTGCCTCAGGTGCTGAAGTGAATGCGTATCTGGGACAGATTACCAGTGCGATTCAAAGCCGCTTCTACGATGCCGATCTGTATCGCGGTAAAAGCTGCGATCTGCGGATTAAACTGGCACCGGATGGTTTGCTGATTGACGTGAAAGCTGAAGGCGGCGATCCGGCGCTGTGTCAGGCGGCGATTACCGCAGCGAAGCAGGCACGCATTCCGAAGCCGCCTTCGCAGGCAGTATATGAAGTGTTTAAGAACGCACCGATGCGTTTCAAACCAGAATAATGCAGTAACGTACGGCAGGTTGAACTAAGGTTAGCTTGCCGTACTCTATGAGTACTCGTGTTTTTTCAGGAACTGTGCGAATTATCATGAACTCAGGTTCAGATAAGGGAGATAAGATGAAGCAGGCACTTCGTGTAACCTTAGGTTTTTTTGTACTGCTGTGGGCAGCGATGCTGCACGCGGAAGTACGCATTGAAATTACGCAGGGCGTGAATACCGCGCGCCCAATTGGTGTGGTGCCGTTCCAGTGGGCCGGTCCGGGCGCTGCACCCGAAGATATTGGTGGCATCGTTGCAGCAGACTTACGTAACAGCGGTAAATTCAATCCGCTGGATCGCTCTCGTCTGCCACAGCAGCCGACCAGCGCACAGGAAGTTCAGCCTGCCGCGTGGAGCGCACTGGGTATTGATGCCGTGGTCGTCGGGCAGGTTACGCCGAACGCCGATGGCAGCTACCAGGTGGCTTATCAGCTGGTGGATACCGGTGGCGCACCGGGCACCGTGCTGGCGCAGAACTCCTATAAAGTCACCAAACAGTGGCTGCGCTATGCCGCGCATACCGCCAGCGATGAAGTGTTTGAGAAGCTGACCGGTATCAAAGGTGCGTTCCGTACCCGTATCGCCTATGTGGTGCAGACCAACGGCGGTCAGTTCCCTTACGAACTGCGCGTGTCTGACTACGATGGTTACAACCAGTTTGTGGTACACCGTTCGCCACAGCCGCTGATGTCACCGGCCTGGTCGCCAGACGGCAGCAAAGTGGCTTACGTGACCTTCGAAAGCGGTAAATCGGCGCTGGTGGTGCAGACGCTGGCCAACGGCGCTATCCGTCAGGTGGCTTCTTATCCGCGTCACAACGGTGCGCCGGCCTTCTCGCCGGACGGCTCTAAGCTGGCCTTCGCCCTGTCGAAAACCGGTAGCCTGAACCTGTACGTGATGGATCTGGCCTCCGGTCAGACGCGTCAGGTGACCGATGGCCGCTACAACAGCACCGAACCTACCTGGTTCCCGGACAGCCAGACGCTGGCTTACACTTCGGATCAGGCCGGTGCGCCACAGATTTACAAAGTTAACGTTAACGGCGGAACGCCACAGCGCATTACCTGGGAAGGGGCTCAGAACCAGGATGCGGATGTGTCATCTGACGGTAAAACGATGGTGATGATCAGCAGCGCCGGTGGCGCGCAGCACGTCGCCAAACAGGATCTGGAAACGGGAGCCGTTCAGACAATAACGGACACGTTCCTGGATGAGACGCCAAGTCTGGCTCCTAACGGCACGATGGTAATCTATAGCTCTACTCAGGGGATGGGTTCCGTGTTGCAGTTGGTTTCAACCGATGGGCGTTTCAAAGCGCGTCTTCCGGCAACTGATGGACAGGTCAAATTCCCTGCCTGGTCGCCGTATCTGTGATGCATAGCTCCCTCGCCTGGCGGGGGAGTAAAATGTATGGCAAACAAAATAATAGGATAAAGAAATGCAACTGAACAAAGTGCTGAAGGGTTTGATGCTGGCTCTGCCGGTTATCGCGGTAGCTGCATGTAGCTCTCACAAAAACAACAACAACGATCAGACCGGTATGGGTGCTGACGGTGCATACGGCGCGGGCGCTGGCCAGAACGGCAACATGTCTTCTGACGAGCAGGCGCGTCTGCAGATGCAGCAGCTGCAGCAGAACAACATCGTTTACTTCGGTCTGGACAAGTATGACGTGCAGTCTGAATACGCTCAGATGCTGGATCAGCACGCTGCTTTCCTGCGCAGCAACCCATCTTACAAAGTGACCATCGAAGGTCACGCGGATGAGCGCGGCACCCCAGAGTACAACATCGCCCTGGGCGAACGTCGTGCTAACGCCGTTAAAATGTACCTGCAGGGTAAAGGCGTGTCTGCTGACCAGATGTCTATCGTATCTTACGGTAAAGAGAAACCTGCTGTACTGGGCCACGACGAAGCGGCTTACGCTAAAAACCGTCGTGCCGTACTGGTTTACTAAGAGAATCACATGATTAGTAACTTCAGACTTCATCTGTTGAGTCTGTCGTTACTGGTTGGCGTAGCGGCCCCCTGGGCCGCTAATGCCCAGGCGTCAATCAGTAGCGTTGGCTCAGGCTCGGTCGAAGACCGTGTCACCACTCTTGAACGTATCTCCAATGCCCAGGCTCAGCTTCTGCAGCAGTTGCAGCAGCAGATGAGTGATAACCAAAGCGATATCGATTCGCTGCGCGGGCAGATCCAGCAGAACAGTTATCAGCTTAATCAGGTGATTGAGCGGCAGAAGCAGCTTTATCAGCAGATCGACAGTCTGAGCAGCAGTAATGGTGCGCAGGCCAGCGGTGGTGCGGATGCAGCAGCTGGTGCCGCAGCGGGAAACGCTGATGCGGGGAGCAGCAATACGGCTGCCGCTGCACCCGCACAAACCGGCGATGCCAACACCGATTACAATGCTGCCGTCGCGCTGATTCTTGAGAAGAAACAGTACGACCAGGCGATTACTGCGCTGCAGGCGTGGGTGAAGAAGTATCCGGACTCCACCTATCAGCCGAATGCCAATTACTGGCTGGGTCAGTTGTTTTACAACAAAGGCAAAAAGGACGATGCGGCCTACTATTTTGCCACTGTAGTTAAAAACTACCCGAAATCGCCAAAAGCGGCGGAAGCGCTGTTTAAGGTTGGGGTGATCATGCAGGAGAAGAACGATACAGCGAAAGCGAAAGCGGTCTACCAGCAGGTGATCAAACAGTTCCCTAACTCTGAGTCTGCTAAGCAGGCACAAAAACGGCTCGCTGCGATGTAATTGCTGCAGTTAAGACCGGATTTCGTCTGATTTCTGGTCTTGCCGCATGAAAGGTAAGCAGTTGAGACATTTAGCGGAAAATAAGGGTTGCGCCCTCCCGCTAAATCAGTAATATATGCCGCCGTTGCCGGGACATATCTTAACAAGTATCGGCAGCACTGAAGATGGGTCGTTAGCTCAGTTGGTAGAGCAGTTGACTTTTAATCAATTGGTCGCAGGTTCGAATCCTGCACGACCCACCATCTCAACCATTCAGTTTTGATGTCACTTCAGTTTGCTTCACAACCTTGATGGGTCGTTAGCTCAGTTGGTAGAGCAGTTGACTTTTAATCAATTGGTCGCAGGTTCGAATCCTGCACGACCCACCATCAAGTCGAAAGTTGTAAGCCACTTCCCGAGCGGGTCGTTAGCTCAGTTGGTAGAGCAGTTGACTTTTAATCAATTGGTCGCAGGTTCGAATCCTGCACGACCCACCAGTTATGTAGAAAGGCGCCCTAAAGGCGCCTTTTTGCTTTTTTACGTTTTTTACAGTGTTAGATGGGTTGCTTTGAGATTGTGCACCGGCCAGATAAGGCGGGGCGGATCGCAAAGGAACCTCACATCCCTGTGGATCGGCCTCGCGAGTATTCGCCTCATCCCTGAGGCTCACCCGCAAGCGGGCAACACTGCGTGTTGTTCAAAAATGCTCCCGGCATTTTTGTCCATGGCTCGGACGCTTCGCTCCTTCCGCTCCCGCCTTAACTGGCTTTCAACCCTCACAGCTGCGGTAATTCGTAGTGGCGACCCGTTAGGGGCGACAGTGAATCGCAGAGGGCGTTAACAAAGACGGCCATACCGGGGCGGGGGAGTAAAGCTTACGGCGCATGGACAAAAATGCCGGGAGCATTTTTGAACAACGCGTAGCGCTGGCCCACAAAGTGGGCGAGCCTCAGGGATGAGGCGAGTAAACCGCCGGCAGAGCCTACAGGGATGTATTTACGGCGACTTTACGCAACCGCTCCGTACCTTTTGGCTGAAAAGCACTATTACAGTTATTCTGGCAACCACATCATGCCAAATCTCACTACCGCTTTTCCGGCGTCAGGCTCTTCCAGATATGCAGCACCGCGTAACTGCGCCATGGGCGCCACACCTGCGACATCTGCTCTGCGACCTTTGCGCTCACGCCGCCGAGATTATTGCGGATCGCAATGTCCTCTTTCGGGAAGGCATCCGGCCAGCGCAGGGCGCGCATGGCGATATAACTCGCTGTCCATGGCCCGACACCCTTCAGCGCCAGCAACTGCTGCTGCACCACGTCCGGATTAACCGCGCCATTGAAGCGCATCGCTCCTGAGGTGCAGGCCGCGGCCAGTGCCTGGATCGCCTGCGCGCGGGCGCTCACAATGCCGAGGCTGGCGATATCATCGAGGGTGGCAGCAGCCAGTGATTCGGCCTCTGGCGGTAAGCGGGAGAGCGCAGGCCACGGTGTGGTGAGGGGTGCGCCAAAACGCTCCGCCACGCGACTGCTCAGCGTCGTTGCGGCTTTCACCGTCACCTGCTGGCCGAGGATGGCGCGGACCGCCAGCTCGAAGCCGTCAAACGCACCAGGAACGCGTAAGCCGGGATAGCGTGCCAGACTCGCAGCTAATAGCGGATCCTGGCTGAGCTGCTCGCTGATGCGCTGTGGCTGGGCATCCAGATCAAACAGATCGCGCAAGCGGCGCAGCAGGGCAGGCAGCACCGGCGTCAGCGTGGTGGTAAATTGCACCTTCAGCGCTTGCTTTTCCGGCAAATGGCTAATGCGCACCCAGCCACGACACTGACCGAGCGCCACAGTACGATGATAAACGCCCTCGCTGACCCACTCGACTTGCTTCATCACGCGCTGTTGCAGGAAATCGAGGATGGCGTCCCAGTCATAAGGAGGCCGGTAGCTGAGGCGCAGTTCGGCGCTCTCCTGCTCACCATTCAGGGTTTCCGTCTGAATCTGCTTACGCAGACGCGATGGCGTCATGCGATAGCGAGCCTGAAACACGTCGTTAAAACGGCGCAGGCTGCGAAAACCGCTGGCATAGGCAATTTCGGTCACCGGCAATGCGGTTTCAGTCAGTAGCTGCTTCGCCAGCAGCATGCGCCGGGTTTGCCGCAGTTCAAGCGGCGACACGCCCAGCTCCTGCTGAATCACCCGTCTTAGCTGGCGTTCACTCAGGTCAAACTCGCTGGCGATCTCAGCCAGCGTCTCCTGTTCTTCCAGTAAGCCTTCTTCGATACGGCGAATCAGCCGGTCGGCGATGCGATGATGGCTATCGACCGGTGCCGAACCAGGTGCCAGCTCGGGACGACAGCGCAGGCAGGGGCGAAAGTGCGCCTTTTCAGCCGCTTCGGCACTGGTGAAAAACAGGCAGTTCTTCTGCATCGGTGCTTTCACCGGACAGATCGGACGGCAGTAAATACCGGTGGAGGTCACGCCGACAAAAAACACCCCGTCGAAACGGCTGTCGCGCGCCGTCAGCGCCTGATAGGCAATTTCAGGATCAAACATCATCGTCTCCGGCAAATAAACACCATCGTCGCGCAGGTGCGGATGGAAAACTGGCTGCTTTCGGACAGCTAACCAGTTTATGCTCATGGCCGAAAACAGCCAGTTTCGCCGCGCAAAAGTGCGATAATCATCCGCATAGCCCACGCCGGAGGTGCAACATGTATCACGCTAAAATCATTACCACGCCCGTCGGAGAACTGACGCTCATTGCCACGGATCGCGGTCTGTCAGCCATTTTATGGGAAAACGAAGGCGCGCAGCGCGTGCCGCTGAAACCGATCGCGCGTAACGACCAGCATCCGATTCTCTGTGAGGCCGAGCGCCAGCTGCGCCAGTACTTTGCCGGCGAGCGTCAGCAGTTTGACATGCCGTACGACACCATTGGCACTGCGTTTCAGAAAAAGGTCTGGCAGGCGCTGCTCACCATTCCGTTTGGTGAAACCCGCAGCTATCTGCAAATCGCGGAGCAGATCGGCAACCCGAAAGCGGTACGTGCCGTCGGGGCTGCCAACGGTAAAAATCCATTGTCGATCATGGCACCCTGTCATCGCGTTATCGGCAGCAACGGTAAGCTCACCGGCTTCGCTGGCGGCCTGGCGGTAAAAGCGTTTCTGCTTGAGCTGGAAAGCCCACAACAGGCGCAGGCCGGCACGCAGCTGGTACTTCCCGCATAAAAATCACACGACAGGCTCGGTGTAATCCGCTATTGTGTTTAGCATATAAAACATGATGGCGAATTTAATGCCGCATCATCGTCCTGATGGGCGATTTTGTTAAATCGATAAAACGAGAGCCGTGTCATGAGTGCAATGTTTGATGCTGAAAGCGCCATTTATCCCTTCCCGCCGAAACCGGCGCGCCTCAGCCCGCAGGAAAAAGCCGGTTACATCGAAGAAATTAAACGCCTGCTCAAAGCACGCGATGCGGTGATGGTGGCGCATTACTACACCGATCCGGAAATCCAGGCGCTGGCCGAAGAGACCGGCGGCTGCGTGGCGGATTCCCTTGAGATGGCACGCTTTGGCAGCCAGCATCCGGCGCAAACGCTGCTGGTGGCCGGCGTGCGTTTCATGGGCGAAACCGCCAAAATCCTTAGCCCGGAAAAAACCGTGCTGATGCCCACGCTGCAGGCGGAGTGCTCGCTTGACCTCGGTTGCCCGATTGACGAATTTAACCGCTTCTGCGATGCGCATCCGGATCGGACCGTGGTGGTGTATGCCAACACGTCGGCAGCGGTAAAAGCACGTGCCGATTGGGTGGTGACATCCAGCATTGCGGTTGAGCTGATTGAATATCTCGACAGTCGCGGTGAAAAAATCATCTGGGCACCGGACCGCCATCTGGGCCGTTACGTCACGCAGCAAACCGGCGCTGATGTGCTGTGCTGGCAGGGCGCCTGCATTGTGCATGATGAGTTCAAAACACAGGCGCTGCAGCGCATGAAAGCGCTCTATCCTGACGCGGCGGTGCTGGTACACCCGGAGTCACCGCAGGCGATTGTCGAACTGGCCGATGCGGTCGGTTCCACCAGCCAGTTGATTCAGGCCGCCAAAACGCTGCCGCATCCGCAGATGATTGTGGCGACCGACCGCGGCATCTTTTACAAAATGCAGCAGGCGGTACCGGATAAAGAGTTACTGGAAGCGCCTACCGCAGGCGAAGGGGCGACCTGCCGCAGCTGCGCGCACTGCCCGTGGATGGCGATGAATGGCCTGCAGGCTATCGCTGAAGGGCTGGCGCACGGCGGCGCGCAGCATGAAATTCACGTCGATGCGGCAATGCGCAAGGCAGCGTTACTGCCGCTCAACCGCATGCTAGACTTTGCAGCACAACTCAAACTTACGCTGAAAGGGAACGCCTGAGGCGGTTTTCATACAGGTGCAGATGATGGACTTCTTTAGCACACACAATATTCTGGTTCACATTCCGATTGGCGTCGGCGGCTACGATCTGTCATGGATTGAGGCGATCGGTACGCTGGCCGGCCTGCTGTGTATCTGGCTTGCCAGCCAGGAAAAAATTATCAACTACCTGTTTGGTCTGATTAACGTCACGCTGTTTGCGGTGATTTTCTTTCAGATTCAGCTGTATGCCAGCCTGCTGCTACAGCTGTTCTTCTTTGTTGCCAATGTGTACGGCTGGTACGCGTGGAGCCGGCAGACCAGCAGCCATGAAGCGGCGCTGAAAATCCGCTGGCTGCCGCTGCCGAAAGCCATCGGCTGGGGCGCCGCCTGCGTGATCGCCATTGCGCTGATGACGCGCTATATCGACCCGGTATTCGCTTTCCTCACGCGCACCGCGGTGGGGCTGATGCAGTCGCTCGGCCTTAACGTGGTGATGCCGCAGCTGCAGCCGGATGCCTTCCCGTTCTGGGATTCCTGCATGATGGTGCTGTCGATTGTGGCGATGATCCTGATGACGCGCAAATACGTCGAGAACTGGCTGCTGTGGGTGGTGATCAACGTTATCAGCGTGATGATCTTTGCGCGTCAGGGCGTGTATGCCATGGCGCTGGAGTACGCCATTCTGACGCTGATCGCGCTGAACGGCACGCGCCTGTGGATGCAGAGCGCACGGGAACAGGGTTCGCGCGCGCTGTCCCATTAGTGGTGGTGATGCGCGTGGCCTTCCAGCGCTGCGTGCTCGTGCTGCGTGCCGCTCTCCTCGCATAACTCGCAGTCCGGGCCGACGCAGGGCTGATACTCCATCTGCACCGTGGCATGGGCAATCTGATAATGCTGGTGCAGATACTGATGAATGCGTCGCAGCAGGCCGTCGTGATCGTACGGCGGAATCACCTGCACGTGCAGCGTCAGCACCGGCTTTTCGCCCACCTGCCACACATGCACATGATGTACATTGCGCACTTCATCAATGTGACGCGTCAGCGCCCGCGCCAGCTTCTCCACGTCGATATGCGTCGGGGCGCCCTCCAGCAGCTCGTGCAGGCTCTCGCGCAGCAGCGCCCAGCCGCTGCGCACCACCAGCAGCGCCACCAGCAGCGACAGAATCGGATCGATCGGCGTCCAGCCGGTCAGCATGATGATCACTGCCGCCACGATTGCGCCCACCGAACCCAGCAGATCACCCAGCACGTGCAGCGCGGCGGCACGCACGTTGAGATTCTTCTCTTCGCTGCCGCGGTGCAGCAGCCAGAATGACAGCAGATTCGCCAGCAGGCCGGCAATCGCGATGCCGAGCATCAGCCCGCCTTCAATCGGCTCGGGCTGGTAAAAACGGCGCAGCGCTTCCCAGACGATCAGGACGGTAATCACCAGCAGCGCGATGGCGTTCACAAACGCTGCCAGCGTGGTCAGACGCAGTAAGCCAAAAGTGTGACGCGCATTCGGTTTGCGCCGGGCGAACTGCACGGCCAGCAGCGCCATCAGCAGCGCGGCGGCGTCGGTGAGCATATGTCCGGCATCGGCCAGCAGCGCCAGCGAACCGGACACCAGCCCGCCGATGACCTCGGCAACCATAAACAGCGCGGTGACGCCAAACGCGGCGGCGAGACGCGTGCGGTTGCCGCCGTGCTCACTGTGAGAATGAGTGTGTGCCATAACGTTCCAGTTGGTTAAGTAGCCTGTTCGTTAATGATATCAGTAAATTGAGATTATCAGGGTCAGGCTGATGCTGTTTTGCCGCGTCGGCCAGCTGCTGGCAGCGGGCGGCTACGTCGTCAATGCCGAGCATCAGCCAGCTGCCTTTCAGGCGGTGCGCCGCGCGCGCCAGCTGGGGCCAGTCTGCGGCCGCGCTCGCCTGCAGCAGCGCATCATGATCCTGCTGCAGCGTACGCTGCAGGGTATGGCAAATACGCGGGATGAAAGCCGGATTGTGCTGCGCCAGAATCTGCAGGCTGTCCGGCAACACCTGCAACGGATCGCGCACCGCCTGCGCCAGCAGCGGTGCAATATCCCGCAGAGTCATCGGCTTGACCAGCTGCGCTTCGTGCGCCTGCAGCGGCAGTTTCAGCAGCTGTACGTCGGCGGAGCACAGTATGCGCAGCGCAGGCTGCACGCGCTGGCGCTGACGGCGGCGCAGGATGCGCAGCAGCGTCAGGCCATCCGGGCGCGGCATCATCTGGTCGATAAACAGCACATCAAACGGCTGCTGCGCATCGGCCCGCAGCAGTTCGCGGCCATCCTCAAACACCGCCGCAGTAATGCCAAAGCTCGCCAGCTGCTGCTGCATCACCAGCAGATTAGTCGGGTGATCGTCGACAATCGCCACGCGCAGCTGCGGATAGTGTGGCCAGTGCGTGGCGTCATCTGTCGCCGTCGCCGCACAGGGTTCCAGCGGCAGGCGCACGCTCACCGTGGTGCCCTGCTGCGGCGCTGACTCCAGCGACAGCGTGCCGCCCATGCGCTGTACAATCTCGCGACAGATAAACAGCCCGAGGCCGCTGCCCTGCACCGCATGGCGCTTGCCCGACGGCGCCTGATACCACGGTTCAAACAGCTGCGCCTGCTCGCTGAGCGGAATGCCGCTGCCGCTGTCGCTCACCGTCAGCGCGATATCCCCGGTGACCGCCAGCGTCAGGCGGATTTCGCCGTGGCGGGTAAATTTCAGCGCATTGGCCACCAGATTGTTCACCACCTGCTGCAGGCGATCGCTGTCGAGCATCACGCTGGCCGGCAGCGGGGTCAGCGCCGCTACGTGCAGCTGTGGCCCGCCATCGCGCATCAGCGGGTGGTAAAACTGCTGTTGCTGCTGTAGCCATAGCGTGAGATCGAGCGGGCGCGGCGTCAGGCGGAAGCTGTGATTCTCGATGCGCGCATGATCCTGCAGGTCGTTCAGCAGCGTCATCAGCGACCGGGCGCTGCTGTGCATCAGATCGAGCCGCGCGCTCGGATGCTGCTGCTGCTCCAGCTCCAGCAGACCCAGAATCGCCTGCATCGGCGTGCGCAGCTCGTGGCTGGCGGTGGCGAGAAACTGACTTTTAGCGGCATTGGCGCGCTCCGCCTGCTCGCGCTGTAACCGCTCACGCCGCTGCTGCAGATAACGGCGCAGCAGCAATACCAGCAACAGCAGGATGATCACGGCGGCCGCAATCAAAATCAGCAGCGGCACATTGCGCATCGTCATGGTGGTGCCGGGCTGCGGCGGCTGCGACCAGCTGACGCGCATCTGATTCAGCGTATCCGCCGGGATCTGCTGCAGCGCATGGTCGAGCAGGGCGCTCAGCTGCGGCTGCTGTGCGCTCACCTGCGGCGCCAGCGGCCAGGCGATATCGCTGGCCACAAAGGCGAGATGCACGCGGTTGCCCTCATGGCTGGCCATGCGCCAGCGCGCCGACAGCACGTTATCCACCACTGCATCAATCTGGCCAGTGTTGAGGGCCTGCCACAGCTGGGCGCGATTGTCGAACAGCTGAGGCGCGATTTCAGCCGGAAGCAGACGCTGCGCCAGATCGCCACGCAGCACGCCGACGCGCTGAGCGTGCAGCGCGGACCAGCCCATCGGCTGCCTGTCGGACAGCGTGTAAATGCCCCAGATGGCGCGCCACACTGGCAGCGCGGTGCGGTTAGCATCGTCCCCGTACAGCGGCTGTAACAGGTTGAGCATCACCTGCTGCTGCTGCAACAGACTGGCGGCCTGCTGCGGATTATTGACCCAGCGCGGCGTGAA
The DNA here is from genome assembly GCF_059730935.1 of Type-C symbiont of Plautia stali. Classification (NCBI taxonomy): domain Bacteria; kingdom Pseudomonadati; phylum Pseudomonadota; class Gammaproteobacteria; order Enterobacterales; family Enterobacteriaceae; species Type-C symbiont of Plautia stali. The sequence goes on along the minus strand of NZ_AP035923.1, from coordinate 2,884,486 downwards.
ACGCAGGCCGGTACTCTGGCTCAGGGCGTTAAGCAGGTCAATACCGAAGCCGCGCGCGTTGCCGCTGGCATCGCGATAGCTCCACGGCGCGTTATCGCTCTCGGCGGCATAAGGGATGGCATCCTGCTGCGCCAGCCACTGTTTCTCTTCGCCCGTCAGCATCAGGGTTTGCGTATCCTGATAGCGCAGCAGCGGTGGACTCCAGCGCTGCTGCACGCGATTGCTGAACTCCGCTGGCAGCAAACGCAGCTGGCGGTTGAGCCAGGCAATCAGCGCCGGATCGCGTGTCTGCGCGCGCAGCGACAGCTCGCCGGCACCGGGATCGGCGGTGATTTGATAAATCTGTCCCTGCTGCAGCTGGCTGAGCAGGAAACCGGCGCTGGCTTCATCGGCCACCAGATAGTCACTCTGCTGGTTCAGCAGCGCATACAGCGCCTGTAAATTGCCGGGCAGCGTCTGCCAGCGGTGGCGATGTGCAAAGGTTTGCGGCAGCTGCGCCAGCGTGTCGGCGGCGATGGTCAGCTGGGCGTTGTCACTGTTGAACATCACCGCGCGCTGGTTGTCGCGATTGCGGTAGATGCGCATCGGGCTGGTGAACCAGCTCTCGCTGGTCAGTACGTCGGCGGGCAGATCGCGCTGGCGGGTGCTCAGCACCATATCCACGTCGCCACGCTGTAGCGCCGCCAGCTGGGCGGCAAAGTCAGGATAGCCGTGCAGGCTGAATGTGCTGCCGCTCAGCTGGCTGAGGGCGCTGAGATAATCGGCATCAATGCCCCAGATGCGATCGCCAATGCGCATCGCCCAGGGCGCGCTGTTTTGCGCCGGCACCGCCACGCGCAGCACCGGTCCCGGCCACGGCTCGGCGTGCGGCGCGGGCATCATGGCGGGCAGCATCACGCTGCTGGCGGGCTGCAATCCGGCGCGCGCCAGCAGACTGAAAAACAGCGCGAACAGCAACAGCCAGCGTTTCACTGCTGCGCTTTCCACAGTTCTGCCAGCTCGACCACCGACTGCACGCCGGTCTTCTCGAGGATATTTTTCTTGTGGGTGCTGACGGTTTTATTGCTGATGTGCAGCTGTTCGCCAATCTGAATATTCGACAGCCCGCGCACCAGCAGCGCCACAATCTGCTGCTCTTTCTCGGTGAGCGGCAGCGCAATGCGCTCCGGCAGCGGCGGAAACGCCTGCTGGCCGCCCAGCACCGCCAGAATCGCGCTCAGCAACTGCGCCATGCTTTGACTCTTCACCACATAGCCGGCCGCGCCGAGCGAGGCGGCGCTGAGCAGCGTGTGGCGGCTCTGCTGGGCCGAGTAAATCAGCACCGGACACTGCGGATGGCGCGCGCGCAGACGGCGCAACAGCTCCAGACCATCGCTATCCGGCAGGCCGATATCCAGCACAATCAGGTCAATATGATGCTGTTGCAGCAGCTGACGCGCCTGGGCTTCGTCACCGGCGGCGTAGAGCTGTAATGGAATAGGGGCGTTGAGGCAGGCCGCTTCCAGCGCGACTTCAACTAAAGGGTGATCATCGATAAGCAGCAGCGCGGCCATGAAACAGTTCCTGTGAATTTCATAGCGTTAGCATAGCGGAAATAGGGCAGGGGAAAAACAACAGGGCGAGCCGAAGCTCGCCCTGCATCACGCTCCGCGTGGATTACTGCGTGGTGCCGTCAGTTTTGTGTTTAACGTGACCACCGCCTTCCTTGGTTTCAACTTTCTTATTCATATCCGGGCAGCGACCATCTTTACACATGGTATTTTTGTGTTCCTGGCTGGCCGACATATTGCCAGAGGTGGTACCAGAAGTCGCGGCACCGTTGGTGTTCATGCTGCCATTATTAATGTTGCTATTGTCGACATTATTTGGCGGCAGATTCTCTTTCGCGCCGCCCGCGGCTGCGCCGGCTTCTGCTGACGCATTCGCCTGGCCGTTGTTGTTATCCGCAGCCAGTGCTGCGCCGCTGCCCAAAGTCATCGCTGCCGTCAGAAAAATCAATGCAAACTTATTCATCATTATGCTCCTGTAATAAATGGATAGTTGCCGCGTGACACCCGCTGGTGCTGTTTGACGAAAAAAGCGTGCCGCGACGGAATTTAATTCCGTCATGAGTGTTCGGCATGAATATAAATAGCGAAAGCACCTCATTCCTCAGTGCTTACGTTTAAAAAGCTTAGTTCATAAACGAATAAATGCAAATCTGAGCGAGCCATTGGCGCACAGGACATAATTTACACCTGGTGCCTGAAGGGATACATTGGACGGGTTGCGCCCGGCGTACGCAGGGCCAGAAATTTGAATGGAATAAGTATGGATTACCAGAACGACGATTTACGTATCAGAGAGATCAAAGAGTTACTGCCCCCTGTTGCGCTGCTGGAAAAATTCCCCGCCACCGATAACGCTGCTCAAACCGTTGCCCAGGCCCGCCAGGCCATTCACCGCATTCTGCACGGTGAAGATGACCGCCTGCTGGTTGTGATTGGGCCATGCTCCATCCACGATACGCAGGCTGCCAAAGAGTATGCCGCTCGCCTGCTGACGTTGCGCGAGGAGCTGAAGGGTGAGCTGGAAGTGGTGATGCGCGTGTACTTTGAAAAACCGCGTACCACGGTGGGCTGGAAAGGGCTGATCAACGATCCTTACATGGACGGTAGCTTCCAGATTAACGACGGCCTGCGCCTGGCGCGTAAGCTGCTGGTGGATATCAACGACACCGGACTGCCGGCTGCCGGTGAGTTCCTCGACATGATCACGCCGCAATACATGGCGGATTTGATGAGCTGGGGCGCGATTGGTGCGCGTACTACCGAATCGCAGGTGCACCGCGAGCTCTCGTCCGGGCTCTCCTGTCCGGTTGGCTTCAAAAACGGCACTGACGGCACCATCAAAGTGGCGATCGATGCCATCGGTGCTGCCAGCGCGCCGCACTGCTTCCTGTCGGTCACCAAATATGGTCATTCGGCGATTGTCGAAACCAGCGGTAATGAAGATTGCCACATCATTCTGCGCGGCGGCAAAGAGCCAAACTACAGTGCGGAACACGTTGCGGCGGTGAAAACCGGGCTGGAAAAAGCGGGCCTGCGTCCACAGGTGATGATCGACTTCAGCCACGCCAACAGCAGCAAGCAGTTCCAGCGTCAGATGGTGGTGGCCGCAGACGTGGCGCAGCAGATTGCCGGCGGCGAGCAGGCGATTACCGGCGTGATGATTGAGAGCCACCTGGTGGAAGGCAACCAGAGCCTCGACAGCGGCAAACCGCTGGTGTACGGCCAGAGCGTCACCGACGCCTGTATTGGCTGGGACGACACGGAAAAAGCGCTGCGTCAGCTGGCGCAGGCGATCAAAACCCGTCGCGGCTAACGGCAGCGCACGGCATAAAAAAAGGCCAGACTCGCGTCTGGCCTTTTGCGTTTCAGCGTGAACTTACTTCGCTTTACCCTGGTTAGCAACGGCGGCGGCTTTCGCTGCGATCTCGTCGGCATCACCCAGATAGTAATGTTTGATTGGCTTGAAGTTCTCGTCGAACTCATACACCAGCGGTACGCCGGTTGGGATGTTCAGTTCGAGGATCTCATCTTCGCTCATGTTATCGAGGTATTTCACCAGCGCGCGCAGTGAGTTACCGTGCGCGGCAACGATCACTTTCTCACCGCTCTTGATGCGCGGCAGAATGCTTTCGTTCCAGAATGGGATCACGCGATCGATGGTCAGTGCCAGGCTTTCGGTGGTTGGCAGCTGCGCGTCGGTCAGTGATTTGTAGCGCGGGTCGTGGCCCGGGAAACGCTCGTCGTTACGATCCAGCTCCGGCGGCGTAACGGCAAAGCCGCGGCGCCACTGTTTCACCTGATCGTCGCCGTATTTGGCGGCGGTTTCCGCTTTGTCCAGACCCTGCAGCGCACCGTAGTGACGCTCGTTCAGACGCCAGGTTTTTTCGACCGGCAGCCAGGCCTGATCCAGCTCATCCAGCACGTTCCACAGAGTGTGGATGGCACGCTTCAGCACTGAGGTGTAGGCAAAATCAAACACGAAACCTTCTTTTTTCAGCAGCTGACCGGCTGCTTTGGCTTCGGTGCGACCCTTGTCGGACAGATCCACGTCGTACCATCCGGTGAAGCGGTTTTCCTGATTCCACTGGCTTTCGCCGTGGCGCACCAGAACCAGCTTAGTTACGGCCATAGCTTTACTCCTTAATGCTTAATGTTTCGATGATGATAGAAACCGGCTGCGGCCGCTGATTTCAGCGGCACACTGATAGCGCCATACCATAGCGGAAAACAGCGCACGGCGTAAGCCTGTCGGCACCGCAGTGCGCGTTTTTCAACCGGCGCTTAGTGCGGGGTGAAGCGATAACGCGTCACGGAGTGCCATGTGTCGCCGGGCTGCAGCCAGCAATCAGGCTGCGGCCACTCGCTATGGTTGGGCGAATCCGGTAAAAACTCACTCTCCAGAGCGATGCCCTGGAAAGCAGTATAGCTGCCCTGTTCACGGGCGCGCGTTCCCTCCAGATAGTTGCCGGAGTAGAACTGCAGCGCCGGCGCGGCGGTGAACACGCTCACGCTAAGTTTGTCGTCCGCTGACCACAGCTGCGCAGCAGGCTGGCTGCTGTCACCGGCGGTGGTGAGCAGAAACGCGTGATCGTAACCTTTCACCGCGCGCTGATCGTCGTCGGCCAGGAACTCATCCGCCACGCGTTTCGGCTGGCGGAAATCAAAGCTGGTGCCGTCCACCGCTTTCAGCGGCGCATTGGGAATGCCTGCGCTGTCCACCGGCAGATAACGATCGGCCTGCAGTTGTAAGCGATGCTGGCGCGCGTCGCCATGATGCGCATCAAGGTTGAAGTAAGCATGGTTGGTCAGGTTGACCGGACAGGCCTGATCGGTCTGCGCTTCATAGCGAATCGACAGGCAGTTATCGTCATCGAGCTGATAAATCACATCGGCAATCAGATTGCCGGGATAGCCCTGGTCGCCGTCCGGCGAATCAAGACGATAGTGCACTTCGCTGTCGCTCTGGCTGAGGATCTGCCAGCGGCGCTTGTCGAAACCCTGCGGCCCGCCATGCAGCTGGTGCGGACCCTGATTGGCCGCCAGCAGCCGGTTAAGCGGCTTCAGCTCAGCGAAGGCGATGCGGTTCGCGTAACGCCCGATGGTGGCACCGAGATAAGCATCCTGATGCAGATAGTCGGACGGCGTGGCGCAGCCGAGCAGCGCTTCGCGCACGCTGCCGTCCTGCATCGGCACGCGCGCCGACAGCCAGGTGGCGCCCCAGTCCATAAAGGTGGCGACCATGCCGTTGCGGTTGCGCAAAACGGTGATGCGCCACGGCTGGCCGTCCGGCGCATGAGAGTTGACGTCGCTTACCATTGGCCGGCTCCTGCTGAGGCTTTGCACACGTAAAAGGTCTCTTTGATGCCGGTCTGCGCTTCGTACTGCTGCGCCACCGCCGCTTTTACCTGATCGACCAGATCGGTTGGCATCAGGGCGACAATACAGCCGCCGAAGCCGCCGCCGGTCATACGCACGCCGCCGCGCGGGCCAATTTCCGCTTTGACGATCTCCACCAGCTGATCGATGGGCGGCACGGTGATCTCAAAATCGTCGCGCATTGAGGCGTGCGAGGCGGCCATCAGCTCACCCATGCGTTGCAGATCGCCGCTGCTCAGCGCGTCCGCCGCTTCCAGCGTCCGGGCGTTTTCGGTGATCACGTGACGCACGCGTTTGGCCACCAGCGGATCGAGCTGCTGTTCTGCCGCCGCAAACTCCTCCAGCGTCACGTCGCGCAGCGCCTTTTTGTTGAAGAAGCGCGCACCGGTTTCGCACTGCTCGCGGCGGGTATTGTATTCGCTGCCCACCAGATTACGGCGGAAGTTCGAGTTGATGATCACCACCGCGACATCCTCCGGCATGGATACGGCGCGCGTGCCCAGCGTGCGGCAGTCCAGCAGCATGGCGTGATCCTGCTGGCCGAGCGCTGAAATCAGCTGATCCATGATGCCGCAGTTGCAGCCAACAAACTGGTTCTCCGCTTCCTGCCCGTTAACGGCAATCGCTGCGCCGTCGAGCTTCAGCTGATACAGCTGCTGGAACACAGTGCCTACCGCCACTTCCAGCGAGGCGGACGAGCTGAGACCGGCACCCTGCGGCACGTTGCCGCTGATCACCATATCCACGCCGCCAAAGCTGGCGTCGCGCTGCTGCAAATGTTTCACCACGCCGCGCACGTAATTGGCCCACATCGGTTCGCTGAGCGGCTCAATCGGCGCATCCAGCGAGAAGCTATCCTGCTGATTGTCGTAATCCACTGCCACCACGCGCACCTGGCGATCGTCGCGGCGGGCGCAGGCAATCACGGTCTGATAGTCAATGGCGCAGGGCAGCACGAAGCCGTCGTTGTAATCGGTATGCTCGCCGATCAGGTTCACCCGACCCGGTGCCTGAATGCTGTGGCTCGGCGCATAGCCGTAGGTGTCAGCGAAAACCTGTTGAGTGATCGATTTTAAAGACATTTATTGTTCCTCGCGGAAATGGATAGCGCTGACAGAGCGCAGACGTTCTGCTGCCTGTTCCGCCGTTAAATCACGTTGGGTCTCGGCCAGCATCTCGTAGCCAACCATAAATTTTCGTACCGTCGCGGAGCGCAGCAGCGGGGGATAGAAGTGCGCGTGCAGCTGCCAGTGATCGTTGGCTTCGCCGTTGAACGGCGCGCCGTGCCAGCCCATCGAATAGGGGAACGAGCACTGGAACAGATTGTCATAACGGCTGGTGAGCTGCTTGAGCGCCAGCGCCAGATCGGTGCGCTGCGCCTCGCTGAGATCGGTAATGCGTTTCACGTGCGTTTTAGGCAGCAGCAGGGTTTCAAACGGCCAGGCCGCCCACCACGGCACTACCGCCAGCCAGTGATCGGTTTCAACCACGGTACGGCTGCCGTCCTGCAACTCGCGCGTTACGTAATCTACCAGCAGCGGCGTACCTTTATCAGCAAAGTAGCGGCGCTGGTTGTCATCCTCTTTTTGCGCTTCATTCGGCAGAAAACTGTTGGCCCACACCTGACCGTGCGGATGCGGATTCGAGCAGCCCATGGCTGCGCCTTTGTTTTCGAACACCTGCACCCACGGATAGTGCTGGCCGAGTTCGGCGGTCTGCTCCTGCCAGGTGCGCACGATATCCTGCAAGTTGTGCAGCGGCAGTTCGGGCAGGGTTTTGCTGTGATCCGGCGAGAAGCAGATCACCCGGCTGGTACCGCGCGCGCCTTCACAGCGCATCAGCACATCATCGCTCTGCGGCGCGTCCGGCGTATCGGTCATCAGCGCGGCGAAGTCATTGGTGAACACGTAAGTGCTTTTGTAATCGGGATTTTTGTCGCCGGTGATACGGGTGTTACCGGCGCACAGGAAGCAGTCCGGATCGTGTGCGGGCAGTTGCTCCAGCGCCGGCGTCTCCTGCGCACCCTGCCACGGACGTTTGGCGCGATGCGGTGACACCAGCACCCATTGATCGATCAACGGGTTATAGCGGCGATGCGGATGATCGACCGGGTTAAATTTTTGCATAACAAGTCCTGGTAATCGGCAAACAGAAGAAAATCACTGCCTTCAACGTAGCATAACGGTGGCGCTGAAAGCGTGATCCAGTCTGGATAAATGGTATCGTTTACACAAGGTGACGATTCTCATTTTGTGGGTTTATGCGCAGCGTTTGCTGAATAATGCGGCAGGCTAGTGGTAGCGGTTACATTTTTAGGGAAGGAAATCTGTCAGGTGCGTACTGTTATCGCCGGGTCGCCATGCATGGCGACCCGCTCATCAATGAAAACTAACGCAACGCCTCCTGCTGATAAGCATAGCCCGCGCCCTGTTTTACAAAACTCAGGCGGTGGGTGATGCACTGCGGCGCGTCTTCGGCGTGGTGGGACACAAACATCAGCTGGGTACGGCCTTCGCCGATCAGCACATCAACAAAGCGGCGCACCAGCTGGCGGTTAATGGGATCGAGCCCCTGCAGCGGCTCATCCAGGATTAACAGCGTCGGGTGCTTCACCAGCGCGCGCGCAATCAGCACCAGCCGCTGCTGGCCCCACGACAGGTTATGAAACGGCGCATCGGCCAGCGCATTGTCCATGCCAAGCAGCGCCAGCCACTGGCGCGCCAGCGCTTTCTGCCGATCCGATACCGCCTGATACAGACCGATCGAATCAAAAAAGCCCGACAGGATTACCGTACGCACATTACAGCTGACGCGGTAATCCAGATGCAGGCTGCTGCTGACGTAACCGATATGTTGCTTGATGTCCCAGATGGTTTCACCGCTGCCGCGCCGAATACCAAACAGCGTTAAATCATTGCTGTAGCCCTGCGGATGATCGCCGGTGACCAGGCTAAGCAGGGTCGATTTACCCGCGCCGTTGGGGCCGATAATCTGCCAGTGCTCGCCGGGATTGACCTGCCAGTTCAGGCCGTCGATCACCGCATGATCGTTATACGACACCACGCCGTTGCGCAGGATAACGCGCGGCGCATCTGCCGCCAGCTGCGGCAGCTGATCCGGCTGGTCCGGCTCCGGCAGCGCCATGCCCTGCAGGCGTTCGCTGTGCGCCAGCTGCGCCACCAGCGCTTCGGCGAGAATCGCCTGGCGCCCACCCACGTGCGTCAGCGTGCACTCTGCCAGCACGCCGACCTGCTGGACAAAATCCGGGATATCGTCAAAGCGGTTAAGCACCAGCACCACGGTGTAGCCGTCGCGATGCAGCTGATGCAGCGTATCGGCAAGGCTGGCGCGCGATGCCACATCCAGACCATCAAAAGGTTCGTCGAGGATCAGCAAATCCGGCTGCGCCATCAGCGCCTGACACAGCAGCGTTTTGCGCGTTTCGCCGGTAGAAAGGTATTTGAAGCGGCGAGTCAGTAAAGCGCGGATGCCAAACTGCTGGGCCAGCGCCTGCGCCCGCGCCTCATCCTTTACTTCATCCTGAATGATCTCCAGCGCGGTGCGGCCGGTGTCATCTTCGCCTTCACTCAGCAGATCGGTGTTGTTGCGCTCCCACTCCTGCGTCACCAGCTGTTGCAGCTGCTCCAGCGACAGACGGGTGCGGCGCTGAAAATCCTGCCGCAGTTCGCCCTTTGCCGCCGTCAGCTCGCCGGACAGCGCGCGCGCCAGCGAAGATTTACCGCTGCCATTGGCACCGACAAAGGCCCAGCTTTCGCCGCTGTGCAGGGTTAAGTCCGGCAGGGTCAGGGTACGGCTATCGCTCAGGTGAAATATGCCTTGCGAAATTTGCAATGAGGCCATGATTTGTTCCGTTTTCTGCATCAAGTCGCTCAGTTGTAGCGAGCCAGCGAAATGAAGTCAAATCATGGCGGCCAGATCAGAGCAGTGTGGCGATGATGGCGTGTTCTGCATTAAAACAGGCGGTCACGGCGCTGCCGAGCTGCAGATTATGCTGGCGAAGCGCCTGGCTGGGGACGGTGGCGCACAACATTTCACCGCCCGTCAGCGCAATTATTACTTCACTCTGCGTCTCGCCGGGTTCGATGGTGTGGACAACGCCCGGCAGCTGATTATCGCCCTCGGCGGCGTCAGGCGTCAGGCGGATCCACGGCGCTTTGATCAGCACCAGCACCTCTTTACCGCTGTCGAGCTGCAGCCGCTCCGCGCTGCGTTCGGTCAGGGCCACCTGCAGGCGCGTCACGCCGTCGTTCAGCAGTATCTCAACATGCTGCTGCACCTGCTGACGATCGCGCGCCTGCACCGTGCCAAACAGCTGGTTGCGCGCGCTGGTTTGCAGGGAAAAGCGGGCGATCGCCGCCAGCAGGCTGTCGAGCGGCAGGCTGTCGTTTTGCAGCACGTCAAAGGCTTTTTGCTGGATCTGCTCCATCAATTGAAACAGCTGAATCAATCGCTCGCCGTAGCGCGTCAGCCGCGCACCACCGCCGCCTTTGCCGCCGGTCGCGCGTTCGACCAGCGTCTGATCCGCCAGCTGATTCATCTCATTGATGGCGTCCCAGGCGCTTTTATAGCTGATGCCCGCCAGTCTGGCGCCCTGGCTGATGGAGCCGGTTTCCTGCACGCGCCTGAGCAGCTCGATACGGCGCGGATCGGCAAACAGTTTCTGCTGAAGACGGATGTGAAGAGAGAGTTCTGCCTGCATGTCAGCTCCTTATGTGAATGCGCCAATTGTAAGGCCTAAAGTAAAAGCACGAAAAGGGCAGTGCCTTTTTTTCTCCAGCCGTTACAATCACTTTTTTACTCTTTGCGCGAGGTTTCCATGCTGGAACTGTTAAAAAGCCTGGCGGTCGCCATCATCATGGTGCCCATCGTGATGGCGATTATGCTGGGTCTGATTTACGGCCTGGGTGAAGTCTTTAACGTCATCTCTAAATTTGGCCGCCGCGACGACCGTCCCGCCAATAGCTCACACCACTGATTTTTAACGCCCGCACGCTGCGGGCGTTTTGCCCTTAACTTCCCGCCATTTTTGCCGATATAAAGCTCATGACAGCTTTCAGGCTCGCGTTGTATTATCAACTATATAACGTAACCTGGAGCTCTCTATGCAAAATACGCTTTATCACTGGGCGGCGGCGGCCGTGGTCACCGTGTCGCTGTCGGGTCAGGCGCTGGCGGCGGAGAAAATTACTGTGTTCGCTGCGGCCTCGCTGACTAATGCGATGCAGCAGATTGCCACGCAATATCAGCAAAAAAGCGGCGTTGAAGTGGTATCCTCGTTCGCTTCCTCGTCGACGCTGGCGCGGCAAATCGAGCAGGGCGCCCCGGCGGATCTGTTTATCTCTGCCGATCAGCAGTGGATGGATGATGCGGTGGCGAAAAACAGCGTGATCGGCAGTACGCGCTACACGCTGCTGGGCAACGATCTGGTGCTGGTGGCGGCAAAAAGCGCTCACGCGCAGCCGGTGACCATCAATGCGCAGACCCAATGGCAGAACCTGCTTAAGGGCGAGCGCCTGGCGGTGGGCGATCCGGATCACGTGCCGGCAGGTATTTATGCCAAAGAAGCGCTGCAAAAGCTGGGCGCGTGGGACACGCTGGCTTCACGGCTCGCACCGGCTAACAACGTGCGTGCCGCGCTGGCGCTGGTGGAACGCCGCGAAACGCCGTATGGCATCGTGTACGGTTCCGACGCGGTAGCCAGTGATAAGGTGCAGGTGGTCGGACGCTTCCCCGAAGCGAGTCACAAACCCGTAGAGTACCCGATGGCGGTGGTCAGCGATCACCAGAACGCAGCGGTGCAGGCCTTCTATGACTATCTGCAGGGGCCGGATGCCGCTGCCGTGTTTAAACAGTATGGATTTACGCCGAAGAGATGATACTGAGCGATCCCGAATGGCAGGCCGTGTTCCTCAGCCTGAAAGTTTCCTGCGTGGCGGTGCTGTGCAGCCTGCCGTTTGGCATCCTGATGGCCTGGATTCTGGCGCGCTGCCGCTTTCCCGGCAAAACCCTGCTCGATAGCCTGATTCACCTGCCGCTGGTGCTGCCGCCGGTGGTGGTGGGCTATTTGCTGCTGCTGACGCTGGGACGGCGCGGCCTGATTGGCAGCTGGCTGTACGACTGGTTCGGTATCACCTTCGCCTTCAGCTGGCGCGGTGCGGTGCTGGCCTCCGCGGTGATGGCGTTTCCGCTGATGGTGCGCGCCATTCGTCTGGCACTGGAAGCGGTAGACAGCCGGCTGGAGCAGGCGGCGCGGACCTTAGGCGCGGGCCGCTGGCGGGTGTTTTTCACCATCACGCTGCCGCTGACTTTTCCGGGCATCATTGTGGGCACCGTGCTGGCGTTTGCCCGCTCGCTCGGTGAGTTTGGTGCCACCATTACCTTTGTCTCCAACATTCCCGGCGAAACCCGCACCATCCCGTCAGCCATGTTTACCCTGATTGAAACGCCCGGCGCGGAAGGCACTGCGGCGCGGCTGTGCGCGGTGGCGATTGCGCTGGCGCTGCTGTCGCTGGTGGCCTCGGAGCTGCTGGCGCGCTGGGGCCGCAAGCGGCTGGGAGCGGCCTGATGCTGAAAATCAACATTGCGCAACAGCTCGGTGAGCATCAGCTCAACGTCGATGTGGAAATTCCGGCCAGCGGCATCACCGCGATCTTTGGCGTGTCCGGGGCAGGAAAAACCTCATTAATCAATGCTATCAGCGGTCTGACGCAGCCGCAGAGTGGCCAGATTGCGCTTAACGATCATCTGTTGTTTGACCGCGACAGCGGCATCAATCTGCCGCCGGAAAAACGCCGCATCGGCTACGTGTTTCAGGATGCGCGCCTGTTTCCCCATTATCGCGTGCGCGGCAATCTGCAGTATGGCATGGCGCCCAAAATGAAAGCGCAGTTCGGGGCGCTGGTGACGCTGCTGGGACTGGATGCGCTGCTGGATCGCTATCCGGCCTCGCTGTCGGGTGGCGAAAAGCAGCGTGTGGCGATGGGCCGGGCGCTGCTGAGCGCGCCGGATATCCTGCTGATGGACGAACCGCTGGCGTCGCTCGATCTGCCACGCAAGCGCGAGCTGATGCCCTATTTGCAGAAGCTGGCGAAGCAGGTGGAGATTCCGCTGCTGTACGTGAGTCACAGCCTGGAGGAGATTGTCCAGCTGGCGAATCAGGTGCTGGTGCTGGATAACGGTAACGTCAAAGCCTTTGGCGCGCTGGAAAAAGTGTGGGGCAGCAGCGCGATGCGGCCCTGGCTGCCGGCGGCCGAGCGCAGCAGCGTGCTGCGCGTGCAGGTGCTGGAGCAGCATCCGGATTACCCGATGACCGCGCTGTCGCTTGGCGATCAGCACATTTGGGTCAGCCGGGTGAATCAGCCGGTGAAAAGCGTACTGCGCATCCGTATCGCCTCGGCGGACGTGTCGCTGGCGCTGCAGCCGCCGCAAAATACCTCGATCCGCAATATTTTACCGGCGCAGGTGGTGGAACTGCTGGAGCTGGACGACCAGGTCGAAGTGAAGCTGCGCATCGGCGTCAGCGAGCTGTGGGCGCGCATTTCACCGTGGGCGCGCGACGAACTGAATATCAGGCCCGATCAGTGGCTGTATGCGCAGATCAAGAGCGTGTCGATTACCGCGTAACACAAACCGGACGACAACGCGGTACGTCTGGTCTGCGGATCAGCGCGATTAATCGCGCCGCTACCGGATGTGCCATGTACCGCTGCAGTAATCATCCGCTGCACCTTCTGTAGCGGCGCGATTTTTCGCGCTTTTTTCGGGTTAACCTGACTGATGCCTTGTGCCGCGACCAGCCTGGCGTTACAGCACTTCCTGGTAGATCACCTGCGCAATGCCCGGCTCAAGGTTGGTACCGATCACTTTGCGCGCGCGTGCTTTGATGGCGTCATCGGCATTGCCCATCGCCACGCCCAGCCCGGCCTGCTCCAGCATGCTAAGATCGTTGTAATTGTCGCCAAACGCCAGCACGTCCTGCATGCTCAGACCCTGGCTCGCCACCCACTGCGCCAGGCGTTTGCCTTTGCTGTTGCCGGCCTGAGCGATGTCGACCTGATCGTGCCACGACCATTCACACGCCAGACCCAGCTCGCGTTCGGTGCGTTCAGCAAACTGCTGCAGCGCGCGGGTATCCGGATGCGACAGGGCAAATTTCCAGATCGACTGCGCGTCGTGCGCCGCCTGCGCCAGGCTCGGCACCTGCACAAACAGCGGGCGCTGCGCTTCCGGCAGCGACTGCGCCCAGTTGAGGGTGCGCGTCACATGGCCGGTCGCTTCCTGATACAGCATCGCATCATCGACATACAGCAGACCGTGAATATTCTCCTGATCGAGCATCTCAATCACTCGCGCCGCCTGACTTTTCTCCAGCGGATCGGCAGCCAGCACCCGTTGCGCCTGGTAATCGTACAGATACGTGCCGTTACAGCAGATGGCGGGCGTTGTCAGCTGCAGCGCCTGATAAAACGGGTGAATGGCGCAGTGATGGCGACCGGTGACGATCAGCACCTGAACGCCAGCCTGTTGCGCGCGGGCTAAGGCTTCAAGGGATTCTGGCAGGATGGTTTTGTTTGGGGTTAGCAGGGTGCCGTCGAGGTCAAGGGCGATTACGCGGTAGCTCATTACACTTTCCGTCCGGAGTTAGCAAAGCAGTAAGTCTACACCCGCCAGCGGCCCTGAGACAAAAAGCAGGGCACAAATCAGCCCAGCGCGCGGCGGTGAAACGCGCTACAGTTACTGTTTTTCATCAGGCAGCGAATAAGGAAAACGCATGAAACAAGTCGTGTATACCGCCAGTCCCGAGAGCCAGCAGATCCACGCCTGGCAGATGCAGGAAGATGGCGCACTGACGTTATTGCAGGTCACGGATGTGGCCGGCCAGGTGCAGCCGATGGTGGTGAGCCCGAAGAAAGATTTTCTCTATGTCGGCGTGCGTCCGAATTTTCGCGTACTGGCGTACCGCATTGCGGCCGACGGTACGTTAAGCCTGGCCGGTGAAGCGCCGCTGCCGGGCAGCCCGACTCACATTTCTACCGACCGCCAGGGCAACTATCTGTTCTGCGGCTCGTATAACGATGCCTGTGTCAGCATCAGTCCGATTGGCAGCGACGGCCTGCCGCAGTCGCCACTGCAGGTGATTAACGGGCTGGAGGGCTGCCATTCGGCGAATATCGACCTCAGCAACCAGACGCTGTTTGTGCCAGCGCTGAAACAGGATCGCATCTGCCTGTATCAGCTGCAGGCGGACGGCACGCTGGCACCGCGCGCGCAGCCGCAGGTGACCACGGTAGAAGGCGCCGGCCCGCGTCATATGGCGTTCCACCCGAACGGCGCTTATGGCTATGTGGTTAACGAACTGGACAGCACCGTCGACGTCTGGGCGCTGAACAATGTTAACGGCCAGGTCGAGCGCGTGCAGAGCCTTGATATCATGCCACCGGGCTTCAGCGATACACGCTGGGCAGCGGATATCCATATCACCCCGGACGGTCGCTTCCTGTATGCCTGTGACCGCACCAGCAGCACGCTGACCGTGTTCAGTATCAGTGAGGACGGCTCGGTGCTGACGATTGAAGGTTATCAGCCGACCGAAACTCAGCCGCGTGGCTTTAACATCGATGGCAGCGGTCAGTATCTGGTGGCGGCGGGGCAGAAATCGCATCACATTGAAGTCTATCGCATTGGCGATCGTGGCCTGCTGCAACCGCTGGCG
Source organism: Type-C symbiont of Plautia stali (assembly GCF_059730935.1). NCBI lineage: Bacteria > Pseudomonadati > Pseudomonadota > Gammaproteobacteria > Enterobacterales > Enterobacteriaceae > Type-C symbiont of Plautia stali. Next base: position 2,869,327 of record NZ_AP035923.1, on the reverse strand, counting down.
CGTTACGCCGTGGGTCAGGGGCCGATGTGGGTAGTGATTCACACGCTGGACTGAGGAACGCTATTCGGTCATGCAGGGTCGCCATCCACGGCGACCTCTGCCGAGGTGCGCAGCGATGCGCACCTTATGCAATCAGGCGTATTTCACCGTGATCGACGCGCTGGCCAGCGCATGGAAGTGCACGTTGAAGCCGACCATCGCGCCGCTGGCACCTTCGTCCACCTCAATTTTTTCCACGTCCAGCGCATGCACCGTAAAGATGTAGCGATGCGATTCGCCCTGCGGCGGTGCTGCACCACCGTAACCGCTCTGACCGAAATCGGTGCGCGTCTGAATGGCACCCTCCGGCAGTTCCGCCACGCCGGAACCGGCGCCCTGTGACAGCACGGTCACCTCAGCCGGAATATTGGCGACCACCCAGTGCCACCAGCCGGAGCCGGTCGGGGCATCCGGATCGTAGCAGGTCACCACAAAGCTTTTGGTGCCGGCCGGCACTTCATCCCATGCCAGGTGCGGCGACAGATTATCGCCCTGGTAACCCATGCCGTTAAACACGTGGCGCACGGGCATTTTATCGCCATCGTTAAAATCCTGGCTCACTACGCGCATGATCTCTCCTTTCCTGTTGTGTACTGCTCTCCATGATGGTGGAAAATGGCGGCGAGTGCCAGCGGTGTCAGGGCTGAAAGTGGCCGTCCACCGCCAGTGCAGCGCTTAACGCCGCCGTCAGCTGCGTCAGCTGTGCGGCAGAAATCAGATAAGGTGGCATCAGGTAAATCAGCTTACCGAACGGGCGAATCCATACGCCGCGTTCCACGAAGAACTGCTGCAGCGCCGCCATGTTCACCGGCTGATGGGTCTCAATCACGCCAATCGCCCCCAGCACGCGCGCATCCGCCACCATCGGATGGCCGCGCAGCGGCAGCAGTTCCGCACGCAGCTGCTTTTCAATCGCCGCCACCTGCGCCGGCCAGTGCCCTTCGTTGATCAGCTTCAGGCTTTCAACCGCCACCGCACAGGCCAGCGGATTACCCATAAACGTCGGACCATGCATAAAGCAGCCCGCCGCGCTGCGGCTGATGGTATCGGCGACGTCGCGCGTGGTCAGGGTGGCGGAGAGCGTCAGGGTGCCGCCGGTCAGCGCCTTGCCGAGGCACAAAATGTCCGGCGTGATGCCGGCGTGCTCGCAGGCAAACAGCTTGCCGCTGCGGCCGAAGCCGGTGGCGATCTCATCGGCGATCAGCAATAAACCGTAGCGATCGCACAGCGCCCGCACCTGTTGCAGATAGCGTGGATGGTAGAAACGCATGCCGCCGGCACCCTGCACGATAGGTTCCAGAATTACCGCGGCAATGCTGCGATGGTGCTGTTCGGCCAGCCGGGCGAAATCGGCAATATCGTTGTCATCCCAGTCATCGTCAAAGCCACACTGCGGCGCGCGGGCGAACAGATGCTCCGGCAGGTAGCCGCGCCACAGGCTGTGCATGGAATTTTCTGGATCGCACACTGACATGGCGGCAAACGTATCGCCGTGATAGCCGCGCTGCAGCGTGAGGAATTTCTGCCGCGTCTCTCCGCGCCCCAGCCAGTACTGCAGCGCCATTTTCATCGACACTTCGACGGCGATCGAGCCGGAATCGGCGAGGAACACGCACTCCAGCGCCTCGGGCGTCATGGCGATCAGCTGGCGGCTCAGCTCCACGGCTGGCGGATGGGTGATGCCGCCGAACATCACGTGTGACATCTGCGCCATCTGCTGCTGCAACGCCTGATTGAGGCGCGGATGGTTATAGCCGTGGATCGCTGCCCACCACGACGACATGCCGTCGACCAGCTCACGTCCATCGGCCAGCTGCAGCGTGCAGCCGTGCGCGGCCACCACCGGGTAGCACGGCAGCGGTTCGCGCATTGAGGTGTAAGGATGCCAGATATGCTGGCGGTCAAAGCGGAGGTCGTCCTGTGTGAACATCTGTCTTGTAAACCATTTTGAAAAGATTTAGTTTACAAGTATAACCACGTTAATCGTCAGGATGAACCCCCTTTTTTGGAGTAAGCAATGGCTAATCGCTGGACACTGGCTCAGGCTCAGGCGCTATTTGATAAACCTTTTCTCGAGCTGATGTTTGAAGCACAGCAGGTGCACCGCCAGCACTTCGACCCGCGTCAGGTGCAGGTCAGCACGCTGCTGTCGATCAAAACCGGCGCCTGTCCGGAAGACTGTAAATACTGTCCGCAGAGCGCGCGTTACAAAACCGGGCTGGAAACCGAGCGCCTGATGGAGGTGGAGGCGGTGCTGGAATCGGCGCGCAAGGCCAAAGCAGCCGGCTCCAGCCGCTTCTGCATGGGCGCGGCGTGGAAAAACCCGCACGAGCGCGACATGCCGTACCTGGAGCAGATGGTGCAGGGCGTGAAAACCATGGGCATGGAAACCTGCATGACGCTGGGAACGCTCGACCACGATCAGGCGCAGCGGCTGGCCAGCGCCGGGCTCGATTTTTACAACCATAACCTTGACACCTCGCCGGAGTTTTACGGCAGCATCATCACCACCCGTACCTATCAGGAGCGTCTTGATACGCTGGATAAAGTGCGCAACGCCGGCATCAAAGTGTGCTCGGGCGGCATTGTCGGGCTGGGCGAAACGGTCAACGACCGCGCCGGTTTGCTGGTGCAGCTGGCCAACCTGCCCACGCCGCCGGAGAGCGTGCCGATTAACATGCTGGTGAAAGTCAAAGGCACGCCGCTGGCGGATAACGATGACGTCGAGCCGTTCGACTTTATCCGCACCATTGCCGTGGCGCGCATCATGATGCCAACCTCGCACGTGCGCCTGTCGGCCGGTCGCGAGCAGATGAGCGAACAGACCCAGGCGATGTGCTTCATGGCGGGGGCCAACTCGATTTTCTACGGCTGCAAGCTGCTGACCACGCCGAACCCGGAAGAGGACAAAGATCTGATCCTGTTCCGCAAGCTGGGCCTTAATCCGGAGCACACCGCCACGACGGCGGGCGATAACGAACAGCAGCTTCAGCTCAGCGAGCAGTTGTTGCACGCCGACAGCGCGCAGTTCTACAACGCGGCCGTGTAAATGTGGTCTGAACGTATTGCGCAGGCGCTGACGGCGCAGCGTGCCGCCGACGGCTGGCGGCAGCGGCGGCGCATTGAGCACAACAGCGTGCGTGAAATTATCCTCGACGGGCAGCGCTATCGCCACTTCTCCAGCAATGATTACCTGGGCCTGAGCCAGCATCCGGCGGTGATGGCCGCCTGGCAGCAGGGCGCGCGCGAGGCGGGTGTCGGTGCCGGCGCTTCCGGCCACGTCACCGGCTACAGCCGTCACCATGCGCAGCTGGAGCAGCAGCTGGCGTCCTGGCTCGGCTACCCGCGCGCGCTGCTGTTTATCTCCGGCTTTGCCGCCAACCAGGCAGTAATCCATCTGCTGGCGCAAAAGTCGGATCGCATTATCGCTGACAAACTGGCGCACGCCTCGCTGCTGGATGCCGCCAGCCACAGTCCGGCAACGCTGCGCCGTTTTGCCCACAACCAGCCGGCCAGCCTGGCGAAGCTGCTGGCGACGCGCGCGGAAGGCGGCACGCTGGTGGTGACCGAGGGCGTATTCAGCATGGATGGCGACAGTGCGCCGCTGGCTGAACTTGCCGCCGAAACCCGGCGCGCGGGCGGCTGGCTGCTGGTGGACGATGCGCACGGCATTGGCGTCACCGGTGAGCAGGGGCGCGGCAGCTGCTGGCAGCAGCAGGTGAAACCGGAATTGCTGGTGGTGACTTTTGGTAAAGGCTTTGGCGTCAGCGGTGCCGCGCTGCTGTGTGATGACGCTACCGCAGATTACGTCGAGCAATTCTCGCGCCATTTAATCTATTCCACCGCCATGCCGCCGGCGCAGTGCTGTGCGCTGCTGGCGGCGCTGGCGCAGATCCAGCAGGGCGACGCGCTGCGCGCGCGGTTGCAGCAAAATATTGCCCGCTTTCGCGCGGGCGCGGCGCAGTTGCCGTGGCAGCTGATGGCCTCTGACAGCGCCATTCAGCCGCTGATCGTCGGCGAAAACCGCGCCGCGCTGGCGCTGTCACAGCGGCTGGCACAGGCCGGTTGCTGGGTGAGCGCGATCCGGCCACCAACGGTGCCGCCGGGTACCGCGCGGCTGCGCATTACGCTCACCGCCGCGCATCATCCCGAAGATATCGACGCGTTGCTGGAGGCACTGTATGACGCTGCAGGTGAATAAACAGGCGGTGGCGCAGGCGTTTGGCCGGGCGGCCGCGCACTACGAACAGCATGCTCAGCTGCAGCGCCAGAGCGGCGAGGCGCTGCTGGCGCTGGCGCCGGCCGGATTTGGCCCGCAGCTGCTGGATGCCGGCTGCGGCACCGGCTGGTTCAGCCGCTACTGGCGCGATCGCGGTCGCCAGGTCTGCGCGCTGGATCTGTCACCGGCGATGCTGCAGGCGGCACGCGAACAGCACTCGGCGCACGACTATTTACAGGGCGATATCGACCAGTTACCGCTGGCGGATAACAGCGTCGACGGCGTCTGGAGCAACCTGGCGGTGCAGTGGAGCAGCGATCTGCGCACCGCGCTGCTGCAGTTTCTGCGCGTGACGCGCCCGGGCGGCAGCGTGCTGTTCTCGACGCTGCTCGACGGCTCGCTGCAGGAGGTGCACCAGGCGTGGGCGCAGATCGATGGTCGGCGTCACGCCAATCGCTTCCTCAGCGGCGATGCCTTTGCCCTGGCGACCGCGGGCTTGCCGCTGCGCAGCCAGACGCAGATCGTCACGCTGCATTTCCCCAGCGCGCTCAGCGCCATGCGCTCGCTGAAAGGTATCGGCGCAACGCACCTGCACGATGGGCGACACGCGGCTCTGCTGACGCGCCCCCAGCTGGCGCAGCTGGAGCAGCACTGGCCGCAGGATGCGCACGGCTATCGTCTCAGTTATCACCTGATGTATGGAGTTTTAAAAAATGACACGCTGGTTTATTACCGGAACTGACACCGAAGTGGGCAAAACAGTCGCCAGCGGCGCCCTGTTGCAGGCGGCCAGCGCTGCGGGATTACGCACTGCCGGCTACAAACCGGTGGCCTCCGGCTGCGAGATTACGCCCGACGGCGTGCGCAACAGCGACGCGCTGGCGCTGCAGCGCTACAGCAGCCTGACGCTGAGCTATGAGCAGGTGAACCCGCTGGCGTTCATCGAACCGACGTCGCCGCATATCGTCAGCGCAGAAGAGGGCAGACCGATTGAATTTGCGCAGCTCTCCGCTGGCTTACGCGCGCTGGAGCAGCAGGCTGAATGGGTGCTGGTGGAAGGTGCGGGCGGCTGGTTCACGCCGCTGTCCGCAACGCAAACCTACGCCGACTGGGTCGCCGCCGAGCAGCTGCCGGTGATTCTGGTGGTCGGCGTGAAGCTCGGCTGCATCAACCACGCCATGCTGACGGCGGAAGCGGTGAAGGCGCGCGGGTTGCGCCTTGCCGGCTGGATTGCCAATGACATCCAGCCGCCGGGTAAGCGACATGCGGAATATCTGGCGACGCTACAACAGCGCATTGCGGCCCCGTTCCTCGGTGAGATTCCGTGGCTGAGCAGCGCGGCACAGCAGGCCGACTGTGGCCGTTACCTTACCCTGCCACAGTAAATGGCGCGGCGGCGCAGCACTCTGCGCCGCACGCTACCAACGCTAGGTGGCCGTTAACCACTTACTCACCGTTACATCATCCAGCTGCGCCACGCTGCCCTGCGCCACGTTGCGGCCACGATGCAGCAGCAGAAAATAGTCTGCCACGCGGCGAATGAACGACACATGCTGTTCCAGCAGCAGAATCGTCAGGCCATAGTCGCGGTTCAGGCGGCGAATCAGATTCCCCATCTCCTCCTCCAGCCACGGCGACATGCCTTCGGTGGGTTCATCGAGGATCAATAGTTTCGGCTGCAGCACCAGCGCGCGCGCCAGGGCCAGCTGCTGCTGCTGATCCATCGGCAGTTCGCCACTGCGCTGATGACGCAGCGAGTAGAGCGCCGGAAACAGATCGAACACCATCTCGGGAATGGCGCGGCTGCGATCGTCCTGTGCCGCCATCAGCGCAATCAGCAGGTTATCTTCCACGCTCATCTGGGAAAAGATGTGGCGTCCCTGTGGCACGTAGCCGATGCCCATGCGCGCGCGTTGCTCAGCAGGCTGCAGCAGCAGGTTTTCCGGCGGCGCGCCGTCTTCCTGCCAGGTCATCGATCCACTATTAATGGGCAGGCGACCCATAATACAGTTCACCAGCGTGGTTTTGCCCATCCCCGGGCTGCCCAGCACGCCGGTGCAGGTGCCTGGCGGCAGATCGAGATCCACATCCCATAAAATATGGTTCTGACCGTAAAATTGATTCACCGAACGTAAACTCAGCATCTGACATTCTCCTTCCAGATTATTCGCCTGAATGCTCCCGCTCTGTGTCGTCTGGCATACAGTCATGCACAATGGCTATTGGGACACTGCTGTCGCCGGCGGCGCTTGTTCATCCTGCCGGCATGGACTCGTCACTCCACCGTTAATTCACTGCAATTCCCAGGCCAGATCCGCCAAAGCAGCCTCAACCGGGGTAAAAGGCAGCGAAACTCGCCATAATTGATGAGCAAAGCTTAACAATTGCCCGCAGTAATAACTCGCCTGCACTTTGACGGTGCTGACTGCTTAACGTTTCTGGTGCATCTGTACTGTCATAAGGCAGGGACTGAAGAAATAAGTGGCCTTAACGCTGGGCTTTTTCCCGTTACGGCACGATGGGGTACGCCAAAAGAATAGTTAAAGCCGCACGGGATGATGGAAAAATAATCGCAAAAAAAATTTTTTCGCACAGCAGGATAAGCGAGGGGAAAATTATACACAGCCGATGGACGTGGGGCTGGATTCAGTTATCCACTATTCCTGTGGATAACCTTGTGCATTAGCGACTGAAAACCGGGCGCAAGCGAGGAAATACGCGGGTTGCATACATAATGCTGCGAAACTGGGCTTTTGAGTCAATCTCTTTTAAATCAGCAGGTTATTTAAAAGCAAGCCTGAGAATTGTCTGGCTTGTCATCAGACTGCAATTTAATGACGCTCTATTGACAATTGTTAAAAGCGTTGCTCGTCTGGGGATAACCTTGCGCAACAAACGCTTCCGGATTACCGCATAAATTACGCTGAAGCGAATCGCGACATCTCCCCATCATCGTGCAGTATATCTGTAATTATATCCAGTATTTTTTTCTGGCAAAATCGCCATAGCAGAGTAGAATTACCAGCCTGCCCGCCGACTTCTTCAGCAGGAACCGTAATACCATGAGTAAAGCCTTTAAACTCAACTCCGCTTTCAAACCTTCAGGCGATCAGCCTGAGGCGATTCGTCGTCTTGAAGAAGGGCTGGAGGATGGACTGGCGCACCAGACGCTGCTGGGGGTTACCGGTTCAGGAAAAACTTTTACCATCGCCAACGTCATTGCCGATCTCAACCGGCCGACCATGGTAATGGCACCGAATAAAACGCTGGCGGCACAGCTGTATGGTGAGATGAAAGAGTTCTTCCCGGATAATGCGGTCGAGTTCTTCGTCTCCTACTACGACTACTATCAGCCGGAAGCCTACGTGCCCAGTTCGGATACCTTCATCGAGAAAGATGCGGCGGTAAACGAGCACATCGAGCAGATGCGTCTCTCTGCCACTAAAGCGATGCTGGAGCGCCGCGACGTGATTGTGGTGGCGTCGGTTTCTGCCATCTACGGCCTGGGCGATCCCGATCTCTACCTGAAAATGATGCTGCATCTGACGCGCGGCATGATCATCGACCAGCGCAGCATTCTGCGCCGCCTCGCCGAACTGCAGTACACCCGCAACGACCAGGTTTTCCAGCGCGGCACCTTCCGCGTGCGCGGCGAAGTGATCGATATCTTCCCGGCGGAATCCGATGACATTGGTCTGCGCGTTGAACTGTTTGATGAAGAGGTTGAGCGCCTGTCGCTTTTCGACCCGCTGACCGGCCAGGTGATCTCGGTGATTCCGCGTTTCACCATCTACCCGAAAACGCACTACGTCACGCCGCGCGAGCGTATTCTGCAGGCGATGGAAGAGATCAAGGATGAGCTGGCGGTGCGGCGCAAAGTGCTGCTGGAGAACAACAAACTGCTGGAAGAGCAGCGCATCACCCAGCGCACCCAGTTTGACCTCGAAATGATGAACGAACTCGGCTACTGCTCGGGCATTGAAAACTATTCGCGCTATCTCTCCGGACGCGGACCGGGAGAGCCGCCGCCGACGCTGTTTGATTACCTGCCGGCGGATGGCCTGCTGGTGGTCGATGAATCCCACGTGACTATTCCGCAGATTGGCGGCATGTATCGCGGTGACCGCGCGCGTAAAGAGACGCTGGTGGAGTACGGTTTCCGCCTGCCGTCAGCGCTGGACAACCGTCCGCTGCGCTTTGAAGAGTTTGAAGCGCTGGCACCGCAGACCATTTACGTCTCGGCCACGCCAGGTAACTACGAGCTGGAGAAATCGGGCGGCGACGTCATCGATCAGGTGGTGCGGCCTACCGGTCTGCTCGATCCGATTCTTGAGGTGCGTCCGGTGGCGACCCAGGTCGACGATCTGCTGTCGGAGATCCGCAAGCGCGTCGAAATCAACGAGCGCGTGCTGGTTACCACGCTGACCAAGCGCATGGCCGAAGACCTCACCGAGTATCTTGAAGAGCACGGCGAGAAGGTGCGTTATCTGCACTCCGACATTGATACCGTTGAGCGTATGGAGATCATTCGCGATCTACGTCTCGGGGAGTTTGACGTGCTGGTGGGGATCAACCTGCTGCGCGAAGGGCTGGATATGCCGGAAGTGTCGCTGGTGGCGATTCTTGACGCCGATAAAGAGGGCTTCCTGCGCTCCGAGCGCTCGCTGATTCAGACCATCGGACGCGCGGCGCGTAACGTCAACGGCAGAGCGATTCTCTACGCAGATAAGATCACGCCGTCGATGGCGCGGGCGATGGAAGAGACCGAGCGCCGCCGCGAGAAGCAGCAGCGTTATAACGAAGAGCGGGGCATTGTGCCGCAGGGCCTGAACAAGAAAATCACCGATATTCTTGAGCTGGGCAAAAACGTGGTGAAAACGCGCGGCAAAGGCAAAACGGCTTCACGCACGGCCGCCGAGGCTGAGGCCAGCTATCTGGCGCTCACGCCCCAGGCCATGCAGAAGAAGATCCACGAGCTGGAAGGGCAGATGCAGCAGCACGCGCAGAACCTGGAGTTCGAAGAGGCCGCGCGGGTGCGCGACCAGCTGCACGAGCTGCGTGAACTGTTTATCGCCGCCTCTTAATCTGAAGCCGGCGGTCGCGTTGCGCGCCGGCTAAACCGCCTGAATGGCATGTTCCAGCGCGCGGCGCAGCAGCTGGCGGTCGTGACGATAGCGGATATCGGCGGCTTCCAGCGGTTCGCGCACGATCAACCGCTCAGTGACGCCGCGCGTGTCTGCTGACGGGCCGACCACTACAGCGTCAATCACCCGTTTGCCAATGGCTTTTTCCATCATCGCCAGCTTGTCGGCGACCGTCAGGCTGGCCGCCGCCGGACTCAGTTCGCGCCCGAGATTTCCGATGAACACCATGGTGGCAGGCGTCCGGCGCAGCGCGCGTGCCATCTCCTCCATCAGCAGAATCGGCATCAGGCTGGTGTAAAAGCTACCGGGACCAATCAGGATCAAATCGGCCTCGGCGACGGCGTCCAGCGCTTCGCGCGTCGGCACCACATTAGGGTGCAGCATCAGCTCTTCCGGCGCCTGCTTCATTTCGTCAATCGCCGTTTCACCGTACACCATATTGCCTTCGCTATCCTGCGCGACCAGGTCCACCGGCTGCTCTGACATCGGAATCAGAAACGCATCCACCTTCAGCAGGTTGCGGATAATGTTGATGGCTTCCAGCGGACGCACGCTGAGGTGATCGAGCGCTTTCAGGATCAGATTGCCCAGATTATGCCCGGCCAGTTCGCCGTTGCCGGTAAAGCGATACTCGAACATGGCAGAGGCCACGCTGGGTTCGGTGATCAGCTGATTAATGCAGTTGCGCATGTCGCCCCAGGCAATGCCGCCTTCTGAACGGCGTATGCGGCCGGTGGATCCGCCGTTGTCGGTGGTGGTGACGATGCCGGTCAGGCGTGAGCCCAGCGGCGCCAGCGCCGACATCACGCGGCCAAGGCCGTGGCCGCCGCCGAGTGCCACCACGCGATCCAAATCTGCCAGGGTACGATTCATGCTGCTCCTTAAAACGCCGCACGTGAGGTGCAGACGGCGTTCAACTGATGTGTATCAATATCTGTCGCGCATTTTACCGTATCCTGTCGCGAAAATGCGGTGAAATAACGTTATGTATCAATATATATAGCGATAAATGCCGATGGATGCGAGCGTCAAATCGCGCTACCATTTGCTTTAACCGTGTTGTCCACAATGACAACAGACTCCCAAGCCTTGCGTTCCTAAGTCGTGTGATATGGATGCCTGGCCGCAGCCGCGAGCTGCCAGGGTGCAGAAAGAAATGACTGCATCTCCCGTACTTTGGAAAGGTGTTCAGGTGCCACAATTTACAGATGCCTATGCGCGCAGCTTTTATTATCTGCGCCTGTCGGTCACGGATGTGTGTAACTTCCGTTGTACCTACTGCCTGCCCGACGGCTACCGGCCGAACGGCGTGCACAACAAAAGTTTTCTCTCGCTGGATGAGATTCGTCGCGTGACGCGTGCCTTTGCGGCGGCGGGCACCGAAAAAGTGCGCCTGACCGGCGGCGAACCCTCGATGCGGCGCGACTTCACCGATATCATTGCCGCCGTGCGCGACAACGCGGCAATCCGCCAGATCGCCATGACCACCAATGGCTACCGCATGGCGCGCGACGTCGGCGCCTGGCGTGCGGCAGGCCTCACCCATATCAATGTCAGCGTCGACAGCCTCGACGCACGGCAGTTTCACGCCATTACCGGGCAGAACAAGTTTCATGAAGTCATGGCGGGGATTGATGCGGCCTTTGATGCCGGTTTCAGCACCGTCAAAGTCAACAGCGTGCTGATGCGCGACGTCAACAGCCACAGTCTGGAGACCTTTCTGGCGTGGATCCGCACCCGGCCGATTCAGCTGCGCTTTATCGAGCTGATGGAAACCGGCGAGGGCGGCGATCTGTTCCGCCGTCATCATGTGTCCGGCGAGGTGATCCGCGATCAGCTGATCATGCAGGGCTGGCAGCGCCAGCCGCGCGGCCGCAGCGATGGCCCGGCCCAGGTGTTCCGCCATCCGGATTATCAGGGTGAAGTTGGCCTGATCATGCCGTATGAAAAAGATTTCTGCGCCAGCTGTAATCGCCTGCGCGTATCGGCGATCGGTAACCTGCATCTGTGCCTGTTTGGCGACGGCGGCGTGCCGCTGCGCGACCTGCTGGCCTCCGACGATCAGCAGGCCGAGCTGCAGGCGCGCATCGCCCACAGCCTCGGGCAGAAGAAGCAGACGCATTTCCTGCATCAGGGCAATACCGGCATCACGCAGAACCTCTCCTTCATTGGTGGCTAAACACAGGAGTTACGGCCATGGGTAAACCTTCCGGCGATTTTGTCGCCTTAAATGCGGCGGTGATGACCGTCTCTGACAGCCGCGACGCCAGCAGTGACAGCTCCGGCGACTATCTGCGTGAGGCGCTGACCGAAGCCGGGCATCAGGTGGTCGATCACGCCATTGTTCCGGACAACCGTTATCGCATCCGCGCCACGCTGTCGCGCTGGATCGCCAGTGAAGATGTGCAGGTGGTGCTGATTAACGGCGGTACCGGCTTTAGCAGTAAAAACAGTACGCCGGAAGCGCTGCTGCCGCTGCTGGATCGCGAAATTGACGGCTTTGGCGAACTGTTTCGCATGATCTCCTACGAGGAGATTGGCAGCGCGACGCTGCAATCACGCGCGGTGGCCGGTCTGGCCAACCAGACGCTGCTGTTTGCCATGCCGGGCTCAACCGGTGCCTGCCGCAGTGCATGGGAGCGGATCATTGAAGCCCAGCTGGATGCGCGTACGCGTCCGTGTAATTTTGTCTCACATTTGAAGAAGTTATAAGCATGTCCTCGTTAACCCATATCAACGCGGCCGGCGAAGCCCACATGGTGGACGTCTCCGGCAAAACTGACACCGTGCGAGAAGCGCAGGCGGAAGCGCTGGTGCTGATGCAGCCGGCCACGCTGCAAATGATCCTCGACGGCAGCCATGACAAAGGCGATGTTTTCGCCACCGCACGTATTGCCGGCATCCAGGCGGCGAAGCGTACCTGGGAACTGATTCCGCTGTGCCATCCGCTGATGCTGAGCAAAGTCGAGGTGACGCTGGTGGCTGAGCCGGAGCACAGCCGCGTACGCATTACCTCGCGCTGTCGCCTGAGCGGCAAAACCGGCGTGGAAATGGAAGCGCTGACCGCCGCGTCGGTCGCGGCGCTGACCATCTACGACATGTGCAAAGCGGTGCAGAAAGATATCGTCATCGACCAGCTGCGGCTGCTGAGCAAAAGCGGCGGTAAATCCGGTGATTTCCAGGCGGTGCGCCATGATTAAGGTGCTGTTTTTTGCCCAGGTGCGCGAACTGACCGGCACCGCCGCGCTGGACCTGGCGGCAGAGTACGCTGACGTCGCCACGCTGCGCGCGGCGCTGGCGCAGAAAAGCGATCGCTGGGCGCTGGCGCTGGAGTCCGGCAAGCTGCTGGCGGCGGTGAATCAGACGCTGGTGCCGATGAACCATCCGCTGCGCGCCGGCGATGAAGTGGCGTTCTTCCCGCCGGTTACCGGAGGCTGAGCATGACAACCCGAATTCGCGTCGGCAGCGCGCCGTTTAACGTTGGCGAAGAGTATGCGCTGCTGGCGGCGCATGACAGCGACGGCGCGGTCGTCACCTTCACCGGCAAAGTCCGCAACCACAATCTTGGCGACAGCGTGGCAGCACTAACGCTGGAGCACTATCCCGGCATGACGGAAAAAGCGCTGGCAGAGATTGTGGCGGATGCGCGTCAGCGCTGGGCGCTGCAGCAGGTGACGGTGATTCATCGCGTAGGCGAACTGTTCCCTGGTGATGAGATCGTGTTTGTTGGCGTCAGCAGCGCCCATCGCGGCAGCGCCTTTGCCGCCAGTGAATTCATCATGGATTACCTGAAAACCCGCGCGCCGTTCTGGAAGCGCGAAGCCACTGAGCAGGGCGATCGCTGGGTCGATGCCCGCGATAGCGATCATCAGGCCGCTGAACGCTGGAACTAGCGCGCAAAATCCGCCCGCGCTGATAGCCGCCAGACCACGAAAACGGTAAGGTACGGTTTTTGCTGGCTTATCAGGGAGCAGGATGAACACCACCACGATATTACGCGGCGCAGCGCTGCTGGCTGCGCTGGTGCTGGCCGGATGCAGCACCAAAAAGGAGCCGCAGCTGCCGGCCCGCCAGCCCGCTGACGTGAAAGCGCAAATTCAGCAATTGCTGCCCGCCCACGTCACGCAAAAATCGGCCTGGGCCGACGACATCTATACCGCGCTGCGCGTGCAGCACATCGACGCCAGCGCCAGCAACATTTGCGCGGTGATCGCCGTGACCGATCAGGAATCTAACTTCAGCGCCGATGCCACCGTGCCGGGTCTGCCAAAAATCGCCTGGGCGGAGATTGACCGCCGCGCCGCCAGCGTGCACGTGCCGGCGTTTCTGGTGCGCACCGCGTTACTGATCAAATCCTCTAACGGCGAGAGCTACGCGGCACGTCTCGATAAGGTGCACAGCGAGAAAGAGCTGAGCGCCATTTTCGATGACTTTATCGATATGGTGCCGATGGGGCAGAAGCTGTTCGGTAATCTCAACCCAATCCACACCGGCGGGCCGATGCAGGTCAGCATTGCCTTTGCCGAAGCGCACGCGCAGGGCTATCCGTACCCGATTGACGGCTCGATCCGGCGCGAAGTGTTCAGCCGACGCGGCGGTATCTACTTCGGCACGCTGCACCTGCTGGGTTATCCGGTGGATTACAGCCAGCCGCTGTATCGCTTTGCTGACTTCAACGCCGGCTGGTACGCCAGCCGCAACGCCGCGTTCCAGGCTGCGGTGGCGCGTGCCAGCGGCATCAAACTGGCGCTGGACGGCGACCTGATCCGCTACGGCAGCGAACAGGCGAGCGCCACCGAACTGGCGGTGCGCACGCTGGCGAAACAGCTGGACATGAGCCCGCGGGAAATTCGCCGCGATCTGGAGAAGGGCGACAGCGAAAGCTTCAGCGACAGCACGCTGTGGAAACAGACCTTTATCCTCGCCGATAAGATGGCGGGAAAACGTCTGCCGCGCGAAGTGCTGCCGGGCATTAAGCTGGAGAGCCCGAAAATTACCCGTAATCTCACCACCGCGTGGTTTGCCCAGCGGGTTGACGGGCGATATCAGCAGTGTATGACGCGCCGTTGACGATCGGTGGTGTACACTTCACACTGACGTTATCAGTAACTTTTAAAGAGGTGCATCATGGATCGATATCCACGTAATGGTTCAATCGTGCAGCAGGCGTCGACCGGGCTGCAAACCTATATGGCGCAGGTGTATGGCTGGATGACCTGCGGTTTATTGCTGACGGCGTTTGTGTCGTGGTTTGCCGCGCGCACCCCTGCCGTCATGGAACTGGTGTTTGCCAATCGCATCACCTTCTTCGGCTTGATTATCGCGCAGCTGGCGCTGGTATTCGTGCTTTCCGGCATGGTGCAGCGCATGAGCGGCGCCGTGGCGACCGGGCTGTTTATGCTCTATTCCGCGCTGACCGGGCTGACAATGGCGAGTATTTTCCTTGTTTATACCTACTCGTCGATCGCCAGTACCTTCTTTGTTACCGCGGGCATGTTTGGTGCCATGAGCTTTTACGGCTACACCACCAAACGCGACCTGAGCCGCTTCGGCAGCCTGCTGTTTATGGCGCTGATCGGCATTCTGCTGGCGTCGCTGGTGAACTTCTGGCTGAAAAGCCCGGCGCTGATGTGGGCGATTACCTATATCGGCGTGGTGGTGTTTGTGGGCCTGACGGCTTATGACACGCAGAAACTGAAAGCCATCGGTGAGGGCATTGATGTTAACGATAAAGAGAATCTGCGCCGCTTCTCCATCATGGGCGCGCTGACGCTGTATCTCGATTTCATCAACCTGTTCCTGATGCTGCTGCGGATTTTCGGTAACCGTCGCTAAGAGTAACCAGCCATTAAGGCTGTGAAAATAATCGCGCCGCTACGGCCAGGTGAACGGTTTGTACTTATCAGCCCGTTTCACCTTCTCCGTAGCGGCGCAATGTATTACGCGTTATTCAGCCTGCGCCTGGCACGCCTTATCGTGCCGCCATCTTGCGCTCATTCTTCTGCCGTAAATGCTTCGCGCGGCTCTCCAGCCACAGATACAGCACCAGCGCCAGCAGCAGCGGCAGAATAAAATAGAGCACGCGATAAGCCAGCAGCGCGGCGATAATCTCACCGTGCGAAGCATGCTGGCCGCTGAGCAGCGCGAGGAACACCGCTTCCAGCACGCCAATGCCGGCCGGAATATGAATAATCACCCCGGCAATACTGCTGATTAACAGCACGCCCAGCACGATGGGATAATCCACTTCACGCGCCAGCAGCAGCCAGATAATGGTGCCCATCACCATCCAGTTGGCGCAGGAAACGGCAAACTGAAATAGCGCCATGCGCAGCGAGGGCAGTTGCAGATGCTGGCCCTTCACCGTCCAGCGGCGCTTCTTCGCGAAAGCACAGGCCCACAGATAAACCGCCACCATCGCCAGCAGTACCGCACCAATCACCCGTAGCGTGCCTTCGCCGATGAACCAGCCGGGCGGAATCGGCACCATGCCGGAGACAAACACTACGCCGCCAAGCAAAATGTAGCCGAGCCAGTTAGTGGCAATACTCAGTGAAAAGATGCGCGTGATGGTGCCGCCGGGCAGGCCGAGGCGCGAATAGAGGCGATAGCGCATCGCCACACCGCCCACCCAGGTGCTCAGCGTCAGGTTAAAGGCGTAACAGATGAATGACACCAGCATCACCTGACGTTTCGCCAGCTTATGCCCGCAGTAGGCGCGGCCAATCAAATCGTACAGACCGTAGGTGAGGTAGCTCACCACCACTAACGCGGCGGCGCTCAGCACCACGTAGCGGTTATAGCCGACGATGACCTTATACACGTCCTCCCAGTTCACCTTGCGTGCGTAAACCACCAGCAGCACGATCACCGCAATGAAGAACAGCCAGGTAAGGATTTTTTTCGCTAACTGCCAGCGCGGGTTCTTTTTGCTCATCAGGGTTTCGCTCCTTCGTTATCGGCTTCAACCCGGTCCTGGGTTTCCATTTCCGGCTGCACCGGCGGATCGACCTGAGACAAATGGGGCGTATGGGCAGGCAGCCAGCCGGCGATGGCCGGGAAATGGCGCAGGAAATGGAACACGATGACGCTCTTGGTCAGCTGCCACCAGGTGCGCGGCGGCAGCTTGTCTTCATCGACGCGCACGCAGTCCGCAGCCAGCAGCTGCTCAAGGTTATCGCGCAGCGTCTGGTTGAAGGCGTGGTCGTGAATGATCAGGTTGGCTTCGAGATTCAGCGACAGGCTGAGCGGGTCGAGGTTGCTGGAACCGACCGTTGACCACTGCTGATCCTGCACCGCCACTTTGCCATGCAGCGGGCGACGGCAGTATTCGTACACTTCAACGCCAGCATCCACCAGATAGTTGTACAGCAGCTCGGCGCCGACTTTGACAATCGGCATGTCCGGTTCACCCTGCACAATCAGCCGCACGCGCACACCGCGCTGGGCCGCGCTGCGCATTTCCCGCAACAGGCGATAGCCGGGGAAAAAGTAGGCGTTGGCGATAATCACATCCTGCTTCGCCTTGCGCAGCATATCGAGATAGTGCTGTTCGATGTCATCGCGGTGCTCATCGTTATCGCGGTAGACAAACAGCACCTGCGCATCACCGGGCAGGGCGTTCACCGCCAGGCGCTGGGAGCGCGCGCCCCACCAGCGGCGCGTTACCTGTTCGCTGCCGATCGCCTGCTGTACATAGCGTGCGATGTCCAGCACCACCGGTCCTTTCACCTCCACGGCGTAATCCTGCTTGGCTTCCGGCCCGTAATCGGTGTTGTGCTCGGCGGAGAAATTGATACCGCCGACAAACGCAATCTCCTCATCAATTACCACAATTTTGCGATGCAGACGGCGGAACACGTTGGTGCGCATGCCCATCACCAGCGGACGCGGATCGTAATAGATAAAGCGCACGCCTGCTTCGGTCAGGCTGTTGATGTACTGGGTGGAAAGATCCGGCGAGCCGTAGCCATCCACCATCACTTCCACCTTAACACCGCGCTGCGCGGCGGCCAGCAGATCGCGGTGCAGCGCCTTACCGACCTCATCTTCAAACAGGATAAACGTCTCCAGCAGCAGCGTACGCTGGGCGCGCTGAATCGCGCCGGAGACGCGCGGAAAGAATTGATCGCCATTTTCCAGCAGCCGCAGCTGGTTACCTTCGCGCCAGCTGAAATTCATAGAAAGATCTCCACGGCCAGCGGGGCATGATCGGACAGATGTGACCAGGGTTTCACCGGCAGCGCCCACGGCTGGCTCACCGACGCATTTCGGATATAGATGCGATCGAGACGCAGCAGCGGAAAGCGCGCCGGGAAGGTGCGCGCCGGGCGACCGTTTTTCATGCTAAACACCTCCTGCAGACCGGCTCCGCGCTGTAAGAATCGATTAGCGCGTACCTGCCAGTCATTAAAATCGCCGGCCACCACCAGGGGCGCATCCGGTGGCAGCGACTCAATCAGTTCACACATCATGCGCATCTGCGCCAGACGGTGCTTCTCTTTCAGGCCGAGGTGCACGCATAACGTGTGAATCGGTTCCGGCCGATCCGGCAGGCTAATCTGGCAATGCAACATGCCGCGTTTCTCACTGCCGGCGACAGAAATATCGCGGTTTTGGTATTCGGTGATCGGAAAGCGTGACAGTATCGCGTTGCCATGATGGCCCTCGGGATAGACCGCGTTGCGGCCGTAAGCGAAATCGTGCCACATGGTGTCGGCAAGGTATTCGTAGTGCGAATTTTCCGGCCAGTTTTCAATGTGTGCGGAGTGGATGGCGTGCGTGCCCATCACCTCCTGTAAAAAGACGATATCCGCCGAAGTCGCGCGCACTGCGTCGCGCAGTTCCGGCAGGATAAAGCGACGGTTAAAGCTGGTGAACCCCTTATGGGTATTGATCGTCAGGACTTTAAATGAAGATCCTTGCGTGTTTTGTGGCATACTGCGACGCGCTCCTTTTCATCATCAACAGAACAAAGTGTAGTCTTTGTCACAAATGGGTGGTGCTGGAGACAGAAAATTAGGGTGTTATCCGAAATTTGCTTTACATTGAGGAAATCCGTCTGGCTGCGGTCAGATACACTTGGGCGACCTGTTGGGTCTGCCAGGAGAAGAGAATGAAATGGTCTAATCGTGTTCAGATTGTTACCGGTCAAACCTGCCTGCATATTGCGACCCACCTGCTGGTGATCGCGGCGCTGGTGTGGGGCTGGAAACATAAGGCACTGGTCGAAGTGAGCAGTACCCTGGTGGCAGCTTATGCGCTGGTGTTCATCACCATGCTGGCCCTGCAGCGTAGTGCCCGTTTGCGCCGCTTTGGTGACTCTCTGGAAGAAGTGACGACGACATACTACTTCGGCGCGGCGATGCTGACGCTGTTCCTGATTTCACGCTTCATCCACAACAATCTGCTGATTGGTTGTCTGGGCGTGGTAATGCTGGTGGGCCCGGCGCTGGTGTCGCTGCTGGCCAAAGAGCCACCGCAGCGCGTGCAGAAAAAACGCAGCTAAGCGGACGTGCCAGCAAGAAAAGAGGAGCCCACTGCGGCTCCTTTTTTATGCGCTACCGCGCAGCGGCCCATCACCCTCACGTTTTGCTGGTCGCGGTTCTTACGGAAAGCTGCTACACTGCCGCACTTACGCATGGTAGTTTGTGCCCTTTTCACACGCAGGCCTTGAGGCTGCGTCATATCCCCCCTGAAAACTACATCGCGCAGCGCGATCAGGGCGGTTCGGAGTAATACACCTGCATGTCTTTTGACTCTCTCGGCTTGAATGCCGATATTTTGCGTGCGGTAGCAGAACAGGGCTACCGTGAACCGACGCCAATCCAGCGTCAGGCGATTCCCGTGGTGCTGGCCGGTCGTGACCTGCTGGCGAGCGCCCAGACCGGCACGGGTAAAACCGCCGGTTTCACGCTGCCTCTGCTGCAGCGTCTGTCAGAAAAACCGGCAGCGGCGCGCGGTCGCCGTCCGGTACGTGCGCTGATCCTCACTCCAACCCGTGAACTGGCAGCGCAGGTTGGCGAAAACGTACGTGAATACAGCCAGTACCTCAATATGCGTTCGCTGGTGGTGTTCGGCGGCGTCAGCATTAATCCGCAGATGATGAAACTGCGCGGCGGCGTCGATGTACTGATCGCCACGCCGGGGCGTTTGCTCGATCTGGCGCACCAGAACGCGGTCGATCTGTCCCAGGTGGAAATCCTGGTGCTGGACGAAGCGGATCGTATGCTCGACATGGGCTTCATCCACGACATTCGCCGCGTGCTGGCAAAACTGCCGGCCAAACGGCAGAACCTGCTGTTCTCTGCCACCTTCTCGGACGAGATCAAAGCGCTGGCGGAAAAGCTGCTCACCAACCCGGAACAGGTAGAAGTGGCACGCCGCAACACCGCTTCCGAGCAGGTGTCGCAGCAGGTGCATTTTGTCGATAAGAAGCGCAAACGGGAACTGCTGTCGCTGATGATTGGTCGCGACAACTGGCAGCAGGTGCTGGTATTCACCCGCACCAAGCACGGTGCTAACCACCTCGCTGAGCAGCTCAATAAAGATGGCATCACTGCCGCCGCGATCCACGGCAACAAGAGTCAGGGCGCGCGTACCCGTGCGCTGGCCGACTTCAAAACCGGCGGCATTCGCGTGCTGGTGGCGACGGATATTGCCGCGCGCGGTCTGGATATCGAAGAGCTGCCGCACGTGGTCAATTACGAGCTGCCGAACGTGGCAGAAGATTACGTGCACCGCATTGGCCGTACCGGTCGTGCCGCGGCCACCGGTGCTGCGCTGTCGCTGGTGTGCGTGGACGAGCACAAGCTGCTGCGTGATATCGAGCGCCTGCTGAAGCGGGAAATTCCGCGCATTGCGCTGCCGGGCTTTGAGCCGGATCCGAGCATCAAGGCGGAGCCGATTCAGAATGGCCGTCAGCAGCAGCCACGCGGACGTGGCCAGGGCCGCGCGCCGGGGCAGGGTGCTGACGCACCGCGCAGCCGCAGCGGCGGCAATGGTCAGCGTGCCAGCGCCGGTAACGGCGGCGCGCGTCCACAGGGCGAGGCGCGTGCACCGCGTCGTCCGGGCAACAACGGCCCGGCGGCAGGCAACGCGGGTAAACCGGCGCGCTCACGTCGTCCGGCAGCGAAGAGCAACGGGAACGCGTAACGGTATGCGGGTTTTACTGGCGCCTATGGAAGGCGTACTGGATTCGCTGGTACGTGAACTGCTCTCCGGTGTGAATGACTATGACCTGTGCGTCACTGAGTTTTTACGCGTGGTTGATCAGCTGCTGCCGGTAAAATCCTTCTACCGTTTGTGTCCGGAACTGCACCATCACAGCCGGACGCCCTCCGGCACGCGCGTGCGCATGCAGCTGCTGGGCCAGTATCCTGAGTGGCTGGCAGAAAACGCTGCACGCGCGGTGGAGCTGGGTTCGTGGGGCGTTGACCTCAACTGCGGCTGCCCGTCGAAGCTGGTGAACGGCAGCGGCGGCGGTGCGACGCTGCTGAAAGATCCGGAGCTGATCTATCGCGGTGCCAAAGCGATGCGCGAGGCGGTGCCCGCTCATCTGCCGGTCACGGTGAAAGTGCGGCTCGGCTGGGATTCGGGCGCGCGGCGTTTCGAGATCGCCGATGCGGTGCAGCAGGCCGGTGCCAGCGAGCTGGTGGTGCATGGCCGGACCAAAGAGGACGGCTATCGCGCAGAGAGCATCAACTGGCAGGCGATTGGTGAGATTCGCCAGCGTCTGACAATTCCGGTGATCGCCAACGGCGAAATCTGGAACTGGCAGGATGCGCAGGATTGCCTGCGCATTACCGGCTGCGACGCGGTCATGCTCGGGCGCGGCGCGCTCAATGTGCCTAACCTGGGGCGCGTGGTGAAATACAACGAAGCCCCGATGCCGTGGTCGCAGGTGGTTGAGCTGCTGCTGCGCTACACCCAGCTGGAAAAGCAGGGTGATACCGGCAATTATCACGTGGCGCGCATCAAGCAGTGGCTGGGCTATCTGCGCAAAGCCTACCATGAGGCCGACGGCCTGTTCAGCGAGATCCGCACGCTGCGTGTCTCCGCCGAGATCGCCAGCGCCATCGAACGCCATGCCGCACGCATGGCCCAGGTGTCCTGCATCTGAACCTGAGCGGTGGTACCTGAACCGTCAGGTCCGCCGCTTTAACGGGCAAGCCAGCGATCACCCGGTGAAAGCGTGCGCTGCCGCCATGTTTTATAACAAAAAAAGCCGCGATCCTTAGTCTGCTAACCGGTATAGTGAATCTTCGCTTTCACCACGTTTCTGACGCCATCTTCCATGTCTGACGCCGCTGTAATGAGTAATGCTCAGTTAAATAAACGCATCCTCTCCGTCATCGTTTTCACCTTCTTTTGCTACCTGTCCGTCGGGTTGCCGCTGGCGGTGCTGCCGGGGTTTGTGC
The DNA here is from genome assembly GCF_059730935.1 of Type-C symbiont of Plautia stali. NCBI lineage: Bacteria > Pseudomonadati > Pseudomonadota > Gammaproteobacteria > Enterobacterales > Enterobacteriaceae > Type-C symbiont of Plautia stali. Next base: position 2,847,506 of record NZ_AP035923.1, on the reverse strand, counting down.
ATAACCAGCTGGGCTTCAGCTCGTTTATCGCCGGGCTGATCATCAGTCTGCAATATTTCGCCACGCTGCTCAGTCGCCCGCACTCTGGCCGGCTGGCCGATCGCTACGGCCCGAAACGCGTGGTGATGATGGGGCTGGTGTGCTGCGGCATGAGCGGCGTGCTGTCGATCATTGCCGCGCTGTGCAGCGGTGCGCCGCTGCTGAGTCTGACGCTGCTGGCGCTGGGGCGGCTGTTTCTCGGCGTTGGGGAAAGTTTCAGCAGTACCGGCTCGACGCTGTGGGGCATGAACATTGTCGGCCCGCGGCAAACCGCGCGGGTCATTTCGTGGAACGGCGTGGCGACTTATTTTGCCATGGCGATTGGTGCGCCGCTGGGCGTGCTGCTGAATCAGATTTTTGGCATCAGCGGCTTTGCCGGTCTGGTCGCGCTGATGGGGGCGATCGGCTTCTGGATGGCCTCCGGCAAGCCGGCGGTCAGCGTCAGCGCCGGCGTGCGCATTCCGTTTCATCGCGTGGTCAGCCGCGTCTGGCTGTTTGGCCTGGCGCTGGGATTTGGCACCATCGGCTTTGGCGTGATCTCCACCTTCATTACCCTTTATTTCGCCAGTCGCGACTGGAGCGGCGCGGCGTTCGCCCTGACGCTGTTCAGCCTCGGCTTCGTGCTGGTGCGGCTGGCGTGCGGGCGCTATATCACGCGCTTCGGCGGGCTGCAGGTTTCGCTGATCTCCTTCGTGCTGGAGGGTGCCGGTCTGCTGCTGATCTGGCAGGCGGACAGCAGCTGGCTGGTGGATATTGGCGCCTTCCTCACCGGCGGCGGTTTCTCGCTGGTGTTCCCGGCGCTGGGCGTGGAAGCGGTGAAGCGGGTACAGCAGCAGGATCAGGGATCGGCGCTCGGTACCTATTCGGCGTTTCTCGATTTGGGGCTGGGGTTAACCGGACCAGTGGCGGGGCTGTTAATCGGCCACTGGGGCATGCAGTCGGTGTATCTGGCGGCAGCACTGATGGTGCTGGGCGCGTTCCTGATTACGCTGCGCCTGCACCAGCAGTCTTCAGAGCCTATCAGGCCAGATGAATAAACAGCGCATACAGCAGCCCTGACAGCAGCACCGATACCGGCAGCGTCAGCACCCACGCCAGCGCCAGGTTGCGCAGGGTGGCGAGCTGCAGGCCGGATCGGTTGGCCGCCATGGTACCGGCCACGCCGGACGACAGCACATGGGTGGTCGACACCGGCAAACCAAAGGCATCGGCTGCGCCGATAGTAGCCATCGCCACCAGCTCCGCACTGGCACCCTGCGCATAGGTGAGATGGGTTTTGCCGATGCGCTCACCCACCGTAACCACAATCCGGCGCCAGCCGACCATGGTGCCGAGACCCAGCGCAATCGCCACTACCACTTTTACCCACATCGGGATAAAGCGCGTAGCCGCGTCCAGCTCGTGCTTCACCGCCGTCAGGTTACGCGCCGTCTCTTCCGGCAGCGCGACGTTGGCCGATTGCAGATGCTTGATGGTCTCCGAGGCGAGATACATATCGTTGCGCGTGTTGGTGACCGCCTGCGCCGGAATATTTTCTACCGAACCGTACTGGCGAATCTGTTCGCCGATATCGCCGAGCATCATGCCGAGCGCCGGCAGCACCTGCGGCCGGTTCTGGCTGGTGCGTACATATTCCGTCAGCACCTCACGCGCTGCCGGCATTGCGGCGGGCGGCGGCTGCAGCGTTAGCAACTGCTGTTCGGTCACCTGGGTTAACGCCGCCACGCGCGGAATTTGCTCCGGCGGCAGCGAGCGGTTGAGCGCATAGGCGATCGGCATAGTGCCAACCAGGATCAGCATAATCAGCCCCATGCCTTTCTGACCGTCGTTCGAGCCGTGGGCAAACGAAACGCCGGTACAGGTGAGGATCAGCAGGCCACGAATCCACGCTGGCGGCGGCTGATTACCTTCCGGCGCCTGATACAGCTGGCGATTGCGCACCAATGCCTTCATGGCCAGCAGCAGCACGGCGGCGCAGATGAAGCCTATCACCGGCGACAGCAGCAGGGCGTAACCGACTTTAACCGCCTGATCCCAGTCGACGCCGCTGGTGCCGCTGCGGCCGTGCAGCAGCGCATTCGCCACGCCCACGCCAATAATCGAGCCGATCAGCGTGTGCGAAGAGGAAGAGGGCAGGCCGAAATACCAGGTGCCAAGGTTCCAGACAATCGCCGAGCACAGCAGCGCATACACCATGGCGAAACCGTGACCGCTGCCCGCCTGCAGAATCAGCTCCACCGGCAGCAGCGAAATAATGCCAAACGCCACCACGCCGCTGGAGAGCAGTACGCCAAGGAAATTACACAAGCCGGACCACACCACCGCCACGCCCGGCGACAGCGAGTGAGTGTAGATCACCGTGGCGACGGCGTTGGCGGTATCGTGGAAGCCGTTAACAAACTCGAAGCCGAGCGCAATCAGCAGCGCCACGCCGAGCAGCAGGAACGGCGTATAGCTGGTGACGACCGCGCCGGTCTCTTCTACGTCGTTAAACAGGTTGATGCCGGTAAAGAGCAGCCCGGCCACCAGCAGCAGCAGAAAGAGCACGCGCGACGCGCGACCGCTGCGCGGGTGCAGATTGGGCCGTCCGCGGGCGGACGATGATGCAGGGAAACTGTTTTCAGCCATAACACACCCCCCGGGGTGAATTAACGATGCACGAATGGCACCCGTTAACTGCAGTGTGATACGGGTTTTGTATGACAGAATGATGATGCCAGCGCGGGCTGTCATCATGCTGTAACAGACCTGTCGCAGGCTGTGGATCTGACCGCTCTGGGATCTTCACGCCGCTATGCTCCAGCCTGTCCTGCCGCTTGCCTCGCTGCCCGACTTCAATAACGAAGTCGCCGGACTGATTCACGGTTACCTGTTCAACCCGGATGCGCCGCCACAGCGGCTCAACGCCCGCGAGGCCGCGCAGCTGGCGCGGCACACCCTACCCGACGGCTGCTTTCTCTGGCTGCACATTAACCTGAATCATGCCCGCGCCGAGCGCTGGGTTCAGGACCACTTCAGCGTAGATGACGATTTTTTCGATGAGATTCATTCAGCCTCGCCGCGCACCCGGCTGGCACAGCAAAACGATGCGCTGCTGGCGGTGCTGAATGACGTCACCTTCAGTAAAGAGGAGCGCAACACGCAAAATGCGACGCTGTGGATCTGGTGCCGGCCGCAGGTGATGGTCAGCGCGCGCTATCGCCCGGTTGGCATGATTGAACGTATGCATCAGCAGATTGATCGGCTGTGCTTCAGCGCGCCGGATGCGATGCTGCTGTGGCTGCTCGGCGAACAGGAAGCGCAGCTGGAGCAGGTGGTGCGGCGCTCCAGCCAGGCGGTGGATGCGATAGAAGAGCGGCTGCTGAGCGCGGCGATCAAAGCCAACCGCAGCGAGCTGGGCCATCTGCGCCGCATGCTGCTGCGCGTCCAGCGGCTGCTGGCGCCGGAGCCGGCCGCGCTGTTTCGCCTGCTTAACCGGCCGCCAAACTGGCTCAACCGGGAACCGCTCAGTGAGCTGCGGATTTTCACCGAGGAGTTCAGCGCAGCGCTTAACGACCTTGCCAGCCTGATGGAGCGCATTCGCCTGCTGCAGGAGGAGATCGCTGCCCGCCTGATGGAGCAGAGCAACCGAACGCTGTTTTTGCTCACCTCAATCACCGTGCTGGCGCTGCCCATCAATATCGTAGCCGGTTTTTTTGGCATGAACGTGGGCGGCATTCCGCTGGCGAACAATCCGCACGGCTTTCTGCTGCTAGTGCTGGTGGTGCTGGTGTTTACCCTGGTGGCGGGCTGGCTGGCGTTACGCCGACCACACGATTGAGCGCGCAACTGCACCGCGACACAATCGCACAATGATCCCGGCGATCGGGCAATAAAAAAGCCAGCCCTGCGGCTGGCTTGATCATCGACAGCGAACCCTTACAGGCTGTTGCCGTTGCTGGCAGGCTGTGCCGGCGCGGCCTGCTCAACCGGAGCGGCTTCAGCGGGCTGCTGTGCATCGGCCTGCGGCGCGACGGCGGTGGCACCCTGCGGCGTCATAGGCTCTTCTTTCGGCATCGCGTCAGAAGACTCCTGCACCATCACCGGCGCAGGCTGGGCTTCGCCCGGCTGACCGTTGATTTTGGTCGGCATACCGGTACGTGCCTGGATGGCGTTGTTCACGGCATCCTGATTGGTGCTGGCATCGGCCACCACTTTGGTCACGGCGGACGTCAGGCTGATTGGCACCAGTTCACGTGAGTTAAACTGCTCTTCGGTGGTCGACAGCGGGTTGTGAACCTCGATGTAGCGCGAACCGTCTGGCTCAACGGTGGCTTTTACCGGCTGGTCAATGAACTGCACGCGCGTACCCACTGGCACGTTGTCGAACAGCCATTTGATGTCGTCCGCACGCAGACGCACGCAGCCGTGGCTCACGCGCAGGCCGATACCAAAGTTGGCGTTGGTGCCGTGAATCGCATACAGACGGCCAATGTACAGCGCGTACAGGCCCATCGGGTTATCCGGACCTGCCGGGAACACGGCCGGGATGCTCTCGCCGCGCGCCGCGTACTCTGCGTGCATCGCTTTGGTTGGCGTCCAGGTCGGGCCATTCTTCTTGCGCTCAACCGCGGTGGTCCAGTTAACCGGCGTATCTTTACCCAGCTCGCCGATACCGATCGGCAGCACCACGACAGTTTTGGTGCCTTTCGGGTAGTAATAGAGACGCATCTCGGCGCTGTTGATCACGATGCCTTCACGCGGTGCGTCAGGCAGAATCAGCTGCTGCGGGATCACCATTTTAGTGCCTGCTTTCGGCAGGTAAACGTCCACGCCCGGATTAGCTTCCAGCATGTTGCTGAGGCCCATCTGGTACTGCGCCGCAAACGCTTCCAGCGGCAGTTTGCTGTCGTCTGGCACGGTGATTTCAATATTTTCGCCAATCAGGCGGCTATTCGCTGGAGGCAGCGGATAGACGACTGCAAAGGCCGACTGGCTGAACGCCGCCAGTACGAGGGCGAGTGAAGCGAACGCGCGAATGCTTTTTTTCATGTTTTTACAAGTCGTTATGGCCATTTTCATGGCTTGTCAGTGTGTCGAACCCATCAGGGTCAGAATAACCCGCTGCGCATTATATGTGCATAGGCGCAATGATGGGAATCAGGATTTTCGCTGGTTGAAGATACTTTACGCAAAACGCGGCGTTTCACAGACTATTCTCTTTGCCACGCCGCCCAAAATGTGAATTTTCTTACGGTTGCCACAGCGTCACTTCGCCGCTCAGTTTACGGTTGAGGAAAAACGCGGCACTGATCAACGCCAGATGGGTCAGCGCCTGCGGCATGTTGCCCAGCGCGTTGCCGTGCGAGGTAAACTCCTCGGCGTACAATCCCAGCGGATTGGCGTAGCTCAGCAGCTTTTCAAACTCGAAATGTGCCTCATGCACCCGCCCGGCGCGCGCCAGACACTCCACATACCAGAACGAACAGGCGGCAAATGCGCCCTCGCCGCCGGTCAGCGCATCGGCGGGCGTCTCACTGATGTTATAACGCCGCACTAAACCGTCGCTCACCAGATGGGTTTTAATCGCATCCAGCGTGGCGATCCACTCCGGATCGGTCGAGCTGACAAAGCGCACCAGCGGCATCAGCAGCATCGACGCATCCAGGTATTTACCGCCGCGCGTGGCGGTGAAGTGGCCGAGTTCGTCGTTCCAGAAGTTCTGCCAGATGTCGTCGCGGATCTCGCTGCGCACCCGGTCCCAGCGATCGTACGGCATCGGCAGCGAACGCTTCATGCCCAGCCGCAGTGCGCGGTCCAGCGCCACCCAGCACATCAGGCGCGAATGCAGAAAGTGCTCCGGCTCGCCGCGCATCTCCCAGATACCGGCGTCCGGCTGGTTCCAGTTCACGCAGACGTAGTCAATCATGCTGGACACATGGCGCCAGCCGCGCTGCGAGATAGCTTCGCCGTATTTGTTCGCAAGGTAGACCGCATCCATCAGCTCGCCATAAATATCCAGCTGCGTCTGGCGCCAGGCATCATTGCCGATGCGCACCGGGCGCGAGTTGGCGTAACCGGAGAGGTTGAGCAGTTCGGTCTCGTGCAGCTCGGTGCCGCTGTCGAGGCGATACATCACCTGCAAATGCGGCGTATCGTCGTGGCTGTGCTCAACGCAGCGGCCGACCCAATGGGTGAAGTCACGCGCTTCTTCCACATAGCCGAGCCGCATCAGCGCGTACATGCTGAACGAGGCATCGCGGATCCACGAGGCGCGGTAATCCCAGTTACGCTCGCCGCCCAGCTCTTCCGGCAGGCCAAAGGTGGCGGCAGCCGCAATTGAGCCGTGCTGGTGCGAGGTGAGCAGCTTGAGCGCCAGCGCCGAGCGCGTCACCATCTCGCGCCAGCGACCGCGATAAGAGCTGTGGCTGCTCCAGCGCCGCCAGTAATCCACGGTATCGCGAAAGCAGCGCTCGGTCGCGATATGCTGCACCTGCGGATCGTCATCGTTGCCAAACACAAATTCGGCGTGCTCACCGGCCTGCAGGGTAAACTGCGCCACCGCGCTGTCCGGTTCGCGCGTCATCACCACCGTGGCGCTCAGGCGCAGCGACGGCTGGCCTTCGGCGACAAAGGCGATACCGCCTGGTCGCGTCTCCGTGCGCGTTTCGGCACGGGCATAGTCGTGGCGCGGCGCGCAGCGCAGATCAAAGGTGGCGGTGCCGCGGATCATTTTTACCCGCCGCACCAGGCGCGGCACTTTGCTGCGCTCATCGCAGATCGGCATGTAATCAGTGATTTCCGCCACGCCGGCCTCGTCAAGCCAGCGGGTTTGCAGAATGTTGGTATCGGGCAGGTAGAGCTGCTGCTGGCGCGCGTTTTGCCACTGCGGTGCCAGCGAAAACAGGCCGGCTTCGTCGCTGTCGAGCAGGGCGGCAAACACGGAGGGGCTGTCGAGTTCGGGCCAGCAAAGATAATCAATGGTGCCGTCGTTCGCGATCAGGGCACAGGTGCGTAAATCACCGATGACGCCGTGATCGTCAATTCTGCGTTTAATCTTGCTCATCCTGCCTCCTGAACGCTATCCGATTGTTAACTATAGACGAAACGGCAGAATCGGCTGCGACGTGGCACAGAACGATAACTTCTATACTGTGAAGACACCCATCAGGCAGGAGAACGTTATGACACTGGGCAAACAGAAAGTCGCCGTAGTGACCGCTTCAGATTCGGGGATTGGACGCAGCTGCGCCGTGATGCTGGCTGAGGCCGGCTACACCGTCGGCATTACCTGGCGCTCGGATGAAGAGGGCGCGCAGGAGACCGCGCGGCTGGTGGAGAGCAAAGGCCAGCTGGCCCAGGTGCGGCAGCTCGATCTGTCCGATCCGCAGGCTGGCGGGCAGCAGCTGGCGCAGCTGATCAACTCGCTGGGCCGCATCGATGTGCTGGTGAACAATGCCGGCGTGATGACCAAAGCCGATTTTCTCGATGTGACCTTTGAGGACTGGCGCAAAGTCTTTACCGTTGACGTAGACGGCGCCTTTGTCTGCGGACAGATTGCCGCGCGTCATATGGTGGATCAGGGCGACGGCGGGCGCATCATCAACATCACCTCGGTGCATGAGCATACGCCGCTGCCGGACGCCGCCGCCTATACCGCGGCCAAGCATGCGCTTGGCGGGCTGACCAAATCGATGGCGCTGAGCCTGCTGCCGCATCACATTCTGGTGAATGCCGTGGCGCCGGGCGCCATCGCTACGCCGATGAACGACATGAGCAACAGCGAGGCGCACAGCCGGCGCATGCCGGAAATCCCGATTGGCCGCCCTGGCGATACGCGCGAAATCGCCAGTCTGGTGGCGTGGCTGTGCTCGGAATGGGCCACTTACACCACCGGGCAGTCATTCGTGGTCGACGGCGGCTTCATGCTGGCCAACCCGCAGTTCAAGGGTTACCACAGTTAACCGGCGCGGCGGCGGTTCCAGCGGCGAATCACAAAGCGCAGCACGATGCCGAACACAATTGCCGCCGCCAGCCAGATGAAGTGCTTGAGGTGCTGATCAAGCTTGTGCAGCCACGGCGTAATAATTTCACCGGCGAAGTAGCCGAGGGTGACAAAAATCAGCGCCCACAGCGCGGCGCCAATGACGTTAAGCACGAAAAAGCGCAGCGGCTTAAGGCGGCTGGTGCCAATAATAATCGGTCCAATCAGGCGAAAGCCGTACATGAAGCGCACGCCAATCACAAACAGGCTGGGGTGCTTCTGAATCAGCCGGTTAGCTTTTTTAATTGTGTCCTGATGTTTGCGGAAGCGCCGCAGAATGCGCGTGCCATAGCGGCGGCCAAGCCAGAACAGCAGCTGATCGCCAATAATGCCGCCGCCCATCGCCGCCAGCACCACGCCGCTGAAGTGCAGCAGGCCTTCGTGCGCCGCGACGCCGCCCAGCAGGGTAAAGGTTTCCCCTTCGGCAATGCAGCCAATCAGCAGCGCCAGGTAACCGTACTGGGTGATTAATCCATTGATATCGATGTGCAATTTTTCCTCCCTGGGTAAGCGATACAGCTAACAGTCTAGCTGGCTGCGGCTTTTTTTGTGCCGCTGGCCGCAAAAACAGCCGCGCCGATTATACTTGAACTGAAGCTGCCTGCATTGGACAGCCTGATCGCTGGGGCAGCCCGTCGCATCAGAGGAGTGATTGTATGAATCATGTCTGGGGTCTTCTGGCGCATCCCAATCAGGAGATGCGTGATATCAAGCAGGAAAACGAGAGCGTTTCGCACCATTACACCCATCACGTTCTGCTGATGGCGGCGATCCCGGTGATCTGCGCCTTTATTGGCACTACGCAGCTGGGCTGGAATCTGGGCGAAGGGCAGTTCGTGCAACTCAACATGCTGACCGGTATTGGTCTCGGCATTCTGTTTTACCTGATCATCTTAGGCGGTGTGGCGGTGATGGGCCGCGTCATTCACTGGATGGCGCGCGACTATCCGCAGCGTCCCAGCATTCAGCGCTGTACCGTGTTTGCCGGCTATGTGGCAACGCCGCTGTTTATCAGCGGGCTGGTGGCGCTCTATCCGCTGGTGTGGCTGTGCGTGCTGGCCGGGGCGATAGCGCTGATGTACACCGGTTATCTGCTGTACGTCGGCATCCCGGTGTTCCTCAATATTGACCGTGAAGAGAGCCTGCGCTTCTCCGGCTCGACGCTGGCGATTGGCGTGCTGGTGTTCGAGGTGCTGCTGGCGCTGACGGTGATTCTGTGGGGTTACGGGCCACGCTTGTTCTGACCGTGATAAAGGTCAGGTCGTCAGCCATGGCGACCTGACTGATCCCGCTGCGCCTGGCAGCGTTTGTCATGCCCGCCTTTTTTTTAACGCCCGGAAACAATCTCCCTAAGAAATTTCGCAGACGAGCGCGTATGATAGCGCAGCCAGCCCGCGTCGCATCAGGCCTGACGCCGGCGGCCTGTGTTTCGACACAGCGCAAACCTCCTCACCGGATTTTTTTGACACGATGTCTGTAAAAATGCGTATTTCTTTGCTGTCGCTGGCGCTGTTTGTCGCCGCGCCAGCTGCGATGACTCCGGCGCTCGCCGCCGCAGCAAAACTGGCCGATCTGGCGCCGATTGCCCAGCCGCAAATCGCCTCCGGCAGCGCGCTGATTGTCGATCTCGATAATAACAAAGTGCTGTTTTCCAGCCATCCGGATCGGGTGCGGCCTATCGCGTCGATCACCAAAGTGATGACTGCGATGGTGGTGCTGGATGCCCGGCTGCCGATGGACGAAATGCTGTCTGTGGATATCAGCCAGACGCCCGAAATGCGCGGCGTATTCTCGCGCGTGAAGCTCAACAGTGAAATCAGCCGCCGCAACATGCTGCTGCTGGCGCTGATGTCCTCGGAAAACCGCGCGGCGGCCAGCCTGGCGCATCACTATCCCGGCGGTTACGACGCCTTTATCCGCGCTATGAACGCCAAAGCGCGCGCGCTCGGCATGACGCACACCCACTACGTAGAGCCGACCGGTTTGTCGCTGCATAACGTTTCCAGTGCGGAAGATCTGGTGAAGCTGCTCAAGGCCACGCGCCAGTATCCGCTGATTGGTCAGCTGAGCACCACCAAAGAGGAGACGGCGGTGTTTAAACACCCCAGCTACGCGCTGCCGTTCCGCAATACTAACCACCTGGTGTACAAAAATGACTGGCGCATACAACTGACCAAAACCGGTTACACCGACGAGGCCGGTCACTGCCTGATAATGCGTACCATGATTAATAACCGCCCGGTAGCGCTGGTGGTGCTGGATGCGTTTGGCAAATATACCCACTTTGCCGATGCCAACCGCCTGCGCGACTGGCTGGAAACCGGCAAGGCGGCGCCGGTGCCGGCGGCCGCGCTGGCGTACAAAAAGCAGAAAGCGTCGCAGCTTGCCAGCAGTGCGGACGTGGAGTAACGCAACCTGTTACTCAGCGTAGCGGCGCAAGGGAGTGCGCCGTGTGTCGTGGTGGCGCGTGGCTGACGGTCAACGGCGCTTAAATGAACAAAATTTCTTATCGTTAGCACCAATGTTTTACGCCACCATTCCTATAGTTTCCCTGACGGCAAAGTCCTACACTGGCGACCATTCACGGTCAACCTTGCGTTTATAGGCTGTTATTGCGCTGGAATCTCACTCATATGTTCAAGTTTCGTTCTCTGTTTACCCCGTTCCTGCTGCTACTGGTGTTATTCACGCCGGCGCTCAGCTATGCGGATGACAACGCCGCGCCCGCGCAGCAGGAAGAAGACGCGGCACCGAAGATCAATCCGGCGGTAGAACTGCCGAAGATGCAGAAGATCCTCGACAAAATTAAGGGCCAGGTGTCTGGCGATACCAATGAAAACCAGCTCAACCAGCTCAATGAGATGGCGCTGGAGCTGTCAGGTAATGCGGAAACCCTCGGCCAGGCGCTGATTCCGCAGCGTCAGCAGCTGGATGCGCAGCTGGCGGTGCTCGGCCCGGCGCCGAAGGCGGACAGCGGCGTGAAAGAGACGCCGGAAGTGACGCGCAAACGCGCCGCGCTGGAGAATCAGAAGGGCAAACTGGATGATCAGATCAAGCAGGCCGACGGCATCAAAAACGGGGCGCTGGTGCTATCCTCGCAGATCGTCAACCTGCGGCGCGATCAGCTGAAAAGCCAGCTGGCGCTCAACTCCGGCAGTATTTTAGGGCCACGCTTCTGGTCACCGCTGTTCAGCCGTCAGGACCTGGATGGCGAAAAAATTGGCGACTTTATCAGCGAGCTGCAGGATACCGCCGCGCTGTCGTGGGAGCCGGGCTGGCGCGTGGGCACGGTCGGCTGGCTGCTGGCGGCGCTGCTGGTGATGACGCTGGGCCGGCGTTACAGCGAAGAGTTTCTGGCGTGGGTCAGCATTCACAAACTGCCGGAAGGGCGGCTGCGCCGCAGCTTCCTCGCGGCGGCGATTGCGCTGACCACGCTGGCGGCCGTGGTGCTGACCTTTAATTTTCTCTCGCTGGCGTTTGTGCGCCGCGATGAAGTGTCCAGTGACGTGCAGGATTTTATCAGCCGTCTGGTGCAGCTCAGCGTTTACTGCGGACTGATCGCCGGTCTCGGCCGCGCATTTCTGTCAACGCGCCGCCCGAGCTGGCGTCTGCCGAGCATCTCCAGTGAAGTGGCGCTGGCGCTGAAGCCGTTCCCGCCGATTACCGCCGCGCTGGTGTTTATCTTCCAGACCGCCGAGTCGTTTAACTACACGGTCGGCACCAGCCTGAACACCACCATTTTTGCTAACGGCCTGACGGCGCTGCTGATTGGCAGCACCGGGCTGGCGATCAGCATGCGCACCAATCGCGTGCGTCGTCGCATGGCGCAGGCCGGCAATCCGCCGGAAGCGCGTCCCACAGTCGTCGGCCTGGTGCAGCTGGCGCTGACGGTCACCGCCGTGGCGATTCTGGTTTCGCTGATTGTCGGCTACGTCACGCTGGCGCGCTTCCTCAGCTATGAAGTGATCTGGTGCGGCATCCTGTTTGGCTCGTTCTACTTCCTCAGTCATCTGATCAACGACGGTTGTGAAAGCCTGTTCTCCACCAACAACGCGACCGGCAAGCGGTTGCAGACCTCGCTGAATATTGACGAGCGCTACCTGCAGCAGGCCGCAACGCTGCTCAGCGCCGTGGGTAAAACTCTGCTGGTGGCATTTGTTGCGCTGGCGCTGCTCAACGGCACGTTTGCCTCGTCCACGCCGATTGAGCTGATCCAGAAAGTCATTGAGTTCTGGGGTGGCAAAGGGCTGGAGTCGCTCAACATTGTGCCGGCGCACATGGTGAACGCCATTCTGTGTCTGGTGGTGGGTATCTACGTGCTGCGCTCGGTGCGGCGCTGGCTGGACAAAGAGTTCCTGCCGAAGACCACCATGGATATCGGCATGCGCGTGTCGCTGGTGACGCTGTTCAGCAATATCGGCTACGTGCTGGTGATCCTGCTGACGCTGTCGATTATGGGGCTGCAGTGGAACAAGCTGGCATGGATCGTCAGCGCCCTGTCGGTGGGTATCGGTTTCGGCTTACAGGAGATTGTGAAGAACTTTATCTCCGGTCTGATCCTGCTGACCGAGCGTCCGGTGAAGGTCGGCGATCTGGTGAGCATCAGCGGTATCGAAGGGGATATTCGCCGTATTAACGTGCGTGCGACTGAGATTCAGCTGGGCGATAAATCTACGGTGATTGTGCCGAACTCGCAGCTGATTTCGCAGAACGTGCGTAACGCCACCATGGGCAATGCGCAGGGCGTGGTGACGATTCAGCTGACCTTCCCGCTGGATATCGATCCGGTGCAGGTGCGCGAACTGTTGCTGGACGTGTATCGCGAGAACGAGCGTATTCTCGAAACGCCGGAGCCGTCGGTTTCGTTTAAAGATTTGACGCCGGCGGGTATTGTGCTGAGCGTGACCGGCAACGTCGCCAGCCAGCGCCAGATTTCCGGTGCGAAAAGCGATCTGCTGTTCGATATCCTGACGCGCCTGCGCAAAGAGGGCATCGTGCTGTCGACGCCGCAGACCATGATTATCGAACGCCGCGCGCTGCCGGCGACGCAGAATGAAGGTGAAGCGTTGCCATAATGGCATGAGACCGTAGCGGCGCAATTCATTGCGCTAAGGTTTGCCTCTGATGCAGCAAACCCGCGCGATAAATCGCGCCGCTACGGGTCCGGCAGATCTGACTCAGGCTTTCACCGCCCAGCCTTTTTGCTTACTGGTTTTCCCGATGCCCGGGTTAAAGGTATTGGTCGGATCGAGCTGGCGATAAAACGCCTGCAGCTGCGGTTTGGCCGCATACAGATGGCCAACGTTATGCTCTGCCGGATACTCCGCGCCGCGCGCCGCGAGGATCGCCAGCATCTTCTCCTTCAGCGCATGGGCATCTACGCCTTTCTTCACAATGTAATCCTGATGAAACACGTGGCAGAAGAAGTGGCCGTAGTAAAGGCGATGAATCAGATCGTTATCAAACTCCGGCGGCAGGCGCTCAAACCACTCCTGATCGTTGCGGCGCAGCGCAATGTCCAGCGCCAGAATATCCTCCACTTCGTCAGCGTGCACTGCGTGATAACGCACGGCGGCACCGGCTGCGGCAAAACGATGCAGAAAGGCGTGCGCGCCCTCTTTGGCGTCGCAGGCAAAGAACTCACCGCCGCCTTCGCGGAAATACTCCTGCAGATACGCCTGCGCTTCGGCCACGCCGTCGCCGGACATCTTCAGCATCAGGTGGTGCTCGTATTTGTCACGATACTGCTTCAGGCGCTTCGGCAGGTGCGCCGGGAACCAGCGGCTGATGCGTTGCAGCAGGCGATCGGTCAGGTGCGGCTTAACGAAGCTCAGCTTGCTGAGCCAGGCATCAACCCGGCCTTTGAGGGTGAAAAACAGCGGCATCTTGTCGGTGCCGAGTTTATCAATCATCACAAAGGTGTCTTTGCCGTAGACCTCGGCGATGTCGAAAATATCGCGGTGCATGTACTCACCGGCGACCGGTAAATGGGTAAACTCCGCCAGCATGTGGCGACGCAGCTCGCCGAGCGTCGCCGGGTCGTTGGTGCCAATGTAAAACACCTGCTGCTTCGGCTCGGTGGGGAAGGTGTCGAGCCGCACGGCAAACACCGCCAGTTTGCCGGCGCAGCCTGACGCCTCAAACAGGCGCCGCTGGTCGGCGTTGAAACGCGCCGGCGTATCGGCATGAATGTCCCGCACCCGCTCGGCGTATTCGTGGTCGGACGCGTGGCGCGCATCCCAGCGCACATCATCCGGCTGCCAGCGCTCGTCGTCCAGCCGGCCGAGAATCTCTTCCGGCGAATGACCGAGGTCGATGCCCAGATGGTTGACCAGCCGGAGCTTGCCGTCGGCGTCCACCTGCGCAAACAGCGCCATTTCGCTGTAGGCCGGGCCGCGTTTGATCAGCGAGCCGCCGGAGTTATTGCAGATGCCGCCCAGCACCGAGGCGCCGATGCACGAAGAGCCAATCACCGAGTGCGGCTCGCGCCCGAGCGGTTTAAGGGTTTTCTCCAGCTGATACAGCGTGCTGCCGGGGAAGGCGAGAATCTGCCTGCCGCCGTCGATCAGCTGCAGTTTGTCGAGACGCAGGGTACTGATGATCACCACCGGGCGATCGTAATCGTTGCCGTTGGGCGTTGAACCTTCGGTCAGACCGGTATTGGCGGCCTGCATCAGCACGATGGCATCGGCCTGAACCAGCGCCTGCAGCACGCGCCATAGCTCCAGCAGTGAGCCGGGGAAAACCACCGCCAGCGCATCGCCCTCGCCGGAACGGAAACCCTTACGATAGCGCGCGGTTTGCTCCGCGTCGGTCAGCAGCTGTGATGCGCCGACCAGACGGCGCAGCTCGGACAGCAGGGCAGGGTGTGAGGTGTTGTTATTCATTAGCCTTCCTTGTCGTTAACGTGGCGTTTCTACTGTAGCACGCGTCGGCCACGGGGGCGCAGTGTGACAATGGCGGCTACCTGCTATCCTCATCTTGTGGCACACTGCCCCGGTTATTTCGATATTGCGCAGTTACTTAAGAGAACCCGACCTGATGAAATGGATTTACTCTGTTAGCCTCGCTGTTTCCCTTGCCGTGCAACCCGCGTTTGCGGACGATCTGTTCGGCCCCCATCCAATGACGGAACAGGCGCGTGACGCCTTTGTTAATCAGCTGCTGAGCAAAATGACGCTGGATGAAAAGATCGGGCAAATGCGCCTGATCAGCGTCGGTCCGGATACGCCAAAAGAGGCGATTCGCGACATGATTCAGCACGGCCAGGTCGGGGCGATTTTCAATACGGTAACGCGTCCGGATATCCGCGCCATGCAGGATCAGGTCATGCAGCTCAGCCGCCTGAAGGTGCCGCTGTTCTTTGCTTATGACGTGGTGCACGGCCAGCGCACCATTTTCCCGATTCCGCTCGGCCTCGCCGCCAGCTGGGATCTGCAAGCCGTTAGCGAAGTGGGACGCATCTCCGCCTATGAAGCGGCAGACGACGGCCTCAACATGACCTGGGCGCCGATGGTGGATGTGTCGCGCGAACCGCGCTGGGGCCGCGGCTCTGAAGGATTTGGCGAGGATACCTATCTCACCTCGCAGATGGGCAGTGCGATGGTCAAAGCCATGCAGGGCAAGAGCGCCGCCGACCGCTACGCCATCATGACCAGCGTTAAGCACTTTGCAGCTTACGGCGCAGTGGAAGGCGGTCGTGATTACAACACCGTCGATATGAGCCCGCAGCGCCTGTTCCAGGATTATCTGCCGCCGTATAAAGCTTCGCTGGATGCCGGCAGCGGCGGCGTGATGGTGGCGCTCAACTCGCTGAACGGCACGCCGGCCACCGCCGACAGCTGGCTGCTGAAAGATATTCTGCGCCACGACTGGAAATTCAAAGGCATCACCATCAGCGATCACGGTGCCATCAAAGAGTTAATCAAACACGGCGTCGCCAGCGATCCGCAGGATGCCGTGCGCATTGCGCTGAAATCCGGCATCGACATGAGTATGAGCGACGAGTATTACAGCAAATACCTGCCGGGGCTGGTGAAAAGCGGCGCGGTGAGCATGGCGGAAATCGACGATGCGGCCCGTCATGTGCTCAACGTTAAATATGACATGGGCCTGTTCAACGACCCGTACAGCCATCTCGGTCCGAAAGGCAGCGATCCGCAGGACACCAATGCGGAAAGCCGCCTGCACCGGGCGGAAGCGCGCGACGTGGCGCGCCGCAGTATGGTGCTGCTGAAAAACTGGCATGAAACCCTGCCGCTGAAGAAAGAAGCGACCGTGGCGCTGGTGGGACCGCTGGCCGATAGCCAGCGCGATATCATGGGCAGCTGGTCGGCTGCGGGCGTGGCGAAGCAATCTGTCTCGCTGCTGCAGGGCATGCGCAGCGCCATGGCCGGCAAAGGCACCGTGCTGTATGCCAAAGGAGCCAATATTTCCGATAACAAAGGTATCCAGAACTTCCTCAACCTGTATGAGCAGGCGGTCAGCGTCGATGCCCGTTCGCCACAACAATTGATTGACGAAGCGGTCGCACAGGCGAAAAAAGCGGACGTGGTAGTGGCGGCAGTGGGCGAGGCGCAGGGTATGGCGCATGAAGCGTCGAGCCGCAGCGACCTGGTGATCCCGCCGAGCCAGCAGAAGCTGCTGGCGGCCCTGAAAGCCACCGGGAAACCGCTGGTGATTGTGCTGATGAATGGCCGTCCGCTGGCGCTGGTGAATGAGGACCGCATGGCGGATGCGATGCTGGAGACCTGGTTCAGCGGTACCGAGGGCGGTAACGCCATCGCCGATGTGCTGTTCGGTGATTACAACCCATCGGGCAAACTGCCGGTGTCATTCCCGCGCTCGGTCGGTCAGATTCCGATTTATTACAATCATTTGCCAACCGGCCGTCCGTACAATTTCGAGAAGCCGAACAAGTACACCTCGCACTACTACGACGCGGTCAACGGTCCGCTCTATCCGTTTGGTTACGGTTTGAGCTATACCCGGTTCAGCGTGTCGCCGGTGAAGATGTCTGCCCCGACCATGCCGCGTAACGGCACGGTGGAAGCCAGCGTGACGGTGACGAATACCGGCAAACGCGATGGTGCCACGGTGGTGCAGCTGTACCTGAACGATCCGGTCGCCAGTATCAGCCGTCCGGTGCAGGAGCTGCGCGGCTTCCAGCGCATTATGCTGAAGGCCGGCGAGTCGCAGACCGTGCGCTTTAAGATTGATGTCGATGCGCTGAAGTTCTGGAATCAGAAGATGCAGCACGTCGCCGAGCCGGGCAAATTCAACGTGATGATCGGTCTGGATTCAGTCAGAACCCAGGATGCGCAGTTCGATTATTTGTAATTGAGGGTTTGTTATCCTGGTTTCCCTCACCCTAACCCTCTCCCGGCGGGAGAGGGAACCGATCAAACCGACTTTTAGCGGATATTATCCTCTGACCTGCCCGCTTCAGCGGACTGCCCCCTCTCCCGCGCGCGGGAGAGGGCTGGGGTGAGGGAAAAGGTCATTAGCGCAAGAACGAACAAATGAATCTCCGCCACCGCATCGAACAGCAAGTCTTTCGCCTTAACGGCCTGTCGCTCAACGAATTTGACATCTCTCAACCGCCGGGCGATCCCGGCCTGTTCGGTCCAGACCACATCATCTGGCAGGTGCACGGCGACTTTCCCGCGATGCTGTGCGGCGGCATCAGCGCGCTGATGCTACAGATGCTGCATCCGGCGGCGCTGGCGGGCGTGTGGGATCACTCCAGTTTCCGCCAGGACATGCTTGGCCGGCTGCGGCGCACCAGTCAGTTCATCGCCGTCACCACCTTCGGCAACACCGCCGATGCGCATACCCTGATTGAGCGGGTCAAACGCATCCATCTGCGCGTCACCGGCATCGATAACACCGGCAAACCTTATGCCGCCAGCGATCCGCATCTGCTCACCTGGGTGCACGTTGCAGAAACCAGCCGCTTCCTGGCCGCGCATCTGCGCTACAAAAATCCGCAGCTCAGCCTCGCCGATCGCGATCGTTATTACGCCGAAGCGGCGCGGGTGGCGGAAGCGCTTGGTGCGCAGCAGGTGCCGAAAAGCGTAGAGGCGGTTGAGGGCTATTTACAGGCGATGCGGGCAGAGCTGGTTTACGATGCGCGCACTCGCGAAGTGATGCAGCTGCTGCTTAACGCGCCGGCACCCAGCTGGCAGGCGAAACCGGCAATGCGCGTCATGCTGCGGGCTGGCTGTGGTCTGCTGCCCGACTGGGCGCAACAGCTGATGCAACAGCCGATCGGGCCAGTGACGCAATGGCGGATTGATAAGCAGATCGCGTTGATTGCCGCCCTGTTGCGCTGGTCAATCCAGCGTGGCGCCTGGGCGCGTGCCATGCAGCGCATGGGGCGCGATCCGCGTTACAGGTGAAATTCATCCTGCTTGCTGGTGTAGCTACGCGGCGTGCGCGCCTCGCGTTTCAGCAGGAGCTGGCGCTGCTGATAGTGATGCAGCAGCATGCCCAGGCCAACGCCCAGTAGCGCCAGCGGCACCAGCGTGTAGTAGATATCCAGCGGTAGCAGCACCAGCAGCGCGATGGCACCGACGATCAGCGTCAGGGCTGCCATCACCCACGTATAGCGGACAAACAGCCACAGCAGCAGGGCGAGAATCACGATTTCGCGCAGATTGAGATCGAGGGTTTGCAGCACCATGACGACAGCTCCGCAACAGAAGAGTGCGCTGACAATAGCATGCGAAGCGGTAAAAGAATCGCAAAAAAATCTGAAGCTTCGCCGCCGCTGCCCCCGCCATTCTTAAGCCGGGCTGAACGATGGCCTGGCGCACTTTGAGAGTTTTACCCTTGTGTCACATGGCGCGAGTGCCGATCCTGCTCTATTCTCGGGGAAAATGGATCCCTCCAGGCATTGTCGAGGCGTTATGACACACCAACCTCTGATTGCTGAGGTGCCGAATCAGCAACACACTTTAACCGCCATCGTTGAACAGGATGCGCGTACCGCCTATTTTTATATCTGGCCGAACGACCTGTTCCGCAGTCAGTACGCCGTGCGCGGCTGCTGGTTGCGCAATCTGCTGCCGGCACCGGCGCAGGAAGATCGCGAAGCGATGGAGCAGGGTATTGCGCCGCTGCTCAGCGCCAGCTATTGCCGCACGCTGGAAGCGGAGCCGATGCTCGATCCGGCCGGCCTGCAGATTCTGTGGGAGCCCAGCGACGACGGTGCCGCGCTGTGGTATTACGGCCAGCTGCTGGCGGTGATCCCCGGCTGGAGCCTGTATCAGGACAAGCAGGTCAGCTTCTCGGCGGGCTGCATCAAAGAGAACCGTCTCACCGCGCCGCTCGGTTCAGCCTCCACCAACGATTACTACGCGCGCGCCGAACAGCAGCGTCATTTCTGGCGTGACTGGCACGATGGCCAGCAGTGGGATCGCGTGCAGAGCGAGCTGCTGCAGCGTTACCAGGCGCAGTTTGGTGAGTCGGTAAAATATTACGCCATCGATCAGGGCAACTGGCCGCCGATGGCGATTTCGCAGCACTGGCATAACGGCGTGTGGTATTTCTTCACGCTCGGCATGAGTATCCGGCCGATGCCGCAGGTGGATTACCTGTTTGACGAGCTGGCACCGCAGTACCGGCGTGTAGAGCTGGCGATGGCGGTGGATGGCGAAGTGATGACCGAGGCCAACGCGGTACAGATGGCCAGCGCGCTGGCGGAGTTTGCTCATCTGCCGTGGGCGCGGCTGACGTGGATTGGCGAAGGGCACACGCTGGCGTCGGAAGTTGCGCCGGTCGGCTTTGAAAGCTTCCTGCTGGCCAACGGGCTGGCGGGCGAAAGTGCACAGCTGCGGCTGCCGAAGCGCGACGGCGATCGGCCAAATCTGCTGTGGGCGACGCCGATCACCGAAGCCGAGCGGCTGTTTGCCCAGGCGGACGATCGCGGCGGCCAGCAGCTGCTGCAGCGTTTGCTGGCGCAGGGCAGCGATCATGTGTTCCGTCCGCGCCAGGAAGTGGTGGAGTCCGCACCGTAGTGCCTGCCGAAAAGCCCCGACATACCCCTCTGGCAGCGACCAGGCGGGTATTAACCGCATGCTTCCCGTTCCAGCCATGCGACAAAGCGGTTTAGCGACGATGATTTATCCACGTCAGGCGCAATTAACGCCACGTAGCGGCTTCCCTTCGCCTCAACAGCTAACGGGGTGACAAGCCGGTTGCCCTGCAGATCATGTCCCAGCATTTGTATTCCACCGATACCCACACCGACGCCATCAATAATCGCCTGCAGACTAATATAATTGTGTTCGAATCGCTGAAAACGTTCCGGGCGCACCTCCCCGACGCCAGCCTGCTTCATCCACCGTTCCCACTCACCTGACCGCGTACTGGATAACACGACAACGTGGGTCGCCAGGTCTGCAGGGGTGTTCAGCGCTTTTGTGGCTAACAGTTTCGGCGCGGCAATCAGGGTGAGCTTTTCCTCAAATAACGCTTTCTTCTCAAAGTAACGCCATTCAGGTTTGTTCAGCGCATCCCGGCGAATCAATACGTCAAAGCCAGATAGCCCTTTCACCTCCGAACTGTTTGAGGTGGATACCGAGATTTCAATGTCAGGATATTGGCGGTGGAATGCCGGCAGGCGCGGGATCAACCAGTGCATCGCAAAGGTGGTTTGCGCATTGACGCGTATCGTGCGGGTGTTGGGTGTTTTGCCAAAGCGCACCGCAGCATCGCTGATGATGTCAAAAGCGGTGCTGATCTCTGCGGCAAAAGCCCGGGCATGTTCCGCCGCCACGCTGCGCTGTCCCTGACGTTCAAATAACGGTTGTCCCAGCCACGCTTCAAGCAATTTGATCTGGCGGCTAACGGCACCGTGAGTCATCCCTAATTCCTCAGCCGCGTCACTCAGGCTGTTGGCGTGCGCGGCCGTTTCGAACAGCCGCAATGCATTCAACGGTGGCAGGTTACGTTTTTTCATCTGTGACTTTTAGTATCAGGAGTTGGCAATATTTATCGATATTATGATCGAATTGCCCTCATTAAGATGCGTGCTTTGCCGTTGAAAATGAGGAACGTCAGTGGGTGATTATCTCTTTGTGACGCTGATCGCGATCCTCTCCGGGGCGCTGAGTGGCATCATCGGCACCGGTTCTTCGTTACTGCTGCTGCCGCTGATGGTCAGCAATTTCGGCCCCAGAGTGGCGATGCCGGTCATGGCTATCGCCGCAATCCTGGGAAATCTCTCGCGCATCGCGGTCTGGTGGCGTGAAATCGACTGGCGCGCCACTCTGGCCTATAGCCTGCCTGGCGTACCAGCTGCGTCGTTAGGCGCACATGTGCTGCTCTCTTTACCTGCCTGGCTCATTGATGGTGCGCTGGGGCTGTTTTTCTGGGTGATGATTTTGGTCAGACGCAGCCTGAAAAACAGTCACTGGACGCTCTCGATAAAGCAGTTAGGGCTTTGTGGTGGTGTGGTGGGTTTTCTGACAGGACTGGTTCTCACCACCGGACCGGTGAGCGTGCTGATTTTTACCGCCTATGGATTAAGCCGTGGCGCGTTTATTGGCACGGAAGCATCGAGCGCCTTGCTGTTATATTTCAGCAAGGTCAGTACGTTCGCCTTCCAGCAGGCGCTCTCAATGCAGGTTGTGCTCACCGGTGTGTTAGTGGGCAGTGGCATTATGCTGGGCACCCTGAGCACGAAGGTGATAGTCCAGAGACTGTCAGTCACACAATTTGCCGTACTGATAGACGTCATTCTGTTTATTTCCGGCGCAGGATTAATCGTTAATGCCTGGTCAGGAGCACCATAAAATCAATCTTCATCTCCCTTGAAATAATTTAAACGTAGCGGGTCAGCCCCATCG
The DNA here is from genome assembly GCF_059730935.1 of Type-C symbiont of Plautia stali. Classification (NCBI taxonomy): domain Bacteria; kingdom Pseudomonadati; phylum Pseudomonadota; class Gammaproteobacteria; order Enterobacterales; family Enterobacteriaceae; species Type-C symbiont of Plautia stali. The sequence goes on along the minus strand of NZ_AP035923.1, from coordinate 2,825,591 downwards.
GCATCGCAACGAGAAGTAATAGTTGCAATAGGCAACGGATACTTTTCGCGCGATGCTGTGATGAGTCAGTTATGCAAGGTTCAGGTACGCAGGAAACAGACCTGTCAGATGATGACTACGCCGATTTTTGGGCATTCATCATAATGCGATGCGCCCCGGCACGAGCATAGATACACCGGTTCGTGAAAGCTTTTGGAGTATTGCTTGATCTCTTCCTGTGCACGGTCAACCGTCAATTTATGGAAAGAGTGATAAAAACCCACACACCAAAATGAACGCTGCTTAGTTTCAGTCTCAATGTAGTGTGATTTAACGATCGAATTCACTTTGGATATGTCGTGCAACATTCCTTTGACTAACGTTGTCGCTTTTATTGCCCGCTTAAATTCAAGGTAGATGTACTGATCCTTGGCAGTATTAGGTTTTCTGAAAATCAAATCGACAAATATGTGAAAACGATTGGGTTTGCTTCTCCGATCAGATTTTGCCTTCCACTCCCTTCTGGTATGAAAATACTTTTCATTCAAAAGGAAATATTCAAATTCTATTTGAAACCATTTTTCCCAGTCGTTGTACTCATTGGCCACGACATGAGCAAATCTGGCTTTTACTTCCTTTTTTTTAATAAACTCTAACAGTGATTCCTTTACAAGCTCAAAATCTTTAAATTCACTCATTTCAGATACCATAAATAATCAATGCTGTGTGCCTGCCTGCTGATTAACGTATTACACTTACATTTTCCAGTTTCACCAGGCTTTCCGGCTTATCACCTACCTGCATAGCAACGGTGACGAACACATTGAGATCCTGCAGCCAGGCGAGTCTGACACGGCTACCCGCTTGTCCTGAATCAGTTTGCTGACACTCGACTAAGAGATATTTGCCGCTAAATTCATCTGCAATGCTCTTTGCGTCTCCCATCGAGGTGACCTTGCAGCGTAACCCTGAAGACGTAATTTTCTTGTCGGAGTCAATACTTTCCCATTGCGCCTGATATTGTTGACCCGTTACTAGCGGAAAACGCAGATCCGTCTGCAACTTATTAAGGAGTGATGCGCCTGTGCTGATGGACATGGTGAACTTAAGCTGCAACTGATTAGCCAGCGTCAAACGTTGCACCTTCCAGATACCGTAATCTTCCAGCTTACGTACATAACCATTTGGCTGTGCATCCAGCTGCACTTCAACCTTACCGAGCGTGCTTACTTCGGTATAACGGATTTGTTTGAAGCGTGGCAGCGCCCAGGGGTTAATCAGTGCTTGTGCCTGCCGTTCAATTTCAGCAGAAAGAGAATACTTATCCAGCCACTGCGAATTATTTTTACTCAGGTCTGGCATTAATGGCCCCATCAACGTGAATGCTGGCTTATTCGCAGCGGACACAAAATGTCCTTCAGCGGTAAACTTTTTTCCTGCGGGTAACTGGCAGAGCTGATCGAAGCGTTGTGTCATCTGAGTATCAATTTTGAAGCTACTTTTGCGGCGAACAAGATCAGCAGTGATGAGTGAATCTGTAACGCGCCCCTCGCTGTCGAAATTCATGGCAGCAATTACAGCACCCTGATGGGTCTTACAGTTGTACAGGTAGTGTTCTGTTTTTAATCCCAGCGGCGCATCGTACGGCGGTTCCCAGATGATAGCTGCGTAATCATATCCCAGACGAACCGATAAAATGTCGCCAGTGTGTTGAATGCTATTCACATCGACCAGTTTGGTGGTGCCGATTTCAGACGTGGCTGATAACTTTTCCCACCGAGCCTCTTTTATGGGGAGTTTGCACACCTTGTGGATATCGTCTGCGGTAATTTGCTGATCATCCTGTGCAGGCGCATACCGGAGATAGCTGTTACCGTAATAACGAGCGATGGTAAAGCCCTTATCATTTAACAGATCCTTATACAGGAGCTGTGCTTTGCCCTGTTTGCAATCAATTGACCGCCATTGTTGCGCCGTTTTTCCGTTAGTGAAGTTTAACGACACCATGAAATTTACCCGATCGTGGATGCGGGTAACGGAAAAGGGATTCGTGATGGCACCTGTTAATTCGGGCATATCTGCAGCCTGGACGCAAGAAAACGGCAGGAGAGACAGCAAAGAAAGCGGACGAATTAAAGAGCGTACGAAGTACATATATGGTCCTTCATATATTGATTAAGTAGTTCAGGTATCGGCATCTTGCAGCAAATTTTTAGGCTCTGTGCGTGGGCAGCTTAGAAATGCACTATACGTGGGGCGAGTACGTCCGCTGTTAGCACAACACAAAGGAACCAGCGCTTGCGCCATATTCCCTTTCAGGACGATTCCGGACGGCGACTGAAGGCCGAAAGCCCGGCGTAGCGACTGGCACGGAAGTTAACACCAGAGCGGTCAGACAGGGGGCAGGGTAAGGCCGGTGACAATAAGCGCTCTTATGGTCACGCTATTCAATCAGTTAACCATTTTGTGATCTGGCGCACCTCAAGTTCCTCTGTAACAAGCCGTTAACCTCGATCAGGCAACTCGCCACACCAGGGTAAGGGCACACCGATGTTAAAAACCACACAATCCCGTTTTACCGCGACCTTAGTCGCATTCTTCGTTGTTCTTATGCTGGTCACCGTCCTGGTGATTAACCAGTTCATCGCGCCGCAGCTTAGCCAGAACGAAAGCCGGCTGGTGCGCTATGAGGTGGATGGTCTCGCCGGACGTATCGTCGAGCAGATGAACCGCGTGCAGGCGCAGCAGCGTGCCATTACCGAAGCGGCGGGCGTGATGGACAGCGCCGCCATTGATACGCTGCTGCCGGCGCTGGTTAACCAGTATCAGGACAGCAACGTGTTCGGCGGCGGTATCTGGCCGTTACCCAACCGGCGCGATCCGGCGAAAGAGAAAGACAGCTCGTTCTTTGCGCGTAACGCCAGCAACCAGCTGCAGGTCAATACCTACTGGAACTCCGATGCTGCCGACAAATACTGGGAGCAGCCGTGGTACAAAGATGGCATGGCCGCAGAAAAAGGCCAGTGCGCGTGGGCGAAGGCTTATCAGGATGCTGCCAGCCCGCAGCCGCGCACCAACTGCGCCATGGCGATTTACCGTAACGGCACTGTGTGGGGCGTCTCAACCATTGACGTCACGCTCGGCTTTTTCAACCAGCTGGCGCAGCAAATGGGTGAGGCGATTCATGGCCGCGTACTGATTGTCGAAGCGGACGGCAAAGTGGTCGGTAATGCCGCGTTGCTGGAGGGGACGCCAAAGCTGGAAAATCTGGCTGATACCCAGCTGCCAATGGCGGCGGCGCTGAAAGGGCTGCTGGCACAGGCCGGTTCTCAGCCGTCGCAAACCACCTTCAGCGGGGAAGATGGTGAGCACACGCTGTTCCTGCAGGCCATTCCCGGCAGCCCGTGGTATCTGGCCAGCGACGTGCCGTCAGCGCTGCTGGATGCGCAGACGCACAGCATGCTGACCCGTCTCGGCCTGGTCCAGATCCCGCTGGCGATTCTGCTGCTGCTGGTGCTGCTTGGCTTTGTTCGCGCGATGATGAAACGCCTGAATCTGCTGCATCAAAACATCGAAGCGCTGTCGACCGGTGGCGCGGATCTGACGCAGCGTCTGCCGGCCAGCAATAGCCCGGAATTCAACGCTGTGGCGCAAAGCTTTAACCAGTTCATCGCCCATTTGCAGGGGCTGATGCGCCAGGTGGGCGACAGCGCACTGGCGATTACCGCGGCTTCACGCGAAATTGCCAGCGGCAACGCCGATCTCTCGGCGCGGACGGAATCGCAGGCGAGTTCCATTGTGCAAACCGCCGCGTCGATGGAAGAGCTGACCGGCACGGTGCGTCAGAACGCCGACAACGCCACGCACGCCAACCAGCTGGCAGATGGCGCGTCTCAGGTCGCGGCGCGCGGCAGTGAAGTGGTGCGTCAGGTGGTCAGCACCATGGGCGAAATCCATCACTCCTCGCGTAAGGTGGTGGATATCATCAGCGTGATCGACAGCATCGCTTTCCAGACCAACATTCTGGCGCTCAACGCGGCGGTAGAAGCGGCACGCGCCGGTGAACAAGGCCGCGGGTTTGCCGTGGTGGCTTCGGAGGTACGCAATCTGGCGCAGCGTTCCGCCAACTCCGCGCGCGAAATCAAAAAGCTGATTGAAGAGTCGGTGGCCAATATCGACACCGGCAGCCAGCTGGTGGAGCAGGCCGGACAAACCATGGACGAGCTGATGCAGGGCGTCAGCAGCGTCACAACGCTGATGAGCGAAATCATGTCCGCCAGCCGCGAGCAGAGCATGGGGATCGAACAGGTGAACGTGGCGATTACCCAGCTCGACGGCAGCACCCAGCAGAACGCGGCGCTGGTGGAGCAGGTCTCGGCAGCGGCGCGCGCCATGGAAGAGCAGAGCGTGCAGCTTGAGCAGGTGGTGCACGGCTTCAAACTGTAATTCATCCCGTCAGAGAGCACAGCGGCGCGTTTTTTGCGCCGCTGTCACGCTTTTTCCCGCCTTTTTCTGCTGAATTATCTGCTGGCTGCTAAGCTTACTGCTTATCGCGCCAGCGCACGGAATGTGCGCGATTTTCTCCGCTGCCGCTTCCGCTATTGTGTACAATAGTGGGGATTTTTCCGAAGGAGTTGTCATGCCCGCCATTGAAGTTATCCTCGTTGACCACCTCGATCGTCCCACCGGCAAGATGGAAAAGCTGGAAGTGCATGAGAAAGGATTGCTGCATCGTGCGGTAACGGTTTACGTGTTCAATTCGCGCCATGAACTGTTGCTGCAGCGCCGGGCGCAAAGCAAGTATCACTGCGGCGGTTTGTGGAGCAATACCTGCTGCAGCCATCCCTACCCGCAGGAGCCGACGCGCGATGCGGCTGAGCGCCGCCTGCGTGAAGAGATGGGACTGCATCTGGCGTTAACGCCGGTGTTTGAACTGAGCTATAACCTGCCGCTCAGCAACGGTCTGATCGAACATGAGTACGGTCACGTGTTTTTCGCCATCAGTGACGAAGTGCCGGTGCTCAACCTTGATGAGGCTGACGACTGGTGTTACCGCTCAGTCGAACAGATTCAGCAGGAGATGCGCGACAATCCGGCAAAATTCACGCCGTGGTTCCTGCACACTTTTCCGCGCATCCCCAACACGCTGGGCGATTTCCGCCTCACCGCCTGAGCCAACGCCTCATCGCTGAGGCGTTATCCGCTTACTGAAAATCTTCCGCATCGACATCATAGCCTGACGGTTCCCAGCGAATCGCCAGCAGCGCCAGTAATCCAGCCAGCGGTGCGAGCAGGATCACCCAGAACACGCCGGTGCCGAACGCCGCGACCAGTAGCGGAAACACAAACAGGGATACCGTCGAACTGGCGCGCATCAGCGTCTGGTTAAAGCCGACGCCCACGCCGCGCAGCGAAGCCGGATAGCTCAGCGAGGCAAACGTCATGGTGTGCGAACCCGGACCAAACCCCTGACCGAACAGGAACAGCGCCAGCATGGCAATCGCCAGGGCCGCTTCCTCGCCGCCGGCCGGGCGACCAATCAACGCCAGGCCCAGCAGCGCCGCACACTGGCAGGCGTAACCGGCCACCGACATCTTCCACGCGCCCAGTCGCGGCACCAGCCGTACCGCCAGCAGCCCCCCGACAAAGGCAAACAGCAGGTTAAGCGCCAGCGAGACCAGAATGGTGGTCAGCATCGACTGCGCGAGGAAGCTGGAGATGATCACCGGCAGGCCAAAGGCCACGGCGTTATAGGCGAACGACGAGGCAATCGAGGTTATCGTTGCCAGCAGCGTACGGCGGCGGTAAACGCCCTGCAGCAGCGCGCCGTAGTTGCGCCAGCTGGCTTTACGTACTGGCTGTGCGGCAGTGAGCTCGGCATCCTGCGCGACCTCCGCGTTGATGTTATACGACCGCCGCAGGATTGCCGCTGCACCCTGCAGGTTGCCCTGATTTGCCGCCCAGATCGGTGATTCGCTCATGTAACGGCTGCGGATGGCGATGATCAACAGCGCCGGTACCGCGCCAAAGCCGAGGATCAGCCGCCACAGCCAGTCAGTATGGCTCTCAGGCAGCACCGCATACAGCAGCAGCACCAGCAGATAGGAGATGCTGATCGCCGCGTACCAGGTGGGGCACCACATCGCGACACTGGCGGCCTTATTGCCCTGACCGCGCAGTCGGGAAAACTCCGCCAGAAACGCCATCGCCACCGGCAGATCGATGCCGACGCCGAGCCCCATCACAAAGCGCGCCGCCGCCAGCACGTACTCGTTCGGCGCAAAGGCACAGGCCAGTGCCGCCACCACGAAGAAGAACATATCGGCCATGAAGACCCGATAGCGGCCAATTTTATCGGTGAGATAGCCACCGATCAGCGCGCCAACAATCGCGCCAAAGGTGATAGCCGACGCCACCATGCCGGTGCCGGCGGGCGTCAGATTGAATTCACGCGTGACATCTTTAATACCAAAGGCCAGCGCACCAAGGTCGTAGGCGTCGAGAAAAACCCCGCCCAGCGCAATGGCGATGACGATGCGCGCATTGCTGCGCGAGGCATTACTGTTGTTGACCAGCCGTGTCACGTCGGCCGCGCTGCTAATCCACTGCGTCTCGCCCTGCGGCGTATTCCCTGCCAGCGCCACGTGCGCCGAAGAAGTTAAGTCAGACATGATGTTGTGTGATTTATTGTAAAGAGTGGGGCTATGAGCATAAGCCGCGCCACGGATGTGAAAAATTCTATTTGGTTATAAGTGCAACCAAAGCGTTCTATAAAACCGGCAACGGATAGCAGAAAAAGAACGAATTGCGCCGCTTGACCGCACCCATCCCGTTTCGCCAGGCTACGCTTGATAATCACTGAAAGAAAATAATGCTGAGGAAAGCGCCATGATTAAGCAGGGTTTATTGGGGATGATCGCATTCGCGATGAGTGTCGGGGCCGTGCAGGCAGCGGACCCGGTCAAGGTAGGTTCCAAGATTGATACTGAAGGTTCGCTGCTCGGCAACATCATTCTGCAGGTGCTGAACCAGCATGGGGTAAAAACCGTGAATAAAATCCAGCTCGGTACCACGCAGGTGGTGCGCGGCGCAATCACCGCCGGTGAGCTGGATATCTATCCGGAATATACCGGCAACGGGGCGTTCTTCTTCAATGATGAGAAGGACGCGGCGTGGAAAAACGCGCAGCAGGGCTATGAGAAGGTGAAAAAGCTCGATGCAGAGAAAAATCATCTGGTGTGGCTGACGCCAGCACCGGCCAACAACACCTGGACCATTGCGGTGCGCGGCGATGTCGCGCAGCAGAATAACCTGCAATCCCTCGACGATCTCAGCGCTTACCTGAAAAAAGGCGGCACCTTTAAGCTGGCGGCGTCGGCGGAGTTCATCGAGCGCAGCGATGCGCTGCCAGCGTTTGAGAAAGCCTACAACTTCAAGCTGGGCCAGTCACAGCTGCTGTCGCTGGCTGGCGGGGACACCGCCGTTACCATCAAAGCGGCCGCCCAGCAAACGTCCGGCGTCAATGCGGCGATGGCTTACGGTACCGACGGCCCGGTCGCGGCGCTCGGCCTGCAAACCCTGAGCGACCCGAAGGGCGTACAGCCGATTTACGCGCCCGCGCCGGTGATCCGCGCCAGCGTGCTGCAACAGTACCCGCAGATTGCCGACTGGCTGCAGCCGGTATTCAGCAAGCTGGATGAGAAAACCCTGCAGCAGCTCAACGCGCAAATCGCCGTTGACGGTCAGGACGCCAGCCAGGTGGCGCAGCAGTGGCTGCAGCAGAATAAGTTGCTGTAAGCGGTGCTGTCACGGATAAACCGACCGCGCCAGCAGCCGGTGCTGCTGGTGCTGACGTTGCTGATCACGCTGGCGCTGGGAGCGCTACCGCTGCTGAGCTATGCGGCCAACCGGCTGGTCTCCGGACAGCCGCTGATGCTTTGGCAGGTAACGGCGGGCTGGCTGCTGCTGCTGCCGCTGTTATGGCTATGGCTGGGATTGTGGTGGCCGCCAGGTCGCGGCGCGGCGCTGGCGCAGTTGCTGGGCGCGGAGGTACTGTTCGCCCTGCTGATTGGCATCGGCGGCCACGCCGCCAGTGAGCTGGCTAGCAGCGGCAGCCCGCTGGCGCGCACCGCGCTGGGCAGCGGCTTATGGTGTGCGGCAGGATTAGCGCTGCTGCTGGCGGCCGAAGCGATTCGTCAGCTTAGCCAGCAGACGCCGCTGCGTATTCTGCTTAATCTGCAACTGTGGCTGCCGCCGCTGATACTGCTGCTGAGTGGTCAGCTGGACGCGCTGTCGCTGCTGAAAGAGTACAGCAATCGCACCGCTGTCTTTAACGCCGCTTTCAGCCAGCATCTGCTGCTGCTGGGCGGCACGCTGCTGCCCACCTTACTGATTGGTCTGCCGCTGGGACTCGCCATCGCGCGTCGCACCCGCTGGCAACATGCCGCCTTCAGCGTGCTGAATCTGATCCAGACCGTGCCGTCCGTGGCGCTGTTTGGCCTGCTGATTGCACCGCTGGCCGGGCTGGCGGCGCATTTTCCGCAACTGGCGCGCCTCGGTATCAGCGGGATTGGCGTCGCGCCGGCGCTGATTGCGCTGGTGCTGTATGCACTGCTGCCGCTGGTGCGCAGCGTGGTCGCGGGGCTGCAGCAGGTGCCGCAGGAAGTGCGTGAAACCGCGCGCGGCATGGGCATGAGCGGCTGGCAGCAGTTCTGGCACGCCGAGCTGCCGCTGGCGCTGCCAGTGTGGCTCTCCGGACTGCGCGTGGTGGTGGTGCAAACCGTCGGGCTGGCGGTGGTCGCCGCACTGATTGGGGCCGGCGGCTTCGGCGCCATTGTGTTTCAGGGACTGCTGAGCAGTGCGCTGGATCTGGTGCTGCTGGGCGTGATTCCGGTGGTGGCGCTGGCGGTGATATTCGATGCGCTGCTGCGATTGCTGTCGGCACTGCTGGAGAGAGGACATGATTGAATTTCATCAGGTGAGCAAAGCGTTCGCCGGTAAAGAGGCGATTCGCAACCTGTCGCTGAAGATTGAGAAGGGCAGTTTTACCGTGCTGATTGGCACGTCCGGCTCGGGTAAATCTACCACGCTGAAGATGATTAACCGGCTGGTTGAGCATGACAGCGGCGAAATCCGTTTTGCCGGTGAGCCGATCGAGCAGATGGATGCGCGCGCGCTGCGGCGGCGCATTGGCTATGCCATTCAGTCCATCGGCCTGTTTCCACACTGGAATGTGGCCAAAAATATCGCTACCGTGCCGTCGCTGCTCGGCTGGCCGCGGGAAAAAATTGCCGCACGGGTTGAGGAGCTGCTGGCGCTGCTTAATCTCGACAGTCAGCTGGCGACGCGCTATCCGCACCAGCTCTCCGGCGGCCAGCAGCAGCGTGTTGGCGTGGCGCGCGCGCTGGCGGCCGACCCGGAACTGCTGCTGATGGATGAACCGTTCGGCGCGCTCGATCCGGTCAACCGGCAGGCGCTGCAGCAGGAGATGCTGCGCATTCAGCAGCTGTCGGGGCGCACCGTGGTGCTGGTGACGCACGATATCGACGAAGCGTTAACCCTCGCCGATCAGCTGGTGCTGATGGACGGCGGAGAGATTGTGCAGCAGGGACGGCCGATTGACCTGCTGACGCAGCCTGCCAGTGATTTCGCGCGCCAGTTCTTCGGCCGCAGCGAGCTGGGCGTGCGTCTGCTGGCGCTGGGGCGGGCCGGCAGTGCGGCACGACGCGGTGAGTGGCTGGAGGCGGAACCGATCGCCGCCGGGCTGACGCTGCGCGAGGCGCTGTCGCAGTTTATTGCGCGCCGCACCGACAAATTACCGGTTGTCGATCAGCATCAGCAGCCGCTGGGCGTGCTGCACTTTAGCGATTTGCTGCAACAGCAGGAGGCGGGCTGATGCGAGTGCTGCGCGATCCGCTCTACTGGCTGCTGGGGGTATTTCTGCTGTTGCTGTGGGGGTTACCGCACAGTGCGCCGCTGTTTGCGCACTGGTTTCCGCAGCTGGAGCGTCCGCTGTACCAGCAGGAGAGTTTCTGGCAGCTGGCGCTGGCCCATCTGTTGCTGGTGATCAGCGGCAGCGCGCTGGCGATAGTGGTGGGCGTTGGCTGTGCGGTCTTCGCTACCCGTCACGGCGGCAGGGCGTTCCGCCCGCTGCTGGAGACGCTGGCGGCTGCCGGTCAGACCTTTCCGCCGGTGGCGGTGCTGGCGATTGCCGTGCCGGTCATGGGCTTTGGCGCTGCGCCGGCGGTGATGGCGCTGTTTCTGTATGGGCTGTTGCCGATTCTGCAGGGCACGCTGGCGGGACTGGACAGCGTCCCGGCCAGCAGCCGTGAGATCGCCGTCGGTCTGGGAATGGGACCATGGCGGCGTCTGTGGCAGATAGAGCTGGCGCTGGCGGCACCGGTGATTATGGCAGGCGTGCGCACCTCTGTGATGATCAACATCGGCACCGCGACCATCGCCTCAACCGTCGGAGCGGAGAGTCTGGGTTCGCCGGTGATTATCGGTCTGAGCGGCTTCAATACCGCTTATGTGATTCAGGGCGCGCTGCTGGTGGCGCTGCTGGCGCTGATCTGCGACCGGCTGCTGGAGCGGTTGCAGCACGCACTCAGTGGGTATGCAGAATAAGGCTGTAGCCAACCAGCATCATGCCGCCCATGCCGCCAATCGCCATGATGGCAAACAGGGTGCCAATGAGAATTTTATTCCAGTTCATAGGTAAACCTGAGAAAAGTCATGAAGTGCGGCATGATAACGCGCACATGCGGTAAGGCAAAGGCCGCATGTGCGATTTTTCAGGTGGGTTCGTGGACGTGAATCGAGAAGCCCTGAGCCTGCCAGTGTTCGAACTGCTCCAGCTGGCGGCGCGTCGGCTTTTTACCGGTCCAGATAAACAGATGCTGGCCGGGAAACAGCTCCGGACGCGGCATATCCAGTGGTTCTGCCAGCACATCAATGCGCCAGCCCTGCTGCGCTAAGCGCCAGGCTTCCAGCCAGATGCGGGTGCGATCTTCTACGCCCCAGCCAATCATTAAGGCATCTTTGCCGGCTTTTTTACGCGCGCCTGCCAGACAGAACGCGACATAATCAATCAGCGCGCCGTCCAAGAGACTGCACATGGTGCGGGCGGTATTTTGATCCAGCCCGAGACGCTGGCGTACCGGTACAAAAACGTGGTCAATCAGCGCATCGACCGGGTGTTCACGGCCAATGGTGGCGATTTTGGTGCGCAGTTTGGAGGCGCGTACGTGGCGCAGCACGCTCATCAGCTCTTCCTGCAGCGCCGTCCAGCCGTCATGCACGTTGAAGGTCTCTCCTTCAAGCAGGGCTTTGACTTTGCCAACAGGCACACCGCTCTCTATCCAGCGTTTGATCTCTTCGATCCGCTGAACATCTTCATCATCAAATTGTCGATGACCACCCTCAGTGCGCTGCGGCTTTAACAATCCATAACGACGCTGCCAGGCGCGCAGGGTTACCGGGTTAATTCCACAGCGCTCGGCAACATCACCGATACTGTATAAGGCCATGGCATCCTCTAAAATTCTGACCTGCATAACAACACCTTAACCGCCAGAGTGAGCTTGTACAATGATTATTTTATTGTACAACTTGACCCACTGCACGATTTCGGGCTTTATCTCTTATGTGAGATTTATTTCCCGAAAATGAGAGGTTAAAGATGTCTGCTCTAAATACGGAAGATCGGCTTGCGGCACGTCTGGCGGAATTACGCCTGCAGCGCGGCTGGTCGCTGGATGAACTGGCTCTGGCAACCGGCATTAGCCGGGCATCATTGTCGCGCATTGAGCGCGCCGAGACCAGCCCTACCGCCGCTTTGCTTAATCGCTTGTGCGTGGCCTACGGTTTAACCATGTCGCGACTGCTCAGCGAAGTAGAAGAAGAAGCGGCGCTGCTGCTGAAAGCGGAGCAGCAGCCGGTCTGGCAGGACACGCTCAGCGGCTTCCAGCGACGCAACGTCTCGCCGCCGGCCAGTCAGTTTAAAGCGGAGCTGGTGGAGGGCGTGCTGCGTCCGGGCGCGCGCATTGATTATGATGCGCCACCGGTACAGGGGCTGGAACAGCACATCTGGCTGCAGTCGGGCGAGCTGACCATCACCATGGAGACGCAGAGCTGGACGCTACAGGCCGGCGATTGCCTGCGCTTCCACCTCAGCGGACGTTCCTCTTTTCAGGCGCATGCCGAAGGCGGCGCGCGCTACATTCTGGTGGTGTGCAAACCATGATTGAAATCGACTCTCTCAGCGCTACCCAGGCGCAGCCGCTGCTGGCGTCATTGTGTGAAGTGCTGCACGGCTGCGTGGCAGACGGTGCCAGCGTCGGCTTCATTGACGCGGACGATCGCGCAGTGATGGCGCGTTTCTGGCAGGACAAAATTTACAGCCTGGCGAGCGGCGATAATCAGCTGCTGGTGGCCTGGCAAGCGGGCGAGATAGTGGCCACGGTGATGCTGGGCTTCAGCAGTATGCCCAACGGCCGCCATCGTGCGGAGATCAGCAAGCTGCTGGTGCATCCGCGTGCGCGACGTCAGGGCATTGCGCGCCGTCTGATGTTACGTGCCGAACAGCTGGCGCAGCAGCAGGGGAAAACGCTGCTGGTGCTGGATACGCGCAGCGGCGATGTTGCCAGCGCGCTCTATCTGTCGCTCGGCTGGCAGGTGGCGGGTTCGATTCCGTACTATGCCGAATCCACAGCCGGCGAGCTGGATGCTACCACGGTGATGTATAAGCGGCTGACATAAGCGTTCTGGTTGCTGTTACCGGACGCCGCGTTTCGTTTCCCTTGTCCACATGCTGCCTCTCCCTCTCCCGGTGGGAGAGGGCCGGGGTGAGGGCATCAGCGTACACTTTCCCGTCCGGTACCAGCAGAAACCTGGTCACACGCACCAAATCAGTGCGCCGCCGCCGCATCGCTCAACCCCAGCGCCTGCATAAACAGCCGGATGATCGGATTTATTTTCCGGCCTTTCTTCATCACCAGACAAAATGCGGTTTCGCGCCGCAGCGTGTCATCGCCCAGCTCACACAATTGTCCGCGGGCAATAAACGGAGCGGCATAATGTTCCGGTAAATACCCAATAAAGTGACCGGTTAAAATCAGCATGGCCACCGATTCCACCTGCACCGCCTGCACACCGCTCTCCTGCACCGGAATCAGGCGGCGTTCATCGCGTGGGGTAACATATAAATGATTAATAATTTTCTGCTGACGTAATACATCCACCGAAATATTTTTATCGCAAGATCCGCAATAGAGAGGATGTGACGCAGCGCAATATAATTTTGCGTATTCTTTATAAAGTTCGAAGTAATCAAACTCATTTTTCATTTCATACACGGGCGCAATGCCGCAATGAAAACGCCCTTCGCTTATGCCGCGTTCAATATCATCCAGCTGTGCGGTCTGCAGACGAATCTGCACCTTTGGCGCTTTCTGGTGCAACTGTTGCACCGCACTGGTGACCGGCGAGTGCGGATCGCTAATGGTGTTATCCACCACGCAAATCGCGATGTCGCCCAGCAGCTCGTTGCGACTATTGTGCAGCCGCTCGCGAAACAGGTTGAGCGACACGAACAGCTCCAGCGTGGCCTGATAAACATTGATGCCGTACTGCGTCAGCTCAAAACCTTCACGGCCGCGGCTGCACAGCGTCATGCCCAGCCGAATCTCCAGGTCAGAAACCTGTTTACTGATCGCCGCCAGGCCAATATTTAATTCGTGACTGGCGGCGGTTAATCCGCCGGCTTCCACCACGCATTTAAATACCCGCAGCAATTTTAAGTCGATATTACTCAGCGCCAGAACCGCATTATCGCCGCGATTATTCGCATTGTTTCCAGACTGGGAAACTTTACTTTCCATTTTTGCTATTCAACTCCGGAATAATTGCGGTGAAAGTACAGTGAATCTGAAATACCACCTATTTGCCAGCGTGGCAATAAAATAAGTTTTTATTATCGCTGCCGGCTGAATCCAAACTTTTTCATATTGCTGCGGCTGATTTGTGAGGGAAATAGCATGTCTGAGAATGCCGAACTGTTATGGGGTGCACGTTTTAAAGCGGCTCCGGCAGCCAGTTTAACCGCGCTGTCGCGTAGCCCGGATTATTACTTTGCGCTGGCGCCGTACGACCTCGCCGGTTGCCGCGCCCATGCGCGCGAGCTGGCGCGTGCCGGGCTATTGAGTGCTGACGAGCTGGATACCATGCTGGCGGCGATTGACGCGCTGGACGCCGATTATCGCGCTGGCCAGCTGCAGCCGATTGCCGCCGATGAAGACGTGCATACCTTCATCGAACGCGCGCTGACAGAACGCCTCGGCGCGCTGGGCGGCAAGCTGCGTGCCGGCCGTTCACGCAACGATCAGACCGTCAACGATCTGCGTCTCTACCTGCGGGATAACGGCCGCAAGCTGGTGAGCGCGCTGTTGCAGTTGCAGCAGGCGCTGGTGACGCAGGCCGCGCAACACACCGACAGCGTCGCGCCCGGCTTCACCCATCTGCAGCAGGCGCAGCCGATTGTGTTTGGCCATCAGCTGCTGGCGCATGCCCAATCCTTCGCGCGTGACATCGAGCGTATGCAGGACTGGGATCGCCGCAGCGCGCGCTGTCCGCTGGGCGCGGCGGCGATGGCCGGTTCGGCAATTGCGCGTCAGCCACAGCTGGCCGCAGCCGATCTCGCTTATCTGGCGCCGTGTGAAAACTCGATCGATGCAGTCGCCAGCCGCGACTACGCCGCGGAATTCCTGTTCGTCACCAGCATGATCGGCATCAACCTGTCCCGGCTGTGTGAAGAGGTGTGCCTGTGGGCGTCACGGCAGTTCCGCTGGGTGGAGCTGCACGACAGTTATGCCACCGGCAGCTCGATCATGCCGCAGAAGAAAAATCCGGATATTGCCGAGCTGACGCGCGGCCGCAGCGGCCGGCTGGTCGGTAACCTGATGGCGCTGCTGACCACCATGAAAGCCATGCCGCTCTCTTACAACCGCGATCTCAGCGACGACAAACGTAATGTGATTGATGCGGTCAACACGCTGCTGATGGTGCTGCCTGCCATGGCCGGCATGATGGCGACACTGAAATTCAATACTGAGGTGATGCGCGAGCAGGCGCCGGATGGCTTTACGCTGGCGACCGAAGTGGCCGACTGGCTGGCAATGCGCGGCGTGCCATTCCGCGAGGCGCACGAGATTACCGGCCAGCTGGTGCAGCTGTGTGAACGCGAAAACTGCGGCCTGGCCGATCTCAGCGATGCGCAGCTGCACGGCGTCGATGCACGTCTCACGCCCGAGGTGCGTCAGGCGTTAACCCTGGAAGCGGCGCTGGCAGCCCGCAGCGGCTACGGCGGCACCGCGCCGGCACGGGTGCGCGAGCAGCTGGCCCGTCTGCAAACCCTGATGCAGGACCAGCAGCGCTGGGCCGATGACTACGCCGGACCGCGCGCCTGAGGAGAGCCTATGTCACACACCACACCGGTTGAACCATCGGTCAACAATGGCCGCGTCCAGCCACATTACGATCTCGATCGCTATCAGGTGGTGCCGCGCCGCTATTATGGCCGCATCACCGCATCGGCAGTGATCCTCGTGCTGCTGGCGCTGCTGGTTAACGCCTTTGCGCACGGCAATATTGAGTGGTCGTTCGTCGGCCAGTTCTTCACCGCGCAGGCAATCCTCAACGGCGTGGTTAATACGCTGATTATGTCGGTGCTGGCGATGGCGCTGGGCATCCTGTTTGGCGTCATCGCCGCCATCATGTACATGTCGCCCAATCCGGTGCTGCACTATATCGCGGTGGGCTATGCGTGGATCTTTCGCGGCACGCCGCTGATTCTGCAACTGCTGCTGTGGTTCAACCTGGCGCTGGTGTTTCCCACCATCAGCATTCCTGGTCTGTTCAGCGTGCAAACCGTCACGGTGATGACGCCGTTTCTCGCCGCGCTGCTTGGCCTGAGCATCAATCAGGGCGCGTACACCTCAGAAGTGGTGCGCGCCGGGCTGTTATCGGTAGATACCGGACAGTATGAAGCCGCCAAAGCCATCGGCATGCCGCGTTTGCAGGCGCTGCAGCGCATCATTCTGCCGCAGGCGATGCGGGTGATTCTGCCGCCGGTCGGCAATGAGTTCATCAGCATGATCAAAACCACCAGTCTGGCCAGCATGATTCAGTACTCCGAGCTGCTGTACAACGCGCAAACCATCTACTTCGCCAACGCGCGCGTGATGGAGCTGCTGTTTGTAGCGGGTATCTGGTACCTGATTATCGTGACGCTGCTGTCGTTCGGGCAGAGCCAGCTGGAACGCTACTTCTCACGCGGCCATCGTCGTCGCCAGTAACCGGGAGTGAGAGATGAGAAACATCGTGCGCGCCGTCAAGGTGAACAAATATTTCGATCAGTTCCACGCGCTGAAGGACGTCAGCCTGGAAGTGAACTACGGCGAGGTGATGTGCATTCTCGGCCCGTCGGGTTCCGGTAAGAGCACCTTTCTGCGCTGTATCAACCAGCTGGAGAAAGTGGATCAGGGCGGCATCTGGGTCGACAACGAACTGGCGGGCTATCGCATTGCCGGCAATAAGCTGCATCCGCTGAGTGACAAACAGATTGCGCGCCAGCGGCTGCAGACCGGCATGGTATTTCAGCGCTTCAACCTGTTTCCGCACAAGACCGCGCTGGAGAACATCATCGAGGGGCCGTGTCGCGTGCTGCTGCGCCCGAAACGCGAGGCCAGCGAAGAGGCAATGGCGCTGCTGGATCGCGTCGGACTGGCGCACAAAGCGCACGACTATCCGCAGTCGCTCTCCGGCGGTCAGCAGCAGCGCGTGGCGATTGCCCGCGCGCTGGCGATGAAACCCAAACTGATGCTGTTTGATGAACCGACCTCGGCGCTCGATCCGGAGATGGTCGGTGAAGTGCTGGCGGTGATGCGCCAGCTGGCAAAAGAAGGCACCACCATGCTGGTGGTGACCCACGAAATGGGCTTTGCGCGTGAGGTCGCCAACCAGGTGGTGTTTATGGATGAGGGACGCATTATTGAGCAGGGCGCACCGGAAGAGATTCTGCTGAACCCGCAAAACCCACGGATGAAAAACTTTATCAACGCGATTCTTCTTTAACGTGACCGGGGTGAATAGATGAAAAAATTGTTATTGAGTGCCATCAGTGCCGCGCTGCTGCTGCAATCCTCTGCCTGGGCGGAGATTGCCGTACCGGCCAGTATCAAAGAGAAAGGGCTGACCGTCGCCATCATGCCGAACTACCCGCCGATGGATTTTAAAGATCCGGCCACCAATCAGCTGAGCGGCGTCGATTATGAGCTGGGCCAGGCAATTGGCGAGAAGCTCGGCGTTAAGGTTAACTGGCAGGATATCGCGTTTGAACAGATGGTCAACGCGGTGGTGACCAAACGCGTCGATCTGGTGATGTCCGGCATGACCGACACCAAAGAGCGGCAGAAGGTGGTTAACTTTATCGACTACTTCAAAACCGGTCCGCAATTCTACACCCTGGCGGCGCGCAGCGACATCAACAGCGCCACCGATCTTTGCGGCAAAAAAGTAGGTACCAGCCGCCGCACCACCTTCCCGCAGGAGATTGCTACCTGGTCAAAAGCGCACTGCGAAGCGGCCGGTAAACCCGCGATTATCGTGGTGGGCGCGGAAGGCACCGCCGATGCGCGCACGCAGCTGCGTCAGCGTCGTCTGGATGGCGCGGTACAGGGCAGCGAAACCCTGCCGTACATCATGAACCTGGAAAAAGGCACCTTTAAGCCGCTGGATAAAGCCTTCTCCTTCCAGTACACCGGCATGGCGCTGGGTAAAGATGCCGGTGAGCTGACCACGGCAATTCAGGCAGCCATCAATGCCATGATTGCCGATGGCAGCTACCAGAAAATCCTCAGCAAATGGGGCCTGAGCGACAACGGCATTGCCGAAGCCACGGTGAATCAGGGCTAAGGAGCGGGCGTATGCAACAACCGGGCGCAGTGCGCTGGCCGCAGGGCAAGCGTGGCTGTATGGCGCTGGCGTTTGATCTTGATGGTCCCACTGGCGATGCCATGCTCAATGGCAGCCTGTGGTCAACACCAGAGTATTTCACCTTTGGCGCCTACGGGCCGTTTCGCGCGCTCGGTCGGCTGCTGGATCTGCTGCGCGCCTTCCAACTGCCGGCTACGTTTTTTGTGCCGGCGTGGGTGGTGGAGCAGTGGCCGCGGCAGTGCCAGGCGATTATCGAACAGGGCCACGAAGTGGCCTATCACGGTTATCGCCACGAATCGTTCTGGGCGATTACGCCAGATGAACAGCGCGCCGTGATGGCGCGCTCTGCCGCCATCTTTCAGCAACATCTTGGTATCCGCGCCTGCGGTTTTCGTACTCCTTCCGGCGACTGGCACGCCGAAACGCCGCAGATTCTGCGGGAAGCCGGGGTGATTTACTCCAGCAGCATGCGTGGTGACGATCGGCCGTACAGCATTGCCGTCGCCGGGCATACGCCGCTGGTGGAGATTCCCGGCAAATGGGAGATGGATGATTACGCCTCGCTGGCCTACACGCGCCAGCCGGATTTTCCACAGGGCGGCGACCGCATCGCCAGCTATGCGCACACCGGTGACAACTGGCAGCGCGAATTTGACGGCGCGATGGCCGAAGGACTGTGCCTGACCACGCTGTTCCACCCGAAAATTTCCGGGCAGCCTGGCCGTTTGCTGTTGCTGGAGCAGCTGTTTGCCCACATGACGGCGCGCGACGATGTGTGGTTTGCGCGCTGTGATGCGGTAGCCGCGTGGTATTTGCAGGAGCAGCAACATGACTGAACATTCACGCTGGCCGTCGGGCAAACAATCGGCGGCCATCATTACCATCGACTATCACGATATTCACGGCATCCTGACGCAGGCCCCTGCGGTTGCCGGGCGCGATAAAACCCTGTCGGTGTGGCGCTATGGCACGCTGCGCGGCGTTGATCGCCTGCTGGATCTGCTGGCGGAAAAACAGCTGCTGGCCAGCTGGTGCTTACCGGCCATCGTCGCCGAAGAGCAGCCGCAGGTGCTGCAGCGTATTGTCGCCGCCGGGCATGAGATCGCCTGCAGCGGTGAGCGACACGAAGACTTCTCGGCGCTGACGCTGGCGCAGCAGATTGCCAGCGTAACGTGCGGCTGCGAGCGACTGGCGCAATTGACCGGCCAGCCGATTGCAGGGTTTCGCACGCCGGCTGGCCAGTGGAAACCGGGCCTTGCTGCGGCGCTGGCAACGCATGGCATCCGCTGGTCCTCCAGCTGGCGCGGTGATGATTTACCCTATTTTCACCCCGGCACCCGGCTGGTGGAGCTGCCCATGCACTACACGCTGGAGGATGCGCCCTATTTTGCCTTCAACCTCAGCCCGGCGATTCCGCCCGGACAGTCGCGCATCGCGCCCTATGGCGAAACGCTGGCTAACCTGACGCAGGATTTCCACGGTTTTCACCGTTTCGGCCTGTGCTACCTGTTGCGGCTGCACCCGGAAATTATCGGCACCGCCGGACGCATTGGCCTGCTGCGTCAGCTGCTGGAGACGCTGCAGCAGCATGACGTGTGGATCGCTACTGCCGGCCAGGTGGCCGCGCACTGGCAGACGCAGCCGGATAACGATGCCGATCATCCGGCAGAGGTGTTTGCCCGGGTCAGCGGAGGCGAACATGGACACCACGCTTGATCGGCTGGCGGACTTCATCGCGGCCACCCGCTTTGCCCAGCTGCCGGAAGCGCTGGTAGCGCAGGCGAAGCGCCATCTGCTGGATACGCTCGGCGCGGCGCTGGCGGGCTGTGACAGCCCGATCTGGCGCGAATGCCGGGCGCTGGTGGCCGAAGAGGGCGGCAGCGCCGTGGCGCAGCTGTGGGGCTGTGCGCAGCAAGCTTCCCCGCGCCAGGCGGCGTGGCTCAACGGCGTGGCGGCGCACATGTATGAACTGGACGACACCGGCGGCTGCGATCACTCCGGTGCCGTGGTGTTACCGGCGCTGCTGGCGGCACTGCCGCTGGCGACGCAGCCGGTCGACGGACGGGCATTTCTCACCGCGATGGTCGTCGGTTATGACATCGGCCGCCGCGTGCTGGAAGCCTGCGGGGGTTATGCGGCGCACAACGGTGCGGGCTGGCACTCGACTGCCAGCTGTGGCGTTTTTGGCGCGGCTGCCGCCGTCAGTTGTTTGCTGCGGCTGCCAGCCGCGCAGTGTGCCTCGGCGCTGGGCATCGCTGCCAGCTTTAGTGGTGGCCTGTGGGGCTTTATTCATGATGGCTCACACACCAAAAAGCTGCACGCGGCGCGCGCGGCGGAAGGGGGAGTACAGGCGGCGCTGCTGGCACAGCGCGGCATCAGCGGACCGGCTGCGGTATTTGAGGCACGCTGGGGCGGCTTTCTGCAAACGCTGGCCGGTGAAACGCAACAGCCCGCCGCGCTCACGGCCCAACTGGGCGAGGTGTGGAAACTGGCGCGCTGTTCCATCAAGCCGTACGCCGCCTGTCGCGGTACGCATGCGGCGATCGATGCGCTGGATCAGCTGCTGCGGCAGCATGCGGTGGCGACCGGGGATATTGCGCGCATTGTGGTTGGGCTCAATCCGTTCCTGCTGGAGATGTGCGGCACGCGTGAACTCACCAGCCTCGCCGCCGCGCAAATGAGCCTGCCGTATGCGCTGACGGCGCGTGCGCTGTATGGCTCCGCGGAGCTGGCGAGTTATGACGACAGCCGTCGCCTGAGTGCAGAAGCTGCCGCGCTGATGGCGCGTATTGAGCTGGAGATTGACGACCAGCAGGGGCGCGATGATGAGCCGTGGGTCCGGCTGGAAACGGTGCAGGGCCAGCAGTGGCAGCAGCACGTCGCGGTGCCATCCGGATCGCCGGCGAATCCGCTGAGCGACGCGGCGCTGCACGCCAAATACCGCAGCCTCGCCGCGCGCGTCTTGCCGGCGGCACAGGTGCAGCAGCTGGAAACGCTGTGTCTGACGCTGGATAACGTGGCGGATGTGCGGCAAGTCGCGGTGTTGCTGGCGACCCGGTAAAAGTGGGGCGCCAGCCATGGCGTAATGCCGCTCGGTCAAGCCAGCGCGACCTGATGATGACGGTGCGCATAAATGCGCACCCTACAAAAGCGCGCGCTGGCCCGTAGGGTCGCCGTTTACGGTGACCTGGGGTTTGCCGTTTACGGTGACCTGGGATTTACCACATCCATTGCGACCGCAATCAAACCCGTTCCGCCAGCCCTTCAATCCGCGCCATCGCCGCCCGCAACCGCGCTTCGTTGACCGGTTCGGCCATGTTGGCCATATCCGGCGCGTGGACAGACTCACGTATAATCAACGCCAGCTCGCTCTCCTCCAGCGCGGCAATCTCGGCCAGCGTCAACGGTACGCCGCAGTCGCGCGCCAGGCGCATCTCATCCACCAGCTCTTCGTCGCTGCGATCCTCCAGCGCCAGCAGGCACAAATTGCCGTAACCCACCAGCAGGCCGTGACCAAACTCGCGCGTTTTGTCGCAGAAGGTAAAGCCTTCGTAAATGGCATGCGCAGCGGCGGCGTGGGCGCCATTGCTCATCAGCGAGGTCAGACCGGCCCAGGTAAAAATCGCGTCCAGCACCTGATCGAGCGAGGTGCCGCTCTCACCGCGCAGCACCGCTGCGTAAGCCGCCGGACCGTGCTCCGCGATCACCTCATAGCAGATCTGGCTGTGCGCCAGCGATGACAGCGCATTGCCGGTGCGCGCCGGATGGCGCGTGCTTACCGCCCGGAACTCATACCATTTAGCCAGCGTATCGCCGAGGCCCGCGGCCAGCCAGCGGGCAGGGGCGGCTGCCAGCAGTTCACTGTCGATGATCACCGCCGCCGGCGCCTGCGGCAGCGGGAAAATATCAAAGAAGTTGCCGTTATCGTCGTAGCGAATGGTCAGCGGGGTCACCGCAGCGCAGGTGGCGGCAATTGTCGGGACGGTTATCACCGGCAGCCCGAGCTGCGCGCCCACCGCTTTAACCGTGTCCAGCGCCTTGCCGCCGCCCGCACCGATCAGCACTTCTGCCTGTTGTTCAACCGCTAACGCCGCCAGCCGTTCGATATGGTTAAGCGAGGTTTCGCCACCAAACCACACCGGTGCCAGCAGCGTGACGCCAGCGGCGTCGAGCTGCGTCTTTACCTGCGTCGTCACCGCCTGCATCGCTCGCTGGCCGCCAATCAGCAGTGCGCGCTGGCCCAGCCCGGCGCAGATGGCCCCCAGCTGGTTAATCACACCCGCACCACGCAGCACGCGCGCCGGGAACAGCAAATTTTGTTGCGACATAGCGAAAGCTCTCTTTTTCAGGGAATGGCTGCATCATCGCCAAAGCGGCTTGCAGAAAAAATCCCTGTCAGCCGATAATCACTTCAGCGATTCGTTAACTATTGTCAGCAATCCCTGAAGGAAGTGCGGTGCCAACCTTACCCAATCTGAAACTGCTGCAGGTGTTCGCCAGCGTGGTGGAAAACCAGGGCTATTCGCGTGCGCAGCAGGCGCTGAACATGACCACGCCGGCCATCAGCGCCTACATGAGTGAACTGGAAAGCCAGCTGGGCTTTATTCTGTGCCAGCGCGGGCGCGCGGGCTTTGCGCTGACCAGCAAAGGCGAACAGTTCTACGCCTATACCCGGGAAATGCTGGCGACCCTGAGCGGCTGGCAGTCGCAGGTGGAGACGCTGAAAAGCGCGCAGGGCGGCACATTTGCGCTCGGCGTGGTCGACGCCACCGTCACCGACAGCACGCTGGATCTGCCGGCGGTTATCGCCCGTTTTAACCAGCGCTTTCCGGCGGTGTTTCTCACCCTCAGCGTGTGCGAGCCCAACGAACTGCAGCAGCAGGTGCTGGAAGATCGGCTCGACCTGGCCATCGGGCACTTTCCGCTGCGCGCCAGCAATCTGGTGACGCTGCCGCTGTACGAGGAGCAGCAGTGGCTGTACTGCAGTCCGCAACATGCGCTGGCGCAGGACGATGCGGATGTGCGTCGCGTGCAGCAGACCGGCATGGTAACGCGGCGCTACTGGAACCAGCAGGAGCTGAACAAGCGCGGTTTCCGCCATAGCACCGCCTCGGTGGAGAGCATTGAAGCGCAGCTGACGCTGATTCTCTCCGGGCGCTATATCGGCTTTTTGCCCGAACATTACGCGCGCAGCCGCGAGCAGCAGGGCCAGCTGCTGCGCCTGCTGCCACACCATTTTCACTTTCGTGCGCCGTTTTCGTTCGCCTTCCGGCGCGGCCGCGCGCGCGAGCCGCTGATCCGCGCGATGCGCGAAATTCTGAATCCAGCGCGAAAAACTGAGCGCGAAAGCTGACGCTGTGGCAATACTGTGTAAAAATACAGGCCGGTTTAACCAACAGTATTCACTATGGCCCTGACAGCAGCGATAAAAAGCCAGATTGCGCAATGGTATAAGGCGCTGCAGCAGCAGGTTCCTGACTTTATCCCGCGCGCGCCGCAGCGCCAGATGATCGCCGAAGTGGCGAAGAGTCTGGCTGGTGACGAGGGTCGCCATCTGGCCATTGAGGCGCCCACCGGCGTCGGCAAAACCCTGTCCTACCTGATTCCCGGCATTGCGGTCAGCCGCGCCGAAGAGAAACGTTTAGTCATCAGCACCGCCAACGTGGCGCTGCAGGATCAGATCTTCAGCAAAGATCTGCCGCTATTAAAGAAAATTATACCTGACCTCACCTTCACCGCGGCTTTTGGTCGCGGGCGCTATGTCTGTCCGCGCAACCTGACCGCGCTGGCAGCCACGGACGATCAGCAGGGCGATCTGCTGCTGTATCTCGACGAACAGGCGGTGACCGGTTCGAAAGAGGAGCAGAAATTCTGCGCGCGGCTGGAGAAAGACCTCAGCAGCTATAAGTGGGATGGCCTGCGCGATCACAGCGACGTGGCGATTGACGACAGCCTGTGGCAGCGCCTTTCCACTGATAAAGCGAACTGCCTGGCACACCACTGTCGCTGGTATCGCGAATGCCCGTTCTTTGTGGCGCGACGCGAAATCGAGCAGGCCGATGTGGTGGTGGCGAACCATGCGCTGGTGATGGCGGCAATGGAGAATGAGTCGGTGCTGCCGCCGGCCAAACACCTGATGCTGGTGCTGGATGAAGGGCATCACCTGCCGGAAGTGGCGCGGGATGCGCTGGAGATGAGCGCGGAGATCACGCCGGGCTGGAGCAGCCTGCAGCTCGATCTGTTTGTGCGGCTGGTGGAGACCATCATGGCGCAGTTCCGGCCGAAATCCCCGCCGCCGCTGAGCAATCCCGAGCGTCTGAAAGAACACTGTGATGAGATGCGCGAGCAGCTGCAGACGCTGTGCAACGCGCTCAATCCTCTGCTGCCGCGCGACAATCAGCCTGGCGAGTTTCGCTTTGTGCTCGGTGAGCTGCCGCCAGAACTGCTGACCCTGTGCGCGCGGCTGTTTAAGCTGAGTGATGCGCTGCGTGGCCTGAGCGAAGGGCTGCTCAACGAGCTGGGCGAACAGACCGGCAAGGCCGATATCATGCGGCTGCACAAAGCCATCCTGCAGCTCAATCGCCACTTCGGCTGGTTTGAATCCATCAGCAAACTGTGGCGGCTGGCGGCGATGGAAAAAGCGTCCAACGCGCCGGTGTCGAAATGGGTGACGCGTGAAATTCGTGACGGCCAGGCGCATCTGCTGTTTCACTGCGCCGGGATTCGCGTCAGCGACCAGCTGGAAAAGCTGCTGTGGCGCAAAATCCCGCACGTGGTGGTGACCTCGGCTACGCTGCGTTCGCTAAACAGCTTTAATCGCCTGCAGGAGATGTCCGGCCTGAACCAAAAGGCCGGCGACCGCTTTGTGGCGCTCGATTCGCCGTTTAACCATGTCGACCAGGGTAAGCTGGTGATTCCGCAGATGCGCTATGAGCCGCTGCTGGCCAATGAAGCGGAGCACATTGCTGAGATGGCGCGCTTCTTCCGCCAGCAAATGCAGGCGCAGCAGCACAAAGGCGTGCTGGTGCTTTTTGCCAGCGGGCGCGCGATGCAGCAGTTTGTCAGCCTGGTGCCGGAGCTGCGCCTGACGATGCTGGTGCAGGGCGATCAGCCGCGCTCGCGGCTGGTGGAATTACACCGGCAACGGGTGACGGCCGGACAAAGCAGCATTCTGGTTGGCCTGCAATCTTTTGCCGAAGGGCTCGATTTGAAAGGCGATCTGTTGTCGCAGGTGCACATCCATAAAATTGCTTTTCCGCCGGTGGACAGTCCGGTAATTTTGACCGAAGGGGAGTGGCTGAAGAGCCTCAAACGCTACCCGTTTGAAGTACAAAGTTTACCCAGCGCATCGTTTACGCTGATCCAGCAGGTCGGGCGTCTGATCCGCAGCCATCAGTGTTTTGGTGAAATCGTCATTTACGATCGCCGGCTGCTGAGCAAAACCTACGGCAGCCGCCTGCTGGCCGCGCTGCCGGTGTTTCCGATTGAACAACCGCCGGTGCCGGAAGCGGACAAACCGGCGAAGCGCAGCAAGAAATCCTGAGTATGCGGCAACAGCCGGATGCACGATTGTTGGCCGCCGGGTGACGGCGCGCCCTGGAAGCGGGAAGTATGATGGAACTGAATAAGATCATTAAAGAGATTGGCCGCGGCAAGAATCACGCACGCGATATCGACTTTGACACTGCCGTGGCGCTTTACAGCGCGATGCTGGCGGACGAGGTGCCGGATCTCGAACTGGGTGGCGTGCTGATTGCGCTGCGCATCAAAGGCGAAGGGGAAGCAGAGATGCGCGGCTTCTACCACGCGATGCAGCAGCGCATGATGCGGCTGCAGGCCCCGGCACAGCGTCCGATGCCCATCGTCATCCCCAGCTATAACGGCGCGCGTCGCCAGGGCAACCTGACGCCGCTGCTGGCGCTGCTGCTGGTGAAGCTCGGTTTTCCGGTGTTGCTGCACGGCGTCAGCGACGACCCAACCCGCGTGACCAGCGAAGCGGTGCTGGCGGCGCTGGATATTGCGCCAGTGACCAGCGCGCAACAGGCGCAGGCGAAACTCGACGCTGGCGAGCTGGCGTTCATCACCATCGATGATTTATGTGCGCCAATGGCTAAACAGCTGGCGCTGCGCTGGCGCATGGGCGTGCGTAACAGCGCGCACACGCTGGCCAAGCTGGCGACGCCGTTTGCCGAACGCGCCGCGCTGCGGCTGGCGAGCGTATCGCATCCGGAATATGTGCCGCGCGTGGGTAAATTCTTCCAGTATATCGATGCACCGGCCATTCTGCTGAACGGCACTGAAGGTGAGGTCTATGCCAATCCGCAGCGCTGCCCGGCAATTAATTATATTCGCGGTGCCGGCGCAGAAGCGGAAGTGTGGGTCGAGCGGCAGCCGGAGGTCGCGCTGGCGTTAGCAGAGAGCAAAGGCGCCCAGGATACCGCAGCGTGGATCCGTCAGGTGCTGGCCGGTGAACGCGCGGTGCCGCAGGCGCTGCGCCTGCAGCTGGCGTGCTGTCTGGTGGCGACCGGCGAAGCCGCAACGATGGCCGATGCCGAAATGCGGTTACAGCAGGCGGGGATTTAACCGGGCTGCCCGGCCGGCCATGCACGAGAAACCTGGGCGGTGACGGCGGTCACCGCAGCGGTTGCGCAGGGGGTGCACGCCTGCGCAGCTGAAGGAGCTTGCTGAGCAGCGCCATCAGCGTTTAATCAGTACGCTCTCCACCAGTTGCTGCCAGAACGTAATACCAATCGGCAGCAGCGCATCGTTGAAATCATAGTTGGCATTGTGCAGCGGGGCTGAAGGCGTGGCACCGTCAGCGCCGAGCCAGAAATAGGCGCCGGGACAGGCTTCCAGCATGCAGGCGAAATCTTCAGACGCCATCGACGGGTTAACCTGCCAGTGCACCTGCTGTTCACCCAGCAGCTGGCACGCCACGTCACGCACCTGCTCCGCCGGGGCGACATGGTTGGCGGTAACCGGATAGCCGGGATACCAGTGAATCTCGCCGCTGACGCCAAACGGGCGCGGCAGGGTGGTAACAAAATCTTCAATCAGACCGCGCACGCGATTGCGCACGTCGGTCTGCAGACATCGCACCGTACCGCGCAGCGTGATCTGCTCCGGAATGACGTTAATGGCCTCGCCACCGTGAATCTGGGTGACGCTGACCACCGCCGACGCCAGCGGTGACAGGCGGCGCGACGGGATGGTTTGCAGCGCCAGAATCAGCTCGGCGGCGACCACCATCGGGTCGGCACCGCTTTCCGGCATCGCCGCATGGCAGCTTTTGCCGTGCAGCGTAATCTCAAACGAATCCAGCGATGCCATCATCGCGCCCGGATTTACCGCCAGCGATCCCACCGGCAATCCCGGCCAGTTGTGCATCGCGTACACGGCATCCATCGGGAAGCGCTGAAACAGACCTTCCTCCACCATTTTGCGCGCACCACCAAGATTCTCTTCGGCCGGCTGAAACAGGAAATGTACCGTACCTTTGAAATTGCGCGTGGCGGCCAGCTGACAGGCTGCGGCCAGCAATATCGCGGTGTGGCCATCGTGACCACAGGCGTGCATCACGCCAGGCCGGCTCGATTTCCACTGCGGCTCGCCTTTTTCGGTAATCGGCAGGGCATCCATATCGGCGCGCAGCCCGATGACCGGACCGGGACCGTTTTCCAGCGTGCCGATCACGCCAGTGCCGGCGAGGCCGCGAAACACCTGCAGTCCGGCATCGGTCAGCACCTGGGCAACCAGCTCGCTGGTCTGCTGCTCCTGGTAACCCAGTTCAGGGTGTTGATGTAACTGACGACGCCAGGTGAGGGCGTTTTCCAGCAGAACAGCAGGCAGGCTCATAAGGTAAGGCTCCATCAGCAGCGTCAGCTGCGCAATCTCCGACGCGGGAAGTTAAGTGTCCACTGTAGTGGTAAGCGTGGGGGGCGTCTATCGTGGAAAGGAATAATTTGGCTATAGGCTATAGCGGATTGGCATAAGGGGGTGGGGGCAAGGTCGGCATGAATGCCGACCCTACACAATGCACTCTTTAGGAACAGTGTTAAGGCTTAACAGACCCACATTGCGGCATTGCTCAGCCGGGGTAACCTACCGTAGGGTGCGCATTGATGCGCACCTGGAACTACTTCAGCATCGGCAAATTGAGACCGTGCTGCTCTGCGCAGGTCTGCGCCAGCTCGTAGCCCGCATCGGCATGACGCATCACGCCGGTGGCCGGGTCGTTCCACAGTACGCGACCAAGGCGCGCATCCGCTTCAGCCGTACCGTCACAGACGATCACCACACCAGAGTGCTGCGAGAAGCCCATACCGACGCCGCCGCCGTGGTGCAGGCTCACCCAGGTGGCCCCGCCGGCGGTGTTCAGCAGCGCGTTCAGCAGCGGCCAGTCCGACACCGCATCCGAGCCATCCTTCATCGCCTCGGTTTCACGGTTAGGTGACGCCACCGAGCCGCAGTCGAGGTGGTCACGACCAATCACGATCGGCGCTTTCAGCTCGCCGTTGCGCACCATCTCATTGAATGCCAGCGCGGCTTTATGACGCTCGCCCAGCCCCAGCCAGCAAATACGCGCCGGCAGGCCCTGGAAGGCGATGCGCTCCTGCGCCATATCCAGCCAGCGGTGCAGGTTTTTGTGATCCGGGAACAGCTCTTTCAGTTTGGCGTCGGTTTTATAGATATCTTCCGCATCGCCCGAGAGCGCCACCCAGCGGAACGGGCCTTTGCCTTCGCAGAACAGCGGACGGATATACGCCGGCACAAAGCCCGGGAAATCAAAGGCGTTTTTCACCCCTTCATCCAGCGCTACCTGACGAATATTGTTGCCGTAATCCACGGTCGGCACACCCATGTGGTGGAAGTCGAGCATCGCCTGCACGTGCTGCGCCATGGAAGCGCGTGCCGCTTTCTCTACCGCTTTCGGATTGCTGACGCGCTCGGCTTCCCAGCGTGCCACGTCCCAGCCCACCGGCAGATAGCCGTTGATCGGGTCGTGCGCGGAGGTCTGATCGGTCACGATGTCAGGCTTCATGCCGCCCGCTTTCGCGCGCTGCACCAGTTCCGGGACCAGCTCGGCCGCGTTGCCCAGCAGGCCCACGGAGATCGCCTGGCCGGCTTCGGTGGCGTCTTTGATCAGCGCCAGCGCCTCATCCAGGCTGTAGGCTTTATGGTCGAGGTAGCGGGTGCGCAGACGGAAATCGATGCGCGACTCCTGGCACTCAATCGCCAGCACGCAGGCACCGGCCAGCACGCCCGCCAGCGGCTGCGCGCCGCCCATGCCGCCCAGACCGGCGGTGAGGATCCAGCGGCCGGTCAGGTCACTGTTGTAGTGCTGGCGACCGGCTTCGGCGAAGGTTTCAAAGGTGCCCTGCACGATGCCCTGCGCGCCGATATAGATCCACGAACCGGCGGTCATCTGGCCATACATCATCAGCCCGGCCTTATCGAGTTCGTGGAAGTGATCCCACGTTGCCCAGTGCGGCACCAGGTTGGAGTTGGCCAGCAGTACGCGCGGCGCATCGGCATGGGTGCGGAACACACCGACCGGCTTGCCGGACTGAATCAGCAGCGTCTCTTCCGGCTGCAGCGCACGCAGCGAGCGCAGAATCTGCTCAAAGCACGCCCAGTTGCGCGCGGCTTTGCCGATTCCGCCATACACCACCAGATCCTCCGGGCGTTCGGCCACGTTAGGATCGAGGTTGTTCTGAATCATGCGGTATGCCGCTTCAATCAGCCAGTTGGCGCAGTGCAGTTCATTACCGCGCGGCGCACGGATTTCACGGGCAACAGCCTGAGTCAAAGTTTCGCTCATCATCGGTTCCTTAATTAGCAGTAGAACGCTGGCTTGGCAGCAGCGCAGTAAGGGTTTCAGGCCAGACGTAACTGCTGGCCCACAGGCGCATGGCATCAATGTCCGGCGCCAGTAAACGGTCCTGATCGAGGAAGGCGACCTGCGCACGAATGCGGCTCATCTCCTGTTCGATCGCGGCAGAGCTTTGCAGCGGGCGGTGGAAGTCGATGCCCTGCGCCGCCGCCATCGCTTCAATGCCGACCACGGCAGCAGTGTTGAAGCACATCTCGCCCAGGCGGCGTGCCGCGTAGGTGGCCATCGATACGTGATCTTCCTGATTGGCTGAGGTCGGCAGGCTGTCGACGCTGCCCGGGTGTGCCAGCGATTTGTTCTCCGAGGCCAGCGCGGCAGCGGTAACCTGCGCAATCATGAAGCCCGAGTTCACACCGCCGTCGCGTACCAGGAAGGGCGGCAGGCCGGAGAGGCCGGTGTCGAGCAGCAGCGCCAGTCGGCGTTCGGAGATGGCACCGACTTCGGCAATCGCCAGCGCGATGATGTCGGCGGCAAAGGCCACCGGCTCGGCGTGGAAGTTACCGCCGGAGATCACGTCGCCGCTGTCGCTGAAGACCAGCGGGTTGTCAGAAGCGGCGTTGGCTTCAATCTGCAGCACGCGCGCGGCGTGGCTGAGATTATCGAGACAGGCGCCCATCACCTGCGGCACGCAGCGAATCGAATAGGGATCCTGCACGCGTCCGCAGTTGCTGTGCGAACTGAGAATTTCGCTGCCTTCGAGCAGCGTCGCCACTGCAGCGGCGACGGCAATCTGCCCGCGCTGGCCGCGCGCCTGATGGATGCGCGCATCAAACGGTTTAACCGAGCCTTTAATTGCTTCCAGCGACAGCGCGCCAGCCATCAGCCCGGCGGCAAACAGATTTTCGGCTTCAAACAGACCACGCAGCGCCAGCGCGGTAGAGACCTGGGTGCCGTTGAGCAACGCCAGACCCTCTTTTGGCCCCAGCACAATCGGCTGCAGGCCGACGCGGGCCAGGCCTTCGCTGGCGGGTACCAGCTGGCCGTCAATGCGCGCCTGGCCTTCACCGAGCAGCATCAGGGAGAGGTGCGCCAGCGGCGCCAGATCGCCGGACGCGCCAACCGATCCCTTCGCCGGGATGCACGGCATCACGCCGGCGTTGAACAGCGCCAGCAGCGCGTCAATCAGTTCCATGCGGATGCCCGAGTGGCCGCGTGCCAGGCTGATGATTTTGCTGGCGACCACCAGGCGGGTGACGTTGTCCGGCAGCAGATCGCCGAGGCCGACGCTGTGAGACAGCACCAGGTTACGCTGCAGTTCCGCCAGGCGTTCGGCGGGGATCTGCGTCTGCGCCAGCTTGCCGAAGCCGGTGTTGATGCCGTACACCACTTTGCCCGAGGCGACGATGGCCTCGACGGTTTCACGTGCGCGGTCAATATCCGCCCGCGCTTCCTCTGCCAGCTGCAGCGTCACCTTTTCCTGATAAATACGGCGTAAGGTGGCGAGGTCCACTTCACCGGGAACGAGGCGAATTGCCTGAACCGAACCTGACATAGTCTACTCCTGTCTATACAAGTGATCTGCCACGTTGTGGCGGAGCGCAAGTTGCGATGGCATCCGCCAGGGGCGCTATAAGTGTTGTGAGTGAAGCATAAGTGTCTAATCTTGTCTATACAAGTAGCAAGTGCTGTGCCAGATTGATCGTATTCTGTGAAACGTGCCGCAATGCGGGCGCGGCAACCTCCAGCCTGCTACGCTGCACCAAAAGCGGGCGGCAGCTGCACCACGCGGGCAGGCTTTGCACCATTGGATGTATATACATTTAGGCGGCGAGACAGTAAACTTCACATATCATTTGGAAAAGGAACAGGAAATGGCGGAGCAAACGGCAATCGCACAGCTGGCGGCAGCGATGGGGGATGAACCCGCGCCCATTTACCAGCGCGTTAAGCAGGCAATCGTCAGCCAGATCCGCGAAGGTCACTGGAAAGCCAACCAGCGGGTGCCGTCGGAGAGCGAGCTGGTCAATGAACTGGGCGT
The DNA here is from genome assembly GCF_059730935.1 of Type-C symbiont of Plautia stali. Lineage (NCBI taxonomy): Bacteria > Pseudomonadati > Pseudomonadota > Gammaproteobacteria > Enterobacterales > Enterobacteriaceae > Type-C symbiont of Plautia stali. The sequence goes on along the minus strand of NZ_AP035923.1, from coordinate 2,793,750 downwards.
CAGCCGCATGACCATCAACCGCGCGCTGCGGGAGCTCACCAGCGAAGGGTTTCTGGTGCGCATGCAGGGCGTCGGGACCTTTGTTGCGGAGATGAAGGGCTACACCGCAATGCTGGAAGTGCATAACATCGCCGATGAAATTGCCCAGCGCGGCCATACGCACAGCTGCAAAATTCTCTCGATAGGTCAGATGAAGGCCGATCCGGAACAGGCGGCGGTGCTGGGACTCTCCACCGGCCAGACGCTGTATCATTCGCTGATCGTGCACTACGAAAATGAGCTGCCGGTGCAGCTGGAAGATCGTCTGGTCAATCCGCTGGTCGCACCTGACTACCTCAGCCAGGATTACCACAGCCTGACGCCGTACACCTATCTGATGCGCGTCGCCCCGCTGACTGCCGGTGAGCATATCGTTGAAGCGGTACTGCCGGATTTGCGCCAGCGTAAGCACCTGGCGCTGGACGAGCACGAGCCGTGCCTGCTTATCCGCCGCCAGACGTGGAGCGACAACAAAATCGTTACCTATGCGCGCCTGCTCTATCCAGGCTCACGCTACAAATTGCTGGGCCGCTTCAGGGGACACGGCTAAGCGCGATAAACAGCAGGCTGGCCTCTGCCGTTTGCGGCACCAGCTGCTGCTGCTCCTGCAGCCACCACATTCCCTGCTGCGCCTGCAGCGTCTCGCCCGCACTGCTGCGCCATGTACCGGCCAGCACATACGCCACGCCATGCAGGCTGCTGACCGCCAGCTGCTCCACGCTTACCGCCGCGCGCCATGCGTCGCGCCGCGTCATGATATTGAAGTCCTGACAGCTGCCGCTGACCTGCGCCTCTATCGCCCATTCGCCGGGAAAGGCCCACGGCTGATGGGGCAGCAACGGCTGTTCGGCCTGTTCACAGCGCAGCAGCACGCTATCGCCGTGCAGTAAAGTGATCACCCGATCGACGCCGGGGAAGGGCGAGAACGGCCCGTCGGCGTCAATAGTGGCAATGCTGGCGCGCCACTGGAACTCTGCTGCGCCCGGCGGATAGCTGATAATTTCGCGCGTCTCCCCGCCGCCGTTGCGCCAGCGGCTGACCGGCAGCTGCGCGTAGTCAAAGCGCGCGTTCATTGCAGCGCCCGCATCGCCCGGGCAAAGCCAGCGGCGGCCGCTTCTTCCGCCGCGTGATGGCCTTGCTGAATCACCGGCTGTCCGGCAACAAACACGTCACGAATCTGCTGGCTGCTGCCGGCAAACAGCCAGCGATTGAGCAGCGCGGCGGAACTGACGCTGGCCAGCAGCGCATCCTCCTCCAGCACCAGCCAGTCGGCGCGTTTGCCCACCGCCAGCTCACCGCTGGCAATGCCACAGGCCTGCGCGCCGCCCTGCGCCGCCTGCTGCCACAGCAGATCGCCGACCGAGGGTTGATCGGTTAGCGTGATGCGGTTGCGGCGACGATCGCGCAGCCGCTGGCCATACTCCAGCCAGCGCAGCTCCTCCAGCGCACTGAGCGAAACGTGGCTGTCAGAGCCAATGCCCCAGCGCCCGCCGCGCCCGATGTACTCTACCGCCGGGAAGATGCCATCGCCGAGATTGGCTTCGGTGGTGGGACACAGCCCGGCAATCGCGCCGCTGTCTGCCATGCGCGCCATCTCCTGCTGATCGAGATGGGTGGCGTGAATCAGGCACCAGCGCGCATCAACGGCAAAGCGGTTATACAGCCACGCCACCGGCCGTTCGCCGCTCCATGCCAGACTGTCATTAACCTCTTTTTCCTGCTCGGCAACGTGAATGTGCACCGGCAGATGCGTAGCGCTGGCGGCCAGCACCTCATGCATCTGGGCTTCGCTTACCGCCCGCAGCGAGTGGAAACACAGGCCGTGGTTGATCAGCGGCTGCTGCGCGCTCCACTGCGCGACACGCTGCTGCTGCTGCAGATAGGCATCGGTGTGCTGAATGAAGCGTCGCTGACCGTCGCTGGCCGGCTGCGCACCGAAGCCGCTGTAGCTGTACAGCACCGGCAGCAGCGTCTGGCCGATACCGGCGGTGTGCGCTGCCTGCATCAGCTGTTGCAGCATCGCATCGTCGGCATACGGCTGGCCGTGCGGATCGTGATGCAGATAGTGAAATTCCGCCACCTGGCTGTAGCCGCCCTTGAGCATATCAATGTAGAGATGGGTGGCGATGGCGCCGACCTGCTCAGGCGACAGGCGTTGCACCATGCGGTACATCAGATCGCGCCACGTCCAGAAGCTGTCCTGCGGATCGCCTGCCACTTCCGCCAGCCCGGCCATGGCGCGCTGGAAGGCATGGGAATGCAGGTTGGCCATCGCCGGAATCACCGGGCCGGCCAGGCGCACGGCGTCACCGGGCGTACTGTCGGCGGTAAGGGCGCGAATAAATCCCTGATCGTCGGTTGCGATCAGCACGTTTTCCTGCCAGCCGTCGGCCAGCCGTGCGCGTGGGGCAAAATAAACTGCCATGGTTGATCCTCAATGGCGGAAAGTTGTATATACATATACATACTTTGAGGCGCAGTGTAAATCGCCAGACAAAAGGGGAGTGGGATGGCAAGTAAACAGATCGACAGCCTGTGGCTGGGGGCCGATGTGGTCACCATGCGTGACGGTCGCTATAACCTGATTGAGGATGGCGCCGTGGCGGTGGATAACGGCGAGCTGGTGTGGGTCGGCCCGCGCAGTGCGTTACCGGACTTTGCCCCGCGCCGGCAGCAGCAGTTTGACGGCGGCATCATTACGCCCGGTCTGGTGGATTGCCACACGCATCTGGTGTTTGGCGGCGATCGCAGCCAGGAGTTCGAACAGCGGCTCAACGGCGTGAGCTACGCGGAGATCGCCGCGCAGGGCGGCGGCATCCTGTCGACGGTGCGCGCCACGCGCGCGGCCAGCCAGCAGCAGCTGGTCGACTCGGCACGCTGGCGGCTCGATCGCCTGCTGGCTGAGGGCGTGACCACGGTGGAGATTAAATCCGGTTACGGGCTGGATGAAGAGAGCGAGCTTACTCTGCTGCGCGCTATCCGCGAGCTGGCGCAGTCGGTGCCTGCCGATGTGCAGGCCACCTGCCTGGCGGCGCACGGCTTCCCGCCAGAGTTCAGGGATAACCCGCAGGGCTGGATTGATATTATCTGCCAGCGCCTGTTGCCGCGGGTGAAAGCGGAAGGGCTGGCGGATGCGGTCGACGCGTTTTGTGAACACCTGGCGCTGTCACCGCAGCAGGTGAGCGCGGTATTTGATGCCGCCAAAGCGCTCGGCCTGCCGGTGAAGCTGCACGCTGAACAGTTGTCGGCACTCGGCGGTGCCGCACTGGCGGCGCGCTATGGTGCGCTCTCTGCCGATCACCTCGAATATGCCACCGAACAGGATGCGCGCGCGATGGCGGAGCATGGCACGGTGGCGGTACTGCTGCCCGGAGCGTTCTATCTGCTGCGCGAGACGCAGCGTCCGCCGGTCGAACTGTTCCGCCAGCACGGCGTGCCGATGGCGCTGGCCAGCGATGCCAATCCGGGCACGTCACCGGCGCTGTCGCTGCGGCTGATGCTGAACATGGGCTGTACGCTGTTTGGCCTGACGCCGGAGGAAGCGCTGGCCGGCGTCACGCTGTGGGGCGCGAAGGCGCTTGGCCTGCAGGCCACGCACGGCTCGCTGGAGCCAGGCAAAGTAGCCAATTTTGTCCACTGGCCGCTGGCTCGCCCGGCTGAGCTGGTTTACTGGCTGGGCGGCGAACTGCCGTGCCAGGTTATCTATCGTGGAGAAGCGCAATGACCCCTTTTCATTTCACCGCCGGTAAGCTGCCGCTGCTGGTCAGTATTCCGCATGCCGGTACCCAACTGACGCCGGAGGTTGACGCCGGGCTGAGCGAGGCCGCGCGCGGCCTGCCGGATACCGACTGGCATATTCCGCTGCTGTACGACTTTGTGCGCGACCTCGGTGCCAGCGTGCTAATCGGTCACTACTCGCGCTTCGTGATCGATCTCAACCGTCCGCCGGACAACCAGCCGCTGTACAGCACGGCGACCACCGGGCTCTATCCGGAGACGCTGTTTGATGGCACGCCGACCTTCAAACCCGGCATGACGCCGGACAGCGCGGCGCGTCAGCGCTATCTGGAGACTATCTGGCAGCCCTATCATCAGCAGATTCAGCAGGAGCTGGCGCGGCTGAAAGCTGAACATGGCTATGCGCTGCTGTTTGATGCGCACTCCATCGCCTCGGTGATTCCGCGCCTGTTCGACGGCCAGCTGCCGGATCTGAACATCGGCACCAACGATGGTACCAGCTGTTCGGCGGCCAGCATCGCGGCGATTGAACAGGTGTGTGCCGCGCAAAGCGACTACAGCTGGGTGGTGAATGGACGCTTCAAAGGCGGCTACATCACGCGCGCTTACGGCCAGCCAGCGCAGGGCGTGCAGGCGGTGCAGCTGGAGCTGGCGCAGCTGAATTACATGGATGAGGCGCCGCCGTTTGCCTGGCAGCAGGATCGCGCCACGCGGTTGCAGCACGTGCTGAAGCCGCTGCTGCAGGCGTTTCTGCAGGCGGGGAAAGCCGTTTAATTGATGCGGGTCGCCATCACGGTGACCCCGTTTCTCATGTGGCGGATGTACAACCGCTGCCTCACTCCCCAATGCTGTGCAACCTCTGCCCTGAAAGTGTGCACGACGCGGTCCGCCTGACGCCGATCCCCTCCGTTTACCGTCTTTGCCGATCTGGCACAGCCCTTGCTAGCTTGTATGTACAAGTAAAGACCGCGCGGCAATGATGACTATTTATTCTGGCTGGCTCACAAAAAGCTTATGCCGACAATGATCTGCCGCAAGCTAACTTGTATATACATGAAATGTCATTTGCGCTGTATCAGCCAACAGAGACAGCCAGATTTGTTAACCACCAGGAGAAGACGTATGACACACCGTGCCCCGTTTCGCCGTTTTTGCCTTACCACGCTGTTTGCCAGCCTGATGCTGGCTGGCGTGGCTGCCGAGGCTAAAGAGTGGAAATCCATCACCATCGCTACTGAAGGCAGCTATGAGCCGTGGAACCTGACGCTGCCGGGCGGCAAGCTGGGCGGCTTCGAACCTGAACTGATGGAAGATCTCTGCAAACGCATGAGCATTCAGTGCAAGCTGGTGGTGCAGAACTGGGACGGAATGATTGCCGGACTGAACGCCGGGAAATATGACGTCATCATGGATGCGATTGTGATTACGCCGGACCGGAAAAAAGTGGTCAACTTCACCACGCCGTACGCGTCAACGCCGGCGACCTTCATCACCAGCAAAGATAATCCGCTGCTGCCGGCCGACAAGAACATCATCAAACTGCACGATGATGAAGCCGCCATTAACGCCGCCATCGCCCCGCTGAAAGCCGCGCTGAAGGGCAAAACCATCGGTATTGCGTCAGGCACCGTGTATACGCCGTTCATCGATAAATACTTCAAAGACGTGGCCGAGGTGCGCGAATACACCGCTTCAGCGGATGCGATTCTCGACCTGCAGGCGGGCCGCATCGATGCGGTGTTTGACGACGAGACCTTTGCGCAGTCAATGCTGGCGCGTAAAGAGAACAGCAACCTGACGTTCAGCGGCCCGCAGCTGGGCGGCCCGATCTGGGGTGAAGGCGAAGCGATGGGCGTGCGCATGGCCGATAACGATCTGAAAGCCAAACTCGACGCTGCCATCCATGCTGCGCTGGCGGACGGCACGGTGAAAAAGCTGAGCGAGAAGTGGTTTAAAACTGACGTAACGCCGTAAGTGAGGTGAAAGATGATGAGCCTGCTGAGTTTTGGTGCTGATGGCTGGGGTCGCCTGATTCTGAGCGCCGCCGGCACCACGCTGCTGCTGTCGCTGGCGGCGCTGATGATTGGCGCGGTGGTCGGTTCCGGTGTGGCGGCGGCGAAACTATCGCCTCAGCGCTGGCTGCGCTGGCTGGGTGAAAGCTACTCCGTGGTGTTTCGCGGCATTCCGGAACTGCTGGTGATCTACCTGTTCTACTTCGGTGGATCAGGGTTGATTACGCTGGTCGGCCAGCTGTTTGGTGCAGACGGTTTTATCGAGGCGCCGCCGTTCCTGATTGGCGCGCTGGCGATCGGGCTCATCTCCGGATCCTATCAGGGTGAAGTGTATCGCGCTGCGCGCCTGGCGCTGGCGAAGGGCGAAGTTGAAGCGGCGGTGGCCATCGGGATGCCGCGCTGGCGCATCGCCCAGCGCATCCTCGTCCCGCAGATTGTGCGTTACGCGCTGCCGGGGATGTCCAACGTCTGGCAGATGAGCCTGAAAGATTCGGCGCTGGTGTCAGTGACCGGTATCGTCGAGCTGATGCGCGCCAGCCAGGTAGCGGCCGGGTCAACGCGCGATTACTTCACCTTTTACTTGATTGGCGGTGGCTGCTATCTGCTGCTGACACTGCTGTCGAACCATGCGTTTCGCCGCGCGGAATCGCGCCTCGGCCGCGCATGGCAAAGTCGCACTGCGGCACAGCACTAAGGAGCAGCAGCATGATCGACTTCGCTTTTCTTGCCGACACTTTTCTTAAGCTGAGCGCGGCGCTGCCGGTGACGCTCGGGCTGTTTATCAGCGCCTTTGTCTGCGGCGGGCTGCTGGCGCTGGGCATTCTGGCGCTGCGCATGAGCCACTGGCGTCTGCTGAGCGGTTTTGCGCGCGGCTATATTCTGGTGTTTCGCGGCTCGCCGCTGCTGATTCAGCTGTTTCTCATCTACTACGGGCTCGGCCAGTTTGGCGTGATTCGCCACAGCTTCGTCTGGCCGTTTCTGCGCGAGCCGTTTATCTGCGCGGTGCTGGCGCTGTCGCTGTGTACCGCCGCTTACACCGCTGAGATCCTGCGCGGTGCGCTGCTGGCGGTGCCGGCAGGTCAGGTCGAAGCCGGGCTGGCCTGCGGCATGTCACGCTGGCTGCTGCTGCGCCGCATCATCGCGCCGATCATGCTGCGCTATGCGCTGCCGGCGTACTCCACCGAGGCGATTCTGCTGGTGAAATCCACCGCGCTCGCCAGCCTGGTCACGGTGTGGGATGTCACCGGCGTGGCGCAGCAGATAATCCAGCGTACCTATCGCACCATGGAGGTGTTTGTCTGCGCTGCGGCGATCTACCTGATTCTCAACTTTATTATCGTCCAGCTGTACGCGCTGTTAGAGCGCCGTCTGACCCCGGTGCACCGCGCTGAAAAAAAGCCGCTGCCCGCCGTTAAACCGCTTGCCGGAGAGTAATATGCATTCCACTTCACCAGTCACCTTGTCCGCCACTGATATCCATAAATCCTTTGGCGCTATGGAGGTGCTCAAAGGCATCTCGCTGCAGGCGCATCAGGGCGATGTTATTTCAATTCTCGGTGCCAGCGGCTCGGGCAAAAGTACCTTGCTGCGCTGCATCAATCTGCTGGAGACGCCGGATGCCGGCGTGGTGAGCGTCGGCGGCGAAACCATTGAAATGAAGCGCCACGCGCGCGGTCATCAGCTGGCGGCGAATCCTAAGCAGATTGAACGCCTGCGCTCGCGGCTGGGCATGGTGTTTCAAAGCTTCAATCTGTGGTCGCACATGACGGTGCTGCAGAACGTGATTGAAGGTCCGCACTATGTGCTGAAGCGCGACAAAAAGAGTTGTATCGCCCAGGCAGAGCAGTTGCTGGATCGCGTCGGGCTGCTTAACCGCAAGGATTTTTATCCGGCGCAGCTCTCCGGCGGCCAGCAGCAGCGTGTGGCAATTGCCCGTGCGCTGGCGATGGATCCGGAAGTGATGCTGTTTGATGAGCCAACCTCGGCGCTCGACCCGGAACTGGTCGGCGAGGTGCTCAAAGTGATGCGCAGCCTGGCGGAAGAGGGGCGCACCATGCTGGTGGTGACGCACGAGATGGGCTTCGCGCGCAACGTCTCTAATCGCGTGGTGTTTATGCATCAGGGCAACATCGATTGCGAGGGCACGCCGGAAGCGATGTTTGGCGCCAGCGGTTCATCGCGCTTTAAGCAGTTTATCTCCAGCCATCAGCGCCATCACGCGGAGCAGCCAGTATGACCGTCGTCTGGGGCGATGCGCCGCTGACCTGGCAGGCGCTGGTACAGGTAGCGCGACATAACGCCGAACTGACGCTGAGCGCCGCCGCCTGGCAGCGCATTGCGCGCGGTCGCGAGATCGTCGAACAGATCGTTGCCAGCGGCCAGATTGCCTATGGCATCAACACCGGGCTGGGGGCGCTGTGTAACATCACGCTGCCGGAAGACCAGCTCAGCCAGCTGTCACGCAATACGTTGCTGAGCCACGCCTGCGGCGTCGGTCCGCTGCTGACGCGCGAGCAGACGCGCGCCATTCTGTGTGCGGCCCTCGCCAACTACAGCCACGGCAAATCCGGCGTTTCGGTGGCGCTGGTGCAGCATCTGCTGGCGCTGCTCAATCAGCAGATCACGCCGCAGGTGCCGTCGCAGGGTTCGGTCGGTTATCTCACCCACATGGCGCATATCGGGCTGGCGCTGATTGGCGTGGGCGACGTTGAGTACCAGCAACAGGTGATGCCGGCGGAGCAGGCGCTGCGGCTGGCCGGTTTACAGCCGTATCGCCCCGGTGCCAAAGAGGGACTGAGCCTGGTCAACGGTACGCCGTGCATGACCGGGCTGAGCTGTCTGGCGCTGGACGATGCGGCGCGGCTGCTGGACTGCGCGGATGTCACCGGCGCGATGAGCTTCGAAGCGCTGCGCGGTCAGCTGGCGGCGTTTGATGCCGAGGTGATTGCGCTGAAAGCCAGCCCCGGCATGCAGCACAGCGGTCAGCGTCTGCGTGCGCTGCTGAGCGACAGCCCGCTGCTGGCGGCGAGCTGCGGCATACGCACCCAGGATGCGCTCAGCCTGCGTTCGATGCCGCAGGTGCACGGTGCCAGCCGCGATCAGTTCGCCCACGTAGCGCGTCAGGTTGAGATCGAGCTGAATGCCTGCACCGATAATCCGCTGGTGCTGGGCACGCCGGATAACTGGCGCGTGGTGTCGCAGGCCAATCCGCACGGTGAATCGGTCGCCATGGCGGCCGATCTGCTGGCAATTGCCATGGCGGAGATCGGCAGTATTGCCGAACGCCGGCTGGACCGGCTGGTCAATCCGCTGGTCAGCGGGCTGCCGCCGTTTCTGGTGGCGCAGCCGGGCGTCAACTCCGGCATGATGATCGCGCAATACGTGGCGGCTTCCCTGTGCGCGGAGAATCGTCAGCTGGCGCAGCCGGCGGTGCTGGACAATTACGTCACCTCGGGACTGCAGGAGGATCACCTCAGCCTCGGTACCGGCGCGGCGCTCAAGCTGATCAGACTGCTGAATAACCTCTGGCAGGTGCTGGCGATTGAGTACCTGCTGGCGGCGCAGGCGCTGGATTTTCACGGTGAGGCGCAGCTGGCCAGCGGCACGGGCCGGGCGCTACGCGCGCTGCGCGCTGAGGTTGCTACCTGGCAGGAGGATCGCTGGCTGGCACCGGAGATAGCCCGGGCGGTGAAGGTATTACAGACGCTGGCCTGCTAGCGGCGCGAGGTGACGCGCCGCCAGTGTCCTGATTTAACCGCGGCGCGCGTCCGGGCGCACCAGATCAAAACGCTGATCTTCGCTGATGGCGTAATAGGCGGAAGGACCGCCGGCGCGCAGAATCGGCTGCGCTTTGGCGGTCTGATAGATGCCGTTCTCCAGCAGCGCTTCATCGATGTGAATCGCCACCGCTTCGCCCAATACCAGCCAGCTCTCCAGCTCGCCTCCCTGTGCATCCTGCAGGCGAATCAGCTGCGTCAGGCGACACTCAAAGTTGACCGGGCTCTCCGCTACCATGCTGACGTTAACGTGGGAAGCGGCCAGCGGCGTCAGGCCGGCGAGGGCAAACTCGTCGTGATCGGGCGGTACTGAGGCGGAACTCTCATTCATGGCTTCTGCCAGCGGACGCGTCGCCAGGTTCCAGACGAACTCGCCGGTTTCACTGATATTCTGCACGCTGTCTTTCCAGCCGCTGCTGGCAAAACCAATGATTGGCGGATGGTAGTTAAAACAGTTAAAGAAACTATAGGGCGCCAGATTGCGCTGGCCGCTGGCGCTTTGCGAGCTGACCCAGCCAATCGGGCGCGGTCCGACGATGGCGTTGAGCGGATCGTGAGGCAGACCGTGTCCACTGCGTGGCTGATAAGTGTAACGTTGACGCATTTGCGCTCCTGATTCGTCCTGGATACTGCGTGTTCCGGCGGCGCTGGCGACTGGACGCAGTATTGCGGATGCAGTTTTAGGGAGAATAGATTTAAATTCGTTGCACTAAATTTTCCTGGCGGATTGTGCGCTGCCGCCATCCAGCGTATCTTACGCGCGCATTAATGTCCGGAGAATCTATGAACAAGCCTGCCGCTACCGCGCTCTTTCATCCGCGTAACCGCCATCAGGGCCGTTATGATTTTGCTGCCCTGACTGCCGCGCATCCGCAGCTGGCGGAAAAAGTGCGCCCCAACGGTTACGGTGAGCTGTCGGTTGATTTCGCCGATCCGCACGCGGTGCTGCTGCTGAACCAGGCGCTGCTGAAACTGTTTTATAACCTGAACTGGCAGCTGCCGGAAGACTATCTGACGCCGCCGGTACCGGGCCGCGCTGACTATATCCATGCGCTGGCGGATCTGCTGGCCAGCGATAACGGTGGCGTGCTGCCGCGCGATCTCGACGTGATGGATATTGGCTGCGGTGCCAACTGCATCTATCCGCTGATCGGTTACGCAGAGTATGGCTGGCGCTTTACCGGCACCGACATCAGCGCGGACGCCGTTAACGCCGCCAGTCAGATTGTGGCCAGCAATCCCGGCCTGCAGCGCGCCATTCGCCTGCGCCGTCAGAAGCAGGAGAGCGCGATTTTTGCTGGCGTGGTGCACAAGAACGAACGCTATCACGCGGTACTGTGTAATCCGCCGTTTCATGCCTCGGCGGCCGATGCGGCGGCCGGCAGCCAGCGTAAAGTGCGCAATCTCGGCCTGAGCAGGCAGGCGCCGCTTAACTTCGGCGGTCAGCATAACGAGCTGTGGTGCGACGGCGGTGAGCGTGCGTTTATCGGCCGGATGATCGATGAAAGCGTCGCGTTAGGCGATCGCATCGTCTGGTTTACCTCGCTGGTGTCGCGCAAAGAGCATCTGCCCGAGCTGCGCGATCGGCTGAAGGCGCACGACGCTTATCAGGTACGCATCGTCGACATGGCGCAGGGCCAGAAGCAGAGCCGCTTTATCGCCTGGACATTTTTACCGCCCGCCACGCGCGCGCAGCGGCTGGCACGCTAAGCGCTGCTCAGGTAAAAAAAAAGCCGCTACGGGGATCCGCAGCGGCTTTGTTGTTTTTACGCCGTATTAAGAGACGTGCTGCAGGAACTCACGCAGACGGTCGCTCGGCGGGTTAGTGATCAGATCGTCCGGATTGCCATCTTCCGCGATGGTGCCTTTGTCGATAAAGATCAGGCGCGACGCTACTTTCTGTGCAAAGCCCACTTCATGGGTCACGATCACCATGGTCATGCCTTCTTCCGCCAGATCCTGCATCACTTTCAGCACTTCGTGACGCAGCTCGGGATCGAGTGCCGAGGTAGGCTCATCGAATAGCATCATCTTCGGCTTCACCGCCAGCGCACGGGCAATCGCCACGCGCTGCTGCTGGCCGCCGGACAGCTCAGAAGGGAAGTGGTGCGCGCGCTCGGCGAGGCCGACCTTGCCCAGCAGCTCACGCGCCAGTTTGTGTGCGGCGTCTTTCTTCGCCCCGCGCACGCGGATCGGACCAAAGGCCACGTTGTCCAGCGCGCTCATCTGCGGGAACAGATGGAACTGCTGGAACACCATACCGGCTTCCTGACGGATCAGGCGTTCATCCACTTTCGGATCGTTAACCTTCATGCCATCGACAATCAGTTCGCCGCTGCTGATCTCTTCCAGCTTGTTGATGCAGCGCAGCAGGGTAGATTTACCGGAGCCAGACGGCCCGATGATCACCACCACTTCACCCTGATTAATTTTCAGGTTGATGTCGTGCAGTACCTGAGTCTGGCCGAAGTTTTTCGAGACGTTTTTAAATTCAATCACAGGATTTTCACCCTTTTCTCAATACGGCGCAGCACAAAGCTCAACACCAGCGTAATAACCAGGTAAATGATGGCAACGGCGCTCCAGATCTCCAGCGCGCGGAAGTTACCGGCGATGATCTCCTGGCCCTGACGGGTCAGTTCCGCCACGCCAATCACGATGAACAGCGAGGTGTCTTTGATGCTGACGATCCACTGGTTACCCAGCGGCGGCAGCATGCGGCGCAGCGCCAGCGGCATGATCACGTAGCGCAGCGTTTCGCGGCGCGACAGGCCAAGCGCCAGGCCGGCTTCACGGAAACCTTTGTTGATCGACAGCACCGCACCGCGGGTAATTTCCGCAATGTAGGCACCGGAGTTGATCATGATGGTCACGACGGCGGCGGTGAACGGGTCGATGCGCAGGTCCGGGAAGGCCATCGGCAGGGCGAAGTAGATGAACATCACCTGCACCACGATCGGCGTGCCGCGAATCAGTTCAATGAACACTAACGCGATGTTGTTGGTGATCCAGCCGCCGTAGGCGCGGGCGAAACCGGCTACGAGGCCGATAACCAGGCCGCCAATCAGGCCGAGGATCGAGATAAGCAGGGTCATTTTGGCGCCTTCGATCAGGATCGGTAAGGCGGGCCAGATGACGCTCCAGTCAAACTCCATGGTGTGACTCCAGAATCTGTTGCAGTGGAAATGTAAAAAGCAGGGAGAACAAAGCTCCCTGCTGATAAAAAGGCGTCAGGCCTGAATTATTTAGGTTCGCTGCCGAACCATTTTTTATAGATAGTGTTGTAGGTACCGTTGTCGTGCAGGGTTTTCAGCGCGCCATTCACTTTCTCACGCAGGTCGTCGCTGCCTTTCGGGAAAGCGATGCCATACTGCTGCGCTTCGATGGAGTCACCGACGGCTTTGAAACGGCCTTTGCCAGCGGTGTGGATGAAGTACAGGATGTTTGGCGTGTCGTGCAGCACGGCGTCAGCACGGTTGGTGCCTAACTCCATGTACGCGTTATCGATGTTCGGGAACTGGCGCAGGTCTTTAGTTTTGATATGCGCTTTGGCGTAATCCACCGAACCGGTGCCGCTTTTCACTGCGACCACTTTACCGTTCAGATCGTCGATGCCTTTGATGTCGTTTTCGTTGTTACGCACCATCACCAGCAGGCCGCTTTTGTAGTAGCCGTCAGAGAATTCGATGGCTTTTTTACGTTCTTCGGTAATGGTGATGCCGGCCAACGCCAGGTCAACGTTTTTGGTTTGCAGCGCCGGAATGATGCCGCTGAAATCCATCGGCTTCAGGGTGTAATCCAGCTTCAGCTGTTTAGCGATAGCGTCCCACAGGTCGATATCGAAGCCGACGTACTTGTCGCCCTGTTTAAATTCAAACGGAACGAAGGCGGTGTCGGTAGCGACTACCAGTTTTTTGTCTGCTGCAGTGGAGGAAAGCGAGAAGGCCAGCGCCAGCGCGGCCACGGAGACTTTAATCAACGACTTCATCATTTTTTTCCTTATTACCCGTCAGGCCTGGTGGCCTGATGTACGGCTCATCATATGAAAAAATTATGCCAACTTTTCTCAAACGCGGAAATCAACAGATTGCCGGGGCAGGCTGACACGATTCTGCACGCCGGGAAAAGTTTGCACCATAATGAATCACCAAAATGGTGCATTGTGCTGTGGTGGTGCAGGCACAGTGTGCATCAGAGTGATAATAAGGGAAAGAAAGGATTAAGGAATTGTTAACGGCGTCAAAAAAGCCGGGCGGGTAGCAGGCATAAAAAAGGCGGGATAACCCGCCTGTTTGAGCATTACTCGATATTTGATTCGATAAACCACAGGAACTTATCAAGGTCGCGCGATGCGGCAGTAAAGATATCAGCCGTATCTTCGTCTTTCACTTCACTGATGGCTTTACGCGTATCGTTAGCCACGACGGCGTAACGATCGGCCAGCGCTTTCAGGTGATCCTGTACGCTGTGAATATTCAGCGGATAGCTTTTCAGCGGTGACTTGTCGTTAACCACCTGCGTGGTGCCCAGCGCAACGCCGCCCAGCTGTACCACACGTTCTGCAATGGTGTCCTGGTGATCGGTAATCGCGGTACGGAAGCCATCCAGCATTTCATGTACGCCAATGAAGTTCGCGCCACGCATGTTCCAGTGCGCCTGCTTGGTGATCAGCGACAGGTCAATAAATTCCACGACCAGACGGTTGAGCACCTCGATGGTAGCTTTCTTCTCGCTATCAGCCACGTCATTGCGGGTATAAATCAGATCGGAAGATTTTGTTTTAACCAGTTTTGCGGTACTCATCATTAATGTCCTCTTATTGATGGTTGTCCTAATCAAGCACGGGAATAAGTATAGCAGCAGTTTTTCGCTCTGCAGGATTGATTAAATCAATGACAGGAATAGCTAAAGCTTAATGTTAAGCCGCGAAAATAGCGGTTTTATTAAAATTGATTGAAATCAGATGGTTATGGTGTGTGTTAATTATTTTTCTATCATGTTGCAAAATAATAACAGCTTACCGTGTGGCTATTTAAGAAATGATAATGAGAATGTGTCTATATACAGCCGGTTAAATAACCGGCTGACCTGTACGGCTTATTGCGGCGTGTTGATATCCACTTCATTTATATGTGCCGCTTTCTGTTTCATGGTGAGCGTCGAGCCGGCAGACGCGGCGATGATCGCCAGCAGCGCCAGCCATTGCTGTAGCGTCAGCAGCTCGCCGAGGAACAGCATGCCGGAGAGCGCCGCCATCGCCGGTTCCAGACTCATCAGCGTACCGAAAATGCGCGCCGGCAGACGCGTCAGCGCCATCATTTCCAGCGAGTACGGAATGGCGCTGGAGAGCAGGGCGATGAGCAACGCCAGCGGCAGAATTTCCCACTGCCAGATACCGGGCGCGGCAAAGGTCAGACCGAGCGGCACAAAAATCACTGAGGCGATCAGCGAGCCCATTGCCACCGTGGCCGGGCCGTGTTCGGCGCCTGCCCGCTGGCCCGCCAGAATATAGACCGCCCAGCAGGCGCCGGCACCCACCGCCAGCAGCGCGCCGGTGGGATCGATATGGCTGAGGCCATGACCAATCGGCAGCAGGAACCACAGGCCGGTGACCGCCAGCAGCACCCAGAGAAAATCCAGCGGACGGCGTGCGCCGGCCAGCGCCAGCGTCAGCGGGCCGAGAAACTCCAGCCCCACCGCCACACCCAGCGGCACGGTGCGGATCGAGAGATAGAACAGGTAATTCATGCAGCCCAGCGCCAGTCCATACATCAGCAGCGGCTTGCGCTGCTTTGCACTGAAGCGCAGGCGCCAGGGTTTGAAAATCGCGCACAGGATGAGCGTGCCCAGTCCCAGACGCAGCGCGGTAATGCCAGGCGCACCGACGGTGGGAAATAGCGATTTCGCCAGCGATGCGCCGCCCTGCAGCGACAGCATGGCGATCAGTAATACGGCAACCGGCAGCACTACCGGCGCCAGTTTGGGGTGGGAAAGAGGTGCAGACATCCTGTGATCAATTCCTGTGATGATGAATAACCAGGCAACGGGCAGCCAGTGTAAAGCAATCGGCGGGAAATAAGGAGGCGGCTGAGGCAATGGTGCAGGGTTTCTGTCACCGCTTTATCATCGGGCGCGACCGCCTCGCATCATCTGGCGTCAGTGATGCCTCATTCACACCGCTTTTCGGGCGAAATTTCCGGCGAATAAAGCGCGACGGCGGAAAAAATGCACCAGCGACTGGCTGAAAAAACACCGTTTTCAGGGCCATTTCCGTAAAGAAATGTCAGGTTAGTTTAGGAATTTACTTAAACCGATAATTTTCTGTGCGCAGGATTATTGCAGAAAGATGATGCTTTTTATAAGAAAAATGAATGACATAGGAAAGTTCATTAACTTTCTGTTACACCAAACAATCTGTTAGACAACAAAATGCGGGCAGAGTTTCTTGCTAAGTTTTGTTATATTTTTAGCGTTGTCAGGAGAGAAGTATATTCACATTTGAGGTGGTTATGAAAAAAATTGCATGTCTTTCAGCACTGGCTTGTGTACTGGCAGTTTCCGCTGGTTCCGCCATGGCACAGAGCACCGTTTCTGCCGGCTACGCGCAGAGCGACTATCAGGGCGTTGCTAACAAAGCTAACGGCTTCAACCTGAAATACCGCTACGAAGACGGTTCTAACCCACTGGGTTGGATCGGTTCTTTCACCTACACCGAAAAAGATCGCACTGAAGATGGCGTGTACAACAAAGGTCAGTACTACGGCATCACCGGTGGTCCGGCTTACCGTCTGAACGACTGGGCGAGCATCTACGGCGTAGTAGGTATCGGCTACGGCAAATACCAGCAGAACCAGACTGCCGGTCAGTCTAAAACCGACAGCAGCGACGTAGGCTTCTCTTACGGCGCAGGTATGCAGTTCAACCCAATCCAGAACGTTGCTCTGGACGTGGGCTACGAGCAGAGCCGCATCCGTAACGTCGACGTGGGCACCTGGATTGCTGGCGTAGGTTACAGCTTCTAAGTTTTTGCTTAGACCAGAGTTGCACAGAAACGGCCCTTTACGGGCCGTTTTTTTATGCCTGCAAACGCTGCCGTGAAGGGCGTTTTTCGCAGGCAAAATAAAACCCGCTGCAGGCAGCGGGTCAGACTGTGAAGCCCTGAGGAAACTCAGCCGCGCCAGATCAGATTCGGGCAGGGCTGCGCGGCGATTTTTTTGCCGGTCAGTTTCTCAAGCAGCATCAGGCGCAGGGCAAAAGGCGAGCGGCTAAACAGACACAACAGCGACTTCAGCTCAAAAGCCGGTTTGCTTTGTACGGTCTGGAAGCATTTGCCGCAGTCAAGGCAGCTTTTCATCGTGCTCATCTTTACCTCCTGGAAAACGGGTAACCCAACAGTAAGCACAGCCCTGCAATAAACAGCAGGAAAAGGAGCAGCAACAGCCAGGGTTCGTTCATCGTTGCCTCCTTTGTAGGCTATTCGCTTACAACATGTACAAAGATAGCACTGGCTATACTCTTTAGCCAACACTATTCAGGAAAAATTTGTGCTTATTTGTGCCTGGTTTACAATGAGCGCAGCCAGCCCGCACCGCAGGTAAAGTGCGGCAGATAATAAAGAGGAAGCTGAATGAGTCGTCGTGCGAAAAGCGCCACCCACATGCCCCAGGGGCCGCTGAAAGATATTGAGGAGCATGTCGAAGGATTTCGCCAGGTACGCGAAGCGCATCGCCGTGAGCTGATTGATGATTACGTTGAGTTAATCTCTGATTTAATTCGTGAATTTGGCGAGGCGCGCCAGGTCGACATGGCGGCACGCCTGGGCGTTTCGCAGCCGACCGTGGCCAAAATGCTGAAGCGTCTCAGTACCACCGGTCTGGTTGAGCAGGTGCCGTATCGCGGCGTGTTCCTCACTCCGGAAGGCGAGAAGCTGGCTGAAGCCAGCCGCGTGCGCCATCATATCGTTGAAACCTTTCTGCTGGCGCTGGGCGTCAGCCCGGAAACCGCCCGCCGGGATTCCGAAGGGCTCGAGCATCACGTCAGTGATGAAACCCTCGCCGTGTTCCAGAAATTTTACGAGAATCGCTAACCTACAAGGCCTTCTGCCATCATGCCCATCGTGCTTCGTTCCTTAATGCGTGACCGCGTTTTGCATTTACTGTTGCTGTTGGGCGTGATTTTGTTGCCGCTGGCGGATTACCGCTGGCCGCAGCTGCCCGCCGCCGTTGACTGGCACACCATCATGACGCTCACCGGTTTGCTGATGCTGACAAAAGGGCTGGAAAACAGCGGCTATTTTGATGTGCTCGGTGCGCGGCTGGCGCAGGGCTTCCAGCACGAACGCACGCTGGCGCTGTTTATGGTGTGTGCGGCGGCGCTGCTCTCGACCTTCCTGACCAATGATGTGGCGCTGTTTATCCTGGTGCCGCTTACGCTGACGCTGCGCAAGTTCTCGCGCCTGCCCATCTCCCGGCTGATCATCTTTGAAGCGCTGGCGGTCAACGCCGGCTCGTTGCTGACGCCGGTCGGCAACCCGCAAAACATCCTGCTGTGGAGCCACGGCACGCTCAGCGTGGCCGGTTTTATCGGTCAGATGGCGCCGCTGGCGGCGATGCTGATGCTGACGCTGGTGGTGCTGACGTGGTTTAGCTTCCCGGCGCGCAGCATTGAGAAGCATGATGCGCCAGGCAATCAGCAGTGGCAGAAACCGCTGTTTATCGTCAGCGTCCTGCTGTATGTGGTGTTTATCGTCGCGCTGGAGCTGAAACTCACCGGCTGGGCGCTGCTGCTGGTGGCGGGCTGTTTTCTGCTGATGGCGCGTCAGGTGCTGGCGACCATCGACTGGAGCCTGCTGCTGGTGTTCGTGGCGATGTTCATTGATGTCTTTTTACTGATGCACCTGCCGATTCTGCAGCCGCATTTTGCCGCCATCGGTCAGCTGGGCGAGGGCGGTATCTATCTGCTGGCGATTGGCCTGTCGCAGGTGATCAGCAACGTGCCGGCCACTATTCTGCTGTTACAAAAAGTCCCGCCTTCCGAAGTGCTGGCCTGGGCGGTGAATATCGGCGGCTTTGGCCTGCTGCCGGGATCGCTGGCCAACCTGATTGCGCTGCGCATGGCACAGGACGCCAAAGTGTGGTGGCGTTTCCATCTGTTTTCCCTGCCGATGCTTGCCTGGTCGATGCTGTGCGGCTGGCTGTTGTTACAGCTGCTGCGCTAACCCTGACCAACCTGTCCGCCTTTGCAAGACGCGCTGATTTATCAGCGCGTTAAGTGATGTGGCAGAAAATGCGTCGG
This sequence comes from Type-C symbiont of Plautia stali, assembly GCF_059730935.1. Classification (NCBI taxonomy): domain Bacteria; kingdom Pseudomonadati; phylum Pseudomonadota; class Gammaproteobacteria; order Enterobacterales; family Enterobacteriaceae; species Type-C symbiont of Plautia stali. The sequence goes on along the minus strand of NZ_AP035923.1, from coordinate 2,774,891 downwards.
ATGTTAGCTTATGTAAAGTTACACTGGCATTTGTCAATTTCCCATCTAAGGTTAAGTTGACCGTTTCGCCCGGGGATCGGGATTACCAGCCAGTGATGACAAATTATGAGTGAAAACCACAATCCGCCATCCGCCGATGAGCAAAAAGACAACAACACGTCAGATTCCAGTCAGGATAACGAGCAATCACCCCGTAAACGCCCCGGCAAAAAGCCGCTGATCATTCTGGCGATTGTGGTGGTGATTATGCTGCTGGTGGGATTCTGGTTCTGGTTTAGCACGCGCAACATTGAAACCACCGACGATGCGTTCACCGAAGGCGATGCCGTGACCATCGCGCCCAAAGCGTCGGGCTACGTGGTGCAGCTGCTGGTAAAAGATAACCAGCGGGTGAAGAAAGGCGATCTGCTGGTGCTGATCGACCCGCGTGATAACGCCGCACAGCGCGATCAGGCCAAAGCACAGCTCGGTCTGGCGCAGGCGCAGCTGCATCAGGCGCAGGCGCAGCTGGCGCTGGCACGGGTGCAATATCCGGCGCAGCGCGATCAGGCGCTGGCCGACCAGGCGCGGGCGCAGGCCAATTTACTCAATGCGCAGGCGGATTACCGTCGTCAGCGCGGTGTTGACCCGCGCGCAACCTCGCAGCGCAACATTGATACCGCCGCTGCGCAGTTACGCTCGGCTGAAGCGCAGCTGCAGAGCGCCAAAGCGCAGGTCGAAGTGGCCTCGCAGGTGCAGTTGCAGATTCGCCAGCAGGAAACCAATGTCGAAGCGCGGCAGCAGCAGGTCGAACAAGCCCGGGCTCAGCTCAACACTGCCGAGCTTAACCTCTCTTACACCGAAGTACGCGCGCCGTATGACGGTTTCGTCACCAAACGCAACGTGCAGCCCGGTACGCTGGTGCAGGCCGGCAGCGCGCTGTTTTCGCTGGTATCGCCGGATATCTGGATCACCGCCAACTTCAAAGAGTCGCAGCTGGCGCGCATGAATCCGGGCGATAAAGTGGAGATTGGCGTTGATGCCTGGCCGGACATGAAGCTGGAAGGGCACGTCGACAGCGTGCAGATGGGCTCCGGCTCGCGCTTCTCTACCTTCCCGGCCGAGAACGCCACCGGTAACTACGTGAAGATTGTGCAACGCGTGCCGGTGAAAATTGTGATTGATAAAGGACTCGACCCGAATCATCCGCTGCCGCTTGGCCTGTCGGTTGAACCGAAGGTGACGGTGGAATGAGTGCGAGCGAAAGCTGGCGTCCGGCCAGCAATCCCTGGCTGGTTGCCATCACGGTAACGCTGGCGGTGTTCATGGAAATTCTGGACACCACCATCGTTAACGTCGCGCTGCCGCACATCGCCGGGTCGCTGTCATCCAGCTACGATGAATCCACCTGGGTACTGACCTCCTATCTGGTTGCCAACGGCATTGTGCTGCCGATCTCGGCCTTTTTCAGCCGCCTGTTTGGGCGCAAGCAGTTCTTCCTGATCTGCATCGTGATGTTTACCATCTGCTCCTTCCTGTGCGGCATTGCCACCGAGCTGTGGCAAATCATTCTTTTCCGCGTATTGCAGGGCTTCTTCGGCGGCGGGCTGCAACCGGTGCAGCAGTCGGTGCTGCTGGATTACTTCAAGCCGGAAGATCGCGGCAAGGCTTTTGGCCTGTCATCGATTGCCATTATTGTTGCGCCAGTAATTGGCCCGACGCTCGGTGGCTGGATCACCGACAACTACAGCTGGCGCTGGGTGTTCTTTATCAATATTCCGGTGGGGATTCTCACGGTGCTGGCGATCTATCAGCTGCTGGAAGATCCGCCGTGGGAGCGCAAGTGGGCGAAGGGCCGGCTGAAAATCGACTATATCGGTATCAGCCTGATTACCCTGGGTCTCGGCTGTTTGCAGGTGTTCCTTGATCGCGGTGAAGATGAAGACTGGTTCGCTTCACACTTCATTCGCCTGTTTGCCATGCTGGCGGCCGTCGGCATCGTCGGTGCGGTTTACTGGCTGCTGTATGCGCGCAAGCCGGTGGTGGATATCACGGTGATGAAGGATCGCAACTTCTGGGTGGCCGGTCTGCTGATGGCGGGCATGGCGATGATTCTTTATGGCAGCTCGGTGGTGTTACCGCAGCTGGCGCAGCAGGATCTCGGTTATACCGCCACCTGGTCCGGGCTGGTGCTGTCGCCCGGCGCGGTCCTGATCGTGCTCACCATCCCGCTGGTGCTGAAGCTGATGCCGATTGTGCAGACGCGCTACATCATCGCCTTTGGCTTTACCTGTCTGGCGCTGGCCTTCTTCTATTCCAGCACCCTGACGCCCAACGTGGATTTCACCACGCTGGTGCTGATGCGCAGCGCGCAGTCGATTGGCCTCGGCTTCCTGTTTGTGCCGCTCACCACCATTGCCTTTATCACCGTGCCGCAGCGCCTGAATGCGGATGCCTCCGCGCTGTTCACCATGTTCCGTAACGTGGCCGGTTCGATCGGCATCTCGCTGGCCACTGCTGGCATCACCGAACGTGAACAGGTGCGATCGGCCCACATGGTGCACAACATGTCGCCGCTCAATGAGCAGTTCAACCTCACGCTGCAGCACTGGGCGCAGGCGATTCGTGACTTTACCAGTGCGGTGGGCGATCCGCTGACGCTGGCCAGCGGTCAGCTCTATCAGGAGATGATTGCCCAGGCGCGTATTCTGGCTTACATCGACGTGTTCATGGGCCTGAGCATTGTCGCCGTGCTATTGATTCCTTTTTGTTGGTTGCTTTCGCCGATCAAGAGCGAAGGCAGTGCAGGAGCGCATTAACATGATCACCTCTTCGCGCGTTACGCCGTCGCTGACGCTGCTGGCGCTGTCCATGCTGCTGGCGGGTTGTGCCGTCGGGCCCGATTATCAGCCGCCGCAGGCGCACACGCCCGGTAGCTACCGTGATTTGCCCTCTCAGGAAGCTTCAAAACCGCTGGCGTCCGCGACCAATCCTTCATGGTGGAAAAGCTTTAACGACCCGCAGCTCGATAGCCTGATTGAGCGCGCCATCGCCGGCAACCTGACGCTGCAACAATCGGTGCTTCGCATCGCCGGTGCGCGCGAACAGCTGGCGCAGGCACGTGGCGGGCTGTTCCCGTCGCTTAACGGCTCGGCCAAAGTGACGCGTCAGCAGCTCGGCCTGAAAGGCATGCTGAAATCCAACGGGGTGTACGATCAGGTGGATGATGACGTGGCGGATCAGCTCAACGGTCTGACCCATTCGGTCACGCTGTATCAGGGCAGCTTTGACGCCAGCTGGGAACTGGATTTATGGGGCAAAGTACGACGCCAGATGGAGATGGCGGACGCGCAGCAGCAGGCGGCGATCGAGCAGCGTAACGATGCGCTGGTGTCGCTGGAAGCCGAGGTCGCGCGCGCGTATCTGCAGCTGCGCGGCGCGCAGGCGGTGCTGGCGACGCTGCAACAGCAGATTAACGTGGCGCAGCAAACCTGGGAGCTGACGCAGAGCCAGCAGCGTAACGGTCTGGCGCCGCTCACCGACGTTGAGAATGCCCGTGCGCAGCTGGCCTCCCTTAACGCGCAGCTGCCGCAGTATCAGGCCCAGGAACGTCAGGCGATGAACGGGCTGGCAGTGCTGCTGGGCAAAACGCCGGGCGCGCTGGATAACGAACTGATGAGCAGCAAAGCGCTGCCGGCGTTGCCGAAGCTGGTGGCGGTGGGCATTCCATCGACGCTGGCGCGTCGTCGTCCGGACATCCGCCAGGCTGAAGCGAATCTGCATGCACAGACCGCCAATATCGGCGTATCGGTCGCGAACCTGTTCCCCAGCCTGTCGCTCACCGGGCAGCTGGGGGTGCGCAACACCGATGCCAGCTACCTTGACGACTGGAGCAGCCACTTCTTCAGCGTCGGCCCGGCGCTGTCGATCCCGATTTTTCAGGGCGGACGTCTGGTTTCCAGTGTGAAACTGGCGCGCGCGCAGCAGGCGAGCGCGGCGCTCGATTATCGCCAGACGGTATTGACGGCGCTGCAGGATGTGGAAAATGCGCTGGTCAGCTACCGCGCCGATCAGCAACAGGTTACCGCGCTGGATGAGACCACTGGCGCACTGCAGCGCGCCTTTGACCTCGCCAGTGACAGTTACAAACAGGGCATCTCCACCTTCCTTGAGGTGCTGGATGCCCAGCGCCAGCTGGCGCAGTCGCAGGCGCAATCCACCCAGGCGCGCATGCAAAGCGCACTGGACCTGGTAGCGCTGTATAAAGCGCTGGGCGGCGGCTGGGAGCCGTATCAGCAGGTGACGCTGCCGGACTATGACGTCTTTGGTCCGGCCACCGCAGTCAATTAATCTGCCATCGCTGACCGCATTCACTGCGTGCGGTCAGCGCCTTCCGTGAAATAAATATTCTCCCTTCTGTTTGTTGTGCAAAATTTGCACTGCATTTTCTGTGTACTGAATCAGGTTGTGTGATCATTATCTCAATTAAAGGCAAAGGTAATGACCCGTGGCGCAAAATTTAAATTTCATATTTATTTATTGTGGTGGGAATAATCTATTTTAAGGCTTCTTATCTCAGGAAAGGAGTTGGTTATGTCCCGCGAAACCTGGATGACGCCCAATCCGGCATCAGGGCCAAACAGCAGCACGCGCACCGAGCCTTTTGTGAAGGTCATTGCGCTGATTGCCACCCTCGGTGGTTTGCTGTTTGGCTACGATACCGGCGTGATCTCTGGCGCACTGTTATTTATGGGCGACGATCTGCATCTCACCCCATTTACCACCGGGCTGGTGACCAGCAGCCTGCTGTTCGGCGCGGCGTTTGGCGCACTGGCTTCCGGTCACTTTGCCGCCGCGGTCGGGCGGAGAAAAATTATTCTGGTACTGGCGATTATTTTTGCACTCGGCGCGCTGGGTACCGCACTGGCACCCGATGTCAGCTGGATGATTTTCTTCCGCCTGGTCCTTGGCGTGGCGGTGGGCGGTGCGTCCGCCACCGTACCGGTGTATATCGCCGAAATGGCACCGGCCAACAAACGGGGTCAGCTGGTGACCATGCAGGAGCTGATGATCGTTTCCGGCCAGATGCTGGCCTATATGTCGAACGCCGGCTTCAACGCAGCCTGGGGGGGCGACACGACCTGGCGCTGGATGCTGGCGGTCGCCACGCTGCCGGCGGTGCTGCTGTGGTTCGGGATGATGTTTATGCCGGACACGCCGCGCTGGTATGCCATGAAAGGCCGTCTCGCTGAGGCGCGCGAGGTGCTGGAACGCACCCGCGCGCGCGAAGACGTTGAGTGGGAGATGATGGAGATCGAAGAGACGCTGTCGGACGAGCAACAGCAGCGTCCGCGTCTGCGGGAACTGCGCCAGCCGTGGCTGATCAAACTGTTCCTGATCGGTATCGGTATTGCCGCCATCCAGCAACTGACCGGCGTGAATACTATCATGTACTACGCGCCGACCATGCTGAAAGCGGTGGGGATGAGCAATGACGCTGCGCTGTTTGCCACCATTGCCAATGGCGCGGTATCGGTATTAATGACCTTTGTGGGGATCTGGCTGCTGGGGCGCATCGGTCGCCGCACCATGACGATGATAGGTCAGTTTGGTTGTACCGCCTGTCTGGTGTTTATTGGCACCGTCAGTTACCTGATGCCGGAAACAGTTAACGGTCAGCCGGATATCTTGCGCAGTTATATGGTGCTGCTGGGTATGCTGATGTTTCTGAGTTTCCAGCAGGGCGCGTTATCGCCGGTCACCTGGCTGCTGCTGTCAGAAATTTTCCCCACACGGTTACGCGGTATTTTTATGGGCGGCGCGGTATTTGCGTTGTGGATCGCCAATTTTCTTATTTCTCTGCTGTTCCCGGTTCTGCTGGCGTCGGTTGGCTTATCCGGCGCGTTCTTTATTTTCGCGCTGATTGGCATAGGCGGCGCGATTTTTGTTATTCGCTGGGTACCGGAAACACGCCATCGTTCGCTGGAGCAGATTGAACATTATTTGCACGACCGGCTGTCTGATGCGCCGGCGCCCCAGCTATTGCGACCGGCAGTGAAGAAAAGCGGATAACCACAGACATACGATTTTTGCATGATGGCCGGTTAACAACCGGCCTTTTTTTATTTATTTAATGGCAAAATGAGATATTGCTCGCATCTGTGACGCCAATGCCATCCGCGTTAAAAAGGATTTTACTTACACTATTAATGTTTTTTTACCTTTATGCTGACTACTGCCTCAGCGCACAATAAGCGCTAAACGCTTGTTTCCTACGCGTGAATAAGCAATGAAATCGATTCCAGTTCCAGCCGGTGGTACTGAACCGCTGATGTTAATTCACCGTTAATTCACGCCGCACATTGGGTTTAAACGCGCCTGCCAGGAATATGCTAATCCATTCGGATTAATCCGGTCTGCAAAATTAATTTATTTTTTTATTTGAATTGGGTAATCTTGCCACTACAGTTTATTTAACCCCCTTAAGCAAGGACATTGTGATGAGTGACGCATTTAAAGTTCTGAACAACATTCGCACATTACGTGCACAGGCTCGTGAACTGCCACTGAGCGATCTGGAAGAAATTCTGGAAAAATTAACCGTCGTGGTGACTGAGCGCCGCGACGAAGTTGAAGCGGAAGAAGCGCAGAATCGCGAAAAAGAAGAGAAGCTGTCTAAATACCGTGAAATGCTGCTGGCAGACGGTATCGACCCGAACGAATTACTGGGTGCACTGGAAACCGGTAAAAAACGCGCCAAGCGTGCGCCGCGTCCGGCGAAATATTCTTACACCGACGAAAACGGTGAAGAGAAATCATGGACCGGTCAGGGCCGTACCCCAGCTGCGATTAAAAAAGCGCTGGATGCAGGTAAAAGCCTCGACAGCTTCCTGATCAAATAATCTGCACAATCCTTGTAAGCGGGAGCCGGAGGCGTCAGCGTCTCCGGCTTTTTTATTGGCCTCGCTCCGGGCACGGGCGGCGGTTCACTTCCCGCGCCGTGGATAACCTGTCCGGCACGGTCGCAATTATTTTACCTCTGGCAACAAGGTGTTCTCCGCCTTGCCTCTGCGTATCCGGGTGCAGAGGTAGCTCATCCAGGCCGCTTCTGGCATAATGCCCGCTGTTTTTTCCTCCACTGCGTAACAAAGGTCAATGCCGTGTTAGTTTCCAGCAATATCACTATGCAGTTCGGCAGTAAGCCACTGTTTGAGAATATCTCCGTTAAATTTGGCGGCGGTAATCGTTACGGTTTAATCGGTGCGAACGGCAGCGGTAAATCGACCTTCATGAAAATACTGGGCGGCGACCTGGTTCCGACTAACGGAAATGTTTCCCTCGACCCTAATGAGCGCATCGGTAAGCTTCGCCAGGATCAGTTTGCTTTCGAGCAATATAGCGTGCTGGATACCGTGATTATGGGGCACCAGGAATTGTGGGCGGTGAAGCAGGAGCGCGATCGCATATATGCATTGCCGGAAATGAGCGAAGAGGAAGGCTATAAAGTCGCCGACCTTGAGGTCGCCTACGGTGAAATGGACGGTTACAGTGCCGAATCACGCGCCGGAGAATTATTACTCGGCGTGGGCATTCCGGTGGAGCAGCATTACGGTCCGATGAGTGAAATTGCCCCAGGCTGGAAATTGCGTGTGCTGCTGGCGCAGGCATTATTTGCTAACCCGGATATTTTGTTACTCGACGAACCGACCAACAACCTGGATATTGACACCATTCGCTGGCTGGAGCAGGTGCTTAACGAACGTGACAGTACCATGATCATCATTTCGCATGACCGTCACTTCCTGAATATGGTGTGTACGCACATGGCGGATCTGGATTACGGTGAGCTGCGCGTTTATCCCGGCAATTATGACGAATATATGACGGCGGCGACCCAGGCGCGCGAGCGTTTATTAGCGGATAACGCCAAGAAGAAAGCACAAATTGCCGATCTGCAATCCTTCGTTAGCCGCTTTAGCGCCAACGCCTCAAAATCGCGTCAGGCCACCTCGCGCGCGAAGCAGATTGATAAAATCAAACTGGATGAGGTAAAAGCCTCCAGCCGTCAGAACCCTTATATTCGTTTCGAGCAGGATAAAAAGCTGTTCCGTAATGCGCTGGAAGTGGAAGCGCTGACCAAAGGATTTGATAACGGCCCGCTGTTTAAAAATCTTAACCTGCTGCTGGAAGTGGGTGAGAAACTGGCCATCCTCGGCGCCAACGGTATTGGTAAATCCACGCTGCTGAAAACACTGGTTGGCGAACTGCAGCCGGATAGCGGCACGGTGAAATGGTCGGAGAATGCGCGCATTGGTTACTACGCGCAGGATCACGCCGAAGATTTTGCTGACGACCTGAGCGTGTTCGACTGGATGAGCCAGTGGAAGCAGGAAGGCGACGACGAGCAGGCGGTGCGCAGTATTCTTGGTCGTCTGCTGTTCAGCCACGACGACATCAAGAAGCCAGCAAAAGTGCTGTCCGGTGGTGAGAAGGGCCGCATGCTGTTTGGCAAGCTGATGATGCAGAAGCCAAACATCCTGGTGATGGACGAACCGACCAACCACCTGGATATGGAGTCGATCGAGTCACTGAACATGGCGCTGGAGATGTACGAAGGCACGCTGATTTTCGTCTCGCACGACCGTGAGTTCGTCAGCTCGCTGGCGACGCGCGTCATCGAGATGAAAGGCGATCGCATCGTTGACTTCACCGGCAACTACGAAGATTACCTGCGCAGCCAGGGCATCGTCTAACGGCGTAGCCGTTTAGCAGCCGCCCTCATCAGCGGCGCAACTTATCGCCTGATAAATTGCGCCGCTCAGCAATACCTGACGCTTATGTCACGCCCTGACGTTATTCCTCACGCTGGCCACACACTTCACACTGCGCATCCTGCGCCACTTTCAGGCTGCGAAACTCGGCGCTCATCGCATCGTACATCAGCAGTCGCGCGCTGGCCGGCTGGCCAAAGGCGCTCAGCACCTTCAGCGTTTCCATCGCCTGCATCGCACCTACCACGCCGACAAGCGGAGCCATTACGCCGGCTTCGACACAGCTCAGCGTCTGCTCGCCGAACAGGCGGCTGATGCAGCGATAGCAGGGCTCGCCGGGCTGCCAGGTAAATACGCTGAGCTGGCCTTCCATACGAATGGCGGCGCCGGAGATCAGCGGCACCCGATGCTGAAAACATCCGCGGTTCACCTGTTCGCGCGTGGTGACATTGTCGCTGCAGTCCAGCACCGCATCGTGACGCGCGATCAGTTCGCCGAGCGCGGCTTCATCCAGCTGCGCATCGATCGGCTCCAGCGTGCAGTGTGGATTGAGCGCCGCCAGCTGTTGACGGGCCGAGGCGACTTTTGCCATGCCGATGCGCTCATCGCTATGCAGAATCTGGCGCTGCAGATTACTCAGGCTGACGCGATCGAAATCCAGCAGCGTCAGATGACCGACGCCGGCGGCGGCAAGATAGGGCGCGGCGGCACAGCCCAGTCCGCCCAGGCCAACGATAAGCACCCGTGAGGCTTTTAGCCGTTCCTGGCCGTCGAAATCGAAGCCGCGCAGCACAATCTGCCGGTTGTAGCGCAGCATCTCTTCATCGCTCAGCTCTGTGTGCATTAGCCCTCCAGCAGGCTGTTGAAGGCCTCGACATCAACCCATTCGCCCGGCTCAACGTCACCGCGATCGCGCTCCAGCACAATAAAGCAGTCGGCCAGCGCAAAGGAACTGAACACATGCGAGCCCTGCGCACCGGTGCTGCGCACTTCCAGTACGCCATCATCGCCGCGACTGAGGATGCCGCGCTGAAAATCGAGCCGGCCCGGCGCTTTCTTCAGACGCTGCGTTGCGCGCGCGCGCTGGCGCAGCGGCATGATGCGCGTGGTCTGGCCGGTCAGCGTGGCCAGCAGCGGCTGCACCAGCTGATAGAAGGTTACGGCCGCCGACACCGGATTGCCCGGCAACCCGCAGAACCAGCTGTTGGCCAGACGGCCAAAGGCAAACGGCTTGCCGGGCTTGATTGCCAGCTTCCAGAAGGTAATCGCGCCCAGCTCTTCGAGCATCGCTTTGGTGAAATCCGCCTCGCCCACTGACACGCCGCCGGTGCTGATCACCACATCGGCCTGGCGATCGGCTTCGCTGAAGGCCTGGCGCAGCTTCGCGGGATCATCAGCGATCACGCCAAGGTCGATCACCTCGCAGCCAAGTTTGCGCAGCATCAGCGCCACGGTGAAGCGGTTGGTGTCATAAATCTGGCCCTCAGCCAGCGGCTGGCCCACCGCCTGCAGTTCGTCACCGGTGGAGAAAATGGCCACGCGCAGCTTACGCAGCACGCTGACCTCCGCAATACCCAGCGACGCCAGCAGCGGCAGCTCTGCCGCACCGAGCCGCACGCCGGCATCCAGTACCTGCTTACCGGCCTGAATATCCTCCCCGATGCGGCGAATATTTTGCCCGGCACGCACTGGCGCGGTGATAACAATGCCGCCGTCACGCGGTTCGGTTTGCTCCTGCATCACCACGGCGTCGCAGCCGGCCGGGACTGGTGCGCCGGTCATGATGCGAATCACGCTGCCGGCTGGCCACTCGCCATTAAACGGGGCGCCGGCAAACGCTTTGCCCGCTACCGGCAGCACGCGGTCAGCGGACAGGTCGCTCAGGCGCAGCGCGTAGCCGTCCATCGCGGAGTTATCGAACGGCGGCACGTCCAGCGGCGAAATCACCGGCTTCGCGGTAATGCGCCCGGCGGCATCGGCCAGCGCGACACTCAGGCAATCGCTAATCGGTTGCAACTGCTGCAGCATTTTCTGCTGCGCGTCTTCAAGGGAAATCAGTCCGGCGGTAAAAGGTTCCATGTCCATCTCTGTCGGGTTAAAGGCGAATGCTGCCTATTATGGTGGCTGTTGTCGGCTGAGTCACATGCGAGATCAAAGGGAATGGAAATTAGTGCGCGGTGACGAATCCGCCGGCGAACATGCTTTGTTCAGACTGAAAGTGAGTATCATGTTAACAACCGTGCTGACGTTATGATGTGAGTGCGGCAGATACTTTCTTATGCACCAGTGACAGAAACGCGCCCGCAGTGGTATCCCAGTTGGCCGGAACAAACTCTCTTTTATAGCGGTCACGGAAATCAGATTCGACATCATCGCACTCTGCCAGAAACAGCTCGATGTCTGCCAGCATGGCGTGCAGGTTTCCTTTATGCGCTTCTCTGATATACGCCTCGATTTTGGGCTCGATCTCATCACCCGGTTCAAACAGGTCATAATCCTGCCCAAACCAGATGCCAATAAAATTATCCAGTTCACTGATACTGATACGGTCCATCATAACTCCGGGAAAGCGGTAATGATAAAGTAAGGTTTGCCGTTGTAGGGCTTAAAATCCAGTATGACGCGAACGGCGTAGCAGGTCTCAACCTCTTCACGCCCTTTACTCACGACTATACAAACCGGATGTGAAAAACGCCGACTCAGGCGCATACGGGCTTGCAAGCCTGGAGGGATATTTTTCACCCACATCTGAATTTGATGCTTATTATCTGCCAGCACCTTACTGATCAGTGCTTCCGCCTCGCTCAGAGACTTAAAGCTACTGGCTTCATCGAGACGAGGCCGGTTACGAAGCCTCTCCCGCAGCTCATCCGGCGTTTTGCCGATATGTCGCTCAATCGTGTGCCCACCGGGTGCTCGCCCTGAGAGCGACTCATGCTCGGCGATTTTGACCCGCCCGGCACGCACCGCGATGACGCGCTCTGCTCCGGCTGCAAAGGCAAATGCCATCGGAATGGCGATATCTACCGTCAGGCCGACATTCATGGCGGTCTGACGGTCAGCGCCGAGCGATTCTGCGAGTGCCACGGCCGAATTAAACGTGTCGGTAGCGACCTGTCTGCCAGTCCATACCTGGCGCAGGCTGGCCTGAAGCGTGTCGAGACTGTGAGTGCCGACAAAGACGCAGCCAGCTTTGGTCAGCATGGTGGGCTCAGGCACGACGCACAGTGCGCCAGCACCAAAAAGCTCAATCACTCCGCCAGCGAGCCCGAGCCCTCCGAAAATGCGGTTGCTGGTCGTTTCACCCTCGCTGACGCTGCGATCTGAAAGGACGGCTGCCAGCTGCACCGGGGAGAGTGCAATCCTTAGCCCTTTTTCATCTTCCACTGAATATTCCTTTTCATGAATGGGCCTTTAACTTACCCGATTTTTAACCGGCACTGAAGCCACACAAAAAGTAAGGGCGAAGAGGTTGTTCACTGCCTTGCCGGTGCCAGACGTAAGCGCGCCAGCCATAATATTAAAGCTGGTGCGTTCTCTCCCTTAATTCACAAAAAAGCATAATCCACATTAAAAGGTTATGACCGCTGATACACTTTCTGCTTTACAAGCAGGGAGGGGCTTTCTATAGTCGAAAATTGCCAAAAAAAGATGAAAACCATTCTAAATCAGTGTTTTTGGCTCTGATTCCTTGACAGGGTAACGGTTATGGCTAAAGCAGTTATCGCAATTCACGGCGGCGCCGGCGCGATTACGCGTGCGGCAATGAGCGCCGAAAAAGAGCAGCACTATCGTCAGCAACTGGCCGCGATTGTCAGCGCCGGCCAGCAGATTCTGGCCAGCGGCGGTAGCGCGCTGGATGCCGTGACCGAAGCGGTGCGGCTGCTGGAAGAGTGCCCGCTGTTCAATGCCGGCAGAGGGGCCGTGTTCACCCATCAGGGCACCCATGAACTGGATGCCAGCCTGATGGATGGCCGTACGCTGGATATCGGCGCCGTCGCTGGCGTCAGCCGTATCCGCAATCCGATTCTTGCCGCGCGTAAAGTGCTGGAAGCCAGTCCGCACGTGCTCTTTATTGGCAGCGGGGCGGAAGCCTTTGCCGCGCAACAGGGGCTGACGCCGGTCGAGCCTGATTTCTTCTCGACGCCAGAACGCTGGGAGCAGCTGCAGCGCGCGCTGGGCAGCGAACAAATGCTGCTGGATCATGATGGCGCGGCGCAGGAGAGCGATCCGCTGGACCCGGATCGCAAATTTGGCACCGTGGGCGCGGTGGCGCTCGATTTGCAGGGTAATCTGGCGGCCGCCACCTCGACCGGCGGCATGACCAACAAGCAGGCGGGCCGCGTCGGCGATTCACCGCTGGCGGGCGCCGGCTGCTATGCCAACAACGCCACCGTGGCAGTCTCCTGTACCGGTACCGGCGAAGTGTTTATTCGTACGCTGGCGGCTTACGATGTCTCAGCGCAGATGGAATATGGCGGTCGTTCGCTGCAACAGGCCACCGCCAGCGTGATTCATGACAAAGTGCAGGAGCTGGAGGGTAGCGGCGGGCTGATAGCCGTTGATGCCCACGGCAACGTGGCGCTGCCGTTTAACAGCGAAGGCATGTACCGCGGATTCGCTTATGTGGGCGGCGAGGTTGAGGTAGCGATTTACCGCGACAGCTAAGGAGCAGGCATGACGGATCTACAGCAGCAGTTTGCGCCGCAGCAGGTGCTGGCGGTACGCGATCTCTGTGTGCGCTTTGAGCATGAAGGGCGCGTGACGGACGCCGTGCGGCAGCTTTCGCTCGATCTGCACCGCGGAGAAACGCTGGCGCTGGTGGGCGAATCGGGCTCGGGCAAATCGGTGACGTCGCTGGCGCTGATGCGTCTGATTGCACAGGCCGGCGGCGCGGTCAGCGGTGAAATCCTGCTGCGACGGCGCAACGGCGAGGTGCTGGATGTGATGCGGGCGTCCGCCAGCCAGATGCGCCGGGTGCGCGGTGCGGACATGGCGATGATCTTTCAGGAGCCGATGACGTCGCTCAACCCGGTATTCACCGTCGGTGAACAGATCGCCGAATCTATTCGTTTGCATCAGGGGAAAAGTAACCAGCAGGCGCAGGCCGAAGCGCGACGCATGCTGGACCTGGTGCGCATTCCGGAAGCGCACAATGTGCTGTCGCGCTATCCGCATCAGCTCTCTGGCGGTATGCGCCAGCGCGTGATGATCGCCATGGCGCTGTCGTGCAAGCCGGCGCTGCTGATTGCCGATGAGCCGACCACCGCGCTGGACGTCACCATCCAGGCGCAGATTCTGCAGCTGATTCGCGTGCTGCAAAAAGAGATGCAGATGGGCGTCATCTTTATCACGCACGATATGGGCGTGGTGGCGGAGATGGCCGATCGCGTGCAGGTGATGTATCGCGGCGATGTGGTTGAGCGCGCGCCGGTGCAGCAGTTGTTCGATGCGCCGCAGCAGCCGTATACCCGCGCGCTGCTGGCGGCCGTGCCAAAGCTCGGGGCGATGAGTGGCCAGCCGCTGCCGGCGAAGTTTCCGCTGCTGCATACCAACGGCCGCGAAGAAGCCAGCACGCCGCAGGATACCGTGCGTCACGATCGTCCGCCGATTTTACAGGTGCGCGATCTGGTTACGCGCTTTGATATTCGCGGCGGGCTGCTCAATCGGGTTAAGCGTCGCGTCCACGCGGTGGAAAAAGTCAGTTTCGATCTTTATGCAGGCGAAACCCTCGCGCTGGTGGGCGAGTCCGGCTGCGGCAAATCCACCACCGGACGCTCGCTGCTGCGGCTGGTCGCCAGCCAGGGCGGCAGCATCACCTTTGACGGCCAGCGCATTGATGCACTGCAGGGCAGGGCGCTGGCCACGCTGCGCCGCGATATTCAGTTTATCTTTCAGGATCCGTATGCGTCGCTCGATCCGCGCCTTACCGTCGGCTTTTCAATTATGGAGCCGCTGCTGGTGCATCGCAGCATGGGGCGCGCGCAGGCAGAGAAACGCGTCGCCTGGCTGCTGGAACGCGTTGGTCTGCTACCCGAACACGCGCAGCGCTACCCGCACGAATTTTCTGGCGGTCAGCGCCAGCGTATCTGCATCGCACGCGCGCTGGCGCTCAATCCTAAAGTGGTGATCGCCGACGAATCCGTCTCCGCGCTGGATGTGTCGATTCAGGCGCAGATCATCAATCTGATGCTGGATTTACAGCGTGAATTTGGCATCGCCTTCCTGTTTATTTCGCACGACATGGCGGTGGTGGAGCGCATCAGCCATCGCGTGGCGGTGATGTATCTCGGACAGATTGTGGAGATGGGACCGCGTCAGGCGGTGTTCGAACAGCCGCGCCATCCTTATACCAGAAAACTGATGGCCGCGGTGCCGGTGGCTGATCCGGCGCATCGGCACCGCGAGCGGGCGCTGATGGTGGATGAGATCCCCAGCCCGATTCGCCCGCTGGGTGATGAGCCGGAAGTGGCACCGTTACTGGAAGTGGCACCGGGCCATTTTGTCGCCCGCCATGCCATTAGCGGCGCCTGAGCAGCAACCAACCGCGCCCTCCGCGCAGGGCGCGCAAGACAGGGACTACAGGAGAACGATAACGATGCACCATATCATGCGAAAAGGGGTTATCACTGCCGGGTTGTTGAGTTCGGCGCTGGCGCTGCCCGCCTGGGCGGCCAAAGATGCGGTGATTGCCGTGGCGTCGACCTTCACCACGCTGGATCCGTACGACGCCAACGACACGCTGTCGCAGGCGGTGGCCAAGTCTTTCTATCAGGGCCTGTTCGGCTTCGATAAAGACATGAAGCTGGTCAACGTGCTGGCGGACAGCTACCAGGCCAGCAGCGATGGTTTGACTTACACCATCAAGCTGCGTCCGGGTGTGAAATTCCAGGATGGCACGGATTTCAATGCCGAAGCGGTGAAGGTCAACCTCGACCGCGCCAGCAATCCGGAAAATCATCTCAAGCGCTATAACCTGTTTAAATATGTCGCCACCACCGAAGTAGTCGATCCGTCCACGGTGAAAATTACCCTGAAGCAGCCGTTCTCAGCGTTTATCAACAATCTGGCACACCCGGCTGCGGTGATGATCTCGCCAACCGCGCTGAAAAAATATGGCAAGGACATCGGTTTCCATCCGGTAGGCACCGGACCTTATACCTTTGACACCTGGAACCAGACCGATTTTGTCAAAGTGAAAAAGTGGTCGGGCTACTGGAAACCGGGCTATCCAAAACTCGACAGCATTACCTGGCGTCCGGTGGTGGATAACAACACCCGCGCGGCGATGCTGCAAACCGGCGAGGCCAGCTTTGCCTTCCCGGTGCCGTTAGAGCAGGCCAAACTGTTGCAGGGCAATAGCAAGCTGGATGTGGTGACCACACCATCGATCATGCAGCGTTACATCAGCCTCAACGTGACGCAAAAGCCGTTCGATAACCCGAAAGTGCGTGAAGCGCTGGAGTACGCCATCAATCGCCAGGCGCTGGCGAAAGTGGCCTTTGCCGGTTACGCCACGCCAGCCACCGGCATCGTGCCGCCGCGCATTGATTTTGCCCAGAGCTATCCGGCCATCAAATACGATCCGGCCAAAGCGCGCGAGTTGCTGAAGGAAGCGGGCTACCCGAATGGTTTTGAAACCACGCTGTGGTCATCGCATAACCACAGCACCGCGCAGAAAGTGCTGCAGTTCACCCAGCAGCAGCTGGCGCAGGTAGGCGTGAAGGTAAAAGTCACGGCGATGGATGCCGGCCAGCGCGCGGCGGAAGTAGAGAGTAAAGGGCAGAAAGAGAGCGGGGTGCGCATGTTCTACACCGGCTGGTCAGCCTCCACCGGCGAAGCCGACTGGGCGCTGACGCCGCTGTTCGCCACCAGCTCGTGGCCACCGGCGATCTTCAACACCGCGTTCTACAGCAACCCGCAGGTGGATAAAGACCTGGCGGATGCGCTGAAGACCACCGATCGCGACCAGAAAGCCAGACTGTATAAAGACGCGCAGGACCGCATCTGGAACGATCACCCGTGGATTCCGCTGGTGGTGGAGCAGCTGCTGTCTGCGAACAATAAAAACCTGACCGGTTTTTACGTCATGCCCGATACCTCATTCAATTTTGATGAGGCGGATCTGAAGTAACAGACGCGGCCAGCCTTACGGGGCTGGCCGATGCTGCGCGGGATTTCGCATGCTCAACTATTTTCTTAAACGCCTGCTCGGGCTGATTCCCACGCTGCTGATTGTCGCAGTGCTGGTGTTCCTGTTCGTGCATCTGCTGCCGGGAGACCCGGCGCGCCTGATTGCCGGACCGGAAGCGGATGCCTCAGTGGTGGCGCTGGTGCGTCAGGAGCTGGGACTCGATCAGCCGCTGATTCAGCAGTTCTGGCACTTTATCCTCAATGCTTTGCAGGGTGATTTTGGTCAGTCGATGGTGTCAAAGCGGCCGGTCTCTGCCGAAATTGCCGCGCGCTTTTTTCCTACTCTGTGGCTGACGCTGAGCAGCATGGTGTGGGCGGTGGTGTTTGGCATGGCGATCGGCATCGTTTCGGCGGTATGGCGCAATCGCTGGCCGGACCGCATCGGCATGACGCTGGCGGTTTCCGGCATCTCCTTTCCGGCGTTTGCGCTGGGTATGCTGCTGATGCAGGTCTTTTCGGTCGAGCTCGGCTGGTTGCCAACGGTGGGCGCCGACAGCTGGCAGCACTACATTCTGCCGTCGATTACGCTCGGTGCCGCCGTGGCCGCGGTGATGGCGCGCTTTACCCGCGCTTCGTTCGTTGAGGTGATGCAGGAAGATTATATGCGCACCGCGCGGGCCAAAGGGGTGCGCGAATCGCTGGTGGTGGTCAAACACGGGCTGCGCAATGCCATGATTCCGGTGGTCACCATGATGGGGCTGCAGTTCGGCTTTCTGCTCGGTGGCTCGATTGTGGTGGAAGTGGTGTTTAACTGGCCCGGACTGGGCCGTCTGCTGGTGGATTCGGTGGAGATGCGCGATTACCCGGTGATTCAGGCCGAGGTGCTGCTGTTCTCGCTGGAGTTCATTCTGATTAACCTGATCGTCGATATGCTTTACGCGGCGATCAACCCGGCTATTCGCTACAGGTAAGGAGTCGCAATTGAAGAACTGGCGACGCGAGGCGGCACTGAAATCCCTGCCGCTGATGACGGAAAACCGGGTTCGCACGCCGTGGCGTGAATTCTGGCGGCGCTTTCGCCGTCAGCATGTGGCGCTGCTGGCGGGCGCATTTGTGCTGCTGCTGATTGTGGTGGCGTTTATCGCCCCGTGGATCGCCCCGTTTGATGCCGAAAACTATTTTGACTACGACCGGCTCAACGAAGGTCCGTCGTGGATGCATCTGTTTGGCGTCGATTCCCTTGGGCGCGATATCTTTAGCCGGGTGCTGGTCGGGACGCGCATTTCGCTGATCGCCGGCTTCTTCTCGGTGGCGATTGGCACGGTGATCGGCACCGTGCTGGGGCTGCTGGCGGGCTATTACGAAGGCTGGTGGGATCGCATCACCATGCGCATCTGCGATGTGTTGTTTGCGTTTCCCGGCATCCTGCTGGCGATCGCGGTGGTGGCGATCATGGGCAGCGGCATGAGCAACGTGATTGTGGCAGTGGCGATTTTCAGTATTCCGGCATTTGCCCGTCTGGTGCGTGGCAATACGCTGGTGCTGAAACATCAGACCTATATCGAGTCGGCGCGCAGTATTGGTGCCTCCGACTGGACTATTATCATGCGTCACATTTTGCCCGGTACGGTGTCGTCGATTGTGGTCTATTTCACCATGCGTATCGGTACTTCGATCATCACCGCCGCCAGCCTGTCCTTTCTCGGCCTGGGCGCACAGCCGCCGACGCCGGAGTGGGGCGCGATGCTCAACGAAGCGCGCGCCGATATGGTGATTGCACCGCACGTGGCGATCTTCCCCAGCCTGGCGATTTTTCTCACCGTGCTGGCGTTCAACCTGCTGGGCGACGGTCTGCGCGACGCGCTGGACCCGAAACTGAAGAGCTGAGGGTGAACACCGCATTGCAGTTGTAGCGGTGCGATTCATCGCGCAATAAATTGCGCCGCTACGATAAGTGCAATGCCTGGCGCATGACCCTTATTCAGGTCATTGATTTTATTAACACTTCAGCGCATCAAAACGTTTCCCAGTTATCGTTACCGTGGCTCACCGCCGCGGGCAGGGCGCGGGTCGGGGCGGGCAGCACCGGTTTCACCACCCGCTCGGTTACCGCAGCGGTCGGGCGTGCGCCAGTGTTGAACCGTGCCACCGCTGATGACAGCCGGCTGGCCTGCTGCTCCAGCGATGCCGAGGCGCTGGCCGATTCCTGCACCAGCGTGGCGTTCTGCTGCGTCACGCGATCCATCTCATTCACCGCCTGGCCAATCTGGTCGATACCGCGGCTCTGCTCATCGGAGGCCGAGGCAATCTCGCCCATGATATCGGTGACGCGCGTCACCGCGCTGACAATCTCCTGCATGGTATCGCCAGCGCTGCTGACCTGCTGCGAACCGAGGTCCACGCGCTGCACGGAGTTTTCAATCAGCAGTTTGATCTCTTTCGCCGCCTGCGCGCTGCGCTGGGCCAGGTTGCGCACTTCGCCCGCTACCACCGCAAAGCCGCGCCCCTGCTCACCGGCACGCGCCGCTTCTACCGCGGCGTTAAGCGCCAGAATGTTGGTCTGGAAAGCGATACCGTCGATGACGCTGGTAATGTCGGCGATTTTCTTCGAGCTGTCCGCAATGTCGCGCATGGTTTTCACCACGCCTTCCACCACGTTACCGCCTTTATCGGCGGTATCCGACGCGGTTTTCGCCAGCTGCGTAGCCTGACGCGCGTTGTCAGCATTCTGCTTCACGGTCGCGGTCAGTTGTTCCATACTGGCGGCGGTCTCTTCCAGTGAGGCAGCCTGCTGTTCGGTCCGCGCCGAGAGATCGTTATTACCGTTGGCGATGGCGCTGGCGCTGCCAAAAATGGCATCCGCGCTGTCGCGCACGTTATTAATGGTACCAAGCAGCGCCTGCTGCATATGATTCAGGCTGGCGGCAATGGCCGCCATTTCACTGCGGCCTGCCACCTGCAGGCTGGCTGACAAATCGCCTTCGGCAAATCGCTCGATCTGCTGCTGCACCTGCTGCATCGGTGCCAGCAGCACGCGGCGTACCAGCGTCCATACCGCCGCCACCATCAGCACCACCACCAGCGCGATGACGGCAATCATGATTAGCACCTGCTTATAGTTGCTGTCATTTTGCAGGCTGCGCTGATTGATCAGCTGCATGTTTTCATCGCGCCACTGCTGATAAGCCTGTTCCAGTTCATCCTGCGCCTGCTGCGCATCGAGATTGCCGTAGGCCGCGTAGTTATTGGCTTTCAGAAACACGGTGGACTGCTGCAGCAGCGCGGCAAACGCTTTGAATTTATTGTCAATCAGATCGGCGGTCGACGCACTCTGGCCGTCGATGCGCGGATAGCTTCTATACTGATTGAAGTGCTGCTGCGCCGCTTCCAGCGAGGCACCGGCTGCCAGCAGCAGCTTGTTGATCGCCGCCAGCGACTGCTCGTCGGTCTGATTTTTCAGAATACGGATCGCCACGCGGTTGATGGTGACGCGGGTTTTCACCAGCGTTTGCCAGCCGTCGCCCAGCTCGCGCTGCTGATGAGACAACTGATTGCTGGCGGTGAAATTATGTTGTCCCGCGCGCAGCGAGGAGAAAAAGAGCGAGCCGGATATGGCCTGCATGGCTGTGAATACCACCAGAATAACCACAATGGCGGTCACAATTTTCATCTTGTTGAACATGTGAGCATCTCTTAGCAAATGAGCCGGTAGTTATGTTATCGGTGGAAAAAAGCATCACTAAAGTGCAGCAGCGAAATAATTCACCGCAGTAATGGTTACGGACAGGAGGCCTGGGGATGAAACCCTTCAATTACCAGCAGGATTTTAAACAGCTCGACTTCCGTCAGCATCCGGAGCTGTATCAGGTCGGGCGCGGCGAGCAGGGGGTGCTGATGGTGGAACCTTATAAAAGCGAAATTCTGCCGCACTGGCGCTTTCGCACCGTCGAGCTGGCGCAGCAGTCATCAGAAAAAATCATGCAGCTGTTCGAGGCGTATCGCGCGCAGGATGATTTTGTCGGTATGGATATGGCGCGCAAATTTATTCAGATGGGCTACACCCGCGCGCGCCGCTACAGCAATCATCAGGGCGGACGGAAATACGATGCCGACGGCAAAGAGCTGCCGCGTACGGTAGAGAAAGAAAAGGCCGCTGCGGCGGCCGTATTCAAAGCATGCTGGGACCGGCTGCGCGCCGATAACGATTATCTGGCGCGCAAAAAAGCGCACCAGCAAAAGTACGGTTAAACGCGCGTGCCCCACAGGTCGTATTCGTCGGCGTGTTCGACTTTGACCCGCACCACCTCGCCGACCTTCACCTGGCGATCGCCATTCAGGTACACCGCACCGTCGATTTCCGGGGCGTCGGCCATGCTGCGGCCGACCGCGCCTTCTTCGTCCACTTCATCGATGATCACCAGAATCTCGCGACCGATTTTCTCCTGCAGACGCTCTGCGGAGATCTGCTGCTGCAGCTGCATGAAGCGATCAAAACGCGCCTGCTTGACGTCGTCCGGTACCTGATCCGGCAGCTGGTTAGCCGTGGCGCCTTCAACCGGGCTGTACTGGAAGCAGCCAACGCGATCGAGGCGCGCTTCACGCAGGAAGTCGAGCAGCATCTGGAAATCTTCTTCGGTTTCGCCCGGGAAACCCACAATGAAGGTGGAACGCAGCGTCAGCTCCGGACAGATTTCACGCCAGCGTTTGATGCGCTCCAGCGTGCGCTCAACCGCGCCCGGACGCTTCATCAGCTTCAGGATGCGCGGACTGGCGTGCTGCAGTGGAATATCGAGGTAAGGCAGGATTTTGCCTTCGGCCATCAGCGGGATCACGTCATCCACGTGCGGATACGGATAAACGTAGTGCAGACGCACCCAGACGCCGAGTTTCGCCAGCTGCTCACACAGGCTGACCATGCTGGTTTTCACCGGCGAACCGTTCCAGAAACCGGTGCGGTGTTTAACATCGACGCCGTACGCGGAGGTGTCCTGCGAGATCACCAGCAGCTCTTTTACGCCGGCTTCCACCAGACGTTTAGCTTCATCAAGTACCGCGCCAATCGGACGGCTGTCCAGATCGCCACGCATTGACGGGATGATGCAGAAAGTGCAGCGATGGTTACAGCCTTCGGAAATTTTCAGGTAAGCGTAGTGGCGCGGCGTCAGTTTCACGCCTTGTTCCGGCACCAGGCTGAGGAACGGGTTGTGCTCGGGTTTTGGCACGTAAGTGTGCACGTGCGACAGCACCTGCTCGTAGCTGTGCGGGCCGGTGATCTCCAGCACTTTCGGATGCACTTCGCGAATCTGATCCACTTTGGCGCCGAGGCAGCCGGTGACGATCACTTTGCCGTTTTCGTTCAGCGCTTCACCAATCGCTTCCAGTGATTCCTGTACGGCACTGTCAATAAATCCACAGGTGTTAACGATGACGATCTCCGCATCATCGTAGCGTGGCACCACGTCGTAGCCTTCTGTCCGCAGCTCCGTCAGGATGCGTTCAGAGTCAACGAGGTTTTTTGGGCAGCCGAGAGAGACGAAGCCTACACGCGGCGGATTTTTGACATGGCTCATAAGGATAAAAATTCATCATAATTAAGGTGGACAGGAGCGCGATTGTACAGAGGTTGACGGGGAAAATGTATAGGTTGCGTGAGAATCTGATTGGCGGCAAAAATTGATGTTAACGCTATGCTTGCTGAGGGTAACCCACGCTCAATAGTCACTGGGTGGCGGACATCCGGGTTGTGCAAGCGGGTCGATTTTGCTTAAATATCGGGTTGGTAATTGTAAGTTATTATCGACATTACAGAATTTTAAAGCGCGCCAGCGGTGAGTTTTTCTCTGCCGGGGCTGAAGTGGATAATGTGAGAGCAGACAAATGCAAGAGATCGTCAAAGGTTTTCTGAATTTTCAACAGAATGTGTTTCCTGAAAGGAAGGATCTTTTCAAGAGTCTGGCGTCCAACCAGAATCCTAAAGCTTTATTCATCTCCTGTTCGGATAGCCGTCTGGTGCCAGAGCTGGTGACACAGTCGGAGCCGGGCCAGCTGTTTGTGATCCGTAACGCCGGTAATATCGTCCCGCCGTTTGGTCCGGAGCCGGGTGGCGTGTCAGCAACCATCGAGTATGCGGTGGTCGCGCTGGGCGTAACCGAAATTATCATTTGTGGTCACTCCAACTGCGGTGCGATGAACGCGATTGCGTCCAACGCCGATCTCGAGAGCATGCCGGCGGTTGACCACTGGCTGCACTACGCCAATGCAGCAAAAGCGGTGGTGGAAGAGCGCAACTACGAATCGGTTGAGAAACGCCTCAACGAAATGGTGAAAGAGAACGTGATTGCCCAGCTCAACAATATCAAAACGCATCCTTCCGTTTCGGTCGCGCTGCGTAAAGGCAAGCTGCGCCTGCACGGCTGGGTTTATGATATTGAAAGCGGCGGCATTATTGCCCTGACCAAAGGCGGTGAATCCTTCATTTCACTGTCAGAAAACCCGGAAACCTGCTTCGAATAATCCTGCCTGCTACAAGCCCGGCCACTGCGCCGGGCTTAATGTTTTGTAAATCCTGCACATCCTTTTTTACTGGCTGACTACCCTTAACGGCAGACTGTGAAAAGGAGAATCCCATGCGTTTATGGCGTGTTGCGCTGCTGGCTGGCGCGCTCAGCGGTTCCTTTACCGCGCTGGCGGCTGATGTCCAGGTGCAGGTGTTACAGGACAAGCTCGATCATCCGTGGTCGGTGGCGTTTCTGCCCGACCAGCAAACCCTGCTGATTACCGAACGTTCCGGACAGCTGCGCAGCTGGCAGCCGGGCCGGGGGCTATCGCAGCCGATTAGCGGCGTACCCAACGTGTGGGCCAGGCGCCAGGGCGGTCTGCTGGATGTGGTGCTGGCGCCGGACTTCGCGCAAAGCCGTCGGGTGTGGCTCAGTTATACCACCGCCGATGACACCGGCCGCGCGGGCGGCGTAGTGGGTTACGGCACGCTCAGCGCAGATCTCCGTCAGCTGCAGGATTTTAAGGTGGTGCTGGAGCAAACGCCGAAACTCTCAGGCGGTGCTAACATCGGCACGCGGCTGGCGTTTGATCGCCAGGGTTATCTGTACATCGCGTTCGGCGATAACTTTGCCAGCCGTAGCGCGCAGCAGCTGGACAAACTGTCGGGCAAGATTGTCCGTCTGACGCAGGACGGCAAGGTGCCGGCGGATAATCCGTTTAACCATCGTCAGGGCGCACGCGCGGAGATCTGGTCTTACGGCGTACGCAACCCGCAGGGGCTGGCGCTTAATCCGTGGACGCAGCAGATGTGGGAGAGTGAACACGGCCCGCGCGGCGGCGATGAGGTGAACCTGGCGGCAAAGGGCAAAAATTATGGCTGGCCGCTGGCGACATACGGCATTGATTACAGCGGGCAGAAAGTGCCGGAAGCGCAGGGCAGCGCCGTTGCCGGCACTGAGCAGCCGCTGTTTTACTGGCAGCAATCGCCGGCGATCAGCGGCATGGCGTTTTACAATAGCGCGCGCTTTCCCCAGTGGAAAAACTCGCTGTTTATCGGTGCGCTGAAAGATAAAAGTCTGATCCGACTGCGGGTTAACGGCGAGAAGGTTGAAGAGGCGCAGCGGCTGCTGGGCGATCGTGGCGATCGTATCCGCGATGTTCGTCAGGGACCGGATGGTTATCTGTATGTGCTGACCGATGAGGCCAATGGCAAGCTGCTGAAAGTCGGGCTGGCGGATGCCGCCAGCGCCGCGCGCGGTTAATCAGCGCACCCAGTTACACACCTGCCAGCCGCGCTGCTGCGCTTCCTGCTGCAGCAGTGCGTCCGGGTTAATCACCCATGCATGATCGGCATGCGACAGCAGCGGCAGATCGTTCATCGAATCGCTGTACGCCCAGGTGCGCTCAAAGCGTCGATCCTGCTGCAGCGCTCGCCAGTCGCTGAGTCGTGAAACTTTGCCTTCACGGTAAGTGGCGGTGCCGTAAATCTCACCGCTGTAGCGTTCATCGACCACTTCCACGCCAATCGCCAGCGCGCCGTGTACGCCCAGCCGTTCCGCAATCGGCACGGCGAGGTGATCGCCGCTGGCGGTAATAATCATTACCGTGTCGCCACGCTGCTGATGCCACTGAATGCGTTCGCGCGCGGCGGGAAAGACGCGCGGCAGGATATCGCGATGAATAAAGCGCCGCACCCAGCCTGCGACGGTGAGGGTCGCCATACCGGTGAGCGGTGAGAGCGTGGTGCGCATGTACTCTTCAATCGACAGGCTGCCGGCGTGGTATTGCGCCATCAGCGCCTGCTCCTGACGAATGATCTCTTCCGGTGCAAACCCCTGCGAAACCAGCCAGCGCAGCCAGAGGCTGGTGCTGTCTTCACAAATCAGGGTTTCATCCAGATCGAAAACGGCTAAGTCCATCATGATTCTCCTCGGGCTGACTGGCATCAGGTTAGCGGAATTTTGTGACTGGCTTAACTGTTCTGCGAAAATTCGGAATTTCTCGCAATTTTTCCTCTGCCCTGACGCCCGCGCACTGGCAGCGCAGCGGCCTTAATGCCAGGGTTACTCTAACAAACTCTAAAAAACTTTACGGTTTGGCGGTTTTTTTCACCGGCGTGAACCGTTAGCGTTTGGTAAGACATGTCTTACCTGCACAAATCCGTGATTTTACAAGGACAATTGGGTCACGCTCATGAGAAAAACTTCCCTGACTTCGGTCTGGCGGCCAGTGGCGGCCACTTCATTATTATTGCTTTTCGTTCCCGTCACCACTCAGGCCGAGCAGGCACCTCCGCCACCGCAGATTGAGGCCAAAGCGTGGATTCTGATGGACTACAGCAGCGGCAAAGTGCTGGCGGAGTCCAATGCCGATCAGCGTCTCGATCCCGCCAGTCTGACTAAAATGATGACCAGCTATGTAGTGGGTCAGGCGCTGAAATCCGGCAAAATTACTAACAACGATATGGTCACTATCGGCCAGGACGCGTGGGCCACCGGCAATCCGAAACTGCGCGGATCGTCGCTGATGTTCCTCAAGCCGGGCGATCGCATCCCGGTCTCGGAACTGAATAAGGGCGTGGTGATTCAGTCAGGGAATGATGCCTGTATCGCGCTGGCGGATTATGTCGCCGGCAGTCAGGATGCCTTCATCGGCCTGATGAACAATTACGTTAAAGCCTTTGGCCTGCAAAACACCCACTTCATGACGGTGCACGGTCTGGACGCCGAAGGCCAGTACAGCACCGCACGCGACATGGCGATCATCGGCCAGCGCCTGATTGGTGATGTGCCGGAAGAGTATGCGCTGAACAGCGAAAAAGAATTTACCTTTAATAATATCAAACAGATGAACCGCAACCGCCTGCTGTGGAGTAGCAACCTTAAGGTTGACGGCATCAAAACCGGGCATACCTCAGGGGCGGGCAACAATCTGGTTGCTTCAGCGGTCGATGGCGATATGCGCCTGATTTCGGTGGTACTGGGCGCGCAGACCGATGCCATTCGCTTTCGCGAGAGTGAAAAGCTGCTGACGTGGGGCTTCCGTTTCTATGAAACCGTTACGCCGATTAAAGCGGATAAACCGTTTGCCCAGCAGCGCGTGTGGTTTGGCGAAAACAGCCAGGTCAACCTCGGCGTGGCGAAGGATGCGGCGATCACTATCCCGAAAGGGCAGATGAAAAATCTCAAGGCCAGCTTTACCCTCAACACACCGCAGCTGGAAGCGCCGCTGAAAAAGAATCAGGTAGTGGGCACTATCGATTTCCAGCTGGATGGCAAAACCATTGAGCAGCGTCCGCTGGTGGCGATGGAGGATGTACCAGAAGCCGGCTTTATTGGCCGCATCTGGGATTTCATTATGATGAAATTCAACGGCTGGTTTGGTAAGTGGTTCAGTTAATCTCAGGACGGCGGGTCAGCCCGTGGCTAACCCGCCTGCCGGCTGAGTTTATCCGCGCACCCAGCCTTTTTTAATCGGCATCGCGAACAGGGCGCGGTAGAGTTGATGCGTCAGCGCCAGCATGCGCTGACCGTACAGCTGCCACGCCAGATGCGAAGCCAGACAGCCAAGCAACCCCACCAGAAAACCGCCCAGCATATCCAGCGGCCAGTGCACGCCGAGATACACGCGTGACCAGGCAATAGCGCTGCCAATCGCCAGCAAAACCACCCCGGACCACAGACGGTGCCAGAAAATAAACGCCAGCGCGAAGGTAAAAATCGTGGTGCCGTGATCGCTGGGATAGGAGTCATCAGCAGCGTGTGACAGGAACTGGTGACCAAAGCCAATGGCGAACGGGCGCGGGTGTGGCAGCAGCTGGCCCACGCACCAGGAGATGCTCAGCGCATAAATCAGCGCCATGCCGGTTTTCAGCACCAGCGCGCGCTGCGACTGCAGCTGATCGCGCGGTCCCCATAGCCACAGGGCGACAATCAGCAACGGTACAATCGCAATCACATCTTTGGCGATAAAGGTCGCCAGGCTGAGCAGCCACGCGGGTGAATCCGGCGTGGCGTTAATCCATAAAAAGAGGGTGTGGTTAAGCGCTTCCATCACGTTTCCTCGTCCTCGTCTTGTTTACCCAAAAAGAAATTGCGGCAAAAATCAGCAGCTGGCTGAGCCACACCCACCAGCCCGCCCACAAATTGTGGGAGAAAAAGTGCGCACCACGCATCACCTGGCCATAGCCCATCAGCAGGCCACAGGCGATTCCCACTGCCAGCGCCAGCAGCGCGCGGCGTGGACGCTCCGGCCACCACAAAAAAAACAGCGCCATCAACGCAAAGCCGCTGGAAGCATGGCCGCCCGGAAAGCACTGGCCGGGGCCACTGTTAGCCGGCACCGCCGCCAGCAGCGGAAAGCTCGCGGCATTGCCGCCGAACAGCGCCAGATCCCACGGACAGGAGTGCGCGCTGTGCGCCTTCAGCATGCCCACCACCAGCGGCCCCATACCAAACAGCAGGACCACCAGCACACGCCGGGCGTCACGCTGTTGCAGGCCGCGCAGTAATAGCAGCACCGCGCCAGCGATAATCACATCCTTCATCAGCCGATGGTTGATCAGATCCAGCCAGCGGTTGTGCTGCCACGGAAAACGCCGGGTGAGCGGATCAAACCAGCGCTGGCTGATGGCGATGTCGAGGCTTTCGTTACGCGACCACCACAGAAACGCCAGCGCCAGAATTGCCAGCAAAATAAGGTTGATAGCGTAGAAGCGCGCGGACAGAGAATAAATAGCCGCGCTCCGAATCTCACTGCGGGTTGTTGGAGTGTTTAACTTTGATGAAAGTTGCATGAATATTTGCAAATAGCGAAACCAGAGTCACAGGGTGGCAAATCACGCTTAGGGAAACCTTAAGGGGGGCGCGTAGCAGGCATAAAAAAACCCGCTAGCAGAAGGCTAACGGGCTCCTCAATTTGGGGATTTCAAAGAAAAGCAGTGGCACTTATTCAGACTGCATCGCGTCCGATTAGTTCTGACGCGTGTAAAAATATTTTTAAACAGGCAAAAGCGGCCAGATGATGACGATCAGCGTCCCCGCCAGCGTCAGCAAGACGTTGGCAATGGCGTAGGTGCCGGCATAGCCGAGCGCCGGAATGCTGCTGCGCGCGGTATCGCTGATAATCTCCATGGCCGGTGCGCAGGTGCGCGCGCCCATGATCGCACCAAACAGCAGCGCGCGGTTCATGCGTAGCACGTAAGCGCCGAACAGATAGCAAATCACCACCGGTAACAGACTCACCAGCAGGCCGCTCAGCAGCATCAGCGCGCCCGCACTGCCGAGACCGTGCTGCAGCCCGCTGCCGGCGCTCAGGCCAACCCCGGCCATAAACACCATCAGGCCAAACTCTTTCACCATGGTCAGTGCGCCCTGCGGGATGTAGCCGAACGTCGGGTGGTTGGCGCGCAGGAAGCCGAGCATGATGCCGGCAAACAGCAGCCCGGCGGCGTTGCCCAGGCCAAAGCTGAAGTTGCTGAACTGGAAGGTAATCATGCCGATCATCAGGCCGATGATAAAGAAGGCGCAGAACGCCAGCAGATCGGTCATCTGGCTGTGAATAGCAATGAAGCCGATGCGATCGGCCAGGCTTTTCACCCGGCGCGCTTCGCCGCTCACCTGCAGCACATCGCCTTTGTTGAGCATGATGCTGTCGTCGATCGGCATCTCAATCTGGCTGCGGATCACCCGGTTCAGGAAGCAGCCGTGATCGGTCAGTTTTAAATGGCTCAGGCGTTTATTCACCGCGTTGTGGTTTTTCACCACGATCTCTTCGGTGACGATGCGCATGTCGAGCAGATCGCGATCGAACACCTCTTTACCATTACGGAAACTGGCGTCGAGACGCGCATGGGCATCCGGATAGCCGACCAGAGAAATTTCGTCGCCGAGCTGCAGCACGGCATCACCGTCCGGGCTGGCGAGAATGCCGTTACGCCGCAGGCGCTCAATGTAGCAGCCGGTCTGACGGTGAATCCCCAGCTCGCGCAGGTTTTTGCCGCCGCTCCACTCAACCAGCTCCGGACCAACGCGATAAGCACGAATTACCGGCAGGAACACTTTACGCTGGCTGTCCGCATCCAGACCGCGCTCGCGCGCGATTTGCTGGGCGCAGGTCGGCAAATCCTGATGCTGCAGGCGCGGCAGGTAGCGTGCGCCGAAAATCAGGCTGACCAGCCCAATCAGATAGGTAAGGGCGTAACCCAGGCTGAGGTTATCCTGCATGCGCCCCAGCAGCTGCGTGTCGCTGATGCTTTGCCGCAGCGTATCGCCTGCGCCCACCAGCACCGGCGTTGAGGTCATCGAGCCGGCCAGCATGCCGGCGGTGAGGCCGATATCCCAGCCAAACAGTTTGCCGAGCGTCAGCGCAATCAGCAGGGCGCTGACCACCATGACGATCGCCAGAAAGAAATAGTTCTTACCGTCGCGGAAAAAGATGGAGAAAAAGTTGGGACCGGCTTCCACCCCGACACAAAAAATAAACAGCATAAAGCCCAGACTTAAGGCGTCAGTATTAATCGCGAAGTGTTGCTGACCCAGAATCAGCGAAACCACCAGCACACCAATAGAATTACCGAGTTGTACGGAGCCAAGGCGTAATTTACCCAGGCACAGGCCGAGGGCTAATACGACAAATAATAACAGAACGTCATTTCCGCTTAACAATTCTGCGACGTTAATGTTCACGGTTTAACTTCTTATTTACCTGTAACGAGTTGATGGGAGGGGATTTTTTCGCTATCTTGTGACGGCTGCGCACGGCCCGGTCACCGAATGTTCTTAATCTGTGACCCACATAAAGCGGCGCCATTCTAATCATAATTAACACCCTCAGCTATCAGCAGTTTTCATTCCTTCTGCCTTCAGCTGTTTCTTTTTATTTCCACGTAAGCGCATCAGGGCAGTTAAAAGTTTCAATATTGTTAACGTCAAAGTTGAGGAGAGGTATGTTGCAGCGCAATAATCGCTGGCCAGCATCGGTTCTGGGCGTGATGCTTTATACGCTGGTGTTTATTTTTGCACATCATTTTTGGTCCGCCGCCGCGACGCAGGCGGTGCGTGGGCAGCCGGAACTGCTGCTGTTTCTGCTGCCGGGCATCGTGATGGCGCTGCTGCAGCCGGACAGTCCGCTGATCGGCACGCTGTGGATCGCGCTGGGCGGGACGCTGCTGGGCATGATGTGGGTGTGGCTGGTGATGCCGATGACGCACAGCCTGCTGCTGGTGACGGCGTGGAGCCTGAGTGCACTATTCTGGGCGGGGTGCGGTGCGCTGCTGGTGCGCCTGTTGCGCATTATGCTGGCGATGCGCACCAGTTGAGTGAAGCGATGACGGGCCCGCAGGCCCGTCAGGTCAGGCTTCGATGCCGAGGTTTTCTTTGGTCCACGCAGCAAATTCGGTGTAACCACCGATGTGCTGGTCGTCGAGGAAGATCTGCGGCACGGTAGAAACCGGTTTGCCGGCACGCGCTTCCAGGTCGGCTTTGGTGATGCCGGTCGCCTGGATATCGACGTACTGATAATTAAAATCGTCGCGCTCGCTGGTTAACTTCGTGGCTAACTCTTTTGCTCGTACGCAGTAAGGGCAGCTGGAACGGCCAAAAATCACTGCAATCATTGCTTCTCTCCTTCCGCTGCTGTTTTGTGACTTGTCTCACATCACAGCGTGAATAATGCGTCACATCATGCCCGCCCATCCTGCTTAAGAAAAGCAGAAATTGCCTGTTACTCTAATGCGCGCTGTCTATACCCGGTCACAATGCCGTACTACAGTATTCGGGTATCACCTGCAGCAGAAACAGATGAACACTGAGGAGCCCTGAACCATGCGTAATCTGGCGACATTGCCCAAACCCGTACTACTGCTGGAAGCGCTGGGCGTGCTGGCAGTGATTGGCGCGCTGCTGCTGGTCAACGACTGGCTGGCGGCACCGGCATTCATGGCGAAAAAACCGCTGGCAACGCTGCTGTTTTTCCTCGGCATTGCGCTGATGTTGCCGGCAGCGTGGCTGATGATGAGGCGCACCGCAAAGGCGATGGCACCGCAGTTGTTCAATCACACCGACAAAAAGAAGTAACCGGAGAGGATTATGACGCCGACTATTGATTTGCTTTGCAGCCACCGTTCCATTCGCGCCTTTACTGAGCAGGGGATTGATGACGCCCAGCGCAGCGCGATTATCGCTGCGGCGCAGGCGGCCTCGACCTCCAGTTTTTTACAGTGTTCCTCCATTGTCCGTATCACCGACCGCGCCCTGCGCGAGCAGCTGGTGCAGCTCACCGGCGGCCAGCCATGGGTCAGCGCCGCAGCGGAGTTTTGGGTGTTCTGCGCCGACTTCAACCGCCACCAGCAAATCTGCCCTGAGGCTCAGCTGGGCCGAGCCGAACAGCTGCTGCTGGGTTGTGTCGATACCGCGCTGATGGCGCAGAACGCCATGGTCGCTGCGGAATCGCTCGGTTTAGGCGGCGTGTTTATTGGCGGCATTCGCAACAGCATCGCGCAGGTGACGGAGCTGCTGGGGCTGCCGAAGTTTGTGCTGCCGCTGTTTGGCTTCTGCATCGGCCATCCCGACGCGTCACCGGACGTCAAGCCGCGCATGCCGCAGGCGATGCTGGTGCATGAAAACCGCTACCAGCCGCTGGATAAAGCGGTGCTGGCGCAATATGACCAGCAAATCACCGCTTACTATCAGCAGCGCGACAGCAATCAGCGCTCGGAAACCTGGAGCGAACTGATTCAGCGTTTGATCATTAAAGAAACGCGACCGTTTATGCTGGACTACCTGCATCAGCAGGGCTGGGCAACGCGCTAAGTACAGGGACCGCTGCAATGAAGATGGCCATTCTCACCCGTGACGGCGCGCTCTACTCCTGTAAACGCCTGCGTGAAGCCGCGGAAGCGCGTGGCCATCAGGTGCAGATGATCGATCCGCTCTCCTGCTACATGAACATCAACTCCGACTCGCCGGCGGTGCACTATCGCGGTGAGGCGCTCGGCCATTTCGACGCGGTGATCCCGCGCATCGGCACCGCCACCACCTTTTACGGTACGGCGGTGCTGCGTCAGTTCGAGATGCTCGGCAGCTATCCGCTCAACGAGTCAGTGGCCATTACCCGCGCACGCGACAAGCTGCGCTCGCTGCAGCTGCTGGCGCGCGAGGGCATCGACATGCCGGTTACCGGCTTTGCCTCGTCGCCGGATGATACACAGGATGTGATCGCCATGGTCGGCGGCGCGCCGCTGGTGGTGAAACTGGTGGAGGGGACGCAGGGGATCGGCGTGGTGCTGGCGGAAACCCGCCAGGCGGCAGAGAGCGTGATCGATGCGTTTCGCGGTCTCAATGCGCATATTCTGGTGCAGGAATTTATCAAAGAGGCGCGCGGGCGCGACATCCGCTGCCTGGTGATTGGTGACGAAGTGGTGGCGGCGATTGAGCGGGAAGCGAAAGAGGGCGATTTCCGCTCTAATCTGCACCGTGGCGGCAGCGCCCGCGCCGTCACCATTACCGATCAGGAGCGCGAGATCGCGGTCAAAGCGGCCACGACGCTGGGATTAGCCGTGGCGGGCGTGGATATTCTGCGCGCCAACCGGGGTCCGCTGGTGATGGAGGTCAATGCTTCTCCGGGGCTGGAGGGCATCGAAGGCAGCACCGGTTTAGACATTGCCGCCATGATGATCTGCTGGATTGAGCAGCACGCCTGTCCCGGTTATCGTCCGAAAACCGGGGGCTGAACCGCGCTTTTGCGCGGTTTTCGTGGCATCTGCGACTGTTTTTCCGTAAGCTAAGGCGCTTATTTATTCACCCCACAGGATACAACGATGGATTCACTGGTCGTTCCTGACATCGACATGCTGCGTCGCTGGCTGGATCAACAAAATATCACCTGGTTCGAATGCGACGCCTGCCAGGCTTTGCATCTGCCGCATATGCAGAATTTTGACGGGGTGTTTGACGCGAAAATCGACCTGGTGGATAACGTTATCCTCTTCTCGGCGCTGGCAGAAGTAAAGCCCACCGCGCTGATCCCGCTGGTTGGTGAACTGTCGCAAATCAATGCCAGTTCGCTGACGGTGAAAGCCTTTATCGATATACAGGATGACAACCTGCCGAAGCTGATCGTCTGCCAGTCAATCAGCGTAAGCGCCGGCATCACCTTTGGTCAGTTCACCCACTTCATGAAGCAGAGCGAAGAGGGGATTTCGATGGTGATCATGGAAGCGTTCGCCAATCATCTGCTGATGATGGGCGAAGACGAGGAGCGTCCGCCGAGCGTCAGCAGCCACAGCATGCTGCACTGATTTTTCCCCTCCTGCTAACTGCCGCTTTTTGCGGCAGTTTTCATTTCAGGCCCACCACTTTTTATTCTGCATTTTGCCCTTTATTGCCAGATATTAGTCGTGCTTTATGCCGCTAGTGCCAGAGTGCATAGCAGAAACATGCATAACTTATCGCAAAAAGGCGTTTTTTAAGCTGGGATCTGGCACGCAGGAATCAGGGGGGCTATTCTTGCGGGGCTGTCTGATACGTGCAACTACGGCGCAGCTATAGGTTTTTGCTATTAAACTCCCGCTGAATATTGATTCATTGTGTGGCTGTAATTTAACAGACAACGCAACGACCGGATCGCGTGTATGCAGCGTTGTGATGACCCGCTCAGGAGGAAGAAAAACATGATCAACCAGTCAAAAAAATGGTTGCCAGGTGTGGTTGCAGGTGTGCTGATGGCTGCGGCCGTGGGCGCTCAGGCAGAGGATAAAACGCTGCACGTTTATAACTGGTCCGATTATATTTCGGCCGACACCGTGCCCAATTTTGAAAAGCAGACCGGCATCAAAGTGGTCTACGACGTGTTTGACTCCAACGAAGTGCTGGAAGGCAAACTGATGGCTGGCAGCACCGGCTATGACGTGGTGGTACCGTCGTCGAGCTTCCTCGCACGTCAGCTGCAGTCTGGTGTGTTCCAGGAGCTGGATAAGAGCAAGCTGCCTAACTATAAAAATCTCGATCCCGATCTGATGGCGAAAGTGGCCCAGCACGATCCGGGTAACAAATACGCCATTCCTTACCTGTGGGGCACCACCGGTATTGGCTATAACATCGATAAAGTCAAAGCGGCACTGGGCGCCGATGCGCCGGTGAACAGCTGGGATCTGGTGCTGAAGCCGGAAAACCTGGAAAAACTGAAGAGCTGCGGCGTTTCGTTCCTCGATGCGCCAGAAGAGATTTTTGCCACCGTGCTGAACTACCTCGGCAAAGATCCGAACAGCTCTGACGCGAAAGATTACACCGGCGCGGCGACCGATCTGCTGCTGAAGCTGCGGCCGAATATCCGCTACTTCCACTCTTCGCAGTACATCAATGACCTCGCCAACGGCAACATCTGCGTCGCCATCGGCTGGTCTGGCGATATTCTGCAGGCGAAAGATCGCGCGGTGAAAGCCAACAACGGTGTCCATCTCGGTTACAGCGTACCGAAAGAGGGCGCGCTGGCATTCTTCGACATGATGGCCATTCCAAAAGACGCGAAAAATCTGGATGCGGCTTATCAGTGGCTGAACTACATCATGGATCCGAAAGTGATTGCCGACGTCTCCAACAAGATGAACTACGCCAACGGCAACAAAGCGTCGCTGCCGCTGATCAATGCGGATGTGCGCAACAATCCGGGTATCTTCCCGACGCCGGAAGCAATGGCCAAACTGTTTGTGCTCAAGGTCCAGGATCCGAAACTGGATCGTGCGCGTACCCGTGCATGGACTAAAGTAAAAAGTGGTAAGTAATTCGTTCTGAACGGATTCCCTTATCGGTAAACGACAACAGAGGCGCGGTGCTGGCCTCTGTTGTGTCATTTAGCGGCTGGCTGTGCCGCGCTATCCCGCTTAGCGCCGGAGACATGTGAGTGAACGACGCGATTCCCCGCCCCCAAAATAAAACGGCTAAGGCGTTAACGCCGCTGCTGGAAATCCGCAACCTGACGAAATCGTTTGACGGCCAGCACGCCGTGGATGATGTCAGCCTGACCATTTACAAAGGCGAAATTTTCGCACTGCTGGGCGCTTCCGGCTGTGGCAAGTCCACGCTGCTGCGGATGCTGGCCGGCTTTGAAATTCCCAGCAGCGGCCAGATTGTGCTGGACGGTCAGGATCTGTCCCACGTGCCGCCGTATCAGCGGCCCATCAACATGATGTTCCAGTCGTACGCGCTGTTTCCGCACATGACGGTGGAACAGAACATCGCTTTTGGCCTGAAGCAGGACAAACTGCCGAAAGGCGAAATCAGCAGCCGCGTGGCAGAAATGCTGGCGCTGGTGCATATGGAAGAGTACGCCAAACGTAAGCCGCACCAGCTTTCTGGCGGCCAGCGTCAGCGCGTGGCGCTGGCGCGGAGCCTGGCGAAACGTCCCAAGCTGCTGCTGCTCGACGAACCGATGGGCGCGCTGGATAAAAAACTGCGTGACCGCATGCAGCACGAAGTGGTGGATATTCTGGAGCGCGTAGGCGCTACCTGCGTGATGGTGACCCACGATCAGGAAGAAGCCATGACCATGGCGGGCCGCATCGCCATCATGAACCGCGGTAAATTTGTGCAGATCGGCGAGCCGGAAGAGATTTACGAGCATCCGACCAGCCGCTACAGCGCCGAGTTTATCGGCTCGGTGAATGTGTTTGATGGCCTGTTGCGCGAACGCCGCGAAGACGGCGTGGTGATCGACAGCCCGGGGCTGATGCATCCCCTCAAGGTGCAGACCGATGTGTCGATTGTGGACAACGTGCCGGTGCACGTGGCGCTGCGGCCGGAAAAAGTCATGCTGTGCGACGAGGTGCCGGCCGACGGCTGCAACTTTGCCGTCGGCGAAGTGGTGCACATCGCCTATCTCGGCGATCTGTCGATTTACCACGTACGGCTGCGCAGCGGCCAGATGATCAGCGCCCAGCTGCAGAATGCGCATCGCTACCGGAAAGGCGCGCCCACCTGGGGCGATGAAGTGCGCCTGTGCTGGGATGCCGACAGCTGTGTGGTCCTGACGGTTTAAGGAGGCGCTATGAGCCAGATTTCTCAACGCAGCGAGCCGGAGGTAGCGGGCACACCGCTGCAGCGCTGGGGCACGCGCATGAAAATGCAGCACGGTCGCAAGCTGGTGATCGCGCTGCCTTATCTGTGGCTAATCCTGCTGTTTATGCTGCCGTTCCTCATCGTGCTGAAGATCAGTTTCGCCGATATTGCGCGCGCCATTCCGCCGTACACCGATTTGGTGACCTGGGCGGACGACCAGCTCAACCTGGTGCTCAATCTGGGCAACTACCTGACGCTGACCGACGATCCGCTGTACGCCGAAGCTTATCTCACCTCGCTGAAGGTGGCGGCGATCTCAACGGTGATCTGTCTGCTGATCGGTTATCCGCTGGCGTGGGCGGTGGCGCACAGCAAGCCCTCCATGCGCACCATCCTGCTGCTGCTGGTGATCCTGCCGTCGTGGACCTCGTTCCTGGTGCGCGTCTATGCGTGGATGGGACTGCTGAACAACAACGGGATCCTCAACCGCTTCCTGATGTGGCTTGGCGTGATCGATCATCCGCTGATCATCCTGTACACCAACACGGCGGTGTATATCGGTATCGTTTACTGTTACCTGCCGTTTATGGTGCTGCCGATCTACACCGCGCTGACGCGCATTGATTATTCGCTGGTGGAAGCGTCGCTCGACCTCGGTGCGCGCCCGCTGAAAACCTTCTTCAGCGTCATCGTGCCGCTGACCAAAGGCGGCATTATTGCTGGCTCAATGCTGGTATTTATCCCGGCGGTGGGCGAGTACGTGATCCCGGAACTGCTCGGCGGACCGGATAGCATCATGATTGGGCGCATTTTGTGGCAGGAGTTCTTCAACAACCGCGACTGGCCGGTGGCCTCGGCGCTGGCGGTGATCATCCTGCTGATCCTGATTCTGCCTATCGTCTGGTTCCACAAACATCAAAACCGTGAAATGGGGGAGAAGGGATGAATCAGCTACCGGTAATCCGCTCTCCGTGGCGCACCGCGATTCTGGCGCTGTGCTTCCTGTTCCTGTACGCGCCAATGCTGCTGCTGGTGGTTTACTCCTTCAACAGCTCGCAGCTGGTGACGGTATGGGAGAGCTTCTCGTTTCACTGGTATCGCGTGCTGTTCCAGGATGATGCGATGCTGGATGCGGTTGGCCTGAGCCTGACCATCGCGGCGCTGTCGGCCACCATGGCAGTGGTGCTCGGCACCATGGCGGCGGTGATTATCGTGCGCTTCGGGCGTTTTCGCGGCCACAGCGGCTTTGCTTTCATGCTCACCGCGCCGCTGGTGATGCCCGACGTGATCACCGGTCTGTCACTGCTGCTGCTGTTCGTGGCGATGGGCAACGCCTTTGGCTGGCCGGGCGATCGCGGCATGCTGACCATCTGGCTGGCGCACGTCACGTTCTGTACCGCCTACGTGGCGGTGGTGATCAACTCGCGGCTGCGCGAGCTGGATCGCTCAATTGAAGAAGCGGCGATGGACCTCGGCGCCACGCCGCTGAAGGTGTTCTTCGTGATTACCGTGCCGATGATTGCCCCGGCAATCATTACCGGCTGGCTGCTGGCGTTTACTCTGTCGCTGGACGACCTGGTGATCGCCAGCTTCGTCACCGGGCCGGGCGCTACCACGCTGCCGATGGCGATCTTTGCCACGGTGCGGCGCGGCGTCAATCCGGAGATCAACGCGCTGGCCTCGCTGATTCTGTTTGTGGTCGGGCTGGTCGGCTTTATCGCCTGGCGCTTTATGGCGCACGAAGAAAAACAGCGATTGCGCGATATTCAGAAAGCAAAACGTGGCTGAGTGACGCAACATTTGCCAATATAAGCAAGGCTGACTCTGTCAGCCTTTTCTTATGGAGCGCGCGCAATGTCGGAAACGTTGAAAAACCTGGTGTTAACCTCCACGCCCGTGCCGGTGACCATTGCCGGCAGCGCCATTATCGCCACGCGCTGTATCAGCGTGCTGATGCTGGCCAATGAGCTGGGCTATGACGAAATCGCCAATTTCGTGCACCGTAGCGCGCAGGCGTGGGACTCCACGCTGATTTTTATCGCCAGCCAGCTGATTTTCCTGTTTGAACTGCGCTGTGCCTTTACTCTGATGCGCGGCAGTAATGCCGGGCGCTGGGGCTACGTGGCCACACAGATCGTGGTGCTGCTGTACATGCTGATGGCGTCGGTGGGCTGGATCTATCCGGAGATTTTCAGCATTCCCGGCGAGAATAACGCGCAGATTATCCACCACACGCTGCTGCAGAAACTGCCGGATGTGCTGGTGCTGCTGCTGCTGTTTGTGCCGGCCAGCAGTCGCGCATTTTTCCGCAGCCGGTGATACAATCGGCCCCCGTTTTTGCTCCCGATTCTCAATACAGGCCTTTCCATGCATTGCGCGCTTTATCAGGCCGGTCGCTGTCGCTCATGTCAGTGGCTGGAAAAACCCTATCCGCAACAGCTCAGCGACAAGCAGACGCAGCTGACGCAGCTGCTGGACGGCATGCCGGTCGCCGACTGGCGGCCGCCGGTCACCTCGGCGCAGCAGGGGTTTCGCAATAAAGCCAAGATGGTGGTGAGCGGCAGCGTGGAAAAACCGCTGTTCGGCATGGTGGCGCGAGACGGCGAGCCGGTGGATCTCTGCGCCTGTCCGCTCTATCCCGCCAGCTTCGCGGCGGTATTCGACGTGCTGAAACCCTTTATCGCCCGTGCCGGTCTGACGCCGTACAACGTGGCGCGCAAACGCGGCGAGCTGAAGTTTTTGCTGCTGACGGAGAGTACTCAGGGCGGCATGATGCTGCGTTTTGTCCTGCGCTCGCACAGCAAACTGGCGCAGCTGCGCGTCGCGCTGCCGTGGCTGCAACAGCAGCTGCCGCAGCTGCAGGTGATCTCCGCCAATATTCAGCCGGTGCACATGGCGATACTGGAGGGCGAGGAGGAGATGGCGCTGACGCCTGAGCAGGCGCTGCCGGAACGCTTTAACGACGTGCCGCTGTATATCCGTCCGCAAAGTTTCTTCCAGACTAACCCGCAGGTGGCGGCTGCGCTATACGCAACGGCACGCGACTGGGTGGCGGAGCTGCCGGTGCACAGCATGTGGGATCTGTTCTGTGGCGTTGGCGGCTTTGGCCTGCACTGCGCCACGCCGCAGATGCAGTTGACCGGCATTGAAATCAGTGCGGAAGCCATCGCCTGCGCGCAGCAGTCGGCGCAGCAGTTGGGGTTAGAGCAGGTGAGTTTTGCCGCGCTGGATTCCACGCAGTTTGCCACCGGGCATACGAGCGTGCCGCAGCTGGTGCTGGTCAATCCGCCACGTCGCGGTATTGGTGCAGAACTGTGCGCCTGGCTGAGCCGCATGGCGCCGGACTACATCCTGTATTCCAGCTGCAATCCCGCCAGCATGGCGCAGGACATTGCCCGCCTGGCCAACTATGACATCAGCCGCGTGCAGCTGTTCGATATGTTCCCGCACACCGCACATTTCGAGGTGCTGACGTTACTGCGTCGTAAGGGTGGAATCGCGTAGCGCCCGGCTGCGCTGAGGACGTGCAGAACCTGGCAGGCCCGGCGCCACGCAACTCCATAATGCTTATTCCGGGAACCACTTCTGATTGATCTGCTGCCAGCGACCATTGGCTTTCAGCGCCGCCAGCGCGCTATTCAGCTGTTGCAGCAGCGCGCTGTTGCCCTTGCGCACCGCAATGCCGAGCCCGGTGCCGAAGTAGTCGCTGTCGGTAATGTGCTCGCCGACCGTGCTCAAATCCGCATTGGCCTTCAGCCACTGATTGACGACTGCGCTGTCACCGAACACGCCGTTGAGCCGGCCATTTTTCAGGTCGAGGATCGCGTTCTGGTAGCTGTCGTAGGCCACCGCAATCACTTCCGGATGCTTTTCCAGCAGGTATTTCTGATGGGTAGTGCCGTTTTCCACGCCGATGCGTTTGCCTTTCAGCTGGCTAAAGTCGCTATATTCACCTTTATGGGCGATGACAATCGCCGAATTGGCGTAGTAGGGCTGGGTAAAATCGACCTGCTTACTGCGCTCGGCGGTGATATCCATGCCGGAAATGACCGCGTCATAGCGACGGAATTTCAGCGAAGGAATCAGGCTATCAAAGGCATTGTTGGTGAAAGTGCACTCGGCCTGCATCTGCTGACACAGCGCTTTAGCGAGGTCGATATCAAAACCGACAATCTGGTTATTCTGATCGAGTGATTCGAACGGGGGATAGGTGGCTGAGGCAGCAAAGCGAATTTTCTCTGCCGCATAAGCATTCATTGCCAGCGTTGCCATCACTGCCGCAACAATCCATTTTTTCATCATAAGGCTCCTGTAAACCATGCCAGAGGCGAAACGATTTACACGATGCCAGTTAATGCATTTGTATGCAATAAATATGATTAAAAATTTATTTCGCTGCAATCAAATATAGCGAGAAAGGGCGCGGCGCTTTCCTTCGCACCGCGTCAGACGATCAGTTGCGGCGCTCAAACGCCAGCGCGCGCTTCTCGACCAGGCGCATCAGCAGCGTCAGCAGGCCATTAACCACCAGATAAATCAGACCGGCGGCAGCATATACGGTGACGTCATAGGTGCGGCCATACAGCAGCTGGCCGTGGCCCATCACTTCCATCAGCGTAATAGTATAGGCCAGCGAAGTACTCTTGAACACCAGCACCACTTCGTTGGAGTAAGAGGAGAGGGCGCGCTTAAACGCGTACGGCAGCAGAATACGCAGCGTATCGCGGCGGCGCATGCCCAGCGCGGCACAGGACTGCCACTGCCCGGATGGTATGGCGCGCACCGCGCCGTAGAACAGCTGTGTGGTGTAGGCTGCGCTATTAAGCGACAGCGCCAGCATGGCACACAGCAACGGCTGCGACAGTAAATGCCAGAGCCACGGCACGTTCTGAATGCTGGGGAACTGG
The DNA here is from genome assembly GCF_059730935.1 of Type-C symbiont of Plautia stali. Lineage (NCBI taxonomy): Bacteria > Pseudomonadati > Pseudomonadota > Gammaproteobacteria > Enterobacterales > Enterobacteriaceae > Type-C symbiont of Plautia stali. The sequence goes on along the minus strand of NZ_AP035923.1, from coordinate 2,733,551 downwards.
CCGGGACCGTAATAGATCAGGAAAATCTGCACCAGCAGCGGCGTGCCGGTAAACAGGGTGATATAGCCTTTGACCAGCCAGTTGAGCAGCGGCAGCTTCAGCGCCAGCACAATGGTGCACAGCAGCGCCAGCAGCAGAGCGGCGACCAGCGAGGCGGCCGTCAGCGTCAGGCTGGTATGCAGGCCTTTCAGTAGCTCAGGTAAATACGCCAGCATGCGTCAGGCCCCCCGCTCGAAGCGCGTGGTACGTGATTCAATACGGCGCAGCACCGCCTGACTGAATAGCGTAATCACTAAATAGATTGCGGCAGCCACCAGATACCAGGTAAACGGCTCCTGGGTGCGCGTCGCAATACTTTTGGTCTGCAGCATGAGATCGTTGACGCTAATCAGCGACACCAGCGCCGTATCCTTGAGCAGCACCAGCCACTGATTGCCGAGTCCGGGCAGCGCATGGCGCCACATCTGCGGCATAATCAGGCGGAAGAAAATCGCTGACTTTTTCATGCCCAGCGCCTGGCCTGATTCCCACTGGCCGGACGGCACCGCTTTCAGCGCACCGCGCAGCGTTTGAGAGGCGTAAGCCGAATAGAGCATCGCCAGCGCAATCACGCCGCACAGGAACGGGCTGACATCAAAGTTCTCAATCTGCATCTGCACCGGCAAGGTGAACAGGCCCAGATTGAGCTGGAAGCCGTCCGACAGCGTCAGCAGCAGCTGCGAGGCACCGAAATAGATAAACAGCACCACCAGAATTTCCGGCAGGCCGCGAATCAGCGTCACCAGCCCGGTACCGATCCACGCCAGCGGTTTCCAGCGCAGCGATTCCCAGCCAGCAAAAATCATCGCCAGCGCGAGGCCGGCGATCAGGGCACAAACGGCAAGGCCGACGGTCATGCCGGCGGCGCTTGCGAGTGGAATCATTTCATTCATCAGAAATTACTGCTGAAACCATTTGTTGTAGATGGTTTTGTAGGTGCCGTCGGCTTTGATCTTATCCAGCGCGCCGTTGAACTTCTGCTGCAGTTCGCTGTTGCCCTGACGCACGGCGATGCCGAGACCGGTGCCGAAGTAGGCTTTGTCGGTCACTTTCTCACCCAGCGCGGCGAGGTTGGCGTTCTGCTTCAGCCACTCGTTAACCACGGCGGTATCCCCGAACACCGCATCAATACGGCCATTCTTCAGGTCGAGCACCGCATTCTGGTAGCTGTCGTAAGGCACGATGGTGATGTCGCTGTGCTTGTCAGAGAGATATTTCTGGTGCGTGGTGCCGTTCTGCACGCCCACACGCTTGCCTTTCAGCGCCGCAACGTCCGCCAGCTTGCCTTTCTGCGCGATGAAGGTCGCAGAGTTGTCGTAGTAAGGTTTGGTGAACAGCACCTGCTTTTCACGCTCTGGCGTGATATCCATGCCGGCCATCACCGCGTCAAAACGGCGGAATTTCAGGCTGGGGATCAGGCTGTCGAAGGCCTGGTTGGTAAAGGTGCAGGTCGCATCGATCTCTTTGCACAGCGCATTGGCCAGATCGACGTCAAAGCCCTGGATTTTGTTGTCGGAGTCGACAAATTCAAACGGCGGATAAGACGCCTCGGTCGCGAAACGCAGGGTCTGCGCGGCAGAAGCGCTCAGGCTCAGGCTGGCAAGCAGTGCAGCAAGTACAACTTTTTTCATTAGAAGCATCCTGACTTAGTGCGAAAGATAATGAGCAAACGCGTCGGTTTGCGGCTGTGTAAAGTGGCTGGCATCGCCCTGTTCAATGATGCGACCGTTCTCCATGTACACCACCTGGCTGGCGGTTTTGCGCGCCACCTCGACTTCGTGGGTGACAATCACCTGCGTGATCTGCGTCTGCGCCAGCTCACGAATGATGCTGACGATCTGCGCCGTGATCTCCGGGTCGAGCGCCGCGGTCGGTTCATCAAACAGCAACACCTGCGGCTCCATCATCAGCGCGCGCGCAATTGCCACGCGCTGCTGCTGGCCACCGGAAAGGTGCAGGGGAAAACGATCGGCGTACGGCGTCAGGCGCAGGCGTTCCAGCAGTTTATCGGCGCGCGCGCGTGCCGCATCTTTGCTGAGCCCGAGCACACGACAGGGTGCTTCAATCAGGTTCTGCATCACGCTGAGGTGCGGCCACAGGTTGTACTGCTGGAACACCATGCCGACATTCTGGCGCAGTTCGCGAATCGCGTTGTCGGACGGCGTCTGGCTGAAATCGAAGTGGTTGCCGGCAATCTGCAGGCTACCGGAACGCGGCAGCTCCAGCAGGTTGAGCACGCGCAGGAGTGAACTTTTACCCGCGCCACTCGGGCCGAGCAACACCAGCGTTTCGCCCTGCGGGCAGGCCAGGTTGATATCGAACAGCGCCTGATGGGCACCGTAAAAACAGTTGATGGCGTTTAGTTGAATACTCATGCGCAAAAAATGAATAGCAATTAGTGTCGCAAATCTTAACGTCACCAGAATAGTTATGCAATTGAGGTGGGTTAAAATTTATTAAAGAGCAATTAAACAGCAAAAGCGTAGCACAAAATCGGGCAGGGCAGCGGGGAAAGGGGCTGACGGGTAAGCGTCGGCTGTTGCACGGAAGCTTAGCGGCGCCGCAATGGTGCGGCGCGCTAATGGTTGCGGCTGAGTGCGGAAAAAATGCGCGACTATTTTTTCTCTTCCAGCAGCTGGCTGAGCGAGCCGCCACCGGCGTGTGGCCAGTCGCCGACGTAGCGCACATCATCCACCACCCAGCAGGTACCTTCGTGGATCATCAGCACTTCATCGCGCCAGCTTTTATCGCCGCGGCTCAGCGTCACACGCAGCGGGATGTTACGCGCGTCGCGGTTAGGAATGCTGGAGGCGCTGGCCACGTCAGCGGCGGTGGGTCCCTGTGCCAGGCTGGAGAACAGATCGCCCTGGCGCCACGCTGCCGGTGGGTTGCTCTGGCTGCTGGCATGCAGCAGTTTCTGATACAGGTTGTCGCTCAGGTACGGGCGATATTTTGCCAGCGTGGTGCTGTCCGGCAATCCCTGGGTTGGCTGGCTGACACGTAAATCGTAGAACTGCTGCGCCACGCTGTCCGGACCGCCGTCAACGCAGGGGGCGGTACGCGGCCCGTTGTCCTTGATCACCGGCTCAACGGTGGTACAGGCACTCAGCAGCAATGCAGCGGGAACAAGCAGCGCAAAGGCTTTGTTTCTCATCTCGATTTCCTTATTGTTCACTGGCAAAGCGCCATTTTTAGCATAGAGTATAGCCGTGCTTTTACGCCGTACGAGCTATCGCCTCATGAATCACCACAGGAGAGAACGATGAAATTTTCGACTACGCCAACCCTGGAAGGGCAGAGCATCACTGAATATTGCGGCGTTGTGACCGGCGAAGCGATTCTCGGTGCCAACATTTTCCGCGACTTCTTTGCCGGCATCCGCGATATCGTCGGCGGCCGCTCCGGTGCTTATGAGAAAGAGCTGCGCAAAGCGCGGCAGATCGCCTTCGAAGAGCTGGAAGAACAGGCGAAAGCCATGGGCGCCAATGCAGTGGTTGGCATTGATATTGACTACGAAACCGTGGGCAAAGACAGCAGCATGCTGATGGTGAGCGTTACCGGTACTGCGGTGATCGTGCGCTAATGCGCGCGGTGTTACTGCTGGCGATGGCGCTGCTGCTCAGCGCCTGCCAGTCGACGCTGGAAGCGCGCAACGGCTATTGGGTCGATAGCGCGCACCCGGCGCAGGGGGCCAGACCGCGCATCAAAGTGGTGGTAATCCACTACACGGCGGAGGACTTTCCCTCGTCGCTGGCAACCCTGACGGACCGCAACGTCAGCGCGCACTATCTGATTCCGCAGCAGCCGCCGCAGAAAAACGGCGCCGGGGTGATCTGGCAGCTGGTGCCTGAAAACCAGCTGGCGTGGCATGCCGGACCGAGCTTCTGGCGCGGCGCAACGCGCATTAATGACACCTCAATTGGCATCGAAATCGTCAATGCCGGCTATCGCCGCACGCTGACCGGCCGGCAGTGGCAGCCGTTCACCGCCGCGCAAATCACGGCCCTGACCGCGCTGGTGCGCGATATCAGCCAGCGTTACGGCATCAGTCCGGAAAATATTGTCGGGCACAGTGATATCGCGCCGCAGCGCAAGCAGGATCCCGGTCCGCTGTTTCCGTGGCAACAGCTGGCCCGGCAGGGGCTGGGAGCGTGGCCGGATGCCGCCACGGTGCAGCGCTATCTGGCTAACCAGCCGCCGGATGCCCCGGTCGAGGCTGCAACGCTACTGGCTGCGCTGCAGCGCTATGGTTATGACGTTGCCGCTGCGCAAACGCCGCAGATGCAGCGCAAACTGATTGCGGCGTTTCAGATGCATTTCCGCCCGCGTGATTACCGTGGCGAAGCCGATGCCGAGACGCTGGCCATCGCCCGTGCGCTGCTGGCGAAATACGGCGCGGCACCGTAGCCGCGCGTAGCGGCGTTACGGCTGCAGAAAGGCCTGCCAGCGTGCCACCAGCTGCTGTAATTGCTGGCGGCTGACATCCAGATGGGTGACGATGCGGGTCTGCGGACCTACGCTGAGCAGCACGTCGCCCGCCTGCATCCAGCGCTGTAGCGGTGAGACCTGCTCCGCCGGCACTTTCACGAACAGCATGTTAGTGTGCTGGCTCACCACCTCGACACCAAGAGCGCTGAGCTGCGCGCCGAGCCACGCGGCGTTGTCATGATCCTCCTGCAGACGCGCCACGTTGTGCTGCAGCGCGTAAAGACCGGCAGCCGCCAGAATGCCGGCCTGGCGCATGCCGCCGCCGGTCATTTTGCGCCAGCGCCGCGCCTGCTCGATATAAGCTTCATCACCACACAGCAGGGAGCCGACCGGCGTACCCAGTCCTTTCGACAGGCAGATGGTCAGGCTATCGCAGTAGCGGGCGATATCGATCAGCTGCACACCCTGCGCCACCACGGCATTAAAGATGCGCGCGCCGTCAATGTGCAGCGCCAGCTGGCGCTCGCGGGTAAATTGCCACGCCTGTTCAAGGTAGCTCAGCGGCAGCACTTTGCCGTGATGGGTATTTTCCAGGCTTAGCAGGCGGGTGCGGGCAAAATGCATGTCGTCCGGCTTGATGGCGGCCGCCACGTCGTGCAGCGGCAGCGTGCCGTCGGCAGCCGCGAGGATCGGCTGCGGCTGGATACTGCCGAGCACCGCGGCACCGCCAGCCTCATATTTGTAGTTGTGCGCCTGCTGGCCGACGATGTACTCATCGCCGCGCTGGCAGTGGCACAGCAGCGCCACCAGGTTGGCCTGGGTGCCGGTAGGGAAGAACAGCGCAGCCGCTTTACCGCTCAGGCGCGCCGCTTCAGCCTCCAGCGCATTGACGGTGGGATCATCGCGATAGACATCATCGCCGGTTTCGGCCGCCATCATCGCATCCAGCATCGCGGCACTCGGGCGGGTCACGGTATCACTGCGTAAATCGATCACGTTGTTCTCCTGACATAAAAAAGCGGGCTAAACGCCCGCATGATGATTAATCCGGCAAGTCTCTTCGTTTTACCGCAGCCAGTTAGTTTTCGCCAGCTCGACGATTTCATCACCGCGGCCATTCAGGATCGCGCGCAGCATATACAGGCTGAAACCTTTAGCCTGCTCGGCTTTGATTTGCGGTGGCATCGACAGTTCTTCCTTGGCGGTGATCACGTCCACCAGCACCGGACCGTCATGGGCGAACGCCTGTTGCAGCGCGCCATCCAGCTCCGAGGCTTTTTCCACGCGGATCCCTTTGATGCCGCAGGCGGTGGCGATGGCGGCGAAGTCCGGGTTCTCCAGATCGGTGCCATCGGTGAGATAGCCGCCGGCTTTCATCTCCATCGCCACAAAGCCCAGCACGCTGTTATTAAAGATCACCAGCTTCACCGGCAGCTTAAGCTGCGCCAGCGAGATGAAATCGCCCATCAGCATGCTGAAGCCGCCATCGCCGCACAGCGCAACCACCTGACGCTGTTTATCGATGGCCTGTGCGCCCAGCGCCTGCGGCATGGCGTTGGCCATCGAACCATGGTTAAACGAGCCGAGCAGACGGCGCTTGCCGTTCATTTTCAGATAGCGCGCCGCCCACACCGTTGGCGTGCCGACATCACAGGTAAAGATGGCGTCATCAGCCGCGTAGTGGCTGATCTGCTGGGCCAGATACTGCGGGTGAATCGCCTGCTTATCGTTGGCGGTCGCCAGATCGTCCAGCCCTTTGCGCGCATCCGCGTAGTGCTCCAGTGCGCGATCGAGGTGATGACGGTCGCTGTGACTGGTGAGCTGCGGCAGCAGCGCCTGCAGTGTGGCTTTGATGTCGCCCACCAGCGCCATGTCAACGTGACTGTGCGCGCCGAGGCTGGCCGGATTGATATCAATCTGAATAATGCGCGCGTCCGCCGGGTAGAACGGGCGATAAGGGAACTGGGTGCCGAGCAGCACCAGCGTGTCGGCGTTCATCATGGCGTGATAGCCGGATGAGAAGCCGATCAGCCCGGTCATGCCGACGTCGTACGGGTTGTCGTACTCGAGGTGCTCTTTGCCGCGCATGGCGTGCACCACCGGTGCTTTCAGCGTTTCGGCCAGCTTTACCACTTCCGCATGGGCACCGGCGCAGCCGCTGCCGCACATCAGGGTGATATTTTTCGCTTCATTGAGCGTTTCTGCGAGGCGCGTCAGTTCACTGACCGACGGCACCACCTGCGGCAGCTGCGGCGGATACCATTCGCTGCGCGCGTTCTCCGGCGCCGCCTGCAGCGCCACGTCACCCGGCAGCACAATCACCGACACACCGCGATTGAGGATGGCTTTACGCATCGCAATGCCGAGCACCTGCGGCAGCTGTTCCGGATTGGAGACCAGCTCGCAGTAATGGCTGCACTCGCGGAATAACTCCTGCGGATGGGTTTCCTGAAAATAGCCGCTGCCGATTTCGCTGGAAGGAATGTGTGCGGCAATTGCCAGCACCGGAACATGGTTGCGATGGCAGTCAAACAGGCCGTTGATCAGATGCAGGTTGCCAGGGCCGCAGGAGCCGGCGCACACCGCCAGCTCACCGCTGATTTGTGCTTCCGCCCCGGCGGCAAAAGCGGCCACTTCTTCATGGCGCGTTGGCATCCATTCAATGGTGCCCATGCGGTTGAGGCTGTCGTTCAGCCCGTTGAGGGAGTCACCGGTTACGCCCCAAATGCGTTTTACGCCGGCGCTCTCCAGCGTTTTGGCCAGCAGGGCCGCCACAGTTTGCTTCATCGTTCGCTCCTTTCTGGTGTTGGCCATCCAGTCGGATGGCAAAAAACGTGTCAGAGAGAAAGCGTAGACGAAGCCGCAGCGCAGCGGGCGTGAAAAAATGCGCTGCGCGTCAGGCGGAAAACAGGGCGATGAGGATCGGTGCCAGCAGGTTCATGATAAAACCGTGCACGATGGCCGCAGGCACAATCTCCATTCCGCCGGCACGCTGCAGAATCGGCAGGGTGAAATCCATCGACGTGGCACCGCTCAGCCCGAGTGCCATACTGCGGTAGCGGTTGACCAGCACCGGAATTAGCAGCACCGCAGCCAGCTCGCGCAGCAGATCGTTAAAGAAGGCGGCGCTGCCGATCACCGGGCCGTACGCTTCGGTCATCAGAATGCCGGACAGCGAATACCAGCCGAAGCCGCTGGCCAGCGCCAGTCCGGTTGACAGCGAAACGCCGAGCAGCCACGCCGCCAGCACGCCGCCGCCCAGCGAGCCGCACAGGGACACCAGCGCTACCGTCATGCCGCGCCGGTTCAGGGTGATCTGGCGCAGCGTCATGCCGCTGCCGCGCAGCTGCACGCCAACCAGGAACAGCAGCACCACCAGCGCAATTTCGCTCAGGGTGGAGGCATGGCGCAGCGGCGCCCATTGGGTTAATCCCAGCAGGAAACCGGCCAGCACCGCCACACACAGCTTGAGTGACTCCAGCACCATGTGCCAGCGCGACGGCAGATTCTGCTGGCGATGCTGCTGACGCCACGGCCAGCGGCGATCCAGCAGCCACAGCGCCAGCAGCGAGCAGCTCAGAATGGCGCCCGCGGCAATCAGCGCGGTTTTAAACACGATCAGCAAGTTGGTGCCGAGATTGTCGAGAAAGGCGAGGCTGGTACCCATAAAAAACAGAATGGCGTAAATCAGCAAACTCAGCAGGCGGTTAACGCGCTGCAACAGCGCAGGCTGATGCCACGGCAGCAAATAGCCCACCATCAGCGGCACCAGAATGATAAGCAGTCCGGTATACATGGAAAATGACGTCCTTTTTTGCGAGACGCCACGCTAATGGAAAACGCCTGAAGTGTAAACCTTTTCTCCCGCTGCCGACTTGACCAACGCAGCGCGGCGGACCATGCTCTGGCAAAGCACGGAGGGACTGCGCGATGATTCTGGAACATATCGATATACACGGCTTTCGCGGCATTAACCGGTTATCGCTGCCGCTGACCGACACCAACCTGTTGATTGGGGAAAACGCGTGGGGTAAATCCAGTTTGCTGGATGCGCTAACGCTGCTGCTGGCATCGGCCGCTGAGCCCTATATGTTCACCGAACAGGACTTCCATTTTCCGCCCGGTGAGGTGGAAGCCCGGCGGCATAAGTTGCAGCTGGTGTTTCGCTTTCGCGCGCAGGGCGATGAGCATGAAGCGCTGTTTGCGCCGTTCTGGCAGCAGGATGACGCGGGGCGCTACCTGCGCTTCAGTACGCTGGCGACGCGCCAGGGTAGCGAAGTCAAAACCCGCTGGCGCTTTATTGATGCGCGTGGCGAGGTGCTGCCGCTGGCGGGCACCGACGCCGCGCTGGCGCAGTTGCGAGCGTACTATCCGGTGCTGCGCCTGCGTGATGCGCGCTTTGGCCGGCGATCGCGCCATAACGACAACGACACCCAGCGGCGCGCTGATACGCTGAGCGCGCTGGCGCAGGAGATGCATAGCCTGACGCGCGATCTGGTGGCGCGGCCACAAACCCTGAGCGACGAGCTGTTGCGCCAGGGATTGCATACCATGCAGCAGCTGATGGCGCACTATTTTCTGGTCCAGCAACCGGACACGGGCGCCGCGCGGGTTGCGCCGGAGCTGCGTGACGGCAGTCAGGGCTGGCGTTCGCTCGATCAGCTCAATCAGCTGATCGCCGGTACCGAATCGCGCAGTCGCCAGGTGATTCTGCTGCGCATGTTCTCGCTCCTGCTGCAGGCGCACGGCAGCGATGCGCTGCCCGCGGGCGCGCGCCCCTTGCTGCTGGTGGAGGATCCGGAAACGCGGCTGCATCCCATCATGCTGTCGGTGGCGTGGAATCTGCTGGCGCTGATGCCGCTGCAAAAAATCGCCACCACTAACTCCGGTGAGCTGCTGTCACAGGTGGCGCTGGAGCAAATCTGCCGACTGGTGCGCGAGCCCGATCACGTGGCGGCGTGGCGTATCGGGCCGGAAGGATTAAGTGCCGAAGAGGCGCGCCGTATCGGCTTTCACATCCGCGTTAACCGGCCGTCGGCGCTGTTTGCCCGCTGCTGGTTGCTGGTTGAGGGTGAAACCGAGGTGTGGATCATCAATGAGCTGGCGCGGCAGCGCGGCTACCATTTTGCCGCGGAAGGCGTGAAAGTAATTGAGTTTGCGCAGTCCGGGCTTAAGCCGCTGCTAAAATATGCGCGCCGCATGGGCATTGCCTGGCACGTGCTGACTGACGGCGACGAGGCCGGGAAAAAATATGCCGCCACTGCGCGCAGCCAGCTACAGCCGCATGAGCAGGAGAGCGACCATCTCACGCAGTTCCCGGCGCCCGACATCGAACACTTCCTTTATAAGCAGGGCTTTAGTGATGTCTATCATCAGATGGCGCACCTGCCGTTAAACGTGCCAATGAACGCACGGCGTATTATTACCAAAGCCATTCATCACAGCTCGAAGCCGGAACTGGCGATTGCGGTGGCGATGGCAGCGGCCGAACGCGGGCCGCAGGCGATTCCGCCGTTGCTCGATCAGCTGTTTGGCCGCGTGATGTGGCTGGCGCGCGGTCGGGCAGAGTAAAGCTGACGCGGGACGCCAAATAAAAATGCCAGCGTCTGCGGCTGGCATTTTTTTTCGGGAGTGGTCAGAATGAGAGCAGACGCGCGCCCGTCAGGAGAGTGACGATGCTTCACAGGGCACAATCAGACTGGCATGGTTGCCTTTCGGCCCTTCATGCACATCGAACTGAACGTGCTGGCCCGCTTTCAGCGTTCTGTATCCCTCCATCTGAATCGTGGAGTAGTGTGCGAAGATATCGTCGCCGCCGCCAATCGGACAGATAAAGCCGAAGCCTTTGGCGTTGTTGAACCATTTAACAGTACCCGTCTCCATGCTTTTACTTCCCTCGCAAGACATTTTGATAAGTAGGTGAGGTCATTGAAGCTGTGAGTCGAGTTTGTTTAAAACTCAATCAGCTTGTGTAAGTAGAATGTAGAGAAACGGACCTTATCGTCAAGCAAACGGCCCTGGCGCACGGGGAGAAATTCATCAAAATTTGAGGCAGTTAACGCTATTGCAAATTTTGTGATACAGGTCGCGCATGCGCTTTCAGGACCGATTTTTGCCACAGGAAAAGCGGCTTGACAGGCGTGTTAAACTTGAGGTGAGAGCACAGAAATGTGCGCTACCGTAACGCAGAATTTCAACGGAACATTATGGCAAACACAAACGACTGGCTTAACTTTGAACATCTGGCCGAAGACAAAGTACGCGAAGGGTTAAAGCCGCCTTCAATGTATAAAGTCATTCTGAATAATGACGATTATACACCTATGGAATTTGTTATTGACGTTCTGCAAAAGTTCTTTTCTTATGATGTTGAACGTGCAACGCAACTGATGCTGAAAGTTCACTACCATGGAAAGGCAATCTGTGGTGTATTCACTGCAGAAGTGGCGGAGACCAAAGTCGCCCAGGTGAACAATTACGCGCGGGAAAATCAACATCCGTTGCTGTGTACGCTGGAAAAAGCCTGAAGCTGTCTCCATATAGGATTCGGTCCGTCAGAGCGATAATTGGGGGAGGTGCCAAATGCTCAATCAAGAACTGGAACTCAGTTTAAACATGGCTTTCGCCAGAGCGCGCGAGCACCGTCACGAGTTTATGACCGTCGAACATCTGTTGCTGGCGCTGCTCAGCAACCCGTCGGCCAGAGAGGCACTGGAAGCCTGTACGGTGGATATTGCGGCTCTGCGTCAGGAACTCGAAGCCTTCATCGAACAAACCACGCCGGTGCTGCCTGCCAGCGAAGAGGAGCGCGACACTCAGCCGACGCTCAGCTTCCAGCGTGTGCTGCAGCGTGCGGTCTTCCATGTCCAGTCATCAGGTCGCAGTGAAGTTTCCGGTGCGAACGTGCTGGTCGCCATTTTCAGCGAGCAGGAGTCGCAAGCGGCTTACCTGCTGCGCAAACACGAAGTGAGCCGCCTTGATGTGGTGAACTTCATCTCCCATGGTACGCGTAAAGACGAACCGGGCCAGCCGCAGAACAGCGCGGAAAATCCGGTTAACGAAGAGCAAGCAGGCGGGGAGGAACGTATGGAAAACTTCACCACCAATCTTAATCAGCTTGCTCGCGTCGGCGGAATTGACCCGCTGATCGGCCGCGATAAAGAGCTGGAACGGGCCATTCAGGTGCTGTGCCGTCGTCGCAAGAATAACCCGCTGCTGGTGGGCGAATCGGGCGTCGGTAAAACCGCGATTGCGGAAGGGCTCGCCTGGCGCATTGTGCAGGGCGACGTGCCGGAAGTGATGAAAGAGTGCACCATCTACTCGCTGGATATCGGTTCGCTGCTGGCCGGTACCAAATACCGCGGTGATTTTGAAAAACGTTTTAAAGCGCTGCTGAAACAACTGGAACAGGATAACAACAGCATTCTGTTCATCGACGAGATCCACACCATTATCGGTGCCGGTGCGGCATCGGGCGGCCAGGTGGATGCGGCGAACCTGATCAAGCCGCTGCTTTCCAGCGGTAAAATCCGCGTGATGGGTTCCACGACCTATCAGGAGTTCAGCAATATCTTTGAGAAGGATCGTGCGCTGGCGCGCCGTTTCCAGAAAATTGATATCACTGAGCCATCGGTTGAAGAGACGGTACAAATTCTTAACGGGCTGAAGCCGAAGTACGAAGCGCATCACGATGTGCGCTACACCGCCAAAGCGGTACGTGCGGCGGTTGAGCTGGCGGTGAAATACATCAATGACCGTCATCTGCCGGACAAGGCGATTGACGTGATCGATGAAGCTGGCGCGCGTGCGCGTCTGGTGCCGGTCAGCAAGCGCAAGAAAACCGTCAACGTGTCGGACATCGAATCCGTGGTGGCGCGCATCGCGCGTATTCCGGAGCAGAGCGTTTCGGCCACCGATCGCGATACGCTGAAAAATCTCGGCGACCGTCTGAAAATGCTGGTGTTTGGTCAGGACGACGCGATTGAAGCGCTGACTGAAGCCATCAAGATGAGCCGCGCGGGTCTGGGGCAGGAGCGTAAGCCAGTCGGGTCGTTCCTGTTTGCGGGTCCGACCGGGGTCGGTAAAACCGAGGTCACCGTGCAGCTGGCGAAGGCGCTGGGCATTGAACTGCTGCGCTTTGATATGTCCGAGTATATGGAGCGTCACACCGTCAGTCGTTTGATTGGTGCGCCTCCGGGCTACGTCGGCTTTGATCAGGGCGGTCTGCTGACCGATGCGGTGATCAAGCATCCGCACGCGGTGGTGCTGCTGGATGAGATCGAGAAAGCCCATCCGGATGTCTTCAACCTGCTGCTGCAGGTGATGGACAACGGGATGCTGACCGATAACAACGGCCGCAAAGCGGACTTCCGCAACGTGGTGCTGGTGATGACTACCAACGCCGGGGTGCGCGAGACCGAGCGTAAATCTATCGGCCTGATTCAGCAGGACAACAGCACCGACGCGATGGAAGAGATCAAAAAGATCTTTACGCCGGAGTTCCGTAACCGTCTCGACAACATTATCTGGTTCCGTCACCTCGATACTCAGGTGATCCATCAGGTGGTGGATAAATTTATTGTTGAGCTGCAGGCACAGCTGGATGCGAAAGGTGTGTCGCTGGAAGTCAGCGATGATGCGCGCGACTGGCTGGCCGAAAAAGGTTACGACAAAGCGATGGGCGCGCGTCCGATGGCGCGTACCGTGCAGGAAAACCTGAAGAAACCGCTGGCTAACGAGCTGCTGTTTGGCTCGCTGGTAGATGGCGGATCGGTGTCGGTTGGACTGGATAAAGAGAAAAACCAGCTCACCTACCACTTCATGAGTGCGGAAAAACGCAAAACCGAGGGCACCGTGCATTAAGCCGGTGCGCAGATAAGAAAAAGGCCGGATTAAAATCCGGCCTTTTTTTTCGCGCTTAGTTTACATCAGCAAACGCGAGGCGAGTGCAACAACTTAGCGACTACGGAAGACAATGCGGCCTTTGCTCAGGTCGTACGGGGTCAACTCGACAGTCACTTTGTCGCCCGTCAGGATGCGGATGTAGTTTTTACGCATTTTACCGGAGATATGAGCGGTAACCACGTGCCCGTTTTCAAGCTCTACGCGGAACATGGTGTTAGGTAACGTATCCAGTACGGTACCTTGCATTTCAATATTGTCTTCTTTGGCCATCGAATCCTCTGGGTGAACTACCAAACTGTTGAACCGGCAAGATAATGCCGAATTCCATGATTTATGTAAAGAAACGTTGGTTGTTTTTGCCAACGCTTCGCCGTGCGTCGCGCCGCTGCGCGTGCATTACGGATAAATTCGGGTGTTTTTGACGTCTGCGGGGGATTAGCGGGCTAAGAATCTGCAGCAATCGGCATCGGGTGCGCAACTGAAACAGCTTCGGGAACAGGGTGAGATTCCCAGCCTGGCAATTCCGGCTCGCCACAGCGAAGCGCGGACGACATACCAAACTTGCTTATTGTATCACTTTTGTCGGGAATTGTGTGCAAAACATCTGCGGGGTCGGTCAAAAAAGGGTTTGTGTTTGCCAGCAGCCGGTCTGCACCGGTTGCCACGCCAGCGTTTGCACGTATTGCAGATAGTCGACACGCGGAATTTCAACTGCGCCCAGCGAGGCGGTATGCGGATTCAGCACCTGACAATCGATCAGCCGTCCCTGATGCGCAATAAAGTGCTGTGAGAAAACCCACAGCGCGGTTTTAGAGGCATTTTCCGCCCGGCTAAACATCGACTCGCCGCAAAAAATCTGTCCGAGCGCCAGGCCATACATGCCGCCAACCAGGCGTTGATCCTGCCAGACCTCAATTGAGTGCGCATGACCCAGCTCATACAGGCGAAGCCAGGCGCGTTTCACTTCAAAGGTGATCCAGGTGCCTTCCTGACGCCCGCTGGCGCAACCTTCCACCACCTGAGCAAAGGCGTGATTCATGGTGACGCGATAGGGCGAACGGCGATGGAAGCGCGCCATGCTGCGGCTGAGATGAAACGACTCCGGCAGCAGGACCGCGCGTGGATCTGGCGACCACCATAAAATTGGATCGCCGGGCGAAAACCACGGAAAAATACCGCGCTGATAGGCATTCATCAGGCGGGCAGGGGAGAGATCGCCGCCCATGGCCAGCAGGCCGTTTGGTTCACGCAGCGCCATCTCCGGCGGCGGGAAATTGAGCGAATCCCGGGAAAGTTGTACCAGTCTCATGGCGTCGGTCACCCTCAGGCTAAACGCATAGACTATAGCGCAAAGCGCTGCTGGAAACGCCAGTAGCGTCCAGCTTTTGAGATTAATTCGTCATGGCTGCCGGATTCGATAATCTGCCCACCGTCAAGCACACAGATGCGATCCATTTTTTCCAGTCCGCTCAGGCGATGCGTCACCATGATCAGCGTTTTTCCCTGGCTAACCTGCTGTAGCAACGTGAGAATCTGCTGCTCGGTCGCGGCATCCAGACCTTCGGTCGGCTCATCCAGCAGCCACAGGTCGCCATCGTGCAGCAGCGCACGGGCAATCGCCAGCCGGCGCAGTTCACCGCCGGACAGCGGTCGGCCGCCTTCTCCCATCCACGCATTCAGCCCTTCACTTTGCTGCGCCAGATGCGCCAGCCCAACCCGCTGCAATACGTCAATCAGCTGTGCATCGCTGGCCTGTGGTGCTGCCAGTAGCAGATTAGCGCGCAGCGTCTGGCTGAAAAGATGGACGCGCTGCGTGACAACGCTGATGCGCTGACGCAGGCTGGCTTCGTCCCACGCCGTCAGATCAATCCCGTTCAGGCGAATCGTGCCGCGCTGCGCTTCCCAGCCGCGCGTGATCAGCGCCAGCAGGCTGGATTTCCCGCAGCCGGTCGGGCCCAGCAGCGCCAGATGTTCACCGGCTGCTAACGTCAGGGAGAAATTGTGCAGCACCGCTTCTGGCCGCTGCGGATAGCTGAAATCGATCTGTTCCAGCGTCAGGCTGAGGCCGCGCTGCGTCGCAACCGGTTGTGTCGGGAAGTGAATGGCTGGCGGTTGATCGATGATCTCCTGCACGCGCTGCGCCGCGTGCGTCACCTGCGCCAGTGGCAGAAATGCGCCGGCCACCGGTGCCAGCGCTTCAAACGCGGCCAGCGCGCAAAACACAAACAGGGCAATCAGTGCACCCGGTGTGCTATTGGTGCCGACGCCGCTGGCGGCCAGCCACAGCAGCAGCGTAACGGTACTGCCGGCGATCAACGTAAGCAGGCTCTGCGCCACCGCCTGCAGCCGGTGTTGCTGCTGCTGCGCCTGTTGCCACGCACGTTCTTCCTGATCCAGCCGCTGTCGCCACAGCGCCGCCGCGCCGTAAATCTGCAGCTCGGCCAGTCCGCTGAGCCAGTGCGTCAGTTGCAGGCGCCAGCGAGCCTGGTAACGGGCAATCTGCGCGCCGGTGCGCGCGCCGAGTCGCCAGAAAAGCGGCGGCATCAGCAGCAGCGTCAGCAACATGATCGCCCCAAGCAGCAGCGCCAGTCGCATATCGAGTAGCGCCAGGCCACAGGTCACCACCACAATCACCACCGCCGCACCCAGCAGTGGAGAAATAACGCGTAAATAGAGATGGTCGAGGGTATCAACATCGCTGACAAATCGGTTCAGCAGTTCGCCGTGACGAAAGCGCGCCAGCTGCGCCGGTGCCAGCGCCATCAGCCGGCTGAAGGTAAAGACGCGCAGATGCTGCAGCACGCGGAAAGTGGCGTCGTGGCTCACCAGCCGTTCAAAATAGCGCGCGGCGGTGCGGGTGATTGCCGCGCCACGCACACCAGCTGCGGGCAGCATGTAATTGAAGCTGTACAAGCCGGCGACGCCAGCCAGCGAAGAGGCAGCAAGAAACCAGCCGGACAGCGTCAGCAAGCCGATGCTGGCGAGCAGCGTGACAATCGCCAGCACCACGCCAAGACCTAAACGCCACGGATGGCGGCGATACAGGCGCAGGAAAGGCAGTAACGTGCGCATCAGGCAATCTCCTTCTGACGATGCTGCGCCAGCTCGCGCAGCGGGCCGGCTTCAGCGATCAGCTGTTGCCAGTGGCCCTGCTGCACCAGTTGTCCGGCCTGCATCACCCACACCTCATCCCATTGGTCGAGGGCGTGCAGCTGATGGGTAATCATTAACGTAGTTTGCTGCTGTGCGGCCTGCTGTAGCGCGCCCATCACGTGCTGCTCACTCTGGCTGTCGAGCCCGGATCCCGGTTCGTCCAGCAGCAGCAGGCGGGCCGGTTTCAGCAGCGCCCGCGCAACGGCGATGCGCTGTGCCTGCCCAACGGACAGGCCGATGCCGCCATCGCCAACTGGCGTATCCAGCCCCTGCGGCAGACGCGACAAAAATTCGCTGACGCCAGCGCGCTGCAGCACGGCGGTCAGCGTGGCCTCGTCCACCGGCGTGTCAGTGAGCTGGAGATTGTCACGCAGCGTCGCCGCCGGCAGCTGCGGATTTTGTCCTACCCAGGCCAGCTGCTGCTGCCAGCTGCTGCGGCTGATGTCGCGCAGTTCCTGGCCGTTAATGCACAGTGAACCCTGGTAGGGCAGAAAACCGAGCAGGACATTCATCAGCGCACTTTTTCCGGCGCCGCTTTGCCCGACCAGCGCCACGCGCTGACCGGGAGTAAGGCTGAAATTCAGCGGCTGTGACAGCGCCTCGCCGGTGGCGGTCATGATCACCAGATCCTGCGCCCGTAGGGAGAGTGGCGCGTCAGCATCCAACGTTTGCGTGGCCGCCTGCGGCGCGCGCTGGGGCGTTTCGCGCAGGAAGGTATCCAGCGCGTCTGCGCCGCCCACCGCCTGCGCTTTGGCATGGTAAAAGGTGCCAAGATCGCGCAGCGGCTGGAAAAATTCGGGGGCAAGAATCAGCGCGAGGAAACCGGCAAACAGCGTCACGCCGGTGCCGTAGTGGCCAAAATTGAGTTCACCCAGGTACGAGAAGCCGAAATAGACCGCGACCACGGCAATCGCCAGCGAGGCGAAAAACTCCAGCACCGCAGAGGAGAGAAAGGCGAGGCGCAGCACTTCCATGGTGCGCTGACGAAAATCCTGCGTAGTGGCGGCAATCGCCTGCTGCTCAGCGTCCGCGCGGTGAAACAGGCGCAGCGTTTCGCGTCCGCGCAGACGGTCATAGAAATCGCCGCTCAGACGCGCCAGCGCAAGAAAATTACGCCGGTTGGCATCGGCCGCACCCATGCCGACCAGCGCCATAAACAGCGGAATCAGCGGCGCGGTCGCCAGCAGAATCAGTCCGGCGGCCCAGTTAATCGGGAAAATGGCGATCAGGATGGCGAAGGGCACAAACACCGCCAGCGACATCTGCGGCAGATAGCGCGCGTAATACTCCTGCATCTCTTCGATCTGTTCCAGCAGCAGCGTCGCCCAGCTCCCGGCCGGTTTGCCCTGAATCCAGGCCGGACCGAGCGTATTCAGCCGGTCCAGCACCTGTTGCCGCAGTGCACGGCGAATCGCCACGCCGGCCCTGAAGCCGGCCATCTCACGACAATAGTGCAGCGCGGCGCGCAGTGCGAAGCACAGCAGTAGTAACAGGAAATCACTCACCAGTTCAGCGCGGGGTTGCTGTTCCACCAGCAGTTTTTGCAGCAGGGAGGCCAGTAGCCAGGCCTGGGCGATGAGAATTAACGCCGCAGCAAAACCTGCCAGCGAAGCCAGTCGCAGGCTGCGTGCGCCATGATGACGTTGCTGGCGTAACCAGCGCAGCAGTTCGTGTTGCCGTGATTTGTTCATGCGAAGCCGTTTGATCACCGTGACGAGAGGCAAAATCCGACGCTAAATGCCGGACAGACGGGTGGCAGAACTGTAGCACGCAGGCGATAAAAAAGGCGACCAAAAGTGGCCGCCTCAGTGCAATTATGATCAGATAATTAACAACTTACTTATCGTTTTTAACCAGACCATCCAGATAACGTTCCGCATCCAGCGCGGCCATACAGCCGGTACCGGCAGAGGTAATGGCCTGACGATAGATGTGGTCCATTACGTCACCGGCAGCGAACACGCCCGGCACGCTGGTTTGCGTGGCGTTGCCCTGCAGGCCGGACTGCACTTTGATATAGCCGTTTTCCAGATCCAGCTGGCCATCGAAAATCGCCGTGTTTGGACTATGACCGATGGCGACAAACAGGCCCGCCACTTCCAGCGAGAGCGGGGCTTCACCTTTGGTTGACGAGAGTTTCAACCCGGTGACGCCCATCTGATCGCCTACCACCTCGTCCAGCGCGCGGTCAGTGTGCAGCACGATGTTGCCGTTACGCACTTTCTCCATCAGGCGGTCAATCAGGATTTTCTCAGCGCGGAAGCTGTCACGACGGTGAATCAGGTGCACTTCAGAAGCGATGTTCGCCAGATAGAGCGCCTCTTCAACGGCCGTGTTACCGCCGCCAATAACCGCGACTTTTTGGTTGCGATAGAAGAAACCATCACAGGTGGCGCAGGCCGATACCCCTTTGCCTTTGAATGCCTCTTCTGACGGCAGGCCAAGGTAGCGCGCTGAGGCACCGGTCGCGATGATCAGCGCATCCGCCGTGTATTCGCCGCTGTCGCCGGTCAGGCGGAACGGACGGTTCTGCAAATCAACCGTGTGAATATGGTCAAAGATGATTTCGGTGTTGAACTTCTCAGCATGCTCCTGCATGCGTTCCATCAGCGCAGGGCCGGTCAGATCGTGCGGGTCGCCCGGCCAGTTTTCGACTTCAGTCGTGGTGGTGAGCTGGCCGCCTTTTTCCAGTCCGGTAATCAATACCGGGTTCAGGTTAGCGCGGGCGGCATAAACCGCTGCGGTGTAACCGGCAGGGCCGGAGCCCAGAATGAGCAGCTTACTGTGTTTGGCCGTACTCATGCGTTCCTCAGTGTGTGTCTGACAACATAGTTTTCGATTGTAGGGAAATTACTGTCGCAAAAAAAGGTTTCAGCAATTTTGTTAACAATCACTGCAAGCGGCGTAGACGATGAATGGCAATTCTGCACGCGCGCTGCGCCAAAAGGGGGCATTGCTCGGCAATTTGTGGTGCAGCTGTATAAAAATTCTCATTTAAAAACAGCAACCCAGTACGCTGTCTGGCATCTTGTACTGAATTTGGATGTTTTACTTTGACAATCGCCTGCGCTTTTGCGAAAACATTGTCAGAAGCAGAGAAAATTTAGCGGTTCGAAACAGAATTTCAGCTCTGTTTTGCGCAATTTCGCCAAATAAACTCAGCCTGACATTGGTAATGACGCATGATGTGGACAGACAGCATGCGTCATACGGATGGTCGCGTTACTGCACAGGCTTAAAGACTTCACTTCAGTAAGGCCCTGAACATTGAACGTTTTCAGGGTTTGGCAGGTAAAGGGAAGGAATTAAGAGAGACAATAATAATGGTAGACAACAAGAAACGCCCCGGAAAAGATCTGGATCGGATCGACAGAAATATTCTGAATGAACTGCAGAAAGACGGTCGTATTTCCAACGTTGAGCTTTCAAAACGTGTCGGCCTCTCGCCAACACCTTGTCTTGAACGCGTACGTCGCCTGGAACGTCAGGGTTTTATTCTGGGCTACACCGCGCAGCTGAACCCGCACTATCTCGATGCTTCACTGCTGGTATTCGTTGAGATTACTCTGAATCGCGGCGCGCCGGATGTGTTTGAACAATTTAACGCCGCTGTACAAAAACTTGAGGAAACTCAAGAATGTCACCTCGTTTCCGGTGACTTTGACTACCTGTTGAAAACCCGCGTGCCGGATATGTCCGCCTACCGTAAACTGCTGGGTGAGACCTTGCTGCGCCTGCCGGGCGTCAACGACACCCGTACCTACGTGGTGATGGAAGAGGTCAAACAGAGCAATCGTCTGGTGATTAAGACCCGGTAACGCAGGGCAGGTGCAAAGCTTGCAGGATTTCGGTACACTCCTGTGAATTCATACAGGACCAGCGTCAGGCAAGCCTGGCGCTGTTGCCTTCTTAATTTACAGGCACCTGGAGAGTTCTCTTGAGCCAGGAATATACAGAAGATAAAGACGTTTCATTACAACCACTGAGCAGCGGACGTCGGCTGCTGGAAGCGTTGCTCATCCTGGTGGCCTTGTTTGCCATCTATCTGATGGTGTCGCTGGTTAGCTTTAATCCCTCCGATCCCAGCTGGTCACAAACCGCCTGGCACGAGCCGATCCACAATCTGGGCGGCAGCGTGGGCGCATGGCTGGCCGATACCCTGCTGTTTATTTTTGGTGTGATGGCCTACGCCATTCCGCCAGTGATTATTGGTCTGTGCTGGATCACCTTCCGTCAGCGCGATCGCCAGGATTACATCGACTATTTTGCGGTGGGCCTGCGGCTGATTGGCGTGCTGGCGCTGGTGGTGACCACCTGCGGACTGGCTGCGCTGAACGTGGACGATATCTGGTATTTTGCCTCCGGCGGCGTAATTGGCAGCCTGGTGAGCAATGCGATGGCGCCCTGGTTCAGCGGTGCCGGTGGCACGCTGACGCTGCTGTGCGTCTGGGCGGCGGGTATCACGCTTTATACCGGCTGGTCCTGGCTGGCGATTGCCGAGAAGATCGGCAGCGTGGTGATGGGCGTGCTGACCTTTGCCAGCAACCGCTCGCGCCATGATGAACCCTGGCAGGAAGAAGACGACTACGACGAGGCGCACCCCGACGAAGCGGTTCCGCCACTGCGCACTGCGCCGGCTCAGGACGACGAAGATGACGTACTGCTGGCTAAGCCCCGACAGGTAGCGGAACCTGTGGCTGAAGTCGCCAGCGACGATCCTCTGCTGGCGAAAGCCAGTGCGGCTACCGCGGCTGCGCTGGCCGCCACCAGTGACGCCGCACGTCAGGCGCCGGCCGTCGCTGCGCCTGAGCCATCCGCACCGGCGGTAAACGTAGCTCCACAACCTGCGCCGTCACAGCTGACTGCGGCTGCTCCGGCATCGGTATCCGTTGCCAGTGCGCCTGCGGCGCAAGCTATTCCGCCAGCAGAGCCCACGCCAGCAGAGCCCACGCCAGCGGCTCCCCCGTTATATCGCTTCGAAGTACCTGCGTCACCGGCCGCCGACGCCTTTTCGCTCGCTGAAGAAGATGATGGCCCGCGCATGGGTAACTGGCAGAGTGCCGATCAGGCCGCCACACCGCTGAATACGGCAGCCGCTGCCGCACTCGGTTCAGCGACGGCCGCCGCTGCTGCCCGCTCTGCGGCTTACACGCCAGCCTTTAATGTGGTGCCGGAGCGCGATTACAACCCGCAGGTGAAACAGGGTATTGGCCCGGAACTGCCGCGTCCTAACAAAGTTAAGCTGCCAACCCGGCGTGAGCTGGCCTCATACGGTATCAAACTGCCATCGCAACGCATGGCAGAAGAGAAGGCACGTGAAGAGGCCGACCAGCAGCAGCCGGAAATCAGCGCCAGCTGGCAAGTGCCACAGCCGCACGATGATGATAACGCTGCGCTGCAGGAAGCCCAGCTGCGCGAAGCGTTCCATTCGCAGCAGCAGCAGCGGTACGGTGACAGCTGGCAGCAGCAGCCGGCAGAGGAAGAAGATGAAGAGGCGCTGCAGCAGGCCCAGCTGGCGCAGCAGTTTGCTCAGCAGCAGCAACAGCGTTACAGCCAGCCTGAGCAGGAGAGCGCGCCAGTATTTAATCTGGATACCTCAGCAGCGTTTGATTTCTCTCCGATGAAAGATCTGGTTGATGACACGCCGAGCGAGCCGCTGTTTACTATTGCCGCCACGCCAGAGCCGGACGCTCCGGCCCAGTGGCAGCAGCCAGCGGCACCTGAGCCGGCGGTACCCGCATCGCTGAGTGAGGAAACCAGCCCGTGGTCAACGCCAGACGACGAGGTTTACGCCGCGCCGGCTGAAACGCCGAAGCCTGTCGCCCCTGCGCAGGACAGCCTGTTCCACCCCTTCCTAGTGCGTCACGAACAGCCGCTGGAGAAACCTTCCACGCCGCTGCCGACGCTGGATCTGCTGACGTCGCCGCCGGCGGAAGAGGAGCCGGTGGATATGTTCGCACTGGAACAGACCGCGCGTCTGGTTGAAGCGCGTCTGGCGGATTACCGCGTGAAAGCCGAAGTGGTGGGCATCTCTCCGGGGCCGGTAATCACCCGCTTTGAGCTGGAGCTGGCGCCGGGCGTCAAGGCCGCACGTATTTCTAATCTGTCGCGCGACCTGGCACGTTCGCTCTCTGCCGTTGCGGTGCGTGTGGTTGAGGTGATTCCGGGCAAGCCTTATGTCGGCCTCGAACTCCCCAATAAACATCGTCAGACCGTCTATCTGCGTGAGGTGCTGGACTGCGATAAGTTCCGCGACAACCCTTCGCCGCTGTCGGTGGTGCTGGGTAAAGATATCTCTGGTCAGCCCGTGGTGGCCGATCTGGCGAAGATGCCGCACCTGCTGGTGGCCGGTACCACCGGTTCCGGTAAGTCGGTTGGCGTCAACACCATGATCATCAGCATGCTGTATAAAGCCACGCCGGAAGAAGTGCGCTTTATCATGATCGACCCGAAAATGCTCGAGCTGTCAGTGTATGAGGGCATTCCCCATCTGCTGACGGAAGTGGTCACCGACATGAAAGACGCGGCCAACGCGCTGCGCTGGAGTGTGGTCGAGATGGAGCGCCGCTATAAGCTGATGTCTGCGCTGGGCGTGCGTAATCTGGCCGGCTATAACGAGAAGATCGAGCAGGCGGCCGCAATGGGCCGGCCAATTCCGGATCCGTTCTGGAAACCGGGCGACAGCATGGACACCACGCCGCCGGTGCTGGAAAAACTGCCGTACATTGTGGTGTTGGTTGATGAGTTCGCTGACCTGATGATGGCGGTGGGCAAGAAGGTTGAAGAGCTGATCGCGCGCCTGGCACAGAAAGCCCGTGCCGCAGGTATTCACCTGGTGCTGGCTACCCAGCGTCCGTCGGTGGATGTGATTACTGGCCTGATTAAGGCCAACATTCCGACGCGCATCGCCTTTACTGTGTCCAGTAAAATTGACTCGCGTACCATTCTCGATCAGGGCGGTGCGGAATCCCTGCTGGGTATGGGTGACATGCTCTATATGCCACCTAACTCCTCCATGCCGGTACGTGTTCACGGTGCCTTTGTGCGTGACCAGGAAGTGCATGCGGTCGTGCAGGACTGGAAAGCGCGTGGGCGACCGCAGTACATCGACAGCATTACCGCCGGTGAAGAGAGTGAAAGCGGTGGTGGCGGACTGGACGGCGATGAAGAACTGGATCCGCTGTTTGACCAGGCGGTGGCGTTCGTGGTGGAGAAACGCCGCGCGTCGATCTCCGGCGTGCAGCGCCAGTTCCGTATCGGCTACAACCGCGCGGCGCGGATTATCGAACAGATGGAGGCGCAGGGCATTGTCTCGGAGCCGGGCCACAACGGTAACCGTGAAGTGCTGTCACCGCCACCTCACGAAATGTAAGACTTTTCTCCGCAGTGTTATGCCGGGCCAGTGTAAACTGGCCCGTTGTTTATCTGTGGTCCGATCCCCATATCATTGGGAGCTTTCGGCTTTTTCTCCTGTCGAACTGACGGAGCGGCGACTACGGTTAATGCAGTAAGTGTCAGGAAACCATGAATAAGGAATCGTATCAGATGAAATTTCGCGTTATTGCCTGTGGCCTGCTGGCCGGTTTTGTTGCTTCTTCTGCCCTGGCGGATGCTTCCAGCGATCTGCAGCAGCGCCTTAATAAAGTGAACAGCTTCCATGCCAGCTTCAGTCAGAAGGTGACTGACGGTAGCGGCGCAAATGTGCAGGACGGCGAAGGCGAACTGTGGGTAAAACGTCCGAGCCTGTTTAACTGGCACATGACTGCACCGGACGAAAGCGTGATTATCTCCGACGGTAAAAATCTGTGGTTCTATAATCCTTTTGTGGAACAGGCGAGCGTTAGCCTGCTGCAGAATGCCACCAGCAACACGCCGTTTATGCTGATTGCGCGTAACCAGCCCTCTGACTGGCAGCAGTACAACATTAAGCAGCAGGGGGATAATTTTGAGCTGACGCCTAAAAGCAGCGATGGCAACCTGAAACAGTTCACCATCAATGTCACTTCCGCAGGCACCATCAATCAGTTCAGCGCGATCGAGCAGGATGGACAGCGCAGCAGCTATCAGCTGAAGAGCCAGAAAAACGGCGCTATCAGCCCGGATAAATTCACCTTTACGCCGCCAAAAGGGGTAACGGTGGACGATCAACGTCAGTGAGGTGAGGGTGAGTAACCTGTCGCTGGATTTTGCACCGTCAAATGAGTTCAGACCGCTGGCTGCGCGTATGCGGCCAGCGACGCTGCAGCAATATATTGGTCAGCAGCATCTGCTCGCGGCCGGTAAGCCGTTGCCGCGCGCTATTGAAGCGGGTCAGCTGCACTCCATGATCTTATGGGGACCGCCGGGTACCGGTAAAACCACGCTGGCGGAGATCATCGCGCATTACGGCAAAGCCGATGTCGAACGCATTTCAGCGGTGACTTCCGGCGTTAAAGAGATCCGCGAGGCCATTGAGCGCGCGCGGCAGAATCGCCAGGTGGGGCGTCGCACTATTCTGTTTGTTGATGAGGTGCATCGCTTCAATAAGAGCCAGCAGGATGCGTTTTTGCCACACATTGAAGACGGCACCATCACCTTCATTGGCGCAACCACGGAAAATCCCTCCTTTGAACTGAACTCGGCACTGCTGTCGCGCGCGCGCGTTTATCTGCTTAAATCGCTGACCAGCGCGGATATCGAACAGGTGCTGGAACAGGCGATGCAGGATAAAACACGCGGTTACGGCGACAGCGATATTCTGTTACCGGACAATACCCGGCGCATGATCGCTGAACTGGTCAACGGTGATGCACGACGCGCGCTGAATACGCTGGAAACGATGGCCGATATGGCTGAGCTCAATGCGCAGGGACAGCGGGAGCTAACGCCTCAGCTGCTGAATGAAGTGTCGGGTGAACGCGCGGCGCGTTTCGATAACAAAGGCGACCGCTTTTACGATCTCATCTCGGCACTGCACAAATCGGTTCGCGGTTCAGCCCCGGATGCGGCGCTTTACTGGTACGCGCGCATCATCACTGCCGGTGGCGATCCGCTGTACGTGGCGCGGCGGCTGCTGGCGATTGCTTCGGAAGATGTCGGTAATGCCGATCCGCGCGCCATGCAGGTAGCCATTGCCGCGTGGGATTGTTTTACCCGCGTCGGGCCTGCGGAAGGGGAACGTGCAATTGCCCAGGCAATTGTTTATCTGGCCTGCGCGCCAAAAAGCAATGCTGTTTATACCGCCTTCAAAGCGGCGATGCGTGATGCACGTGAGTTCCCGGATTACGATGTGCCGGAACATCTGCGCAATGCACCGACGAAGCTGATGAAAGAAATGGGCCTCGGCAAAGAGTACCGTTACGCGCATGACGAACCCAATGCCTATGCGGCCGGCGAGGTGTTTTTCCCGCCGGAAATGGCGCAGACCCGCTACTATCAACCCACCAATCGTGGCCTTGAAAGCAAGATCGGTGAAAAACTCGCCTGGCTTGCTGAACAGGATCAAAATAGCCCGATAAAACGCTACCGCTGATAAACGCGTTACGGTAAGGTGAGCAAGGATTTCAATGCATTCCGGTGGAATGCATCCCTCCATTCGTTCAATCAACCTTTTATTACACAGGATAAGCATGCTCGATCCCAATCTGCTGCGTAATGAGCCAGACGCAGTCGCAGAAAAACTGGCACGCCGGGGATTTAAACTGGATGTGGATACGCTGCGCTCCCTCGAAGAGCGTCGTAAGGTGTTGCAGGTAGAAACTGAAAACCTGCAGGCTGAGCGTAACTCCCGCTCCAAATCCATCGGTCAGGCCAAAGCACGTGGGGAAGATATCGAGCCACTGCGTCAGGAAGTGAACGCGCTGGGCGAACGCCTGGATGCGGCGAAAGCAGAGCTGGATACCCTGCAGAACGAAATTCGTGACTTTGCGCTTGCGCTGCCGAACCTGCCGGCCGACGAAGTGCCGCTGGGTAAAGATGACAGCGAAAATCAGGAAGTGAGCCGCTGGGGCCAGCCGCGCCAGTTCGATTTCCCGGTGAAAGACCATGTAGAGCTGGGTGAAGCGGTCAAAGGGCTGGATTTCGCCTCGGCGGTGAAACTGACCGGTTCGCGCTTTATCGTGATGCAGGGCCAGATTGCTCGTCTGCATCGCGCGCTGAGCCAGTTCATGATCGATCTGCACAGCCAGCAGCACGGTTATCTGGAAACTTACGTGCCATATCTGGTGAACCACGAGACGCTGTACGGTACCGGTCAGTTACCAAAATTTGGTGAGGATCTGTTCCATACCAAACCGCTGGGCGAAGAAGCAGGCAGCAGCAACTATGCGCTGATCCCGACCGCCGAAGTGCCGCTGACTAACCTGGTGCGCGATGAGATCGTTGAAGAGGAATCTCTGCCGATCAAACTCACTGCCCACACGCCTTGCTTCCGTTCCGAAGCCGGTTCTTACGGACGCGATACGCGCGGTTTGATCCGTATGCACCAGTTCGACAAAGTGGAGATGGTGCAGATCGTCGCACCGGAAACCTCCATGGACGCGCTGGAAGAGCTGGTCGGCCATGCGGAGAAAGTGCTGCAGCTGCTGAACCTGCCGTACCGTAAAGTGCTGCTGTGCACCGGCGACATGGGCTTCGGCTCAGCCAAAACCTATGACCTGGAAGTCTGGCTGCCGGCGCAGGACACCTACCGTGAAATCTCCTCCTGCTCGAATATGTGGGATTTCCAGGCGCGCCGCATGCAGGCTCGCTGCCGCAGCAAAACGGACAAAAAACCGCGTCTGGTGCACACGCTGAATGGTTCAGGCCTGGCGGTGGGGCGTACGCTGGTGGCCGTGCTGGAAAACTATCAGCAGGCGGATGGTCGTATTACAGTGCCGGACGTGCTGCGCCCGTATATGGGCGGGCTGGAATATATCGGCTAACAGGCATTCATGCACAAACCCGGCTCAGGCCGGGTTTTTTATTTCTTAAGCGCGTCAGCCATTATTTTTTAACCGGAATTAATCAGAAATAAACGTTATCGTCATCGTTGCGAGTCAAACCATCAAAAATGTATAAATTCATGTAGATAGATTCAGATATAAGACCTTTTTCAAGCCCTGTAACCCGCTGAAGATAAAAATAATAAATTGTTCAGCAGCAAAATGTGCGGCGCTGTTTTTTTGCACATTGACTTTGCCATCACCAATGGCAAACTGCGCGCAAATCTGTTCATTTCTTTTGGTTTTATTCCCTATGTCAACCTGGTCGCGCCCCGTCCTGCTGCTGCTTTGCGGCTTAATGCTGATGACGGTGTCTATTGCTGTGCTTAATACGCTGGTGCCGCTGTGGCTCACTCACGATCAACTGCCGACCTGGCAGGTGGGCATGGCGAGCTCTGCTTATTACACCGGTAACTTACTGGGCACCTTGCTGGCGGGCTGGTTGATTAATCGCTATGGCCTTAACCGCTGCTTTTACCTTGCCAGCGTACTGTTTGCGCTGGCAACCATGGGCATGGTGCTGCTGGACGGCTTTTACAGCTGGACGCTGCTGCGCTTCACCGCGGGCGTAGGCTGTGCACTGATTTGGGTGGTGGTTGAGAGTGCACTATTGTGCAGTGGTACCGTACGCAATCGCGGTCAGCTGCTGGCCGCTTACATGATCATCTACTATCTTGGCACCGTTGCCGGTCAGCTGCTGGTGAGCCGTGTCTCGACAGAACTGCTGCACGTCATTCCCTGGGTGAGCGCGCTGATCGTCTGTGCCGTGCTGCCCGTGGTGTTTGTGCAGGTCAACGCCGGTGCGGCTACTGAAGAAGCCTCAACCGGGCGTATCTGGAGCATGCTGCGCCGCCGCAGTTCGCGTTTGGGTATCAACGGCTGCATTATCTCCGGTATCGTGCTCGGTTCGCTCTACGGCCTGATGCCGCTTTATCTTTCGCATCAGGGTATGAGCGATGCCACCGTGGGTTACTGGATGGCGCTGCTGGTCAGTGCCGGGATTGTCGGTCAGTGGCCGGTAGGTCGTCTTGCCGACCGCTTTGGTCGCCTGATGGTGCTGCGCGTGCAGGTGTTCGTGGTGATTCTGGGTGCGATTGCTATGCTGAGCGGAACGGCAATGGCACCGGCACTGTTTGTGCTGGGGCTGGCTGGCTTTACGCTTTATCCGGTGGCCATGTCCTGGGCGTGTGAAACGGTGGCGCATCATGAACTGGTGGCGATGAATCAGGCGCTGCTGTTCAGTTATACCGTTGGCAGTCTGGTCGGGCCGGGGATGACCGCGATGCTGATGCAGAACTATTCCGATCGCCTGCTGTTTGTGATGATTGCGGTGGTGGCGCTGGTCTATCTGGTGATGCTGCTGCGTAAAGCCGATCAGCATGCAACACCGGTGGCGCACGCCTGATGGCAGTGATTAAACGGGACATTCGCAACCTGTCGCAAATGTCCCGGCGGTAACGCTCTGTTTCTTGACGGTAAAGCTTCAGCTGCAGGCCAACCGTCTTAATACATGACGTTATGGCCGTAGCCGGCAAGAATATTTTTCACCCGCTCCATGGTCTCTTTCGTTGGCGGCTTCACGCCTTCCAGCTTGTACTCTTCACCCATCGCAATCCATTTATGCTTGCCGAGTTCGTGATAAGGCAGCAGCTCAATCTTCTCAATGTTACTCATGTCTTTAGTAAATTCACCGAGGCGATGCACCGAATCGTCATCGTCCGAATAACCCGGCACTACAACATAGCGAATCCAGGTCCTTTTACCGCGCTTTTGCAGATAGCGGGCGAAATCCAGCGTGCGGTGGTTTGACACGCCGACCAGAATTTCATGGATATCATCATTGATTTGCTTGAGGTCGAGCATCACCAGATCGGTCGCATCAAGCAGTTCATCGATCACCGGATCGTAACGACGCACAAAGCCGTTGGTGTCGAGGCAGGTATGGATGCCCTCGGCCTGGCAGGCGCGAAACCAGTCGCGCACAAATTCAGCCTGCAGAATGGCTTCACCGCCGGATGCCGTCACGCCGCCACCAGACGCATTCATAAAGTGGCGATACGACAGCACATCCCTCATCAGCTCATCGACGGTGATCTCCTTACCGCCGTGAGTGTCCCAGGTATCGCGGTTGTGGCAGTACAGGCAGCGCATCAGGCAGCCCTGGAAGAAGGTGATAAAACGGATGCCGGGACCGTCAACGGTGCCGCAGGATTCAAACGAGTGGATACGACCGATGGTTGACATTGCGATGTATTCTCCGGTTCAGCCTGGCGTGCAGGCGGCACAATCTGTGTTGTGCTCTGGGGATGTAAGTCGGTTTTGCCAGACTGCCTGCAAAAGCAGACTGGCAAAACAGGCTTGTGGAGAAAAGGCTCCCGCAGGAGCCTTTCGATTAAAGTGAGGAGGATTACAGCGACTGAGTAAAGGTACGGGTAATCACATCCTGCTGCTGCTCTTTCGTCAGCGAGTTGAAACGTACGGCATAACCGGAAACGCGGATGGTCAGCTGTGGATATTTCTCAGGGTGCTCCATGGCATCCAGCAGCATTTCACGGTTCATGACGTTAACGTTCAGGTGCTGGCCGCCCTCGATACTGGCTTCGTGATGGAAGTAACCATCCATCAGGCCAGCAAGGTTGGTTTTACGCACGTTATCATCTTTGCCCAGCGCATTCGGTACGATAGAGAAGGTATAAGAGATACCGTCTTTGGCGTAGGCAAATGGCAGTTTGGCCACGGAAGTCAGTGAAGCGACAGCACCTTTCTGGTCACGGCCATGCATTGGGTTGGCACCTGGTCCAAATGGCGCACCGGAGCGGCGACCATCCGGGGTGTTACCGGTTTTCTTACCGTATACCACGTTGGAGGTGATGGTCAGTACCGACTGCGTTGGCACCGCATTACGGTAGGTCTGCAGTTTCTGAATTTTCTTCATGAAACGTTCAACCAGGTCACAGGCCAGATCATCCACGCGCGGGTCGTTGTTACCGAACTGCGGATATTCACCTTCAATCTCGAAGTCCACTGCCAGACCATCGGCGTCACGTACGGGTTTCACTTTGGCATATTTAATCGCTGAAAGTGAGTCCGCGGCGACAGACAGGCCTGCGATACCACACGCCATGGTACGGTAAACGTCACGGTCGTGCAGTGCCATCAGCGCGGCTTCATAACTGTACTTATCATGCATGTAGTGGATGATGTTGAGTGACGTGACGTACTGTTTTGCCAGCCAGTCCATGAAGTGGTCCAGACGCGCCATCACGGTGTCATAATCCAGCACATCATCAGTGATTGGCGCTTCTTTCGGGCCGACCTGCATTTTCAGCTTCTCGTCCACACCGCCGTTGATTGCGTACAGCAGTGTTTTAGCCAGGTTGGCACGTGCGCCGAAGAACTGCATTTGTTTACCGACAATCATCGGGCTCACGCAGCAGGCGATGGCGTAGTCATCATTGTCAAAGTCCGGACGCATCAGGTCATCGTTCTCATACTGCAGCGATGAGGTGTCGATGGAGACTTTTGCCGCATACTTTTTGAAGTTAACCGGCAGTTTCTCAGACCACAGGATGGTCATGTTTGGTTCCGGTGATGGACCCATGGTGTACAGCGTGTTCAGGAAGCGGAAGGTGCTTTTCGTCACCAGCGTACGACCGTCAACGCCCATACCAGCCAGTGATTCAGTGGCCCAGATTGGGTCGCCAGAGAACAGTTCATCGTATTCCGGCGTACGCAGGAAGCGCACCATACGCAGTTTCATCACCAGATGGTCAATCAGTTCCTGCGCCTGCTCTTCGCTCAGTTTACCGGCTTTGATATCGCGCTCGATGTAAACGTCAAGGAAGGTGGACACGCGACCAAACGACATCGCGGCACCGTTTTGTGATTTCACTGCTGCGAGGTAACCGAAGTAGGTCCACTGTACTGCTTCCTGCGCGGTGGTGGCTGGCAGGGAGATATCAAGGCCATATTTGGCGGCCATCTCTTTGATCTGGCCCAGTGCGCGGTGCTGTTCAGAAATCTCTTCACGCAGGCGAATGGTGGCTTCGAGATCAACGCCATTTTCCATGTCACTCTGCAGTGAGTTGAACTGAGCCACTTTGTCTTTCATCAGGAAGTCGATGCCGTACAGCGCGACGCGACGGTAGTCACCGATAATACGACCGCGGCCATACGCATCTGGCAGACCGGTCAGCACGCCGGATTTACGGCAGCGCAGGATATCCGGGGTGTAAACGTCAAACACGCCCTGGTTGTGGGTTTTGCGGTAATCGGTGAAAACTTTCTTAAGCGCCGGGTCCAGCTCGCGGCCGTAAACTTTACAGGAGCCTTCCACCATTTTGATGCCGCCAAACGGGATAATGGCGCGTTTCAGCGGGGCTTCAGTCTGCAGACCAACGATGGTTTCCAGCGATTTGTTAATATAGCCCGCATCGTGTGAGGTGATGGTAGACGCTAAATCAGTGTCGAAATCAACCGGTGCATGGGTACGGTTTTCAATTTTGATGCCTTCCAGCACGCTGTCCCACAGTTTGGTGGTGGCTGGCGTCGCGCCGGCGAGGAATGCTTCGTCACCTTCATACGGCGTGTAGTTTTTTTGGATGAAGTCACGGACGTTGACGCTGTTCTGCCATTCACCGGCGCTAAATCCTTCCCAGGCTGACGCCATTTTTTCATTCAGTTCGGACATGATATACCTGCCTTATTTAGGGAGACTGTGACGTATGGCGCGCTGCTCAGCACGCCCGTACTTAATGACTCAGTGCGCGGACTCACCGTCGCGCAGATAGATAACCCAATAGGTCAACCCAACTAACAGACCGCCGCCAATGATGTTGCCGATGGTCACGGGAATCAGGTTATTAACAATAAAATCGCCAATGCCCAGTGCAGGAAATTGCGCCGCGCTGGCACCGGTCATCTGCCAGAATTCCGGGCTGGCAAAATCGCGAATCATGATGGCCATCGGGATCAGGAACATATTGGCGATGCTGTGCTCAAAGCCGCTGGCTACAAACATCGCAACCGGTAAAATCATCGCTACCATTTTGTCGAGCAGGCTACGGCCGGAGTAGCTCATCCACACCGCCAGACACACCATCAGGTTAGCCAGTGTACCGAGGCTTACCGCTTCGATAAACGTATGATGCATTTTGTGGTCGGCGGTCTGTAAGACATTCAATCCCCAGGCACCATTTGCGACCATATGCTCACCGGCCAGCCAAATCAGCGCCACAAAAAACAGCGCGCCGCACAGGTTGCCAACGTAGACATTGAGCCAGTGACGACCCAGTTGCAGCCAGGTAATGCGTCCGCTGGCTTTAGCCACCACAATCAGCACCGTTGAAGTAAACAAATCAGCGCCGCAGACGACAACCAGCATTAAACCCAGTGAAAAGCAGATGCCACCGATCAATTTGGCCATGCCATACGGCATAGTGCCGCTGCCGGTGGTGGCGGTGATATAAAACACAAAGGCAATGGAAATAAAGACGCCAGCAGTGATAGCCAGAAAGAAGGTGGTTAAGGGATGTTTAGTCGCTTTATAGACACCGGCATCTTCTGCGACTTTTGCCATCGCCGCCGGTAATAATGAATTAAAAGGGTTGTCAGCTTTCACACTAACGCTCTCCAGAAATTGTCTGTAAAGATACTAACAAAGGAGTATAGGTCAGGAGTTGATGTGGATCATATTTGCCGAAACGGCAGGGTTAAGCAAAGCCGTAAAATGGCCAAAAATTCAAGTAAGCTATTGAAATTTATTAAATAAATAATTTTTAATTTATGCAAAATAAGTTGAAGATGCGGCTGGCTTCAGCATTATTTTGTTAAATGCTGTTTATCAATGATAGTGAATTGTTATTTATTATTTTCTGCGCCCGATGAATTTTCAGCGGCATTAAAAAAGGGCACTGGATACTGCCAGTGCCCGTTAATTTTCAGGCTAATTGGTCACAGACAAAATGAGCCGATTTATTTCGCAGACCAGTAACGACGTTTTGCCGCCTGTAATTTTTCATACGCGGCCAGCAGTGCCTGATGCGCCGGGAACGCGTGCAGATCGCGGTCAACCACCTGCAGACCGTAGAACGGTGCCTCACCGCTGATGGCAGCCGAAGCGGCGTCGACGGCGGCTTCGCCATACATGCGCACAAACGCGCGATGATACTGCAGCGGATCGCGATCTTCTTCCATCGCCAGCAGCAGCAGAGTCTGCAGGCAGCGATAGTAGTTGGCACGCTCAGGGCTGAAGATCGACTGGTTGAATTCCATGGTCCATTCCGTCCAGATCAGCGCCTGATCCAGATCGCCACCGGCCAGCGCCAGCATCGCTTTCAGCTCGCCAATACGCAGCGTGAACCAGCCGTTGTCTTTGCCGGTCGCCAGCCCCAGCAGTTCACGCACGCGGGTGAAGTCATCATGACCTTCTTCATCCAGCTGTTCGATCAGAGCCAGATACTCCTCGGGTTGCCACTGGGTTGCTGGCAGGGATAACAGCGTTTCACGCAGTGATGCACCCATGTTGTTATTCGCCAGCAGCAGGTCTTCGGCAGGGTAAATATCAGACATGCCCGGTACGATAATGCGGCAGGCGTAAACGCCCAGATGTTCGTAGTCGGCGATATACACTTCTTTATCTTCCGCACGGAAGATCGCCATCAGCGTATCGAACTCTTCATGGGTGGTGCCGGCAAAGCTCCAGTCGACAAAGGGATAGTCGGCATCGTCTTTGAACATATCCCAGGAGATCAGACCGCTGGAATCAATGAAGTGGGTTTCAAGGTTAGCGTGTTCAGCCACTTCTTCATCATCGAAGGTGGGCGGGGTAAACACGTCGAGATCTTTCAGGCCGCGGCCCTGCAGCAGTTCGGTGACGGTACGTTCCAGCGCGACACCAAAGTCCGGATGGGCGCCAAAAGAGGCAAAGCAGGTGCCGTTAGCCGGGTTGAACAGCACCACACAGATCACCGGATAGTTGCCGCCCAGCGAAGCGTCGTAGGAGAAAATCGGGAAACCTTCCGCTTCAAGACGATTGATAGCCTCCACCACGCCAGGATAGCGCTGCATCACCGCTTCAGGAATTTCCGGCAGGCTGATGGATTCCGCGATAATGCGGTTTTTAATATGGCGCTCAAACACTTCGGATAAGCCCTGTACGCGCGCTTCATTGGCGGTGTTGCCAGCGGACATGCCGTTAGACACATACAGGTTGCCGATAATGTTCATCGGAATGTAAACAGTTTGCTGATCGGACTGGCGGGTAAATGGCAGGCCGCAAATACCGCGATCGGCATTACCAGACTGCAGATCCACCAGATCGGATGCGCTCAGGCTCTGTTCCGGATCGTAAAACTTACGCAGGCGTGCATCCAGAATGCCTTCCGGCAGGCTGTCA
Source organism: Type-C symbiont of Plautia stali (assembly GCF_059730935.1). Classification (NCBI taxonomy): domain Bacteria; kingdom Pseudomonadati; phylum Pseudomonadota; class Gammaproteobacteria; order Enterobacterales; family Enterobacteriaceae; species Type-C symbiont of Plautia stali. Next base: position 2,698,670 of record NZ_AP035923.1, on the reverse strand, counting down.
TCGTCGCTCAGCGGGAACCATTTCTCGTTCGGGTAGTGCACGAAGTCGCCGTTAGCGATGGTTTCGCCCAGCCAGAAATCGGCAAAGAAGTAGTTGGTTGAGAGGCGCTCAAAATATTCGCCCAGCGCTGAGGCCAGCGCCGCTTTTTTACTGGCGCCTTTACCGTTAGTAAAACAGAGCGGGCAGTCGCGGTCGCGAATGTGCACAGACCAGACGTGCGGCACCGGGTTTAGCCAGGAAGCTTCTTCAATGTTGAAACCCAGATCCTGCAGTTTCTGCTGGAAGCGTGCGATGGAGTCTTCCAGTGCGGCGTCTTTACCTGGAATAAACGTTTGCGTCATGGTGGCGCTCTCTCAAGTCGATGGTTGGGCGTAAAGCGCGCAATAATACGGGTTTTGCGCCTGCTTCGCTATTGCTCCGCCAAATTTCTCAACGCATTGTTACGGCTTTTTCGCGCTCTGGCAGCTGTCTGATTTTACTTCACCGCACTGCCTCACAAAATTCCGTGGCTTATTACATTTGTGACATAAGCTGCGGTGGAGCGGGTTCTGGAAATGTGATCGCTGCCGGATAAATGATTGCAGCCATCCGGAGGCAATGATAAAACCGATGGGGTATTCATAACCGTTCGATATGACAATGGTGAGGGGAAATGGCGCAGGTTTATAATTTTAGCTCCGGACCGGCAATGCTGCCGGTGGAAGTGCTTCGTCGTGCAGAACAAGAACTGACAAACTGGCATGGCTTAGGCACCTCGGTGATGGAAATCAGTCACCGCAGCAAAGAGTTTATTGAAGTCGCGGAAGCGGCGGAGCAGGATTTTCGCGATCTGCTGAAAATCCCGGCCAACTACAAAGTATTATTCTGCCATGGCGGCGCGCGTGCGCAGTTCGCGGCAATCCCGGGCAATCTGCTGGGCGATGCCAGCCGCGCGGATTACATCGATGGCGGCTACTGGGCGCACAGCGCTATTAAAGAAGCAGAAAAATTCTGCTCGCCGAACGCCATTGACATCAAAACCACCCGTGAGGGTAAACGCGCACTGTTACCGATGCGTGAATGGCAGCTCAGCGATGATGCTGCTTATGTGCATTTCTGCCCGAATGAAACCATCGACGGTATTGCCATCGATGAAGAGCCAGACTTCGGCGATAAAGTGGTGGTGGCCGATCTCTCTTCGACCATCCTGTCCCGTCCGCTCGACATCAGCCGCTACGGCGTGATTTATGCCGGCGCGCAGAAAAACATCGGTCCCGCTGGCCTGACGCTGGTGGTGGTGCGTGATGACCTGCTGGGCAAAGCGCAGCGCTGGGTGCCCTCCATTCTCGACTACAAAGTGCTGGCCGAAAACGATTCGATGTTTAACACGCCGCCGACGTTTGCCTGGTACCTCTCCGGCCTGGTGTTCAAATGGCTGAAAGAGAAGGGCGGTGTAGCGGAGATGGACAAGGTTAATCAGGCGAAAGCCGATCTGCTGTACGGCGTGATTGATAGCAGCAGCTTCTACCGTAACGACGTCGCCAGTGAAAACCGTTCCCGGATGAACGTGCCTTTCCAGCTGGCCGATGCTGCGCTGGATAAGGTGTTTCTTGAGGAATCACTGAAGGCGGGCCTGCATGCGCTGAAGGGGCACCGTGTGGTTGGCGGTATGCGTGCCTCGATCTACAATGCGATGCCGCTGGAAGGCGTTAAAGCGCTGACCGAATTTATGGTCGACTTCGAACGTCGTCACGGTTAATTATCTACTTTAGTGCCAGCCTGCCCGGCTGGCATCAGACCCTGTCACTGGACAGGGTCTCGTATTTCTGGAGATTTGGTTTCACATGCAGGACTCCCTGACTTTACAGCCGATTGCCCGCGTTGACGGCACGGTAAACTTACCGGGCTCAAAAAGCGTATCAAACCGCGCCCTGTTACTGGCCGCGCTGGCGAACGGCACCACGCGCCTGACCAACCTGCTCGACAGCGATGATGTTAAACACATGCTTAATGCGCTGCAGGCGCTGGGCGTCAGCTATACCCTGTCAGCCGATCGCACCGTGTGTGAAGTGGTCGGCAATGGTGGACCGCTGCGTGCCGAACAGCCGCTGGAATTGTTCCTGGGCAATGCCGGAACCGCGATGCGTCCGCTGGCGGCCGCACTGTGCCTCGGCGAGCAGTCGGTGGTGCTGACCGGCGAACCGCGCATGAAAGAGCGTCCGATCGGCCATCTGGTCGATGCGTTACGGCAGGGCGGCGCGCGCGTTGATTACCTCGAACAAACCGACTATCCGCCGCTGCGTCTGAACGGCGGATTTACCGGCGGCGAAGTCAGTGTCGATGGCAGCGTTTCCAGCCAGTTCCTGACGGCGCTGCTGATGACCGCGCCGCTGGCACAGAACGACACCACGATCACCATCAAAGGCGAGCTGGTTTCCAAACCCTACATTGATATCACTCTGCACCTGATGCGTTGCTTTGGCGTGGACGTTGAGAATCAGCACTATCATCGCTTTGTGGTGAAAGGTCAGCAGCAGTATCAGTCGCCGGGTGATTATCTGGTGGAAGGCGATGCGTCGTCAGCGTCCTATTTCCTTGCCGCTGCGGCAATCAGAGGCGGCACGGTGCGCGTTACCGGGATTGGCCGCAACAGTGTGCAGGGCGACATCCGTTTTGCCGATGTGCTGGAGAAGATGGGAGCGGTGATTGAGTGGGGCGACGATTATATTGCCTGCACGCGCGGTGCGCTGAACGCTATTGATATGGACATGAACCATATTCCGGATGCGGCAATGACAATCGCTACCACCGCGCTGTTTGCCGAAGGCACCACGCTGATGCGCAACATCTATAACTGGCGCGTAAAGGAGACCGATCGCCTGGCGGCCATGGCGACCGAGTTGCGTAAAGTCGGGGCGGAAGTGGAAGAGGGGCACGATTTTATTCGGGTCACACCGCCTGCGCAGCTACAGCACGCCGATATCGGCACGTACAACGATCATCGTATGGCGATGTGTTTCTCGCTGGTTGCGCTGTCTGACACGCCGGTAACCATTCTCGATCCCGGCTGCACGGCAAAAACCTTCCCGGATTACTTCCAGCAGCTGGCAAAAATCAGCCACACATCCTAATCCACCCGCCCGGCACCGCTGTGCCGGGCTTCTGAACCCTCTGCTGGCCTCACTGGCGGGAAATTGTTCTGAAACTGTCGAAATTTCTGGCGCTGTCTACGCTAAAGGGTAACCAAGCGGACGCGGGCAGCGTATAATGCCGCGCAATCCAGACAGCCAAGAAGGCTGATCATCAGCACGCAGCAACAGGAGAGAACAATGACGGCAATCGCCCCGGTAATTACCATTGATGGCCCAAGCGGCGCGGGTAAAGGGACTTTATGTAAAGCGATGGCGGAGTCGTTGCAGTGGCACCTGCTGGATTCAGGGGCTATTTATCGCGTACTGGCTCTGGCCGCGCTGCATCATCAGGTGGATATCGAGTCGGAAGAAGCGCTGGTGCCCATGGCGGCGCACCTTGACGTGCGTTTTCTGTCGGTAGACGGTGAAATGCAGGTAGTGCTGGAAGGTGAGGATGTCACCGGCGAAATCCGCACCCAGGAAGTGAGCAACACGGCGTCGCGCGTGGCGGCATTTCCACGCGTGCGTGAAGCCTTGCTGCGCCGACAGCGTGCTTTCCGCGAGGAGCCGGGTTTAATCGCCGATGGACGTGATATGGGCACCGTGGTTTTCCCGGACGCGCCCGTTAAAATTTTCCTCGATGCCAGCTCCGAAGAGCGTGCGCATCGCCGTATGCTACAGTTGCAGGAAAAGGGCTTTAGTGTTAACTTTGATCGCCTTTTATCCGAGATAAAGGAACGCGACGACCGCGATCGTAACCGCGCCATCGCGCCTTTAGTGCCAGCCGCTGATGCTCTGGTGCTGGATTCAACCAGCATGACCATTGAGCAAGTGATTGAAAAGGCACTAGATTATGCCCGCCAGAAGCTGGGCATTTAATCTTTTCGGCGACCGAATTGTAGTAACCCTGTGCCAGGGAAGCGTGCAGGGCATGTGAAACAACCCCATCCGACAATGACGTCAGGTGGACGTTAAATTGAAGAATCCTAAGATTATCAATATGACTGAATCTTTTGCTCAACTCTTTGAAGAGTCCCTGAAAGAAATCGAAACCCGTCCGGGTTCCATCGTTCGTGGCGTCGTTGTTGCTATCGACAAAGACGTCGTGCTGGTTGATGCGGGTCTGAAATCTGAATCTGCTATCCCTGCAGAACAGTTCAAGAACGCAGCCGGCGAACTGGAAATCCAGGTGGGCGACGAAGTTGACGTTGCTCTGGATGCAGTAGAAGACGGCTTCGGTGAAACCCTGCTGTCCCGTGAGAAAGCTAAACGTCACGAAGCTTGGATCACGCTGGAAAAAGCTTACGAAGACGCTGAAACTGTTACCGGTGTTATCAACGGCAAAGTTAAAGGTGGCTTCACAGTTGAGCTGAACGGTATTCGTGCGTTCCTGCCAGGTTCACTGGTTGACGTTCGTCCGGTCCGCGACACCCTGCACCTGGAAGGCAAAGAGCTTGAATTCAAAGTAATCAAGCTTGATCAGAAGCGTAACAACGTCGTGGTTTCTCGCCGCGCGGTTATCGAATCTGAAAACAGCGCTGAGCGCGATCAGCTGCTGGAAAACCTGCAGGAAGGCATGGAAGTCAAAGGTATCGTTAAGAACCTCACTGACTACGGCGCATTCGTTGACCTGGGTGGCGTTGACGGCCTGCTGCACATCACCGATATGGCGTGGAAGCGCGTTAAGCATCCAAGCGAAATCGTCAACGTGGGCGACGAAATCACTGTTAAAGTGCTGAAGTTCGACCGCGAGCGTACTCGTGTATCTCTGGGCCTGAAACAGCTGGGCGAAGATCCATGGGTCGCTATCGCTAAGCGTTATCCGGAAGGTACCAAACTGACCGGTCGCGTGACCAACCTGACTGACTACGGCTGCTTCGTTGAAATCGAAGAAGGCGTTGAAGGCCTGGTACACGTGTCTGAAATGGACTGGACCAACAAAAACATCCACCCATCTAAAGTTGTCAACGTAGGTGATGTGGTTGAAGTTATGGTTCTGGACATCGACGAAGAGCGTCGTCGTATCTCCCTGGGTCTGAAGCAGTGCAAATCTAACCCATGGCAGCAGTTCGCAGAGACCCACAACAAAGGCGATCGCGTTGAAGGTAAAATCAAGTCAATCACTGACTTCGGTATCTTCATCGGCCTGGACGGTGGCATCGACGGTCTGGTTCACCTGTCTGACATCTCCTGGAACGCGACTGGCGAAGAAGCCGTTCGTGAGTACAAGAAAGGCGACGAAATCGCTGCCGTTGTACTGCAGGTTGACGCAGAGCGTGAGCGTATTTCTCTGGGCGTGAAGCAGCTGGCTGAAGATCCATTCAACAACTACATCACCCTGAACAAGAAAGGCGCAATCGTGACGGGTAAAGTCACTGCAGTTGACGCTAAAGGTGCTACAGTAGAATTAGCTGACGGCGTAGAAGGTTACCTGCGCGCTTCTGAAGCTTCTCTGGACCGCATCGAAGACGCCACTCAGGTTCTGAGCGTAGGCGACGACGTTGAAGCGAAATTCACCGGCGTTGACCGTAAGAACCGCGTTGTGAGCCTGTCTGTTCGTGCTAAAGACCAGGCTGACGAGAAAGAAGCTATCAACACTGTTAACACCAAACAGGAAGATGGCAACTTCTCTAACGCAATGGCTGAAGCGTTCAAAGCGGCTAAAGGCGAGTAATCGACCCGAAGCACCGGACGATGAAAATCGTCCGGTTTCGGTAAAAGCTGTCATACCTTTCCAAACAGGGATTAACCGGAGGTTACATGACCAAGTCAGAACTGATTGAAAGACTTGCTGGCCAGCATACTCATATCCCGGCGAAAGTCGTTGAGGATGCGGTCAAAGAGATGCTCGAGCACATGGCCACTACGCTGGCCCAGGGCGAGCGCATTGAAATCCGGGGATTCGGCAGCTTTTCTTTGCACTACCGCGCACCGCGCACTGGTCGTAACCCGAAAACGGGTGACAAAGTGGAACTGGAAGGTAAATACGTTCCCCACTTCAAGCCAGGCAAAGAATTGCGTGACCGTGCAAATATCTACGGCTAAGCCGTTACCGAACGATAAAAACGACACCTGCAGGTGTCGTTTTTTTTTGCCTCGCATTCAGGTTTGCGATCCTGCTTCCATGTTGCTGTTCATTTCCTGCAACCACCATAAACTGCGCGTAATCCCTCTCTGAAATCGACATTTAGCCGCATGCTTTTGCCTCTGCCAGCGCGCACAATGCGCGGCAATGACAGAAGAGGGCGTGCGCGTGACAATAACAGTGGTAGCCAGAATGATGCTCCTCGCGGCGCTGCCGCTGGGTATGCTGCCGCACATCCCTGCTTACAGCACCATTGTGCTGCTGTTAATAAGCGCATTGTTGCTGGCGTGTACATCAGTAATGCTTTTGCGCTACGCCGGACTGGGCTTGCTGCTGTTGAGCTGGGCACTGATCGAGGCGCGTCAGACGGTCGATAACCTTGAGCAACTGACCGTGGCACCGGTGGCGGCCACGCTTCAGATAACTGCAGTGAATCCCGCGAAGAACCAGCTCACGGCGCAGGTAATCCGGGCAGGTGACCGCTACGTCTTTCCACCGTTGTTTGTCACGCTGCGTAATGTCAGCGATGAGGTCGCCTGGTGTGCCGGACAGCGCTGGCAGATGCAGCTGCGGCTACGTGCGGTGCACGCCCGGCTCAACGAGGGCGAATTTGATCTGCAGCGTTTTGCCATTGCTAACCACAGCGCGCTGCAGGGGCGTATTGTCAGCCAGCAGGCTGAGTCTCTGCGCTGCAGCTGGCGGACGCGTTTTATCGATCATCATCTGGCGCGTTTCACCGGGTTAACGCAGCCCGCGATAGTACAGGCACTGGCCTTTGGCGTGCGTGATGCGATGACCCCGGCCCAGCGAGCCTTGCTGCGCGAAACCGGTACCGCGCACCTGATGGCCATCTCCGGCATGCATATCGCGCTGGCGGCCAGCGTAGGCTGGCTACTGGCGCGCGTCATCCAGTTAGTGTTACCTGCCAGGCAAATCGGCTATCTGATGCCGCTGCTGATCAGCGGGTTAACAGCGGCAGCTTATTGCTGGATCTCCGGCAGTCATCCGCCGGCACAGCGCGCGATGCTGGCGTTAACGCTGTGGCTGGCGACGCGTATAGCTGGCTGGCAGCTGAGCAACTGGCAGGTGTGGACGCTCTGCGTAGGGAGTTTGTTATGGCTTGATCCGCTGACGGTGCTGTCAGAGAGCTTCTGGCTGTCGGCGCTGGCCGTGGCGATGCTGATACTGTGGTTTCAGTGGTTTCCTCTGCCGCCACGTTTCCGCCAGCCGCGTCGCTGGCTCATGCTGCGACTGCTGCACCTGCAATTGGGCATGATGATTCTGATGGCGCCGCTGCAGATCTTTCTGTTCCACGGGCTCAGCCTGAGCGCGCTAGTGGCCAACCTGCTGGCGGTGCCGGTGGTGTCGCTGATTACCGTGCCGCTGATTCTGCTGGCGATGCTGTTGCCGCTACCTGCAATCGCCGTTCCGCTATGGCAACTGGCCGATCTGTCGGTCAGCCTGGTGATGCAGGGGCTGGCGTGGCTGCCCGCCGGCTGGTGGCGCTGGAGCGATACGCTGCCGGCGGTGCTGCTGCTCTGGGCCGGGCTGGCGCTGTGGCGCAGCGGCTTGCTCGCGAAGGCGCTGATGCCCTGCTGCGCGCTGTTGCTCTCGCTGTGGTTCTGGCGCAGCAATGCCCAGCAGGACGACTGGCAGATTGACATGATCGATGTCGGACATGGTCTGGCGGTGGCGATCAGCCAGGGAAATAAGGTGATGCTGTATGACAGTGGACCCGGCTGGGCAGAGGACAATGCGGGCGGGCGGGTTTTGTTACCCTGGCTGCACTACACCGGGCGCCAACTGCGAGGAGTGATCCTGAGCCACAAGCATCTCGATCACCGTGGTGGATTAGCCGCGCTGCAACAGGCGCAGCCTGGTCTGCGGGTACGCAGCGCGCTCGGCGAGCCCGGGCATCTGCCGTGCTATCGCGGCCAGCAGTGGCAGTGGGGGCGTTTGCACTTTCACGCGCTATGGCCGCCGCGCGCGCAGACCGCCGGGCAAAATAACGACTCCTGCGTAGTGCGCGTGGATGATGGTCAGTTTAGCCTGTTACTGACCGGGGACATTGAGCTGGAGGCGGAGCGCAAGCTGGTCGCCCTGGAAAAGGGCGGCTTACAATCTACGGTTATCCAGGTGCCCCATCATGGCAGCCGGAGCTCCTCCGGCCCTTTACTGTTACGGAGTGTTGCCGGGCAGGCGGCGCTGGCTTCGCTGGCGCGCTATAACGCCTGGCGTATGCCCGCCATCGCCGTGGTCCAGCGTTACCGCGAGCAGGGCTATCGCTGGTATGACACTGCGCAATCAGGCCAGATTCACATCGCGATACGGCAGGGTCGCTGGCAGATTAAGGGGTTAAGAGAGCAAATAATCCCCCGCTGGTATCATCAGTGGTTTGGCGTCAAACGCGATTCCAGGTAGAATGAGCGGCTATTTCAAACAGCGTGAATAAATAATGCATCAAGACAAAGACCTCTCAACGTGGCAGACATTTCGCCGACTCTGGCCGATGATTGCACCGCACAAGGCTGGCCTGATTGTGTCCGCCGTGGCGCTGATACTCAATGCGGCAGGCGACACCCTAATGCTCTCCCTGTTGAAACCTTTACTGGATGATGGTTTCGGCAAAGCCGACAAATCCGTTCTGCTGTGGATGCCGCTGGCCGTCATCGGCCTGATGCTGATCCGCGGCGTAACCAGTTATATCTCCAGTTACTGCATCTCCTGGGTCTCCGGCAATGTGGTGATGAACATGCGCCGTCGCCTGTTCGGCCACATGATGGGCATGCCGGTTGCGTTCTTCGATCAGCAGTCTACCGGTACGCTGCTGTCGCGGATTACCTACGATTCTGAACAGGTGGCCTCTTCCTCCTCCAGCGCGCTGGTGACGGTGGTACGCGAAGGCGCATCGATCATTGGCCTGTTCATCATGATGTTTTACTACAGCTGGCAGCTGTCACTGATTCTGATCCTGCTGGCGCCGCTGGTCTCTTTTGCCATCCGCACCGTATCCAAGCGTTTCCGCAGCATCAGTAAAAATATGCAGAACACCATGGGGCAGGTGACAACCAGTGCTGAGCAGATGCTGAAAGGGCATAAAGAAGTGCTGATTTTTGGCGGACAGGAAGTGGAAGCTGAGCGTTTCTCGCAGGTGAGCAACAAAATGCGCCAGCAGGGCATGAAACTGGTTTCGGCCTCTTCGATTTCCGATCCGGTGATCCAGCTGATCGCGTCGCTGGCGCTGGCTTTTGTGCTGTATGCCGCCAGCTTCCCGAGCGTGATGGATACCCTGACTGCCGGTACTATTACCGTGGTGTTCTCGTCGATGATCGCCCTGATGCGTCCGCTAAAATCGCTGACCAACGTCAACGCCCAGTTCCAGCGCGGCATGGCGGCCTGTCAGACGCTGTTCACCATTCTGGATAGCGAGCAGGAGATCGACAACGGCAAGCGCGAAATCACGCGTGCGAAAGGGGACGTTGAATTCCGCAACGTGACCTTTACCTATCCGGGCCGCGACATTCCGGCGCTGCGTGATATTAATCTCACGCTGCCTGCGGGTAAAACCGTGGCGCTGGTGGGCCGCTCCGGCTCGGGTAAATCCACCATGGCCAGCCTGCTGACGCGTTTTTACGATATCAACGAGGGCGAGATTCTGCTGGATGGCCACGACCTGCGGGAATACACCCTGCGCTCGCTGCGTAATCAGGTGGCGCTGGTCTCGCAGAATGTCCATCTGTTCAACGACACCATCGCCAATAACATCGCTTATGCGCGCAACGGTGAATACACCCGCGAGCAAATCGAGCAGGCGGCGACCATGGCGCACGCCATGGACTTCATCAACAAGATGGATAACGGTCTCGATACGGTCATTGGTGAAAACGGCGTGCTGCTGTCTGGCGGCCAGCGTCAGCGTATCGCCATTGCCCGTGCGTTGCTGCGTGACTGCCCGATTTTGATTCTCGACGAAGCCACTTCGGCGCTGGATACCGAATCCGAGCGCGCCATCCAGTCGGCGCTGGACGAGCTGCAGAAGAACCGCACGTCGCTGGTGATTGCGCACCGTCTCTCCACCATTGAAAAGGCCGACGAAATCGTGGTGGTCGAGGATGGGCGAATCGTGGAACGCGGTACTCATGAGGTGCTGCTGGCGCAGAAAGGCGCTTACGCGCAGCTGCACAAACTGCAGTTCGGTCAATGATTGAACGTATCTGGAGCGGACGCTCGCCGCTGTGGCTGCTGTTGTGGCCGCTGAGTCTGCTGTATGGCGCTATCACCTGGCTGATTCGCCTGAGCTATCAGCGCGGCTGGCGTACCCGCTGGCGCGCGCCCTGTCCGGTCATTGTCGTTGGCAACCTGACCGCGGGCGGCAACGGTAAAACACCGCTGGTGATTTGGCTGGTGCAGGCGCTGCAACAGCAGGGGCTGCGTCCGGGTGTGGTGTCGCGCGGTTACGGCGGTAAAGCGGAACACTATCCGCTGCTGGTCAATCAGGATAGCGCGACGGAACAGGCTGGTGATGAACCGGTGCTGATCGCCCAGCGCACCCAGGTGCCGGTCGCAGTGGCACCGCAGCGCCGGCTGGCAATCGAGGCCCTGCTGGCGGCGCATCCGCTGGATGTGATTGTGACGGATGATGGCCTGCAGCACTACGCGCTAGAGCGCGATCGCGAAATCGTGGTGGTGGATGGCGTGCGCCGCTTTGGTAACGGCTGGTGGTTACCGGCCGGACCGATGCGTGAACGCGCATCGCGGCTGGAGCAGGTTGATGCCGTGGTGGTCAACGGGGGCAGCGCACAGGCTGGCGAGATCGCCATGACGCTGCAGCCGGGTCTGGCGGTCAATCTGCTGACCGGCGAACAGGCTGCGCTGACGCAGCTGCCGCCAATTGTCGCGATGGCCGGCATCGGTCATCCGCCGCGTTTCTTCACTACGCTGCAGCAGCAGGGCGTGCAGCCGGTGGCAGAGATTGCCTTTGCCGATCACCACGCTTATAGCGAAGAAGAGTTATGCAGCCTGACTCAGGATGCACAGTGCCTGCTGATGACGGAAAAAGATGCGGTCAAATGCCGCCATTTCGCCCGCGCTAACTGGTGGTATCTGCCGGTGGATGCGCATCTGGCGGGCGCGCCGCTGGCCGCATTGCTGGCCGATCTGACTCAACTCTGTACGGCTGCGCGCGACGCCCGGTCGCGCTAACCATCCCAAGGGACGACGTAATGACCAGCACGCATTCCCTCTCTCTGCAAACCGCCCGCAACCTGCACCTCTTTGCCCAGGGCCTGCTACGCCCGCCGCGCCGTCAGGCGCGTTTTGCCGATATTCACGCCTGTGTGCGGCAGATGTCGCTGCTGCAAATTGATACCATTAATGTGGTCGCGCGCAGTCCGTATCTGGTGCTGTTCAGCCGCCTGGGCGCTTTTCCTGCTGAGTGGCTGGAGCAAACGCTGGCGGCGGGCGCACTGTTTGAATACTGGGCGCATGAAGCCTGTTTTATCCCTTTTGAAGATTATCCGCTGCTGCGTCACCGCATGCTGGCACCGCAGCGCCTGGGCTGGAAATACAATCAGCAATGGGTGGATCAGCATCAGCAGGAGATCGCCGATCTGCTGCAACATATCGCCGCCACCGGTCCGGTTCGCGCCGCTGATTTTGCCAGCGACAGGCACACCAAACCCGGCTGGTGGGCGTGGAAGCCGCACAAGCGACATCTGGAGAACCTGTTTAGCGCCGGTGAGCTGATGGTTGTCGGGCGCCGTAACTTCCAGCGCGTCTACGATCTGCGTAGCCGGGTGATGCCACACTGGCGCGACGAGCAGCATGCGCTGAGCGAGAACGAGGCGGTGATGCAGATGCTGGATCACAGTGCGCGCAGCCTCGGCATTTTCCGCGCCAGCTGGCTGGCCGATTACTACCGGCTGAAACGCGCGCCCATCGCACTCTGGCTGGCGCAGGCCGCTGAGCAGGGAGTGATTCAGCGCGTTGAGGTTGAGCAACTGGGCGAGATGTGGCTGCACCATACGCTGCTGCCGCAGCTGGCACAGCCGCAGGCCGCCACGCACAGCGCGCTGCTGTCACCGTTTGATCCGGTGGTATGGGATCGCCGCCGCGCGCTTGAGTTGTTTAATTTTGACTATCGCATCGAGTGCTATACGCCGGAGCACAAACGTAAATACGGCTATTTTGTCCTGCCGCTGCTGCACCGCGGCGTACTGAAAGGGCGCGTCGATGCCAAAATGGATCGTCAGGCGCAGCGCCTGATTTTGCGGGCCTTCTGGCTGGAACCCGGCGTGCGCGTGAGCCAGCAGTTTCTCGCTGATGTGCATAAAGCCATTAACCGCTTCGCCACCTGGCAGGGTGCCCGCGAAGTGGTGCTGGAAAACGCGCCTGATGCGCTGCGGGCCGCCTGGTCCACGCACTGGCACGTCAGCATATAAGCCGATGGCGGCGCGCCGTCCCTGATTGCGCTATGGTATGCTAATCCTCTGACGTATCGGTCCTGAAAGGAGAAAAGTATGGATCACCGTTTACTTGAGATTGTGGCCTGTCCGGTCTGCAACGGAAAACTGTATTACAACAAAGAGCAGCAGGAGTTGATCTGCAAACCCGACGGCCTGGCGTTCCCGGTGCGTGACGGTATTCCGGTATTGCTGGAAGTGGAAGCGCGCACCCTGTCCGTTGAAGAGATTCATCCATGAGTTTCGTGGCGATTATTCCGGCACGCTACGCCTCCACGCGCCTGCCGGGCAAACCGCTGCTGGATATTCACGGTAAACCGATGGTGGTGCACGTGATGGAACGTGCACGCGAGTCCGGCGCCGAGCGGGTGATTGTGGCCACCGATCATCCTGACGTGGCGGCGGCGGTGACCGCTGCCGGTGGGGAAGTCTGCATGACGCGTGCCGACCATCAATCTGGTACCGAGCGCCTGGCCGAGGTGATTGAAAAGTATCAGTTTGCTGACGATACCATCATCGTGAACGTGCAGGGCGACGAGCCGATGATTCCGGCGGAGATAGTGCGTCAGGTCGCGGACAATCTGGCCCAGGCGGATGCTGGCATGGCCACGCTGGCGGTACCGATTCACGAGGCAGAAGAGGCGTTCAATCCCAACGCGGTAAAAGTGGTCACCGATGCCAGCGGCTATGCGCTCTATTTTTCACGTGCGACCATTCCGTGGGATCGCGAACGTTACGCGCAGTCGCGTGAGCAGATTGGCGACACGCTGTTGCGCCACATCGGTATTTATGCCTATCGCGCCGGTTTCATCCGTCGCTATGTGGCATGGCAACCCTGTGCGCTGGAGCAGATCGAGTTGCTGGAGCAGCTGCGCGTGCTGTGGTACGGCGAAAAGATCCACGTGGCGGTAGCGGCTACCGTGCCGAGCGTCGGTGTGGATACGCCGGACGATCTGCTGCGCGTGCGTGAAGCGATGCAGGCATAATCGTCAGCGGCCAGCGACCCGGCTGGCCGCAAAGTTTGATCTGGCGCTAAGTTTCGCGCCGTCATGACCTCCAGGATGGTGCAATGAGTTAACTCCGGAGGACTCTTCCATGGAACAACTCCGTGCAGAACTGGCGCTGGTGCTGGGCGAAGGCGTTAGCCGGCTGGAAACCATCAGCGAACAGGCACAATCGCGTCTTTACGCCCTCTATGATGACCACGGCAAGCCGATGCCGCTGGTGGCCAAATATTTTCGTCATCAGGGACGCGCCGCGCTCGAAGCGAAAAAACTCACCATGCTGGCGCATGAAGGGCTGATTACGCTGCCCACGGTATACGGCCTGGTTTTGAGTCAGCAACCGCCGGCGCATGAAATGCTGCTGCTGGCGCGCTTAAATGGCGTATCGGCCGAAGCGCCGGCGCGCACGGCAGCGCGCTGGGAGCAGCTGTGTGAACAGATTGTCGAAGGGCTGCTGGCGTGGCACCGCATTGACAGCCATGGCCTGGTCGGCAGCGTTGACAGCGTGCAGGAAAATCGCTGGCCGGCATGGTATCGCCAGCGGGTGGAAGTGCTGTGGTCCACGCTGGGCTATCTGTCGCCCCCCGGATTTACCCACGCCGATCGTCAGATTCTGTTCCGCAGCCGCGAACAGCTGGCGCAGCTGTTTGCTGGCTTTGACGACCCGTGCGTGCTAATGCACGGCAATCTGCGTCTCGCCAGTATGCTGAAAGACCCGCACAGCGATCAGCTGGTGGCGATGACCCAGCCGGGCACCATTTTGTGGGCCCCGCGTGAGTATGAGCTGATGCGCCTGGCGGAAAACGGTGCTGAAGCATCGCTGCTGCAGCACTATTTACAGCGTGCGCCGGTGGATGAAGGTTTCGTCTGGCGCCGCTGGCTCTACCAGCTGTGGGATTGCGTTGACACGCTGGTCAGCAGCGGCCAGTTTGACCGGCCGCGCTTTGACCATGCCCGCGCGCAGCTACTCCCCTGGCTCGGCTGAAGGTTCGCCACTGCCGCGCAGCCGCTGCCAGATCAGCCCCAGCGTTTCGTACACCGCGCGCTGGCTATGGCTGAGCCACAGCGGCGAGGGCAGCGTGCGATCCCAGACGCTGATTGGTGAGGTGATCGCCAGCTGGTTAGCCGGTGCCGGTAGCGGATTCAGGCCGGCGCTCTGGAAAAAGTGCATGGCGCGTGGCAGATGGTTGGCAGACGTCACCAGCAGAAACGGATGCTGCCCGATGGTCTGCTTCACCGCCAGCGCTTCTTCGCCGGTGTCATGCGGCTGATCCAGCACGATGATGGCATCGTCGGGCACGCCAAGGCTGCGCGCCACGTCGGCGGCAACGCTGGCGTTACTGCGCGGATTGTAGCCCGCAGCGGCACCGGTGAAGATCATTTTGGCCTGAGGATAGCGTCGCCACTGGCGAACGCCTTCGGTCACGCGCGGCAGGCTGTTGTTCAGCAGGTTGGAGCTCGGTGCCCACTGCCGGTTATAGGTGTAACCCCCGCCCAGCACCACGATATAGTCCACCGGCTCGCTGCCATTCCACGTGGCATACTGATTTTCCAGCGGGGCCAGCAGCCGGTCGGCCACCGGTTGCAGACTCAGCAGTAACAGCATCAGCCAGCTCAATGAGATAAGGATTTTGCCGCTTTTTTGCCAGCGGCTGAACCAGAGCAGTAAAAGTCCTGCCGCCATAAGCGTTAACAGCAATGGCAAAGGCAGTAGCATCGCGCCAATCCATTTTTTTAAGGCAAAAAACATCGAAAACGTCTCCTTTTGTCCGAAAAAACAGCAGCCAGACAGTTACTGCGGCATGAAAGGTTCATTCTTGTCGAGCCTGTGACAAAATAGCACAAGTTGAATGCAGCAAAGCGGAGCCATCACCATGCAGGATCGTAACTTTGACGATCTGGCGGATAAATTCTCGCAAAATATTTATGGCACCCGTAAAGGCCAGGTGCGTCAGGCGATCATCTGGGATGAGCTGAACGCCATTCTGCCGACGCTGCCCGCCGGCCCGCTGACGGTGCTGGATGCCGGTGGTGGCATCGGTCAGATCTCCAGCGGCCTCGCCGCGCAGGGGCACCAGGTATTGCTGTGCGACCTGTCGGGCGAGATGCTTAAGCTGGCCGCCGCCCATGCGCACAGCGCAGGTGTGAGCCACAACATGCAATTCAAACAAATTAGCGCGCAGCAGGTTGGCGAACATTTGGATAAGCCGGTGGATCTGGTATTGTTTCACGCTGTGCTTGAGTGGGTGGCGGATCCGCTGGCGGTGCTGCAGGCGCTGTGGCATACGCTGAAACCCGGTGGTGTGCTGTCGCTGATGTTTTATAACGCGCACGGCCTGACGTTCCGCACCCTGACGCTCGGCAATTTCGGCTATCTGCGCGCCAACATGAACAAGCGCAAAAAACGTACGCTGTCACCGGATTTCCCCCGCGATCCTGACGATGTACAGCGCTGGCTGACGCAGTGCGGATTTATCACCGAGCAGCGTGCCGGTATCCGCGTGTTCAGTGACTACATGAAGCCACAGCCCGGCGCCGGGAAGAGCGTTGAGGAAATTATTGAGATGGAACGGCGCTACTGTCGTCAGGAGCCCTTTTTGAGCTTAGGGCGCTATATCCACGTGACTGCGCGCAAACCCAGGTAGAAGGATCAACTATGAGCGAATTTTCCCAGACGGTCCCCGAACTGGTGGCATGGGCGCGCAAGAATGACTTTTCCCTTGCGCTGCCGGTAGAACGTCTGGCGTTTTTGCTGGCCATCGCCACCCTCAACGGGGAGCGCATGGACGGCGAGATGAGTGAAGGTGAGCTGATTGACGCCTTTCGTCACGTCAGCAAAGCGTTTGAACAAACCCACGAAACCGTTCAGGTCCGTGCCAACAACGCCATCAACGACATGGTGCGTCAGCGCCTGCTTAACCGCTTTACCAGCGAGCTGACCGAAGGTCACGCCATCTATCGTCTGACGCCACTGGCGATCGGCATCACCGACTATTACATCCGCCAGCGCGAATTTTCCACGCTGCGCCTGTCGATGCAGCTGTCGATTGTTGCGCAGGAGCTGAAGCGCGCCGCCGACGCCGCCGAGGAAGATGGCGACGAATTTCACTGGCATCGCAACGTCTTTGCGCCGCTGAAATATTCGGTCGCGGAAATATTTGACAGCATCGACATGACGCAGCGCCTGATGGACGAACAGCAGCAGGCGGTAAAAAGCGATATCGCCGATCTGCTGAATAAAGACTGGCGCGCGGCCATCTCCAGCTGCGAGCTGCTGCTGTCGGAGACCTCCGGCACGCTGCGTGAACTGCAGGATACGCTGGAAGCTGCAGGCGACAAGCTGCAGGCTAATCTGCTGCGGATTCAGGACGCCACGCTGAGCAGCCCGGATCTGGGCTTTGTCGACAAGCTGGTGTTTGACCTGCAAAACAAGCTTGATCGCATTATCAGCTGGGGCCAGCAGGCTATCGATCTGTGGATCGGTTACGACCGCCACGTGCACAAATTTATTCGTACTGCCATCGACATGGATAAAAACCGCGTGTTCGCGCAGCGTTTACGCCAGTCGGTGCAGAACTATTTCGATCAGCCGTGGGCGCTGACCTACGCCAATGCCGACCGTCTGTATGACATGCGCGATGAAGAGATGACGCTGCGTAACGACGAGGTGATGGGCGAGCTGCCGCCGGAGATGGAGTACGAAGAGTTTAACGAAATCCGCGAGCAGCTGGCGGCGATGATTGAAGAAGCGCTGCAGGTTTACAAGCAGCAGCAGAAGCCGCTGCATCTCGCCACGGTGATGCGTGATTATCTGGCGCAATATCCCCGCGCGCGCCACTTCGACCTCGCACGTATCGTCATCGATCAGGCGGTGCGACTCGGCGTGGCCGAAGCCGATTTAGCCGGTCTGCCTGCGGAATGGCAGACTATCAATGATTACGGAGCCAAGGTGCAGGCACATGTCATCGACAAATATTGAACAAGTGATGCCGGTCAAACTGGCGCTGGCACTGGCAAACCCGATTTTTCCCGCGCTCGATAGCCAGTTACGCGCCGGCCGCCACATTGGTATTGAAGAGCTGGATAATCACGCTTTTCTGATGGATTACCAGCCGTTCTTAGAAGAGTTTTATGCGCGCTACAACGTTGAGCTGATCCGCGCACCGGAAGGTTTTTTCTATCTGCGTCCGCGCTCAACCACGCTGATCCCGCGCTCGGTGCTGTCCGAGCTCGACATGATGGTAGGTAAAATTCTCTGTTATCTCTACCTCAGCCCGGAGCGGCTGGCCAACGAGGGCATTTTCACCCAGCAGGAGCTGTACGACGAGCTACTGTCGCTGGCGGATGAAAGCAGGTTGCTGAAGCTGGTTAACCAGCGCTCCACCGGATCGGACCTGGATCGCGCCAAACTGCAGGAGAAGATGCGTGCGTCGCTCAGTCGTCTGCGCCGTCTCGGCATGGTGTGGTTTATGGGCAACGACAGCAGCAAGTTCCGCATCATGGAGTCCGTTTTCCGCTTTGGTGCGGATGTGCGCAGCGGTGACGACGCACGTGAAGCGCAGCTGCGCCTGATTCGTGACGGTGAAGCGATGACGCTGGAGAACGCACCGGTCGCCAGTGAGAGCGACGAGGCAGAAAATGACAGCGAACACGACGCGAGCGAGCGCGCGGAGGATGAACAGGCATGATTGAACGCGGTAAATTTCGATCGCTCACGCTGATCAACTGGAACGGTTTCTTTGCCCGCACCTTTGATCTGGATGAGCTGGTCACCACGCTGTCCGGCGGTAACGGTGCCGGTAAATCGACCACCATGGCGGCGTTTGTTACGGCACTGATTCCGGACTTAACCCTGCTGCATTTCCGTAACACCACTGAAGCCGGTGCCACGTCCGGCTCGCGCGACAAAGGCCTGCACGGCAAACTGCGCGCTGGCGTCTGCTATGCGGTGCTGGATGTGGTCAACTCGCGCCATCAGCGCGTGGTGGCTGGCGTGCGCCTGCAGCAGGTGGCCGGACGCGATAAGAAAGTCGACATCAAGCCGTTCAGTATTCACGGCCTGCCGACCGATACGCTGCCAACCGATATGTTGACCGAAATTCTCGGCAGCCGTCAGGCGCGCGTGCTGCCGCTGGCGGAGGTGAAGGAGCGGGTCGAAGCGCAGGAGGGCGTGCAGTTCCGCCAGTTCAGCTCGGTCACGGACTACCACGCCATGATGTTTGAGCTCGGCGTGGTACCGCGTCGCCTGCGCACCGCCGGCGATCGCAGCAAATTCTACCGTCTGATCGAAGCTTCGCTGTATGGCGGTATCTCCAGCGCCATTACCCGCTCGCTGCGCGATTACCTGCTGCCGGAAAACGGCGGCGTGCGTAAAGCGTTCCAGGATATGGAAGCGGCGCTGCGCGAAAACCGCATGACGCTGGAAGCGATTCGCGTCACGCAGTCGGACCGCGATCTGTTTAAGCATCTGATCTCTGAAGCCACCAGCTACGTTTCTGCCGACTACATGCGCCACGCCAACGAGCGTCGCATCCATCTCGACGGTGCGCTGCAGCTGCGTAACGAGCTGTTCACCAGCCGCCATCAGCTGGCATCGGAACAGTATCGTCACATCGAAATGGCGCGCGAACTTTCTGAGCACAACGGCGCAGAGAGCGATCTGGAAACCGATTATCAGGCGGCGAGCGATCACCTTAATCTGGTCCAGACGGCGATGCGTCAGCAGGAGAAGATCGCGCGTTACGACGCCGATCTGGAAGAGCTGACTTATCGCCTCGAAGAGCAGAATGAAGTGGTGGCCGAAGCGCGTGAGGTGCAGGAAGAGAACGAAGCGCGCGCTGAAGCGGCGGAAATTGAAGTCGACGAGCTGAAAAGCCAGCTGGCCGATTTTCAGCAGGCGCTTGATGTGCAGCAAACCCGCGCCATTCAGTATCAGCAGGCGCTGCAGGCGCTGGAAAAAGCGCGGGCGCAGTGCCAGCTGCCGGACCTCACCATCGACAACGCCGCAGAGTGGCAGGAAACCTTCCAGGCGCGCGAAGAAGAGGCCACCGAACGGCTGCTGCGCCTGGAGCAGAAGCTGAGCGTGGCGGAAGCGGCGCACAGCCAGTTTGAACAGGCGCTGGCGCTGGTCACCAGTATTGCTGGCGAGGTAAGCCGGCAGGATGCGTGGCAGGTCGGGCGCGAATTGCTGCGCGATGCCGCTAATCAGCGCCATCATGCCGAACAGCTCTCTTCGCTGCGTCTGCGTCTCAACGAACTGGAAACCCGCCTGCGCGAGCAGCATGACGCCGAACGTCTGCTGGCCGACTTCTGTAAACGTCAGGGGCAGCAGTATGACGCTGACGCGCTGGAAGGCCTGCAGCGTGAACTGGAAGCGCAGATAGAGCAGCTGAACGAAAGCGTGGCCGACGCCGGTGAACGCCGCATGCTGATGCGCCAGGAGCTGGAGCAGCTGCGCGAGCGCATCACTACGCTGACCGCGCGGGCACCGCACTGGCTGGCGGCGCAGGAGATTCTCACCCAGCTGAGCGAGCAGACCGGCCAGACGCTGAGCAGCAGCCAGCAGATCACCGAATATATGCAGCAGCTGCTGGAGCGCGAGCGTGAAACCACCGTTGAGCGTGATGAAGTGGCGGCGCGCAAGCGTGAAGTTGAGCAGCAGATTGCGCGACTCAGCCAGCCGGGCGGCGCGGAAGATGCGCGCCTGACCCAGCTGG
The DNA here is from genome assembly GCF_059730935.1 of Type-C symbiont of Plautia stali. Classification (NCBI taxonomy): domain Bacteria; kingdom Pseudomonadati; phylum Pseudomonadota; class Gammaproteobacteria; order Enterobacterales; family Enterobacteriaceae; species Type-C symbiont of Plautia stali. The sequence goes on along the minus strand of NZ_AP035923.1, from coordinate 2,678,294 downwards.
CGGAGCGGTTTGGCGGCGTGCTGCTGTCAGAAATTTACGATGACGTGACGCTGGATGATGCGCCGTACTTCTCCGCGCTGTATGGCCCATCGCGTCACGCCATTGTGGTACCGGACCTGTCGCTGGTGCGCGAGATGCTCGACGGCCTGGAAGAGTGTCCGGAAGATCTCTATCTGATCGAAGGCGATCCACAGTCGTTTGATGACAGCGTCTTTAGCGTCGACGAGCTGGAAAATGCGGTCGTTGTCAAAGTGGCGGAGCGCCAGTGGCGTTATTCGCGCTTCCCGAAAGTGCCGCTGTTTGGTCGCGCGGCGCGGGAAAATCAGCTGGAGCTGTTGAACAATGAGCGCGACCAGCTGGCCGAACGTTTTGCCACGCTGTCATTTGACGTGCAGAAAACCCAGCGTCTGCATCAGTCGTTTAGCCGCTTTATCGGCAGCCACCTGGCCGTGGCCTTCGACGAAGATCCGGAAGCGCAGATGCGTCAGCTCAACAGCCGTCGGGGCGAGCTGGAGCGCGCGCTGGCGCAGCACGAGAATGACAACCAGCAGCAGCGTGCCCAGTTCGAGCAGGCAAAAGAGGGCGTGGCGCAGCTCAACCGCCTGCTGCCGCGCGTTAACCTGTTGCTTGACGACTCGCTGGCCGACCGCTGCGAAGAGATTCGTGAGCGGGTGGAAGAAGCCCAGGAAGCCGCGCGCTTCCTGCATCAGCACGGCGCGAAACTCAGCAAGCTGGAGCCGCTGGTGGCGGTGCTGCAGAGCGATCCGCAGCAGCACGAACAGCTGACGCGTGATTATCAGCAGGCGCAGCAGCAGCAGCGCGAAGCGCGTCAGCAGGCATTTGCCCTGACCGAAGTGGTGCAGCGCCGCGCGCACTTCAGCTATGAAGATTCGGCTGGCATGCTGACCGGTAACAGCGATCTCAACGAAAAACTGCGCCAGCGTCTGGAGCAGGCGGAAGGCGAACGCAGCCGCGCGCGCGAACGCCTGCGCGAGCATCAGGCGCAGCTGACGCAGTATTCCCAGGTGCTGGCATCGCTGAAGAGTTCGTACGACGCCAAGCGCGACATGCTGAAAGAGTTGCAGCAGGAGATGCAGGATATTGGCGTGCACGCCGATGCCAGCGCCGAGGAGCGCGCGCGCAGCCGGCGTGACGAACTCTACACGGCGCTCAGCCACAACCGTGCGCGTCGCAATCAGCTGGAGAAACAGCTCACCTTCTGCGAAGCCGAGATGGATAGCCTGCAGAAGAAACTGCGCAAGCTGGAGCGCGATTATCACCTGATGCGTGAGCAGGTTGTCAGCGCCAAAGCGGGCTGGTGCACCGTGCTGCGCCTGGTGAAAGAGAACGGCGTCGAGCGCCGTCTGCATCGCCGCGAACTGGCTTACCTGAGCGGCGACGAGCTGCGCTCAATGTCGGATAAGGCGCTCGGTGCGCTGCGCCTGGCGGTCGCGGATAATGAACACCTGCGCGATGTGCTGCGCATGTCGGAAGATCCAAAACGGCCGGAGCGCAAGATTCAGTTCTTTATCGCCGTCTATCAGCATCTGCGTGAACGTATCCGTCAGGACATTATTCGTACCGACGATCCGGTTGAAGCCATCGAGCAGATGGAGATTGAGCTGAACCGCCTGACCGAAGAGCTGACGGCGCGTGAGCAGACGCTGGCGATCAGCTCGCGCAGTGCGGCCAATATCATCCGCAAAACCATTCAGCGCGAGCAGAACCGCATCCGTCAGCTGAACCAGGGCTTGCAGGCGGTGAGCTTTGGCCAGGTGCGCAGCGTGCGGCTGAACGTCAACGTACGCGAAACGCACGCCATGCTGCTGGATACGCTGTCGGAAGAGCATGAACAGCATCAGGATCTGTTTACCAGCAATCGCCTCACGTTCTCGGAAGCGCTGGCGAAGCTGTATCAGCGTCTCAATCCGCAGATTGATATGGGCCAGCGCACGGCGCAGACCATCGGTGAAGAGCTGCTCGACTACCGCAACTACCTTGAGATGGAAGTGGAAGTGAACCGCGGCTCAGACGGCTGGCTGCGCGCCGAAAGCGGGGCGCTGTCGACCGGTGAAGCGATCGGTACCGGTATGTCGATTCTGGTGATGGTGGTGCAGAGCTGGGAAGAGGAGTCACGGCGTCTGCGCGGTAAAGATATTTCACCGTGCCGCCTGCTGTTCCTCGATGAAGCCGCGCGTCTTGATGCGCGCTCCATCGCCACGCTGTTCGAACTGTGCGAGCGTCTGGAAATGCAGCTGGTGATCGCCGCGCCGGAGAATATCAGTCCGGAAAAAGGCACCACTTATAAGCTGGTACGTAAAGTCTTTAACAATACGGAGCATGTGCACGTGGTCGGACTGCGCGGTTTCTCCGCCGATCCGACGCCGGTGAAACAGGAAAATCCCGGTGCAGGCGTGGCCACTGAAAATAGCTAGCAGCAAATCTGGTTAAAAATTCAGGCTGCGGTTAATCTGTAAACGGCATCGGCCCTGCGAGGCGGATGCCGTTTTTTATTTTATACTCAACCATAAGAGTACAGGCGGTACACGGCGTTTTCAGGATGCTGTGTCTTTGGTAAGAAGGGGGCAGGGATGTTGCTGAACAAGAAGAGCAGAGTTAATCGTGCTGCAATAGCACTCAGTTTGTCACTGATGGCGGCACCGCTGGCTATCAGCCAGGCGGCAGACGTCGGCGCGCTGCCGCACAGCACGCTATCAGTGGCTGCCAGCCAGCAGCAAATTCAGCAGGCATTTAGCCCCAGCGAACGACCCTTTTATCTGCCCGGCCTCGCCGGCATCTATGCGGCACGCAACATGGCGCCGCTGTGGCAGGATCGCGACGCCGTGCAGGCTTTCCAGCAGCAGCTGGCAGAAGTGGCGCTCTCCGGCGTACAGCCGCAGTTTACCCGCTGGGTAGAGTTGCTCACTAATCCGGATATCAAAGGCTTCGCGCGGGACGTGGTGCTGAGCGACGCCATGCTTGGCTATCTGCAGTTTGTCGCTAACGTACCGACCCAGGGCGAAACCTGGCTGTACAGCAATGTGCCGTACAAGCTGACCATGCCGTCACTTTCCGCCATCAATCAGTGGCAGAATGCGGTGAACGGCGGCGGCAGTCGCGCCTTTGTGGTGTCGCTGCAACCGCAGCATCCGCAGTACGCACCGATGCACAGCGCGTTAAAAGCGTTGCTGACCGATAACCGGCCGTGGCCGCAGCTGCGCGATAAGGGCACGCTGCGCCCGGGTCAGATCAGCGATGATGTGCCGGCGCTGCGTGAGATTCTGCAGCGCACCGGGATGCTGACCGGCACGCACAGCGCGACGCCCACGCCAGCCGACGATGCCGTCCCTACGGCGCCGCAGCCGGTGAGCCAGAGCGATCAGCCCGTGGCCGTCAGCCCGTCGGCCACCAGCGTCAGCGATCTGCCGGCGCAGGTACCGCAGGCCAGCGGCAACATCAGCACGGTCACCCCGGCTGCCAGCAATAATGTCTACGACAACACGCTGGTGGAGGGGGTAAAACGCTTCCAGCACTGGCAGGGACTGGCAGACGATGGTGCCATCGGCCCACGTACCCGCGAGTGGCTGAATGTTTCGCCGCAGATGCGTGCAGCGCTGTTGGCGCTGAATATCCAGCGTCTGCGTCTGCTGCCGGATGACATGCACAACGGCATCATGGTGAATATTCCCAACTATTCCCTGACCTACTACAACAACGGCAATACCATTCTGTCCTCGCGGGTGATTGTCGGTCGTCCGGACCGCAAAACGCCGCTGATGCGCAGCGCGCTCAATAATGTGGTACTCAATCCACCGTGGAACGTGCCCACTACGCTGGTGCGCCAGGATATCGTGCCGAAGGTGAAGCAGGATCCGGGCTATCTGTATAAGCACGGCTACACGCTGCTGTCGGGCTGGAGCGCCGATGCGGAAGTGATTGATCCGTCGATGATTGACTGGCACATGGTCTCCGCCGCCAGTTTCCCGTATCGCATTCGTCAGGCGCCAGGTGCCAGCAACTCGCTGGGCCGCTATAAATTCAACATGCCGAGTTCAGACGCAATTTATCTGCACGACACGCCGAACCATGGCCTGTTCCAGCGTGATATCCGCGCGCTCAGCTCCGGCTGCGTGCGCGTTAACAAAGCTTCTGAACTGGCCGATCTGCTGTTGCAGGGCGCGGGCTGGAACGACAGCCGTATCTCTGACACGCTGAAGCAGGGCGATACGCGCTACGTGCCGATTCGCCATCGCATTCCGGTCAATCTCTACTACCTTACGGCCTGGGTGGCGGACGATGGCCAGCCGCAGTATCGTACAGATATTTACAATTATGATAACCCGGCGCGCTCCGGCAGCCAGGTGCTGACCAAAGCGGGGCAGCTGCTGCTCTAAGCGTTGATTTCCCTGTTATCCTTCCCTTAAAGAAAATGGCAAGACCGGTCTGGAAAATTGATTTCAGACCGGTTTTGCGCATTCTGTGACAGATTGCGGGTTGACTGCTCTCCAGGCTGCGGTTACTGTTCGGCCTTGTGTACTTTTTGCACATATTTTTATCGTTTTAGATTAGGTAACCCCGCTTCATGGCTAATTTTGATTCTCAACGTCGTCGTTTATTGCTGCTGGGTGGCGCAGCGGCTGGATTGTCACTGCTGCCGGGTGCAGCGCTGGCGTCAGTTTCCACCTCCCGCCCCCGGGTATTAACGCTCAGTAACATGCATACCGGTGAAACCCTCAAAACTGAGTTTTTTAACGGTAAGAGTTATGACAAGGGTGAGTTAGCTCGCTTAAACCACTTCTTCCGTGATTACCGCGCCAATCAGGTTAAACACATCGATCCGCATCTGTTTGACCAGCTCTATCGTTTGCAGACGCTGCTAAATACGCGCAAACCGGTGCAGCTGATCTCCGGCTACCGTACGCTGGCGACCAATAATATGCTGCGTGAATCGGGCCCTGGCGTGGCCAAACACAGCTATCACACCAAAGGGCAGGCGATGGATTTCCACATTGAGGGCATTTCTCTGAGCAATGTTCGCAAAGCGGCGTTATCTATGCGCGCCGGTGGTGTAGGATATTACCCGCGCAGCAACTTCGTACACATTGATACCGGGCCTGCAAGGCACTGGTCCTGATACCGGCAGCGCTGCGTGTGTCGGTCATGGAGCGCTATGAATTACCTGATTATTCCGGTCACCGCCTTTTCACAGAACTGTTCCGTTATCTGGGATGACGAGACGCAACAGGCTGCGCTGGTTGATCCCGGCGGCGATGCCGAAACCATTATTGCCGTGCTGGCGGAGCGAGGCTTAACGCCGTCGCAAATCCTGCTGACCCACGGCCATCTCGATCACGTCGGTGCTGCTGCCGAACTGGCGCAGCACTATCAGGTGCCGATCGTCGGGCCGCAGCCAGCCGATGCCTTCTGGCTGGATAACCTGCCCACTCAAAGCCGGATGTTTGGTTTGCCGGAGTGTGCGCCGCTGACGCCAGATCGCTGGCTGGAAGAGGGCGAGACGGTACAGCTGGGCAACGTGACGCTGGAAGTGCTGCACTGTCCAGGGCATACGCCTGGTCATATCGTGTTCTTTGATCGTGCTGGCCGTCTGTTGCTCTCAGGTGATGTGATTTTTAACGGTGGCGTCGGACGCACCGATTTCCCGCAGGGCAGCCACAGCGATCTAATCGCGGCAATCCGGGATAAACTTCTGCCGCTGGGTGACGATGTGACGTTTGTTCCCGGCCATGGCCCGATTTCCACCCTCGGCCACGAGCGCGTCAGTAATCCTTTCCTGCAATAAAAAAATGGGCCATCAGGCCCATTTTTCGTTGGTTACAGCACCGCGACGATGGCTTCGCACAGCGCCGACATATTATCCGGCGTCATACCTGCCACGTTAACGCGACCGGAATTCACCGCATACACGCCAAACTCTTCACGCAGACGCACCACCTGATCTTTGGTCAGACCGCTGAACGAGAACATGCCGTTCTGTTTGATGATGAAGCTGAAATCGCGCTGTGCGCCTTTCTCCGCCAGGGTATTCACAAACAGCTGACGCATACGCTGAATGCGCTGGCGCATGTCGGTCAGTTCCTGCACCCAGATGGTACGCAGCGCGTCGTTACCGAGAATGGTGGCGACCACGGCAGCACCGTGCGACGGCGGGTTAGAGTAGTTGGCGCGGATGCTATATTTCACCTGGCTGAATGCTGTCTTCGCCACGTCGGCCGTTGCCGCTACCAGCGTCAGCGCACCGACACGCTCGTTGTACAGACCAAAGTTTTTCGAGTAGGAGCTGGCAACGATCAGTTCCTGATGGGATGCAGCGAAAATGCGCAGGCCTTCAGCATCTTCATCCAGACCGCGTGCGAAGCCCTGGTAGGCGAAGTCGAACAGCGGCAGCCAGCCTTTCTCCAGCGACAGCTGCGCCAGCTGTTGCCACTGGTCAGCGGTAGGATCGATACCGGTCGGGTTATGGCAGCAGCCGTGGAACAGCACCACGTCGCCCGCCTGCGCTTCCTGCAGCGAGGCCAGCATGCCGTCGAAGTCGAGGCTGTGGGTCGCCGCATCGTAATACTGGTAATCACACACTTCCAGACCAGCGGCGTTGAACACGTTTTTGTGGTTCGGCCAGCTGGGATTGCTCACCCAGACGCGTTTGACGTTGGTTTGCGTAGCGAGGAAATCCGCGGCGACGCGCAGCGCACCGGTGCCGCCCGGCGTCTGCGCGGTGCAGGCGCGGCCAGCGCTAATCAGCGCGTTCTCTTTGCCAAACAGCAGTTCCTGCGTGCAGCGCGCGAAATCAGCCAGACCATCAATGCTGAGGTAGTTTTTGGTGGTCTCGTTCTCCAGCAGATACTGCTCAGCTTTTTTCACACTGGTCAGCACCGGCGTTTTGCCGGTTTCATCTTTATAAACACCAATGCCAAGATTGATTTTATTCGGGCGGTCGTCGGCGCGAAACAGGTCAGCCAGTCCCAGAATAGGATCGGCTGGTGCGGCAGAGATTGATTCAAACATGAGTCAGTTCCGTTAGGGTGAACTTTAGCAAAATGAGCTATCAGGTTAACGTCAGACGCAACGCTTGCCAACCGCTGACATAAAAAAGAAATAACTGTGGCGTATAAAGTAATGGCGCTAATCGGGAGCCCGATCACTGAAATGCAAAACGGAGCCCGAAGGCTCCGTTTCTGAGGTGTTACGCAGTTCGAATCGGCAGATTAGAACTGGTAAACCAGGCCAACGCCAACCACGTCGTCGGTGCTGATGCCCTTCGCACGGGTAAAGTCGTTGTCGTCCAGCAGGTTGATTTTGTAGTCAACATAGGTGGACATGTTTTTGTTGAAGTAGTAATAGGTACCCACTTCGATGTATTTAACCAGGTCAGCATCGCCGCCAGCGAAGGTTGAACCGTTGCCAGTCGCGCCGCTCAGGTCCTTACCTTTAGACTGCAGGTAAGCGATGGATGGACGCAGACCGAAGTCGAACTGGTACTGTGCAACCACTTCGAAAGCCTGAACTTTATTAGCAGTCTGGGTGTTGGTGCCACCGTAAGGCGTGGTGTTACGTGATTCACCGTAGAATGCAGCCAGGTATACGTTGTTCGCGTCATATTTCAGACCGAAACCGTAAGCGTCAGCTTTATCGCCGTTGCCATCAAGAACCTGTGCATCGGTACGGTCAGAAGAGAAGTATGCACCTACAGCGCTGATGCCCATACCGGTGTCATACGCTACAGAAGAACCCCAGCCGTCGCCATTCTGGTTCAGGACGTCACGGCCTTCGTTTTTGCCCTGATACTGCACGGCAAAGCTCAGACCATCAACCAGACCGAAGAAGTTGCTGTTACGGTAGGTAGCCAGACCGTTTGAACGACCAACCATGAAGTTGTCGTTGTCCTGATACAGGGTATCATCACCGAATACTGGCAGCTGGTCAGTGTAAGACATTGCGTCGTACAGAACACCGTAGTTACGGCCGTAGTCGAAGGAGCCTGCATCACCAAATTTCAGACCGGCAAAGCCCAGACGAGTTTTAGAGCCTTCGGTGCCCTGGTTCTCAGTCACGTTAGCCTGAATGTTGTATTCCCACTGGCCGTAACCGGTCAGCTGGTCGGTAATCTGAGTTTCACCCTTGAAGCCAAAACGAACGTAAGATTTGTCGCCGTCATCACCAGCGTTGTCAGAGAACTGATGACGCGCATCAACTTTACCGTAGAGGTCCAGTTTGTTGCCGTCTTTATTATAAATTTCTGCTGCGTTTGCTGCGCCGGCAGCTAACAGAGCAGGGATAACCACTGCAAGAATGTTGCGCTTCATCATTATTTATTACCCTCATTGGAGTTATTTGGACATCTGCCACTGCCGTCAAGAAACCTTTACGGGAACCTTGAAAGAAGTTTGATGTCTCCTGTGTCTGCACGCATCTTTCCATCACGGGGTTGCTAATTCTAGCCCGAAAATGATTCAATTCTCGTAATTACGTATCAAAAAGCAAAATTGTATTACAATTTGTAAAATATCGGGAACTTTGTGAGAGAACTCAAAATTTACAAAAATAAAAAAAGGCCGGCAGGGCCGACCTCAATATATATATGAATTTCTTATATTTAATCTTAAATCCTAGAAATTCGCGTTACGTGGCGTGCGTGGGAACGGGATAACGTCTCTTACATTTTGTACGCCGGTGACATAGGCGATCAAACGTTCGAAACCTAAACCGAAGCCGGCATGCGGTACGGTGCCATAGCGACGCAGGTCACGATACCACCAGTAATCTTCTTTATTCAGGCCCATTTCAGCGAGGCGCGCATCCAGCACATCAAGACGCTCTTCACGCTGGGAACCGCCGATGATTTCACCGATGCCCGGCGCCAGCACGTCCATCGCCGCCACGGTTTTGCCGTCGTCGTTCATACGCATGTAGAACGCTTTGATATCTTTCGGGTAGTTCTTCACCACCACCGGCGCTTTAAAGTGTTTCTCTGCCAGATAACGCTCGTGTTCGGAAGAGAGATCGACGCCCCATGACACCGGGTTCTCGAAGCTCTGGCCGCTTTTCAGCAGAATGTCGACGGCGTCGGTATAGTCTACCTGGGCGAAATCCGTGGTGATGAAGCGCTCCAGACGGGCGATGGCCTCTTTATCCACGCGCTCGGCGAAGAACGCCATATCATCAGCGCGCTCTTCCAGCACCGCTTTAAACACATACTTCAGCATCGCTTCCGCCAGGGCAGCCGCATCGTCCAGCGTGGCGAACGCCACTTCCGGCTCCAGCATCCAGAATTCCGCTAAGTGACGGCTGGTATTCGAGTTTTCGGCACGGAACGTCGGGCCAAAGGTATACACTTTGGACAGCGCACAGGCATAGGTCTCGGCGTTCAGCTGGCCGGAAACGGTCAGGAAAGCCTCTTTACCAAAGAAGTCTTTATCGAAATCAACTTTGCCCTGCGGGTCGCGCGGCAGGTTTTCCAGATCCAGCGTTGAGACGCGGAACATCTCGCCAGCACCTTCGGTGTCAGAGGCGGTGATCAGTGGCGTGGAGACCCAGAAATAGCCGTTTTCATGGAAGAAGCGATGCAGCGCCTGCGCCAGCGTATGACGTACGCGCGCTACGGCACCAACAATGTTGGTGCGCGGACGCAGGTGCGCCACTTCACGCAGGTATTCGATGCTGTGACGTTTAGCCGCCATCGGATAGGTATCCGGATCGTCCACCCAGCCGGTGACTTCAACCTGGGTCGCCTGCAGTTCGAATGCCTGGCCTTCACCCGGCGACTCCACCACTTTACCGGTGACGATCACCGAACAGCCGGTGGTCAGACGCAGCACTTCATCCTGATAATTATTCAGAGAATTATTGACGACGGCCTGAACGGGATTAAAGCAGGAACCGTCATAAACGGCGATGAAGGAAAGACCGGCTTTGGAATCTCTTCGGGTACGTACCCAACCACGTACGGTGACTTCACTGTCAACCGCGACACGGCCGTGCAGTACATCCGCTACAGGCACTACGCTCATAAAAATCTCTCTATATAAATGAAGATGGAGTGAAATAAGCCCCATTCCGGGGTTTAGCTATGTTACTTGCGAGCCACCAGGAAACAAGCAAAATTGCCGGGGAATAAAGAGATTTTCTGGCGCAGAGCAGGGCGCAGGCACCCTGCTCAGGCCAATTAGCTGGCGCGTTTGACCAGCGGCAGGTCGAAGGCTTTGCGCAGGGCGCGCACGAAGGCTTTATCCTGGCAGATGGTTTTACCGGGACTGTCGGAGAGTTTGGCCACCGGTTTACCGTTGCAGCTCACCAGTTTGATCACGATATTCAAAGGCGTGACGCCGGGAATATCGCAGGTGAGGCGGGTGCCGATGCCAAATACCACGTTCGCGCGCTGACCGAAATGCCGATACAGCGCCAGTGCTTTGTCGAGGTTGAGATTGTCGGAGAACACCAGCGTTTTGCTGAGCGGATCGATATTCAGCCGCTGATAATGCGCAATGGCTTTTTCTCCCCACTCCACCGGATCGCCCGAATCATGGCGCAGGCCCTGATAGCGATGGGCAAAACCGGGGCCGAAATCACGCAGGAAGGCGTCCATCGTGATGCAGTCGGTCAGGGCAATGCCGAGCTGGTTATCGTACTCATCCAGCCACGATTGCAGCGCCGCGCGCTGGCTGTTGGCCAGTACCGGGCTGATCTGCTGATGCGCCTGGAACCATTCGTGTGCCTGGGTTCCGACCGGGTTAAGCTGCAACCGGCGCGCCAGATCGTAGTTACTGGTGCCCAGCAGCCACGGGAATTCGTTTTTCAGCGTGCTGACAATCGCTTCCTGCACCGCGCGCGAATAACGACGCCGCGTGCCAAAGTCCATCAGCTGGAAGCGCGACATATCGAGATCGCCTACCTGCTCACGGAAGTGCACCAGCTTCTGCTGCAGATGCGCCACCGACTGTTCCGCGCCGCTTTCCGGCGTCCGGTGACGGTGTACCACTTCGCTGATCAGCGCCAGCAGCGGCACTTCCCACAGAATCACTTCACGCCACGGGCCGCGAATCTGAATGCGCAGATGCCCGTGATCGTCGCGCACCTCAACCTGCGAGGCATCGAAGCGGAACTGGCGCAGCCAGTCGAGATAATCCTGCTGGAAAAACGGTAAGCTGCTGAGGTAACGATATTCGTCATCGCTCAGCGCCAGAGATTGCATGGCAGTAATGTGCGTGCGGATGGCGTCGGCATACTGGCCGAGCTGCTCATCGCTGCGGCAGCGAAATTCTGCCGTTACCGGGACATCGTAGTAACGATGATAAACGGCCTGCTGCATGTGAAGCTTATAGGCATCGGTATCAAGCAGCGTGGTCAAAATCGGGGAAGCGTGTCCAGTCATGGTGCGTTTCAGCATCCTCTTCCGCGGAGCAGAGCCCGGTATTCAACAAAGTCATAAAGACGCAGGAGTATAAAACAGTAATCACCGCGATCACACCATAATTGCAGGTGACAGGTCGAGGGTCATTTGTGCCATTGTTAATGAATTGTAGACTTTTGGCGCAACGCACGCATTGTGCGTGGCAACCCGGGCGCAACCCGCTTAGACTCTGAGGGTTGACTATATTAACGATGCGAGAAGGATTTATGACGCAACAGCCGCAAATTAAATATCGCCACGACTACCGGGCGCCGGACTACACCATCACCGATATCGACCTGACGTTTGATCTTGATGCGGCGACCACGCGCGTCACCGCCGTCAGTCAGGTAAAACGCCTTGGCGCACAGCAGGCTGAATTGCGTCTGGACGGTGAGGCGCTGACGCTGCTGTCGCTGGCGGTGGATGGCAATCCGTGGCCGCACTACCGCGAAGAGCAGGGCGCACTGATCATCAGCCAGCTGCCGGACAACTTTACCCTGACCATCATTAATGAAATCCATCCGGATAAAAACACCGCGCTGGAAGGGCTGTATAAATCCGGCGAGGCGCTCTGCACCCAGTGTGAAGCCGAAGGCTTCCGGCATATCACCTGGTATCTCGATCGCCCGGACGTGCTGGCGCGCTTCACCACTACCCTGATCGCCGACGCGGCTAGCTATCCGTACCTGCTGTCCAACGGTAACAAGCTGGCGAGCGGTCAGCACGAGGATGGGCGTCACTGGGTGAAATGGCAGGATCCGTTCCCGAAACCCTGCTACCTGTTTGCGCTGGTCGCCGGTGATTTCGATGTGCTGCGCGACAGCTTTACCACCCGTTCCGGCCGTAACGTGGCGCTGGAAATTTTTGTCGATCGCGGCAACCTGGACCGTGCGGACTGGGCGATGACCTCGCTCAAAGCCAGCATGAAGTGGGACGAAGAGCGTTTCGGCCTCGAATATGACCTCGATATCTTTATGATCGTCGCGGTGGATTTCTTCAACATGGGCGCGATGGAGAATAAAGGCCTCAACGTCTTCAACTCCAAATACGTGCTGGCCAAAGCGGAAACCGCCACCGATAAAGACTATCTCGGCATTGAAGCCGTGATTGGTCACGAATATTTCCACAACTGGACCGGCAACCGCGTGACCTGCCGCGACTGGTTCCAGCTCAGCCTGAAAGAAGGTCTGACGGTCTTCCGCGATCAGGAGTTCAGTTCCGATCTCGGCTCGCGCGCGGTCAACCGTATTGATAATGTGCGCGTGATGCGCGGCGCGCAGTTTGCCGAGGATGCCAGCCCGATGGCCCATCCGATCCGCCCGGATCAGGTGATCGAAATGAACAACTTCTACACCCTGACGGTGTATGAGAAGGGTTCTGAAGTGATTCGCATGCTGCACACGCTGCTGGGTGAAGAGCAGTTCCAGCAGGGGATGCAGCTCTATTTCGAGCGTCACGATGGCAGCGCCGCCACCTGTGATTATTTCGTGCAGGCGATGGAAGATGCCTCCAACGTCGATTTGTCACAGTTCCGCCGCTGGTACAGTCAGTCGGGCACGCCGGTGCTGACGGTGCGTGATGACTACAACCCGGAACTGGAGCAGTACACGCTGCACGTCACGCAGCACACGCCACCGACCGCCGATCAAAAAGAGAAGCTGCCGCTGCACATTCCGCTGGATATCGAACTGTATGACGGCGAAGGCAAGGTCATTCCGTTGCAGCACAACGGTCATCCGGTTCATCACGTGCTGAACGTCACCGACGAGTTCCAGACCTTCATTTTCGACAAGGTCTATTTCCAGCCGGTGCCGTCGCTGCTGCGGGAATTCTCCGCACCGGTGAAGCTCGACTATAAATGGAGCGATGCGCAGCTGACTTTCCTGATGCGCCACGCGCGCAACGACTTCTCGCGCTGGGATGCGGCGCAAAGTCTGCTGGCGACGTATATCCGCCTCAACGTGGCGCGCCATCAGCAGGGCCAGCCGCTGTCGCTACCGCTGCACGTCGCCGATGCTTTCCGCGCGGTGCTGCTGGATGAGCAGGGCGATCCAGCGCTGATGGCGCTGATCCTGTCGCTGCCGTCAGAGAATGAGATCGCCGAGCTGTTCGAGGTGATCGACCCGCTGGCGATTGCTGCAGTCCGCGCGGCGCTGGTGCGCACGCTGGCGAAGGAGCTGAGCGATGAATTCTATGCGGTGTATCTCGCCAACCAGAGCAGCGACTACAAAGTCGAGCATGCCGAGATCGGCAAGCGCGCGCTGAAGAATGTCTGCCTGAGCTATCTGGCGTTTGCGGACGCGGAGCAGGCCAGCAAACTGGTGCAGGCGCAGTACGACAAAGCCAGCAACATGACCGACGCGCTGGCCGCGCTGTCTGCGGCGGTGGCGGCGCAGTTGCCGTGCCGTGATGCGCTGCTGGCGGCGTACGACGAGCGCTGGCATCAGGATGGTCTGGTGATGGATAAGTGGTTTATGTTGCAGGTCACCAGCCCGGCGGCTGACGTGCTGAGCAAGGTTCGTAGCTTGCTGACGCATCGCTCGTTCACCATGGGTAACCCGAACCGCATCCGTTCACTGATTGGCGCGTTTGCCTCGGCCAACCCGGCAGCTTTCCACGCCAAAGATGGCAGCGGCTACAAGTTCCTGGTGGAGATGCTGACCGATCTCAACCGCCGCAACCCGCAGGTGGCAGCGCGCATGATTGAGCCGCTGATTCGTCTGAAGCGTTATGATGCCGAACGTCAGGCGCTGATGCGTCAGGCGCTGGAGACGCTGAAAGGGCTGGAGAATCTGTCCGGCGATCTGTACGAGAAGATCACCAAAGCGCTGAACGCGTAAGAAAACAATGCGCAATAAATTGCGCCGCTACAAAGTGTTGCAATCCTCTGTAGCGGCGCGATTTATCGCGCGTCCTGAATTAACGCTGCTGCGCGAACTGCAGGGGCTGCTCTGAGGTTCCCCGCTTCATCACCCGATCCAGCACCTCGGCCTCCAGCTCGGCAAGGCGCGCCGATCCTTTGCGGCGCGGACGCGGTAAATCCACCGCCAAATCCAGCCCGATCTGACCCTCTTCAATCAGCAATACGCGATCGGCCATCGCCACCGCTTCGCTGACATCGTGCGTCACCAGCAACACGGTAAAATTATGCTGCTGCCACAGCGACTCAATCAGGCCCTGCATTTCAATGCGCGTCAGCGCATCAAGTGCGCCGAGCGGTTCATCGAGCAGCAGCAGGCCGGGACGATGAATCAGCGCCCGCGCCAGGGCCACCCGCTGTTTCTGTCCGCCGGAGAGCGCTGCCGGCCACTCATGTGCGCGATCGGCCAGACCGACCGCCGCCAGCGCTTCCAGCGCGGCGCTGCGCCACTCGCGGCCTTTCAGACCGAGGCCAACGTTATCGATCACTTTCTTCCACGGCAGCAGACGCGCATCCTGAAACATCAGGCGGGTATCTTCGCGCGCCTCGGCCAGCGGCGCGTTGCCCGCCAGCAGTTCACCGTGCGTGGTGGATTCCAGCCCGGCCAGCAGGCGCAGCAGGGTACTTTTACCGCAGCCGCTGCGGCCGACCACCGCGACAAACTGGCCGGCCGGAATATGTAAATCGATATGATTCAGGATGGTGCGATTGCCATACTGCTTGGTGACGCCATTGACGCCTACCGGGGTACCGCGGTTCAGACGCGCCGGGCTTAGCGTTGCGTTGCTCATGCGTTCTCCTCCTTCAATTGGTAAGCCGGATGCCAGCGCAGCCAGACACGCTCCAGCAGCTGTGCCGTCACGTCGGCCAGTTTGCCCAGCAGGGCATAGAGAATGATGGCGACCACCACCACATCGGTTTGCAGAAACTCACGGGCGTTCATTGCCAGATAGCCAATACCGGAGTTGGCCGAGATGGTTTCGGCCACGATCAGCGTCAGCCACATCAGACCGAGGGCAAAGCGCACGCCAACCATGATTGACGGCAGCGCGCCCGGCAAAATCACCTGAATAAACAGGCTCCAGCCGGAGAGACCATAGCTGCGCGCCATCTCCACCAGGCCGCGGTCAATATTCCGTATGCCGTGATAGGTATTAAGGTAGATAGGGAACAGCGTGCCGAGCGCCACAAGAAAAATTTTGGCTGACTCGTCGATGCCAAACCACAGAATCACCAGCGGGATTAGCGCCAGGTGCGGCACGTTACGCAGCATCTGCACCGAGGTATCCAGCAACCGTTCCCCGGTGCGCGACGTGCCGGTAATCAGCCCGAGAATCAGACCAATCGAACCACCAATGGCAAAGCCGATTGCCGCTCGCCAGCCGCTGATGGCGAGGTGTTGCCACAACTCACCGCTGGCCGCGAGATGCCAGAAGGTGATGACAATATTCTCCGGCGAGGGCAGGATGCGCGTCGACAGCCAGCCAGCCTGTGAGGCAATCTGCCACACCACCACCAGCAGCACCGGCAGCGCCCACGGCAGCAGGGCATTGCTCAGCTGTTTATTGACCTTTGCCATATGCGACTCCTTAACTCTGCGCGACTTTTTGCGGGGTGAAATCATTGGCGACCGCTTCACCGTGCGCCTGCACCACGCGGGGTTGCGGGATTTCCGGCACGGCCAGGTCGAGATGCGGGAACAGCAGCTCGCCCACGCGATAGGCCTCTTCCAGATGCGGATAGCCAGACAGAATGAAAGTTTCGATGCCGAGATCCTGATACTCCTGCATACGCGCCGCGACCGTCGGACCGTCGCCCACCAGTGCAGTCCCGGCACCGCCGCGTACCAGACCGACGCCGGCCCACAGGTTCGGGCTGATCTCCAGCCGATCGCGCCGTCCGCCGTGCAGCGCGGCCATGCGCTGCTGACCGACTGAATCGGTGCGGGCAAAAGCCGCCTGCGCTTTAGCAATGGTGGCATCGTCAAGATGGGCGATGAGCCGGTCTGCCGCCTGCCATGCTTCTTCATTGGTTTCACGCACAATCACGTGCAGACGGATGCCGAAGCGCACCGTGCGCCCCTGCGCCGCCGCTTTGGCGCGCACCTGTTCAATCTTCTCTTTGACCAGCGCGGGCGGTTCGCCCCAGGTCAGATAGACATCCACCTGCTCCGCGGCCAAATCCTGCGCGGCATCCGATGAGCCACCAAACCACAGCGGTGGACGTGGCTGCTGCACCGCTTTAAACATCAATCGTGCACCGCGCACTTTGACGTACTTGCCTTCGTAATCGACCGTTTCGCCTTCACTCACCCGGCGCCAGACGCGGGTGAACTCCGCGGATTCGGCATAACGCTCGCGGTGATCGAGGAAAACGCCGTCGCCTGCCAGCTCTTCCGGATCGCCGCCGGTAACGAGGTTAAACAGCGCGCGCCCGTTGGAGAGACGATCGAGCGTGGCGGCCTGCCGTGCAGCCTGCGTCGGGGAAATCACCCCCGGGCGCAGCGCCACCAGAAAACGCAGGCGCTGCGTCACCGGAATCAGGGATGCGGCCACCAGCCACGCATCTTCACACGACCGGCCGGTGGGGATCAGCACGCCACCAAAACCGAGGCGATCGGCGGCCTGCGCCACCTGTTGCAGATAACCGTGGTCCACCGGGCGCGCGCCTTCGGCGGTACCGAGATAGTGGCCGTCGCCGTGGGTGGGAAGAAACCAGAATACGGATACGCTCATGATAAATTTCCTTATGGCCGGGCCGGCTGTGGCTGCCAGATGCGATCGGCAATGGTGACTTTGACCGGCATTAAATGGTTGGCATAAAACAGATCGGCAGTTTGCTGTTGGGCCTGCGCCGTGTGGGCGCTGACCGGCGTAATGGTGGTCGGAGGACGATGGTCAAGGTAGCTGGCGATAACTGACTTCGGCAGGCCCATCGCCTGTGCCAGCAGATCGATACTTTGCTGGCGCTGGCTACGCGTCAGCGCGTCGGCTTCGCTAAAGGTGTGCAGCACCTGCTGCACGAAGTCACCGTGATCGGTAGCAAAGCTGCGCGTGGCGAGATAGAACGAACCGGTCTGATTCAGCTTGCTACCGTCCACCAGCACACGGACGTTGCCCTGCAGCAGCGCAGCGGAATAGTAGGGGTCCCAGATCGCCCAGGCGTCAACATCGCCCTGCTGAAACGCGGCGCGCGCATCGGCTGGCGTCAGATAAGTCGGCTGAATATCGTTAAAGCTCAGCCCGGCCTGTTCCAGCGCGCGCAGCAGCAGATTGTGCGAACTGGAGCCTTTCTGGAACGCCACTTTATGACCTTTCAGTTGCGCCACGCTGTGGATGGGACTGTCCTTCGGCACCAGAATCACTTCAGCCTGCGGCTTCGGTGGCTCCGAGCCGACATACAGCAAATCCGCCCCGGCGGCCTGAGCAAACAGCGGCGGGATGTCGCCGGTGCTGCCCAGGTCAATGCTGCCCACGTTCAGCGCCTCAAGCATTTGCGGACCGGCCGGAAACTCGATCCACTGAATGTTGGTGGCCGGGAAGCGCTGCTCCAGCAGCCGATGCGATTTGGCCAGCACCATGCTGACCGATCCTTTCTGATAGCCGATACGGAATTGTGCTGGCGCTTCGGCAGCCTGAGCCGCGAGGGTCAGGGCAAACAGCGCGGTAACGGTCGGCAGCAGCCAGCGGGTTAACATCCTTTTCATCGCGGTTCCTTTATACAGCCTGAGCATAGGGTTGATGACGACGGTGCAGCGCCTGCCAGAAGATTTCCAGCGCCTCATCAATGCGCTCGCTCAGCAGCGCATCCAGCTCAGGCTGGCGGTCGTAGTGGGTGATTTGCGTATCACTGGCGAACACGCCGTGCAGAACTTCCTGCGCTTTCAGCGCGTTCAGCACCGGTTTCAGCGCGTAGTCAACGGCCAGCATGTGCGCCACGCTGCCGCCGCTGGCCAGCGGCAACACCACTTTATGTTCCAGCGCCCGCTCTGGCAGCAGGTCGAGCAGGGTTTTCAGCGCGCCAGAGAAAGAGGCTTTATAAATCGGTGTGGCGACGATCAGCCCCTCCGCGAGCGCTAAATCCGCTTTAAGCGCGGTCAGTGCCGGTGAGTCAAAGCGCGCATACAGCAAATCTTCCGGCTGAAAGTTGTGAATGTTCCACGGAATCACCTCAACGCCACGCGCTTCCAGCGCCCGCTGGCACACACTCAGCAGCGCCGTAGAACGTGAAGGAAAACGCGGACTCCCCGCCAGCGTAATAACCCGCATGGTCACTCCTTATAACTGAAAGTTATTGATTAGCAATTATTGAGAACTGATGCATTCAATCCTGACAGAGCAGGCGGCGAGGCGTAAATGATTTATCCGGCAATGGATAGCCGTCAGGCGGGAATAGCGCCCTCTTATAAAGGAAGGGAAAAGCGCCTCTAAGGTTAATCTGAATTGCACCCGCAGATTGCCGGGTTTTCATTAGCGGCTTCCGTCACGGGCAAGGTGAGAATGATTAAAAGCGCTGTTGCCTGGTTAAATCAGAGGTGTAACCGTCGACACATATCGCCGGGCGCGCCATTGTCGTCAGGCTTAAGAAGAAATAGATGAGGTAATTTAAGGAGTAGCAAACAAACGCTGACGTAAGTTTAAAGCGGGCACCAGGATTTTTCGTAGTGGCTGTTTAGAATGTTCCATTTTAAGCTGGTCTCAAATTAGCGAGTAAGTGTGTCAAAGCGTGGCGTTTTATTAAAATCGCACCGTTTAACGCGTTTCCTGTTACCGATATTACGTATTACTTCAGCACTCTGGTCGGGATTGCTTCAGTTGCGCTTAACAATAAACGGTAAATTTTCAGCCAGTCTGGCAAGGGCCAATAGTCATGCCGTCGGCGGGCTGTTTATAATTGATTGAGTTTTCTTACGCTAAAAAAAAGTCACTGCCTTATTTGCGCCTTAATTGGGCGGATTTTTGTCTGGCCATTATTCAGTATTATTTTTAGGGAGAAGAATATGGGAAGGTCTGCTCTGTTAGTGCACCCGGCTGAGCCGGTTGCCGCTCAGCCCGCGCGCGTCGCGGCTGATAACGTTAATCCGCTGTTGTGTTATCTGCTGCAGCCGGATGCCGCGCACAGCCAGTTTACCGCTGTGCCACAGCCAGCGGCGGAGAGCGTCAGCGACGACGCGTTCTTACTGTTTGCCGCCGACGGCTTTGCGCCCCCTGCTGCACTGTTGCAGGAAGTGGCAACGCTCAGCCATCAGCGCCCGGAGCTCAACTGCATGCTGGTTTCACTGGCACCACGCGCACTGAGCAGCGGCCTGCAGTCGTCGCTGCAGCTGTTCCAGCAGCTGCAGGCGCAGCGCCTGTGGCAGCAGAATAACTATGCGGTCATCCTGCGCGCCGCGCTGGTGAAAAATGCCGCTCCGCTGGTACGCATTCAGGATGTGATGCTGGCCGGCCTGTTAAATACGCAAACGGTATGGCTGCTGGATGCTCGCGCTGAGCATGAGGTCACCACGGTTAATCCGCCACCCAGCTATCAGCAATTTATGACGGAGTATGAAAAGGTCACCCGTTTGTCACACTTTATTCCGGAGCGAAACCGTTATCGCCAGAGTTATTTACGCAGCGGGTTATTACAGCTGGTACAGCAGGAATTAAACGTTGAAACGCAGTTCTCTAATAATGTGCGGCACGCGGTGCGCTACTTTGCCGATCAGTTTTCACCGCAGAGCACAATGGAAAAACTGTTACTGAAACAGCCCGACCTCTATTTCTCACTGATGAAAATGAGAAAAAGCCGCTGAGATAGCGCCAGCGTTAATTTTAAGAATTACTCCCGTGGGCGCTGAGGTATTTTTGTGTCACGCTGTTAACACTGAGAAAAATACCCAGACGCCAGAGTTTTTATGTCTATCAAACGTAACGCGATTGCCAACTATGTTGGCCAGATCTATCTGACGCTGTCAGGTATTTTAGTAGTTCCCCTGTATATTCAGCATTTAGGTATGGAAGCTTACGGTCTTGTGGGCTTCTTTTCTATATTGCTGACCTGGCTGCAGCTGCTCGACGCGGGCGTTTCAACCACGCTGATGCGCGAGGCGGCACGCTACCGGGCGAATCAGGCAGAATTTGTCTGGTTTCCGGCGCTGTTTGCCACGCTGACCCGCTTCTTTCTGTTCTCCACCCTGGTGCTGGTGGTGCTCGGCTGGCTGGCGACGCCATGGATCGCCACGCACTGGCTGGATGCGCAGCACTTGCCCGCCAGCGATGTGGTAGTTGCCGTGGCGATCATGGTGATCACCGCCGCGATTCGCTGGCGTACCAGCCCGTATCGCAGCGTGATTGTCGGTTTTGAGCATCAGGTCTGGCTCAACGGCGTGAACCTGATCATTACCACGCTGCGTACTTTTGGCGCGGTACTGGTGATCCAGCTGTTCCCGAATCCGCTGCTGACCTTCTTTATCTGGCAATTGCTGGTCTCGATTGCCGAAGCCGCCTGCTGTATCTGGAAATCCTGTCAGCTGGTGCCCCGCGCAGCGCGCAAAGAGAAGCGCGACGATCTGAAAGGCGTGCTCAAACCCTTTATCCGCTTTGCGCTGAGCGCCGCCTTCTCCAGCGCCGTGTGGACCTTTATTTCGCAGATTGACCGGCTGGTGCTGTCAAAAACCCTGCCGCTGAGTGAATACGGCTCGTTCACCGTGGTCGCCACGGCCGCGACCGGGATCCTGCTGCTGAGCAGTCCGATTATGCAGGCGATTGTGCCGCGCATGACCGGCATGAAAACCCGTCAGCAGGGCGATGCCGAATCGCTGAAGCTCTATCGCTATACCACCCAGGCGGTAGCAATTTTTATGGCCCCGCTCAGCATCACCATTGCCTGCTATGCCGGACCGCTACTGTGGGCGTGGACGCAGAAACCGCAAATTGTCGAAGAGATGGCGTTCGTGCTTAGCCTGTATGCGCTCGGCAGCGGTATCCAGGCGATCTGCGGCCTGCTGTATCACCTGCAATACGTTAACGGCAATCTGAAACTGCACATGCAGGGATTCACCTGTTTTGCCGTCGTGCTGGTGCCGCTCAACATCTGGTGTGCCGTCCATTACGGGGCGCTGGGCACCGGCTGGCTGTGGCTGGGGCAGAATATCTTCTATTTAGTTGGCTGGGCGTGGCTGGTGCATCGCCGCTTTGCGCCGGGCATCCATTTCAGCTGGCTGACGCGCGACGTAGCGCTGATTTGGGCGGTGTCGGCGCTGATTGCCTGGCTCAGCACGCTGCTGCCCATCGAGTGGAACCAGAATCGCTGGATCAACCTGCTGTGGCTGGGGCTGATCGGGGCCTTTAACCTTGGCGTGTGCTGTCTGTTACATAGCCTGGTGCTAAAACGCCTGCGCGCGCCGCTTGTTAACGCAGAGGAAAGAGGATGAGCATGACATCACGCCGCACGCCGACGGTTTCGGTAATTATCCCTAACTGGAACTGCGCGCCCTGGCTGCCGGAAACCCTGGGGTCGCTGCTTCGCCAGTCATCGCCGCCGGAAGAGATCATCATTATTGATGATGGCTCGAGCGATGACAGCGTTGCCTGGCTGACGGCGTTTGCTGCGCAGCATCCGCAGGTGACGCTGCTGAGTGGCGGACGCGGCGGGGTCAGTGCCGCGCGCATGAAGGGGCTGGCCGCAGCCAGCGGCGATTTCGTCTATTTTATGGATGCCGACGACTTCGTCTCGACTGAACTGTTCGCCGATTTCCGCCGCGTGCAGGCCCGTCACCCGGAGATTGATCTGTTCTGCTTTGGCGCGAAAATGTTTTTCGACCTGCCAGCGCCGCAGCGCCATTATCAGACCATTCATCAGCGCCACGTCAGCGGCCTGCTGCCGGGCGGCAGCGCCACGCTGCGCACGCTGATTCAGCATCAGTCGGCGCATCGGGTGATCTGGAGCAGCATCATCTCGCGTCGCCTGATTGACCAGCTCGATCTGCAGTTTCTGCCGATCCAGAACCATGAAGACGCGCCCTTTATGTTTGCCCTTTATCTGCAGGCGCGCGCGCTGTACTGCACCAGCCAGAGCTACTACTACAAACGGTTTATGCTGAGTTCACTGTCGCAGAGCACACGTGACTTCTCATGGGTGAAAAATTACTTTATCGCCCGCGCCGGCAGTGAGCAGTTCCTGCAGCAGCAGCAACTGCCGTACGATGAGGCGCTGCTGGATGACTATTACCAGACGGTGATGCACGGCTGCCTGACGCAAATCCGCAAAAATCACATGACGGTGCCCGCCGAGTGGCAGCCGCAGGTGAATCAGCTGGTGCGTAAAGTGTTACAGCACAACGCGCGACTGAAACTGCTGTGGTATTGCCCGGCGATTTACAGCGGCTTACAGGCCTGCCGCGATCGTCTGGGACGCTATTCCGCCCGACGCTGATACCGATCAAATTGTTGCATCCCAGAGTAATTTACTTTTGCGCCAGAGCACCTTACCATTCTGGCGCACAAATTCCCGTGCACCCGACTTTCACGAAGCTTCCGCCATTCAGGAGAGTGCATGCTATATCCTATCGTCCGGCCGGCGCTGTTTAAGCTCGATCCAGAGCGCGCGCACGAACTCACCTTTCAACAGTTACGCTTCATCAGCGGCACGCCGCTGGAAGGGCTGATTCGTCAGTCGCTGCCGTCACGCCCGGTGACCTGTATGGGGCTGACCTTTCCGAACGCGCTGGGTCTGGCTGCGGGTCTGGATAAGAACGCGGAGTGCATTGATGCCTTTGGCGCCATGGGCTTTGGCTTTGTCGAGGTGGGCACGGTGACGCCACGCGCACAGCCGGGCAATGACAAACCCCGTATGTTCCGGCTGGTGGCGGCGGAAGGTATCATCAACCGCATGGGGTTTAATAATCTCGGCGTCGATCACCTGGTTGAGAATGTGAAAAAGGCGCGCTTTAAAGGCGTGCTCGGCATCAATATTGGTAAAAATAAAGACACGCCGGTGGAGCAGGGCAAAGACGATTATCTCACCTGCATGGAAAAGGTGTATGCGCACGCCGGTTATATTGCCATCAATATTTCCTCACCGAATACCCCCGGATTACGTTCGCTGCAATATGGCGAAGCGCTGGACGATCTGCTGTCGGCGATTAAATTAAAACAGCGGGCGCTGCAGGAAAGCCATCTGAAATATGTGCCGGTGGCGGTGAAGATCGCGCCGGATCTTTCTGAAGAAGAATTGATCCAGGTTGCCGACAGTTTAGTGCGCCACGAAATAGACGGCGTGATCGCCACCAATACCACGCTCGATCGTTCGCTGGTGAGCGGGCTGAAATATGCCGACGAAGCGGGGGGATTAAGTGGCCGTCCGGTTCAGTCGCGCAGCACCGAGGTGATTCGCCGTCTGGCGCAGGAGCTGCAGGGACGTCTGCCTATTATTGGCGTCGGTGGCATTGATTCGCTGGTCGCGGCACGGGAAAAAATGGCGGCTGGCGCAACGCTGGTACAGATATACTCTGGCTTTATTTATAAAGGTCCGGGTTTAATTAAAGATATCGTGACCCATCTCTAAGACATTTCTCACTTTCCCTGGCCGGGGGGTTTATTTCTCCCTCCGGCTCGTTTATATTTTGTCCTGTTCGTACAATTTTCAGCTTTTTCCTCAAAGCAATATTTTAAATTTCAGCGCCGTTTAGCGCAGCGTAAATCCACAGGGCACCCCATGAAAATCAAACCCGATGACAACTGGCGTTGGTATTTTGACGCAGAGCATGACCGGATGATGCTGGATCTGGCCGATGGAATGTTATTTCGCTCGCGCTTCTCGCGCAAAATGCTGACGCCCGATGCCTTTAATGACAGCGGTTTTTGCGTTGATGACGCTGCGCTTTATTTTACTTTTGAAGAGCGCTGTCGCCAGAGCGGATTAAAAAGCGATCAGCGCGCCGAGCTGGTGCTGAACGCGCTGGTGGCCAGCCGTTTCCTCAAGCCGCTAATGCCGAAAAGCTGGCACTTCATCAGCCATGCGCACAGCTGGCAGCCCGTCGCGGGCGATATGGTGGCGGTAACGCTGGCCGACAGCGGCGAACAGGCACAGCTGCTGGTGGTCGAGAGCGGCGAGAATGCCGCGCTCTGTCTGCTGGCGCAGAGTGCGCTGACGGTGGCGGGCAAAGGGATGCAGCTCGGCGATGCCATCAAGATCATGAACGATCGCCTGCAGCCGCAGTGGCAGGAGAGCAGCGCGCCCTTCGCCCGCGCGGTGTAGCGCTTACGCCAGTTCGATATCTCCGTTCGGAATACAGCTGCAGCTGAGAATGGTGCCATCGCCGCGCACCGCGCTCTGCTTCAGCGCCTTCACGTCACCCGACACCAGCGTCATTTTGCAGCTGCCGCAGATTCCGGCACGACACGAATAGGGAATGCGAAAGCCCTGCATCTCCAGCTGTTCCAGTAATACCTGCTGATTATCGCCGGCAAACTGCTGACCCTGATAGCCAATGGTCACGGCGGCCGGCGCGCTGCTGGCGGCCTGCAGCGTTTCCACCACCTCACCGGCACCGTAAGCGCGCGGCGTTTGCCGTTCCAGCACTTCAACCGTATCGCCGACGCGCACTATACCGCTGTTAAGCGCAATCAAATTCAGGCCGAAATCGATATCTCCGCTGCCGTCCTGCGCGCTACGAAAGCGCTGCAGCGTGGCGAGCGGTTCGCCCTGCGGGTGCTTGCGACCGCTTTCGGTGCCGATGGTGGTAAACACGCAGCGGCTGCACGGCTTCGGCATCTCGAAGGTGATCTCGCCGATCTTAATACGTTTCCAGCTGTCCTCGTCCCAAGCGCTGGCGCCGCTGACGATCAGATTGGGGCGGAACTGCTCCAGCCGCACGCTGGCCGGACAGCGCTGCTGCAGATCCTGCAGCGACGCCATGTTGACCAGCAGGTAAGGGAAGCCGTCAGCGAACCCCAGCGGGACCTGGTCGAAGCGTTTTACCCGGCGTGACGGCTCAGTGCCAACCCAGCGCAGCTGCACCGGGCGCGGGAAAAAGCCGCTCAGCCACTGGTTAATGGTGTCAGGCGCAATGCGGGCAGTGAACTGGTTGCCCCACACTTCGGTCGGTGCCGGCTGGGCGCTGAAATCGCTGAAGCGGATCAGCGCCTGGCTGCCGTCCGGCGCGGTGATGAATAGCCCGTCGGGCAGCAGGGCGGGCGTGAAACGCACCATCTCCGGAAACTGGCGGGCGGTAATAAAGGTCCCGTCCGCTTCGGTCACCATAAAGATGCGATCGAAGGCCAGACCGCTTTCCAGCACCTGCGCGTGTGACAGCTGCAAACCACGCATCGATTTAACCGGGTGAATATACAGGCGAGACAGGGTAATCATCACAACTCCGTACAGACAAAAAGAAGCTAACTTTATGACATAGGACGCTGATTCGCTATAATGCGCAACAATTTTAGCAAGAGTAAAAGTGACGATATGAATTCTCTGTTTGCCAGTACGGCGCGTGGGCTCGAAGAGCTGTTGAAAACTGAGCTGGACGCGCTGGGTGCGCAGGATTTGCAGGTGGTGCAGGGCGGCGTCCACTTCCGAGCCGACGACCGCGTAATGTACCAAAGCCTGCTGTGGAGCCGTCTGGCTTCACGTATTTTGCTGCCGCTGGGAGAATTCGGCGTCTGGAGCGATCTCGATCTCTACGTCGGCGCGCAAAGCATCCCGTGGAGCGAGCTGTTTGACAGCAACACCACGTTCGCCATCCACTTCAGCGGCACCAATGAGGTGATCCGCAACAGCCAGTTTGGTGCGCTGCGCATCAAAGATGCGATTGTCGATAGCTTTACCCGGCAGAATCTGGAGCGTCCGAGTGTCGATCGCGAGCAGCCGGGCATCCGCATTAACGCGTGGCTGAACAAAGATCGCGTTAGCATCGCGCTGGATCTGAGCGGCACTGCACTGCACCAGCGCGGCTATCGTCAGCAAACCGGCCAGGCACCGCTGAAAGAGAACCTGGCGGCGGCGATTGTGATGCGCTCCGGCTGGCAGAACGGCACGCCGCTGGTCGATCCGATGTGCGGCTCCGGCACGCTGCTGATTGAAGCGGCGCTGATCGCCTGCGATCGCGCGCCAGGCCTGCTGCGTTCGCACTGGGGCTTCAGCCGCTGGAAACGCCATAACAGCGCGCTGTGGCAGGAGGTGCGCAGCGACGCGCTGCAGCGTGCGCGCGCCGGCACAGCCGCCACCACGTCACGCTTCTTTGGCTATGATAATGATGGTCGCGTGCTGGAGTGGGCACGTGCCAACGCGCGCCGCGCCGGCGTGTTCGATCTGTTCACCTTTGCGCAGCAGGATGTGCTGCAGCTGAAAAATCCGCTGGCGGGCGAAGCGATGCGCGGTACGGTGCTGAGTAACCCGCCGTACGGTGAGCGTCTGGAGAGCGAGCCGGCGCTCATTGCGCTGCACAGCCAGCTGGGCCGCATCATGAAACAGCAGTTTGGCGGCTGGAATTTGTCGCTGTTCAGCGCCTCACCCGAGCTGCTCAGCTGCCTGCAGCTGCGCGCCGATCGCCAGTTTAAAGCGAAAAACGGTCCGCTGGAGTGCGTACAGAAGAACTACCAGCTGGCGGAGAACAGCGCCGAAGGCGGCGCACAGATTGCCGAAGACTTTGCTAACCGCCTGCGTAAGAACAGCAAAAAACTGGACAAGTGGGCGCGCCAGTCGAATATTGACTGCTACCGCCTGTATGACGCCGATCTGCCGGAGTATAACGTGGCAGTCGATCGCTACGCCGACTGGGTGGTGATTCAGGAGTACGCGCCGCCGAAAACCGTGGACGCGACCAAAGCGCGTCAGCGCCTGTTTGATGTGATCGGTGCCACGCTGAGCGTACTGGAGATACCGGCCAATCGCCTGGTGCTGAAAACCCGCGAACGGCAGAAGGGCAAAAACCAGTACCAGAAGCTGAGCGAGAAGGGCGAATTCTTTGAAGTGCAGGAGTTTAACGCGCGGCTGCTGGTGAACCTGACGGATTATCTCGATACCGGCCTGTTCCTCGACCACCGTATCGCGCGCCAGATGCTGGGCCAGATGAGCCAGGGGAAAGATTTCCTTAACCTGTTCTCCTATACCGGTAGCGCCAGCGTGCACGCCGGGCTGGGCGGCGCCAAATCCACCACCACGGTCGATATGTCGCGCACCTATCTGGAGTGGGCCGAACGTAACCTGCGCCTGAACGGATTAACCGGGCGCCAGCATCGCCTGATGCAGGCGGACTGCCTGAGCTGGCTGCGCGAAAGCGATGAGCAGTTCGATCTGATCTTTATCGATCCGCCGACCTTCTCCAACTCCAAACGCATGGAAGATGACTTCGATGTGCAGCGCGACCACCTGATGCTGCTGCAGAACCTGAAGCGCATGCTGCGTCGCGGCGGCACCATTATGTTCTCCAATAACAAGCGCGGCTTCAAAATGGATCTGGACGGCTTGCAGCGTCTGGGTCTGCAGGCACAGGAAATTACGCAAAAAACGCTGTCGCAGGACTTTGCGCGCAACCGTCAAATTCACAACTGCTGGCTGGTAAGCCACGCCGGTAAGGAATAAGTTTT
This sequence comes from Type-C symbiont of Plautia stali, assembly GCF_059730935.1. Classification (NCBI taxonomy): domain Bacteria; kingdom Pseudomonadati; phylum Pseudomonadota; class Gammaproteobacteria; order Enterobacterales; family Enterobacteriaceae; species Type-C symbiont of Plautia stali. Next base: position 2,650,396 of record NZ_AP035923.1, on the reverse strand, counting down.
ATGTCACTGATCAGTATCCATGGCGCTTACCTGTCGTTCAGCGATGCGCCGCTGTTGGATAACACCGAACTGCATATCGAAGAGGGCGAGCGCGTCTGTCTGGTTGGGCGCAACGGCGCCGGTAAATCGACGCTGATGAAAATCATCAACGGCGAACAGCCGCTGGATGACGGCCGCATTATTTATGAGCAGGATTTGGTGGTTGCGCGGCTGCAACAGGATCCGCCACGCAATATCACCGGTTCGGTGTACGACTTCGTCGCCGAAGGCGTGGCCGAACAGGCTGAGCACCTCAAGGCGTACCACGCCATATCGCATTTAGTGATGGAAGATCCGAGCGAGAAAAACCTCAACGAAATGGGGCGACTGCAGACGATTCTCGACCATCACAACCTGTGGCAGCTCGACAGCCGCATCAACGATGTGCTGCAGCAAATCGGGCTGCAGCCGGACACCGAACTGTCGTCACTCTCCGGTGGCTGGCTGCGTAAAGCCGCGCTGGGCCGTGCTCTGGTCAGCAACCCGCGCGTGCTGATGCTCGACGAACCGACTAACCACCTCGATATCGAAACCATCGACTGGCTGGAAAACTTCCTGAAAACCTTCAACGGCAGCATCGTGTTTATTTCGCACGACCGCTCGTTTATCCGCAATATGGCGACGCGCATCGTCGACCTCGATCGCGGCAAGCTGGTGTCATGGCCGGGCGATTACGATCAGTTCCTGCTCGGCAAAGAGGAAGCGCTGCGCGTTGAAGAGATGCAAAACGCCGAATTCGACCGCAAGCTGGCGCAGGAAGAAGTGTGGATTCGCCAGGGCATCAAAGCGCGTCGCACCCGTAACGAAGGCCGCGTGCGCGCGCTGAAAGCGCTGCGTCGTGAACGCTCCGAACGGCGTGACGTGATGGGCAAAGCCAATATGCAGGTCGGTGAAGCGGCGCGTTCCGGCAAAATCGTCTTTGAGCTGGAAAACGTGGATTACGGCGTTGACGGCAAAACGCTGGTGAAGGATTTCTCCACCCAGGTGCAGCGCGGCGACAAAATCGCCCTGATTGGCCCGAACGGCTGCGGTAAAACCACGCTGCTGCGCCTGATGCTCGGCCAGCTGAAGGCGGATGCAGGTCGCGTGCACTGCGGCACCAAACTGGAAATCGCCTACTTCGATCAGCACCGCGCGGAGCTCGATCCGGATAAAACCGTGATGGATAACCTGGCGGAAGGCAAACAGGAAGTGATGGTCAACGGCAAGCCGCGTCACGTGCTCGGCTATCTGCAGGACTTCCTGTTCCACCCGAAACGCGCCATGACGCCGGTGCGTGCGCTTTCCGGCGGCGAGCGTAACCGCCTGCTGCTGGCGCGTCTGTTCCTCAAGCCCAGTAACCTGTTGATTCTTGACGAACCGACCAACGACCTTGACGTCGAAACGCTTGAGCTGCTGGAAGAGCTGGTGGATGGCTATCAGGGCACCGTGCTGCTGGTGAGCCACGATCGTCAGTTTGTGGATAACACCGTGACCGAATGCTGGATCTTTGAAGGCAACGGCGAGATCGGTACCTTCGTCGGTGGCTACCATGATGCGCAGCAGCAGCGCGCCGCTTACAAACAGGCCAAAGCCGCACCGGTCAAAAGCGCAGCGGCTAAACCGGCAGAAAAAGCCGACGCCCCCAAACGCAGCGCAGGCAAGCTAAGCTATAACCTGACGCGTGAACTGGAACAGCTGCCGCAAAAGCTGGAGCAGCTGGAGACGCGTATCGGTGAGCTGCAGGCGCAGATGAGTCATCCGGACTTCTTCAGCCAGCCGCACGACAAAACGCAGCCGGTGCTGGATGCGCTGGCGCAGGCGGAGCAGGAGCTGGAAACCACCTTTGAACGGTGGGAAGAGCTGGAAGCGCTGAAAAACGGCGCATAACGCAGAGGGAGTCAGCATGTGTGCCACGCATCAGACGCAGCACTGGATGCTCTGTCCGCAGTGTGATTTAACCGTAAAACTGCCCGCCGTACCGGTGGGCAGCCGTGCGAGCTGTCCGCGCTGTCACACCACGCTGGTGGCTAACTGGCACGAACCGCGTAAACGTCCCACCGGCTATGCGCTGGCGGCGCTGTTTATGCTGTTGCTGGCCAATCTGTTTCCGTTTATCAGCATGCATGTGGCCGGTCTCAGCAGCCAGATCTCGCTGATGGCTATCCCGCAGGTGATGGATCGCGAGGATTATCGCAGCCTCGCCACGCTGTTCCTGCTGTTTGTGCAGGGCATTCCGGCTTTCTGCATGATCGCCATTCTGCTGCTGGTGAATCCGGTGCGCCTGCCGCACAGCCTGCGACTCGGGCTGGCACGTATTCTGTTTCAATTGCGCAGCTGGGGTATGGCCGAAATTTTCATGGCCGGCGTGCTGGTCAGCTTCGTCAAACTGATGGCCTACGGTGAAATTGGCCTTGGCAGCAGCTTCTGGCCGTGGTGCCTGTTTTGTCTGCTGCAGCTGCGCGCGTTTCAGTGCGTCGATCGCCGCTGGGTCTGGCAGCGGATCGATCCGCTGCCGCCGCTGGCTCAAACGCCGCAGGCGGGCATCAGCGGACTGAAGCAGGGGTTGCGCAGCTGTCCGTGCTGTACCGCGATTCTCCCGGCTGCTGAGAAAACCTGTCCGCGCTGCGGCGTGAGCGCTGCCCCACGCAGGCAGCACAGCCTGCAGTGGACGCTGGCGCTGCTGATCACCTCGGTGATGCTGTATATCCCGTCGAATATTATGCCGATCATGGTGACCGAAACGCTCGGCTCGCAGTATCCGTCCAACATTATGGCCGGCGTCATTTTGCTGTGGAGCGATGGCTCCTGGCCGGTCGCGCTGGTGATTTTTATCGCCAGTATTATGGTGCCTTCGCTGAAGATGGTGGCGATTGGCTGGCTGTGCTGGCACGCCAGCGGTCGCGGCCGGCGCGACAGCGAGAAGATGCACCTGATTTATGAGGTGGTGGAGTTTGTTGGCCGCTGGTCAATGATTGATGTGTTTGTGATCGCTGTGCTGTCTGCGCTGGTGCGCATGGGCCAGCTGATGAGTGTTTACCCTGCGCCAGGCGCGCTATTGTTTGCGCTGGTGGTGATCCTGACTATGTTCGCCGCCATGACGTTTGATCCGCGCCTGATTTGGGATCGCCTACAGGAAACTGAACGTAAGGAGCCGCGTCTTGACGGACAACCAACACGGCATTGCTAACGTCGACCAGATTAAACGCTGGTCGCCGGTGTGGATCGTACCTATCGTCACGCTGTTAATCGGCGGATGGATTCTGTTTTATCACTTCAGCCATCAGGGGCCGCAGGTCACGCTGATCACCGAAAACGCCGAAGGCATTGTTGCCGGTAAAACCACCATTAAAAGCCGCAGCGTCGACGTGGGCACCGTCGAAAGCGCGGTGCTGACGGACGATCTGCACCATGTGGAGATCACCGCGCGCCTGAATGCCGGCATGGAAAAACTGCTGCATAAAGACAGCGTGTTTTGGGTGGTGAAGCCGCAGATTGGCCGGGAAGGGGTGACGGGCCTCGGTACGCTGCTCTCCGGCGCCTACATTGAACTGCAGCCCGGCGCCAAAGGGGATAAGCCAGAGCACTATCAGCTGCTCGATGCGCCGCCGCTGGCACCGCCGGATGCCAAAGGTATTCGCGTCATCCTTGACAGCAAAAAAGCCGGCCAGCTTAATCCGGGCGATCCGGTGCTGTTCCGCGGCTATCGCGTCGGCACGGTGGAAACCAGCACCTTTGATACCGACAAGCGCATGATGACCTATCAGCTGTTCATCGCCGCGCCTTACGATCGGCTAATTACCACCAATGTGCGCTTCTGGAAAGACAGCGGCATTGCGGTGGATATGTCCGCTTCCGGCATGCGCGTCGAAATGGGCTCGCTGACGACCCTGTTTAGCGGTGGTGTGAGCTTTGACGTGCCGGACGGCTGGGAACTCGGCGAGCTGGCCAAAAACCAGGACGACTACCATCTGTATGATGACCAGCGCAGCATTCAGGATTCGCTGTACACCAAACATACTGATTTCCTGATGTTCTTCAGCGACTCGATTCGTGGTCTGCAGGTCGGCGCTCCGGTAGAGTTCCGCGGCATTCGTCTTGGTACCGTGGCTCAGGTGCCTTACATGATCCCGGGCGTGAATCAGGCGCTGAACACCGATTACCGCGTGCCGGTGCTGATCCGCATCGAGCCGGACCGCTTTATTAGCCGTCTGGGTGGCGACTTCAATCTTGAACAGCATCTGCAGGATGGTAAGAAACGCGGCCTGCGCGCCACGCTGAAAACCGGCAACCTGCTGTCCGGTGCGCTGTTTGTCGATCTCGACTTCTATGACAATGCACCGGCTTACAAAGGACCGAACGAAGTGGCGGGGCTGGAAGTGATTCCGACCGTAAGCGGCGGTCTGAGCCAGATTCAGCAGAAACTGATGGCGGCGCTGGATAAGATCAACGCGCTGCCGCTCAACCCGATGATCAACCAGGCCACCGGCACGCTGAAAGAGAGCCAGCGCACCCTGCAGCAGCTGCAGAAAACGCTGGATAACCTCAATCAGATCACCGCCAACCCGGCGATGAAAACGCTGCCGGCCGATATGCAGCAAACCCTGCGCGAGCTTAATCGCAGCATGAAGGGGCTACAGCCGGGATCGCCAGCGTATAACAAACTGGTGGGCGATATGCAGCGCCTTGACCAGGTGCTGCGCGAATTGCAGCCGGTGCTGAAAACGCTCAACAGCAAGAGCAACGCGCTGGTATTTGAAGCCAAACCGGGTCAGGATCCGCAGCCAAAGAGGGCGAAACAGTGAAAAAAGGGCTGATTATCGGTGCTGTGCTGCTGCTGGCGGGCTGTAGCAGCACCATCGACACCACTTATTACCAGCTGCCTGCGGGCAGCAATATGGCGCGCGTCAGCAGTGACGCCTCCGCCAGCCAGCCGATGATTTGGGTTGAACAGGTGAGCGTGCCGGATTATCTCGCCGGCAACGGGTTGGTTTATCAAACCAGCGACGTGAAGTACGTGATTGCCGCCAATAATCTGTGGGCCAGTCCGCTCGACCAGCAGCTGCAGCAGACACTGGTGAGTAACCTCGGCCAGGCGTTGCCCGGCCGGCTGGTGGCCAGTCAGCCGCTGGGTGACACGCACGATACGCTCAGCGTGCACGTCACCGGCTTCCATGGCCGCTATGACGGCAAGGTTGTCGTAAGCGGTGAATGGCTGTTACAACATCAAGGCCGGCTTATCAAACATGGCTTTAATCTGACGCTGCCGCAGACCGAAGATGGCTACGATGCGCTGGTGCGCACGCTGGCGCTCGGCTGGCAGCAAACGGCACAGCAAATCGCTAACAGCGTGGTGACGCTAAATTAGGATTTGTTCGATGCTTATGCTAAGTCCCTGATTTGCCGTTATGTGACGGCGCGCAAATCAGGGACTTTTTTATTGCGGAATCAGCCAGATATGGCGGTAGCATTGAGGGATTTGTGTCGATTTCACGGCAAATTGATGACATTGGCGTGAATTTTGCGCATTGACCTTTCACCCACCACAGGTTAGAACATTACTGTGGTTGAACATTAATTCACCACTCTTTCTTTCCACCAGATTCCACCAGACCTGAAATGAGGGAAACGAGGTATGAAGAGACAGAAGAGAGACCGCCTGGAACGAGCACATTCACGAGGCTATCAGGCAGGCATTACCGGCCGCTCAAAAGAGATATGCCCTTATCAAATGATCGATGCCCGGTCTCACTGGTTGGGAGGTTGGCGACAAGCCATGGAGGACAGGTCGGCGGTGGCTTAGGCACCGTCGGATGTCTGTAAACAGGAAAAAAACCTCCGCTGCGTGCGGAGGTTTTTGTAGGCGGGTCAGAACGCTGAAGTGTCTTTAAACAGGCCCACTTTCAGGTCAGTCGCGGTGTAAATCAGGTTACCGTCGACGAACACTTCGCCATCGGCCACGCCCATCACCAGCTTGCGGTTAATGACGCGTTTGAAGTGAATTTTGTAAGTAACCAGCTTCGCCGTCGGCAGAACCTGGCCGGTGAATTTCACTTCACCCACACCCAGCGCACGGCCTTTACCTTCCGCACCCAGCCAGCCGAGATAGAAGCCAACCAGCTGCCACATAGCATCCAGACCCAGACAGCCTGGCATCACCGGATCGCCTTTAAAGTGGCAATCAAAGAACCACAGGTCAGGGCGGATATCCAGTTCGGCTTCCACATAACCTTTATCGAATTTGCCGCCGTCTTCGGTCATTTTGACCACGCGGTCCATCATCAACATGTTGTCAGACGGAAGCGGTGGGCCATTCTCGCCAAACAGTTCGCCGCGACCAGAGGCAATCAGGTCTTCTTTGCTATAGGATTCGCGTTTATCTACCATGTTCTCAATATGCCTTCTTTTAGTGAAGCCCGAATATTAGCGAACAGTTGTACGCTGGGCAATGTAATCAGCTGTGGTTGAACCAGTTGAGCCAGCGTAATGGCCAGGGCCGCGGTCGGTTTTCCTGCTGATTGAGCTGAGTAATGCGCTCCTGAATGGTGCTCAGCAGCGAGTCGCCGCTTTCGCTCTGCCAGGCAATACCGGTTAATAGCGGCAGCGCTTCGTCAACGCGCTCAATCGCCCAGATATGGAACTGGCCCTGCTGTACCGCTTCTACCACGTCGTCGCTGAGGCTGAGATGGCGCACGTTGCTGGCAGGCAGAATCACGCCCTGTTTGCCGGTCAGCTCACGCGACTGGCAGATATGGAAGAAGCCTTCGATTTTCTCATTCAGACCACCCACCGGCTGCACGTTACCAAACTGGTCCACCGAACCGGTAACGGCAATCTGCTGGTTCAGCGGCTGGTTTGCCAGCGCGCTGATCAGCACACACAGCTCGGCCAGCGAGGCGCTGTCACCGTCGACTTCGGAGTAAGACTGCTCAAACACCAGCGATGCCGAGAAGGGCAGCTGCTGTTCCAGCTCCAGCTCGGAAATCAGATACGCCTGCATGATCATCATACCTTTGGCGTGGATGTTGCCGCCAAGCTCCGCTTTGCGCTCCACGTCGGTAAACTCGCCATCGCCCGGATGCACAACACAGGTGATGCGTGACGGCTCGCCCCACGGACGTGGATGGCCAGGGAATTCAATCACCGACAGGCCGTTGATCTGCCCGACCACTTCGCCTTCCGTTTCGATCATGATCTGATTTAACAGGATCTCATCGCGCATCCGGTCGGCAAGGAAACTCTCGCGCCACTGGCGTGCTTCCAGCGCCTCTTTCAGCGCCTCACCATTCAGCGTGTCACCGTGCAGCGCGGCTTCCTGCAGCTGACGGCGCAGCCAGCGCGGGCACAGCGGCAGCGTGTCCTGATCGCCGGTCAGACGCACCGCTTCCTGGATCAGCAGCGGCCAGAAATCAGCTTCGGGTGGCGTAAGACCGGCCTGTTCCGCCTGGCATAACGTCCAGCGGCACCAGTTGGCCATGTCATCCTCATCGACCAGCTGCAGATTCTCTTCGAACTCGCTGTAGAGCGCCATTTCGTGCACTTCAACGTCCAGCTCCTGGAAGCTGGCCAGCGCCTCGCGATCGCCACATAAAATCAGACGCAGCTGCAGCGGCAGTGGGGGAATGGTCACCGGCAGGGGACGGCGCTCGTCCGGTGAGTACCAGTCGAAGCGACCCAGCTCGATCACTTTGCGCAGGCGTAGCCACAGCAGCGGCTGCGCCAGCAGGGTATTGAGCGACAGTATCAACGTGCCACCGTTAGCCTGATGCAGCAGACCGGGCTCCAGCTGTACGCGATCTTTATACTGACGCACGCAGCCAAACAGCTGCTCGGACTCAATCCAGTCGGCGTAATGCACGCCGCCCGAGCTGGTGAAGGGACGGCTGGCATCGACAGGCGGTTGCAGGCTGACGTTGTCGCCCATCACATGGTAATCACCGCCGTACAGCGCGTCCTCGTCAGGCTGAAAGCGCTGCGCTGCTTCGGCAATCCACGCCAGATAATCACTGTTTTCCTGGCTGCGTAACAGCAGCAGCGGAAAGCCCAGCGTTTGATGATGTAAATGCGCCAGCGCATTCAGCAGACGCGGCTGAACCGCGGCAAGCGTATCGCTATCTTCCAGAGAGACGGTTGAGAAAAGTGATTGGTAGCGTGAGCTATCCGGCTGCAGGGCTTGCCACGTAAGTTGAGTGCTGGTCAAAATATTCGCATTAGTCTGGTTCAGGAAAAGCGCGATTATACAGGATTCAACCCGGTTAAGCACGGCGCACTTCCGGCCTGAACTGTGATGGCCGCAACATGTTTTTCCTTGCTGCATCCGGGAAAAAAGCTGTTATTCTTAGTTTGTTACGTGATCACGATGAGATTCCGATGAAATACCAGCAACTCGAAAATCTTGAAAGTGGATGGAAGTGGAAATACCTGGTGAAAAAGCATCGGGAAGGTGAGCTGATCACCCGGCATATTGAGCTGAGCGCTGCGCAGGCGGCGGTAGAGACGTTGCTGGCGATGGAGAATAACCCGGTTGAGGTCGGTGACTGGATCGCAAAGCATATCCATCCGGAGCTGGAAAACCGTCTGAAGCAGACCATACGCGCGCGGCGGAAACGCCATTTCAACGCAGAGCATCAGCACACGCGGAAAAAATCGATCGATCTGGAGTATCTGGTGTGGCAGCGTCTGGCCGGTCTGGCGCAGCGTCGTAACAGCACCCTGTCAGAGACCATTGTTCAGCTGATCGAAGATGCAGAACGCAAAGAGAAGTATGCCAGTCAGATGTCGACGCTGAAGCAGGATCTGCAGGCGATTCTGGGTAAAGGCGGCGCGGATAACGAATAGCAAAAAATGCGTGTGATAAAAAGCCAAAAAAAACCCCGCCGAAGCGGGGTTTTTTATTGCGCGATAACTTAAGCCTGTGGCTGAGTTACAACGTCTTTGATACCTTTCACGTCGATTTCTACGCGACGGTCTGGCGCCAGGCAGTCGATCAGGGCATTGCGGCCTTTCACGCTGTCACAGGTGTTGCCAGTAACTGGGTTAGATTCACCCATGCCACGTGCAGAGATCTTGTTAGCCGGGATACCTTTAGATACCAGGTAGTCGACAACAGACTGAGCACGTTTCTCAGACAGTTTCTGGTTGTACTGGTCTGAACCGATGCGGTCGGTGAAGCCCAGAACCACAACAGAACCGTCTTTCGGATCCATTGAGCTCAGCTGGCTGTACAGCTGATCCAGAGCCTGCTGGCCTTCTGGCTTCAGGGTAGATTTGTTGAAGGTGAACAGCACGTCAGACTTCAGAGTGAAACGCTTGGTTTCAACAACCGGAGCCGGAGCTGGCGCTGGAGCAACAACTGGTGCAGCAGCTTCATCCTGACCGAAACGGTAAGAAACGCCGACGCTCAGCATGCTGTTGTCTGGACGCGCACCAACGGTACCTGCGTCACCGATGTTGTTAACCCACTGGTAGTCCAGGCGAGTCGCCCAGTTTTTGGTCAGTGCGTATTCAACACCAACAGCAGCCAGCGGAGAAACGCCGGTGTCGTGGTTGCTGATACGAGTGCCGTCGTTCAAGTTAGCCTGAGTTGAGTCTGCACGCCAAACCATGCCACCCAGACGGGTGTACACGTCCAGATCGTCAGCAATTGGGTAGCTCAGTTTAGCTGCCAGCTGTACGCCCTGTGCTTTGAATGCGCCGTTAACTTGGTTGCCTTTGTTCGGCATACGGCCCAGCCAGTCGTAGCCCAGCTCGAAGCCCAGGTATGGGTTAGCCTGGTAGCCCAGGAAAGCACCTGCGCCCAGCTGAGATTCGTGAGTTGGACCGTCGTTGTTTTCGTAACCGTTACCGTAGTAACCAGTATCGTGATACTGAGACCAGCCCAGTTTAGCACCGGTATACCAGGTGTCATCTTTAGGAGCGGCCTGCGCTACGGTAGCGAAGCCAGCCAGTGCCACTGCAATTGCGATAGCTGTCTTTTTCATTTTGCGCCTCGTTATCATCCAAATAGGCAATGAGCAAAAAGGTTGCTCTTGGTTGTAATCCTTCGCCGGGTCTAAACGCTCGCTTATGACTCTACCGAAAAAACGGAGGTTATTGAGCACCCTGGCGAGGTAAAGTCTACAACGAGATTGGAAACTTACAAGTATGATGTGACGTCAGCGGATAAAAAAACAGGGATTTATACACACATTTTAACAAATGACATGGCAAAATTTTCGCTACCAGAAAAGAAAAATGCGGCTAAGCCATTGTCATAGCTGGCGGGAAAAGAATCAGTGGCTTAGCCGTAACTTTGTGAAAAAATAGCGTGAGAAAAATCTTAGTTTTACTTAATGAAACAAATCAGAGGGAATTTTTGCGCTGTTTGGCTGTCTGGACAGAGCAAGATCCCGCCCCTGAGGACGCATAATCAATCCCAGCGCTTCGCCTTCGGCGGCTGCCTGCTCAAGTTCCAGGCGCTCTTCATTGCTCAATTCATAAGGAATCCAGGCGAGCACCACGCTGTAGTTGCCGGTGCGCAAGGCTTTCACCATGCTCTCAACCGTGCTTAAACGCTCGGATTCCGTAATATGCATACTCTTTTCCAGCGGTAATCCTGACTGCTGCATCCAGTTGCGGTTCAGTTTGTGCGCTGGCGTCAGCCACAGCTGCCAGCGTGACTGAGTGCTCAGTTGCTTGAGGACCGGCAGTAACAGCAGCGGCATGATGCCGGGCTGCTCGCTATAACGCAGTTCAGTAATACCACCCAGAGAAGGTTGCGTTAAGCCAGTCGCAGCGAAACGGTGAGCACGATCAGCAGGGCCAGAGTATTGAGTACGCATATTTTAATCACTCAGTAATGAACTGTATGAATATACAGTAATGAGTTCCTGGATAAAGATCAACCTCAATTTCTGAAAATGCCTCGCAAATTCCGCACAAGATCCGCGCGTTGCCGCTTTTATTCATTGAACAGCTAAATCGTTTTTTCTATCTTCTAACCAGATGAATCTCTGAGCTTTTTATAGGAAATTTCCCGCGCAAGGAATGAGAAAAAGGGGACGTTATGAAGAAAAATAATCCGGTGGTTGAGCAGTCCAAAGCCCAGTTAGCGGCATTGGGAAAAATTGAATCGCGCACCCAGTTTGGTGGTTACGCGCTGGCGGTCGAAAAGGTGGTGTTTGCTTACATCAATGAGGATGCGCTCTATCTGCGCGCCAGCGAGGCGCTTCAGCACTATGCCGCACAGCGCCCGCTGGAACCGTTGATATACCGCAAGCGCGGCATGCCGGTGACGCTCAGCTACTACAAAGTGGATAAACAGCTCTGGCAGGACGCCGATCAGCTGCTGCGCTTATCGGCCAGTTCGCTGTCTGCGGCGCGCGCCGAGGCGGCGAACAGACTTGTCTTGCTCAGGCTGAAAGATCTGCCCAATCTCAGCCTGCGCATGGAGCTGATGCTGCACAAAGTCGGGATCAATTCTGTTCGCTTGCTGTATGAAATGGGCTCGCGTCAGAGCTGGCTGAAGTTGCGGGCGGTGAATAAAGATATCGGCCTGAAAACGCTGCTGGCGCTGGAAGGCGCCATTTCCGGCCATCACCAGGCCGCTTTGCCGGCGGCGGTACGTGAAGAGTTGAGCGCCTGGTATCAGGAAACGCTCCGCCAGCACGCCGCGGCGGAGCGCCTGTTGCCTTAAGCGGCAGCGAGGGTGCGGCGCAGACGAGCAATTTCCGGCAGCAGCGCAACCAGCAGCCCCAGCTGCTGCAACACCAGCGGTGCCTGCGCCTCCTCACTGGTTTTCAGCGCGCTCAGGCGCTGCATCAGTGCCTGCTGCATCGTTTCCGCCTGCGCTTCGCTGACGCGATCGATCTGCAGCACATCCTCGACGAAGCATACCGCGTCATCTAAAAGCGTCAGCAGTTCGCCCTGCGTCAGCCGCTCCCGGTGCGCGCCCAGCGCCGAGATGTAGCTGAGGAACGAGTGGTTGAGGCACATCAGACGGAACGCATTCTCGCGCAGCGGCGGCTGTTGCTTCAGTTCACCGCTGATATTGGACACCACGGACGCCAGTTCTGCATCGGCGTTGTGCGCGTCACGGCGCGCCACACGGTAGGCGAGACGGTTATCTTTACCCTGATGATACTGTTCCAGGATGGCATCAAGATAACGACAGTTGGCATTCAGCGTGCGATCGGCAACCGTCGTCAGCTGACGGAAACGCCAGTCAGGCCAGACAAACGCCACCGCCAGCCAGGCCAGACCACAGCCGAGCAAGGTATCCACCACGCGCGGCAGGGCGACATCAAAGCCTTCACCCAGCAGATTGAAGCACAGCAACACCAGCAGGGTGATGAACAGCGTCGCCTGCGCGTACTGAATCTGGCGGAAGGCAAAAAACAGCACGCCGGTCAGCACAATCAAAACCAACTGGCCCTCGATAGAGGGCACCAGCCACAGTACCGGCAGGCCAATCGCAATACCGGCCAGGGTTCCACCAATGCGCAGCGCCAGCCGCCGCCGTGTGGCGTTATAGTTGGGCTGGCAAACAAACAGGCTGGTCAGCAGGATCCAGTAGCCGCGATGCAGGCCGGTAAGCTGAATGAAGGCGTACCCCACGCACAGCACCAGCGACATGCGCACCGCGTGCCGGAATAACGCCGAGGTCGGACTCAGATGGCGACTGAGGCGCAGACGGATATCAGCCCAGCCACTCAAGCCTTCGCGCGACAGATGGTGATCGCTCTGCGTCAGCGGTTCTGCCAGCCGCTGCTCTGATTCGATCGACGCCAGCTGCGCATCAATGGCGCGTAAGTTGCGCAGCAACCAGAACAGCGGACGAATGTGCGTCGCCTGCGGATCGTTATGTTGCAGGCGCTGTAGGGCGGTCTCCAGCCGTTCAAAGCTGCGCGCAAAGTGGCTATCGTGGTGCCACGGCTGGCGCAGCACGATATTCTCTGCCAGCTGGCGACAGGCCTGCGCCTGCATGTTCAGCAGTCGCTGAAAGCGAAACAGCACCTCGTTGTAGCGCCAGTCATCGCGCAGCAGGTGATATTGCAGATGCGACGAGCTGGCGCGCTCGTGAATATCCTGCGCCACAAAATAGTAATGCAGGCTGCGCCGCGTGCTGCGCGAGCCGCGGTCGCCGCGTAAACGGCTCTGAATGGTGGTTTTCGTCAGATTGAGCTGCGCCACCAACTGGCTATTGACCATCGCGGTGGCGATCAGCGCCGCGTCATCCTGCTCACCGCCGTCGGGATCAAACAGATTCGCCTTGGCTTCCAGATAGCGCGCCAGCTGGGAAAAGCTGGCGGCCAGCTGCTCCTGCACCGGACGCACCGGAAACATCAGGTGGCCGATAAAGGTCAGCAGGTTGTACCACAGCGCGCCAATCAGCAGCAGCGCCGGCTGCATCCACCACTGCGGAAACAGGCCAATGCCCAACATGGTGTACACCGCGATCAGCAGGGCACCAAACGCAATGGTGGCGTAGCGCTGCCCCAGCGCGCCCAGCAGAATAAATCCCCAGCTGGAGAGCGCCAGACCGATAGCAAACAGCCACGGATGCGGAAACAGCAGCTCAACTGAAACCGAGGCAATGCAGAAGCACACCAGCGTGATGAGCAGGTTGCGCACGCGGCCGGTCCAGCGATCGTCAAGATCGGCCAGCGCCGCCGCCACGACGCCGAGCGTTAGCGGAATGGTCCACTCAATCTGCTGCAGCCACCAGGGAACGGCGGCACAGCCAGCCAGCGCGAAGAAGATGCGCAGCAGGTAGCGCAGGCTGCTGTTGAACAGATAACGGCGCCAGCCGGGCAAAGCGTCAGGCATCATCTTCAGCCTCAGTAGCGGCGCCGCGCGTTGGCTTCACGTGCCGCCTGCGCTTCTTCCACTGACACCACGCGACGACCTACCGGCCACAGCGCGATAGCGGCGATTTTAAAGTGGGCAATGCCGGTCGGAATACCGATGATGCTCAGACACTGCAGGATGCCGGTCGAGATGTGCATCAGGCACAGCCACCAGCCAAAGAAAATCAGCCAGAACAGGTTGAGGAAGGTGCCGCCGGCGTTCAGCACGTGGCTTTTGCTCTCCGGGCGCAGCACGTCTACGTGAACCGCTTCATTGCCAAACGGCAGCAGGGACAGTTTGGTGATCTCCCAGCAGGAGCGGGTCAGCGGCAGGGTAAAGATCAGCACGATGCTGATCAGCGTGGCCAGCAGCCAGCCGAGAGTGGTGATAAAGCCGCCAAGAACAAAATTCAGAATATTAAGCACGGTGCGCATAACGCGATTTTCCTTTTGCAATCCGCAATATGTGTCGCCCAGTTTAGCGTGTTTTAAGGCTGGAGCGCTAAGGGTCTGACAGGTAAACTGCGCGATAATTGAATTCCACATGACGGTGCGGAGATGGAACTAAAAGCAACATCCATGGGCAAACGGCTGGCACAGCATCCCTATAACCGGGTGCGACTGCTGGCTGCCGGTGTGGAAGTCAGCGGCGATCGCCATGAGTACCTGATCCCGTTTAATCAGATGATCGGTATTACCTGCAAACGCGGCCTGGTGTGGGGCGAGCTGGAGTTTTTGTTACCGGAAGAGAAAGTGGTGCGGTTGCACGGCACCGAGTGGCAGGAAACCCAGCGTTTTTATCATTACCTGCAGCAGGCGTGGCAGCAGTGGAGCCTCGAGATGAGCGAAATCAGCGCGCAGGTGCTGAGCGCGCTGCAGCAGGAGATCGTCGCGTTTACCGGCCAGGATCGCTGGCTGAAGCGCAGCGAGCTGGCTGCAGTAAAAGAGACCATCACGCGCCAGTTTTCCGCCTTACCGCTGCCGCTGGCACGGCTGGAGGAGTTTGATAACTGCCGCACGCTGTGGCGCTTTTGCCAGCAGTGGCTCGAGCAGGGCGAGAGCGCGATTCGGCAGCGCAACCGTGAATGGAGCGCGCGGGTGATCAGCGATAATCACGCCTTCTTCTCCACCGTTGAAACCACGCCGCTCAATCCATCGCAGTGTGAGGCGGTGGTCAACGGTGAAGACGCGCTGCTGGTGCTGGCCGGCGCGGGCAGCGGTAAAACCTCGGTGCTGGTGGCGCGCGCCGGCTGGCTGTTACAGCGCAAACTGGCGCAGCCGGAGCAAATCCTGCTGCTGGCTTTTGGTCGCCAGGCGGCGGAAGAGATGAACGATCGGATCCAGACGCGGCTGGGTGAGAGCGCGATTCAGGCGCGTACGTTCCACGCGCTGGCGCTGCACATCATTCGTGAAGGCAGCAATAAGCAGCCGGTCATCAGCCGGCTGGAAAGTGACAGCAGCGCGCGACGTCAGTTGCTGATCGAAAACTGGCGCGAGCAGTGTAACAGCAAAAAGGCGCAGGCCAGCGGCTGGCGACAGTGGTTGCAGGAAGAGCTGGCGTGGGACGTGCCGGAAGGTCCGTTCTGGCAGGATGACAAACTGGCGCAGCGTCTTGCCGTGCGGCTGGAGCGCTGGCTCGGCCTGATGCGCATGCACGGCGGCGCGCAGGCGGCGATGATTGCCGATGTGCCGGAACCGCTGCGCGACAATTTCACGAAGCGCGTCAGGCTGATGGCACCGCTGCTGAAAGCATGGAAAAGCGCACTGAAAGCCGAGGGCGCGGTGGATTTCTCCGGGCTGATCCACCAGGCAATCGCTGTGCTGGAGAAGGGCCGCTTTATCAGCCCGTGGAAGCACATTCTGGTGGATGAATTCCAGGATATTTCCCCGCAGCGGGCGGCGCTGCTCAGCGCGCTGCGTCAGCAAAATAAGCGCACCAGTTTATTTGCGGTCGGCGATGACTGGCAGGCGATCTATCGCTTTAGCGGCGCGGAGATGAGCCTGACCACCGCGTTTCATCACTATTTTGGCGAAGGCGACCGCTGCGTGCTGGATACCACCTACCGCTTCAACGATCGCATCGGTGACATTGCCAACCGCTTTGTGCAGCAGAATCCGCATCAGCTGCGCAAGCCGCTCAACAGCCTGAGCAAAGGGAACAAGAAATCCATTACGCTGCTGCCGCAGGAGCAACTGGAAGCGCTGCTCGACAAGCTGAGCGGTTACGCGAAGCCGGACGAGCGCGTGCTGCTGCTGGCGCGTTACCATCATCTGCGTCCGGCCATGCTGGATAAAGCCAAAACCCGCTGGCCGAAACTGCGTATTGATTTCATGACCATCCACGCCAGTAAAGGCCAGCAGGCGGATTTTGTCATCGTGCTGGGGCTGCACGAAGGGCGTGACGGTTTTCCGGCGCAGGCGCGCGAGTCGATCATGGAAGAGGGACTGCTACCACAGCCGGAGGATTTTCCGCATGCCGAAGAGCGGCGCCTGGCCTACGTGGCCATCACGCGCGCGCGTCAGCAGGTGTGGCTGATGTTTGATAAAGAGCGGCCTTCCGTGTTTGTTGAACACCTGCGCGAACTGGGCGTTGCGCAGAGCCGGAAGGCCTGAGCCATCAGGCTTTCAGGCGTTCCGTCAGGTAGCGCTGATAATCGGGGATCTGGATGGTCACTTCGCTGGCAAACATCGGCGAATGGACAATGAAATCAGCGGTGGCGCGGTTCGTCGCCACCGGGATATTCCATACGGTGGCGAGGCGCAGCAGCGCTTTGACGTCCGGATCGTGCGGTACTGCATTGAGCGGATCCCAGAAGAAGAACAGCACATCAATTTTACCTTCAGCAATCAGCGCGCCGACCTGCTGATCGCCGCCCATCGGCCCGCTGAGCATGGCATTCACATCCAGTCCGGTGTGACGATTGATCAGGTTGCCGGTGGTGCCGGTGGCATACAGCACGTGAGGTTGCAGCGCATTTTGATTGATTTTTACCCAGTCCAGCAGCGAGGCTTTGCAGTGGTCGTGGGCAACGAGGGCGATGTGTTTCTGAACTTTCAGGGTACGAACGGTCTGCTCCATGGGGCTTCCTGTTTCGGCGCGTGCAAACGTAGTGAAGGCACGAGTTTACCCCTGGCGTTCAGCTGCTATCAACTTGCGCGTAGGGTTTTCACCCAACTGATAAAACGCTGTCGCGTGGCGGCATCAACACGCTGCAGCCAGCGTTGCAGCGCGGGCAAATTACTGGCGTCCTGCCACACCATATCCAGACTGAGACTGGCGTCTGGTACGCTGGCCGCCTGCAGCGCAAAACGCGGCACGCTGGCCGCCTGCGCCGTACGATTGTAGTTGATCATCGCCTGTTCAACATTGCCGCTGCTCTCACCCGGCAACCGATCGCGAATGCTGGCTATTTCATTACCACGCTCATCAATCAGCTGAAAATTTAACGATTTATCAAACAGGCTGCGTTCGCGGCGGTTATTCAGCGCCGGCAGGCGAATCGCTACGGAATGGCCGTCGGCGGTGAAGGTGACGATCATTAGTTCTGAGCGGAAGTGGGTGGCATCGGCGCAGGGTTTATCCACGCGAAACAAAAACTGATGCTGACCGCGCTCCAGCTCAAGGCTGTCCGCGCCTTTCAACAGCGAACCTGAGATTTTGCGCCCATCCAGCACCAGCAGGTCGATCTGCGGATCGAGCTTCAGGGTGATGGCATGGCAGGTTGCCGATACGAGCAGCAACAGCAAACCCGTAACAGCCAGAGACAGCTTCATTTCAACTCCCGGAACAGGGGAAAAAGGGCGATGTGTAGCAAATTATTACATTATGGCAGTTAATTTACATTTTAACATATTTATTCGTGTCGCCGCGCAAACTTTTCGTGCGCTGCGCTTGCACTTTAGCGCGCAATGGCATCTACACTCAGGCGAGTGAACAAGGAGAAAAACATGAACGATCAAACGATTCGCGATGTCCTGACGCAAACCCAACGCATCGCGCTGGTCGGTGCCAGCGATCGCACTGAGCGTGCCAGCTATGGCGTAATGAAATACCTGCTCGATCAGGGTTATGACGTAGTGCCGGTGAGCCCGAAGCTGGCGGGACAGCAGCTGCTGGGCCAGACCGTATATGGCACGCTGGCGGAGATTCCGGGCAAGATCGACATGGTGGATGTGTTCCGCAATTCCGAAGCGGCATGGGGCGTGGCGCAGGAAGCGATTGCTATCGGCGCCAAAACCCTGTGGCTGCAGCTGGGCGTGATCAATGAGCAGGCGGCGGTGCTGGCGCGTGATGCCGGGCTGACGGTGATTATGGATCGCTGCCCGAAGATAGAAATTCCGCGGTTGGGCGTGACGCGTTAAAGACAAACGGCGACGCGCAGTCGCCGTACCCTTAATGCCGCAGGCTGGGCGCCTGCAGCTGCTGGCGGATCGAGGCGGCCAGCTCATCCATGGAGGGCTGTTCCGGATGTTCGAACGAGGTTTCGCCGGCCAGCTGAATCTCAGCGATATAGGTATGCACCTGTTCGCCTTCCTCATCTTCCATCACCACGTGATACCAGGGAGCGGCACGCAGCGATTCCGTCGCGCCAACCTCATCCAGCTGCGGATCGTCCAGCGAATACTCCGGGTCGACATCCACAATCACGCCGAGCACCCCGGAGAGACGGTGCCGGACCTGCTGTCCAATTCCAAATTTACTGGCAATCATTGTGACCTCCCAAAACTTTGCCCTGCCACCGATATGGGGGCAGGGACAGCGTTTTCAAGTCACAGCACGCGACAGGCAAAGCCTTTCAGATAAAGCCCTTCAGGATAGCTGGCTATCACCGGATGGTCGGCTGCCTGACGGAACTGCTCTATAAATTGTACATCACGACCGGCATCAACAGCGGCATCGGCGATAATTTTCTGGAACAGCTCGGTGGCCATCAGCCCGGAACAGGAGAAAGTCAGCAGAATGCCGCCCGGATTCAGCAGCTGCATCGCCAGCATATTGATGTCTTTATAGCCGCGGCAGGCACCCATCAGCTGGTTTTTATTCTCAACGAATTTCGGCGGATCCATGACGATCATGTCGAACTTCTCGCCGCTGTCGCGGTAGCGACGCAGCAGTTTGAACACATCGTCACGCAGGAACTGCGCGCGTGAGACATCCAGCCCGTTAAGCGCCACGTTCTGTTTTGCTACGTCAAGGGCGTCCTGCGAGGTATCCACGCTGATCACTTCCCCGCAGCCGCCAAGCAGGGCAGAGACCGCAAAGCCGCCGGTGTAGGAGAAGCAGTTAAGCACGCGGGCATTTTCTGCATAACGTCGGGTGGCAAAACGGCTGTCGCGCTGATCGAGGTAATAACCGGTCTTGTGACCGCCCTGAATATCCACCAGCAGCTGCATGCCGTGCTCGGTTATCGGCAGCAGCGCAGGCGGCAGCTCACCGCTTACCGGACCCTGCGCCAGCTCCAGTCCCTCTTTCTTGCGCACTGCCACGTCCGAGCGGTCGTAGATGGCGCAGTTGGGATAGCACTGCTGCAGCGCCGAGACGAGAGCCGGACGCTGATACTCCGCCCCGGCCGACAGCAGTTGCAGCACGAGGAAGTTACCGAAGCGATCAATCGTGACGCCCGGCAGTCCATCGGACTCGCCGGCAATCAAACGATAGCTGTCCAGCCCGTCGCGCTGTGCCAGCCAGTCGCGCCACTGCTGGGCTTTTTGCAGCGTGCGCACAAAGAAGGCGATGTCGATTGACTCATCCTGCTGCCAGCTCCAGACGCGCGCGCGAATTTGTGACTGAGGAGAGTAGGCGGCGCGGGCCAGCCATTTGCCGTTGCTGTCACAGATATCAATGGTTTCACCCGACTGGGCTTTACCTTCCATACGGGCAACGGCCCCGGAGAACACCCACGGATGGCGGCGGAGCAGGGATTTTTCACGTCCCTTAGCGAGAATCAATCGAACGGTCATGTTTGCTATGCTTACCTGAAAAAATGAGGCGCCATTTTCCGGTGGATGGCGGCAAAATGCAACGCACAAAGGGGAGATCGCCATGGCGACGACAGGTTACAAAATCTGGGTTCACGGCAGGGTGCAGGGCGTGGGCTTCCGTTATTACACCCAGGCGCAGGCGAACGCACTGGGCGTCACCGGCTATGCGCATAATCTGGCGGATGGCAGCGTGGAGGTCCTGGCGGCGGGAGAAGCGCAGCAGGTGGAGTCACTGATTACGTGGCTGAAGGCGGGCGGACCGCCCAGTGCCCGGGTCGATAAGGTGCTGGTGGAGCCGCATCAGCTGGCGGAGCGGCCGACGCGGTTTACTACCGGATGATCACAGACACTTCGCCGGTTTTGGCAGGCCGGCGATTTTAGTGGCCTGTTTGGCCGGACCTTCCGGGAACAGGCGAAACAGATAGCGGCTGTTGCCTTTCTCTTCGCCATATTTTTGCGCCATGGCTTTGACCAGCATGCGCACCGCCGGCGAGGTATTAAACTGCTGATAAAAATCACGCACAAAGTGCACCACTTCCCAGTGCGCTTCACTCATCTCAATCGCTTCCTGCTGGGCGATGGCCTGCGCCAGCGCTTCACTCCAGTCGGCGCTATTTTTCAGATAGCCTTCCGCGTCAGTGGCAATCTCTTTACCGGCAAAAATCACGTTGTTTCCTCATATCGTCAGCGCGCCCATTGTAAAGGCGGCGGCGGATAAAAAGCAAAAACCCCGCCGGAGCGGGGTTTAACGGTGCGTGCTTTACGTCTTAGTCACGGTTGGCGAAGCCCAGCAGGCTCAGCAGGCTGACAAAGATGTTGTACAGCGAGACATACAGGCTGACGGTGGCGCGAATGTAGTTGGTTTCACCGCCCTGAATGATGTTGCTGGTTTCCCACAAAATGGCACCGGCAGAGAACAGAATAAACAGGGCGCTGATCGCCAGGTGCAGCGCAGGCAGCTGCAGGAAGATATTGGCAACCACAGCCACCAGCAGCACCACAAAGCCGGCCATCATCATGCCGCCAAGGAAAGACATGTCGCGACGCGTGGTCAGGACATAGGCGGAACAGCAGAAGAACACCAGCGCGGTGCCGCCCAGCGCCATGGCGATAACATCACCCATACCGGCGGTGAGGAACGAGCTGAGAATCGGACCGAGGCAGTAACCGAGGAAGCCGGTGAAGGCAAACGCGGCCAGAATACCCGCCGGGCTGTTCGCCAGGCGATAGGTCAGGAACATCAGCCCGTAAAAGCCCACCAGCATCAGAATCAGTCCCGGCGAGGGCAGGGCGTAAACGGTGCTGAGTGTGGCGGTGACGGCGGAAAACGCCAGCGTCAGGCCAAGTAAGAAATAAGTATTGCGCAGCACTTTATGGGTGCTGAGTAGCGACTGCTGCTGTGACGAGCTAATTATTCTGTCCATCATGCGCTCCTGTTAGAGAGAGAACACCAAATATGGCCTGAGAATACGCAACGGTCAGAGGACAGAAAAGGCGTTTTACCCATCTTTACGCGATAAATTGCTGTTTCACTGAGCAGAATGACGATTAAGACGGCAAAAAAATCATTTTTGACTGTTTTTCAGGCGAACGAATCATCGGATGCTTTACATCGTTCGGGGGGATGTTTATAGTGCGCCTCATTGCGGAGGGGTGGCCGAGCGGCTTAAGGCAGCGGTCTTGAAAACCGCCGATGGGAAACCATCCGAGAGTTCGAATCTCTCCTCCTCCGCCACTTCACACTCTCGCAGTGTGAGGTGACAAAAAGATTTCAGGAGGGATGGCCGAGTGGCTTAAGGCAGCGGTCTTGAAAACCGCCGATGGGAAACCATCCCAGAGTTCGAATCTCTGTTCCTCCGCCATATAAGAGAAGCCCGCAGCGATGCGGGCTTTTCGCTTTTCTGCTTTCCATCCTTCTGAAAAACATCCTGAAGCTTTTCAATCTGCTGCCGTAACCCGACGGCCAGCGCGTTTACTGCTATAGTCGATGCACGGTTTTTGCAAACATCTGGCGATTTTCTCAGGCAAGCTGGGTTACACTGTGCGGTAATTCGCTCTTTGGCGAGCTAATCGCTTGAATGCCAGAGTGTTTCCCTGATGAATTATGGAATAGGCACAATGATCAAGAAACTGAGTCTTTGCGCGCTGTCAGTGATCGCGGCGCTGCCGATGGGTATGAGCGCTTACGCCGCAGATGGCGACATGCAACTGCAGCAGGTCCTGATGCTGAGTCGTCACAACCTGCGTGCTCCGCTGGCCAACAACGGCAGCGTGCTGGAGCAGGCGACGAAAAAAAGCTGGCCGCAGTGGGATGTGCCCGGCGGTGAGCTGACCACCAAAGGCGGCGTGCTGGAAGTCTACATGGGTAACTACACCCGTCAGTGGCTGGCCCAGCAGGGGCTGGTACAGAACGGCACCTGTCCGGACAGCAGCAACATCTTTGTCTATGCCAACAGCCTGCAGCGCACCGTTGCGACGGCGCAGTATTTCGTCACCGGTGCTTTCCCGGGCTGCGATATCGCTGTCACCCATCAGGATGCGATGGGCACTATGGACCCGATCTTCAATCCGGTAATCACCGATGGCAGCGAAGCGTTTAACAAGAAAGCGCTGGCGGCGATGACCGCAGCCAATGAGAAGCTGGCGCTGAAGCCGGCCTTCCAGCGGCTGGAAAAAATCGTGGATTACAAATCAGCTCCGGCCTGTAACGGCAAGAAACAGTGCGACCTGAGCAGCGGCGACAACACCTTCAGCGCGGAAAACGGCAAAGAGCCCGGCGTCAATGGCCCGCTGAAAGTGGGTAACTCGCTGGTCGACGCCTTCACGCTGCAATATTACGAAGGTTTCCCGGCGGATCAGGTTGCCTGGGGACAAATCAAAACGCCTGAACAGTGGAAAGAGCTGGCGGCGATCAAGAATGGCTATCAGGATGCGCTGTTTACCGCGCCGGAAGTGGCGCGTGACGTTGCCGCACCGCTGGTGGATTACATCCGCAGCCAGCTGGTCGATCAGGATAAAGCCACCGCGCCAAAAGTCACGCTGATGGTCGGACACGATTCGAATATCGCGTCATTGCTGAGCGCGCTGCAGGTTAAGCCATACGAGCTGCCGGGTAACGACGAGAAAACCCCGATTGGCGGCCAGGTAGTGTTTGAACGCTGGCACGATGCGAAGAACAATAAAGATCTGCTGAAAGTGGAGTATGTCTATCAGACGGCGGATCAGCTGCGTAATGCCGATGTGCTGAGCCTGAAGAACCCACCGAAGCGCGTTACACTGCAGCTGGCGGGGTGTGACACTGACGCCAACGGCTACTGCAGCTGGGATCAGTTCATCAGCGCGCTGAACAACGCGCTGCAGGGTACACCGCTGCAGCCAGCCGCACCGGCACCGGTCGCACAGCCTGCTGCCGCGCCGGCAGCCAGCGATGACGCACAGGCCAAAGCGGATCAGGCCAGCGCAGATAAAGCGGCGGCTGATAAAGCTGCAGCACAGAAAGCCGCTGACGCCAAAGCCGCCGAGGAAAAAGTGAAGGCGGACAAGGCCGCGGCGCAAAAAGCGGCGGACGACAAAGCCAGAGCTGAGAAGGCCAGCGCTCAGAAGGCCGCAGAGGAGAAGGCGAAAGCCGATGCCGCAGCGGCGCAGAAAGCCCAGGCTGAGGCAGCGCCGGCGAAGCCGGAGGCGGACGCGAAACCTGCGCAACAGCCGGCAGCGGCCAGCAACTAAAACGCCAGCAGGGTCGCCATGCGTGGCGACCCTGCTGTGTTGTTACTGGCTGCGCATTGACGCGCACCGCAGTCAATCGAATAAAACCACCGTTCAGTTCAACGGTGGTTTTATGCCGTTTAACCGGCTACTACGACCAGTTTCTGGTTAGCAAACTCCTTCAGCCCGAGATCGGACAGTTCACGGCCATAGCCGGAACGCTTCACGCCGCCGAACGGCAGCTCAGCCGCGGTATCGCTCTGCGAATTGATAAATACCATGCCGGTCTCAATCTGCGAAGCCATGTTGCGCCCGCGCGCAATGTCCCGCGTCCACACGGAACCGCCCAAACCGTAGTGCGAATCGTTAGCCAGCGCTACGGCAGCACGGTCGTCCGCCACCACATACACCTGCGCCACCGGGCCGAAAAACTCCTGATAATAAGCCGGGTTATCCGGCGTCAGGCCGGTCAGGATGGTTGGCTGGTAGTAGCAACCGACGCCGTCGATTACGCGTCCGCCGCACTCCACGCGTGCGCCATGCGCCACCGCCTCGTCCACCTGTTTCACCAGCCGGTCACGTGCATCCTGTGACGACAGCGGCCCCAGCGTGGTTTTTTCATCTAACGGATCGCCGGGCGTCGCGGATTGCAGCGCCGCGCTAAACTTAGCCATAAAGTGATCGGCAATCTTTTCATGCAGAATAAAGCGCTTGGCCGCAGTACATACCTGACCGCAGTTGCTGAGCCGCGCCTGCGCCCCCTGGCGCACCGCTTCATCAATATCGGCATCGTCCAGCACCACAAACACATCGTTACCACCTAGTTCTAGCGTGGATTTTTTCAGGTGCTTACCGGCCTGCTCAGCCACCGCGCTGCCGGCGCGCTCTGAACCGGTGAGCGCCACACCCTGCACGCGCGGATCGGCAATCAGATCGGCCACCTGCTGGTTAGAGATAAACAGATTGGTCCACGCGCCCTGCGGCGCGCCGGCTTCCAGCACCAGCTTTTCAAACACGTCGGCACAGTGCGGCACAATGTTGGCATGTTTCGCCAGCACCGGGTTGCCCAGTGCCAGGTTCGGTGCCAGCACGCGCATCAGCTGATAATACGGGAAATTCCACGGCTCGACGGCCACTACCACGCCAATCGGATGGTACTCGAGCCAGGCATCACCGACATCGCTGGGATAGGGCTGTGCCTGCAACAGCCTTGCCGCGTGTTCGGCATAATAGCGCGCGATGCTGGCGCAGATTTTCACTTCGCCGCGGCTCTGGCCAATCAGCTTACCCATCTCTTTGCTGGCAATGGTGGCCAGCTCTTCGCTGCGCTGGTCGATCAACTCTGCCAGACGCTGCAGCACCTGCAGACGCGGCTGAATATCGCCTTTGCTCCATGGCGAATGGTAGAGTGCATCGGCGGTGTGCAGCGCCTGCTGCGCGTAGCTGTCATCGTGTGATGGCCAGGTTTTCAGCAGCTGATTGTTGGCCGGATTAATGCTTTGATAGGCTGACATAAAGGCTCCCTGACGGCTAAAAATGAGAAGGCGGGACATGCCCGCCTGTGCTTCAGATGTTTTTACGTTCGACCGGCTTATCGTCCCACGTCAGGACGTCCTGGTCGGTTTTCTCAAACGCGCGGAATAACACCTCATCGCTGCCTTGCTGGCGCCAGATCTCTTCGGCAAGCCGTTCGTCATAATTCGCCACTTCGAAAATTGCTTCAGCTATTTCCGGTGAAGTGTGACGTAAGGTCGCCCATTCGCCCACGTGGTGAGCTTTAAACTGTTCTGTTGCCATAACTCTCTCCTGTTGGGAATTTATCCTTTCAGTTTTACCGCCAGACCGGCGACGTATTGGCCCTGATAACGGGCAATTTCCAGTTCTTCCGCCGAGGGCTGGCGCGATCCGTCACCGCCCGCCAGCGTGGTTGCGCCATACGGCGTACCGCCACGCACCTGCGAAATATCAAACAACTCTTTGGTGCCGTAGCCGATGGGCACAATCACCATGCCGTGATGTGCCAGGGTGGTCCACACCGAGGTGATAGTCTGCTCCTGACCGCCGCCGGTGCCGGTAGACGCAAACACGCTGGCAATCTTGCCGTACAGCGCGCCAGAGGCCCACAGGCCGCCGGTGCGGTCCCAGAAATTACGCATCTGACCGGACATATTGCCGAAGCGCGTCGGGGTGCCGACGATGATGGCATCGTACTGCGGCAGGTCGTCCGGTTTGGCTTCCGCCGCCGGCTGATTAACCTTCCCGCCGACCTGAGCAAACCGTTCGGCATCCATACTTTCCGGCACGCGCAGAATGGTGACTTCGGCACCGCTCACGCTCTTCGCACCGTCCGCCACTGCGTTAGCCATGGTTTCTATATGTCCATACATGGAGTAATAAAGCACCAGAATTTTTGCTTTAACACGATCTTGATGTTGCATATTCCTATCTCTCCAATGATGGTACCTTCATGAAGCGTAGCACATAAAATTAATGGTCTCTTACATGCATTGAATCATCCGGACTAACGTCTTAGCTAACGTTTTGCAAACGCAAAAAAATATGGATTTTAATATTAGCGCGACGCTATGAAGTTAAAGGCAGTAACTAAGCACTGTTAGGGTGAAGATAATCCATTTTTTCCAGAAGTATAAAATCATCAGCAGTAACCGAGACCATCTCGCTGGAAGTTGAATTATTTTTATTCGTTATGAATGTTATTGTATACAAATATTAACAATACTTGCTTTATTATCGCCTGCTAATTGTTGTCAGTATTAATAATTCCGGAGTTAAATAATAGGAGTGCTTCGATAGATAATTCTTTCCCTGCCTTGCTTTTTATAACTCCTGATCCACCTGCTAAGGGTTTTATTGGGTTTTATTGAGGTGGGGTACAAGATGATTTTTTCTTGGAAAGGATGTTGCGGCAAGGTTGATTTA
Source organism: Type-C symbiont of Plautia stali (assembly GCF_059730935.1). NCBI lineage: Bacteria > Pseudomonadati > Pseudomonadota > Gammaproteobacteria > Enterobacterales > Enterobacteriaceae > Type-C symbiont of Plautia stali. The sequence goes on along the minus strand of NZ_AP035923.1, from coordinate 2,623,925 downwards.
TTTTATTTGAAAATTTAGTGGATCAAAATCGCGTGATTGCGCAGGCAATAGTTGTGGCTATTGGTTATGGTTTCTGTTAATTATTTAAAACTGCGCGGCTAAGATGCCGCGCTAATTTAAAAGGCGTTTTTTGATTTAATCTATAACGTCATTAATCATTCGAATTGAGTGCTTGCCTCTTGCTGAGTAATTGGATCAATATATTTATCAAGTGGCTTCATAATATCAAAACACTCCTGGCCAGAAGTATAGTATTCATGGCTATCCCAGCTATCAATATTGCTGTTTTCATCTAATAGATTGCTCAACTTTATTTCACCTTCATTACAATCCTCATTTGTTAGTTGCTCCAAGTTTTCATTGGTGAAGATGTTCTCATTATTGTCTACGATAATGTCATTTGCATTAAGAGTTAAGTTTTTCAATTTTAATCCAAGATCGTCACTTTCAATTTTTAGAGCCGCTTCAGTAGTGTTGATTTCGGGAGATATTTGTGTAGTTTCATTTAAAGCAATGTCAATGTTATTTAACCCAGTGTAAGATAAAGTTTCATCCACTGAGCTATGATACGAGGTTTTCCCTATTTCAATATTATCTATCCAGACGCCCGACACATTTAACTCAAGGCTGACCTTTGAGAAAGTCATGCCGTAAGGAACGGTTGCTGTTATTTTTTGGGTGATCCCCCCGCTAGGAGTTAATATTTGTCTGTCAACTTCGATCCCGTTTTTATCGTAAAAAATAACCGTAAATTGTTCTATGTTGTTGAAATCGCCTGCATCAAATGATATGTAATCGCTATTCCCGTCTGGCAACTCGATTTCAATTTTAGTACCAGCGGAGAGAGTCAGTGCCATTGTCGGTGAAGGTAAATCCCAGCCTGCTCTTCCTTTAAAAAAACCACCTCCATTACCTGGGTTGATGACTTTTAGATCAAATCCAGAGAAATTGAACACCTGATTGGCGGTGAAAGCTCCGGCTGGTTGTTTTTCAAAGTTTTCAGTATGTGAAATTCCAAAGTCTTTATTCAGTTTCAACCCATTAGAGGTATTTCCAACGCTATCAATAATTTTGACATCCAGGACGTCAAAATTACCGTGCTCCGATGAGGGCCAGTCAAGGACGACTTCATTAGCATCCAGGTCGCTTTGTTTGAGAATGTAGTTATGGTCCTGACCATCTATATTCATTACGATGCGATCGCCCACTTGATAGCTGCTACCATCAAATTCAACTCTCAGGTTTTGTCCATCCCACTCAATATTGGATGCGGCGTCAGGTACAACCGTATCAACGTTGACGCTGATTGGCGCAGTTCTGGCCGTATTACCGGCATTATCCTGATAAGTGACCTGGAAATCGTAACTCCCGTCTGAAAGATCCTTCTCGGGTTGCCATGTCCAGTTACCGGATTGAGAAACTTTAAGCGAGCCGACGACAATCCCATTCTGATAAATATGCATTAGCGTTCCAGCTTCGCCTGTTCCACTTATCTGTGGTCGCTTATCGTTAGTGGTACTGCCGGACCAGATCTTTGTAACGTCAACGCTACTAGCAACAATAGGTGATGCTGAAGGTAATATAGTATCAACTGTTAATACAAAGGTATTAGAAACTCCAGATTGATTGCCCGCAACATCGACAGCTATCACTGTGAGCATGTGTTTGCCCTCGCTGAAGCGCTGTCCGGCGGGGTACTGCCAGGCCCAGTCGCCGGCCTCATCCGCGGTGACGCTGGCAATCGCGACCCCGCCGTCGTAGATGGTCACGAGGCTGCCGGCCTCGGCACGGCCGCTCATAGCCGGACGACTGTCATTTGTAAGGCCAGCGTCATCCGCCGGTAGTGGACCATTAACTCCACCAGAGACGGCATCAATAACCGTACTAATAATAGGCTGGGCGATAACGGTGTCCACGGTGATGATGAAGGGGTCGGAGCCGGCGGAGAGGTTGCCGGCGGCGTCCACGGCCCTGACCGTGAGCGTGTGTTCGCCCTCGCTGAAGCGCTGTCCGGCGGGGTACTGCCAGGCCCAGTTGCCGGCCTCATCCGCGGTGACGCTGGCGATCGCGACCCCGCCGTCGTAGATGGTCACGAGGCTGCCGGCCTCGGCCCGGCCGGAGAGGAGCGGGCGGGCGTCGTTGGTCAGCCCGGTGCCGTCGGCGGGCAGGGGGCCGCTGACGCCGCCGGCGGCGGCGTCGGTGACGCTGGCGATAGCGGGCTGGGCGATAACGGTGTCCACGGTGATGACGAAGGGATCGGAGCCGGCGGAGAGGTTGCCGGCGGCGTCCACGGCCCTGACCGTGAGCGTGTGTTCGCCCTCGCTGAAGCGCTGTCCGGCGGGGTACTGCCAGGCCCAGTCGCCGGCCTCATCCGCGGTGACGCTGGCGATCGCGACCCCGCCGTCGTAGATGGTCACGAGGCTGCCGGCCTCGGCCCGGCCGGACAGGAGCGGGCGGGCGTCGTTTGTAAGACCTACACCATCTTTAGAAAGAAAGCCCTCTGCACCACCTTCTACTGCATCAAACATGGTTTCAATTTGTGGTTTTAATATCTGAGTATCGACTGTAAAGTTAAAAGGCAAGGAGGGGATACTCATATTACCTGCCGGGTCGAACGCGCACATAATAAATTTGTATGGGCCGTCTATTAGAAATGTGTCTGGTTGCCATGACCATTTACCATCTACAGATACTATCACAGATCCAATATTTGTACCATTCAGCGTAAAGTCAATTCGCGTGCCGGGCTCGGCTGTGCCTGAGAATATCGGGCGGTTATCATCAGTGATGCCTCCGTTGGCTATAACGCCTTTATTTACCCCCGTACTATCAATCGCCTGGGTGAGTATAGGCTGCTCCGGTGCAATCAGATCAATATTAAGTTTAAATGGATTTGAAATGTCGCTAACAATACCCTTTACAGAAGTAGCTGTTGCATAGAAATTATGTGAGCCATGAGAAAGAGCAAAATCAGGCATCAAAGACCAGCTACCATCTTCTGCAACAATAGTTGAACCAACAACGATTCCGTCGGCATATAAAGTAATTAATTCACCTGGCTGGCTCAAATGCCCTTCAAATCGTGGTTGAGCGTCATCTGTAACGTTATTACTTTCAAGCATGCCAGTATGGGAACCAACGTTATCAACAGCCTGTATTATAATTGGTGCTGAAGGAGTTGCCTCATCTGGACCACTGTGTTGATTTTGCATAACACGAATTAGCCCACCAATACCAAGTAATCCGGCAAAAGCACTCATCGCCTTCCATGCACTACTGGTTGGTCCAGGTGGTGATGAGGGGGGGGGATTATCACTTAAGCTACTTAAATAAACATAAGCCTCATCGCCTTCATCCAGTTCGGTTGGTTTTTCTTCATTGGCATTAATGATTAAATTATGTACAAATCCATCTTCTCCAATACCTTGCAAGCGTGCTTCATTACTATAGTAATCATATATGATTAAGAGTGGCTCTTCATCGCCAGATAAAGACAGTTGAAGGTTTTTTCCGATGCGCTTTATTAAAAGTTTTCCGGGTTTACCACTCAACTGCGCTTCTGAAATAACTATACGCTGACCATGAGTTGCATTGATGTACATAGTTCCCTTACCCGGCGTCAAGACTAGCGGCTTAGAGGATTTGGTATCAACTGTATTGGTAACTGTTAAGACAGACTGAGACATAAAAGAATTCCTGTGTGAAGTAATAGCTTATCTGAAGAAATGCGGTAATTATCGAATAGTTTCAAAGGGAAAAATGCCAGAAATGTCTTGGAAAATTTCTAAAACACATATTTTTTCACAGCGTTCGAACCACTCGTGTCAGGTTCCACTCGCTAATCTTAGGACTTGTTGCTTAAGTTAAGAGAGCATCGTCTGACGAATGAGTATTAGTGGCTAACCAATCCAACGCACCTCTCTGATTGTTCATGCAAGGGCGTCACAACTTTGTCGATGCTTAAGGTATCGTTAAAAATTTATTAATAGTAAAGAATCTGCCGTAGTCAGAAAACACTTTCCAATTAAAGAGTTTATGTGAAAATAATAATGGCGAATAATTTACATGCATATGCTAATGCCTATATCACATGGCCTATAATTCCAATTAAATTGTTGTTCCTACAAGAAATACGATCCGAGTGGTAATTAGGTATAATTATCTTGAATGATCATGTGCATTAATTTTGATGCTTTAGGAATTTATGCGATGAGAACCTGGAGGGTGGTACTTTCATTCAGTAATCCAAAATAGATGAAGGTGCCTGAGGTTTAACTGCATTATGGGTGTAAACTATACTCTTTCGATTTCCATAGTGTTTTGTAAGTGCGTCTATAGAGCGAGGTAACACATTGATTTTTCTGTTTTTTTCAAGAATGTAAATGCCTATATCAATTATATTTCAGAGTTATTGTTCAGCCAGGCCGAAAAGGGGAAAAGAAAAAAATAATTTACTTTAAAACTCAGGGGGTAATAAATGGGTGGAATGCTTTTTCGCATGTTGATGGAGGGTGACTTAATTTTTTTTGCCTGGTTTCATTAGTTCTTAATGAATTGAAGTAAATCATGTTAGTCATTTGAATGTTTTTAAAAGCTATTTATTGTTTTTATTCGGGTGAGAAATTATATGATCATATAGTAAAGTGTGAAATACTGAAAAGGTGTTATTAAAATTCCTATTCTATTTAATTAACTGAGATTTTAAAATCTTAGGGAGAATTTCTATCCTCATGAATTTATCTCTTTTATGGAATTTCAATGACTCTAATTTATCAGTTAATATTCAACGATTTATTGATAATCAACAGAAAGAAGTATAGAAGAGGCTGCGCGCTATGCTGGTCAGCCATTGAACAGTCATGGATATCGCGCTGCGACTTCTGCCACTAACCGCTTGTTTTTCAGCTGAATATCTCGCCATAAAAACGATGCTAAGCGGTTTATCTGTTGCAAAGTATGAATATGTGCCTGATTGTGCGTATCCATTGGCTATGCTTTAAGCGGGTGTGGCGAAATATTACGCACCTGACCTGACACTGTTTGCGCAGTGAAATGTCTTCACCACCTATGCTCAATACCTGGAGGAAATGATGGCTCAACATCGTGGAGGATCAGGCAACTTCGCGGAAGATCGCGAAAGGGCCGCGGAAGCGGGTCGTAAAGGCGGTAAAAACAGCGGCGGGAATTTCAGAAATGATCCGCAGCGTGCTGCCGAAGCAGGTGAAAAGGGGGGACGCAGCCGCGCGAAAAAATAGTGCGTCTGTGACGGTATCCCCGGCCGCCGGGTACGCCCGGCGGTTACAATGATTGCAATTTGCCCGGCTAATCAGCAAAAATGTGCGCCAGTCCTCTATTCTGGTGCGTTATGTCTGCTTCCACTTCCCGCCTCAGCCTGCGTATTACGCGTCAGGAGCTGGTACTTATTTTTATCACTATGGTCTGGGGTGGCACCTTTCTGGTGGTGCATCGCGCCATGGCGCATTCGGGGCCGTTCTTTTTTGTCGGGCTGCGTTTCGCTACCGCCTCGCTGCTGCTGGCCTTTTTCTTTCGCCGCTATTTGCGTCACATTACCTGGCTGGAAATCAAAGCGGGTGCGCTGATTGGCGTGGCGATTGCCGGCGGTTACGGATTGCAAACCTGGGGTATGCAAACCATTTCCAGCAGCCAGTCGGCGTTTCTGACGGCACTTTACGTGCCGGTGGTGCCGCTGTTGCAATGGCTGTTTCTGCGCCGGCCGCCGGGCCTGATGGCGTGGCTGGGCATTTTGCTGGCGTTCACCGGTCTGGTGCTGGTGGCGGGTCCGCAGGATGGCAGCCTGACGCTGAATGCCGGTGAGATCGCCACGCTGCTCAGCACCCTCGCCATTGCCGCCGAGATCATTCTTATCAGCCGCTACGCCGGGCAGGTCGATGTGCGCCGCGTAACGCTGGTACAGCTGCTGGTGGCTTCGGCCTGCGCCTTCGTGCTGATGCTGCCCAACGGCGAATCTTTACCCACGCTATCGGCGCCGCTGTTGTTCAGCGCGCTGGGCCTCGGCGCGGCCAGCGCGCTGATTCAGGTCACCATGAACTGGGCGCAGCGCAGCGTCTCGCCGACGCGCGCCACAGTGATTTATGCCGGCGAGCCGGTGTGGGCCGGTGTGGTCGGACGTATTGCCGGCGAACGGTTACCGGCCGCGGCGCTGCTGGGCGGCGCACTGATTGTCTGCGGGGTGATTGTCAGTGAACTGCGCCTGCGGCGCAAAAAAGCGGTGCCGGAGCAGGCACCGCAGAAGCCTTAAGGCTGCGGGCGCGCCGCCGGCTGGGTCAGCGCGGCACCGCGCCGCTGCAGAATGGCGTTGAGGATGATGGCACCGAAGGTGGCCGTGCCGATGCCGCCGAGGGTAAAGCTGCCAATCTTCAGCGCAAAATCCCCGGCACCGAGCACCAGCGTGGTCGCCACCATAATCAGATTGCTGTTCTGGCTAAAATCGACATGGTTTTGCACCCAGATACGTGCGCCGGCCACGGCGATTAAGCCAAACACCACAATTGAAGCGCCGCCAATCACCGGGCCGGGAATGGTGTGGATGAGCGCGCCGAACTTAGGCGAAAAGCCCAGCACCAGCGCAATCAGCGCCGCAGCGACAAACGCCAGCGTGGAGTAGACTTTGGTCACCGCCATCACGCCAATGTTTTCGGCATAGGTGGTGACGCCGCTGCCGCCGATGGAGCCGGACAGCATGGTTGCCAGGCCGTCGCCGACGAACGCGCGTCCCATCCACGGATCGAGATTACGCCCGGTCATGCCCGCCACCGCTTTAATATGGCCGAGGTTCTCTGCCACCAGAATAATCGCCACCGGTGCGATCATCACGATTGCCTGCATATCAAATACCGGCGCGGTGGTGTGCGGCAGACCAAACCACGCGGCGCTGGCCACGCGGCTGAAATCCACCGGCTTGCCGAAGCCCATCACATTGGTCAGCAGGGCGTACAGCGCCCAGGCGACAATCAGTCCGACCAGAATCAGCAGCCGCTGCACCATGCCGCGGGTGAACACCGCCACCAGCCCGATGCACAGCACCGTCATCACCGCCATCCAGCTATCAAACATCGAGGCGGAGACGCTGTGCACCGCAATCGGTGCCAGATTAAGGCCGATGGCCATCACTACCGCACCGGTGACCACCGGTGGCATCAGCCGTTCAATCCAGCCGGTACCGACTTTCATCACCACCAGGCCAATCAGCGTGTAGAGCGCGCCGCAGGCAATAACGCCGCCCAGCGCCAGCGCCAGGTTGGGATTGAGCCCCTGACCGTTGAAGCCGGTAATGGCGATCACCACGCCGACAAACGCGGCGCTCGATCCGAGATAACTCGGCACGCGACCACCGGTAATGACAAAGAACAGCAGGGTGCCGATACCGGAAACCAGAATCGCCAGATTGGGGTCCAGCCCCATTAGCAGCGGCATCAGCACCGTTGCGCCAAACATTGCTACCGCATGCTGCAGGCCCAGCACGAACGTCTGCCCGAGCGGCAGGGTTTCGTCGGGGGCAATCAGCCCGTTATCGCTCATGGCTGACTTTTTCTGCCAGCGGGGGAACCAGGAACTCGCCATCGTCTTCTCCAGGGTAGTGGTCGAACCGGGCCGCACGGTGCGGCGTTAGCGGGCGTCCTGCCGTGAAAGGGCATGGTAGCGACGGTCAAACCACATCAGACCGGGCTGGGCATCATGGCGCTCCAGCGCCATCACGTTGCAAAACAGAATGTCGTGTGTCGCCACGCTGACGACCTGCGTGATGGTGCAGTCGAACGCCATCAGCGCCCCCTGCAGCAGCGGGGCGCCGCTGTGCTGCGTGTGCCAGTGGGCGGCGGCAAAACGTTCCGCCATCGGGGTTTTACCGCCAAACAGCGTTGACAGCGATTCCTGGCCAGCGGCCAGCGTGTTCACACACAGCACGCCGTTGTCGCGGAAGATCGGCCACACCGATGCATTACGATTGAGGCAGACCAGCAGCGTCGGCGGCGTATCACTGACGCTGCACACCGCGGTGGCGGTAAAACCGGCGCGTCCGGCCGGCCCGTCGGTGGTGATGATATTGACCGCCGCGCCCAGGCCGGACATGGCATCGCGGAAAGCCTGCTGGCTCACTTCGGGCAGCAGAGGCAGTTCATGTACGCTCATCATCGGCTCCGTGATTAGCTGGCGCGGCGAGCCGGCGTGGCGGTGTCCGCCAGCCAGCGCAGCAGCAGCGCATTAAAGTTGTCGGCATCGGTCACGCTCATGGCATGGCCGCCCCACGGCATCTCAATCAGGCTGCCGTTGGGCAGCGCCTGCGCCAGCTGCGGCGAGCAGCTCCACGGCACCAGCAGGTCATCCTGACTGCATATCGCCAGCACCGGCTGGGTGATTCGCGAGGCGTGCGGACGGAAATCGGCCGATTTCAGCGCGTGCAGACGCCGCAGCAGGTTCTCCATGCCCTGGAAATGCGCCACGTGATGCACATCCTCCGCGCTGATGCGTGACTGATGGCGTGCCAGCCATTCGGCCGGATAAAGAAACAGCGGCTGCGCGCGCACAAACGCTTCAACACCAACGTTGAGCAGCAGATCCTGACGCACCTGGAAGCAGCGTTCGGTGTGGGCATCCAGCGCCAGCCAGCCGTTGATCACCACTACGCGTCCGACGCGCTGCGGATAATCAAGCGCCAGCTGCAGGCCAATCAGCCCGCCAAGCGCATGGCCCACGATGTCATACTGTTCGATGCCGTGCTCCGCCAGCGCGTCGGCCAGTTCCGCTGCCATCATCGCCATGCTGTAACCTTCCGGCAGCGTATCGGGGCTGCGACCGGTGCCGCGCTGATCGTAGGTCACCACGCGATAGTGCGGCGTCAGTGCCGCCAGCTGCGGTTGCCAGAAAGCGGCCACGCCGCCCAGCCCGGACGACAGTACCAGCGTCGGCGCGTCGGGCGCGCTTAATCCCTGAATGTCCAGATGCATTACGCCTCCTGCCGGCCAATGTGTGCCACGCTGGCGATTTCAATCAGCGCATCGGGTTTCACCAGACCGCACTGAATACAGAAGCGCGCCGGTTTGTCGCCGGGAAAATAGTCGGCATACACCTGGTTTACCGCCGCGTAGTTGCTCCAGTCGGTGATGAAAATCGAGTTGAAAGTGACGTCCTGCAGGCTGCCACCGGCGGTCTCGATCACTTTTTTGATGGTTTCCAGCACGTGGCGGGTTTGCGCCGCCGCATCCCCGACGTGCACCACGTTGTTGTCGGCATCGAACGGCAGCGTACCGGAAACGTACACCACGGCATCGGCTAAAGTGCCGGGCACAAACGGAGCGATCGGCGTCGTGGTGCCGGGAGGAATAATCACTGTTTTAGGCATGACTCAGAGTCCTTATTATTAAGCGTGCAGGTGAAACGGCGGTTACGACTTCAGCGCCTCGCAGAAGGTGTCGGTATCGCTGACCCAGCCAAAAAAGGTTTCAATGTTGAACAGCGCCGCCTGCTGAGCAAACGACGGTCCGGCCTGATGGGTGGCATCGGCCAGCACCACGCCGAAATACTCGAGGAAAAAGCCGTCGCGCAGCGTCGATTCCACGCAGACGTTGGTGGCAATGCCGGTAAACACCAGATGACGAATACCGCGGCTGCGCAGCATGCTGTCGAGTGGCGTGTTGAAAAAGCCGCTGTAGCGCGGTTTGGGCAGCACGATATCGCCGGCTTGCGGTACCAGTTCATCCACCAGCGCATAATCCCAGCCGCCTTTTGCCAGCAGCGTGCCGTGCAGCTCCGGCCGCTGGCGCATGGTTTTCAGCGCGTTGGATTTATGGAAATTGGGCGAACCGGCGTCACCGGCTTCGACATACTGATTATCCCAGCCGTTCTGGAACCAGATGATCTGCATCCCTGCCGCGCGGGCGGCGGTGACCGCCTGATGAATCCGGGCGATAACCGGCTGCGTGGCGGAGACATCAAACCCGGCCAGATCGAGATAGCCGCCCTGGCTGGCGTAGGCGTTCTGCATATCCACCACAATCAGCGCGCTTTGCGCCGGCGGCAGGGCGATGGCTTCCGGGCGCGCCGGCAGAGTCACTGCAGGCTGGCTGGTGCTGTGGGCACAAACGACGGTATTCATTATGCAACCTCCTTGTGGGCGTCAATCAGCGCGCGGCGGCACGCCATCAGCGGCTGGATACGTTCACCAAAATCTTCAATGCCCTGCAGGAAATCATCAAAGGTCAGCAGCACGCCTTCGGTGCCTTCCACCAGCGCCACTTCATCCAGCATGCGTGCCACGCTGGCATAGGAACCGACCAGCGTGCCCATATTGATGTTGACGGCAGAGGTCGGATCCGCCATCTGGCGCACATTGGTGTCACTGCCGGATTTGGTGTCCTGCTGGCTCTGCGTGGTGAGCCAGGCGAGGGCTTCCTCGTCTGCGCCGGCTTTGTAGTGTTCCCATTTGGCGCGCGCGGCTTCGTCGCTTTCGGCGGCGATAATCATAAACAGCACGTAGGAACCGACGTCGCGCCCGGTTTTGTCCGCGGCCTGTTTCATGCGTGCGGCAGTGGGTGCAAAGGCGGTCGGGGTATTGACGCCCTTGCCGAAGCAGAAGTTGTAATCAGCGTATTGCGCCGAAAAGGCCATGCCGGCATCACTTTGACCGGCGCAAATCACCTTCATCGGCTTCTGCGGCTGCGGACTGACGCGACAGTCGTTCATGGTGAAGAACTCACCTTTGAAGTCGCTCTGGCCAGTGCCCCACAGGTCGCGCAGCACCGTGACGTACTCCGTCAGGTAGTTGTAGCGGCTGGCAAAATATTCATCGCCCGGCCACAGCCCCATCTGCTCATACTCCGGCTTCTGCCAGCCGGTGACCAGATTGACGCCGAAGCGGCCGCCGGAGATGGAGTCGATGGTGGCGGCCATGCGCGCCACGATGGCGGGCGGCAGCGTCAGGGTGGCGGCGGTGGCGTAGATTTCAATGCGTGAGGTCACCGCGGCCAGCCCGGCCATCAGGGTGAAGGACTCCAGGTTGTGGTCCCAGAATTCGGTTTTGCCGCCGAAGCCGCGCAGCTTAATCATCGACAGGGCAAAGTCGAAGTGATAGTGCTCAGCCTTGAGCACAATCGCTTTGTTGAGCTCAAAGGTCGGCTTGTATTGCGGGGCATGCGTGGAGATGAGCCAGCCATTGTTGCCAATCGGAACGAAAACGCCAATTTTCATGTGAAACCTCTCTGCATTGAACATGGATTGCTTCACGCGCTGCGTTGCTTCCTGCACGCATCCTGCGGGCGGCGCTCGATCACAAAATTGCAAAGCCTGTGCCACAATTTTAAAAGTGATACATAACAATCAGTTAAAATTGGCGACGTAATGAATCCTGAGTGACTGGTCCAAAACAGACCATCTGGTCAAAACAAATTGCACGTTTTTCATGCGTCACCTGAGCGAAAAAGGTGCAGGGCACAGCATTAGGCAGGAAACAGGGCGTTTGTTATGATGCGATTTCGCAGGATGGAAGAGGTAACAGTGTGAAAAGCGATGAAAAAAAGCCAGGACGCCGATCGCGGGCCGTTGCGGCGAAACGGGCAGCTATTCTGGAAGCGGCATTGGCCTTCTTCTCGCAGTTTGGCATTCACGGCACCAGTCTGGATAAGGTGGCTGAGCGCGCGGACGTCTCAAAAACTAACCTGCTTTACTACTATCCGTCAAAAGAAGTGCTGTATGTGGCGGTACTGAAAGAGATTCTTGATGTGTGGCTGGCGCCGCTGCGTGCGCTGCGTCATGACCAGGATCCGCTGGTGGCCATCCGCAACTATATTCGTCTCAAGCTGGAAGTGTCGCGTGACCACCCGCAGGCATCGCGCCTGTTCTGTCTGGAGATGCTGCAGGGCGCGCCGCTGCTGAAGGGCGAGCTGGCGGGGGATTTAAAAGCGCTAGTGGATGACAAAGCGGCGATTATCGAAAAGTGGATCGCCGAAGGGCGTATTGCCGGCGTGCAGCCGCAGCATCTGTTCTTTCTGCTATGGGCGACCACGCAGCACTACGCTGATTTCGCGTCCCAGGTGGAAGCCATCACCGGCCAGACGCTAAACGATGCGGAATTTTTTGCCCAGACGCTGGATAACGTTCAGCGCATGATTATTGAAGGGATCCGCGTGCGCTGATCCCCGTGGCTGACCAGGAGAGTGCATGGATTCGCTATCACAACTAACGCTGGGCGCGGCGGTGACCGTGGCCGTAATGGGCAAACGTGTGCCGCTGTGGCAGGCGGCGCTGGCGGGGGCGGTCGCGGGCACGTTGCCAGACCTCGACGTGTTTATCGACCACGGCGATGCCATTCGCAACATGACGCTGCACCGCACCGAGAGCCACGCGCTGCTGTGGCTGACACTGGTGGCACCGTTACCCGGCTGGCTGGTGGCCGGCGCGACGCGCAGCCGGCAGCACTGGCGCGCCTGGTGCCTCGCCATCTGGCTGGCATTGATCACGCATCCGCTGCTGGACCTGACCACGGTGTACGGCACGCAGCTCGGGCTGCCGCTGACCGATTACCCGTTCGCCATCGGCAGCATGTTCATCATCGATCCGCTCTATACGCTGCCGCTGCTGTTCGCCCTGATCGTCGCACTGTGGCGGCGGGATGCGTGCGGGCTACGCTGGAATCAGGCCGGATTGCTCATCAGCACACTGTACCTGGGCTGGAGTATGGTGGCGCAAAGTATTGCTACCCGGCATATTGAGCACCAGCTGACGCAGCAGGACGTGCAGCCGCAGCAACTGCTGGTGACGCCCACCGCGTTTAATACGCTGGTGTGGCGCACGGTGATTATCACGCCGCAGCGCTACGGGGAAGCCTGGTGGTCGCTACTGTCGCCCGATCGTCCCTTACAGATCCGCTGGTACGATCGCCATCCCGCGCTTTTTGCGCCGTTTAAAGGCCAGTGGCACGCGGAACGCGTTGCGTGGTTCAGCCATGGATTTTATGCCATGCGCCAGCAGGGCAACGATACGCTGATTGTGGATTTGCGCATGGGGGAAGAGCCGGATTACACCTTTACCTTTAATCTCGGTTCCGCCGCAGCGCCGGCAGCAGCACCACAGCGGGAAGATTCGCTGCGGCCGTCGCTGGCGCAGGCGTGGCACAAATTCACAGAGCGCTTATAACGAAAAAGGCCCGGATAACCTGGCCTTTTCGTTTAGGTGGATCAGGCTTTACGCCGGCGTAGCAGCCAGCCCATGGTCAGCACCACAAACCACAGTGGCGTCACCATCAGCGCCTGGCGGGTATCTTCCTGCAGGGTCAGCAGCACCAGCACAAAGGCAAAGAAAGCCATGCACACCCAGCACATCAGCTTGCCAAGTGGCATTTTGAAGCGTGACGCCGCATGACGCTGCGGATGCTGTTTGCGGTAGGCCAGGTAGCTGCACAGGATAATGGTCCAGACAAACATGAACAGAATCGCCGAAACCGTGGTCACCATGGTGAAGACCGTCATCACATCCGGAATCAGATAGATCAACGCCACGCCCGCCAGCAGACACAGGCAGGAGAAGAACAGGCCGGTGGTTGGCACCGCGCGCGCTGAGAGGCGACCAAACGCTTTATGCGCCACGCCCTGTTCCGCCAGGCCATACAGCATGCGGCTGGTGGAGAAGATGCCGCTGTTGGCTGAGGAGGCTGCGGAGGTCAGCACCACAAAGTTAACGATGCTGGCAGCGGCCGGCAGGCCAATCAGCACAAACATTTCAACGAACGGACTGCGATCCGGCATGACCTGGTTCCACGGCGTCACCGCCATGATCACCAGCAGCGCCAGCACGTAGAACATGATGATGCGCAGCGGGATCGCGTTGATGGCGCGCGGCAGAACTTTATGCGGATCTTTGGTCTCCGCCGCCGCCGTACCCACCAGTTCAATGCCGACAAAGGCAAACACCGCAATCTGGAAGCCGGCAAAGAAACCGCTCAGCCCTTTCGGGAACATGCCGCCGTGATCCCAGATATTGCTCAGCGCCGCGTGGCTCCCGTTCGGCGAAGGGTAGTGCAGGCTGACCAGCACAATCCCGGTGATGATTAACGCCACGATGGCGACAATTTTGATAATGGCGAACCAGAACTCCATCTCGCCAAACAGTTTTACCGTGGCGATGTTCAGGGCAAGGAAAACAAACACGCACAGCAGCGCGCTCATCCAGATCGAGAAGTCCGGGAACCACAGCTGGAAATAGGCGCTGATCGCCACCACGTCGGCGATGCCGGTCACCACCCAGCAGAACCAGTAAGTCCAGCCGGTGAAATAACCGGCCCACGGCCCGAGCAGGTCGGCGGCAAAGTCGCTGAAGGATTTGTACTCAAGGTTGGAGAGCAGCAGCTCACCCATGGCGCGCATCACAAAGAACAGCATAAAACCGATGATCATATAAACGAAGATGATCGACGGACCCGCCAGGCTGATGGTTTTACCGGAGCCCATGAACAGACCGGTGCCAATGGCACCGCCGATGGCGATAAGCTGGATGTGACGGTTATGCAGGTTGCGCCGGAGTTTTTCCGGCTGTTCGGCCTCAATGGGCGCCGCTTTAGATTGATCAACCATAAAAATATCTTTCCTGTCTTGATGTTGTGTCAGCTCTGCTGGCTGTTGAATAACGTGCTGTTGCACAGGGCAAGAGGGCATAAGATAGAGGAAAGGCGGCCACTCTCGGTAATGGTTTTTAAACCTTTGTGCCCTTTTGCGTGCTTTACCGTGTCAGTAAATATTTACATGGCGCGCCGTGCCGTCATTTTGCGTAAATGTTCTGCAAATGAGCCGCTTGCACCACGCAGCGCTGCGCAGGGTTCTACACTTGTCATTTCGATGAACCCGGAAAAAGTGAGGCAGCGTGCGCGCATTGCTCGCGATAGTGCTGCTGGCCCTGTGCGGCTGGTGGAGTTTACCCTGGCTGAAAACGCATCTGCCGCCACAGTGGAATCCGTTTATACCGCTCCAGGTTACCGATCCGCCGGGCTGGATGACGCGCTACAAGCTGCAGCGGCTGAGCAGCGATCCGGCCGCGTGTCTGGCGGTGATGCGTGCGGCCAGCGCGCAGGGCAGAGTCAGTTTCCGTGAGGTGCCGCCGCTGCAGGGCGATTGTCCGATTGATCAACCGCTGCGCATCAGCCGCTTCGGTGAGGTCACGCTGAGCAGCAGTTTTCTTGCCAGCTGTCCAATGGCGGTGGCCAGCACGCTGTATGTTACGCGCAGCAATGCGGCGCTGCAGCAGGCCGGCATTACCTCGCCGCTGCGCCGCATCGCGCACGTTGGCAGTTACGCCTGCCGCAATATTTATCACCGCCAGGAAGGACGCCGCAGTGAACACGCGACGGCGGAGGCGTGGGACATCACGGGGTTTCAGCTGGCGGACGGGCGCTGGCTACAGGTAGGCAAAAACTGGCAGCAACCGCCGCAGGCCGCTGCCGGTTTGCACGCGTTATGGCGCAACGGCTGTGCCAGCTTCGGTAATGCGCTGGGGCCGGATTACAATGCGGCGCATGCCAGCCATTTCCACCTTGGCATGCGCGGCGCAGGCTTTTGTCGCTAAACTACACCGCCGGGTTTAATCCGCGTTTGATGAGGAAATGATTTGCCGGCCAGGAGAAAATAAATCCGGTGAGCATCGCCAGCTGTAACATAAACCAGAAGGCGCTGAGCAGGGGATTGAGCTGTTGATTAAGCACATATTTTAGGGCCAGCGTCATAAAGATAAAGATTCCCGTTTGATAAATCAGCAGCGGAAAGGTTTCTGTTTTCAGCGCTAATAATAACGTACGGACAATAGAAAGTTGTTCCCGCTGGCGAATGGCCAGAAACTGAAAAAATAATCCCGCCAGTAACGAAATCATCACGCAAATAACCGCCTGTAACCACAGCGCGGGGCTAATTGCAAAATGCTTGAGCAGAGTGACTATTGGCAGGGTGATGATGTCGCCGAATATACAGGCGGCGGCAGAGAGCGAGGTGGAAATAAAAATGGTTTGCCAGCTGGCATAACCGGTTAATCCGGATGGCAGCAGCAGCGCCAGTTTTCGCTGACGTGACGGTTTACGCCCGAGATACCACCATGCCAGCCAGCCGAAAAACGGCATGTACAGCCCGGTGAGCGGCCAGATGATATTCATGACCGCCAGCGGATGCGGGTGACGCAACAGATCTTTAGCGATCATCAGGGCGGTACACACGCCCACGACCAGAAAGGGTAATGCCAGCTGGTTTAACATAGTCAGTCCCACTCAGTTTGCTGAAATCGCGCCAGCCTGCGGAGCTATGCTGGTGCCTGCCACCTTGCGCCTCTGCTAAAGCGTAGCTGGAAAAGACGGTGCCGGAAATGTCTGCCACAGGGGCACGGCAGGGAAACACTGCAGAAATAACTGGAATTAAGCCGCGCTGCGGACTTAATCAGCAGGAAGATTATGACGGGCGGTATAAAAAAGGGGAATGGCAAAGATAATAGCGATTAATGATGAGGCGAATGTTTTATCTGCGAAGTCTGGCGTTTAATCAACAGGACGATTGAAAATTCTTCAGAAAAATCTTATTCTGATTCGCACGACTTATCATCCTGATGGTGCCGCTGGCAAACGCACCATAGTTTAATTTCTCATTTGGGTAACATATTGACAACAAGGTAGTTATCACTTTTTGCCCGCAATGCCGCTCTGGTTTCAATCAATATTTTTTCTCTGGTTAATTTATTTTTTACATTAATCGGCACAGATATCCTGTTATGAATAAGGCGTGAAACAGCGCCAGGGCAATAATGACCATCGATAATTATTTCGTCTGGCGAGGCGAAACTGAAAAAGAATTTCAGGCGCTTTCCGAAGTGCTGCAATTGAAATCGCTGCTGCAAAAACATGTTGAGGCCCTTGGATTTGATGCTTTTGCCTTTTTGGTACAGCATCCGGTGCCTTTTACCCGACCGCGTATTTTTCTCTTTAGCACCTATCCGCAGAGCTGGGTGAAACGCTACGAGAGTGAAAATTACTATGCGGTGGATCCGGTGTTAATGCTCTGCCAGCAGCCCGGTCGCGGCGTGGAGTGGACGCGTGATTTATTTACCGGCGCAGGCAATTTATGGGCAGAAGCCAATGCCGCAGGGCTGGTAAGTGGCTTTTCATGCTCGGCAATGGCGCTAAATCGTGCCATTGGTATATTATCTATAGCATCGCAACAACCCAGCCAGACCCAGCACAGACGCGTTGAGCTGGAGGTGCAACTGCACTTCCTGGCGGAGCTGAGTTTGCGTGTGCTGGACCGTCTGAATGACGGCTCAATGGTGGTGTTATCGAATGATTTTAGTCAGCGCGAGCTGGAAATATTGAAATGGACAGCGGAGGGGAAAACCTCAGCCGAAATTTCCCTTATTCTGGCTATTTCTGAACACACGGTAAATTTTCACCAAAAGAATATGCAAAAGCGTTTTAATGTTTCCAATAAAACGCAGATTGCCTGTTATGCCGCAGCCATCGGCCTGATATAGCGAAAAGGCAACTACTAATTTTAGTAGTTCCTAAGCCGCAGTCAGTTGTCTACCCTGCGCCGGAAACTCCGCCAGGCTGGCGCTTAATAAATCATTGCAAACATGGGGATGTCAGGGGCGCATGATGAAAATAATTCAAACACAGCTAAAGGATATGCCGTCCTCTTTGCTGGCCGAGTTGGGCACCTATCGTTACAGCGTCTTTGCGCGTGGCGAGGGCTGGTCAATTCCGCCGCGACTCAGCACGCCGGGACAGGAGTATGATCGCTTCGATCGTTCCGATGTCACCTGGCTGATTGCCTGGACTGCGCGTCAGGGCATTTGTGGCTGCGCACGTCTGCTACCGTGGCACGAGCCGGAAGTGCCGGAGGGCATGGTGCTGCCTTTTGATCAGCAAAAAGTGTGGGAAATGTCGCGCTATTCGGCCCGCCTTGAAGTGGATGCCGAGCTGCCGCTGAACATCTTATGGCATTCGGTACAGCTGGCAGAGCTGAGCGGGATGGAGTATTTGATCAGTTCGGCCACGCCGATGCTGGAGAAGATGTTTGAGCAGCATCAGGTGGTGTACGAGCCGCTCTCGCCGGGACTGATCCAGTCAGAAGACAATCTGTTTGCCATTCGTATTCCGGTGCAGCAGCCGGCGCTGGCGGAGAAGTATCGCGGCACGCGTCGCTTCAGTCCGGAAGAAGTGCTGCCCTCGCTGGGCGTGTCGGTCAACTGGCAGTCACACAGCTAACGCCCCGCGCAGGATGCGCAGGGCACGCCGCTTACTGACGGTAGGCGGTTTTAATCTGGCGGATGGTGTTGCTGAACACCTCGGCCTGCGGTTTATCGGCCAGCGCGGACTGAACGTAGCGCTCCATGTTGATGATCACCTTACCGGCATCAGCCTGGCCCATACCTTTCAGGATCAGCGTCACCATCATTTTCAGGCAGGCAACTTCATCCGCCAGCGCCTGGGTATCGCGCGATGTTACGAAATCTTCATCACTCATCATTATCTCCTTTGTGGAATGACCTTGTGCGCACACATTCTTCCCGTGCATAAAAAACAGAGTATATCATACGCTTGATGGAAGAATTTAGGCCACATCATCGACCCGCGCGCAGACGGTTAATTAATTGCGCCGTTCGTTATTTTTTGTGCGCAAAAAACTTCCACGGAAAGATTATTTTTAGGTGCTGCCGGCGGGAAGAAGCGAAGGCGGGTTATAAATTATAACTTAATGATATTAGTCACATTTTAACAATTTTATTCCAGTATGGTATTGCATCAGCTAAAAAAAACAATCACCGCTGCCTGCTATTTGACATGGGTCATTGGTTTTGAGATTTATCTGGCGCCCCTGATGTTCTTTCCACGCGAAACCCGGTAAGATAACGCCCCTGAAATATATTTTCCCCCACTAACCTGCGGAGTACGTCCCGTTGATCAGCCTGCTTCTTGTTGATGACCATGAACTGGTACGCGCCGGTATTCGTCGCATACTGGAAGATATGAAGGGACTGGTGATTGCCGGGGAAGTGGCCTGTGGTGAGGATGCGGTAAAATGGTGCCGCACTCATCCTGTGGATGTGGTGCTGATGGACATGAACATGCCCGGCATTGGCGGACTGGAGGCGACGCGCAAAATCGTGCGCTTCAATCCGGATATCCGCATCATCATGCTGACTATCCACACTGAAAATCCCCTGCCAGCGAAAGTCATGCAGGCCGGTGCGGCAGGTTATCTCAGCAAAGGGGCGGCGCCGCAGGAAGTGGTCAGCGCCATTCGCTCGGTGCACGCCGGTCAGCGTTACATCGCCTCTGATATCGCTCAGCAGATGGCGCTGAGCCAGATTGAGCCGCAGCGCGCCGAATCACCGTTCAGCTGTTTGTCGGAAAGGGAATTGCAGATTATGCTGATGATTACCCGAGGGCAAAAGGTGACGGAGATTTCCGAGCAGCTTAACCTGAGCCCGAAAACCGTTAATAGCTATCGCTATCGCATGTTCAGCAAGTTGAACATTAGTGGTGACGTAGAGTTAACGCATCTGGCCATACGCCATGGCCTGTTCAATGCGGAGCCGTTAATCAGTAGTGAGTGACGTTTTCAATCCTAAAGCCTTTCTCAGCACCGTGACCAGTCAGCCCGGCGTCTACCGCATGTATGACGCGACAGGCACGGTGATCTATGTTGGTAAAGCCAAAGACCTTAAAAAACGCCTGAGCAGCTATTTCCGCACGCAGGTGGGGAGCCGCAAGACCGAAGTGCTGGTCAGCAACATCCATAATATTGATGTCACGGTCACCCATACGGAGACCGAAGCGCTGCTGCTGGAGCACAACTACATCAAGTTGTATCAGCCGCGCTACAACGTGCTGCTGCGCGATGATAAGTCGTACCCCTATATTTTCCTTAGCGGCGATCCGCATCCGCGCCTGGCGATGCACCGCGGTGCCAAACACGCCAAAGGCGAATACTTTGGTCCGTTTCCCAACGGCTATGCGGTGCGTGAAACCCTGGCGCTGCTGCAAAAGGTGTTTCCGATTCGCCAGTGCGAGAACAGCGTCTACCGCAACCGCTCGCGCCCGTGCCTGCAGTATCAGATTGGCCGTTGCCTCGGCCCCTGCGTCGCCGGCCTGGTGAGCGAAGAGGAATATGCGCAGCAAACCGACTATGTGCGGCTGTTTCTGGCCGGTAAAGACGATCAGGTAATTAATCAGCTGGTGCAGCGTATGGAGCAGGCCAGCGTGGGCCTGCGTTTCGAAGAGGCGGCGCGCCTGCGGGATCAGATTCAGGCGGTGCGGCGGATTACGGAGAAACAGTTCGTTTCCAATCAGGGCGATGATCTCGACGTGATGGGCGTGGCCTATGACGCCGGCATGGCCTGTCTGCACGTGCTGTTTATCCGGCAGGGCAAAGTGCTGGGCAGCCGCAGCTATTTCCCGAAGGTGCCCGCAGACACGGAACTCACCGAAGTGGTGCAGACGTTTGTCGGACAGTTTTATCTGCAGGGCAGCGAAGCGCGTACCTTACCGGCGGATATCCTGCTGGACTTCAATTTGCCTGAGCGGGAGCTGCTGGCCGCGTCATTGAGCGAACTGGCCGGGCGCAAAGTCAGTATTCAGAGCAAACCGCGCGGCGACCGTGCGCGCTACCTGAAGCTGGCGCGCACCAATGCCGCCACGGCGCTGACGACGCGGCTGGCGCAGCACTCGACCATTCAGCAGCGTCTGGCGGCGCTGGCGGCGTTCCTCAAACTGGAGCAGATTAACCGCATGGAGTGTTTCGACATCAGCCACACCATGGGCGAACAGACCATCGCGTCCTGCGTGGTGTTCAACCGTGACGGCCCGCTGCGCGCTGACTATCGCCGCTACAACATTGAAGGAATTACCCCCGGTGATGACTACGCGGCGATGAATCAGGTGCTGCGCCGTCGTTACGGCAAGGCGCTGGAACCGGAAAAGATCCCGGATGTGATCCTGATCGATGGCGGTAAAGGGCAGCTGGCGCAGGCGCAGCAGGTGTTTGCGGAACTGGATGTGCCATGGGATAAAAACCGGCCGATTCTGCTCGGCGTGGCAAAAGGCAGCGACCGTAAAGCCGGCCTGGAAACGCTGTTCTTTGCGGCGGAAGGCGAGGGCGTTTCGCTGCCACCGGACTCGCCGGCGCTGCATGTTATCCAGCACATTCGTGATGACGCTCACAATCATGCAATTTCGGGCCACCGGAAAAAACGCGCCAAAGTGAAGAACACCAGCGCGCTGGAGAGCATTGAAGGCGTCGGACCTAAACGGCGTCAGCAGCTGCTGAAGTACATGGGCGGCCTGCAACCGCTGATGAATGCCAGCGTCGATGAGATCGCTAAAGTACCGGGTATCTCCTTCGCCCTGGCGGAAAAAATCTACTACTCGCTGAAACACTAACATTGAAACAGGGTGGGCAATGTAGGAACATACGTTAAATCCTACTCACACCAGACAGTTACTGGCATATGCAATTTAACATTCCGACGTGTCTTACCCTGTTTCGAGTTGTTCTGATCCCGTTCTTCGTGCTGGCGTTCTATCTGCCATTTCACTGGGCTCCCTTCGCGACGGCGCTGCTGTTTGTCATTGCTGCGGTCACTGACTGGTTTGATGGCTTCCTCGCGCGTCGCTGGAAGCAGACAACACGTTTTGGTGCCTTTCTCGATCCGGTCGCTGACAAAGTGATGGTGGCGATGGCGCTGGTGCTGGTCGCCGAGTATTTCCACGCCTGGTGGATCACGCTGCCGGCCGCCACCATGATCGCGCGTGAAATCATTATCTCGGCCTTACGTGAGTGGATGGCGGAGATTGGCAAGCGCAGCAGCGTGGCGGTGTCGTGGATTGGCAAAGTGAAGACCACGGCGCAGATGCTGTCGCTGGTGGCGCTGCTGTGGCGTCCGGACGCGACCGTAGTAGGCGTTGGCGTGGTGGCGTTGTACATCGCAGCGGTGCTGACTTTCTGGTCAATGTTCCAGTATTTAAGCGCGGCACGCGGCGATTTGCTCGATAGCTGATCGATGCGATTTAAAAAGCAGCAAACGGACGCAGTGTGTGGATAATTCTATTGACTCGTTGCGTCAGATAAGTAGAATGCATCGCATCGAACGGCAGCAAGGCTGCAAGAAGCTGAATAAAATCAGCAAGTTCGGTGAAGCATAAGCAAATGCGGGAATAGCTCAGTTGGTAGAGCACGACCTTGCCAAGGTCGGGGTCGCGAGTTCGAGTCTCGTTTCCCGCTCCAGATATTGCAATACGTCGCAGACGGCTTGCACCTCAGATTAAAAGGCGCGTTGGCAGAGTGGCCATGCAGCGGATTGCAAATCCGTCCACCTCGGTTCGACTCCGGGACGCGCCTCCAGTTTACACCCTGCCCGGGTGGTGAAATCGGTAGACACAAGGGATTTAAAATCCCTCGGCTTATGGTCGTGCGGGTTCAAGTCCCGCCCCGGGCACCATATTTAATACCGAATAAAATCAAAGCAATAAGTAGCAATGTCGTGACCGCCCAAGGGCGGTTTTTTTTGTGTTTAGAGGTTTTTCATAATATCGCTTCATAATATCAAACGGTTTTCCTCTGCCCGCCAACCATAACCATTGGAACCATCACGATCTTTCGATCATGCGCAGCCAGTTGTTCAACATTTTGATGCTGAAAATGATGATAGAGATCGCAATTGATAGTGTGGAGGTGGGCACTTGTCCTCACTCGCCTTTACGACAAGGACGTTCAGAAATTATCTGCCGCCTATCGCTTACCCGCTCAAAGTTATGCTCCGGGGCGCAGATGAGGTGGGGGCACATGATTTGGGTTTGCTGATGACGCAACGGGGAGTAATCTTGAGTTGTCGCTCTGACATTCAGTGGTACTACCGCAAGTCTGTTAAAAACGAGGGAACGATGATGATTGCAGAAACCGCAACGAAAGAACCGGGTAGATATTACACCTTCCAGTCGCCATTACCGGCTGATGTATTTTTTGAACTTCGGCCCCGGACACTGCCGCATAACGCACAACCCATACTGGATGAAACCAGTGGCATGTGTATTGGTTATTCAGTCGCACAGGCCCCAGGACTGTGGCAGATATATGATACACAGGGTCACTTTCTGCGCCTGGAAGAGGCTCCTCTTGAAGCCCCCTTGATTGATCCCACCGATATTGCGCTTATCGCTTTTGGCGTTTTCCGTATTTTTCGCGCGGGCCGCGTACTTTTTGAAACTGCTACGCGCGCGGCTGTCAGGGTGAAACTTAGTCAGGCGACTATCATGTTTCTTCGTGCGCGGTTAAAAAGCGGTTTATCTGCTGGTAACCTTAAAATGACAGAAACAGCAGCTCGGCATATGTATGAACCGGGGCGCTATGTTCCATTACATATCCAGGAAAAAGCTATCCGTTACGGCAGGCGTATGGCGGATCCCCGTAAAGGCGAAGGGATGTTTCGCTATGAAACTGAGATGTATAAACTCAATCGCAAGCTAAACATAACCGAGTATAAAAAATACACTCTTGAGGTTGTGGTGCGAGAGTCAGACTGGACGATCACCCATTTTAAATATTTTGATTAACCGGCAGGAAAGCACGCATGTTTGATTTTAGAAATGAAGGATTCGTCTTCACGATCTCACCCTTTGAGCGTGTTGTTGATAACGAAACCGATCCGGTTAATCACGTCTGGGACTGGATTAAGTCTTATGTGGAGTTTTCCGTCAGCGGAGTGAAGGTGCAGTTTCAGACTGAGTTTACCGTCGGCGAACTGAGGGAGCTGCGCGCAACATTTTCTCGATACTACAAGGCGGTAATGGCCCGCCATGAAATTGAATCTTTTAGTTTTCGCAGCCAGCTCAACCAGCTCAATATGGTTCTGAGTAAGGTCACGGGTGATGATATCGTGATTATTGAATATGTTCTTCGTCCGGAAGACCATGCTGATAGCGTTCAGATAAAGGGCGAACTGGCTATTAATGAGAGTTACTTCCCGGACATTCTCAGGCAGCTGGAGGAGATGATCAGCTGGCCGGAATAAAATTCTGATTTATCCGCCATCTCTTGAAGTGGGCAATCGCAATCGGGATTTGCCAATTAGCAGCGAGATTACTGGGGAAGTTAAGGGCTTTTACATCGATTAACAGACGATCCAGCTCGTTAACCATGACTTCACTTATGTCGGAATTCATGGGGCCGACGTCTGGCAGTCAAATAAAAACGGGACATAACGTCTGTCCCGCTAATCTCAATCCTGTGGCTGGCCGACCGGGCCTTCGCCTTCGCTGGCGCCAGGTACTGACTGCTTGCTGGGCGCGTGTGGACGTCCGTCACTGCCCACCGCATCGTTGTGTTGCATACAGCCGGCCAGGGTAACCAATGTCAGGGCCGCTAAGGCTGCCTTCATCAAACCACTCATTTTGCTCTCCCTCTGTTACGAACCGCGTAATCGTTAACGCACTGAGAAATAAGCAAAGCCACGAATACGCCTTTACGCAAGCGAAGCGCGTACAGTTGTCTTCTTTACTCTTAGCGGTCCTGCGCCAGCGTTTCAACGCGACGTCGGTATTCTCCCGGTGTGCAGCCAAACTCACGGACAAACGCTTTGTGCAAGGAGGATTCGCTGGCGTAGCCGACGGCCAGAGCGATGTTGATTAACGGGGCTGTTTCGCGCGCCAGTCGCTGAGCGGCCAGTTGCAGACGAAGGGCGGTGAGCACGGCCAGCGGCGTGGTAGCGCTGAGCTGGCGGAACAGCAGCGCGAAGGAGGCGCGGGACATAAACACTTGCTGAGCCATGGCTTCTACCGTCCACGGTCTTTCCGGCGCGGCGCACAGCTGGGTGATTAAAGGACCAAGCCGTGGATGCAGAGCCAGGGAGAGTAAGCCAGGGTGCGCTGCGTGAGTTGAGAGCCCATGGCGCACCGCCAGTGTGAACAGGCTGCCAATCTGCTGGCTGCGAAGTGCGGCATCACCAGCAGTTGGCAGTGCGTCAGCACTCTGGGTGATGAACGGCAGCACCGCAGCCAGCCAGCGACCATCGCTGCTTGTGGGTTCGGGGGCCAGCATTAGCACTTCGGGCAGGGCGGTGAGGAAAGCATGCGCCGACGCGGGCAGTTCCAGCAGGCCGCATACCAGTTGGGTTGGCTGCGTATGGCGCTGATAAATACGATGCGCGGCGTTTTGCGGCAGAAATATGACGCTGCCAGCATTGAGTTCGACACCCGCAGTGACGGGCATATCCAGCATGACCGGGCCACCTGTGACCGTATGCCAGCGCACTGCGCACAGGTGCCCGGCGCTGTGCGGCAGTTGCCACTCACCGCTCAGCACGCAGTTCTTATCTATGCTGCCCTGTGGGTTATGCAGCAGCAGCAGTTGACTCAATGGATCCATCTGTTTTTTTCCTTATCCCTGAACTGCCCGCTTGATTCAGACGCAAAGACAAAAATACCAGCGTTGCGGCGAAATACGGCGCGGCAGCAAACCGTAAGCTTTGGGTGATGACTATTTTTGACGCTCATGGAGAACATCATGAACCATTATCAGGCAGCAATCATCGGATTTGGTAAAGCAGGTAAAACGCTGGCGGCCGCTCTGGGGCGCGCCGGATGGCGTGTCGCGATCATCGAAAAATCCCGCGAAATGTATGGTGGCACCTGCATTAATGTTGGCTGTATCCCAACGAAAGCACTGGTACACGATGTGCAACATCATGCCAGTTTTAGCGATGCCATGCAGCGCAAAGCGGCAGTATTAGAATTGTTGCGTGAGAAGAATTACCTCAACCTGGCCACTATTGCGCAGGTCGATATCATTGATGGTGAGGCGGAATTTGTGGATGCCCACACGCTGAAAATCACTTCCTCGCAGCAGGTCAGCCAGATTCATGCTGAGCGCATTTTTATCAATAGCGGTGCCGAAGCGGTGTTTCCCGCACTGGAAGGCTTAGTTGCCGGACCGCGCGTGGTTGACAGCAGCGGGATCCTGAATTTAACGCAACTACCGCAGCGGCTGGGGATCCTTGGCGGCGGTTATATTGGCGTTGAGTTTGCTTCCATGTTTGCCGGTTTTGGTAGCGAAGTGACGTTGTTTGAAAGTGCACCGCAATTTCTGGCGCGGGAAGATGATGATATCAGTGCGGCGATAGCCAGGATCCTGCAGGAGCAGGGCGTTAAGCTCGAGCTCAACACTGCATTACAGCGTGTTACCAGCGGTCGCGACAGCGTGACGCTGCATACCGCACAGGGCGATCGTGAAGTCGATGTGCTGCTGGTCGCCACGGGCCGTCGCCCGGCGACGAAGGCACTGAAACTGGAAAACGCGGGGGTGGTGACCGATGCGCGCGGCGCGGTGCGCGTCGATAAACAGCTTAAAACCTCTGTGGATCATATCTGGGCGCTGGGCGATGTTACCGGCGGACCACAGTTTACCTACATTTCGCTTGATGATTTTCGCATCGTTTACGATCAGTTGCTGGGTAAGGGCTCGCGCACCACCGAAGACCGCATTAACATCCCGTATTCCGTGTTTATGACGCCTGTGTTATCACGCATTGGTTTGACTGAAGCGCAGGCGCGCGCGCAGGGGCGGGATATTCAGGTGGTGACACTGCCGGTCGCCGCGATTCCGCGTGCGCGCGTTGTTGACGACACCCGTGGCATGCTGAAAGCCGTGGTTGATAATGGCAGCCAGCAGATTCTCGGCGTGGCGCTGCTGGCAGCGGACTCGCATGAAGTCATTAACATCGTGAAAACGGTAATGGATGCCGGGCTGCCGTATAGCGTGCTGCGTGACCAGATTTTTACCCACCCAACCATGAGCGAATCGCTCAATGATCTGTTTGCCCTGGTGAAATAATGCCGAACAGGACGCCCGCGTCGGGCGTCCCTATCGCACATCTAGCCGAGATTGCCGCTGAGGCGATCGCGGAAATCGCTGCTGCGGTTATCCAGGCCGGTGAAGGTGACGCTGGCGCCGTGCCGCTGGTAGCGGTACTCAATAGCGTCGAGCGCCGCCACGCTGGAGGCATCCCAAATCTGCGCGTGGGTCAAATCGATGGTGACGCGCTGCGGATCGTGGCCGTAGTCAAAATGCTCAAACAGATCGTTGCTGCTGGCGAAAAACAGCGGGCCGCGCACCGTGTAGTGCACCTGCTGGCCATCGTCGCTCAGCTGACGTTCGGCATCGATCACGTGAGCGATGCGGCGCGCAAACAGCATCATGGCGAGCATCACGCCCACCAGCACGCCAAGCGCGAGGTTACCGGTCCACACCGTGACGGCGACGGTCAGCACCATCACCAGCGTTTCCGACCACGGCATGCGTTTCAGCGTGGCCGGCTGCAGGCTGTGCCAGTTCACGGTTTTCACCGCGACCACCATCATAATGCCCGCCAGCACCACCATCGGAATCTGCGCCATGATTTGGCTCAGACCGGTGACCAGCAACAGCAGCACCAGCGCTGCGGCCACGGTGGACACCCGGGTACGCGCCTTGCCCAGCTCAACGTTAACAATGGTCTGGCCGATCATCGCGCAGCCGGCGATACCGCCGTAAAAGCCTGCCAGAATATTGCCGACGCCCAGCGCCCAGGATTCACGCCGCTTACCGGAAGGCGTATCGGTCATGTCATCCACCAGTTTGGCGGTCAGCAGGGATTCCATCAGGCCGACGAAGGCGACCGACAGCGCGGTGGGCCAGACAATCTGCAGCGTCTGCAAATTAAGCGGCACCAGCAGGGTATTGAAATCCGGCAGGCCGGCGCGCATTGGCCCTTCATCGCCGACGTTGGGCACGCGATAGCCCAGCAGCAGCGCGACAGCGGTGACAGCCACGATAGCCACCAGCGGCGAAGGCACGCTTTTAAGCACTTTGGGCAGCAGCAACACGATGGCCAGCGTGGCGGCGAACAGCAGCCACACCAGACCCGACTGGCCCCAGACGTGCGGCACCTGCGCAAAGAAAATCAGTATGCCCAGCGCGTTAACGAAGCCGATCATCACCGAGCG
The DNA here is from genome assembly GCF_059730935.1 of Type-C symbiont of Plautia stali. Taxonomy (NCBI): domain Bacteria; kingdom Pseudomonadati; phylum Pseudomonadota; class Gammaproteobacteria; order Enterobacterales; family Enterobacteriaceae; species Type-C symbiont of Plautia stali. Next base: position 2,595,895 of record NZ_AP035923.1, on the reverse strand, counting down.
CGGAATATAGCGCATCATGCGCGACAGCCCGGCAAGGCCGAAAATGATCTGAATAAGACCGCCGAGGATCACCGCTGGCAGAATGTACTCCACGCCATGCGCGTGCACCATCGGTCCGATCACCAGCGCGACGGAACCGGCCGCCGCGGTGACCATCGCTGGCCGTCCTCCCAGAATCGACAGCGTCAGGCACAGCACCACCGAAGCGACAAGACTGACTTTAGGGTCGACGCCGGCAATCACGGAAAACGAAATCACTTCCGGTATCAGCGCCAGGGCGGTAATCACCCCGGCCAGGCACTCGCGGGTGAAAAGAGAAGGTGAACGCAGCACACGTGCGACCGTGATGTCGCTCGCTGTGGCTGCGGGGCGATCGGCAGTTTGACTCATCTGTTGCAGGCTCTTTTATTTGATGCGCATGCCGTCACGGCATAGCAATATTTAGTGGAAAAGTTAACGCGGGTGATGTTACCGGGGGATGACGCGAGGCGCCAGTAAAACGGGGCGATAGGGTTGATTCCATCCCTGGAATCCGCTGCGGCTACAGCGAAAAATCATCCGGAGTCTGGTGAACCACCAGCTCCAGCAGGTGACGGTAGACATCCAGCTGGACGACATCGGCTTCCTGCTCCAGCCGGCCAATCAGGGCGGCAATAATGGCCTTATTGGTCACCGGCATACCGCTGTGCAGGATTTCAGCAATGAGATGGCCCAGGACTTCCATCTCATTGGTTTCACTGTTAACGGCCTGTTTGAAATTGTCAGCGAGGACATCGCTGCTGTTGACGGCATTTTGCATGTGTAAGCCCTTAAGATTGGCTGATGGCCCAGCGGCCAGCACAACCAGGATGAAATATTTCCGCGCGGACAGGCGCGAAAAACCTGACTCACCACCCAACACAAAAAGACACCTCTGAAGGTGGAAATCCACAACACCTTCAGAGGCGACGCAACTGCATCATTCGTTACCGAATCGTTAACCGATTCATGGCGGCTAAAGTTATACAGTAACCCCTAATCTGTACAAGCGGCGGCTTGTGCATTTCGTGCTTATCAGGCTAATTTACTCAATATTATAGGGTATTTTGCCGAAAAAAGTTATACAGGCAAGCTGTACATACGACCTGACCGGGCCTTTTTGCGACTTAAGTGAAACTGGTAATCTGCGTGCAGCACGACTAAATTTGCTGATGTAAGCAAACTTTTCATTCGCACGTCGCTTAGCTTATAATAACCTTCCCATTTAGTTAGAACTCTAACCATTAGGCCGCTACGCTTTGACTGACCATCCACAACCGTTTTCCCGTCTGTTGCATCTTACTGCCCATGCGTGGCGGCTGGCGGTTGATCGTCGCCTGAAAGAGAGCGGTTTGAGTATGAGTAGCTGGCTGGCAATTGCCAGCGTAGCGACTGCCAGTGAACCGCCGACGCAAAAGGCGCTGGCACAGCTATTGGGGCTGGAGGAAGCCAGTGTGGTGCCGCTGGTCGATCGGCTGGTGAAACAGCAACTGCTGGCACGGGTGCAGCCAAAGGAAGATCGTCGCAAGCGCCTGCTGGTGTTAACCGAGCAGGGCAACGAGGCGTTCGCTACGGTAAAAACGCAGGCGGATGCGCTGCGCGCCCAGCTGCTGGCCGATATCGATCCCGCCGCGCTGGCAGTGACCGAAAACGTGTTGCAGCAGCTGCTTGAACGCTTAGGAAACGTATAGCCGTGGCGAAACGTAACCCGTACGCCCCCCGCGAATGGCTGCCGCACGAAAAGCCGATGCTGCCGGGATCGCCCTCGACACCGCTGCATGCGCCATCGAAACGCATCGCGTTTGGCCTGATCGGCCTGCTGATCTCCATTACCGGCGCGCTGAGTAATGCGCTGGTGACCGCCAACCTCACCAATCTGCAGGGCACCTTCGCTGCGTACAGCAACGAAATTGCCTGGCTGCCGGCGGTCTACGTGATGGGCAATATCTCCATTAATCTGTTGCTGGTGAAGTTCCGCCAGCAGTTTGGTCTGCGGCTGTTTACCGAAGCCTTTCTGGTGCTGTACGTCATCGTGGCGTTTTTTCACATCCTCGCGAACGATCTCAGCTCGGCGATTATCGTGCGTACCGCGCACGGCATGGTGGGCGCGGCGCTCAGCTCGCTGGGCATCTATTATCAGATCCAGGCCTGGCCGGCGAAGCACCGTCTCAAAGCGCTGGTGATTGGCATCACTGCCTCACAGCTGGCGATTCCGCTGGCGCGGCTGTTCTCCAGCGAGCTGCTGCAGCTGGAGGAGTGGCGCGGCCTCTATCTGTTTGAACTGGGCCTGGCGATGATTGCGCTGGGCTGCGTGCTGGTGGTCAAGCTGCCGCCGGGCGACCGCATCAAAGCGTTCGAAAAGCTCGATTTCGTCACCTTTATGCTGCTGGCACCGGGCATGGCGTTATTGTGCGGCGTGCTGTCGCTCGGGCGCATTGAGTGGTGGTTCAGCACCCCCTGGCTTGGCGTCTGTCTGGCGCTGGCGCTGGTGCTGATTGTCGCGGCGGTGGTGCTGGAGCATAACCGCGCTAACCCGCTGATTAACACCCGCTGGCTGAGCAATGGCATGATCGTGCGGCTCGGCATCGTGATGATCATGATGCGCATCGTGCTGGCCGAGCAGAATACCGGGGCGGTGGGCTTTCTGCAGCAGCTGGGCCTGCTCAACGATCAGATGCGCGGACTGGCGCTAGCGATCATTGCGGGCGTGATCTGCGGCATGATTGCCAGCGCGCTGACCATTAAACCCAACCATCTGAGCTGGCCAATCGTGGTCTCGCTGGCCGTAATGATTGTCGCCTCGCTGATGGATGCGCAATCCAGCCCGCTGACGCGCGCCAGCAATCTCTACTTCAGCCAGTTTCTGCTCGGTTTCAGCAGTGCTTTTTTCCTTGGGCCAGCGATGCTGCTTGGCATCGGCGGCGTGGTGACTCAGCCGAAAAATCTGGTGAGTTTTGTCGTGCTGTTTGGCATGAGCCAGAATCTTGGCGGGCTGATTGGCTCCGCCATTCTCGGCACCTTCCAGACGTGGCGTGAAAAATATCACTCCAGCCTGCTGGGCGATCAGCTGTCGCTGCTCGATCCCAATGTGGTGGATCGCCTCAGCCAGTACAGCGCGCTGTTTCGCAGCCAGCTGGCGGACAGCGGCCTGCTCAGCGCGCAGAGCAGCAGTCAGCTGCAAACCGTGGCCACGCTGCAGGCCAACGTGCTGGCTTATAACGATACCTATTTACTGACCGCCGCGCTGGCAATGATAACGCTGATGTGGGTGCTGTGGCGCCTGACGCGGCTGCGTTATCTCAACTGGCGCCAGGCGCGACATAATCTGACTGAGCAACAGCAGCAGGCTGCGCCAGCAAACCGAACGGAGACCCCATGAGTCAACAGGACGATCTACAGGCTGCGGAGCGCGAGCGCACCAACCGCCGACGCATTCTCTCTATCGCCGCCGGGAGCGGTATCGCCATCGTGGGCGTGCTGGTGATTTTATACGCCTGGCAGCTGTGGCCCTTTACCAGCACCATCCAGTCAACGGAAAACGCCTACGTGCGCGGCCAGGTGACCTTTATCAGCCCGCAGGTCAGCGGCTACCTGACGAACGTTGAGGTGGTGGATCTGCAGCCGGTGCGCAAAGGACAGCTGCTGATGACCATTGACGATCGTATCTATCGCCAGCGTGTGCATCAGGCGCAGGCACAGCTGGCGATGAAGATCGCCGCGCAGAATAACAACCAGCAGCAGCAGAAGAGTGCGGAAGCCACTATCGCCAGCAATAAAGCCGCGCTGGAGAATGCCAAAGCGCAGGCGCTGAAAAGCAGTCTCGATTTGAAGCGGGTGGAAAATCTGGCGGCTGATGGCTCGCTGTCGGTACGCGAGCGTGACGCCGCGCGCGCAGCCAATGCGCAGGCTCAGGCCCAGCTGCGCCAGGCGGCAGCGCAGGTGGCGGTCTCGCAGCAGAATCTGCAAACCACCATCGTCAACCGCGCGGCGCTGGCCGGCGACGTAGCCAGCGCGCAGGCGGCACTGGAGCTGGCCAATATCGATCTGGACAATACGCGCATTATCGCGCCGGACAGCGGCCAGCTCGGTCAGCTGTCGGTGCGCAAAGGCACCTACGTTACTGCCGGCACGCGGCTGACCTCGGTGGTGCCGGATAATAAATGGGTGATTGCCAACCTGAAGGAAACCCAGCTGGCGCGCGTGCGCCCCGGTCTGCCGGTGTCGATCCGCGTTGATGCGCTGGACGGCAAGCGCTTTGACGGCCGCGTTGAGTTTATCTCGCCCGCCGCCGGATCTGAGTTCAGCGCCATCTCGCCTGATAACGCCACCGGTAACTTCGTGAAAATCGCCCAGCGCATTCCGGTGCGCATCAAAATTCTTGGTGACGATCTGCAGCAGCTGCGGCCGGGGATGTCGGTGGAAGTCGACATTGATACCGCCGCCGAACCACACCGGGATGCGTTATGAAGCGGCCGTTACTCGCGGCGCTCATCGCGCTACTGCTGACCGGCTGCGCCCGCGACGTGGAGCAGGCGCCGTCGTCGCTGCCGATTCCGCCCGGCTGGCGCCAGCAGGTCGGGCCCGCCGCCGCGCCGGAAGCGCAGTGGTGGCGCAGCTTTGGTGATGATCGCCTCAACTGGCTGGTGAACCAGGCGCTACAGCACAACAGCGATATTCTCATTGCCCGGTCGCGCGTCGATCAGTATCGCGCCGAGCTGCGCGCTGCGCAGGGCGACAACTTCCCCACGCTGTCGGCGGGCGTGGCGGCAACCCATCAGCGTGCGCTGTCAGCGGCGACCGGTCAGCCGTACGAAAGTGCGGTTTTTCAGGGACTGCTGCAGGCGAATTATGAGGTCGACTTATGGGGCAGCCGCAGCAACAGCATCCGCGCGGCGGAAGCCACGCTGGCGGCGCAGCGTGCGGCGGCCTCGGCAGCCGAGCTGACGGTGGCCAGTTCGGTCGCGTCCGGTTACCTCAGCCTGTGCGCGCTCGACGAGCAGCTGCGTGTGACCGAGGCCACGCTGGAAACGCGGCAGAACTCGCTGAACCTGGCGCAGCGTCAGTTCGAAACCGGCTATACCTCGCGGCTCGAATGGATGCAGGCGGCGTCGGAGTATCAGACAGCGAAAGCGCAAATTCCTCAGCTGCAGCATCAGATCGCCCAGCAGGAGAACGCGCTCAGCATTCTGGTCGGCATGAATCCGCGCCAGATTGCACGCAGCAGCCAGTTCGACCAGCTGCGACCCCACGCACTGCCGGCGCTGCTGCCGTCGCAGCTGCTGAATCGCCGGCCTGACATAGTCCAGGCGCAGCGCCTGCTGCTGGCGAGCGACGCGTCGCTGGCGGCGGCGCAGGCACAGCTGCTGCCATCGCTCAACCTGACGGCGTCCGGCACGCTGCAGAGCAGCCAGCTACACGATCTGCTGGATAATCCGTTCCGCCTGTGGAGCATCGGCGGCAGCGTGCTGGCACCGCTGCTCAACCGCGAAGCGCTGACCGCGCAGGTGGATGTGGCGATGGCGTCGCGCAACCAGGCGCTGTACGGCTACGAAAGGGTGGTGCGCAACGCCTTTGCCGAGGTGGATAACGCGCTGGATGCCATTACGCGCAGCCAGCAGCAGCTGACAGAGTTGCAGGCGCAGGAGCGCTACGTTGCCGAGGCGTGGCAGATTGCGCGCAACCGTTATCAGAATGGCTATGCGTCCTATCTCGATGAGCTTGATGCGCAGCGCACGCTGTTCAGCACCCAGCTGAATATTGTGGCGGTGAAAAACACGCTGCTGCTGGCGCAAATCGATCTCTACCGCGCCCTCGGCGGCGGCTGGCAGGGTTAATCATCATGCCGCAGCCGCCTGGCTGCGGTTATAAATGACGTCTTAAGCCCGTTCACCCCGCTTTCACAACAGCACCAGCCCGAACTTAAGTGGTTCATGCTTTTTTTTACTTGTCTTTACAATTAGTGGTATTATCCGCGGCGCTTTACACAGTCTGAACGGAACTATGCAGGGGTTGTTGCCTGCACGGTCGCGTGGTTGCGCGGCTTGCCATGACAGGGGAAGAAAAGGAAATGATGAATAAAAAAGCCACGCTGGCACTGCTGGTTGCAGCGGTATTAATCACCGGCTGTGCATCGCGCACGGCACCGATCCAGAACGTCAGCCAGACGGTCGCACAGAGCTACAGCGATCAGCAGATGCAGCGGGCAATCGTGGAAGCTGGCGCGGCCAATCACTGGGTGATCTCACCGGCGGGTCCGGGCGTAATGAATGGTCTGCTGGCAGAACGCGGCCACACGGCGAATATCCGTATCACCTACACTGCTAACAGCTACCGCATTGATTACGTCAGCAGCACCAATCTGAAAGCAGGCAGTGGCCAGATTCACCGTAACTATAACCGCTGGATTCAGAACCTGAACCAGGGCATCCAGACCCGTCTGGCGGTGCAGGCGGTAAAATAAGTCATCACGCGCGCCGCTAACAGTTAATCGTAAAGTTAGCCGGCACGCTGCCGAAATAGAAACAGGCGGACCCGATGTCCGCCTGAGAACTCGGCGACATCCGCGTGAGGCGGATGACTGGAATAGAGAGCAGGGAAGGGATGCCGCGCAGCGAAAATCTGACCATCCCTGAGGCTGAAGAAAGAATGCAGGTATGAAACTCGCTTACTCCCTTGTTGACTGGCATGCCATCGCGCCGGGCCACAGCAGCGCCGAAGACTGGCAGCGCTGGGCGCAACACGCGCCGGTACTGGATGCCTGCCTGGCTATCGCCAAACCTCAGTTTTTACCGATGATGACTGCCCGTCGTCTCAGCCCCGGCAGCCGTGCCGCCGTTGAGTGCGGCCTTGCGCTGCTGGCCCGACAGTCGGTTGACGCCGTGGTGTTTACCAGCCGCCATGGCGAACTGGAACGCAATCTGCGTATTCTGCGTACGCTCGCGGACGGCCAGCCGCTATCCCCCACCGACTTCGCGATGTCGGTGCACAACTCGGCGGTCGGCAGCCTGACCATCGCCGCACGTCAGCCATTGGTGTCATCGTCAATTTCTGCCGGTATCGACAGCTTCCAGCAGGGCCTGCTTGAGATTACCACGCTGCATCAGGCCGGTTACCAGCAGGTGCTGCTGGTGGATTTTGACGGGCTGGTGCCCGACTACTACCGCCCGTGGCTGCCGGAGATCGCTACTTTTAATGCACCCTACGCGGTTGCGCTGCTGCTGCGCGCCGGCGAAGCGTGGCGCTGTACGGCGACCGCCGCCCGCTCTCAGCCCGATGCGCTGCCGCAGAGCCTGCAGTTTCTGCATGCAATGCTGAGCGAGACGGCGGATTTCACCCTGACCGGCGAGCGTCATCAGTGGCGCTGGAAGCGTGCTCATGGCGGATAACGCTATGCCGATGCGCCAGCGGCGCGGTGGCAACTATTACTGGCGGCTGGTGATGACCGCGCTTTGCTTCAGCCTGTTCAGCATTGGCGGTCTGTTGCTGTCGCTGATCTGGTTCAACCTGCTGCTGCTGATTCAGCGTGACGGTCTGCGCCGGCGGCAGATCGCGCGCCGCAGCATTGCGTGGAGCTTTCGCTGCTTTCTGCGCTTCTGCCGTTTTGTCGGCGTGTATGACTATCAGATGCTGGGCGCAGAAGCGCTGCGTCAGGATCGCGGTTGCCTGATTGTCGCCAACCATCCGTCGCTGATCGATTACGTGATGATCGCCTCGCTGTTGCCCGAGATGGACTGCCTGGTGAAGGCCGACCTGCAGCACAACATTTTCTTCCGCGGCGTCATTAAATCAGCCGATTACCTGATCAACAGCGAGGCGGAGACGCTACTGCCGGATAGCCAGCAGCGGCTGGCACGCGGCGATACCATTCTGATTTTCCCCGAAGGGACGCGCACCCGCTACGGCCAGCCGCTGCAACTGCAGCGCGGTGCGGCAAATATTGCGGTGCGCGCCGGATGCGATCTGCGCGTGATTCATATCACCTGTACCCAGCGTATGCTCGACAAGCAAAGCCGCTGGTATCAGATTCCGCTGGTTAAACCGGTTTTTACGGTACGCGTACAATCGCGTATTGCCAGCCACGCCTTTCACGAAGCGGATGAGGATGCGCAGCCGCTGGCCGCGCGCCGTTTGACGCGTTATCTGCAACAGGCGCTGGTGCCTGAAGAGACAAAGTAAGTTATGCAAGCACTGATTGACGACATTAAAACCATGATTATCGACACGCTGAATCTGGAAGATATCAGTCCGGATGATATCGATAGCGATGCACCGCTGTTTGGCGAAGGGCTGGGGCTCGACTCGATCGATGCGCTGGAGCTGGGACTGGCGGTGAAAAACCGCTTCGGCGTGCAGCTCTCCGCCGAGAGCGAAACGCTGCGGGCGCACTTTTTTTCCGTGGCCACGCTGGCCGCTTTTGTTGAACAACAGCAAGCCTGAGAACCGTCGACATGAATAAACAAGATATTTACCAGGAAGTGGCGACGCTGCTGACTACGCTGTTCGAAATTGATCCGGACGAGATTCGCCCGGACGCTCGCCTGTATGAAGATCTGGAACTCGACAGTATTGATGCGGTTGACATGGTGGTGCATCTGCAAAAACGCACCGGACGTAAGATCAAGCCAGAAGCCTTCCGCGCGGTGCGCACCGTACAGGACGTGGTTGACGCCGTCGACCAGCTGATGCGCGACCAGGCCTGATAAACGCCATGCACAGGCTGTTGCAGCTGCTGAACGCGCTGGCGCTGATCGCCTGGCCATTGCTGGTATGGCTGGCGCTGACTCACCCGCAGTGGCGCGGCGTGCTGGTGCTGCTGGCGCTGGTGTTTGCGGCGCGCATCTGGAGTCTGCGTCAGGCGCAGGGCGCGCTGAACCGCACGCTGCTGCTGCTGGCGCTGATCGGCTGCCTGCTGTCTCTCGCCAGTATCGTGTTGCGGGCGCAGCATCTGCTGCTGTGGTATCCGGTGGTGGTGAATGGCCTGTTGCTTCTGCTGTTCGCCGCGTCGCTGTTCAGCCCGATGCCGCTGGTAGAGCGCCTGGCGCGCCTGCGTGAACCTCAGCTGCCGCCGCGTGCCGTTCGTTATACCCGACGCGTGACGCAGGTGTGGTGCGGGTTTTTTATTTTCAACGGCAGCGTGGCCCTGACTACCTGCCTGCTGAGTCATATCCGGCTATGGACACTCTGGAACGGGTGCATCAGCTATGTGCTGATGGGCGCGCTGATGGGCGGCGAATGGCTGCTGCGTCAGCGCATGAGGAAACACGCATGAAGGCCTTGGCGATTCGCGACTGGCTGCACGGCGCCGATCGTCTCGTAGCCTGGCAGGGGCAACAGCAGCATACGCTGGCGCAGATGCGGCAGCAGGTGCTGGGCTTAACCCATCAGCTACAGGCGCAGCCTGGCGCACGCTGGGCGCTGTGCTTTGACAACAGTTACCACTTTACCGTGGCGCTGCTGGCGAGCTGGTACGCCGGCAAAACGCCGGTCATCCCGGGCCACTGCCGCGCAGCGCAGCTGGAAGAGATGCACGACAGTCTTGATGGCGTGATCAGCGATATGCCGCTGGCGGTCACCCTGCCACAGCTACGCTGGGACGGCGCGCTGGCGCAGGGCGCCCTGCCAGATATAGCGGCGCAGGCGAGTCTGGTGCTGTTCACCTCCGGCTCAACCGGAACGCCTCGTTGCGTGGTCAAATCACTGCGCGCCATGGATCTGGAAGCTCAGTGGCTGGCCGATCTGTGGGGCACGCGTCTGCAGGGGTGTCACGTCATTGCCTCGGTAAGCCATCAGCATCTGTATGGCCTGAGTTTTCGCATTATTCTGCCGATGGCGCTCGGCCTGCCGTTCGCCGCGCAGCAAATTTTTTATGGTGAGCAACTGGCGGATCAGCGTGCCGATCGCCGCTACGCCTTTATCAGCAGTCCGGCATTTTTGCGCCGGCTGGACACGGCGCTGGTGGCGCCGCCTTGTGCACTGATTGTCTCCGCGGGCGGCGCGCTGCCGGGCGCGGATGCGCAACGCGCGCAGCAAACGCTGGACTGCGCGGTGGATGAAATTTACGGCAGTACCGAAACCGGGGTGATCGCGTGGCGCCGGGCCAGCGATGACGCTGCGCTGTGGCAGTGCTTCCCCCACGTCTCGCTGCGCGAGATCGCGCCGCAGCGCTGGCAGGTCTTCTCCGATCTGCTGGAGAGCCGCGCGGGCTGTGCGCTGGACGACCGTATCGTGCAGCAGCCGTCGGGCCGGTTTCAGCTGGCAGGGCGCCAGGATCGGGTGGTGAAAATTGAAGACAAGCGCGTGTCGCTGAGCGAAGTAGAGCGTCGCCTGCTGGCGCTGCCTGGTGTGGAAGATGCCGCCGCGCTGGCGATTCAGCGTCACGGCCGCCATGCCATCGCGGTGGTGCTGGCGCTGCCGCAGCTGCCAGACGCCGCCACGCTGCACCAGCGTAAACAACAATGGAAACGCGCGCTGCAACCCTGGCTGGAGCCGGTCGCCATGCCGCGCTACTGGCGGGTGGTAACGACGATTCCTGTCACCGCGCAGAGCAAACGCGCATGGCCGCAGATAGAGGAACTGTTTGATGTTACCGGTTGAATTAGAGGCGCAACAGCAGGATGGCACGCTCACCCTGCGCCTGCTGGTGGCTGCCGACCTGCTGTGGTTTCGCGGCCACTTCCCGACGCTGCCGATTCTGCCGGGAGTGGCGCAGCTTGACTGGGTGCTGCACTACGGCCTGACGCGCCTCGCGCCGGATAAGAGTTTTGCCTCGATTGAAAACATCAAATTCCAGCAGCCGGTGCCGCCGGATGCGCAGCTGGAGCTGCAGTTGCAGTGGCTGCCGGAAAAGTCGCTGCTGAGTTTTCGCTACGCGCTGCTGCGCGGTGCGCAGGCTGAGGTCGCCAGCAGCGGGAAGATTCGCCTGTGCTGAGTGCCTCTTTTGCGCCCTGCGTGCTGATTCCCTGCTACAACCACGGTGCCATGCTGGCGTCGGTGCTGGCGCGGCTGGCCCCGTTCAACCTGCCGGTGATCGTGGTCGACGACGGCAGCGATGCCCGGACCAAACAGCACATCGCTGCGCTGGATGCGCCGCAGCTCCGGGTGCTGACGCTGCCGCACAACCAGGGTAAGGGAGCGGCGGTGATTGCCGGACTGCGCGCCGCCGCGGCTGCGGGCTTCAGTCATGCGCTGCAGCTGGACGCCGACGGACAGCATCAGGTGGAGGACACACCGCGCATGCTGGCAGAGGCCGAACGCTATCCGCACTGCCTGATCTCCGGCCAGCCGCAGTACGATGCCTCAATCCCGAAATCCCGGCTCTATGGTCGCTACATCACCCATTTCTGGGTATGGGTGGAAACGCTGTCGTTCTCGCTGAAAGACAGCATGTGCGGTTTCCGCGTCTATCCGCTGGCAGCCTCGCTTGAGCTGTGCGATCGCCGCGCTATTGGCCAGCGCATGGATTTTGACACCGAGATCATGGTGCGCCTCTACTGGCAGGGCACGCCGAGCCGGTTTATCCGCACGCGCGTGACCTATCCGCCGAGCGGCGTCTCACACTTTGACGCGCTGCACGACAACCTGCGTATCTCGTGGATGCACACCCGCCTGTTCTTTGGCATGCTGCCACGCATCCCGCAACTGCTATCCCGCCGGCGTCAGCAGGCGCACTGGGCAGCGACGCCAGAGCGCCGCGGCCAGTGGGGGCTGCGCTTTATGCTGTGGCTGTACCAGCGTGCCGGCCGCCTGCCGTTTATTCTGCTGCTGTGGCCGGTGGTGGCGGTGTACTGGCTCAGCGGTCGCGCGGCGCGGGCGGCGTCGCAGCAGTGGCTGACGCGCGTACAGGCCGTGGCGCATCAACAGCAGATTGCGCTGCCGCAGCCGCTCAGCAGCTATCGCCACTTCCTGCGTTTTGGCAACAGCATGCTGGATAAAGTCGCCAGCTGGCGCGGTGACCTGCAATGGGGACGCGATATCGACTTCGCGCCCGGTGCGGAAACGGTGATTCGCGCCGCTGAAGGCAAAGGTCAGCTGATTCTCGCCTCGCATCTGGGCGATATCGAAGCCTGCCGGGCGATGGCGAAGCAGGTCAGCGGTCTGGTGATCAACGCGCTGGTGTTCACCGACAACGCCCAGCGCTTCCGCGCGGTGCTGGAGAGCATTGCGCCGCAGGCGGGCGTCAATCTGCTGCCGGTCAGTGATATCGGCCCGGACACCGCAATTTTACTGCAGCAAAAGCTGGATGCAGGTGAGTGGGTGGCCATTGTTGGCGACCGCACCGCCGTGCAGCGTCAGCGCGGCGGCGAACGGCGCGTGGTGTGGAGTGAATTCATGGGCCAACCGGCACCGTTCCCGCAGGGACCCTTTGTGCTGGCGGCGGCGCTGCGTTGTCCGGTGCTGCTGATGTTCGCGCTGCGCCAGCAGGGCAAACTGCGCGTGCACTGCGAGGCCTTTGCCGATCCTTTACCGCTGCCGCGCAATGGGCGACAGCAGGCGCTGCAGGCGGCGGTCGATCGCTATGCTGCGCGCCTGCAGCATCATGCCCTGCTGGCACCGCTGGACTGGTTTAACTTTTACGATTTCTGGGCTCTGCCCGAAGAGGAGCAACGCGATGCGTGACGCAAGCTGGCGCGCGGAGATTGAACGGGTGGTCTCGTTTCATGACTGCGATCCGATGGGCGTGGTGTGGCACGGCAACTATTTCCGCTACTTCGAAGTGGCGCGTGAAGCGCTGCTGCGCAGTATCAACTACAGCTATGCAGAGATGAGCGCCAGCGGCTACGTCTGGCCGGTGGTCGATACCCGGGTTAAATACCGCCTGCCGCTGCGCTGTGAAGAGGCCATTCGTGTTGAAGCCAGCATCAGCGAATATGAGAACCGGCTGCGCATCGATTATGTCATCCGTAACGCTGCCGGGCAGGTGACCACCAAAGCGCACACGCTGCAGGTGGCGGTCAGCGCCAGCACGCAGGAGATGTGCTTTGTCTCGCCGGATATTCTGCTGCAGCGTTTGGGGGTGTCATCATGATTCGTCTGGTCTGCCTGCTGCTGACGCTGCTCAGCGCCAGCGCCAGCGCGGTGACGCTGGAACAGCTACAGCAGCGCTTTGCCAGCCAGCCGGTGATTCGCGCCAGCTTTGTTCAGGTACGCAGCATCGCTGGAATGGCGCAGCCGCTGGTGTCGCGCGGCCAGCTGTTGATTGCTCAGCAGCAGGGGCTGTGGTGGCACCAGGCGACACCGTTTCCGATGACGCTGATTCTGGATGATCACCGCATGGTGCAAAGCATGAGCGGCCAGCCGCCGCAGGTGATCACCGCAGACAGCAATCCGCAAATGTTCCAGTTTAACCATCTGCTGCGCGCGCTGTTCCAGGCGGATGAGCAGGTACTGCGCGAGAATTTTGTGCTCGATTTCCGCGATGATGGTGGCGACGGCTGGCAGCTGAGCCTGACGCCGAAAGCGGCACCGCTGAATAAGATCTTCAACCGCATCGATCTGCAGGGCGCGGCGTATCTCAACCGCATTACGCTGGATGACCGCCAGGGCGATAAAACGGAAATCACTCTGAGCGATACCCGTACGCAGCCCGGCCAACTGACTGATGAAGAGCGAGCCCGTTTTGCCGCAGCGCAGTGAGATTTTTGCCGCGCGCGCGTGGCTGGCCGTCTGTCTGATGCTGATGCTGGCGCTGGCCTGGTTACTGCCGCGCAGCCACATTAACAGCAGCGTGCTGGCTCTGCTGCCGCAGCAGAATCTTGGCCAGGCACCGGCAGAGATTCAGCAGGGCTTTATGCAGCGGCTCGACCGCCAGCTGGTGTGGCTGGTGAGTGCGCCCGGTGCGGACGGTGACGCCGCCGCTGCGTGGTGGCAGGCGCAGCTCCGGGCACTGCCGATGCTCAGTGAGGTCAGCGGCGCGCTGGATGATGATCAGCTGCAGCGCTGGGGAAGCTTTGCTTATCAGCATCGCAACGGGTTGATCGATCCGCTGACGCGTGCGCGACTGCAGCACGGCGGCGGCGCGCAGGCCGACTGGATTCTGGCGCAGCTGTTTTCGGCGTTTGCCGGGGTGAGCAGCAAAGAGCTTGCCGGTGACCCGCTGCTGCTGGTGCGTGGCGCGCAGCTGGCGCTGCAGCAGAACGCCAGCAAAATGGTGCTGCACAACGGCTGGCTGACGGTCAGCGATGCGCAGCAGCGCCGCTGGTATTTTCTGCACGGCGAACTGGTACATAACGCCTTCAGCATGGCGCAGAGCCATCAGCTGGTCAGCGCGCTGCATCAGCTTGAGCAGCAGTTGAAACAGCGCTGGCCGCAGGCGCAGCTGCTGACGCGCGGCACGGTGCTGTTCAGCGACGATGCCAGCCAGCGCGCGCAGCATGATGTTGCCACGCTGGGCAGCGTGACGCTGGGCGGTTTGCTGCTGCTGGTGTGGCTGGTGTTTCGCTCACTGCGGCCGCTGGCGCTGAGCGCGCTGTCGGTGGCCATCGGGGCGATGGCCGGCACCGTGTTCACGCTGCTGTTTTTTGGTGAGCTGCATCTCACCACGCTGGTGATGAGTCTCAGTATTGTCGGCATCTCGGCCGATTATACGCTGTACTACCTGACGGAACGCATGGTGCACGGTGAGCACGCCACACCGTGGCAGAGTCTGCATAAAGTGCGCGGTACGCTGCTGCTGGCGCTGGGCACCACGGCGATCGCCTGGCTGCTGATGCTGCTGGCACCGTTTCCCGGGCTGCGCCAGCTGGCGGTATTCGCCGCCAGCGGCCTGAGCGCCTCGTGCCTGACGGTGATCTGTTTCTATCCGTGGCTGGTGCGCGGCCTGCCGGTGCGACCGGTGCCGATGATGGTGTGGCTGGCGCGCTGGCTGGCCGCGTGGCGCCGCCAGCGCGGGCTGCGCGTCGGGTTACCGCTGCTGGTGGCCCTATACGCGCTGAGCGGCATCTTACAGCTGCGCGTCGACGATAATATTGCTCATCTGCAGAGCGCGCCGGCGCAGCTGCTGGCGCAGGATCGCCAGCTGGCGCAGCTCACCGGGCAGCAGGCCGATCAAACCTGGTTTGTGGTCTGGGGTGATAACGAGCAGCAGGTGTTGCAGCGGCTTAATGCGCTGGCGCCCGAACTGCAGCGCGCGCAGCAGCAGGGCTGGCTGGCGAGCTATCGCCTGCTGCCGCTCAGCACGCTGGAACAGCAGCAGCAGGATGTCGCGCTGTTACAGCAGGCGGCCCCGACCATCATGGCGCGTCTGCAACAGGCCGGTATCCATCTGGCGCAGGCCAGTCTGCAGCCGATGCCGGTCAGCGTGCAGGCGTGGCTGGCGAGTCCGCTGAGTGAAGGCTGGCGGCTGCTGTGGCTGTCGCTGCCTGACGGACGCAGCAGCGTGCTGGTCCCGGTGAGCGGCGTGCAGAACAGTGCCGCGCTGCAAAAGCTGGCGACAGCGCAGGCAGGCGTGAGCTGGGTTGATCGCAAGGCCCGTTACGATGAGCTGTTTGGCTTCTGGCGCACGCTGCTAAGCGGCCTGCTGGCGCTGGCGCTGCTGCTGATCACCGTCAGCTACACCCTGCGCCTTGGCCTCAAAGCCGGGCTACGCAGCGCGCTGCCGTCATGGCTGTCGCTGGCGGCCGCGCTGGCCACGCTCGGCTGGCTGGGGGCCAGTCTGAATCTGTTTGCGCTGCTGGCGCTGATTCTGGTGCTGGGCATTGGCATCAATTACACGCTGTTTTTCAGTAATCCACGCGGCACGCCGCTGACATCGATGCTGGCGGTGACGCTGGCGATGATGACCACGCTGCTGACGCTGGGCATGCTGGTATTCAGCAGTACCAGCGCTATCAGCAGCTTTGGTACCGTGCTGTGCAGCGGAATTTTTTGTGCATTTTTACTGGCGCCGCTGGCGCTGGCGGGCGGAAAAAGGAAATCACGATGAGAATGGGTGCGTTACTGCTGGCGCTCAGCCTGCTGCTGAGCGGATGTGCGTCTCACCATGACGAGTCCAGCCGGCCCACGGCCTGGCTCAAACCTGGCGTGCGCGTCACGCTGCCGGCACCGGGCATCTCACCCGGCTTTCAGCAGCAGCAGTTGCTGACCGGGCGCGTGAAGGGCAAAACCCAGTCATTGCTGGTGCTGCTCAGCGCGGATGCGCAGCAGATCTCGCTGGCCGGGCTGTCGTCGCTTGGCATCCGGCTATTCCGCGTCACTTACGATCAACAGGGGATTCATACCCAGCAGATGATGGCGCTGCCCGACCTGCCGCCAGCCAGCCAGGTGCTGGCCGATATTATGCTGAGCTACTGGCCGGTCAGCGCGTGGCAGCCGCAATTGCCGTCCGGCTGGACGCTGCGCGATGTGGGCGACCGGCGCGAATTGCGCGATGCTTCCGGCCAGCTGATCAGCCAGATTCATTATCTGCAGCGCGGGGAACAGCGTGAGCCGATTAGCGTCGATCAGCGCGCCTTTGGCTATCAGATTCACATCCAGCATCTGGACGCCTCCTCATGATTTACCTGTCGGCTTTTGGCATGGTCAATGCGCTGGGCAGCAGCCTGGCGCAGATTGCCGCCCAGCTACAGCAGGGCACAGCGCCCGGCATGCAGCCGCGTGACGGCTGGTTAGCGCAGGGCAAGCGCTGCTGGCTGGGTGAAGTGCCGGGCGCGCTGCCGCCGGTACCGGCTGCACTGGCGGCGCATGATACGCGCAACAATCGTTTGCTGCTGGCGGCGCTGCAGCAGTGTCAGCCGGCGCTGGATGAGGCGATTACGCGCTATGGTCGCGCCCGCGTGGCCATCGTGCTGGGCACCAGTACTTCCGGCGTGGATGAGGGCGATCGGCAGACGGACGGCGGCCATGCCGGTTATGACTACCGGATGCAGGAACTGGGCGATCCGTCGCGCTTTCTGGCGCACTATCTGCAGCTGGATGGCCCGGCGTACACGATTTCTACGGCCTGCTCCTCCAGCGCGCGCGCCATCATCAGCGGGGCGCGGCTGATTGCTGCCGGTCTGGCCGACGTAGCACTGGTGGGCGGTGCGGACTCGCTCAGCCGCATGCCGATTAACGGCTTTGCCAGCCTTGATTCGCTGTCGGAACATCACTGCGCACCGTTCAGCGCCGGGCGCGACGGAATTTCGATTGGCGAAGCAGCGGCGCTGCTGCTGCTGACGCGCGAGCCACAGCCACTGGCGCTGCTGGGCTGCGGTGAATCGTCAGATGCCTGGCACATGTCAGCGCCGCATCCGCAGGGCGTGGGCGCGGAAGCCGCCATGCGCATGGCGCTGCAGCAGGCCGGTTTGCAGCCGCACGAGGTGGGCTATATCAATCTGCACGGTACCGCCACGCCGCTCAACGATCAGGTTGAAGCGGCGGTGATTCACCGTCTGTTCGGTGACGCCGTGCCGTGCAGTTCCACTAAGCACCTCACCGGCCACACGCTGGGCGCAGCAGGCGCCACCGAAGCCGCGCTGGCGGCCCTGATTATCCAGCAACAGTTGTCGCTACCGCCGCAGGATTTTTCGCACGCGACGCAGGATAGTACGCTGCCGCCCTGTGGACTGCTGACTGTGGCACAGCCGCTGGCGCGCCCGGTGATTGCCTCCAACTCATTTGCCTTTGGCGGGAACAATACCTGCCTGATTGTAGGATCTTCGCATGAATGATTTTTTGCCGGTGGGCGATTACCTGCCGCACCGCGCGCCGCTGCTGCTGCTTGAGCGCGTGCTTGACGTCACGCCAGACAGCGTTGTCTGTGCGGTCACGGTGAGCCCGCACGGCGTGCTGGCACCGTTTCTCACGCCGCAGGGCGAGCTGCCGGCGTGGTTTGGCGTCGAGATCATGGCGCAGACCGTGGGCGTCTGGTCCGGCTTTCATGCCCGCCAGCGCGGCGCCAGTGACATCCGCCCCGGCATGCTGCTGGGCGGGCGCGGCTATCGTGCCAGTGCGCCCACCTTCGCGGCACACAGTGAGTTGCAGATTGAGATGCACCTGCTGATGCGCGATGACAAGCTGGGCAGTTTTGAGGGCGAGATCCGCTGCGGCACCAGCCTGCTGGCCAGCGGACGACTGAACACCTACCAGCCCGACGACGACGAATTAACCCGATTAGCGCAACAAGGAACCGAGTGATGACCCGCAGCGTATTAGTAACCGGGGCCAGTAAAGGTATTGGCCGTGCCATGGCTTTACGTCTGGCCGCCGACGGATTTGATATTGTGGTGCATTACCACCGCGACGCCGCCGGTGCGCAGCAGACGCTGGCGCAGATCGTTGCCGCAGGCGGCCGCGGCCGCACGCTGCAGTTTGACGTGGCACAGCGGGAAGCCACGCGTAACGCGCTGGAGCAGGATATCGCCGCGCACGGGGCTTATTATGGTGTGATCAGCAATGCGGGCATTACCCGCGACGGCGCTTTTCCGGCGCTCACCGAAGATGAATGGGACAGCGTGATCCACACCAACCTCGACAGTTTCTACAACGTGATTCATCCCTGCGTCATGCCGATGATCGGCCTGCGCCAGGGCGGACGCATCATTACCCTCTCTTCGGTATCTGGCATGATGGGCAACCGCGGGCAGGTCAACTATAGCGCGGCCAAGGCCGGCATCATCGGCGCCACGAAAGCGCTGGCGATTGAACTGGCGAAACGCAAAATCACCGTTAACTGTATCGCGCCAGGTTTGATCGATACCGGCATGACCGATCTTGAGCCACAGGTAATCGACGAAGCGCTGAAAATCATTCCGATGAAACGTATGGGCGCGGCAGACGAAGTCGCTGGCCTGGCCAGCTATCTGATGTCGGATATCGCTGGCTACGTTACGCGGCAGGTGATTTCCATCAACGGAGGAATGTTGTGATGCAGCGGGTAGTGGTTACCGGTATGGGCGGCGTCACCGCTTTCGGTGAGAGCTGGAGCGCGGTGGCGCAGCGCATTAAACAAGGCCAGAATGCGGTACGTAAAATGCCGGAGTGGCAAGTCTATGATGGGCTGCACACGCTGCTGGGCGCGCCGATCGATGACTTCACGCTGCCGCCGCACTACACGCGTAAACGCATCCGCGCCATGGGCCGCGTCTCACTGCTGGCGACGCGTGCCACCGAGCTGGCGCTGGAGCAGGCCGGCCTGATTGACCATCCGGTGCTGACCAGTGGTGAAACCGGCATCGCCTATGGGTCTTCGACCGGCAGCACCGGTCCGGTGAGCGAATTCGCCACCATGCTGACGGAAAAGCACACCAACAACATCACCGGCACCACCTACGTGCAGATGATGCCGCATACCACTGCGGTTAACGCCGGACTGTTTTTTGGTCTGCGCGGTCGCGTGATCCCCACGTCCAGCGCCTGCACTTCCGGCAGCCAGGCGATTGGCTACGCGTGGGAAGCCATTCGCCATGGCTATCAGACCGTGATGGTCGCGGGCGGGGCAGAGGAGCTGTGCCCCTCGGAAGCCGCCGTGTTTGATACGCTGTTTGCCACCAGCCAGCGTAACGACGCGCCGCACACTTCGCCGGCACCGTTCGATCAACAGCGCGACGGTCTGGTGATTGGCGAAGGGGCGGGCACGCTGATTCTGGAATCGCTGGCACATGCGCAGGCGCGCGGCGCGACCATCTATGCGGAGCTGGTCGGTTTTCACACTAACTGTGACGCGGCCCATATCACTCAGCCGCAGCGTGAAACCATGCAGATTTGTATTCAGCGCGCGCTGGACAGCGCAGGGGTGACGGCAGCGCAGATTGGTTACATTAACGCACACGGTACCGCCACCGATCGCGGCGATATTGCCGAAAGCCAGGCGACGGCAGCAATTTTTGGCAATCGTACACCCATCTCTTCGCTGAAAAGCTATTTCGGTCACACGCTGGGTGCCTGCGGCGCGCTGGAAGCGTGGATGAGTATTGAGATGATGCGTGAGGGCTGGTTTGCGCCCACGCTGAATTTGACGCAGCCCGCCGCCGAATGCGGTGAGCTGGATTACATCACTGGCGCGCCCCGGCAGCTACAGACCGATTACGTTCAGTCAAACAACTTTGCTTTTGGCGGTATCAACACCTCGCTGGTGTTTAAACGCTGGCGCGACGCCTGAGTCTCTCCGTTTACCCCTCATTCCCGTCGCCCGGCGGGAATCTTCCTCCCCGATGATGCCTCTGGCGGTGATACACCGCCGGATTTCGCTTGCATTTAGCTGTACGCTGCGCATAATCGCAAACCGCAATAATAATGATTCTCAGTATAATTTACATCAGGGGATAACCATGCGCAGAACGCCTTTCAATCCCGGAATGAAACCGACGCTGCTGGCCATGCTGGTCAGCGCCGGTTGTTTGCCAGTGATGGCTGCTACCACTAACACCAGTAACGCACCTCAGGGCGCTAACGAACAGCAGACGCTGACCGTCACCGCCACGCCGCAGAGTGAATTCAAACCCGGCGGCAACGACTTAGTACCGGCCTTTCTCGATGGCCAGATTGCCCACGGCGGTCGCCTCGGCATGCTGGGCGAGCAAAACGCCATGGACGTGCCGTTCAACGTCATCGGCTATACGGCAAAAATGATTCAGGACCAGCAAGCGCAAACCATCGCCGATGTGGTGCGCAACGATGCGGGCGTGCAGAACGTCAAAGGTTACGGCAATTTTGCTGAAACTTACCGCATTCGGGGTTTCACTCTCGACGGCGATGATATGACCTTCGGCGGTCTGCCGGGCGTGGTGCCGCGCCAGGTGATGGACGCTTCGCTGATCGATCGTGTGGAGATCTTCAAAGGCGCCAACAGTCTGGTTAACGGCGCAGCCAGTTCCGGCGTCGGCGGTATGATTAACCTCGAGCCGAAACATGCCGAAGATACGCCGATCAATCGCGTGGGCCTCGATTACACCTCCTCGTCTCAGGTTGGTGGAACGCTGGACGTGGGGCGTCGC
Source organism: Type-C symbiont of Plautia stali (assembly GCF_059730935.1). Lineage (NCBI taxonomy): Bacteria > Pseudomonadati > Pseudomonadota > Gammaproteobacteria > Enterobacterales > Enterobacteriaceae > Type-C symbiont of Plautia stali. Next base: position 2,574,968 of record NZ_AP035923.1, on the reverse strand, counting down.
TTTGGCGATAACAATCAGTTTGGCGTGCGGGTTAATGCCGTGCATCGCGAGGGTGAAACCGGCGTTGACGGCGAGAAAAAACGCACCACGGCGGCCTCGGTCGGTCTTGATTATCGCGGCGACCGGCTGCGCACCTCGCTGGACGTCGGCTATCAGAAGAAAACCTTCCATGACGGCTTACAGGGCGTGAAATTCGCCAGCGCCGGGGTGATCCCGGCGGTGCCGTCAAATTCGCACAACTACAGCCAGAAATGGGTGTACAGCGATATGGAATCTGAATTCGGTATCGCCAAAGCAGAATACGATATTACCGACAGCTGGACGGCCTATGCCGGTCTCGGCGCACAGCACGCTCATGAAACCGGCAACTACGGCGCGCCGACCATTACCAACAGCAACGGTGACGGTACCATCAGTAGCTTCTACTCCAACCGTATTCAGGACAACATGAGCGGTATGGTGGGGCTGCGCGGTGAGTTCCACACCGGTTTTGTCAGCCATAAAGTCAACGTGGGTTACTCGGCGCTGACCACCAATGCGAAAAATGCCTACGACATGTCGCTGGTGGGCACGCCGTTTAATATCTACCACAGCGGTGACGTGGCGGAACCGGCGGCCACCTTCGCCGGCGGCAAGTTCTCCGATCCGCTCACCACGTCGCGCACCCGCACCCAGGGCTATCTGCTGAGCGATACGCTCGGATTACTGGACGATACGCTGCTGGTGACCGTTGGTGCTCGCCATCAGAAAGTGGTGGTGCGCAGCTATAACTACAACACCGGCGCGGAAAGCGTTGATTCGCGCTTCACCAACGACCGCTGGATGCCAACGTACGGCGTGGTTTACAAGCCATGGAAAGAAGTGGCGCTGTACACCAACCATACGGAAGCGCTGCAGCCTGGTGAAGTGGCCCCTAAAGACGCCGTCAACTATGGCACCGTGACCGGTGTGGCGCACTCGAAGCAGAATGAGATCGGTGTTAAAACCGATTTCGGCCGCATCGGCGGCTCGCTGGGGCTGTTCGAAATCCAGAAACCGTCCGGCCTGATCAACAGTGACAATGTCTACGTCATGGATGGCGAGCAGCGCCATCGCGGCGTGGAAGCCAACGTGTTTGGTGAGCCGGTGCTGGGCCTGCGCCTCAACGCCAGCGCCACCTGGATCGATCCGGTGATGAAGAAAACCGCCGGCGGCACTTACGATGGCAAACAGGCGATCGGCGTGCCGCGCTACACCTACGTGCTGGGCGCGGAGTATGACATCAAGCCGGTGGAGGGTCTGACGGCCACGGCGCTGCTCAACCACAGCGGTGCTCAGTACGCCAACTCGGCCAACACCCTCAAGCTGGACAGCTATACCACGCTGGATCTTGGTATGCGTTACCGCATGAAGGTGAATCAGAACGATCTGGTGTGGCGCGTGGCGGTCGAAAACGTCACCAATGAGAAGTACTGGTCAAACGTTGATGACACCGGCACCTATCTCGCGCAGGGCGACCCGCGCACGCTGAAAATCAGCATGAGCTACGATTTCTAAGCGGCCACCACGGGGCGTAGTGACGCTCCGTGGTCTTTTCCGACAGAAATAGTGCTGTACGTTGGCCGCTATTCCATTACACTCTGTGCGGCAATCCCGCTGAAAAACGCCTCTTTCCTGTTGAGTCATCATGAGTTCACCCGCGCCACCTGACGATCACGACGAACCTTTACGGCAACCGCTGGATGATGCGCACTTCGCCATTGTGGTACTTGCAGTGACCTCGGTTACCCTTATAATCTTCGTCCTGATGCTTACATTATGGATGAGCTGAGGCCAGCAACCGACTACGGACGCCCGCAAGGAGATGTCGATGGAATCCCGGGATGACAAACTGATCGCCATCATTGGACTGCTTTCCGCCTGCCTGATCGGCGTAGTGTTCCTTTTCACCATGACCTGGCTGACGGACGTGCGCCATCCAGCCGATCCGTCACTGGATGTACAAACCTGCCCGCCCAAAACCGCCAGCCCGGTGCAGCACTCTTAATCCTGGGTGCGCCATTTAATCTGCTGACTGCGTAACTCCAGCGCCAGCGCTTCATGCAGGGTGCGATTGCCATTGGGATCGCCCAGACCAAACAGCGCGCCAGGCGAGCGCCGATCGTCGGCCCACGCCGGATACTCCACCACCGGATAGAGCGAAATGCCTTCCAGCGCCACGCCCTGCGCTAAGGCCAGCCGCGCTTCATCACTGACATGCCGCAGCCAGGGCGCGCGCGCGTCGCCTTCCGCGCCGGTTTCCGCCAGCAGCAGCGGGCGCTGATAACGCTGCCAGCACTGCATCAGCAGCCGGTGCAGCGGCTGACGCTGCGGGTGGTCGGGCGGAATGGTGTCGCCGGAGAAGAACCAGTGGTTGTCGGGATAATAGTTCAGCCCCAGGATGTCGAGAAAATCGGGCTGACCACCCAGCTCCGGCGCATCGCGTCCTGCCAGCCAGTCCCAGGCTTCAAACTGCGCCTGATGCTGGCTGTCGGCATAAGGTTTGCTGTCGGGGTTATGCGGATCGGCGGCGATCTGCACCAGCGGGTCGGTCAGCACGAAGCGGGCATCCGGATAGACGTCGCGAATGGCGTGCATGGCCGCCAGCGAGGCGCGCACCAGCTGACGTTTCAGTTCGCGACCGCGCGCGCTGGCGTAGGGATCGAGCCACGAGACATCGGCGCCGGCCCAGGACCAGAAGGATATCTGGTTGATGGGCGTAAAGAACGGCTGCTCCACGCCCTCATCCCGCATCAGCTCAGCCATGGCGCGTGCGAAGCGGCCAAAGTGCTCCACAAACGCCGGCTTCCAGATATCGAGATGATCGGGGTAGCCAAAGTGCGCCAGCTCCCAGATGATTTGTAAATCATGGCGCGCCGCCGCGTGAATCATCGGCAGAAAGGTGCGCCAGTCGTATTCACCTGGTGTGGCTTCAATCAGGTGCCAGCGGGCGCCGTCGCGCGCGGTGCGCAATCCCTCCTGCGCCAGCGCGGCGTAATCTTTCTCCAGCAGCATGTCGTGGCCGCTGCTGATGACCATATCCAGTCGTCGCCCGCCGCTGCGGCAGGCGGTAGAGCAGGGGAAGCTGCCCTGAAAAAAGCTGCGAAATAGCCGGGGCTGATGGCGCGGGGATAGCTGAGTCATGATCTTCTCCTCACGAAGAACGCCGGATGCAGAACGCCTGGCTAAGTCTAGACTAAATTAACGCCGCACCCGACGCGGAAGTAGACGGCTCTGATTGCCTTTACGTGCGGTGATACCAACAATAACAGCTTCAGGGTAAGCAGGGATTGAGTATGAGCGAAGCGGCACTGCGTTCCTCACGCGAACGGCCGGGCGACGGGCTGAGAGAACATGCGCAACAGCAATGTGCCCGTCATCCGGGACTGAGCGGCATTCATCCGCTGAACGATGGGCTGGATGCGTTTGCGGCACGCTATCTGCTGATGGGCATGGCGCAGCACACCATCGACGTCCAGTATTACATCTGGCACAACGACATGTCGGGACGCCTGCTGTTCAGCGCGTTGCTGGATGCGGCGGAGCGCGGCGTGCAGGTGCGCCTGTTGCTGGATGACAATAATACGCCCGGGCTGGATGAAACGCTGGCCGAACTCGATCGGCATCCGAATATCGCCGTGCGGCTGTTTAATCCCTTCTCGTTTCGAACCCTGCGCGCGCTGGGCTATCTGACTGACTTCGCACGCCTGAATCGCCGGATGCACAACAAAAGCCTGACCGTGGACGGCGCGGTAACGCTGGTGGGTGGCCGTAACATCGGCGACGAATATTTTGGCACCGGCAATGAGCCGCTGTTTACCGATCTCGACGTGCTGGCGCTGGGACCGGCGGTAGATGAAGTGGCGGAAGATTTTGCCCGCTACTGGCACAGCAAAGCGGTATCGCCATTGCGCAGCGTCGTGGACACCGGCGCACCGCCGCATGAAGCGGTGCGTTTACCGCCGGAGTGGCAGCAGAGCGAGGCGGTGCAGCGCTATCTGGCGCGGCTGGAGAAATCTTCGTTTGTCAGCCAGCTGGAGCAGGGCTCGTTGAGCATGACCTGGGCACACACGCGGCTGTTAAGTGACGATCCGCGCAAAGGGCTGGGCAAAGCGAAGCGCTCCTCTTTGCTGCCGCAGCGCATGCTGGAGGTGATCGGCACGCCGCAGCAGCAGTTCGATATCATCTCGGCCTATTTTGTCCCGACCCGTGCCGGCGTGGCGCAGCTGCTGGCGCTGAAGCGGCGGGGCGTTAAGATCGCCATCTTAACTAACTCGCTGGCCGCCAATGATGTCACCGTGGTTCACGCCGGCTATGCGCGCTGGCGCAAGAAGCTGCTGCGTCACGGCATTGCGCTCTACGAACTGAAGCCGCAGGCCAATGCCGCGGATGCCCCGCACGATCGCGGTCTGACCGGGAATTCCGGCTCCAGCCTGCACGCCAAGACTTTCACCGTCGATAACCGCAAAGTGTTTATTGGCTCGTTTAATTTCGATCCGCGTTCGGCGGTGCTGAATACGGAGATGGGGCTGGTGATTGAGAGCGAAGCGCTGGCGCAGCAGACCCATCAGCGCTTCAGCAGCGGCATGCGCGACCGCGCCTGGGCACTGCGACTGGATAAGTGGGGCCGCGTTAACTGGGTGGAGTACAGCGGCGAAGCGCGGGAAGTGGTGCATAAGCACGAGCCGCAGTGCACACTGTTGCAGCGTTTGCTGGTGCGGCTGGTATGGCGTCTGCCGGTGGAGTGGCTGCTATAGCCGGGCTGCACCGCGCGCAGCCCGGCGGGTAAGCACGCCGTTACGTCTGCGCGGAGGTCTCTGGTTTGCGCTGCGGCTTGCCGGAGAACAAAAAGCGCAGCAGCGGGATACGCAGATGAATCTCGTACAGGGCAAAGGCAACGCCAAACACCATCAGCAGTCCGACAAAGAAGCCCAGCGTATTACTGCTGATGTGTGGCGTAACGTAGATGCCGTACAGGATGGTCAGCGGATGGTGCACCAGATAAATAAACAGCGACGCGTTCACCAGATACATGATGCGCGGCGAGTGGCTGTTCAGCAGCTTGTGGCCGAAGCTAAAGCAGACGTTCAGCATACACAAGCCCATCAGCGTAGAAATGATGGCATCAAGCTCGTACAGCCAGCCTTCACCGCTGCTGTAGCGCTGATTCAGGCTGTACGCGATAAACACCGCAATGGCACCAAAGCACATCACCGGATTAAAACGCACAAACAGCGCTTTCAGCGCCTGATGTTTCCAGCTCAGCGCACCCAGCATAAAGAACGGCAGGAAGAACAGCGACTGCATTACCGCAATGCTGAACAGGCCATCCATTAACAGCGCGGGAGCAAAGTGGAAAATCAGCCGGCGGAAGGCGCACCACACCAGCGCATAGGCCAGCAGGGCCAGCGTCAGCTTGCCCCAGCCAACCTGCTGATAATCGATGCGGCGCTGCTGATCGCGCAGCCAGCGGAAGCTCAGCATGCCAAACGCGGTGAGAATCACCAGTACCAGTAAAAACCACAGGTGCGAAATCAGATCCCACATCAGCGCGTTGTACTTGTCATACAGCGAGAAGTTTGCCCAGTCGCCGACTTTGCTGGTGAGATTTTTCAGCATAAAAAACTGTGGCAGGGTAATGAGCGGCACCGCAGTTAACAGCGGAATGCCGACGCGCTCCAGCCGCACCTTCAGCCAGCGGTTGGGCTGATAGCGCAGATAGAGCATATATGAGAAATAACCTGAAATAACAAAGAACACCTGCATGCGGAAGGCGTGAATAAAATCATTCAGCACCGTCAGCCACAGTGAGGCGTCCTGGCTGTTAACCGACCAGCGTTGGGTCGAGTAAATCAGCGAGACGTGGAAAGGCACGCCCAGCAGCATTAAATACGCTCGAATCGAGTCGAGGAAATATTCACGTTCGGGTTTGGCTGAACTCATAAGCTTCCGGTTTGTCAGTTTACTTGCCGGTTTCACCCTGAAACCGGATTATGCCGGACGAAATTCTACCGGCTGTAAACAGCGTATACTATCAGGTGAATCTGTTTCTTAATCTTCCGGGTTTAATTATCCGAAAAGTACACTTTCGGCTTACGAATCAGGGGAACAATCTTTTACATAAGCTGTCGGAAAACCGAATAATCCTTTAAGATAAATGGGTTTGATCTAAGCACACGAAAGGGGGGGATGTGCTGACTAAAGTGAAGAATAATGGCGGGCTGGTGAAGATGCGCTGGGTAGGCGCAGCAGTTCTGCTGGCGTTGTACGCCAACAATAGCTGGGCGTTCAACATTGATGATGTGGCAAAGCAAGCTAAGGCGCTGGCAGGGAAAGGTTTTGAAGCGCCAAAAAGCAATTTACCCTCTCAGTTTCGTGAAATGAAGTTTGCTGACTATCAGCAGATCCAGTTTAACCACGACAAAGCATACTGGGGCAAACTGCGCACGCCGTTTAAGCTCGAGTTCTATCATCAGGGCATGTATTTCGACACGCCGGTGAAAATCAATGAAGTCACCGCGTCTTCGGTACGTGAAATCAAATATAACCCTGACTACTTCAATTTCGGCAACGTGAAACACGATGCCGATGCGGTGAAAAACCTCGGTTTTGCCGGTTTCAAGGTGCTGTATCCTTTAAATAAAAAGGGTAAAGACGATGAGATTACCAGCTTCCTGGGTGCCAGCTATTTCCGCGTGATTGGCGAAGGCCAGGTGTATGGCCTGTCGGCGCGTGGTCTGGCGATTGATACCGCGCTGCCTTCCGGTGAGGAGTTCCCGCGCTTTAAAGAGTTCTGGATCGAGCGGCCGAAGCCGCAGGATAAACAGCTGGTGATTTATGCGCTGCTGGATTCTCCGCGCGCCGCCGGTGCCTATCGCTTTGTGATCCAGCCGGGCAAAGAGTCCACCGTGGACGTGCAGTCTAAAGTGTATCTGCGTGACAACGTCGGCAAACTCGGCGTAGCCCCACTCACCAGTATGTTCCTGTTTGGCGCTAACCAGCCGTCGCCGGTCAGCAACTTCCGTCAGGAGCTGCATGATTCGAACGGCCTGTCGATTCACGCCGGAAATGGCGAGTGGATCTGGCGTCCGCTCAATAACCCGAAACACCTGGCGGTCAGCACCTTTACCATCGAAAACCCGAAAGGCTTCGGTCTGCTGCAGCGTGGCCGTGACTTCAGCCATTACCAGGACCTGGACGACCGCTATGATCTGCGTCCAAGCGGCTGGGTTGAGCCGCAGGGCGACTGGGGCAAAGGCCGCGTAGAGCTGGTGGAGATCCCGACGGCAGATGAAACCAACGATAACATCGTGGCCTTCTGGACGCCGGAGAGCCTGCCAGAGCCAGGCAAAGAGATGAACTTCAAATATCGTCTGCACTTTACGCGTGATGAAAACCAGCTGCATCAGGACGATGTAGCCTGGGTGAAAGACACGCTGCGTTCTGCGGGCGATGTGAAGCAGTCTAATCTGGTGCGTCAGCCGGATGGTTCCATCGCCTTTACCGTGGACTTTGTCGGTAAAGCGATGAGCAAGCTGCCGGAAAACACCCAGGTGGCACCGCAGGTCAGCGTCGGTAACAACGCCGACGTGGTCGAGCAGAGCGTACGCTACAACCCGGTCACCAAAGGCTGGCGTCTGGTGCTGCGTCTGCGCGTCAAAGACAACAAGCAGCCGACCGAAATGCGTGCGGCGCTGGTGAGCGGCGACAAGACATTGACGGAAACCTGGAGCTATCAGTTACCTGCCAATGAATAAATCGACTTATTTACCTCAATCTTACGTGGAGGCGCTGCCGCTTGATGCGGCAGCACGCGCCACGCTCAGCGCCTCGCTGCAGAATGCGCAGGCGTTTCATGCCATTCACAGCGCGCTGGGGCAGGATATCGCCGCCAGCGAACGGCCGGACGATGCGCCGCTGAAATCGGTCTCGTCGCGCGTATCCATGGCGTGGCCGGATTCGCTCGCCGATGGCCAGCAGCTAAGTAAAGATTATCTCGACCGCACCACGCTGAAGGCGATGCCGCCAGTGAAGCGTTCGCTGATGTTCCCGGAAGCCTGGCGGACTAACCCGATCGCGCGCGCCTGGGATTCCCTGCGCGGGCAGAAAGGCAACCCACGCTATGCCACGGTGGAAGAGCAGAAAGCGGAAGACAAATGGCGCCACGTAGGTTCCATGCGTCGCTACGTGCTGCTGATTCTGACCATTCTGCAGACCGTGGTCGCCACCTGGTACATGAAAACCATTCTGCCGTATCAGGGCTGGACGCTGCTCGATCCGGTCGAGCTGTTTAACCAGAACTGGCTGCAGTCGGTGGAGCTGATCCTGCCGTATATTCTGCAGACTGGCATCCTGTTCCTGTTTGCCATCCTGTTCTGCTGGGTATCGGCTGGTTTCTGGACCGCGCTGATGGGCTTCCTGCAGCTGTTGATCGGTCGCGATAAATACAGCATCTCGTACTCGACCACCGGGGATGAGCCGCTCAATCCGGAACATCGCACCGCGCTGATCATGCCAATCTGTAACGAAGACGTGGAACGCGTGTTCGCCGGTCTGCGCGCCACCTGGGAGTCGGTGAAACGCACCGGTAACGCGGAGCATTTCGACGTTTACATCCTGAGCGACAGCTACGATGCCGACATCGCCATCGCCGAGCAAAAAGCGTGGATGGAGCTGGTGCGGGATGTCGGTGGGGCGGGCAAGATCTTCTATCGCCGTCGTCGCCGCCGCGTGAAGCGTAAAAGCGGCAACATTGATGACTTCTGCCGTCGCTGGGGCAGCAACTACAGCTACATGGTGGTGCTGGACGCCGACAGCGTGATGAGCGGTGAGTGTCTTACCGGTCTGGTGCGCATGATGGAAGCGAACCCGAACGCCGGTATTATCCAGTCCTCGCCAAAAGCGTCAGGCATGGATACGCTGTATGCGCGCTGTCAGCAGTTCGCCACCCGCGTTTACGGGCCGCTGTTTACCGCCGGTCTGCACTTCTGGCAGCTGGGCGAATCGCACTATTGGGGGCACAACGCCATCATTCGCGTGCAGCCGTTTATTGAACACTGTGCGCTGGCGCCGCTGCCGGGTGAAGGCTCCTTCGCCGGTTCGATTCTGTCACATGACTTCGTGGAAGCGGCGCTGATGCGTCGTGCCGGCTGGGGCGTGTGGATCGCCTACGATCTGCCGGGTTCTTATGAAGAGCTGCCGCCGAACCTGCTTGATGAGCTGAAGCGTGACCGTCGCTGGTGCCACGGCAACCTGATGAACTTCCGCCTGTTCCTGGTAAAAGGCATGCACCCGGTGCACCGCGCGGTGTTCCTGACCGGCGTGATGTCCTACCTGTCGGCGCCGCTGTGGTTTATGTTCCTTGCGTTGTCGACCGCCCTGCAGGTGGTGCATACGCTGATGGAACCGACCTACTTCCTGCAGCCGCGTCAGCTGTTCCCGGTGTGGCCGCAGTGGCGTCCGGATTTGGCCATCGCGCTGTTCTCCACCACGCTGGTGCTGCTGTTCCTGCCAAAACTGCTCAGCGTGGTGCTGATCTGGTTTAAAGGGGCGAAACCGTACGGTGGCGCATTCCGCCTTTTCCTCTCGCTGCTGCTGGAGATGCTGTTCTCGGTGCTGCTGGCACCGGTGCGCATGCTGTTCCACACCGTGTTTGTGGTCAGCGCTTTCCTCGGCTGGGAAGTGGTGTGGAACTCGCCGCAGCGTGACGATGACGCCACGCCGTGGAGCGAAGCGTTCCGTCGCCACGGTTCACAGATGCTGCTGGGCATTGTCTGGGCCGTCGGGATGGGCGTGCTCGATCTCAACTTCCTGTGGTGGCTGGCGCCAATCGTCTTCTCACTGATTCTGTCGCCGTTTGTCTCGGTGATGTCGAGTCGCGCCACGGTCGGGCTGAAGAGTAAGCGTGCCAGGCTGTTCCTGATCCCGGAAGAGTATGAGCCGCCGAAAGAGCTGGTCGACACCGATCACTATCTGCAGCTGAACCGGGAACGTGCGCTGAAGCATGGCTTTATGCATGCGCTGTTCAATCCGGCGTTCAACGCGCTGGCGACGGCGATGGCGACATCGCGCCATAAGCAGAGCGCACTGCTGGATCACGCACGCGATCGCCGCGTCGATCAGGCATTGAGCGATGCACCGGAAAAACTGAATCGCGAACAGCGTCTGCAGCTGATCAGCGATCCGGTGGTGCTGGCGCGCGTGCACACGCGTTTGTGGGAAAGTGCGGATAAATATCATCAGTGGGTAGAGAGTTATCAGAAACTCACGCTTAACCCGCAGGCGCTGCCTCAGCGCGCCTGACAGGCTAACGGTGATGAAAAAGCGGCAGCGATGCCGCTTTTTTTATGCCTGCGCTTCAGCGAAGTGCTTAACGCGCCTCACACAATCTTTACGCATAAAGACATAGCGGTTTAGCTGCACCCGCAGCTAAAATGGCGCGATGACACGTGCCAGTGTTCCTGAGCACATTTAAACAGTCACTGACGCACATCAGAATCAGGGGTGTCAGTTCAGGGTGAGTAAATGCAGTGAAATATTGCCTGAAGTTAATTGCGCTGTGCGCCGCCATTTTGCTGCTGACGGGCTGTGGCAGCATTATCAGCCGGACCGTACCCGGACAGGGGCACGGCAACCAGTATTATCCAGGCGTGCAGTGGGATGTGCGTGACGGGCCGTGGCGCGTGCTGACCATTCTCGATCTGCCGCTGTCGCTGGTGATGGACACGCTGCTACTGCCGGTTGACGCACAGCACGGCCCGTACGAGTAACTTACGCCCAGTTGTCTGACGGACTGTCGTCGTCTTCCCACTCTTCGGCCGCTGCTTCGCCTTCTTCCAGGTCGCGCGGCGGCTCCAGCTGAAATTCGCCTTCATCCCATTCGTGCAGGGTATTTTCCGACTGCCACTCCTGGCGCAGCTCAATTTCATCGAAATTACCGTCGAACACCGCCTGCGCCGCTTCACCGCTGCAGATTGGCAGGCATTCGCCCTGGCCGTCTTCGTCAGCGAAAAACTCCGCCTGCCACATAATGTCGCCATCCTGCATCACGTACTTCTGCAGCGCAAACTGGCTGACGCTGGCGTCATCCTGCTCCAGCTCAGGCTGGCTGGCGAGAAACTCTTCGCGTGCGGCTTCAATGGCTTCTTCTAACGTACTATACAGGCTCATCTGCAACTCCTTGTCAGTGCAAAAAGGGATTTCACAGAAGAATAGACGAAAATTGGCGGCTGTCAGGGCGGGAGAGAACAATGACGGGGTGGATGCGTAAAAAGTCATCCACCCGCGCCGGTTACATCATTTTTTGCGGAAAGTGCAGAACCGGTCGTACCGACTCGCGTAACACGGGTGCAGAATAACGGATGCAGCATTTAATACAGGGTTTCACCTTTTTAAAATTAATTCGTGCGGTGGCCAAAGCCTGATTTAAATTATAGAGCGTACCGATGAACACCATATCCTCCTTAACCGGCAGACGTTTACACTCCTTCCGATGCAGCAGATGGTAACCCTCCTGATCGGTACTGATCGTCACGTAGTAGTAGATACCTTTATTCATATTATGTGTCCTGAATATATTTGCTGTGTGTAATCTTTTTATATTTTTAAACGCGCAGTTAACGAGCTAACTGTCAGGGTCGAAACTAACTGGATTCGATCGGGCTAACCAATTCCATAAAGATATATAAAATATGAATTTTTAATCAAAAGAGAATATGGCGGTTAACTTTCAGACAAACACTTGTTTAATCAGTAAAATTTATTAGATAAGTAAACAAGACGGCAAGCCTGAGTAAAATTAAATAGGAAAAGGCCTGGAAGTCATCAAAATCAGATCCGCACCCGCCATATTTTACGCATATTGCCGAACAAACTCAGGCACTGAAAAGCAGCGGCGGGCAAGGGAGAACGCGTAGGCGTAGCAACAAAAAACCGTGATTAATGCGTAAGATAGCAGCAGGCGGCGTAAAGGGTGTCGTTGACTTAAGTGTCAGCGTGTGGAAGGCATAGCAGCTCAGGCTGGGCCTTTTTTAGCGCGCCACTGCGCAGACAATCACGTGAATTAAGGCAAATGTGTGGTAAATAACGCGGGGCATTGATAATACCCCGCAACCGATCAATAGCGTGAAGGCTGCCCTTCGGGCCGGGTTTTAAAGCGGCGATGCAGCCACATATACTGCTCAGGCGCCAGCAGCACCGTCTCTTCCACCACTTTATTCATCACGATAGCGGTATCCAGTTCACTCTCCAGTGAGAATTTGTGGCGGATATCCGGCATCATTTTCAGTTCGTAGCCGCGGCCGTGCGGCAGGCGGCGTGCCAGAAACGGCACCACGCTCGGATTAGCCAGACGAATCAGCATATGCGTGCCGGTGGTGGTCGCGGCTTCCTGAACGGCAAAGAACGGGGCGAATACACTGCTGCGCGGGCCGTAGTCGTGATCGGGCGCATACCAGATGATGTCGTTGTTCTTCATGGCGCGGATCATGCCTTTCAGATCTTTGCGATCCAGCATGCTTTTATTGGAACGCATGCGTCCCCAGGTTTGCAGCCAGTCCAGTAACTTGTTGTCGTTAGGGCGATACACGCCAATACCCGGGTTGTACATGCCAAACACGCGCGCACCCAGTTCCAGCGTCAGGAAGTGCATGCCAATCAGCAGGATGCCGCGCTTTTGTGCCAGCGCCTCGGTAACGTGCTCCAGGCCGCTGGTGCTGACCCATTTACGAATACGCCAGTCCGGCCAGAACCATGCCATGCCGGTCTCAATCAGCCCCATTCCCACCGATTCGAAATTGTGCTTCACCATGGCTTCGCGTTCGCTGGTCGGCATATCGGGGAAGCACAGCGCCAGATTGCGTTGCGCGACCTGAACACGACGCTTCATAAAACGCATGGCAAGGCGTCCCAGTCCGCAGCCAGTCACGTACAGCAGCGGGTAGGGCAACAGCACCAGTACATAGAGGAAACCGATGCCCAGCCAGGTCAGCCAGTAGCGTGGATGAAGGAGTTCGCGGGTAAATTGCGGAAGTTGCGTCATGGAAATATCAATGTCCTGCGTCGTGTACCAGAGAGTCCGGTTTCTGTAATTGGCCGGGATTATGCCATTTTTTCTCTCTGACTGAAATCAACCATCCGTGCGTCAGCGCACGACGAACAGCATTTCTGCGCAGATATTAGCGAGCACAACGCAGAACCCCGTCGATTGTGGCTGATGGCAGGAGAATTGCACCAGAGGCTTTGCATCACGCTCAATTCAGGTATCATATGCGCGCTAAATTTCTCTGATTGCTAACAGGTGTTCACCATGCCAGTGTTACACAACCTCGTTTCCAATAAAGAGCTGAAAGAACGTATGCTGGCCGAAACCGAGCCGCGTACCACAGTCTCTTTTTATAAATACTTCCAGATTGCCGATCCGCAGGCATTCCGCGACCGTCTCTATGTTGCCTTAACCCAGCTGAAGGTGTTCGGCCGCGTCTACGTGGCGCAGGAAGGGATTAATGCACAAATCAGCGTGCCGGCCAGTCGCTATGAGGCGATGAAGGCGATGCTCTATGCCTTTGACCCGGCGCTCGACAATCTGCGCATGAACATCGCGCTGGATGACGACGGCAAATCGTTCTGGGTGCTGCGCCTGAAAGTGCGCGATCGCATCGTGGCTGACGGTATTGAAGACGGTAGCTTCGACGCCAGTAACGTTGGTAACTATCTTAAAGCGGCCGAAGTCAACGCCATGCTCGACGATCCGGATGCGGTGTTTGTGGATATGCGTAACCACTACGAATACGAAGTGGGCCACTTCGACAACGCGCTGGAAGTGCCAGCCGATACGTTCCGCGATCAGCTGCCGATGGCGGTGAATATGCTGCAGGCGCAGAAAGACAAAAAAATCGTCATGTACTGTACCGGCGGCATCCGCTGTGAAAAAGCCAGTGCGTGGATGAAGCACAACGGTTTTGATGATGTTTACCACATTGAAGGGGGCATCATCGAATATACCCGTCGCGCGCGCGAGCAGGGTTTACCGGTGCGCTTCAAAGGCAAAAACTTCGTGTTTGACGAGCGCATGGGCGAGCGTATCTCTGACGATATTCTCTCCAGCTGCCATCAGTGTGGTGCGCCGTGCGACAGCCACACCAACTGCGTTAATGACGGCTGCCATCTGCTGTTTATTCAGTGCCCGAGCTGTGCGGAAAAGTATCAGAACTGCTGCAGCCCGCTGTGCATGGAAGAGTCGAAACTGGCGCCGGAAGAGCAGCGCGCGCGCCGCGCTGGCCGTGAAAATGGCAACAAAGTGTTCAATAAATCACGCGGTTTACTCAACATGACCATGGCGATCCCCGCGCCGGACAAAAAGTAACGGCTTAACAGCCTGGCGCATTGCCCGCCAGGCTGTACTGCTGATTACTGACGCACACCTTCGACTGAAATGATCAGCTCGGCTTTTTGCGAGGCCGGACCGAGATCTTTGCTGATGTTGAACTCTTTCAGCACAATTTCGCCGCTGGCGGCAAAGCCGGCGCGATAACCGCCCCACGGATCCTTGCCTTCACCAATCAGTTGCGCATCCAGCGTGATCGGCTTCGTTACGCCGTTGAGCGTCAGGTTGCCGGTGATCTTATAATCCTTGCCCTGTTTTTTAACCTCAGTCGAGCTGAAGCTGGCCTGCGGGAATTTGCCGGTATTGAGGAAATCCGCGCTGCGCAAATGCTTGTCGCGCTCGGCATGGTTGGTATCGAGGCTGTTGGTATTGATGGTCACGTTGACCTTGTCCGCGGCCGGATTGGCTTCATCAAAGGTAAAGCTGCCATCAAAATCTTTAAAGCTGCCGTACAGCCAGCTGTAGCCAAGATGCTGAATGCGGAACTGGACAAACGCGTGCTGACCCTCTTTATCAAACTTATACTCAGCCGCGCTGGCACTCAGGCTGGTCGAAAAGAGGGCAGCGGCGCTGAGCGCCAGCAGGGTTTTCCTGATCATATTACTTTTCCTTTTCAGAGGTTAAGGGGATGCGGTAACCGAGCATCCGTTTCAGCGTCATGTCGCGATCGACAAAATGGTGTTTCAGTGCGGCCAGGGCGTGCAGGGCAGACAACAGCACCAGAGCCCACGCCAGCCATAAATGGACCTCACCGGCGACATCGGCCTGCTCACCCGCGCCGGTAAACAGTGCCGGTACCTCAAACCAGCCAAACACTGAGACCGGCTTGCCGTCTGCGGTAGAGATCAGATAGCCGCTGATCAGCAACACCAGCAGCAGGCCATACAGCAGCCAGTGCGCAGCATGGGCGGCACGGCGTACGTGCGGCGAGTAACTGGTGAGCGGTGCCGGCGGGGGCGATATGACGCGCCAGCACAGGCGCAGCAGCAGAGCAGCAAACAGTAAGATGCCGATGCCTTTGTGAATCTCAGGGGCGCTGTGATACCAGCCGTCGTAATAGCCAAGTCCGACCATCCATAAACCCAGCGCGAACATACCGTAAATCGTCAGCGCCATCAGCCAGTGCAACGCAATGGTTAACGCACCGTAATGCCGTGGAGAATTACGCCACATAGTTAAGCCGTTATCAGGAAATAAGTGGTAATGAGAATCTACAACCTGAAATAGAAAATCAATCGTCCTTACTTTTCTATAACTTTGAATTTAGGGGTTCGATATATATGGCGAAAGGCTGGCGGTGTAATTCAATAATTCTGAATAGATAAGCAAATAGCAGTTTTAGTCCTGGCGGCAATGGGTATTGCTACACCAAATGCGCCATAAACGCGGGCGAAAAGTAAATTTGTGTCAGGAAAGGTCAATAACTGCCAGTGCGATCCGCACCGGCAGCAACACGATCAGGAAAAACGCGTAAGTGAGAAGGGCGTGAGGTCAAAGGAGAACGGTTTATTCTGCGCAAACTCGCTGGCCAGTTCACCCAGCACGCTGGCGAATTTAAACCCGTGGCCGCTCAGGCCGGTGATGATCAGTCGGTCAGGCTCGCCGGGCAGGGTATCGATAATAAAATCTTCATCCGGCGTGTTGTCATAGCTGCAGGCTTCACCATGCAGGCACACGCCTACGCCTGGCAGAAACTGGCGCAGGAAGCTAAAGGCTTCGTTACCGTCAGCGGCGATGCTGCCGAACGGTTTGCGGTCCGCTGGCGTCTGCATGGGCTGACCGCCATCGTGGCGTCCCACTTTCAGGGCATTATTGTCTGCCGGGAAGCCGTAGAAATGGCTGCCATCCGGCATCTCTACCGTAAAGCCGGGGAACTGGTTATTTTCGCTGTAGCGCCCATCGGCCTGATACCAGGCAAACACCTTGCGCACCGGCGTAACGGGCAGATTGTCCACCAGCTGACTGACCCAGGTGCCGGCGCTGATCAGTAGCTTGCGCGCGCGGAATACGCCATCGCTGGTGGTGACCTGCTGCAGATCGCCCTCGCGGCCAATCGCGCTGACCGGGCAGTTAAACAGCTGCGCGCAGCCAGCCTGTTCCGCCAGCTGCACCCAGCTGCGCACCGCCTGTTCGCATTTCAGGAAGCCAGAGTTAGGCTCAAATACGCCTACGTAGCCGTCCGGTACGCTAAGCTGCGGCCAGCGTTTACGCACCTCATCGGCCTGTAACACCTGCACCGCTAACTGCCAGCGGTTAGCGCTGTCGATCACGTTGTGAATGAAATCCGAGCTGGCCGGCGCCAGATTAAGAATGCCGCTGCGGTGCATGATGCGTTCGCCGCTCTGGCGCTCCAGCTCGTCCCATAACGTCTGGGCGCGCAGCACCAGCGGCACGTAGCGTTCACCTTCGCCGTAAGCGTGACGAATCAGGCGGGTTTCGCCGTGATGCGTCCCCTGGCTGTGGGGCGGGTGCGCGCTGTCGATCATCAGCACCGACAGGCCCGCCTGGGTTGCGTAGAAACCCGCGGCAGCTCCGACGGAACCACTTCCCACCACAATCAGATCATAAACCATGACGACATCACTCCTGTAAAACGGCGATTTTTTTCAATAGCATATCAAAAGAGTGCGCCCATGAAAAAGGCACCCTGTAGGGTGCCTTTTCACGCGATGGTGATGATTAGTGCTTGCGATTATCGCGTAGGTATTGCTCAGTGGACTCGATCTTTGCAATGCCAGCTTCGAGGATAGAGATAAACTGTCTGGCTACGTCAGTTGTCAGCCAGTATGTTGGGCCCACGTCAGCTTCTTCTTCTTTCTGGTCCTGCGATGATAGCGAGTGCAGGCGGATCATCATGGCGTCATAGCTGTCAACGGTGCTGATATCCCATCCCACCAGCGGATGGGTCTGGATGACGTCTTTACTTCTGTCCATTATAACCTCCTTATTACTCGTTAAACGAAGTGCTTTCGAGGTTCAATGCGTCTGTATCTTGCACTAGCGAGATAATTATAACATGGAATTAACAGTACAGTAGTTAAAAAGTGTGGTGACTAAAAACACAGCAAAATAAAAGCAGCCAAAAGCCGGTTTTCAACGAATAAATAAACGCCTTACGCAGCTGGGTATTTATTGTCGCAGCGCAACGTGTCGTCATACCGATTATCGGCATCTCAGCATTAAAACTTTAACGGGCTGAACGCCAGGGTAAAAATCTGAAATTATCCCTGCGACTCGGCAGGCAACTGCCCTTTGCGTCGATGGATCTCGTCGGCCAGCCGGGCAAAATGCTGCTGTAACTGAGCGTCATGATTCTGGTTTTGCGCTTCGAGCGTCAAATTGTGAGCCAGCAGCTGGCTGGCGCGATCGTCCAGACAGAAGGTCAGCGTAGCAAAGGCATTTTCCAGCACGGTCAAACGGCGTTGCTGTTCAGCAATGAAGGCCAGTAATTCCCCAAACGTCATCGCCTCTTCTGGTTTTTCAGTAGTCATGTGCAACACACCTCCTGTAAGCACGACGAGGCAAGAATAGGACATCGTTTAATCAGAGTCTAGCTGGCGCGGGTTTTTCTGGCGAGCGGGAAATAAAAACAAAAAAGCCGGGCGGCGGGCCCGGCAAAAACGGCACAGTGGCGGTTAATCGGTAATAAACCAGTCGTCAGCGCTTTCCCAGGTTTCCTGCAAAATATCGCTGATGCGGTCGCGTGATTCTTTACAGCCGCCAAACACGCTGAGCTGGTTACCACCGGCATAGCGCACTTTGACGTGATGATTGTCGTCGGGAAAATCGCGGGAGATACGGCGAGTGAGTTCAGCGCTCAGTGCATCCAGTGCACCGGCGGGAAGGGGCTGAGTCTTTGCTACGGTAATTTCAACACGCATAAACGCCTCCGGGATAATATACTGGTTATTTGTACAGTATAAAATTCCCGAAGGCAAGCGGCAGATGATTATTCTTTGATGCGCCAGTTAAGGGTTTCACCGGCGAGGAACGGAACCAGCGTATCGTCAGCGACCGTGATGCTCTCCTGCACCGTCCACGGCTCACGCACCAGCGTCAGGGTACCGTCGTTGAGCGGCAGGCCGTAGAACCTGGGGCCGTTCTCAGAGCAGAAGGCTTCAAAATGCTCCAGTGCGCCAAGCTCTTCAAACACGGTCAGATAAGCGGGCAGCGACGTCGGCGCATTAAATACGCCGGCACAGCCGCAGCTGGCTTCTTTCAGATGGCGCAGGTGCGGTGCCGTGTCAGTGCCCAGGAAGACACGCCGGTTACCGCTTGCCACCAGGTTACGCAGCGCTTCCTGATGAATGTTGCGCTTCAGAATGGGCAGACAGTAGAGATGCGGGCGCACGCCGCCCACCAGCATGTGGTTGCGGTTGAACATCAGATGCTGTGGCGTAATGGTCGCGCCAAGCAGTTCATTGCCGGCGGCTACATACTCCGCAGCTTCCTTCGTGGTGATGTGTTCCATTACCACTTTCAGGCCCGGGAACTGCTGACGCAGCGGTTGCAGCACGGTTTCGATGAAACGCGCTTCACGATCAAAGATATCAATGTGCGCATCGGTGACTTCGCCGTGCACCAGCATCGGCATGCCGATTTCCTGCATGCGCTCCAGCACGCTGGCAATGGAGGCAATGTTGGTGACGCCATGGCTGGAGTTGGTGGTGGCGTGTGCCGGATAGAGTTTTGCCGCCGTAAAAATACCGCTGCGGAAGCCGCGTTCAATTTCGTCCGCATCAAGCGAATCGGTGAGGTAACAGGTCATCAGCGGCGTGAAGTGATGCTCAGCAGGCAGCGCCGCCATGATGCGTGCGCGATACGCTTCGGCAGCCGCAACGCTGGTGACCGGCGGAACCAGATTTGGCATGACAATCGCACGACCATTCACCGCGCTGGTATAGGGCAGCACTGCATTGAGCATCGCGCCATCGCGCAGGTGGATGTGCCAGTCGTCAGGGCGGCGAATCGTGATTTGCTGGGGTTGGGCTGTCATTCAAAAAGGCTCCGGCTGAGGTGAAAACGAAATGGCTCGTTTAGGCCGGGGACTAATCATAAGGGGGCGGGCAACCGTTTGCACGGGATTTTGCAGTGCAGGAGAGAAATAACCGCAGGCGCGGCAAATTGCGTAGCAGCGTGGCAGGCGCGGGCGAAATCATGCCACGCTATGCAGGGCCGCCGCTGAGAACGGCCCCTTGCAACGTTAATCGGTAAACGGAATCACCAGCTGGCCAGGCTTCACTTCCAGTCCTTTAGCCAGTTTCTTCGCCAGCGCCTCGCCTTTGCTGCGGTCGGCGCTCAGCACGTAGGCGGGTTTTTCATTGAAATAGCGCTTGAGGGATTCGTTCAGATACGGCGTAAGGGTTTTCATGATCGACGCCATCTTCTCAGGTTGTACCTGCGCGTCGACGATTTCGAGGTCCTGCAGATAGATGGCGCCCTGCTGCGCGTTATACACCGGTTGCGCTTTCATCTTCAGCTGCATTTCGGCCTGCTGCGGACCAAACAGCGAGCTGACGTTGATGTTGGCTTTACCAGACAGCGTCACTTTACCGGGTTCTTCACGGCCAATCTGGCTGCTCAGATCGGTCAGTACAATATGGGCATTCACCAGCCCGGACACGCCGATGTCTTTCTCGTAGTTGTTGCGCTTTTGCAGCGCCTGATTCACTTCCTGCTCGCTGATGGTGTATTGCGTCAATTGGTTACAGCCGCTGAGCAGCACGGCAAAAAACAGGGCAAACAGCCCGGGAAACGCCTTCTTCATCATTTCTTCTTCCTGGTTGATACGGCCAAACAGCCTTTAGCCTGCCTGATTCAGGGCCAGGTGTCACCAGGAGAGAGATGAGAAACGCAGCCGCGCGCTTCTCATCACAGCGCCATCAGGCCGCAATCGACGACAGCAGATTCACCTGCGTCTGTTTCGCCATATTATCGCGGTAGTCGGCAACGCGGCTCGGCCATTCGATACCGGAAACCAGCGTCAGCGAGCGCAGCAGCGGAAACAGATGAATGTCATCCTCAGACAACTCGCCGTTCACCGCATTGGGTTTGACGATCAATTTATCCAGCTGGCGCAGATCATCGCTGATATTTTTGATGAAACCCGGGGCATGCTTACGCAGTTCGGCAAAGTCACCGAGGCTGGCCTGTTTCTTTTCGCGGAAGTAATCACGTGCTTCGGGGGTGGCAAATTCAGCAAACGCGGCCTCGGCGATGCGCGGCAGCAGCAGCTTGTTGATGTAGCCATTGACCCGTCGCAGCCAGTCTGCGATGGCGGGATTTTGCTTGCCGGTCAGCAGCGGCTGGCGATCCTGATTATCGACAAAGCGCACGATATCCATGCTCTCCGGCATCGCACTGCCATCGGCTTTTTGCAGAATCGGCGCCATTTTCTGGCCAATCAGCTTTTTCGGCGTTGCTTCATCATCATTGAGCATCACAATCAGCTCAACCGGCAGGTTTTTCAGGCCAAATATCATGCGTGCTTTGACGCAGAAAGGGCAGTGATCGTAGATGTAAAGTTTCATCCCGTTTCTCCTGTGATTCTCAGGGTGACGGAGGTCACCCTTTTTCCGGACGTGCGGGAAGTATGGAAGAGAACGCCTGAACCGGCAAACTAGCTGCTGAAGATCGCCGGTGCCACCTGGCGCGGCTGGAACTGCCACCACAGCGCCAGTAGCGTGATCATGCCGACGGTGCTGAGCAGCATCCACGGCAGCTCCGGCAGGGCCAGCTGCTGGCCCATATCGAACATCCAGCCGCCACCGGAGTAACCAATCAGCCCGCCAATCGCCAGACCGAGCCGGCTGAACCCCATGTAGCTGCCGCGTGCCCGGGCGCTGGCCAGGGAGGCACTCAGGGTTTCACGTGCCGGTTCAGCGATGATCGATCCGAGATAGAAGACGGCGATCAGCAAAAACAGCGACGGCAGTGAATCGGTCATGCCAACCGGCAGCAGACTGAAGGTCATCAGAAACAGTCCGGCCATCAGGCGTGTTTCCAGGCGGAAGCGCTTTTCACTCCAGCGCGCCAGCGGATAGAGCAGGCTGAGTGACAGCAGCGCTTCAATCGCGTACATCCACTTCACCGCCGCCGGTGCGCCCGCCACCTGATTGACCATGACCGGCAGCATCAGCATCACCTGCACGGCGAGAATGTAATAGCCGGTCAGGGTAAAGACATACAGGCGGAAACGGCGGTCGCGCCACACACGCTGCATTCCCTCGCGCATGGCGATACGCTCCGTAGAGATGCGCCATGCTGGCAGCCACACGGCGTTAAAGATGGCGGCGACGACAAACACCGCCGCACCGACCCAGCACACCAGACGGAAATCCCACGCCAGCAGCCAGCTGCCAATCAGCGCGCCCAGCACCGCGCCGGCGCTGTCCTGCATCATCAGCAGCGAAAAGAAGCGTCCGCGCTCGCGTGCCCGCACCAGTTTCACCACCAGCGCGCTGCGTGGCGGATCGAACAGCGTGCCGCCCAGTCCGGACAGCAGACAGGCCAGCCACAGCAGCCACGGCTGATGCGCTAGCGCCATACAGGCGAAACCGGCAGCGCGCATCAGCATGCCGGTGACAATCAGCGGCCGCGCGCCAAAACGGTCAGCAATGGCCCCACCGAAGATGCCAAGCCCCTGCTGCACCAGCTGACGCAGGCCGAGCGCAATGCCCACCAGCAGCGCGGCCCAGCCAAGCTGTTCCACAAAGTGAATGGAGATCAGGGGAAACACCACAAAGAATCCCATTACCACCAGCATGTTATCGACTAACAGAAACGTTTTTCCAAGGCGTCGTGCCCGCGCAACCCGTGACATGCTGAATCCTGAGCAAGTGAGAAGGAAAAGTGACCAGTTGGTCTATTTTCTGCCTGCTCCGGCGGGAAAAATAGCGTTTTCAGGATGATATTTTTTTATCCAGCCTGAAGAGAAATTAATCCTTAATCGGAATCAATTGCCGTGAGCGATGCGCGGGGTTTTACCGCAGCCGGGGTGACGGTTATAGTGAGAAGTAACGCCGCTGGCGTACATCTTTCTTTCGTTATGGATTTCAGGAGTCATGATGTTTGGCTATCGCTCTGCTGGCCCGCGCGTGCGGCTTACCACCGATCGTCTGGTGGTGCGTCTAGTACATGAACGCGATGCCTGGCGTCTGGCGGATTACTACGCCGAAAACCGCGCCTTTCTTAAACCCTGGGAACCGGTGCGCGATGAGAGCCACTGTTATCCTTCCGGCTGGCAGGCGCGCCTGGGTTTAATTGCCGACATGCATAAACAGGGCTCCGCGTTCTATTTTGTGCTGATGGACCCGGAAGAGCATGAAGTGCGCGGCGTCGCCAACTTCAGTAATGTGCTGCGCGGATCGTTTCATGCCTGCTATCTCGGCTACTCGCTGGGAGAGAAGTGGCAGGGGCAGGGCATGATGTTTGAGGCGCTGCAGGCGGCGATTCGCTACATGCAGCGCCAGCAGCGCATTCATCGCATTATGGCCAACTATATGCCGCACAATCAGCGCAGCGGTGATTTGCTGGCGCGCCTCGGTTTTGAAAAAGAGGGCTACGCCAAAGACTATTTACTGATTGATGGCCGCTGGCAGGATCATGTGCTGACGGCGCTTACCTGGCGCGAATGGAACCCGGATCGTCGCGGACAATAATAAAAGGAACACGTAATGAAGATGGCTCTCTCCGCGCAGGCATTGCGCGTGATCGGCTGCCTGCTGGAGAAGCAGGTCACCACGCCGGATCAATATCCGTTATCCCTCAATGGCGTGGTCACCGCCTGTAATCAGAAATCTAACCGCGAGCCGGTGATGAACCTGAGCGAAAGCGAGGTGCAGGCTCAGCTCGATGAGCTGGTGAAAAAGCATCTGGTCACCGCTAACAGCGGTTTCGGTCAGCGCGTCAGCAAATATGAACAGCGTTTCTGCAACTCGGCGTTTGGCAATCTGCAGCTGAATGCCGCCGAAGTGGCGGTGCTGACGCTACTGTTCCTGCGCGGCGCGCAGACGCCGGGCGAACTACGTACCCGCAGTGGTCGTCTGCATGAGTTTCAGGACATGGCCGAAGTGGAACGCACGCTGGAGGGGCTGACGACGCGCGATGACGGCCCCATGGTGGTGCGTCTGGCACGCGAGCCGGGCAAGCGAGAAAGCCGCTATATGCATCTGTTTGGCGGCGAGGTGGCGGACGAGCTATCCGCGAGCCACACAGCGTCGCCTGAGTCTGACGATCTGGCCGTGCGCGTTGCTCAGCTGGAAGCGCAGGTGGCGCGCCTTGATGCTCAGCTGCAGCAACTGCTGCAGCGGGAGGCGTGAAATGACGCTGCGTATTGGTGTGGTCGGGCTTGGCGGTATCGCGCAGAAAGCCTGGCTGCCGGTGCTGGCGCAGGCCAGCGGCTGGCAGCTGGTCGGCGCGTTCTCGCCCAGCCAGGCGCGGGCGCAGCCGATCTGCGACAGTTACCGTATTCCTTATTTTAGTCAGCTGGATGTGCTGGCGGCGGCCAGCGATGCGGTGTTTGTACACAGCAGCACCGCCAGCCATTTTGAGGTAGTGCAGGCGCTGCTGCTGGCCGGTAAAGATGTTTGTGTCGATAAGCCGCTGGCCGAAACGCTGCAGCAGGCGGAGACGCTGGTGGCGCTGGCGGAAAAGCGCAAACGCAAACTGATGGTGGCCTTCAACCGGCGCTTTGCACCGCGCTACCAGCAGCTGAAAGCGCAGCTGCCGGGCGCGTCCTCGCTGCGCATTGAGAAACACCGGGCAGACAGCGTCGGCCCGCACGACCTGCGCTTTACCCTGCTGGATGACTATCTGCACGTGGTCGATACCGCGCTGTGGCTGGCCGGCGGCAAGCTCAGGCTAGAGTTCGGCCATATCGACACCCATGATGACGGCGCAATGCTCTACGGTGAGCACCATTTCTCGGCCGGATCGCTGCAAATTACCACCAGTATGCATCGCCGCGCGGGCACGCAGCGTGAAGTGGTCAGCGCCATCTGCGACGGGCGTTACATCGAAATTAATGAGATGCGCGACTGGCGTGAAGAGACGCTTAGCGGCCTGCGCAGTGATGTCCCGCCGGCGTGGCAAAGTCATCTGACCCAGCGTGGCTTCAGCGGTGCGGCACACCATTTTATCCAGTGCGTGGAAAATCAGACGATGCCTGAAACCAGCGGTGAACAGGCGCTGGCGGCGCAGCGTCTGGTGGAAAAACTGTGGCGCGACGCCGTACAGGAATAATCCCTTGTAACACTCAATGCTGGTCATTTCCCACCGCAGCAGTAGACTATCGCCGGACATCGCAGGATGTCCGCGCTAAGTTGCTCATTTATCCGACACTTTTCAGGATGCGCCACTCATTATGAATTTGCTGAAATCGCTGGCTGCGGTCAGTTCGATGACCCTGTTTTCCCGCGTGCTGGGCTTTGCCCGCGACGCCATCGTGGCGCGCGTTTTCGGGGCTGGCATGGCCACCGATGCCTTTTTCGTGGCGTTCAAACTGCCCAATCTGCTGCGCCGTATTTTCGCCGAAGGCGCCTTTTCACAGGCCTTCGTGCCAATTCTTGCCGAATATAAAAGCAAGCAGGGCGAAGACGCCACGCGGGTGTTTGTTGCCTATGTATCAGGCCTGCTGACGCTGGTGCTGGCGGTGGTGACGGTGCTGGGCATGGTCGCTGCGCCCTGGGTAATCGTGGTAACGGCGCCGGGTTTTGCCGATACCGCCGACAAGTTCGCCTTAACCAGTTCGCTGCTGCGCGTCACCTTTCCTTATATTCTGCTGATCTCGCTGGCGTCGCTGGCCGGGGCGATTCTTAATACCTGGAACCGCTTCTCCGTCCCGGCGTTCGCGCCCACGCTGCTGAATATCAGCATGATCGGCTTTGCGCTGTTTGCCGCGCCGCACTTCCATCCGCCGGTGATGGCGCTGGCGTGGGCAGTGGTAGTGGGCGGGCTGCTGCAGCTGTTTTATCAACTGCCGCACCTGAAAAAGATTGGCATGCTGGTACTGCCGCGCGTCAACCTGCGCGATGCCGGCGTGTGGCGGGTGATGCGCCAGATGGGCCCGGCGATTCTCGGCGTGTCGGTGAGCCAGATCTCGCTGATCATCAATACCATTTTCGCCTCGTTTCTGGTCTCCGGCTCGGTGTCGTGGATGTACTACGCCGATCGTCTTATGGAGTTTCCCTCTGGCGTGCTGGGCGTGGCGCTCGGCACCATCCTGCTGCCGTCGCTGGCGAAGAGTTTTGCCAGCGGCAACCACGATGAATATTCCCGTCTGATGGACTGGGGCCTGCGTCTGTGCTTCCTGCTGGCGCTGCCGAGCGCGGTTGCGCTGGGCATTCTTTCCGGTCCGCTCACCGTGGCGCTTTTCCAGTACGGCAAATTTACCGCTTTTGATGCGGCGATGACCCAGCGCGCGCTGATTGCCTATTCGGTTGGGCTGATGGGGCTGATCGTGGTGAAAGTGCTGGCGCCGGGCTTCTATTCGCGTCAGGACATCAAAACGCCGGTTAAGATTGCTATCGCCACCTTGATCATGACCCAGCTGATGAACCTGGCGTTTATCGGCCCGCTGAAGCACGCCGGTCTGTCGCTGTCGATTGGTCTGGCGGCCTGCCTGAATGCGGCGCTGCTCTACTGGCAGCTGCGCAAACAGCAAATCTTTCAGCCGCAGCCGGGCTGGCACGGTTTCCTGCTGCGTCTGCTGGTCGCCGTCGCGGTGATGGCTGCTGCGCTGCTGGGCATTCTGCAGGTGATGCCAGCGTGGGAAGAGGGGCAGATGTGGTGGCGGTTACTGCGTCTGGCGGCGGTGTGCGCCATTGGCGGCGGCGCTTACTTCGTGATGCTCGGTTTACTGGGCTTCCGCCCGCGCGATTTTGCCCGCCGCACAGCGGTGTGAGCGCACAATAAAAAAGGGTCGCCCGGCGTGGCGACCCTGATTCAGCGGACCCGCAGCACGGCTGCGTTTAGCCTTTGCGGCTCAGCGTGGTCTGGCCTAAACCACGACCGTCCGGACCGTAGAACGACTGGGTCTGATGCGGTTTCAGCACCGACAGCGCCTGTTCGGTAAAGGTCATCTGATGCTGCAACAGCATGCCATTGTGCTGATTGGCGTCGCGCAGACGCTGGGTATGTTGCTGAATGCTGTGCCAGCGGCGTGCGATATCACTGTGACCACGATAAGGCGCTTTGGTACCCAGCGACAGCTCGGTTTTGCGGCGCATTTCGTCCAGATAATTCAACGTCGTCAGCAGCGCGCTTTTATCTTCTGTAATGCGCTGCAGCAGGTTGCCATTGATCCGTCCGGCAGAAAGTTGCTGCTGCTCTTCATCCATCACGACGTTAAGCGAACTCAGCACATCCTGCATTTTATCTAAGGTGGTCAGCAGATTATCCATCGGGACTATTTACCCTCTAAAAACGCCCTGGTATCGGCGATCAGCGCATCGGCGATCTTACCGGTATCCATTCTCAGTTCACCATTACGAATGGCGGTCTTCAGCTGCTCTACGCGCGCTGTGTTAATATCTTTGCTGCCCGGCTGCATCAGCTGCGCCTGAGCGGGACTCAGCGTCACTTCCGCACCATTCTGGCTGGTGCTGGTGGCCGGTGCGCTGTTCTGACGCACTTTTGCCTGGTTTTCGCTGCTGTCACGGGTTTGTACAGTGCTCACCGGTTTTAAAGGCTGCGTTCTGTCGATACTCATGGTGTGGCTCCTGTTAGGGTCAGTTGGGGATCAGCCAACTGAGTCAGCATAGGGTAATATCATTGTTGATATCTCTATCGGCAGAACAACAGCGTTCTTTAACGCTTTATAGCGATATCAGAATATTCCCATCCTCGCTGACACGACCGCTTACCACCTGGCCATTGCTCATGCGCACGCGCACCGTCTGCGCCGCGCTGGCGTTGTTTAACGCACGACCTTCACTGCTGGCATTAAAGCCGTTGCCGCTGGCAATCACCATCACATTCTGACCGGCTTTCACCCGCCACGGCTGGCGCAGCATAGTGGCCGTCACCGGCTGGCCTGGCGCAATGTCACGCAGGGCAATGGCGTCCGCCAGATTGCTGCTGCTGAGCAGCGCGCGCGCCGGCAGCGTGTCCAGCCGGCCACTTTCCAGGCGGAAGTCACTGGCGCTGACGTTGCTGCCACGCGCCAGCTGACGATTGGCCACCAGATACTCGCCAGTGACCTGCACCTGCACCTGCAGATAGCGACGATTCTGGCCGCAGCTGGCGGCAATGCTCAGATTGCCCCACTGGCGACTGTTCCCCGGCAGCAGCAGCTGCGGTGTGTCGCAGGCGGGCCACTGCGTCTGCGGCGTGCGCACCACCACGGTCATACCGGCGGCGTGCTGCGGATCGCGCGCCTGAAAGAACTGAGTCAGCTGCGCGCTGAGATCGGCGGCATAGCCGGGCGTCGCGAAGGCCAGCCACAGCAGGGCCAGCAGGGAAGAAGTTGTACGCATCAACGCCTCCTGTCGAAAAGATGGCACTGAGTCTACTCCGCGCACCAAAAATTCAAGGTGAAAAATAGCCACGATTTTTGCTGCTATTCAGACGATAGCCCTTGCTTTTGTCCCATTAAGCTGTCAGCTCGAAATTCTCATTCGCGGAGGAAGCATGCTCGACAAACTCGATGCCGCGCTGCGATTTGGTACAGAAGCATTAAACCTGCGGGCGCAGCGCCAGGAGATTCTGGCGTCTAACATTGCCAACGCCGATACCCCGGGCTACCAGGCGCGGGATATCGACTTTGCCAGCCAGCTGAGCAAGGTGATGCAGAACGGCCGTGCCGAAGGCAGCAGCCTGGCGCTCAATGTCACGTCATCACGTCACATTGAAGCGCAGACCAATTCACAGCCCGCACTGGATCTGCTGTACCGCATTCCCGATCAGCCTGCCGCGGATGGTAACACCGTGGATATGGATCGCGAGCGTACGCAGTTTGCGGATAACAGCTTGAAATACCAAACCGATCTCACCCTCATCAGTAGCCAGATCAAAGGCATGATGAGCGTTCTGCAGGGGCAATAATCATGGCATTGCTGAATATCTTTGATATCGCCGGTTCTGCGATGACCGCACAGTCACAGCGGCTCAACGTCAGCGCCAGTAACCTGGCCAACGCCGACAGCGTCACCGGGCCGGACGGTCAGCCGTACGTGGCGAAGCAGGTGATTTTCCAGACCGATGCCGCTCAGGGCGCGGCCACCGGCGGCGTCAAAGTGGCCGGTGTCGTGAACGACCCGACGCCCGCCAAACTGGTGTATGACCCGGGTAATCCGCTGGCTGACCAGAAAGGCTACGTCAAAATGCCTAACGTCGACGTGGTCGCCGAAACCGTTAACACCATGTCCGCGTCGCGCAGCTATCAGGCCAACGTCGAAGTGCTGAACACGGTGAAGTCAATGATGATGAAAACCCTCACCATGGGTCAGTAACGGAGACGCATTATGAGCCTTGCAGTAGGGATTAAAGACAACCTCGACCCCACGGTCCTCAGCTCCAGCAGCAGCACCGGCAGCGGCAACAGCGCGCAGGATCTGCAAAACCAGTTCCTGAACATGCTGGTGACGCAGCTGAAAAATCAGGACCCGACTAACCCGATGGACAACAGTCAGCTGACAACCCAGCTGACGCAGATCAACACCCTGAGCGGCATTGAAAAACTCAATACCACGCTGGGATCGATCTCCGGTCAGATCAGCACCAGCCAGTCGCTGCAGAGCTCAACGCTGATCGGCCATGGCGTGATGGTGAAGGGCAGCCAGGTGCTGGTCGGCAGCGGCACCAGCACGCCGTTTGGCGTGGAGCTGGGCACCGCGTCGACCGCCACCAGCGTCACCATCAAAGATGGTAACGGCAGCGTAGTGCGCTCTATCGATCTCGGCGGTCTCAGCGCCGGCGTTCACACCTTCTCGTGGGACGGCAAGATGGACGATGGCAGCGCCGCACCGGACGGCAAATATACGGTTTCACTCGCCGCCAGCAATGGCAGCACCCAACTGGTGGCACAGCCGCTGAACTACGCCTATGTCAACGGCGTCAGCACCGTGAATAACACCGCAAAACTGGATCTCGGCACCATGGGCTCCGCGACCCTCGATGAAATTCGTCAGATTCTCTGACTAACCTCTTAGCAGGAGAAATAGCATGTCATTTTCACAAGCGGTGAGCGGCCTGGGCGCTGCCTCCAGCAACCTCGACGTTATTGGTAACAACATCGCCAACTCGGCGACGGCCGGCTTTAAATCCAGCACCATCGCGTTTGCCGATATGTTCGCCGGTTCGAACGTCGGTATGGGTACCAAAGTCGCAGCGGTGATTCAGAACTTTAACGACGGCACCACCACCTCTACCAGCCGTGGGCTGGACGTGGCGCTGAGCGGCAACGGTTTCTTCCGTCTGACCGACGCCAGCGGCGGCGTGTTCTATTCGCGTAACGGCCAGTTCACGCTGGACGAAAACCGTAACCTGGTGAACACCCAGGGCCTGACCGTAACCGGCTATCCGGCTAACGGCACCCCGCCAACCATTCAGGCCGGTGCCAACCCGGTCGCGCTGAGCATTCCGACCACCCAGATGTCGGCGCGCGCTACCACTACCGCCACCATGGTATCCAACCTGAACTCAACCGATGCGGTGCCAACCGGCGGTGCGTTCACGGCAACCAACGTGGATACTTACAACGCCAAAAGCACCGTGACCGTGTACGACTCGCAGGGTAACGACCACGCGCTGGATCTGTACTACGTCAAAACGGCCGACAACAACTGGACGGTGCACGCGATTGATTCCACCACTGGTCAGGCTGCCGGTAACTTCAACATGGTATTCGATACCAGCGGTAACCTGACTTCGGCCAGCACCGTGGCGCTGACCATTCAGGGTGCCAACGGTGCCGCGGCCAACCAGGCCGTCAGCCTCAGCGTGCTCGGCAGCCTGCAGCAGAACACCGGCAAAACCAACTTCGGTAACCCAACCCAGGATGGCTATGCACCGGGCGATCTGACCAGCTACACCATCAACGATGACGGCACCATCACCGGGACTTACTCCAACCAGAAAACCCAGCTGCTGGGTCAGATTGTGCTGGCGAGTTTCTCTAACCCGGAAGGGCTGAAGTCCGAAGGCGATAACGTCTGGTCGGCGACCAACTCCTCGGGCCAGGCGGCAGTCGGTCTGGCAGGCACCGGTACCTACGGCAACCTGACCTCCGGCGCGCTGGAAGCGTCCAACGTCGACCTGAGTAAAGAGCTGGTGAATATGATCGTTGCCCAGCGTAACTATCAGGCCAACAGCCAGACCATCAAAACGCAGGACCAGATTCTTAACACCCTGGTCAACCTTCGTTAATACGCTAACGGGATTGCTTTATGGATCACGCAATATATACCGCGATGGGCGCGGCCAGTCAGACGATGGAGCAACAGTCTGTCACCGCCAGCAACCTCGCCAACGCCTCGACGCCGGGCTTTCGCGCTCAGCTCAATGCGCTGCGCGCGGTGCCGGTCAACGGCTGGTCGCTGCCAACACGTACGCTGGTCGCTGCTTCGACGCCGGGTGCCGATATGTCGCAGGGCTCGCTCGATTACACCGAGCGTCCGCTCGATGTGGCGGTGCAGCAGGATGGCTGGCTGGCGGTGCGTACCGCTGACGGCAGTGAAGCTTATACCCGCAACGGTAACATGCAGATCAGCCCGACCGGCCAGCTGACCATTCAGGGCAATCCCGTGATGGGCGATGGCGGTCCGATTGCCGTGCCGCAGGGCGCGCAACTGACCATTGCCGCCGACGGCTCCATCACCGCGCTTAACGCCGGTGACGCGCCGAACGCCACGGTGCAGCTCGGACGGCTGAAGCTGGTACGTGCCACAGGCCAGGAACTGACGCGCGGTGATGACGGCATGTTCCGTCCCAGCGCCGCCACTCAGGCACAGCGCGGCGCGGCGCTGCCGAATGACGCGACCGTGCAGGTGATGCCGGGCGTGCTGGAGGGCAGCAACGTGAAGCCCGTGGAAACCATGGTCGACATGATCGCCAACGCCCGACGTTTTGAGATGCAGATGAAAGTGATCTCCAACGTCGATGAAAACGAACAGCGGGCTAATCAGCTGCTCAATATGAGCAGCTAAGGCTTAAGGAAAACACAATGATTCGTTCTTTATGGATCGCGAAAACCGGTCTTGACGCACAGCAGACCAACATGGACGTCATCGCCAACAACCTGGCGAACGTCAGCACTAACGGCTTTAAGCGTTCACGCGCGGTGTTCGAAGACCTGATGTACCAGACCCTGCGTCAGCCGGGTGCGCAGTCGTCAGAACAGACCACGCTGCCGTCGGGCCTGCAGATCGGTACCGGTGTGCGTCCGGTGACCACCGAACGTCTGCACAACCAGGGCAACCTGTCGCAGACCAGTAACTCAAAAGATGTGGCGATTAATGGTCAGGGCTATTTCCAGGTGCAGATGCCGGACGGTACGTCGGCGTATACCCGCGACGGATCTTTCCAGGTGGACCAGAACGGCCAGCTGGTGACCAACGCCGGTTTTCCGGTGCAGCCAGGCATCACTATTCCGGCGAACGCCACCAGCATCACCATTGCGCGTGACGGCGTGGTGACGGTGACACAGCAGGGGCAGACGCAGCCGGCACAGGTTGGCCAGCTGACGCTCAGCACCTTCATGAACGATGCCGGACTGGATAGCGTCGGGGAAAACCTCTATCAGGAAACCCAGGCCTCCGGTGCGCCGACCGAAAGCACGCCGGGTCAGAACGGGGCCGGTCTGCTGTATCAGGGTT
Organism: Type-C symbiont of Plautia stali; assembly: GCF_059730935.1. Taxonomy (NCBI): domain Bacteria; kingdom Pseudomonadati; phylum Pseudomonadota; class Gammaproteobacteria; order Enterobacterales; family Enterobacteriaceae; species Type-C symbiont of Plautia stali. The sequence continues at coordinate 2,542,754 of NZ_AP035923.1, read as the reverse complement.
ACGTGGAAACCTCCAACGTCAACGTGGCGGAAGAGCTGGTGACCATGATCCAGACACAGCGCGCTTATGAGATCAACAGCAAAGCGATCAGCACCTCCGATCAGATGCTGCAGAAGTTAACCCAGCTGTAATGCCGGGATCGTTGGGCCAGCGCGTTTGGCCCGATTAAGAACATGAAAAAGGTCAGAACTCCGTGGCGAAGCAAGTGATTCTCAAGCCTGGGCATTGGTTAGTAGCCACGCTGCTACTGACCCTTAACGGTTGTGCGCTGGTGCCGCGCACGCCACTGGTACAGGGTGCGACGACGGCTGAGCCGACGCCATCCGCACCGCCGGTGGTGAACGGTTCCATTTTTCAGGGCGTGGCGCCGCTCAACTACGGCTATCAGCCGCTGTTTGAGGATCGTCGTCCACGTAACATTGGTGACACCCTGACCATTACGCTGCAGGAAAACGTCAGCGCCAGCAAAAGCTCTTCAGCCAATGCCAGCCGCGACGGCAGCAACAGCTTTGGCCTGAGCGCCATCCCAACCGGCCTGGCCGGACTGGTGGGCGCCGGCGGCGAAAAAGCCGCGCTTGACGCCAATGGCAAAAACGATTTCGCTGGCAAAGGTGGCGCAACCGCCAACAACACCTTTACCGGCACCATCACCGTCACCGTTAACCAGGTGCTGTCGAACGGCAACCTGCGCGTGGTCGGCGAGAAACAGATTGAAATCAACCAAGGCACCGAATTCATCCGCTTCTCTGGCGTAGTGAACCCGCGCACCATCAGCGCCAGCAACGCGGTGCTGTCAACGCAGGTCGCCGATGCACGTATTGAGTACGTCGGTAACGGTTATATCAATGAGGCGCAGACCATGGGCTGGTTCCAGCGCTTCTTCCTGAACGTCTCGCCGATGTAAGAGGTCATGATGAAAAACACTACACTGCTGCGTTTGGGCCTGGGCCTGTTGCTCGGCATCAGCAGCCTGATGGCGCAGGCCGATCGCATCCGCGATCTCACCAGCGTGCAGGGCGTACGCGATAACCAGCTGATTGGTTACGGTCTGGTGGTTGGCCTTGACGGCACCGGTGACCAGACCACCCAGACGCCGTTCACCACGCAAACGGTGAGTAACATGCTGTCGCAGCTGGGCATCACCGTGCCTGCCGGCACCAACATGCAGCTGAAAAACGTGGCGGCGGTGATGGTCACCGCCAAACTGCCGTCGTTTGCCCGTCAGGGACAGACGGTTGATGTGGTGGTGTCCTCACTGGGTAACGCCAAAAGCTTGCGCGGCGGTACGCTGCTGATGACGCCAATGAAGGGCGTCGATAACCAGGTTTACGCGCTGGCGCAGGGTAACATTCTGGTCGGCGGGGCGGGTGCCTCGGCCGGTGGCAGCAGCGTACAGGTTAACCAGCTCAACGGCGGCCGCATTACCGGTGGCGCCACCGTGGAGCGCGAGCTGCAGAGCAACTTCGGCAGCCAGAACACCATCAACCTGCAGCTTAACAACGAAGATTTCACCATGGCGCAGCGCATTGCTGATGCCATCAACAGCCGTGGCGTGGGGTCAGCGCTGCCGCTTGACGCCCGTACCGTGCAAATCCGCGTGTCGCCAAATAACAGCTCGCAGGTACGTCTGCTGGCGGAGATCCAGAACATCGACGTGTCGGTACCACTGGAAGACGCCAAAGTGATCATTAACTCGCGCACCGGTTCGGTGGTGATGAATCGCGAAGTGACGCTCAACACCTGTGCGGTGGCGCAGGGCAACCTGTCGGTCACGGTTAATCAGCAGCAGAACGTCAGCCAGCCGGATACGCCGTTTGCCGGTGGTCAGACGGTTGCCACCACACAAACGCAGATCGATCTGCGTCAGAGCGGCGGCGCGCTGCAGCGGGTTAACGCCAGTGCCAACCTGAACAACGTAGTGCGGGCGCTGAATGCGCTGGGTGCGACACCGATTGAGCTGATGTCGATTCTGCAATCGATGGAGAGCGCGGGCTGCCTGCGCGCGAAGCTGGAAATTATCTGATGACCGATACGCAATCGCTGATGAACGCGGCGTATGACAGCCGCTCGCTGAACGAACTGAAACGCCAGGCTGCCGTGGATCCGAAAGGCAAAGCGCTGCAGGTGGCGAAGCAGGTCGAAGGGATGTTCGTGCAGATGATGCTGAAGAGCATGCGTGAAGCGCTGCCGCAGGATGGCATGCTGAGCAACGATCAGACGCGGCTTTACACCTCGCTTTACGATCAGCAGATTGCGCAGGAAATCGGCAAGCGCGGGCTGGGTCTGGCCGACACCATTGTCAAACAGATGCAGCCAGCGCAGGCACCGGACGAAAGCGCCGGTACCGTGCCGATGAAACTGGATAACAGCTTCATCTATAGCAGCATGGCGCCCACGCAGCTGGAGCAGATGGTGCGTAAAGCGGTGCCGCGTTTGCCGGTCTCGCCGGCCAGCCTGCCGGGTGACAGCAATGAGTTTATCGCCCAGCTGGCGCAGCCGGCGAAAGTGGCCAGCCAGCAGAGCGGCATTCCTCACCATCTGATTCTGGCGCAGGCGGCACTGGAGTCAGGCTGGGGCCAGCGGCAGATCCTGACGCGCGACGGTAAGCCGAGCTACAACGTGTTCGGGATCAAAGCCAGCGGCGACTGGAAGGGCGAAACCACCGACATCATGACCACGGAATACGAGGGCGGTGAAGCGAAGAAAGTGCGCGCCACCTTCCGCGTTTATGGCTCCTATTTCGAAGCGCTCAGCGATTACGTGCGGTTGATTTCCAGTAACCCACGTTATGCGGCGGTGGCGAACGCACCGAGCGCCGAGCAGGGCGCGCGCGCGCTGCAGGCGGCTGGCTATGCGACTGACCCGAAATATGCGCAGAAACTGGTAGGAATGATCCAGCAATTCAAAAACATGGGCGAAAAAGTGGTTAAGGCTTACAGCCAGGATTTCACCGACCTGTTCTGATTTTTCCGCTCAAGTTTCGCTTAAGCACGCCGATAACCTTCACATGCCGCGGGCGTTGTGGCCCGCGCAATCGCACTGATGACTGCCAGCCCGGTTAACGGGAAAAAGGAACCGAGATGTCCAGCATAATTAACTCCGCGATGAGCGGGCTGAGCGCCGCACAGGCCGCATTAAGCACCACCAGTAACAACATCAGTAATTACACCGTGGCCGGTTATTCGCGCCAGACGATTTTGCTGTCGCAGGCCAACAGTACGCTGCAGGGCAGCAACTATTATGGCAACGGCGTCAACGTGACCGGCGTGCAGCGTGAATACGATGAGTTTATTACCGCCCAGTTGCGCGGTAACAGCGCCAACTACAGCGCGGTCAATTCACAGTACAACCAGATTTCGAATATTGATGATCTGCTGTCGACGTCGACCACCAGCCTGTCTGACTCGATTCAGAGCTTTTTCACTAACGTGCAGAACGTGGTGAGTAACGCGGACGATCCTTCTGCGCGTCAGTCTATGCTGAGCTATGCGCAGGGACTGGTTAACCAGTTCCAGACCACCGCACAGTATCTGACCAGCATGCAAAACAGCGTCAATACGGACATCAAAGCCAGCGTCGAGCAGATCAACACCTACTCCAGCCAGATTGCCGATCTCAACACGCAGATCGCTAAGCTGACCACCGGCGGCGGCTCTGCGCCTAACGACCTGCTTGATCAGCGCGATCAGCTGGTTAATAACCTGAATGGCCTGGTCGGCGTGAACGTGTCGCAGCAGGACGGTAACTATATCGTCTCGATGGGCAACACCACGCTGGTCAACGGCAGCAAAACCACCTCGCTGATCGCCATGCCTTCCAGCAGCGATGCGTCGCGCATTACCGTGGGCTATGTCGATAAGCAGGCCGGTAACGTTGAGATCCCGGAAAAAACGCTGACCACCGGTTCGCTCGGGGGCCTGCTGGCGTTCCGTACCCAGGATTTGGATAACGCGCAGAACCAGCTCGGACAGCTGGCAGCGGCATTTACCACCAGCTTCAACCAGGTGCACAGCCAGGGCTATGACAGCAAAGGCAACACCGGCATCAACTTCTTCAATATTGGTAGCCCGACAGTGGTGACCAACAGCAAAAACACCTCTGCCGCTACCGTCAGTGCCAGCTGGACCGATACCGGGGCGATGAAAGCCTCTAACTACAGCGTCAGCTATGACGGCAGTAACTGGTCGGTGACGCGTCTTTCGGACAACGTGAAAGTGACGCCGACCATGGGCAGCGACGGTGCCGGCAATACCACCATGAGCTTTGACGGACTGTCATTAACGGTAAATGGAACGGCTAACGCCAAAGACAGCTTCCTGGTCAAACCGGTGCAGGATGTGATTAGCGGCATGTCAGTGGCTATCACCAGTGAATCGCAGATCGCGGCAGCTTCGGCTGCGGGTGGCGCCAGCGATAACCGTAACGCGCAAAAGCTGCTGGACCTGCAGGATGCCAAACTGATTAACGGTAACGCCACGCTGGCGCAAGGTTATGCCAGCCTGGTGAGCACCGTCGGCAACAAAACCAAAAACCTCGAAACCGCCGCCACCACCCAGAAGGGCGTGGTGACGCAGCTGACTGAACGTCAGCAGTCGGTTTCTGGCGTAAACCTCGACGAAGAGTACGCCAACCTGAGCAAATATCAGCAATTTTACATGGCGAACGCGCAGGTACTGCAAACCGCCAATACCATTTTCGATGCTCTGATGAGCATTCGCGGTTAATACGGGAGGCCTGACCGATGAGACTCAGTACCAATATGATTTTCGACCAGCAGGTGCGCGGCGTCACTGACGCGCAATCCTCCTGGCTGAAAGCGGGTGAACAACTGTCAACCGGTCGCCGCGTGACCAATCCGTCTGACGATCCGATCGCCGCTTCGCGCGCCGTGGTGCTGTCGCAGACGCAGGCGCGCGACAGCCAGTTCGCGCTGGCGCGTTCGTTCGCGAATCAGGGCCTGTCGCTGGAAGAGAGCACGCTGAGTGATGTCACGACGGCGATTCAGTCGGCGCAATCCACGCTGATCAGCGCCGGTAACGGCTCGCTGAGTGACGATGACCGCGCCTCTTATGCTACCCAGCTGGAGGGCATTCGCTCGCAGCTGCTCAACCTGGCCAACAGCAAAGACGGGAACGGCCGCTACCTGTTTGCCGGCTATGCGTCCGACAAGCCGCCGTTCACTGAAGATGCCAGCGGTAAAATCATCTATAGCGGTGGCAGCGACGCGATCACTCAGAAAGTCGACAGCGAACGCACCATGACGGTGGGCCATACCGGTAATTCAATTTTTGACCAGCTGACCAGCAACGCCAAGCCGGAGCCGGATGGCAGCCCCAGCCAGACTAACCTGTTCGATATGCTGGATGACGCCATTGCAGCGCTGAAAGTGCCGCAGAATGACGCTGACGATGCCACTAAACAGACCTTCAGCGCGGCGATGGACAAGGCCAACCGTGGCTTCAGCAACTCGCTGAACAACGTGCTGGCGGTGCGTTCTGAGATTGGTACCCAGCTGGACGAACTGGATACGCTGGATGCAAAAGGTGACGACCGCAAGGTGACGCTGAAAGATCAGATGAGCACGCTGGTTAACGTCGATTACACCGAAGCCATTTCTACCTATACCATGCAGCAGCAGCTGCTGCAGGCGTCGTACACTACCTTCAGCGATATGTCGAAGATGTCGCTGTTCCAGATGAATAAATAAACCTGACTGTTTGAGCGTACTTAAACCGGGTACGCTTAGTTTTTCCCACTGCCTGCGAGGGCCGTGGGATTTTTTTTGGCTTGTAATCAGGGTGTTTAGTCAGGTGGGAGGGGAGAATGCGGGCAATAAAAAACCCCGGACCAGCCGGGGTTTGGAGACGGTAGTGCTATAGCAGAGGCTTACGCGCTTTCCGGACGGGTAGCCGGTGCGGTAGCCTGATGCGTGGCGCTATGACCACCGGCTGAACCGCGTCCTTCGAAGTTGAAGGCCGGACGGACCCAGTCACTGTGGCGCACGGGCTCAGGTTCCCATGCCGGTGCCGGTGCTTTGGTCATCGGCGCCGTAGCGTGATGCTTAAAGCGGGTCTCAGCATGGCTGACCCCGGTATCACGGGCGGCAACCGGTGCGTGCGGTTCGGTGACCGGCGCGACAGGTGCTTCGGCCGCTACCGGCGCGGACAGCACTTCTTCTACCTGCGCTTCAACCGCGGGTGACACCTCGATCGGAGCCTGTTCCGCTGCGCTAACCGCTTCGGTAACCACTTCGGTAACCAATGGCGGCGTCTCTTCGGCAGGCGTAACAGCCGGTTGCGCTTCTGCTGCGGTTTCCTGTGCAACTGCTTCATCGGCTGCGGAAATCACTGCTGGCTGGTGATCAACCGGTGCCGCCACTGGCGTCAGGTCATCAGTATTCACCACCGGCACTTCAGTGTGCGCCTGCGGTTCAGCCTGATGCACCACTTCTGGCGCTGGCGTTTCTGGCTGTGCCACGGCAGCGGCTTCGACAGCCACAGGCAGTTCTTCCGCCGGCGCGGCATCCTGATAGCCATAGTCTGGCATTTCGTTCAGCGCCTGGTTAGAGGTGAAGTGCTCGTGAGTCTGCGTGACCGGATAAGTGATCCACACTTTGCCTGACGCCATCTCTGGTGAGGCAGCTGCTGTTTCCAGCGGCATCGCAGACTGCGTAGGGTAACGCTCGTCACGATAGCGACGACGACGCTGACCGCTGACGCGCAGATGACGCGGTGAGCGACGTGAACGGCGCGGCATGTTGGCCCCGTCACGGTTCTCGCTGTCATCCTGCTCATCCTGAGCGATTTCAACTTGCTCTTTCAGCTGGGCGCGCTGGCTGTTTTCCTGCACCGCTTCAGTAACGGCAGCGGCAGGCAGCTCAGCAGGCATCGCGTCAGCGTTGTCACCTACGCGCACGCGCTGACTGAGCTGGCGCTGTTTGCGACGCGGCATAACCTGAACGCGTTCGTCTTCCTGCGCAACGCTGTCATCAACGCTATCAACAACAGGCACCTGCTCAGCAACTTGCGGTTCCTGCTGCGCACGCTTCTCTTCCTGACGACGACGCTGGCGCTCAGCACGCTGTTCGCGACGCTGTTGCTGCTGCTCATCACGCTGCTGCAGTTGCTCTTCAGTCAGCGCCGGACGCTCACCGCGCGCGTCATTCTGACGCTTGTTACGGCGGTTATCCTGATCGCGTGGCTCGCGGGCTTCACGAGGCTCACGGGGTTCACGCGGCTCGCGCGCTTCACGTGGCTCACGGCCTTCACGGCTCTGCGCATGCTCACCGTTACGCGGCGTGCGCTCGCGGCGATTGTTGTTGTTGCGGCGATTGTTACGACGCTCACCACGCTGCTGCGTATTCTCACCGTCAGCCGTTTTCGCTTCGGTCTTCTCTTCAGCAGGGGCTGTGGCGGGGGCATCACCAGCAAACAGTTTTTTCAGGCCACCCAGCAGGCGCGCAACAAAACCGGTGCTGACGGTCGCGGGTGCTGCGACCGCCGGTTTGGCTTTGACGTCAACCGCTGCCGGCTGGCTCTGTTCACTTACTTCAACCGGAGCCGGTGGTGCATCTGGCATCACGAAGGCGGCCAGTGCTGGCTGCTCCGGACGACGACGCTCAGCGTGCTCTTCTTCCGAAGGCAGCGCCATCTCAGCTTCATGCAGTTTCGGCAGGTGATAGGAGAGGGTTTGCGTCTCTTCACCTTTGCGCACGCGCAGCACCGAGTAGTGCGGCGTTTCCATCTGATCGTTTGGCACGATGATGGCACGCACGCCGCCCTGACGTTTCTCAATCGCACTGACCGCTTCACGTTTTTCGTTCAGCAGGTAAGAGGCCACCTGAACCGGCACAATGGCGTGCACTTCTTTGGTGTTGTCTTTCAGCGCTTCTTCTTCAATCAGACGCAGGATCGACAGCGACAGCGATTCGTTATCACGAATGGTGCCGGTGCCGCTACAGCGCGGGCAGACGTGATGGCTGGACTCACCCAGTGACGGGCTGAGGCGCTGACGCGACATCTCCAGCAGACCAAAGCGTGAAATGTGGCTGATCTGGATACGCGCCCGATCCTGACGTACCGCTTCACGCAGACGGTTTTCCACGGCGCGCTGATGGCGCACAGGCGTCATATCGATGAAGTCGATAACAATCAGACCACCGAGGTCGCGCAGACGCAGCTGACGGGCAATCTCGTCGGCGGCTTCCAGGTTAGTGTTGAAGGCGGTCTCTTCGATATCACCACCGCGTGTAGCGCGGGCGGAGTTGATATCAATGGCGGTCAGCGCTTCGGTGCTGTCGATAACGATAGAACCGCCGGACGGCAGGCGCACTTCGCGCTGGAACGCCGATTCAATCTGCGATTCGATCTGGTAATGGCTGAACAGCGGAATTTCACCGGTGTACAGCTTGATTTTGCTGCTGAAGTCCGGACGACCGAGCGCGGCGATGTGCTGACGCGCCAGCTCCAGCACTTTCGGGTTATCGATAAGGATTTCACCGATATCCTGACGCAGGTAGTCGCGGAAGGCGCGCACAATCACGTTACTTTCCTGATGAATCAGGAACGGTGCCGGGCGGCTGTCTGCGGCTTTTTTGATGGCTTCCCAGTGCTTCAGACGGAAGCTGAGGTCCCACTGCAGCGATTCGGCAGATTTGCCGACGCCAGCGGTACGCACGATCAGGCCCATGCCGTCCGGCAGCTCCAGCGCTGACAGCGCCTCTTTCAGCTCGGTACGGTCGTCACCTTCGATACGGCGGGAAATGCCGCCAGCGCGCGGGTTGTTGGGCATCAGCACCAGATAGCTACCGGCCAGCGAAATAAAGGTGGTCAGTGCTGCCCCTTTATTACCGCGCTCCTCTTTATCGATTTGTACGATCACTTCCTGGCCTTCACGCAGCACATCTTTGATGTTCGGACGGCCATGCGCGTTGTAATTAGCAGGGAAGTATTCGCGGGAAATTTCTTTCAGAGGGAGGAAACCGTGACGCTCGGCACCGTAATCAACAAACGCAGCTTCGAGGCTGGGTTCAATACGTGTGATTTTACCTTTGTAGATGTTGGCTTTTTTCTGCTCGTGTCCGGGGCTTTCGATATCCAGATCGTACAGACGTTGTCCGTCAACAAGGGCAACGCGCAACTCCTCCTGCTGAGTTGCGTTGATTAACATTCTTTTCATCGTGACTTACTCGTTATTCTCACATGAGTGATAAAGCTGCGGGCATCGTTACCCTGGACGAGAATCAACCGATGGCCCCGTGTCTGCATGCACTGACGTCAACCTCACGGTTGTCGGCGGCTAAAGGGGCGCAAATCTTGTCGGTGGCCTGTTTTTCATAAGGAAAACCAGCGCCTGAAGGTGGAAGTGCTACAGAGTATTCAAAAATCCACACATCCCAGTCTGTCGTCCAGGCCGCAACCCGCAGCCCGCTAAGTGCCTGATTAAACATCACGTCTTACGCCATTGCTGCGTGTCCGTTTCATCCGGCAAAATACCTTAATTTCGCTCTTTTTCCTGCCTGACTCTTTCCAGGACAGAAACCTCTGCATTATTCCATTGCTTAGCAACTTATAGCAAGGCGACTTTTACCGAGCTGTGAAGTTTGTTCATCCTTAACCTGTTCATTTGCAGGGGTAATCATCGCATCGTTGAAAAAGCCAGCATTCTGGCCGCGTAACGCGGCGATAAAGTCAGAGTTAAGCACAGAAAAAGGGGTGGCGCTATCCGGGGACACTATTTAGAATCGCCGCCATGAAAACAGAGAATCCCGGCGTACAATTTGTCGCCATCACGGCTGAAAATGCCGGTCAACGCATTGATAACTTTTTGCGCACCCAGCTGAAAGGGGTGCCGAAAAGCATGATTTACCGCATCCTGCGTAAAGGCGAGGTGCGGGTGAATAAGAAGCGCGTAAAACCTGAATATAAGCTGGAAGACGGCGACGAAGTGCGCGTGCCGCCGGTGCGCGTGGCCGAGCGTGAAGAGCAGGCAGTGTCGCCCAAACTGGATAAAGTAGCGGCGCTGGAGTCGTGCATTCTGTATGAAGACGATTATCTGCTGGTGCTGAACAAACCGTCCGGCACCGCGGTGCACGGCGGCAGCGGGCTGAGCTTCGGCGTGATTGAAGGGCTGCGCGCGCTGCGCCCGGAGGCGCGTTTCCTTGAACTGGTGCACCGTCTCGATCGTGACACGTCTGGCATTTTGCTGGTGGCGAAGAAGCGCTCGGCGCTGCGTTCGCTGCACGAGCAGCTGCGTGAGAAGGGCATGCAGAAGGATTATCTGGCGCTGGTGCGCGGCGACTGGCCATCGCACCTGAAAGTGGTGCAGGCCCCGCTGCTGAAAAACATTCTGCAAAGCGGCGAGCGCGTGGTGCGGGTCAGCGCCGAGGGCAAGCCGTCAGAAACGCGCTTTAAAGTTGAAGAACGTTTTGGCCTGGCGACATTAGTTAAAGCCAGTCCGGTGACCGGACGCACGCATCAGATTCGCGTGCATACCCTGCATGGCGGGCACCCGATTGCCTTTGACGATCGCTATGGCGATCGCGAATTCGATCGCCAGCTGGCATCAACCGGTCTGGCGCGGCTGTTCCTGCATGCTGCCGCGCTGACGTTTACCCATCCCAACACCGGCGAAAGCCTGCGTATGGAAGCGCCGCTGGATAAGGCTCTGAAGCACTGCCTGTCCCAGCTGCGCCAGCAGAAAAAAGCCTGAGAGCGTGGCATCAGCCCAGCGGATTGATGCCCGCCTGCCTTAACAGGCCATTCAGCGCGATCAGCGGTAAGCCAATCAGGCTATTGGGATCGCGCCCCTCCAGCCGTTCGAACAGACAAATCCCCAGTCCCTCACTTTTGAAACTGCCGGCGCACTGCAGCGGCTGCTCCAGCTCGACGTAGCGCGCGATCTCTGCCGCGCTCAGTTGCCGAAAATGCACGGTAAAGGGTTCACACAGTACATGCTGCTGCGCGCTGGCGGGGTGAATCAGCGCCAGACCGGTATAAAAGGTGATGGCTTTACCGCTCGCCAGCGCCAGCTGCTGACAGGCGTTCTCTGCGGTATGCGGCTTGCCGGCGATGCGACCGTCCAGTACACAGACCTGATCGGACCCAATGATCCAGCGCGCAGGATAGCGCGCGGCCAGCGCCTGCGCTTTGGCAATGGCCAGCCGCTGCACAAGCTGCGGCGCGGCTTCTCCCGGCAGCGGCGTTTCATCGCTTTCAGGGGCGGCAGTGATAAACGGCAGGCCGAGCTTGCGCAGCAGCGCCTGACGGAACGGAGAGGTTGAGGCTAAAACCAGCGGTGTCATCATTTTTTTGCAGAAGTGATAGCGTAAAGATGACAGGCATTTTAAACTATGCGCCGCACTGGATGCGACTAACGGGTGAAAGATGCTGTAAACCGGCCTTTTTCTTTGACTCTATGACGTTACAAAGTTAATATGCGCGCCCTATGCAAAAGGTAAAATTACCCCTGACGCTCGATCCGGTCCGCGCCGCGCAAAAACGCCTGGATTATCACGGTGTTTACGCACCTGAATTGGTGGCGCGCCTGGCCGAAACGGTCGTGAGTGTGGACAGTGATGTGGAATGTGCCATGTCGTTTGCGGTTGACAACCAGCGCCTCGCGGTTCTGCAAGGAACAGCCGATGTGCAGGTAACGTTGTTATGTCAACGCTGCAACCAACCGTTCCCGCATGCTGTGCACGTAAGCTATTGCTTCAGTCCTGTCTCTTCTGATGAGCAGGCCGAGGCACTGCCGGAAGCCTACGAGCCGGTCGATGTCAACGATTTCGGTGAAATCGACCTGCTGGCGGTGATCGAAGATGAACTCATCCTCGCGCTGCCGGTCGTTCCGGTGCATGATTCTGAACACTGTGAAGTGTCCGACGCGGACATGGTCTTTGGCCAGCTGCCTGAAGAGGCGGAAAAACCAAACCCATTTGCCGTATTAGCCAGTTTAAAGCGTAAGTAATAGGAGTAAGGTCCATGGCCGTACAACAGAATAAACCAACCCGTTCTAAGCGTGGTATGCGTCGTTCGCACGATGCGCTGACCACTACCACTCTGTCAGTAGATAAAGTTTCTGGTGAAACTCATCTGCGTCACCATATCACTGCGGATGGTTACTACCGCGGTCGCAAGGTTATCACCAAGTAATTCTTTGCGGTTACGCAAGGCGATACCTTGACACGTTTGACCCTGGCAGTTGATGCCATGGGCGGGGACTTCGGTCCCTGCGTGACAGTGCCTGCAGCCTTGCAGGCACTGGCCTCTCATTCGCAGCTGGTTCTTCTTCTGGTCGGCGATCCCGACATCATCTCGTCATTTCTTGCCAAAGCGGATTCCTCGTTACTGGGGCGTGTGCAGGTAATCCCTGCCGAATCGGTTATTGCAAGTGATGCCAAACCCTCGCAGGCGATTCGTAACAGCCGCGGCAGCTCCATGCGCGTGGCATTAGAGCTGGTGAAAGAGGGGAAAGCGCAGGCGTGCGTCAGTGCCGGCAATACTGGTGCGCTGATGGGCCTGGCAAAATTATTACTGAAGCCGCTGGATGGCATTGAGCGTCCGGCGTTGATGACCGTGCTGCCGCATCAGCAGCACGGCAAAACGGTGGTGCTGGATCTGGGCGCTAACGTCGATTCCGACAGTGAAATGCTGGTGCAGTTTGCTGTGATGGGTGCGGTGATGGCGGAAGAGGTGCTGGAAATCAGCCAGCCGCGCGTCGCGCTGCTCAACATCGGTCAGGAAGAGACGAAGGGGCTGGAGACGATCCGCGCCGCATCGGCGGTGCTGCGGGCCTCGCCGCAGATCAACTATATTGGTTACCTTGAGGGGAACGATCTCCTCACCGGCAAGACGGATGTGCTGGTCTGTGATGGCTTCGTGGGTAATGTCACGTTGAAGACCATGGAAGGCGTGGTAAGAATGTTTCTTTCTCTGCTCAAATCGTCAGGTGAAGGAAAAAAACGGGCCTGGTGGCTGAAATGGCTGGGACGCTGGATCCAAAAGCGTCTGGCTAAACGTTTCGGTCATCTCAACCCCGACCAGTACAATGGCGCTTGTCTGTTAGGATTGCGCGGGACAGTGATCAAGAGCCACGGCGCGGCGAATCAACGCGCGTTTGCCGTGGCGATAGAACAGGCAGAGCAGGCGGTGCGCAAGCAAGTTCCCGAGAGAATTGCCGCGCGCCTTGACGCTGTATTAGCCAGGAGTGACAAAGCGTAGATGTTTACCAAAATTATCGGTACGGGCAGCTATTTGCCTGAGCAGGTTCGCAGCAACGCGGACCTGGAAAAAATGGTGGAGACTTCGGACGAGTGGATTGTCACCCGGACCGGTATTCGTGAACGTCGCATTGCGGCACCGGATGAAACGGTAGCCAGCATGGGCTTCACCGCTGCCCAGCGTGCGCTGGAGATGGCGGGCGTGGCAGCCAGCGACGTTGGCCTGATCATCGTGGCAACCACCTCGTCCAGCCACGCCTTCCCGAGCTCAGCGTGCATGATTCAGCAGATGCTGGAAATCAACGACTGCGCCGCCTTCGATCTCGCGGCCGCCTGTGCCGGCTTTACCTATGCACTGAGCGTGGCCGATCAATACATCAAAAACGGTGCGGTGAAGCACGCGCTGGTGATTGGCGCGGATGTGCTGGCACGCACCCTCGATCCTGACGATCGCGGCACCATCATCCTGTTTGGTGATGGCGCGGGTGCCGTGGTGCTCGGCGCTAGCGAAGAAGCGGGCATTCTCTCCACGCATCTGCATGCCGATGGCCGCTACGGTAAGCTGCTGACGCTGCCGTACCAGGATCGCGCGCATCAGGATGAGCCGGCTTACCTCACCATGGCCGGCAACGAAGTGTTTAAGGTCGCGGTCACTGAGCTGGCGCATATCGTCGATGAAACGCTGCAGGCGAATAATCTCGATCGTGAACAGCTTGACTGGCTGGTGCCGCATCAGGCCAACCTGCGCATTATCAGCGCCACCGCCAAAAAGCTCGGTATGGGCATGGATAAAGTGGTGGTGACGCTGGATCGACACGGCAACACCTCGGCAGCGTCGGTGCCAAGCGCGCTGGACGAAGCGGTACGTGATGGCCGCATCAAGCCCGGACACCTGATTTTGCTCGAGGCCTTTGGTGGCGGTTTCACCTGGGGCTCGGCGCTGGTTCGCTTTTGATTGACAGGAACGCAAGATGACGCAAATTGCTTTTGTTTTCCCGGGACAGGGATCGCAGACCGTCGGCATGCTGGCCGATCTGGCAGCGGAAAATCCACAGGTTGAAGCCACTTTCCGTGAAGCTTCTGACGCGCTGGGTTACGATTTATGGCAGCTGGTCCAGCAGGGCCCGGCTGAAGAGCTGAATAAAACCTGGCAGACCCAGCCGGCGCTGCTGGCAGCCTCGGTCGCGATTTATCGCGTCTGGCAGAGCAAAAATGGCGCGCAGCCCGAGCTGATGGCCGGACACAGCCTCGGTGAATACTCTGCGCTGGTGTGTGCGGGCGTGCTGAATTTTGCTGACGCCATCAAGCTGGTTGAACTGCGCGGTAAACTGATGCAGGAAGCGGTGCCGGAAGGTACGGGCGCCATGCAGGCGATTATCGGTCTCGACGACGCGGCAATTCGCAAAGCTTGTGAAGAGAGCGCGCAGGGCCAGGTAGTTTCGCCGGTCAACTTCAACTCGCCGGGTCAGGTAGTTATCGCCGGCAATAAAGAAGCGGTTGAACGTGCTGGTGCCGCCTGTAAAGCGGCCGGCGCCAAGCGCGCGCTGCCGCTGCCGGTCAGCGTGCCGTCACACTGCGCGCTGATGAAACCTGCGGCGGATAAGCTGGCGGTGGCGCTGGAAAGCGTGATCTTCAATGCGCCGTCGGTACCGGTGGTCAATAACGTTGACGTTAAGTGCGAAAGCGACGCCGCGGCGATTCGCAGCGCGCTGGTGCGTCAGCTGTACAGCCCGGTGCGCTGGACTGAGGCGGTTGAGTTTATCGCTGCGCAGGGCGTGACTGAACTGCTGGAAATCGGTCCGGGTAAAGTGCTGACCGGTCTGACCAAACGAATTGTGGACAGCCTGACGGCTGCAGCGGTGAACGATCCATCGTCACTGGCTGCGGCGCTTGGCCAGGAATAAGAGGAAAATCATGAGCTTTGAAGGTAAAGTAGCGCTGGTGACCGGCGCCAGCCGCGGTATCGGACGTGCCATCGCGGAAACGCTGGCGGCACGCGGTGCAAAAGTGGTGGGTACTGCCACCAGCGAAAGCGGCGCGGAAGCCATCAGTGCTTACCTCGGCGACAAGGGCAAAGGTCTGCTGCTGAACGTGACCGATGCGGCCTCTATTGAGAGCGTGCTCGAGAAAGTTCGCGCCGAATTTGGCGAAGTTGACATTTTGGTCAATAATGCAGGCATTACGCGTGACAATCTGCTGATGCGCATGAAAGACGATGAGTGGGCGGATATCCTCGATACCAACCTGACATCGGTGTTCCGCCTGTCGAAGGCGGTCATGCGTGCCATGATGAAAAAGCGCGTGGGCCGTATCATTACCATCGGTTCGGTAGTTGGAACCATGGGTAACGCGGGTCAGGCAAACTATGCGGCAGCAAAAGCAGGTTTGATTGGCTTTAGCAAATCACTGGCGCGAGAAGTTGCGTCACGTGGCATTACCGTAAACGTCGTGGCTCCGGGCTTTATTGAGACGGACATGACGCGTGCACTGAACGAAGATCAGCGCTCGGGCATTCTGGCAGAAGTGCCGGCAGGTCGTTTAGGCGACCCGCAGGAGATTGCCAATGCTGTTGCATTCTTAGCCTCTGACGAAGCCGCCTACATCACGGGTGAGACGCTGCACGTCAATGGCGGCATGTACATGGTCTGATAATCACGAAATCATTTGCATTATCTGCGGTAAACACCGCAGAATAACGCAAAATCGTGGTTCGACCAGCCGGGATTTTGTTGCATCTTTTTCAACATTTTATACACTACGAAAACCATCGCGAAAGCGAGTTTTGATAGGAAATTAAATAGTATGAGCGATATCGAACAACGCGTTAAGAAAATCGTAGCTGAGCAGCTGGGCGTTAAAGAAGACGAAGTGGTTAACGGCGCTTCTTTCGTTGAAGACCTGGGTGCAGATTCTCTTGACACCGTTGAGCTGGTAATGGCTCTGGAAGAAGAGTTTGATACTGAAATTCCAGACGAAGAAGCTGAGAAAATCACTACCGTTCAGGCAGCGATCGACTATATCAATAACCATAAAGGTTAATGAATATCTTCAGGCGGTCATTCGACCGCCTGAGTTTTATGTTTGCCCCACATAGCGTCATTATTTCCCTCCCTGGAGGACGAACGTGTCTAAGCGTCGTGTAGTTGTGACCGGTCTTGGCATGTTGTCTCCTGTCGGCAATACCGTAGAGTCTACCTGGCGTGCTCTCCTTGCCGGTCAGAGCGGCATTAACCTGATCGACCATTTTGATACCAGTGCCTACGCAACGCGTTTTGCGGGTCTGGTCAAAGATTTTAATTGCGATGAATACATCTCGCGCAAAGATCAACGCAAGATGGATGACTTCATCCAGTACGGCGTTGTGGCCGGTATTCAGGCTATGGCGGACTCCGGTCTGGTCGTAACTGATGAGAATGCCGGACGTATCGGTGCGGCTATCGGTTCCGGCATCGGCGGTCTGGGTTTGATCGAAGATAACCATACCTCGCTGGTCAATGGCGGTCCGCGCAAAATCAGTCCATTCTTCGTGCCTTCAACCATCGTTAACATGGTCGCTGGCCACCTGACCATCATGTACGGCCTGAAAGGTCCGAGCATCTCGATTGCGACCGCCTGTACCTCCGGCGTGCACAATATTGGTCATGCGGCGCGCATCATCGCGTATAACGACGCGGATGTGATGCTGGCCGGCGGTGCTGAGAAAGCCAGTACGCCACTGGGCGTAGGCGGTTTCGGCGCGGCGCGTGCGCTCTCTACCCGTAACGATAATCCGCAGGCGGCGAGCCGTCCGTGGGATAAAGATCGTGACGGTTTCGTGCTGGGCGACGGTGCCGGTATCGTGGTGCTGGAAGAGTACGAACACGCGAAAAAACGCGGTGCGAAGATTTATGCGGAAATCGTTGGTTTCGGCATGAGCAGCGATGCTTACCACATGACATCACCACCGGAAGACGGTTCAGGTGCAGCCGCAGCGATGGTTAACGCGCTGCGTGACGCGCAATTGGATCCGGCGCAGATTGGCTATGTTAACGCGCACGGCACCTCAACGCCGGCCGGTGACAAAGCAGAAGCGCAGGCGGTGAAGTCAGTGTTTGGTGCGTCAGCGCACAGCGTGATGGTCAGCTCGACCAAGTCGATGACCGGTCACCTGCTGGGTGCGGCGGGCGCGGTAGAAGCGATTTATTCGATTCTGGCGCTGCGCGACCAGGCGGTTCCGCCCACCATCAACCTCGACAATCTTGACGAAGGTTGCGATCTGGACTTCGTGCCGCACACGGCGCGCCAGGTCAGCGGACTGGAGTACACGCTGTGTAACTCCTTTGGATTCGGCGGCACCAACGGCTCGCTGATCTTCCGCAAGGTATAAGCGCTATCCAGCCGAACAGAGGCCCGCAATGCGGGCCTTTTTTATATTTTGTCACGCAGTGGCGTGGAATGTTACGCGCCACAGTGCTATTCAACGCTGTCGCCAGCGGCAGAGGAGAAGCGCATGTGGATTAACGGAGTGGCACAGGACACCCTTTCTGCCCGCGATCGCGCGGTGCAGTTTGGTGACGGCTGTTTCACCACCGCGGCAGTCAGAGAGGGCCGTATCCAGCTGCTGGAGGCGCATCTGCAGCGTCTGCAGGACGGCTGCCAGCGTTTGCTGATGGCCGCGCCGGATCGCGCCTTACTGGCGGAAGAGATGCGCCGCGCGGCGGCGGGCCAGCGCGAAGCGGTGCTCAAAGTGATCCTGACGCCCGGCGCGGGCGGACGCGGCTACAGTCGCGCCGGCTGCACGCAACCCACGCGTATCATCGCGCTCGCACCCTGGCCACAGCACTACGCCACGCTGCAGCAGCAGGGCGCGCGGCTGGTGACCAGCCCGGTGCGGCTGGCGCAGAACCCGCTGCTGGCCGGCATCAAACATCTTAACCGGCTGGAGCAGGTGCTGATTCGCCAGCAGCTGGACGCGTGCGACGCTGACGAAGCGCTGGTGCTTGACACCGCCGGGACGGTAGTGGAATGCTGTGCGGCCAATTTATTCTGGCGCAGCGGTGAGGCTATTTTCACGCCGCGCCTCGCGCAGGCCGGCGTTGATGGCATCATGCGTCGTTATCTGCTGGCGCGGCTGGCCCAGGCCGGTCACGACTGCCAGCAGGTGGAGGCCAGCCGATCGGCGGTGTTAAGCGCCGATGAAGTGGTGATCTGTAACGCGCTGATGCCAGTATTACCCGTGCGGCAAATTGACGACGTCACCTTTTCCGCACGCACGCTGTACCAGCAACTGCTCGCCAGTTGCCAGACGATGGAAGCATCATGACCCGAATGAAAAAAATAGTTGCCGGCGCCGTAGTCATCGCTGGTCTGGCTGCCGCATTTAGCTACTGGCAGATTGAACGCTTTGCCGCGACGCCATTAACCATTCACCAGGAAACCCTGTATACCCTGCCGGCCGGCAGCGGTCGCGTGGTGCTGGAAGCGCAGCTGGAAAGCCAGCACATCATTCCGCAAAGCATCTGGTTTGGCCCGTTGCTGAAGCTGGAGCCCGATCTGGCTAACTTCAAAGCCGGGACGTATCGCCTTGAGACCGGCATGACGGTGCGCCAGCTACTGCAACTGCTGGCCAGCGGCAAAGAGGCGCAATTTCCGCTGCGCTTTGTCGAGGGTTCCCGGCTGAAAGAGTGGCTGGCTGAGCTGCGTAAAGCGCCATACCTTAAACACACGCTGCCGGATGATGAATTTGCCAGCGTTGCGGCCGCGCTTAAGCTTGATGTCAGCCAGCTGGAAGGCGGTTTCTATCCGGATACCTATCTGTATACTGCCAACACCAGCGATGTGGCACTGCTGGAGCGGGCGCACGCGCGCATGAACAAGCTGGTGGATGAGATCTGGCAGGGGCGGATGGCCAGTCTGCCGTATAAAACACCGCAGCAGATGGTCACCATGGCGTCGATTATTGAAAAAGAGACCGGCGTCAGCGAAGAGCGCGCGCGCGTTGCCTCGGTATTCATCAATCGCCTGCGCACCGGTATGAAACTGCAGACCGATCCCACGGTGATCTACGGGATGGGCGACAGCTATACCGGTACGCTGACGCGCAAGGATCTTGAGACCCCGACCGCGTACAATACCTATACCATCAGCGGTCTGCCGCCGGGACCGATCGCCATGCCGGGGCGCGCCTCGCTGGAAGCGGCGGCCCATCCGGAGAAGACCAATTACCTCTATTTCGTCGCGGATGGCAAAGGCGGTCACACCTTTACCACCAATCTGGCCAGTCATAATAAAGCCGTGCAGGTTTACCGGCTGGCGATGAAGGAAAAAAATGAAAAGTAAGTTTATCGTCATCGAAGGGCTGGAAGGCGCCGGCAAAACCACCGCGCGTGAGGCGGTGGTTGCGGTCCTGCATGAGCAGGGCATTGAAGACGTGGTCTTTACCCGTGAGCCGGGCGGCACGCCTTTGGCCGAACAGCTGCGCGTGCTGGTGAAACAGGGCATTGATGGCGAACAGGTGAGTGATAAAGCCGAGCTGCTGATGCTGTATGCCGCGCGGGTGCAGCTGGTAGAAAACGTCATTAAACCGGCGCTGGCACGCGGTGCCTGGGTGGTGGGCGATCGTCACGATCTTTCGTCGCAGGCGTATCAGGGCGGTGGCCGCGGGCTCGACACCCAGCTGATGACCACGCTGCGCGATGCGGTGCTGGGCGATTTTCGTCCCGACCTGACGCTCTATCTCGACGTCACGCCGGAGATTGGCCTGCAGCGTGCCCGGGCGCGCGGCGAACTGGATCGCATTGAGCAGGAGTCGCTGAACTTTTTTATCCGCACGCGCGAACGCTATCAGGCGCTGGCCGCTACCGATCCAACCATCAAAACCATCGATGCGACACAGCCGATTGAGAATGTGACAGTGTCACTTAAAACCGTGCTGCGTCAGTGGCTGGCAGGTCAGGCGGTATGAACTGGTATCCGTGGCTGAACCAGCCGTACCGACAGATCATTGCCCGCCATCAGAGTGGACAGGCACATCATGCGCTGCTGATTCAGGCCATCGACGGCATGGGCGACGATGCGCTGGTGTGGGGCGTCAGCCGCTGGCTGATGTGTCAGCAGCCGCAGGGACTGAAAAGCTGCGGTCAGTGTCACGGCTGCCAGCTGATGCAGGCGCACACCCATCCGGACTGGTATCGGCTGGAAGCGGAAAAGGGAAAAGCCTCGCTCGGCATTGATGCGGTTCGCGACGTCAGTGAGAAGCTGTACCATTTTGCCCAGCAGGGTGGCGCGAAAATTGTCTGGCTGCCGGATGCGACGCAACTGACCGAAGCCGCCGCTAACGCGCTCCTGAAAACGCTGGAAGAGCCGCCCGCCAACTGCTGGTTTTTCCTCAGCGTGCGCGAGCCGTCGCGACTGCTGGCCACGCTGCGCAGCCGCTGTATGACGTGGCATCTGTCGCCGCCGGAAGAGACGCACAGCCTGCAATGGCTGCAGAAACAGCAGCCGCAGCCGGAAGCGATATTGCGCGCGGCGCTGCGTCTGAGCAACGGTGCACCCGCTGCGGCGCTGGCCTTGTTACAGCCGGACCGCTGGCAGGCACGGCAAACGCTGTGCGACAGCCTGAACAGCGCACTGAGCGGCGATATTCTGCAGCTGTTGCCGGCGCTCAACAGCGACGATGTGGCGGTTCGCCTCGGCTGGCTGCTTTCGCTACTGGTGGATGCGATGAAGGTGCAGCAGGGCGCCAGCAACTGGCTGAGTAATGGCGATCGCCCGGACGTGGTGACGCAGCTGGCGCAGCAGTTCAGCAGCAGCGCGCTGAATGCGAGCGTGCAGCAGTGGCTGCAGTGTCGCGAGCAGTTGCTGCACGTGGCGGCGCTTAATCGTGAACTGATTCTGACCGACTGTCTGCTTGCCTGGGGACGTTTGCTGTCTCCCGCGACGGTCGGCTAAGGTTAAAAGAGAAATCTATGTTTATTGTTGATTCGCACTGCCATCTTGATGGCCTTGATTATGAAACCCAGCACCGCGATCTGGATGACGTGATCGCCAAAGCGGCGGCGCGGGATGTGAAATTCATGCTGGCGATTGCCACCACGCTGCCGGATTACTACAAAATCAAACAGCTGGTCGGCGATCGTGACAACATCGCGCTGGCCTGCGGCGTGCATCCGCTCAATCAGGAAACGCCGTATGACGTGGAAGAGTTTCGCCGTCTGGCGGCGGAAGAGCAGGTGATTGCACTGGGCGAGACCGGGCTGGATTATTTTTACCAGCAGGAGACCAAAGCGCAGCAGCAGGCCTCGTTCCGTGAGCATATCCGCACCGGCATTGCGCTGAATAAGCCGATTATTGTGCACACCCGCGATGCGCGAGAAGACACGCTGGCCATTCTGCGTGAAGAGCAGGTTGAGCGGTGCGGCGGCGTGCTGCACTGTTTCACGGAAGACAAAGAGACGGCGGCGCAGCTGCTGGATCTTGGGTTCTACATCTCCTTCTCCGGCATTGTGACCTTCCGTAACGCCGAACAGATTCGCGAAGCAGCGCGCTATGTACCGCTGGATCGCATTCTGGTTGAAACCGATTCACCCTATCTGGCCCCGGTACCGCATCGCGGCAAAGAAAACCAGCCTGCCTTCACCCGCGACGTGGCTGAGTATATGGCCGTGGTGAAGGGCGTCGATCTTGAGACCCTTGCGGCCGCCACCACGGAAAACTTCTCCCGCCTGTTTAAGGTGCCGATGAGCCGACTCGGCGGCTAACGCGCTTTATTTCAAACTCTGTAATTAATCTGAAATCACTCATCTGCGCTGCGTGTTTCGCGGCGCAGGCAGTGATTTATTGCTGTTTATAGCAGCAAGTCAGTAAGAAATGACTGAAATTTCAGCGCTGTGTTTGGTGAAACGTGATAGCCGTCAAAGTAACGTGTCGTCATTTATTTTACCCTTCGTAATAAATCAAAAGACGCTCAGCGTCACCCCGGCTAAGGATCCTCCCCCTTTGCCATGCGCACTGCGCTAAAAAATGCACTCATACTCAGGAGCTTCTATGTTCAAGAACGCATTTGCGAACCTGCAAAAGGTAGGTAAATCGCTGATGTTGCCGGTATCGGTTCTGCCGATTGCCGGTATTTTGTTAGGTGTTGGTTCTGCTAACTTCAGCTGGCTGCCGGAAGTGGTTTCCCACGTGATGGCCGAAGCGGGTGGTTCGGTGTTTGCTAACATGCCGCTGATCTTTGCGATCGGTGTGGCACTGGGCTTTACCAATAACGACGGCGTGTCGGCGCTGGCCGCCGTGGTCGCCTACGGCATTATGGTGAAAACCCTGGCTGTGGTCGCGCCGCTGGTGCTGCATCTGCCGGCAGCCGAGATCGAAGCCAAACACCTCGCCGATACCGGGGTGCTGGGCGGCATTATTGCTGGTTCGATTGCGGCCTACATGTTCAACCGCTTCTACCGCATCAAGCTGCCGGAATACCTCGGCTTCTTTGCCGGTAAGCGCTTTGTGCCGATCATTTCCGGTCTGACCGCGATTTTCACCGGTGTGGTGCTGTCCTTCATCTGGCCACCTATTGGTACCGCGATTCAGGACTTCTCCCAGTGGGCGGCCTATCAGAACCCGGTGGTGGCGTTCGGTATTTACGGTGTGGTTGAGCGTGCGCTGGTGCCGTTTGGTCTGCATCACATCTGGAACGTTCCTTTCCAGATGCAGATTGGTGAATTCACCAACGCGGCTGGTCAGGTCTTCCACGGTGACATTCCGCGCTACATGGCGGGTGACCCGACTGCCGGTAAACTGTCTGGCGGCTTCCTGTTCAAGATGTACGGTCTGCCGGCTGCGGCTATCGCCATCTGGCATTCTGCTAAACCTGAAAACCGCGCCAAAGTGGGCGGTATCATGATCTCCGCTGCGCTGACCTCGTTCCTGACCGGTATCACCGAGCCGATCGAGTTCTCGTTCATGTTCGTGGCACCGATCCTGTACGTGATCCACGCCATCCTGGCGGGCCTGGCGTTCCCAATCTGTATTCTGCTGGGCATGCGTGATGGCACCAGCTTCTCACACGGTCTGATCGACTTCATCGTGCTGAGCGGCAACAGCAGCAAAATCTGGCTGTTCCCGATTGTCGGTATCATCTACGGTCTGGTGTACTACACCGTGTTCCGCGTGCTGATCGCAAAACTGAATCTGAAAACCCCGGGTCGTGAAGATACGGCCATGGAGCAGAGCAGCGCGACCGGCAGTGAAATGGCGGGCAAGCTGGTCACGGCGTTCGGTGGTAAAGAGAACATCACTAACCTTGATGCCTGTATTACCCGTCTGCGCGTCAGCGTGGCGGACGTAGCGAAGGTGGATCAGGCTGAACTGAAAAACCTCGGCGCGCGTGGTGTGGTGGTGGCCGGTTCCGGTGTGCAGGCGATTTTCGGCACCAAGTCCGATAACCTGAAAACCGAGATGGATGATTATATCCGCAGTATGTAAGTGACATGACGGCAGGCCGGGCCGGTGCGGTGAAGCGGCGTCAGATCGTAAAGACGCCAACACCATCCCTGGGGCTCGGCCCGCGACATCCCTGTCGCGGGACGCTTTACTCCTCTGCCGCCGCTTCACCGCACTGCAACTTCGGTGCGACAAAACCCCTCATCCGAGGGGTTTTTTATTTTACTGCCGCCAGACACCGCCGGCCGCGCCGCGCCAGCGTGAAAAAGTGATGCAAAGGCAGCCATTTAATGAAGAAAAGTGGTCCTGAGGTTGAAAGAAACGGAATTCCTCACGCATACTGCCTGACTGAACTCAGGCTTAAGGAACTGCACCATGGCTGAAGAAACCATTTTCAGTAAAATCATTCGTCGCGAAATTCCCGCCGACGTGGTTTATCAGGACGAACTGGTCACCGCCTTCCGCGATATCGCGCCCAAAGCGCCTACCCATATACTGATTGTCCCCAACGTACTGATTCCGACTGCCAACGATGTGCAGGCGGCGCATGAGCAGGCGCTGGGCCGCATGGTCACCGCCGCCGCAAAAATTGCCCGTGATGAAGGCATCGCCGAGGATGGCTATCGCCTGATCATCAACTGCAACCGTCACGGTGGGCAGGAGGTTTACCACATTCATATGCACCTGGTCGGCGGACAGCCGCTGGGCCCGATGCTGGCCATCTAACCTCAGGCGGACCTTGTGATGCGTCAATGGCTGAGCGGCTTGCTGTTGCTGACCCTGGTGGGCTGCAGCAGCGATAAGCCGATGATCAACACCTCCCAGTCGCTGGTGATGGAGTCTGCCGTACTGTCGGCGGGCATCATCACCGATGAGCCCGCGCTGACCAGCCGCGACGGCCAGCAGCGCGCCGCCAGCGTGCTGCAAAATCTGCGTGAAACGCCGGTCACCGTGCACTATCGTTTCTACTGGTACGATGACAAAGGGCTGGAGATTGAGCCGCAGGAGCCGGCGCAGACTCAAACCGTACCGGCGCACGGCAGCGTAGAAGTGGCCTCGCAAATGGGTAACCCGACCGCCAGCAAGGTGCGTCTCTATCTTTATCTTTGAGGAGTAACCTGTGATTCGCAGTGTACAACGTTCCGGCGCGCTACTGTTTGCGCTGATGCTCACCGGTTGTGTGGTGAAACAACAAACCCCGGCGCCGGTTGAACCGACGCAGCCGACCACGCCAACCCAGCCAGAGCAACCGCCCGCGCAGCCGGTGCCGCCGCCGCAAACTGTGCCGCAGCCGCCGAAGCTGAAAACCATCAACTGGAACGCCAGCGTCCAGCCGTTAGTCGCCAATATGGTGCAGTCGGCGGGCGTCAATCCGGGCAGCGTGCTGCTGGTGGATCGCATCAAAAACAGCACCAACGGCTCGCTGCAAACGGAAAAAGCTACGGCAGCGATTGAGAACGCGCTGGCCAATAACGGCAAGTTCAGCCTGGTCTCAAACGATCAGCTTAATCAGGCGAAGCAAACGCTCGGCCTGTCGCCAGAGGATAGCCTCAACTCGCGCAGCAAAGCGATTGGCCTGGCGCGCATCGTCAACGCGCAGTATGTGCTGTATAGCAACGCGCAGGGCGATGTGAAAGCTCCTACGCTGCAAATGCAGCTGATGCTGGTGCAGACCGGCGAAATCATCTGGTCGGGCAACGGCGTTGCACAACCCTGATCCCCGGCTGCAGCATCTGGTTCAGCAACAATGGCCGACGGCGCAAGCTGCCGGTCATTTTTTCGCGCTGCCAGGACTGAGCGGTAACAGCGTGCAGGTACGCAGCGAGCAGGGCGAACTGCTGGCGCGCCGGACACCGTCGCAGCCCATCCCGTTTGTCGATCGTCAGCGCGAATACCGCATCCTGCGTCAGTTGCGTACTACGGCGCTGGCGCCGCAGCCGCTGACGTGGCAGGCGCCGTGGCTGCTGCAGCGCTGGCTGCCGGGCGAGGTGCTGTCGCCGGATCAGTTCAGCGCGCAGCGCGCAGCGGTGCTGACGCTGCTGCTGCGCCTGCATCACCAGCCGCTGACCGGTTATCGCTTACGGCTGGCACCGCTGCTGCAGCGCTACTGGCAGCTGTGTCAGCAGCGGCACTGGCGCTGGCAGCGGCGCTTAAACCAGTTGCTGCAGCGCGGCGAACCGTCGCCGCTGCGGCTGGCACCGCTGCACATGGACGTCCACCCTGGCAATCTGATTGCCACGCCGGATGGCCTGCGTTTAATTGACTGGGAATATGCTGCGGATGGCGACGTGGCGCTAGAGCTGGCCGCTATCGGCGCGGTGGATGGCGCTGAACACGATTACTGGATAACCGACTATGCCGCCGAGGCGCGTCTGTCGGCAACGGCGCTGCGGCGTCAAAGCCGGCGCTGGCAGCCTTGGCTACAGCTGCTGATGGCCAGCTGGTATCAGCTGCGCGCCGAGCAGAGCCATGACCAAACATTGCAACGGCTGGCGCAGGCCAGCTGGCAGGATCTTTAATTCAGGAACCGAAACATGACGATGACAACGCCCGGACCGCTGATGCTGGACGTCGAAGGCTACGAGCTGGACGCCGAAGAGCGCGAAATTCTGCAACATCCGCTGACAGGCGGACTGATCCTGTTCGCCCGCAACTTCCATGATGTTGCGCAGCTGGCGGAGCTGGTGCGCCAGATTCGCGCGGCGTCGCGTAACCGGCTGCTGGTGGCGGTCGATCAGGAAGGCGGACGCGTGCAGCGCTTCCGCGACGGTTTTACCCAGTTGCCGGCGATGCAATCCTTCGCCGCGCTGCATGACATGGCGCGCGCCGGCGAGCTGGCGCAGCAGGCCGGCTGGCAAATGGCGGCGGAAATGATCGCCATGGATATCGATATCAGCTTTGCGCCGGTGCTGGATATCGGCCACATCAGCGCGGCCATCGGCGATCGCGCGTTCCACGCCGATCCGGCGATTGCGCTGCAGATGGCGCGCCATTTTATTAACGGCATGCACGAAGCCGGCATGAAAACCACCGGCAAGCACTTCCCGGGCCACGGCGCGGTCAGCGCAGATTCGCACAAAGAGACGCCGCGCGACACGCGCGATGCGGCCACGCTGCGCCAGCACGACATGGCAATCTTCCAGCAGCTGATTGATGAGCAGCTGCTGGATGCGGTGATGCCCGCGCATGTTATCTATACTGAAGTGGACCCGCTGCCGGCCAGTGGTTCGCCTTACTGGCTGCAAACGGTGCTGCGGCAGGAGCTGGGCTTCAACGGGGTGATCTTCTCAGACGATCTGTCGATGGAGGGCGCGGCGGTGATGGGCAGCTACGCGGAACGGGCTCAGCAGTCGCTGAATGCCGGCTGCGATATGATCCTGGTGTGCAATCAGCGTGCTGGCGCGGTGAGCGTGCTGGATAATTTGACGCCGATCCAGGCGACGCGCGTCACGCAGTTATACCATCAGGGACGTTTTGACCGTCAGAGTTTGCAGGCCAGCGAGCGCTGGCGGCAAAATCAGCGTCAGCTCAGTGACCTGCAGGATCGCTGGCTGGCGCACAAAGCGTCGGGCAGATAATCGCCGCTGCCCGGATCTCACTCCACGCTGAGGATAATCATGATCATCTATCTGCACGGTTTTGATTCCAACAGTCCGGGCAACCATGAAAAGGTGCTGCAGCTGCAGTTTATTGACCCGGACGTCAGACTTATTAGCTACAGCACCCGCCATCCGAAACACGATATGCAGTTTCTGCTGAAAGAGTGCGACAAACTGCTCCAGCAGGGCAGCGATGCGCATCCGTTGATTTGTGGCGTCGGCCTGGGCGGCTACTGGGCAGAACGCATCGGCTTCCTTTGCGGCATGCGCCAGGCGATATTCAATCCCAACCTGTTTCCCGATGAAAACATGGAAGGCAAGATCGACCGGCCGGAAGAGTATCTTGATATCGCCACCAAATGCGTCAGCAACTTCCGTGAAAAGAACCGCGACCGCTGCCTGACCATTTTGTCACGTCACGATGAAGCGCTGGATAATCAGCGCAGCGCGGCCGCATTGCACCCGTACTATGAGATCGTGTGGGACGAGGAGGCCAGCCACAAATTCAAAAATATTGCCCCGCATCTGCAACGCATCAAAGCGTTCAAACCCTTGCCTGAGTGCTGCTGCGCCGTGTGATGCGGCGCACAAAACGTGTAACATTCTGATAATGCAGTGCAAAGATTGATGTACATCAATTTTCTTATGTCCGGATGATTATGCCGTGCTATTCTGCCCTCAGCTCGCGATTAAATGTCGCCAACCCTATGTTTATTAAGGTTTTATATAACCATTAATTAACTTTTGGTTTACAACTTTGAGGGGGTCTTCATTGACTACAAGCATGGAAAAAATCGTCATCGTCGGTGGCGGTGCCGGAGGGCTGGAGCTGGCAACGCAGCTCGGCCATAAACTCGGCCGCAAGAAAAAGGCGGAGATCATCCTGGTCGATCGTAACCACAGCCATCTGTGGAAACCGCTGCTGCATGAAGTGGCGACCGGCTCGATGGATGAAGGTATTGATGCGCTCAGCTATCTGGCGCATGCGCGCAACCACGGTTTCCAGTTCCAGCTCGGTTCGCTGACGCAAATTAATCGCGACGCTAAAACCATTGAACTGGCGGAGATCCGCGACGCGGAGGGTGGGCTGCTGGTACCGCAGCGCGAACTGGCGTATGACCGTCTGGTGATGGCGCTGGGCAGCACCTCGAACGATTTCGGCACGCCAGGCGTGAAAGATCACTGCATCTTCCTCGACAACCCGCATCAGGCGCGTCGGTTCCATAATGAGATGCTCAACCTGTTCCTGCGCTTCTCTGCCAGCGAAGGGCAGCTGCAGAAAGTCAATATCGCCATTGTCGGCGGCGGCGCGACCGGCGTCGAGCTGTCGGCAGAACTGTATAACGCAGTGAAACAGCTGCACAGCTACGGCTATAAAGGTCTCGATAGCAGCGCGCTCAACGTTACGCTGGTGGAAGCCGGCGAGCGTATTCTGCCTGCGTTGCCACCGCGCATCTCCGCAGCGGCGCATCAGGAGCTGAGCAAGCTTGGCGTGCGCGTACTGACGCAAACCATGGTCACCAGCGCAGCAGCCAACGGTCTGAATACCAAAGGGGGCGAATTCATCGAAGCCGATCTGATGGTGTGGGCGGCGGGTATTAAAGCGCCAGACTTCATGAAAGAGATTGGCGGGCTGGAGACCAACCGCATTAATCAGCTGGTGGTCAAAGAGACGCTGCAGACCACGCTGGACGACGATATTTACGCCATCGGCGACTGCGCCTCCTGCGCGCTGCCGGGCGGCGGATTCGTGCCGCCGCGCGCGCAGTCGGCGCATCAGATGGCGTCGCGTGCGCTGGAAAACATCCTCGCCCAGCGCAAAGGCAAGCCGCTCAAAGCCTACGTGTATAAAGATCACGGCTCGCTGGTGTCGCTGTCCCGCTTCAGTACCGTCGGCAGCCTGATGGGGAACCTGATGCGCGGTTCGATGATGGTGGAAGGGCGTATTGCGCGTTTTGTCTACATCTCCTTGTACCGTATGCACCAGATTGCGCTCCATGGATACTTCAAGACCGGTCTGATGATGCTGGTCGGCAGCCTCAACCGCGTGCTGCGTCCGCGTCTCAAACTGCATTAATCGCTGGCGGGCGGTCACCCCCGCCCGCTGCGTGCCCGGCTGCCGTAACCGGCTGATTGCAGTTCATTCAGCACCAGGTTACGGTGCAATGACACTGCCGCTCAGAACTCTCCTAAAAGCTGGTCCTGCTGGCTTTCCGCTGCGTTTCCTCCATTAATCTGATGTTGCATTTTCGGACCATCTGTAAAACTTATGCCAACGAACACGGCGCGGCGCGCACGCCGGTTATGCCTCGGTAACCCGGGATCGGGTTGCGGCAGGAATGCGCGGTAACAACTTCAGGAGGACATTCCTGTGAATAAATCAATGTTAGCGGGTATTGGAATCGGCGTAGCAGCAGCGTTGGGCGTGGCCGCCGTCGCCAGCATGGATGTGTTTGATCGTGGCCCGCAGTATGCTCAGGTGCTTTCGGCAACCCCAATTAAAGAGAGCATCAAGCAACCGCGTCAGGAGTGCCGCAACGTTACCCTCACGCACCGTCGTCCGGTGCAGGATGAGAACCGCATCGCCGGTTCCGTACTGGGTGCCGTGGCCGGTGGGGTGATTGGTCACCAGTTCGGCGGTGGCCGCGGCCGGGATATCGCGACCGTAGCCGGTGCGCTGGCAGGCGGCTACGGCGGTAACCAGGTGCAGGGTGCGCTGCAGGATCGTGACACTTACACCACCAGCGAGCAGCGCTGCAAAACCGTGTACGATAAACAGGAAAAAATGCTGGGTTATGACGTGACCTATAAAATAGGCGACCAGCAGGGCAAAATCCGCATGGAGAATGACCCTGGCACCCGCATCCCGCTCGACCGTAATGGTCAGCTGATCCTGAATTCGAATCAGGCCTGATTGGGCAAAGCTACTTCACAGCAGCAGTAACAAAAAAAGCGCCGCAAGGCGCTTTTTTTTATGCTCTGGCTACCGCACCGTACGCAGCAGCGCGTCGCATAGCGCTGCTGCGTAACGGCTGGGCGATCAAACCCGGTTCTTCGCCAGCTCGGCGACGAAATTCTGCACCCATTCCATGCGCGTTTTGCGTTCGCTCAGATCACGGGTGAATTTCAGTCGCGTCGGGCCATCCAGCTTCCACTGCTTCGCATCTTTCTGCAGCAGGCCGATCAGCCAGCCGGGATCGACCTGATTCTGCGGCGCGAACTCAAAGAAACCGCCTTTTTCGCTGGCTTCGATTTTGCGCAGCCCCAGCTGGCGCGCCACCAGGCGCAGCGCGGCGATGTCCAGCAGGTTGCGCGCGGCGTCGGGCAGCTTGCCGAAGCGGTCGATCATCTCAATTTTCAGCTCAGCCAGCTCCTGTTCATCGGCTGCACTGGCGATGCGTTTATACAGCGACAGGCGCGTATTGACGTCCGGAATAAAATCATCCGGCAACAGGGCAGGCATGCGCAGCTCAATCTCCGTCTGATTGCTGGTGAGATCTTCCAGCGACGGCTCACGTCCGGCCTTGAGTGCATCCACCGCGTTTTCCAGCAGCTCCATGTAGAGCGTGAAGCCAATGGTCTCCATCTGACCGCTCTGATCTTCACCCAGCAGCTCACCGGCACCGCGAATCTCCAGATCGTGCGTCGCCAGCGCAAAACCAGCGCCCAGATCCTCCAGCGAGGCAATCGCTTCCAGTCGCTTCTGGGCATCGGTGGTCATCGCTTTCGGGTGCGGCGTCAGCAGCCAGGCATAGGCCTGATGATGCGAACGGCCGACGCGGCCACGCAGCTGATGCAGCTGCGCCAGACCGAAATGGTCGGCGCGCTCAATGATGATGGTATTGGCGCTGGGTACATCGATCCCGGTTTCGATGATGGTGGTGCACACCAGCACGTTGAAGCGCTGGTGGTGGAAATCGTTCATCACCCGTTCCAGATCGCGCTCGCGCATCTGACCGTGGCCGATGGCGATGCGCGCTTCCGGCACCAGCTCGGCCAGCCGCTGCGCTGCTTTCTCGATGTTCTCGACGTCGTTGTAGAGATAGTAAACCTGGCCGCCGCGCAGCACTTCACGCAGGATCGCTTCGCGCACCACCAGGCTGTCATACTCGCGCACGAAGGTTTTCACCGCCAGACGGCGCGCCGGTGGCGTGGCGATAATCGACAGATCGCGCATGCCGCTCATCGCCATGTTCAGAGTACGCGGAATCGGCGTTGCGGTGAGCGTCAGAATATCGACGTCAGCGCGCATCGCTTTAATGCGCTCTTTGTGACGCACGCCGAAACGGTGCTCTTCATCGACGATCAGCAAACCGAGATCGCGCCACTTCAAATCGCTCATCAGCAGCTTGTGGGTGCCGATCAGAATATCAATTTTGCCCTCGCTGGCCTGTTCCAGCACCTGCGCCTGCTCTTTGGCGCTGCGGAAGCGCGACAGCATCTCAATGCGCACCGGCCAGTTGGCGAAGCGGTCGCGGAAGTTATCGTAATGCTGCTGCGCCAGCAGGGTAGTTGGCACCAGCACCGCCACCTGTTTGCCGTTCTCCACCGCAAGGAAGGCAGCCCGCATCGCCACTTCGGTTTTACCAAAGCCAACATCGCCGCACACCAGGCGGTCCATGGCCAGCGGCTGGCACATATCGCTGAGCACGGCGTTAATTGCCTGCGCCTGATCCGGCGTGGTTTCAAACGGAAAACCTTCGCAGAACAGCTGATACTGCTCGCGGTCGTGCTTAAAGGCAAAGCCGGCCTTGGCCGCGCGCTGGGCGTAGATGTCCAGCAGTTCAGCGGCCACGTCACGCACTTTCTCCGCCGCTTTCTGGCGCGCGCGTGACCAGGCATCGCTGCCCAGTTTGTGCAGCGGCGCATTTTCATCGGCGCCGCCGGCGTAACGGCTGATCAGATGCAACGATGACACCGGAACGTAAAGTTTGGCATCGCCGGCATAGGAGAGCATCAGATACTCGGCCACGATACCGCCGGCTTCCAGCGTGGTCAGGCCAATGTAGCGCCCCACACCGTGTTCAAGATGCACCACCGGCTGGCCCGGGTGCAGCTCGGCGAGGTTACGAATCAGTACATCCGGATTGATGGTGCGGCGATTGTCCTGACGGCGGCGGCTGACGCGCTCACCCAGCAGATCGCTTTCGCAAATCAGCGCGCGCTGGCGCTGGGTGTCGATAAAACCGCGCTCGCTGGCGCCAATCATCAGGCTGTACGGCTGCTCATCGGCCTGCTCGAAGCGATCGATCGGCTGCGGGCGCAGTTTGATGCGGGACAGCAGCTCCTGCAGGCTTTCGCGGCGACCTTCGCTTTCTACTGAGAAAATCACCTGACCGGTAAACTGCTCGAGGAACTGACGCAGCAGATCGAGCGGCGCTTTGGCCTGCGCCTGCACCGTCAGCTCCGGCAATGGCTGATAGCCCAGATTACTGTTCGCGGCTTTCTCCGGCAGCGTCTCAGCGCTGAGCTGCATGCGCGGCCAGTTTTTCAGCTCGCTCAGCAGCGCATCCGGGCGGAGCCACAACGTGGCCGGTTCCAGCAGCGGGCGCATAGGATCGATGCGACGATTTTCATAGCGTGCGTTAGCATCCTGCCAGAAACGCTCAGCGCTGGCGTGCAGATCGCCGCTGTTCAGCACCAGCGTGCTGGCGGGCAGATAGCTAAACAGGGTAGGCAGTTCCTGCTCGAAAAACAGCGGCTGCCAGTACTCAATTCCGGCCGGCAGCGTGCCTTTGCTCACCTGCTGATAGACGTGCTCAGGTTCGCGCCGCACGTCGAAGGTTTCACGCCAGCGGCTGCGGAACAGCTCAATGGCTGCTTTGTCGGTGGGAAATTCATGCGCCGGCAGCAGGTTGATGGCGCTCACCGCCTCCAGCGTGCGCTGTGAATCGACGTCAAACAGGCGCAGGCTGTCGATCTCATCATCAAAGAAATCGATGCGGTAAGGCTGATCGCTGCCCATCGGGAACAGGTCGAGCAGCGCGCCGCGCGTCGCGTACTCGCCATGCTCCATCACCTGATCGACATGGCGATAACCGGCCTGCTCCAGCTGGTCGCGCAGGGCATCGCGCGACAGTTTCTGGCCCTGCTGCATTACCAGCGCATGGCCGTGCAGGAAGCTGTGCGGGCAAACGCGCTGCATCAGCGTATTGACCGGCAGAATCAGCATGCCGCGCGTCAGGGTGGGCAGCTGGTACAGCGTAGAAAGACGGGCGGAAATAATGTCCTGATGGGGCGAGAAGCTGTCGTAGGGCAGTGTTTCCCAGTCAGCAAGGTTGGTGACCGGCAGATCGGTAAACTGCCTGATCTCCTCCTGCAGCCGCAGGGCCGATTGCATATCCGGGGTGATCATTAACACCGGACCGCTGTGGCGTTCGGTGATGCTGGCACACTCAACCGCCTGCGCGGCGCCGACCAGCTGACCGAGCTGACGATGGTCGCCTGCTTTAGCAGGCAGGGTATAACGACGCTGTTCCGACATAAGGTCCGACATTCTCTCCTCAGTTTCCAGGGCGTCATCATTCCACATTCCGCCGTGAGGATCATCTCTCCTTTCTGAGTTTATGTCAGGGTGCATGAATGCGCACCTTACCTCAGCGGCACCCTGAAGGGCCGCCAGTATGGCCAGTTGCCAGGTCGTCATTGATGGCGACCTGGCCGCGTCACGTTATTTACTGGATTGCTGTGTGTAGTGCATGCGTGGACGATCCACATTGGCCCATGACAGCTCGCGCTCGACATGGTAGCTGTTGTTGCCATCGTCCCACTTCACATAATAACCGGTTAGCGCGTCTCCCTGCTCAAAGACATTGACCACTTCGCCTTTGATCTCGCCAGATTTATGTTTAACGATACTGCCTTTAGGAAACCTGCTCATGGTAAGAACCTCCGTACTGCGCTTACTGTGATGCGAAAACCGGTACTGCAAGCTAAGTCTAACCCACCTGCTGACGAATAATCGTACTAATAGCGTCACTATTTTGTCGTAATTTTGTGCATTGTCGCGCAGGAGGACGCATTTTGACGCAACTTTGCAACTGACTCAGCGGGTTAGAGGTTTCATAAAGCAGACGGCTCCTTTATCATCGCTCTACTTAATTTTGAGCAACGGCCAAGACGGATCTCATGTATCAACCAGTCGCGTTATTCATCGGTTTGCGCTACATGCGTGGACGTGCTTCAGACCGTTTCGGTCGTTTCGTCTCCTGGCTCTCGACTATTGGTATCACGCTCGGCGTACTGGCACTGGTGACGGTGCTGTCGGTGATGAACGGCTTTGAGCGCGAGCTGGAAGGCAACATTCTCGGCCTGATGCCGCAGGCGCTGGTGACCAGCGACACCGGCAGCATCAATCCGCAGCAGATGCGCGCGCAGGATCTCAAACTGCAGGGCGTGACGCGGATCGCACCGCTGACCACCGCCGATGTGGTGTTGCAGAGTGCGCGCAACGTGTCGGTGGGCGTGATGCTGGGCATCAATCCCGACGAACAGGATCCGCTGACGCCTTATCTGGTCAACACCCAGCAGAGCGTGCTGCAGCCGGGGCAGTATAAGGTCATTCTCGGTGAACTGCTGGCCTCGCAGCTGGGCGTGAAGCGCGGCGATCAGCTGCGCCTGATGGTGCCATCGGTCAGTCAGTTTACCCCAGTGGGGCGCGTGCCGAGCCAGCGCATCTTTACCGTTGCCGGTACCTACGCAGCCAATAGCGAAGTCGATGGCTATCAGATTCTGGTGAACCAGCAGGATGCCTCGCGCGTGATGCGCTATCCGCTCGGCAACATTACCGGCTGGCGCCTGTGGCTGGATAAGCCGCTGAATGTCGATGCGCTCAGCCAGCAGCCGCTGCCGCAGGGGCTGACGTGGAAAGACTGGCGCGAACGCAAGGGCGACTTGTTCCAGGCGGTGCGCATGGAGAAAAACATGATGGGGCTGCTGCTCAGCCTGATCATTGCCGTGGCCGCCTTCAATATCATTACCTCGCTGGGCCTGCTGATCATGGAGAAGCAGGCGGAAGTGGCGATCCTGCAAACCCAGGGCTTAACGCGGCGGCAAATCGTCGCGGTATTTATGGTGCAGGGCGCCAGCGCCGGTATTATCGGCGCGCTGCTCGGTACGCTGCTGGGCGTGCTGCTGGCCAGCCAGCTCAACAATTTAATGCCGGTGATCGGCCTGTTCCTTGATGGCGCCGCGCTGCCGGTAGATATCAATGTCTGGCAGGTGATCACTATTGCGCTGGTCTCGATGGCCGTGGCGCTGCTCTCTACCCTCTATCCGTCATGGCGCGCTGCCGCCGTTCAACCCGCTGAGGCTTTACGTTATGAGTAATACCCCTTTGTTGCAGTGTCGTGACCTGTGCAAACGCTATCAGGAAGGCAGCGTGCAGACCGATGTGCTGCGCAATGTGGCTTTTAGCCTGCAGCCGGGCGAACTGACGGCCATCGTCGGCAGCTCCGGCTCCGGCAAAAGTACCTTACTGCACCTGCTGGGCGGGCTGGATGCACCGACCTCCGGTGACGTGGTGTTTGACGGGAAATCGCTCAACGCCATGTCGTCGGCGGCCAAAGCAGAGCTGCGTAACCGTGAACTCGGCTTCATTTATCAGTTTCACCATTTGCTGCCGGACTTCAGCGCGCTGGAGAACGTAGCCATGCCGCTGCTGATTGGCAAAACCGGCAAAGCCGAAGCGGAAGCGCGCGCACGCGAGATGCTGGCGGCGGTTGGCCTGGAAAAGCGCGCGGCGCACCGGCCTTCTGAGCTGTCGGGCGGTGAACGTCAGCGTGTGGCGATCGCCAGGGCGCTGGTGAACCGGCCGCGGCTGGTGATGGCCGATGAGCCTACCGGTAACCTCGATGCGCGCAACGCGGACGCCATTTTTGAACTGCTCGGCGAACTCAACGTGCAGCAGGGCACCGCGTTTCTGGTGGTGACGCACGACCTAAACCTGGCGAAGCGCCTGAGCCGTCAGATGGAAATGCGCGACGGCCAGCTGAGCGATCACCTGACGCTGGGAGCGATCTGATGGCGTCCTCTTTATCCCTGCTGCTCGGGCTGCGCTTCAGCCGCGGCCGGCGGCGCGGCGGCATGGTGTCGCTGATCTCCATCATCTCGACCATCGGCATTGCGCTTGGCGTGGCGGTGCTGATCATCGGGCTGAGCGCGATGAACGGTTTCGAGCGGGAGCTCAACAACCGCATTCTGGCCGTGGTACCGCACGGCGAAATTGAGGCGGTTAACCAGCCATTTCGCAACTGGCAACCGATGATTGCGCCCATCGAACAGGTGCCGGGCATCGCCGCGGCGGCGCCTTACGTTAACTTTACCGGATTGATTGAGAGCGGTGCGAAGCTGCAGGCGCTGCAGGTGAAGGGCGTTGATCCGCAGCAGGAGCCGCGGCTCAGCGCGCTGCCGCGTTTTGTCAGCGGCGATGCCTGGTCGCAGTTCAGCGCCGGCAGGCAGCAGATCATTCTGGGCGGCGGCATCGCCAAATCGCTCAACGTAAAGCAGGGCGACTGGATCACCATCATGATCCCGAATAATGATGGCGAGAACAAACTGCTGCAGCCAAAACGCATTCGTCTGCAGGTGAGCGGTATTCTGCAGCTGAGCGGCATGCTGGATCACAGTCTGGCGCTGGTGCCGCTGGCCGATGCGCAAAAGTATCTGGATCTGGGCGACAGCGTCAGCGGCATTGCGCTGAAGATGAGCGATCCGTTCCAGGCACAGAAGCTGGTGCGCGATGCCGGCGAAGCCACCCACTCCTATGTCACCATCCGCAGTTGGATTGGCACTTACGGCTATATGTATCGCGATATCCAGATGATTCGCGCCATCATGTATCTGGCGATGGTGCTGGTGATTGGCGTGGCCTGCTTTAATATCGTGTCGACGCTGGTGATGGCGGTGAAGGACAAGAGCAGCGATATCGCCGTACTGCGCACGCTGGGGGCGAAAGACGGCCTGATTCGTGCCATCTTTATCTGGTATGGCCTGCTGGCCGGGCTGCTGGGCAGCGTCAGCGGTGTGGTGGTCGGCGTGCTGGTGGCGCTCAATCTGACGCCGGTAATGCGCGTAGTGGAGCACCTTACCGGGCATCAGCTGCTGGCGGGCGATATCTATTTTATCGACTTTCTGCCGTCCGAGCTGCACTGGCTGGATGTGGCCATCGTGCTGGCAACGGCGATTGGCCTGAGCCTGATTGCCAGCTGGTATCCGGCGCGGCGTGCCAGCCGCATCGATCCTGCCCGCGTGCTGAGCGGTCAGTAAAGACAAAACACGCAGCCGCCTTCGCGGCTGCGCACATTTTCAGCGTCTGCGGCATGCAGCCGTCATACCCAGCCGCTATTATCGGGTCTGAGTAACCCGGAAAACACCCGCAGCGCGGCGTTCAGCGCCGCAGATTAAGGAGCCTTTATGCGCCAACCGCGCCGCCGCCTTCGACTCGCCCGCTACAAAAAGAATCGCCGCAAAGTGCATCAGCGCTTTCGCCAGCGCATCTTTGAGCGCGATCGTCAGGTCGAACTTGCCGCCCATCCGCAGCCGCACGTGGTGGTGCTGACCGGTGCCGGAATTTCGGCAGAATCCGGCATTCGCACCTTCCGCGCGGAAGATGGCCTGTGGGAAGAGCATCGCGTGGAAGATGTGGCGACGCCCGAAGGCTTTCGCCGCGATCCGGCGCTGGTGCAGGGGTTCTACAACGCGCGCCGGCGTCAGCTGCAGCAGCCAGAGATCCAGCCTAACGCGGCGCACAAAGCGCTGGCCGAACTGGAGCAGGTGCTGGGCGATAATTTCCTGCTGGTTACGCAGAACATCGATAACCTGCACGAGCGCGCCGGCAGCCAGCGCGTGCTGCATATGCACGGTGAATTGCTGAAGGTGCGCTGTGAGCACAGCGGTCAGGTGCTGGCGTGGACAGAGGACGTCGGTCCGGACGATCGCTGTACCTGCTGCCAGTTCCCGTCGCGGCTGCGTCCGCACGTGGTGTGGTTTGGTGAAATGCCGCTCGGCATGGAGGAGATTTATCAGGCGCTGGAACAGGCCGATCTGTTTATTGCCATCGGTACCTCAGGCCACGTCTATCCGGCGGCAGGCTTTGTGCACGAGGCGAAACTGCAGGGTGCGCATACTGTGGAGCTGAATCTGGCGCCCAGTCAGGTCGGTAACGAATTCGCTGAAGCACATTACGGCTTAGCCAGCGAAGTGGTGCCCGAATTCGTGCATACTTTTTTGCGCGGGTTATATAAATAGTCAGCGTACTGCGCGTTTCCCCTCATCCCGGCCTTCTCCCGGCGGGAGAAGGGGAAAAACGCGCCGGATTGAAACTCAGCTAAACCCGGCACGAATGAACCCTCTCCCTCTGGGAGAGAGCAGGGTGAGGGCCAGGCCGCACAACCTCCCACCTCAGAACCTCACCGTCCCGCTTTCAGCTTCTGGAACAGCGTTTCGTACTGCACGCTTGCGGCACCGACATCGTTCTGCCACTCGCCGTTTTTGATCACTTCAGCCGGCGGATAGAGTGACGGATCGCTGGCCACCTCGGGCGGCAGCAACTTTCTTGCCGCCAGGTTGGGCGTCGGATAACCGATGGTTTCTGCCACTTTAGCCGCCACATCCGGGCGCAGCAGGAAGTTAATCAGCTTCAGCGCGCCCGCTTTATTTTTCGCATTCGCCGGGATCGCCAGGTTATCCATCCAGAAAATCCCGCCCTCTTTCGGCCAGATAATCTGCAGCGGCGTGCCAGCCTGGCGCGCCACCCAGGCGGAGCCATTCCAGATCATGCCGACGTTAACTTCGCCTTCCATAAACGGATTACCGGGATTATCCGAGTTGAACGCCAGTACGTTCGGCATCAGCTTTTTCAGCTCTTCATAGGCGGCTTCAATCTGTTTTGGATCCTGCGTATTACCGGAGTAGCCGAGCTTGCGCAGCGCCATCTGGAACACTTCACGCGCGTCATCGGTCAGCAGCAGGCTCTGCTTATACTGTGGTTTCCACAGATCGGCCCATTGGGTCAGGGTTTTCGCATCCACCTCGTCGGTATTCACGCCAATCGCCGTTGCGCCCCAGATATAGGGAATGGAATAGTCGTTGTTCGGATCAAACGGCTTGTTCAGCAGGTCAGGATCGAGGTTGCGGAAGTTGCTCAGCTGTGACTTGTCGATCTTCTGCAGCATGCCCTCGTTGCGCATTTTGGCGATGAAGTAGGTCGACGGCACCACCAGATCGTAAGCGCCTGCTTTCCAGGTTTTCAGCTTGGCGTACATGCTTTCATTGGATTCATAGGTGGAATAAATCACTTTGATGCCGGTCTGTTTGGTGAACTGCTCCAGCAGCCCGGGCGGCACATATTCGGTCCAGTTATAGAAGTAAAGCGTGTTGTTGTCATCCGCCTGAGCGCTTTGCATACCCAGTGCCAGCGCCCCAGCCGCCAGCCAGTGAGACCACTTTTTCATCGGTTATCCTCTATTTGGTTTTATCACGCAGCAACAGCTGACTGACTGCCACCAGCAGCAGCGACAGCAGCATCAAAATGGTAGCCAGCGCGTTCACCTCCGGCGACACGCCCACTTTCACCATGGAATAAATTTTCAGCGGCAAAATTTCGAAGCCGGTACCGGTGACAAATGACGACACCACCACATCATCCATCGACAGGGTGAAACTCAGCAGCCAGCCCGCGGCCACTGCCGGCAGCGCCAGCGGCAGCAAAATCTTACGCAGAATAGTCACTTCGCTGGCGCCGAGATCTTTTGCCGCCTCCAGCATGCGCACATCAAAGCCTTTCAGGCGCGAATAGACGGTAATCACCACAAACGGCAGGCAGAAAGTAATGTGTGAAAACAGCAGCGACCAGAAGCCGAGCGAAACCCCCAGCAGCATAAACAGCACCAGCAGCGAAATCGCCATCACGATATCCGGCGACATCATCACCACAAATAGCATACCGCTGACAAACGGCTTGCCGCGAAAACGATAGCGGTACAGCGCCACGGCGGTGAGCGAGCCGATCAGCGTCGCGCAACTGGCCGACAGCACGCCCATGATCAACGAATGCTGCGCCGCCTGAATCAGGCTGTCGTTATTGACCAGCAGGCGATACCACTGGGTGCTTAAGCCCTGCCAGTTGATGCCGAAGCGCGAGGCATTAAAGGAGTTGACGATCAGGATGATGATCGGAATGTAGAACCAGGCATAAATCACGGCCATGAAGCCGTAGCGTAATCCGCGCGCCATCATTGCAATGCCGCCTTGTGATTCAGCAGACGCGCTGCGCGCCAGTAAACCAGCAGCATCAGCCCCATCAGCAGCGTCATGACAATGCTGGTGGCGGCACCAAACGGCCAGTCACGAATATTGAGGAACTGGCTTTTGATTACGTTACCGATCAATAGGTTCTTTGCTCCGCCCATTAAATCCGCTACGTAGAACAACCCCATCGCCGGGATAAATACCAGTAGCGCGCCGGCAACGATACCGGGCAGGGTCAGCGGCAAAATGATACGGATGAAGGTCTGTAGCCTGCTGGCGCCAAGATCGCGCGCCGCTTCCAGGCAGGATTTATCCAGCTTCTCAAGGCTGGAGTAGAGCGGCAGTACCATAAACGGCAGCAGAATATAGATCAGCCCGAGGATCACCGCTTCCGGGGTAAACATGATGCGAAACGGCTTGTCGATGACGCCGAGCCACAGCAGAAATTCATTGAGCCAGCCGCGCGTGCTGAGAAAAATTTTCAGACCATAAATGCGGATCAGAGAGTTGGTCCAGAACGGCACAATCAGCAGAAACAGCATCAGCGGACGCAGACGCGCCGGCAGTCTGGTCAGGCACCAGGCAAAAGGGTAGCCGAGCAGCAGGCAGCACAGCGTGGCGATGCAGGCCATGTTGAGCGAGTGCAGCAGCACGTCGGCATACAGCGGATCGAGTAGCCGGCCGTAGTTGTTCAGGGTGAACACCATGCTGACAAAGTGCGCGTCGTCGCGCGTCAGAAAGCTGGTGACGAAGATCATCAGATTCGGCAGCAACACGAACAGCGTCAGCCAGCCGACGATCAGCGCCACAATGGCTTTCTGCAGACGATTACGCATCCGTTTCATACGGCAGCACCACCTCCCAGTTTGGCACCCAGCTGACCGCCATTTTCTGGTTCAGCGAGTGGTCAAAATCCGGATCATCCTCATTAAAGAACTCGCTGACGGTGAGCAGCTTGCCGTTCTCCAGTTCGACGGTGGATTCCAGCGTCATGCCTTTATAGTTGCGTTCGCGCACATAGCCGATCAGGTTTTCGCTGCGGCTGTCGTGATCGATCTCCTCGACGCGCAAATCTTCCGGTCGCAGCAGCACATGCAGCCGATCGCCGGGTTTGACCGGGAACGGGCAGTGAATATCACACTCGCGGCCTTCGACGCGAGCACGTACCTGCGGCGCGTGCGCGCTGCCGATCACTTCTGCATCAAACACGTTGATTTCGCCAATGAAGCGCGCCACAAACAGGTTCGCGGGCTCTTCGTAGATCTCGCGCGGCGTGCCGTCCTGCTCGATGCGCCCATCGCGCATCACCACGATGCGATCGGACATGGTCAGCGCTTCTTCCTGATCGTGCGTGACAAACACAAACGTGATGCCCAGCTTGCGCTGCAGCGCTTTTAGCTCGTTTTGCATCTGGCGGCGCAGTTTGTAATCCAGCGCGGAGAGCGACTCATCAAGCAGCAGCACTTTGGGCCGGTTGACCACCGCCCGCGCAATCGCCACGCGCTGCTGCTGGCCGCCGGAGAGCTGATGCGGCCGGCGCGCGGCAAAGCTTTCCAGCTGCACCATCGCCAGCGCCTCGTTGACGCGCTGCGTCAGCTCTGGCGTCGGGGTTTTCTGCATGCGCAGGCCAAACGCGACGTTTTCAAACACCGACATGTGCGGAAACAGCGCGTAGCTCTGAAACACGGTATTGATATGGCGATGCTCGGCGGGCGTTTCAGTGATGTCGCTCTCATCCAGATGGATACGTCCGCTGTCGGCGTTTTCCAGCCCGGCGATCAGGCGCAGAATCGTGGTCTTACCGCAGCCGGAGGGGCCAAGCAGGGTGATAAATTCGCCATGACCGATGGTCAGGTCAAAATCCGGGATGATGGTTTTGCCATCGAAAGCTTTACTGATGCCAGAAAGCGTAACCAGCGCCTGCTGCGCGCGTGTTTGCGTCATTTTAGTCACTCAGTCTGATGAGAATCAGGTTACAGCATAGCCGCCGGCGACAGCTTGCCGTGATGAAGGGCGCGATAATACCTGAAAAATGCGCCATTGCCATGTTCAGACACGGAATAACCTTGAAAAGTCTGCAAATTGCTGGAGTATGCTCATCGGGCCAGCCGGACGGGTGGCTGGCAGGGCGAATTTCAGCGCACGATTGGGCTGAGAGGGCTAACCTGAAGGATAATGATTTGACGCAACATGGCGATAATCAGGCCCCATGATAATAATGCAGGTTCTTTAGAGGGATGACAGATGGATCAATTACTTGAGCGTTTTCTCAGTTATGTGGCAGTAGAAACTCAGGCAAAACCTCAGGCGCGGCAGGTGCCGAGCAGCGAAGGGCAGTGGACGCTGGCGCGTCAGTTACAGGAAGAGCTTATTGCGCTGGGTTTTGTGGACGTCACCTTAAGCGATCATTGCTGTGTGATGGGCACCCTGCCGGCAAACGTCGACTGGCCGACGCCGGTGATCGGTTTTATTTCCCACATGGATACCTCGCCGGATTTCACCGCGAAAAATGTCAATCCGCAGATCATTGAAAACTATCGTGGCGGCGACATCGCGCTGGGCAACGGGGATGAAGTGCTCTCACCAGTGATGTTCCCGGTGCTGCACAAGCTGACCGGGCATACGCTGATCACCACCGACGGTAAAACGCTGCTGGGCGCTGATGATAAAGCCGGTATCGCTGAGATCATGACGGCAATGGCCGAGCTGGCCAAAGGGGATGTGCCGCACGGCGCCATTCGCGTGGCCTTTACTCCGGATGAAGAGATAGGTCGCGGCACGTCGCACTTCGACGTTGAAGGATTCGCGGCTGACTGGGCTTATACCGTTGACGGCAGCGATCTCGGCGAGTTTGAGTTCGAAAACTTTAATGCCGCGACGGCGCTGGTCAAAATCACCGGCAACAACGTGCATCCCGGCAGTGCGAAAAACGTGATGGTGAACGCGCTGGACCTGGCAATGCGTTTCCACGCCGAGCTACCTGCCAAAGAGAAACCGCAGTTTACCGACGGCTATGAAGGCTTTTTCCACCTGCACACTATTAAGGGATCGGTAGAGCACGCCGAGCTGATGTACCTGATTCGTGATTTTGATGCCGACAGCTACGAACAGCGTAAGCAGCTGCTGCAGGAGATTGGTCGCCGCGTCAGTAAAGGTCTGCAGGCTGAGTGCTCCATAAAGGTGGAGATCAGCGACAGCTATCGCAATATGCGGGAGAAGGTGGAACCGCATCCGCACATCATTGAGCTGGCGCTGCAGGCGATGCGCGACTGCGGTATCGAACCGAACGTGAAGCCGATTCGCGGCGGCACCGACGGATCGGCGCTGTCATGGAAAGGACTGCCGTGTCCGAATCTGTTTACCGGCGGCTACAACTATCACGGCAAGCATGAGTTTGCGTCGCTGAATGTGATGGCGAAGTCGGTTGAGGTGATTGTGCGCCTGGCCGCGCTCGCGGCGGAGAAGAAGTAAGGGCGGAGAGGGGCTTGCCCTCACCCTAACCCTTTCCCGCCCACTGGAGAGGGGACCGATCGAGCGGGTATCAGGTTGTGTTTATTGCCTTAATCACTGCTTTACCCATCTTGTCGCAAGGCGAGCACTGTTTTTCCCTCTCCCGCGCGCGGGAGAGGGACCGATCGAGCGAGAACCAGGCTCTTCATTTGCCCATGCCGTCGCCGGCGCTTTACTGCAATCGTCGCGCGGTTTTCTCCCTCTCCCGCGGGCGGGAGAGGGCCGGGGTGAGGGAAACGGGCGCAGAGGACCTGATCAACTCAATCAGCAAAAAACCAGTACCCGCTGTTCACCAGTGCCGCCAGTTGAGCCAGCAGCGAAGGATCGTCCAGCGCATCGCCGAAATCTTCCAGCGTCAATACGTGTT
Organism: Type-C symbiont of Plautia stali; assembly: GCF_059730935.1. Lineage (NCBI taxonomy): Bacteria > Pseudomonadati > Pseudomonadota > Gammaproteobacteria > Enterobacterales > Enterobacteriaceae > Type-C symbiont of Plautia stali. The sequence goes on along the minus strand of NZ_AP035923.1, from coordinate 2,498,395 downwards.
TGTGTGCCAGCGCAGCCAGTACCGACGGATGCGCGCACTCAACGCGCTCACCGTTGACGTACACCGCGTCGCCCAGCGTCAGCACGCGCAGGCCGCCGAGGCGCGTCAGCGCATCACCCTGCTGCAGCGCGTCATAAATCTCATCCGGCTGATACGGCGGTTCCGGCGGAGCCACATCCAGCTCGTGACGCGACTGGGAAATAAATTCGCCAAACCACTGGTTAAACTGCTCCGGCTGATTAATCACATCCAGCATCACCTTGCGGATCCCTTCTACTTCCGACGGCATAATCTGCGATGGGCAGTCGCGCGCCGGCACATCCGGATCGCTGAAGCGGTAGCTGCCCAGCTCATGCGCCAGCATGTAGTCCGCAAAGCCGCTGATCAGCTCGCGTCCGTTAGGCGCGCGGAAGCCGACTGAATAGTTGAGCGCGTTCTCCAGCGAATAGCCCTCGTGCGGAAAACCCGGTGGAATATACAGAATGTCGCCCGGTTCCAGCTCTTCATCGATGATGGCGTCGAACGGTTCAACCTGCAGCAGGTCCGGATGCGGGCAGTGCTGTTTCATCGGCACTTTTTCGCCCACGCGCCAGCGACGGCGGCCTGTGCCCTGAATAATAAACACATCATATTGATCAAAGTGCGGGCCTACGCCGCCGCCGGGCACAGCGAACGAAATCATCAGGTCGTCGATACGCCAGTCGGGCAGAAAGCGGAACGGGCGCATCAGCGCAGCAGAAGGTTCATGCCAGTGGTTCACCGCCTGGACCAGCAGCGACCAGTTGCTTTCACCCAGGTGATCGTAGCTTTCAAACGGACCATGGCTGACCTGCCACTTGCCGTTGTTGTGGCTGACGAGGCGGCTGTCCACCTCGTTTTCCATTGCCAGACCGGCCAGCTCATCCGGAGAAATCGGATCAATGAAGTTTTTGAAACCCCGTTTCAGCACCACCGGGCGTTTTTGCCAGTAGCGCTGAATAAAGTCGGGCCAGTTGATGTCGAGCTGATAGTCCATGCGAGGATTCCGGTTAGGGCCATAATTGCTGCCAAGTATAACAGCCCGCGCCCGGTTCTACTCGCGGTGATGTTCAACTTCCTGCCGCTGAAAAATCACCTCCATGCGTGCGCCGCCGAGCGGGCTGGTCGTGGCGATTACCTGACCGGCATACTGCTCGAGAATATCGCGCACTACCGCCAGTCCCAGTCCCTGACCGGGACGCAGCGTGTCGGCACGCTGGCCGCGCACAAAAATCAGATCGCGCTTGCTTTCGGGAATGCCGGGGCCGTCGTCGTCAATGAACAGATGCAGCGCGTTTTCCGTCTGGCGCGCGCTGACCTCAATAAATTCGAGGCAGTATTTGCAGGCGTTATCCAGCACGTTGCCCAGCACTTCCATAAAGTCATTTTGATCGCCGATAAAGGTCAGCTCCGGCGAAATATCCAGCGTGATCTCAACGCCCTTGCGCTGATACACCTTATTGAGCGCGGAACACAGGCTATCCAGCAGGGCCGAGACCGAGTGCAGATCGCGCTGCAGCGGGTTGTGATCCGCCTGCATACTGGCGCGATGCAGGTAGTAACCAATCTGCTGCGAGATGCGGCTGATCTGTTCGAGCATGACCGGCTCAGCCTGTTCGATAGTCAGCTCTTTGCCACCGCGCAGCGAGCGCAGCGTACTTTGCAGCACCGCCAGCGGCGTTTTCAGGCTGTGCGTCAAATCCGACAGCGTGGTGCGATAGCGCGTGTAGCGCTGCCGTTCGTTGGTGAGCAACAGATTGAGGTTGCGCACCAGGCTGCGCAGCTCCTGCGGCGGGTTGTCGTCGAGATTTTCCCGGTGACCGGTTTCCAGCTCGCGCACCTGCGAAGTCAGGTGGCCAATCGGACGCAGGCTCCAGTGTGCCGCCAGCCACAGCAGCGGAATCACCAGCAGCAGATTGGCCGCCAGCACATAGCTAAACCACGACCACACCACGTCTGAGTGCTGTAGCTCCTGCGGGATCGAGTCCACCACCACAATGGTCAGCGCCGGGAGATTGGTGGTCGCGTCGTAGCGGTTGACCGCCACCGAGTGGGTGAAGGTGTCATTGCTGTCACTGTCCAGCGCGTGCAGTCGCTGCTGTGCCTGCGGATTGTTACCCATCGCCGCCATACTGGTGCGATTGCTGGTATCGATCTCGTAAAAATCTGGCTTCATCAGCCAGTCGCGGCGAATGTTTTTGCGGATTTCCGGCACGTCGCGCTGCTGCCACAGCAGCTTACCGCGCTCGTCATAGATGAACACCAGCGTCGGGAAATTGAGCGTCATGCGTTCCGGCTGGGCGATGGTGAGCTTGTTGTCTTTCCACTGCGCGAGGGTGAAGAACAAATTGCTCTCGCCGCGCATCACGCGATAGGTATTTTTATCAAAGCTGACGACGTAGCCAATGACCGCCACCATGCCATACGACAGCGACAAAAACAGCACGATCGCCGCCGTCGCCAGCAGGAAACGCGCGCGTAAGGAGAAAGGGCGCTGACGGCGGAGCAGCTTCATAAATCAGAGATCAAAGCGGTATCCCTGGCCACGCACGGTGTTGATCACTTCGGTCGGGTGCAGCGCGAGAATTTTTTTACGCAGCCGGCCCATCAGTACATCAATGGTGTGGCTTTCGCGCAGTTCCGCATCGGGATACAGCTGCAGCATCAGCGAGTCTTTGCTGACCACTTTACCGGCATTGCGGATCAGCGTTTCAACAATGGTGTACTCAAACGCGGTCAGCTTGACCGGCGCGTCATTCACCGTAAGCTCGCGGCGCGACAGGTCAACCTGGAACGGCGGCATGGAGATAATTTGCGAGGCGTGTCCGCTGTTGCGGCGCATCAGCGCCTGTAAGCGGGCGGCGACCTCTTCAATGTGGAACGGCTTGGTCACGTAGTCATCGGCACCGGCTTCCAGCGCTTCAACTTTCGCCTGCCAGCCTTCGCGCGCGGTCAGCACCAGAATCGGCTGACGAATGGCATCGCCACGCCAGCGGCGAATCAGCGACATGCCGTCTTCGTCGGGCAGGCCGAGATCGACCAGCGCGATATCGGGAATGTGTTCCTGCAGGAAATAGTCGGCTTCTTTGGCGTCTTCGGCGGCATCCACCTGATGACCCATGTCACGTAACTGGACTGCGAGGTGATGGCGCAGCAGGGCATTATCTTCCACAACCAGAACACGCATAGAATTTCCTTACCTTCAACTCAGTGATGATGGCGAAAAGTATACGCTACGCCAGCTAAACCGCAGATTAACACTCCGCTGTGATGCACTGGCAGGGGAACCTCAGCCACCACGTGACGTGCGTGACTGAGGTAACACCAACTTGCCATAGCCTGAGTTTTCAGAGCAAGGAATTACTTCAGGTCGTCAACCATCTGAATCGCGCGGCCGAGGTAGTTGGCTGGCGTCATCTGCTTCAGGCGCACTTTCTCTGCTTCAGGCAGCTCCAGGCTGTCGATAAACGCCTGCATACCGGCTGCGTCCACGCGCTTGCCGCGCGTCAGCTCTTTCAGCTTCTCGTACGGCTTTTCAATGCCGTAGCGGCGCATCACGGTCTGGATCGGCTCAGCCAGGACTTCCCAGTTGTGATCCAGCTCGTCCAGCAGGCGATCGCGGTTCACTTCCAGCTTGGAGATACCTTTGAGCGTGGCCTGATAGGCGATCAATGCATAGCCGACGCCGACGCCGAGGTTACGCAGCACGGTAGAATCGGTCAGATCGCGCTGCCAGCGTGATACCGGCAGTTTGCTGGCCAGGTGCTGCATCACCGCATTGGCCAGCCCCAGATTCCCTTCGGAGTTTTCGAAGTCGATAGGGTTAACCTTGTGCGGCATGGTTGAAGAGCCAATTTCGCCAGCAATGGTTTTCTGTTTGAAATGGTTCAGGGCGATGTAACCCCAGATGTCGCGGTCAAAATCAATCAGGATGGTATTGAAGCGCGCGATGCAGTCAAACAGCTCGGCGATGTAGTCATGCGGCTCGATCTGCGTGGTGTACGGGTTCCAGCTGATGCCCAGCGAGGTCACAAACTGCTCGCTCAGCTGATGCCAGTCCACTTCCGGATACGCGGCGATGTGCGCATTGTAGTTGCCCACCGCGCCGTTGATTTTACCCAGCACTTCCACCTTGCTCAGCTGACGCAGCTGGCGTTCCATGCGGTAGGCCACGTTGGCCATCTCTTTGCCCATGGTGGACGGCGTTGCCGGCTGACCGTGGGTGCGCGACAGCAGCGGAATGTCGCGATACTCCTGCGCCAGGCCCTTCACGGCGGTAATAATCTGGTTCCAGAACGGCAGGATCACGTCGCGGCGTGCGGTTTCCAGCATCAGCGCGTGTGACAGGTTATTGATATCTTCGGAGGTGCAGGCGAAATGGATAAACTCAGACACCGCATGCAGCGCCGGCACGTTGGCTACTTTCTCTTTCAGAAAGTATTCGACGGCTTTCACGTCATGGTTGGTGGTGCGCTCAATGGTTTTGATGCGCGCCGCATCTTCTTCGCTGAAACCGGCGACAATAGCATCAAGGAAAGCGTTTGCGTCGGCATCAAATGCAGGAACTTCCTTGATCTCTGCGGTCGCGGCCAGTTTCTGTAACCAGCGAACTTCAACCTCAACGCGGAATTTCAGCAAACCGAACTCGCTGAAAATCGCACGCAGCGGGCTGACTTTATCGCCGTAACGACCATCGACAGGTGAGACGGCGGTCAGAGAGGATAATTCCATCAGTGCAACTCCTGAATCGTTAACAATATAGGGCAGGGCGGCGCTTAATACGCCGGACCCAGCCGGGATAAAAGGGTTTTCGCTTCGCGCAGCAGACGCTGGCGCGCAAACATCAGCTGCAGACGACCGCCGCCGACCTGCTGCCACAGCACCGCCGCGCGGATACCGGCCAGCAGCGCAGCGCGAACTTTGCTCTGCACCTGCGAATTCTGCAGCACCTGCGGTGAGCCGGTCACCTGAATGCGCGGGCCGAGCGGGCTGATCACATCGACGTAAATGCCGGCCATGGCGCTGGTGATGGTGTCTGATTCCAGTTCGTAATGCGCCAGCTGACGATCAAGCTGGCCGATGCGCTGCGCCAGGGTGTTTAGCGCGGTTTTGTTACCGTGCAGTTTACGCTCCAGCACCATCAGGCTCAGGGTATAACGCGTCAAATCTGCGCTGGCACCCTGCCGGCTGCCACTGTTCAGCACCGCCATCAGTGCTTCCAGCCCGGGGCGCAGGTTGGCTTCATCGTTGCCAAACACCGCCAGCGTTGAGCCTGGATTTAAATCCAGCAGGCTGCGCAGCGACACCTGCAGCGCCGCGTTGTTGCAGTTCCCCTGGTGTGCCAGCTGCTGCACCAGATGGGCTGCCTGGCAAACGCCGGCCAGCGCCAGCGTTATCTCATAATAGTTTTTAGCCACGCTTCACTCCTGTAGACGCGTCGGCAGTGCCGACTCAGGCCTCTGTCAGCGGCAGGCGCTGTTCAATAATACCGCCACCAAGGCACACGTCACCGAGGTAAAATACCGCGGACTGGCCCGGGGTGACGGCCGCGACCGGCTCATCGAAACGCACTTCAATGCGATCGTCGCCGTGCGGAATGATCTCGCAGGGAATGTCGTTCTGACGATAGCGGGTTTTCACCGTGCAGCGCAGCGCTGCGGTCACTGGCTGGCGATCGACCCAGTGCAGCTGCTGTGCTATCAGGCCCACCGACATCAGGCGCGGATGATCGCCGCCCTGTGCCACAATCAGCGTATTGCGCGCGACATCTTTGTCGACCACATACCACGGATCGTCATTGCTCTCTTTGCGTCCGCCGATGCCCAGCCCTTTACGCTGACCCAGGGTGTGATACATCAGCCCCTGGTGTTCACCGACCACTTCACCGTCAACGGTTTCGATGACGCCCGGCTGGGCCGGCAGGTAACGACCGAGGAAGTCGCGGAATTTACGCTCGCCGATAAAGCAAATACCGGTGGAGTCTTTTTTCTTCGCTGTAATCAGATCGAGCTGTTCGGCAATGCGGCGCACCTCAGGCTTCTCCAGTTCGCCGACCGGGAACAGGCTCTGTGCAATCTGCTGGTGGCTGAGCGTGTAGAGGAAATAGCTCTGATCTTTATTGCCGTCGAGACCGCGCAGCAGCTGGCTGGTGCCATCGACATCGGCACGGCGCACATAGTGGCCGGTGGCAATGTAGTCTGCGCCGAGATCGTCTGCAGCGAATTCGAGAAACGCTTTGAACTTGATCTCTTTGTTACACAGAATATCCGGGTTCGGCGTGCGTCCGGCCTTGTACTCTTCCAGAAAGTGCTCGAACACGTTGTCCCAGTACTCAGCGGCGAAATTAATTTTGTGCAGTTTGATGCCGAGCTTGTCACACACGGCCTGTGCGTCAGCCAGATCGTCAGCAGCGGTGCAATACTCCTCGCCATCGTCTTCCTCCCAGTTCTTCATGAACAGGCCTTCAACCTGATAGCCCTGCTGCTGCAGTAACCAGGCGGAAACGGAAGAATCGACGCCGCCGGACATCCCGACGATCACTTTTTTCTGGCTGTTGTCAGACATGACGCACTCTTGATTACGATAAAAACAGGCGGCGCATTCTATCACGCGGAAGCGTTGTGCGCACCCTCATGAAACGGCCACTGATACGGGGCTATCAGCTGCAGCGGATAGCGGGCCCCCTGCTGCCACAGCCGCACGCTTTCGGCCACCAGCGGCGAACGCAGCGTCTCTGCGCTGAGAATCTGCGCGGGCGACAGCCACCAGCAGCAGTCAATATCGCTGTCGTGTGGCGTGGTGGTCACGGTGGCAGGCAGATCGAGGCCAAACAGAAAACGCACAAAAGGTGTATGGTCCGGGGCGATCCACTGCTGCACGCCGAGAAAATAGTCGGGCTGCGCGCTGATGCCGGACTCTTCGTACAGCTCACGTTGCGCGGCTTCCAGCAGCGTTTCATCGGCCTCAAGATGGCCGGCCGGCTGATTCCAGGTAACGCGGCCGTCAACGCGCTCTTCCACCACCAGTAATTTGCCCTGCGCGTGCACCATACAGGCGACGGTTACATGAGGTTTAAACATCGTTCCTCCCAAATAGTTAACCTGACGTTATCGAAATGTATAAACTACGTCCGGTCGCTGATGTCGCGCCATTCGCCCGGTGCCAAATCCTGCAGCTGGTAATCACCCATGGCAAAACGGATCAGGCGTAACGTTGGAAAGCCAATGTGCGCCGTCATCCTTCGGACCTGGCGATTGCGCCCTTCATACAGCGTGATTTTCAGCCAGCAGGTGGGGATAGCTTTGCGCTCGCGAATCGGCGGGGTGCGCGGCCACAGCCACGCGGGTTCATGCACCACTTCTGCGCCCGCCGGCAACGCTGGACCATCGTTGAGGGTGATGCCACTGCGCAGGCGGGATAAATCTGATTCCTGCGGCACGCCTTCCACCTGAACGTAATAGATTTTGCCGGTGCGCTTGCCCGGCTGCGTCAGCTGCGCCTGCAATGCGCCATCGTTGGTCAGAATCATCAACCCTTCGCTGTCGCGGTCGAGACGGCCTGCGGCATACACCTCGCTCACCGGCACAAAATCTTTCAGCGTGCGGCGGCCAGCCTCATCGCTGAACTGCGGCAGAACATCGAAAGGTTTGTTAAAGAGTATGACGCGACGCGGACCTTTTGGCCGCGTGTCACGCCGCGCGGGCTGGCGCGCCGGGGCAGCAGGGCGCTTATGCTGGTGAATTCGTTGAGAAGTTTTTCGCATGGGCTTTGCAGTTGGTAACAATCGGCGCATTATAGCGCGAAACTGCGGTGATTGGCGTGGCGGAAATATTCAAGTAGTATTGACGCGCATCTTACAAATCATTAACAAAAAATCGCTCGAAGGAGAGGTTAATGGAAAGCAAAGTAGTTGTTCCGGCGGAAGGTCAAAAAATCACTCTGGATCAGGGCAAACTGAATGTCCCGAATAACCCGATCATCCCCTACATTGAAGGTGACGGTATTGGGGTTGACGTTTCCCCGGTGATGCTGAAAGTGGTTGATGCCGCTGTGAAGAAAGCCTACAACGGCGAGCGAAAAATTTCCTGGATGGAAATTTACACCGGCGAAAAATCCGTCGAACTCTATGGCCAGGATGTCTGGCTGCCGCAGGAAACCCTCGATTTAATCAAAGAGTACCGCGTGGCCATTAAAGGCCCACTGACTACCCCGGTAGGTGGCGGTATTCGTTCCCTGAACGTGGCACTGCGCCAGGAACTGGACCTGTACGTGTGTCTGCGTCCGGTACGTTACTACAAAGGCACGCCAAGCCCGGTTAAACGTCCTGAAGATACCGACATGGTGATCTTCCGCGAAAACTCCGAAGATATCTATGCCGGTATCGAGTGGAAAGCCGGTACGCCGGAAGCGGACAAAGTGATCAAATTCCTGCGTGAAGAGATGGGCGTGAAGAAAATTCGCTTCCCGCAGCAGTGTGGTATTGGCGTGAAGCCGTGTTCAGAAGAGGGCACGAAACGTCTGGTGCGTGCCGCGGTTGAATACACCATCACCAATGACCGTGATTCCCTGACGCTGGTGCACAAAGGCAACATCATGAAGTTCACCGAAGGCTCTTTCAAAGACTGGGGCTACCAGCTGGTGAAAGAAGAGTTCGGCGGCGAGCTGATCGATGGCGGTCCGTGGATGAAGTTCAAAAACCCGAACACCGGTAAAGAAATCATCGTTAAAGATGTGATTGCCGACGCCTTCCTGCAGCAGATCCTGCTGCGTCCAGCCGAGTATGACGTTATCGCCTGTATGAACCTGAACGGTGACTACATTTCTGATGCCCTGGCGGCACAGGTAGGCGGTATTGGTATCGCACCGGGCGCCAACATCGGTGACGAGTGCGCACTGTTCGAAGCTACCCATGGTACTGCACCGAAGTATGCGGGCCAGGATAAAGTGAACCCAGGTTCCGTGATCCTGTCTGCAGAAATGATGCTGCGTCACCTGGAGTGGTTCGAAGCGGCTGACCTGATTGTTAAAGGCATGGAAGGCGCAATCGCTGCCAAAACCGTGACCTACGACTTTGAGCGTCTGATGGACGGCGCTAAGCTGCTGAAATGTTCAGAGTTTGGTGACGCGATCATCGCGAACATGTAATTTGCCCTGAGCAAATGCAATATGAAAGGGAGCCGCAGGGCTCCCTTTTTTTATGCTGGCAAGCGGGAAGGACTTCATGTCACCGCCGGTTTGCCATGCATAACGACCGTGCGCTGCGTGGCTTTATTCCGCCGGAGGTTGCAACTGACCGATCTGGCTATCGCGCGCCTGCGACAAACGCCAGAAATCATTGCCGGCCGGATGCTGGTAAATCCGCAGCGAAAACTGACCGACGATGGCGTAGATGAATTCAAATATCGCCGACTGGGAATTCTCGTAATCAACCCACAGTACCGAGGAGGTAAAGCAATAAACCTCTACCGGCAATCCCTCGGGTGAGGGTTTCATCGCGCGCACCACGATATACATATCTTTTTTAATATCGTCGCGCTGCGCCAGCCAGGCGGTGAGATAGTGACGGAACACCGTGAGGTTGGTAATGCCGTTTTCGGCAAACCAGCGGTCACCGACCACGCTGCTATCGCGGCCATCCATCAGGATTGAAAGCTGCTCACTGACGCCGCGAATCTGGCTCATCTGCTGCACCATTTGCTGATCGAGAAAGCGAATCGAGGTCTGGTCGAGATGAAAGCTGCGCATGATACGCCGCGCGCCGGAAGAGAACATCGCCTGCCAGTTGGTGTAGGTTTCGGTCAGGAAATTTTTGGTCGGGATCCGCGACAGCGTATTGTCCCAGTTGCGGATGGTAATGGTATGCAGAGCGATATCAATCACTTCACCGCTGATGCCGTTATCCGGCATTTCAATCCAGTCGCCAAGCTGCAGCACATCGTTCGATGACACCTGAATATTGGCCACCAGCGACAGCAGGGTGTGCTGAAACACTAACATCAATACCGCCGCGACCGCACCCAGACTGGAGATGATGATCACCGGCGATTTGTTCGACATGATAGCCAGAATCATGATGGCGGAAATGATGTGCACCAGGATCTTACCGATCTGGATATAACCTTTTATCGAGTGGTTCTTACGCTTCGACTTACGCGAATAGGAGTTATTAACGATCTCCAGCACTTCGTTAAAGAACAGCGACAAATAAACAAAAAACAGAATGCCGCAGATGGTTTTCACCGCGATCAGCAGATGCTCGGGCAAATCCGGCATAAACTGCAGCAGGTAATAGACGGTGATCACCGGAATAAAATTCGACAGCTTTTCTGAGAGCCGGACGTCTTTATCCAGCGGCACCTGGTTTTTATGCGTGCTAAAGAACACGCGGCGCACCACTTTTACCACGAAGAACTTGCAGATCAGATGGGTGACCATGCCGGCAACCAGTAACAGCAGCAGGCTGAAGGTGGCGGAGAGCACCGTGTTGCCTTCAATAAACGTTTGTATGTCGCGTAAGTAATTCATTTTAACCACATGCCGGCCGGTTGAGGCGGGAATTCAAACATAAAGCGGCCACGGACGATAAGCGACGCGTGCGCAATAGTGTTGCTACGAGACCAGCGCTTTGCGCGCCGCCTCGGCAAGAAAATGGCTGCGGCTGCTATAGCGCGCGTTATTACTGACCATCTTATCGATCTTCTCAATCAGCAGATGCGGCATAGTGATATTGATGCGCTCGGATTTGCCCAGATAGCGGGTGACATCAATATCAACGTAGATCCACACGCCAGGCTGGCTAAATTCCTGCTGCCAGTGCTGCGCCGGCTCCGGAATCAACAAGCCTTTCTCCGCCATCAGTTCAAAGTGGGCATGTAGCGCAGATTGCGCATCCTGCAGCGTTTGCTCGGGCGTATCACCGGCAAAATAACAGCCGGTGACATCCGGGAAATAACCACTGGCCGAGCCGTCAGCGTCAATCTCTACCAAAGCGGGAAACAGCATCATGTCACCTCTGAGCAAGCGGAATAAAACCAGCATGGATCAATCCAGCCTGGCGTCTTTCAGAATCTGCATCAGCGTGCCTGTCTTCATATCCTTCTGCGGATGCGGCACGGTGATCAGATGAGCAAAATCCGGATGTGAGAACTGATGATGACTGCCGCGTATGCGCTCCAGCTTCCAGCCATTCTTTTGCAGCAGTTTAATCAGCGTCGCGCTCTTCATCGGACTTCCTGTAGGTGAAATTATACACACAATACACACTGATGCAAGGCGGTCTCTGCCATCACATCGGCGGGTCATGGCCAAACTAACCGGGACGGCCATGACAGGCACCCGTTGATGCTGCGTTCTGCGTGCTGTTTTCCACGGCTTTTTCCGGCTGCGATAGGGGTTTGCGTAAAACTTTGAAACAGTTAACATCCCGGCACCGGCGCGCGTGCCATTTGCTGGCTGAACCGCTATCTTCAGCCTTCATCAATCCGGAGGTGCTATGCAAGGTGTGATCAAGTTTGTAAAAGGCTGGCTGATTTTTTCCCTGCTGTGGGGCATTTTTATGTGGTTTGTTTCCTGGCAGGCACAGGGCAAAACGCCGGGCATGATGATTGTCATGAGCCTGTATGCCGGTTTGATTTATCAGGCATTAATGACCATGGTGGCGCGTTACAAAGCGCGGCGCGCACAGGCCTGATTATTCACAACTGCCGACATAGCTTTGCGTCGCGCTGACGCTAATTTGCATGCCATCCGGCAAGCTGAGCGCTCACTAATCAGCGTGTAAGGCGGGCAGGATGGGAAGAACGTTACTGACGGGATGGTTTTTTTTGCTGCTATCACTGGCGGCCAGTGCACAATTACCGGTGGGGCCTGTGGTGATAGCGGGGCAGCATGGGCGCCACCTTGCCGGGCACAGCAGTACGGCAGATGTCGCCGAGACGCCGGATGAACATATTCAGGAACGACGGGACGGCGTGCCGCAGCGGCATTGAGTATCGGGGCCGCACGGGCCCCGATCGCCGGGGATTATTTACGGCCCAGCAGGAAACCGACAATCACGCCGATGCTGGCGGCAACGGCCAGCCCGGTCGCCGGGTTGTCGCGTACCGATCTCACCACGCAGTCTGCTGCATCCTGCACCGCATAACTGGCCTGCGCCGGATAGCGTCGCGCGGCACCGCGTGCCTGATGGCGGCGTGAACCGGTGAACTCGCCAAATTTTTCCTGTACGGCACCCGCCGCTTCATTCAATTTTGCTTCCGCTTTATCGGTCATATTGACTCCCTGAGAGTGGTGAATGTCTCTTTCAGCGTAGACAGAGAAGTGCAGACCGGCAACCTGGTGGCTTTTCAGGATGTAACAGTGGTTTGCAGGAATCGGCATTGCTGTCCATACCTGGTAAGGACCACGTTAAGCTGCGCCAACCTCACGCAGCGCTCACTGAACGGAGGAGAAATGAAACGCGATATCCTGAATGAAGACGATTACGATGAAGTTTGCCGGGTGATTGGCGATGCGGTAATTGTCCTTTCCGAGTGCGGTCATGAAACCAGACGGGAGGAGATTGCCCGTTTGCTGCAGCGTACGCGCCACGATCGCGCCCACGACGAACGCGATGAACAGCGTATGCTGGAGCACGCGATTCGTCTGGTACGGCCGTAAGAGCAGGGCGTCACGCGGACGCCCTCACTGCTGGTCGCGATACGCCGGGTACCAGCTCACCAGGAAGTGGCGCAGATGATCAAAACACCATTCGGCATCGTCCGCCTGCTGGCAGTAATAGCGAATGGTGACCTTCTCATAGCGGCGATGGCGCTGCTGCAGCGGCGACCAGCTCCAGTCCAGCACCGCGCGCGCATAGTTGACCAGCGCGTCACGCGGCATGCTGTGCTGCTGCTCCTGGCGGCGCAGATACATCTCAAAGAACTGATCGAGGCTCTGTGTCTCTTCGCTGCTACAGTCCAGCGTGGGGCGGAACGCCACATCGAGAAAGCCGCACACGCCATCTGCGCGCTGCTGCCAGTCACAGGCCAGCGTCATAAACAGGCCATCCTGCAGATTGACCTCTTCCAGCAGACGACGCAAATTTTCAGAATGTTTACCGGCGGCGATCTCATCAATGCGATCGGTTTCCAGCGTCAGGTCAAAACCGCACGGGTTGACCGAGCCATCCGCGTCTCGGGTGGCCGGAAAGGGGAAATCGATATAACCGTTATTGTCCAGACTCTTTTCCATAATGCAGGTCCGCAGCATGACAAACGCTGACAATAAACCATCTGCGCGCGCCACGCACGGCTTATGGACACGTCCAGGTAATCATGGTGTTACGCGCCGGGTTGATCAGGCGGAACTGCTTGTCGCTCAGCCGCTGTGCATAAAAGCTTTCCGGCGTCACGGCAGAAGGGACATAGCGGAAACGGTCGGTGGAGTGCAGTGCGCCGCTGCTCAGCGTTACGCCATCGCGTGCCACCGAAAACGAATTCACCAAATCGAAAATGCGCCCTTCGGTGTGGCCCAGCGACTGACCATAGAGCGTTGCGACCTCGCCGGGGCAATCGACGCCTTTCGGCGTGGAGCTGCAGCCAGCCAGCAGGATAACTGTGAGTAGAAAACTGAGTCTTAACATGGTCCTGTTCCTGGTGCATTCCCTGATTTATGCTGGCCTGACGATGCGCGCCACTGATCCGATCATAGCATGTCTGACGCCACTGCCCATTTGCCATTTGTTTAATCGTTAAGCGGTAAGCATGTAAAGGGGTGACTTTGCTAGCAGATAAACGTTATTCTTGCCAGCGTTGCGCACCAGGTAAGCAAAACAAGGGTAAATCCATGAGAGAAGAAGAAGCCAGTTTAATGATTCTTCAGCACGCGATTGATAAGTTAGACGCCGACAAAAAACAGCAGGTGATGAACTGCGTGACGGCGATCCATGAAGTTATGCAGCGTTTCGATCCAGACGATGCCGGACTGGCGCTGATGCTGGTGGCCGCGCAGGTCGCGGCAGAGTAGCTCCATCCCATCCCGGTCTTAACCATTTATTTCACCCACCAGCCAGCGGTGAATCACCCGCACCATATATTGCTGCTGCTCTGCCGTTAACGGCTGATGCGCAGCAATGCCATGCCATTTTGCCAGACAGCCGCGGCAGCAGGTTGCCGTGGCGTGCTGGGCGATAAATACCGGATGGCCGCGCATTGGCGTCTGTTTGCCATCATTCTTTGGTTCGGCTGCGGCCAGTCTTTGCTGGATAAAATCGGCCGCATGTTGATCGATCACCGCCGGGCCTTTCTCAATACAGTACTGCCGCTCTTTCGCGCCTAAATGGAAGCGGCGGCGAAACGGTGATTGCGCCAGCCGCGCGAATAATGCCTGTTCATCTCGCATAACATCCTCCTGACGCGATCTTAGCGCATTTTACTTAACTCGTTACAAAGATATCCCGATCGCATAAAACCTCACAAAATCAGCGATGTGGAGGCGTTCTTCCTGCCCGCAGTGGCTGACCCGCGGTCGCAGATTACCGCACCGGCGGCGGTTGTATGTTACCCTCTGGCCAATTAAATTCCTGTAAAATCATGATCTAACCTCAGTGGAGAACCCCATGAAGGCGATAACCCTTGCCGCGCTCCTGATGGCTTGCCAGATTGCCCCCGCGTGGAGCGAAAGCGAATTCCAGATTACCTGCCCGGGCCGCCCCACCATGACGGTATCGCGTGCCGCCTACGGGCTCAGCACGCTGATGTGGCCAACCCGGCATTTCCAGATTGCCGCCGGGCAGCAGCGCACGCATCTGCAGGACGGCGATAAGGTCGCCATTACCCGTTTCCGCAATGGCGATCAGCTGATCGTGAATAAAAACAGCGGCGAAACCTTTTTCGTCTACGCCGACAGCGATAAGCTGTTGCCCTGCAACCGCACGGAAAAACGCGATGCTGATATTCTGTCGCTGGAGCGCTACGACGACCGCCAGCACCCCTCTTCATAATGCCGCCACAAGGAGCCGACCATGCAATTAAGCGTTACGGATAGCGTCACGCATCAGGATCTGGATGAAATGCGCCTCGGCCTGAACGCCTTCAACAGCCGCTTTATTGATATCAATGAGATGAAAGCCATCGGTGTGTTCATTAAAGACGGCGCCGGGAAAAAGCTGGCGGGTCTGACGGGCTCAACCTATGGCAACTGGTTACGTATTGATATGCTGTGGGTCAGCGATGGGTTACGCGGGCAGGGCGCCGGCAGCCAGCTGATTCAGGCTGCCGAACAGGAAGCCCGCGCACGCGGCTGCCGTTACGCTCAGGTGGATACTGCCAGCTTTCAGGCGCGGCCGTTTTATGAAAAGCTTGGCTATACGCTACGTTTTAGCCTTGATCACTATCCGCGCGAACATCAGCGTCACTATCTGAGCAAGACGCTGTAATCACAGCAGTGGCTGCTGGCGCAGATCCAGCGGCGACTGTTCTGCTTCATCAATCGCGGCCAGCCAGCTCTGTAAATCGACCTTCGCCCAGGAGAGATGCCCGCGCGTGGTGCTCATCAGCACCACATCCGGGCGCAGCGAGCGGTACAGCTCCAGCGACTGCTGCAGCTCCGCAGGATTACTGTCCGGCACCAGCACGCTAATCCAGCGATGGTAATCCCGCGTCAGGGTGTCGCCGACAAACAGGTAGGTCTGGCCGAGCGGTGAGTGATACAGGTAGCTGCAGCTGCCCGGCGTGTGGCCCGGCGTGGGCAGCAGGTGAAAGTCGCCAAAGTGCACGTCCTGATGCGTGAAGGTTTCGTCCGGCTCAATCACCAGGCTCACCGGGCCGAGCGAGCGGCTGTGGCAATACAGCGCACTATTGAAACGCTGCTGAATGGCCCGCGCGCCCGGCGCGGCTTCGTGCCAGTGGGTAAAATAGTGGCGAATCACGCCGCCCGCGTCCGCGAGCACTTCATGATCCAGCAACTGCTCAACGCGGCCAATCAACAGGTTGCCGCGCGGATGGCGCAGCATAAACCCGTGCATCATTAAATCATTTGCCGTCTCTTCGGCGGGAAATTCCGGCGTGGAGATCCACAAGTCTTCGTACAGCGGCTTCAATAGCGGTCTCCTGCGGCAACACGTCAGCGCAACGTCGGATGGCCGGTAAAAGCTAACCGCGCGGCGCCCTGGTCAATCTCAAGCGTGGCGCTGGCGCCGAGCGGCAGCGTCACGGTATCGGCATCATGGCCAAACGGCAGATCGCTGATTACCGCAATCTGGTACTCGTCACGCAACCGCTGCCACACCGTGGCGAAATCAAAGCCGTTGTCGTAATCGGACAGGGCGGTGCAGGTGAAGCTGCCGGTGACAATGGCGCGCTGGCGCGCCAGAATACCGCTCTGCTGCAGCTGAATCAGCATACGCTCAATGCGGAACGGATGCTCATTCACATCCTCGATCACCAGAATGCCGTCTTCAATCTGCGGCAGCCACGGCGTGCCAATCAGGGAGCAGATCATCGCCAGGTTGCCGCCCCACAGCGTGCCCTGCCAGCGGCCGCGATCCGGACTGGCGCTGTGCCACGCCAGATTGACTGTAGGAGATGTTAGCGCCTGCCAAAAGTGGCTGACGGTAAATTCAGATAAAGCCTCCGCGCCAAAATTGCCGGCCAGCATCGGTCCGCTGAAGGTGATCAGCCCGGTTTGCGCCAGCAGCGCCAGCTGAATAGCGGTGAAATCACTGTGGCCGCACAGCGCGACAGGCTGATTAAGCAGGCGATGCTGCAGCGCCACATAGTCGAGGTGATCGAGCAGGCGTGAGGCACCATAGCCGCCGCGCACCGCCAGTACGATATCCGGCAGCGACGCCAGCGACGCCAGCGCATTCACATCCTGCAGGCGCTGCGCGTCATCACCGGCAAAACGCTGCCAGCGACGCGTAATGGCGTCGGGATTTTGCAACTGATGGCCTTGCGCCTGCAGGCGCTCCACCGCGCGCCGGGCGGCGTCCTGATTGTGGCAATAACCGGAAGGGGCGATGAGGCGTATTGAACGAGGGGCGAGCATAACTTCCATCCTGCTGTCTGTTGGCCTGCCGATGATGACGAAATGCGTTACCGAAGTCACGGTAGCACAAGGTTTTTTACGTATTTAGGATAAACGGTAATTTTACCTTTTACCGTCATGGTTATGATAGCTTGCGCCAATCCTATAGCGGAACCAAAAATCAGTGAAAATTCGACTACTTATGCTGTCTGCTTTGCTGCTGGCTGGCTGTGCCAGCGAGCCGGAAAAACCGGTGACGCCGGAGAAGAATACGCCATTAACCCAGGCGCCGCCGTCGAAAGTGAATGATGCATGGTCACTGTTTACCGAAGATGCCGCCAGTCATTATGGCGTTGATGAGAAGCTGATCAGCGCCATTATTAGTGTCGAATCCGGGGGCAACCCAACCGTGGTAAGCCGTTCTAACGCGGTCGGGCTGATGCAGATCAAAGCCGCCACCGCCGGACGCGAGGTGTATCGCGCACAGGGACGCCACGGCCAGCCGAGTAACTCCGAACTGCGCGACCCGGCGAAAAATATTGATATCGGCGCGGCCTATATCCGGATTCTGCAGGATTCCGCGCTGGCGGGCATTCGCGATCCGCTGACGCTGCGCTATGCCACTATTGTTTCCTATGCCAACGGCGCCGGCGCGCTGCTGCGCACCTTCTCCCGCGACCGCGATCGCGCCATTGCAATGATCAACGCCATGACGCCGGATGAGTTCTACCAGCACGTGCAGAACAAGCATCCGGCCGCCCAGGCGCCGCGCTACCTGTGGAAAGTCACCACCGCCTATCGCACCATCGGCTAATGCCGCTGGCGGGACTCAGTACTGTGCGCGCTCTGCCGCAGCCTCATTTGAGGCATCGCTGAGGTTAATGCGCGGCAGCACGCCGCCGGTGAACTCCACGCGGCGCATCGGGAAGGCGAAACGAATCTGTTTCTGCTCCAGCTGCGCCATCAGTTGCAGGTTAATCTCCTGCTGAATGTCCATGTATTTGTTGTAATCGGCGCTCAGCACGAAATAGACCACCTCAAACGTCAGCTGCGATTCGTCAAACGACAGGAAATGGGCGCGATCAAAACGCGTGTCCGGCACGCCTTCAATGATGCGTTGCACCATGCCGCCAATCTGCCGCACTTTCTCCGCCGGCGTGCCGTAATTAATCCCGAACTTAAACACGATGCGTCGCTGCTGCATGCGTTTGTAGTTGTGGATGGTTTGCTGCAGCAGAATAGTGTTGGAGCAGACAATCTGTTCGCCGCCGAGACTGCGCAGCCGGGTGGTTTTCAGGCCAATGTGCTCAATGGAGCCAGCGATGTCGCCGAACACAATAAAGTCGCCGTGCTCAAAGGGCTTATCGAAGCCAATCGCCAGCGAAGCGAACACATCGCTCAGCACCGTCTGAATCGCCAGCGCGATGGCGATACCGCCGACGCCGAGGCTGGCCACCAGCGCGGTGATATTGATCCCCATATTGGAGAGGATCGCCAGCAGCATCATCACCCACACCACGACGCGTAGCAGAATGCCAAGGATCACCGTGGTGACCGGATTGCGCACGTGCAGCGGATCGCGCAGCAACGAGTGCAGCCACAGGCGAATGCCGCCGTCAATCCACAGCGTGAGCTGCAGAATCAGCGCCAGGAACCAGCCGTGGGCGATGGCGACGCTCCAGCTGTCCGGCAGATCGACAAATTTCAGCGTTATCAACAGCGAGAAGATCAGCAGCAGCAGCTGACTGGTGCTGCGCAGAATCTCCACCAGAATGCCGGTGAAGCGCACGTGGCGCTGTTCGCTGTAGTGGGCGATGCGGTTAGAGACAAAACGAATAACGGTGCGCAGCAGCCAGTAAACAATCAGCGTGCCGAACACAATGATGGCGCTATTAATCCAGAAGTTTTGATTGAGAAAGATAAGTTGTAAACGATGGGCAGAAAGCCAGTTTTCCATTGGGGAGAATCTCCTTGCTGGGAGCCGGTGAAAAGAATGTGCAAGGAGAAAGCATAGACTACGCTGGCGTCGCGCGGGACGCCGGCGGTTTACTGGAAGCGATTGGCCTTGTCGCGCGCCAGCCGCTCCAGCGCAAAAATCACCTGCTGCAGCTGACGCTCCTGCACCGGTTCGATGGCGGTAAAACGGAAGCTAAGCCGCGGCGTGATGCGGGTTTCGTTCTTGCTGGTCACGGTGCTGCGCTCGCCGATGTGCAGCAGCTGTGCGGTCACTTCGAACTGGCCATATTCGCCCAGCTCAACGCGCAGCTTTTTGAAGGTATCGCCACGGTTAAGACCTTCCGGCAGCGCCTCATCCAGCAGCACGCCGACGCCGCCGAGCGACAGATCCTGCAGGCGAAAGCGCGCGGTGCTGCCGTCCGGCCACTGGCTGTGGCAGTAAAATACCGGTTCGAGCGGCGCGTTGACGCGAAAGAATTCCCGGCGCTGAATCTGCCACACCAGGTCGGGCAGCGCGGCGGCAAAGGCGGGCAGGCCGTCATAATCGATGCGGGTTAATCCCTGCAGCCCAAACTCCACTTTGGCACCGTGGGTTTCGGCCGCGATATTCACTTCGCCACCCTGCAGTGCCAAATCATTGTCCAGCGCGTTGCTGCCGAGATCAAAAATTACCCGATCTTCATCCGCGGCCAGCAGCCGGCTGATGAACTGACCACGGGAGAAATTGACCATCAGCAGGGTTTGATAACGCAACAAATCCTTCATCACGTTCAACACCGCTAGCGTACCGCGCTTGAGATATTGTTCTTTATCGGCGTCTTTCACGTCCTGCTCCACCTGTCCGATTGCTATTTTACGAGTGCCACTGCTCTTCGTCGGTTATCGACCGGGGCGGTAAAAGCTTTAGCCGGCGTGAACGAATTCATCATGATGTTGATGTAGCAGAGAAAAAATTCCCGGCTATACTTAGCGCGATGAACACCTTGATTCATAACGTAAGGAGCAGCAAATGGGTATTCTTTCATGGATTATTTTTGGTCTGATTGCCGGGATTATCGCTAAATGGATCATGCCAGGTAAAGATGGCGGCGGATTTATTTTGACCGTGGTACTCGGGATTGTCGGTGCGGTGGTGGGCGGCTGGATCAGTACCCTGTTCGGCTTTGGCCGGGTCGACGGCTTCAATTTTGGCAGCTTTGTGGTCGCGGTGATCGGTGCCATTGTGGTGCTGTGGATCTACCGTAAAGTCCGCAGCTGACGCCAAATCACGATTCAACAAGATCCGCAGTCCCGTCCGGGGCTGCGGATTTTTTTATGTCGTCAGAAATCGTAGCCGATTGTGGCGGTCAGCGTCCGCTCCGCGCCGCGATAGCAGTAACCGGTGCCGTAGCAGGCTGCCAGATACTTTTTATCCGTCAGATTGCGGGCATTCAGCTGCAGCCAGGCACCTTTCAGGCTCGACTGCCACGCGCCCAGATCGGCGCGCAGCGAGGCGTCAAACAGGGTCACCGACGGCAAACGGGTGGTGTTTTCGTTATCGGCCCACTGGCGGCCAATATAGCGCACCCCGGCACCCGCGCTCAGGCCGTAATCAAACTGATAATGCCCCCACAGCGACGCCATGCTATTTGGCGTGACGTAAGGCGTATGGCCATCGTTGCCGTCCACGGAATCCTTAAAGCGCAGATGGTTGAGCGTATAACCGGCAATGGTGCTGAACCGTTCGGTCAGTTGGCTGCGCGCCTCCAGTTCAATGCCCTGCGCATGCACTTTGCCGGACGGGGTGTAGGTGCCGTCCTGCACGTTACGGTTGGCCACATCGTTCTGCGTCAGATCGTACAGGGCCACGCTGTAGAGATCGCGCGTGCCGTTCGGCTGGTATTTCACCCCGGCTTCATACTGTTCTGAGGTGGTCGGTTTCAGCTGATTCCCGTCGGGATCGGTCAGCGAAGCCGGGGTTATCGCCTGGCTCCAGCTGACGTACGGCGACACGCCGTTATCAAAGGCGTACAGCAGCGCGGCGCGGCCGCTGACGTGATCGTCCTGACGACGACTATTGCCATTCTCTGACACGATGCGGTCATAGCGACCAGACAAATCCAGATGCCAGCGCTGCCACGCCATCTCATCCTGCAGATAGAGGCCGCTCTGATAGTAGCGGCGCGTCTGCGCTGTCCAGAGGTAATCCGGCTGGCTGCCGATGGCCTCGCCGTTCCAGGCATTCAGCGGTGAGGCAGCGCCGCTGGCGTCGCTCAGATCATTTTTGTAGCGGTGATACTCCGCGCCAAGCGTGACGCGATGCTGCAGCGCACCGCTGGCAAACTCCGCCTGCAGCTGGTTATCGGTCGCCCATGCGCTGAGCGAAGAGCGCTCACCGGAGTAGTAGCGGTTGAGCAGGTCCGGATTGTTGCTGTTCCAGCCAATCTGGTACACCTGGTCGAGCGCCACGTTGGAATGGCTGTAGCTGCCGGTGCTGTGCACCGACCATACCTCATCGAAACGGTGCGAAAAGTCGTAGCCGTAAATCTGCTCATGACGTTTGAACTGATCCAGCGCGCTGTCGCCCTCATAGAAGCCGTCGCTCAGCCAGCGGCCATTGTGGCTGTACAGCGTGCCTTCCGCCGGCACCGAGCCGTGATAGCCGCCTGAGGGATCTTTTTGCAGATAAGCACGCAGCAGCAGGCTGGTGTCTTCATCCGGCTGCCACAGCAGCTGGGGTGACAGCGCGTATTTCTCTTCGCGCGTGTGGTCGTACTGGGTATCGCTGTTGCGCGTGATGCCGGTCAGGCGGTACGCCCATTGATCGTTAATCGCGTCGGTGTAATCAAAGGCGGCGCTGTTACTGGCATTGCTGCCGGTGGCGAAGCGTAAATGGCCCTGTGAAGCAAACTGCGGCCGCTTCGTGACCATGTTCACCAGCCCGCCTGGCACCGTCTGACCATAAAGGGCAGAAGAGGGGCCTTTAATTACGTCGATGCGGTCAAGGAACCAGTTATCCACCTGCAGGATGTTGAAGCTGCCGCCGTCGCTCATCACGCGCAGACCGTCAAGGAAGGTGTTGTCGACGTCACCGCCGTGGAAACCGCGCAGCGAAATGGTGTCGTAACGCGTGGCCGCGCCACCAAAGTTGGTGAAAACCCCCGGGGTATAGCCCAGCGCCTGGTTCAGATCCTGCGCGCCCTGATCGTCAATCTGCTGACGCGTCACCACGGAAATGGACTGCGGCGTGGTGACGAGTGGACGATCGCTTTTCGTGGCGCCGCTGCGGGTGGCGAGATAGCCCGTCGTGGGCGAGGTGGCGCTCTCCTGCGGCTGTGCGGTGACCACCAGAGAGGGTTCGGCAACGCCGAGTGCCGGAAACGCCAGCGCCAGCGCGCACAGCAGCCGGCCACGGTTGAGGGGGTAAAGCGCGGTCATAATGATTCCTTTGGCAGAGAACAAAAGCCGCACCACACCAGCGCGGCGGCTAACGATGAGAAAAAGAGTCATTTTAAGATTGAGAATTATTATCTTTTAGTAAGGGGTGTTTCAAGGTGTAAAAGATAAGTAATGGAAAAGTGTGATGCGCAGGGGATGCCGCAGCGCCGGGCATGGTCATCGCCTGGCTGTGGCATCGGGCCTGAGAAGCAGGTGCGCACGGCGGCGCACCTGACGTCAGGGTTATTTCGCCGCGTTTAGCGTCGGCATTGATGGGATGTCGCGCGTGCTATTACAGGTTTTATCTTTCGGACAATACTTATCCAGCAGCTTCAGCGTTACGCCGTTGGTCCAGCCAAAGCCGTCCTGCAGCGGATACTCACCGCCGCCACCACCGCCCAGTTGGGCACCGTCGACCACATACTTCTCGACCAGCTTGTGCTCGCGATCGTAAGTTTGCTGCACATTTTGCAGGAAGCGCTGACCGATCTGCTGTGCCAGCTGGTTCTGCTTGTAGTGCTCCAGACCTTCGACCGCTACCCACTGCAGCGGGGCCCAGCCGTTAGGCGCATCCCACTGCTGGCCGTTGTTTACCGTCGTGGTGACCAGCCCGCCTGGTTTCAGCAGCTGTTTTTCCACGGCGGCAGCGGTGCGTTCCGCCTGTTTGTCGCCCGCCAGCTGCATATACAGCGGGAACAGCGTGGCGGCGGTGAGCTGATTGTGCACCTGCTTTTTCTGGAAATCGTAGTCGGCATACCAGCCCTGTTTGTCATCCCACAGGTAACGATTGATCGCCGCCTGGCGCTTCTCTGCATCCGCCGCAAACTGCTGCGCTTTGTCATTCTGCTTTGCCAGCTTCGCGGCTTTCGCCAGCGTCTGCTCCAGGTGGAACAGCAGGCTGTTGAGGTCCACCGGGGCCAGCTGGGTGGTGCGAATCGAGGCCAGATTGTGCGCATCGGTGAACCAGCGTGAGCTGAAGTCCCAGCCCGAGGCGGCGCCCGCGCGCAGATCGCGATACACCTGCTGTTTATTGCGCTCAGGCGCTTTTTTCGCGGTGTTGACATCGTCCAGCCAGGATTCGGTGCGCGGCACGTCACGGTCATCCCAGTAGCGATTGAGCAGGGTGCCGTCGCTGAGCTTCACCACGCGCTTGCTCGCCTGGCCGGCAGCCACCTTGTCGCTGTCCGCCATCCAGTAGTCGTACTCTTTTTGCAGCTGTGGCAGATACTGGCGGTAGACATCATCTCCCTTGTGGCTGGCCAGCAAATCCACCATCAGGCTGAAGAACGGCGGCTGCGAGCGGCTGAGATAGTAGCTGCGGTTGCCGTTGGGGATGTGGCCGTACTTGTCCAGCTCGCTGGCGAAGTTGTCCACCATATCATGCACCCGATCCCAGTGGCCGCTCTCTGCCAGCCCGAGCATGGTGAAGTAGCTGTCCCAGTAATAGACTTCGCGGAAACGCCCGCCTGGCACCACGTACGGTTTCGGCAGTGGCAGCAGCGAATCGTACTGGCTGGCCGTTGGCGTGCTGCGCGTCAGCACCGGCCACAGGCCATTGATGTGCGCGCGCAGGCTCTGGCCGTCGGGCGGCACGTATTTATCCTGCGCTTTGGGCAGGATGAAGTTGGTGTCCACGAAGCGCCTGAAATCGAAATTACGCTGATTTTTCTGCATCTGCCAGTCGGCGAGAATCGACGCCGGGTCATATTTGGGGACCGCATCGGCAAAGGTTTTCTGGTCCGGATAAAATCTGGCCTGCTGCACGGCACTGAATAGTGGGCCGAGTCGCACATCCGGCGGCTGCGGCTGGGCGCTGAGCATGCGGCTGTTATCCTCAGCGTGCACAGCAGACGCGCTCAGCAGCGCCGCGCTGAGCAACAGGGTAAGACGCGCAGGCGTAAACACTACATTTTTTATCATCGGTTTTTCTCCTTGTCCGAAAAGGTGGTGCGCTAACGCATTGACCACCCGAACAACTTTAGACGTTAACGCGCCGCTTAGCCTTTTGCAGCGGCGGAAATGTGAAGCCTTCGCGATTAATCGCCGGAAAATTGCGGTGCGGCGCGGGTTTTTACTTGCCCTGCGCCGCTATTTGACTGAGGCTGAAAGAAAAAAAGGAGAACAGTATGGAGATCATCTGGTATCACCCGTCGCTGAATCCGCAGCCGTGGCTGGACGGCATGCGCCAGCGTCTGCCGTCGGTGCGCATCCGCCAGTGGCAGCCGGGCGACAGTGCGCCCGCCGACTACGCCATTGTGCGATCGCCGCCGGTGGAGATGCTGGCGGGACGGGCGCTGCGTGGCGTATTCGCCATGGGGGCCGGCGTGGACGAAATTTTGCGGCAGCTGCGCACGCACCCTGAGATGCTGGCAGATGCAGTGCCGCTCTACCGGCTGGAAGACACCGGCATGGCACGCCAGATGCAGGAGTATGCGAACTGGTGCGTGCTGGGCTGGTTCCGCCGCTTCGCCGACTATCACCAGCAGCAGCGACAGGCGCTATGGCAGCCGCTGCCGGACCGCGAACGTGCTACTTTTACCATTGGCGTGCTGGGGGCGGGCGTGCTTGGCCGCAGCGTGCTGGAGAGCCTGCGCCAGTGGGGCTTCCCGCTGCGCTGCTGGAGCCGCTCGCCGAAGCAGATAGCGGGGGTCACCACCTTTCACGGCCGTGACCAGCTGGCGGATTTTCTCGCTGACAGTCAGGTATTAATTGATTTGCTGCCCGCCACGCCGGAAACCAGCAACCTGATCGATGGTGCCTTTCTCAGCGCGCTACCGCGCGGCGCCTGTTTCCTCAACCTCGCGCGCGGTGCGCACGTGGTAGAGGCCGATCTGCTGGCGGCGCTGGAGAGCGGTCAGCTGGCCGCCGCCGCGCTGGACGTATTCCAGGTGGAACCGCTGCCGGCCGCGAGTCCGCTGTGGTCTCATCCACATGTCATGATTACCCCGCATAATGCCGCCACCACCTTGCCGCATGAGGCGATGGACTATATCGCCGGTGCCATCACGGCACTGGAGCAGGGCCAACAGCCGCACGGTCTGGTCGATCGCCAGCGCGGCTATTAATTCACCAGAGGAGAAGAGGATGTATCCCGTCGATTTACATATGCACACCGTGGCCAGCACCCATGCTTACAGCACGCTGCACGATTACGTCGCGCAGGCGAAACAGAACGGCCTGAAGCTGTTCGCCATTACCGATCACGGTCCGGACATGGCCGATGCGCCGCACTACTGGCATTTTGTGAATATGCGCATCTGGCCGCGCGTGATTGACGGCGTCGGCGTGCTGCGCGGCATTGAAGCCAACATCAAGAATCAGCAGGGTGAGATTGATTGCAGCGGGCCGATGCTGGATGCGCTGGATTTGATCGTCGCTGGCTTCCACGAGCCGGTCTATGCGCCGCGCGACAAGGCCCACCACACCGAAGCGATGATTGCCACCATGGCCAGCGGACTGGTGCACATCATCAGCCATCCGGGCAACCCGAAATTCCCGGTGGATATTCGCGCCATCGCGGAAGCCGCCGCGCACTACGATGTGGCGCTGGAGATCAACAACTCGTCATTTACCCATTCGCGTCCGGGCAGTGAACCTAACTGCCGCGCGATTGCGGAAGCGGTGCGTGACGCCGGTGGCCGGCTGGCGTTTGGCTCCGACTCGCACACCGCCTTTACGCTCGGTGATTTCGAACACTGCCTGCGTATTACGCGCGAAGTGGATTTTCCGCAGGATCGCGTGTTAAATGTCACGCCGCGTCGCCTGCTCGACTTTCTCGAACAGCGCACCGGCAAACACATTGCGGAATTTGCCGACTTTTAACTTTTTTGCCTCAAGGAATTCTGTTGCATGAATGAGTTTTCCATTCTCTGCCGCGTCATCGGCTCGCTGTTTAATCGCCAGCCGCAGGACCCGCTGCTGGTGCCGCTGTTCACCCTGCTGCGCGAAGGCAAACTGAAAGATCAGTGGCCGCTTGAGCAGGATGAACTGCTGACCCGGCTGCAGCAGAATAGCGATCCACAGGCGCTGGCGGCGGATTACAATGCGCTGTTCGTCGGCAGCGACTGCAGCGTACCGCCGTACGCCTCACAGTGGCCGAACGGACCGCAGGAAGCCGAGGTGCGGGCGTTTTTAACCTCACGCGGTATGCCACTGAGCGAGTCGCCGGCCGATCACTTTGGCGTGCTGCTGCTGGCGGCCTCCTGGCTGGAAGATCAGTCTGCGGAAGATGAGGCGGCAGCCCAGCTGGCGCTGTTCGATGACTACCTGCTGCCGTGGTGCGGTGCCTTCCTCGGTAAAGTGGAAGCCCACGCCACCACCGCGTTTTATCGCACGCTGGCGGCGCTGAGCCGTGAGGCGATTCAGGCGATGTATGACGAACTGCGTGAAGAGGGCGACGACGCCTGAGTCGTCACCAGCAGGGATGGCTGCTGCCGGGCAGCTGCGCCGGTGCCGCGCACAGCATCGGCGTACCGGGCAGATAAGCCGCGGCGCGCAGGCGCTCGCCAATCCCCCAGCGATTGATCTCCAGCGCGCTCAGCGCATCGTGCGGCTGCGGCGTAATGCCACGCTGTTCGCCTTGTGGCGCTGCGCCGTGCTGCTGAAGCAGCAGCGCGGTACGCGCCAGCGACAAACGCGCCTGCCAGCCGGTGCCGTTAACGCGGCGCTGGCGTAATCCTTCCAGCACCGCGGCCGCCATCATATAGCCGGTGGCGTGATCCAGCGCCTGCACCGGCAGCGGCGTCGGTTTAACCCCTGCCTGCCAGCGCATACCCTGTTCGGCGATGCCGCAGGCCATCTGCACCAGGCTGTCAAAACCGCGCCGGTTGCGCCACGGCCCGTGCCAGCCCCAGGCGTTGAGGCTGACATCCACCAGCCCCGGCGCCAGCCGCTGACGGCTCTCCGCATCCAGCCCCAGCTTTTCCAGTGCGTCCGCGCGGTAGCCGTGCACCAGCACGTCCGCATGCTGTAGCAGCGTAATCAGCCGATCGCGCCCGGCGCGGGTTTTGATATCCAGCTGCGCGCAGCGTTTGCCGCAGTTGATCTCCTCTTCCAGCGTCGGTTCACGCCAGCCGGGCGGATCGATGCGCAGCACCTGCGCGCCGAGGCTGGCCAGAAAGCGGGTCGCTACCGGTCCGGCAATGATGCGCGTCAGATCCAGCACCCGCACGCCCAGCAGCGGTCGCGCCGGCAGCAGCGCCCAGCCCGGCGTGGGCGCTTCGCCGGTTGCCCGTTGGGCAATCAGCGCTTCTTCGCTTACCGCCAGTCCCTGCGCGTGCTGCTGCCACTGCTGTGCGCTGCGCATCCAGGCGGCACAGCCGCCGGCGTCGACCACGGCCTGCTCCAGCGCGTGTCCTTGCCAGCGTGCCACCACCGCCGCCAGCGATGACCGATCGGCGTGCTCGCCCAGCACGCGCGCCATGGCAGCGCGATGGTGTGGTGCGTTGGTGTGCAGGCGGATCCAGCCATCCTCGCACGGATAGTCACCGGCCAGCGCATCCCACTGGGCGGCTGGCGGACGGTTCAGCGGCGTCAGGCTGTGCTGAAACCAGCGCGAGGCCAGGCGGACGTTGACGCTGACCGGGGCCGGACGCCCCAGCAGATCGCTCAGCGCCTGGCTGGCGAGGCCGATGCTGGTGGCGGCGAGTTCGCTAACGGCAAAAGCCGAGGGGAAGCTGTCGGTCTGAAGAAAGTGGATCGTCGGCGCGTGTTCCGCACCCCGCAATCCCTGCCACAGTTGCTGCCACAATGCGGCAGCGCGTTGAGAATCCATGCTAAACCTCCGGAAAACACGCAAGCTTCAAGCATAGCAGAGTGGATCAGCGGCGGCGCAGGTGCGGAAAGCGGGCATGCATGCGCAGGTTACGCAGGTTAATCACCGCAATCGCCGTCCCCAGCACCACCAGCGACGCACCCAGAATTTTGAAGCTGTTCATGCTGTCGCCCAGCACCAGCACGCCCATCAGTACCGCCAGCACCGGCGTCAGCAGCGAGTAGGGCATGATCAGGTTGACGTTATATTTTTTCAGCAGCGCGTACCACAGCGTATAGGCGACAATCGATGAGGCGAGGGCGCTGTACAGGATGCCAAACCAGCCGCGCCAGCCGGCGTGGCTCAGCGCGGTAAACTGCTGCGATTCAGTCAGCCACGAGGCCGCGCCGACAATCGGCACCGCAAGGAAGGAGATCCAGCCGGTAAGCGTCAGCGGTTTAATCGGCGGTGACTTTTTCACAATCATGTTGCTCACCGCCCAGCCGGTGGCGCTGCACAGCAGAATACACAGCACCCACCACGCCGGAATTGTCGGGCTGCCGGAGAGTACCACCACCCCGGCCAGCGAGATGGCGATACCGCACAGCTGCACCAGCCGCAGTTTCTCCTTCAGCACCCCCATCGCCAGCAGCATGGCAATCGGCGTGCCCAGCTGGACCACAATGGCCCCGGTGCCGGCATCGGTATAGCGCATGCCGACAAACAGCAGCGAAAAGTGCATGAAGCCAAAGGTAAACGCCAGCGTCAGCAGCCACGGCAGCTGGGCGCGCGTGATGCGGCAAAACGGCACCAGCACGATAGCCACCACCACAAAGCGCATCCAGGTCAGAAACAGCGGCGGAAGCTCCAGCAATCCCCACTTTATCGCCACGTTATTGAACGCCCAGATGCACACCACCATCAGAACCAGAAAAAAATGCCGCACCGCCACGCTGCTGTCCTTTGTTTTATCGATGTTGTCACCGTCTAATGATGGCACGAAGGCGATCGGTTGGCGCACGCGGGCGACGCTTTTTTTCGTAATGGCATTAGCTTATGCCGAAAAATCCAGGACAGAGGGCAAATTTACTGTCAGAGTGGATGTCCGAAACACGATCATTTGAGGACCGTATTCGGCATGACACAGACCCGCACCTTACCCCTTGCTTTGATTCAACTCGAAACGCCGCCGCCGCAGGTTGTGGCAAAAATTGGTGAACAACCGCAGTGGTTTATTACAGCCCTGGCGCTACAGCCGGATGATTATGTCATTGTGCGGCCGCATCTCGGGGAAGAGCTGCCGGCTTTCTCTGGCATCAGCGGCGCGATTTTCAGCGGTTCGTGGGCGATGGTAACCGATCACGCCGACTGGAGCGAGCGCACCGCCGCCTGGATTCGTGCGGCCATCGACGCGCAACTGCCGCTGCTCGGCGTTTGCTATGGTCATCAGCTGATGGCCTATGCGCTGGGCGGTAAAGTGGGCGATAACCCCAACGGCTGGGAGCGCGGGCTGAAAACCCTGACGCGCACCCCGCACCGCGATCCGTGGCTGGCACAGTTGCCAGCGGCCTTCCCGGCGTGGTTGTCGCACCGGCAGTCGGTGCTGGTACCGCCGCCGCAGGCACAGGTGCTGGCGCGTTCAGCGCTGGATGGTTGCCAGATCCTGCGCTATTCGCCGCAGGCGCTGTCAGTGCAGTTCCATCCGGAATTCGACCATAACATCATGACCGCCTGTCTGCCTTCCGGCGTCAGCGATGATGGCGCGCAGCTGTCAGGCGAAGACTGGGCGCGCGAGCTGCTGCAGCGTTTCTGGCAGCAAACGCGCCCGCAGGCGCAGGCTCAGGGCGCGTAATGCCGCGTACAGCGATAAACCCAGGCGGGTGGCATATTTTTCAGCACCCGCTGGCGCTGCCAGGTAAAGTAGCGTGACAGGCTGGGCTGCGTCAGCGAGGTGTATTGAAACTGGACAAACACGCCGCGCGGCCCCAGTCCTTCATGCACTGCGCTGAGAATGGCGTCGCGCGTTGCGGGCGACAGCGACAGCAGCGGCAGGCCGGAAAAAATCACGTCGTACTCCCCGGACAGATATTCTGCCGAGCAGGCGCGCACCTGCATGCGCGCATCGTTCCAGCGGCGTAACCCTTTTACCAGTTCGGGACTGATTTCAAACACATCCAGCTGCGCCTGCGGTGCCATATGTGCCAGCAGATGACGGGTCAGCACGCCGTCGCCGGCGCCCAGCTCGGCAATGCGCAGGCTGTGCTCCCAGTTGACCGTTTCACACATGGCGCGACACAGGGCGGCTGAAGAGGGCGTGATGCTGCCCATTTTGCGCGGATTGCGGATAAATTGCTGAACGAAGTTCGCTTTGGCGCGCATTACCATCAGGGCTGAAGCCAGCATCTTGTTCTCCTGTTCACGGGTCTGCTTCATATTGACCGCACAAATCGCACATGTTCCGCTTTTCATCACGCTTATGGCCAAACTCGGAATTATCTGTCTGCGACAGGCGCAGGTTATGGCGTGACGGCAGGGCCGTTTCTTAATGCCCTCTTTTCCTTCGATGCGGTCACAGTTTCCCGCTGAGCGATCTGACAGGCTGGCATTGTTCGCTCAATGTTAATAACAAGTTTAAATGTTGTTAATCGCCACTCTGTCCCGCAAGGAGAAACACCATGCGTTACGCTGCTCCGGGAGAAACCGGTTCTCTCATCCATCTGCAATCGCGTTATGGCAACTTTATCAACGGCGAATTTGTTCCGCCGGTGAACGGTAACTATTTTGTTAACACCACGCCGATCAACGGCTCGACCATCGGCGAATTCCCGCGCTCGGATAAACAGGATATCGACAACGCCGTGGCCGCCGCGCAGGCCGCTGCGGACGCATGGGGCAAAACCTCGCCGCAGGCACGTTCGCTGCTGCTGCTAAAAATTGCCGACCGGCTGGAAGCCAATCTGGAAGCCATCGCGGTCAATGAAACCTGGGATAATGGTAAGCCGGTGCGTGAAACCCTGGCGGCTGATTTGCCGCTGGCGGTTGACCACTTCCGCTACTTTGCCGGCTGCGTGCGCGCCCAGGAAGGCACTGCGGCAGAAATCGACGAGTTCACCGCTGCCTACCATTTTCATGAGCCGCTTGGGGTTGTCGGACAAATTATCCCGTGGAACTTCCCGCTGCTGATGGCGGCGTGGAAACTGGCGCCGGCGCTCGGTGCCGGTAACTGCGTGGTGCTGAAGCCCGCCGAACAGACGCCGCTCTCCATTACCCTGTTGATGGAGCTGATTAAAGACCTGGTGCCGCCGGGCGTGATTAACGTGGTGCACGGCTACGGCAAAGAGGCCGGCGAGGCGCTGGCTTCGCATCCGGGTATCGCCAAGATCGCCTTTACCGGATCGACCGCCACCGGCGGCCACATTCTTGAGCTGGCGGCAAAAAGCCTGATCCCGTCCACCGTCGAGCTGGGCGGCAAGTCGCCCAACATTTTCTTCGAAGACATCATGCAGGCGGAGGAGAGCTTCATCGAAAAAGCGGCCGAAGGCGTGGTGCTGGGCTTCCTCAATCAGGGAGAAGTCTGTACCTGTCCGTCACGCGCGCTGGTGCAGGAGTCGATTTTTGAGCCGTTTATGGCGGCGGTGATGAAGCGCATCCAGACCATTAAGCGTGGCGATCCGCTCGATACTGAGACCATGATCGGCGCGCAGGCGTCGCAGCAGCAGTTCGACAAAATTCTCTCTTACCTGGAGATTGCTCAGCAGGAGGGCGCGCAGGTGCTACACGGCGGCGGGGTGGAGAAAATCGGTGAGGCGTTTGCCAGCGGTTACTACATTCAGCCGACGCTGCTGAAAGGTGATAACAGCATGCGCGTCTTCCAGGAGGAGATTTTCGGACCGGTGGTCGGCGTGCTGACCTTCAAAGACGAAGCGGAAGCGATTGCCATCGCTAACGATTCGATTTACGGCCTCGGTGCGGGCGTGTGGACGCGCGATATCAACCGTGCTTACCGCGTAGGTCGCGCGATCAAAGCCGGTCGCGTCTGGACCAACTGCTATCACCTCTATCCGGCGCACGCCGCGTTTGGCGGCTATAAAAAATCCGGTATTGGCCGTGAAACCCACAAAATGATGCTCGATCACTATCAGCAGACCAAAAATTTGCTGGTCAGCTACAGCACGCAACCTCTCGGCTTTTTCTGATTTAACCGGCAGCGGTGCGCGCCGCTGCCGCCTTCATGGCAACGTCACACAGCCCTGTCACAGTGCTGACAGAAAAAACAGATTATTCCCCCTGTTATTAAGACGCGTCTTGTCGATATTAAGAGACGTGAGTTTATACAGTAACGCACCGTTTTTAAGGAGAGAAGATGAACACCCTGTACCAATTTCAGGAGCAGCACGACGAAGTGCTGGATGCGGTCGAAGAGAATATCATTACCGTAAATCTGCCGGGCCGCCAGGCAATCTACGTGATTGGCCAGAACGACGACGATGCCGATCTGTTGCTGGACGTGCAGCTGCGCGGTGTGTGAGCGCCGCAGGGTCTGGCAGACAAAAAAAATCCGCAGCTTTTACGCCGCGGATTTTTTTATTGCTGGCCGGCTTATTTCACGCAGGCAGCACACTGGTTGTGGATTTGCTGGAAGAAGTCGTTGCCTTTGTCATCCACCAGGATGAACGCCGGGAAGTTCTCCACTTCAATTTTCCAGATCGCTTCCATGCCCAGTTCAGCATACTCCACGCACTCCAGACTCTTAATGCTTTGCTGCGCCAGCACCGCCGCCGGGCCGCCAATACTGCCCAGATAGAAGCCGCCGTGTTTATGGCAGGCATCCGTGACCTGCTGGCTGCGGTTACCTTTGGCCAGCATCACCATGCTGCCGCCGTTAGCCTGCAGCAGATCGACGTAGGAGTCCATGCGGCCGGCGGTGGTCGGACCGAGTGAACCGGACGCGTAACCTTCCGGCGTTTTCGCCGGGCCTGCATAGTACACCGGGTGATCTTTGATGTACTGCGGCAGACCTTCGCCGTTGTCGATGCGCTCTTTCAGTTTGGCGTGCGCAATATCACGCGCCACGATGATGGTGCCGTTCAGCGACAGACGCGTTGCCACCGGGTAAGCGGAAAGCTGGGCGAGGATCTCGCTCATTGGGCGATTGAGATCGACGCTGACCACTTCGCCTTCGCCCTGCTGACGCAGCGCTTCCGGGATATAGCGGCCTGGGTTGTCTTCCAGCTTCTCGATCCAGATGCCTTCGCGGTTAATTTTGGCTTTGATGTTGCGGTCAGCCGAGCAGGAAACGCCCATGCCCACCGGGCAGGATGCGCCGTGACGCGGCAGACGCACCACGCGGATATCGTGAGCAAAATACTTACCGCCAAACTGCGCGCCGAGGCCGAGTTTCTGCGAGGCTTCCAGCAGTTCCTGTTCCAGCTGCACGTCGCGGAACGCCTGACCGTGTTCGTTGCCTTCGGTCGGCAGCGAGTCGTAATAGTGGGTTGACGCCAGTTTCACGGTTTTCAGCGTGCTTTCAGCGGAAGTGCCGCCAATCACAAACGCAATGTGGTACGGCGGGCAGGCCGCCGTGCCGAGCGACATCATTTTATCAATCAGGTAGTTTTTCAGCTTCGCTGGTGTGATCAGCGCTTTGGTTTCCTGATACAGATAAGTTTTGTTAGCAGAACCGCCACCTTTGGCGATGCACAGGAATTTGTATTCGTCGCCGTCAACGCTGTAGAGATCGATCTGCGCCGGCAGGTTGGTGCCGGTGTTGACCTCTTTGTACATATCGAGCGGCGCATTCTGCGAGTAGCGCAGGTTATCTTCGATAAAGGTGTTGTAAACGCCCTGAGACAGCGCAGCTTCATCGCCACCGCCGGTCCAGACGCGCTGGCCTTTTTTACCCATGATGATGGCAGTACCGGTGTCCTGGCAGGTCGGCAGCACGCCCTTGGCGGCGATTTCCGAGTTGCGCAGGAACTGCAGCGCCACGTATTTGTCGTTCTGGCTGGCTTCATCGTCCGCCAGAATTGACGCCACCTGCTGCTGATGTGAGGCGCGCAGCATAAAAGAGGCATCGTGGAACGCCTGCTGCGCCAGCAGCGTCAGCGCTTTCGGGTCGACTTTCAAGACTTCTTCGCCGTCAAAGTTGGCCACCGAAACATGGTCGCGGCTCAGCAGATAGTACTCGGTATCATCTTTGGCGAGAGGAAAGGGATTCTGGTAGTAGAAGGGTTTGTTCGACATGTTGGCTCACTTAGCTTCGTGTTGCCCGCCAGCATGACGGGCGACAAATTAGGCGATCTGTTATTCGATTTTCTCTCGCCAGTCCGCGGCAAGAGCTGACTGGCGAGTATCATACCACTTTAACGTTATTACGCGGCTGCGTTTTTAACATCAAAGCAACATCATCAGAACATCATCACCATCCACGGATAGGCAATGACCATCAGCGCCACCAGGAACAGGGCACCAAAGATGGTACCGAGACGCCAGTAGTCTTTGGTTGGCAGGTAGCCGCTACCGTAGTAAATCGGGCTTGGGCCCGTGCCGTACGGGGTGATAATGCCCATCACACCCAGTGAGGTACACATCATCAGACAGAACACCGGCATGTTGATGCCCGGAATCGAGGCGGCAATGGTCAGCATGGCAGGCAGCAGGGCGGTGGTGTGCGCCGTGGTGCTGGCGAACAGATAGTGCAGCAGGTAGAAGGCCACCAGCAGTACCACCGCAGACACCTGCGGGTCGTAGCCGTGCAGCAGCAGCGCACCCTCTTTACCCAGCCAGGCGATGAAGCCCACGCGCGCCAGACCATCAGCCAGTGCGACCAGCGTGGCAAACCAGGCGAAGGTGTTCCAGGCGGCTTTGTTGCTGGTGATGTCGTTCCAGTTCAGCACGCCGGTCCACAGCATCAGCACGATAACCAGCAGGGCGGCCATCGCCGGTTCAATCCATGCAGTGGCGAAGATCCACATCATCAGCGCAGCGACCACGAACACCAGCAGCAGAATTTCATTGCGCGACAGCGGACCCAGTTTCTCCAGCTCGGCTTTAGCCCAGCGTGGCACTTCGTCATTCACTTTCACTTCTGGTGGATAGAGCCAGTAAGCCAGCAGCGGCATGGTGAGAATCAGCAGGATCCCCAGCGGCAGGAAGGCGAGGAACCACATGCCCCACGAGATATCAAAGCCAACCACGCTTTTTACCAGCGCCAGCGCCAGCAGGTTAGGGGCCAGCGCGGAGAGGAACATTGAGCTGGTGATACAGGCAGCGGTGATGGCAACCCACATCAGGTAAGAACCAATTTTGCGCGCGCTCGGATCGTTGGGTTTAGAACCGTACAGCGGCGGCAGGTTGGCGATGATGGGATAAATGGTGCCGCCACTGCGCGCGGTGTTCGACGGCGTGAACGGTGCCAGCAGCAGGTCAGCAAAGGTGATGGCATAGCCGAGCGTCAGGCTGCGACGGCCGAGATATTTCACCAGAATCAGCGCCAGGCGGCGACCAAACTGGGTTTTATCGTAGCCGGCGGCAAACATGAAGGCGCCGAAAATCAGCCACACGGTGGAGTTGCCGAAGCCGCTCACCGCCCATTTAAACGCCTGTCCGGCCGTTTTGAACTTCGGATCGGCCAGTTCTGCCGGGCTGAACAGCACGTACTGGCTGAACAGCGCGATGATCACCACACCGGTCAGGCCGATGACCGCGCCCGGCAGCGGTTCGAAGATCAGGCCGACAATCACCCCGACGAAGATGGCGAAGAAGTGCCATGCATACGGCTCCAGCCCGGCAGGGGTAGGTACCAGCAGCAACAGCACGGCAACCACGATCGGCAGGCACAACATGACTAGCCGGTTCTTTTTCCCCGGTGCGGCAGGTGGCGCCTTTAGGGGTTCACTCTGGGTTGTTTGTGTATTCATAGTTTTGGTCTGCAAGTTATGGGAATGCGATTGACGGCCCGGTCGGGTTGATTTTTTTAGTTACGAAACGCTTGTAGCAGATCAACCGGGACGTTTTAAAGTGTCTTTTACATAAATCTTCGTTATTGCAATTTTGCTTCGCGAATTATCAATTGAATGACGCTATGATGCGATTAATTAAAATATCTATTTTGATCTGGATCAATAAAATTATTAGCGGGTTTTTTGTTTTAACGTTTTGCGCCGTAATAAATGAACCAACAGGTGTAAAATATGTGTTAAAAGTGAACGGAACGGCAAAAATACCGCCAGAATCGGGCGAAAGGTGCTTTTTATCTCTTTGATATTACGTTATTTGTTTTAAATGTAAGGAAAAAGTTGATTTTTGTCAAGTATTGGTTAAAACTTAGCGGAGCGCGGATTTCAGCAATGAGCAATAAAAAGTATTTTCACGCGTAAAACTTATATAACTAACATTCTGGGTTATGTAACTAAATAAAATGGTATATTTATACCATGAAGTCGGACCACTTAAATTAATTATAAAGACCTCCGAACTGCCAAAGAATTGAATACACGATTTCTTAATTCTGGAGTTGCTCATCATGAATACGCTCACCCCGATTCTTAATCCGCTGACATTACCGAAAGGGGCGGTGCTGAAAAACCGCCTGGTGATGGCCCCGATGACCACCTGTACCGGCTATTACGACGGCGGCGTGACCAGCGATCTCGTTGAGTATTATCGCGTGCGTGCCGGCAGCATCGGCACCGTGATCGTCGAGTGCGCCTTTATCGATAACCGCGGTCCGGCGTTCCCGGGCGCTATCGGCATCGACAGCGACAACAAAATCCCTGGCCTGGCCAGAATCGCGCACGCCATCAAGTCCCAGGGTTCTAAAGCCATTCTGCAGATTTACCACGGCGGCCGCATGGTTGAGCCGGCGCTGATCGGCGGGAAAACCCCGGTCGCGCCCAGCGCTATCGCCGCGCCGCGTGAAGGTGCCAGCACCCCGCAGGCGCTGACGGCGGAAGAAGTTGAGGTGATGATCACCAAGTTTGGTGATGCTGTGAACCGCGCCATCAAAGCTGGCTTCGACGGCGTGGAGATCCACGGCGCTAACACCTACCTGATTCAGCAGTTCTACTCGCCTAACTCTAACCAGCGTGACGACAAATGGGGCGGCAGCCGCGACAACCGCGCGCGCTTCCCGCTGGAAGTGCTGGAAATCACCCACAAAATGGCGGAGCGCTTCGCCGCAGCGGATTTCATCATTGGCTATCGCTTCTCGCCGGAAGAGCTGGAAGTGCCCGGTATCCGCTGGGACGACACGCTGTACCTGCTGGAAAAACTGGCGGCACGCGGGCTGGATTACGTGCACTTCTCCGTCGGCCAGCTGCTGCGTCCGTCGATTGTCGACACCCAGGATCCGACGCCGTTAATCAGCAAATACATTGAACAGCGCTCGGCGACGCTGGCGAAAGTGCCGGTGATTGGCGTTGGCGGCGTGGTGAACAAAGAGGATGCCGAACTGGCGCTGGCCTCGGGCTTCGATCTGGTGGCGATTGGTAAAGCCTGTATTGCCTATCCGGACTGGGCCGATCGCATCATCAAAAACGAGCACATGGATCTGTACATCGACAGCACCAAACGCGAAGCGCTGACCATTCCGGAACCGCTGTGGCGCTTCTCGCTGGTGGATGCGATGATCCGTGACGTCAGCGATGGCCATCGTAAGTACAAAGCCGGCGTTTACCAGGCGAAAGTGGAAGCCGAAGCGCTGAAGCTGAAGATCAACGTGACGCTCGACACCGACCGTATCACCGACATCTCGCTGGTGCCGGATCCTAACCTCGACGTCGATTTCACCAGCACCTTTGAAAGCCTGCGTGAACGTATTCTGGTGGCGAACAGTCCGCACGTCGATGCCATTACCGGCGCTACCACGCAGAGTGAGGCGCTGAAGAAAGCGGTATCGCGCGCGCTCACCACCTCCAGCAAAGAGTATGTGATTGAAGAGGGCGGTAACCCGAATGCGCCGGTCAATTACGATGTGGTGGTGGTTGGTACCGGCGGGGCCGGTCTGGCGGCGGCGATTCAGGCGCACGATGACGGCGCGCGCGTGGTGATCATTGAGAAGATGCCCACCATTGGCGGTAACACCATCAAAGCGTCGGTGGGGATGAACGCGGCGGAAACCCGTTATCAGAAACTGAAAGGCATCGAAGACAGCAAAGAGCTGTTCTACGAGGAAACGCTGAAAGGCGGCAAATTCAAAAACAATCCGGTGCTGCTGCGTGAGTTCGTTGAGCGTGCGCCAGAAGCCATTGAGTGGCTGGCGGCGAAAGACATTGAGCTGAGTGATATCACCATCACCGGCGGCATGAGCATTGACCGTACGCACCGTCCGGAAGATCGCTCGGCGGTGGGCGGCTTCCTGATTAGCGGCCTGGTGAAAAACGTTAACCAGCGCAACATCGAAGTGCTGCTGGAAACCTCAGTGGCCGAGATCCTGTTTGAAAACGGTGCGGTGACCGGCGTGAAAGTGGTCGATGAGTACAACGACAGCCGCATCCTGAATGCGAAAAGCGTGATTGTGGCCACCGGTGGCTTCAGTGCCAACCGCGAGATGGTGGTGAAATACCGTCCGGAGCTGGATGGTTTCGTCACCACCAACCACAAAGGCGCCACCGGCAGCGGTATCGCCATGCTGCAGAAAATTGGCGCCGAGACCGTCGACATGGGTGAAATCCAGATTCACCCAACCGTTGAGCAGACCACCTCGTACCTGATTTCCGAAGCGATGCGCGGCGGCGGGGCGATTCTGGTCAGCCAGGCCGGTAAGCGTTTCTACAATGAAATGGAAACCCGTGACAAAGTTTCTGCCGAGATTATCGCGCTGCCGGAAAAAAGCGCGTGGATCGTGTTCGATGAGCAGGTACGTGCCAACAACAAAGCGGCGGATGAATACATCGCTAAAGGCTTTGTGATTAGCGCGCCAACGCCACACGAGCTGGCGGTGAAACTCAACATGGATCAGGAAACGCTGCAAAGCACGCTGGGCCGTTACAATGAGTTTGTGATTAACCAGAAAGACGAAGACTTTGGCCGTGCCACCGCACTGCGTCATCCGCTCAATCAGGGTCCGTTCTTCGCGATTCGTATCGCACCGGGCGTGCACCACACCATGGGCGGCGTGACCATCAACACCGAGACCGCGGTGCTTGACGCGCAGAAACAGGTGATTCCTGGTGCCTGGGCGGCGGGTGAAGTGGTCGGCGGCATCCACGGTGCGAACCGCATCGGCGGTAACGCCGTCGCCGATATCATTATCTTTGGTATCAAAGCGGGCCGTAATGCCGCTAAACTGGCGTTAGGTAACTAAGCTATCACGATGCCCGCGCCCTGCGGGCATCGTTCTCTTGCGGGGCCACAATGACAAGCGACGCTGGCGTCCATTCCTATTCTGCCGTCCTCATGGGTTCGCCCATTCTGCTCAAACTGTTCGAAGACAATCCTACGCTGGCCAGCCAGGTCTTTCGCCTGATCAAACAGCAGGAAAACCTGTTTACCGTCAACCGCGCCGAATCCGAAGTGATGGCCATTAATCAGGCCGCCGGACGCCATCCGGTGGTGGTGAGCGCGCCGGTTTTTGCGCTGATTAGCGTGGCGCACGCGGTGAGCATCCTGCCGGACAGCGCGTTTAACTTCACCATCGGTCCGGTGGTGAAACGCTGGAAGATTGGTTTTCAGGGACGTGAAGTGCCGCCCGCAGCGGAGATTGAGGCGCTGCTGCGCCTGACCGATCCGCATCAGGTGGTACTGGATGCCGAACAGCACTCGGTGTTTCTGCCGCTGCCGGGCATGGAGATCGATCTGGGTGCCATTGCGAAAGGCTACATCGCCGATGTGGTGCAGGCATTTCTGCGTCAGCAGGGTGTTGCGCAGGCGCTGATTAATCTCGGTGGCAATGTGCAGACGCTCGGCAGCCCGCCGCATCAGCCGCAGGGCTGGGGCATCGGGCTCAAAAAACCGTTTGGCCGGGACGATGAGCTGTTGGGTACGCTGCAGGTGCAGGGCAAATCGGTGGTGACGTCCGGGATTTATGAGCGCTACTTTGAACGCGACGGCCGCTGCTGGCATCACATCTTTGATCCGCGCACCGGTTATCCGCTGGACAATGCGTTATTGAGCGTGACGGTGATTGCCGATCGCTCGCTGGATGGCGATATCTATACCACGCTGCT
Source organism: Type-C symbiont of Plautia stali (assembly GCF_059730935.1). Classification (NCBI taxonomy): domain Bacteria; kingdom Pseudomonadati; phylum Pseudomonadota; class Gammaproteobacteria; order Enterobacterales; family Enterobacteriaceae; species Type-C symbiont of Plautia stali. Next base: position 2,458,081 of record NZ_AP035923.1, on the reverse strand, counting down.
GTACGGCATGGGCCCAGAGCAGGGGCTGGCGTATCTCGCCGGCCAGCCTGACATCGACGCGGTGTTTGTCACCCGCGATCGGCAGATTATCTGCTCGCCGGCGCGCCATTTCCGCTTCAGCCAGCTGGATTTCAGCTGGCAGCTGCGTCACTGACAGTACTGCTGCAGCAGCGAATGGTACTCCGGCTGCAGGCGATAGCGATACACCGGGCGGCCGGTGGCACCGTAGTGAATGCTGGTGAACAGAATATTAATCTGCGCCAGCCAGATCAGGTATTTGCGACACGAAACGCGCGAAATGTTCACCTCTGCCGCCAGCTCGTCGGTGGAAAACTCATGGCCGGGATGGGCGTCAATCCACTGACACAGCGTGCGCAGCGTCTGCGGCGTTAAGCCTTTCGGCAGCCGTTTGTTGTCGTGCTGGGTGGCCGGGCTGCCGTGCATCAGCAGATCGAGGTCCGACTGCTGATAGTAGTGCTGGTTGTCCATCAGCGATTTTTTTTGCCGCCAGCCGGTCAGCGCCTCTTCAAAACGCGGGAACTGGAACGGTTTGATCAGGTAGTCGACCACGCCGTAGTGCAGCGAGGTTTTGATGTTCTCCGCGTCGGCCGCTGACGAAATGATGATCACTTCCACTGAACTCTGCGCCTGGCGCAGCTCCGGCAGCAGATCGAGCCCGTTCTCCTGCTGCATATAGATATCGAGCAGCACCAGGTCGATCGGCGTTTCGCTATTAAACAGGAACTCGCGCGCCTGCTGCAGCGTCGCGGCGGTACCCACGCAGTGAAAGCCCGGCACCTGGCCGATAAAGCTGCGGTTCAGCTCGGCCACCATGGCGTCATCGTCGACCACTAACACGTTAATCATGCGGTTTGGTTCCTCCATCCCACGGAAGTTGGACTAAAAATTGGGTGAACACGCCGGGCTCGGACTCCACGCTGACGCTGCCGCCGAGGTGCTCCGTCTGCTGTTTCAGCAGGAACAGGCCGACCCCGCGATCCTCGCCTTTGGTGGAGAAGCCCTTGTCGAACACGGTTGCCAGATGCTGCGGCGCAATGCCCGGTCCGTCATCGCTCACTTCACAGGTCAGCCAGCCGTTCTGATAGTGCAGCATGACGTGGATTTCGCCCTCGGTCTGCTCACTCATTGCATCCAGCGCATTCTCCACCAGATTGCCGACCACGGTGATCAGTGCCGCCATTTGCTGCTCGTTGCCGCTGTCCGGCAGGTAACTGGCATCGCTGATGGTCAGGCGATGGCCGCAATCAGAGGCGCGGTTAATTTTGCTGAGCAGAAAACCGGCAATCACCGGTGATTTGATCTTCTCCAGCAGGAAGCCGATTTCCGTCTGATAGTTATTAGCGGTCTTCAGAATATAGGCTTCTACCTGCGCATAATTTTTCATGTGCAGCAGGCCGAGGATCACATGCAGCTTATTCATGAACTCGTGCGAGCGCTCACGCAGGGCATCAACATAGTTTACCATGCCGGTCAGACGCTGCATCAGCTGGCTGATTTCGGTCTTGTCCCTGAAGGTGCAGACCGCGCCGATAATGCGTCCCTGACTGCGCACCGGCACGGTGTTGCTCAGCAGCAGTCGGCCATTGACGTTGAGCTCCTCATCGCGCCGTGCGCGACCGCCGTTAAGCACTTCCTGCAGATGCTGGTCGATCACCGAGGCATCATAAATGCGCGCGGTACTCACCACGCTGCTGCCCATTTTATCGCTCAGCAGCTGGCGCGCCGCCTGATTGACCAGCGTCACCTCGCCCTGATCGTCCATCGCCACCACGCCTTCCTTGACGGAGTTAAGGATCGCCTGGCGCTGCTCAAACAGGGTGGAAATTTCGTATGGCTCGAGGCCGAACAGGATACGCTTCAGCACGCGCACCAGAATGAAGGTGCCAACCGCGCCGGCAAAAGTGCCGATCAGAATGGTCCACAGAATGCTCCAGCGACTCTGGTTGATCTGGTCGGTGACCGCCTCCAGCGAGATGCCAATGGCCACCACGCCAATCTGCCGCTGCTGGGCGTCATACACCGGGGTAAACACGCGCAGCGATTTGGCCAGCGAGCCCTGATTCACGGAGACATTCTCGTTGCCGCGCAGCGCCGGTTCGATGTCCGGGCCGATAAAGTGTTTGCCCACCAGCTCCGGATTACGGTGTGAGTAGCGGATGCCATCCATGTTGGTGATGCTGATAAACAGCAGATGGTTGCTCTCTTCCACCGCTTTGGCGATGGGCTGGATAGCGGCCCGGTCGGGCGGCAGGCGCAGCGCCTGCTGAATTTCGGGTGATTTCGCCAGCGTGCGCGCCACCGCCATGGCTTTATCCTCCAGCTGGCTGCGCGTCGCGGCGCCAATCTGGAAGAAATAAAACATGTGTACGCTCAGCAGCACCAGCACAATCACCGCGCTGAGCATCAGCGTCACCAGGGTGTTGAGCTTCATCGGTCGCCTGCGCACTGGCGTGGCTTGCTGTGGTGAGATCATGGTCGTGCTCTGCGGAAAACGGGGGGCTATTATGACGGATAATCCGCAGCGGGTCGCGCTAAATGCAGGAAGGCCGTCAGCGATGACGACCTTTCGTGGGGGAGAGCGGGCGGGTTAACCCTGTTTCACCCGGTTAGCGAAGCTTTTACGCAGTTTCTGCAGCTTCGGCGGGATCACCGCCAGGCAGTAACCGTTGCGCTGGCCGGCACCGTCCCAGTAATCCTGATGATAATCTTCTGCCGGGTACCAGGCTTTCAGCGGCTCGATGGTGGTCACCACCGGCTCGCTGTGATCTTCCTGCGCGCGGGCAATCGCCGCAATCGCTTCGGCTTCCTGCTCCGCGTTAGCCGGGAAAATCGCCGAACGGTACTGGGTGCCGACATCATTACCCTGACGGTTCAGCTGGGTAGGATCGTGGGTGGCAAAGCTGATGTCCAGCAGATCGCCGTAGCTCACTTTCTCCGGATCGAAGCCTACGCGAATCGCTTCGGCGTGGCCGGTCGCGCCGCTGCACACCTGCTCGTAGGTGGGATTAGGACGTTCACCGCCGGTGTAACCACTTTCAACTGACTCGACGCCAATCACATCTTTGAATACTGCTTCGGTGCACCAGAAACAGCCACCCGCGATAATCGCATATTCGGTTGCCATTGTTTTACTCCTGTCAGGGCGAAAGCGTTAGAGTGGGGGTTCAGCACGCTGAATTCAAGCCGCTTTCTGTTAACATTTCTGGCGCAACCTGGCGCGGCTTAGCCCGACGCTGCTCGCTCATCACGCGTAAACGGCCTGGGCTGGTGGCGTGCAGCATCACTTTGCCTTCACGCGCGGCACGTCACTAATACGCGTGGTGTAAGCCGGAGACAGCATGTCGCGTTTCATCGCCCAGGGTTTCTGAATGCCCTGACCGGCAAACCACAGGGCACCGCGCTGGTGGGCGTTGATCTTATCCATCAGCGCCATCAGCTGATCGCTGTTACGGCGCGGCTGATAGTCAGCAAACATATCAAGCTGCGCCACCCCGTCGCTGAAAAAGTCGCCCAGCATTACGCCGCCTTTCAGGTAGCGCTTGCCGGGGATCCAGATGCGATCCAGGCAGTTGAGCGTGGCCTGAATGATGTCGCGGCTGTCGGCGGTAGGGGTAATCAGCGTCTGGCTGGCGGCGTTGGCATAGTAGGGCTGATGCGGATCGTGCGGGCTGGTGCGGATAAAGGTGCCGATGTAGCGGCAATACTGGCGCTCGCTGCGCAGTTTCTCCGCTGCGCGTGCCGCATAGCTGGCGATGGCTTCGCGCATATCCTGATAATCGGTAATGCGATCGCCAAACGAGCGCGAGCAGAGGATATTTTGCCGGTGCGGAATCACCTCTTCAAACGCCAGGCACGGTTCGCCGCGCAGCTCGCGCACGGTGCGCTCCAGCACCACACCGAAATGCTTGCGGATCAGCGCAGTGGGCGTCTCCGCCAGCTGCAGAGCGGTTTGAATGCCCATCAGGTTCAGCTTGTTCGATAAACGGCGGCCGACGCCCCACACTTCCTCTACGCCTACCCGCTGCATCAGGCCGCGCTGGCGTGCCGGATCAGAGAGGTCCATGACGTTTTCGGCTTTGGTCCAGCGTTTGGCCGCCCAGTTAGCCAGCTTGGCGAGGGTTTTCGTTGGCGCGATGCCGACGCCCACTTTCAGGTGCGTCTCTTTCCACAGGCAGTCACGTACCTGCTGTCCAAAGCGTGTCAGCGAGGTGTAGCCTTCAATTCCGCTGACATCAAGAAAGGCCTCATCAATCGAATAGACGTCTACGCGCGGCGCCAGCCGCTCGAGCGTCTCCATCACGCGCGCCGACATGTTGCCGTACAGCGCATAGTTAGATGAAAACACCACCACCTGATGACGCATCAGCTCGTCGCGATGTTTAAACCAGGGCGCACCCATTTTGATGCCGAGCGCCTTCGCTTCGCGGCTCAGCGAGATAATGCAGCCATCATTGTTTGACAGCACCACGATCGGCCTGCCGCGCAGATCCGGGCGAAACACGGTTTCGCAGCTGGCGTAGAAAGAGTTTACGTCGACCAATGCATACATCATCGGTACCCTGAAAATACTGTATATAAAAACAGTATAGGTCAGATGCAGGAAAAATGAGAAGCAGAAATCGATCTGTCCGGCCAGGTTGCTTATGGGGGAAAAGAACAGAGTGGTTACAGACAGCAGGACGAAAAAAACGGCGTTCCCATCAGGGAAACGCCGTGGGCCAGGGGCCAGTTACTGCGCGAGAAAAAAACGTGTCACTGCCTGGTCTGACTGAACGTCAGGGCGACTTCTTGCTGCCCGCTTCCGCCCCGGTGATCGGATCGATCAGCGGATCGGACGCGGTGCGTGCGGCCAGCGCATCGATGTCGCGCTGCTCATCCGGCGACAGCGTCACAGAAGGCAGACCATCGCCGCCATCCACCGCCGGTTGCGGATCGGCCACATAATCGAAGTTGTCATCGGAGTTCCAACTACCACGCACGTCATCACCTTCTGACATGTTGTAGTAGTTGTGCGCATACTGCTCAATTGGCGGCAGCTTGCCCGGTGGGAAGTTGTCGCGAATGGAGTACAGCGCTTTCTCAAATGAAAGCTGGTGCGCGGCTTCACGCGTCATCAGGAAGCCTAACGCATCCTTTACGCCAACATCGTCAGTGACGTTGATCAGGCGTTCATAGATGATTTTGGCGCGCGCTTCGGCGGCGATATTAGAACGCAAATCCGCCGTCACTTCGCCGATGGTATCCACGTAAGCCGCGGTCCACGGCACGCCGCCGGAGTTGGTCAGCGGCGGACCACCGCCATAAAGAATCGAAGTCAGATGGCTATCGTTACCGGCACCCGTGATTGAGCGATACAGTTCGCCTTCCTCTTCAGTGCCTTCGGCCAGCTTGCCTTTGGCGCCTTTATTGAGCATGCCAACCAGCGAGCCGATAATCTCAAGATGGCTGAGCTCTTCGGTAGCGATATCCATCAGCAGGTCGCGGCGTCCTAAATCCTCATCGCCGAGGCCCTGGGTAAAATAGCGCATGGCCGCAGCCAGTTCGCCCTGCGGACCGCCAAACTGCTCTAACAGCAGATTGGCCAGGCCCGGGTTCGGCGCACTGACGCGCACCGTGTACTGCAGTTTCTTAACGTGTCGAAACATAGCTCACCTCAAAAAGTCTCTTACGAAAAGAGAAAATCAGCGTTTCGCTTTCGCGTCCGGGTCTTCGCTGCGCAGCAGGAACTGATCGGTCAGTTCAGGCATGTGCGTTAACATCCAGTCCGCCATCGCGATCTCCTGCTCACAGATCTGTTTGAGAATGGCCACGCTCTCCTGATCCCCGGCACGCGTGGCGGCGCTGATCAGGCTGGTGTAGCTGCCAATCTCGGCATTCTCGAACACGTAGCCGCTGATAGCGCCTTTCACCACTTCATCTTCCGCAAAGGTGCCGCCAAAGGCCTGGCCCATAGCGGCCATTTTCCCCATAACGTCTTTTACGCTGGAGTGAGAAATGCCGTGACGGTCGAGAATGGATTCCAGCAAAGACTGCTGCTGGCGGGTTTCTTCGATGTGCTGCTCAATGCGTGCACGCAGCTGCGGGTAGTTTTCCAGGCGTTTTGCCATCTGTTCGAGCATGGTTTCGGCCTGTTTTTCCATGGCGTGAGCGTCGCGCAGCCAGTCGTGATAATGCGAAAGTGCGGATGTGGTTGTCATATCTACCTCCGTTGTACGGCAGTCGCGTTACTGCTTTTCCGCGATATCCGTGAGTTTTTCATCGGTGGATTTTTCTTCGGCTAATGTGGCGGCCAGCAGCTCTGCGGCCTGGTTGAGCTCCAGCTTTTTCGCCATGGCCACCAGCGTGCCGTAAGTGGCGATTTCATAGTGCTCAACCTTCTGCGCCGCGCCGATCAGGCCAGCATCGCGCACCGGGCCGGCTTCGGTGGATTCAATCAGCTCCTGCGCTTCTTCTACCAGGCCTTCCAGTGCATGGCACTTCATACGCATGATGCGCAGCTCATCGTGGCTCTCTACGACCTGATCGAGGCGCTCAATTTGTCCCTGGGTCTCTTCCAGATGTTGCTGAAAAGCGTTTTTTAAACTTTCATCGGAGGCTGCCCGGACCAGTTTGGGTAACGCACGAGTGATCTGTTTCTCCGCGCTGTAAACGTCCGAAAGATCGTGAATAAAAAGATCGAGTAGCGATTTAACTTTCATGAAATATTCTCCGAATCGGTGATTAACGGGAGGCTGAAGCCATTAAGTGATAACGCGATTAAAGAGAGGGAATGAAACGAAGCAATAAATCCCTGTCATCCTGTTGATGACGGAGCATTCCCTGCTCCGAGACATTCCTTACTCTGCGTTACAGCGCATCAGGAATCGCGATGGCTATTCTGTCCGCCTTTTTTGCCGGCTTCGGACGCTTTCTCACGGTCGTTTTTGAAATTACCGCCGCTGTTTTGTCCGCCTTTTTTACCCGCTTCAGATGCTTTCTCTTTGTCTTCTGCGAAATTACCTGAACCGCCTCTATGCTCTGTCATACTATTACCTCGTGATGAGTAATAAATAACATGACGCATCTGCCGCCATGCATGTTTTACACACTTAATACTAATGCAGGCTGCCTCACTGACAAGCGCGACGGTTATATTTTTCACGCCTCGCTAGCGCTATATTGATGAGAAGGCTGGAGATTGTGGTGTAAAATAACCACGCTATTTTTAGCGAGCCGGTCCATATTACGGTCTCGCTTTTAACCTGCCTGATGATTATTTATGCTCAATACATTTTCCTCCGGTGGGAATTTTATCCGCCCGGCTTATTTTATTGACGTTTAATCATTGAACGGCGAAGCGGCGCTAAATAGCGTCGAGCAGACGGTTCAATTCCGCCAGACTAAAAAGGGTTGCTTTGCGCACCACTTCTTCACCTTCACCTGAAAACCACTGCCGGCTGGTGTGCACGCTGCCATCTGCCAGACACCATGCAAACCACACGGTGCCGGCTGGCGTGCCGTCCTCACCGCCGTCCGGGCCGGCATAGCCACTGACGGCAATAGCCAGCGTATCCCCGGAGAGCTTTTTCGCGCCGCAGGCCATCTCCCGTACCGCGGCTTCACTGACGGCGGTATCACGCGCCAGCGTCTCTGCGCTGACGCCCAGCACGCGCTGCTTCGCCTGATTGGTGTAAGTAATAAAGCCACTGCTGTAAAAGCGGCTACTGTCGCTGGCGGCCGCCAGCGCGGAACCGACCCAGCCAGAGGTGCAGGATTCGGCGGTGGTGACGCTCAGGCCGGCGGCCAGTAATTTATTACCCACTTCGGTCGCTAAATTAACCAGTTCTTCATCCATATTCTGTATCCCTTGTCAGAGTGAAATTAATAAACGCCGTCTCTGCCGCTGCTCATATGCATTGCCAGCGGCGTGCATCCGAATTATAGGAGTAATTTCTGCACCGCTGCTCAGCCGAATTAAACTGTTACCGAAGCTCCCGGCGTTTACCGCTAAGCTTAAAATTCAGAACGAAGAGGGAATAACCGGAGCGACATGATGTCAGCTAATTAACTGCAAGAGGAATAACACCATGAAGAAAGATGAGTTAGCCAGCCGTGATTATCCGGTGCAGGAGGATATGCGCTGGCAACGCAGGGAGAGCGTTATACAGCGTATCGGTGAATACGTGCTAATGGTGATTGTGATCCTGGGTGCCTGCGGGTTGTTTTCCAAAGGCATATTAAGCGACGGGCAGGCGCAGTCGGCTGATGGTTCCGTCAGCATTCGCTATGAACGTTTTGGTCGCATCGACAGCAATATGAACCTGCGGATTCGCGTGGCACCGCAGAGCGGCGAGCATTTCACCGTCACGCTAGGCAGCGGCGCGTTAGACGATTTGCAGATCCAGACGCTACAGCCACAGCCACAGCAGGCCATCACGCGGGATAACACGCTGCAGCTTACTTACGCCAGCGAGGCGGCAGAAGGTCATGTGATCTGGCTGGGGATTCAGCCGCAGGCGGCGGGACGGGTTGCGCTGAGCGTGCACGTCAATCATCAGGTACCGGTAAAGGTATCGCAGTGGATTTACCCATAAAAGGAGAGCGTTATGGAAACGGTATTACGCGCAGCCGCCATTTATCTGTTGTTAATGGTGGTATTTAAAATTGCCGGTCGACGCACACTGCTGCAAATGACCTCATTCGATTTGATTCTGCTGCTGATTATTAGCGAAGCCACACAGCAGGCATTGCTGGGTGATGACTTTTCCGTTACCGGTGCCAGCCTCACCATCATCACCTTAATCACTATTGATATTGTGCTGGGCAAACTCAAAGCGCGCTTTCCGCTATTCGAACAAATGGCGGAGGGAGGACCGCTGATTTTGGTGGAGCATGGCCGGATATTAACGCAGCGGCTAAAAATGTCGGGCATCAGTCGGGAAGATATCCTCGAGGCCGCGCGTTCAGGTCAGGGGCTGGAACGCATCGATCAAATTAAATACGCGGTGCTGGAAGTGAGCGGTCATATTTCCATCATCCCGGAAAATTCAGATAAAACTGAAAAATAGCAACAATCTCTCAATACTTGTTTGTGATAAAGATCACACTTTTGTTAATTAATTGATTTTATACCACTAAAATTATTTTGTACAAGTTTGAAAAAAAATCTTTACAAGCAACCCGCTATAAGCGCAGCGGTGAAAATAACCATTTGCGCATGGCTTTTTGTCAGCGCAAATATGCATATTAAATGTTGTTTTATCTCCAATCCCATCCATATTGTTCCTGTGTGGAGATATTCTGTCGTTTAACTACTTAATTATTTTTATCAATGGGGTGACATATGACACAACGACGTGGTGGTGCAGGTAATTTTGCAGAAAATACCGAGCGTGCTCGCGAAGCGGGTAAAAAAGGCGGCAGCGTCAGCAGCGGGAATTTTAAAAACTGTCCTGAAAGGGCAGTAGAAGCGGGCAGACGCGGTGGAAAAGTAAGTCGTCGCGGCAAAACCGCAGCGGCGGAAGCTTAAACCGCCTTCTTTAATATAAATGCAGTCAGCGTAATCAGTTAAGCTACCCTGAGGCGGCTTAATCGGTAACGCAGCGGCGCAATTCAGGGAGTGGTCCATTGCGCCGCACGCATTTTATATCACCAGCTGCCGTGCTGCAGGGAACGAAAAAATGACGTGCGGTAATATCTGATAAGCGCAGCGGCTGCAACCACCAATAACGATTGTTAGCGCGAGAGGAAATAAGTAACAGGCAGATTAGGTGGCACTGATAACGAAGCGATACGTTATCGACTCATTATTAATGTGGACCTGATCGGGCGTTGGCGATGTTAAAAAATTTCAATTTATGCATGGGTTAATAACTTTTCGGTAGCACTTTTTGCAACAAAAAAACCCCATTCTCTTGTTTATCCTCTTGTACAGATTTTGAAAAACTTGTACAACTTAGCCAGAACATTTTTCTGACAATTTAATGTTAACGGGAGTCACTTATGCGCCAGAACGGATACACTCCGAACTCAGTCGAGGCGATTGCCAACTATTTTAGCAAAGCCACGCTGCCTTCGCAGCAGGAGACGCTGGGCCAGGTCGTGGTCGAAATCCTGCGTGAAGGCCGTAATCTGAACCGTAAATCGCTGTGTACTAAGCTGCTGCGTCGTCTGGAGCTCGCTTCTACCACGGAAGAAGAGCACCATTATCACCAGCTGATTGGCCTGCTATTTGAACGCGAGAGCTGAGAGCGAAGCGAAAGCGTCCAGGTTGTACACACGAAAACGCCATTCTGATAACGTATCACTGCATGTATGACTTGTGACGGGCTGTATCGCGCCGCAGGATAGCGGCGCTGTTTTTCTGTCGCGTTCCCGGTCGGGGCAGGCAGCATGCAGAGATTTATTATGTTATGAACAGAAGAGAACACCAGACTCTTATTGATGAGATCATAGGCGAAGCGGCGTTAACGCTGCTGCAGCGCTCCGGGCCGGTCACCACCCAGGCGTTGCTTGATGAGCTCCACATTATGCAGCAGCAGGCCAGCGATGATGCGCAGGCGGCTGCGATTCGCACTGCAATCGATGAAGTCCGGTCGAGCATGACGGCTGGACAAAAGCGGCGTGGCGAACAATCGGATCGCGATAATGTGCATCCGCTGTTTGGCCACAACGGTCAGGGTGGCGGCAGCCGCAAGCACTGACTGACCGTTAAATTATAATCTGACTGTATTGCTCACAGTACGGGAAAAGAACGATGTCGGAGAATCACTCTCTCTATTCTGCGCTGCCGGACACGGAACTGGCGGCGCATTTTCGCGATGCCGGAGTGGCATTGAGTGAAGAGGCCGCGGTACTGAATGATGTCATTCGTAGCGTGCTGGCCAGCGAAGGCCGCGTCAGTAACAAATCCATCATTCTATGTCTGATTATGGCGCTGGAAGCGACACAGGACGAAGCGCAGGCAAGTGTGCTGCGCAGAACGCTGGAAATTGTGGTGGGTTATACGCCAGACGACGCCTGAGGTAGTGGTCCCCGCGCAGGCGGGGATCGGTTCAGTGCATAAGATCTGCCAGTAGCCTTATTGCAGCATCGCAGCGATGCCGGAAATCCTCATCACGCGCTTCTGCTTTCATCGTATGCAGCACCTGCGTCACGTCATGTATCCTGAATACGCTACCTTCCCTGATAAATTCCGTCACCGCGATGCCTATCAGCGCATACAGATCCGGTGCAGGACGGTTAACTTGTTTCACGTCACCTCCGGGACTTGTATATCCGTACAGTGTTGCACAGGTGATAACAACTCAACACCTTTTTCTGCTGTCAGTGAAAATGGCCCAGGTTATTCGTCAGACACATTGCCAGGTGTTATCACGCTGCGCGAATAGTAATACGCTGCTGTAGCAGATTCATGCAACTAAAAAATGGTTAAGCATGCCGATAACTCTATTTTAGCGCTGCGCTTATTGCGCCCGGAACATTCACCGACACGCTGCGCGGCGGGCGGGAATTATCGCGCCTGCTGCGACCGAGATTAAATTTATGCAGCCAGCTGCGATACTGCCTGATTAATTCCTGCGCATTTTTTTCATCACTGACGCGACAAATAAACAGCTGGCTCATGGTCTGGTGCTCAGCCGCCGTGGCGTAGATCTCGCAGGCCATCTCGCGTTGCTGCAGTTCAATCGCCGTAAAATGTAACTGCGGCCACTGCTGCAGTCGGTTAGCGAACATTTTATAGTCCATTTTAGGATCCTTTTATTTTTCTATTTTCTACTGGTATTACCTGTAAAAGGCACAATAGACCAAAAGTGAAAAAGCGCCAGTTTTGCGGGTCACGACCCATTAAATAGTGCACAAAATGAAAAAAATATTTACGTGTACAGCTTTTACCGCTGCGCTTATATTTTCGTGAAAGCTTGAATAAGCGCAGCGGTTAATAGCAACAGTGCAGAAATACCGTCTGGCTCGCAGCATCGCCTATCCTCTATTAGGGTTAACTGATGGCTAACCAAAGGAGAAGAGGCATGACCAATCCGAGTGCCGCCGATGAACTGGCGCTGATCGATCGCTACTGGCGCGCCGCCAATTATCTGTCCGTCGGGCAAATCTACCTGATGGAGAATCCGCTGTTACGCGAACCGTTGCAGCCCGGGCATATTAAGCCGCGACTGCTTGGCCACTGGGGCACGACGCCCGGCCTGAACTTTATCTATGCGCACCTCAACCGCATCATCCGCCAGCGCGAGGTGGATCTGCTGTACGTCTGTGGTCCGGGGCACGGCGGTCCGGGGATGGTGGCGAACAGCTGGCTTGAAGGCAGCTACAGCGAGATCTATCCGCACATCAGTGAAGATGCTGCAGGCATGCAGCGCCTGTTTAAGCAGTTTTCGTTTCCTGGCGGCATTCCCAGCCATGCGGCACCGGAAACGCCGGGCTCGATTAATGAAGGCGGCGAGCTGGGCTATTCGCTGTCGCACGCGTTTGGCGCGGTTTTCGATCATCCGCAGCTGATCGTACCCTGCGTGATTGGTGACGGCGAAGCTGAAACCGGGCCGCTTGCCGCCAGCTGGCACGGCATCAAATTCCTCAATCCGCAGCGTGATGGTGCGGTGCTACCCATCCTGCATCTGAACGGCTACAAAATTGCCAACCCGACGCTGCTGGGGCGCAGCAGTGATGACGATCTGCAGCAGCTGTTCAGCGGTTACGGTTATGAGCCGCTGTTTGTCTGCGGGCACGAGCCGGCCGACATGCACCAGCAGATGGCGGCAGCGCTGGATAACGCGTTTGATAAGATTGCCGCTTATCAGCAGCAGGCGCGCAGCGGCCAGACAGAGCAGGCGATCCCGCGCTGGCCGATGATTGTACTGCGCAGCCCGAAGGGCTGGACCGGCCCGAAAGAGGTGGACGGTAAAAAGGTGGAAGATTTCTGGCGTGCGCATCAGGTGCCGGTGGCGGCATGTCGCGAAGACGCGTCGCATCGGCAGGTGTTAGAGCAGTGGCTGCGCAGCTATCAGCCGGAAGATCTGTTTGACGAGGCGGGTAAACTCAGGCCGGAACTGCGTGCGCTGGCGCCGCAGGGGGATAAACGCATGAGCGCCTCACCCTATGCCAACGGCGGACGGCTGCGCCGCACGCTCAACACGCCTGACGTCCGCGAGTTTGCGCTCGACACCGGCGCGCCGGGCAGCCAGCGCGGCGAAGCCACTAAGCAGTTCGGCCACTACCTCAGCGCGATTTTTCAGCGCAACGCCGATAACTTCCGTCTGTTCGGGCCAGATGAGACCGCCTCGAATCGCCTGACGCCGGTCTTTGACGTCACCAGCCGCAGCTGGATGGCAGACATCGAACCGTATGATGAGCAGCTGGCGCGTGACGGTCGGGTGATGGAAATTCTCAGCGAGCATCAGTGTCAGGGCTGGCTGGAGGGCTATCTGCTCACCGGACGACACGGGCTGTTTAACTGCTATGAAGCCTTTATTCATATCATCGATTCGATGTTCAATCAGCACGCCAAATGGCTGAAGGTGACGCGCAAGCTGGGCTGGCGTCAGCCGATCTCCTCGCTCAACTATCTGTTGTCTTCACATGTCTGGCGCCAGGATCACAACGGTTACAGCCATCAGGATCCCGGTTTTATCGATCACGTGGCGAACAAAAAGGCGGATATCGTGCGCATTTATCTGCCGCCAGACGCGAACACCCTGCTGTGGGTGGGCGATCACTGTCTGCGCACCTGGGATCGCATCAACGTGATTGTCGCTGGCAAGCAGCCGTCACCGCAGTGGCTGGACATCGACAGCGCCATTGCCCACTGTGAGGCGGGTATGGGCGAATGGCGCTGGGCGAGCGATGACGGCGAGCCGGACGTGGTGATGGCCTGCGCCGGCGATGTGCCCACCATGGAGACGCTGGCGGCGGTGGATCTGCTGCGAAACTATCTGCCCACGCTGCGCATTCGCGTGGTCAACGTGGTGGATCTGCTGGCGCTGCAGACGCAGCAGCAGCACCCGCACGGCAAGTCGGAAGAGGATTTCGATGCGCTGTTTACCCGCGACAAACCGGTAATTTTCGCCTTTCATGGCTATCCCAGCCTGATTCATCGTCTGACCTATCAGCGCAGCAACCACGCCAATTTCCACGTGCACGGCTTCAACGAAGAGGGCACCACCACCACGCCGTTTGATATGACGGTGCTCAACGAGCTGGACCGCTATCATCTGGCGCAGGCGGCGATTTTGCATGTGCCGGGCCTGGCCGATCGCCATCCTGAATTGCTCGACGACCTGCAGCAGCGCCTCGCGGAGCACCATCGCTATGTGCGCGAATACGGTGAAGACGTGCCGGAAGTACGTAACTGGCTGTGGCCGGGCTAACCCGACCCGGGCGCGAAAAAAACCGCCTGAAAAGGCGGTTTATGGTTTATTCGGCCTGTTTATCCCCGGATTCAGGCGCGCTGGTTTCGTCATCTTTCGGCTTCTGGTCGGGGCTGTTTTTGCGCGGATCGTAATCCGGCTGGTCGCCGTGAACGGGACGATCGGTCATTGCATACTCCTTAGCGGTTACCACGTGACGCCGCGTCACTGTTACCAGATAAAGCGGATGTAAAGGGCGGCTGGGCATTTCAGCCCGGTATGTTCCGCCGTTTCTCTGCCTGCTGGCATTTTCCCATGGCCAGCGCGCTGGCGCTGGCGGGATCGAACAGCGACAGGCTCTCAATCTGATCAACCATCAGGACCTTGCGGAACTCCAGCGCGCTTTTCGGCGTGGAAACAAAGCTGATGTCGTGCTGGTGATACCAGCGGCTGTAGTTGTGCTCTACGGCCAGATTCAGCGTGCGCGAATCACGGTAGCCGCTGAGCATCGGAATCAGCACGATGTTGGCGGTGCTGGGATATTCAAAAGTAGCGGCGTGAATCATGCCGATGTAGATACGGCGCGATTTCAGCGTGACCCATGCCAGTTCGCCTTCTTCCATGCAGTGCAGCAGCAGTTGTTCAATACCGTTAGAGCGGGACAGGCGCTGATATAGCTCTTTGCGACTGCCGGCGGTCAGCCGCGCGCTGCCGGAATTGGAACGATACACACAAAACAGCACGGCAAACGCCAGCATGATCACCACCGGTGCCTGAATGCCGAGAAAACTCCATGTCATGAAATCGACGTGCCAGCGCGCATGGAGATCGGCAGACAGCGCCAGGCTGTTATTGATGGCCGAGGCCGCCAGCAGTAGCAGCCAGACCAGGCCGGTGGCGACCACGCCCTGAACGACAAAAATGCAGCCGTACAGCGCAATGAGAAAATAGACGTCCCAGCCAAAGGAGCGTTTTATTTTCAGGCGGCTGGACATATCGCGACTGGTGTACCAGTAGCCGCAGACCATCAGCACCATAAATATCGCGGTTCCCATCAGATATCCTTTAAGCGCTTAATATGATCGGCGAAGTCCTGCTGTACCTGCGGGCTGAGGGGATTAACCGAAGCGTTACCGTCTTCGTCAATAATAATCCGGTCACCTTCCTGAATGGATTCACGAATATCCTGGCGGCTCATCACCTGCAGTAATGATTCCGGACTGGAAAAAAGAGAGGTAAAATAGCGCAATATCACGTCAGGCTGTTCCTGTAAGGCAATAAATAGTTAATTGATCATATAACGTTTTCTGCCAGATTCAGGCGGTTTCAGAGTTATCTGTTAAACGTGAGGAAAGTCAGCGCAGGGTAAGACAATAATCCGGGGGGTAACGGCGCGCTCCCTGCGCCATGGCCGCCTCATCCTGTGCTGGCCGGCTAATCACGAGCCGCGATTGCTGCTCTGACCGCCTTTTTTACCGGCTTCGGACGCTTTTTCGCGGTCGTTTTTAAAGTTGCCGCCGCTGTGCTGTCCGCCTTTTTTACCGGCTTCTGATGCTTTCTGTTTATCTTCTGCGAAATTACCTGAACCGCCTCGATGCTGAGTCATAATATATCCTCTTCATGAGTAATAAATAACATGACGTTGTTGCGCTGTCATGTGCGTGTTGCGTATTTAATACTAATCGCTGGTGCTATTTCTGCAAGCGTGACGGCGCATAAAAAAGGGGTTTTTTATTTTTTATCTTAGTTTGTTGAAATAACAATAATTCTGCGCTGTCGCTGCGCTTATTTAAAAATTTTGCGGCGGTGAAGTAATAAAATGAAACACTCCAGTGCACCCAACCGGCCGGGCCAGACAGCTGACCCGGTGCCGTGAGCCACGCTAAATAACCATGCCTAAAATCTGCAGGATGCTCTGCTGCGAAGCAGTAATAAAAGGAATGTCTTTGATGTGCTGCATGCCAAAGGCTTCATAAAATTTGCGTGCGCGCACGTTCTCGCCCATCACTTCCAGCCACAGATAGCCTTCCTGCTTATCGCGCGCGGCGTGGATAATGCTTTCGAACATGCGCCGGCCATAGTTTTTACCGGTTTCCTGCGGATTGAGGTAGAGCTTATTCAGCTGGGCACCGCTCATGCCGGAGTCCGGTACCGGCGTATTCCAGGTCACTTTGGCAAAGCCGATGGGTTTGTTGGTTTCGGCAATCAGCCAGCTTTCGTTGGGGGCCACCAGGCTGCTGCGCAGCTCGGCCAGGCCGTACTCTTTGTCGATGAATTCATCCAGCTCGGCTTCGGAGACCCACATATGTTTGAAGTGGGCGCTGTAGGTCATGCGCCCCAGCTGATGCAGCAGTTCGGCATCATCAGGCTGCGCGTTGCGTATGGTGAATTCCATGCCAGTCTTCCTTCAGTTTTTATGTTTTATCCTGCGTTACGGCAGAGTGGGGGTGTCAGCGGGCATCCTGCCCGTACAGGTGACCCGTCATTATGCGCGAATCAAACCGGGTGTCATCCCTTTTGCGGTAAGGATGTTGGCTGAATGTCTTGATTTTTTAACAGGAAAGGAGGCAGGCGCAGGATGTCCAGCGGGCTGAACATCCTGAATTGAGGCGGGAGGCGCGAATCAAAAGCCGTAGCTGGTGAGGCGATGGTAAAAATCCATGTGGTTTTTACAGCCCAGCTTGCGTGAGATGGTGTTCTTGTAGTGGCTGATGGTCTTATTGCTGAGGTGCAGCGCATGCCCGATCTCCGTCATGCGGCGCGGACCCGCCAGCCAGCGCAGCAGCGTGAACTCGCGCTCGGTCAGCACATCGGCGTTGCCGTGCGGTACGGCGACGGCGGCAACGTTTTCCGGCGTCAGCACCGCACTAACCAGCGTCGCCAGCGGGCATTTTTTACTCAGAATCCGCGCTTTCTTCAGGTGGCGGGCGACGTAATTCAGCACGGCTTCATCGCTGATGTCGGTGAGAATCACCAGCTCGATGCCCGGTGTTTTGAGCTGCATCAGCAGCAGACTACGCAGCGTCTCTTCCAGGTTTTTACTGGCAAAATGCAGCTCACTGATCACCACGTTGCGCCCGCGTCCGGTGGGGATCGGGTCATCCGGCGAGGTGAGCGTCAGGCAGCTTATCATCTGCCCGGAAAAGTAGAGGCGCAGACCTTCCGTAATCCAGCGGTCGCTATCCATAGTGAAGATGTTCAGCATTGTTTCCTCCTGTGCTCGCGGTTAACCCATTTGAACGGAAACCGCGCTGAGCCGATATCAGACGGCGTGCGTCAGGTTGTAGGAAAAAGCTGAGAAATGTCTGCTATGGCGGGTGGACTGCAGGGGGGAAGGGCGGAGCAGGAGTAATAGTAAAGCCGGTGATAGCTGCGCAGCAGTTATAAACGATGAACGTCGGCTGTTAGCATATAGCCGATATTGAAGCTTTGTTGCGACATCTACAACTTTTTATAGGAGCTAATGCGAAAATGTATAGATACAACATAGATAAAATCGAGTATTAGGTCATTTGCAGCTCTTCACCCATTTGGCATAGGCGGTGAAGTAAGATAGAAGGGTTTTCAGGTGATGAAGAAGGTCTATCATAGTCAAATCTGACTATACATAACCAAAATGTCGTGTGGTTTAACATTATCTTTCCTATGAACCTGTTTTTGAATATGGGTTTATATCGTATTAATTGGTAAGCATAGCTATTCAATTTCCTATCAGATGCTCCCATAGCCTATCAAGCAATAGGTTAGAACTATCGACGTTGTGTAGTGTAAAGCATCCAGTCTTATGCTCATGCCACCAAGATTCGGATTCTATTACCGGAAGGTATTCATTGCAGGGAACTAACAGCAACGAAAGCACAGGACGCTTTCGCTCCCATCTCGGGCTGTCACGATAGATATGAGCTGAACCCATCTCTTCAAGTATACGTTTGCTCCGCGAGGTATATTTGCTGTCAAGACTAACAAACTGAGTAATTCCATCATTTTTTACTTCTAGTACTAAATCAGGCCGGCGCATGCCACTGATAGAGTGAGGAATATTAGGATCAGCTGAAGGTTTATTTAATATTGCGCGAAAGGATTTCTGGTAGTGCAGCTTGATACAAAGATCTTTGTGTTTTGCACTAAATGTAAGCCTGCCTGAATGTTGAGATAGATGCCATTTCATATTTGGGAACTTTCGTTTCAGACTTTTTGTTATGGTAACAAAGCACCAGACTTCATAAATCTCCCAGCTAGGTATCAAATAATGACTTTCATCTCTCGATAGATCGGATATGCCTTCACGTAGTAATTTTACCCCCATACGCCAGGTCAGCTGATAATGAGGATGTCCGGCTACAGACTCAAAATCCATACCATGGGATTTTTCGGAGTCTGTGTCTGAAAAAGGTAGTTGTTGGTTGACATGCCGCAAGTATTTTCTGATTTCAGCCAGATAATTAATTCTACGAATAAGCCTGTCTTTCAAGCTAGTTCGAGTTCCTGAGGTTTCATTATCCGTTGCCGCCAAATCACTTTTAAGTTCCGTGAGAACCTTTGCTACTCTTCGGTCTATCCAAACTAACTGGAGTTTGAGCTGGCGATTAGCTGGCGTATCCCAAGAATTATCAATATAAGTTGCCTGTACCTGAAGATTTTGAACGTCTCTGAATGAATAGTTGGCCCTGGTTCCGGCCAGTAAATCTGCGTGCTGGATGAGTTGCTGCATAATTGATGGTGTAAGCTTTTTTAATCTTCCCAGCCTGCACAACTGAGTTTGTTGTTGATAGCCTTGAACCGGATTTTGAAGGACGGCTTTTAATCCCATAGCATAACGCGGGAAAAATTGCTTTATTCGTGCGTAACGTAGCCAGATCCCAGCAAAATGCGAAATACCACCCAGTTGATGCTGACCGGGCTCACTTCCTGCGAGTCTTGCACTGTCAAAGTCGACAATGTCCTGAATAAATTGTTGCCATGCTTGCTTACCGCTTTTGTCTGGGTCATTACTCACATCGACACGCCAGCTTATACTGGTTATCTGATCGTTCAGAACGAGTTCCAGATCGACCTCTCCTGCATAGAAGCCCGGCTGCCAGACCCAATAGCCTGCAATTTTTTGCAGGCAAGCGTCATCAACATAAAGCTGCGCTGACTGCAGTTCTTCCGGGCATTCAATAAGGTACTTGCAACGCTCCGAAAATCCCTTTATGGGCTGGTTTGCTATATCCATCACTGCGATAGGGTCAGCGTTGCGATTGTCTTCCTCCCAGACTCTGAGTTTCATATTAGCGCCAGAACCTCATCATGCCCGTATTCTCTAGGTCAGTAGATAAGGTCATTAATTTGCGAGCACATTGCTGTAGATTAAGTTTTAAAAATAGGGAATGGCAGTCCTGAAGCATTTTTCGCAGATGAGCACTATCTGAACCACGAAGCTTAGGCAAGACGCGGGCGTAAACGACTTCATCAAGCGCATCTACAAAGTTGAAGGAAGTCAGCTGTCGTGCAAGTGATATATGGCCGAGCACATCCTCTACGGTGCGCCAACCAAAGTGCAAGCGCTCAGGCTTTAAATACTCCATAAGTGAAGTTAAAACATCACGAATATGCTCTTGTTCTCCAACGCTGAGTCCATAACTGTTCCAGCCAGGGAAATTTTTCAGATCAATCTCCCAAAACTCCATAGTCCAGGCGCGGTCGAGCACTTTATCCGAAAGGCTATGCGTGGTTTCATCCATGTTAAGAGTTCCGATAAAGGCGACGTTAGAAGGATAACGAAGGCGTGCCGGCACTCCATCAAACATATCGCCTTCACTGTGAAGCATCAATTGTGTTCCAGATTCCATCGCAGATAAGAAGGGTGCAAAATAGTGCTCTGGATGCGAGAGATTCATTTCATCAAGTATAACGACGAACGGGATCTCTGGTGAATTAGCCGCTTCCAACAAAAAATTCAATAATGGCGTTCGAGTATAACTTTCTGGTCTTAAAGGGTTTATATAACCCAAAAGCGCGGAGGGATCGTACCACCCGGGGAGCACGGGTTGAACAAACCAGGTTTTTCTATCTTCATCGGAAGCGGGGGCAGGATGATGAGTGCTTAGTGCCTGAGCATATCTCAGTGCCAGTTGTGTTTTACCTGATCCTGAAAGACCGGCCAATATTGCAAAATGCCGCTGTTTGTGTGCCCATAGCCCCAGATGAAGTTGCTGTACCTGACGTGCTTGAAATGCACTGCCTTTGATCACGTCGCTGATAATGGCATTTACGTCTAAGGAATGAAAGCTGAGTTCAGATGAAACCTCATTAACGTCTAGTTCGGTCTCAATAACTGGTGTTTGAGGTAAGAATTCAGGCTGCCACGTAATGCGACTAACCCATCCTCGGCCTTCCTCCGTCAGGCTGAAGGTCTTCCTTTCGTCCTTTTCAACTAAACCAAGTTGAATAAGCCAGCTTAATATTGAGCGAGGTACTGCTTCTGACGTCCAACCAGCATGAACTTTGCGGAGTAGAAACAACAATTGCGTAAAACTTTTGCTCTCATCTTTCATTGCACATAGTACATGGTCTACACCAAGAATATGCGTGATCATTACTGGAATCAGTTCCTGTGGATCCTGCGTTCTTAGAAATGCTACTCCACGAGAAGAGAGGCTAAAAACATCTCCTTCTTTTTCAATTACGAAAAATTCATTGCTGAGAATGCTAATGATGGTACTCAGAGTACTGTTTTTTGAGTCAGGGAATTCTTCTTGAAGAAAATCGATTAAATCACTGCGTGATTTAGGTATCTCCAAAAAGTACAGCACACTTTTTATGGTGCTCAATCCACCTTTTAGTGACGTTAGTCCTTTACGACGTTGTTCTGCAGGTCGATGCTGTAAGGTGATTTCTCCCGATTTATTCAGTGTTTCCGGCTGCTCACTATCTTCGTTTTGACGAACAGTTACCAACGATAACCAAGGCAACGTCATACGCGCTGCAACTTCCCTAAAATCCTCCCCGGGTTCTCCGAGTAAGTTATTCATATGCTTGGTTATCTCAAGATGTAGCCTCACAACGTTTAACTGCACATCACCAAACCATATTCTGGCTATCTCATACGCTGGAGTAGAGCTACTAACGCTTGTTAGTTTACGAGGCCAGAATGCGGCCAGCGTTCGCATTACCAATAAATAAGGAGTTGCCGTGGTGTAAGGCCTAATCTTCTTTAGAAGATCGTGATAAAACTCATCCAGCCACATTGCGCAATCATCCGGATTTTTATCATCCAGGGATTCCAATGATTTTTCTGCTATCCAGCGGCGAAAGTTATTGTCCGCGATCGCCTTACTAACATCTATTGCTCCCTGCCCAGCGTTACTGATTGGATTCTGCTTCCACAGTCGCTTTTGAAAATCATAAGAAGAGCGTGTTTCTAAATCTGCTTGATTAACCTCGATAAGAAATGGGTGAATGTTGTTCAACCAAGTCGGACTTTCATTCCATGGATCAATTGTGTTGAGTAATTTTTTAAGGTTTTCTTTGTTGGTGTAGTCTGTACGCACAATAGTTTCCTTGCTACATAGGCATATAATGCGATTAATTCATTTTCTCATGCAAATAAGTAATTATTACTACTTTTAATAACATGTATTGCTTAACTTCTCATGTCAGGTATGTTCAAGCCAGTGACCTTAAAGGTAGGTATATCCGAAGCGTTAACCTGTTTTTCTAGTATTACCATTTTTCTGTATGAAAACGTCTGCGTATGTCACAAAGCGTACAGTAAAGAAGTCAATGTCCGCTATGCTCAAATAGCATACATCAGACTAACACCAGAAGGGTATCGTTCTTTATTGCCTGTGTGACCCATGATGATTCCTTTCGTTTATGACCGGCCGGATTCAAGCCCGCAACGCCCAGCACTTCATCGTCCTGCTGCTGAACACAGGGTAAATTCCACCTGTCAGCCGCCACTGTTGCTCTGCAATTTCATTTTCCTGTCATTTTTAGTCTTTAGGGTGTCAGCTCCTCTGTATGGACATGAATAATATGAAAAGAAAAACGCTTCCCCTGGTTCTCGGTTGTACCCTCTCGTTATCCACGCTGGCGGCGCAGCCGCCAACCGAACGCTATAGCGTCACTTTTCCTCAGGGGACGCGCGTCAGCTACAGCGGTGCGTTCGCCAGCGCGTTTCCGGAGGGTTTGCCGGTAGGCATCGGTTCCGGTTTGCTGTTTACCGGCAGGCAGGGAGATACGCTCAACTTTGTGACCGTCACCGATCGCGGACCGAATGCCGACTCGCCTGACATGGGTAAACAGGAGTCGAAAATTTTCGTCACGCCGGACTTCGCGCCGCTGCTGATGAATATCCAGGTGAAGAACGGCAAAGCGCAGGCGACGGACGCCCGACCGCTGCACGACGCAAAGGGCAATATTAACGGCTTGCCGCTGCAGAATGGCGTCATCGGGTCAACCAATGAAATCGCGCTAAGCGATAAGTTGCACGTGCTGCAGGGCGATAACCGGGGTCTGGATACGGAAGGCATTACGCTGGACGGGAAGGGCGGATACTGGCTGTGCGATGAGTATGGTCCGTTCCTGATTAACGTTGATAAGCAGGGCAGGATCCTGGCGATTCACGGGCCGCAGGCCATGGAAGGGGAAAAATCGATCGCGGGTGGTCTGCCGAACGTTCTTAAATGGCGCCAGCCAAATCGTGGCTTTGAAGGGATCACGCGCATGCCGGATGGACGCATCATCGCCGCGGTGCAGAGTACGCTGGATATCAACGGGAAAAGTAAAAAGCAGGCACGCTTTACCCGCCTGGTGAGCTTCGATCCGGCCACCGGTAAAACCGCGATGTATGGTTACCCTATCGACAGCGAGGCGTACAGTAAAAACAGCGACGCGAAAATTGGCGATATCGTGGCGATCGATAATCAGCACATCCTGCTGATTGAGCAGGGCAGCGACAAAGACGACGCGATGCGTAACCTTATCTATAAGGTGGATCTCAGTCAGGCCACCGATCTGGCCACATTCGATAAGGCCGGTGACTACCCAGAGTTTGACGACGCAAAAACGCTGGCGCAGCGCGGCATCGTGCTGGCAACGAAAACGCGGGTGGTGGATCTGCGTCAACTCGGCTGGCAGCAGGAGAAGGCCGAAGGGCTGGCACTGATCGACAGCAACACGCTGGCGGTCATCAATGACAATGACTTCGGCGTGAAAATGGTGCTGCAAAATCCGGTGGAAGGTAAGAAGCGCAAGGATTATCGGGTCAACGACCAGGGGAAGCTGACGGTAGATGATAAGCCGGTTGCCACCACCATCAGCGTGAAGCCGCTGGATAAAGCCAGCTCGGACAGTGAGTTGTTTATCATAACGCTGGCGGAACCGCTGCAACCCTAGAGGCTGCCTTGCTGGCGCTGAACACCGGTGCCAGCACGAAAATGCTAATGGCTGAATGCCCCCCTTGCTTCATCGGGGGGGCATCGCGGACCCGGGTTTAATATGTAAAAGAATGAGTGAGCAATAATTCAACTGTACCAGGCTGGAGCAAGCCTGATTTTTCCCCACTCTTCAGGGTCATGACCGGGTATTAATGTCGCGTTAAATCGTTCGGTTAGCTGACGCAGTTTTCGGACGGACTGAGCGACATCCGTGGCTGACGTCATCAGTCCAGGGAGCGCCCTCTCATGGTAATGATCTAAGGTATAAGCCGCATCAATCGCCAGCATAAAATGTTTACCGCTGGGTAAGCTGATAAGAAAAGATTGATGCCCCGGGGAATGCCCTGGCGTGAAAACACACTTTATCGTGCCATCACCGTAAAGGTCATAGTTATCTTCAGGCAATCCGTTGAGAAAAAGCCAGTTGAGTTCAGGACGATCGTAATCGTGTCGGCAATAGGCGTCCGATGTAAACCAGTCAGGAGCTAAGGCATATTCAAACTCTCGCTTCTGAACCACATGAGTGGCATGGGGGAAGTGACCGATTGCGCCAGTGTGATCAGCGTGCAAATGGGACAGCACCACATAGCGGATCTTCTCTGGAGCGATGCCAAGCCTTTTAAGCTGTTCCAGACAGCCCTGTTCTTCTGACATCACCGGTTTAAACTGCTCTATACCCTTTCCCCAATAGGCAGCAGGGTTTTTCAATCCTGCTACAGCCAGACCACCGTCAATCAGGGTAAAACCCTCCGGATGGGTCAGCAGAAACCAGGGAACCGGAATTTCATAACGTTCGCCTGCGCCCTGATTCATCCGAATATGCTGATATTTACATTGCTGCGTTCCTGACTGGAACATGAAAAGTTTGATATCTGACATGGTTGTATTCCATTTAAAAATCAATTTTATAGATCAACATTTGCTGAATCCTTACCTGAACGATGAGTTTTCATCATCTCGTAGAAGAGCAGTAGATACCTGTATCGAATTACATTTATCGGCAAAACCAATATAATCGCTACATGGATCTCTTCTCTGCAATGCGCATATTCATCAGGGTGGTTGAGCGGGGCAGCATGTCGGCTGCAGCCCGCGATCTCGGCATTGGCCAGCCTGCCGTCAGTGAAAGAATTGAAAAACTGGAAGCACATCTTGGTACGCGTTTACTAAGGCGCAACACGCGGAATATGTCTCTGACACATAGCGGTAATGTGTTTTATGAGCGAAGTAAAACAGCGATTCAGGCGGCAGAGCACGCTCTTTCTGTGAATGAAGAAAATCAGGCTTTGCAAGGCAAAATCCGTATCGCGGCGCCTTATTCTGCCGGAGAAAGCTTGCTGATGCCTGCGTTGTTACAGCTTCAGATCAAACATCCGGAGCTGCAGATCGATGTCATTTTTAACGACCGTATCATCGATCCCGTCACTGAGGGGGTGGATATATCCCTGAGGCTGGGAGAGATCTCAGAAGGATTTTTTGTCGCACGTCCACTTGGTAGCGTGCACAGAGTGTTGCTGGCCTCTCCATCTTTGCTGGCTAAAATCGGTTATCCACGCTCTCCGGATGCGCTGGCTGATTATCCATTTGCTGCTGTTTCTGGTGTATTTGCCAGTAATCGCATTCCAATGCTCACCTCTGAAGCCCAACTCGTTAATGTTCCCGTCAACGTTAAATTTCAGTCCACGCACTGGAGAAGTGTACTCTCCTATTTATTAGCAGGACATGCCATTGGTGTTTTGCAATTTCCGGTATGCAGAAATGAAATTGCACAGGGTTCGCTCATCCCCATTTTAAGTCACTATCCGATCCCGCCTTTTAACGCCTGGTTGCTCCATCCACCGGCTGGCATGATGTCATATGAAACGCGAATTTGTGCAGGTCTGCTGGAGCGTTATCTAAAAACTTCTCTGTCTGAAATGATGGAATATGAATAACGTCTGCGCCTGGCACAAAGCAGATATGCTGGCAGGATAAGGTTCCGCTTTGAGCGGGAAGCAGTCATAACAACCTCACGCGTTGCACGGGTGAGTAAACCCACCCGGTCAGTGGCGGTAATGATCAAAGACCATCATCAAGGTTTTGGCCCTGCCAGATATTCAACTGCCCGGCGCAGGACCGATTCCGCCGGCGCGTTACTTCAGGTCCAGAGCGGCTATCACTGCTGCTACTTCTGCCACCTCTGCGGCCGATAAGGGTAACAGGGGACGAGGCAGGCAGTCGGCTTCGGTCAGCCGCAGTATGCCTGCTGCCGCTGCGATCACGCGGATACTTCCGCCATGCTTACGGAACAAATCCCATAAAGGTTTCAGGCGGTGAGTTAGGGCAGTAACGCGTTCAGCGTCGTTAATGGCTGCGGCTTGCGTAATTTGTTTAGCGGTTTCCGGGAAGATACCGCCGCAAACGGAATACCAGACTTCGCAACCGGCATTCAGCCCCAGCCCGGCACTGGCGTCACCACTAATACCCAGGGTCACGCCAGGACGAAGATGTTGTCGTAATGCAGCAACGCGTTCAGCTGCAGCGATGGGGGTATCCGGTACTCCCGGAATTTTAATTGAGCGAATCCCTTTCAGTGACGACAGCTGCCCGAGCAGTTCGTCGGTAAAGCGGAAATGCGTGGTGCTGGGGTTGTCATAAACACAAATCGGTACTGAAGCATGGCGGGTAACCGTCTCAAAGAGGGCATACACTTCTTCATCACGCAGTGGCTGGTAACTCATCGCCGGCAGCAGCAGCGCATCAGCGCCTGCGAACTGCGCATCTTCAGCCAGATGCAGTACGGCATCGGTACTGATAGCACCCACGCAAACCATCACGGGAATCTCCCCGGCAACCTGACACGCCAGCGTTGCGCTGCGTTTGCGCTGTTCTCTGCTCAGGTAAGCATAGCTGCCGGTTGAACCCAGAACACCCAACGAATCGACACGGGCTGCCGTCAGGCGAGCCAGGATCTTCGTGAAACCCTGTTCATCGACACCACGCGCGGTGACAGGCGTTAACGGGAAAGCAGACAAGCCGGTGAACATGCAGATTCTCCAGAACTGAGTTAAAGGCGTTAATCGCCGATGAGGGTGACGTTACACTGCCGTCCGGGCATCATTTCTTCAAGGCCGTCGGTCAGCATCTTTCCTGCTTCCTGCAGCTGATCAGGTGGCATCTGCGGCAGACTTTCCAGAATAAACCACATGTGTTGCGCTTCAACGCTTAAGCGGGTCCTGATTCCCTGCCGCCAGTTCCAGCGACGGCAGGTTACGCCGGCATCATCACACCAGACGACTTCGCCAGGCGCAGGATATTCCACCGCCATAACCCCTTCTTTCATGGTATCAAAGGGTTCCGTGCCTGTTGCCACCGTCAGGCGAGGTGCACCCCGGTACGCGGCAATATTTTCTCCCCCTACGGGCACGGCATAACGCAGACTGACAGCGTTATAAAGATCAACGACCGGATCGAGCGCGGGCAGGGTGCCATCGCGAAGCACGCGTTTGCGTAGCGCCTCAGCAGAACAGGGCGTGCGTTTGGGTTTGGCACCAAATTTCTGAAACACATCGGCCCATGCGGCCAGATGGGATTCAGCCCAGTTGGGGGAATCTGACAGCACCGCCTCACAGGCCGCCTTCAGTGCCGTTACCCCGACGTGCGGATTCACGACAGGCGCTGCCTGTACACTGATGCTGAGCGCCCGAAAACCGGGGGCGATTTGATAGACTTCAGGGGAAATTGACGCAGATACGATTAACACGCGATAATCCTGTAATGACCATTTTATTTCATAATATCGACCAATGACCAAAAAAGTCAATTTAGTGACCTTTGCCGGCGCAGATGTCAACACGGTTAACGAAGCCGTATCCCTGCGGATTAAGCAGTTTCGTAAACAAAGAAAAATTTCTCTCGATGAGCTATCCCGCAAAGCCAGTGTCAGTAAGGGGATGCTGGTAGAAATAGAAGGGTGTAAGGCTAACCCCAGCATTGCGCTGCTATGTCGGCTTGCTGCTGCCATGGGCGTGTCCGTGGCGGATTTTGTTGATGTCAGCGCCAGGCCTGATGTGCACATCATCGCTGATACGGACATCCCCGAACTCTGGACAGGAGACAAAGGGGGAAGCGCCAGGCTGCTGGCCGGCTCAGGTGGACCCGATATGCTTGAGCTGTGGCTGTGGGAAATGCGGCCAGGCGAAAAGTTTGAATCACCCGGGCATACCTCAGGCACGCTGGAGCTACTGCACGTAAAATCCGGAACCCTCACGCTTGGCGTGAAAGAGAGCGTATTTCAGGTAACGGCGGGATTTTCCGTTACAGCCAAAACCGATGTTCCACATTTCTACGCAAACCAGGGAGAAAACACGCTGAACTTTATCATGACGGTGAATGAAAAAGCGTCATAAGCGTTTTTTCAATAAACGGCCAAAGAAGCCCTGATTTGTGCGCAAATAATCATCCTTTGTTTTCGCTATTCATGTCCGTTTCTGCCACCAGGCGGACTGTGTATTCGCCATGAGCGAGGAGCGGATATTTGCGACAAAGAGTCGGGGAATATCACACAGCGGCCAGGTCGATATCGCACATGGCTTGATCTAATAGCCGCTGGCGCCTTATTAAGGTATATAAAATATCCGGATCGCTACCCGAATGGGTCGATGAGGATATCTGACTACACCGTTGGAATAGTGCCGCCATCGATGACAAATTCAGTACCGGTGATCGCGGCAGCATAAGAAGATGCGAGGAAGACAATGAGATTAGCTACCTCAATGGGTTGAGAAGGGCGTCCCAGCGGAATACCGCCAAGTGCCTTCATGATGATCTGCTTACCACCTTCGTAATCTGTTCCTGCCTG
Source organism: Type-C symbiont of Plautia stali (assembly GCF_059730935.1). Taxonomy (NCBI): domain Bacteria; kingdom Pseudomonadati; phylum Pseudomonadota; class Gammaproteobacteria; order Enterobacterales; family Enterobacteriaceae; species Type-C symbiont of Plautia stali. Next base: position 2,429,459 of record NZ_AP035923.1, on the reverse strand, counting down.
CTGCGCCAGCCGTTCCGCCATGGCCACTGAAGCTTCGGTTTCGATCCAGCCGGGCGCCACGCGAACCACCCGAACCCCCTGCGACGCAACCTCTTTCGACAGGCTTTTACTGTAGGCTGACAGCGCCGCTTTCGCTGCTGCATAACCCGTGGTTGATTCTGGTAAGGGCAGTTCTCGCTGGATAGAAGTGACATGGATGATCACTCCGCCCTCCTGCTGCAGCATGGCAGGCAACAGCGCACGATCTAAACGTACCGCAGGCAACAGATTAAGATTGAGCTCCTGTTGCCACTCCTCTTCACCCAATGCTGCAAAGCCACCACCGGGTGCGGTAGAACCGCCGGCCACATGAACAATGATGTCGACGCCTCCCAGATGTGTCTGAACGGCTTCCGCGACTGAGTTACACCCTTTAACCGTGGTCAGGTCTGCCGTTACGAAGGCGTCTGCCCTACATTCTGCGGATGCGTGGCGTGCGGTTGTTAATACTGTTGCACCCAGCTGTTTGAATAGCCCAACTACCGCTTTACCCACACCTTTGGTACCCGCAGTGACCAATATGCGTTTACCGTGGAAATCGAGATCACATTGCATTGGAGAATCTCCGGTCTGTTGAAGTGGCAGTACCATAATCAGTAATGCTGGCAATATCGCCACCCTTGCTGAGCGCGAAGTCGTCATAAATAGCGAGCGGTAATGTGAATGGCATAGACCTGTACTCCCTTTGTTTACAGTACGGTCATATTCCACATAGACTGTTAAATTGACAAGTACGCACAAAAAAGTGAGTTACTGAATGATGAGTAAGTTATACAGTCCGGAATCAGCCGCAAGCGGTGTAGAGCATGTTATTCAACTGCTGGAAGGGCGCTGGAAATTAATCATCCTTTTTCATCTGTTCGACGGCAAAGTACAGCGCTATTCAGATTTTGAAAAATTAATTCCCGGTATTTCGCAGAAGATGCTGGCGCAACAACTGAGACAGCTGGAAGCCGACGGTATAGTGTCGCGGATGGTGTATCCTCAGGTGCCACCCAAAGTGGAATATCGACTCACTGAATGGGGACAGGCACTTTGTCCTGCTCTTGATGCCATGCTGAAATGGGCGGAAAAACGCCCGACTTAACCGGCCAGGATGCTGAGCCTGATCAAATTTAACCTGTTCAGGCTGGTGTTTAGGGTGTAAAGGGTGCTTTTATTCGTAGTGACTGAGAATTTCATAAAATTAAATTTAACGTCCCTGTTATGAACCCGGGATTGCCCCGCGATAAAATAGTAAGAAAACGTGGCTTATAAACGGTAAGTTCAGGAGGTTTCTTTGCAGGCAGATACGACACGACTTCATCTACGAACGGTAATTGAATCTGACGCTGATGATCTTTTCAGAATTTATGGCGACCCTGCTACAAATACCTTCAACCCCGCAGGTCCGTATCCCGATATTGATTATGCACGTCAGGTGTTGGCTCGCTGGCTTCAGCACTGGGAAACGTACGGTTTCGGTAATTGGGCGATCGCGCTGACGGACAATCCGGGGAGAGTCATTGGTTTTGGCGGACTCAGCATCAGGAGCTATGCCGATTTATCAATCAATAACCTTGGATATCGCTTCTCTACAGAGGCATGGGGAAAAGGGCTGGCGACAGAGTTTGCTAAGTATACGGTCGACTATGGTTTTGGTGAAATAAAGTTGGCTGAAATATCTGCTGTAGTACGGGCAAATCATCTGGCCTCGCAAAAAGTTCTGACCAGGGCAGGATTGCAGTACTTACGAGAAATTCATGATGTGAAAAGTGCGCCCCCAAGCTTGCTTTTCACCTTGACTCAGGACAAGTGGAATAAAAAATAAATATGCGGGGCACACTGTCTCCCGCCGGATAACATCAATTTCCGCTGTGCTCTAAAATTAATGCTGCGAATCCGGTAACGCTCCACCTTAAAGTGCAGCGAGTATCGCGGCTTCTATTTTCTCCGGGGACGTGATCGGTGCAAAGCGTTTCAGCGGCTGGCCGTCGCGTCCGATGAGAAACTTGGTGAAATTCCACTTAATCCGTCCGCCCAGCACGCCGGGGAGTTCCGCTTTCAGATAGCGAAATATCGGGTGCGCTGCGCTGCCGTTAACCTCGACTTTGCCGAACATCGGGAAGCTCACCCCGTAATTAACATGACAGGTTTGTGAGATGTCATCAGCGTTTCCCGGTTCCTGCTTACCGAATTGATTGCAGGGATAGCCAAGCACCACCAGACCCTGCGCGGCATATTTCTGATAGAGCGCTTCAAGGCCGGCGTACTGGGGCGTGAAGCCGCAATGACTGGCGGTATTCACCACCAGAACCACCTTGCCAGCGTAATCGGCCATAGAGATAGGTTGACCGGTCAGGCTGGTGGCCGAAAACTGATAAAAAGGGGGCATGTCAGTGTCCTCAAAACAGCACAGGTTCGATGTTGATGTTGCCACGCGGGCCCAATAGCGGGCTTCGTAGCCTGGCGCGCACAGCATAACTTTCTGCGCGCCGTTGTCACAATAACACTGACATCTAACCTTGCAGACAGAGCCTGATCGCCGGCACAAAACTCTGCCTGCCAGTCTCACTCAGACGCCTCTGCCAGCAACGCCGCCTGCACAGCTGGGCGCGCATTGATCCGTGCCATATACGCCAGTAGCGCAGGCCAGCGATTCAGCGTGAGTTTGGACTGGTGTGTTCGCCATCCGGTCAGTCTTCTGTTGCCGCGCAGTCACTGCTGACGACGCTGCGTAAAGAAAGATAAGCCACGGTCCGGAGGTCACTTCATCGGCTGGCTAACCGTCAGTTTCATAATGAAGGACCTCGGCGCAATCTGTCAGCCGCATGAAAACCGGGAGGTTAATAAAATCCGTGGCATCCGTGTGTTATGCCATCACGGCGCAATGACCGCCGACATCTGCTTCAACACTTCGTCACGTGCTCTCAGGCCAGCATTCGGCGTTAACACCTGTTCATCCTGAATCAGTTTGGCAAAAACAATTTTTTTCCTGCCTTTGGTCGCCCAGCCGACATACCAGCCATAGGCATGGTGCGGATCGTATTGATTATTTTTCCCCGGTGAGCCGGTTCCTGTTTTGCCGTGCACCGTCCAGCCCTTAACGCTGACGTCGTAGCGGGTGATATTATCTGTCATGTCATAGGCATGCTTGTTTACGCGCAACTCACGGTTAACGACTTTCCTTAAAAAGCCAATCTGCTGAACCGGTGAGATCTGCAGGGATGACATAACCCACACCCCATTCTGACCGGGGGCGCTGACGTCAACGGCGGAAACATCTTCGTTTCCATAAGCAAACGCCTTTACATAGTCTTCAAAGCGATGTTGCCCGATTTTTTTTACAACCTGCTGCGAATACCAGAAGACCGAATATTTTAGCCACGCCGTAGGATCGATTTTATTCATCCAGTTTTTACCGCCCCAGTCCGGGTATCCTTGTTGGTAATCCCAGGCGGGTTCCTTTTCATTTTTCAGCACGCCGGCATCAAATCCCATCAGGCTGATGGCTATTTTAAAGGTGGATGCGGGTGTGACTTCTCTACTGCAGTCGTTGCCACTCTCCAGCAGGACTTTGCCTGATTCAGCGTCAACAATCAGGGTGCACAGATTTTTGGCGAATGTCTGCTGTGAAAATAATATCGCAGCAACAGAGGCCATAACGGCCAGACGGGTTTTCATTGATGATTGGATCCAAAGTTAAATGCCAACGTAATTTATAACCTGAGAAAGGGCACTGAACGCGGTCAGGCTGTGCATCAAGAGACGGGTCACGCCACATCCCTTTATCATCTGCAAATTATCGCGTCCGGTGTGCTTATTAATAACCCTGAGCAGGGGTAAATAAAAACGATTTAATCTGCGCCTGTTTTTTAGGAAAACTAAACGATGCGAAACCGCATTTCCGCGAGACAAGCGGTCCGAAACGACACTATTGCGGTCTGCATACCTGCGGCATTTTTCGTCTCGACGGTGATATAAGCGGTAATTAATGGATTGTAGTCCTGCGCCTACATAACCGGTAAGCACATCCGATGGTCAGAGATATTAATACGTGACAAGCTTATCCGCAGTTCACGGCAATCCTCTGCCAGGCATAATGAGAATGTATTTTCAGGAGTGGTTATGCAGCCGGTTAAACGTTGGCAACGCGATGTCTGCAATTTAAATACCCGGGCGTTAACCTGGGTGGCGGCGGGCGCATTTTGCGCGGGCTGCTGGTTATTGATCAGCGTGCTGGTGCTAACCCTGTAACGCGTAGCCAGTGCGAAGAGAATTAGCGTCAGCCGGAAGGGAGTCCGCACCAGGGCGTCAGGGATGAAATTTTTGTAGTGGTTGGGGGCGCGTTGCCCCCTTTTTTTTGCCTGCAGACAGGGGTAATGCAATACGCAGCCCGTGCGATTACGGCCCGAGACGCAGCGTTTCGGCGCGTTTTGCTGTCTCGTAAACGTATTGCAGCATCGGTTCTAAATCGGCATCCGGTCCGGCGCTGATAATTTTGCCGCGCAGCCATTCAATTTCACTGGTGATATCAGGATGAAAGATGGTGTTGTTTTGCGCGTTGCGTAACCACTTCAGCAAAAAGTTATTTTTCCCGCGTACGCCGCCGGATTTCTTGCTGTTCACATAGAGTTTTAACGCAACCAGAATGCAGTAATAGAAATGGACGCGCTGACTATAATTCTGCAACATCTCTTGGCTCTTCATCTGCCGTTTTTCACGCCCGCCAGTGTGCATTGATGTGAAAAGCAGGTCAAACACAATTGGCCGCGCGCCTGTCACAATTGCGAGCGCAACCAACATTTTAAGAATTTCTTTAGCAGCAGATAAATTGTGCCCGTCAGCAGCTGGATGCTTTACCGGGCAGAATAGCCTGTGATTATTTGTTAATAATCACAAAAAAGCACAGCCGTATCTGATAATTAGATAGATCCGATTCTCTAAATGAATTTCCCCTCCGTATCGCCATCTGCAACTCTGTTCTCCGCGCTGGCCACCCTTGCGTTTTACCGGCCGGTGAAATTTTTATTTGCATCAACATGGCTGTCATAAACAGGAGGTGAATTATGACAAAACCTGCTCTGGCGTTCGCTGCGGCCTTACTGGCGCTCAATGCCACCGCATCCGTTGCGGCTCAGCCGCATCACGTTTATACCAATAAAGATTTCTATAAAAATGGCGTCTTCCAGAAAGAGGTGGCGAAAGATGCAATAGCGCAACTGCTCGCTTCTTACGGTCATACGCTGACGCCGGCCATGCGCCAGCAGCTGTGGGTCAATGATTTCGGGCTGGGCGATTATCAGCATGTTGGCCTGGCCAGCATCACCTGGGTCAATAATCTGGATTACGGTTATTACGCTATGACCATGTATCTGCTGCCGAACCAGATGATTCCGGAGCATCGACACATGCCGATTAGCGCGCCGCCGGCACGTCCGGCAAAACATGAATCATGGCGCGTCCTCGATGGCTGGGTATATAACTTCTCAGAAATTAGCGCCGCATCAGCAAATATTCCGCCGACGCCGAAAAGTTTTGGTCCGGTGCAAAGCCACAATGTCGTCATTCAGCATCAGGGCGAAACGCTGTCGCTGAAAAAACTGGAAAGCTATCATTTCCTGATGGCCAACAGCAAAGGGGCGATTGTGGATGAATATGGCAACTGGCAGGATCGCCGCGGCTGGTTCAGCTCCAATCCTAAAGTCGCCCCTACGCCGTAAACCGTGCCCTGCGAGAGATAGTCGATGTGATTTCCCTGTAGCCACCGGAGGCGTTCGCGCCTCCTTTTTAATTAATGCTCTTTACCGGGATGCGCAGAGAGCCGCTCAGCCGCGGCGATTTACCCGGTGCAGACGAATACCACGCTGTTTCATCTCTTCAACGGCAGCACAGGGGCAATCGTCATCGGTGATCACACCGTCCAGCTGCTGCAGCTTACATACGGAATACACGCTGTAACGACCATATTTGCTGCTGTCAGCCACCAGATAACGCTGCGCTGAGGCGGCCAGCACCGCCTGATTCATCAGCAAGGTGTCTTCGTCGGGTGTCGAGAGGCCGTGCGTGACATCCCACGCGCTGGCGCTGAGGAAAGCCAGATCAATATTGAACGCGGCAAGGGCGGTCGCCGCCATGGCACCCACGCTGGCAATATGCCGTTTATCGACTTTGCCACCCGTATGAAATAGCGTGATGTGGCTGTGACGCATCAGCCAGGCGGCAATCGTAAAGTCGTTAGTCAGCACGGTGAGACTTGCCTGATCGCCTAACGCACGCGCAATTTCATAGCTGGTGGTACCGGCATCGAGGTAGACCACCTGGCCATCCTGTACCAGCGATGCGGCATAACGGCCAAGGCTTTGTTTGGCGTGCACGTTCAGCTGTGCCTTCTCCACATACGGCAATGCCTGATGAACCACGGCAGGCAGCCTGGCGCCGCCGTGTATGCCGACCACCAAACCGGCATCCTGCAGGAATTTAATATCGCGGCGGATGGTCATCGCCGACACCGCCATCAGCGTGGCCAGTTCGTGAATGGTGGCCGATCGTTTCGCAAACAGGTAGCGATAAATAGCATCTTTTCGGTCTTCGGGCAGCATGATGAACTCAGGGTAAAAAGTGACGTTTTGCCTGCCGTGCCACGCGTGCATAGCGTCCGGTACGGCAGCTTCGCTATGATAGCTCATCTAAAGTTGAATAAGATTCAACGAGGCAATGAGTCAGGAGACACGAAAATGCCCGCCCTGCAACGTAATGAACTGGCCGATCTGAATGTTTTTCTGCTGATTTGCCGGCGCAAGAGCTTCCGCCTCGCCGCGCTGGAACTGGGGGTCACCACGTCGGCCATCAGCCACACGTTGCGCAGTCTTGAAGCGCGTCTTGGCGTGCGCCTGCTCAACCGCACCAGCCGGGCGGTGGTGCCGACGGACGCCGGTGCCGCTTTTTTGCGCCATCTGGAAACCGGCTTTGCGCAGATTGAGCTGGCGCTGAACGATCTGCACCTGTACCGCGAATCACCCAGCGGCCGCCTGCGGCTGAACATCCCGCGTGATGCCGGGCAGCTGCTGTTTCGGCCGATCCTGGCGCGCTTTATGGCGACCTATCCGGAGCTCAGTCTGGAAATTACGGTGGATAACAATCTGGTGGATATCATCGGCAGCGGCTATGACGCCGGGATCCGCTACGGCGCCAGCGTACCGAAAGATATGATCGCCATGCCGCTGACGCCCAAACTGCGCTGGATCGTGGTGGCGTCACCCGATTACCTGCGCGACGCGCCGCCGCTGCAGCATCCGGACGATCTGCGCAACCATCGCTGTATTCGCATGCGTCTTGGCAATGGCACGCTGTATAAGTGGCCGCTGGCGCAGGGCAAGGTGGCGTATGAGGTCGATGTGCCGGGCACGCTGACGCTCAATGAGAGCGACATGATTATTGATGCGGTCGCCGGCGGTTACGGTCTCGGCTACTGCCCGGAGCGCTACGTACAGGCACAGCTGGCGAGCGGGCAGCTGGTGCGCGGGCTGACGGACTGGTGCAGTGAAGACGAACCGCTGGTGATGTATTACCCCGACCGTCGCCAGCTGCACCCGGGTTTACGCCGGCTGATTGAGATGATCCGTGCCGAAACGATGCGCTAACGCTGGATGCGTGCGGCGTAAATAATAAACGTCACCACGCCAAAAATTTCCAGCTCCTCCTCTTCACGCAGCCGGATGGGCTGATAGCGCGGATTCATCGGCACCAGCTGGATGCAGGGATGCGTCTGCAGCCGCTTGACGGTGAACTCGCCGTTAATGGCGGCGATCACGATGTCGTCGTGCCTGGCATTGAGTGAGCTGTCGACCACCAGCAGGTCGCCTTCGCGGATATTGGCATCGCGCATCGAGTCGCCTTCGACGCGCACAAAATAGGTGGCGCTCGGGCGAGTCACCAGCAGCTCATTGAGATCAATCTGGCGCTCAATATAGTCCTGAGCGGGCGAGGGGAAACCACCGTGCACCGCGTCAAGGAATAGCGGGCGGGAGCGCGAAGGCGGTGAAAGCTGTGGCAAAAAGAAACGCGTCATAGCGAATATTCCATAGATACTGTTTTTATATACAGTATCAGGCGGTTTTTGCTATGATCAAGTCTGCCCGCGGTAAAAAAAGCGAAGCGTATGAAAAACAGCAGAATTCAGTTTTTTGCCGCGCAAACCGCTGAAAAGTGCACTCTTCGCTAAGCACTCTGTGCGCCCGTCTGGCGAAACTTCAATTGTTGTCTACACTTAATGTTGCCGATGTTCGTAGTGCGGTTGCAGTGTTGATGAAAATTTCGTTTAGTTCTGGAGCGTTACCCTTTCGATTCCCGTGTTTACGGAAAAACCTCCTCACTTCCTGCCTGCCTGCCTGCCTGCGAACAGACTGCCCGTTTACGTTCAGATACAGGAGGAGACGTGACCCCTGCGGTTAATGAGAACAGCACCCTGCCGTCGCTAAGTGGCGGACTTTACGCCTTCTTTTTTGATGTTGACGGCACGCTGGCCGCGCTTCAGTCGCAGCCCGAGTCGGTTTCCATCCCCGCATCGGTGCGCCAGCATCTGCAACAAATTTCTAATTTAAGTCACGGCGCGCTGGCGCTGGTTTCCGGCCGTCCGATCAGCCAGCTGGATGAGCTGGTCGCGCCGCTGGAAGCCCCGGCAGCGGGCGTGCACGGCGCTGAGCGCCGCGATGCCAGCGGACATCTGCATCGTCAGTCGCTGCCCGATGAGGTGGCGCAAACGCTGCAGGTTGAACTGCAGCAGACCCTTGACCAGTGGCCCGGTACGCTGCTGGAAGTGAAAGGCATGGCCTTTGCGCTGCACTACCGCAACGCGCCAGAGTATGAAAACGCCATCATGCAGCTGGCCGAAGAGGCGGTAACCCGCTTTCCGGCGCTGGCGCTGCAGCCAGGTAAATGCGTGGTGGAACTGAAACCGCAGGGCATCGATAAAGGTGCTGCGGTACGCGAATTTATGCAGGAAGCGCCATTTACCGGTCGCATTCCGGTATTTGTGGGCGACGATCTGACCGATGAGAAAGGCTTTCTTGCAGTCAATGCCATGCACGGCATCTCGGTCAAGGTCGGTGAAGGTCCAAGCCAGGCGCGCTATCGTCTGCCCGATGTGGCAGCGGTCTGGCACTGGCTGGAACAACTATTATTACAACTAGAACATGACAACGTCGGTAAGGAGTTTAGGTTATGAGTCGTTTAGTCGTCGTATCTAACCGTATCGCTATTCCTGATGGAAGCAAAACCAACGCAGGCGGTCTCGCCGTCGGCATTCTGGATGCGCTGCAGACCACCGGAGGATTGTGGTTTGGCTGGAACGGAGAGATCAGTGAGTTTTCCGGTGAAGAAGATGAGGAACTTACCCAGATCGAACAAGACGGCATTACCTATGCCTCATTCCCCCTCAATCAAAACGATTACGATCAGTACTACTGCCAGTTTTCGAATACGGTGATCTGGCCCGCGTTCCACTATCGCCTCGATCTGGTGCAGTATCAGCGTGAAGCCTGGGAAGGTTACTGCCGCGTGAATACCCTGCTGGCGCAGCGGCTGAAACCGCTGATCAAGCCGGACGATATCCTGTGGATCCACGATTACCACCTGCTGCCGTTTGCCGCTGAACTGCGTAAACAGGGCATCAATAACCGAATCGGATTCTTTCTGCATATCCCGTTCCCGACGCCGGAAATTTTCAATGCGCTGCCGCCGCATCAGGAACTGCTGGAAATGCTGTGTGAATACGATCTGCTGGGTTTCCAGACAGAATCCGATCGCGTGGCGTTTCTCGACAGCCTGAGCCAGCTGACGCAGCTGCAGAATAAAGGCGAGAAGAAGCATCGCGCCTTTGGCAACACCTTTATGACCGAGGTTTACCCCATCGGTATCGAGCCGGACAGCATTAAAGAGATGGCAGAAGGGCCGCTGCCACCGAAGATGGCCGCAATGAAGCGTGAGCTGGGCGATTTGCAGAATATTATCGCCTGTGAGCGTCTCGACTATTCCAAAGGCTTGCCGGAGCGTTTCCTTGCCTATGAGGCGCTGCTGGAAAACTTCCCGCAGCACCGCGGCAAAATCCGTTACTCACAGATTGCGCCGACCTCGCGCGGCGACGTGCAGGCCTATCAGGATATTCGTCATCAGCTGGAAACAGAAGCAGGGCGCATTAACGGTAAATACGGCACGCTGGGCTGGACGCCGCTCTATTATCTCAACCAGCATTTTGATCGCCGCCTGCTGATGAAGATTTTCCGCCTGACCGACGTGGGGCTGGTTACGCCGCTGCGTGACGGTATGAATCTGGTGGCGAAAGAGTATGTCGCGGCGCAGGATCCGGACGATCCGGGCGTGCTGGTGCTGTCGCGCTTTGCCGGAGCGGCCAACGAGCTGACTTCTGCGCTAATCGTCAACCCGTACGATCGTGATGATGTGGCGGCGGCGCTGGACCGCGCACTGACCATGCCGCGCACCGAGCGTATCTCGCGCTATAACGACATGATGGCCGTACTGCGTAAGCAGGACATTTCGCACTGGCGCGAAAGCTTCCTGAAAGATCTGAACACGCTGCCGGCACGCAGCGCCAGCCACGGTAGCGATAACAAGGTCGCGACGTTTCAGAAGCTGGCGTAATTAGCCCCGCAAGGCGCGGTTTTCCCCTCAGGCAATGCCTCTCCCGTACGCGGGAGAGGTATCCGTCAGACGACGCAGGCAGGACCGTGCTGCGTAGCGTTTTCACGCGATACTCTTACCGGATGAAATCGATTTCATTTTGTTAAGCGCTAACCCGCTGACCCGGCGCCAAAAAACGCACGAATTGGTTAAAATTAAGCCAGTTAATCACTGAAACGCTGAATTTTTTCTTCCAACCCTAAAGATTTGGCTGGCCAGGCCGATAGTTCTAATACATCAGTGTGTTAGTTAGTCAATTCATTCATATCGCTAATGTAACGTGCTGTTACATCCCTTGTGACTCACTAAACCCTCCCTACAAACTCTTTACACACCACAAGCGCGCTGCATCCACTCTTCACGCTTCGCTAGCACAGCGCCATTAGTCCTGTGTGGCAATATTCCCTGTAAGTGATTAATTTAAAAGCGAATAATTACAGCCATTTTTGGTGTTTTATGCTGCCTTTTTGGTTTATTTTGGGGTCTTGTCTTTGCCTAAAGCCAACGTAGCAGATAAAAGATCGCCCCATAGTGACGATCTGCGACACACTTCAAAATTCAGACTTTTCCTGTGAAATATTAGCGAAACGTTTCAAAATCGCTCAAAAAAAGAACAACAGAAAAGCATTACTGAAGCTTCACTTGAAAAATTTGCCTTAAAAGTGTGACGCAGATCACACTTTATCTAAAATTTCATACCAATCACGTTGTATGTCGAAATCAGACGATATAGATTTGCCTTGTTTTCGGATTAGTCTTAAAAAACTGTAAGCAGACGTCACGGAAGATGGTTACAACTCAAGAAAAGATTGGCCTGGAGTTTTGACTACTACTGATCAATATCCCGGTGGGAAGTGAAACAGTTCAGTACGCGTTGGCTTATGCCTGATTATTTTTTGCCATCTTTAGATTTACCAACCAGCAACCCGAACCATAGAACACTTAATTCTGTGGCCGTATATATGTCGCGTCTATCAGGATGGAAAAAAATGGGTACATCAGAATTACTAAAACACATATATGACATCAATCTGTCATATTTATTGCTTGCACAGCGTTTGATAAACCAGGAAAAAGCTTCAGCAATGTTTCGTTTAGGTATCGATGAGCCAATGGCGGATGCATTGCAGCAATTGACTTTACCTGAGATGGTAAAATTAGCGGAAACCAATCAACTGGTTTGCCAGTTCCGCTTTACCGATCACAATCTTATTAACCGTTTAACGCAGGAATCACGTGTGGATGATTTGCAGCAAATCCACACCGGTATTTTATTATCCAGCCGTTTATTGCGCAGCGCATCGAAAGACGATGCCTCTGCTAAAAAGAGGGCGGTATAATGACCGAAAAAAGTATCGTTCAGGAAGCGCGTGATATTCAGCTGGCAATGGAGCTGATTACATTGGGCGCACGACTGCAGATGCTGGAAAGTGAAACCCAGCTGAGCCGCGGTCGCCTGATTAAACTGTACAAAGAGCTGCGTGGTGCACCCCCACCGAAAGGCATGCTGCCATTCTCTACCGACTGGTTCATGACCTGGGAACAAAATATTCATGCGTCGATGTTCTGCAACGCCTGGCAGTTTCTGCTGAAAACCCGGCTGAGCAGTGGCGTAGAGGCGGTTATCAAAGCGTATCGCCTGTATCTTGAGCAGTGTCCGCAATCGGACGAGGGCCCGCTGTTGGCGCTGACCCGCGCCTGGACCCTGGTGCGATTTGTTGAAAGTGGCATGCTGGAATTGTCTGACTGTAAATGCTGTGGCGGAAGCTTCATCAACCACGCGCATCAGCCGCCGGGCAGCTTTGTTTGCAGCCTGTGCCAGCCGCCATCACGTGCCGTAAAAAGACGTAAACTTTCTGCAGATTCTGCCGATACCTTTCCACAACTGCTGGATGAACAGGTTAAACGCGCCGTTTAAGTTTGTTCGCATCGTGGAAAGCATCCAGCAGCGGTTAATACCGCTGCTTTTTTTTTGCCCACACCCTGTGAATAACACCTGCGGCTCTCTGGCTTAACTTCCACCAACACGTTACGGACGTAAGGATGTTTTTGTGCTGATTATTGTGGGTTATATCGTAGTCCTCGGTTCCGTGCTGGGCGGTTACATGATGGTAGGCGGCCATCTGGGCGCGCTTTACCAGCCGTCGGAGTTGCTGATTATTGGCGGCGCCGGCATTGGTGCGTTTCTGGTGGGCAACAACGGCAAATCGATTAAAAAGACGCTAAAAGCGCTGCCTTTGTTAATGCGCGGCTCAAAATATAACAAAGCCGTATACATGGATTTAATGGCGCTGCTGTATCGCCTGATGGCGAAATCACGTCAGCAGGGCATGCTGTCGCTGGAACGCGATATTGAAGATCCCAGCCAGAGCGAAATTTTCGCTAACTATCCGCGTATTTTGTCCGATAAACCTTTAGTGGATTTTATTACCGACTATTTACGTCTGATGGTGAGCGGAAATATGAATGCTTTCGAGATCGAAGCCCTGATGGATGAAGAGATCGAAACCTATGAACACGAGTGCGAAGTACCAGCACAAAGCTTAGCGGCAGTCGGTGATGGCCTGCCGGCGTTTGGTATCGTCGCCGCGGTAATGGGCGTGGTGCACGCGCTGGCCTCCGCGGACCGCCCGGCGGCAGAACTGGGCGCACTGATTGCGCACGCCATGGTGGGAACCTTCCTCGGTATTCTGCTGGCTTACGGCTTCATTTCCCCGCTGGCATCCGTGCTGCGCCAGAAGTGCGCGGAAACCACCAAGATGATGCAGTGCGTCAAAGTCACGCTGCTCTCCAGCCTGAACGGTTATGCGCCGCAGATCGCCGTCGAGTTTGGTCGTAAAACCCTGTATTCCACCGAGCGTCCGTCCTTTACCGAGCTGGAAGAGCACGTGCGTAACGCGAAAAACCCGGCTAAGCAGACTTCGGATACGCCTTCATGAAGCATGGTAATCGCCCGATTGTGCTGGTCAAACGGCGCAAACATAAAAAGCATGAAGGCAGCCATGGCTCATGGAAGATTGCCTATGCCGACTTTATGACGGCGATGATGGCGTTCTTCATGGTGATGTGGCTGATCTCGATCGCCAATCCGCAGGAGCTGGTGCAGATTGCCGAATATTTTAAAACGCCGCTCAAGGTCGCCCTGACCGGCGGTCAGCGTAGCAGCGACAGCGAAAGTCCGATTCCCGGCGGCGGCGATGATCCGACGCAGAAGAAAGGCGAAGTGCAAAAACAGGTCGATATGGATGCGCAAAAGCGCCAGCTGGATGACATTCGCCTGAACCGGCTGCGTGAAAAACTCGACCAGCTGATTGAGGCCGATCCGCGCCTGAAAGCGCTGCGTCCGCATCTGATCATCAACATGGTGGAAGAGGGGCTGCGCATTCAGATTATCGATAGCCAGAACCGCCCGATGTTTAAAACCGGCAGCGCGGAAGTGGAGCCGTACATGCGCGATATCCTGCGCGCCATAGCGCCGCTGCTGAATGATATTCCTAACAAAATCAGTTTGTCCGGTCATACCGATGACTTCCAGTACGCCAGCGGCGATCGCGGCTACAGCAACTGGGAACTGTCGGCGGATCGTGCCAATGCCTCACGCCGCGAGCTGGTGGCGGGCGGACTGGACGGCGGCAAAATGCTGCGCGTGGTCGGCATGGCCGACACCATGAAACTGAAAAACCGCGGCGCCAACGACGCGGTGAACCGTCGTATCAGCCTGCTGGTGTTGAACCATGACACCGAAGCGGCGATTGAAAAAGAGAATGCCGAGAGCGATGCCGTTCAGGTGAGTGACCCGGCGCAGATTTTACCTAGCATTACCGCACCGGCTGGTCCGGCGGCGCCAACTGCCCCCACGAGTTCTACCGCAGCACCGGCCACACCGGCAGCCGCGGCGAATCCGCCGGCAGCGGCACCGCCCGCCGCCAGCGCGGTGACACCAGACCAACCCTCACAGCCGAGGTGATCCCGTGAGCATGGACATCAGCGATTTTTACCAGACGTTTTTTGATGAAGCCGATGAGCTGTTAGCGGATATGGAGCAACACCTGTTGGGACTGGATCCCCAGGAGCCCGATTCCGAGCAGTTGAATGCCATCTTCCGCGCCGCCCACTCCATTAAGGGCGGAGCCGGTACGTTTGGCTTTACGGTTTTACAGGAAACCACCCACATCCTGGAAAACATTCTGGATGGTGCGCGCCGTGGCGAAATGCAGCTCAGCACCGACATCATCAACCTGTTTTTGGAAACCAAAGATATTATGCAGGAACAGCTCGATGCCTATAAAACCGCGCAGGAGCCAAACGCAGAAAGCTTTAACTACATCTGTGAAGCCCTGCGCCAGCTGGCGCTGGAAGCCAAAGGAATAGCCCCGCAAGCCGCCGCACCGGTGGTGGCGCTCGCCGACGTGGCAGCACCTGCCGCGCCCGCCAGCAGCGGCCTGCGCCTGCAGCTGATCAATCTGAAAGAGAAAGAGCCGGATCTGCTGCTGGAAGAGCTGGGCAACCTCGGCACCCTGACCGATGTGGTGAAAGGCGCCAGCTCGCTGGAAGCCACTATCGACGGTGTCGGCAAAGACGATATCGTGGCGGTGCTGTGTTTCGTGATTGATGAAGCGCAGATTCAGTTCCCGCAGGACGCCGCACCCGCCGCCGTTGCCGCCGCGCCAGTCGCAGAGGCCGAAGCCGCAGCGCCGGTGCAGCAAACGGCGACCGTCACCGACATTACCCCGGCGGTGAAGCGTGAGAGCAAGCGTGCCGCCGCGCCCGCCAAAAGCAGCGAATCCAGCAGTATTCGCGTGGCGGTGGAAAAAGTTGACCAGCTGATCAACCTGGTCGGCGAGCTGGTGATTACCCAGTCAATGCTGGCGCAGCGCTCCGGTGCGCTGGATCCGGTGGCACATGGTGACCTGCTCAACAGTATGGGTCAGCTGGAGCGTAACGCCCGCGACCTGCAGGAATCGGTGATGTCGATTCGTATGATGCCGATGGAGTACGTGTTCAGCCGCTTCCCGCGTCTGGTGCGCGATCTGGCCAGCAAGCTGGGCAAAGAGGTTGAACTGACGCTGCTCGGCAGCTCAACCGAACTGGATAAGAGCCTGATTGAACGCATCATCGATCCGTTAACGCACCTGGTGCGTAACAGCCTCGACCACGGCATCGAAACGCCGGAAAAACGGCTGGCCGCCAGCAAAACGGCGGTCGGCAATCTGACGCTGTCCGCGGAACATCAGGGCGGCAACATCTGCATCGAAGTGATCGATGACGGTGCCGGCCTCAACCGTGAACGTATCCTGGCGAAAGCGCTCTCGTCCGGCCTGCCGGTCAGCGACAGCATGAGCGATGAAGAAGTCGGCATGCTGATCTTCGCGCCAGGCTTCTCGACCGCCGAGCAGGTGACCGACGTATCAGGCCGCGGCGTCGGCATGGACGTGGTGAAACGTAATATCCAGGAGATGGGCGGTCACGTCGAAATCTCCTCGAAGCAGGGCAAAGGCACCACCATTCGCATTCTGCTGCCGCTGACGCTGGCGATCCTCGACGGGATGTCGGTGCGCGTGGCAGACGAAGTGTTCATCCTGCCGCTGAACGCGGTGATGGAGTCACTGCAGCCCACGGCTGAAGAGCTGAAACCGCTGGCTGGTGGCGAGCGCGTACTGGAAGTGCGCGGCGAGTACCTGCCGCTGGTTGAGCTGTGGAACGTGTTTGACGTGCAGAACGCCAAAACCGACGCCACGCAGGGCATCGTGGTGATCCTGCAGAGCGCAGGACGTCGCTATGCGCTGCTGGTCGATCAGCTGATTGGTCAGCATCAGGTGGTGGTGAAGAACCTGGAAAGCAACTACCGCAAAGTGCCTGGCATTTCCGCCGCCACCATCCTCGGCGATGGCAGCGTTGCGCTGATTGTCGACGTATCGGCACTGCAATCATTGAACCGTGAGAAGCGTGTGGCCGGTGCCGCAGCGTAACAGATAACGAAAGGGTAAAAAAATGACTGACATGGCAACCGTGACGAAAATCGCCGGCGAAACCGTCGGCCAGGAGTTCCTGGTTTTCACCCTCGGTGACGAAGAGTACGGCATCGATATCCTTAAAGTGCAGGAGATTCGTGGTTACGATCAGGTAACGCGTATCGCTAACACGCCGGAGTTCATCAAGGGCGTGACTAACCTGCGTGGCGTGATTGTGCCGATTATCGACCTGCGCGTGAAGTTCTCGCAGCCGGACGTGGAGTACAACGAAAACACCGTGGTGATCGTGCTGAATCTTGAGCATCGCGTGGTCGGCATCGTGGTGGATGGCGTGTCTGACGTGCTGTCGCTGACGCAGGATCAGATCCGTCCGGCACCGGAATTTGCCGTCACCATGTCGACTGAGTACCTCACCGGCCTCGGTGCGCTGGGCGAGCGTATGCTGATTCTGGTCGACATCGAAAAACTGCTGAGCAGTGAAGAGATGGCGCTGGTGGATACGCTGCGTAGCGCATAATCGTTCGCAGAGAGTCACGGGTCGCTGATGCGGCCCGTGACTATTACATTCTTTATTAAACCGTTATAAATCAATAGCAAAGCCCACAAATATTTCCTGCCCTCGCTCAATATTCCCGCCGTCAGGTCGATAACTGTATCGCACGATTTTTCTTCATTTCCCAGGGCAAACTATGTTTACGAAAATCCGCGTTGTGACCAGCCTGTTGCTGGTGTTGTTGGTGTTTGGCGTACTGCAGCTGGCTTCCGGCTCGCTGTTTTTCAAAGCGCTGAGTGACGACAAAAAAAGTTTCAATACCTCTCAGCTGGCGAGCAAAAACATTGCCGCCATCAATGATGCTTACATGAGCCTTAACCAAAGCCGCGTGATCCTGACGCGTATCCAGCTGCGTATTGCCACCAGTAAACTGACCGGCACCGAAGCTGACATCAGTACGCTGTTCGGGCAGAGCAGGACGTTCCAGCAGACGGCGCAGGATAACTTCACGCTGTTTAAAAACACGCCGGACACGCCGGGCCAAAACCTGCAGCTCAATCAGCAGCTGGAACAGACCTATAAAGCTTACGCCAGCGCGCTGGCTGAGATGCAGCAGGTACTGCAGCACAACGATACCGCCGCAGCCGGCAAAGTACCGGTGGCCCCGACGCAAAGTGCCTTTCTGGAAAACTACACCCAATGGCGTGCCGATCAGGATCGTCTGACGGCGGCCGGCGTGGCGGCGAACAGCGCCGCTTACGAGCACATGATGTGGCTGCTGGGGCTGGTACTGGCGCTGGTGGTGGGCGTGATCGTGCTGTGCTGGTTCGGCCTGCGTAAGGTGCTGATTAAGCCGCTCAACGACAGCATCCAGCACATTGAACACATTGCGCAGGGCGATTTAACCCAGACCATCACCGTCGAAGGACGTAATGAAATGAGCCAGCTGGCGAGCAAGCTGCAGGAGATGCAGCAGGCGCTGGTGCGCACCGTCAGCAACGTGCGCGACGGCTCGGACGCCATTTTTACCGGCGCCAGCGAAATCTCCGCCGGCAATAACGATCTCTCGGCGCGTACCGAACAGCAGGCGGCGTCGCTGGAGCAGACCGCGGCCAGCATGGAGCAGCTCACCGCCACGGTGAAGCAGAACGCCGAGAACGCGCGGCAGGCCTCGCAGCTGGCGCTCAGCGCATCGGAAACCGCGCAGAAAGGCGGAGAAGTGGTGGAAGGCGTGGTGCGCACCATGCACGATATTGCCGGCAGTTCGAAGAAGATTGCCGACATTACCAGCGTGATTGACGGTATCGCTTTCCAGACCAACATCCTCGCGCTCAACGCCGCTGTCGAAGCGGCGCGCGCCGGGGAACAGGGCCGCGGCTTCGCGGTGGTGGCCGGTGAAGTGCGCAACCTTGCCCAGCGCAGCGCGCAGGCGGCGAAGGAGATCAAAGGGCTAATTGAAGACTCGGTGCGTCGCGTTGACAGCGGCTCACAGCTGGTCGGCACGGCGGGCAATACCATGGGCGAAATCGTCAATGCGGTAACGCGCGTCACCGACATCATGGGCGAGATCGCCTCGGCGTCAGACGAGCAGAGTCGCGGTATCGATCAGGTCGGCCAGGCGGTGACCGAGATGGACCGCGTCACGCAGCAGAACGCCTCGCTGGTGGAAGAGTCGGCGGCGGCGGCGGCCTCGCTGGAGGAGCAGGCCAGCCGTCTCAGCCAGTCGGTGGCGGTGTTCCGCATTCCACGTGGCGCTCAGCCTGTCAGCAGCACGGGTGTGCGCCATCCGCAGATCGCCCCCCCGCAGGCCAGTGCGCCACGCAAAGCGCTGACCGCGCCGGTCAGCGACGCCAACTGGGAAACGTTCTAAGCTGAAACGGGAGCGGACAGCGCGCCGCTCCCTCATCTCCTGCTTTCTTTACTTATAAAACGCTGTAAAAAAGCTTTAATTCAGCATTATCCCTCGTAAAGTCCGGTAAACCCTCTCAAATATTCAGCGCAGCGGTCGATAAACAGGGCGTAACCCCCTTTTTGGAGACACCATGTTAAAACGAATCAACGTCGTCACCAGCCTGATCGCCGTCCTGCTGGTGTTCGGTGCTATGCAATTACTGTCCGGCGGGCTGTTCTGGTCGGCATTACAAAAAGATAAAGAGGCGTTTGCTGTGGCACAAACGTCAAGTAATAACGTCGCTGCCATGTCCGATGCCTGGATTGAACTCAATCAAACCCGTACCGTGCTCAACCGCGCCATGCTGCGCATGCAGGGCAGCATGGCATCACAGACCAACGGCGGTCAGCTTAATGCACTGATCGCGCAGACGGAGAAACAGCTCGACACCGCGGCCGGCCACTATCAGCGTTATTACGATTTGCCAGCGACGCCGGGGCTGTCTGATGCGCTGCGCGATCGGCTGGAAGCGGATTATGCCGCGTTCAATAACGGCCTGAAGGCGATGCTGGCCCGGCTGAAAGCCAACGATCTGCAGGGCATGTTTGATCAGAACATTGAAGCCAAACAGGTCAAAATGAAAGCCACCTATGAAGAGTGGCGCAGCGCGCAGAGTGCTTTAGCCGCTGAGGGCGTGGCGCAGAACCAGCGTGCCTTCCACACTATGATGTGGCTGCTGGCGATTGTCGCCGTGATGGTGATCGCGGTAATTGTCGCCTGCTGGTTTGGCCTGCGCACGGTGCTGATTCAGCCGCTGCATCAGTTGCTCGGCCACATTCGCCATATCGCCGCAGGCGATCTGACGCAGACCATCACCGTTGAAGGGCGTAACGAAATGAGCCAGCTGGCCAGCAGTCTGCATGAGATGCAGCAGTCGCTGGTGCACACCGTCGGCAACGTACGCGACGGCTCGGACGCCATCTTTACCGGCGCCAGCGAAATTTCCGCTGGCAACAACGATCTCTCGGCGCGTACCGAACAGCAGGCGGCATCGCTGGAGCAGACCGCGGCCAGCATGGAGCAGCTCACCGCCACGGTGAAGCAGAACGCCGAGAACGCCCGGCAGGCCTCGCAGCTGGCGCTCAGCGCGTCGGAGACGGCACGCAAAGGTGGCGACGTGGTCGAAGGCGTGGTGCGCACCATGCATGACATCGCCGGCAGTTCGAAGAAGATCGCGGATATCACCAGCGTCATCGACGGCATTGCCTTCCAGACCAACATCCTGGCGCTTAACGCGGCGGTCGAAGCGGCGCGCGCCGGTGAGCAGGGCCGTGGTTTTGCCGTGGTAGCGGGCGAGGTGCGTAACCTGGCGCAGCGCAGCGCGCAGGCGGCGAAGGAGATCAAAGGACTGATTGACGATTCGGTCAGCCGGGTTAACGCCGGTTCGCAGCTGGTCGGCACCGCAGGTGACACCATGCAGGATATCGTCGGTGCGGTGACGCGCGTGACTGACATCATGGGCGAAATCGCTTCGGCCTCGGATGAGCAGAGCCGTGGCATCGACCAGGTGGGCCAGGCGGTGACCGAGATGGACCGCGTCACGCAGCAGAACGCCTCGCTGGTAGAAGAGTCGGCCGCTGCCGCGGCCTCGCTGGAGGAGCAGGCCAGCCGCCTGAGCCAGTCGGTGGCGGTGTTCCGCATTCCGCGCGCGTCGGCAGCGGCCCCTGTGCGTCCTTCGCTGACCACGACACCGCCGGCGGTGCGCAAAGCCGCTGCGGCCCCGGTGAGTGACGGAAACTGGGAAACGTTTTAATCATTGCCTGAATCGACCCTCTCCCGCCGCGGGAGAGGGTCGCGTGGCTGACCCTTCCCCGGTTTGCTGCTGGTCTTACCCCTTTCACCTCACATAAAGATCCGCGCCTGCGCGCCGATAACACCAGCGATCCGCCAATTAATGAGGTGTTTATGTTTAGTCGTGTTCGAGTGGTATCCGGCCTGCTGTGCGTGCTGGCGTTATTTGCCTTACTGCAGCTGTTTTCCGGAGGAATGTTTTTTTCAACGGTGAAAGCCGATAAAGATAATTTTGCGTACAACCAACGTCTTAGCACCCTGCAGCGGGCGATGGGCACCTCATGGGTTTCGCTGGTACAGGCGCGTAACACGCTGAACCGTGCCGGTATCCGCTATCTGCTGGATAGTCAGCAGGCCGGCTCCGGTGCCACGGTAAAAGATCTGGTGGCGCTGGCCA
Source organism: Type-C symbiont of Plautia stali (assembly GCF_059730935.1). Classification (NCBI taxonomy): domain Bacteria; kingdom Pseudomonadati; phylum Pseudomonadota; class Gammaproteobacteria; order Enterobacterales; family Enterobacteriaceae; species Type-C symbiont of Plautia stali. Next base: position 2,408,139 of record NZ_AP035923.1, on the reverse strand, counting down.
ATACGGAGCTGAAAACCGCCGATCAGAGCTTTGCCGAGTTCAACGCTAACCTGTCGGAAAAGGGCAAAAGCGCAGAGAACGTGCTGACGCTGCAGGCCAACTACAACGCGTTTCGCGGGGCGCTGGCCGAGCTGATTGATTTTCTCAGTGCCGGTAACTTTAAAGGCTTTGTCGATCAGCCAACGCAGGGTTTTCAGGACAAATTTGAAAAGGATTACAACGCCTGGCTCGCCTACAACATTGTGCTGGCAAAACAGGGCATTGACGCCAACGAGAGCGCTTACCAACACGCGATTATGCTGGTGGTCGGCACGCTGCTGGTGACGCTGCTGGTGATTGCGCTGGTGTGGAGCGGCATGCGTACGGCGCTGATCCGTCCGCTGCAGCAGAGCATTGAGCACATCCGCCATATTGCGCGCGGCGATCTGACGCAGCCGGTCGATCTCAGTGTACGCAACGAAATGGGCGACCTGCTCAGTTCGCTGCAGCACATGCAGCAGGAGCTGGCGCGCACCGTACGCATCGTGCGCGACGGTTCGGACGCCATCTACACCGGCGCCAGCGAAATCGCCATGGGCAACAACGATCTCTCTTCGCGTACCGAACAGCAGGCCGCATCGCTGGAGCAGACCGCGGCCAGCATGGAGCAGTTGACCGCCACCGTGAAGCAGAACGCGGAAAACGCCCGTCAGGCGTCGCAGCTGGCGCTGAACGCGTCCGAAACGGCGCAGCAGGGCGGCAAAGTGGTCGATGGCGTGGTCAGTACCATGAAGGACATCGCCGGCAGCTCGAAGAAGATTGCCGATATCACCAGCGTGATTGACGGTATCGCCTTCCAGACCAATATCCTCGCGCTGAACGCCGCGGTGGAAGCGGCACGCGCCGGTGAGCAGGGGCGTGGTTTCGCTGTGGTCGCGGGCGAGGTGCGCAGTCTGGCCCAGCGCAGCGCGCAGGCGGCGAAGGAGATCAAAGGCCTGATTGAAGATTCGGTCAGCCGCGTCAATACCGGCTCGGTGCTGGTAGAGAGCGCGGGCGAAACCATGAGCGAGATCGTCAACGCGGTGACCCGCGTGACCGACATCATGGGCGAAATCGCCTCGGCTTCCGATGAGCAGAGCCGCGGTATCGACCAGGTTGGCCTGGCGGTGAACGAGATGGACCGCGTCACCCAGCAGAACGCCGCGCTGGTGGAAGAGTCCGCGACGGCGGCAGCGGCGCTGGAAGATCAGGCCAGCCGACTGAAACAGTCGGTGGCGGTGTTCAATATTGGTAAAGAATTTGTCGCCCAGGCCGTTAACGTAACTACAGCGCCAAAAATTGCGCGTCCGTCTGCACCGCAGGCGCTGGCGCCAGCGGCAGGAGCTCGTGGCGCTGACGATAACTGGGAAACCTTTTAACCCTTGTGGCCGCCGCAGGGCGGCCCGTGTGAATGGTGTGCACTGGCAGCACAGTAGCAACCGCAGTATCACAATTTAATCAGTTTGTTGCCGGGTGACCCGAAATGAAGAAATCGACGTTATTGGATCAAAATGAAGCCACGACGCTGCTCTCACAAATGGTGCAGCGCCTGCCGCTTTCCGATACACATTTTCGTCGTATCAGCCAGCTGATCTATCAGCGCGCGGGCATCGTGCTGGCCGACCACAAACGCGAGATGGTTTACAACCGTCTGGTACGTCGGCTGCGCATGCTGAATATTGATGATTTTGGTCGCTATCTGGCGCTGCTGGAGCAGGACCCGAACAGTGCCGAGTGGCAGGCGTTTATTAACGCACTGACCACCAACCTGACCTCATTTTTCCGTGAGGCGCACCACTTCCCGATTCTGGCAGAGCATGCGCGCAAACGCAGCGGCAACTACAGCGTGTGGAGCACCGCCGCCTCAACCGGTGAAGAGCCGTACTCGATTGCCATGACGCTGGCGGAAACGCTGGGCACCGGACCGGGGAAATTTTCCGTCCACGCCAGTGATATTGATACCCAGGTGCTGGAGAAAGCGGTAGCGGGCGTTTATCGCCAGGAGGAGCTGCGCACCTTATCGCAGTCGCAGCTGCAGCGCTTCTTCCTGCGCGGCACCGGTCCGCACGCCGGTATGGTGCGCGTGCGCAGCGAGCTGGCCAACATGGTGAACTATGCGCAGCTCAATTTACTGGCGCACGACTGGGCGTTGCCGGGGCCGTTCGACGCGATTTTCTGTCGTAACGTGATGATCTATTTCGATAAAGAGACGCAGGAACAAATTCTGCGCCGTTTTGTTCCCCTGCTGAAGCCGGGCGGTCTGTTGTTTGCCGGGCATTCGGAAAACTTCAGTCAGATCAGTAAAGAGTTCTGGCTGCGTGGACAGACTGTCTATGGACTGACCAAGGAAAGACGATGAGCAAAATCACCGTGATGTGCGTGGATGACTCCGCGCTGATGCGCCAGTTGATGACGGAGATCATCAACAGCCATCCCGATATGGAGATGGTCGCGACGGCGCCGGACCCGCTGGTAGCGCGGGATTTGATCAAACAGTACAACCCGCAGGTGCTGACGCTGGATGTCGAAATGCCGCGTATGGATGGCCTCGACTTCCTTGAAAAACTGATGCGCCTGCGGCCGATGCCGGTGGTGATGGTTTCGTCGCTGACCGGTAAAGGATCGGAAGTGACGCTGCGTGCGCTGGAGTTAGGCGCGGTAGATTTCGTCACCAAGCCGCAGCTCGGCATCCGTGAAGGCATGCTGGCCTACAGCCAGATGATTGCCGACAAGATTCGCGCCGCCGCGCGCGCCAAACTGCATGCGCGTGCCGCCACGCCGCAGCCGGTGATGCTGAAAGCGGGACCGCTGCTGAGCAGTGAAAAGCTGATTGCTATCGGCTCTTCAACCGGCGGCACCGAGGCGATTCGCCATGTGCTGCAGCCGCTGCCGGCCACCAGTCCGGCGCTGCTGATTACGCAGCATATGCCGCCCGGTTTTACCCGCTCGTTTGCCGAGCGGCTGAACAAGCTGTGCCAGATTACCGTGAAAGAGGCGGAAGACGGCGAGCGTATTTTGCCCGGTCACGCCTATATCGCGCCGGGCGCGATGCACATGGAGCTGGCGCGCAGCGGTGCCAACTACGTGGTGAAACTGAACGACGGACCGCCGGTGAACCGCCATAAACCGTCGGTGGACGTCCTGTTCCGCTCGGTTGCGGTCAACGCCGGGCGAAATGCAGTGGGGGTCATTCTGACCGGCATGGGCAACGACGGCGCGGCCGGGATGCTGGAAATGCACCGCGCCGGCGCGTGGACCATCGCCCAGGATGAAGCCAGCTGTGTGGTATTTGGTATGCCGCGCGAAGCGATAGCGATGGGCGGCACCAGTGAAGTGGTCGATCTGGGCCACATCAGCCAGCATATGCTGGCCAAAATTAGCGCCGGACAGGCATTGCGAATTTAACGAGCCGGTCCTGCCGGACAAGACAACACAGGAGTAGATATGGCTGATAAAAACATGCGCTTTTTGGTAGTGGACGACTTCAACACGATGCGTCGTATCGTCCGTAACCTGCTGAAAGAGCTGGGATTCAATAACGTGGAAGAGGCCGAGGATGGCGTCGACGCCCTGACCAAACTGCGTGCAGGCGGCTTCGATTTCGTTATCTCTGACTGGAACATGCCGAACATGGACGGTCTGGAACTGCTGCAGACCATTCGTGCTGACGCCACGCTGGGCAAACTGCCGGTGCTGATGGTCACTGCCGAAGCCAAGAAAGAGAACATCATCGCCGCCGCGCAGGCCGGTGCCAGCGGTTACGTGGTGAAGCCTTTCACCGCCGCCACGCTGGAAGAGAAGTTGGGCAAAATCTTCGAAAAACTGGGTATGTAAGGAGATGTGATGAGCGACCTTCCGAAACCAACTGAAGAAGCTTCGGCACACGAGATTATTGCCCGGATTGGCTCTCTGACACGTATGCTGCGTGACAGCCTGCGCGAACTAGGGCTGGATCAGGCCATTGCCGAAGCGGCAGAAGCGATTCCGGACGCGCGTGACCGTCTGGATTATGTGGTGCAGATGACCGCACAGGCAGCGGAACGTGCGCTGAACTGTGTGGAAGCGGCGCAGCCACACCAGGACCAGATGGAAGCCGGCGCCACCCAGCTGAAAGGCCGCTGGGATGCCTGGTTTGAAAACCCGATCGAGCTGGCGGATGCACGCGAGTTGGTTTCGGATACGCGCCAGTTCCTTGACGACGTTCCGTCTCACACGGCGTACACCAACAAGCAGCTGCTGGAAATCATGATGGCGCAGGATTTCCAGGACCTGACCGGTCAGGTAATCAAGCGCATGATGGATGTGATCCAGGAGATCGAACGCCAGCTGCTGATGGTACTGCTGGAGAACATGCCGGAAGCCAATGCGGCGGCACGTAAAGAGGGCAACAGCCTGCTGAACGGTCCGCAGATCCATGCTAACGCGCCAGGTGTGGTTTCCAGCCAGGACCAGGTTGACGACCTGCTGGACAGTTTAGGTTTTTAATGCTGATCGGGTGTTCAACCCGCATCCGAACCCTCTCCCGCCCGGGAGAGGGGACCGCACGACGTGTTTTCCCGTCTGATCGCCCTGCATGCCCTTGGGTGGCGTAAATTCTGAAACATAGCAAGACAAGTCCTACGTTGGCGCGAGGATATGTTAAGGTAACCTCGTACAGTTTTGTGAGCTACTTCAAATTCTAAACTGAAACGACTACTCTTTTGCTATGCTGCCATTGGTTCTGACCCGCAAAATTTTCGCTGCTGTAACCTTCGGGGCCCCTGTACTGGTGGCCGTTGCGCCTGCGCAGGCCTTCACTGGCAACAGCGACGTCTCCGCAACACCGTTTGCCGATCCGGCACGTTTCCAGAAAATCGCTGATGGATTACCGGCGCTGGGCTATCAGGACGATACATCGGCGTTCAGTAAAAAGCTGGCGGGCATTGCCAAAAGCATCGGCGAGGCCAGCCAGAACAGCGACAGCGATACCACGCTGGGTCAGCAGGCCGGTATCTGGGCGTTTAACCATTTTCGTGATGAGGTTGCCACCCGGGTGGCGGATGAAGGGCAGTCGCTGCTGTCGCCTTATGGCCAGGCACAGATCGATCTCAACGTCGATATGGAGGGCAACTTCAGCGGCAGCGGGGCTTCGCTGCTGACGCCATGGGCCGATCGCTACAATTACCTCACGTTCAGCCAGCTGGGCGTACACCAGACCGATGACGGGCTGGTGGGCAATGCCGGGCTGGGACAGCGCTGGGTGGCCGGCAGCTGGCTGCTGGGCTATAACGGCTTCGTTGATCGGCTGTTTGACAGCGGCTTGCAGCGCGCTTCGCTGGGCACCGAGGCCTGGAGCGACTACCTGCGCTTATCCGCCAACTACTACACGCCGTTGTCCGGCTGGCGCAATCGCAACCCGTTCCAGCAGCAGCGGCTGGCGCGTGGGTATGATGTCACTACCCAGGGCTATCTGCCGTTTTACCGCCAGCTGGGCGTGTCGGTCAGCTGGCAGCAGTATCTCGGCAACAATGTCGATCTGTTTAATTCCGGCAACAGCTACCACAATCCTTCAGCGCTGACGCTGGGCGTCTCCTACACGCCAGTGCCGCTGGTCACCGTATCGGCCAGCCACAAAACCAGTAATGAAGGCGAGAGCCAGGATCAGCTCGGCTTACGTCTCAACTACCGCTTTGGCGTGGCGCTCAGTCAGCAGCTCAATCCGGATAACGTCGCCGCCGCGCGTTCGCTGCGCGGTAGTCGCTATGATTTGGTCACGCGCAGCAATACGCCGGTGCTGGAGTTCCGCCAGCGTAAAACCCTGTCGGTATTCCTCGCCACGCCGCCGTGGCAGCTCAATGCGGGCGAGAGTTTGCCGCTGAAACTGCAGATCCGCAGTGCACATCCAATCAGTAAAGTCAGCTGGCAGGGCGATACGCAGGCGCTGAGCCTGACGCCGGGTGCCGATCCCAACGATCCACAGGGCTGGAGTATCATTATGCCGGCGTGGGATGCGTCGCCTGAGGCGAACAACAGTTATCGCCTGTCGGTGACGCTGGAGGACAGCAAGCAAAATCGCGTGACTTCCAACTGGATTACGCTGCAGGTGCAGCCGCCGGTGATGCTGGAGCAGGGGGGCGAAAACCGCTTCGACCTACTGGCGCCATAATCAGCGCGGCACCAGAGAAAAAGGGCAGCCGGAGCTGCCCTTTGCTGCATCCTCAGCCGACACTTGCCGGGATGCCATGAGGGTAAATCATCATCAGAACTGGTACACCAGACCGACCGCGGTAATATCGTCGGTTTTCAGGCGCAGCGCGTTGTCATCTTTCAGCAGGTTGATGCGGTATTCGCTGTAGACCGACATGTTCTTGTTGAAGTAGTAGGTGGCACCCACGGACGCGTATTTGAACAGCCAGGCGTCGCCGACGTTTTCAATATTTTTGCCCTTTGAGCTCACGTAGCCCAGCGACGGACGGAAACCGTTCAGGAACTGATACTGCGCCACGGCTTCAAAATTCACCGCTTTGTTGGCGAACCCGATGTTACCGATTGGCGTAGCGTTGTGGGATTCGCCGTAGATGGTCGCCAGATAGAGCTGGTTAGCATCATATTTCACCCCGGTTTCCCAGTGTTCGGCTTTCTCACCTCTGCCGTAAGTGGCAAGGTTTTGCGCGCTGACGCGATTGAGGCTGGCATAGGCGGCAACCGCGCTCAGGCCAAAGTCGGTGTCATACGAGGTGGAAAGGGCGAAACCATCACCGTTGGAGCGGCGTACCGCCAGGTTTGGCGTTGCCGCGCTGTCGCTGCGCTCGTTCTTGCCTTCGTACTGCGCTGCGACGTTCCAGCCTTTAACCAGACCGAAGAAATCTTTGTTACGCCAGGTCAGCACGCCGGTGGAGCGACCGGACAGGAAAGCATCGACATAACCGGAATCACCGCCGAAGAAAGGCAGCATATCGGTATAGCCCAGCACGTCATAAATCAGACCATAGTTACGGCCATAGTCGATCGAACCAAACTGCGCAAACTTCAGACCCGCATAGCCGAGGCGGGTTTTGTTACCGGCCTGGGCATCGGCACCTTCCGTGTTACGCAGGCTGAACTGCGATTGCCAGAAACCGTAGCCGGTCAGCTGATCGGTAATTTTGGTTTCGCCCTTAAAACCGATACGGACATACGATGAGGTATCACCATCATTGGTGGTGTCATCGGAGAACAGGTGCGACACGTTGATTTTGCCGACCAGATCCAGCTTGTTACCATCCTTATTATAGATTTCAGCGGCCTGAGCCACAGAAAATCCCAGCAGCAATGGCATGACCGCTGCCAGTAAAGTGCGCTTCATCATTTATATTTTTACCCTGTGTTATTTTTTAATTTTTTAAGCCCCTGGTGGGGTGACAAGAAAATGACACAAAAGGATAAAGATCAGTAGTGCAATAGTTGTAACAAATAATTTCTTATTGGCTATTTGTGCGATTTTTATACGCCAATTCCATTATTCGGAAATGGGAATCGCTTTTACTTATCATGATTAAGTGAGCGTTTAATCGACGATTAATATTTATATTATTGATAAGTAATGATTAAAGTAAGAGGGGTATGACTTAATAAAAATAGCGTTTTATTGCCTTAAATAGCACAAGCCTATGCCTTAAAGTTCAATGCTTATGAATCAAAGCAGGCTGATAGTCACCCCGTAAATTATCCGCATTGACGCACTGTGTCGGTTTATTTCAGGCTAAATAATATCCCGATCTTTAATACGTTTAATTACCGGCCAGCCTGGCGCAAGGTAGCCAAAATAAGTTAATCAGTTGTTACTTATAAGCGGCCGACCTGCACCACGCCGATGCCTGAACCGGGCTGTCACTTGCACCCGTTAAGCGCAGTGCGCCCCAAAATGGCGCAGCAGACGCCTCATTTTGGCGAAATATCTGCTGTGCGATCACAAAAGCAATATTTCATTTTGCGAATGCATAAATCTGCTAAACAAATTACTACGGTGCCGCTGTCATCGGATGGTTATTCACTTTTTATGCATTAAATGTGCATAGTGAAAGGGTGTAAATCATTGATATTTCGTTGTCTAACCTGATTTATGCATTTTTTCCTCTGGCTGGCACGTTAACTGCACTCTATAGTCGAGCTGCAACTCAGCAACTTTTAACAATTTTAAAACAAAAGCTTCACCCGAAGTGAGGCAGGAGAAATGGCTATGTCACTGCAGGTTTCACGTCACGATTTCGATCAATGGATGATGCCGGTTTATGCCCCTGCGGCTTTTGTGCCGGTGCGTGCCGAAGGTTCTACGCTGTGGGATCAGCAGGGCAAAGAGTACATCGATTTTGCCGGTGGCATCGCGGTGAACGCGCTTGGCCATGCCCATCCCGCGCTGCAGCAGGCACTGACCGAGCAGGCCGGTAAACTGTGGCACACCGGCAACGGCTACACCAACGAACCAATACTGCGCCTGGCGAAGCAGCTGATTGATGCCACCTTTGCCGACCGCGTGTTCTTTTGTAACTCCGGGGCGGAAGCCAACGAGGCCGCGCTGAAGCTGGCGCGTAAAGTAGCGCACGACCGTTTCGGTGCCGAAAAAAACGGTATCGTCGCCTTCACCAATGCCTTCCACGGCCGCACCCTGTTCACCGTTTCAGCCGGCGGACAGCCCGCCTATTCGCGCGATTTCGCCCCGTTACCGCCAGCCATTCAGCATGCCACCTTTAACGATCTGGCCTCGGCGGCGGCCTTAATTAATGACCAGACCTGCGCGGTCATCGTCGAGCCAATTCAGGGCGAGGGCGGTGTATTACCGGCCGATCCGGCGTTCCTGCGCGGACTGCGCGAACTGTGCGACCGCCATCAGGCGCTGCTGATTTTTGATGAAGTGCAGAGCGGCGTCGGCCGTACCGGCTCGCTGTATGCCTATATGCATTACGGCGTCACGCCTGATGTGCTGAGCACCGCCAAGGCGCTGGGCGGCGGTTTCCCCATCGGTGCGATGCTGACGCGTGAAGATCTGGCGCAGGTGATGGGCGTCGGCACGCACGGCACCACCTACGGCGGCAACCCGCTGGCCGGTGCGGTGGCCGGTAAAGTGATGGAGCTGATCAATCAGCCTGAGTTTATGGCTGGCGTTGCCGAGCGGCACCAGTGGTTTGTCACGGCGCTGCAGGAGATCAACCAGCGGCTGCCGGTGTTTAAAGAGATTCGTGGCCTGGGCCTGCTGATTGGCGCGGTGCTGAATGACGATTTTGCCGGTAAAGCCAAACAGTTCAACCTGACGGCGGCGGAAGAGGGCGTGATGGTACTGATCGCCGGTGCCAGCGTGGTGCGCTTTGCCCCGGCGCTGAACATCAGCGAGCATGAAGTAAAAGAAGGGCTGGCGCGCTTCGAACGCGCCTGCGCACGCGTGCTCAAAGGAGCCACATCATGATGGTGATTCGCCCCGTCGAACGTGACGATCTGCCGCAGCTGCTGGCGCTGGCGGGGAAAACCGGCGGCGGTCTGACCTCGCTGCCCGCTGACAGCGAGACGCTGAAGGCGCGCATTGAGCGCTCGCTGCAAACCTGGCAGGACGCGCTGCCGCGCGCCGAACAGGGCTACGTATTTGTGCTGGCGGATAGCAGTGACAATCGTGCCGTCGGCATCTGCGCCATTGAAGTGGCGGTAGGTTTGCAGGATCCCTGGTACAACTTCCGCGTCGGTACCCAGGTGCACGCCTCGAAAGAGCTGAACGTCTACGCCAGTTTGCCGACGCTGTCGCTGAGTAACGATCACACCGGCAGCAGCGAACTGTGCACGCTGTTCCTCGATCCTGACTACCGCGACGGTAAAAACGGTCATCTGCTGTCCAAGTCGCGCTTTCTGTTTATGGCGAATTTCCGCGAGCGCTTCATGAAGCACGTGGTTGCGGAGATGCGCGGCGTCAGCGACGAGCAGGGACATTCGCCATTCTGGGACAGCGTGGGCAGCCGTTTCTTCTCTATGGAGTTTCGCCAGGCCGATTTTCTCAGCGGCACCGGGCAAAAAGCCTTTATCGCTGAACTGATGCCCAAGCATCCGCTGTATATCCACTATCTGTCGGAAGCGGCACAGCAGGTGATTGGTGAAGTCCACCCGAAAACCGCGCCGGCGCGCGCGGTGCTGGAAGCCGAGGGTTTCCGCTATCTCAACTATATCGACATCTTTGACGGCGGCCCGACGCTGGAGTGTGAGATCGACCGCATCCGCGCCATCCGCAAGAGCAAAGTGCTGACCGCCAGCGAAGGCGAAGCTGAGGCGCACTGGCCGCTGTGTCTGGTGGCGAACTGCGACTATCAGCAGTTCCGCGTGGCGCTGCTGCCGGTCGATATCGCATCCGGTCAGGTTCTGATTAATCAGCAGCAGCGCACCGCGCTGCGCTGCGACTATGGCGATTCGCTGCGGGTGGTTACCCTGGGTCGCGAGGAGAATAACGCATGACGCATTTTATCAACGGTGAATGGCAGCCGGGCAGCGCGGAGACGCTGAGTAAACACAATCCGGTGAGCGGCGAGATCTTATGGCAGGGCAACGCTGCTTCTGCGGCGCAGGTGGCGGCGGCCTGTGAGGCGGCTCGCGCGGCATTCCCGGCATGGGCACGTCTGCCGTTTGCTGCCCGCCAGGCGCGGGTAGAGGACTTTGCCCGTCTGCTGGAGCGGGATAAAACCGAGCTGGCGGCGATCATCGCACGTGAGACCGGCAAGCCGCGCTGGGAAACGCTGACCGAAGTGCAGGCGATGATCAATAAAGTGGCCATTTCGGTTAAGGCTTATCACACGCGCACCGGCGAACAGGCCGAAGGTGAGAGTTCACTGCGCCACCGGCCGCACGGCGTGCTGGCGGTGTTCGGCCCGTATAACTTCCCCGGCCATCTGCCGAACGGACATATCGTGCCGGCGCTGCTGGCGGGCAACTGCGTGTTGTTTAAACCGAGCGAACTGACCCCCGCCACCGCAGAGAAAACCGTGCAGCTGTGGCATGAAGCGGGCCTGCCGGCGGGTACGCTGGCGCTGTTACAGGGCGGACGTGATACCGGCCAGGCGCTGGCGCAGGCGGAGCAGATTGATGGCCTGCTGTTTACCGGTAGCGCGGCCACCGGCTATCACCTGCATCGCCAGTTCGCCGGACAGCCGGAGAAAATGCTGGCGCTGGAGATGGGCGGCAACAATGCGCTGATTGTGGAAGATCCGGCCGACATTGATGGCGCGGTGCATATCGCTATTCAGTCGGCGTTCATTACCGCCGGCCAGCGCTGCACCTGCGCGCGTCGTTTGCTGGTGAAACGCGGTGCGGCAGGCGATGCCTTCCTGCAGCGCCTGGTCGAGGTGAGTGCGCGCCTCAAACCGGCAGCGTGGGACGCCGAACCGCAGCCGTTTATGGGCAGCGTGATTTCGCCCGCCGCCGCCGGACAGATCTTCGCCGCCTGGCAGCAGCGGGTTGCGCTGGGTGGCAAGGTGCTGCTGGCGATGCACTGGCCGGATCGCGACAGCGCGATTATTACGCCCGGCATCATCGACATGACCGGCGTCGCCGGACTGCCTGACGAAGAGGTGTTCGGACCGCTGCTGCAGGTCATCCGCTACGACCATTACGCGCAGGCGATTGGCCTCGCCAACGACACGCGCTACGGATTGTCGTGCGGGCTGGTGTCACCACAGCGTGACCAGTTTGATCAGCTGTTGCTGGAAGCGCGCGCCGGCATCGTGAACTGGAATAAACCGCTGACCGGCGCCGCCAGTTCGGCACCGTTTGGCGGCGTGGGCGCTTCCGGTAATCACCGTGCCAGCGCCTGGTACGCGGCAGATTACTGCGCCTGGCCGATGGCCTCGCTGGAGAGCAGCAGCTTAGCGCTGCCGGGCAGCCTGTCGCCGGGGCTCGATTTTGCTGCTTCAGGAGCGACATCATGAAGGCGTTTGAAGCAAACTTTGATGGTCTGGTCGGCCTGACGCACCACTACGCTGGCCTGTCGTTTGGCAACGAAGCCTCCACGCGCAATCAGCTGCAGCCCTCCAATCCGCGGCTGGCGGCCAAACAGGGGCTGCTGAAAATGAAGGCGCTGGCCGACATGGGCTATGTGCAGGGGGTTATCCCTCCGCACGAGCGGCCTAATCTGCCGCTGCTGCGCCAGCTGGGATTCAGCGGCAGCGATGCGCAGGTACTGGCCAAAGCGGCGCAGCAGGCACCGCAGCTGCTGTCAGCGGCCAGTTCGGCGTCGGCGATGTGGGTGGCCAATGCGGCCACGGTTTCGCCATCGGCCGACAGCGCCGACGGCAAAGTGCATTTTACCGTTGCCAACCTCAACAATAAGTTCCACCGGGCGATTGAAGCGCCGGAAACCGCCGACCTGCTGCGCGCCATCTTCCGCGATGGCCGCCACTTCAGCGTACACGACGCGCTGCCGCAGGTGGCGCTGTTTGGTGACGAAGGCGCAGCCAACCATAACCGCTTCGGCGCTGACTATGGCGCGCCCGGCGTTCAGCTGTTTGTTTACGGCCGCGACGGCCAGCAGCAGGGCAGCGCACCGGCGCGCTATCCGGCGCGCCAGACGCGTGAAGCCAGCGCGGCGGTGGCGAGACTGCATCAGCTGGATGACGCGCGCACGCTGTTTGCTCAGCAAAATCCGGCGGTGATCGATCAGGGGGTGTTCCACAACGACGTAATCGCCGTCAGCAATCAGCAGGTGTTTTTCTGCCACGAAGAGGCGTTTGTCGACCAGCCCCAGCTGCTGCAACAGCTGGCGGATCAGGTGCCGGGCTTCCAGCCGGTTGTGGTGCCGCGCGATCGGGTGTCAGTGGCTGATGCGGTGAACACCTATCTGTTTAACAGCCAGCTCTTGCAGCATCCGGATGGCGGCATGCGGCTGGTGCTGCCGGAAGAGTCGCGCCAGCATCCCGGCGTGTGGCGCTACCTGAGCGAGCTGGTGGAGAGCGGCGGCCCGATTCGTGAACTGCAGGTGTTTGATCTGCGTGAAAGCATGTGCAACGGCGGCGGACCGGCCTGCCTGCGTCTGCGCGTGGTGTTAACCGAGGCGGAGCGTCAGGCCGTCAATCCGGCCGTGCTGATGAACGATCGCCTGTTTACGCGTCTGAATGACTGGGTGGACCGTCACTATCGCGACCGCCTGACGCAGGCCGACCTGGCCGATCCGCAGCTGCTGAGCGAAGGGCGAAGCGCGCTGGACGAGCTGACACAGCTGCTAGACTTAGGCAGTGTCTACGCGTTTCAGCGTTAACGCCGGGGGCAAATGTGTTGTCCCCTGTGTCAGAAAGGAGTGAACATGCAGGACTTTTTACAGCAAACCCTGTCAGGCAGGCCGCCCGCGCAGCGGCAGGGCAGTAACGCCCACCTGCACTGGCAGTGGCATGATGAGGGCATACTATCCCTGACACCGCATACGTCCACGCAGCAGGCGCTGGTTCTCTCCGCCGGGATTCACGGCAACGAGACCGCCCCGGTGGAGATCCTCAATCTGTTGCTGACGCCGCTACTGCAGGGGGAAAAACCGCTGGCCGTGCGCCTGCTGGTGATCCTCGGCAACCCGGCGGCGCTGCGCAGCGGCAAACGCTACCAGCATTATGATATCAACCGGCTGTTCGGTGGACGCTGGCAACAGGTGGCCGACGTACCGGAGGCGCAGCGCGCGCTGCAACTGGAGCAGGCGCTGGAAAACTTCTGGTGCGAGTGTCTCGATCACGAAATTCGCTGGCATCTCGATTTGCACACCGCGATTCGCGGTTCGTGGCATACGCGCTTTGGCGTGATGCCGCTCAACAGCCAGCCGTGGCCAGCGGATTTTTTACACTGGCTGGCAGCGGCCGAGCTGGAGGCGCTGGTGTTTCACCGTGCGCCGGGCGGCACTTTTACCCACTTCAGCTGTGAACACTACGCCGCTGCCAGCTGTACGCTGGAGCTGGGAAAGGCGCTGCCGTTTGGCGAGAACGATCTTACTCAGTTCAGCGGCGTGCAGCGTGCGCTGGCGGCGCTGCTGTACGGTGAGGCGCTGCCGGCGGTGAGCGAGACGCCGCGCCATTATCGCGTAGCGCAGCAAATCACCCGGCACGGCGAGCAGTTTGTTCTGCATATGGGCCCGGAAACTCTCAACTTCACGGCTTTCCCGCAGGGCACGCTGCTGGCGGAAGAGGGTGAGCGGCGCTATTACGTGCAGCAGGCGCGTGAATATGTGCTGTTCCCCAATCCCAACGTGGCACCGGGCCTGCGCGCCGGGCTGATGCTGGTGGAGGAGAGTGAGCAGACCCAGGCGCTGGAGTTGTAATCGAAAGCTTTACCCGGCAATCCCTCCTCTCCCTGTGACGGGAGAGGTCACGGGTGAGCAGAGAACGTGCCCAAATTAACGACATTTTCCCTTCCGCAAAACCGACAAAGCCATTACACTCCTCCTTAATTCCTGCGCTTTCCCCTTGATCGTCATACTCTTTTGCAATTCCTCACGCATTTCTTCGCAATCTCTCCATGATTGCCCGATATCTGTCTTTTATGCTTGCAGGGCTTTACTCAGCCTCTGAGTAGTTGACGTTCAGCGTCGTATGCTTGTTTCCGAAGACGCGACACAGGCTGTCGTCATTAAACTGAAAAGTAAGGACAATATTATGCGTAAACTGACCTCCCTGTTTCTGGCTACCGCAATGGCTTTCGGCGCCGCCAATATCGTCCATGCTGCGGCTGACAACCTGACGCCGCCGCCAGCGGGCAGTGAAAAACCGATGCACAAGCCGATGCGCCACCACGGCATGGACATGATGTTCAAAGACCTCAACCTGACCGACGCGCAGAAAGCCCAGATTCGCGACATCCTGCGTGACAGCCACAAAGACATGAAGCGTCCATCGCTGGAAGAGCGTCGTGCTAACCACAGCATCATTGCATCCGACACCTTTGACCGTGCCAAAGCAGAAGCGCAGGCAGACAAAATGAGCGCCAATGCGAAAGAGCATGCGCTGAAGATGCTGGAAACCCAGAACAAGATCTATAACGTGCTGACGCCAGACCAGAAGAAGCAGTACAACGCTAACTTTGAGAAACGTCTGACAGAAAAAGGCCCGCATGACGGTAAAATGCCGCCACCGCCGGCTGATGGCGAATAAGCCGTTTAGCTCACCGGTTTGAGACCGCCGACGTTGTCCATGGCACACTGTGCTTTGGGCAGCGTCGGCGGTTTTGCGTTACAGCTCGATCAGCGGATAAACGCCGGACAGCAGTGGGCGGCAGAGAATTTTGTAGCCATCATGGTCGAAGCCGTGACGCGCCCGCTGCAGCTGACGCGCTTCCTGCTCACTGCTGACCGATCCCAGCCAGAACCAGTGATCGATGACGTGAATCTGCGTCATCTCCGTCCCGCGCTCCACCATACCCACCGGGCCCTGCCACGGCCAGCACACCACGCGCAGCTGCTCCAGCCCTGCCAGCAGGCGCTCCTGATGCGCCGCCAGCGGTTCCGCCCCGCAGCAGGCACCGGCACAGCGTTTAAGCGCCGCGCGGAAACAGCCGCGTCCCGGCTGCAGGCGCTCTAATCCCAGCAGGCCGTGACACAGGCGCAGCTCATCGGCAAGGCTTTTCAGCTTCTCTAACGCGGCAAAGCGGCTGCGGAATAACCCGTACAGGTCAGGCGAGGAGGAGAAATCGAGATCGCGTGCGTACACCACCTGCGGTGCGCCGTCGCCCAGCTGCAGCGAGCACAGCTGGCGGTTTTTGCGCAGGCGCTTATTGAACAGTGGCTGCTGCGTTTTGATCATCTGCGCTTCGAGCAGCTGTGCGCCCACGTCCCCGGCGGTGGGGATCCAGCTGACGCGTCGCGCCTGGCGCAGCATACTGGCTTCATCCGCCGTGCGAAAATGGGCCATCACCCGGCTGCGCAGGTTGATACTCTTGCCGATGTACAGCGGCAGGTTGTCGTTATCACCGTGGAAAGTGTAAACGCCCGGCTGATTAGGCAAGCCTTCCAGCCACTGACGCAGATGTTCGGGATATTGATAGATAGCCGCCGCATCAAATTCGAGGCGATGGCGGTTTGCTCGTCTGACCAAAGAACGCTCCGCTTACTGGTTGTGCATACAGTATATCAGCGTGCGCGTTTTCCCGCCAGCGGGGACGTGAAGAGGCTGGCTTCCCGCCGGGGGAGCGGGAAGCCGCAGGGGATTACTTCTTCCAGAAATCGTCGAACACGGTGATCGGCGGACGACGTTTATGCTCGGTTTTGGTATACCAGCCTTCAATGATTTTCGCCGCGTCGGCGTCGATGGTTTTGCCTTCGAGGAAATCATCAATCTGCTGATAGGTCACGCCCAGCGCGACTTCATCCTGCAGACCGGGACGATCGTCCTCCAGATCGGCGGTGGGGTGCTTGAGATAGAGGTGTTCCGGGCAGCCGAGCGCTTTCAGCAGCTGTTTGCCCTGGCCCTTGTTGAGGCGGAAAATCGGGTTAATGTCGCTGCCGCCGTCGCCGTACTTGGTAAAGAAGCCGGTCACTGCTTCTGCGGCGTGATCGGTGCCGACCACGACGCCTTTGGTCATGCCGGCAATGCTGTACTGGGCTTTCATGCGTTCGCGCGCTTTCTCGTTGCCGCGCACAAAATCCGACAGGGCAATGCCCGCCTCCTGCAGCGCGCGCTCGCTGGCCAGTACCGCTTCTTTGATGTTGACCACCAGCGTGCGATCCGGCTGGATAAATGCCAGCGCATCCTGGCAATCCTGCTCGTCAGCCTGCACGCCATATGGCAGGCGCACGGCGATAAAGCTGTAGTCGTGATCGCCGGTCTCTTCACGCAGTTCAGTAATGGCAGTCTGCGCCAGCTTGCCGGTCAGCGTTGAGTCCTGACCGCCGCTGATGCCGAGCACCAGGGTTTTGATAAACGGATGGGCTTTCAGATAGGACTTCAGAAAATCGACGCTGACGCGGATCTCCTGCTGCGGGTCGATAACCGGTTTAACACCCAGGGCCTGAATGATTTCCTGCTGCAGTGACATGAACCTCTCCTCAAGTCGGTAGCCTGACGGCACAATGCGAATCATGTGCTAAAGCTAACGCCTCCGCAGAAAAACAACAAGCCGAACGGCTTGTTGTCCGGTGTTTCTGTTGGCAATTCAGGCGCTTTTTGGTTTCTGCGCCAGCAGCATGAACATCACGATGGCCAGCATAAAGCAGCCAAAGATGGTGGCCGTCATGCTGATTACCGAGGTGCCGCCAAGGCCGGTGATCGGTACGCTGAGCGCGCCGAGCGAGAACATCGCAACACCGATTACCGCCGAGGCGCTGCCGGCGCGGTGGCCCTGGCTCTGCATCGCCAGCGATGACGCGGTGGTGGCGATCACGCCGTTACTGGCGATGGTGAAGAACAGCGCCACCAGCACCAGCGGCAGCGGCGCGCCGCTCACGCCGGCCAGTAGCAGGCAGCTGGAGGCGACAAACGCCAGCGTCAGGCCGCCCTTCAGCACGCGATATTCGCCCCACAGCGGACAGAGCCGGGCGCTGGTCTGGGAAGCAATCACCAGGCCAATACCGTTCGCCGCAAAGCACAAGCTGAACGCCTGCGGTGACAGGCCGTAAATCTGCTGCAGCACAAACGGCGAGGCGCCGATATAAGCAAACATGCCGGACATCATGAAGCCCTGCGTCAGGCAGAAGCCCATAAACGGCCGGTGGGTGATGACCTGGCCGAGCGCCGCCCAGGCGGAGAGGATCGATCCCTGGCTACGGCGTTCGGCCGGCAGGGTTTCGCGCAGCTTCCAGCGCGCCAGCAGAATCAGCAGCACGGCAATCGCGCCCAGCACTACAAAGATGCCGCGCCAGTTCAGCACCGTCATCAGCGCACCGCCCAGCACCGGCGCACCAATCGGCGCCAGGCCATTCACCAGCATCAGCAGGGCAAAAAAGCGCGTCAGCTCATGGCCGCTATACATATCGCGGGCAATAGCACGCGACAGCACCGCGCCGCCGGCACCGGCCAGCCCTTCAAACAGGCGTGCCACCAGCAGAGCGTGAATATCCTTCGCCAGCGCACAGCCAATCGAGGCGATGAACAGCAGCGCCAGCGACAGCAGCAGCGGACGAATACGACCAAACTTATCGCTCATCGGACCAAACAGCAGCTGACCGGCGCCCAGCCCCAGCAGACCGGCGGTCAGACTTAGCTGGGCGGTGGCGGTTTCGCTACCGAGGTCGCGCGCCAGTTCAGGCAGGGCGGGCAGATAGAGATCGATACAAAGCGGCCCGAGCGCGGCGAGCAGGCCGAGCGTGATGGCATAAACCAGCCGGTTAGGGTGTGCAGGTGTCATTGATCCTCTGTGTTATTTTTGGCTTTAAGATGTATCTTGCGCCGCGATTATACGGAGCCGGTGACGGCAACACAGCATCTTTACGTAATCCTGACGCTTCAGAACCGACCGAAAGCACCGCCATTGAGTTGATAAATCTGGAATTATGTTCCAGGCTTAGTGGGACATGGACAAAGTATGAGGAACAACAAGATGAATAAAGTGCTGGGATGTATCGCTGCCGCTATGACGCTGGCAGCCCTGTCTGGTTGTACAACTTACGATCGTGCGGAAAGCTACGTGACTAAGCCTGTGGTGAAGGATGTGAAAAAAGGCATGACGCGTGAACAGGTGCGCCAGATTGCCGGACCGGCGTCAACCGAGATCACCATGGTTCACGCACGGGGTACCTGCCAGACCTACGTGATTGGTGAGCGTGATGGCAAACAGCAGACTTACTTTGTGAGCTATAACGACACCGGTCGCGTCATGAACTACGGCTTCCAGAGCTGTAAGGATTACGATACCGATCCGCAAGCCGCGCAGTAACGGCAGCAGAATAACAAACGGCCCGTCTCAGACGGGCCGTTTTTCTTTGTGCGCTTACAGCCCATACGGCCGCGGCACCTCAATGTAGCTGCCGCTGATCTCGCGCTGATAGTAGTGACCATCCTGCACGTAATAGCGTTTGCCGTTGTAATCCAGAACGCGCATGGCGCTGGCCGGTGGGCCATCCGGTGGCTGGACCACCACGTAGGTGTCGCCCTGCCGCTGGTAGTAGCTACCGTTCAGCAGGTAGTAGGTCAGTCCGCCAATCAGCACGGCGGTTGCGGCCTCCGGCAGAAAACGCAGCGGTCCGGGATGGCCCCAGCGGGGTCCCGGACCACCCCAGTGCGGGCCGGGTCCCGGACCCCAGCCATACGGATGAGCAAAACTTACAGTTGGCGTTATCAGGGTTAACGCCAGCATTGAGGCGATAACGTTTCTCATGGGGGTTCTCCTGCGGTAACTCCCCGCAGCATTCGCCTTTCAGCGCGCAAACTCAAGCAAAAAACCGTCGATTTTGCCTCCGTTTACCATGCTTAACGCTTTCCTGACGTTAGCGCCATGATTGCGGAAAAAAGTGCAGAAAACGGCAAAAAAAAACGGCAGGCTTGGCGGCCTGCCGTTACGGGAAAACGGGTTAATTAGCGGTGCGCCAGTTCCGCGTGTTCGTCGCTCTCCAGCACTTTTTTGTCGGTCAAACCCAGCCAGCGGCTGGTCAGTGAACCGGCGGTCATCGAGCCGTTAACGTTGAGCGCGGTACGGCCCATATCAATCAGCGGTTCGATGGAGATCAGCAATGCCACCAGCGTGACCGGCAGTCCCATCGCCGGCAGGACGATCAGCGCGGCAAAGGTCGCGCCGCCACCGACGCCCGCCACACCGGCTGAGCTCAGCGTGACAATACCGACCAGCGTGGCGATCCATACCGGGTCAAACGGGTTGATACCCACGGTCGGCGCTACCATCACCGCCAGCATGGTGGGATAGAGGCCGGCACAGCCGTTCTGGCCGATGGTCGCGCCAAATGAGGCCGAGAAGCTGGCGATGGATTCCGGTACGCCCAGACGACGCGTCTGCGTCTCCACGTTCAGCGGAATACTGGCGGCGCTGGAACGGCTGGTGAAGGCAAAAGTAATCACCGGCCAGACTTTACGGAAGAAGCGCAGCGGGTTGATACCGTTGATCGACAGCAGCAGCGCGTGAACGCCAAACATGATCGCGAGGCCGAGATACGAGGCCACCACAAAACCGCCCAGCTTGATGATGTCCTGCAGGTTGGAACCGGCAACCACTTTGGTCATCAGCGCCAGCACGCCGTACGGCGTCAGCTTCATGATCAGACGGACCAGCTTCATCACCCAGGATTGCAGGGTATCAATCGCCACCAGCACGCGCTCGCCTTTGGCTTTGTCATCTTTCAGCAGCTGCAGCGCCGCCACGCCGAGGAACGCGGCGAAAATCACTACGCTGATGATCGACGTAGGATTGGCACCGGCCAGATCGGCAAACGGGTTTTTCGGGATAAAGGAGAGCAGCAGCTGCGGCGTACTCAGATCCGCGACTTTACCAACGTAGTTGCTCTGGATGGCGCTCAGACGCGCGGTTTCCTGCGCGCCCTGTACCAGTCCCTCGGCGCTGAGGTGGAACAGGCCGGTCACCAGCACGCCCACCAGCGCGGAAATGGCGGTGGTAAACAGCAGCACGCCGATGGTCAGCACGCTGATTTTGCCCAGCGACGAGGCGTTATGCAGCCGCGCCACGGCACTGAGGATTGAGGCAAACACCAGTGGCATGACAATCATCTGCAGCAGCTGAACATAGCCGTTGCCGACGATGTTGAACCAGCCAATCGACTCTTTCACCACCGGGCTGTTTTCGCCATAAATGGCCTGCAGTGCCAGGCCAAAGATCACCCCCAGCACCAGGCCGGTCAGCACGCGCTTCGACAGGCTCCAGCTCTGGTTGCCGACGCGGTTTAACGCAATCAGCAGCGCGACAAATGCCACGATATTGATGATCAGAGGAATATTCATTGTTAACTCCTGAAGGTCGCCACGCGATCGCGCCGCGTAACCGAAAATAGCAGAGGGATCCTCTGTAACTGTCGCGGCATGGTACCAGTTGGCCCTGCGGGAACAATATATCTAAATCGTCTGGGTTATAACTAAATGGAATTTAAGGCGATTATTTCAGCAATCGCTGGCAGAAGGAAAAACACTTCAGCGCGTACTGCCGTTCACCAGCCGGCCAATGCCGTTCTGCAGATTATTGAACAGCTGCTCCGGCCAGCCGTTGGCGCCAAACGACGGCATGCCGGGCGGAAACCACAGCGCATAACCCACCAGAGCGAGGCACAGCGCGCGCTCCAGCTGATTGCCTTGCTGGCTGTTGAGGATAGGCAGGCGAAAGCGCCAGCGGCACGGCCACAGCAGCGGCACGCCGGCGGGCGTCAGCATATCGGCGACAATGTGGCTCAGATAGCCGAGCGTCATGCCCTGCAGGACATCCGCTGGCAGGAACCAGTCAGCCGGCACGTTAATCTGAAACAGCCACAGGCTGACCGCCACCGCCAGCAGGCTATGGGTAAAGCCGCGATGGCCAAAAGCGCGGGCTATTGGCTGCGACAGCCACTTTAGCCGCTGGCCCAGCACCGATTTAGGGTGATCGATATCCGGCAGCAGGCAGGTCAGCAGCGCAGCCGGCACCAGATGCCACCAGTCGGCACTGGTCATCACCGGCGTCAGTTCGGCGCGTTTGGCAAATATCGCACTGGCGATGGCAAAAATGATATGGCCTTCGGCCGTCATGATGGAACCTGGCTGCAAAAACTGTCGATGCATCCAGTATAGGGATTTATCCAGTAAATGAGAACGGTGACGCTGTAACGAAGAGTGAATTTTTTGCTGACCCGCGCCTGAAAAAAGCGCGGGAAATTAACGGTCTGGCTTACTTTTGCACCTGGCAACCGGGCGAAACATCAGCCAGGCGTAACGCGCAATGCACAGCGATCAGTTAAACAGATGTTCCGCCTGCAGCTGCGTCAGGTTTTCCAGTTGCACATTGGCCAGTGCCCAGCGCGCATCGCGGCGATGTTCGGCGGCAGGCACCACAATGGAACGCATGCGCGCGGCTTTGCTGGCGATCATGCCGTTGAACGAGTCTTCCAGCGCCACGCAGTTGAGCGGATCAACCCCCAGCTTTGCCGCAGCATCCAGATACACCTGCGGATGCGGTTTGCTGTAAGGCAGCGCTGCAGCCGAGGCGAGGGCGCTAAAGTAGTGACGAAGATTGAACATCTCCAGCACGCGTTCCAGCATCGCCAGCGGAGACGCCGAGGCCAGCGCAATCGCCAGTCCCTGTTGCTGACACAGCTGCAGCGCCTGCTCTACGCCGGGCAACAGCGGCCGCGTTTCTTCGACCAGCGCCAGCGCGCGGGCAATAATGCGCTGAGTGACTTCGGCCTGATCCGGTCCGTTCCACGGCAGCGCCTCGTACCACATGCGTACGGTTTGATCGATGCGCAGGCCGAGCGTATCCGGCAACTCGTGGCGGCGGCTAATATCCACATTCAGGCTGGCAAACACCTCCAGCTCGGCGCGATCCCATAGCGGTTCAGAATCAATCAGTAAGCCATCCATATCAAAAATAGCGGCCAGCACAGGGCGACGATAGGTCATACAACAGCTCCATTGACAGTTTGCCCTACCTTAACATGGGCGGCGGCGAAAACCGACTTACGGCAGGTTACGCATTTTTCAGGAAAATTTGCTGTAGTGCAGGTAGACTTAGGGCAAAACTACTGTTTGTGAAGGGAAGACACCATGACGTATCAACAGGCTGGCCGCATCGCCATCCTCAAGCGAGTGGCTGGCTGGGTGATTTTTATTCCGGCGCTGTTATCCACCCTTATCTCCATCTTAGGCTTCATGTTTAAACACAGCGAAAAGCAGCCCGGCATCGACGCCGTGATGCTCGACTTCGTGCATGTGATGGTGGATATGATTAAGTTCAACACGCCGTTTCTCAATGTGTTCTGGAACAATTCGCCGGTGCCGGAATTCAACGGCGGGGCCAATATTGGCTTCTGGCTGATCTATATCCTGATATTCGTGGGCATCGCTTTGCAGGCCTCGGGCGCACGCATGTGGCGTCAGGCGCGCCATATCAAAGAAGGCATTGAAGACCAGATGATCCTGGAACAGGCGAAGGGCAGCGAAGGGCGCACGCGGGCGCAGCTGGAAGAGAAAATCCATGTGCCGCGCCACACCATTTTGCTGCAGATTTTTCCGCTGTATATTCTGCCGGTGATCATCGCCGTGGCCGGTTACTTCGTGTTGAAACTGCTCGGCATGCTGTAAGGCGTCAGGCCGGTCTGACCTGGCGCTGGCCCAGCGCATCCTCCTCCAGCAACTGGCCGATAGCGAACTGCGCTTCGCCGGCCCAGTTGCCGCCAAAGACGTTGGCGCGGTTGAGCAGATAGTAGAGCTGATACACCGGCTGACGCTGCGAGAAGCCTTCCGGCAGCGGCCACACCGCATGATACCCTTCGTAAATCTGGCGCGGCAGATCGGCGTAATAGCTGAGCATCGCCAGGTCGCATTCGCGATCGCCCCAGTAGCAGGCGGGATCGAACAGCCACGGGCCGCTGGCGCTGCCGGCGCAGTTGGCTGGCCACAAATCACCATGCAGTAACGACGGTTGCGGATGGTGATTAGCGAGGCTGCGCTGCACGCAATCCACGATCAGCTCCATGTCACCGTAGTGCACGCCTTTCTCCGCCGCCAGCTGCAGCTGCCAGCCGATGCGCTGTTCGGCGAAAAACACCGACCATTTGCGTAACCAGCTGTTGGGTTGCGGCGTGGTGGTAATGTTGTTGTCGAAGTCGAGACCAAACTGCGGTTGCTCGCTCCACTGGTGCAGATGGGCCAGCTGCTGGCCGAGCTGGAATGCGCTTTGGGCGTCGAGTGGCTGCGGGAGAATGTATTCCAGCAGCAGAAAGCTGGTGTCACGATCGTTACCGACGCCGTAGACCTTCGGCACGCGCACCGTGTGGGTACGCGCCAGCAGATCAAGCTGGTCGGCTTCCCAGCTGAACAGCGTCAGCATGTCGCGCGTGTTGCATTTGACGAACACCTCCAGCTCACCGTAGCGCAGGCGCCACGCCGGATGAATATCGCCACCGGGCAACTCATGACGTTCGGTGATTTCGGCATCGCCGGCGTACTCGCTTAACAGACGACTAATGGCTGACCACATCGGGTAATCCTCTTTATTCGCTGCGTAAGGTCGATTGTAACGCGCAAAACTTGCACAACTCCAGCGGCAATGCGCAATTTGCGGATTGCGTCAGGCTTGCGCTTTGAGAAACGCCTCCAGCGTGGTGACGTCAGCGTCCGGCTGCTGATCAAGCGCCACTGCCGCCAGCCCGGCGGCGTGTTCCGCCAGCGCCTGCTCCTCCAGCGCACTGACAATGCCAAAGCTGTTGGTGCCCAGCTCGTGCGGATGGCCGTCCGCATCGTGTAACGTGGTGCTGTAACCACCGTTAACCATCGCGCTATTCAGCGCCTGCAGATCGCCAAGACCCCTTTCCTGATAACGGAAGGTGACAACGTAACGCTTGAGATCATGATCGCTCATCTTTTCACCTCATTGTTATCGAACAGATTTCAGCGTAGACCAGCGCCTGCGATAGAGCGAATTCTGCACAATCGCCCGGCGGCGCACAGCGTAAAGTCCTGTCAGGGTCGGCAGAAAATTCTTGTAGCATTTAAGCTGTTATTTGGTTATTTGCCGCCTATAATGCGCGCCGGAAATGGGAAGATTCCCAATCCACACGCGGTGCCAGCGCAAAACCTGGCGATTCTGGTGCTTTCATACTTTTTTACAAAACTTACCGTAAATTGCATTGATTGCCCGGGAAAATTCTCCAGACTCATCTCTTTTTCAACTGTCGTACGGGTTACCTTTTAATGAAAGCCTTCAATAAGCTGTCCGCTGTTTTGTTGCTCTCCGCCGGAGCATTTTGTCACCAGGCCTTTGCAGATAACGCTGTCTTCACCTCAATGGATGACCCTTCTACGGCAAAAAAACCGTTTGAAGGCACCGCGTCAGCCGGTTACCTGGCGCAGACTGGTAACACCACCAGCTCATCGCTGACCGCGTCAACCAGCATGACCTGGTATCAGACCTCAACGGCTTACAGCCTGTGGGGTAACGCCGCGAATACCTCATCCAACGATGAGCGCTCGTCGGAAACCTATAACATCGGTGGCCGTAGCCGTTATAACCTCAACAGCGCTGACTACCTGTTCGGTCAGGCGAGCTGGCTGAGCGACCGCCTGAACGGTTATGATTCACGCGATGTCCTGACCGCCGGTTACGGTCGTCAGATCCTCAACGGTCCGGTGCACTCGCTGCGTGCTGAATTTGGTCCGGGTGTACGTTACGATGACTTCCACGATGGCGGCCACGAAACCAAAGCACTGGGCTACGGCGCGCTGAGCTATCAGTGGCAGCTGACTGACACCACCAAATTCATCCAGGGTGTGTCGGTGCTGAGCAGCTTTGGTGAAGACACCACGCTGAACTCCGAAACCGCACTGCAGGTGGCGATCAACGACCACTTTGCGCTGAAACTGGGCTACAACGTTACCTGGAATAACAATCCGCCAGAATCTGCGCCAGACCGTACCGACACCAAAACCACGGTCCAGCTCTCTTACGCGATGTAAACCAGAGCGCATTGTTATACCGTCGCCCGGCCTGTGCCGCGCGGCGGTTTTTTTTGATCTCTCTTTGGCTTAGCGCATTTCTTCGCGGGTTTTGCTCACTGCGGAAAGCTGTTATCATCGTTGCCGCTTTACGCGCCTGGCGTCATTCCGACAGTGTGGGTCTGACATCGCGCCAGGTTAACCAAACAAAACTCAGTGTTGCATGTAGGCTTTCGTGTGGCTTACCACTGCAATTAAGGATATGAAATGCCAGTAATTACTCTTCCTGATGGCAGCCAGCGCGTATTTGACCGTCCGGTCAGCGTGATGGACATTGCGCTGGATATCGGTCCGGGTCTGGCGAAAGCCTGCATTGCCGGTCGCGTCAATGGCGAACTGGTGGATGCGGTTGATCCGATCACCAGCGATGCGCAGGTCGCCATCATCACCGCGAAAGATGAAGCCGGTCTGGAAATTATTCGTCACTCCTGTGCGCACCTGTTAGGGCATGCGATCAAACAGCTGTGGCCGAATACCAAAATGGCCATCGGTCCGGTTATCGATAACGGCTTCTATTATGATGTCGATCTCGACCATACACTGACCCAGGAAGATCTTGAGCTGCTGGAAAAGCGCATGCACCAGCTGGCTGAGACCAATTACGACGTCGTGAAGAAGAAGGTGAGCTGGCAGGAAGCGCGTGACGTGTTTGCCGCGCGGGGCGAAAGCTACAAAACCACTATTCTCGACGAAAACATCAGCCATGACGATCGTCCTGGCCTGTATCACCATGAAGAATACATCGACATGTGCCGCGGTCCACACGTGCCGAATATGCGTTTCTGCCATCATTTTAAACTGCAGAAAATCTCCGGAGCCTACTGGCGCGGCAACAGCGACAACAAAATGCTGCAGCGTATTTACGGTACGGCCTGGGCAGACAAGAAACAGCTGGCGGCGTATCTGCAGCGCCTGGAAGAGGCCGCGAAGCGCGATCACCGTAAAATCGGTAAGCAGCTCGATCTCTACCATATGCAGGAAGAAGCACCGGGTATGGTATTCTGGCACAATGACGGCTGGACCATCTTCCGCGAGCTGGAAGTGTTTGTGCGCACCAAGCTGAAAGAGTACGACTACCAGGAAGTGAAAGGTCCGTTCATGATGGACCGCGTGCTGTGGGAAAAAACCGGGCACTGGGAAAACTACAAAGAAGCGATGTTCACCACCTCTTCCGAGAACCGTGAATACTGCATCAAACCGATGAACTGTCCGGGTCACGTGCAGATCTTTAACCAGGGTCTGAAATCGTACCGCGACCTGCCGCTGCGTATGGCGGAGTTCGGTAGCTGTCACCGTAACGAACCGTCAGGTGCGCTGCACGGTCTGATGCGCGTGCGCGGCTTTACCCAGGATGACGCCCACATCTTCTGTACTGAAGATCAGGTGCGTGATGAAGTGAACAGCTGCATCCGCATGGTCTATGACATGTACAGCACCTTCGGTTTTGAAAAAATCGTGGTGAAACTGTCGACGCGCCCTGAGAAGCGCATTGGCAGCGATGAGATGTGGGATCGTGCCGAAGTGGACCTCGCCGAAGCGCTGAAAGAGAACAACATTCCGTTCGAATATCAGCCGGGTGAAGGCGCCTTCTACGGCCCGAAAATTGAGTTTACGCTGCACGATTGTCTCGACCGCGCCTGGCAGTGCGGCACCGTTCAGCTAGACTTCTCCCTGCCGAAACGTCTGGACGCCACCTACGTGGGCGAAACCAACGATCGTCAGACGCCAGTGATGATTCACCGTGCGATTCTGGGTTCGATGGAGCGCTTCATCGGAATTCTGACCGAAGAGTTCGCCGGTTTCTTCCCGAGCTGGCTGGCGCCGGTACAGGCAGTGGTGATGAATATCACCGACGGCCAGGCAGAATATGTCAGTGAATTGACGAAGAAATTGCAGAATGCTGGCATTCGTGTCAAAGCAGACTTGAGAAACGAGAAGATAGGCTTTAAAATCCGCGAGCACACATTACGTCGCGTCCCTTACATGCTGGTCTGCGGTGAGAAAGAGGTGGAAGCAGGCAAGGTTGCCGTGCGCACCCGCCGTGGTAAAGACCTCGGGAGCATGGACGTAGATGTGTTTGTTGAGAAGCTGCAACAAGAGATTCGCAGCCGACATCTTCACCAATTAGAGGAATAAGGTTATTAAAGGCGGAAAACGAGTACAACCGACGCGTCCGAACCGTATCAACGGCGAAATCCGTGCCACCGAAGTGCGCTTAACTGGCGTAGACGGCGAGCAACTTGGCATTGTCTCACTGCGCGAAGCGATTGAGAAAGCAGAAGAAGCTGGCGTAGATTTAGTTGAAATTAGCCCGAACGCCGAACCGCCGGTTTGCCGCATTATGGATTACGGCAAGTTCCTTTATGAAAAGAGCAAATCTTCTAAGGAACAGAAGAAGAAGCAAAAAGTTATCCAGGTTAAGGAAATCAAATTCCGTCCTGGTACCGATGAAGGCGACTATCAGGTAAAACTCCGCAGCCTGATTCGTTTTCTGGAAGAGGGCGATAAAGCCAAAATCACGCTGCGTTTCCGTGGTCGTGAGATGGCGCACCAACAGATCGGTATGGAAGTGCTTAACCGCGTGAAAGAAGATCTGAATGAACTGGCAGTGGTCGAATCCTTCCCGACGAAGATCGAAGGCCGCCAGATGATTATGGTGCTCGCACCTAAGAAGAAACAGTAGGCTTTCAAGTAATAATGCCGCGTAGCGTTCGCGCTGCGCGGATTTTTATTCGCCTGTCTGGTTCATTTTATTAACAATGCGAAGTGGATATTTGTAAAAATGCCAAAGATTAAAACTGTACGTGGCGCCGCAAAGCGCTTCAAGAAGACCGCTTCTGGCGGCTTCAAGCGTAAGCACGCAAACCTGCGTCATATTCTGACTAAAAAGTCTACTAAGCGTAAACGTCACCTGCGTCCAAAAGGCATGGTGTCTAAAGGCGATCTGGGTCTGGTTGTTGCCTGCCTGCCGTACGCATAAGTTAACCCTTTTTTAATTCCCCGATAGATTTCGGGTTGCAGTCAGGCGGCAACGGAATGAATCCCGAAGCTTACATCAGTAAGTGACCGGGATGAATGAAGGCAGCCAACGCCACTGCGGCACGAAAGATGATGGGGAAATCACAGAATATGATATAGGAGAGCTCACATGGCTCGCGTAAAACGTGGTGTAATTGCTCGCGCACGTCACAAGAAAATCTTAAAACAAGCTAAAGGCTACTATGGTGCACGTTCACGTGTTTACCGCGTTGCCTTCCAGGCTGTTATCAAAGCTGGTCAGTATGCTTACCGCGACCGTCGTCAGCGTAAGCGTCAGTTCCGTCAGCTGTGGATCGCACGTATCAACGCTGCGGCGCGTCAGAACGGTATCTCTTACAGCCGTTTCATCAATGGCCTGAAAAAAGCGTCCATTGAAATCGACCGTAAAATCCTCGCTGACATCGCTGTATTCGACAAAGTGGCATTCACTGCACTGGTTGAAAAAGCAAAATCAGCTCTGGCGTAAGTCAGGTAAAAAAGGGAGCTTGCTCCCTTTTTTATTGCCTGCAACCCACGCAAATGATTGACATTTTAGCCGCAGGGCATTTCAATAGTGCGGTTTCTATCAAGACAAGGTAACGCAAGCATGCACGCTGCTATTTTCCGTTTCTTTTTTTACTTTAGCGCCTGATCGTCAGGGGCTTTTGCGCATAAGAAAAGAAACGAAAAATCGCGCTGAAAGCCTCCCTCGTGGAGGCTTTTTTGTTTCCGGCGACACTTAATCGGATCGCACGATCCCAACGAGAACTGACCAGCCCGGCTGGAAGAAGAGGAAATCATGTCCCAACTCGCAGACCTGGTGGCCCGTGCCACGGCCGCCATCGACGAGGCGTCGGATATCGCCGCCCTGGACGCCGTGCGCGTCGAATTTCTGGGTAAAAAAGGGCACCTGACGCTGCAAATGACCACCCTGCGTGAACTGCCGGCGGAAGAGCGTCCGGCGGCCGGTGCGGTCATCAACGACGCCAAACAGCAGGTACAGGACCGTCTCAACGCGCGTAAAGATACGCTGGAAAGCGCGGCGCTGAATGCCCGCCTGGCGGCTGAGACTATTGACGTGTCGCTGCCGGGACGCCGTATCGAGAACGGCGGTCTGCATCCGGTGACCCGCACCATCGATCGTATCGAAACCTTTTTCGGCGAGTTGGGTTTCGCGGTGGCGACCGGTCCGGAAATTGAAGACGATTATCACAACTTTGATGCGCTGAATATTCCGGGCCATCACCCGGCGCGCGCCGATCACGACACCTTTTGGTTCGATGCCACGCGCCTGCTGCGCACCCAGACCTCCGGCGTGCAGATCCGCACCATGAAAAATCAGCAGCCGCCGATTCGTATCATCGCGCCGGGCCGCGTTTACCGTAACGATTACGATCAGACGCACACCCCGATGTTCCATCAGATGGAAGGTCTGATTGTCGATAAAGACATCAGCTTCACCAATCTGAAAGGCACGCTGCATGACTTCCTGAACAACTTCTTCGAAGAGAACCTGCAGATTCGCTTCCGCCCGTCCTATTTCCCGTTCACCGAACCGTCAGCGGAAGTAGACGTGATGGGTAAAAACGGCAAATGGCTGGAAGTACTGGGTTGCGGCATGGTGCATCCGAACGTACTGCGCAACGTGGGCATCGATCCGGAAATCTACTCCGGCTTCGCCTTCGGTATGGGCATGGAGCGTCTGACCATGCTGCGCTACGGTGTGACCGATCTGCGCGCCTTCTTCGAAAACGATTTACGTTTCCTCAAACAATTTAAATAAGGGCAGGTTATCCAATGAAATTCAGTGAACTCTGGTTACGCGAATGGGTAAATCCAGCCCTGGACAGCGCCGCGCTGTCTGAGCAAATCACCATGGCCGGTCTGGAAGTCGACGGCGTCGACCCGGTGGCAGGCGTGTTTCATGGCGTTGTGGTGGGTGAAGTGGTGGAGTGCGGCCAGCACCCGAACGCCGACAAGCTGCGCGTCACCAAAATCAACGTTGGTGGCGAACGCCTGCTGGATATCGTCTGCGGCGCGCCAAACTGCCGTCAGGGCCTGAAAGTGGCCGTGGCGACCGTCGGTGCCGTGCTGCCGGGTGATTTCAAAATCAAAGCGGCAAAACTGCGCGGTGAGCCGTCAGAAGGCATGCTGTGCTCGTTCTCCGAGCTGGGGATTTCTGACGATCACAACGGTATTATCGAGCTGCCAGCCGATGCGCCGGTGGGCACCGATATTCGCCAGTACCTGCAGCTGGATGACAACACCATCGAAATCAGCGTGACGCCAAACCGTGCCGACTGCCTGGGCATCATCGGTATCGCGCGCGACGTGGCGGTGATTAATGGCCTGCCGCTGCAGGCGCCGGTCATCGAGCCGGTTAAAGCCACCATTAGCGACACCTTCCCGATTCGCGTTGACGCCACCGATGCCTGCCCACGCTACCTGGGCCGCGTGGTAAAAGGCGTAAACGTGAAAGCAGAAACGCCGCTGTGGATGCGCGAAAAACTGCGCCGCTGCGGTATCCGCTCGATCGATCCGGTAGTGGATATCACTAACTACGTGCTGCTGGAGCTCGGCCAGCCGATGCACGCCTTCGATCTCGACCGCATTGACGGCGGTATCGTGGTGCGCATGGCGAAAGAGGGGGAAACCCTGACGCTGCTCGACGGCAGCGAAGCGACCCTCCACAGCGATACGCTGGTGATTGCGGATCACCACAAAGCGCTGGCGATGGGTGGCATCTTCGGCGGTGAGCACTCCGGCGTCAACGAAGCGACGCAGAATGTATTGTTTGAGTGCGCGTTCTTCGATCCGCTGGCGATCACCGGTCGTGCGCGTCGTCATGGTCTGCATACCGATGCTTCCCACCGCTACGAGCGCGGTGTCGATCCGGCGCTGCAGCATAAGGCGCTGGAGCGAGCCACTCAGCTGCTGCTGGCGATTTGCGGCGGCGAAGCCGGCCCGGTTATTGATCAGACCGATGCCAGCAAACTGCCGGCGCGCGCCACCATTACGCTGCGCCGTGAGAAGCTGGACCGCCTGATTGGCCACGTCATTGCGGATGAGCAGGTGACCGATATCCTGACCCGTCTCGGCTGTGACGTCACCGTCGGCAACGGCGAATGGCAGGCCGTCGCCCCGAGCTGGCGCTTCGATATGGCCATCGAAGAAGACCTGGTCGAAGAAGTGGCGCGCGTATACGGCTACAACAACATTCCGGATGTGCCGGTGAAAGCCAGCCTGCTGATGACCCAGCACCGTGAAGCCGATCTGTCTCTGAAGCGTGCCAAAAACCTGCTGGTGGATAAAGGCTATCAGGAAGCGATTACCTACAGCTTTGTCGATCCGAAAGTGCAGCAGCTGTTGCATCCGGGCGAAGAAGCGCTGATTCTGCCCAGCCCGATTTCCAGCGATATGTCGGCAATGCGCCTGTCGCTGTGGACCGGTCTGCTCGGCGCCGTGGTGTATAACCAGAACCGTCAGCAGAGCCGCGTGCGCCTGTTTGAGAGCGGTTTACGCTTTGTGCCTGATACGCAGGCCGATCTCGGCATCCGTCAGGATCTTATGCTGGCAGGCGTGCTGAGCGGTGACCGCTACGAAGAGCACTGGGATCTGGCGCGCCAGACGGTTGACTTCTATGATTTGAAAGGCGATTTAGAGTCGCTGCTGGATTTGACCGGTAAACCCGACGCGATTTCGTTCCGTGCAGAAGCCAATCCGGCGCTGCATCCGGGACAGAGTGCAGGCATTTATTTAGCCGGCGAACGAATCGGATTTATCGGGGTGGTTCATCCGGAGCTGGAACGTAAGCTGGATCTTAACGGCCGCACCTTAGTGTTTGAACTGCTTTGGAATAAGGTCGCAGACCGCGTCCTGCCTGACGCGCGCGAGATCTCACGCTTCCCGGCAAACCGCCGTGACATCGCTGTGGTAGTGGCTGAAAATGTGCCCGCAGCAGATATCATCGCGGAGTGTAAGAAAGTTGGCGTAAATCAGGTAGTTGGCGTAAACTTGTTTGACGTGTACCGTGGTAAGGGCGTAAACGAGGGTGAAAAGAGCCTCGCGATTAGCCTGATTTTGCAGGATACCAGCCGGACACTCGAAGAAGAGGAGATTGCTGCGACCGTTGCCAAATGCGTTGCAGCATTAAAAGAGCGATTCCAGGCAACCTTGAGGGATTGAACCTATGGCGCTTACAAAAGCTGAAATGTCAGAGTACCTGTTTGAAAAACTCGGGTTGAGCAAACGCGATGCCAAAGAGTTGGTAGAGCTTTTTTTCGAAGAAGTTCGCCGCGCGTTGGAAAACGGAGAACAGGTAAAACTGTCCGGATTTGGTAATTTTGATCTGCGTGACAAAAACCAGCGTCCGGGCCGTAACCCGAAGACGGGGGAAGATATTCCAATCACCGCCCGCCGCGTGGTGACATTCCGTCCGGGGCAGAAGTTGAAAAGTCGCGTGGAGAACGCGTCACCCAAGGATGCTGACTGATTTCAGTATGACAAAAAGGCCGCTCAGCGGCCTTTTTTATGCGCGCAATCCCGGCACCACGCTGCAGGCGCGGCTTTCTTTTTAGCGTAATCTCTCTACAATCAAATCTCTGTTTTCTCAGCCAATCTTACTTATGACTCTGCTGGATCAGCTGGCCCAACAGGCCGACCGTCGCAGCCGGCGCTGGCTCGGCGCGCTTACTGCCGCAGTGCTGCTGCTGCTGGTGCTCAGTCTGTGCACGGGCGACAGCTGGATTTCTCCGCTGCAATGGTTTTCTGCCAGCGGCGATCTGTTCGTCTGGCAGCTTCGCCTGCCGCGCACCCTGGCGGTGCTGCTGGTGGGCGCGGCGCTGGCAGTCTGCGGCGTGGTGATGCAGGCGCTGTTCAACAATCCGCTGGCGGAGCCCGGGCTGCTGGGCGTATCGAACGGTGCCGGCATTGGCCTGGTGCTGGCGGTGCTGCTGGGTAACGGCGCACTGTGGAGCCTGGCGCTGGCAGCGATGGCGGGCGCGCTGCTGATCACGCTGATCCTGCTGCATTTTGCCCATCGTCAGCTCTCGGCCAGCCGTCTGCTGCTGACCGGCGTGGCGCTCGGCATTATCTGTAGCGCCATCATGACGTGGGCGGTGTACTTTAGCACCAGCCTCGATCTGCGCCAGCTGATGTACTGGATGATGGGGGGATTTAGCGGCATCGACTGGCGCTACGGCTGGATGATGCTGGCGCTGCTGCCGTTGACGCTGGCGCTGCTGGCCAGCGCCCGGACGCTTAATCTGCTGGCGCTGGGGGAGGTGTCGGCGCGGCAGCTCGGCCTGCCACTGCTGCTGTGGCGCAATCTGCTGGTGCTGGCGATGGGCTGGCTGGTGGGCGTCAGCGTGGCGATGGCCGGTGCGATTGGATTTGTCGGACTGGTTATCCCCCATCTGCTGCGCCTCAGCGGCCTGAGCGATCATCGCTACCTGCTGCCGGCCGCGGCGCTGGCGGGCGCGGCGGTACTGCTGGCGGCGGACATTCTGGCACGGCTGGTGCTCACCTCGGCCGAGCTGCCAATTGGGGTGGTCACTGCCACGCTCGGCGCGCCGCTGTTTATCATGTTATTAGTGAAGTCTTCGCGCTAGCTGCGGCTGGCACAGTGCAATCAACAACGGGAATCGACGATGAGCCTTTATCAGACAGAACTGGTTACGCTGGACGGTGAAAAAACCACGCTGGCACAGTATCAGGGCAAGGTGCTGCTGGTGGTTAACGTAGCATCAAAATGCGGCCTGACGCCGCAGTATGAACAGCTGGAGTCGCTGCAGAAGGCCTGGCAGGACAAAGATTTCAGCGTGTTGGGCTTCCCCTGCAATCAGTTTCTCGAGCAGGAACCGGGCAGCAATGAAGAGATCAAAACCTTCTGCAGCACCACGTACGGCGTAACCTTCCCGCTGTTCGACAAAACGGACGTCAACGGCGAGCAGCGGCATCCACTGTACCGTCAGCTGGTCGCCGCGCAGCCGGAAGCCGAACGCCCGGCAGGCAGCGGTTTCCTTGAGCGCATGGAGAGCAAAGGCCGCGCGCCGAAAGCGCCGGGCGATATCCTGTGGAATTTCGAAAAGTTCCTCATCAACAAACAGGGTGAGGTGATCGCGCGCTTCTCGCCGGACATGACGCCGGACGATCCGATCATTCTGAAGCGCATTGAGCAGGCGCTGGCGGCGTAATGCTGCTGCAGTGCCACGACCTGCGCGTGCCCGGACGGCTGAGCGCGGGGGAGCTGACGCTCTGCCGCGGTGAGCGCGTGCACGTGGTCGGCCCTAACGGCGCCGGCAAGAGCACGCTGCTGACCGCGCTCGCTGGCCTGCTCGACGCCGAAGGGCAGCTGACGCTGGCCGGCCAGCCGCTGCGAAGCTGGTCGGGTGCCGCACTGGCGCAGCAGCGCGCCTGGCTCCCGCAGCAGCAGCCGGCACCTGCGGCGCTGCCGGTGTGGCACTATCTGCGGCTGCACAGCCCGCCGGGCGGCGATAACGCGCAGGCGACGCTCACTGACCTGCTGCTGCAGCTTGACTTGCAGGATAAGCTGACGCGTCCGCTGGCGCAGCTCTCCGGCGGTGAGTGGCAGCGGGTGCGCCTGGCAGCGGTGGTGCTGCAGATCCACCCGGCAATTAATCCGCGCGGTGCGTTACTGATTCTGGATGAGCCGCTCACCGCGCTCGACATCGCACAGCAGCGCGCGGTGGATAAGCTGCTGTTGCAGCTCAGCGAGGCCGGCATCGGCATTGTCGCCAGCGGACACGATCTTAACCACAGTCTGCGCCATGCCGATCGCGTCTGGCTGATGCATCAGGGCCGCGTAGTCAGTCAGGGCAGGGCGCGCGAGGTACTGACCGCCGAGCGGCTGGCACCGCTTTATCAGGCCGAATTCGTGCAGCTGGAGACGCCACAGGGGCCGCTGCTTTATCTTCCCTGACTTGCGCGCTGCGCCGCTTTGTCGCTACAGTGTCAGCCGGACGACGTTTTTAAGGACTATTCTGATGCGGCTGACCCTGTTTCTCCTCGTGTTGCTGCTGGCGGGCTGTAGCCATCATGCGCCGCCGCCCAATGGCCGTCTGTCTGACTCCATCACCGTGATTGCGCAACTTAACGATCAGCTCAGCCGCTGGCGCGGTACACCTTATCGCTATGGCGGGTTAAGCCGCGGTGGCGTGGATTGCTCGGGTTTTGTCTACCTGACCTTTCGTGACCGCTTTGACCTGCAGCTGCCGCGCTCAACGATTGATCAGACTGATATCGGCACGCGCATCGATAAAAGCGATCTGCTGCCCGGTGATCTGGTATTTTTCAAAACCGGCAGCGGTGAAAATGGCCTGCACGTGGGCATCTATGACACCGACAATACCTTCATTCACGCCTCCACCAGCCAGGGCGTGATCCGCTCCTCGCTGGATAATGTTTACTGGCGCAAAGTATTCTGGCAGGCGCGTCGCATCTAATCCGCTTAACCCATTAGTGTTAAAAAAAGGCGTAATAAACAGATGGGTTTTGATCCGATTTATTTTTTTTTCCGCCAGATATAACTCTCATTTAAAATGGCACTTTACCGCAATCGGGTTTGCGACTAAAAATAGACGTCAGTGAATTTAATCAGTATGGACATTAACCTGGATCATTTGGCTTAAGTATTATTTGATGCAGAAAAGTCGGTAATTAGACAGAAAACGGCGTCTCTTCTAACGTTTGGTCCTATTGCCTGACCGTTTTCATTGATATACGATGCGCCAATTGCCACTGCATCTGGCTGTAAAAAAT
This sequence comes from Type-C symbiont of Plautia stali, assembly GCF_059730935.1. Taxonomy (NCBI): domain Bacteria; kingdom Pseudomonadati; phylum Pseudomonadota; class Gammaproteobacteria; order Enterobacterales; family Enterobacteriaceae; species Type-C symbiont of Plautia stali. The sequence continues at coordinate 2,371,735 of NZ_AP035923.1, read as the reverse complement.
GAAAGTCCATTTATCTGCCGACTATCAGTCGGAAACCTGGTTTTATCCTGCCTATTCTCTGGCGGGCCAGCTGACTGCGGTTGAGCTGGTCACCCAGTTTGTTCACGACAGTGCGCCGATTACGCTGCCGCAGGACTTGCTGTTGCCGCAGCTTGACGATGCCCAGCAATTACGTTTGCTGCAGAGCCAGTTAGTGCTGCTGGAAAAGTACCGTGACTTTTTTGAGTTACATCAAATTATCGCGCTGGTTCGTATTGATGAATCTATGGCCACGACGCTATTGGCCAGTGAGTTTCTCTTAAGGAAATTTAAACAACTTCCCTTTATTGTTTTGGATATCAGTGAAACGTTTCCGCAATTATCGGCTGGTAAAAAGCAGCCGCTGTTAGCACGCCTGCAACAGGAATTTCGCTTATCGCTTTCTCAATTTGGGGCAGGAAAAGCCCCGGCTACGGCAGTATACGAAAATCTGTTTAGCGTGTTAAAAATGGACAAAGCGTTTATTCATGCGCTGGCGAAACGTGCCTCATTTACGCCATTTATTCAGACTGTTATCGATAATTTTTCCGCTTACGCCCCGCAAATAATTATTTGTGGCGTTGACGATAATGCCCTGCTGGAGAAAGTCAGTTCCCTGAGCGGCGCACAGCTGCAGGGCAGTCTGTTCCCGGTGGTTAAAGCGGAACGGTTAAGCGATCTCATCTATCCGCACGTCACGCTCACCACGCCTTCACAGCAGTAACCTTTCATCTGTCTTCTCCGTCACCCCGACGGTAGACTACGCTTTATCTTTAAACGCAATGCGGGTGGCGCACCGTTGCGCACCTTCCGGAGTGTCGATGCAATTTATTAATAGCTGGCAGCAGACGTTGCCGGGATTCTACACCGCGCTGGACCCAACGCCGCTTGCCGGCGGGCGGCTGTGTTATCACAATGCCGCGCTGGCGCAGGAGATGGGCCTGGATGCTGCGCTGTTTGCTGGCAAAGGCCACGGCGTGTGGTATGGCGCAGCGTTGCTTCCCGGCATGTCGCCGCTGGCGCAGGTCTACAGCGGGCACCAGTTTGGCGTGTGGGCCGGTCAATTGGGCGACGGACGCGGTCTGCTGCTGGGCGAACAGCAACTGGCCGACGGCCGCAAACTTGACTGGCATCTGAAAGGCGCGGGCCTTACCCCCTATTCACGCATGGGCGATGGCCGCGCGGTGATCCGTTCCAGCGTGCGCGAGTTTCTCGCCTCGGAAGCGCTGCTCCATCTTGGCATCCCGACCACGCGCGCGCTGGCGCTGGCCATTGGCGACGAACCGGTCCAGCGTGAAACCCGCGAGCGCGGCGCGATGCTGATGCGCATCGCCGACAGCCATCTGCGTTTTGGTCACTTTGAGCATTTCTATTACGGCGGCGAACCGGAGAAAGTGCGCCAGCTGGCGGACTACGCGATTCATCATCACTGGCCGCAGCTGGAGCAGGAGGCCGATCGCTACCTGTTGTGGTTTACCGATATCGTCAAACGCACCGCCAGCCTGATTGCGCAGTGGCAGAGCGTCGGCTTCGCGCATGGCGTGATGAACACCGATAATATGTCGATCCTCGGCCTGACGCTCGATTACGGGCCTTACGGTTTCCTTGATGACTACGATGCGGATTTCATCTGTAATCACAGCGATTATCAGGGGCGCTACGCCTTCAGCAACCAGCCGATGATCGGCTTGTGGAATCTTAACCGCCTGGCGCATGCGCTGTCCGGTTTGCTGAGCACTGAACAGTTGAAACAAGCGCTCAGCCATTACGAGAGCGAGCTGATGCGGGTGTGGGGCGAGAAAATGCGCGCGAAGCTCGGGCTGCTGACCGCCGATGCGGGGGATAACGCTATTCTCACTGACCTGCTGGCGCTGATGACGGCAGAGCACAGCGATTACACCCTGACGTTCCGTCTGCTGAGCGAGACGCAGCAGGCAGAGACGCGTTCACCGCTGCGCGATGAGTTTATCGACCGTGACGCCTTCGACCGCTGGTATCACGGCTATCGCCAGCGCCTGCTGCAGGATGGCGTCAGCGATGCGCAGCGTCAGGCAGTCATGAAAGCGGCTAACCCGGCGCTGGTGTTGCGCAACTATCTGGCCCAGCAGGTGATCGATGAGGTTGAGCAGGGGGAAACGGCGGCGCTGGCCAGATTACATCTGGCGCTGCAGCAGCCGTTTAACGAGGCGGCCATCAGTCCGGAACTGCGCCAGCGGCCGCCGGAGTGGGGAAAAACGCTGGAGGTAAGCTGCTCCAGCTAGCAGGCATCAGAAGCGGCTGTCCACGGCAGCCGCCAGCAGTGCCAGCACCTCCGCGCTGTCATCCCAGCCGAGGCACGGATCGGTAATCGACTGGCCGTAGGTCAGCGGCTGGCCGCTCACCACTTTCTGATTACCCTCCTGCAGGAAACTCTCAATCATCACTCCCGCCACTGCCCGCGAACCGGCACGGATCTGCGCCGCCACGTCCTGCGCCACATCGCGCTGGCGGCGATGCTGCTTCAGGCAGTTGCCATGGCTGAAGTCGATCACCAGCTGTTCCGGCAGGTTGAAGTCGCGCAGGTTGGCGGCCGCAGCGGCGACATCTTCAGCGTGGTAGTTCGGCTGACGCCCGCCGCGCAGGATCACGTGACCGTGCGGATTGCCGCTGGTCTGATAAATCGTCATCTGCCCGGTTTTGTCGGGTGACAGGAACATATGGCTGACACGCGCGGCGCGAATCGCATCAACCGCGATCTGCACGTTGCCGTCGGTGCCATTCTTGAAGCCCACCGGGCAGGAGAGCGCCGAGGCCATTTCACGGTGAATCTGGCTCTCGGTGGTGCGCGCGCCAATCGCGCCCCAGCTGATCAGGTCGGCAATAAACTGGCCGATCACCATATCGAGAAATTCCGTGGCGGTTGGCATGCCGATGGCGTTGATATCCAGCAGCAGCTGGCGCGCGATAGCGATGCCGCGGTTGACGTCGAAGCTGCCATCGAGATCCGGATCGGAAATCAGGCCTTTCCAGCCCACCACGGTGCGCGGCTTCTCAAAGTAGGCGCGCATCACAATTTCCAGCCGGTCCTTGTGCTGTTCACGCAGCAGATTGAGACGCTCTGCGTACTCCAGCGCAGCCTTGGGATCGTGCAGCGAGCAGGGGCCGATAATCACCAGCAGACGTGGATCTTCACCGGTCAGGATGCGCGCGATGCGCTGACGCGCGGCGGTAACGTTAGCGGCAATCGCCGCCGAAATGGGGTGTTGTTGCGCCAGCGCGGCCGGCGTCAGCAGCGTGCCGATGCGCGCGGTGCGCAGTTCATCAGTTTTGTTCATTGGGATTCTCAAAATCTGTTCTTCGCAGCGGTGAAATACCGGGAAGTGATGATGATCACAATAAACCATTAGCCCGTGAATTCAACCAGCTAAATCAAAAGGCTATTCATCACTGACGGCAGCCAGGCTTTACAACCTGGCAGGTGAGGTCAGTACATGCTGCGGCGCAGGCCCATGATGTCGAGGATTTTGGTGGCGATCTCTTCGACAGAGTAATTGGTGCTGTTGAGATAGCGAATCTGATGGGTGCGGAACAGCGCTTCTACTTCACCGACCTCCAGCCGGCACTGACGCATTGACGCATAGCGGGTATTTTCAGCGCGCTCCTGACGAATCGCCGCCAGCCGTTCCGGATCGATGGTCAGGCCAAACAGCTTGTGCTGATGGGCGCGCAGCGCAGGCGGCAGCTTTAGGTTATCCATGTCATCAGCGATGAACGGATAGTTAGCCGCGCGAACGCCAAACTGCATCGCCAGGTACAGGCTGGTCGGGGTTTTGCCGCAGCGCGATACCCCCAGCAGAATCACCTGCGCATCTTCCAGCCCGCGCAGCGAAATACCGTCATCGTGCGCCAGGGTGTAATCAATCGCGGCGATACGGGCATCGTATTTGCCTAAGTTACTGGCAGTCAGGCCGTGGGTGCGGTGCGCCACCGGCATCGAGGCCACGCCCAGTTCACTCTGCAGCGGTGCCACCAGCGCCTGCACGATGTCCTGGCAGAAGCCTTCGCTCTCCAGAATGATGTCGCGCACCTCGGGTGTGACAATCGAGAAAAACACCAGCGGGCGCACGCCGCTCTGCTGGTAGAGCGCATTAATCTGGGCTTTCACCGCCTGGGCGCGCTGCACATTCTCCACGAACGGCAGCGTCACGCTGTTGGTATTCACCGGAAACTGTGACAGCACCGCGTGGCCCAGCACTTCCGCGGTGATGGCGGTGCCGTCAGAGATATAGAATACGCTGCGTTCAGTGCTCATGGTTGACCTCATGCTTTTGTTTACTTTTGCGTAACATTATCACCTAAAATATTTCATTTTCACTAAAGGTAAAATGAAATATCCATATCTGGCCGGCGAATAATCTATTTTTACGCTGCGCTGATTACCCATCATAGATGAAATGCCAGGTTATTCAGCGCTAATTTCTCGCTTTTGCCCGCGCGGGCGCAAAATAAAAACGGCAAGCGTTGCGCAACAAAAAACGCGGCTAACCTCATGAAAAAGTGAAAAATATCGCATTGCCAATAGGTTGGTAAAAAATAGCTGCGTTGCGCAACAAGGCGCTTTTCGGGGAGTAATCCGATTTTAACGCTGATTTTCTGCTTTAACGATTCAACACTTAGTCTTTATTAATTGATTGTGCCAGGCTGACTTGGCGAATAGCAAAATGTTCCATGTGCTCCAATCATTTAAAAGGATAATCTCAATGTCCAATCAAGACCAACAGTCGCTAGTGCTCTGGTACAACCAGCTTGGCATGCATGATGTTGATCGGGTAGGGGGCAAGAATGCTTCCCTGGGAGAAATGATTACCAATTTGTCGTCGCTCGGGGTATCCGTGCCAAACGGCTACGCGACGACATCTTACGCTTTTAATCAGTTTCTCGACCAAAGCGGACTGAACCAGCGTATTTATGCATTGCTGGACAACACGGATATTGATGATGTTGCAGCGCTGGCGCAGGCCGGCAAACAGATTCGTCAATGGGTGGTGGATACGCCTTTCCAGCCAGAGCTGGAAGCGGCGATCCGCAGCGCCTATGAACAACTTTCTGCTGATGACGCCGAAGCCTCCTTTGCGGTGCGCTCTTCGGCCACCGCCGAGGATATGCCCGATGCCTCGTTTGCCGGCCAGCAGGAAACTTTCCTTAACGTGCAGGGCTTCGACGCGGTGCTGGTGGCCGTGAAGCACGTATTCGCCTCGCTGTTTAACGATCGCGCCATTTCATACCGCGTGCACCAGGGCTACGACCACCGTGGCGTGGCGCTCTCGGCCGGTGTGCAGCGCATGGTACGTTCCGATCTCGCCTCCTCCGGCGTGATGTTCACCATTGATACCGAATCCGGCTTCGACCAGGTGGTGTTCATCACCTCGGCGTTCGGTCTTGGCGAAATGGTGGTGCAGGGCGCGGTCAACCCGGATGAGTTTTACGTGCACAAACCGACGCTGGCCGCTAATCGCCCGGCGATTGTGCGCCGTACCCTGGGCTCGAAGAAGATCCGCATGGTGTACGCCGATTCGCAGGAGCACGGCGAACAGGTGCGCATTGAGGACGTGGAACAGGAACAGCGAGACCGCTTTAGCCTGACCGATGATGAAGTGCAGGCGCTGGCGCGCCAGGCGGTGCTGATTGAGCAGCACTATAAGCGTCCGATGGATATTGAATGGGCCAAAGATGGCCACACCGGCAAACTGTTCATCGTGCAGGCGCGGCCGGAAACGGTGCGTTCCAACGGACAGGTGATGGAACGCTACAGCCTGCAGGGCAAAGGCAGCGTGCTGGTGGAAGGCCGGGCCATCGGCCATCGCATCGGTGCGGGTGAAGTGAAGGTGATTCACGACATCAGCGAGATGCACCGCATCGAAAAAGGCGATGTGCTGGTCACCGACATGACTGACCCGGACTGGGAACCGATCATGAAGAAGGCGTCGGCGATCGTCACCAACCGTGGCGGGCGGACCTGTCACGCGGCAATCATTGCGCGCGAGCTGGGCATTCCGGCAGTGGTGGGCTGTGGTGATGCCACTGAGCACCTGAAGGACGGTCATAAGGTCACGGTGTCATGCGCCGAAGGCGATACCGGTTATGTGTATAACGATCTGCTGGACTTTGAAGTTACCAGTTCGCAGGTTGATACCATGCCGGATCTGCCGCTGAAAATTATGATGAACGTCGGTAACCCGGATCGCGCCTTTGACTTTGCCTGCCTGCCCAACGAGGGCGTCGGTCTGGCGCGGCTGGAGTTCATCATCAACCGCATGATTGGCGTGCACCCGAAAGCCCTGCTGGAGTTTGATCAGCAGACGCCGGAACTGCAGGCGCAGATTGGTCAGATGATGAAAGGCTTTGACGATCCGGTGGAGTTCTACATCGCGCGCCTGACCGAAGGGATCGCCACGCTGGGCGCGGCCTTCGCGCCGAAGCGCGTCATTGTGCGGTTGTCGGATTTCAAAACCAACGAGTATGCCAACCTGGTCGGCGGCGAGCGTTACGAGCCGGAAGAGGAAAACCCGATGCTGGGCTTCCGCGGCGCCGGACGCTACGTGGCCGACAGCTTCCGCGACTGCTTTGCGCTGGAGTGTGAAGCCGTGAAGCGCGTGCGCAACGAGATGGGGCTGACCAACGTTGAGATCATGGTGCCGTTTGTACGCACCGTCGATCAGGCCGAGGCCGTGGTGGCCGAGCTGGCGAAGCAGGGCCTGAAACGCGGCGAGAACGGACTGAAGGTGATCATGATGTGCGAGATCCCGTCCAACGCGCTGCTGGCAGAGCAGTTCCTGCAGCACTTTGACGGCTTCTCTATCGGCTCCAACGACATGACGCAGCTGGCGCTGGGGCTGGATCGCGACTCCGGCGTGGTGTCGGCGCTGTTTGATGAGCGCAACGATGCGGTGAAGGCGCTGTTGTCGATGTCGATTCAGGCGGCGAAGAAGCAGGGCAAATACGTCGGCATCTGCGGCCAGGGGCCTTCCGATCATCAGGACTTTGCTGCCTGGCTGATGGAGCAGGGCATCGACAGCCTGTCGCTCAACCCGGATACCGTGGTGGAAACCTGGCTGAGCCTCGCTGAGCTGGACGCGGCCAAAGCGTAATCTGTTACACCTGCCTGGTGCCCGGCAACCGTCGGGCACCCGTCTGTTCTCCCATCCCACTTTTCATCACCTAAGATTGCCATAAACCCAGCGCTGACGGCGTTCGCCGCCGGGCCGCGCTGTTTATCGCTGAATTGCAGGCAAAAAAAAGCCCATCACAGGGGATGGGCAAAGACTACACACAGCAATTCTTCACTTTACTCAGGGGAAAAAGGTTGTTTAAAAATCAGTGGCTTGATTTAAAACATAGTGAACATGTTATTCACCGCCGCCGCTGGCGTCTTTAAGAATCCTCTTATTAGTTTAAAGCTGATAATCTTTCATTACGTTTTATCACCCATTCGGCCCAGGAATCAGTGCGAAAAATAATCATTTTATCGGTGCGATCGGGCTTAAACGCTGAAAAGTGCGTTTTTTCTTAAAAATCACTAATGGAAAAAATTATTGTGCCGCGAAATTAAGTGGTACGGATTAATGAGTGTTAACCACGGCTGACTAATGCAAATCGCGTTGGGTGCGGAGAGGGAAAAGCGGATTAGCAAACCGGGCCTGGGGCCCGGTTATGCGCCGGAAGCGCGTTACGGCTGCGGCTCTTCGTGTTCGGCCAGTGCTTCGATGGCCGTTTCCGGATCGTCATCCGGCGCCGGCGCTTCATGCATCCACACCGAAACCAGCCGGTAAGAGACCGCCAGTACGACCGGACCGATAAACAGTCCAATCATACCGAAGGCGATCAGCCCGCCGATGACGCCGGAAAGTATCAGAATCATCGGTAAATCGGCGCCCATGCGAATCAGCATCGGACGCAGCACGTTATCCAGCGTGCCGACCACGCAGCTCCACACCAGCAGCACCGTGCCCCAGGTGGTGTCGCCGCTCCAGTAGAGCCAGATAATTGCCGGCACCAGCACAATCAACGGTCCAAGCTGCACCAGGCAGGTAAGAATCATTAATACGGTCAGCAGCGTGGCATACGGAATGCCGGAAATCGCCAGGCCGATGCCGCCCAGCACGCCCTGCACCAGCGCGGTCACCACCACGCCGAGCGCCACGGCGCGGATCGCCTGACCGGCCAGCAGCACGGCGGCGTCACCGCGCCGTCCGCCCATGCGGTAGGCAAAGTGACGGATGCCGAGACCAACCTGCTCACCGCGCCAGTACAGCAGCACGCTGAACAGCAGCATCAGGGCAAGGTGCAGCATGAAACGGCCAAAATGTCCGGCCTGGGCGACAAAGAAGCCGGTGGTGCGGCCAATATAAGGCTGGACCTGGCTCATGATCGCCGCGCCGCCACCATCGATCAGTTTATGGTAGCTGGAATAGAGTTTGCGTCCGGCATAGGGAATATCGCGCAGCCAGGCAAGATCCGGCAGCACCAGATGGCGCTGGGTCGCCCAGGCGATGACCGGCGCGCTGTTATCAATCAGGCTGCTGACCAGCAGCGCGATAGGAATAATAAACAGCAGCAACAGCAGAATCGTCATGGCAATCACCGCCAGCGAACGGCGACCCCACAACAGTTGCTGCAGACGAATCATTAGCGGCCAGGTGGCAATCACCACCATGCTGGCCCAGGCGAAGCCGAGAATGAACGGCTGCACCACCCACAGACAGGCAATGATCATCAGCAAAATAAACATCAGCGAGAACAACATTTGCGGTAGATCCACACCGCGTTGCAGGCTTTTCATCACAACACAGACCTCAGTAATCCTTCAGGAGGGCGCTCCGCGGCGCCTTCACAATGATGATCTATTTCCTGAAAATTAAACAGAAAAAGCAGCGCGACGTGGCCGTTTTCCTGAAAAAACAGCGGGCGGCAAAAAAATGTGATACAACCAAGAGCTGAAAAAAATTAACCACGCAAACGTTTACAACATCCCGGTCACGAAATAATGATCCCACAGATTTCTCAGGCGCCAGGCCTCGTTCAACTGGTGCTGACATTCCTGCAGTCGCTGAAAGAACAAGGTTTTACCGGCGACACCGCGACCAGCTATGCCGACCGCCTCACGCTCTCCACCGATAACAGCATCTATCAGCTCCTGCCCGATGCGGCGCTGTTTCCGCGTTCAACGGCGGACGTGGCGCTGATCGCCCGACTGGCTGGTGAGCCACGTTTCAATAGCCTGGTTTTTACCCCGCGCGGCGGCGGCACCGGTACTAACGGGCAGTCGCTCAATCAGGGCATTGTGGTCGACATGTCGCGCTACATGAACCGCATCCTCGAGATCAACACCGAGCAGGGCTGGGTGCGGGTAGAAGCCGGCGTGGTGAAGGACCAGCTTAACGCCTGGCTCAGGCCGTACGGCTTTTTCTTCTCTCCGGAGCTGTCGACCAGTAACCGCGCCACGCTGGGCGGCATGATCAATACCGATGCCTCCGGTCAGGGCTCGCTGGTGTATGGCAAAACCTCCGATCACGTCGAAGGCCTGCGTGCCGTGCTGCTGGGCGGCGAAATTCTTGATACGCGCGCCATGCCCACCGCGCTGGCGGAACAGCTGGCCACAACGCCGACCGCTGAAGGGCGCATCTATAAAGAAGTGCTTAACCGCTGCCGCGAGCAGCGTGAACTGATTCTGGCAAAATTCCCCAAACTGAACCGCTTTCTCACCGGTTATGACCTGCGCCATGTGTTCAGTGATGATTTGCAAACTTTCGACCTGACGCGCCTGTTATGCGGCGCCGAAGGCACGCTGGCCTTTATCACCGAAGCCCGGCTGGATATCACACCCATTCCCAAAGTGCGCCGGCTGGTGAACATTAAGTACGATTCGTTCGATTCCGCTCTGCGCAATGCGCCTTTTATGGTCGAGGCGCAGGCCCTGTCGGTGGAGACAGTGGATTCGAAAGTGCTTAACCTGGCGCGCGAGGATATCGTCTGGCATTCGGTCAGCGAGCTGATCACCGATGTGCCAGGTAAAGAGATGCTCGGCCTGAATATTGTCGAGTTTGCCGGCGACGATGCGGCGCTGATTGCGCAGCAGGTGACCACGCTGTGCGCGCGGCTGGATGAGCTGATGGCGCAGCAGCAGGGTGGCGTGATGGGCTATCAGCTGTGTGATGATCTGGCGGGCATTGAGCGCATCTATAACATGCGTAAAAAAGCGGTGGGTCTGCTTGGCAACGCCAAAGGGCGCGCCAAACCGATTCCGTTCGTGGAGGATACCGCCGTGCCGCCGGAGCATCTGGCGGATTACATTGTGGATTTTCGTGCGCTGCTCGACAGCCACGGCCTGAGCTACGGCATGTTTGGTCACGTGGATGCCGGCGTGCTGCACGTGCGTCCGGCGCTGGACATGTGCGATCCGCAGCAGGAGATGCTGATGAAGCAGATCTCGGACGAAGTGGTGGCACTTACCGCGCGCTACGGCGGTCTGCTGTGGGGCGAGCACGGCAAAGGCTTTCGCGCCCAGTACAGTCCTGCGTTCTTTGGCGAAACGCTGTTTTATGAGCTGCGCCGCATCAAAGCGGCGTTCGATCCGGATAACCGTCTCAACCCCGGCAAAATCTGTACGCCGCTGGGTAACGACGAACCCATGATGCAGGTCGATGCCGCCACGCGCGGCAGCTGGGATCGCCAGATTCCGCTGACGGTACGCAATGACTGGCGCGGCGCGATGGAGTGTAATGGCAACGGACTGTGCTTCAACTTTGACGTGCGCAGCCCGATGTGCCCGTCGATGAAAATCACCCGCAATCGTATCCATTCGCCAAAAGGACGCGCCACGCTAACGCGTGAGTGGCTGCGCCTGCTGGCGGAGCAGGGCGTTGACCCGCTTAAGCTGGAGCAGGCCTTGCCAGCACAGGGCGCCAGCCTGCGCAGTCTGATTCAGCGCACGCGCAATTCGTGGCATGCGAAGCAGGGCGAATATGATTTCTCGCATGAAGTGAAAGAGGCGATGTCCGGCTGCCTGGCGTGTAAAGCCTGTTCGACCCAGTGCCCGATTAAAATCGATGTGCCGAACTTCCGCTCGCGCTTCCTGCAGCTTTATCACACCCGCTATCTGCGCCCGGTCAGCGACCATCTGGTGGCGTCGGTTGAAAGCTATGCGCCGCTGATGGCGAAAGCACCGCGGGTGTTCAACTTCTTCCTGAAACAGCCGTGGATGCGCGACCTCAGCCAGCGCCACATCGGCATGGTCGATCTGCCGCTGCTCTCCTCGCCGAGCCTCAAGCAGCAGCTGAGCGGCCACCCGGCGATGCGGGTCACGCTGGAGCAACTGGAGGCGATGGATGCGGCCCAGCGCGAACAGCACGTGCTGGTGGTGCAGGATCCGTTTACCAGCTATTACGAAGCGCAGCTGGTGACCGATTTCATCCGGCTGATTGAAAAACTCGGCTACCGGCCGGTGCTGCTGCCGTTCTCACCTAACGGGAAAGCGCAGCACGTGAAAGGTTTTCTGCAGCGCTTTGCCCGCACCGCCGGCAAAACCGCTGAGTTCCTCAACCGGGTGGCGCAGCTCGGTGTGCCGATGGTCGGTGTCGATCCGGCCACGGTATTGTGCTATCGCGACGAATATCAGCAGGTGCTTGGCGAGCAGCGCGGCGCGTTCAGTGTGCAGCTGGTGCATGAATGGCTGCACGGCGTGCTGGCCGGGCGCGAGGTGCAGATCGCCAGCGGCGAAGCCTGGTATCTGTTTGCCCACTGCACCGAGGTCACGGCGCTGCCGTCAACGCCTAATCAGTGGCAGGCTATTTTTACCCGTTTTGGTGCGAAGCTGGAGAACATCAACGTGGGCTGCTGTGGCATGGCCGGCACTTATGGTCACGAGAGTAAAAATCTGGCCAACTCGCTGGGCATTTATGAACTGTCGTGGCATCCGCAACTGCAGAAGCTGCCGCGTCAGCGCTGTCTGGCGACCGGCTTCTCCTGCCGCAGCCAGGTGAAACGCGCCGAGGGCAACGGTATGCGCCATCCGCTACAGGCTTTGCTGGAATTGATGTAAACAAATTGTAGGAGCCGTCACAAAGCTGGATTAGAATATCCAGCCTGCGTGGCGGACGAAATCACTTTGCAGGCGGGTCGCCTGGTCCCAGTCGCCGCTGAGCGCCAGTTGATGACACAAACGGGTCAGCGACAGGCGCGCCAGCTGGTAAGCCTGAATACGGAACAGGCGATCGCGATCGGCATTGCCCATCTCCTGCACTAAGCGGTGGTGCAGCTTGCCCATCGCGTGCAGGTAGCTGTGATCGTCGCCGTTCAGCTGGCAGATTTCGGCCATGTCGAGACAGGTATCGTTAAAACGACGCAGTTGTTCAATGGAACAATCGGTGCGGTTGAGCTTTGCCTGAGCCAGATAGAAGTCGACGGTGATATCACGGACCGAAAACTTATATTCGTCGATTTTGTGTTGTAACCAGGCTGAGACGGAAAGCGTCATGTCGCCACCCAAAGTAGGTTAATGATAATCATTATCATATTTAACCGCGCCAGGAATGCAATTCCCGCCGTGAAATTTTATTGATTTCCTTTGCCTGTTACAAAAATCGGCAATAACAATCTCTTTACATTCAGCAAAGGCGTAACCTATCAATCAGAGCATAAACGTAAAAAGCGAACTGGAAAATTTACGGCTTATGAACAGGTTACGTTCTGACGGCGCGCGCGGGAATGGCGCGCACAAGCTGGTGGGAAGGGACTATGCTTAATAAAGCAGCAGCAAAAAACAGCACGAGATGATTATCCCTGCAAAACAAGAGGTTGAAGTGATATCTGATATCACTACCATAGGGGGATAGCCTGAAAAGGCCCAGACTTACGAGGTAGCACTATGTCATCAGTAAATGCAGCGTCTTTTTCACCTGACGAATTCGTCTGGAAAGGGCTCACGCTGACCGAGTCGGCAGCGAAACAGATTCTCAGCCTGGTGGAACAGGACCCGGAAGTTAAGGGCCTGAAACTGGGTGTGAAACAGTCCGGCTGTGCCGGTTTTGGGTACGTTATGGACCTGGTGAAAGCGCCTGCCGATGACGACCTGCAGTTCGAGCAATATGGCGCAAAACTGTTTGTGCCGCTTCAGGCGATGCCGTTTGTTGACGGTACCGAGCTGGATTATGTCCGCGAAGGCCTGAACCAGATTTTTAAATTCAACAACCCTAAAGCTCAGCACGCCTGCGGGTGCGGTGAAAGCTTTGGCGTCGAGTAAGTGAAATATGTCACGACACAGCGAAGCATCTGACGATGTACAAACCTGGGAAGGCAGCCTGAACTACAAAGAAGGCTTCTTCACCCAGCTGCAAACCGACGAACTGGCACACGGCATCAATGAAGATGTGGTGCGTGCCATTTCGGCCAAACGTAACGAACCCGAGTGGATGCTGGAGTTCCGTCTCAAGGCGTTTCGCGCCTGGCTGGAGATGGAAGAGCCACACTGGCTGAAAGCGCACTACGACAAGCTCGATTATCAGGATTACAGCTACTATTCCGCGCCGTCCTGCGGCAATTGCGATGACAGCTGTGCCTCTGAACCGGGTGCCACCCAGACGTCCGGCAGCGTCGCCTCCAGCGATTACCTGACCAAAGAAGTGGAAGACGCGTTTAACCAGCTGGGCGTGCCGGTGCGTGAAGGCAGAGAAGTGGCGGTGGACGCCATTTTCGACTCGGTGTCCGTGTCGACCACTTATCGCGACAAGCTGGCTGAGCAGGGCATTATTTTCTGCTCCTTCGGTGAAGCGATCCACGATCATCCGGAGCTGGTACAGAAGTATCTTGGCACCGTGGTGCCGCACAACGATAACTTCTTTGCTGCGCTCAACTCGGCGGTGGCGTCCGACGGTACCTTCGTCTACATCCCGAAAGGCGTGCGTTGCCCGATGGAGCTGTCGACCTATTTCCGCATCAACGCCGCGAAAACCGGCCAGTTCGAACGTACCATTCTGATTGCTGATGAAGACAGCTACGTCAGCTACATCGAAGGCTGTTCAGCGCCGGTGCGCGACACCTACCAGCTGCACGCAGCGGTCGTCGAAGTGATCATCCACAAAAACGCCGAAGTGAAATACTCCACGGTGCAGAACTGGTTCCCGGGCGGAGAAGGCGAGGGCGGTATCCTCAACTTCGTGACCAAGCGTGCGCTGTGTGAAGGCGAGCACAGCAAGATGTCGTGGACGCAGTCCGAGACCGGCTCAGCCATTACCTGGAAATACCCGAGCTGCATCCTGCGCGGTGATTACTCAGTGGGCGAATTCTACTCCGTCGCGCTGACCAGCGGTCGCCAGCAGGCCGATACCGGTACCAAGATGATTCACATTGGTAAAAACACCAAATCGACCATCATCTCGAAAGGTATCTCGGCCGGTAAGAGCCAGAACACTTACCGCGGCCTGGTGAAAATCATGCCGACTGCGACTAACGCGCGTAACTTCACCCAGTGTGACTCGATGCTGATTGGGCCGGACTGCGGTGCGCACACCTTCCCGTATGTGGAAACGCGCAACAACAGCGCGCAGCTTGAGCACGAAGCCACGACGTCGCGCATCGGTGAAGATCAGATGTTCTACTGCCTGCAGCGCGGCATTAGCGAAGAAGATGCGATCTCGATGATCGTCAACGGCTTCTGTAAAGACGTTTTCTCCGAGCTGCCACTGGAATTCGCCGTGGAAGCGCAAAAACTGTTAGCGATCAGCCTTGAGCACAGTGTCGGCTGATGCCACACGCGTTGCCGGAAGCAATGTGAAGGAAAGAGTATGTTAAGCATTAAAGATTTACAGGTTAGCGTTGAAGACAAAGAGATTTTGCGCGGTCTGAACCTTGAGGTTAAGCCGGGCGAAGTGCATGCCATTATGGGCCCGAACGGTTCCGGCAAGAGCACCCTGTCTGCCACGCTGGCCGGTCGTGAAGATTATGAAATCACCGGCGGTTCCGTGACCTTTAAAGGCAAGGACCTGCTGGAGCTGGAGCCGGAAGAGCGTGCCGGTGAGGGCATCTTCATGGCGTTTCAGTACCCGGTCGAGATCCCGGGCGTCAGCAACCAGTTTTTCCTGCAGACTTCGGTCAATGCGGTGCGTAAATACCGTGAGCAGGAAGAGCTGGACCGTTTCGACTTCCAGGACTTCATCGAAGACAAGATCAAGCTGCTGAAGATGCCGGAAGATCTGCTGACCCGTTCCGTCAACGTCGGTTTCTCCGGCGGTGAGAAGAAGCGTAATGACATTCTGCAGATGGCGGCGCTGGAGCCTGAGCTGTGCATCCTCGATGAAACCGACTCCGGTCTGGATATCGATGCGCTGAAAATTGTTGCAGAAGGCGTGAACAGCCTGCGCGACGGCAAGCGCTCATTCATCATCGTAACGCACTACCAGCGCATCCTGGATTACATCAAGCCAGATCACGTGCACGTGCTGTATCAGGGCAAAATCGTGAAGTCTGGCGACTTTACGCTGGTGAAACAGCTGGAGGAGCAAGGCTATGGCTGGCTTACCGACCAGGAGTGATAACGCGCTGCAGCAGTGGCATCACCTGTTTGAGTCACGCGGCGAGCAGCGTTCGCTGCAGGCACAGCAGCACTGGCAGCAATTGATGCGTGTCGGCCTGCCGACGCGCAAGCATGAAAACTGGAAATACACCGCGCTGGACAGCCTGCTGGCACAGCAGTTCGTGCAGGCGGAAGCGCCAGGCGTGAGCGCTGAGCAGGTGGCTGCGCTGGCGCTGCCGCTGGACGCGATTTGCCTGGTGTTCGTCGACGGCCGCTTCCAGCCTGAGCTGAGCGCGCGTGACACCGGTCTGTTTGACGTGCAGCACAGCCGTGCCGCTGAGCGACGTCCGTTACCGGCCGCAGTACAGCCGGAGGTGTTCCTGCACCTGACGGAAAGTCTGGCGGAAGAGGTGACCTCGATTCGTCTGCCGCGCGGCAAAGCTGCGGCGCAGCCGCTCTATCTGCTGCACATTACCAGCGGCCAGGCGGATGCGCTCAACACTGTACATCATCGTCACCATCTGGAGCTGGAGTCCGGCGCGGAAGCGCAGGTGATCGAGCATTACGTGACGCTGAATGGCAGCGCCCACTTCACCGGCGCGCGCTTTACCTTTGCGGTGGGCGACAATGCGCAGCTGAAGCACACCAAGCTGGCGTTTGAAGAGAGCAGCAGCTACCACTTTGCGCACAACGACATCGTGATTGGCCGTGACGCGCAGGTGAGCAGCACCAGCTTCCTGCTGGGTGCCGGTTTGTCGCGTCACAATACCAGCGTGCAGCTGAACGGTGAGAACACCCAGCTGTCGCTGAACAGCCTGGTGCTGCCGGTAGGCAGCGAAGTGGCGGATACGCGCAGCTATCTGGAGCACAACAAAGGCCACTGCCTGAGTCGCCAGCTGCACAAAACCATTTCGCGTGACAAAGGGCGCTCGGTGTTTAACGGCCACATTAAAGTGGCGCAGCACGCGCTGAAAACTGACGGCCAGATGACCAACAACAACCTGTTGCTCGGTCGCCTGGCGGAAGTGGACACCAAGCCGCAGCTGGAAATCTACGCCGATGACGTCAAGTGCAGCCACGGCGCGACTATCGGTCGCATCGACGACGAGCAGATGTTCTACCTGCGCTCGCGCGGCATCGCCGAAGACGCGGCGCAGCAGATGATCATCCATGCTTTCGCCGCTGAACTGACGGAAGCGCTGGAAGATGACGCGCTGCGCCAGGTGGTACTGCAACGTATTACCGACCGTTTCCCGGGAGTTGAGTCATGAGTTTCGATCTCGAACGAGTCAGAGCGGAGTTTCCGATTCTGAGTCGTGAGGTCAACGGACATCCGCTGGCCTACCTTGACAGCGCGGCCAGCGCACAGCGCCCGCTCGCGGTGATCAACGCGGAAAGTCACTTCTATCAGCACGGCTATGCGGCCGTGCACCGTGGTATTCACTCGCTGAGCGCACAGGCGACCAGCGATATGGAAAACGTGCGCGCCCAGGCGGCGCGTTTTCTGCGTGCCGCGGCAGCCGAAGAGATCATCTTCGTGAAAGGTACCACCGAAGGCATCAATCTGGTGGCCAACAGCTGGGGCGGCAGTCAGCTGCAGCCGGGCGATAACCTGATCGTCACTGAGATGGAGCATCACGCCAACATCGTGCCATGGCAGATGGTGGCCCAGCGCACCGGCGCGGAAATCCGTGTGCTGCCACTTAACGACAACGGCGAGCTGGCGCTGGAACAGCTGGCGGGGCTGATCGACAGCCGTACGCGCCTGCTGGCCGTGACGCACGTTTCCAACGTGCTCGGCACGGTTAACCCGGTGAAAGCCATCGTGGCGCAGGCGAAAGCCGCGGGCGTGGTGACGCTGGTGGACGGTGCCCAGGCTGTGATGCACCACCCCGTTGACGTGCAGGATATCGGCTGCGATTTCTACGTGTTCTCCGGCCATAAAATCTATGGGCCGACCGGGATTGGCGTGCTGTACGCGCGTAAGGCGCTGCAGGAGATCATGCCACCGTGGGAAGGCGGCGGTTCGATGATCGATCAGGTCATGCTGCCCACCGGCACCACCTGGAATGGCGCACCGTGGCGCTTTGAGGCCGGCACGCCGAACACCGGCGGCATCATTGGTCTCGGCGCGGCGCTGACGTGGATCAGCGAACTCGGTCTGGAGACGATCCATCAGCGCGAGAGCCAGCTGATGCGTTACGCGCTGGACAAGCTGGCGTCGGTGCCGGATCTGGTTATTTACGGCCCGGCCGAGCGCAGCGGCGTGGTGGCGTTTAACCTCGGTAAGCACCACGCGTTTGACGTTGGCAGCTTCCTCGACCAGTACGGCATTGCCATCCGCACCGGCCACCACTGTGCCATGCCGCTGATGCGTCATTATGCGGTGCCCGCGATGTGTCGCGCCTCCTTCGCGCTCTACAACAGCGAAGAGGAAGCCGATCGCCTGGCGGCTGGCCTGACGCGCATTCATCGTCTGCTGGGCGGTTGAGCAGATTTCAGGAGTTATGCATGGCAAACCTGCCAGAAAAAGAGAAACTGGTGCGCAACTTCAATCGTTGCGCCAACTGGGAAGAGAAGTACCTCTACATCATTGAACTCGGGGCAAAATTACCAGAATCCTCTGAAAGCTTGCATCAGCCGCAGTACGTCATTTCCGGCTGTCAGAGTCAGGTATGGATTCGCATGACCCCACAGGCAGACGGCACCATTGCTTTTGAAGGTGACAGCGATGCCGCCATCGTTAAAGGCTTGATTGCCGTGGTATTTAGCCTGTATCAGGGCCTGAAAGCGCCAGAGATTCTGGCACTGGATGTCGCCCACTGGTTTGGCGAACTGGCCCTGACGCAACACCTCACCCCTTCGCGTTCGCAGGGGCTGGAAGCGATGATTCGCGCGATCCGGCATAACGCACAGTCTCTCAGCTAAGTTACACTCTCCAGACCCCGGCCATGACCGGGGTCTGTTCCATCCGACAAAGAGAAAATTGCATGAAACCTGCGCTTCGTTTAGCCGGTGCATTGCTGTTGTCCTGTTTCGGACTGTCTGCACCTGCGTTTGCTACGGAATACCCCCTGCCAGCCGCTGATAGCCGTTTGATTGGCGAAAACACCCTGACCACCGTCCCGGATGACAAACGGCCGCTGGAGAGCATTGCCGCGCGTTATAAGATAGGCATGCTCGGCATGCTGGAAGCCAACCCGGGCGTCGACCCCTGGCTGCCGAAAGCCGGCACGCAGCTTACCGTGCCGCTGCAGATGCTGCTGCCGGATGCGCCGCGCGAAGGCATCGTGATCAACCTGGCCGAACTGCGTCTCTACTACTATCCCAAAGGAGAAGATCGCGTCGTGGTTTATCCGATCGGCATCGGTCAGTTGGGTGCCGCCACGCCGGCTATGGTGACGAGTATCAGCCAGAAAATCCCTAACCCCACCTGGACGCCTACCGTCAATATCCGCAAACGCTACGCCAAAGAGGGCATCACGCTGCCCGCGATGGTGCCTGCCGGGCCGGATAACCCGATGGGGCTGTTTGCGCTGCGTCTGGCGCGCGGCAGCGGCCAGTATCTGATTCACGGCACCAACGCCGACTTCGGCATCGGGATGCGCGTCAGCTCCGGCTGTATTCGTTTGCGTCCGGACGATATCGAAGCGCTGTTCAACAGCGTGCCGCAGGGTACGCGCGTACAGGTGATTAACCAGCCGATCAAATATGCCATCGAGCCCGACGGCAAACGCTACATTGAGGTACACCAGCCGCTGTCGCGTAATGAACATGACGATCCGCAGACCATGCCAATTGCGCTGAGCGCGCCGCTGAAAGCCTTTATAAAGAGTGCGAAGAGCGACAGTGCGCTGATAAAGGCGGCGATTGAACGTCGTTCAGGCATGCCGGTACTGGTGAGCAGTGGGGAACCGGTGAGTGAGGCGACGCCGCTGCCGGCAGTGCTGCAGACGCAGCAGGGGGCAACAGGCGGTGCGCAAGCCACCATCAGTCAGGCGCAGGGCGAAGCCGCTGCGACACCGTGATTCAGGGCCAGCGGACGGCAGAATCCGGACAAAAAAAATGGTGCCACAAGGGCACCATTTTTCAAACCAGAACTCTTACTTACGGTAAGAGTGAGCCTGGTTGTCCAGACGCTGGTTAGCGCGAGCTGCGTCGTCTTTAGCAGCCTGAACGTCAGAACGGATTGCGTTCACGTCGTTGCTCAGCTGGTCAACTTTAGCGTTCAGAGTCTGAACGTCTGAAGACAGCTGGTCGATTTTAGCGTTGCTTGAGCAACCAGCCAGCAGAGTTGAACCCAGGATTACCGCGCCCAGTACCAGTTTAGTACGATTCATTATTTATACCCTCTAGATTGAGTTAATCTCCATGTAGCGTTACAAGTATTACACAAAGCTTTTTAAGTTGAGAATAAATTTTTGATGAGAACATGCTTAAATTTGATCGTTCGCTCAAAGAAGCAGCGTTTCGCAGAACATGATGAAAATATTTAGCGAAAACAGAGAGATTTAATCGGATTAACCTTAATTCTGCGGGATATTGAATAGTTATTATCGATTGGAATTTTCCGCTTTCTGTCTCAGGCGCGGAATAAAAAAAGCGCCCCGAAAGGCGCTCTTTTAAATAAACATAACCGGCTCGATCAGAGTACGTGCACCGACGCGGTGTTGGTGGTTCCGCTCGGTACCAGCGCACCCGAAACCATCACCACGACATCGCCTTTCTGCGCGTAGCCGCTCTGCAGCGCCATCTCTTTGCCGATGCGGTAGAAATCATCGGTCGAGGCGATTTCGCTCACCAGACGCGTTTCAATCCCTTTGCTGAGGATCAGCTGACGCGCAGTGGTCTGGTTAGTGGTCAGGGCCAGAATGGTGGCATCCGGGAAGTATTTACGCACGGATTTAGCTGACTTACCGCCTTCGGTCGCCACCACAATCACCGGCGCTTCCAGTTTCTCAGCGGTCTCAACGGCGCCACGACACACTGCTTCAGTGATACGCAGCTTGCGCGAATCCTGCAGGGAATCGATGCGCGATTTCATCACGCGATCGGTACGCTCGCAGATAGTCGCCATGATGGTGACCGACTCCAGCGGGTATTTACCCTTGGCGCTCTCACCGGACAGCATCACCGCGTCGGTACCGTCGAGGATGGCGTTGGCCACGTCGCCGGCTTCAGCACGGGTAGGGCGCGGGTTCTTGATCATCGAATCCAGCATCTGCGTCGCGGTGATCACCACTTTGCGCGCTTTATTACACTTCTTGATCATCATCTTCTGCGCGAAGATCACTTCTTCAACCGGGATTTCCACACCGAGGTCACCACGCGCGACCATGATGCCGTCAGAGGCTTCCAGGATCTCATCGAAGTTGTTCAGGCCTTCCTGGTTTTCGATCTTGGAGATGATCTGAATGTGCTCACCGCCGTGGGCTTTCAGGTGCTCACGGATTTCCAGCACGTCAGAACGTTTACGGATGAAGGAAGCCGCAACAAAATCCACGCCTTGCTCGCAGCCGAAGATCAGATCGCGCTTGTCTTTTTCCGCCAGTGCCGGCAGCTGAATGGACACGCCTGGCAGGTTGACGCCTTTGTTTTCGCCAAGGTCGCCATTGTTCAGCACTTTACACACCACGGTGTTTTCGGTGACTTCGGTGACTTCCATGCCGATCAGACCATCGTCGACCAGCACGGTGTTACCAATTTTCAGGTCTTCGGTGAAACCGGCGTAAGTAACGGCAACGCGCTCGCTGTTACCAATCACTGACTGATCGGTGGTGAAGGTGAAGGTCTGGCCAGCTTTCAGGGACACATCATTGCCACCGTCCAGTTTCATGGTACGGATTTCCGGGCCTTTGGTGTCCAGCAGAATCGCGGCCTGGCGACCGGTTTTTTCCATGACGGCACGCATGTTGATGATGCGCTGACCATGTTCGGCATAATCCCCGTGAGAGAAGTTCAGGCGCATGACGTTCATGCCCGCTTCCAGCAGTTGAGTCAGCATCTCTTCGGATTCGGTTTTCGGACCGATAGTACAAACGATCTTGGTCTTTTTCATGTCAGATTTCTGTAAGTTGTGATGGATGATAAAGGTCGGGGTTCGATGCGCCTGGCACCGAAGTAAAAATCTGTTTGGTGTTGGTACGTTTGACACAGAAGTAAGAATAGGTGACGACGGCTAAGCGTGCAGAGAAGTTATGCGCCGGGCGGAGAGACCGTAGCGACGGCGTTGCGCAAATGATGTAAGTGGCTGGCATAGGCACGTTAGCGCTGAAACCTTTCAGGTGGAACAACGCGGCATAGTATAGTCGCTAAGTATGCGAAAACCAATATAAAAGCAGAGGGAGAAAACCGACTCAGATCAAGGAAAGGCGAGTTGCGCAAGGGAGATAACAGCAAAAGTGGTGCGCTCTAATGGACTCGAACCATCGACCCCCACCATGTCAAGGTGGTGCTCTAACCAACTGAGCTAAGAGCGCATTTCAGAAATCTGGTGCGTCCGAGTGGACTCGAACCACCGACCCCCACCATGTCAAGGTGGTGCTCTAACCAACTGAGCTACGGACGCACTTGGTGCGCTCTAATGGACTCGAACCATCGACCCCCACCATGTCAAGGTGGTGCTCTAACCAACTGAGCTAAGAGCGCAACACGCTGTCAGGGCGACAGCGGGGACGAATATTAACGGCAGGCCGTGATGCTGGCAAGCGGAAAAGTGATTTTTCCTGACGACTGACCAGCAACTGTGCTATGCGTCGTTTTTTTCGCCATTGCGGGCCAAATAAACGCCCGCTCAGCCACTTAGCGCGCGGCGCGCGCCAGAATCACCTGCGCCGGTAAACGCTGCAGACGGCGGATGCGCCAGATCATCATTACCGCTGCCGACGTCAGACCGACGATAAATCCGCACCAGAAACCGGCCGGCCCCAGCGGTGCCACCACCCAGTCGGTCAGCGCCAGCACGTAACCCACCGGCAGCCCCAGCACCCAGTAGGCGATCAGGGTAATAAAGAAGATCGAGCGCGTGTCCTTATAGCCGCGCAGGATACCGCTGCCGATCACCTGAATCGAATCCGAGAACTGGTAGATGGCCGCCAGCAGCATCAGTTGCGCCGCCAGGGTAATCACTTCCGGATTAGCGGTATAGAGCGCGGCAATATCGTGGCGGAAGGTCACGGTAAACAGCGCGGTGATCGCCGCCATGGTGATACCCACGCCCTGACCGGTCCAAGCGGCGATGCGGGCCTGTTCGGCCGAGCCCTGGCCCAGACGGTAGCCGACGCGAATGGTGGTGGCGACGCCGAGCGACAGCGGCAGCACAAACATCAGCGAGCTAAAATTGAGCGCGATCTGATGACCAGCCACTTTCACAATGCCGAGCGGCGACACCAGCAGCGCTACCACGGCAAACAGCGTGACCTCGAAAAACAGCGCCAGCGCGACCGGTAATCCCAGCGTGAACAGGCGCGTCAGGATGGCGCGCGACGGTGGCGACCAGCGGCTATGCATGCGGATATCGCGCATGGCCGGCATGCGCTTCAGCCAGAAGCGCATCACCAGATACATCACCCAGTAAACCGACGCGGTGGCGACGCCACAGCCCACGCCGCCCAGCGCAGGCATACCGAAATGGCCGTAAATAAACACATAGTTCAGTGGAATGTTGGTCAGCAGGCCGAGGAAACCCAGCAGCATCGCCGGCTTGGTCTTCGATAGCCCTTCACACTGATTACGTGCCACCTGGAAAAACAGGTAGCCCGGTGCGCCCCACAGCAGCGCGTGCAGATAACCTTCTGCTTTGGCCGCCAGTTGAGGATCAATGTCATGCATGGTGTGAATCAGGTAGCCGGCGTTCCACAGCACCACCATAATCAGCAGCGCCACGCCCGCCGCCAGCCAGTAACCCTGGCGCACCTGTTCTGCGATGCGTTCGCGTCGCCCGGATCCGTTGAGTTGCGCAACGGTTGGCGTCAATGCCAGCAGCAGACCATGACCAAACAAAATGGCGGGAAGCCA
Source organism: Type-C symbiont of Plautia stali (assembly GCF_059730935.1). Classification (NCBI taxonomy): domain Bacteria; kingdom Pseudomonadati; phylum Pseudomonadota; class Gammaproteobacteria; order Enterobacterales; family Enterobacteriaceae; species Type-C symbiont of Plautia stali. The sequence continues at coordinate 2,348,157 of NZ_AP035923.1, read as the reverse complement.
GATAGAGGTGCCGACAGCAACGGCGGCCATATCCGTGGCGCTCACCGCACCGGCCATTATGGTATCCACAAATCCCATCGCGGTCTGTGCCACCTGAGCAAGAATGACCGGGATCGCGAGGGCCAGCAATTGACGCGCTTCTGTTAAATACTTCTGCACGTATCACCTGCGTAATTTAAGAAGAGAGCGGGGCGAAATCCCCAAAGAATGCGCGACCTAGTGTAGCGGTAGCCCGCACTTCCGCCAAACATTGATCGCATTTGGTTGCGCCATTTGTGTAAAGTTTGCGCGCCGGCAAATTAAACCTTGCGGCGCAAGCTGTGATAAACTGCCACAAACTTCGCAGAGGCTGAAATTATGTTTACCGGAATTGTGCAGGGCACGGCAGAAATTGTCGCCATTGAAGAAAAAGAGTTGTTCCGCACCCACACCGTGCGCTTGCCTGCTGAGCTGCTGCCCGGCCTGGCGCTGGGCGCCTCGGTAGCGCACAACGGGTGCTGCCTGACGGTGACCGCCATTGACGGCGATCGCGTCAGCTTCGATCTCATCAAAGAGACGCTGCGCATCACCAACCTCGGTGAATTACAGGTTGGTGACATCGTGAATATTGAGCGCGCCGCGAAATTCAGCGATGAAATTGGCGGACACCTGATGTCCGGCCATATTATGACCACCGCCGAAATCTGTAAAATTATCCAGTCAGAGAATAACCGCGAAGTGTGGTTTAAATTACAGGACGCTGAGCAGATCAAATATATTCTGCATAAAGGATTCGTCGGCATCGATGGTATCAGCCTGACAGTCGGTGATGTCACCAAAAGTAAGTTCTGCGTGCACCTGATCCCGGAAACGCTGGAGCGCACCACGCTGGGCGCGAAGAAGCTGGGGCACCGGGTCAATATCGAAATCGATCCGCATACCCAGGCGATTGTTGACACCGTTGAACGTGTGCTGGCGCAGCGTGATGCCGCGGCCGCGCTGGCGGCACAAACGCTGCCGGACGCGGAGTAATCGCGAATAAAAAGGCGCGTTAAGCGCCTTTTAGCATTGCACGGAAATCAACGCGCCACGCGCAAACCGCCTTCGGCGCCGCGGCTGAAAACTACCTGCCACAGCTGAATATCCCGCGCGCGAAACGCACCGGCGCAGGCGTTGAGGTAATAGCTGAACATCCGTTCGAAACGCTCGCCATACTTCTCTGCCAGCTGCGGCCATGCCGCCTGAAATCGCTCGTACCAGGCCATCAGCGTGGTGTCATAATCCGCGCCGAAGTTGTGCCAGTCTTCCATGATGAAGTGGGATTCGCTGGCATCGGCGATCTGCCGTACCGACGGTAAACAGCCGTTGGGGAAAATGTATTTATCGATCCACGGGTCGACGTTCATGTCGGTTCTGATCGCCCCAATGGTGTGCAGCAAAAACAGGCCTTCCGGTTTCAGGTTACGATCAACCACATTGAAGTAGGTGGCATAGTTTTTCGGCCCGACGTGTTCGAACATGCCCACCGACACGATGCGGTCAAACTGCTGGTCCAAATCACGGTAATCCTGCAGCAGAATGGTCACATCAAGACCGGCACAGCGCTGCTGCGCCATTTTCTGCTGCTCGGCAGAGATGGTCACGCCATGCACTTTCACCCCGTAATGACGCGCGGCGAATTCCGCCAGTCCGCCCCAGCCGCAGCCGATATCCAGTAGCGTCATGCCCGGCTCAAGCTGCAGCTTACGGCAGATCATATCCAGCTTGTCCTGCTGTGCCTGCTCCAGCGTTTCCGCGCTTTTCCAGTAGCCGCAGGAGTACTGCATAAACGGATCGAGCATCAGTGAAAACAGGTCGTTGCCAAGATCGTAGTGCTCTTTACCAACAATCCAGGCGCGTTTCTTTGACTGCAGATTGGTGAGGCGCGCCGCAGCAATGCGCAGCGTGTCTTTAAAATGGTGCGGTAACTGCTTATCCAGATGATGTTTCAGCACGCGGTGGAAGAACATATCCAGACGTTCACACTCCCACCAGCCGTCCATGTAGCTTTCACCGAGGCCCAGCGATCCCTCCTGCAGGACCCGTTTGAAAAAATCCGCATGTCTGACCTGAATATCCCAGGGACGTGTGCCGTTGATGTGAATGTCCGCCCGCTCCAGTAATTCATGGGCGATACGAAACCATTGGTTTTCTTCAAGGCTCACTTCTTCTATACACGATGAACTCATAGCTTCTCCATCACCTTTCCGATTTGAACCTGAGAAAAAGAATAGTCAAATTCCTCAGGCCTGTGAGAGAACTCACGGAAAATCCGTGCGCCAGATAGCCGACGTATTACAGAGGTATGAATCTGAATAGAAATGTCTGCCACAACTCCGGAGGTGAATATCGTGCAGACGCCATCCCAGCGACAGTGTCGCTAAAAAATACGATCATTATGTTATTGATTTGTTGCAGAAATGCTGACCCACTGAGTATATGCTCACGCAGGTCAGTATTCAATGGCTTATCGTTAGTTTGCTAACGATAATCGTTGCCTTAGCAATTATCTTCGCAGGGACGGGAAGCGTGAGCAATATCACTTTGTGCGCTGGCGCTGCGCTGCCACAGGAAACCGGCCCAGGCGAGGATCACCGTGGCCACCATGACCAGTGTGGTATGTAACAGCGCCTGCTGCAGACCGGCGGAAACAATCAGGCTGGCGAGGAAGCATAAGCCCAGCTGCAGCAGATTCTGCAGGCCGGCCGCTTTGCCGGTGGCCTGCGGGAACGGGGCGAGGGCGCTGGACACCACAATCGGGTAAATCGCGCCATTGGCCAGCGCCATGCCGCAGAACGGCAGCAGCAGAGCCACCAGCGGCGGCGTGGTCATCAGCGCCACCGCAAACAGGCCCAGAATGCTCAGGCTGTAAATCATCAGCAACCACGGCAGCAGCTGCGCACCCTGAAAACGGTTCAGCAGTGCGCGACAGCCAAACCCGCCCAGCAGGAAGGCGATGGTCTGCGGAATATAGCTCAGGCCAATGTCCGCCGGGCTCAGACCCGCGGCGGCGAGGATAAACGGCGAGCCGGTCAGCCAGGCGAAGAAACTGGCGGAGCAGGCGGCATAAATCAGTACGTTACCGCTGTAAACACGCGTCGCCAGCAGCGTCAGCCAGCCCGGCTGCGGCGCGCTGTCGTGGCGCGCACGCGGCGCGCTGGCCAGTTTCAGCGTGCCGAACAGCAACACCAGCGTCACCAGCGTGAGCGCGAGGAAAATGGCGCGCCAGTGAAAATGGGCCATCAGCCAGGCACCCAGCAGCGGCGCCAGCGCCGGTGACAGCGCCACCAGCGGCATAATCGTGGCAAACACTTTGTTGGCTTTGGCCTGCGGATAGCGATCAACCACCAGCGCCTGCCAGCTCACCGCTGCAGCGCATACGCCTACCGCCTGCACAAAGCGCAGCGCCAGCATCAGCCAGACGTTAGTCACCCACAGCATGGCGAGACAGCTCAGCGCAAACAGGCTCAGGCCCGCCAGCAGAATGGGTTTACGGCCAAAGCGATCCGACAGCACACCCCACAGCACCTGCGCAAAGGCAAAGCCGCCCAGAAACAGGCTCAGGCTGGCGCTGATGGTGCCCGGTGCGGAAGCAAAGTCGCGCTGCATGGCGCCGAAGGCGGGTAAATACATATCGGTGGCCAGAAAGCCGAGCATGCTCAGCACGGCAAGGTAAGGCAGAAATCCTTTGGATGACAGCATGGTTTTTCTCATTCGGCAGGTTGAACGGCGGGGAGTGTAAAAGGGTGCAGCGGGCTTTGTGAAACGCTAATATTTGCAGGGTGCTGTTAAAATTTTTGATGGGAAAACTATGTGGTCGGAATATGCACTTGAGGTGGTGGACGCGGTAGCGCGCACCGGCAGTTTTAGCGCGGCGGCGCAGGAGCTGCACCGCGTGCCCTCTGCCATCAGCTATACCGTGCGCCAGCTGGAAGGCTGGCTGGCAGTACCGCTGTTTGAGCGGCAGCATCGCGAAGTGGTGCTGACGGCAGCAGGCGAGCACTTTGTGCGCGAAGGGCGATCTGTTATCAAAAAAATGCTGGCCACGCGCCGTCAGTGTCAGCAGCTGGCCAACGGCTGGCGCGGTCAGCTCAGTATCGCGGTAGATTGCATCGTCAAACCGCAGCGCACCCGCCAGCTGGTAAAGGATTTTTACCGCCATTTCCCCGATATGGAGCTGATCATCAGCTACGAAGTATTTAACGGCGTGTGGGACGCGCTGGCTGATGGGCGTGTCGATGTGGCGATTGGCGCCACCCAGGCCATTCCGGTCGGTGGCCGCTTCGCTTTTCAGGATATGGGCGCGCTCAACTGGCGCTGCGTGGTGAGTCCGCAGCATGCGCTGGCTCACAGTCCGCAGCTGGACGACGAAACCCTGCGCGCCTGGCCGTCGCTGGTGCTGGAAGATACGTCGCGCGCGCTGCCGCGCCGCATGACGTGGACGCTGGATAACCAGCGGCGGCTGGTGGTGCCGGAGTGGGAAACCGGGCTGGATTGCCTGCAGGCCGGATTGTGCGTGGGCATGGTGCCGGGCCACCTGGCGCGCCCGCTGCTGGACAGCGGCGCGCTGGTGGAGCTGGCGTTACCGCAGCCGTTTCCGGACAGCCCGTGTTGCGTCAGCTGGTCTGAGCAGCGTGCGTCACCGGCGCTGGCGTGGTTACTGGAATATCTGGGCGATGCGGAGACGCTGAACCACGAGTGGCTCAGCGAGAAGGTGGTTTAACGGCGGTAATCGCGGAACGGGCCATCGGCCACGGAGCGACGCTCAATCAGCGTGGGCTGCACTTCAATGGTCTGCGGCTCTTCGCGTTTGCTGGTGATGCGGTCCAGCAGCATCTCCAGTGCCTTTTCCCCCAGCTGCGCTTTCGGCTGGTGCACGGTTGTCAGCGCCGGGGTGAAGTAGCGCGCGTTGCGCACATTGTCATAGCCAATCACCGAAATATCCTGCGGCACGCGCAGTCCCATCTCATCGGCCGCGCAAATCGCGCCCATCGCCATGATATCGCCGCCGCAGAACACCGCCGTCGGGCGCTGTTTCTGGTTCAGAATCTGCTGCATCGCCTGATAACCTGACTCCGGTTCGAAGTCACCCTGCACAATCCACTCGGGACGGACGCTGATGCCCGCTTCCTGCATCGCCTGCAGAAAACCCGCATGACGACCGCCACCGGTGTTGCGCTCCATCTGGCCAGGGATAGCACCGATATCGCGATGGCCGCGCTCAATCAGGTATCGTCCGGCGAGGTAACCGCCGTGGAACGCATTGTCCTGCACGGTATCGGTAAAGTCCCCGCGCGATTCGCCCCAGTCCATGACCACCATCGGGATATTGCGGTTCTCTTCCAGCATCTGCAGCAGATCGTCGGGATATTCGGAGCACATGACCAGCAGGCCATCGACGCGCTTTTGCGCCATCATCGAAAGATAAGCGCGCTGTTTTTGCAGATCGTTGTGCGCGTTACCGAGAATCAGCGTGTAACCACGCTCAAAGCAGTGATTCTCCACGGCTTCAATAATTTCGGCGAAGTAGGGCGCTTCGCTGGAGGTCGCCAGCAGGCCCAGCGTCTTGGTGTGATTCACCTTCAGGCTGCGGGCCACCGCGCTCGGTGAATAGTGCAGCGCTTTAATCGCTTCCCATACGGCGTTACGCGTCTCTTCCGCGACAAAACGCGTTTTGTTGATGACATGCGAAACCGTGGTGGTTGAGACCCCGGCGCGTTTCGCCACATCTTTAATGGTTGCCATGAAAATGGTACTCCTGGGCTTATCGCAACTTACTGATAAGTATATTGTTAAACGTTTGCGTCTGCTAATGGTTTTGCGCCCTGAATATCAGGGCTAATCTGCTTAATCGGGCAGGGAAACATCCTTCAGCAGGCTGTCAATGCAGCATGCGCTAAATCTGTTGCGCAACGAAAGGCGGCGATTCTAGCAAGCCGGGGCGGATAACACGAGATTTTTGCCCATCACTGTGCGAAAATTATTTAACCATGCAAACTGTGTGACTAAGGAGTTGTGATGAGTACCGATTTAAAACTGGCATTGACCACCACCGCCGCTGCTCTGCTGATGATTATTGCCTTTAGCTTTACCGCCATTCTGCATTAATAAAAAAGCCGGTGCTGCTGAACAGCCACCGGCTTTTTTGTTGCGCAACGCTGAGGTTAGCGCACGGTTTTCGGCGTCATCATACGGCGTGCGCCAACGTAATGCTTCTGCCAGTAATCCTCGCCCAGCGCGCTAATCTGAATGTCCTTACCGGTGCGCGGAGACTGAATGAATTTGCCATTGCCCAGATAAACCCCGACATGGTCGGCGGTACCGCGATTGTTGATGCGGAAGAACACCAGATCGCCTTTCTCCAGCATCTCGCGCTTGATCGGCGCGGCGTCGCGCAGGTGATACATCTCATTGGCGGTGCGGGGAAATTTAAACTTCACCAGGTCTTTGTAGGCGTACCACACTAAACCACTGCAGTCGAAACCGGTGTGCGGTGAGGTGCCTCCCCACTGATACGGTTTACCCAGCTGGCCCATCAATTTCGTCATCGCGGTTTCACGTGCTTTTTGATAGCGCAGGCGGTGGGCTTTGCTCATTTTAATGCCGCTCAGCTGCTGCACTTCATCATCAACGGCAACGTCACGCGATTTCTTCGCCAGCCGCTGATGACCATATTTTTTCGCACTGAGCTTAAGTGAGGATTTGCGCTGGGTGGTGTGCTGAAGTACCGTTTCGCTTTTCTGCTGTTTTTTCAGCCTGAACTTCTGTACCGACGTCAGGCGTGACTTTTTGCTGGTGGTTTTCACCGGGCGTCGTTTGCGACGCTCATCTTCACGCGCGTTCTTTTTCTCCGCTTTCTGCAAACTGGCATTAACCGGCGCATGCGGAGAAGCCGCCGCCACATTAAAGAACAGTTGGGCAAAAGCCAGTATGAAAAGCGTAATCAGTAAACGCATAGTCCGGTTACAGGTTAAGCCGTCGGCAGGAAGCCAGACCGCGGTAAAGTTAGAAAAATCTGATCGACGATCAGCACCGGGGCAATTCTAATCCACTTTTTTTGCAAAAGGTAAGGTCTTTTTCCATTAATCTGTCACGGTACTGAAAGTGGGGCAAAAATGAGCGATTTCAGCTGTTTAACCCAGCGGAATTATTGCTAATTATTAATTGATTAATGCTTATTAATGATACGAAAATGTTATTCGTGGCGCGCGAACTTAACAAACATGGCGATATGCGCCGGCGAAGGCAAAATCCCGTTTTCAGTCGCGGGGCGAAGTCGCTACAATAAACAAACACGAAGTGAAGGATTAAGGAAGGCAAAAATGAGTACTGTTGAAAAAATTCAGCGCCAGATCGCAGAAAACCCGATCCTGCTGTACATGAAAGGTTCGCCGAAACTGCCAAGCTGCGGTTTCTCTGCGCAGGCGGTACAGGCGCTGTCTGCCTGTGGTGAGCGCTTTGCGTACGTAGACATTCTGCAAAATCCGGATATCCGCGCTGAGTTACCGAAATACGCCAACTGGCCAACTTTCCCGCAGCTGTGGGTGGATGGCGAGCTCGTCGGCGGCTGTGACATCATCGTTGAGATGTTCCAGCGCGGCGAACTGCAACCGCTGATCAAAGAGACCGCTGAGAAGCACAAAGAAGCAGAATAAGAAAAAGGCCGACAGCAGTGTCGGCCTTTTTTTTGGCTGCGGTCTGACGGGCCTCAGGCCGAGGCATCGTCTTCGGCCGGCTCTTCACTCACCGCCAGCGGCCAGCCGCCGAGGCGTTTCCAGCGATTCACCAGTTCGCAAAACAGCGTGGCGGTCTGTTCGGTATCGTACAGTGCCGAGTGCGCCTGAGTGCTGTCAAAATCTATCCCCGCCGCTTTACAGGCCTTCGCCAGCACCGTTTGTCCCAGCACCAGCCCGCTCAGTGCGGCGGTGTCAAAGGTGGCGAACGGGTGGAATGGGTTACGCTTCATGCCGGTGCGCTCTGCCGCCGCCATCAGAAAATTATGATCAAAGGTGGCGTTGTGCGCCACGATAATCGCCCGGTTACAGCCGCTGTCTTTGGTGCCTTTGCGCACCATTTTGAATATGGCGTGCAGCGCCTCATATTCACTCACCGCGCCGCGCAGCGGATTGCTGGGGTCGATGCCGGTAAACGCCAGCGCTTCGGGATTGAGAATCGCCCCTTCGAACGGCTCCACGTGGAAATGCAGGGTTTCATCGCGGTGCAGCCAGCCATCCTCATCCATTTTTAACGTAGTGGCCGCGATTTCCAGCAGCGCATCGGTTTGCGCATTAAAACCGGCGGTTTCAACGTCAATCACCACAGGATAAAAACCACGGAAGCGTTGATGGAGAGCGTTTAAGGCGTTCGATTCAGACATCAGGATCTCATTGCAGGAAATGGGGCAGCGCGCATTATGGCAAAAATCGGCGCAGGGTGCAGCAGGAGAGGGAAGTCAGCCCGCAAATTAGCAGGCTGACTAACGGCATTAGTTGCCGAGGCCGTGACCGGCGTGTTTGTTTTCGATCAGCTCGATTTTGTAGCCGTCCGGATCTTCCACGAAAGCGATGATGGTGCTGCCGCCTTTTACCGGGCCGGCTTCACGCGTGACGTTACCGCCCGCCTGACGGATGCGGTCGCAGGTCGCCGCGACATCATCCACGCCCAGCGCGATGTGGCCGTAGGCATTGCCGAGGTCGTATTTATCCACGCCCCAGTTGTAGGTCAGCTCAATGACCGCACCTTCGCTCTCTTCGGTGTAACCCACGAAAGCCAGGGTGTATTTGTATTCGGTGTTTTCGCTCTGACGCAGCACGCGCATGCCCAGCACGCGGGTGTAAAAATCGATGGAGCGCTGCAGATCGCCAACGCGTAACATAGTGTGAAGTAAACGCATAACATCCTCTTTTTAAAAGTCATCAGGGAACCCGCTAAGTATAGCGAGGGAATGCCCTGAAGAAAGCACGCGGCCGCACATCCGCTGCGGCCGCGTTTGACTTACAGTGTCGGGTAGTCGGTGTAACCTTCCGCGCCGCCGCCGTAGAAGCTCTCCGGACGCTGCGGGTTAAGCGGTGCATCCTGCTGCAGGCGCGCTACCAGATCCGGGTTGGCGATGAAGTCACGGCCAAAGGCCACGGCGTCAATCAGGCCACGCGCGATCAGATCGTCCGCTTTTTCCACAGTGTAGGCACCGGCACCGATAATCACGCCCGGGAAGGCGGCACGCACTTTCTGGCGGAACTCATCGGTGTAAGGCTTACCGCCCGCCCAGTCTGGCTCAGACAGGTGCAGGTAGGCGAGGCCGCGCTTGCCCAGTTCGCTGATGTACCACAGTGCCGCTTCTTCTTCATCCGGACCGTTTTCCAGATTCTGGAAGGCGCCGATGGGCGAGATACGGATACCGATACGATCGGCTGACCAGTTAGCAATTGCCGCATCGACCACTTCCAGCGCGAAACGGCCGCGCTTCTCAATCGAACCGCCGTATTCATCGGTACGCTGGTTAGAACCGGGTGCGAGGAACTGATGCATCAGATAGCCGTGCGCTGAGTGCAGTTCCAGCAGGTCAAAATCGGCGTCGCGCGCATTGGCTGCCGCCTGACCGAAGTCTTTAACGATCTGCTGAATTTCTGCCACGCTCAGTTCACGCGGCATGGAGGTATCTTCGCGATACACGCTGCCGTCGGCGGCGCGCAGCGAGGTGCGGGTGCCAGCGGCGATCGCGGACGGTGCAACCGGCGCTTTGCCATCCGGCTGTACGCTATTATGCGAGATGCGGCCGGTGTGCCACAGCTGAACGGCGCTGTGACCGTGCGCGGCGTGAATGCCTTCGTTAATCATTTTCCACGCAGCAATTTGCTCCGCGGTGTGCAAACCCGGCGCACCAGCGTAGCCTTTCGCCTGGAACGAAACCTGGGTGGCTTCGGTAATGATCAGACCCGCGCTGGCGCGCTGCTGATAATACTCCGCCATCAGCGGGGTAGGAATATCGCCCGGTTCAATGCTGCGCAGACGCGTCAGCGGCGCCATAAATACACGGTTAGGTACGGTAATCGCGCCCACTTTCAGCGGGGTGAACAGCTGTTTACTCGCCATGATGACTCCTGTAATAGACCGGTCGTCTAGAAATTGCCGTTTTTAAAAATCAGCGGTGATTAAGCCACTGTTCGATGGTGTCGAGCGCCAGGCTAATCGGCCCGGGCTCACGTGAAATCTTGCTCTGCAGGCTGGCTCCCAGCCACAGCAGATAACAGCGTTGCGCCAGCTGCTGCGGGCTTTGCCCATAGGGCAGCGGCTGTTCGGCTGCGACCTCCGTCAGACAGCGTGCGTAAGCGGCCGTGATGGCCGTAGCCCCGCGCTGCAGCGCATCGCGCATCGGCTCTGACAGATCGCACACTTCGCCGGAAAGCTTAACGCCCAGACAGCCGACGATGTGACCCTGCTCAATAAACAGCCGTTCCGCGTAGCGAAAATGCTGCAGTAAGCGTTCGCGTGCAGTAACGCCGGGCTGGGTCAGCTGCTGTTCAACCTGCTGCTGATAGTTGACGAAATAGCGCTCCAGCAGCGCCACACCGAACGCTTCTTTCGAGCGGAAGTAGTGGTAAAACGAGCCTTTAGGCACTTCCGCCAGCGCCAGCATTTCGCTCAATCCCATGCCGGTGAAACCGCGCTGCAGGCAGACCTGCTCGCCGGTGGCGAGCAGATGTTCACGGGTTTCGTTGCGTTGCACTGTCTTGTTCATGGCAGGCAGAGTATTAGACCAGTCGGTCTAATGCAATCCTCAGGCGCGATTCTGGCACGATTTGATCATATCCAGCTGTGGCTGATACTGCTGCGTCTGGATGTTGAACAGGCCGAGCACCGTGTGGAACAGATTATCCTGCGACACCGCTGTCTCTGCCGCCTGCTGGCGCAGACAGGCCTGATCAATGTGATACGCCGCGGCGTAGCCCGGCGACATCCACAGCAGCAGCGGGATGTGCGTCTGCTGCGACGGCGCAAACAGGTACGGCGCACCGTGCAGATACATGCCGTGTTCGCCCAGCGATTCGCCATGGTCGGACAGATACACCAACGCCACGTTAAAGCGATCGCTCAGGCCTTTCAGCTTATCGATGGTGCGACTCAGCATATCGTCGGTATACAGCAGCGAGTTATCGTAGGTGTTGACCAACGCCTGGTGATCGCAATCCTGTATCTGATTACTGTCGCAGGTGGGCGTAAAGCGCTGGAACGCGGCCGGATAGCGCTTAAAGTAAGCCGGACCGTGGCTGCCCATCTGGTGCAGTACGATGATGCTGTCATTGTGCAGGCTGTCGACATAGTTATCAAAGCGATGCAGCAAGACGTCATCGAGGCAGAAGCCATCGTGGCAGTACTGTGGCAGCTGCCACTGCGTCATATCGGTATGCGGCACGCGGTCGCAGGCACCCTTGCAGCCGCCGTCGTTTTCGCGCCACAGCACGCTGATTCCGGCATGGGCCAGCACATCCAGCACGCCTTCCTGATGATGGGCGAGGTTCGCGTCATAGTGCTCGCGTGGCATATTCGAGAACATGCACGGCACCGAAATGGCGGTTTCCGTGCCGCAGGAGCTGGCGTTGGGATAATAAATCACCTGCTGCTTTTTCAGCTGTGGGTTGGTGTCGCGCGCATAGCCGCCGAGGGAGAAGTTCTCCGCGCGCGCAGTTTCGCCCACCACCAGCACCACCAGCGTCTTCTTCGGCTCGGCGGCGATCAGCGGCCCTTTCTTCGCATCTTCGCCAATCTTCACCAGCGCCTGGCTGCCCTGCAGATAGCGCTGATCGACATAATGGCCGGTGCCGCTGACAATATTGGCTGGGGTGATCATCTTCACCAGGCCTTTGTTATTGCGGATCAGCGAAGCGTAGTCTTTGTAGAACAGCACAGCCATCAGCAGAATCACCAGTACGGCACCGAGCGCACTGGCGAGGCGCTGCAGCAGGTTCCACCACCAGCGCTGGCGATTGCTGATACGGACGCTGCACACCAGCGCGACCGGAAGAATGCCCATCAGCAGCATCCAGATGACATAGTTGCGGCTCATCAGCGCGCCGGTTTCCTGCGTATTCGACTCAAACACGTTTTCGATCATGTTGGTGTCGATGACCGTACCAAAGCTGTGCATAAAGTAGTTGGCGGCGGCGCTGGCGAGAATCAGCACAATCAGCAGCGGTTTGCGTATCCACGGCCAGGCCAGCAGCGAGAAGATCAGATAAAACGCCGCGACCAGCACCACCGGCATGCTGGCGGCGAACAGGTAATCGTGCAGGCGGGTGTAGGGAATAATTTCCCACGCGCGCAGTAAAAACAGGGCATTGAGAACAAAAGCAAAGAACAACGCGGCCAGTAAATTAAAACTGTTGTCGTGACACTGTAACTTAGAGATCAGTTTCATGGAGACTCATCGGAATAACGGAATATGACAATCGTATGAATTGAAGATGAGGAAAACCTTAACCGCGTCTCCTTACCTGATTGATTCCCTGACTATTGCCACGGTGACGGACGCTGGCGTGGTTGTCGCCGTGTACAGTATCAGCAATAACGGTTTATGCCTTGCACTATGTCACTAAGCTGTTATCAATAAGAGTGGATAGGTTCATTGCGGAGGTGATGTGGCTGAGCAATTAGAGTTTTTTCCGGTTCCGAGCCCCTGTCGCGGTATCTGCCAGAGCGATGCGCGCGGCTATTGCCGTGGCTGTCTGCGCAGCCGGGAGGAGCGCTTCAACTGGATGAAATTCAGCGATGCGCAAAAACGCGAGGTGCTGCGCCTGTGTCGTCAGCGCCTGTTGCGCCTGCAGCGTCAGCAAAAAGTGGATGAAAATCCTGATCCACAGCAACCGGAGCTGTTTTAAGAAAACGCGACGTGCGCATTTGGTTATACTCGCGCTTTCGCTATTGCGCAGAAGGGAGTTTAACCATGTTACAACCGCACGCTATTGCCCCACAGGGACCCGCTTTTTCGCCGCTGATCGCCGGTTACTGGCGGCTGATGGAGTGGGGCATGACGCCGCAGCAGCTGGTGCAGTTTATTGAGCATCATCTGGCATTGGGCATCACCACCGTTGACCACGCCGACATCTATGGCGACTATCGCTGTGAAGCCGCGTTCGGCGAAGCGCTGCGCCTGGCACCGCAGCTGCGTCAGCAACTGCAAATCGTCACCAAGTGCGGCATTGCCACCCGCGCGAAACCGGAACATAAAATCGGTCACTACATCACCGAAGCCAGCCACATCCTGCACAGTGCGGAAAATTCGCTGCGCCACTTTGCCACCGATTATCTCGATCTGCTGTTGATTCACCGTCCGGATCCGTTAATGGATGCGGATGAAATCGCCGACGCCTTCCTGCAGCTGCATCAGAGTGGCAAGGTGCGTTATTTTGGCGTGTCCAACTTTACCGCTGCGCAGTTCACGCTGCTGCAATCCCGTCTGCCGTTTAGCCTGGTCACCAATCAGCTGGAAATCTCACCGCTGGAGCAGTCGGCGCTGCTCGACGGCACGCTCGACCAGTGCCAGCAGACGCGTATGCGCCCGATGGCGTGGTCGTGCCTCGGTGGCGGCCGCCTGTTTAACTATCCGCACTACCAGCCGCTGCGCGATGAGCTGGAACAGGTGCGTCAGGAGATCGGTGCCAGCAATATCGAGCAGGTGGTGTATGCCTGGGTAATGAAGCTGCCCAGTCGTCCGCTGCCGATTATCGGTTCCGGTAAAACCGCGCGCGTCAGCGACGCAGTGAAAGCCTGTGAACTGACGCTGGATCGTCAGCAGTGGTTCCGTATTCGCAAGGCGGCACTCGGCTACGATGTGCCCTGAAGCGTAAATCTGCGTCAAACTACGGCAGCCTGGGCAAAAGCGGTCCAGGCTTAGAGGGAATCTGAACCGTAAGGAGACGTTATGAACAAAACCATTATGGCCGTGCTGACGCTGGCGTGTGCTGCCGGTGCACACGCGGCGTCAGAAGACGTGACGCTGCATCAGGTGACGGCGCAGGGTATCGGTGAGTCGATCGGTAAGGTGACCATCAGCGAAACCCCGTATGGCCTGCAGTTCGCGCCGGCGCTGAGCGGGCTGAAACCTGGCATTCATGGCTTCCACGTCCACGCCAAAGGCAGCTGTGAGCCCGGCGAATCCGCCGGCAAAACCGTGGCGGCCGGCGCGGCGGGCGGTCACCTCGATCCGCACAACAGCGGCAAGCACCTCGGTCCGTACGCTGACGGTCACCTCGGCGATTTGCCCGCGCTGTATGTCACCGACGACGGCAAAGCCAGCTATCCCGTGGTGGCGCCGCGTCTGAAATCGCTAAGCGAGATCAAAGGCAAAGCGTTGATGGTGCACGTCGGCGGCGATAACCATGCTGACCATCCGCAACCGCTTGGCGGTGGCGGGGCGCGTCTGGCCTGCGGCGTGATCTGACTACCGGGCGGCGACGGGCCTGACCCGCCGCCGCCGCGCAGAAAAATTCTGACCCATTTTCCTGCTACTCAGCGGCAACATTCCATCCTATGATGTTGATTCAGGAACGGAACCGCTCAGGGGCAGGCATGAAAACGCGTGGGATTTTGCTGTTGTGTTTAGCGCTGGTGGGCTGCGATCGCCCGAATGATACCCAGCTGCGACTGGAGGCCAGCCGTCAGCTGCAGCGAGATATAGATACCAATCCGCTGCGTGCCAGTTGTGAAAATATTGCCCGCGGCCGCGAATGGCTGACGCAGCATACCCTACAGCGGCTGCAAGCCAAAGGCTGTCAGAACGTCCTGCGCAGCGCCACCGAAACCAATTTCACCCATACCGAAATCCGCCGTCACAGCATCACCGTGGTGTGCGGCGGCATTCAGGGCACCAGTTTTACCGGCAGCACGCTGGCACGGCGCTTTATCTACTCGTCGGATGAGAAAGCGCTGGTGATCGAACCGATGTCCGAGCAGGATAAAACCCGCTTTGAAGGGCAGAAGACCCTGCAGCAGCTGCACGATGACTTTGATCGGCAGTTTACCCAGTACTGTGAATGATCAATCCGGCACCGCCTGACGCAGCTGCGCCAGCGAACAGCGCAGGCGCCACAAAATACCCGCCAGGGTATTCGCGTCGCTCTCCGGCTGCCCCTGAAGCTGATCAATGGCCTGCTGCAGCGTATCCAGCGCGGTCTGCAGCGAGTCGTGACGCACACCGCGCAAACTCATAATACGCTGCAAATCCTGCAGACTGCTGTCGCGCAGCTGCGCCAGCGCCGGTGAGCGGGGTTGCCAGGCGCGCAGCTGCCAGACAATGTGCGAACAGTTCAGCAGCACCACGCCCCAGCGCAGCAGCCACAGGCGCGCCTGCTCATCACGGCTGTGGCTCAGCTGGCTGATGTGATGATAAATCTGCGATTCAAACCGGCTTTCACTCAGACGCGGCTGGCGACGTAGCTGATCGAGAAAAGCGTGGCGCAGCGCCGGGATATGGCGCCGGCTGCGGCGCGCATCAGAACCCGGCTGTAACACCTGAAACGCCAGCCACGCCAGCAGGACGCCACACACTTTTGCCAGGTTATCGTTAAGGAAGCTCTGGAAATCCCAGTCTGGCGGATTACTTACCGCGATAAACGATCCCATAAACACAATAAACTGGCCCCAGAGCGCGGCGCGTTGCTTCTGCTGCAGCTTAAACAGTTGCAGCGTCAGCAGCAGCGGGAACAGCAGCAGCAAAAACTGCCACAGCGCGCTGATTTGCACCATCAGACCAAACTGCAGCACAAAGCTGAACAGCGACAGCCACAGCAGCGTTTTCAGCAGCAGCGACACGCTGCCGCCGGGCGAAGGCGATGACGAGTAGAGCACGCAGGCAATAGCGGTAAGCGTCAGCGCGGCGGCGCCAGCGTCCCACTGGGTCCCAATCCAGAACGCGCAGCCCAGCATGATCACGCTAAACGTGCGCAGCGCACTCCAGCCAGCTTCGGCACTGTCGCTGGCACGTGCCAGTGCCGGCGCGTAAGGCGGCTGGAAACGGGTGTCAGCGTCGGCGCGCTCAATCAGGCGAATCCAGCGCTCCACATTCAGCCACACCCAGCAGAAGTAGCGCAGCCGCTGGACAAAAGCACGCCGGCGGAAATCACCGTGCACGTCCGGCGTGATGCTGCGCAGAATCTGCGCCAGACGGTATTTATCACACTGCGGCTGCGCCAGTTCGTGCAGCAGCTGTTGCATTGCGCTGTACAGCACCGGCGGCGCGTCGGGCCAGTTAAGCAGCATGCGCCGCAGGCTGGAGAGCACGCTGGTCAGGCGCAGCTGCTGATGCAACACGTAGTTAAGCACGTTATTTTGCCGGCGGAAGCGATAGTGGCTCCAGAAGGCCTGAATGCGCAGCAAATTCATGGTAAGGATCTGGCTGATCACCGTTTCGTGGGCGGTGCGCACATTTTCTGTGCTGCTCTGCTGCAACAGCAGCACCGCGTGGTCAAGCAGGCGGGTGTGCATCTGGCGCAGCGATAGCATCAGTGCGCTGCCGTCCGAGGTGCTGGGCAGGATCATCATCATCAGCCCGGCGCAGAGAATCCCGACGATCACTTCGCACACGCGCGCCTGGGTGATGTCCCACAGCTGGCTGACGTCGCTAACGTTAACGCTGCTGAAGGCGATAATCGCGGCGGTGTAACCGGCCAGTGAAAAGGCGTAGGCCACATTGTTTTGAAAATGGCTGGCGACCCAGGTGCAGAGCGCCAGCCAGCCGGCCATGAAAAAGGCAAACAGCCACGGTTCGTTGAGCGTATGGCCGGCAATCAGCAGCGCGGCGCTGGCACCGAGCAGGCTGCCGACGATGCGGCCCAGGCTTTTGCTGATGGCACCGCCGACGGTGGGGAAACTCACCACCGCGGCGGACGTCATGGCCCAGTAAGGCTGATCCAGCTGCAGCGCATACGCCAGGGTGAGCGCCAGACACATCGCGATTGCGTTACGCAACGCATAGCGCCACTCGCCGCCGGTTGCCTTTATCCACGGCAGATTGTGCCAGGCCAGCCACTGCAGATTCATACCGGCCTCAGTGCGCGACAGAGATGGTGCAGGTGGTACCGGCCACCAGCGGCACATTATCCGGTACCGCGTTTAGCCGGATACGCACCGGGACGCGCTGCGCCAGCCTGACCCAGGGCACGTTGGGTTTGATATCAGGCACCAGACCGCCGTCGCTGGCGATGCTTTGATCGTAAATGGCGCGCCCGATGCTCTCCACCTGGCCCTGCAGTCGTGCGCCGTTGCTATACAGCACGATTTGCGCCGCCGCGCCGGGCTGGATGTGGCGCAGTTTGGTCTCTTCGAAATAGCCCATCACATAGTAAGAGTGGCTGTCGACCAGCGCGAACAGTGGCGTACCGGCCGTCGCGTAATTGCCGGCACGCAGCGTCAGGTTACTGACCCAGCCGTCGGTCGGCGCCGTCACCGTGGTTTGCTGCAGGTTCCAGCGCGCCTGATCGAGCATTGCCTGTGCGGCTTTCGCTGTGGCGGCCGCTGCATTCGCGTTGAGGCGCGCCGCGTCCATATCTTCAGCGGAGATCACGTTACGCGGCAGGCTGGCACGGCGATCCGCCTCATGCTGCGCTTCGGCGAGGTCGGCCTGCGCCTTCGCCAGCTGGGCCTGCGCATTGGCCAGCGCAATCTGCCACGGCACCGGATCGAGCGTCAGCAGCACCTCGCCTTTATGCACGAACTGATTGTCGCGCACGGCCAGCGTGCTGATACGGCCGGAGACCTCGGGCGTCACGTCCACCAGTTCAGCGCGCACTTTGCCATCGCGAGTCCACGGGGCCTGCATGTAGTAGTTCCACATCCACCAGCCTGCGAGCAGCGCCAGGGTAAACACCACAAGGGTAGAAAAGTACTTAAAGGGGTTGAATTTCATGGTGATTTATCCGAGGCTCAGTATCCACAGTGCGCCGCTCACGCACAGAACAAACAGTGAGAGATCCATTAAGGTGGGGTGCCAGACATCGCCGGAGTAGATCCAGCCGCGCAGCAGCGGATGAATCAGCAGCCAGAAAAAGAAGCCCAGCAGCACCGCTTTGAACAGCGGCGGGAAGAACAGTGAGGCACCGAACACCAGATCGGTCAGCGGTGCCGTCGCGGTGAGCGCGAAGATTGACACGTGGCATCATCCTTTTTACCCGGGCACGGTTAAATCAAGTGTAGACAGCGGGCGTGCCGTCTGGCCCGGGATTTGTAATTTGTCCTGTAAACTCGCAGAATAGTGTAAAATCTGGCTTGATAGCTAGCAAGCTAATTATAAGGAGATGAAATGGATACGCCGCTTGGAACAGATCTGTCTCGCCTGGTGCGCATCTGGCGCGCGTTGATCGACCAGCGTCTGAAGCCGCTTGAGTTGACACAAACCCACTGGGTGACGTTGCACAATATTCATCAACTCCCGCCAGAGCAGTCGCAGATTCAGCTGGCGAAAGCCATCGGTATTGAGCAGCCGTCGCTGGTGCGTACGCTGGATCAGCTGGAAGAGAAGGGGCTCATCACCCGCGCCACCTGCGCTAACGATCGCCGCGCCAAGCGCATCAAGCTGACCCGCCAGGCTGAGCCGATCATTGAGCAGGTCGAAAACGTGATCGACGCGACGCGTGACGACATCCTCTCCGGCATCAGCCTCGAAGAGATTAATCAGATGGTGACGCTGATTGCCCGGCTGGAAAAAAACATTCTCGAGTTGCAGAACCGCGAGAAATAAAAAAACCGACGCACTGGCGTCGGTTTTTTTTATCTGTGCGCTTAGCGCGGAGAGACGGTGACCTGGCTGCCGTTGGAGGCCATCACCACGCGCTGGCCGACCGAGTAACGGCTGGCGGACTGCTTCTGCACCACCATAATGGTATTGCCGTCATCCTTACGGATCTCCAGCTCTACGCCGTCAGATTTGTTGAGCGCACCCTGCACGCCCTGACCGGCTACGCCGCCCAGTACCGCACCGCCGGCCGTTGCCAGACTGCGCCCCGCGCCGCCGCCGATGGTGTTACCGAGGAAACCACCCAGCACCGCACCGCCAATGGCACCGATCACATTACTGTCATCGCCGCCCTGAATTTTTACCGGACGCACGGATACCAGCGTACCGTATGAGACGCTTTGAACCTGCTTGGCTTCGCTGGCGCTGTAAACATCGCCGGAAAGGGTATCGTTATTAACACAGCCAGCCAGCGTGATACCCGCCAGGGCTACGGCTACGAAACGCTTAATCATGAGAAAGCTCCTTAATGCAAAAAAACGCCATATTCTCGTCCTGTACTGCAACAGTATAAGTCAGAAAATGGTCAATTGACGCGATGTCCGAACAATATGCGGCTGGGCCGAAGCATAGACCACCGCCCATCAACAAAAATTCAATTGCCGGATGAAAATAGTTTGCTGCCGGAATGCGTGTCGCAGCGCAGTTGAAAAGCGGAAATTTATCATAGAATTAGCCCCGGTAATTTGCCAGGCTAAACACAGATGCATTGCAGGCCCGCAAACGGGTAAGGAAGCGCTATGAAATCAGGACGCTATATCGGCGTGATGTCCGGCACCAGCCTGGACGGCGTAGACGTCGTGCTGGCCGCGATCGACCAGCATATGGTGGCGCAACAGGCCAGCTACTGCCATCCCATCCCGCTGGCGCTGCGTCAGCAGGTGCTGGCGATTTGTCAGGGACAGACGCTGACGCTGTCCCAGCTCGGTCAGCTTGATACCCGGCTCGGCCAGCTGTTTGCGGAAGCCGTACTGACGCTGATGCAGCAGCAGGCGCTGGAGGCCAGCGATATCATGGCGATTGGCTGCCACGGCCAGACGGTGTGGCACGAGCCGCAGTCGGCGGCACCGAATACGCTGCAAATTGGCGACAATAACCAGATCGCTGCCGCGACCGGCGTTACGGTGGTGGGCGATTTTCGCCGCCGCGACATGGCGCTGGGCGGCCAGGGCGCGCCGCTGGTACCGGCTTTTCACCAGGCGCTGCTGATGGACAGCGTTGAACGGCGCATGGTGCTGAATATTGGCGGCATCGCCAATCTGTCGCTGCTGATCCCCGGTCAGCCGGTGCGCGGCTTTGATACCGGGCCGGGCAATATGCTGATGGATGCGTGGATCTGGCGCCACAAAGGCCTGCCGTTTGATAAAGATGCCGGCTGGGCGCGCAGTGGCCAGGTCGTGCCCGCGCTGCTGGAGCAGATGCTCGGCGATCCGTGGTTTGCGCTGCCGCCACCCAAAAGCACCGGTCGGGAATACTTTAACTTGGGCTGGGTAGAACAGCAGCTGCAGCGCTTCCCGGCGCTGGCCCCGCAGGATGTGCAGGCAACGCTGTGCGAGCTGACCGCGCTGACCATTGCCCATCAGGTTCAGCTCAACGATGGCTGCGATCGTCTGCTGGTTTGCGGCGGCGGCAGTCGCAATCCGCTGCTGATGGCGCGGCTGGCCGCGCATCTGTCCGGCACTGAGGTGGGCACCACCGATCAGGCCGGTATCAGCGGTGATGATATGGAGGCGCTGGCCTTTGCCTGGCTGGCGTTCCGCACCCTGTCCGGGCTGCCGGGCAATCTGCCGGCGGTGACCGGCGCGCGCGAAATGAGCGTGCTGGGCGCCATCTATCCCGCCAATCCCCATGCAATACGTTAAGGAGCAAACATGAAGAAGATGATCGTGCTGGCCGGCACCCTGACCTTACTCAGCGGCTGTGGTATCTGGCATAAACCCGCACCCGCGCCAGAGACGTTACATTACCAGTGTGGCACGCTGCCGCTGACGGTCAATCTGGACAACGCGAAGCAGCAGGTGAGCTTTATTCTGGACGGCAAACCACTCACGCTGACCCAGACGGTGTCTGCCTCCGGCGCGCGCTACAGCGATGGGACCTACGTTTTCTGGTCAAAAGGCAATCGCGCCTTTGTTGAACGCAACGATAAAATCGTGATTAATGATTGTGAACTGCAGAACGCGGATGCCTCCGCACAGTAAGAGAGAACCGGGATACCAGCATGAGCGACAGTGACAGCTTGCAACACATTGCCCACCTGCGTCGGGAGTACACGCGCGGCGGGCTGCGGCGCAAAGATTTGCCAGATACTCCTCTGGCGCTGTTTGAGCAGTGGCTGCAGCAGGCGTGCGCCGCGCAGCTGCCCGATCCCACCGCCATGACGGTGGCGACGGTGGACAGCAGCGGCCAGCCCTATCAGCGCATCGTCCTGCTTAAACACTACGATGAGCAGGGCATGGTGTTTTACACCAACCTCGGCAGCCGTAAAGCGCTGCAGCTGGCGGACAATCCGCGCATTTCCCTGCATTTCCCCTGGCACTTCCTTGAGCGTCAGGTAATGGTGCTGGGCGAAGTGGAGAAACTATCGCCGCTGGAAGTGCTGAAGTACTTCCACAGCCGTCCGCGAGACAGCCAGATTGGTGCCTGGGTATCGAAACAGTCGAGCCGGATTTCCGCGCGCGGCGTGCTCGAGGGCAAATTCCTTGAGCTGAAGCAGAAGTTTCAGCAGGGGGAAGTGCCGCTGCCGAGTTTCTGGGGCGGATTCCGCGTCAGATTCCACACCATGGAGTTCTGGCAGGGCGGCGAACATCGCCTGCATGACCGCTTCCTTTATCAGCGTGATGGCAGCGGCTGGACAATCGACCGTTTAGCACCGTAAAACTGCGTTTTATCCCCTTTCAGCGCTGGCGCACGGCTCGTCAGCGCTTTATGCTATAGCCCTCATTTTTTTCGTATCCGCACGTCAGCGGACAGCTGTGTACCAGCATAGGTGCAGTCTGATCAATTTGGAGTCAGTGATGACCAGCAGTAACCTGATACAACAATTGCAAGAGAGAGGCTTAGTAGCCCAGGTAACGGACGAGGAAGCGTTAGCAGAGCGGCTGGCGCAAGGGCCAATTGCACTCTATTGCGGCTTTGATCCCACCGCTGATAGCTTGCACTTGGGCCATCTGGTGCCGCTGCTGTGCCTGAAACGTTTCCAGGATGCCGGCCACAAGCCGGTGGCCCTGGTCGGCGGTGCCACCGGCCTGATCGGCGATCCCAGCTTTAAAGCGGCCGAACGTAAACTCAATACCACGGAAACAGTCAACGAGTGGGTAGAGAAGATCCGCAAACAGGTTGCGCCTTTCCTCGATTTTGACTGCGGCGACAACAGCGCCATCGCGGCCAACAACTATGACTGGTTTGGCAGCATGAACGTGCTGACCTTCCTGCGCGATATCGGTAAGCACTTCTCGGTCAACCAGATGATCAACCGTGAAGCGGTGAAGATGCGCCTGAACCGTGAAGATCAGGGCATCTCCTACACCGAGTTTTCCTACAACCTGCTGCAGGGTTACGACTTTGCCGAACTGAACAAGCGCTACGACGTGGTGCTGCAGATTGGCGGCTCCGACCAGTGGGGTAACATCACCTCCGGCATCGATCTGACGCGTCGTCTGCATCAGCAGCAGGCGTGGGGACTGACGGTGCCGCTGATCACCAAGTCGGACGGCACCAAATTTGGTAAAACCGAAGGTGGCGCGGTATGGCTGGATGCGAAGAAAACCAGTCCGTACAAGTTCTACCAGTTCTGGATCAACACCGCCGACGCCGACGTCTATCGTTTCCTGAAGTTCTTCACCTTCATGAGCATTGAAGAGATCAATGCGCTGGAAGAAGAAGACAAAACCAGTGGCAAAGCGCCGCGCGCGCAGTATGTGCTGGCTGAGCAGGTGACGCGTCTGGTGCACGGCGAAAGCGGTCTGAGCGCGGCGAAGCGCATCACCGACAGCCTGTTCTCCGGCAGCCTGAGCGATATGACCGAAGCGGACTTTGAGCAGCTGGCACAGGATGGCATGCCGACCATTAGCCTGAATGCGGACGACGATCTGCAACAGGCGCTGGTGGCGGCGGAACTGGTGCCGTCACGCGGCCAGGCGCGCACCATGATTGGCTCCAACGCGGTGTCTGTCAACGGTGAGAAACAGTCTGATGCCGAGTATCGTTTCAGCGACAGCGACAAACTGTTTGGTCGTTACACGCTGCTGCGTCGCGGCAAAAAACACTACTGCCTGATTAGCTGGCAGTAAGGTGCAAGGGCCGGTCTCCGGCCCTTTTTTATGGCAAGCAGTACAGGGCAATAATGAAAAATATCCTCGCAATCCAGTCTCACGTGGTTTATGGCCACGCCGGTAACAGCGCGGCCGAATTCCCGATGCGACGCATGGGCGCCAACGTCTGGCCGTTAAACACTGTGCAGTTTTCCAATCACACCCAGTATGGTCACTGGACCGGCACCGTCATGCCCGCCACCCATCTGACCGATATCGTCAGCGGGATCGCCGCCATCGATCGTCTGAAAACCTGCGATGCAGTGCTGAGCGGCTATCTCGGCTCGGCGGAGCAGGGCGAACAGATCCTGGAAATCGTGCGTATGGTGAAGGCGGCGAATCCTGACGCCTGGTATTTCTGTGATCCGGTGATGGGCCATCCGGAAAAAGGCTGTATCGTCGCGCCCGGCGTGGCGGAGTTTCATTGCAAGCAGGCGATGCCGGCCAGCGATCTTATCGCGCCGAACCTGCTGGAGCTGGAGATGCTCAGTGGCCAGACGGTCGCTAACGTGGAACAGGCGGTGGTTGCCGCTCGCGCATTGATTATGCAGGGGCCGCGCGTGGTGCTGGTGAAACACCTGGCGCGCGCCGGACGCCGTAGCGATCGCTTTGAAATGCTGCTGGTCACCGCCGATCAGTGCTGGCACATCAGCCGTCCGCTGGTGGATTTTGGTGTGCGTCAGCCGGTGGGGGTTGGCGATCTGACCAGTGGCTTGTTGCTGGTTGACCTGCTGCACGGCAAATCGCTGCAGGATGCGCTGGAACATGTCACGGCGGCAGTATATGAAGTGATGCTGAAAACCCACGAGATGGGCGAGTATGAACTGCAACTGGTGGCGGCGCAGGATGCGATTGCGCAACCCACGCAGCACTTTGCGGCAGAACAGCTATAATCGCTGCTAATCAACAGGCCGGCCAGCACGCCGGCCTGTGGCGTCAGACCAGACCTTCAGCCTTCAGTGCGGCCTGAACCGCCGGCCGTGCGTCCACCCGCGCAAACCATGCCTCCAGCGCGCTCAAACCTTCGAGATTCAGTTTGATGGCTTTTGCCCAGCGCGTAACCACAAACAGATAGACATCGGCGACGGTAAAGCGTAACCCCATCAGCCACTGTTTATCCTGCAGCGCGTCGTTAACGCGCTGAAATTTCTGCTCCAGCTGTGCACGCACTATGGCTTTGTACTCTTCCGGCGTATCCGGACGGAACAGCGGGGAAAAGGTTTTGTGCAATTCGCTGCTGATGTAGCTCAGCCACTCCAGCGTGTGATAGCGCGTCAGGCTGCCGGTCGGTGCCAGCAGGTTGCGATCCGGCTTGAGATCCGCCAGATACTGCACAATCGCCACGCCTTCCGTCAGTATGCTGCCGTCATCAAACTGCAGCGCGGGAACCTGTCCTTTGGGGTTTATCTGCCAGTAATCTTCTCCGCGCTCGGTGACTTTCTTCTGCAGATCGACATTGACCTGCGTAAAATCCAGCCCGCATTCGCGCGCAACGATATGCGGCGAGAGCGAACAGGCACCGGGCTTACAATAGAGTTTCATCATGGCCTCTCCTGATGAGTTGTTGTGATGTCAGCAGCATAAAACTGCCAGAAATTTTTACCAGTGACAGCGATCAGGAATTGCGGGCGGGCGCGGGAAATTCAGCGGCCGCCTGCAGTCGCGGCGGCAGTGCCGTGAGCGCGAAATCCCAGAAACAGCGTACCTTGGGCGCCATGTTTTTCACCCGCTGCGCCACCAGATGCACCGGCAGCGGTGCCGGCTCCCACTCGCTCAGCAGGCGGATCAGCGTGCCAGCCTGCAGTTCATCTATCACCTGATAAGACAACAGACGGCCAATGCCCTGGCCACTGCGCAATGCATCCAGCTGGCTGGCGATATCATTGACGCGCAGGCGTGGGGTGATGCGCACACGCAGGTCGTGCGCGAAGCGCCACTCACGGGTATGGCGCACGCCTGCCACCAGCGCATGCATGCTGAGCTCAGCCGGATGGGCTGGGATTCCGGCCTGGCGAAGGTAGTCCGGGCTGGCGACCAGCATCGAGCGTACGCTGCCGACGTTGCGCGCCACCATCGACGAATCCTGCAGCTCGCCAATGCGCACTGCAATATCCAGCCCGTTTTCAATCAGGTCCTGATAGCTGTCGCTTAGAATCAGTTCGATTTGCATTTCCGGATGCTGTTGCAGAAAGGCATTGACCAGCGGCATCACGTGGCGACGGCCACACATCACCGGGGCGGTAATGCGCAGCAGGCCGTGCAGTCCGCTGTGGTGGGCGCTGTCGAGCGCGCTCTGGTAATCGTTAAGCAAGCGCTGCGCCTGCTCAAACAGCTGCCAGCCGCTCTCGGTGGGAGCCAGCTGGCGCGTGGTGCGTTCAATCAGGGTGGTACCGAAACGTGCTTCCAGCGCATTCAGCGTGCGGGTAATGACCGGCGGCGAACGCTGCAATACGCGCGCCGCGCCAGCCAGGCTGCCCTGCTGAATCACCGCAACAAACACCTGCAGCTCGTCAAATCTGTCCATGAGCCATTCCCGATCTCAGCCGTGCAAGGCGAGCATAAAAAGCGTGTTGCTTAAACTACAGCGGAAAGCAGGGGTTGTGAAGGGGGATAAAAAAAGCCGGGCTTAGCCCGGCTCAGAAACGATTACTGGTTGGCGCTGGCGCGCTTCAGTTCTGCCTGCGCGTCATCCTGCGTCATGCGGTTGAGCAGCGGGGCGGTAATCAGCATCAGCAGGGCGATTACGCCAGTGGCGATACCAATCTGCTGGAACACCTGGCTATACACGGCCAGTGAGGCGTGAGGATCGGTGACGTTTTCCGGCACCGCCATCAGGTTCGCTACCTTACCGGCAATCATCGCGGCGCCAGCGGTGGTGAGGAACCAGGAGCCCATAATAAAGCCCATCAGACGCTGCGGCACCAGCTGCGCCACCATCGCCAGGCCGAGACCGGAGATCATCAGCTCACCGATACTCTGCAGCGCGTAGCTCAGAATCAGCCAGTTTACCGAAACGATACCCGCCTGGTTCGCGAATTTCGCGCCAAACGGCAGCACCAGGAACGCTGCAGAGCACAGCACCATGCCAATGGCAAACTTGTGCGGCATCGGCAGCTTATCGCCAAGCTTGTTATAGACTGCCGCCAGAATCGGGCTGGCCACCATGATCCAGAACGGATTGAGCGCCTGGAACTGTTCCGGCTCAAAGGTGATACCGAGAATCGCGTGCTCGACGTTACGGATGGCGAAGAAGTTCAGCGAGGTTGGCATCTGCATGTACAGCACGAAGAACACAATGGCTTCGACCATCAGCAGGAATGCAACGATCATTTTGCGGCGTGCCGCACCGTGCAGCGCAAAGGCTTCTTTGGCAAACACCAGCACGATACCGATCGCGATCACGCCCAGCGTCATGCGGGCAATGCTCTGATGATGCAGCAGCCAGGTGGCCAGTGCGATCAGCGCAACCACGCCGACAAGGGTCATCAGCAGCTTACCGACCTGCAGCGGCGCAAAGTCTGGTTTGGAGCCGTAATTCTTCACCAGGCGCTGGCAGAACAGGAAGTTCAGCAGGGTGATCACCAGGCCCACCACCGACAGCGAAAACGCCGCGCCCCAGCCATATTTGGCCGCCAGCCACGGAGTCAGCATCATCGAGAACAGCGAACCGATGTTGATCGACATGTAGAACATGGTGAAGGCACCGTCGATGCGCGGATCGTCTTTCTCGTAGCAGGTCGACAGCAGTGAAGAAGGGTTAGCC
Organism: Type-C symbiont of Plautia stali; assembly: GCF_059730935.1. Classification (NCBI taxonomy): domain Bacteria; kingdom Pseudomonadati; phylum Pseudomonadota; class Gammaproteobacteria; order Enterobacterales; family Enterobacteriaceae; species Type-C symbiont of Plautia stali. The sequence continues at coordinate 2,321,279 of NZ_AP035923.1, read as the reverse complement.
TTAAACAGCCCGCTACCCACGGCAATGGTCGCCATGCCGACATACACCATGGTAGTGTCATGACCGGAGAAGGCAATCATCGCATAGCCCAGCGCCAGCACAATGACGCCGAGAATAATCACGCGTTTGGTGCCGAGCACTTTGTCGCCCAGCCAGCCGCCAATGGCCACCAGGCCGTAAACCAGTGCGCTGAACGAGGTGAACAGGGTGATGGAGTCCGCTTCGGACATCCCCAGCTGTTTCACCAGATAGACCGCCATGATGGCTTGCAGACCGTAGTAGCCAAAACGCTCCCACAGTTCGATGGAGAAGATCAAATAGAACGCTTTCGGCTGGCGGAAGGCGTTAAGGCTTACCGCCTCATCAGTGTGTTTGTTTGCAGTTGACACGTATACCTCAGTTTATACATCGCCTGTTTTACAACAGGAATTAAGTCTGCGTCGGGCTGGGTAATCCCGCGCAACATTGTTATTAGAAAGGAAAAACGGCGCCTAATTTGGCTGAATCAGGCCAACAGGGCAAGCATTTTCTGCACGCTGAAATACTTGTTACAGGCAGGGTTATAACCAGGATAATAACTTGTAAATCAGTGTTAAATATCACTGCGTGACATTATAGCAGGATAATTGTTCTTGTTGCAGATCGGTTGATGGATTTTCCTGAGATAAACTGCTTTTCCTGCTCTGGGCAGGACATAATATTATCCAGCCCATTCAGATGGATGAATCCCCTGATTTTTGCCGAAGAAGTAAGCGCAATTGTCTGATTGTTGAGCACAATAAGCGGTTGACAGTTCGCCGCAGGCTAATTTGTTGATCCTGCGCACAAAATTATCAATTAATTAGAAATGTAAAAAAAGAAAACGATTGCTGCTCTCCCGTTTGCCGACAATTTCACCACTTAATCGCAGCTTTCATTGTATAAGCTCTGCAACGCCCCCGGCGGCAGTGACCTGTTGCGCCAGGCAGGGGGAAGATGGATAGCCGATCGCCAGCCCTTAGACAGCCTGAAGAAATTGCTGTAACCTCGTTTTTTCCCTGCAAGGAACTCATCATGAAGCAGTCCGTTCGTGTCGCTCTCGTGGGCGATTACCGTGCCAGTGCTGTCGCGCACCAGGCTATTCCTCCCGCTGTTCAGCTTGCCGCAACCTCTCTCTCACTTAACGTAACCGCCGACTGGATCGCGACGCCGGAAATCGATCTGCCGCGTCTGCACGACTATGATGCCGTCTGGGTGGTGCCTGGCAGTCCCTTCCTGAATGATGCCGGTGTGTTCGACGTCATTCGCTGGGCGCGCGAAAGCGGTAAACCCTTTTTAGGCTCGTGCGCCGGCTTTCAGTATGCGGTGGTGGAGTACGCGCGCAACGTGCTGGGCTGGGAGGATGCTGGTCATGCCGAGACCGACCCTGACGCGCGCTGGGTGATTGCGCCACTGGCCTGCTCGCTGGTCGAGCAGCGCGGTGAGGTCACGTTTGAGCCGGGTTCGCGTATTGCTCAGGCCTACGGCGCGCTGCAGAGTAACGAAGGCTATCACTGCAACTTTGGCGTTAACGCTGAGTTCAGCGAGGCGCTGGCCACGCGCAATCTGCGTATTACCTCATGGGATCTGGAGGGGGATGTGCGCGGGGTAGAGCTGACCGATCATCCGTTCTTTGTCGCCACGCTGTTCCAGTCTGAACGCGCCGCGTTACAAAACCGGCTGTCACCGCTGGTCGTGGCGTGGCTGCAGGCGGCGCAATAACGGTTAATAAGCGATCTACGGCGCGCAGCGTCGCGCCGTTACCGATCAGTCGGTCTTTTCCGTGAACTCACACAAATCTTCAATCAGGCAGGAGCCGCAGCGCGGTTTACGCGCCACGCAGGTGTAGCGACCGTGCAGAATCAGCCAGTGATGGCAGTCAACCTTAAAGTCGGCCGGCACCACTTTGAGCAGCTTCTGCTCCACTTCCTCAACGTTTTTACCCGGCGCAAAGCGGGTGCGATTGCTGACGCGGAAAATGTGGGTATCCACGGCAATGGTGGGCCAGCCAAAGGCGGTATTGAGCACCACGTTGGCGGTTTTGCGCCCGACGCCGGGCAGGGCTTCCAGTGCCGCGCGGTCTTCCGGCACCACACCGCCGTGCTGCTCCAGCAGGATGCGGCAGGTTTTGATGACGTTTTCCGCTTTGCTGTTAAACAGGCCAATGGTCTTGATGTACTCTTTAACGCCTTCCACGCCGAGCGCCAGCATTGCCGCTGGCGTATTGGCCACCGGATAGAGTCGGGCGGTGGCTTTGTTGACGCTGACATCGGTTGCCTGTGCCGACAACAGCACAGCGATCAGCAGCTCAAACGGTGAGCTGAAATTCAGTTCGGTGGTCGGATGGGGATTGGCGTCACGCAGTCGCGTGAGGATCTGCAGGCGTTTATCCTTATTCACACAGCCTTCCCGGTTTCGCCCTGCGGCGCGGCAGCAGCAGCGTCCAGCTGACGTGCGGCGCGCTGCTTCATTTTCTGATCGATCAGGTATTTGCCGGCCAGCAGCATACCGAGGCCGATAAACGCACCCGGCGGCAGCATCGCCAGCAGCATCGGTGAATCAAAATGCATCACTTCAATACGCAGCGCTTTAGCCCACGGCCCCAGCAGCTGGTCAGCGCCATTGAACAGCGTGCCGTTACCAATCAGTTCACGAATCGAACCCAGCGTCACCATGGCGCAGGTAGCGCCCATACCGATGGCAAAGCCATCCAGCGCGGAGAGGGGAATACTGCTTTTCGATGCCACCGCTTCCGCGCGTCCCACCACAATGCAGTTGGTGACGATCAGCGGGATAAAGATGCCCAGCGACTGATACAGGCCATAGGCATAGGCGTTGATCAGCATCTGCACGCAGCTCACCACCGAGGCGATGATCATCACGTAGATCGGAATACGAATTTCACCCGGCACCCAGCGGCGCGAAGCGGAAATCGCACTGTTGGTGATGGTCAGTACCAGCGTGGTTGCCAGTCCGAGGCCCAGCGCGTTAGTGGCGGTTGAGGTCACCGCCAGCAGCGGACAGAGCCCCAGTAGCTGCACCAGCGCCGAGTTATTCTTCCACAGTCCGCCAATCAGTAAATTTTTCGCTTCACTCATGGTGCATCTCCACATTCAGGCAGCGAAGCGAGCTTCGCTGGCAGCGTTTCAATCAGCAGCGCCGTGCGTTTGGTGGCGTTGACCACCGCGCGCGGCGTGATGGTAGCGCCGGTAAACTGGTCAAATTCGCCACCGTCTTTTTTCACGGCAAAGGCTTTATCGTCGGCACCGTGCACCACTTTGCCGTTAAAACTGTTGATCCAGTCGGAAATTCGCAGCTCGATTTTATCACCCAGACCCGGCGTCTCATGATGTTCAATTACGCGTACGCCCAGCACTTTGCCGTGAAAATCGGCGCCGACCAGCATCTGTATCGCGCCAGAATAGCCGTCGGGGGCAGTGGTCTCAAGTGCGGCGGCCACCGGTTGATCTCCTTTGCGCGCCACATACAGATGATGCGGTTTGTCGTTGCCGAGCGCGCGGGCATCGGTCACCAGCAGACACTCCTGCTGAATATTGTTGTCGTACAAATCGGTGGGCACCACCTGGTCGAGCAGGTTTTTCTGCTGCAGCGCGGTCTGGTGATCTACCGTCGGTTTGGTGACATAGTTGACCACCGCCGTCACGCCGGTGGTGATCACGGCAAACATGCCCAGCGTGAACGCGTTTTTACGAATGGTTTCGATCATCATCAATCCCTGCGATGTCCATACACGCGCGGCTGCGTGTAGTAGTCAATCAGCGGCACGCAGATGTTGGCGAGCAGCACCGCAAAGGCGACGCCATCTGGATAGCCACCGAAGCTGCGAATCAGCCACACCAGCAGGCCAATCAGCGCACCGTAAATCAGCCGGCCACGGTTGGTAGTGGACGCGGTGACCGGATCGGTGGCAATAAAGAACGCACCGAGCATGGTCGCCCCGGAGAACAGATGCACCAGCGGCGAGTTCAGCGACTGCGGCGCGAACAGCCAGCCGAGCGTGGCGCACAGCGCCAGCGACAGCAGGAAGCTGAACGGGATATGCCAGCGAATGGCGTTCTTCGCCAGCAGCAGCATGCCGCCGAGCAGATAGCCGAGATTGACCCACTGCCAGCCGAGGCCGGCCAGAACGCCGCCATAAATCGGCTGGGCCAGCAACTGTTCGGCGCTGTGCCCGGCGCGCAGGCCGGTTTTAAAGGTATCCAGCGGCGTGGCCTGGCTCACGCCATCCACACCCAGCTGCAACTGCTGCATGGTGTCACCGGCCAGCGTGTGGCCGGTAAAAATCATACTGAGTGAGTCCATCAGGCCAGGTTTAATCGCCTGCAGTACGTCCGGCGGCAGCCAGCTGGTCATCTGCACCGGGAAGGAGATCAGCAGTACCACATAACCGACCATGGCCGGATTGAACGGGTTCTGGCCGAGGCCGCCGTACAGTTGCTTGGCGATAACCACGGCAAATACGGTACCGAGCACCACCAGCCACCACGGCGCCAGCGGCGGCAGGCTGATGCCCAGCAGCAGCGCCGTCAGCAGGGCAGAGTTATCCGCCAGCGTCGGCACTACCGGCGCGTGACGCAGGCGCAGAATTACGCCTTCAGTGATCCATGCGGTAGCGACCGCCAGCAGCACCTGAATCAGGAAGCCGATGCCGAAGAAATACCACTGTGCCGCCATGCCAGGCAGCGCGGCCAGCACCACCAGCAGCATGATGTTGCCGGTGCTGCGGCGGTTATGGGTATAAGGCGAACTTGCAATACGAAAAGCCATTTAGTCCTCAGTCGTCGAAGGCTGCTGCTGCGCTTTACGCGCTTTGGCACGGGCGACCGCTGCGGCAATCGCCGCTTTGCGTGGGTCGGCGGAGTCAGGAGAGGCAGCGGCCTCCACTTCAGGGGATGCGGCGGGCGCGTCGGCTGTCTGCTGCGCTGCGGCCGCGGCTTTCTTCGCTTTGGCACGGGCGATAGCGGCTTCGACTGCGGCTTTGCGCGGATCGACCTCAGCCGCTGGCGTTTCCGCTACCGGTTCAGCGTTGGCCGGCGTCTGCGCGGCGGCAGCTTTCTTCGCTTTGGCACGGGCGATAGCGGCTTCGACTGCGGCTTTGCGCGGATCGACCTCAGCCGCTGGCGTTTCCGCAGCTGGCTCAGCATCGGCCTGAGTCTGCGCCGCCGCAGCTTTCTTCGCTTTGGCGCGGGCAATCGCCGCCTCGACCGCCGCTTTGCGCGGATCGACCTCAGCCGCTGGCGTTTCCGCTGCCGGCTCAGCGTCGGCCGGCGTCTGCGCCGCCGCCGCTTTCTTCGCTTTGGCGCGGGCGATAGCGGCTTCAACCGCCGCTTTGCGCGGATCGCTTTCTGCGGTCGTGGTGTCAGCGGCTGGCTGTGCTGGCGCGGCCACTTTTTTCGCTTTAGCACGCGCAATGGCGGCTTCCACGGCGGCCTTGCGCGGGTCAATGGCCTGGCGGCTTAGCGGTTCGGTTTCAGCCTGCTTCTCGGCCTGCTGCGCCAGCGCCTGCGCATGGCGCGCTTCGCGTTCGGCGGCTTCCTGTTCCGGCGTTTTGGCCTGACGCGCTTTCACGCGCCCGGTTGCCGCTTCCAGCTCGGCTTTATCGCTGCGCGCAACCCGCTGTTTGGCCTGCTCATGGCGCGCTTCCCGCGCCAGTTTTTCCCGCTCAAGGCGTGCCTGACGCGCTTCAAAGCGTGCTTTGGCTTCGGCGGTGCGTTTGGCCTCCAGATCGATGGCGCGCAGTTCGGCTTTTTCCTGACGGTAATACTGCACCAGCGGAATATTGCTGGGACAGACATACGCACAGGCACCGCACTCAATGCAGTCATCAATGTGATGGGCGCGCGCTTTGTCATGATCGCCACCCTGACTGTACCAGTACAGCTGCTGCGGCAGCAGTTTTGCCGGGCAGGCGTCAGCGCAGGCGCTGCAACGGATGCAGGACTGTTCTTCCTGTGGTTGCCCCATCTCGCTGGCCGACGGTGCCAGAATACAGTTGGTGATCTTCACCACCGGCACGTTGAGGGACGGCAGGGTAAAGCCCATCAGCGGCCCGCCCATGATCACCATCTGGCGCGCGCCCGGCGTGAAACCGACCTGTTGCAACAGATGGCTTACCGGGGTACCGAGACGACCCCAGACATTAAGCGGCCGGGCAATGGCCTCGCCGGTCAGCGTCACCACGCGCTCTGTAATCGGTTCGCCATTGACAATGGCGCGCTTCACCGCCCAGGCGGTGCCGACGTTCTGCATCAGCACGCCAATGTCGGTGGAGCGTCCGCCGTGCGGCACTTCCCGCCCGGTGAGAATTTTGGTCAGCTGTTTGGCACCGCCGGAAGGGTATTTGGTTGGGATCACCCGCAGCTGCAACTCGCGGTCACCGGCCAGCGCCTGTTTCAGCGCGGCAATCGCCTCCGGCTTATTATCTTCAATGCCAATCAGCACGCGTTCCGCCTGCAGCACCCAGGCGAGGATGCGGCAGCCTTCCAGCACTTCCGCCGCACAATCCTGCATCAGGCGATCGTCCGCCGTGATGTAAGGTTCGCACTCGGCGGCGTTGATGATCAGCGTGTTGACGCCACGCAGTCCGCCGCGCAGTTTGGTGGCGGTCGGGAAGCCCGCGCCGCCGAGGCCTGCAATACCGGCATCGTGGATGCGTTTCACTACCGCGTCCCGACCCAGCGCGCGATAGTCCGGCTGCGGATCGAGCGGCATCCAGCGGTCTTCGCCATCGGCGCGCAGGAAAACGCACAGCTCGGACAGGCCGGAAGGGTGCGCGGTCATGTGTGGCGCGATGGCTTCAATGGTGCCGGAAGTGGGCGCGTGCACCGGCAGCATCCGGCCGCTGCCAAAGGTCAGCGGCTGGCCGCGCAGCACCTTATCGCCCGGCGCGACACAGATTTCGCCTTCGTGGCCAATATGCTGTTTCAACGGAATAATGAACTGTTCAGGCAGCGGGAGCTGGCTGAGCGGCGTGCCGCTGGACTGGGTTTTCATTTCCGGCGGGTGAATGCCGCCTTCGAAATCCCACAGCTTCTCTTTGCGCAGCAGCGATAACAGATTAAGCATGATGTTCTACCGGGATCACCCGTACAGGTATGGTGTCGAGATCCCACTTCCAGTTGGCGGTGGTGGTGGCAACCGGGCGCATCTCAATACAGTCGGTGGGACAGGGCGCGACGCACAGGTCGCAGCCAGTGCAGACATCGCTCAGCACGGTGTGCATGGCGCGCGTGGCACCGACGATGGCGTCAACCGGACAGGCCTGAATACATTTGGTGCAGCCAATGCAGTTGGCTTCGTCAATCCACGCCACGGTGCGAACCGGCGTCAGCACTTCCGCGCCGCCGTCCAGCGGCTGCGGTTCAACGTTGAGCAGTTCGGCCAGCTTCAGCATGGTCTGTTCGCCGCCCGGCGCACATTTGTTAATGGCTTCACCGTTATTGCCCACCGCATCGGCGTACGGACGGCAGCCGGGATAGCCACACTGGCCGCACTGACTCTGCGGCAGAATCGCATCGATCTGCTCAACAATCGGGTCTTCTTCTACTTCAAAGCGGCGCGAGGCGTAGCCCAGCAGGGCACCAAACACCAGTGCCAGCGCCGCCAGAACAGCAATAGCAATCCAAATCGCGGTCATATCAGAATTTCACCAGACCGGTAAAGCCCATGAACGCCAGCGCCATCAGGCCAGCGGTGATCAGGGCAATGGAGTTTCCTTTGAACGGTGCCGGCACGTTGGCCAGCACCAGACGTTCACGCATGCCAGCGAACAGCACCATCACCAGCGAAAAGCCGAGTGACGCACTGAAGCCGTACAGCGCCGCCTGCAGGAACGTGTGGTTGAGGTTGACGCTCAGCAGCGGCACGCCCAGCACCGCGCAGTTGGTGGTGATCAGCGGCAAAAAGATACCGAGCAGGCGATACAGCGACGGGCTGGTTTTACGCACCACCATTTCGGTGAACTGCACCACTACCGCAATCACCAGGATATAGGCCATGGTACGCAGGTACACCAGATCAAGCGGCAGCAGAATCAGGTGATTCACCAGCCAGGCGCAAATCGACGCCAGCGTAATGACGAACGTGGTGGCAAGTCCCATGCCAATGGCCGTTTCCAGTTTTTTTGACACGCCCATAAAAGGGCAAAGGCCGAGGAATTTGACCAACACGAAGTTGTTCACCAGCACTGTGCCAATAAAGAGCAGTAAGTAATCGGTCATTTTTTAACCTGGGAAGCCGAAAGGCGTTTATTATCCGGAATTGAGAGGTGCATCTCAACCTTTGCGCGATTCGTGCGCTGGCTGAGAGCACTCAGAATTAAATTCCTGACGAAAAGAGCGTCATCAGGGCTGAATAAAGGTCTGTTTGACCCGCTGTGAGCGTTTGAAGTAGGGCACAAAGACTGCCGCCGAGAGCAGGGCCAGCAGCAATGTCTGGATCGCTTTCCCATCGGCCACCGGCGTAAAAGCGAAGGTTTTCAGCGCCAGCAATACGGTCATCAGCAGCCAGAGAATGTAGTGACGTGGCAGACGGCGCGAACGCTGACAAAAGATCCAGCACACCCAGATGCTGTACAGCCACACCGCGGCGGCGGTGAGTAAGGACACCAGCCACTGCGTCATTAAAATACTGGCGTGAGAAAACAGCGTGGTGCGCAGTTCCGTGTCAAACAGCGGCCGCAGATAGAGCGCCACCACCAGCGCGCTGGTCAGCATCGTCATAATCAGCCAGGCCAGCGGCAGCAGCAGCCAGCCGGCAATACGCGGCGGGTTTACCGATTCGGACATGTTGTTCATCCTGATGTAAGAAAAAAGACGAGGCAGAGCGTACCATGTCCAAACGGGTCACGCCCGATTCGGACAGCGCACCAGGGGCAGAAACAGAGATAAGCGCGCTTTACACCACGTAGCGCCAGACGGATTTCGGCACACAGCCGAGGTCATACAGACGGCCACCTGAGGCGAGTTCAGCACGGCGGTGATCGGCGGCGCGGTACATATTAATGATCTCGTTATCATCAGTGAGCGAATAATTGAGGTGATCGTAGAGTTTTTCCAGACTCTCAAGATTATTCACTTTACGAAATTTCAGCAGGTAATCGAGCGCAGTCATGATTGCCATAAAAGATAGAGAACGGGGAAGTGCTCAAGTATAGGGAGCACGCGGCCAGAGTCCAGACACCGCGGTTAAAAAAATTCAAAATTCAGACAACGTGCGCTAATTCGCTCATCAAAAGGGACTTTTTTACGCTTTTATCTTTTTTAACGCGCATTTTCCTGCGCGTCAGGCGCGTTTTTGGCCCCGTTAACCGGGGGCTGGTGAGAAAATTTAACAGCTGCCTTAAACGGTATTCCAGACGCTATTTTTAGCACTTTTGTTGCGCTTATTTTGAAACGCAGCAGGCGCGAAAAAGCGATTTATCTGTAGCGAGTGACGCACAAGGGTGCAGCTGTGATGAAACGTCAAATCGCAAGTGTGCGAATTATCACAAAACAGAACATTGCCTGCCGCGCGCATGAATAACCATTCTTTACGTGTCCGTTGTAATCGTTTCCAGTGCCTGCGGTCATAACCGCTTCTGTTTATTACAGTTATTTAACCTCCGCTGACATAAAGTTCAGGCGTTTTGTCCATAAGCTGAGTCAGCTGTCTGACACGCTGATGCGCGTAACCCCTTTAATTCATTCTGTTTTGTGAGGTGTGTCGCGCTTGTTTTAGCGCAATTGCGCCAGGCTTGAAGCGCGTTTGTACCCCTACAGCACACTCCCTTCAGAGGAATGAAAATTATGTGGAAACGTTTACTCTTGACCACCATGGTCAGCGCCGCACTCAGCACATCGGTTCTGGCTGCCGACATGACGGTGGGCTTCTCGCAGGTCGGTTCTGAATCCGGCTGGCGTTCGGCCGAAACCAACGTGGCAAAAAGTGAAGCGCAAAAGCGCGGTATCACCCTGAAAATTGCCGATGGTCAGCAGAAGCAGGAGAACCAGATCAAAGCGGTGCGCTCGTTTATCGCTCAGGGCGTTGACGCCATCTTTATCGCGCCAGTGGTTCAGACTGGCTGGGAACCGGTGCTGGAAGAGGCCAAAGACGCCAAAATCCCGGTGTTCCTGCTGGACCGCGCCATCGTGGTGAAAGATAAATCGCTGTACATGGCGGTGGTGACGGCCGACAACGTGCTGGAAGGCAAACTGATTGGTGACTGGCTGGTGAAAACCGTCGGTGACAAGCAGTGTAAGGTGGTGGAACTGCAGGGTACCGTCGGTGCCAGCGTGGCGATCGACCGTAAGAAAGGCTTTGCCGAAGCCATCGCCGGCCATAACAACATCAAAGTGATTCGCTCGCAGTCCGGTGACTTTACCCGCAGTAAGGGTAAAGAGGTGATGGAGAGCTTCATCAAAGCCGAGAACAACGGCAAAAACATCTGCATGGTGTATGCGCATAACGACGACATGGCGATCGGCGCCATCCAGGCAATTAAAGAAGCCGGCCTGAAGCCGGGCAAAGATATTCTTACCGGCTCGATTGATGGTGTACCGGATATCTACAAAGCGATGCTGGCCGGCGAGGCCAACGCCAACGTTGAGCTGACGCCGGACATGGCTGGCCCGGCGTTTGACGCGCTGGAGAAATTCAAAAAAGACGGCACGCTGCCGCCGAAAATCATCAAAACCGAATCAAAACTGTTCTTACCGGCTGACGCTCAGGCGGAGCTGGATAAGAAAAAAGGCATGGGTTACTGATCCCCGCAACCGCCCTTCGGGGCGGTTTTTATGACGTAAGCGAGGCAGAATCTGATGAGCAGCTACGATGAAACACCCCTGCTGAGCCTCAACGGCATCAGCAAAGGCTTTCCCGGCGTCAAAGCGCTGGATAACGTGTCGTTCAGCATCCGCAAGGGCGAAATTATGGCGCTGCTGGGTGAGAACGGCGCGGGGAAATCGACCCTGATTAAAGTGCTGACCGGCGTCTACACGCGGGATGCCGGCACCATTACCCTCAACGGCGCGGTGATTGCGCCGCACAGTACCGCCGATGCACAGCAGATGGGCATTGGCACCGTTTATCAGGAAGTGAATCTGCTGCCGAATATGTCGGTGGCGGATAACCTCTACATTGGCCGCGAGCCGCGCCGCTTCGGCATGATCGATCGCAAGCGCATGGTGCGCGACGCCGATGCGCTGATGCGCAACTACGGCTTCGCGCTGGATGTGACGCGTCCGCTCGGCCACTACTCGGTGGCGATGCAGCAGATCATTGCGATCTGCCGCGCAGTCGCTCTCTCCGCGCAGGTACTGATTCTGGATGAACCAACTGCCAGCCTCGATGCCAGCGAAGTGGAGATGCTGTTTACCCTGATGGCGCAGCTGAAAGCCAAAGGCATGAGCCTGATTTTCGTCACCCACTTTCTCGACCAGGTGTACCGTATTACCGACCGGATTACCGTACTGCGCAACGGCCAGTTTATCGCCACGCGGGACACCGCTACGCTGCCGCAGATTGAGCTGATCAAGCTGATGCTGGGGCGAGAGCTGCTGGAAACCGCACTGCAGCGCCAGGGCAGCACGTTACGCAGCAATCAGCCGGTGGTGTCGTTTGAGGATTACGGTAAGAAAGGCACCATTGAACCGTTTAGCCTGCAGGTACGGCCGGGCGAAGTGGTGGGGCTGGCCGGGCTGCTTGGCTCCGGGCGCACCGAGACCGCCGAGGTGCTGTTTGGCATCCGCCGCGCCGATCGCGGTACCGCCACCATCAAAGGCAAAGTGCAGCACATCCGCACGCCGGCCAAAGCCTCGCGTCTCGGCATGGGCTTCTGCCCGGAAGATCGTAAAACTGACGGCATTATCGGCGCGGCCTCGGTGCGGGAAAACATCATTCTGGCGCTGCAGGCGCAGCGTGGCTGGCTGCGGCCGATCAAACGCCGTGAGCAGCAGGCGATAGCCGAGCGTTTTATCAAGAGCCTGGGTATTCGCACGCCGCACGCCGACCAGCCGGTGGAGCTGCTGTCGGGTGGCAACCAGCAGAAGGTGCTGCTGTCACGCTGGCTGGTGACTAAACCACAGTTTCTGATTCTGGATGAGCCGACGCGCGGTATCGACGTGGGCGCCCACGCCGAGATCATTCGGCTGATTGAGTCCCTGTGCGCCGACGGACTGGCGCTGCTGGTCATCTCCTCTGAACTGGAAGAGCTGGTGGGCTATGCCGATCGCGTGCTGATCATGCGCGATCTGAAGCAGGTCGCCGAAATTCCGCTGGAACAGCTGTCGGTGGCGTCGATCGTCAACGCCATCGCGGACGGAGGAGCACAACATGCTTGAATCGCCTATGACACACGAAAAACCGGAACGGCGGAAGCCGAAGCTGCCGCCGGGCATGCCGCAGATCGTCGCGCTGATTCTGGTGCTGCTGATCGACAGCCTGGTGGCGAATAACTTTTTTGCTATTCACATTCAGGACGGGCGGTTGTTCGGCAGCCCGATTGACATTCTCAACCGCGCCGCACCGGTGGCGCTGCTGGCGATTGGTATGACGCTGGTGATCGCCACCGGCGGGATCGATCTGTCGGTAGGCGCGGTGATGGCGATTGCCGGCGCGACGGCGGCGACGCTGACGGTGGCGGGGCACAGCCTGAGTTTTATTATTCTGGCTACGCTCGGCACCGGGCTGCTGTGCGGCCTGTGGAACGGCGTGCTGGTGGCCCTGCTGAAGATTCAGCCGTTTGTCGCCACGCTGATTCTGATGGTGGCCGGGCGCGGCATCGCGCAGCTGATCACCCAGGGACAGATCGTCACCTTTAATAGTGACAGTCTCGCGTGGTTTGGCAGCGGTTCGCTGTGGCTGCTGCCGGTACCGGTGTGGATTACCCTGCTGGTGGCCGTGGCGGTGTGGCTGCTGACGCGCAAAACCGCGCTTGGCCTGTTCATCGAAGCGGTAGGCATCAACCTGCGCGCGGCGCGCAATGCCGGGGTGACCGGCTGGCTGGTGGTGATGTCCACCTATGCCATCAGCGGCGTGTGCGCGGCGGTAGCCGGGCTGATTGTCGCCGCCGATATTCGCGGTGCCGATGCCAATAATGCCGGGTTGTGGCTGGAACTGGACGCCATTCTGGCGGTGGTGATTGGTGGCGCCTCGCTTATGGGCGGGCGTTTTAACCTGGTGCTGTCGCTGGTTGGCGCGCTGATTATCCAGTCAATGAATACCGGAATACTGCTGTCAGGTTTTCCGCCAGAGCTGAACCAGGTGGTGAAAGCGGTGGTGGTGATGTGCGTTCTGCTGCTGCAGTCGCCGCGCTTTATCGCCATGCTGAAGGGGAGACGTAAACCATGATCAAGCGTCATTTACCGTTAATGATTACCCTGCTGGTGTTTGTCGCGGGTTACCTGTTCTGCCTCAGCCAGTTTCCCGGCTTTGCCTCAACACGGGTGATTTGCAACATCCTCACTGATAATGCGTTTCTCGGCATCATCGCCGTCGGCATGACGTTTGTGATTTTGTCCGGCGGCATCGATCTGTCCGTTGGCGCGGTGATCGCTTTCACCGGCGTGTTTCTGGCGCGCATCATCGGCGACTACCATGTCGATCCGCTGCTGGCCTTTGCGCTGATTCTGGCGGCAGGCGCGCTGTTTGGTGCCATGATGGGCTGGCTGATTGATGCATTAAAAATCCCGGCCTTTATCATCACGCTCGCCGGGATGTTTTTCCTGCGCGGCTGCAGCTATCTGGTGTCGGAGAACTCGATTCCTATCGATCATCCGCTGTATACCACGCTGTCGAGCCTGGCGTGGAAAATTCCCGGCGGCGGACGTCTCAGCCTGCTGGCGGTGATTATGCTGGTGGTGGTAGCGGGGGGCATTCTGCTGGCGCACCGTACGCGCTTCGGTAATCAGGTGTACGCCATTGGCGGCAATCTGACGTCGGCTCAGCTGATGGGCGTTTCAACGCGTGCCACCACGATTAAGATTTATATGCTGTCGACCACGCTGGCGACGCTGGCAGGCATCGTATTTTCCATTTACACCTCGGCCGGCTACGCGCTGGCCGGGCTGGGCGTCGAGCTGGATGCCATTGCTTCGGTGGTGATTGGCGGTACGCTGCTGTCGGGGGGCGTCGGTACGGTGCTGGGCACGCTGTTCGGGGTGCTGATTCAGGGGTTGATTCAGACATGGATTAACTTCGACGGCACGCTGAGTTCGTGGTGGACCAAAATCGCCATCGGTATCCTGTTGTTTGCCTTTATTGCGCTGCAGCGTCTGCTGACGGTGATGTGGGACCGCCAGCAGAACGCGCCGGTTAAGCGTTTAACGTCTTAGTTGTGATCGCATGTGTCTTTTAAGAGGTGCGCAAACTGGCGCACCTTTTTTTATGCACAGATTCGTGGATGTTGGGTGGGGTTGCTGTTTTAGCGCTCAGAGTCGTGAAAGTTTGGTGGGTTTGCTGTTAATTGAGTGCCCGGCCCCATCAAGGCCAGCCCGATCGCAAAGAAACCCCGCATCCATGCCGATCGGCCGCGCCATCCCTGGCGCGGACGCTTTGCTATTCGGGCTGGCCTTGATGGTGCAAGTGAGATTGTCATTGCTGTAGTCAGTACGACGCTTAATGGCTGATGCAAATTCGGCTCCGGTAAAAGCGCAACCAACCTGCATTAAGGAAACCAGGGCGGCCGGGGCGACAGGGCGGTATTCATGCCGGCTTTACGTAACGCCTGCCGTTGTTGACTGGACCCAGTTTCGCCATAAAAAAAGCCGCGATACACTCGCGGCTTACTTCAATTTTCAGGCAATTAACGTTTCAGGCGGTAGTACGCGTCGTTCCAGCGCAGCGCATTTTTGAAGGCTGGCAGGCGCGTCTCGTCATCAATCACCAGCACTTCAATGCCGTGCAGTTCGCCGTACAGGTACATATCCTCAACATCCAGCGCCTGGCTGAACACCGTATGGTGTGCGCCGCCCGCCAGGATCCACGCTTCAGAAGCGGTGGCCAGCGACGGCTGTGCGCGCCACAGCGCACGTGCCACCGGCAGCTTCGGCAGCGCCTGCGGCTGTTCAATGGTATCGACCACGTTGACCAGCAGACGGAAGCGGTCGCCCATGTCGATGACGCTGGCGTTCACCGCGCGACCCGCCGGCGTCGAGAAAATCAGACGCGCCGGATCGGCTTTGCCGCCAATGCCGAGGAACTGCACATCAATCAGCGGCTTCTCCTCTTTGGCGATCGACGGGCACACTTCCAGCATGTGCGAGCCCAGTACCAGCTCGTTGCCCGGCGCGAAGTGGTAGGTGTAATCCTCCATAAACGAGGTGCCACCGGCGCGCGTGCCGGCCTGCACTTTCAGGATGTGCAGCAGCGCGGCGGTTTTCCAGTCGCCTTCACCGGCGAAACCGTAGCCCTGAGCCATCAGGCGCTGAACCGCCAGACCGGGCAGCTGGGTCATACCGTGCAGCGTCTGGAAATTGGTGGTAAAGGCTTTACAGCCTTCGCTATCGAGGAAGCGCTTCAGGCCCAGCTCAATGCGTGCGGCATCCAGCACATTCTGCCGCTTGTCGCCGTTTACAGACGCCGCTGCGCTGAACAGATACTGGCTCTCATATTCGTCGACCAGCGCGTTGACATCACCGTCGCTGACGCTGTTCACCACCTCAACCAGATCGCCGACGCCCCAGCCGTTAACCGCATAGCCAAACTGAATCTGCGCTGCCACTTTATCGCCTTCGGTGACCGCCACTTCGCGCATATTGTCACCGAAGCGCGCCACTTTCAGATGCTGGCTGGCCTGCTTCGCCAGGGCGGCATTGATCCAGCGCGCGATACGCTGCTGGCTGGTTTTATCCTGCCAGTGACCGGTCACTACGCTGTGCTGCAGACCCATGCGCGCGCCAATGAAGCCGAACTCACGGCCGCCGTGCGCGGTCTGGTTCAGGTTCATGAAGTCCATGTCCATGCTGTCCCACGGAATTTCCGCATTGAACTGGGTGTGAAACTGCAGCAGCGGCTTATGCAAAATACTCAGTCCGCCAATCCACATTTTTGCCGGCGAAAAGGTATGCAGCCAGGTAATGATACCGACGCACTGGCTGTCGTGATTGGCCTCGCGGCACAGCGCCAGCGCTTCATCCGGTGATTTCACCAGCGGCTTCAGCTCAAGCGGCACCGGCAGCGTACCGGCCTGGTTCAGGCCGTCCATCACCTGGCGCGCATGCTGCTCAACCTGGCGCAGGGTTTCCGCTCCGTAGAGATGCTGTGTACCAATCACAAACCAGACTTTCTGTTCCATTCATCGCTCCTTTACTTAGCGGATGCGGCGCGCGCGGCGTACTGCGGTTCAGCCGCCTGGCACCAGTGTTGATAACGTTGATAAAGCTGCTGATAAGTCGCCACGCGCGCGCTGTCCGGCTGCAGGGTGACGGCAATCGGACTGGCCATCACCTGCTGCGCCGCTGGCACATCGGGGTAAACGCCGGCGGCAACGGCGGCAAAAATCGCCGCGCCCAGCGCGCAGCACTCATCGGAAGCGACAATGTCCAGCGGCCGGTTCATCACATCGCAGCAGGCCTGCATGATGGCAGGGGATTTGCGCGCAATGCCGCCGAGCGTCAGGATGTTCTGCACCGGAATCTGCTGCTGCTCGAAGCACTCCATGATGGCGCGCGCGCCAAAGGCGGTGGCGGCAATCAGGCCGCCGAACAGCGCCGGCGCATCGGTGCCGAGGTTGAGGTCGGTAATCACGCCTTTCAGGCGCTGGTTGGCGTCTGGCGTGCGGCGACCGTTAAACCAGTCCAGCACCACCGGCAGGTGATCGAGTTGCGGATTTGCCGCCCAGGCGTCGGTCAGCTGGCGGATCAGATCCTGCTGCAGCGCGGCCAGCTGCGGCTGTAATTCAGGATGGCGCTGCGCCGCCTGCTGTAAAGGCCAGCCGAGCAGGCGACTGAACCAGGCATAGATGTCGCCGAACGCCGATTGTCCGGCTTCACAGCCGATGGCGCCCGGCATCACGCTGCCGTCGACCTGACCGCAGATGCCTTTGATCGCGCGATCGCCAACCTGTTCGCTGTCGGCGATCAGGATGTCGCAGGTCGAGGTGCCGATCACTTTCACCAGCGTGTACGGCTGTGCGCCCGCGCCAACCGCGCCCATGTGGCAGTCAAAGGCGCCACCGGACAGCACCACCTGTTCTGACAGGCCAAGACGCTGCGCCCATTCGCCCGACAGCGTGCCGACCGGCACATCGGCGGTAAAGGTATCGCTGAACAGCGGCGAATCGAGCTGTTCCACCAGCATGGGGTCGAGCGCGCGAAAGAACGCCGCCGGCGGTAAACCCTGCCACTCCGGATGCCACAATGATTTGTGCCCGGCGGCGCAGCGTCCGCGCCGCAGATCGGCCGGTGCGGTGGTACCGCTCAGCAGCGCGGGCACCCAGTCGCACAGCTCTACCCACGACACCGCCGCCTCTCGCACCGCGGCATCGGCACGCGACACGTGCAAAATTTTGGCCCAGAACCATTCGGAGGAGTAAACGCCGCCGATGTAGCGGGTATAGTCGGTGAACTGGCCGCTGCGGCACAGGCGGTTGATCTCTTCGGCTTCTTCTATGGCGGTGTGATCTTTCCACAGCACAAACATGGCGTTGGGATTGCTGGCGAATTCCGGACGCAGCGCGAGGACGTTGCCGTCGCGATCGATGGGGGCCGGCGTCGAGCCGGTAGAATCGACGCCAATACCCACCACCGCGGCGCGCTGCGCCGGGGTTAACGCCTGCACCACGCTGACGATGGCCTGCTCCAGCGCATCAATATAATCCTGAGGATGATGACGAAAGCGGTTGGCGTGGGCATCGCAGAATTCACCCTTTGCCCAGCGCGGATAGTTGACCACCGCCTTTTCCAGCTCTTTACCGCTGTGGCACTCCACGGCCAGCGCTCGTACCGAGTCACTGCCGAAATCCAGCCCAATTGTTATGGCACCCGCGCTCATCGGGATTCTCCTGTGTGAGTTGTCTCGCTCTATCCTGGAATGGGGCGCGGGCGGCGGTTAGTCATCAGCGGCTGAGAATATGCACTTTTCTGTCATCGGCGGGGTTGTGTGATCGACAGCAAAAGTTAATGTCCGGTTAATTTTGCTGAATATATGGAGGATTTAGTCATCGTTTTGGGATGTGATACCGCTCTACATTTTTCCGCGCTTTTCCCGCTACAACTAGCCCAGCGTTTGCACAGCCTTTGTACAACCTTTGAGCTAACGCGCTGATTTTGCGCTGTACCCGAACGTGAAATCTGATTGGTAGCGTTTACACCGATTCGTTGATAACAGCGATAAAACACCATTGTGCCGGAGAGCATCATGCATAAATTCACTAAAGCACTGGCGGCCGCAGGCCTCGCCGCGCTTATGTCACAATCCGCTATCGCCGAGACCATGAAGCTCGGTTTTCTCGTCAAACAGCCGGAGGAACCCTGGTTCCAGACCGAGTGGAAATTCGCCGATAAGGCCGGCAAAGATCTCGGCTTTGAAGTGATCAAAATTGCCGTGCCGGACGGTGAAAAAACCCTGAACGCTATCGATAGTCTGGCGGCGAGCGGCGCCAAAGGCTTTGTCATCTGTACCCCGGATCCCAAGCTGGGCTCGGCCATCGTCGCCAAAGCACGCAGCTATGACCTGAAAGTGATTGCCGTGGATGACCAGTTTGTCACCGCCAAAGGCAAGCCGATGGATACCGTACCGCTGGTGATGATGGCAGCGACCAAAATCGGCGAGCGTCAGGGCCAGGAGCTGTACAAAGAGATGCAGAAACGCGGCTGGGATGTGAAGCAAACCGCCGTCATGGCGATTACCGCTAACGAACTGGATACCGCGCGCCGCCGCACCGGTGGTTCGATGGCCGCGCTGAAAGCCGCCGGCTTCCCGGAGAAGCAGATTTATCAGGTGCCGACCAAATCCAACGATATCCCGGGCGCGTTTGACGCCGGTAACTCGCTGCTGGTGCAGCATCCGGAAGTGAAGCACTGGCTGATTGTCGGCATGAACGACAACACCGTGCTGGGCGGCGTGCGCGCCACCGAAGGCCAGGGCTTCAAGGCACCGGACGTGATCGGTATCGGCATCAACGGCGTGGATGCGGTAAGCGAGCTGTCGAAGGGCGCGCCAACCGGCTTCTACGGTTCCCTGCTGCCAAGCCCGGACGTGCACGGCTACAAGAGCAGCGAAATGCTCTACAACTGGGTGACCAAAGGACAGGAGCCAGCGAAATTCACCGAAGTGACCGACGTGGTGCTGATCACCCGCGACAATTTCAAAACCGAGCTGGCGAAGAAAGGGCTGATGTAAGTCGGTTTTAAGCCGCCCTCAATGTGATGTTAATTAACAGGCAGCCGGCATAGTTCGTGCTGTAGCAAGGCGGCAGGCACGTTTATCCCCGGGAGCTTACTGAGGTCAGTGACCGGGGTAAATGTGCGCAGCCAACGCCGCTACGGTGCGAAACATAGAGGCTCAGGAGTTCCCATGAACACGGATCCAGCATTTCTGTCATTTCATGGCATCAGCAAAACCTTCCCTGGCGTGAAAGCGCTGCAGGATATCTCTTTTCAGTGCCGCGCCGGGGAAGTGCACGCGCTGATGGGAGAAAACGGCGCGGGCAAATCCACGCTGCTGAAAATCCTCAGCGGCAGCTATCAGCCCAGCGGCGGCGAAATCCGCATCAAAGGCACAGCGAAAAGCTTCAGCAATACCGTTGATGCGCTGGATGCCGGTGTAGCGATCATTTACCAGGAGCTTCATCTGGTACCGGAAATGAGCGTGGCGGAGAACATCTATCTTGGCCAGCTGCCGCACAAGCGCGGGCTGGTTAATCGCAAGCTGCTGCGCTACGAAGCCGGTCTGCAGCTGAAAAATCTTGGCATGGATATCGACCCCGACATGCCGCTGAAATACCTGTCGCTCGGCCAGTGGCAGATGGTCGAAATCGCCAAAGCGCTGGCGCGCAACGCGCGCATCATCGCCTTTGATGAGCCGACCAGTTCGCTGTCGGCGCGCGAAATTGAGCATCTGTTCCGCGTGATTCGCCAGCTGCGCGAGCAGGGCCGGGTGGTGCTGTATGTGTCGCATCGCATGGAAGAAATTTTCGCGCTGAGCGATGCCATCACCGTGTTTAAGGATGGGCGCTACGTGCGCACCTTCACGGATATGGCCAATACCCACCATGACGATCTGGTGGAGGCGATGGTCGGACGTAACCTCGGAGATATCTATGGCTACGCGCCACGTGAGCTGGGCCCCGTGCGTCTGCAGCTGGACCAGGTGGAAGCGAAAGGCGTGCGGATGCCGATATCGCTGACGGTGCGCGCCGGAGAAATTGTCGGTCTGTTTGGACTAGTCGGTGCCGGCCGCAGCGAACTGATGAAAGGGCTGTTTGGTGCCACCCGGCTGCGCGCAGGCACGGTCACGCTGGACGGTAAACAGCTCAACATTCGCGAACCGATTGATGCCATCCGCGCCGGCATCATGCTGTGCCCGGAAGATCGCAAAGCCGAAGGCATCATCCCGGTGCACTCGGTGCGCGAGAACATCAATATCAGCGCGCGCCGCCACAACCTGAGTGCCGGCTGTCTGATCAAGCCGGGCTGGGAAGCGAAAAACGCGGACCACCACATTCGCTCGCTGAACATCAAAACGCCGGGCGCGCATCAGCTGATCATGAATCTGTCCGGTGGCAACCAGCAGAAGGCAATTCTGGGCCGCTGGCTGTCGGAGGAGATGAACGTGATCCTGCTCGACGAACCGACGCGCGGCATTGATGTCGGCGCCAAACATGAAATCTACAACCTGATTTATCAGCTGGCGAACAAAGGGATTGCGGTGCTGTTTGCCTCCAGCGATCTGCCCGAAGTGATGGGACTGGCCGACCGCATCGTAGTAATGCGCGAAGGTGAGATTGCCGGTGAACTGCCCCACGACGCCGCCACGGAGCAGCTGACGCTGAGCCTGGCCATGCCGAAAACCACTCAAGCGGCCGCCGTGGCCTGAGGTAAAGGAGAGTAAAAATGGCTTCATCTACCACGTCCAATACGCCACCGGTGCAGCGCAGTGGCCTGCAGCTCGGGCGCATCTGGGACAACTTCGGCATGCTGGTGGTGTTTGCGCTGCTGTTTATCGTCTGCGCCATCTTCGTGCCTAATTTTGGCACCTTTATCAACATGAAAGGGCTGGGCCTGGCGATGTCGATGTCCGGCATGGTGGCGTGCGGCATGCTGTTCTGCCTCGCCTCCGGCGATTTCGACCTGTCGGTGGCGTCGGTGATTGCCTGCGCTGGCGTCGTCACCGCCGTGGTGATCAACATGACCGAAAGCCTGTGGATCGGCGTCGCCGCCGGCCTGCTGCTCGGTATGGCCACCGGCTTCGTTAACGGCTTCGTGATTGCGCGTCTCAAAATTAACGCGCTGATCACCACGCTGGCGACCATGCAGATTGTGCGCGGCCTGGCCTATATCTTCTCCGACGGTAAAGCGGTGGGGATTGAGGATGAGCGCTTTTTCACCCTCGGCTACGCCAACTGGCTGGGCGTGCCGGCACCGATCTGGCTGACCATCGCCACCATGATCGTGTTCGGTTTCCTGCTGAACAAAACCACCTTTGGCCGCAACACGCTGGCGATTGGTGGCAACGAGGAAGCGGCGCGGCTGGCCGGGGTGCCGGTGGTGCGCACGCGCATCATCATCTTTATCCTCTCCGGGCTGGTGTCAGCGGCGGCCGGCATTATCCTGGCTTCACGCATGACCAGCGGTCAGCCGATGACCTCGCTCGGCTATGAGCTGATCGTCATCTCCGCCTGCGTGCTGGGCGGCGTGTCGCTGAAGGGCGGTATTGGCAAGATCTCCTACGTGGTCGCCGGGGTACTGATTCTGGGTACCGTCGAGAATGCGATGAATTTATTGAATATCTCGCCATTCTCACAGTATGTGGTGCGCGGTTTGATACTGTTAGCGGCGGTGATCTTTGACCGTTACAAACAAAAAAGCAGAACCGCCTGATCCCGCGGGCGCAGCCGCAACGCTGCGCCCCAACGTCACACGAACCGGGAGATCCTTATGTACCACCGCGAAGCGCCGAGTGAACAGCAAAATCCGTTACTGCCGGGCTATCCGTTTAACGCCTGGCTGGTGGCCGGCCTGACGCCGATCAACGCCGGCGATCAGCTCGATTTTTTTATCGATCGCCCGCACGGCATGAAAGGTTACATCCTCAATCTGACCATTAAAGGCCAGGGACGGGTGTTTGACGGGGCGTCAGCGTTTGACTGCGAGCCGGGCGACCTGCTGCTGTTTCAGCCGAAAACGCCGCACTACTATGGCCGCGCGCCGGACAGTCCGTGCTGGCACCATCGCTGGGTCTATTTCCGTCCGCGCGCCTACTGGACCGACTGGCTGCAGTGGCAGGATCAGAACCAGGGCGTTGGCCGGCTGCGGCTGCCGGATGCGCTGCGCGCCGAATTTGACCGCCTGTTTGCCAGCATCGAACAGACGCATAATTCCGGACGCCGCTTCGCCGAAGAGCTGGCGATGAATCTGCTGGAACGCCTGCTGCTGCGTGCGGTAGAAGAGGATCCGCGCAGCCATCAGCAAATTCGCGATCCGCGCGTGATTGAAGCCTGCCAGTACGTCACCAATCATCTGGCCAGCGAGGTGAAAATCGAGGAAGTGGCGCGCCACGTCTGTCTGTCGCCGTCGCGTCTGGCCCACCTGTTCCGCGAGCAGATGGGAATCAACCTGTTACGCTGGCGCGAAGATCAGCGGGTGATCCGCGCCAAGCTGCTGCTGCAAACCACTCAGGAACCGATCGCCTCGGTGGGGCGCGAGGTCGGCTACGACGACCAGCTCTACTTCTCGCGCGTGTTCCGCAAGCGGGTGGGCGTCAGTCCGAGCGATTTCCGCCGCCGCAGTCAGGATGCGCACGACGCACTGGTGGCCCAGGAGAGCTGGCAACCGGCACGGAGTGCGATCTCCTGAGCTTTCAGGTGATTCCGCCTTGTTCTTACTGACTGATTCGTCTTAAATCAGTCAGGTCACGAACAAGAGGAATGAGAATGAGCGATAAACTACGTGTCGGCCTGATCGGCTACGGATTTGCCAGCAAAACCTTCCATGCGCCACTGATCGCCGGTACGCCAGACGTTGAGCTGGCGGCGATCTCCAGCAGCGATGCCAGTAAAGTGCACGCTGACTGGCCGTCGGTGCAGGTGGTGGCCGATCCTCAGGCACTGCTGGATGACCCGACGCTGCACCTGATTGTAATTCCTACCCCGAACGACACCCATTTCCCGCTCGCCAAAGCGGCACTCAATGCCGGCAAGCATGTGGTGGTCGATAAACCGTTTACCGTGACGCTGTCACAGGCGCGCGAGCTCGACCAGCTGGCCAAAGCCAAAGGGCTGCTGTTGTCAGTGTTCCACAACCGCCGCTGGGACAGCGATTTCCTGACGCTGAAAACGCTGCTGAACGACGGCACGCTGGGCGAGGTGCGCTATCTGGAGTCGCACTTTGACCGTTTCCGTCCGGAAGTGCGTCAGCGCTGGCGCGAAATGAAAGGCCCGGGCAGCGGGATTTGGTTCGATCTTGGACCGCACGTGCTGGACCAGGCGTTGCAGCTGTTTGGACCGCCGGTGGCGATCAACGTCGACATGGCTGAACTGCGTCCCGGCGCGCAAACCACCGATTACTTCCACGCGGTGCTGACTTATCCCACCCGGCGCGTGGTGCTGCACGCCAGCATGCTGGTGGCCGCGGAATCGGCGCGTTTTGTGGTGCACGGCACGCGCGGCAGCTACGTTAAGTACGGGCTCGATCCGCAGGAGGACCGTCTCAAAGCCGGTGAACGTCCGCCGCGTGAAGAGTGGGGCTACGATATGCGCAACGGCACGCTGACGCTGGCCGAGGGCGACGTGATGGTGGAAAAAGAGCTGCTGACGCTGCCGGGCAACTATCCGGCCTATTATGCGGCGATCCGCGACGCCATTGCCGGTAACGGTGCCAACCCGGTTACGGCGGAAGAGGCGATTCAGGTGATGGAGCTGATTGAGCTTGGCCTGCAGTCGGCGGAGAAACGCCAGACACTGTCCCTGAAGTAAACCGGACGGCGTTATCGCCAGCCGATCAACAAGGAGCGCAATCTGCGCTCCTTTTTTATGGCTCAGGCTGCAACGCGCTGGCGCAGCGCGGCTTTCTCCGCCTCGGTTAAAAAGGCGATAGCGATGCCGTTCTCTTGTGCCTGGCGAATCTCGGCGGCGCTCAGGCCCGCCTGTGGCGCAGCGACCTCATATTCATGCGCCAGCTCAATGCCCTGTACTGCCGGATCGTCAGTGTTGATGGTTGCCAGAATGCCGTGCTGCAGGAACGCCTTCAGCGGATGGCTGGCCAGCGAGGCCACGGTGCTGGTCTGAATGTTCGACGTCAGGCAGGATTCAATGCCAATGCGCTGTTCGGCGAGGAAATCCATCAGCGCGCGGTCTTCAATCGCTTTGACACCGTGACCGATGCGCTCAGCGCCCAGTTCGCGGATCGCCTGCCAGATGCTCTCCGGTCCGGCGGCTTCACCGGCATGCACGGTAATGCGGAATCCGGCGTCGCGGGCGCGGTTAAAGTGGCTGAGAAACTCGCTGCCCGGGAAGCCCAGTTCGTCACCGGCGAGATCGACGGCAGTGATGCCGTCGCGGTGCGCCAGCAGACCTTCCAGCTCGCGCAGGCAGGCTTCTTCGCCGAAGGTGCGGCTCATGATGCCAATCAGCTTCACATCAACGCCGTACTGCTGCACGCCCGCGCGCACGCCATCAATCACCGCTTCCACCACGCCAGCAATCGGCAGCTGATGGTTCATCGCCATGTAGCCCGGGGAGAAGCGCAGCTCAGCGTAATGGATACCGGCCTGCGCGGCGTCAGCGACGTTTTCCAGCGCTATGCGGCGGCAGGCGTCGAGATCGCCCAGCACTTTGACGCCCCAGTCAAGCTTCTGCAGAAAGCTCACCAGGTCCGGCTGGTTGGCGGTCACCTGCACGTGCGGACGCAGCGTATCCAGCGTATCGGCGGGCAGCGCAAGATTGAACTGGCGACCTAAATCGAGGATGGTCTGGGCGCGGATATTGCCATCGAGGTGGCGGTGAAGGTCGGTGAGGGGAAGTTTCGCATCAATCATGTCGCACTCGCTGAATTAACGTAAAGTGCAGACCATTATAAAAACATCTTGCGCAACCGCGCCAGTGATTTGCGCAAAGCGGGCAGCGGATGCTGAATTAATCAGCATCCGCTGTGGTTCAGAACGATTGCAGTGCGGCAATCAGCCGGTCCAGCCCGTCATCCAGCTTGCTGCGCGGGCAGCCGGCGTTGAGACGCAGATAGCTGCGGCTGGCGCTGCCGTAAGTGCTGCCTGGCATAATCGCCACCTTATGCTGCTGGATCAGCCGCTGCTGCAGCGCGACGTCATCAATGGCCAGCGGCGCGGTGTCAATCCATGCCAGATAAGTGGCCTGCGGCGGTTGCCAGTTAAGCCCGGCAAACGCCGCGTTGAGCCGTTGCGCAATGTGCTGCATATTGGCACGCAGATAATCGCGCAGCGCGTCGAGCCAGGGTGCGCCGTGACGGTAGGCGGCAATGGTGGCAGCCAGCGCCATCACTGCCGGTGACGACAGCCCGTCCTGCTGCTTCAGCGCGTGAAACCACGCCCGGCGATCGTCCGCGTGCGGAATAATGCCCCAGGCGCCGGTCAGCGCCGGAATATTGAAGCTCTTCGAGGCCGAGGTAAACAGCGCCCAGCGGCCTTGTGCCACCTCGCACCACGGCGTGTGGCGCGCCGCGCTCAGCACCATATCCATATGGATTTCGTCGCTGATCACGCTCACGCCATGCCGTTCGCACAGTGCCGCCATCTGCTGCAGCTCTGCGCGCTGCCACACTTTGCCGGTGGGATTGTGCGGGCTGCACAGTAACATCACCTTACAGCGCGGCCGCGCCAGCAGGCTTTCCAGCTGAGCCATATCACAGCGCCATGTGTCGCCAGTGCGCTGCAACGGCAGTTCCAGCACCCTGCGCTGATTCCCGATGATTGTCTGGTAAAACGCATCATAGGCGGGCGTATGAATCAGCACTTCATCCTCCGCCTGCGTCCAGTGGCGCAGCAGCTGCGCCACCATATAAATCACCGACGGGCCATACACCAGCGACTCTGCCGCGATCTCGCTGGCAAAGCGGCTATGCATCCAGTGCTGCAGGGCGGAGAGGAAATCCTCGTGCTGCCAGCGGCTGTAGCCCAGCACGCCGTGATTCAGCCGCTGCTGCAACGCGTCAATGATGCAGGGAGCGGTGGCAAAATCCATGTCCGAGATGGTGAAGGGCAGCAGATCGGCCACGCCAAAGCGGTCGGCGACAAAATCCCACTGCGTGCACCAGCTGCCGTGGCGATCTACCACCCGATCAAAATTAAACGCCTGCATGTTTACACCGTCGCGCTCATCAGATGGGCCATTTCATCCTTGACCGACTGCACCTGCGGGCCAATCACCACCTGCAGATTGGTCTGATTAAGGTGCACCACGCCGATGGCGCCGTTGGCTTTCAGCGCGGCATCGTCGACCTTGCTCATGTCGGCCACCGACAGGCGCAGGCGCGTCAGGCAGTTATCCAGCGAGGTGATGTTGTCAACGCCACCTAGCGCCGCGAGAATCGCTGGCGTGTTGTAGCCGGATTTGCCCACACCGGCGCGGCTGACCTGCTGCTCAACGCGGCTGGTTTCTGCTTCGCGGCCTGGTGTTTTGATATTGAAGCGGGTGATGGCGAAACGGAAGATGGCGTAGTAACCCACAAACCACACGGCGGCAATTACCGGCACCCAGTACCATTTGGTAGAAAGGCCGTGCAGCACGCCAAACACGAAGAAGTCGATCACGTTACCGTCGGTATTACCGATGGTCACGCCAAGCATCGCCATCACGGTGAAGCCGAGACCGGTCAGCAGCGCGTGGATCAGATACAGTACCGGTGCGACAAACAGGAACAGGAATTCGATCGGTTCGGTGGTGCCGCCAACCACGCAGGCAACCACGCCCGAAATCAGCAGACCTTTAATTTTGTGACGGTTTTCCGGGCGTGCACAATGGTAAATCGCCAGCGCTGCTCCCGGCAGGCCGCCAAGGAATGCCGGCATTTTACCCTGCGACAGGAAGCGGGTAGCGCTTTCCGCGAAACCGTGAGTTTCCGGACACGCCAGCTGCGCCTGGAAGATGGTCAGCGCGCCGCTGACGCTGTGACCACACACCTCCATGGTGCCACCGGCATCGGTGAAACGAATAATCGCCACCAGAATATGCTGCAGGCCAAACGGCAGCAGCAGACGTTCACCGGTGCCGAAGATCATCGGGCCGAATTCGCCTGCGCTGTTGATCATCCAGCCAAGACCGGTGATCGCGCGCGCAAAGAATGGCCAGATCAGCGGTACTACCAGCCCCAGCAGGCCCATCACCACGGTGGTGATAATCGGCACAAAGCGCGTGCCGCCGAAGAATGCCAGCGCATCCGGCAGGCGAATATTGTGGAAACGCTCGTGCAGCCAGAACACCACAATGCCGACAATCACCGCGCCGAGAATACCGGTGTCGATGGACTGAATGCCGAGAATGTTCTGCACGTTATTGGCTTTCAGCACCGCCGCATCGGTAGTCGGCAGAATCCCGTTGATGTTCAGCCAGAAGTTAACGCTGAGATTGAGCACCGCAAAGCCGACGAAGCCGGCAAATGCCGCCACGCCTTTGTTTTCCCGCGCCATGCCCAGCGGGATGGCGATGGCAAACATCACCGGCAAATAGCTAAAGGCAAAGGAGCCGATTTTCGCCATCCAGATAAACAAATATTGCAGGAACGGCTGGTCGAGCAGCGGGATCAACGTCAGTACATCATGGCTGCTGAGTGAACTGCCGATCCCTAACATGATGCCGCAAAACGACAGCAGCGCCACGGGTAGCATGAAGGTTTTCCCCAGGCTCTGGAAAAATTCCCAGAGCGACATTTTGGGTTGGCTGTGAGGCATAGTCTCTCCTGGCTAAAAAGTAACAAGCGGGTAAAGTGGTGGGGGATGATAAAACGTTTTATCACGGCTTTTTGTGGTGATAATCACAAAGCGTGACGAGCATCAGGCTTTATTTTTATGTGAATCAGTGTAACGTTTTACCTCTTTGAATTTTCCGGCAACGAATAGCGTCACACTATGTCCCAGCAAAAAATCACCATCCATGATGTCGCGCAGGCCGCTGGCGTATCGGTCAGCACGGTATCGCTGGTGCTGTCCGGCAAAGGGCGTATTTCACCCGCCACCGCCGCGCGGGTGAATCAGGCGATTGAGCAACTCGGCTATGTGCGTAACCGCTCAGCCTCCATGCTGCGCGGCGGTGAGAGCGGGGTGATTGGCCTGATCGTGCGCGATCTCAGCCAGCCCTTTTATGCGGCAATGACGGCGGGACTGAGCGAGGTGCTGGAGCAGCAGGGCAAAGTGCTGGTGCTGACGCAGAGTGGCCAGCACGGCCAGCATCTGCAGCGCTGTTTTGATTCGCTGGCGGCGCAGGGCGCCGATGGCATTGTGCTGGGCGGCGCGGTGGCGCAGGCGGAATCGCTGCGGCTGCAGGCGCAGGAGCAAAATATTGCGCTGATCTGCGCCGCGCGCGCCAGCAGTCTGGAAAAGGTCGATTCGCTGCGTCCGGATAACAGCCAGGCGGCGCGGATGGCCACCGAGTATCTGATCAAACAGGGACATCAGCGCATTGCCTGGGTGGGCGGTCTGGGGTCCTCACTGACGCGCGCCGAACGTATCGGCGGCTATTGCGCCACGCTGCTGCAGTACGGTTTGCCGTTTCGCCCGGACTGGATTATCGAATGTGACGATCGCCAGCAGAGCGTCTCTGCGCTGACGCAGGCGCTGCTGCATCAGCATCCGCGTATTACCGCTATTCTGGCCCACAATGCCAGCACCACGCTCGGCTGCTATTTCGGCGCGCTGCGCAGCGGCCGCACCCTCGGGGAAGACGCGGTGGACAGTTACTACACCCAGCAGCTGGCACTGGTCGGCTTTAATGACGATCCGCAACCTGAGCTGAACGATCCGGCGTTGACGTTTGTCAGCAGTGAAGCGCGCATCGTCGGGCGGCGCGCGGCAGAACGCATATTACAGCGCCTGGCGCAGCCACAGGCCGATGTGCAGACGTTAATCGTGCCGCCGCAGCTGGTGCAGGGCCGCTAAGCCTGTCGCCCGCCCGGCGTCAGATCATTACTCGCCACGTTTCTGTTACCGCTGCTTACCGATTGTCAGCCGGCCTGTGATCATCGTTCTTCTTATGCATTGCGGGCCAGCAGAAAATAAAGATTAAACTTCAGCATCAAATACTGACACGAAATTGTCATAATATGGCCAGCGTTAAATAAAAATCAACGCGTTAGCCATTTTTCTAAAATACGCGAATTTTTTATTGATTAATCTTCTTTAACGGCCGTGTCTGAATTTTATTCAGGCTGGCTGATGTTATTACCTGTCACAAAATGTGTATTTTCTTATTGTTTAGCGCGGGTTTACTTGCTCGCTGGATTTGTGACTGGCGAGGAATATACTGCCAGCTATGCTTATTTTTCCTGTGCCGGGGCACGTATGAAAATAATCGTAAATGGGAAAGGTTATCCGGAAAAGAGAAATATCATCGTCAACGATTCACACCATTATCTCAATCTTAAATATAAAAATATCTGGTTTTATCGTAACGCCGTCAGGCAGAAAATCCGCAAAGCCAATAAGTTGTTTATTTTCGCGCCGCTACCGTTCTCGGTGCCGGACGATGCACAAATCATCCATCTCTTTAATGAAGTGGCCTGCACAAAAAAGCGCTGGATGGCGACATTTGAAACCGAAATTCCGCGCGTGCTGCCGGTGCCGGGCATGGCCAAACTGCATAATCCACAATTGCAGAAACAACTCAAACTGATCGCGGCACCGCAGTGTACGGCGCTGCTGGCTATCTCCGACGCGACGAAAAAGATTCAAATCAAGCTGTTACAGGCGTTTCCGCAGCAGGCTGCAGCCATTTTGCCCAAACTGCACACCCTGCATCCGCCGCAGGCAATTATCTGTGATCGGGTCAGGCCGGTGAATCAGGCGAAGCTGACGTTCAGCTTTGTCGGCAATGAGTTTTATCGTAAAGGTGGGGCGGAAGTGGTGCTGGCCTTTAGCGAGTTGCTGGCAGAAGGCATCATTCACCCCGACAGCGTGCAGGTGAATTTAACGGGCAACCTGAAGCATCGCTATAATATCGCGCACGGCGCGCAGCAGGATGACGCGCAATTTCATCAGCGGATTGAAGACCTGATTAATCAGCAGGCAATCTTCAGGCATGAAACATTTCTGCAAAATGATCGGCTGATGAAAATGCTCGAACAGACCGATGTGGGATTATTACCGACCTGGCAGGATACCTACGGCTTTTCAGTGCTGGAAATGCAGGCGTGCGGCTGTCCGGTCATTACCACTAATGTGCGCGCACTGCCGGAAATAAACCCGGCTTCGGCCGGCTGGCTTATTGATTGTCCGCTGAATGATATGTTTGAAATTACCATCGGTTCAGCGCAGGAGAAACAGGCGATCAGGGAAAGAATTATTGCGCAGCTCAAACAGATCATCACGCAGATAATGGCGCAGCGCGAGGCGATCAGCACCCGCTCGGCGCGGGCGCTGCAAAGAATTAAAGACCAGCACGATCCGGCGCGCTTTCGCGCCCGTCTCGACGCCTTTTATCAGCAGACAGCACAGGTGAATCCTGCCCCGGGCGTCAGCGCTAAAGAGATTTGACGCATGAATCACGCCGGGTGGAAGGAAGCGGATCCCCGGTTATCGCCGACGGCGCTGACGCAACGGCCAGCGCGCACGGCATTAGCGGGCTCTGGCCGTCAGACTAAAATAGGGATGTTTTCCTGCCAGCAGCAGCAAAAACTCATATTCTCCCTGACTGAGCGGCGACGGTTTTGCTGCGGACTCCTTCATCTGCCAGACCCGCAGGCTGAGGTCGAAGCGTTCAGCCGCGTGCAGTTGGGTCATGCCCGTGGCGATGCGTAAGTCACGCACATCAGTCTGAACCGGAACGATGTGCTGCAATGATTGATGACTCATAAGTTCTTCTCTTTCTGTGGCCTGTCCCTGGCGGTATGGTTATCGGCTGCGAGCTATGCCGGGTCAGAGACGGCAAGCTTTTCTGTCGCGAAGCTGCCGGTGGCTGAAACGGGGCGCTGACCGGCCAGCAGCGCGCTGTGCTGCGGGCTGTCAGAAAAGTTAAAATGACTGATCACCGCAGCCAGCGTTCCGGTACGGCCATTCAGGCTGCCGGCCGAGGCGGCAATCTCTTTCACCAGGGCGGCATTCTGCTGGGTAACGCGATCCAGATCGGTCACGGCCAGCGTAACCTGGGCAATGCCTTTGCTCTGTTCGTCTGACGCCAACGCAATCTGGCCAATCAGCGAGGTGACGGCTGAAACGCTTTGCGTGGCGCTGTCCATGATCGCGCCGGCGCGCTGCGCGGTCTGCGCGCCCTCGCCAACGCGCGTCACGGTACCATTAATCAGCCCTTCGATCTCCTTCGCGGCGCTGGCGCTGCGTTGTGCCAGCGTGCGCACTTCAGCTGCCACCACGGCAAAGCCGCGTCCCTGCTCACCGGCGCGAGCGGCTTCAACAGCCGCGTTCAGTGCCAGAATATTGGTCTGAAACGCGATGCTGTTAACCGTGGCGGTGAACTGACGGATTTTATCGGCTTCGGTGGCGATATCGGCCATCATCGCTGACACGCTTTTGACCAGCGCTTCGCCGTCGCGTGTGGTGCGCGCCGCATCCTCAGCCAGCTCGCGCGCTTCGCCGGCGCTGTGGGCATTTTTCTCTACGGTGGCGCTAAGCTGCTCCATGCTGGCCGAGGTCTGCTCGAGCGCAGCCGCCTGGCGGGTGGTGCGGTCGGACAGATCGGCGTTGCCGCTGGCGATATCCGCAGACTCCTTGCGTAGCACGTCGGTGTTGTCATGCACGGCACGCACCGTGGTCAGCAGGCTCTGCTGCATCAGCCTGACCAGCGGAATCAGCTGACCCACACAGTTGCGGCCAAAATCCTGCGGTTCCCGCGTAAGATCGCCAGCGGCGATGCCGCGGAAATGTTCCCGCAGCGCCCCCAGCGGCCGTACCAGATGCGTGACCAGAAAACGGTCACAGAACAGCAGCAGCGCGAGCATCAGCAGTGCAGCTATGCCAAAGGCCATTTGCAGACGCTGGCGATCGGACTGGTCGGCATGGTTATTCGCTGCGATGTCGCGCTGCAGCAACTGCAGGCGCTCAGCCGCAGGCAGCGCAAAGTCAGCCGGCGATGCGGCGAGGGCGGCACGCAGCGGCGCCCAGTCGCTATCGGCCGGCGCATCGGCCGCTACGGCCGCTTTTGCCGCCGTGGTTCCCGATGCCATCACTAAACTGGCGCGATTGAGAAACAGCAGCTGGCTGGTCAGTGTGGCGTTATGCAGTTCGCGCTGATGCATGTCGCGCAGCACCGTGCTGCCATAGATCCCGGCCAGCGCCACAATCAGTAGCGCCGCGACCAGGATGCACTGCACAACCCGGCGAATGGTGAAGTTTTTAAGAAATTGCATGGTGAGTTTCCCCGGTGTCGTTTAAGACACAATGGTGTCGAGCGTTATTATTTATTGTTCGCGATAATATCGCGTACTATGGTTTAGCGTTTTAAGCATGGCAGGGAATTCTGAAAAAGAAAATGAATCGTCGATAAAATATTTCTTTCCCAAAGATATGCCAGATTAATTTACAAGAGGGTTATTTCGCCTGGCCGCGGCAGTAAAGCTCGCCGGCGGATAAATAAACTTTCATTGTTTTTGCCGTTTGCTGAAATTGAGCGTTCAGTGCCCGTTAATTTAGCTTAAGTCACGCCGTAATGATTAACAGCACTCCGCCTGCAACACGCTGGGCGTCAACAAATAATAAACGCTGCCGTGTTAACGCTAATTTCACCCGTGACCATCACCGATTATAAATTCACACTGTAAAGCACCGGACCCGTTGGACGTCCGGTTGGTGAACCGCCGTGCGGCTCGAGACTGATCGCCAGCGTCGCCTTAACCAGGGACTGCTGTTTCTCAATCGGATACTGCTGCGGCGCACTTCCGGTGACCAGACCGAGTGAAACTGGCGCCCGGCCAGGCGGAATCAGCCACAGTTCCAGACTCTGATCCGCCCTGACCGCGCTGACCTGCAGCGGCGCCAGACTGATCACGTCCTGCCGGCGGCTGGCGCTCACCACCCATTGCTGACTGTGTTGCGCATCGGTCAGCACCGCCAGCGGTGTCATCACCGGCTCGCGCAGCCAGTAAGCCGACAGCGCGAAGCCCAGCGCGACGCAGGCGGCAGCCAGCCACGGTAGCGTCCGGCGTGCGGGCGCGACGCGCTTGTCGGGCGGCAGGGAAAGGGCAATTTTTTTCCACAGCGTTTCCGGCGGCGTGACGGGCGGCTGAACCTGGTCGAGACCCGCCAGCAGCGTCTGCCAGCGGGCGACCTGCGCTGCCAGCGCCGGCTCGGCCTGCAGTCTGCGCTGAAAACGCAATCGCGCGCTGCCGCGCAGCGTGCCGAGGGCATACTCCGCCGCCAGGGCGTCATCCCGCTGCACCTTGTCACTCATCGTCCAACACACTCCCGCAGGTGGTCCAGGCCACGTCGAATCCAGCTTTTAACCGAGCCCACTGGCTGCTGCAGCCACCCGGCAATGTCGCTATGTGATAAGCCCTGATAATAGGCCAGCGCGATCGACTGGCGCTGTTCACTGCTCAAATGCTGCAGACAGTGGTGCAGGCGGGCAACCTCGCGATCGTGCTGCTCATCCAGACTGACGTCACCCGGCGTGCTGCTTAAATCGTCGAGCCAGGCTTCATCGGCATGGAATTGTCTGGCATAGCCGCTGCGCAGCCAGTCAATACAACGGTTGCGTACAATGTGCGTCATCCAGGTCAGGGGAGAACTGAGCGCGCTGTTAAATGACGCGGCGTTGTGCCAGACCGTGATGTAGCATTCATGCAGAATCTCTTCCGCCCACGCCCGCTGGCGTAACATGCGTAGCGCTACCGCAAACAGATGCGGGGAAGTCAGCCGGTACAGCTGTTCAAAAGCCAGGCGGTCGCTCTTCGCGACCGCCTGTATTAAGGCTATTTGTTGCTCAGCCTGAGAGGCGTCCATAATACTCCTGGCCGGTTTGTTTAACCTTACCGAGTATAGACAGTTATTCAGGCATTAAGACGGTATCAATAACGTCAATGACGCCATTTTTCTGGTTTACATCATAAGTGCTGATATTTGCCACATTACCCTGACCATCTTTCAGCTGAATATTGTGTGGCCCGTTGCTCATAATCCACAGCGGCTGACCATTCACCGTTTTCAATTCGGCTTTACCGCCACCCTGTTTAATTTTTTGCTCCAGCGCTTTCATATCATATTTACCGGCGACCACATGGTAGGTCAGCACGCTGGTGAGTTTGGCTTTGTTTTCCGGTTTGAGAAGTGCATCAACGGTGCCGGCAGGCAGTTTGGCAAAGGCGGCGTTAGTCGGCGCAAACACCGTAAACGGGCCTTTACCCTGTAAGGTATCGACCAGACCCGCGGCTTTAACGGCGGCGACCAGCGTAGTGTGATCCTTCGAGTTCAGGGCGTTTTCAATAATGTTTTTTTGTGGATACATTGCCGCGCCGCCTACCATCACCGAATCGGCGTGCATGGCCGCCATCGAAGTGTTAGCGCCAAGCAGGGCAGCAGACAGAACGGCATAACTGATTAACTTTTTCATCATATATCCTCATTGAAGGAGCAGAAGGGTGCTCACAAAGGGATATACGTACGGTGCGGCTGAACGGATGCAGAAAAGGGTGAAATTTTTTTGCCGGGGGAAAACGGCAGCCCGGAGCGGGCTGCCGCAGGGATTACTCTGGCATGCCTTCGCTGGTTGGCGCGCCTAACATGTAGCGCGACAGGAACTGCTCCAGCGTCATTTTGTCGCCATTCATGGTGACCTGACCGTTAGCGTATTGCAGGCTGGTGGTGATGTTATCGTCCTGCTGCTGCGTCAGACGGAACATCTGACCCATCGCCGCCAGACCTTTAACCTGCTGATCGGCCAGCTTCTGCGCGTCATCACCCTGATAACCTTCCGCCAGCCCGACGTGACGCATCACTTCGGTCGCCATCGGCATATTGATGCTCAGCTTGCCGTCGAGCGTTTTCAGCACGCGATCCACGGCGGCACCCAGACTCTGCGGTTCACCGGTGACGGTCGCCGGATCGTTAAAACCAACGTTAAGGTTAAACGTGCTCTCGCCTTTGTCATTTTTCCAGCTCAGCGGCGCCACGCTCACGGTCGGCGAACCTTTCAGCAGGGTCGGCAGGTTATTTCTCAGGATGGTCTGCACGCTGGCCTGGTAGCGGATAGGATCGTCCACCACGCCAGGCTGGTTCAGCAGATCCTGCATCTGCGCATTGTACTGGTCAGAGAAGGTTTTCACCGCCTGAGCATCAAACTGCGCAAATTTCATCGCCAGTTTGGCTTTGCCGAACGGCTGTTTTTGCAGGCTGATGCTATCAACCTGATAATCAATCTGGCCGCCAATCTTGCCGTCTTTGTTGTCGAACGAGGACTTCCCGTCCAGCTTCTCCAGCGTCAGGCCTTCCTGACCGTTGATGCTGGCGTCGAGCTTATCCAGCGTGATGGTCTGGTCGCCGACGCGCACGCCTTCCGGACTCAGGTGGGTGTCACCGCCCAGTTTCAGACCGTTAAGGGTAAACAGCACCGGTTGCTGCAGCTGGTTTTTGCTGGTGACGGCGATGCTCGAGAAGTCGCCCTGCAGACTGACTTTGTCGCCTTTGCTGTCCGCGCTGACGTTGAGCGTGCCGCCGTTGGTGGCGAGGCGATCACCGGTCTGCGCATTGCTGTAATCCACCGGCAGCAGGTGCAGCGCGGTATCGGTCGCACCGCTGTACCCGACGCGGGTATCGGCATTAACCAGCGATTTGCCCTGAGTCAGTTCAAACAGTTTCTTCACCGCATCGGTGTTTTCCAGTTCGGTGTGCACCGAGGCCATGCTGGGGATCAGGTTGCCGCGTTTAAGCTGAGCAAACGGGAAAGGACCGTGGTCGATGGTTTCGTTGAGCACGATGCTTTGACCCGGCTTCAGCAGCGGATTGTCTTCGGTCTGCGAACTGGCCTGAATCACCAGTTTGGTTTTGCTGCTGAATACGCCACGCTGGTAATCCTGATAGCTGAGCGTCAGACGGCTATTCGGCGCGTACGCGTTGATCTGGCTGTTGGCATTTTGCAGCATCTCATCCATGTGGCTTTCCAGCTGTTTACCGGTAAACCACGCTGCGCCAGTCCAGATTACGCCGAGCGCCACAATCACACCTACGGCAACCTTGGTCTTTTTCATCGCTGAGTCGTCCTTATCCTTGCGTGCGCATACCGTTGGGCCGCGCGACGGGTGAAGAAAAACGCCCGCAGGCGTTTTTTAATTAATAGTTTGAAATAATAGCAGTTAATGCTGCAGGCGTCAGCCGCCTCACGTCAGCGCGTTGTACACCCGCGCCAGACGACCGGTCCCCGCCGCGCTCACCGGCGACTCGCTGGCTGCGACAAAGCAGGATTCGCCCGGTTGCAGTACCAGCTGCTGTCCGGCCTTTTCAATCACCGCCTGGCCTTCAATGCAGAACAGCAGGGCGGCACTGTGCTGTGCCAGCGTTTGCGGCGTGGCCGAGAGCGTATGGATGGCGAAGGCAAAATCCTCTACCGGAATCGGGAAGTTCAGGCTGTCGCCCTGCGTCTGCGGCTGCGTGAGCAGCGTCGCCGCCGGTTTGGCCTCGAACTTCAGGTTGGCCAGCAGTTCCGGAATATCAATGAATTTCGGCGTCAGGCCGGCGCGCAGCACGTTATCCGAATTGGCCATCACTTCCAGCGCCACGCCTTTCAGATAGGCATGCGGCGTTTCGGCGAACAGGAACATCGCCTCACCCGGTTGCAGGGTGATGACATTCAGCAGCAGCGGTGAGAACAGGCCATTATCGTCCGGATAGTCGCTGGCGATGGTTTTAATGGTCTGCCATGGTTCGCCTTCGCGCGCGTTCAGCGCGGATTTCAGCACGCCGAGCGCGCGGGTTTTGCTCTCGTCTTTCAGCGACAGCAGGGTAGCGAACAGTTTAGCCAGCGCGGCTTCGCTGGCGTTTTCGAGGAAATGGGCGATCTGCGGATGCGCGCCCGCGACCGGCTCCAGCAGCGAGACAATCTCCGGCAGTTCGCGAAAGCCGTTCATCGCCTGGAACGGCGTCAGGGCATACACCAGTTCGGGCTTGTGGTTAGCATCTTTATAGTTGCGCTCGGCGGCGCTGAGCGGAATGCCCGCCGCGTTTTCACGCGCGAAACCGGCTTCAGCGGCAGTTTTACTGGGATGCACCTGAATCGATAACGGCTGATCGGCGCACAGCACTTTAAACAGAAACGGCAGCTCACCGAAACGCTGCGCTACCGCAGCGCCCAGCGTCGCGACCTGATCGTCATTGATCACGTCACGCAGCGAACGGGTGACGCCGTTCACTTCAACGGTAGAAGGGCTTTTCGGGTGCGCGCCCATCCATAATTCCGCCATCGGCAATCCCTGCGGGTTTTCGATGCCGTAGAGTTCGGTCAGCGCGGTTTTGCTGCCCCATGCATAATTTTGCAGCGAATTGTTCAATTTTTGCATCGTTTACCCTTAATAACGGTAAGTAAATAAGCGTATTAAAGCAGAAAGTGCCATAGAAAATACACGAACAAGTGCAATAAACGCGATGGGCTCGCATAATGTTAATTTCTTGTATGTGACAATCTTGCTCGCTCTAAGGCGTCGCGGGAAGACGACTTAGGCGGAAACCTCAAAATCTGAGCTAAGGAGACGTAGTCATGGCAGCCAACCGCATTGAAAAAGATTCAATGGGTCCGATCGAAGTTCCGGCAGATAAGTTGTGGGGCGCACAAACGCAGCGTTCGCTGGAGCACTTCCGTATCTCCACCGAGAAGATGCCCGTGGCGCTGGTGCACGCGCTGGCGCTGACCAAGCGCGCCGCCGCCCAGGTTAACCGCGATCTGGGGCTGCTGCCGGCTGAACGGGCCGGGGCGATTATCGACGCCGCTGATGAGGTGCTGGCCGACCAGCACAGCGACGAGTTCCCGCTGGCCATCTGGCAGACCGGCTCCGGCACCCAGACCAACATGAACATGAATGAAGTGCTGGCTAACCGCGCCAGCGAACTGCTGGGCGGCGAGCGCGGCATGTCGCGCAAAGTGCATCCGAATGATGATGTTAACAAGAGCCAGAGCTCCAACGATGTGTTCCCGACGGCGATGCACGTTGCTGCGGTGATTGCGCTGCGCGAACAGCTGATTCCGCAAATTGAAGTGCTGAAAAATACCCTGAGCGAGAAGTCCGCCGCGTTTAAAGACATCGTTAAAATTGGTCGTACCCACCTGCAGGATGCCACACCGCTGACGCTCGGCCAGGAGATTTCTGGCTGGGTTGCCATGCTGGAGCACAATCTGAAGCACATTGAACACAGTATTCCGCACGTCGCCGAGCTGGCGCTGGGCGGTACCGCGGTCGGTACCGGCCTGAATACCCATCCGGAATATGCGGTGCGCGTGGCGAAAGCACTGGCCGACCTGACGCAGCAACCCTTTGTCACTGCGCCCAACAAGTTTGAAGCGCTGGCGACCTGCGATGCGCTGGTGCATGCGCACGGCGCGCTGAAAGGCCTGGCCGCCTCGCTGATGAAAATCGCTAACGACGTGCGCTGGCTGTCATCCGGTCCGCGCTGCGGCATCGGTGAAATCAGCATTCCGGAAAATGAGCCCGGTAGCTCGATCATGCCAGGCAAAGTCAACCCAACGCAGTGTGAAGCGCTGACCATGCTGTGCTGCCAGGTGATGGGCAATGACGTGGCGGTGAACATGGGCGGTGCATCCGGTAACTTCGAACTCAACGTCTACCGGCCAATGGTGATCCACAACTTCCTGCAGTCGGTACGGTTGCTGGCCGACGGCATGGACAGCTTCAATCACCATTGCGCGGTGGGCATTGAGCCCAACCGCGAGCGCATCGATCAACTGCTCAACGAGTCGCTGATGCTGGTTACCGCGCTGAATACTCATATCGGCTATGACAAAGCGGCGGAAATTGCCAAGCAGGCGCACAAACAGGGGCTGACGCTGAAAGCCTCGGCGCTGCAGCTCGGCTACCTGACCGAAGCGCAGTTTGACGAATGGGTGCGGCCAGAAGAGATGGTTGGCAGCATGAAGCAATAGCTTTACTGCCGGACACTACAGCGCGACCTGTCGCGCTGTTTTTTTGCCTTACAGACGGTCACTCCATAAATGCAGCCGCGGGATGATCAGATGCAGCGGCTGCGCCAGCGGCTTGTAACGGTGCGCGATGTTTTCAGCATCGTAATCCAGCAGTTCACCCAGCGTCGGCACCTGCGTTCGATCGCGGCACAACACCAGCAGCGGCGAAGGGCAGGCCAGCTGCAGCTGTTTTTTCTCGCTGGCGCGCCACAGCCGCGCGATAGGTTGCACTTTGACCGGTCGCTTGATCTTCAGCTGCGCGCCGTCCGGCAATGACCGCACCCGCTCCAGCTCCTGCTGCACTTTCTCTGCCCACTGTTCGCGCGTCCACGGCGCCTGCGCGCGGTTCGCCTTCAGGCTGCGCTCCAGCTGCTCGACGATGGCCTCGCGCGTCACCTTCTTGATGATGTTTTTATTCGCCCAGCCAAAACGCAGCGTATCCGGCGCCTGCAGTAGCGTGACGCTGCGGTAGGCGTTGAGGGTGATCAGGCCACGCAGATGCTGGTGCACAAACTCAAAACGCGCCTCGCTCGGCAGGCCGGAGTCGACGGTAATCAATTGCTCCAGCCGCTGTTTAAGGGTGTTGATGGTCGTGACCTGTTGCTCCAGTCGCAGGCTGGCCGCCTCATCCGCCTCAATGCAGAGGGCGCCAGGCAGACGCACCGCCGCTTTGGTGCTGAGTTTTTCCGACTGATGCTGCATAAACAGGCGACAATAGTGGGCGAGGGCCATTTCGCGCGCGCGTTTACCGAGATGCTGGGTCACCGCGATGCGGTTGATTTCATCATGCTCTTTGCCTTTCTCGATCTCCGGCAGGCTGAATACGCGCGCCAGCAACAGCGGCTGCTGTTCAACCGACGCGCGCAGTGCAGTGAGTTCGCGCTCCAGTGTATTGACGCATTCATGTAAATCAGCCACCAAATCATAGCGAGCCATCGCGGTTCTCCATAGTTACAACATACCAAAGGGTCGCACTGAATGACGCGGCGAGCAAGCAGGCATACTAGTTACGACATACTGAAATAAGGTTTATCCATCCAATCGCTGAAACCCCGGCGTGGAATTCGGCTCAACAGGGCGCGCGGGCATTTTTCCTGCCGGATGAACATGTTATAACCGTGATTTACCTGTTAACGGATATTAGCTGTGGAGTATCAGCCAAAACCGGGCGCGCCCGCTATCGTCACGCTCGGCGCCGTGCAGATCCTGTCATGGGGCGGATCGTTTTATCTGATGGCCGTGATGGCTAACCCGATCATCGCGGAAACCGGCTGGTCGCAGCAGTGGGTATATGGCGCACTTTCGCTCGGCATTCTGATCTCCGGCCTGCTGGCACCGCTGTGCGGCCGGCTGATTGCCCGCGCACAGGGTCGCCGGCTGCTGGCGGCGAGCGGGGCGGTGATGGCGCTCGGGCTGGTGATCATGGCGCTGAGCCACAGTTTGCCGCTGTTTCTGTTTGCCTGGCTGATTATCGGCGCGGGTATGGCGATGGGCCTGTATGACGCGCTGTTCGCCACGCTGGGCACCTTATATGGCGGCCAGGCGCGTGGCGCGATTACCGGTATTACGCTGATTTCAGGATTCTGCACCTCGCTGGTGTGGCCCGGCATCGCGCTGCTGATCCACTGGCTGGAGTGGCGCGGCGCTTGTCTGGCTATTGCCGCGCTGCTGTGTCTGGCGGTGCTGCCGGCTTACCTGTATGCGCTGCCGGCGCCGCGCACGCCATCGATGCCAAAAACCAGGCAACAGCATACCGCACAGAATTCGCTGGCCCCCACGCTGTTCTGGCTGCTGTGCAGCATCTTTACCCTCGCGTCGGTGATCATGACGGCGATATCGGTGCAGCTGATTACCCTGCTGCAGGCGAGCGGGCATTCGCTGAGCGCCGCGCTGGCGATCAGCACGCTGCTGGGGCCGTGCCAGGTGGCGTCGCGCATTGTCGATATGGCGTTTAAGCGCGGCCATCCCATCTGGACTACTTTCTTCTCAGTCGGGCTGGTGGCGCTGGGATTACTGCTGCTGGCCTGTTATCCCGCGTGGGCGCTGGTGAGTATGGTGCTGTACGGTGCAGGAAATGGCTTGCGGGCTATCGTGCGCGGTACGCTGCCGCTGGCGATGGTAAAACCGGAAGAGTACGCCATTGTGGTTGGCCGCATGGCGCGACCGGCGCTGATTGGTCAGGCGCTCACACCGCTGATTGGCGGCTATATTTTCCAGCATTCCGGCGCGCAGGGTACGCTGTGGCTGTTATGTGCGCTGGCGCTGATCAACGTGCTTTTGGTGGTGGTGCTGAAGCGGAAATTGCCGGCAGGCGCTCCGGAATCCGCAGGTTGAAATCGCCACTGACGGCTAACGGTCAGAGATGGCCGCTGCTGCGCTTTAGTGGCGATCCGTCAGATATTGCAGCAGGCAACACAACGCGCTTAACAGCAGAGTGCAGCCAGCCGAGACAACGAAAGGCAGCGGTGCCATCCGTACGCATTGCCATAAGGTTGGCGCATTCAGGCAGCTGGTTGCCGCCGTGATGATGCCCACCGTCAGCGGGAGAACGGTCAGCAATAATGCGCCGACGACCGGGGATAATACAGACATTATTTCGCGCCTCGAAAATAGTAACGGCGCGCATTTTGTGCAAAAAATAGCAAGGGAATCATGACCCGGATCAATATTATTCCTTTCAGAAGCCGGTTTATCGACCCTGACGCAGACCCCTTCGCCGGGGTGTTTTTGTTTCCCACAGAAACAATGGCTTGTCTGAAGGTCGGTTGCGCACACGGCGCGACACCCGTGCAGAAATAATCGTCCCTTTGTCACAACATCCTTTGCCAGCCCGCAGCTACAGCGGTGGGGGCAAAAAAGTGACACATCGCGCATATTGTTGCGCAAGGCTCAGAGTGCTAAAGCGCTCAGTGGCATGCCCTGTTGGAATATTTTTATCTAAATTCAATAGTTTAAGTAGATATTAAGGCGGGTAATAGCGCAGGTTAGTCACGGGCGGAAAGCATTTTCGGTATTCTAAAAAGCAACAGTGTTTGTTATATTTATTGCTCATTGATTATTCACTGCCGCGGTATGAAAACAAGAAGATAGGCCGCAACTCAGGAAACAGAAATGCTAGATTACCGCTTCCCGACAGCTTTGCAGATGGTTTTGAGCGTAGCGATGGCGGAGCAATTGGGTAAACGCTCGACCAGTGCCATTCTGGCG
This sequence comes from Type-C symbiont of Plautia stali, assembly GCF_059730935.1. NCBI lineage: Bacteria > Pseudomonadati > Pseudomonadota > Gammaproteobacteria > Enterobacterales > Enterobacteriaceae > Type-C symbiont of Plautia stali. The sequence goes on along the minus strand of NZ_AP035923.1, from coordinate 2,278,588 downwards.
TACGGTCTTGAAGCGAACCCCAGTTTCATTCGGAAACTCATGGTTCCGTTAACGCGCGATGGCATCATTGTCTCGACGCTTGGCCGTACCGGCTCGATCCATCTGGGTCGTCCGGCCGCTGAGATCACGCTGCGCGATATCTACACCTCAGTGATTGAAGACAAAAAACTGTGGGCGTCGCGCCCCGATGTCGCACCGCGCTGCCTGGTCAGCGCCAACCTGTGCTGGTACTTCAAATCGATCGCGGAGCAAGCGGAAGAGGCGTCGCTTAAAGTGCTGGAAACCCGCACCGTCGCCGATGCCCTTAACGAGCTGAAAAAGCACGATACCAGCAACTGCGAACCGCTGCCTGACCTCGAAATCGCCGAACTCTGCAAAAAAGACCGCTAACCTCGCGTGCGCATCGCTGATGCGCACCTTTCCATTCCGCTTCTGTACGCGCAATCTACCCCTGTAAATCCTGTGAAATCCCGCTGCTGTGCTCTGGCGCAGAGGCGCACTGTTGCTGTGTAACATCGTCATGCTGCGACAGGCAAAAAAAAATCCGGGCACGATGGCCCGGATGGGTTTTACTCCTTAGCGTTTACACCGTCTGCGTTTCCACCGCCGGTTGCTGTTTGCGCGTCACCAGCTTACGCAGCGTCACGTAGAACACCGGCGTCAGGAACAGGCCAAACAGCGTAACCCCCAGCATGCCCGAGAACACGGTAATGCCGGTGACGCCACGCACTTCGGCGCCCGCACCTTCGCCCAGAATCAGCGGCACGGTGCCGGCGATAAAGGCGATGGAGGTCATAACGATAGGGCGCAGACGCAGGCGACAGGCTTCCAGCGCCGACTCCACAATCCCTTTGCCCTGCATCTCCAGTTCGCGGGCGAACTCGACGATCAGGATGGCGTTCTTACATGCCAGCCCCATCAGCACCACCAGACCGACCTGGACAAACACGTTGTTATCGCCGCCGGTCAGCCACACGCCGACCAGTGCGGAGAGCATCGTCACCGGTACGATCAGGATCACCGCCAGCGGCAGCGTCCAGCTCTCATACAGCGCCGCCAGTACCAGGAACGCCAGCAGCACCGCCACCGGGAACACGATAAACGCGGTGTTGCCCTGGGTTGCCTGCTGATAACTCAGATCGGTCCATTCGATATTCATGCCGTTCGGCAGCACCTGGCTGGACATCGCCTCGAGTTTCTCCATCGCCTGCGCAGAAGAGAGCACGCGCGGATCGGCATCGCCAATCAGGTCGGCCGCCGGATAGCCGTTATAGCGAATCACCGGGTCCGGACCGTAGGTGGTGGTGATGTTCACCATGCTGCCAATCGGCACCATCTCACCGCGATCGTTACGGGTGCGCAGGTTTGCGATATCCTGCACGCTGTCGCGGAAATCCCCGTCGGCCTGCGCCATCACGCGCCAGGTACGACCAAACTTATTGAAGTCGTTGACGTAAGAGGAACCCAGATACACCTGCAGCGTCGTGAACAGATCGGTCAGCGATACCCCCTGTGCTTTGGCTTTGTCGCGATCGACCTGCACATCCAGCTGCGGCACGTTGGCCTGATAGGAGGAGATCGGGAACATCATGCCAGGCGTCTGCATCACCGCACCGGACAGGGTATTAATCGCGGTTTGCAGCGCACCATAGCCCAGGCCCGCACGGTCCTGCACATACAGCGAATAGCCCGATCCCTGGCCCAGACCGAGGATCGGCGGTGGCATGATGGAGAAACCGAAGCCCTGCTGGATTTTGGAAATTTTCGCGTTGATCTCAGCATTAATTTCCGCCGCAGTGCGGCTGCGCTCGCTGAACGGCTTCAGACCGAAGAACACCGTGCCGGTATTCGGCGTATTGGTGAACTGCAGCGCATTCAGGCCGGGGAAGGCGACGGAGTAGGCCACGCCTTCGGTGTTCATGCCGATTTCGCTCATCTTGCGAATCACTTCATCGGTACGCGCCAGCGATGAGCCTTCCGGCATCTTCACGCCACCAATCAGGTACAGCTTATCCTGCGTCGGAATAAAGCCGCCTGGCACGGTGTGGAACATGAAGCCGGCACCGGCCAGCAGCAGCACGTACACGCCAAACACAGCGCCGCGCCGGCGCAGGGTTTTGCCGACCATCGATTCATAGCCGTCCGAGCTGCGCTGGAAGAAGCGGTTAAACGGCCGGAACACCCAGCCCAGCAGGCGATCGATCAGGCGCGTCGGCAGGTCCTTCGGCGCACCGTGCGCCTTCAGCAGTTTCGCCGCCAGCGCCGGAGAGAGCGTCAGCGAGTTAATCGCCGAAATCACCGTCGAAATGGCAATGGTCACGGCAAACTGTTTATAGAACTGACCGGTTACGCCCGAGAGGAAGGCCATCGGCACAAATACTGCACACAGCACCAGCGCGATGGCGATAATCGGCCCGGAGACCTCGCGCATCGCCTGGTGAGCTGCCGCCACCGGTGTTAAGCCCTGCTCAATGTTACGCTCGACGTTCTCCACCACCACGATGGCGTCATCGACCACGATACCAATTGCCAGCACCAGCCCGAACAGGCTCAGGGTATTGAGCGAAAAGCCCAGCAGATAGAGCACGCTGAAGGTACCGACCACCGACACCGGCACGGCCAGCAGCGGGATGATCGAGGCGCGCCACGTCTGCAGGAACAGAATCACCACCAGCACCACCAGCACGATGGCTTCGAACAGCGTCTGAACCACGGCGCGGATTGAGTCACGCACAAACACCGTTGGGTCGTACGGCGCGGCCCACTGCACGTCATCCGGGAAGCGCGTTGCCAGCTCGGCCATTTTGGCGCGTACCGCATTCGACAGGTCGATGGCGTTTGCGCCCGGCGACTGGAAGATACCGATACCAACCGCATCCTTGTTGTTCAGCTGCGAACGCAGGGCATAACTGCCGGAGCCCATCTCGATGCGCGCCACGTCACGCAGGCGCACCAGCGTGCCGTCATCGGCGGTTTTCAGGATGATGTTGCCAAACTGCGCCTCATCTTCCAGCCGCCCCTGGGTGTTGATCGACAGCAGGAAATCGCTCTCTTTCTTCGTCGGCTCTGCGCCCAGCTGCCCGGCAGAAACCTGCACGTTCTGCTCCTGCATGGCGCTGACCACGTCGCCGGCGGTCATGCCGCGCGCCGCCACTTTATTCGGGTCGAGCCAGACGCGCATCGCGTAGTCACCGGCACCGAAGATCTGAATCTGGCCGACGCCCGGCAGGCGCGCCAGCTCATCTTTCACCTTCAGCGTGGCGTAGTTACGCAGATAGAGCGAATCGTACTTGCCGTGGGGCGAGAACAGATGCACCACCAGCGTCAGGGTAGGTGACTGCTTCTGGGTGGTCAGGCCGAGCTGACGCACCTCTTCTGGCAGACGCGCTTCAGCCTGCGCCACGCGGTTTTGCACCTGGACCTGCGCCTGGTCGGGATCGGTCCCCGGGCGGAAGGTCACGGTGGTAACCAGCACGCCATCTGAGCCGGCCACCGACTTCATGTACATCATGTTTTCCACCCCGTTGATCGCTTCTTCCAGCGGCGTTGCCACCGAATCAGCAATCACTTTGGGGTTGGCACCGGGATATTCTGCGCGCACCTGCACGCTGGGTGGTACCACGTTGGGGTATTCACTGATCGGCAACAGCGGAATGGCGATCAGTCCGGTGGTAAATATCAAAATCGACAGTACCGCGGCGAAAATCGGTCGGTCGATAAAAAAGCGGGAGAAATCCATAACGGGCAGTCTCGATTATTATTGAGCGGAGCGCATGGCCACCGGCTGCGCTTTTACCGGCATACCGGGCATGAACACTTTCTGCAGACCGTTGACAATTACCTTGTCGCCTGGCTTCAGACCCTGCTGCACAATACGCAGGCCGTTAGCCAGATCGCCCAGCTGAACATCGCGGCGTTCGGCTTTGCCCTGCGCATCAACCACGTAAACGTATTTACGATCCTGGTCGGTCAGTACCGCGCGGTCGTCGACCAGCAGCGCGTTAAATTCTGCGCTGCCCGGCAGCCGCACGCGGGCAAACAGGCCTGGGGTAAACTGACGCTGCTGATTGTCGAGCGTGGCGCGCATGCGAATGGTGCCGGTGCTGGCGGTCAGCTGGTTATCGAGAAAATCGACGGTGCCGCGGTGCGGATAACCCTGTTCGCCGGTCAGCGCAATCTCTACCGGCAGCGAACCGCGGTTCTGGCCCTGACGCGCCATCGCCTGGTACTGCAGATAGATCGCTTCGTCGACGTCAAAGTAGACGTACATGCGGTCCTGTGAAACCAGCGTGGTGAGAACGCTGGCGCTGTCGCCGGCGGTCACCAGGTTACCGGTGGTGATCATCGCCCGGCTGGCGCGACCATCAATCGGCGCGGTGACGCGGGTAAAGTCGAGGTTCAGCTGCGCCATATCGACTGCCGCCTGGGCGGCCAGCACGCTGGCCTGCGCCTGACTGGCGGTCGAACGACGCTGTTCCCACTCTTCGCGCGATACCACCTGGGTGCCGATCAGCTTGTCGGTACGGGCCGACTCGCTGCGGGCCAGCGCCGCCTGGCTACGTGCGCTGGCCAGTTCGGCCTGCGCCTGCTCCAGCGTGGCGCGGTAGGTGCGGTCATCAATGGTAAACAGCACCTGACCTTTCTTCACCTCATCGCCTTCGCGATAGTTAACCTGATCGATGTAGCCCGAGACGCGCGGACGCAGCTGCACGCTCTGCACCGCTTCAATGCGGCCATTGAAGCTATCCCACTGGCTGACTTTTTGTTGCACCACCTGCGCGACACTCACTTCGGGCGGAGGCGGCGGCGCGTTTTGCGCCACACCGCGATCACAACCGGCCAGCAGGCTTCCCAGCAACATCACTCCTGACAGGCTTACGGCCCGACGAACCCCATATGTTTGCAGATGCATTGTTGTTATTCCGCGTTGGTGAAAAAGAAAGGAGACGTACGAAAAATCTGCAACTTTTAAGATTGCATTAAAACCACAGGAGTGTAGGCTTGGGCGAACTGCATCTGCAAGAATATCTGATACACTTTATGTGCGGTTTTGATCAATTCGTAACAGGTAGCGAAAGCCCCTACGGCGAGTGCGGCATTTAATGCAATAATAAAACTTGCATTAAGTGCGATAGTCAGTCACCCTTAAAGTGTAATTGCAACTGATACTGATACTATTCGCCATGGCGACGGGAGAGAATGGGATGATGAGCGACGCTTTTATTCACGATCTGATCGACTGGATTGATAACAACATTGAAGCACGTCTGGATCTGGACACCGTAGCGGGGCGCGCCGGCTATTCGAAGTGGCACCTGCAGCGCATGTTCAAAGAGCACACCGGCTATCCGCTAGGTGAGTACATCCGGGCTAAGAAGCTGAAAAAATCGGCCGACCGCCTGACAACCACCAACGAACCGATCCTCAACGTGGCCATTTCGCTGGGCTTCGATTCACAGCAGTCGTTTAACCGCAGCTTCAAGCGCCAGTATGGCGTGGCACCGGGCGCATGGCGTCGTCACGCCGCGCACACCCCGAGCGCGATGCAGCAGTAAACCTCCGCCAGGGCCAGCTATGCTGGCCCGCGTTTTTCCCCGCCTGAAACCTGCTATTATCGGCGTCCTGCCTTTCAGGATGTCACTATGTCGAAAAAACTCTGGATTGGATTACTGTTTGCGCTGGTGGTTTGCTGGATCGGGCTGAAGCCCCATCTGAGCGGTACTGCGCCAGGAAAACAGACGGATATTGCGCAACTGACCGATGCCAATCGCGTGGCGCGCTGGCTGCAGCAGCATCACCGTTTGCCTGATTTTTATCTCACCAAAAGCGCGGCACGTCGTCAGGGCTGGAATCCGGCTCAAGGTAACCTGTGTGAGGTGTTGCCGGGGCGGGCGATTGGCGGCGATCGCTTCAGTAACCGCGAACGGCGGCTGCCGATGCAGGCAGGGCGTCAGTGGTATGAAGCGGACGTCAATTACGACTGCGGCCACCGCGATGCCGATCGTCTGCTTTACTCTTCTGATGGGCTGATCTTTCTCACTACCGATCACTATCGCAGCTTCACGCCGTTACCCTGACTATGCTGACACTCCATTTTGATTTTCGCACGCTGGATACGCGCCAGGCCTTTTATCAGGCGCTGGTCGATCAGAGCGGCTGCGGTGAACGCTTTGGTTACAATCTGGATGCGCTGTGGGACTGGCTGACCGGCGGTATGGCGCTGCCGGCAACGCTGCATCTGGAGCATGTCGCCGAGGTCAGCACCAGCGCGGAGTTTGCCCCGGTGCTGGCGCTGCTGGAAGAGGCGGCGCAGCAGCTGGCGGGCGAGCTGCGCCTGATTACTCACTGACTACGCGTGCAGCGGCAGCAGCATAATCGCCAGCGTCTGGCGTGCGCTGGCCGGCAAATCGCCGCCGCCGGTGTAGCCGTTATTTTCGACGATCAGCGAATTTAACCCCACCAGCCAGTCATAAATGTAATAGGCGGTGTGGTTAGCCGGCGCGGCAGACAGCCGCGTAAGACGCTGGCCTGACGAAAAGCTGACGCTGGGCGCCGGCGGGCGGGTGAAAATCGGGCTGCCGCGATTGACGCGACTCTGCGGCCGTTCACGTTCATCCCGCTGCAGGAAGCCGAGCCAGGCGACAAAGTCACCCAGCACCGTCATGGCACGCGACACCTGGCGATCGGTGCGCGCTTCATGGGCACTGGCCTGCGTCTCTGTTTCGTTCAGCGCGCTTTGCAGTTTGCTCAGCACCTGCAGACGGAAGCTGGCGGTGATGAGCTCCTCCACCAGCAGTTCCAGCGTCGGCTTATCAACGTTGAGCAGCGCCAGCAGGCTCTGGCTCTCCGGCAGCTGACGCAGGTGCGCCAGCCACAGCGCGAACACCTGCTGAGGAAACTGCTGATCGCGCTGGCCGCTGCTGCTGCGCGGTTCGGCGGTGGTTACCGGCTCATCGTTAAACAGGTCAAACTCAAAACCAATACCAAAATAGCTCTGCTCTGCCGCGGCTGGCTGGCCGCCGGTGGACGGCGTGCTGCCGTGGCTCTGACTTAGCCACAGCTGGCGCACCGCTTCGCGCGACGGCTGCAGACGCTCAAGCAGCTCGCCGTGCAGGCCGGTGCGATGCTGTAAACACTTCAGCAGCGTATCGGCGATGGCCTGTTTCCGCGCGGCCTGTTCCGGCGTGGCGCTGGCTTCGGTCCACGGCTGCAGACGCTCCACCAGTTTCTGCTGCAGCGTGCTGAGCTGCAGCGCCAGCCGGTCGCGCCGTGCCTCCGGCTGCATCTCATCCTGCAGCCAGCTGCTCATGCGGTCGACACCGGCGCGATCGCGCGCCAGCATGGAGCCCCAGCTTTGGCCAGGCTGACCAATCTGCCGCTGTACCGCTTCATCGACGTTGATTTGCGACTGCTGATAGCGCGCATCGTGCGGCGTAATCGCCCAAATCAGGCGCGGCTTATCCGCGCTGGCCGTCGCGCTCTGCTGCAGTTGCCACTCGCGCAGCGTGCTGGCGGCGAGATCCGCATCCTGACGCTGGCTGGCGGCGGTACAAATCAGCATTAAATCGATCCCCTGACGGGCGGCATAGAAGCCCGGCAGCAGGGCACGTTTCTGTTCCAGCAGACTGGCGCGCAGCGCATCACGCGCCTGCAACCTTGCGCGCTCGTCCTGCTGATCGCGATCGGCGGGCGTGCCCGGCGCGGGCAGCTCCAGCATATCGGCTTCGTCATACAGCGCCTGACGCGGCGTCGAACTGAGCGGCAGGGTGATTTCCAGCGTCAGCAGCGCCAGCCAGCCGAGCGGCACCGACTGCGGTTTGCCCACGCGGTTGGCGACAACCGGACACACTTCAATCAATTCGTTCAGGTCGGCGTCATGGCCGATGAGCTTTTCAGCGGGCAGTGAGGCGTCATCCACCAGCAGGCTGAGCGGTGCCAGCACGCGCGGCGCGTGCCGCAGCTGATGGCGCAGATGCAGCAGGCTGCGCAGGGTTTCATTCAGCGCCGGACGCTGCGGCCACAGCAGCGCAAACAGCTGCACGCGGTCGTCCACGTTGAGCCACGGTGCCAGCTCAATCGCCTGCGGCCAGAAATGACGGTCCAGCACCTCGGCGTGATCGGGCTGGCGGCGATGCCACGCCCACAGCGTCACCAGCGCGTCGCTGTCGAGGCCGGGCTGCATCTCGCTCTGGCGATGGCGCTGCAGGCGCTGCAGCGCGGCATCAATCGCCGCGCTGTCCGGCTGGGTTTCCGCGCTGGCACAGGCCAGCATCAGACGAATCAGCTCGGCTTCGCTCAGCAGCGTCATCTCCAGCGGCCACGCACCAGACTGCGCTTCACGCTGATGGCTGAAACGGGTGGAGATGGCGAAATCGAGATTGCCGGGATTAATGTGCTGAAAATAGTTCAGGGTTTTGTCGCCGAGACGGGCGATCAGCTGGCCCTGCGCGTCGCCGACCATTTCACTCAGCAGCCAGGCTTTACCCGCCTGCGACTGACCAAACAGCGCCAGGGTGACCGGCCGCGCCAGCTGTCGTGCCAGCGCGTGGCTTTCAACGCGGGCGCGACGCAGCTGGAGCCGCAGCGTATCGGCTTCCAGCGCCAGACGCGGCGAGTGCGCCTGGTGGCTCTCCACCCAGTTCAGCGCGCCGTCAACCGTCTCCTGCAGCAGGCCCAGGCGTTTAGCAGGCGTCGCCGGCGTGGCTTTTTTGGCAGTTCTCATCGTTTACACACGCTCCCGCTGTCGATCCAGTATTGCGCATTGGCGTTGCCGGTGGCCGACAGCGTATTCAGTTTCAGACTCAGTTGCTCCAGCGGCACGCGCGTGCCATCGTCCATGCGCGCCTCGCTCAGCACCAGCCGCTCCGGGCCGAGATTATCCGGGCCCGGTTGTACCGCCAGCCTGATGCGCAGCACGCTTTCGCCCGCTACCTGGCGCGCCAGCTGCGGATCGGTAATGCTCAGGCTGTAGAGCGGTGTCGCCGGCCAGCGGTCGTTCTCCAGCTGGCGGAAACCGAGGCAGACGTTACCGCGAATGCGGAAGCTGCTTTTACGGTCCAGCGCGAAGCTGTGGCTGTCGAGATCAATCTCGCTGTAGCACAGATTGTCATCGCTCAGCGTGGCGTTTTCATCCAGCACGCCAAGATAGCGAATGGTCGAGTAGGGTTCAAAATCGCCGGCGCGGAACCAGAAGCTGCTGAGACGCAGATCGAGTGCCAGCAGACACAGCATGGCACCGACCGCCGCGGTGGATTTCGGGTTATCAATGCGTCCCTGTTTGTTGAACGGATACCAGTCGCTGGTGTGATACCCCTCCAGCGACAAAATGCGGCTGCCCGGCAGCGGCTGCAAATGACGCACCAGCGCCTGAATGCCCGGGAAGCGCGACGGGCGACCGGTCAGCAGCAGCACATCGCACTGATAGAGAGAAACCACTTCGCACATGGCGCGCAGCGCCGGGATGATTGCCATCCGGTGTTGCAGAAACTCAGCATGCAGCTGCGCCATGCTCACCACCAGCGGCACGTCAAGCAGATCGAAACGGCTATCGCCGCCGAGCGTGCGCTGAATCTCTCCGTTGACAAACGCCAGCACGCTGCTGGCTGGCTTCTGCGGCACCAGCTCGCCAAACAGCGCGTTAATTTCGCTGTGGCTGTCGAGCGGATTCCAGTTTTCATAGCGCTCCAGCACCGCCTGCGCCAGCGGAATAAACAGCTGCAGGGTGACCTGCTGGCGCAGCGTGGCCTGACCGTCCATGCGGCTGTCGTGTCCAAACAGCTTGTTCATCAGCGGTTCCGCCAGCGCCAAGCCGGCTTTTTGCAGACTCTGCTGTAGCGCGGGCAGGACCCACAGCTGAATCACGTCCAGCAGAATGTCATCGCCGGCCACTTTAAACCCTTCCCGGAACAGCAGGCGCGGGGTGATTTTCACGTTGTTGCCCTGACCATCATCCAGACGATACTGGGTGATGGCGAGGTCGGTGGTGCCGCCGCCGATATCAATCGAGGCGATGCGCAGGCTTTTGCCCGGCAGCTCATCCGCTTCGCGCGGGCGATCCGGGCGCGCCATGCTGCTGAAGAAATCTTCCGCGCGACCGGCAAAGTTCACCTGGGTTTCGTTGAATAGCCACACCATCTGACCGCAGGTTGCTTCATCCCACTCCATCTGCACATCCGGTACCGGACGCAGGCTGTGTGCCTGGCTGGTGGCGTCAAACGCGGCGTCGGCCGGATGCCAGCCTTCGGCTTTCCACACCAGCGCGATGGCTTCCTGCATGCGGCGACGGAAAATTTCCCGCTCCGGCTTCGGCATGGCCGACGGCAGCGTGAGGATCACATGACGCAGCTGGCGCGGCGCCTGGCTTTGCGGCATACGCTGGCGCTGGGCCACGCTGTTCATCTGCATCATGGCCTGCGCCAGCAGTTCACACAGCATAAAGGTCATCAGCGAGCTGCGGCTGTAGCTGGCAGAAAACACCGGCAGGCGGTCATCTTCCGGCAGGGCATGCAGCGGCTGCCCCTCATCGTTGAGCAACAGGGTAAACGGCAGCGCGGTGGCCTGCGGCTCGTCGCTGCCGCCGCTGGCGTTGAAGCGCCAGCCTGGCTGATAACGCGCTTCGTCCCATAAGTAGCGGCGCGGGCTGGAGAGGCCGGTGCTGCCCTCGGTGCCGGCGCGCTGCAGCGCCAGGCGGCTGGCTTCGCGACCGACGCGGGTCAGCGAGGGCCACATAAACGCGTTTTCGCGGCCGCTCTCCAGCGAGAAGTTGGCTTTGCCAAAGTGCGTTTCGGCAAACTCCAGTCGGCTATCGAACAGCTCGTTGTAGACCCGGTGCGGCTGCGACAGATCGCGCAGCTGCAGCTCATAAGTCTGGCGCAGGCCGTTGCTCTCTTCGGGGTGATCTTCCACCAGAATGCCGCAGGTGTGCGAGTTGCCGACGTCGAGAATGATATCCACGTTGACCGCCGGCGTTTGCGGTGAGGCCGTCTGGATAGTGATTTCTGCCAGATCGAGCTGTTCGCCCAGCAGTTCCAGCACGTTGAGATAGTGCGCCTGATATTCAAATTCGCGCAGCGCCTGGTTCACTTCCTGCTCGCGGCGTGATTCCAGCGCATACACCTGCTGGCTGAACGTCTCGCGCAGCCAGCCGTCAACCCAGGTAAGGTCGAGGAACTCGCCCAGTTCATAGTTGTGCCACGCCAGCGCAAAGCTGACGCCGTTCTGCGCATCGGCTTTGCTCAACCCCAGCTGCTCACCGCCGTCCGCGTCGGCCACCAGGCGCGTATCGAAGGCGAGGGTGATGCGATGGGTATTTCCCGCCGCGTCGGGCTGGCTGAGCGGCGCAAGGCGCAGACGCGCCCAGTTATCCGGGCCACCGATGAAACGACGGCCACTGGAACAGCGCAGCACCGGCAGCGGCAGCCACTGCCCGGCCAGCAGCGTCAGAGAATCGGCCAGCGCGATATCGGTTTCCGGGCGCACCACCTCAGCGGCACCGCCATCCTGCGGATAGAGCAGAAACTTGCCGCTGTTGCCATCAACGTTGAGGCGCAGCAGCGGGCCGTTGGCGGTCTGGCGCACAAACTGCCGCCGCGCCTGTAGCGCGGGCAGGCGCAGACCAAAATCAAGAAACTGCACACCGCTGTCTTCGATCAGCGTGATTTTCTGTTTGTCATCAATCAGGGGAGCCAACATGGTTACTTACTCTCACGCTTAATCGTCAACGGGAACACCTGATCGGCGCCATACTGCGCCGTACAGCTGGCAATGCCATCACCGGCTTTGCACACCAGCTCCGGCATGCGATAGCGTGATTTATCGCTGCAGCTGGCAGTATAGCGGCTGCGCACTACCATGGTGCCGGCGCTGGTCATGGCGGCGGTGACATCGGCTTTACAGCGAATATTGTCGCCCTGGGTAATCACTGCGCTGCCTTTACCGTTGCGGATCCGATAGCGCAGGCTCGGCGGCTTGCCGGTCGGCAGATTGGTCTGACGCAGCGTCACACGCCAGGTACCATTGATAAATTTCACCGAGCCGAGGCGCGCGTCATCGGCCGTCATCACCAGATCGTCCGCTTTGGCCGGTTCGGTATGCTCCGCTACGACCTCCGGCGGTGCCGGTGGGGCAGCCGGTGTCGGCGCAGGCGTCACCGTCGCACTGCTGTGCGGCAGCGTGGCGGCCAGCGTCTGTGCTTTCGCCAGCATCGCCGGGGCCAGCGCGGGCGCGGCGCTGACCACTGGCGCGGTTTCGGTTTCTGCCGGCTGGACCGGCGCGTTGTGTAACCAGAAGGCCACACCCGCTGCGGCGGCAGCCGCCAGAGGCAGCACCAGCAGCAGCGGGCGCAGTGCGGATTTCTTCCGCGCAGGCGCGTCGGCGACAACGCTCAGCGGTGCAGGTTCAGGCTGTGGTTCGGGTTCCGCCAGCAGTTCCGGCTCGGGCTCCGCCACAACGGGTGCCGCAACCGGTTCAGGCGCGGCAGCCCTTTCTGGCTCCGGCGCGGGCACCACCAGCGGCGGCAGCTCTTCATCAAGGCTGTCGCGCAGGCAGGCCAGCGCATCATCACGCGTGCGCGCCTGCGGGTCGACAAAGCCCCAGAAGGTGATCACCGGCTTGCCATCCACCAGATAGACGTATTGCTGATCGGGAAACTGCAGCGTCTTTGCCAGCAGCGCCCCAAACAGGCGCATCGCCGGATTGTCGGCATCCCGGGCGCGCAGGCTGAGCGCCTGCAAATCCTGCTGATTAAGGGTGAGCTGATCCAGCGCCTGACGCTTTTCGCGATCGCTGGCCGCCAGCCAGGATTTCACTTTGCCGCTGAATGGCGCGTACCAGTCAAGGCGGTCACCGCGCTCGTTGGCCTGCGGGATCGCGAGGCAGTTGGCCAGTGTTGTCTGGCGGCGCAAACGTAACGTTTCGCGAATTTGCAGGGCAGAAGCCCAGACCGGCTGGCCGTTCTCCCCCAGTGCCAGTAACGCGTCGAGATTACCGCTGCGCAGAAAAGTTTTTGCCACTCGTTGGGCCCTTATCGGTGGTTATCTGAAGCCAAACATCGGGTGTGATGGGCGATGGTAGTGATCTTAAGCCAAATGCGCCGCAATCAAACGGGGGAAAAAGGGGGGAAAACAGGGCGTTATTCCCCCCACGGTACGCGGGGTGGTGAAATGTTAACCGTTCCGGCGTGGGCTGAGCAGCAAATGGGTGAGGACGCCCCCGATCAGGCCCCAGAACGCCGAGCCGACGCCGAGCAGGGAGATGCCGCTGGCGGTGATCAGGAATGCCACGATGGCGCTGTCGCGTTGCGCCGGTTCCGCCAGCGCGCGCTGCAGACTGCCCGCCAGCGTGGCCAGCAGTGCCAGACCGGCCAGCGTGGCGATCAGCACCGGCGGCAATGCGCTGAGCATCACGGCGATCAGCGCGCCGGTAAAGCCGGTCAGCAGATAGAACACGCCCGCCAGCGCGGAAGCCACCCAGCGGCGCGCCGGGTCCGGATCGACATCATCGCCCATGCAGATCGCGGCGGTGATCGCCGCAATACACACCGAAAAGCCGCCGAACGGCGACAGCAGCAGCGCGATCAGGCCGGTCCAGCCGGTGAGCGCGGAGACCGGCGGCCAGTAGCCATGCGCCTGCAGCGTGGCAATACCGGGCGCATTCTGCGACGCCATGGTTACCAGGAAGTAGGGCAAGCCGACGCCAATCAGCGCGGCAGGATTAAAGTGCGGCATGATAAATTCCGGCACGCTTAGCGTTAGCGCATGAGGCGGAAAGTGAATGGCGCGCTGACCCAGCGCCACCAGTACGCCTGTCACCAGCGCCAGCAGAATGGCATAACGCGGCAGCCAGCGGCGGCTCAGCAGCCATACCAGACACATGCTGCCGCACAGGGCAAAATGATCCTGTAAGCCGCTGAAAGTGCCGATGCCAAATCGCAGCAGTATCCCCGCCAGCATCGCGGCCGCCAGCGACTGGGGAATGTGGTTCATCAGCCGGGCAAACAGGCCGGTCACGCCGCTCAGCACAATCAGCAGATTGGTCGCGACAAACACCCCGACCACTTCATTGAGCGTCAGGCCGTGCACGCTGGTGGCCAGCAGCGCGGCACCCGGCGTCGACCAGGCGGCGAGCACCGGCATCCGCGTCCACAGCGACAGGCCGAGTGACGCCAACCCCATGCCCACGCCCAGCATCGACAGCCAGCCGCCAATCTGCGCCGGTGAGGCGCCTGCGGCCTGCGCCGCCTGGAAGATCAGCGCCGCGGTGCTGCTGTAGCCGACCAGCACGGCGATCAGGCCGGAAATCAGCATCGGAAAGGAAAAAGCCGGACGAACAGTCGCAGTGGTCATGGAATCACATCCTGTTGTGCGTTATAACGCACATTGTGGCACGCACGGTATGGCGCGCACAAGTGGTACACTGCGCGCCCGCTTTTCAGGAGAATTCATGGAAAATCTGCATCAACATCTCAGCCAGGCGCTGAAGCAGCTGCGTCAGGCTAATGGCTGGAGCCTGACGCTGGCGGCGGCGCGCACCGGCGTGAGTAAAGCCATGCTCGGTCAGATTGAGCGCGGCGAGTCGAGTCCAACGATCGCCACGCTATGGAAAATCGCCACCGGCTTTAATGTGCCGTTCTCCTTTTTTGTGCAGAGCGGGGCGCAGCCGTCGGGCGATGTGGCGACCTTCAGCCAGCCCAATGCACAAATGCAGGTGAAGCCGCTGCTGCCGTATGACGCGCGTTTGCGCTTCGATCTGCTGGAAGTGACGCTGGCGGCGGGTGCGCAAAGCGATTCGTCAGCGCACGAAAGCGGGGTGATTGAGCAGGTGGTGGTGCTGGAAGGTGAGCTGTTGCTGGGCATGGCGGGCAGCTGGCGTCGCCTGCAGGCCGGAGAAGCCAGCCAGTTCGCCGCCGATCAGCCGCACAGCTATCGCAATCCGCTGGCCAGCCCGTTGCGCTTTCATAGCCTGATTCACTATTTGCAGCGCAGCTGAGCGGCGGGATGCGCAATTACAAATTGATACGAAGGCAAACTACACAGTTTACCTGCGTATTTATATACTGCGGTCTCATCAGTAAAGGAGAAGGGCGATGAGCGAGCTGATTAGCGCCGCTGCCGCGTTACGCAGCATTAATGGCAAACTGATGCGCCGCCTGCGTGAATCGGCCCCGCCGGGCGATCTCACCTGGCCGCAGGTTTCCGTGCTGGGTTATCTGGTGCGCGACGGCGCAATGACGGTGACCGAGCTGGCCGCGCGCGAAGGGGTGCGCAGCCAGTCGATGAGTGCCACGGTCGCCAGCCTGCAGACGCTGGGCCTGGTACAGGGCGTGGCCGATGCTCAGGATGGCCGCAAAACCCGTTATCAGCCTACCGCTGCCTGCCTGCAGCTCATCGCCAGCAATCGCGCCCAGCGTGACGACTGGCTGCTGCACAGTATCAGCAGCCTGCTCAGCCCGCAGGAACAGCAAACGCTGCTGGCCGCCATTCCCTTACTGCAACGACTCGCTGACCACTAATTTGAGAGGACTCACCATGGCTGTCACCACGTTAGATGCCCAAACCGCCCTGATTGTCATCGACCTGCAGCACGGCATCGTCCGCCTGCCGGTTACGCCGCGCCATCCGGATGAAGTGATTGCACGCGCCACGCAGCTGACGCAGGCGTTTCGCGCGAAACAGCTGCCGGTGGTGCTGGTGAACGTGGCGGGCGGCGCGCCGGGCCGCAATCAGCAGCCGCGTCACGATGCTGCTCTGCCGGCAGACTGGGCGGTGCTGGTGCCGGAAATGACACCGCAGCCGGGCGATATCAGCGTAACGAAAAAAACCTGGGGCGCGTTTCACAATACCGATCTGCACCAGCAGCTGCAGCAGCGTGGCGTGACGCAGGTGGTGGTGTGCGGGATTGCCACCAGTATCGGCGTGGAATCCACGGCGCGTCAGGCATACGAGCTGGGCTACAACGTTACGCTGGCGACTGATGCGATGAGCTGCCTGAACGCCGAAACCCACCACAACAGCATTGAGCGCATCTTCCCGCGCCTCGGTGAAACCGGCACCACTGACGAAATCCTCGCGCTGCTGAACTGATCTTTTCCCTCCAGGGCTGGCGCTGCCGGCCCTTATCTTTGCTGCTCGCTGCCGCGGGTTATTCTGCTGCGCCTCGCTTTCCCTGCCGCCGTTGAGAGTTGGTTGTAACAGCGCTGGTTACTGTCACAGTATGCACAGCAACACGATAACCAATATTTAGCCTGACTTTACGTTTTTATTAACACCAGTGAGCAGCAGGATCAGGTAGAGAAATACAGCGCTATTCTGCTGCAGGGAGGTAGGGATGCTAAAAAAATTGAACGTGCTTTATCTCATCGCCAGCCTGTTTTTTCTGGGCACCGGTATTACCTTAGGTCTGGTGTTGTCACCGTTAATTACCGCGGAAGTGAATGCCACGCAAAAGGAGGTTGATCTGGCGAAACAGCAGGCGCTATATAGCGGCGAGTTTGATCGCCATCAGCCGGCAGTGATGCGCTGTACTGGGCCAGCGGCAAGGTCTATCTCAATGAAAACGTCATCGCTTTTGAGGGGGAAATTGCCCCCGGGCCACACTATAAAATTTACCTCACCAAAACTCAGGCGTTTGATCAGCATTCATTTCTGCAAATAAAGCATCAGTCGGCGTTAATTGGCGATTTAAATAACTTTGGTGATTTTATTAAATCACTGCCGGAAGGCATCGATCCGCAGGAATATTGCGCCGTGCAAATCTGGAGTGAGCAATTTTCGAAATTTGTCGGTTCAGCACGTTATCGCACCTGAATAAGGCACCGACGTGCGCCGGTGCCCGCTTTAGATTACTGGAAAGCGTAGCTCAGCGTCAGGCCGACGCTGTAATTACGCCCCGGTGCGGGTTCGTAATACCGGCCATTGCTCTCATTAACGATGACTGAGCCGATATAGTGGCGATCGAGCAGATTATCCACGCGACCAAACAGATCCAGCGTCCAGTTCTGCACCAGCCATTTATAGCCGCTGTTCAGTCCCACCACCGTATACGCCGGCGCTTTGACATCATTCTGGTCGTTGGCCGCAATGTCGCTCAGGTAGCGCAGGTCGCCGCCAGCATACCAGCCTTGCTCCGGCGCGTAGGCCAGTCCGGCGTAGGCCATATTGCGCGCAATACCGGGGATGCGCTTGCCGTCACAGCTGTCGCTGCCGCAGGCGTTACTGCGGTAGCGCGCGTCGAGCAGCGTCCATGCGGCTTTCAGGTGCCAGTCATAGCCAAACTGCTGATCGAGCCCGAGTTCCAGGCCACGGCGGCGCGTCTCACCGGCATTTTTGTAGCTGGTGCGGCCTTCGTAACTGCTGTCTGACACGATCTCGTTTTTGGTATCGGTCTGAAACAGCGCAGCGGTCAGCAGGCCGTTGCCGAGGCGTTTTTTGCTGCCGAGCTCCACGGTATTGCTGGTGGCGGGCTGCAGGTTGAGATTGAGCCCGGCCTGATCCGCCGCGCGGTAGGAGAGTTCATTGAGCGTCGGCGTTTCAAAGCCGCGACCGGCGGAAACATAGGCATTCCAGCCATCATCAATCGCGTATTTGAGCGAAGCCGCAGGCAGCCAGCGATGATAGCGGCGATTACCGCTGTCATCCGGATCGCTGGCGGTCACGTAATAGTCGTTAGCATCGAAATTGACCGTGCTGAAGCGCACGCCGGCGTCCAGCGACCAGCGATCGCTCAGCTGCCACGCGGTCTGCAGATAGGGATCGAGGTTCCACATCAGGTTGCGCTCGTTGCGGCGCAGATCACCCTGCACGCCGTAGTCGGTGGCGCCGTCACTGCGGGTGAAGTTCTGATAGCCTTTGCGCTTCTCGCTCATGGTTTCATAGTCGAGGCCGCCGGTCAGGGTCACCGGCAGCGTCAACAGCGTCGCGCGGTGCGTCCAGCGCGTATCGATGCCCTGATAGTGGCGCGCCAGTGAAATGACACCACCGGGATAGCCGGCTTTCAGCTGGGTCGCCATCGGGATGGACTGATACTGGGTGGTTTCCCGTTCACCGGCATAGAGCATCACGCTGAGGTCGTCGTTGTCGCTCATCTGGCGCTGGTAGTGCAGGCCCGCCTGGGTCTGGTCGACCGTTTTGCGCGCGTTGTACAGCGCGACGTTGCTGGCCACCTGGCGCGGATTATCATGCCACTGTGCTGGCGTCAGGCCGCCCGGATCCTGCGCCTCAACGTGAACGCTGTTGAACAGCAGCGTCAGGGTGCTGACATCGTCAATGCGCACGCCAAGCCTGGCATTGCCGAGGTTCTTCTGCGCGGCGCTGTGGTCGCGATAGCCGTGCGTGGTGAAGCGCGAAGCCGACACCGTATAGTCAACATCGCCGGCGTGGCTGCCATCACCGGTGGCACCGCTCGCTTTCACGCTGTTGCGCCAGCTGCCGTAGCTGCCGTACCAGCTGCTGGCTTCCAGCGTGGTCGGCTGCTGGCCGCGCTGGGTTTCCACATTGATGACGCCGCCCGATGCGTTACCGTACAGCGCGGAGAACGGACCGCGCAGCACCTCCACGCGATCGATGGAACCGATATCGATATTCGAGGTTTGCCCCTGGCCATCTGGCATGCTGGCCGGAATGCCGTCAACGTACAGGCGAATGCCGCGCAGGCCGAAGGTGGAACGCGAACCAAAGCCGCGCACTGAAATCTGCAGGTCCTGCGCATAATTTTGTCTGTTTTGAATTTGCAGACCCGGTACGCTGGTGAGGTTTTCAGACAGGTTAACGCGCGGTGCGGCGTGGCGCATATCGTCGCCGCTGACAACGCTGACCGCCGCCGGAGTATCCAGCTCAGAAAGTCCACTGGCCGCGGGCGCGGCGCTCACCACCAGGGTATTGCTGGCATTGTCCGCCGCCAAGAGCGGCAGCGGCAGGAGTGCAGGCAGCATCAGCAACGGCGCCTGTCGCAAAAGAGCAATTTTCATTTTAATAACCGTAAAAGACGTGAAATGAACCAATCGGGACATTTATCGCGCGTATGTTAATCGTTTTAGCGCGGGTTTGAAAAGCGTTAATAGTAGGGCGGAACCCTGTTAAGTGTGGCATGAAAAATGTCCTTTCACCGCACCTCTGGCCTGGCTGTCAGCCCCAATTTCTGTCAGTGTGATCGTTTTGCCTGCGGTAAGAAGAAGGAGAAAACATGAGTCAGCAACCTGTAGTGGCGGTACTGGGATTAGGCGCGATGGGGCACGCATTTGCCGCCAATCTGTTGAAGAAAGGCTTTACCGTGCGCGGCTGGAACCGCACGCGTGCCAAAGGTGAAGATCTGGTGGCCGCAGGCCTGACGCTGAGCGACAGCGCCGCGCAGGCTGTGGAAGGCGCAGACGTGGTGATTGCCATGCTGGCGGACGGCGCTACCACGCGCGCCACGCTTAACCAGGTGCAGAACGCACTGCAGCAGGGGGCTACCGTGGCGCAGATGGGCACCATCGGTGTTGAAGCGACCGACGCGCTGATCGCCGGGCTGGCGGCCGCACGGCCGGACGTGGTGTTTATTGATGCGCCGGTCTCCGGTACCAAAGCGCCGGCTGAAAACGCGCAGATTCTGGTGATGGCCAGCGGCGACCGGCAGCGCGCCCAGGCGGCGGAGCAGGTGTTCGCCGCGATTGGTAAAGGGACGCAGTGGCTGGGGGCCGCCGGTGCCAGCTCGCGCATGAAGCTGGTGGTGAATAGCTGGCTGATTGGCCTGATGCAGAGTCTTGCCGAAAGCACCCGGCTGGCAGAGCAGTTTGGTTTCACTACCGACGATCTCTGGCAGGTGCTGGAAGGCGGTCCGCTGGCAGCGCCGTACGCCAAAATGAAACTCGGCATGATTGCCAGCGGCGACTTTACGCCGCAGATGCATCTGATCTGGGCGCTGAAGGATGCGCGGCTGGCGCTGGACGCGGCCGGCGACACCTCGCTGCCGGCGCTGGAAAACATCGTCGATGTCTGGCAGCAGGCGGTCGATGCCGGTTACGGCGAGCAGGATCTGGCGGCGGTTTATCAGTATCTGAAACGCTAAATGAGTCAGCGGCTCGACTTTGACTTCTCGCAGCGTCCGCTGGTGCCGTATGCGCATGATTATGCGCACGGCGATGCGGAGCCGTGGCACTATCACCACTGCGCGCAGCTGATACATACTTTGAGCGGCGTGGTGAAAGTGGAAACGCAACACGGCAGCTGGATTGTGCCGCCCAGCCGCGGCGTGTGGCTGCCGGCCGGCACGCGTCATGCGCTGCACATCGTTGGCAGCGTGGCGGCGCGCACGCTGTTTGTCGATCCGCTGGCGCGCGCCGATCTGCCTTCCAGCTGTCAGGTGGTGCAGATATCGCCGCTGCTGCGGGAGCTGATCGTCAGCGCGCTGGCGCTGCCGGAGCATTACGCGTCTGGCAGTCGCGCCGAGCGCATTTACGAGCTGATTCTCGATGAAATTCGCGTGATGGACGTGCTGCCGTTTGGCCTGCCACTGCCGCACAGCGACCGGTTGCTGACGCTGTGCCAGCAGATTCAGCAGGCGCCGGGCGAGAGCTGGACGCTGGCGCGCGCGGCGGCGCAGCTGTGTGTAGCGGAGCGCACGCTGGCGCGCCATTTCAGTCGCGAAACCGGTTTGCAGTTTAGCGACTGGCTGCGGCGTGCCCGGCTGAGCGTGGCGCTGACCCGGCTGGCACAGGGCGATACGGTGCTGGCCGTGGCGCTCGATCTCGGTTATGACAGCCCGAGCGCCTTCAGCGCCATGTTTCGCCGTGTGCTGGGCGTTACGCCAGCGAACTACTTTCCGGCGGCAGAAAAGCGCCCGCCGCGTTAAGCAATGCCTGGAGCGAGGCGCGCGTCACGTCATTATCAATACCCACCCCCCACGCACGCTCGCCACGCGGCGTGATGCAGCTGATATAGCACACCGAACGGCTGTCGCTGCGTTTGCCCAGCGTGTGTTCATGGTAATCCTCAATGGTTACGGCCAGATCGTAGCGCTGACGCAGCGCGGCGACCGCTGCTGACAGCAGTCCGTTGCCGCGGCCTTCCAGGGTCAGCTGCTGCGGACCCTGCTGCAGGCGCGCTTTAATCCGCGTCTCGCCCTGATCATCGCTATGGCTCTCCGCCTGCAGCAGGCGACACCGTGGCTGTTGCAGGCCGTACTGCTGACAGAACAGCTGCCACAGCGCGTGGTGCGTCATCTCCTGGCCGTGAGCATCGGTCTGTTGCTGCACGCAGCGGCTGAAATCCTGCTGCAGGCCGCGCGGCAGTTGCAGGCCGTGATTTTGTTCCAGCAGCCAGGCGGCACCGCCTTTACCGGACTGGCTGTTCACGCGGATCACCGCTTCATAGCTGCAGCCGATGTCCAGCGGATCGATCGGCAGGTAGGGTATTTGCCAGATCGCTTCATTACGCGCGCTGCGTTCGGCAAAGCCTTTGCGAATGGCATCCTGATGCGAGCCGGAGAAGGCGGTAAACACCAGTTCGCCGGCGTAAGGATGGCGCGGATGGACCGGCAGCTGGTTACAGCGCGTCACCACTTCCAGCACCTCGCGCATATCGCTAAAGTCCAGCTCAGGCGTCACGCCCTGGGTATAGAGATTCAGCGCCAGTGTCACCAGATCGACGTTGCCGGTGCGCTCGCCGTTACCAAACAGACAGCCTTCAACGCGATCGGCGCCGGCCAGCAGCGCCAGCTCGGCGCAGGCGATGCCGGTGCCGCGATCGTTATGCGGATGGACGCTGATGGCCACCTGCGAGCGCTGGCTGAAGTGGCGACAGAAATACTCGATCTGGTCGGCATACACGTTAGGCGTGTTGACTTCCACCGTGGCGGGCAGGTTGATGATCATCGGCCGCTGCGGTCCCGGCTGCCAGATGGCGGCGACCGCTTCACAGATTTCCAGCGCAAATTCCGGCTCGGTAAAGCAGAAAGTTTCCGGCGAGTACTGAAAGGTCCAGTGTGTGGCGGGCTGCGCCGCACAGCGTGCGCGGATTTGCCGCGCGGCGGCGCAGGCCAGCTCGACAATTTCAGCTTTGCTTTGACGAAATACGCGCTCACGGAACAGCGGGGCGGTGGCGTTATACAGATGGATAATCGCCTGCGGCGCGTCACGCAGCGCTGCAAAGGTGCGATCGATTAAATCGCCGCGCGCCTGGGTTAATACCTGAATAGTGACGTCGTGAGGGATGTGCTGCTGTTCAATCAGCAGGCGCACAAAATCAAAATCGGTTTGCGAGGCGGCGGGAAACGCTACTTCAATCTCTTTAAAGCCGCAGCGCAGCAGCAGTTGCCAGAATGCTAATTTGCGCGCGCTGTCCATCGGCGTAGCCAGCGCCTGATTGCCATCACGCAAATCGGTTGAGAGCCAGCGCGGCGTGCGGGTGATCTGGCGTGACGGCCACTGGCGATCCGCCAGATTGATGACAGGCCACGGGCGATATTTTTCAGCAGGTTGAGTCAGCATGGGGGTCTCCTTGAGGTCTGCCTGTAGTCTGCAGTAACCTGCCGGACGCGGCTCACGCATAGCTGACAACCCGGCGTGCAAAACTGACAGCTGCCGCAGCGATACCCGTCAGTTAAACCCTACTGTGCTTCGATCCCGTGTTTTTTCATCATCGCGCGCAGCTGATGATAAGTAACGCGCAACAGTTCAGCGGCGCGGCGCTGGTTGTATCGCGCCTGTTGCAGACTGGCTTCGACCAGTGCGCGCTCCTGCTGGTTTTGCCACTGGCGTAAATCCAGCGGCAGCGCCGGCAGGGCGTTTTCACGCTGTTCTGCTGCTGGCTCTGTTACCGCAGGAGCGCTGCGTGGCGCAAACGGATTGATGATGATGGTGTCGAGCGCCTGTTCGGTGCTGTGATGACGGTACACTGAGCGCTCCACCACGTTTTTCAGTTCACGCACGTTGCCCGGCCAGCTGTGCTGCAACAGGGTGAGCTGAGCGCGCTCGCTAAAGCCGGGAAACAGCGCCAGGCCCAGCTCGCGGCACATCTGAATGGCAAAATGCTCGGCCATCACCAGAATATCGCTGCGGCGCTCGCGCAGCGGCGGCAGCTGGACGACATCGAACGCCAGGCGATCGAGCAGGTCGGCGCGAAAACGGCCGGCGGCGGCCAGCGCGGGCAGATCCTCATTGGTAGCGCACACCAGCCGCACGTTAACCTGCAGCGACTGATTGCCGCCAACGCGTTCCAGCTGGCCATACTCAATCACGCGCAGCAGTTTCTCCTGCACCAGCATCGGCGCAGTGGCAAGCTCATCCAGAAACAGCGTGCCACCATCGGCGCGCTCAAAGCGGCCAAGGTGGCGCTTCTGGGCGCCGGTAAAGGCACCGGCTTCATGGCCGAACAGCTCGGAATCCAGCAGGTTTTCATTCAGCGCGGCGCAGTTGAGCGAAATAAACGGCCCCTGCCAGCGGTCGGAGAGGTAGTGCAGGCGGCTGGCAATCAGCTCTTTACCGGTACCGCGTTCGCCAGTCACCAGCACCGGTTTCTCCAGCGGTGCCAGTTTCGATACCTGTTCCAGCACCTCTAAAAAGTTATTCGACTCGCCCAGCAGATTGTCTTTACCGTTTGCCATGATGAAATTCACCACTGATTAATTAATTTCACTACCTTAACGGATTGTGCGGCGCTTGTAAAATACTAAAATTCATTAAAATCAATAGCTTAAAAACTGGCACGCATCTTGTATTAGTTATGGGCGTAAAGACATGACAACCAGAGGAACATCATTATGGGTATTTTTTCTCGTTTCGCCGATATCGTGAACGCTAACATCAACTCGCTGCTGGAGCGCGCCGAAGATCCGCAGAAACTGGTACGCCTGATGATTCAGGAAATGGAAGACACGCTGGTGGAAGTGCGTTCCACCTCGGCCCGCGCGCTGGCAGAAAAGAAACAGCTGCTGCGCCGTATTGAGCAGGCCGAAATTCAGCAGGCGGAATGGCAGGAAAAAGCTGAGCTGGCGCTGAGTAAAGAGAAAGAAGATTTAGCCCGTTCGGCGCTGATTGAGAAACAGAAGCTGACTGACCTGATCGCTGCGCTGCAGCAGGAAGCCAGCCACGTTGAAGAGACGCTGGATCGCATGAAAGGCGAGATTGGCGAGCTGGAGAAAAAACTCAGCGAAACCCGCGCCCGCCAGCAGGCCCTGACGCTGCGTCATCAGGCGGCTTCATCGTCACGCGATGTGCGTCGTCAGCTCGACAGCGGCAAGCTGGATGAGGCAATGGCACGCTTCGAATCTTTTGAGCGCCGCATCGATCACATGGAAGCAGAAGCGGAAAGCCAGCGCTTCGGTAAAAGCAAAACGCTGGACCAGCAGTTTGCCGATCTGAAAGCCGATGACGAAATCAGCCAGCAGCTGGCTGCGCTGAAAGCCAAAATGAACCGCAGCGAGTGATCGCCCCGGGCCTGCTAACGGGCCCGGATTGCCGGGTGTACTGAAAAAGGAGAGTCAATGAGCGCACTATTTCTGGCCATACCGTTAACGATCTTCGTGCTGTTTGTGGCACCGATCTGGTTATGGCTGCACTACAGCAACAAACGCAACGGCGGGGCGCTTTCGTCCGGTGACCTGCAGCGCCTGCAGCAGCTGACGCAGGAAGCGCGCCGCATGCGTGACCGGGTCGAGGCGCTGGAAGCGATCCTCGATGCCGAACACCCGAACTGGAGGCAGCCATGATGAACGGACGCAAACTGTGGCGTATTCCGCAGCAGGGCAAAGTGCGCGGCGTGTGTGCCGGGCTGGCCGAGTACCTGGATATTCCGGTGCGGCTGCTGCGTGTGATTGTGGTGCTGTCGCTGTTTTTAGGTCTGTTTATGATCACCGTGACCGCCTATTTTATCCTTGGCTACGTGCTGGATGAAAAACCGCTGGACGCACCCTCTGAGCGCACACCAACGGCGCGCGAACTGCTGGATGAGCTGGAAAATACGCTCACCGCGGATGAGCGTAACGTACGCGATATTGAGCGTTACGTGACCTCAGAAACCTTCAGCGTACGCAGCCGTTTCCGCCAGATTTAATCCCTGTCGCGGGCCCGTCAGCGGGTCCGCTGCTCTAAGAGAGGCGCTATGCATACGCAACGTTTAACTGCTCTGCGCCGCCGCGCAACGCCTGCGTTGAAGTCGGCGGGAAAATTCATCATCATCAGTGCAGTAACTTATGCGCCCGGCGGCCTGGCCGGCTGGGCAGTGAAATCGGTGGCGCGCCGTCCGCTGCGCCTGTTGCTGGCGGCCGCCCTGGAACCGTTGCTGAGTAAGGCGTTTAACCGCCTGTCGGCACGTTTCATCAGGGAGAGCGATGAAAAGACTGCAAAATGAATTGATGGGGCTGATGAACCGCGGTGTGGATCGCCATCTGCGCCTCGCCGTCACCGGCCTGAGCCGCAGCGGTAAAACCGCGTTTATCACCTCGCTGGTTAACCAGCTGCTCAATGTCCACAGCGGCGCGCGTCTGCCGCTGTTTTCCGTGGTGCGCGAAGAGCGGCTGCTGGGCGTGAAGCGCGTACCCCAGCGTGAGCTGGGCACGCCGCGCTTTACCTATGATGAAGGGCTGGCCCAGCTGTACGGCACGCCGCCGATGTGGCCGACCCCGACGCGTGGCGTCAGCGAGATGCGCCTGGCGCTGCGCTACCGGCCGGATCAGTCTCTGCTGCGCCATTTCAAAGATACCGCCACCCTTTACCTCGAAATTGTCGATTATCCCGGCGAGTGGCTGCTCGATCTGCCGATGCTGGCGCAGGATTATCTTAGCTGGTCACGCCAGATGGTCGGCCTGCTGCAGGGCGATCGTCAGCAGTGGGCCGCGCGCTGGCACAGCCTGAGCGCCGATCTCGACCCGTTCGCGCCCGCCGATGAAAACCGCCTGGCGGAGATCGCCGCCGCCTGGACCGACTACCTGCATCAGTGCAAAACCGAAGGATTGCACTTCATCCAGCCGGGACGTTTTGTTTTGCCGGGTGACATGGCTGGCGCGCCGGCACTGCAGTTTTTCCCGTGGCCCAACGTTGATGAACAGCAGGCCGGCAAGCTGTTACAGGCGCCGGCCGGCAGCAATTTCGCCATGCTGCAGCAGCGTTTCCACTACTACTGTCAGCATGTGGTGAAAGGGTTTTATAAAAATCACTTCCTGCGCTTCGATCGCCAGATCGTGCTGGTCGATTGCCTGCAGCCGCTCAACAGTGGACCGCAGGCGTTCAATGATATGCGGCTGGCGCTGACCCAGCTGATGCAAAGTTTTCACTATGGCCAGCGCACGCTGTTCCGCCGTCTGTTCTCGCCGGTCATCGATAAGTTGCTGTTTGCCGCCACCAAGGCCGATCACATTACCGCCGATCAGCACGCCAATATGGTGTCTCTGCTGCAGCAGCTGGTGCAGGACGCGTGGCAGAACGCCGCGTTTGAAGGCATCAGCATGGATTGTCTGGGGCTGGCGTCGGTGCAGGCGACCGAGAGCGGGCTGGTGGATCATCGCGGAGAAAAATTACCGGCGCTGCGCGGTCATCGCCTCGCCGACGGTGAACCGCTGACCTTTTACCCGGGCGAAGTACCGCCGCGCCTGCCGGGCAACAGCTTCTGGCAGCAGCAGGGGTTTCAGTTTGAACAGTTCCGGCCGCAGCAGCTGGATGTCGATCGGCCATTGCCGCATATCCGCATGGATGCTGCGCTGGAATTTTTACTGGGAGATAAATTGCGATGAGCGATGAAACGCCACTCAAACCACGGATAGATTTTGCCCGCCCGTTGCAGGAGCCTGTGGAGCCGACCCTGCGCGCGGCGCACACCTTTAGCAGCGACGCGCAACAGGGGTTTCTGGTGACGCCTGACGCGGAGCCGCTGGAAGAGGGCGCCGGCGAGAAAGTGGTGGAAGCCGCGCTGCGGCCGAAGCGCAGCCTGTGGCGCAAAATGGTGGGCGTCGGGCTGGGTATCTTTGGCATCAGCGTGGTGGCGCAGGGCGCCCAGTGGCTGCACGATGCCTGGCTGACGCGCGACTGGTTTGCACTGGGCTGCGGCGTGGCCGGTGGGCTGATTGTCGCCGCCGGCGCGGGCGCGCTGATTGGCGAATGGCGTCGGCTGTATCGTCTGCGTCAGCGGGCGGAAGAGCGGGACGTGGGCCGTGAGCTGCTGGCCAGCCACGGTATCGGCAAAGGCCGGGCGTTCTGTGAAAAGCTGGCGCGCCAGGCGCAGCTGGATCAGGCGCATCCGGCACTGCAGCGCTGGCACGCGGCGCTGCATGAAACCCATAACGATCGCGAAATTGTCACCCTGTATGCGCAACTGGTGCAGCCGGTGCTGGATCGCCAGGCACGACGCGAAATCAGCCGTCACGCGGCAGAATCAACGCTGATGATTGCCGTCAGCCCGCTGGCGCTGGTGGACATGGCGTTTATCGCCTGGCGCAACCTGCGGCTGGTGAACCGTATCGCGGCCATCTACGGTATTGAACTCGGCTACTTCAGTCGCATCCGGCTGTTCCGGCTGGTATTACTGAATATGGCGTTTGCCGGTGCGTCAGAGCTGGTGCGCGAAGTGGGTATGGACTGGATGTCGCAGGACATCGCCGCCCGTCTCTCGGCGCGTGCGGCGCAGGGCATCGGTGCCGGGCTGCTCACCGCCCGACTGGGGATCAAAGCGATGGAATTATGCCGTCCGCTGCCGTGGCTGGCGGAGGACAAACCGCGGCTCGGCGATTTCCGCCGTGAACTGGTGGGACAGCTTAAAGAATCGCTGGCCAAAAGCGGTGATAAAGCAGGTCAGGCTGCTAAATAATCTCACCATGTCTGCCTTTCACGCTGCCGATGGCGTGAAAGGTGAAATTATCTGTGCCAAGAGTGATTTCTGGCGGGATTATTGTTGGTTGTTCCGCTACACTTCTTTTCGTCACCTGCCTCAGAGTGTCAACTTTTCATGACAGAACCCTTCTGAGGCGCTGCAAGTTAGCGTATTATCTCTAAAATCAAAACCTGACTAAGGCTCATCGCAATGCGTTTGGAAGTTTTCTGCCAGGACCGTATCGGTCTGGCGCGCGAGCTACTCGACCTGCTGGTTGCCCGTAATATTGACCTGCGTGGCATTGAAATTGCCTCGCTGGGCCGCATCTACCTCAACTTTTCTGCGCTGGAATTTGACGCATTCAGCAACCTGATGGCGGAGATTCGCCGTACACCGGGCGTGACAGACGTTCGCACCGTGTCTTTCATGCCGTCTGAACGTGAACATCGCGCGCTGAGCGCGCTGCTGGTGGCGATGCCCGAGCCGGTGTTCTCCCTCGACCTGAAAGGTAAAGTCGAACTGGCGAATCCGGCGGCGCAGAACCTGTTTAACCTTGACGAACAGAAGATTCGTAACCAGAACGCCGGCACGCTGATTGCCGGCTTTAATTTCCAGCGCTGGCTGGAGAGTGAACGTGTTGACGCGCAGGCGCAGCATGTGGTGATCCAGGGGCGTGATTTCCTCATGGAAGCGCGCCCGATCTATCTGGCGCAGGAAGATGAACAGAACGACCAGCCGGTAGGCGCGATGATCACCCTGAAATCCACTGCACGCATGGGGCGGCAGTTGCAGAACCTCAGCGTCACCGATGACTCCGAATTTGATCACATCGTGGCGGTAACGCCGAAAATGCGTCAGGTGATCGACCAGGCGCGCAAGCTGGCGATGCACGATGCGCCGCTGCTGATTGTCGGCGACACCGGCACCGGTAAAGATATGCTGGCGCGCGCCTGCCATCTGCGCAGCGCACGCGGTAAAAAACCGTTCCTGGCGCTCAACTGCGGCTCGATCCCGGATGACGTCGCTGAGAGCGAGCTGTTTGGTCACGCGGCGGGCGCGTATCCCAACGCGCTGGAAGGCAAGAAGGGCTTTTTTGAGCAGGCGAACGGCGGCTCGGTGCTGCTGGATGAAATCGGCGAGATGTCGCCGCGCATGCAGACCAAACTGCTGCGCTTCCTGAACGATGGCACCTTCCGCCGCGTCGGCGAGGATCATGAAGTGCATGTGGATGTGCGCGTGATCTGCGCCACGCAAAAGAATCTGATTGAGCTGGTGCAGCGCGGTGAGTTCCGCGAAGACCTGTTCTATCGTCTGAATGTGCTGACGCTGAATCTGCCGCCGCTGCGCGAACGTCCGCTGGATATTCTGCCGCTCACCGAAATGTTTGTGGCGCGCTTCGCCGATGAGCAGGGACTGCCGCGCCCGCGTTTGTCACCGCAGCTGACGCCGTTCCTGACGCGCTATAACTGGCCGGGCAACGTGCGCCAGTTGAAAAATGCGCTGTATCGCGCGCTCACGCAGCTGGAAGGTCATGAACTGCGTCCGCAGGATATCGTGCTGCCGGAGCAGGCGCTGGATGTGTCGCTGGGCGAAGAGGCAATGGAAGGGTCGCTGGATGAAATTACCAGCCGTTTTGAGCGTTCAGTGCTGACTCGTCTCTATCTGTCGTATCCCAGCACGCGTAAACTGGCGAAACGCCTTGGGGTGTCACACACCGCGATTGCCAACAAGCTGCGCGAATATGGCCTTGGTCAGAAACGCAGCGAAGGCGAATAATCCGCGTTCTGCATGAACAAGCCGTCTGTGACAGACGGCTTTTTTATCAGCAGTAACCTTACTTCAGCGCTGCCAGTGCCGCTTCATAGTTCGGCTCTTCGGTGATTTCATTCACCAGCTCGCTGTACAGCACCTTATCGTTCTCATCCAGCACCACCACGGCGCGGGCGGTCAGGCCTTTCAGCGGGCCATCGGCGATGGCAACGCCGTAACCTTCAATGAATTCTGCACCGCGCAGCGTAGACAGCGTCACTACGTTATTGACGTTCTCGGCGCCGCAGAAGCGCGATTGCGCAAAAGGCAGATCGGCAGAGATGCACAGCACCACGGTGTTGTCAGCTTCGCCAGAACGCTCGTTGAATTTGCGCACCGACGCGGCGCACACGCCGGTATCAATGCTTGGGAAAATGTTCAGAACTTTGCGTTTGCCTGCATACTGAGAAAGGGACACATCACTGAGATCTTTCGCTACCAGGTTGAACGGTTTTGCCTGCTCGCCAGCCTGCGGGAAGTGGCCGGCAACCGGCACCGGATTGCCCTGAAAGTGAACATTCTGCGACATACAATTTCCTTTTAACGATGAAAAATCTGGCGTTAACCCCACCAGAACAGGTATAGCGTTTGTTTATGACATAAATTTTAAGGGTTTACGAGCCTAATTCAACGTGGAGCTGCACCAGCACGTTATGACGTCATGGATTTGAGGAGTCAGTATGAGAACAGTGAAAAGTTATCCGGAAGCCTGGCCGCTGCACTCGCCATTTGTGATTTCGCGCGGCAGCCGCACCGAGGCGCACGTGGTGGTGGTGGAGATTGAGCAGGATGGCCTCAAAGGGATTGGCGAGGCCACGCCCTATGCGCGCTATGGCGAAAGTGAGGCTTCGGTGCTGCAGCAGATTGCTTCACAGCTTGGTGCGTTACAAAACGGCATGACGCGGGCAGCGCTGCAACAGGCGTTGCCGGCCGGTGCCGCGCGCAACGCGATTGATTGCGCGCTGTGGGATCTGGAGCGCCAGCAGCAGCGCACCAGCCTGGCGGCGCTGTGTGAGGCGGTGCCGGCACAGGAGATCGTCACGGCGCATACCGTCAGCATCGATACGCCAGAAGCGATGGCCAGCAGCGCGCTGGCGCTGTGGCAGCACGGCGCGCGCCTGCTGAAAATTAAGCTGGATAACCATCTGATCAGCGAACGGCTGGTGGCGATCCGCAGTGCGGTGCCGGACGCCACGCTGATCGTCGATGCCAATGAATCCTGGCAGGCAGAAGGGCTGGCGGCGCGCTGCCAGCTGCTGGCGGATTTGCAGGTGGCAATGCTGGAGCAGCCGCTGCCTGCCGTGCAGGATGCGGCGCTGGCCCATTTTATCCATCCGCTACCGATCTGTGCGGATGAGAGCTGCCACACGCGCGACAGTCTGGCAGCCCTGCACGGGCGCTACGACATGGTGAATATCAAACTGGATAAAACCGGTGGGCTGACCGAAGCGCTGGCGCTGGCCACGGCCGCGCGCGCGCAGGGATTTGCCATCATGCTGGGCTGTATGTTGTGTACCTCACGCGCCATTCGCGCCGCGCTACCGTTAACGCCGCAGGCCACGTTTGCTGACCTCGACGGTCCGACGTGGCTGGCGGCCGATGTGGAACCGTCGCTGCACTTCTCGCACGGCGTGCTTAAGACGACGGCTGCCAGCGCAGCAGGTTGATCATCGCATCAAGATACACCTCGGTGGCTTCGTCCACCGAGATGGCGGGCATTTCGGCGGTGATGCAGGGCAGACTGAGATCGGCGCACCAGCTGCCAAACGAGCCCGGCGTGGCGTAGCCGACGCTACTCACCACCGGCAGACCGGTTTGTTCCGCCAGCCAGCTGGCCAGCGGGCTGTGGTGCGGATCATCAATACAGGCCAGCGGTTCGTGCCAGGAGACGACCCAGCGCGGTCGGATACGATGAATCAGCTGGCACAGTGCGGCGGTTTCCGGCTCTGACGCTGGTGCGTTTCCGGTTGAGAGTAGCACATCGCGCGCGTCGGCCACGCTGTTCCAGCGATAGACGGTATCGCCCGCTTGCCAGTTGGCGGCAGGGAAGTTGCGGTTGAGATCGATACCGTTGACATTGGCGCGCAGCCCGAGCTGGCAGCCATCCGGATTGACCGCCAGAATCACATGATGACGCCGCAGCGTGTCCGGCAGCGTGCGCATGGCGGCAGAGAGCGTGGCCACCGCCGCGTTTTCATCGCCGTGGGTGCCGGCGATAATCAGTCCGCTGTCCTCGTCGGCCGCCGGTGCTGGAAACCACAGCAGCGGCGCACCCAGCACCGATTGTCCATACTGTTGCCAGACGGCGTCCAGCTTACCGCGTAGCGGGCGCGGGTGGTGTGTCGACATAACCTTCCTCTCTGTCATGCATCGCGTTCAGCCGCAAAAATTGTGAGCTGCCATCCAGCCTCAACATAACGGTAAACAGCAGACGGGGAAATAGCTATTTATCAATCAGCGATTTGCGATAAAGTGCGAAAAGTTGCTGGCGACGCATTGGTTTGGCCGTCGCCCTTTTTTCGGGTCAAGGAGTCGTGATGAAACTAACTTTCCGCACCACGCTGGCCGCGCTCATCATCAGCAGCGCTCTCTCATCCGCCTATGCCGCCAGTGTGCCTGCCGGGGCGCAACTGGCCAGCAGCCAGGAAATCGTGCGCCATATCAAAGATGAACCGGCCTCGCTTGATCCGCTCAAAGCGGTCGGTCTGCCGGAGATTCAGGTGCTACGCGATCTGTTTGAAGGGCTGACTAACCAGGACGCGCAGGGCAAAATCGTGCCGGGCGTTGCGCAGAGCTGGAGCAGCAACGACAACAAAACCTGGCTGTTTACGCTGCGCAAAGACGCACGCTGGTCTAATGGCCAGCCGGTGACCGCACAGGATTTTGTCTATAGCTGGCAACGTCTGGTCGATCCTAAAAACAGTTCGCCTTTCGCCTGGTTTGCTGCGCTGAGCGGCATTGATAATGCTGAAGCCATCACCAAAGGGCAGATGAGCCCGGACAAGCTGGGCGTCGTGGCTACCGATGAAACGCACCTCAAGGTGACATTGTCACGTCCGCTACCGTGGTTCCCCAGCATGGTGGCTAACGTGGCCATGTTCCCGGTGCCGCAAAAGGTCATCGCGCAAAACGGCGATGGCTGGACTGCGCCGGGTAAACTGGTGGGCAACGGCGCTTATCAATTGCAGGAGCGTGTGGTTAACGAAAAGATTGTGCTGGTGCGCAACCCGCACTACTGGGATAACGCCCATTCGGTGCTGACTAAAGTGACCTTCATTCCCATCAATGAAGAATCCAGCGCCACCAAGCGTTACCGCGCCGGGGATATCGATATCACGGAATCCTTCCCGAAAAATATGTACGGCCTGCTAAAAAAAGAGCTGCCGGGGCAGGTGTATACGCCGGATCAGCTTGGCACCTACTATTACGCGTTTAATACGCAGAAAGGGCCGACGGCGGATGTGCGGGTGCGTAAGGCGCTGTCATGGAGCATTGACCGCCGCATCATCGCGGAAAAAGTGCTGGGCACCGGCGAGAAACCGGCATGGCACTTCACACCGGACGTCACCGCCGGCTTCACGCCGCAGCAGAGCTATCTGCAGCAGCACAGCCAGCAGGAACTGAATGCGCAGGCCAAAGCCCTGCTGACCGCCGCCGGTTACGGCCCGGCTAAACCGCTGCACCTGACGCTGCTGTATAACACCTCTGAAAGTCACCAGAAAATTGCGATTGCGGTGGCCTCGATGTGGAAAAAGAATCTCGGCGTTGACGTGACATTGCAGAACCAGGAGTGGAAAACCTATATCGACAGCCGCAACAGCGGTAATTTCGATGTGATTCGCGCTTCGTGGGTGGGCGATTACAATGAGCCGTCGACCTTCCTCAGCCTGCTGACCGCCAGCCACAGCGGCAATATTTCCCGCTTCAGTAACGCGGAATATGATGCGGTGCTCAGTAAAGCCAGCAATGAAACCAGCGTGGCGGCGCGCAATGCCGATTACAACAAAGCCGAGCAGATCATCGCTGACCAGGCGCCGATTGCGCCGATCTACCAGTACACCAACGGGCGGCTGATCAAGCCGTGGGTTAAGGGCTATCCCATCACCAATCCGGAAGACGTTGCCTACAGCCGGGAATTGTGGATTGAGAAACACTGACGCTGAACCGCCACGGAGGGCGGTGAACGACCCGGTTGCGCTGTCATTTTTACTCACACCCTGGTAATTGCAACTGTCCCGCGCCGCGCTAGACTGTATCGTATTGTTTTTGCTAGTGAGGCGAGTACGTGAACGTCATTGAAGGAAAAGCGCTGCAGGTGTCGGATGCGATTGTCGCCTGCCAGTTCGACGGCAAGGGTGGCGTTATCGCCATTGAAGATAAAGATGTCATCAACTGCGAGCGTCACTGCTGGCTGCATCTGAACTACACCCAGCGGCAAAGCGCCGACTGGTTGCAGCACACGCCGCTTATTCCTGATGCGGTGCGGGATGCGCTGGCCGGTGACAGCATGCGACCGCGCGTGACGCGTCTCGGTGACGGCTTTATGATCGTGCTGCGCAGCGTGAATCATAATGCCGATTCGCGCCCGGACCAGCTGGTGGCGATGCGGGTATTTATCAATGACAAGCTGATTGTTTCTACCCGCCGTCGCAAAGTGTATGCCATCGATGAAGTGCTGACCGATCTGCAAAACGGCAACGGCCCGGTGGACGGCGGCAGCTGGCTGGTGGACGTCTGCGATGCGCTCACCGATCACGCCAGCGAATTCATTGAAGAGATGCACGATAAAATTATCGCGCTGGAAGATGCGCTAATGGATCAGCAGGTCCCGGCGCGCGGTGAGCTGGCGCTGCTGCGTAAACAGCTGATTGTAATGCGCCGCTATATGGCGCCGCAGCGTGATGTCTATGCGCGGCTGGCAAGCGAGAAACTGCCGTGGATGAGCGATGACGATCGCCGCCGTATGCAGGATGTCGCGGATCGGCTGGGGCGCGGGCTGGATGACCTCAATGCGGGCGTGGCGCGTACCGGTATTCTGGCGGATGAAGTGGCCTCGCTGCTGGCGGAATCCATGAACCGGCGCACTTACACCATGTCGCTGATGGCGATGATTTTCCTGCCTGCCACGTTTCTCACCGGGCTGTTTGGCGTCAATCTCGGTGGCATTCCCGGTGGCAGCTGGCCGCACGGCTTTACCATGTTCTGCGGGTTGTTACTGGTGATGGTGCTGGGGGTCGCGCTGTGGCTGAAACGCCGCAACTGGCTGTGATGTTATCAGGGGGTTATCTGCAGGTCATGAACGGGTAATTGTGGCGGTGCAGGGGAGAAAAGCGGAAAAAACCTGATCGACATCAATAAGCGCATAGCCCAACCGGGGCAAACTCTCTCCCGCAGGTGAATGCAACGTCAAGCGATGGGCGTTGCGCTCCATATTGTCTTACTTCCTTTTTTTGAATTACTGCATAGCACATTTGATTCGTACGACGCCGGCTTATCCGCCGGCTTTTTTTTGCCGTTTGGCTTGCTGCCGCATCCTTTCCTATGCTTAACAGACATTCAGCGAACAGGAGAACGGCATGCGCATGATTCACGCCAGCGAACCTATCCCGACCGATCCGCCACCGATTCCCGAACCCGTGCCGCAACCGCAGCCCATTCCCGAGCCTGAGCCGCCGCACGATCCTGAATTTCCGCCGATTAGCGATCCTCCGCCGCACCGCTAATAAAAAAGGCGCGTTGCCGGAGCGACGCGCCTTTATGCTGCAAAGTCACCGCGTTATTTAATTTCCAGCACGTCGAGGCGAGCGCTCAGGTCCGGCTGATCGTCCTCGTCAGCCTGCCAGCCGACGGGCTGCGCTGGCAGCGATTCGCGATCAAAACCAATGTCCCCGCCGTCAACCACCGCATCACCATGCTTAATGCCTTTGAAATCAAACAGATTAATATCAGCCATATGCGAGGGCACGATGTTCTGCATGGCGCTGAACATGGTTTCAATGCGGCCCGGATAGCGCTTGTCCCAGTCACGCAGCATATCGGCAACCACCTGGCGCTGCAGGTTCGGCTGTGAACCACACAGATTGCACGGAATGATAGGGTACTGGCGCGCTTCGGCAAACCGTACGATATCTTTTTCGCGGCAGTAGGCCAGCGGGCGAATCACGATATGTTTACCGTCGTCGCTCATCAGTTTTGGCGGCATGCCTTTCATCTTGCCGCCGTAAAACATGTTGAGGAACAGCGTCTGCAGGATGTCATCGCGGTGATGACCTAAGGCAATCTTGGTGCAGCCCAGTTCAGTGGCGGTGCGATAAAGAATACCGCGACGCAGGCGTGAACAGAGCGAGCAGGTGGTTTTGCCTTCCGGAATTTTTTCTTTAACGATGGAGTAAGTGTCTTCGTTGACGATCTGGTACTCCACGCCCAGCGTGTCGAGATAAGCTGGCAGCACGTGTGCCGGGAATCCCGGCTGTTTCTGGTCAAGATTCACCGCCACCAGCGAAAATTTGACCGGCGCGCTCTGCTGCAGGTTACGCAGAATTTCCAGCATGGTGTAGCTGTCTTTACCGCCGGACAGGCACACCATGATGCGATCGCCTTCCTCAATCATGTTGAAATCCGCAATCGCTTCACCGACGTTACGGCGCAGGCGCTTCTGCAGTTTGTTCAGGTTGTACTGCTCTTTTTTATTAACTTCTTGATATTCAGACATGAATTTCGGTCTCGGTGATCGCTGGTCAGCTGCGGATGTCGCGTTGATGCGGCCCTCGCCAGGCCTGCATTAACCGTGTCCGCGCACGCTGCGGGTCGCTGCGCTGGCCTTTATGGGTGCCGGCTGACCGCAGTCAGCAGGAAAAGTCTGTGGCGTATGGTACGGATTACAGCGCCAAATTCCAGCACGATTTATGGGTTTGCCGGTGATGTGCTCTGTGCGCCTCGCGATCGCGGTCAGAGACCTGTTGCGCTATTCACAATTTTTAGTTTGTCGCGGATTTTGCAAGCGGTACACTGCCTGCTTCCCCAGGGAGGAATAAGCGATGAAAAATGTTGTGTTAAGCATGCTGGCGAAGATTTCACAAATTGATGCCACCACCAAGCAGTTGACCGCGCGCGTTGAGGCTCAGTCGCTGCTGATCGGTGCGCTGGTACTGGCCGTCAGTAAGAAAGGCGGCGTCACTGAAGTTATTGAAAGCGCCAACAAAGCCATCAACATGGTGATTGAGTCAGCCGAGGCTGACGATATGCTGAAGTCGGACGCCGCTATTCTGCTGAGCGAGTTTCAGGATCTGTTGACGATTTCGCGTGCGGTTGACAGCGCCGATGATGTCATCAACCAGCAGGCGCTGGAAGGTATTACTGGTGTGAGCAGCGCCAGCGATGACGACAAAAAGGATCCGTCCTAATCGCGCAGCGCCGCAGTCGGCTACCATTGCGCACATTTTGCCAGCGGTAACTGCATATTTATTGATCTGGGTAAAGATTTCTTCTCACTGCGCTGACAGGATGGATTCAGCGCTTTTTTTAGTTTTTAAAGGTGAGGAGAGGAACAATGCAAACGTACGACATGGTATTTGAGGAGGCGTGCCGGCTGGTGGGGCAATGCTATCTGGAACTGGCGCAGCGCGGTGCCGCTACCGAAAAAGAGGTGCTGGCCAGCGAGTTGCGTAACCTGCAACTGCGCTATCGGGAATTAACTGGCGCGCCCAATCGCGCCGTTGAAATGGCGATTGGACAACTCAAACCCTGCTAACCCAGCCGCCCGGCCTTGAGCGCCGGGCTTTTTATCTCCCCTCCACCGCAGCGGTTAACCCGCCAGCGCCAGCGCAGTCAAACCATTTCCAGCGACTGCACGCCTTTGATTTCCATCACTTTGTCATAAATGCTGTGCATAGGAAATCTGCGTGACAACGTCACCTCAACGCTCAGCTCGCACAGCCCGCTCTCTTCGTTACGATTGACCACAGCGATGTGGCCATAGCGCAAATTTTCGCGCTGCAGTACCAGCAACACCAGCGGTACGCTTTTGGCTTTGAGATGGACGATAAGGGTGTGATGGCGGCCAATCAGCCAGTGGCTGATACGGCGGAACGTTTCCAGCACCACCAGCGCCAGCACCGTGCCGTAAATACCGATTTCGTACATGCCGCTACCGATCACCAGGCCAATCGCGGCGGTCACCCACAGGCCGGCGGCGGTCGTCAGGCCTTTCACAATCTGCTTTTGAATGATGATGGTTCCAGCGCCAAGGAAGCCCATGCCGCTGACCACCTGCGCCGCAATACGGCTGGGATCCAGCGCCACATGATCATTAGTCAGCATATCGGCAAAGCCATATTTTGACACCAGCATGAACATGGCGCTGCCAATGCCGACCAGAATGTGAGTGCGCAGGCCCGCTTCTTTAGCGCGCATCTGGCGCTCCAGGCCAATCAGTCCGCCCAGTATTCCGGCTAACGCGATGCGGATGAGCATATCGGCTAACATCCTTCCTCCTTATTGATTGATGTTTCGTATGAACAGGCAGAGAAAAGAGGCAAAACGCTGCAATCAGGATAATTCTGCTTGCCAACGACGATATTAAATTTTGTAAAAAGCTGTGTCGCCTATCGATCGCGCACCGCTGCTGACATATGCTGGTGCGACTTTTCCGCTCACACTCCCGGAGCCCGACCGATGAAAGCCGCAACTTTACTGCTGGCCGGCGCAGCGCTGTTACTCTCTGCCTGCAGCAGCAACAGCGACAATGAACCGCCGCAACAGGCAACCGCCGCGCACGTGCAGCCGCACGTCGTGATGTCGTCCATGGCAGAAGCCAACTGCAACAGCGCAGGTGGCACGCTGGCGTTCTCGCGTCAGTTAGACGGTTCACGCATCGGGATGTGTCAGCTGGCTAACGGTCGTCGCTGCGACGAACAGGCGCTGATCGGCGGTGCCTGCGCCCGCTAACGCAGGCGCAGAGCGTTACGCCTTAACCTGATTTGAACAGGTTTCCCCGCGTGACAGCTGCTGTAAATTACTGAGCGTGGTTTCTGAAATCGCCGTCAGCGCTTCGGCGGTGAGAAAGGCCTGATGGCCGGTAAACAGCACGTTGTGGCAGGCCGACAGGCGGCGGAACACGTCGTCCTGAATCACGTCATTCGACTTGTCTTCAAAAAACAGGTCGCGTTCGTTCTCATACACGTCCATGCCGAGCGAGCCGATTTTCTGCTGTTTCAGCGCCTCAATCGCCGCCTGTGAATCAATCAGCCCACCGCGGCTGGTATTGATAATCATCACGCCATCTTTCATCTGGCTGAACGCCTGTGCGTTGAGCAGATGATGGTTTTCCGGCGTCAGCGGACAGTGCAGGGTGATGACATCGGACTCCGCCAGCAGCGTTTTCAAATCAACATATTCCGCCCCGAGCGCCAGCGCGGCGTCACTTGGGTACGGATCGTACGCCAGCAGACGCATGCCAAAACCTTT
The DNA here is from genome assembly GCF_059730935.1 of Type-C symbiont of Plautia stali. Taxonomy (NCBI): domain Bacteria; kingdom Pseudomonadati; phylum Pseudomonadota; class Gammaproteobacteria; order Enterobacterales; family Enterobacteriaceae; species Type-C symbiont of Plautia stali. The sequence continues at coordinate 2,239,544 of NZ_AP035923.1, read as the reverse complement.
CAGGATGCGCATTGTCGCCACACCAATCTTGCCGGTGCCGACCACGCCAGCGGTTTTGTTATGCATGTTGAAACCGGTCAGGCCGTCCAGCGAGAAGTTGGCATCGCGCGTGCGCTGGTAAGCGCGGTGAATGCGGCGGTTAAGCGTCATCATCAGGCCTACCGCGTGTTCCGCCACCGCTTCCGGCGAATAGGCGGGCACGCGTACCACCTGCAGTCCCAGCGCGGCGGCTGCGTCGAGGTCGACGTTATTGAAACCGGCACAGCGCAGCGCGATATATTTCACGCCCAGCGCCGCCAGCTCCTCCAGCACCGCTTTGCTCCCGTCATCGTTAACGAAGATACAGACCGCATCACAGCCAGCGGCGTTTTTCGCCGTGGTTTCGCTCAGCAGGAAGTCAAAAAACTGCAGCTCAAATCCGTAGCCTTCGTTAACGTGCTCGAGGTATTTCTGGTCGTAATGCTTGGTGCTGTAAACCGCAACTTTCATTGTTTCGCTCCTGAAAAATGTTACGTCGGTATCACATCAGGATAACGTTTTCCGCGTCATTTTGCTGTTCTTCAGCCAGACTAAAGCGGTAACGCCTTCATTTGCCGGGCGTAACATGCCATCATCTCTGTCAGGATTGGGTAAAGAACAGGAACGTTAACAGCCATGACGCGGGGCCTCCGTCGACTACTTGCTGCGCTACTGGCGCTGATACTGCTGCTGCTGGGATTGCTGCTGACGCTGACGCACTGGCTGCCGCGGCTGGCAGGTATCTGGCTGCCGGAAAATACCCGCGTCGAGCTACACGGCGCGCCGCACTGGCAGCAGGGCCGGCTGGTGTTTCCTGATGTGCGCTATCTGGCCGGCGACTGCCTGCTGGCGCAGGTCGCCGACGTGGGACTTGGCCGGACGCAACAGCGCTGGCAGCTTGATGCGCGCGAGGTGGCGCTCAACAGCAATTGTCTGCAGGCGCTGCCGCACAGTGCCACGCGCGATGCGCCGCGCAGCCTCGCAGAGTGGCAGCAGATGCTGCCCGGCGCGGATATCCATCTGCAACAGCTCAGTATTTTGCCATGGCAGCAATATGCCGGCCGCTTCGATCTGACTTTAGACAAAGACCTTCAGCAGCTGCGTTATCAGGGCGACAACCTGCGCGTCGCCGCGCGCCTGCAGGGGCAGCAGCTGCACATTGATCAGCTGCAGCTCAGCCATCCTTTACTGCCGCAACCGGTCGAACTGCATGGCAATCTGACGCTGCCGACTTTTGCCGATGGCCTGCCGGTGGCGGGTGAGCTCAGCGGTGCGCTTAACCTGACGCAGTGGCCGCAGCCGCTGGCGCTGACGCTCAACTGGCAGCAGCAGCAGGGCGAACTGGTGGTGCGCCAGCAACAGGAACCACAGCCGTTGTTGCAGCTGCCGTGGCAGGTCGATGCGCAGCAAATCCGCATCACTGCCGGTCACTGGCGCTGGCCGTTCGGGTCGCAGCCGCTGTCGGGCGGCGTGGCGCTGACGCTGGATGACTGGCAGCAGGGGCTGGAACAGACGCAGATCCGCGGCCGCTTTAATTTACTGACCGCCGGACGCGGCGGGAAAGGCAACCTGGTACTGAGTGTTGGGCCGGGCAAGCTGAGCCTGACTGACAGCGCACTGCCGTTCCAGTTAACCGGCGAAAGCAAGTTTGCCGACCTGCAGCTGTACGGCACCATTCCCGGACAATTACATGGCATGCTGAGCGATCCGCAGCTCAGCCTGCAGCCTGGCGCACTGCTGCGCCTGCGCGGACGCTTACTCTCGACGCTGGAAGTGGATGAAGCGCGCTGGCCGCTGGCCGGCGTCAGCGTGGCCTCGCGCGGCATCAACGGCCGGTTACAGGCGATTCTCAACGCGCACGACCCCAGTTTCGGCCGCTTCAGGCTGCATCTCGACGGGCGCGCCAGCGACTTCTGGCCAGACAGCGGACGCTGGAACTGGCGTTACTGGGGCGAAGGCGTGATGGCGCCGCTTAGCGCCAAATGGGATGTGAAGGGCACCGGCAGCTGGCACGACACCCTGATCAGCCTCGATACGCTGAACACCGGGTTTGATCAGCTGGCGTACGGCATGGTGCAGGTGGATAAGCCGCGCCTGACGCTGACCGCGCCGGTGCGCTGGCAGCGCGATGTGGCACAGCCAGCGTTTAACGGCGGGTTTGCGCTGCGTTCCGGCCAGACGCGCTTCAGCTACGGTGGCTGGCTGCCGCCGTCCGAACTGCGTTTCGATGCCAAAGGGCGCGATCCAGGGCGTTTTCTGTGGCGCGGTCAGCTCACCGCTGAAGACATCGGACCGCTGCGCGTGCATGGCCGCTGGGACGGCGAACGGCTGCGTGGTGAAGCCTGGTGGCCGGCGCAGTCGCTCAGCGTATTTCAGCCGCTGCTGAGCAGCGATCTGAAGATGCGTATCCAGTCTGGCGAGCTGCGCGCGCAGATGGCCTTTTCCGCCGCCAGCGGCCAGGGGTTTGAGGCGGGCGGTTTCTGGGCGGTGAAACAGGGCAGCGTATGGATGCCGGACAGCGAAATTAACGGCATCGATTTTACCCTGCCGTTCCGCCTGAAAGATCATCAGTGGCAGCTGGGGCGCCGCGGGCCGGTGTCGCTGCGCATCGCCGAAGTGAAGAACCAGTTTGCGCTGCAAAACATAACTGCGGATCTGCAGGGCCACTATCCGTGGCAGGAGCGCCAGCCGCTGACGCTCAGCAACGTCAATCTCGATCTGCTCGGCGGGCACGTCAGCATGCCAGCATTGCGTTTACCGCAGCATCAGCCGGCGCGGATTTCGCTGCGTGACATTGATCTCAGCCGGCTGGTGACGGCGCTCAAGCCGAAGCAGTTTGCCATGTCCGGTAAAGTGAATGGCGAATTGCCGCTGTGGGTGAACAATCCGCACTGGCTGATTGAAAAGGGCTGGATCGCCAACAGCGGCCCGCTGACGTTCCGCATGGACAAAGACATGGCGGATGCGATTGTCAGCAATAACGTGGCCGCCGGGGCGGCGATGGACTGGCTGCGCTACATGGAGATTGCCCGTTCGTGGGCGACGCTGGATCTGGATAACTTCGGTAACCTGATTCTGCAAAGCGAGGTGAAAGGCACCAGCCAGTTCAGTAACCGCCGCCAGTCCGTCAATCTCAATTACCGTCATCAGGAAAACCTGTTCCAGCTGTGGCGCAGCCTGCGCTTTGGCGATAATTTGCAATCCTGGGTGGAGCAAAACGCCACCCTGCCATCCAACAAGGACCCGAAACCATGAGCCTGAGGGCATTACTGGTGCTGACAGCGGGACTGCCGCTGCTGGGCTGTGTGCCGCGCATCGAAGTCGCCGCACCCAAAGAGCCAATCACCATCAACATGAACGTAAAAATCGAACATGAAATCCACATCAAGGTGGATAAAGACGTCGAAGCGCTGCTGAAGAATCAGAGCGGACTGTTTTGAGGAGAGGCTCGATGAAACGCAAGGGGATAGCGCTGTTAGTGGCGCTTTTGCTGGTGCCGTCGGCCTGGGCGCTGACGCTGGATCAGGCGCGCCAGCAGGGGCGCGTGGGCGAAACGCTGAGCGGTTATATCGCCGCTCGTCAGCAGGATGAAGAGACGCTGGCGCTGGTTAAGCGCATCAATGACGGCCGCAGCCAGCAGTATCAGCGCGTGGCGCAGCAGAACAACCTCACCACCGCCGAGGTGGCGCGCATCGCCGGCGAGAAGCTGGTTAACCGTGCCGGCAGCGGCGAATATGTGCGCGGGATTAATGGCCAGTGGGTGCATAAATAGCTGCTTCCACGACAGCGCAGGCATAAAAAAGCCGGGCACTCAGGCCCGGCAAGACAGATAGCATTGTTTTAATGATGATTACGCAGCAACAATCTGTTTGATGGCATCTTTGGCATCGCTGGCGGCTTTGGTTGCCACTTCCGGACCGTAAGCAATGCCTTCGGCGAACACGAAGTCAACGTCGGTGATGCCGATGAAGCCGAGGAACAGTTTCACGTACGGAGTCAGCAGATCAGTCGGGGTGTCTTTGTGAATGCCGCCACGGCTGGAGAGGATCACCGCACGTTTGCCTTTCACCAGACCTTCCGGGCCTGCTTCGGTGTAGCGGAAGGTGACGCCGGCACGGGCAATCAGGTCAAAGTAGTTTTTCAGCTGAGTAGGAATGTTGAAGTTGTACATCGGAGCGGCGATAACCACGGTATCGTGCGCCTGCAGTTCAGCAATCAGTTCATCGGACAGGGCCAGCGCGTCCTGCTGACGTGGCGACAGCGGCGCGTCTGAAGGACGCAGGGCGCCAACCAGTTCACCGTCCAGTACCGGAATCGGCTGGGCAGCCAGATCGCGTACCGTGACTTCGTCGCCTTTGGCGCGGGCTTCATCAGCGTAGAAGTCTGCCAGCTGGTTAGACTGTGAGTAACCGGCAAGGATGCTTGATTTCAGAACTAAAACTTTGCTCATGGTATTTTCCTGTACGTTACGCGGTTGGCTTACCGCTCAATGCGTTACACTCTACGGAGTTCGTCCGGCAGGTAAAAGCGCAATATTTCGAGGCCTATGTTCGAAATTATTGAATAAGGTGGCACGTCCGGTCAGGTGAGATGTTCCAATCTGTGCTAAGATGGCGGGCATTAATCGATTGAATCCGCCGGAAAATTCTGCCCGGCGCCGAGCCGCAAGTGCCGGCTCACTGCAACAACAGGTAATTCATCACTATGTCATCATCCGTTACGTCACCTCTGGCCCCCCTCTGGTCGCGGCTCGATAACCTGATGCTGCGCGACCGCAAAGCGCTGCAGCGTCGTCTGCACGGTGCGGCAAAGGTGAAAAATCCCGCTGCGCAGCAGGAAATTATGGCTGAGCTGGAGCCGGTGTTCGCCGCGGCAGAACAGCGCGTGGCGCAACGCGCCGCCGCGACGCCGCGCATTACGTTTCCGGACAATTTGCCGGTCAGCCAGAAGCAGCAGGACATCGCTGACGCGATTCGCGATCATCAGGTAGTGATTGTCGCCGGTGAGACCGGCTCAGGTAAAACCACCCAGCTGCCAAAGATCTGTCTGGCGCTCGGGCGCGGTGTGAAAGGGCTGATTGGGCATACGCAGCCGCGTCGCCTGGCGGCACGCACCGTGGCGAACCGCATTGCCGAAGAGCTGGAAACCACGCCCGGCGGCACCGTCGGTTACAAGGTGCGGTTTAACGATCAGGTCAGCGAAACCACTCAGGTCAAACTGATGACCGACGGTATTCTGCTGGCGGAAATTCAGCAGGATCGTCTGCTGCTGCAGTATGACACCATCATCATCGATGAAGCGCACGAACGCAGTCTGAACATCGATTTCCTGCTGGGTTACCTGCGCGAACTGCTGCCGCGTCGTCCCGATCTGAAAGTGATCATCACCTCCGCGACCATCGATCCGCAGCGCTTTTCGCGCCACTTCAATAATGCCCCGGTAATCGAGGTGTCGGGCCGCACTTATCCGGTCGATGTACGCTATCGTCCGGTGGTGGAAGATGCCGAGGACACCGAGCGCGATCAGCTGCAGGCAATCTTTGATGCGGTTGACGAACTGAGCAGCGAAGGGCGCGGCGATATCCTGATCTTCATGAGCGGTGAGCGCGAAATTCGCGATACCGCCGATGCACTGATGAAGCGCGATTTACCGCACACCGAGATTCTGCCGCTCTATGCGCGCCTGTCCAACGCCGAACAGAACCGGGTGTTCCAGGCGCACAGCGGCCGCCGCATTGTGCTGGCGACCAACGTCGCCGAGACCTCGCTCACCGTGCCGGGCATTAAATATGTCATCGATCCGGGCACTGCGCGCATCAGCCGTTACAGCTACCGCACCAAAGTGCAGCGACTGCCGATCGAGCCGATCTCGCAGGCGTCGGCTAACCAGCGCAAAGGGCGCTGCGGCCGCGTGTCGGAAGGGATCTGTATTCGCCTCTATTCGGAGGATGATTTCCTCAGCCGCCCGGCGTTTACTGACCCGGAAATTCTGCGTACCAACCTGGCGTCGGTGATTTTGCAGATGACGGCACTTGGACTGGGCGACATCGCCGCATTCCCGTTCGTCGAAGCGCCGGATAAGCGCAATATTCAGGACGGCGTGCGCCTGCTGGAGGAGCTCGGCGCGATTACCCTGAGCGAGGAAGGTGCGTACAAACTGACGCCGTCCGGCCGCAGCCTGGCGCAGTTGCCGGTCGATCCGCGGCTGGCGCGCATGGTGCTGGAAGCGCAGAAATTTGGCTGTGTGCGCGAAGTGATGATTATTGCCGCTGCGCTGTCGATTCAGGATCCGCGCGAGCGTCCGGTGGAGAAACAGCAGGCATCTGACGAGAAACACCGGCGTTTTGCCGACAAAGAATCAGACTTTCTCGCCTTTGTTAATCTGTGGAACTACCTGCAGGAACAGCAGAAAGCGCTGTCCGGCAATCAGTTCCGCCGCCAGTGTAAAAGCGATTATCTCAATTACCTGCGCGTGCGCGAATGGCAGGACATCTATACCCAGCTGCGTCAGGTGGTGCGGGAACTGGGTATGCCGCTCAACAGCGAGCCGGCACCGTACCGTGAAGTACACTGCGCGCTGCTCACCGGTTTACTGTCACACATCGGTCAGAAAGATGCGGAAAAGCAGGAGTTTACCGGCGCACGCAACGCGCGTTTCGCTATTTTCCCCGGTTCCGGGCTGTTTAAGAAGCCGCCTAAATGGACCGTGGTGGCGGAACTGGTGGAAACCAGCCGCCTGTGGGGCCGCGTTGCGGCGCGCATCGATCCGGAGTGGATCGAACCGCTGGCCCAGCATCTGCTGAAGCGTAGCTATAGTGAACCGCACTGGGAGAAAGCGCAGGGCGCAGTCATGGCCACCGAGAAAGTTACGCTGTACGGGCTGCCGATTGTGCAGGCGCGTAAGGTCAATTACAGCCGCATCGATCCGCAACTCAGCCGGGAGCTGTTTATCCGTCATGCGCTGGTGGAAGGCGACTCGCAGACGCGTCACGCCTTCTTCCGCAATAACCTGAAACTGCGCAGTGAAATCGAGGATCTGGAGCACAAATCGCGGCGGCGCGACATTTTAGTCGATGACGAGACGCTGTTTGCGTTTTACGATCGCCGCATTGGCAGCGAGGTGGTCTCAGCGCGGCATTTTGACAGCTGGTGGAAACAGGCCAGTAAGGACAATCCGGATCTGCTGAGCTTTGATAAGCAGATGCTGATCAAAGACGGCGCGGAGAAGGTCAGCCAGCTGGATTACCCGAATTTCTGGCATCAGGGCAACCTGAAACTGAAGCTCAGCTACCAGTTCGAACCGGGGGCCGATGCGGATGGCGTGACGGTGCACATCCCGCTGCCGCTGCTCAACCAGGTCGACGAAGCCGGCTTTGAGTGGCAGATCCCCGGCGTGCGCCGCGCGCTGATCATCGCGCTGATTAAGTCGCTGCCCAAGCCGGTGCGACGCAACTTTGTGCCGGCACCCAACTACGCTGAAGCCTTTCTTGGCCGCGTGACGGCGCTGGAGCAGCCGCTGCTGGATGCGCTGGAGCGTGAGTTCCGCCGCATGTCTGGCGTCACCATTGAGCGCGACGCCTGGCAGTGGGATCAGGTGCCCGATCACCTGAAAATGACCTTCCGCGTGGTGGATGAGCACAACCGGAAGCTGCAGGAAGGCAAAGACCTGCATCAGCTGAAGCAGGTGCTGAAAGGCAAGGTGCAGGAGACGCTGTCCAAGGTGGCGGATGACGGACTGGAGCAGAGCGGATTACACCTGTGGAGCTTCGGCGATCTGCCGCAAAACTATGAGCAGAAGCGCGGCAACTATCAGGTCAAAGCCTGGCCGGCGCTGGTGGATGAAAAAGACAGCGTCGCGATTCGTCTGTTTGACAGTGAACGCGAGCAGCAGAAGATGATGTGGCGCGGCCAGCGGCGGTTACTGCTGCTGAACATTCCTTCGCCAATCAAGTATCTGCACGAGAAGCTGCCGAACAAAGCCAAGCTCGGGCTCTATTTCAATCCGTACGGCAAAGTGCTGGAGCTGATTGATGACTGTATCGCCTGCGGCGTGGATAAGCTGATGGCGGACGCCGGTGGGCCGGCGTGGCAGCAGGAAAACTTCGAGCAGCTGCGCGATAAAGTACGCGCCGAACTCAACGACACGGTGGTGACCATCGCCAGCCAGGTCGAGCAGATTCTCACCAGCGTGTTCAACATCAACAAGTTCCTTAAGGGACGGGTGGACATGACACTGGCACTGGCGCTGGCGGATATCAAAACGCAGCTGAGCGGCCTGGTGTATCGCGGTTTTGTCACCGGCAACGGCTATCAGCGGCTGGGCGACACACTGCGCTATCTGCACGGTATTGAGCGCCGGCTGGAGAAGCTGCCGGTTGATCCGCACAGCGATCGGGCGCGGATGCTGAAAGTGCAGGCGGTAGAGCAGGCGTGGCAAAGCTGGCGTAACAAGCTGCCGCCGCAGCGTCAGGACGATGAAGAGGTACAGGCGATCCGCTGGATGCTGGAAGAGCTGCGCATCAGTTATTTTGCGCAGCAGCTGGGCACGCCGTATCCCATCTCCGACAAACGTATTCTGCAGGCGATGGAGCAGCTGAGCTGACTTATTGCGCCAGCGCTTCCAGCTTGTCTTTAAAGGATGTAACGGCGATGGCGCGGTTATCGGCGCGATAGCGATCGGCCGGTGCCGGCGCCGAGCTCTGTACCGCAATCAGCTGCCACTCGCCGTCGCGCTTCAGCAGCAGCGGAGAGCCGCTGTCGCCGGGCAGGGTGTCGCACTGGTGCGACAGCACGGCACGCTGCGCCCAGCCGGTGATCAGGCAATCGCTGTGCGAATAGAGTGTATCCAGATGGTCAGCGGGATAACCGGCCTGTGTCACTTTGCGGTCGGTGGTTTTCAGCGCGGCGGTTAAATCGCTGCGCGAACCGTCAAACAACGGAATCGGCACGATACCGGACGGCGGATTGTGCAGAATCACCAGGCCGTAATCGTAAGGTGCCGCGTCTGGCGGCACGATCCAGCCTTCACCATCCGCCTGCAGACGCCGCGCCAGCGAAGGCTCTACGCGCGCGTCAATATCATGAATTTCGTAGCGCCAGCCTTTGGCACCCGCCATGAAGCGCAGCGCGACCGGCTTGTCGAATTTGCCCGGGGGCGTCAGTAAGCAGTGTCCGGCCGTCAGCGCCAGATGGGCCGAAATCAACGTGGCACTGCACAGATTGCCGCTTTCCGTCTCTAACTGACCAATGGCATCCCACGGCGCCGCACTGACGTCGGTAATGGCTTTACGATGATCTTTGCCGAAGAACAGGGTCTTAATCTCTTCCGGGCTGGGGCCGTCTTCATCATCGGCATGTGCTGTGAGGTTAAAGCTAAAAAGACCTACAAATAACAGGATAGCCAGGCGCATAGTTCTCTCAATGGCGAGAATAAATAGAGGTTATGGTCATCACGCTTGAGCGATAACTATAGTCGGTGAGCGGTAAAAAAGGGAGAAATATTGGAGTAATCAGCACGCTACAACGACTAGATAAAAAAGCTGGCCGCAATAATGCCGCACAGAATCATGACAATCAGGATAATTTCGAAGCGATAGCGACGCACCATTTTTCGCTACTCCAGTAAATAAACACCCGGCAGAACCGGGTGTTTTCAATCATTAATGCGGTGTTGGCGCGCAAGGCAACCTTATTTAGCAGCTTTTTTCGCTTTGTGGTGCTTTTTAGCAGCCTGAGCTTTCTGAGCAGCAGGTTTGGTTACTTTTTTGTGGTGCTTTTTAGCCGCCTGAGCTTTCTGTGCAGCTGGCTTGGTGGCTTTGTGGTGTTTTTTAGCAGCCTGGGCTTTCTGAGCCGCTGGCTTGGTGGCTTTCTTGTGGTGCTTTTTAGCGGCCTGGGCTTTCTGAGCAGCTGGTTTGGTGGCTTTCTTGTGGTGCTTTTTAGCCGCCTGCGCTTTCTGAGCCGCTGGTGCTTTCTTCTCTACTTTCTTGTGCTTTTTGGCAGCCTGCGCTTTCTGAGCAGCGGCTTTTTTGTGGTGAACAGCTTTGTGCTTAGCCGGTGCAGCGGTAGTTGCAGCAGCAGGAGCAGCAGTTGTTGTCTCAGCAGCGAAGGCTACAGAAGACAGACCCATAGCAGCGGCGATCACCAGCGCAAATAATTTTTTCATTGCAAAACCCTCGAACTATTTTTTCATGTGTAGCCCACTGCGGGGCCGGTGAATGCACTATATGTAAAACAATTCGCGCCTTCAGTGAGGGAATGGTATCGGCGTGTAACGGATTGTACAAAGCAGGAAAACCGGGCAGGGCGGGGATAAGTGCGGATCACTCTCCGCGCAAAAAACGGCGGCCGGGCAGGCCGCCGCACGGATCAGGCAGAGAGATAACGCTGTTCCAGATGCTGACGGAAATAGTGTGGATTGAGCGCTTCGCCAGTGGCATTGATCAGCAGCTGCTGCGTAGGGAAGCGGCTGCCGTGCTGCCAGATGTTCTGCTGCAGCCAGTCAAACACCGGTTGCAGTTCGCCCTGCTGAATCAATTCGTCCACCTGCGGAATGGCGCGTTTTACCGCCTGGAACAGCTGAGCAGCGTACATCGCGCCCAGTGTGTAGGTCGGGAAGTAGCCGAAGGCGCCGTCGGTCCAGTGAATATCCTGCATACAGCCGTCGCGGTAGTTGCCGCGCGTATCGATCCCCAGCGACTGCTGCATTTTTTCATCCCACAGCGCCGGAATATCCTCGACTTCAATCTCGCCTTCAATCAGCGCTCGCTCGATTTCGTAACGTAAAATCACATGGGCCGGATAGCTCAGCTCATCGGCATCGACGCGGATAAAGCCCGGTTTCACGCGCTGGGTCAGCCGAATAAAGTTGTTGCGCTCCAGCGCCGGCTGGTCGCCCATCAGCGCCACCACCTGGGGATGAATATGCTGCAGGAAGGCGTGACTGCGACCCAGCTGCATCTCCATAAACAGGCTCTGCGATTCATGCATCGCGGTTGAGCGCGCCAGCGCCACGGGCTGTCCGCGCCACTGCTGTGGCAGATTCTGCTCATAGCGCGCATGGCCGGTTTCGTGGATCACGCCCATCAGCGCGCTGAGAAAATCGTTTTCGTTGTAGCGTGTGGTGATACGCACATCTTCCGGTACGCCGCCGCAGAACGGGTGCGCGCTCACGTCCAGCCGGCCGTGATTAAAATCAAACCCTAACGTCGCCATCACGCTCAGGCCGAGTTGCTTTTGTGATTCGATGGCGAAGGGGCCGACCGGCTGGGCAATTGGCGTTGCCTGCTGGCGGGCTACCGCTTTTTGCAGCAGATCCGGTAGCCAGCTTTTCAGATCGCCAAAGGTGCTGTCGAGCTGCGCGCTGGTCATGCCTGGCTCAAACACATCCAGCAGCGCATCGTAGCGTGATACGCCGAGCGCATCGGCGCGCAGCTGTGCCTCTTCGCGGCTCAGCTTCACCACTTCTTTCAGGTTAGCGCTGAAGCCCTGCCAGTCGTTGGCCGGACGCTGACTGCGCCACGCGTGTTCACAGCGCGAGCCGGCCAGCGATTTGGCTTCCACCAGCGAGGCCGGCAGCAGCGTTGCCTGGCGCCACGCGCGCTGCATTTCGCCCAGATTGGCCTGCTCCACATCGTTCAGCGACTCCTGCCTGGCGGCGTCAAACAGCCCGCCGAGGCGCTTGTCGGTCAGCAGCTCGTGCATAAATACGCTCAGCTCCGCCATCGCTTCTCCACGCGCCTGGCTGCCGCCCGACGGCATGGTGGTTTGCATATCCACGCTGGCAATTGCGCCCAGATGGCCAAAACGCGCCAGGCGCTGAAAAGTGCGGCTAAGTTCCTGATAAGCTGCAGTCATGTAACAAGCTCCTTATGAAGGTAAGCGCGGCGTCACGTCGCGCAGAGGGAGATCAACTGGCCAGCAGAAGCGCACGCAGGCGCCGCCCAGCGGACTGCTCTCAATCGAGACCTGGCCCTGCAGCGCCTGCGCAATAGAGTGCACAATCGCCAGACCGAGGCCGCAGCCGCCGGTGGCGCGATCGCGGCTGGGATCGAGCCGTACGAAAGGCTCGAATACCCGCTGGCGTTCATCCGGCGGAATGCCCGGACCATCATCTTCAACCTGCAGATTGCCGATGGCGCCGTCAAACCACAGGCTGACACGCAGCCGCTGCTGCGCATAGCGCAGGGCGTTATTCACGAGGTTATCCAGCACGCGCTCCATCAGGCGCGTATCTGCCGCGCCAATGTTTTCCAGCTGCGGAATATCCAGCGTAATGTGCGTTTGCGGATTCATGGTCTGCACGTCAGCGATGTGCACGCGCAGCCACTGGGCCAGATCGAAAGATTGCAGATTGAGGTCAACGCGCGGCCGGTCGAGGCGCGCATAGGTCAGCAGCTCCTCAATCAGGCTCTCCAGCTGGCCGACGTCACGGTTCAGCGCCGCGGATTCTGCCGCGCTGAGGTTTTCACTCATCTCCAGCCGGTATCGCAACCGGACCAGCGGCGTGCGCAGCTCGTGCGCGATACCATCAATCAGCTGTTTTTTACTCGCCACCAGCGTATTGATGTTGTCCGCCATCTGGTTAAACGCCACGCCAAGGCTGTGCAGGCTGGAGGTATTTTCAAAATGGGTGCGCACGTCAAGCTCGCCGCGACCAAAGCGCTGAGCCGCTTTCTCCAGCCGCTGCATCTCCTGCCAGTGAGGCCGCAGCCAGATGAACACCGGCAGCGCCAGCGACATGCCAATAAACGCCAGCAGGGCGATATCAAGGATGCGCATCTGGTGCAGATAAAACAGGTAAGGGATCGGTCCGACCGACAGCACATAGTGGCTGCGCGGGATGTGCTGCAGGAAGGTGTACTGATCGTCGAGGGCGACGATCTCACCGGCGCGCAGCCGCTTCATGTCGGCTTCGTCCAGCTGATATTTGCTCATCGGTTCGATGTGCAGCTCAAAGGATAAATCGAGATCGAGGTTGCGGATGGTTTTATTCCAGTCGCGCGGCGGGATCTCACGCAGTTCGCTGCGCATCAGAAACAGCGAGCTGGCCATCAGGTCGTTCATTGACTGACGTCCGGCGCGCTCGGCGGTGAATTTGTACACCAGACCCACCAGCAGCGTCATCACCAGGAAGCAGACGAACAGCAGCAGATAGAACTGAATGAAGAGCTTTCTCATCAGGAGCGGGTATCCCAGGCCTGCGGCGCGAACAGATAGCCTTTGTTACGGATGGTTTTGATGCGGAACGGCTCGGTGGCGCTGTCGTACAGTTTCTTGCGCAGGCGTGAAATGGCGACGTCGATGCTGCGATCCATGCCGTCATAGCTCACGCCGCGCAGGGTTTTCAGCAACGCGTCACGGTCGAGAATTTCTCCCGCGTGGCTCGCCAGCTCCCACAGCAGATCAAAATCGGCGGTCGAAAGGGTGATCGGTTCATCGAACAGGATCACCTGGCGGTTGAGCGCATCAATGGTGAGTGAACCAAACCGCAGCACCTTTTGCGAGCTCTGCACGGCGGGTGCGGCTTCTGGTTTGGCCACGTGCGCCTGGCGCAGATGCAGGCGCAGGCGCGCCAGTAGCACCGCCGGCGGCGTGGTTTTCAGAATATAGTCATTGGCGCCCATCTCCAGCGCCAGAATGTGGTTCATGTCGCTGTCGAGCGAGGTCAGCAACACAATCGGTCCCTGCCAGTGGGCACGCAAATCGCGGCACAGCGTCATGCCATCTTTGCCCGGCAGCATGATATCCAGTAATACCAGATCCGGGTCGGCGGCGAGAATGGTCGCTTCCGCGCGATCGCCGCGCGTCTCAACCAGCACCTCAATATCGTGGCGGCCAAGATAAGCCGCAATCAGTTCGCCGACTTCCGGCTCATCTTCCACATAGACAATTTTGTTCATAATGCTCTGTCATGGCTGAGAATGTCAGCAGCATAGCTTTTCCTGGTCCTGAGCTCTACGCTACCGCACGAATTATCCTTGTCTTACTGGTATGTACACCGTGAAATGTGCCATTATTACCGGCGCGTTCTGGCGCAAGGTTCGGAATCGTACTGAAAACAGGAGGAGTGCGAGGGTGTCTGATAAAGAGCTGGCTTCAGCCGGATACAGTGACCGCATCTGCTTCAACTACAGTGACTTCCTTTCCGCTTCCTGCAAAAAACGCTGGAGCTTTGTCGATGCCATTTACGGCGTGATGCCAATTTTTGGCATGGTGACGCGCAAGTCCGGGCACAGTTTACAGGCCAGCGACGACCATCTGAAAGAATTAGCATTACAAATCATTTCAACCCAGGTCAGCGACGAAATTAACATTGCCCGCCTGATTACCCTGGCCGAACAGCAGCACATCAGCCGCTTCGATATTCAGCTGCCTTATCCGCTGTCCGCTGAGCAGCTTGACGCCATCCATCTGGAATACCGCAAGCCGCTCAATCTGACACAGCAGAACGATCTGCTGTGCGTCTCTATTCCGTTACAACCGCACTGATTAGCGCGTCAGCTGCCACAGCGCGGGCAGTGAGGCGGCAATTAACAGCACGATGGCGATGCGCTCCAGCGCAAACAGCGGTTGATCGCCGCGGCCACCGCGTCGTGCATACAGGAACAGCAGCAGGCCCGGCGCGTAAAGCACCACCGACAACAGCAGATGCAGCGGCCCCGAGGCGTACAGCAGCCACAGCCCATAGGCGCTGGCACCGAGGCCCGTCAGCAGGGCCAGCGGTTTATGCTGACCGCGCACCACTTTCACCAGAAACAGACCGACCAGCAGATAGGGCACGAGGATCATTTCTGAGGCGATGGTCAGCAGCGTGTTGTAATCCGCGCCGGTAACCGCAATCAGAATCAGGCACACCTGCACGCTACCGTTGGTCAGCCACAGCGACGCCGCCGGCGCATTATGACGGTTCTGCCGGGCAATGCTGCGCGGAAACGCGCCCTGCTGCGCGGCGAGGAACGGGACTTCCGCCGCCATAATGGTCCAGCTGAGATAGGCCCCGCACACCGAGATAATCAGGCCAACCGCAATCACTGCATCGCCCCAGTGACCGAGCAGCCGTTCCATCAGACCGGCCATTGACGGATTGCGCATCTGCGCCAGTTCCGCACGCGGCACCACGCCAAGCGACAGCAACGTCACCAGCAGATAGACCAGCAGCGCGGCCAGCACCGCCAGCAGCGTGGCGCGCCCGACATCTTTCTTGTGGCGCGCGCGGGCAGAGACCACCACCGCGCCTTCCACGCCAATAAATACCCACAGGGTAATCAGCATGGTCTGTTTGACCTGCTGCCACAGCGGCTGGCCGAGCGCCGCGCCGTCAAAGTCAAAACGGAAGCGATCGTAATTAAACGCCAGCAGCGCCAGTACCACGAACAGCAACAGCGGCACCAGTTTGCCCAGCGTCGCCAGCAGGTTGATGCTGGCTGCGGTCTGTACGCCGCGCAGCACCAGCCAGTGCACCAGCCACAGCAGCACGGAAGCGCCAAGCATCGCCTGCCAGGTGTTGCCATCGCCAAACACGATGCGATCCGGCGTATCGGTAAAGAAGCTCAGCGCTGAAAACACAATCACCAGATACGAGACGTTGGCAATCACTGCGCACAGCCAGTAACCCCATGCTGAGCAGAAGCCGGTCAGCTCGCCGAAGCCGGCGCGCGCGTAGGTGAAGATGCCGCCATCCAGTTCCGGGCGCAGACGCGTCAGCAGCAACATCGCCAGCGACAGAAAGAGGATACCGACACCGGTGATCAGCCAGCCGATCAGCAGCGCCGCCGGACCGGCAACCGCCGCCATATTTTGTGGCAGGCTAAAGACGCCCGCGCCGAGCATCGAGCTGAGCACCAGCGCAGTGAGCGCGCTAAGACCTAATTTTTTATCCAAAACGCCATTCCTGAGCAGCAGAGTGTGCTGGGTAGTAGTTGTTCAGCCAGAGTGTAACGTGGCAATCAGTCCCGTTTAAAACGGAATACCCTGAAAACAGGCGGCAGATTTTACGGAGAGCGAACGGTGAAGGCAATGCAAGACTATGCAGATTTGCACACGGATTATGCAAACGGCAGGGCGACGGGCGCCGCCCTGCGCGGGGATTATTTAAACAGGTCAGCGGTGACGGTCAGGTTGCCGCCGCTCTGGTTCTGCCACTGCCGCGTAATGTGATAATACTTCGCGCCTTTGGCGATGGCGCGTTTGCCCACGGCTTCTGAGATCTCGGTTGGCGTGCCGAAGTGATCGGAGAAGGAGATGGTGTCAAACGGTTGCATCTGTGCGGCCGTGATCGCATTGACTTCCTGCACGCTGCGGCCATCCGGCTGCGTCACAGTATAACGCTGACCGGTAGAGCTTTGGGTTTCAAAGAAACGACCCACGCTGGTGCTTGGCGTATCTGAGGAAGCAACGCCAGGGATTGCCACTTTCTTCGCCGCTGCGCCGCCCGCAGCCAGGGCTGCTTTGCCGGCTTCTGAGTCAGCCGGAATGGAGTCAGAGGTATCCTGCACCACGCGCGCTTTGGCATCGGCTTTATACACGTAGGCGGTCACGTACTGGTTGCCACCGTTGTTAGCATCCACCTGACGCACAATAAAGAAGGAGGCCGCACCTTTGTTTTTCGCCGCTTTGGCGATGGCTTCGTTCACGTCCGGCTGGCTGGAGAAGAAGCCGCTGACGGAGACGGTGTCAAACGGCTCAAGGCGATATGCTTCCGCCTTAGGCAGCTCTTTCACGCCGTTGAACATCCGGTATTGCGTGCTTTGTTCCACTTTCGCTGCATTGGCTTTGTACAGATCGGCGGTAACGCGCCAGTTGCCACCGTTACCGTTGCTGTCGTTGATGCCCTGCACGTAGAAAGAGTCCGCGCCTTTGGCGTCGGCGGCTTTAGACACGGCGTCTGTTGCATCGCCAATTGCATTGAAACGGCCGCTAATATTAATACGTTCGAATGGTTTTAACGCGGCCGCTTGTTCTGGCGTTAACTCTTTGGCAGCAAACGCATTGGCTGCCAGCAGTGATAACAGGGTCGACGCCAGAATGGTGTTCTTCAGCTTCATAAAAATGATCCTTCGCCTTACGCAAATTGAGTACGAAAACGTGCTGGACTCTTGATGTATAACAGATTAGCCGCTGATTATTGCATGTAATAATCGGTCTGTCTCAGCCAATTTATGCGCATAACATTGACAATCCCAGCATTTTATTCATCGGCCTGTCATCTTTCGCTGTTATGGCTTTTTTTTGGTCAGCTTACCGCTTTAACCGGTATCGCTTAGTACCAGAATAGTTAACGCATTGTTAAATATAGGTTTTTAAAAACAGTTAATTCGTCATGACACGATTAGGCACAGCAGATTATTTTCCATAATGCCGCAAACCTGGTCGCATCCCGCGGTATTCATCGCTGGCATCTGAATATCTGTGTGAATGTCATAAGTGTGCGTTATGGCGCTAGATCGTCCTGGGCATTTTCAGTAGGTTATAAAGACTTTGTTACATAGTGCATTTCGCTCATAAAAAGCTGAAACAGCGTTTCGGCTTTTAAGCATGTGCCCCTTACAGAACCTCATCCTTTAATCATGGAAAGGAAACAGTATGTTAATTGGGATACCCAAAGAGCGGTTAGCCAATGAGTCCCGCGTCGCAGCGACGCCAAAGACCGTTGAGCAGCTCATTAAGCTGGGATTCAGCGTCACCGTTGAGCAGGGCGCCGGGATGCGCGCCAGCTTTGATGATGACAGTTTTATCGCCGCCGGTGCCAGCATCAGTCATCCGCAGGATGTCTGGCAGTCCGACATCGTGCTGAAGGTGAACGCGCCAGACGACAACGAGATCGCCCTGATGCGCGCGGGCAGCACGCTGGTGAGCTTTATCTGGCCAGCGCAGAACCCGGCGCTGCTGGAGAAATTAGCCGCACGCAACATCACCGTAATGGCGATGGATTCCGTACCGCGTATTTCGCGCGCGCAGTCGCTGGATGCGCTCAGCTCGATGGCGAACATCGCCGGTTACCGGGCCATTGTCGAAGCAGCCCATGAGTTTGGCCGCTTCTTCACCGGGCAAATCACCGCCGCCGGTAAAGTGCCACCGGCAAAAGTGATGGTCATCGGGGCTGGCGTGGCCGGTCTGGCGGCGATTGGCGCGGCGGGCAGCCTCGGTGCCATCGTGCGCGCCTTCGATACCCGTCCGGAAGTGAAGGAGCAGGTGCAGAGTATGGGCGCCGAGTTCCTGGAACTCGACTTTGAAGAGGAAGCGGGCAGCGGCGACGGTTACGCCAAAGTGATGTCCGAAGCCTTTATCAAGGCGGAGATGGCGCTGTTCGCGGCGCAGGCGCAGGAAGTGGACATTATCGTCACCACCGCGCTAATCCCGGGCAAGCCGGCACCGAAGCTGATCACCGCAGAGATGGTGGCCAGCATGAAGCCGGGCAGCGTGATTGTTGATCTGGCGGCAGCCACCGGCGGTAACTGCGATCTGACCGTCGCCGACCGCGTCACGCTGAGCGACAACGGCGTCAAAATCATCGGCTACACCGATCTGCCGAGCCGGCTGCCAACGCAGTCCTCGCAGCTGTACGGCACCAACCTGGTGAACCTGCTGAAGCTGCTGTGTAAAGAGAAAAACGGCGAGATCGTAGTTGATTTTGACGATGTCGTGGTGCGCGGCGTCACGGTAATTCGTGACGGAGAAGTGACCTGGCCTGCGCCACCGATTCAGGTCTCTGCTGCGCCACAGGCCGCAAAACCTGCCGCACAGCCGCAGGTGAAAGCGGCAGAGAAGTCCGCTGCGCCGTGGCGCAAGTATCTGCTGCTGGCGCTCGCGGTAGTGCTGTTCGGCTGCCTGGCCAACGTCGCGCCGGCGGAATTCCTGTCGCACTTTACCGTGTTCGCGCTTGCCTGCGTCGTCGGGTATTACGTGGTGTGGAACGTCAGTCACGCGCTGCATACACCGTTAATGTCCGTCACCAACGCCATCTCCGGCATTATTGTGGTGGGCGCGGTGCTGCAGATGGGCCATGGCGGCTGGGTCACCTTCCTGGCGTTTATCGCCGTCCTGATTGCCAGCATCAATATCTTCGGTGGTTTCACCGTCACCCAGCGCATGCTGAAAATGTTTCGTAAGAATTAAGGGGTAACAACATGTCTGGCGGATTAGTGACTGCAGCATACATTGTTGCCGCAATTCTGTTTATTTTCAGCCTGGCCGGGCTCTCGAAGCATGAGACCTCAAAGCAGGGCAATATCTTTGGTATCAGCGGCATGGCGCTGGCGCTGCTCGCCACCATTTTTGGTCCGCACAGCGGCAACGTGGCGTGGATTCTGCTGGCGATGGTGATCGGCGGTGCGATTGGCGTGCGTCTGGCGAAGAAAGTCGAAATGACCGAAATGCCGGAGCTGGTGGCGATTTTGCACAGCTTTGTCGGTCTGGCAGCGGTGCTGGTTGGGTTCAACAGCTACCTTGACCACGCGCCGGGACTGTCGGCGGTGATGGAAAATATCCATCTGACCGAAGTGTTCCTCGGCATCTTTATCGGCGCGGTGACCTTCACCGGTTCAGTGGTGGCATTTGGCAAACTGCGCGGCAAGATCTCCTCAAAAGCGCTGATGCTGCCGCATCGCCATAAGATGAACCTGGCGGCGCTGGTGGTCTCATTCCTGCTGATGCTGTGGTTTGTGCGTACCGACAGCACCGCTGCACAGGTGGTTGCGCTGCTCCTTATGACGGTGATTGCGCTGGTGTTCGGCTGGCATCTGGTGGCGTCGATTGGCGGTGCGGATATGCCGGTGGTGGTCTCGATGCTCAACTCCTATTCGGGCTGGGCGGCGGCGGCGGCGGGCTTTATGCTGAGCAACGACCTGCTGATCGTCACCGGTGCGCTGGTGGGCTCCTCCGGTGCCATCCTGTCGTACATTATGTGTAAAGCGATGAACCGTTCCTTTATCAGCGTGATTGCCGGCGGGTTCGGTACTGACGTGAGCGGTGCGGATGCGGGCGAAGAAGCGGGTGAACACCGTGAAATCAGCGCGGAAGAGACGGCAGAACTGCTGAAAAACTCGACCTCGGTGATCATCACGCCGGGCTACGGTATGGCGGTCGCCCAGGCGCAGTATCCGGTGGCAGAGATCACCGAGAAGCTGCGTGCGCGCGGTATTAAGGTGCGTTTCGGTATTCACCCGGTCGCCGGTCGTTTGCCGGGGCACATGAACGTGCTGCTGGCGGAAGCCAAAGTGCCGTACGATGTGGTGCTGGAGATGGATGAGATCAACGATGATTTCAGCGATACCGACACCGTGCTGGTTATCGGTGCCAACGACACCGTCAACCCGGCGGCCCAGGACGATCCGCGCAGCCCGATTGCCGGTATGCCGGTGCTGGAAGTGTGGAAAGCGCAAAACGTCATCGTGTTCAAACGCTCGATGAACACCGGCTATGCCGGGGTGCAGAACCCGCTGTTCTTTAAAGAGAACACCCAGATGCTGTTTGGCGATGCCAAAGCCAGCGTCGAAGGCATTCTGCGCGCGCTGTAGGAAACGAAAAGGGCGGTGATATCACCGCCCTGATAAGCTCAAACCGGGGCGCGCAGGATGGCCGCCCTGCGTTATTTAATCCTCTTCATCTTCCTCATCGTCGAGGTCAATCGGCGATTTGAAATCATCCGGCTTGATCGCCAGCAAATCACAGCGCAGGTGATCGATCACCTGTTCAGCGGTATTGCCGAGAAACGCAGCTGACAGACCGGTACGACCAATGGTGCCCAGCACCACAATCCCGGCGTCGAGATGCGACGCGATATCCGGGATGACTTCTTCCGGCAGGCCCTTCGCCACGTGGGTAAACTCCTCGCCGATGGAGAATTTCTGGCGCAGCGCTTTCATCGCCACCAGGTGCTGGCCGCGAATGGCATCGTTATAGACGCTGGGATCAAAATCCGGCAGTTCGATGGCAATATTAATCGGCGTGACAGGATAGGCGCCCACCAGATGCACCTCGGTGTGATTCACCATTTCAGCCAGCTGCGTGGTCTCGCGGATCAGTTTTTGATTGAGCTCATCATGATGCGGTTCCTCGCTGGCAAGATTTACCGCCACCACCGCTTTGCCGCCTTCCGGCCACGGCTGGTCTTTGACCATCCATACCGGGCACGGGCACTTACGCAGCAGGTGCCAGTCGGTGGGGGTGAAAATCACTGCTTCCAGACGATCGTGCTGGTGCGCCATCTTCAGGACCAAATCATGCTGATGCGCCAGCACTTCCTGAATGATGGCTTCGTACGGCCGGTTATGCCACACCACTTTGATCTCGATATCCACGCCGGCTTCCAGATAGGCCTGCGCCTGTTCGCGGATCCATTCGGTACGCTGGCTAATCACCCCTTTGCGCATGTTGACGCGCTCGTCGGGCGACAGCAGGGTGGTCATTTCGTAGGAGAAGTCGTAGATAGGCAGGAAGGCTTTGATTTTTCCGCCGATACGTTGATTGAGATAAACCGCACGCCGCAGCGCCGGCTGGTCGTCCTGCTGAGCATCAATCGCCACCAGAATATGCTGATACCGGGACATAAGGCACTCTCCTCAAACCAAAGCGAAGTTGGATTAAAGATAGCCTAAGATGGCGCAGGGCAGAAGCGGAAAAGTTGTTGCCGGATCAATAAAATAACATTTATCGACCCGGCAGGCGGTTACGCTGCCTGATCGGTCTGGCCGGCCAGTTCAGCCAGCAGCGCATGGTTTTCGATGGTGATATATTTGCCTTTCACCGCCAGCATGCCGCTTTTCTGGAAACGTCCCAGCAGACGGCTGATGGTTTCGACGGTGAGTCCCAGATAGTTACCGATGTCGCCGCGCGTCATGGTCAGGCGGAATTCACGCTGTGAGAAACCGCGCTGGCCGAAGCGGCGCGACAGGTTCCAGATAAACGCCGCCAGACGCTCTTCCGCGTTCTTTTTCGATAACAGCAGGATCATATCCTGATCGCCTTTGATCTCGCCGCTCATCAGACGCATCATCTGCTGACGCAGCGCCGGCATTTTACCGGACAGATCGTCGAGGGTTTCAAACGGAATTTCACATACCATGGCCGTTTCCAGCGCCTGAGCGAAGCTCGGATGGTGCGCGCTGACGATGGCGTCAAAGCCCACCAGATCGCCCGCCAGATGGAAACCGGTGATCTGTTCATCACCCTGTTCGGTAATGGTGTAACTTTTAATGGTGCCGGAGCGGATAGCATAAAGGGATTTCAGTTCATCACCGGCTTTGAACAGCGTCTGGCCTTTCTGAATCGGCTTTTTGCGTTCAATAATATTGTCCAGCTGATCCAGTTCATGTTCGTTCAGCGTGAAGGGAATACACAACTGGCTGATACTGCAATCCTGACAGTGGATGGCACAACCGCCAGACTGAATACGTCGAATGCTGCGTTTTTCCGGGATCATATAGGTACGCTCGATGATTATTGACTGTCGTCAATTTTAACATTTTTCTTTGTCATGTGAACTCATCCGAGCAGTAATAATGATCAAAACCGCACAAATGCTGGGTATTCGCGGCTTTGATGTCTGCAAATTACCAGCCGGTTTTTGATCTGGAACGTTTTCTTTCCATATTTACATCCGGACACAACCCGATCCCGCGCAGAAAGTGACGGATGTGATAGCCGATAACCTTTGCTACTATTTTGCTTTCGGGTGGCATGTTGCGCCCGATTCACCACCAGGCGTGAGGAAAACACCATGAACCTTGATGATGAAGACCTTTTCCGCGATGCCATGGGTGATGTAACCCCGTTAAAAGATTGCGCCAACACCCAGTGGCTGCGCGCGCCGTCTACCAAAGCGCCGCGCCAGCAGCCGCATGACGACGCACCGGAAAACTTCCTGACGCGCGGCTTCCTTGAGATTATCCCGCGCGACACGCCGCTGGAATATAAAGCCGATGGCATTCAGCAGGGCGTGCTCGACAAGCTGCGGCTGGGCAAATATACGCTGGACGCCAGTCTTAATCTGTTACGCCAGCCGGTAGAGACCTGCCGGCAATCGCTGTTTAGCTTTATGCTGGAAGCGCGCAAACAGGGCCTGCGCAATCTGCTGATTATTCATGGCAAAGGGCGGGATGATGAAGCGCACGCCAATATTGTCCGCAGCTACGTGGCACGCTGGCTGCGGCAATTTGACGACGTTCAGACCTTCTGCAGCGCGCAACCGCAGCACGGCGGCAGCGGCGCAGTCTATGTCGGGCTGCGCAAAACCGATCGCGCGCGCCTCGACAATCGCGAACGCCACGCCAAACGCAGCCGTTAACTGTGAAATTTGCGGATGGTGGCCATCAGCACTTCCGCGCTTAACGAGAGCGAGTGGCCGCTGCGGGTAATAATGCCCACCGGCTCGCCGGGGCCGGGCGATGCGATGGGTAGCGCGCTGAGCGCATTGTGACTTAAATCTTCCTTCACCGCGCCGGATGGCACAAACCACACATAGTCATAACGCAGCGCCAGCTGGCGGGCCAGCGAGGTGGAAGAGGTTTCGACACAGTTGCCCGGCAGCGAGCAGCCTTGTTCATCCAGCATGTGCTGGGCAATGCGGCGCGGCGCGGTGCCTTCAGGCGAAATCACTACCGGCCACTGCATAGCGCGGGAAAGTGTGACATTGTCACTTAACAGCGGGTGCTCCGGTCGCACCACCAGCTTGAGCGATTCGAGAAACAGCAATTCGTAGGTCAGGCCGGTCATCATTTCGCTGTCCGCCATACGGCCAATGCCAATATCAAACTCCCCGGCGCGCAGGCCAGCCAGCAGCACATTATTGTGCAGCGTGGCTACCTGTACCGTGGTGTTCGGCTGCTGTTCATGGAAGCGATCCAGGATCTGCGGCAGCATCCCCATGGCGGCGGTGGTGAGGGCGCCAAGGCGGATCACGATCGGGCGTCCGGAAACCGGCGAGTTGAAACTTTGTCCGGCGTGGTTAAGCGCATCCAGTACTTTCACCGCGTGGGTCAGGAACTGTTCTCCCAGTGTCGTCAGCTGAGCACCGAGGCGACCGCGCTCAAACAGACGCGCGCCCGCCAGTTCCTCCAGCTCATTGAGCGTTTTAGACAGCGCCGGCTGACTCAGATTGAGGGTTTCCGCCGCGCGGCCCAGCGTGCCCTGTTGCGCGACTGCCACAAAGGTGTGTAAATGGCGCAGACGAATGCGCTGATTAAAGAGATGATTTTTGTCCATAAACGCCAGCGTAATGAGTCAGAGCGGTCAGCGGCAAGTGGCTGACCGAGATTCTGTTAACTTACCTGCAAAATTATATTAACAAAAACGGTCGGCGTGAGAAGTTTTAGTAAGTGGCTGTATTGGTTGGCTTTATAAATAACCGGGCGTCCGGGCGCGTTTCTGCATTCAGCGTTATCAGTAGCTTAGCGGGAAAAATGTTGAATAATTCTCAATTTCACTTAAAAATCCTGCCCGTTATTGTTAACGATGCGCTATCATAAGCGCCGTTTTTTTTACCAAAACTGATGACCTATTCGTGATAATCCTGCAGGAGTGGTACCGTGACCAGCGCTGAAGCCATTGACGTCCGCCAGCTCATCAACCAGAGCGCGTTAAGCAGCTGGCAGAAGCGTTTAATTGCGCTGTGCTTTGTCGTGGTGGCGCTGGATGGCATGGATATCGCGCTAATGGGCTTTATCGCGCCGACGCTGAAAGCCAGCTGGGGCGTGACCAATCATCAGTTGGGGATGGTGATCAGCGCGGCGCTGATTGGGCTGGCGCTGGGTGCCATGGTGGCTGGACCGCTGGCCGATCGCTACGGCCGCCGCGTGATGATTCTGCTCAGCGTGCTGTTTTTTGGCCTCTGGACGCTGGCGACCGCCATGGCGCAAAACATCGAACAGATGATGCTGTTCCGCTTCCTCACCGGTCTGGGACTGGGAGCGGCGATGCCCAACGTCGGCACGCTGGTGGCCGAATACGCGCCCGAGCGGCGCCGCTCGTTTATTATCACCGTGGTGTTCTGCGGCTTCACCTTTGGCGCGGCCTCCGGCGGTTTTGCCGCCTCGTGGCTGCTGCCGCGCTATGACTGGCATTCGGTGATGCTGATGGGCGGCGTGCTGCCGCTGCTGGTGCTGCCGTTTCTGCTGCGCGGCCTGCCGGAGTCGGTGCGCTTTCTCATCAGCCAGCGCGCGCCCGCTGCACGCATTCACGCTATTCTGGCGCGCATGCTGCCGGGCAGCGTCCGGCCTGACAGCCATTTTCAAAGCAGTGAACCGCTGGCCGCGCGCCACGGTGCAGTGGCCACCGTCGTCTCACCCCGCTATCTGTTTGGCAGCCTGATGCTGTGGGGCGGCTACTTTATGGGGCTGTTTCTGGTCTACCTGATTGGCAGCTGGCTGCCATCGCTGATCAACACGCTGGGCATGTCTGTCACCGAAGCGGCTATCGTCACCGCCATGTATCAGGCGGGCGGCACCGTTGGCTCACTGTTTGCCGGCTGGCTGATGGACCGCATCAACGCCAATCTGGCGCTGGCCATTATTTACTTTTGCGGCGGCATCGCCATTGTGGCGCTCGGGTTTTCCCCGGCGCAGGTCGGGTTGATGAGCGCCATCGCCTTCTGCAGCGGCTTCTGTTTTAACGGTGCCAACACCGGCATGAATGCACTCTCGGCCAGTTACTATCCCACCCATGCCCGCGCGACCGGCTCCAGCTGGATGCACGGCGTCGGCCGCATCGGCGCGATCATCAGCGCCTTCGTCGGCGCTGAGCTGCTGTCCCTCGGCTGGTCGTTTAGCCAGATCTTTCTGCTGCTGGCGTTGCCGGCGGCGCTAACCACGCTGATGCTGGTACTGAAATGTCGCTTTGGTGACCAGCCGCGCGCCACCGAGTGACAGGGCGATCACAGTTCCGCGAAAATGTTACCCGCCGCTAAAGGGTTGATCTACAGTAGCAGCAATCCTTTAGCCCAAGGTGATGACCATGGATAACTTTCTCACCCGCGATGCCATCCGCACGCTGTTCTCTCAGGCCATGTCGGCCATGTACCAGCAGGAGGTGCCGCAGTATGGTACCCTGACGCAGCTGGTTACCGCCGTTAACGAACACACCTTAGAAGCGCAGCCGGCGCTGAAAAACCGTCTGGCCGCTGCCGATGAGCTGAGCCGCCTCGGCGTGGAGCGTCACGGTGCCATTCGCGTCGGCACTGCCGCAGAGCTCAGCACGCTGCGGCAGATGTTTGCCGTGATGGGGATGGAGCCGGTGGGCTATTACGATCTGTCACAGGCGGGCGTGCCGGTGCACTCTACTGCCTTTCGCCCGGTCAGCGACAGCGCGCTGCGGCGCAATCCCTTCCGCGTTTTCACCTCGCTGCTGCGGCTGGAGCTGATCGACGATGCCGCACTGCGCGACAAAGCCGCGGCTATTCTGGCGGCGCGCGACATCTTCACGCCTGGCTGCCGGGCACTGATCGCGCAGCATCAGCAGCAGGGCGGTCTCAATGCTGCCGATGCCGCCCGCTTTGTTCAGGAGGCGCTGGAAACCTTTCGCTGGCATGCGCACACCACGGTAGACAGCGCCACCTACCGCGCGCTGAGCCAGCAGCATCGCCTGATTGCCGACGTCGTGTGCTTCCGCGGCTGCCACATCAATCACCTGACGCCACGTACGCTGGACATCGATCGCGTGCAGGCGCTGATGCCTTCGCGCGGCATCGAACCGAAAATCCTGATTGAGGGGCCGCCGCCGCGCGCTGTGCCGATTCTGCTGCGCCAGACCAGCTTCAAAGCGCTGGAAGAGGCGGTGCATTTTAATGATGGCACCCCTGGCACCCATACCGCGCGCTTTGGTGAAGTTGAGCAGCGCGGCGCGGCGCTTACGCCTAAAGGCCGCGCGCTGTACGACCGGCTGCTGGCGCAGGCCGGTACCGGCAGCGATAACCAGCAGCATCAGCAGCACCTCAGCGCGGTGTTTCGTGATTTTCCTGATGATGAACAGACGCTGCGCGAGCAGGAGCTGGCGTGGTTCCGCTACCGTCTGACGCCGCAGGGCGAGCATCAGCCGCCGCGCGCCGGGGAGACCGTGGCGCAGCTGCTGGCCGCCGGACGTTTACAGGCGGAACCGATTGTCTACGAAGATTTTCTGCCGGTGAGCGCGGCCGGGATTTTCCAGTCTAATCTGGGCAACCAGACTCAGGCCCGCAGCGCCGGCAATGCCAGTCGTGCTGATTTTGAAGCCGCGCTCGGTGCCGCCGTGCAGGATGAGATGGTGCTGTATCAGCAGACGCAACAGCGCAGTCTGGCGCGCTGCGGCGTGCAGGAGTAGGGCGTAAAAAAGCGGCCTGAAAAGTGACAGGATCACTTTTCAGGCCGGCTGTTTTTCTTTCTAATGATTATTGCAGGCGTGCGTCGCGCACCAGCGTATATTTTCCGGCACCCAGGAACAGGATGGCCAGCGCGCCCAGCAGGTAAAGCGCTTCCGTTTCCAGCGACCAGGCGCCGACATCGGTGCGATGCCAGAGTGCGCCCATTTTCACTAGCAGCGTTGCGACTACCATGTTAACGGCAATGATAAAGGCCGCCGGGCGCGTCAGCAGGCCAAAGATGACCATAATGGGTGCCACAATTTCCCCGATGTAAGCACCGTAAGCGATGAAACCTGGCATGCCTTTGACGCTGAGCAGATGGGCGATCCAGCCGACGCCATGAATCGCCTTAAACTCGCCATGAAACAGCAACAGCCCGCCGAAGGTTAAGCGTAACAGCAATTTACCGAAATCCGGGTGATCGCTCATCCGGGTGAACAGCTGATTGATGCCAGCAAACATCGCGTCTCTCCGTCACGCCAGGTTAACTTGCAACCATAAAACAGAATGCGCCGCTGCAGTTAACCAAAAAATTTGATGAAGTTGTTCAATGAATCGGTCGCTTATTCGGCTTAATCTGCAAATGCTTGCAGAACATAGACATTCCACTGAGGCCTGCAAATAATGGAATCAGGCTTTACCAGGAACCCGCAATGAAAAATGAACGACGTCTGAGGATCATGACGGCAGAAGGTGAACTCAGAGGCCTGATGGATGATGAACTGTTTACCTTTAAAGGAATACCTTATGCAGCGCCGCCGGTTGGCGCACTGCGCTGGCGTCCGCCGCAGCCGGTGGTACCGTGGCAAACGCTGCGCGATGCCACCGCGTGGGGCGATGCCAGCTGGCAAAATCGTGACTACTGTGTGGCGGCCGGTGGCGGCGATCCGGGCCGCTTCAGCGAAGATTGCCTCTATCTGAATGTCTGGACGCCCGATGTCGAACCTGCTACGCCGTTACCGGTGATGGTATGGCTGCACGGCGGTGGCTTCAGCATCGGCGCCGGCAGCCTTGATCCCTATCGCGGCAAAGCGCTGGCAGCGCAGGGCGTGGTGGTGGTGACACTCAATTACCGCCTTGGCCATTTCGGCTTTTTCGCGCATCCGGCGCTCGACGCCCAGTATCCGCCGGGCAAGGTGGTCAATAATTTTGCGCTGCTGGATCAGATTGCCGCGCTGCAGTGGATTCAGCGCAACATCCCGGCGTTTGGCGGCGATCGCCATAACGTCACGCTGTTTGGCGAATCGTCCGGCGCGCGCAGCGTATTGTCGCTGTGCTGCTCGCCGCTGGCCGAAGGGCTGTTTCATAAGGGCATTGTGCAAAGTGCCTACAGCCTGCCGGACGTGCCGCACAAGCAGGCGCAGCAAACCGGCCTGCTTGTGGCAGCGCATTTCAATCTGGCCGCGGATGCCAGTGCGGAGCAGCTGCGCGCACTGCCGGCCGACAGTTTCTGGCCGCTGGAGCGACCGCTGGCGCTGGGGCCGGTGGCCATCAGCGGCGATGCGGTGCTACCCAGACCGATGCTCGACACCTTTATGGCGGGTAAACAGCATCGCGTGCCGTTGATGATTGGCAGCAACAGCGACGAAGCCAGCGTGCTGGACTACTTCGGCGTGGATGCCCGCAGCGTGTTACAACAGCTGCGCAGCAAAAGTCGCCTGAGTTATCGCCTGCTGAAGTGGCTGTACGATATCCATGATGACAGCCTGCTGGGACGCGCGGTGGCGCGCGACATGGCGTTTACCGTCATGCCGCTGCTGGTGGCACAGTCGCAGCACAGCATCGGCATGCCTGCATGGCGTTACTGGTTTGATTATGTGTCAGAAAACGCGCGTCATCTCTACCCGCACGGCACCTGGCACGGCAATGAAATTCCTTATGTCTTCAATACGCTCGCGACGCTGCCGCCGCCGGGTGACTGGCATTACAGCGCCAGCGATATCGCCTTTGCCGGCCGCGTCAGCGCCTGGTGGGTGGCATTTGCACGTGATGCCAGTGAGTTCAGCCATCGGCTGCGGCTCGACGGGGAACCTGACTGGCCGGTATGGCGGCCAGGGGAAGATTTGACTCTTGCTTTTGGTCACGACGGTAAAGCGGAATCGGTGCTGAAGACGCGATTTATGCGCGGCCGTCTGCGTCTGTTTCGCCTGATGATGCGCAGCCACGTTAAACTTTAATAAGCCTGCTAATCATGTAAAAACATCAATGTTTTTTTAAGGCAAATTGGCCGCTATCTGCCTGATTTTACGATCGCTCAGCCGCTCCGCGCGGCACCTCATCCTGCAATTAATTAGCTTACAAAACATTTATCTTTTCCCGGTTCGCTGCCGATAAATACCCTAAGCCCTGTTTTATCCGGGCTGCCAGCGTTTACACCAGGGGATTATGTATGGGTATGTTAAAAAACTTCACGATTCGCGCCGTTATGCTGACCATTCTCGGGCTTTTCAGCCTGTTATGGTGTGGCGTAGGACTGTTCAGCGTCCACTCGCTGAATGCGCTTGGCGAGGGTAACGAGATTGATCGTCAGCTGGTAAACCAGATGACGGCGCTCAGCAAAGGCAACGATCAATATTTCCGCGTGGTCACGCGTCTGTCGCGGGTAATGGAAGGCCGCACCGCCGGTAACGCGCCGACCGCAGAAGCGTTCGCGCCGGTGCAGCAGGCACTGGATAACATGAAACAGCAGTTAACCCAGTTCAAAGCCATGGCGCCGGGGCCGATGGACAGCGAGACGGTGAACAATGTGATCAGCAGCTGGCAGAAACTGCTGGATGAGGGTATCGCACCACAGGTGGCGCTGGCGCAGCAGGCTTCACTGGATGCATGGCGCGCGCAGGCCAACAATGTCACGCCGCCGCTGAGCCGGGCGTTTGGTGCCAGCGCAGAAGCGTTCAATCAGGCCGCCAGCAGCAAGCTGGATGAGACCCGCGTGACCGTGGACACGCTTACCAGCATGACCAAAGTGATTATTGTGTCGGCGGTGGTGTTCGGCTTATTGATTCTGCTGTTCACTGACCGTTACCTGGTGACGATGCTGGTGAAACCACTGGATCGCATCCGTAACCATTTTACCGTGATTGCACAGGGCGATCTCAGCCAGCCGGTGGAAGAATTTGGCCGCAACTGCGTCGGCAAACTGGTGCCACTGCTGCGGGCGATGCAGGACAGCCTGCGTGAAGCAGTCAGCGCCATCCGCAGCGGCACGGAGAACATCTACCGCGGCGCAGCAGAAATTTCAGCCGGCAATAACGATCTTTCATCGCGCACCGAAGAGCAGGCGGCCGCGCTGGAACAGACCGCGGCCAGCATGGAGCAACTGACTGCCACGGTGAAGTTCAACGCCGACAACGCACGTCAGGCCAGCGCGCTGGCGGAGACCGCCACCGGTACCGCGCAGCAGGGCGGCCGTCTGGTTGGCGAAGTGGTGACCACCATGCAGGGCATTTCCGGCAGTTCGAAAAAGATTGCCGAAATCACCAGCGTGATCAACGGCATCGCCTTCCAGACCAACATCCTGGCGCTCAACGCGGCAGTCGAAGCGGCGCGTGCCGGTGAGCAGGGGCGCGGCTTTGCCGTGGTGGCCAGCGAAGTGCGCAACCTGGCGCAACGCAGCGCCGGCGCTGCAAAAGAGATCGCCACGCTGATTGAAGATTCGGTGTCACGCGTTGAAAAGGGCTCGGAGCTGGTCAGCAGCGCTGGCAGCACCATGCATGACATTCTGAAGTCGGTACAGGATGTGAATGAGATCATGAAGCACATCGCTGCCGCGTCGGAAGAGCAGAGCAAAGGGATTTCGCAGGTCGGTACCGCCGTCACCGAAATGGACAGCGTCACCCAGCAGAACGCGTCGCTGGTGGAGCAGGTGTCGGCGGCGGCCAGCGCGCTGGAGCGTCAGACCGAAGAGTTGCAGGCATCGGTGGCGAAGTTCCGCCTGTCCGACAGCGCGCCGCGCGCGCAGGCCGTGGCATCCGCTGCTGCGCCTGCGCTGCGCCGGCCGGTGTTATCTGCCGCCGCAGGCGCTCAGGGTAAACCCGCCAGCAGTGAAGAGTGGGTTTCATTCTGAGGCTGACACAACCACGCCACCAGCTGCGGCAAAAACGGTGGCGCATCTTTTTCCGCCCGCTGTAACAGGCTGTAGCTCGCCCCGGTTGCCACACTCGCGGCAAACGGGGCGATTAACCGCCCATTCGCCAAATCATTCTCCACCAGCGTAATATCCGCCACCGTCACGCCAAACCCCTGAATCGCCGCGCTGATCGCCAAATCCATGGTGGCGAAGTGCTGATTGCGCGCCATCGGCAACTGCTCCGCCTGACCGGACAGCCATAGCTGCCAGTCGCGCGTATCGCCGGTCGGGTGCAGGAAGGTGAATCTGGCCAGTTCGCTGACATGGCGCGGTGCCGGCACGCTGCTGGCCAGCACCGGCGTCAGGCGCTCGGCAAACAGCGGAATGGCACCGGCAGGCGGCGTGCCGAATACAATCGCCGCATCAAAGTTTTCCAGCTGCGACGCATGATCGAGCGTGGTAGTGAGCGCCACGTGAATGTCTGGCCGCTGCTGCTCCAGCGCCACCAGGCGCGGCACCAGCCAGCGCATGGCGCAGGTCGGGGCTTTCAGCCGAATCGAGGCGTTGCTGCGGCTGGCTTTCTCAGTGGCATTGACCAGCAGATTGAACCCCTGCTGCAGCTCCGGCAGCAGCGCCGCGCCCTGATCGGTGAGATGCAGACCGCGCGCGTGGCGTTCAAACAGGGCAAATCCCAGCCAGCTCTCCAGCGCCGCAATTTTGCGGCTCACCGCGCCCTGAGTGATGCACAGTTCGCTGGCGGCGCGCGTCAGGTTGAGATGACGGGCGGTGACCAGAAAAGCATGAATGGCGTTGAGCGGCAGAGCAGAGCGGGACATAACGGCCTCGAGCTATGATTTTTTATCATGGCTATTATGACAACAATTCGCTTGTCGACTCAAGCGTCGCGCCGTTGAATAGAAATCTACTTACGATACGTGGTTATGCAACCTGTGGAGCAATGATGACCCTGAACAGCAGCGTGAAGCTCTCCTCCAAACAGCCGGACGTCGGCACCACCATTTTTAGCGTGATCGGCCAGCTGTCCGCACAGCACCAGGCCGTTAATCTGTCCCAGGGCGCGCCCAATTTCCCGTGTGACCCGCAGCTGGTTGAGCTGGTCAGCCAGGCGATGCGCGACGGCCATAATCAGTACGCCGCCATGACCGGTTTACCGGCGCTGCGTGAAGCGCTGGCGGAGAAGGTGCACCGCCTGTATGGCCAGCCGTACGATGCCGCCAGTGAAGTCCTGATCACCGGCAGTGCCAGTCAGGGCATCTACATGGCGATTTCGGCGCTGGTGCATCCGGGTGATGAAGTGATCTTCTTTGAGCCAGCCTTTGACAGCTACGCGCCGGTGGTGCGGTTACAGGGCGCGACGCCGATCGGCCTCAAGCTGCAGGTGCCGGATTTTGCGATTGACTGGGACGAACTGCGTGCCGCGATCACGCCGCGTACGCGCATGATTATCATCAATACGCCACATAACCCGAGCGGACAGGTACTGAATGCCGCCGATCTCGAACAGCTGGCGGCCCTGACGCGTAACACCGACATCGTGGTGTTGTCTGATGAAGTCTACGAACACATCGTGTTTGACGGCCAGACGCACTGCGGCATGGCTACGCACGCGGAACTGGCACAGCGCAGCGTGGTGGTGTCCTCCTTCGGTAAAACCTTCCACGTCACCGGCTGGCGCGTCGGCTATGCGCTGGCGCCTGCTGCGCTGATGGCGGAGATCGTCAAGGTGCATCAGTTCATGATGTACGCCGCCGATACGCCAATGCAGGTTGGCTTCGCGCAGTATCTGCAGAACCCGCAAAACTATCTGCAGCTGTCGTCGTTTTATCAGGCGAAGCGCGACCGGCTGCAGACGCTGCTGCAGGATTCACCGTTCAGGCTGTTACCGAGCGCCGGTTCGTTCTTTATGTTGGCCAGCTACGGACATTTCAGTGACGAAAGCGACAGTGAAATGGTAAAACGTCTCATCGTCGATCACGGTGTGGCTACCATTCCGCTGTCGGCGTTTTATATGGATGGCACTGACAATAAATTAATCCGCCTTTCTTTTGCTAAAGACGACGCAACGCTCGAAGCCGGCGCGCAGGCGCTGTGCCGGGTTAAAGGGTAATTAGGGGAAAATAATGAAAAAACTGAACGCACTGTTTATCGCTCTGGGCATGATCACCTCCGTGCAGGCGCTGGCGCAGGAGAGCCTGCGCTACGGTCTGGAGTCGCAATATCCGCCGTTTGAAAGCCGCAACGCGCAGGGCGAGCTGGAGGGTTTTGACATCGAACTGGGCAAAGCTATCTGCCAGGTCGGCCATTTTGACTGCAAATGGGTTGAGAGCAGCTTTGATGCGCTGATCCCGGCGCTGCAGGCGAAAAAATTCGATGCGATTAACTCGGCGATGAACATCACCGAGGCGCGGGCGAAAAGTATCGACTTCACCAACCCGATCTACCGCATTCCTACCATGCTGATTGTGAAGCAGGGCGAGAAACTCGAGCCGACGGCGGCGTCGCTGAAAGGAAAAAATATTGGCGTGCTGCAGGGCTCGATTCAGGAAACCTACGCTAAAAAGCACTGGGAATCCCAGGGCGTGACGGTGACGTCGTATCAGGATCAGAACCAGGTTTACAACGACATGGTCGCTGGCCGTCTTGACGGTACGCTGGTGATGTCCGCCGCCGGTCAGTCTGGTTTCCTCGATAAGCCGCAGGGCAAAGGTTTCGCCTTCGCCGGTAAGCCGGTGGAAGACGACACCATTCTCGGTTCCGGCATTGGTTTCGGTCTGCGCAAAGGCGATAGCAAGCTGAAAGGTGAACTGGATGCGGCCATCGCCAAAGTCCAGGCCGACGGCACCGTGACTAAACTGGCGGCGAAATTCTTCCCGGGCATTGACGTCAGCGTCAGCAAATAAGCGGGTGTCAGCCTGACCGGCAGTTGCCGGTCAGGCAGTCTCAACGTTTCTCTGCAACCGCGCTTATCGGGCCGCCAGATAACACAGCGCTTCCGCCACCTGATACGACTTCACAAATGACGGGATCGGCAGGAATTCAAAGCGCGAATGGAAATTGTGCGCGCCGGTGAAGAAATTCGGCGTCAGTAACCCTTTGGCCGACAGCGCAGACCCATCGGTGCCGCCGCGCATCGGAATCACTTTAGGTTCCACGCCCACCTGCTGCAGCGCAGCAAAAATCAGATCAATTGCCCGCCGGTCCTCACCTATCGCGTTACTGATGTTGCTATAGATATCATTGATCTTCAGCGCGACGTGACCAGTCGGATAGTGCGCGGCGATCTGATCGGCGACTTCCACCAGCTGCTGCTTCTTCGCATCAAAACCCTTTAAATCGAAATCGCGAATCGACGCTTTCAATACCGCCTGGCTGGCATTGGCCTGCATATCATTGAACCAGATATAGCCTTCGCGCCCGGCGGTATGTTCGGGCGTGGCAAGCCGGTCGAAGCGGGCGATGAAGTCGTGCGCCATCAGCAGCGGATTCACCAGCACGCCTTTGCCCGACATGGGATGCGCCGGCACGCCGGTGAAGGTAATTTCAGCGGAGGCGCCGTTGAAGCATTCATACACCACTTCGCCCAGCTCGCAGCAGTCGATGGTCCAGGCGAAATCGACGTTAAAGCGCGTCTCCAGGTCCAGCGCCTTGGCGCCGCGCAGGCCGATCTCTTCATCCGGCACAAACGCCACCACCACATCACCGTGCTCGCCACGCAGGTTCTCCACCAGCGTCATCACCACGCTGACTGCCGCTTTGTTGTCGGCCCCCAGCACGCTGGTGCCGTCGCTGAACACAATCTCCTGACCGACATACGGCAGGATTTCCGGATGCTCCGCCACCCGCAGCCAGATGTCCTGCTGCGCATTCAGACACAGATCCGCGCCCTCAAAGCGCAGGGTTTGCGGATGGATATCCGGGGATAGCCCGACATCCACGGTATCAATATGGGTGATAAAGCCTACGCGCGGCGCGCCAGGCCGGTTGCCCGGTTTCACGGCGGTCACCGTGGCATGCTGATCAATCACCACATCCTGCAGACCGAGATCGCGCAACTCCTGCGCCAGCAGTTCCGCCATAGCGTGTTGCGACGGCGTACTGGGCAGCGTGCTGGATTTGGCATCGCTCTGGCTGGAGACCGCCAGATAACGGTAAAAACGCTGGGTCAGCTGACGGGCAAGTTGGTCTGTCATCACAATTCCTTATTAGCTTTGCGTCACTGGAGATACGCCAGACGGCTAAATCATGTTATTTATGAAATAAATACCGATGCTGGCTCATGGAAGTCAATAAAAAGCGAGAAGACGATGAAAAAGATGATAGGAAAACTGGCGCTTAGCGCACTGGGGTTAGCGGTTGCAGGCGGCGTCTCGGCGAAGACGCTGGTTTACTGTTCTGAAGGCTCGCCGGAAAACTTCAATCCGCAGCTCTATACCTCCGGTACCAGCGTGGACGCCAGCGCCGTGCCGATTTTTAACCGCCTGGTGGATTTCAAACCGGGCACCACCGAGCTGGTGCCCAGCCTGGCGGAGCGCTGGGAGATCAGCCCGGACGGCAAGGTGTATACCTTCCATCTGCGCAAAGGGGTTAAGTTCCAGAGCAATAAACTGTTTACGCCTTCGCGCGATCTCAACGCCGATGACGTGATCTTCTCGTTTATGCGCCAGCTCGATACGAAAAACCCGTATCACACCGTTTCGGGCGGTAACTATGCCAACTTTGAAAGCCTCGAGCTGGCAAAACTGATCACCCGTATCGATAAGGTGGATGATCTGACGGTGCGGATTACGCTGGCCCATGCCGAAGCGCCGTTTCTCGCCGATCTGGCGTGGTATTTCGCCTCGATTCACTCGGCGGAATATGCCGACCAGATGCTGAAAGCCGGTACGCCGGAAAAGGTCGACATGCAGCCGATTGGCACCGGACCGTTTGAGCTGGTGCAGTATCAAAAAGATTCCCGCATTCTCTACAAAGCCTTCCCGCAGTACTGGCAGGGCAAAGCCAAAATCGATCGGCTGGTGTTTTCCATCACCCCGGACGCCTCGGTGCGCTATGCCAAACTGGAGAAAAACGAGTGCCAGGTGATGCCGTTCCCTAATCCGGCCGATCTCGACAACATGCGCCACAACCCGAACATCACGCTGGAACAGAAATCTGGCCTCAACACCGGTTTCCTGTCGTTCAACACCACCAAAGCTCCGCTGGATAACGTGAAAGTGCGCCAGGCGCTGGCGATGGCCATCAATAAGCAGGCGATCATTGATGCCATCTTCAAAGGTACCGGCACGGTGGCGAAAAATATTCTGCCGCCGGATGTGTGGAGTGCAGATAAAGATCTGCAGGATTACGCCTACGATCCGCAACAGGCCAAAGCGCTGCTGCAGCAGGCCGGCATTCAGCCGGGCACCGAAATTTCGCTGTGGGCGATGCCGGTCCAGCGGCCGTATAACCCCAACGCCCGCCGCATGGCTGAGATGATTCAGGCCGACTGGGCAAAAGTGGGCATCAAAGCCAACATCGTCAGCTATGAGTGGGGTGAATACCTGAAGCGCGTCAAGGGCGGCGAGCATCAGGCAGCGCTGATGGGCTGGACCACCGCCACCGGCGATCCGGATAACTTCTTCGGGCCATTGTTCAGCTGCACCTCGGCGAACGGCGGCTCCAACTCGTCCAAATGGTGCTATGCGCCGTTTGAGAAAATCATTACCGAGGCGCGCGCCGAGCAAAATCACAACAAGCGCGTGGCGCTGTACCGCGAGGCGCAGCAGATGATGCATGACCAGATGCCGGCGGTAATGATTGCGCACTCAACGATTTTCGAGCCGGTGCGTAAATCGGTCAGCGGCTACCAGGTGGATCCGTTCGGCAAGCACATCTTCTATCCGGTGGATATCACGCCTTAATCGCAGCGGACAGCGCGCTGAGCTGCTGTTGCAGAAAGGTCAGAAACAGAGTCAGGGCGGCGCTGCGGGGTCGCCCTGACTGCGTCTGCAGCTGCAGCGTACGCTGGCTTAGCTGATCGATATTGACCGCGCGCATCACCAGACCCTGCTGCTGCGCTTCCTCCAGGGTAAAACTGCTGCAAATGGTCACCGCCAGCGGCGTGCGCAGTAAAAAATGGAACAGGGTGGAGAAATTGTCGCAGGTCAGCACCGGTTCAATCAGGTGGCCACTCATGTGGCTGGCCAGCTCAAACAGCTGGCGTACCGTGGTGTTTTGCTGCGGTAGTGCCAGCGGATAGTGGCTGAGATCGGCCAGCGCCACCTGCGGCACGCCCGCCAGCGGATGGCTGTCATGCATCACCAGCAGCACCGGCGCCGGCCATGAGCCCACCACCTCAACCGCACGTTCCGCGTGCAGGCTGAATTGCAATGCCACATCGCACTCGCCGCTGCGCAACAGTTCAGCCACGCCCTGTGCGCTCGCCACCCGGACGTCAAACAGCACGCCGGGATGATCGCGGCGAAAGGCGGCAATCAGCCGGGGCAGCAGGGTAAACGCCAGCCCGTCGGTGCAGGCGACACGAATCAGCGTGCGCCGCACCGCCTTCAGGCCTTTGATCTCCGCCAGCGCATACTCCATATCCAGCAGATTTTTGCGCACGTGATGGGCAAAAATCTCGCCGGCCTCGGTCAGCACCATGCCGCGCGCATGACGGGCAAACAGCGTCACGCCCAGCTGCTGCTCCAGCCGCTGAATCTGGCGGCTGATGGCAGAGACCGCCACAAACAGCTGGGCGCTGGCCGCGCTGAGCGAACCGCAATCGGCTACCGCGAGAAAATAACGCATTTCCGTGCTTAACATGCCATGGCCTCCGTCTGTGCCTGCCTCGAAATCGGGCAACGCAGCTTTGCTTTAAAGGCAAATCTTACTCGATAAATTGATAATTGTGGCAAAGCTGCCTTTCCGCAAAGATGAAAAAACAGCAGACCTATAACAGGCAGGGCAAACATGACAGCACAACAGGCGGTTCAGCAGGCCACCGCATATTTCGACAGCGGGGAATTTCAACGTATCCTGGCGCGCCGCGTGGCGTGGCGCACCGAG
This sequence comes from Type-C symbiont of Plautia stali, assembly GCF_059730935.1. Taxonomy (NCBI): domain Bacteria; kingdom Pseudomonadati; phylum Pseudomonadota; class Gammaproteobacteria; order Enterobacterales; family Enterobacteriaceae; species Type-C symbiont of Plautia stali. The sequence continues at coordinate 2,201,068 of NZ_AP035923.1, read as the reverse complement.
AGCCAGCGCGACGATCGCGATGCGGCGCTAAAGGACTATTTGCAGCAGGAGATTGCGCCGCAACTGCAGGCGCTGGGCTTCACGCTACAGCTCATCGATAACCCGCACGCCGCCGGCCGGCCATTCCTCGTGGCGGTGCGCATGGAAGATCCTGCCTTACCGACCTTGCTGAGCTACGGGCACGGTGATGTGGTATTCGGCGATGACGAGAACTGGCGCAGCGGGCTGTCGCCGTGGCAGCTGACCGAAGAGGGCGATCGCTGGTACGGGCGCGGCAGCGCCGACAACAAAGGTCAGCACTGCGTCAATCTTGCGGCGCTGGAGCAGGTGTACCAGGCGCGCGGCGGCCGTCTCGGCTTTAACTGCAAATGGCTGTTTGAGATGGGCGAAGAGATCAGCTCGCCGGGGCTGGCGCAGCTGTGTCAGCAGCAGGCGGAACTGTTGCAGGCTGATCTGTTCATTGCCTCTGACGGTCCGCGGCTCAACGCCGTGCGGCCGACGCTGTTCCTCGGTTCGCGCGGTGCGGTAAATTTCCGCCTGACCATCAACGCGCGTGACAATGCTTATCACTCCGGCAACTGGGGCGGACTGCTGAGCAATCCCGGCACCCGGCTGGCCAGCGCCATCGCCACGCTGGTGGACGCGCAGGGCGTGCTGCAGGTGGAGGCGCTGCGGCCTGATTCGTTAACGCCGCAGGTGCGCGCCATTCTCAGCGATATCGAGGTGGGTGGCATGCCAGGCGATCCCGCGATTGACACCAACTGGGGCGAGCCAGGCCTGACGCCTGCCGAACGCCTGTACGGCTGGAATACGCTGGAAGTGCTGTCGTTTCTCACCGGTAACCCGGCGCGTCCTATGAATGCCATTCCCGGCAGCGCGACGGCGGTGTGCCAGCTGCGTTTTGTGGTCGGTACCGACTGGCAGCGGCTGGCGCAGCACGTCAGCGCGCATCTGGCGCAGCATGGCTTCCATGATGTTGAGGTTGAATTTTTGCGCGGTTCACCCGCCACGCGTCTCGATCCTGACGATCCGCTGGTGCACTGGGTGCTGAACAGCATGGCGGCAACCAGCGGCAAAAAACCGGCGCTGCTGCCTAACCTTGGGGGATCGCTGCCGAATGAGGTGTTCGCGGAGATTCTCGGCCTGCCAACGCTGTGGGTGCCACATTCGTATCCCGCCTGCGGTCAGCATGGCGTGAATGAGCACATGCTGAAATCGATTGCCCGCGAAGGGCTGCAGATCATGACGCAGCTGCTGTGGGAGCTGGGCGAGCAGGGCACGGAATGGCTGGCGCAACATCGGTCCTATGCCGGAGGTGGCGCATGAGCAGCCTCAGCCATAGCGCGCCGCTGAGCGGTGTGAAGCCAAACCTGCACAAAACGCTGTTTGCGACCTGCATCGGCAATGCGCTGGAGTGGTTCGACATTGCGGTATATGGTTTCTTCGCCAGCTATATCGCCCACGCTTTTTTCCCCACCAGCGATGCGTCGGTCTCGCTGCTGCTGACCTTTGGCAGTTTCGGCGTCTCCTTTCTGATTCGCCCGCTGGGTGCGGTGGTGCTGGGCAACTATGCCGATCGCCATGGGCGTAAAAAAGCGCTGCTGCTCTCCATCAACCTGATGATGCTTGGCGGAGCCATCATCACGTTTATGCCGGGCTACGACAGCATCGGCCTGCTCGCACCGCTGCTGATCCTGCTGGCGCGCCTGGTGCAGGGCTTCTCTGCCGGTGGCGAATTTGGCAGCTCTACGGCGTTTCTGGTCGAGCATTTTCCCGAGCGCAAAGCCTTTATCGCCAGCTGGCAGTTCGCCACCCAGGGCGCCAGCACGCTGATGGCCTCGGCGTTTGGTCTCGGTCTGACGCAGATCCTGAGCGAAGGTCAGATTCAGGCGTGGGGCTGGCGTATTCCGTTTGCCTTCGGCCTGCTGATTGGCCCGCTCGGGCTGTATATTCGTCGTCACGTGCACGAGCCCGCCAGCTTTGCCGCACAGACGCCGGAAGCGGCCCCGCTTAAACGCCTGTTTGGCCGGCAAAAAGCGCTGATGCTGCTGGCGATTGGCCTGATGGTGATCTCCACGGCGGTCAACTACATGCTCAACTACGTGCCGACCTACGCAACCAAAAACCTGCATCTGCCGGGCTCGGTGGCCTTTACCGCCACGCTGCTGGCTGGGGTGATTCTGACGGTGGTGACGCCGCTGATGGGATGGTGGGCAGAGCGCATTGGCCGCCTGCCGCTGATGTGGGGATCGCTCATACTGCTGATGGTCACTATCTATCCGGCCTTTCGGCTGGTGGTCAATCACACTACGCCGACCACGCTGATTGTGCTGGTGTGCTGGATGGCGCTGCTGAAATCGATCTATTTTTCTACCGTACCCTCGGTGATGGCGGATCTGTTCCCGATTGGTACGCGCGCCAGCGGCATGGCCATCAGCTATAACATTGCGGTTACGGTGTTTGGCGGTTTTGCGCCGCTGATTTGCACGCTGCTGATCAGTGCCACCGGCACCAGTCTGGCGCCGGGCTACTACCTGATGGCGATGTCGCTCTTAAGCGGGGTAGCGCTGCTGCGCAGTCAGAAACGGATACGCTAAGTGGCAACCGGTGCGCGCACTGCGCACCGGTGTTTACGCATCAGGCAAACTGCAGATAGGCGACGTGCGTTTGCAGATACTCCTCCAGCCCGTGGCGGCCATCGGCACCGCCGATGCCGGATTTGCGCCAGCCGGCATGAAACCCCTGCATCGCTTCAAAATTTTCACGGTTAATGTAGGTTTCACCGAATTTCAGCCGGCGCAGCGCGATCATCGCGGTGTTCAGATCGCGGGTATACAGCGATGAGGTCAGGCCATAGTCGCAGTCGTTAGCCAGCGCGATGGCTTCATCCAGCGTGTTAAAGCGCATCACCGGCAGCACCGGGCCAAAAATCTCCTCACGCATGATCGCCATCTCCTGACGTACCCCGGTGATGATGGTTGGTTCAAAATAAAAGCCGCGTTCACCGGCACGTTTGCCACCCAGCACCACCTTGCCGCCCTGCGCAACGGCGCTGGCGACCTTTTGCCCGACGCGGTCGCACGCGGCTGCGCTAATCAGCGGCCCCATATCCACATCGGCCTGCTGCGCCGGATCGCCAAATTTCACCTGCTGCATCGCCCCGGTCAGGGCGCTGATAAAGCGATCGTAAATGCCGTCTTGCACATACACGCGCTCGGCGCAGTTACATACCTGACCGCTGTTAATAATGCGCGAACTGACGATAGCCCTGACGGCCAGATCGAGGTCGGCGTCGTTCATGACAATTGCCGGTGCTTTACCGCCCAACTCCAGCGATACTTTTGTCACATTCGGCGCCGCCGCGGCCATAGTGGCGATGCCGGCGTTGACGCTGCCGGTCAGGCTCACTAACCCGACTTTCGGGTTGGCGGCCAGTTCCTGTCCCACCTCCGGGCCATAGCCGTAAACGATGTTAATTACCCCGGGCGGCAGGCCGATGTCGTCGATAATGGCGGCGAACAGGGCGGCGTTATTAGGAGTGATCTCACTCGGCTTCAGCACGATAGTGTTGCCGGTGATCAGCGCCGGTGCCGCTTTACGCGCAATCAGGAAGAAGGGAAAATTCCACGGCAGAATGCCGGTGGTCACGCCAATCGCTTTCTTAAACACAAAGATGTTTTCGTTTGGGCGATCGCTGTTGACGATTTCCCCTTCGTAGCGTCGCGCCCATTCCGCCATGTAGTCGAAGTAGTCAGCGGTAAACAGCACTTCGGTTTGCGCCAGCGTCTGGGTTTTGCCGCCCTCCGCGACGAGGGTGGTGCTCAGCTCAGGCTCGCGCTGGCGAATTGCCGTGGCGATGCGGTGCAGCCAGTCGCCGCGCGTCACCGCCGGTAACGCTTGCCAGCCGGGCTGAGCGGCTTCTGCGGCGGCAATGGCTGCCGCCGCCTGCTGTTTGCTGCCCTGGGGCACGCGTGACAGCAGGGTCTCCGTCGCCGGGTTAATCACTTCAATCCAGCTATCGTTATGCGCCTCGACAAACGCGCCATTAATGTAGTGTTGATGATGAAGGGTCATGTGCAGGGGCTCCACGCTCGGTTTTGTTAAACTGATGTGAAGGAAGAGTGAAGCAGATGAACGCTGGCGACCTTTTTATCACTGCCAGCACCGGCAGGGCGCTGGCAATAGCGGCAAGAATCACGCGACCGACGCAGCATTCTGCGTCAGTGGACCTTTTCAGGAACCGGGCATCATGGCGCCGCTGGCAATAAACCAGACCAGAAAACTGACACCGGCAACGATAATGGCGATGGGGAACAGCAGACCGATTTTCATATGCATCCTGAGCGTTAAGCGAGCTGGATTAGCGCGCGGTGGGTTTTCATCATACTGAATAGCTGAAATTGTGTCGCGTCATCGACCTGACGCAGATGTTCGCCTTTCTGATAATGAATCTGATGCACATGGCCGAGCTGACGCCACACCACAATGGCTGACGCCAGCAGCGCGCAGTTCTCTTCACTCTGCACGCAGTCCAGCGTGGCGTAGTGGCAGCTATCTAAGCCATTAATGAACACATTCAGCGCCTCGGGCGGCACGATGGCGCGGATGTCATCCAGCATCACGCGGCTCACCGCCTGCGACAGCACCAGCGTTAACCGTTTGCTCTTCATCTCAATCCCTGGTTCCGATGATTTTTCCCACGTTATACGGATTTAACCCCGTCGGGGGAAGTGATTCGCGCAGCTTTGTGTGAGTGCCATGTTAAGCGCCGTGCTGGCAACAGATTAAAAATCTGTGCCGATCAACACAACATAAGTCAAAAATATGCTGAATAATAAGCAATTTAAAGAACTTATCCGGCATAACAACGGCAAATGCGAATTTGTGATCCTTATGTTGCATACCCCCCCGATTTTGCCAGTCAGCCTGGCTTTACGGCAACCATCCAAAGGCTGAGTCCACGTAGTGCGCCATAGACTGCCACTAATCGGAAACCGCAGGTGTTTCCGTCTGGCCTCAACCTTACGAAGGAATAACAATGAACAGTGCCATTCTTGCAGGTATCTTCTGGCATCTGGTGGGTGCCGCCAGCGCCGCCTGTTTTTATGCTCCGTTTAAACAGGTTAAAAAGTGGTCATGGGAAACCATGTGGTCGGTCGGCGGCGTGATGTCGTGGCTGATTCTGCCCTGGGCAGTCAGTGCCGCGCTTTTACCGAACTTCTGGGCGTACTACAGCAGTTTCAGTTTATCGCAGCTGCTGCCGGTGTTTCTGTTCGGTGCCATGTGGGGTATCGGCAACATCAACTATGGCCTCACCATGCGCTATCTGGGGATGTCGATGGGGATTGGCATCGCCATTGGCATTACGCTGGTGGTGGGGACGCTGATGACGCCGCTGTTGCAGGGCCGATTCGTTGAACTGTTCAGCTCCGCCGGCGGCCGGATGACGCTGCTGGGCGTACTGGTTGCGCTGCTGGGTGTGGCGATTGTGTCGCGCGCCGGGCTGCTAAAGGAGCGGGCGCTGGGGATTAACGCCGAAGATTTCAACCTGAAGAAAGGCCTGGTGCTGGCGGTGCTGTGCGGCATCTTCTCGGCTGGCATGTCGTTTGCCATGGATGCGGCGAAGCCGATGCATGAAGCCGCTGCCAGTCTGGGCATCAATCCGCTGTATGTGGCATTGCCGAGTTACGTGGTGATCATGGGCGGTGGCGCGCTGATCAACCTCGCGTACTGCTTTATCCGCCTGGCGGTGAAGCCGGAGCTTTCGCTGCGCCGTGACTTTTCCGTAGCAAAACCGCTGCTGATCGCCAACATTGCTTTCGCCGTGCTGGGGGGAACCATGTGGTATCTGCAGTTCTTCTTCTATGCCTGGGGCCACGCAAAAATTCCTCCGCAGTACGACTTCGTTAGCTGGATGCTGCACATGAGCCTGTACGTGCTGTGCGGCGGCCTGGTGGGACTGGTGCTGAAGGAGTGGAAATCGGTGGGGCGTCGACCGGTGAGCGTGTTATCGATTGGCTGCGTGGTGATCATTATCGCGGCAAACATTGTCGGTCTCGGTATGGCCGCCTGATAACGCTTAACACCGCACCGCCTGACGCGTCTCTGCGCGCGTCAGGCTTTTTCTTTGTCTGCCATCGGTTCGCGCGGCGACAAAAAACGCTGACGCCATGCGCTGGGCGTTAATCCGGTTTCGCGCGTAAACACCACGGAAAAGTAGTTGCTGTCATCAAACCCGCAGCGTGCCGCCACTTCGCTAATCAGACATGCCTGCGTGCGCAACAGATATTTTGCCTGACACAGCTGCAGCTGACGCAGGTAGTGGCCGATGGTCATGCCGGTTTGCTGACGGAACAGCTGTTTCAGCGACCGTTCGCTGAGCTGATTTTGCTGGCAGAAATGGGACAGATCGAAGGGGCGGCTGATATCGCCGAGCAGCGCCGACATCAGCAGATCGAGCTGTTCGCCCTCTGGCAGCACCCACGGGCGATCGGCGGCGTAGCCGTGACGGCGCAATATCAGTGCCAGCTGCAAAAACAGTGCTTCCGACAGCTGAATCGATAGCGAATCGCTTTTGCGACTTTCGCGCTCCAGCTGGCTGATGACGCCGCGCGCCAGCGCCATGCCGCGCGTGGTCAGACGCCAGCTGGCGGGTGTCTCTTCATCCTGTGGCGGCAGCAGCTGCTGCCAGTCGAGCGCCAGGCTGAAGCGATCGCGGCAGTAGAGAATATTGTCTAGCGCCAGGTCGTTGACGCTATCAAAGCTGTGGCAATCACTGTCGCGGATGTAAAACACATCGCCGCAGGTGATCAGCCACGGCCGATCGTTGAGGATATGCAGGCCATTACCGCGCCAGACAATCACAATCTCGCTGAATTCATGCCGGTGCGGTGGGAAAGAGGGCTGCGGCATGCGTTCTGCCACGGCTATAGGCAAATTGCTGGCCGGGAAGTAATCCTCGCGCGTCAGTAACAGCGGCATGTCAGCCCTCCGGTTACCCCATCTGCTGGCGCGCCATGCGCGGCGCGCAGCCAAATTCCCGCCGGAACAGGGTGGAGAAGTGATTACTGTCACCAAACCCACACTGATAGGCGATGTCCGTGATGCGCATCTCGCTGTGGCGCAACAGGTGCCGCGCCTGCAATAAACGCAGCCGATTGAGATAGCGCTGCGGCGTGCTGCCGGTCTGCTGCTTCATCTGGCGATGCAGGGTACGCAGCGACAAACAGAAGCGATCGGCCAGCGCTTCCCACGCAATCTCCTCACTGTAGTGCGCATTCAGCCAGTCCAGCAAGCGGTGCAGGCGGGCATCCTGGTCCTGCGCCTGATCGTTGTGCGCCGCCTCGCGCAGCAGCACCAGCAGCTGCAAAAAGTGCTGTTCCTGCTGCGCCTGACGTTCCAGCGACCAGCTGGCCGGCTGCTTCATCTGCGTCACCAGCTGCAGCGCCTGCGCCATCACTTTATGGTTAATTCGCCAGTGTGAAACATACTGGCCGTCCTGTTCGCGCGGCAGCAGCGCCTGCAGGCCGGACAGGAAGCGGAACGCCGCCGGACTGCGATACAGCACATTCGTCAGGCACAGATTGTCGGTTTGCTCGTACAGATGGCGATCGTGATCGCGTACAAAACAGACGCAGCCGGCGCTGAGTGCCTGCGGCTGACCATTAAATACGTGGATGCCCGAGCCCTGTTCCACCAGCACAATTTCATGAAAATCATGGTGATGCTCCGGAAACGCCGACTGCGGCACACGTGGCTCAATGGCTATCGTGTAATCTCCGGCCGGAAAGAAATCAGCACTGTGTAATACCGTCATCATGCGCCCTCAGTTAACAAAACCGTAACCGAGTCTACGCAGCCGCCTGCCACCTTACCTTGAATTTTGCACCGGGCAGCGCAGGAAAATCGCCAATTATTCAAGATCGCCTAAGTGATTGATGGAATTGCGGCAAGGCTCACAACTCTGCCGTTATGCGGTTCTGTGAGCTCTCTCACGAACACCTTTGCAAACCTGCCAGCGGTGATGACCCGCTGGCACTCGCGGGAAGGTGTCTGCGGCGCAGGATTTCTACTCTGTCGCCATGTCTTCACAGGGAGTACTCGCCATGAGTCTGCGTAATATTGTTGCCATCGATTTAGGCGCATCCAGTGGCCGCATCATGCTGGCCAGCTGGCAGGCTGACCGTCAGCAGCTCAGCCTGCGCGAAGTGCGGCGTTTCGCCAACCCGCGCGTGCAGCGCGGCGATTATGACTGCTGGGATTTGGACCGGCTGGAGCAGGAGATCCGCGCCGGACTGCAGCAGCTGGATGAGGAGGGCATTGTGCCGGACAGCCTTGGTATTGATACCTGGGGCGTGGATCTGGTGTTGCTGGACGCGCACGGCGAGCGGGTAGGCGAAGCGGTCAGCTACCGTGATAAACGCACCGACGGCCTGATGGCCCGGGCGATGCGTGAACTCGGGAAACCGGCGCTCTATCAGCGCACCGGCATTCAGTTTCTGCCGTTCAACACGCTGTATCAGCTGCGCGCGCTGCATCTGCAGCAACCGGACTGGCAGGCGCAGGTGAAGCACGCGCTGATGATTCCGGATTATCTGCACTATCGCCTGACCGGTGAACTCAACTGGGAATACACCAACGCCACCACCACCCAGCTGCTCAACATCCACAGCGGCGAATGGGATCGCGAGCTGCTGGCCTGGGCGGGCGCAGACGCCAGCTGGTTCGGCACGCCGCGTGCGCCGGGCAATACCGTCGGTTACTGGCGCAATGCCAGCGGCCAGCGCATCCCGGTGATCGCCGTCGCCACCCATGATACCGCCAGCGCGGTGCTGGCCACGCCGCTGGAGCAGGACGATGCTGCCTATCTCAGCTCCGGCACCTGGTCGCTGATCGGCATCGAAAGCCTGCAGCCCTGCGTCAGCGAGGCGGCGCTGCAGGCTAATCTGACCAATGAGGGTGGTGCGGAAGGCTATCGGGTGCTGAAAAACATCATGGGCCTGTGGCTGTTGCAGCGGGTGTGCAGCGAACTGCACATCAGCGATCTCACTGCGCTGATTGCCGACGCCGCGCGGGAACTGGCCTGCCGCGCCCTGATTCACCCTAATCATCACCGTTTCATTAATCCGGCCAGTATGGTGCAGGAGATCCAGAACGCCTGCGCCGAACAGGCGATGCCCGTGCCGCACAGCCCGGCGGCACTGGCGCGCACCATCTTTGACAGCCTGGCGCTGCTCTATTCGCAGACGCTGCAGGAGCTTAGCCACCTGCGTGGCACTGCGCTGCGCCAGTTACATATCGTCGGTGGTGGCTGCCAGAATCCGCTGCTTAACCAGCTGTGCGCCGATGCCTGCCAGCTGCCGGTGTTTGCCGGCCCGGTGGAAGCCTCGACGCTGGGCAACATCGGCTGCCAGCTGATCGCGCTGGGTGAGTTGCGCGACGTGGCCGATTTACGCCGCTGCATTCGCCACAATTTCCCGTTAGAAAAATTTATCCCGCTGAATCACAGCGTCTTTGCGGCCCATCAGGCTCGCTTTGCGGCGCTGAGCCTACCTGCTAAGGAACTTGCATATGACAAAGCTGATTGAACAGGCCTTTGAACTGGCCAGACAACGCTACGCCGCCATCGGGGTGGATGTGGAACAGGTGATGGCACAACTGGATACCATTCCGGTGTCGATGCACTGCTGGCAGGGCGACGATGTACGTGGGTTTGAGAATCCGCAGGGGGCGCTCACCGGCGGCATTCAGGCGACCGGCAACTATCCGGGGCGGGCGCGCAACGCGGTTGAACTGCGTGCCGATCTCGACAAAGCGATGTCGCTGATTCCCGGTGCCAAACGCCTCAACCTGCATGCCATCTACCTTGAGAGCGACCGCCCGGTAGAACGTGATGCGATTGAGCCGCAGCACTTCAGCAACTGGCTGGAGTGGGCGAAAAGCAGGCAGCTGGGGCTGGATTTTAACCCAACCTGTTTTTCTCATGCGCTCAGTGCAGACGGGTTTACGCTGTCGCATGCCGATACGGGCATTCGCCAGTTCTGGATCGACCACTGCACCGCCAGCCGCCGTATTTCCGCCTGGTTCGGCGAGCAGCTGGGCACGCCGTCAGTCATGAATATCTGGGTGCCGGACGGCATGAAAGATCTCACCGTCGATCGCCTCGCGCCGCGCCAGCGTCTCGCCAGCGCGCTGGATGAGATCATCCGCGAACCGCTGAATCCGCAGCACCACATTGATGCGGTAGAAAGCAAACTGTTTGGCATTGGCGCGGAGAGTTACACCGTGGGTTCCAGTGAGTTCTGCCTCGGTTACGCCACCAGCCGCCAGACCGCGCTGACGCTGGATGCCGGCCACTTCCATCCTACCGAAGTGATCTCCGACAAAATCTCCAGCGCCATGCTGTTTGTGCCGCGCCTGCTGTTGCACGTCAGCCGTCCGGTCCGCTGGGACAGCGATCACGTGGTGCTGCTGGATGATGAAACCCAGGCGATTGCCAGTGAGATCGCCCGACAAAAATTGTTCGACAGGGTGCACATCGGTCTCGACTTCTTCGATGCCTCGATCAACCGCATTGCCGCCTGGGTGATCGGCACGCGCAATACCCAAAAAGCCCTGTTGCGGGCGCTGCTGGAGCCGGGCGAACAGCTGCGTCAGCGGGAGCGTGATGGGGATTTCACCGCCCGTCTGGCGCTGCTTGAAGAGCAGAAGTCGCTGCCGTGGCAGGCGGTATGGGAAGCGTGGTGCCTGCGCCACGATGTGCCAGCCGATGCCAGCTGGCTAAGCGAAGTCCGTCACTACGAACAACACGTGCTGCGTCAACGTTAAGGAATCGATTCATGCAAACAATTCTCTCCGCGTGGTTTGTGCGCGACATGGTTAAAGCCACCAGTGACATGTGGCTGAAAGGCTGGGATGAACGTAACGGCGGCAACGTCAGTCTGCGTCTGTTGCCGGAAGAGGTCAGCGCGTATGCCAGCGATTTTTATCCGGCACCGCGCTGTATTGAACTGAGCAAGCCGGCCCCCGCGCTGGCCAACGACTGGTTCCTGGTGACCGGCTCCGGGAAGTTCTTTCGCAACGTGCAGCTCGATCCGTCAGACAGTCTGGTGCTGCTGCAGGTAGATGACAAAGGGCTGTCGTACAAAATTCACTGGGGGCTCAGCAACGGAGGGCTGCCAACGTCCGAGCTGGCGGCGCACTTTCAGTCACACAGCGTACGCAAGGCACTGAGCCACGGCGCGGACCGGGTGATTATGCACTGTCACGCCACCCACTTTATGGCGCTCAGCTATGTGGTGGATCTGGATGCGGCGCGCTTTACCCGCCTGCTGTGGGAGGGCAGCACCGAGTGCCTGGTGGTGTTCCCCGATGGCGTCGGCATTTTGCCCTGGATGGTACCGGGTACCGATGGCATTGGTCAGGCGACGGCAGAAGCGATGGCCAGTCATAGCCTGGTGATGTGGCCTTTCCACGGAATCTTTGGCGCAGGACCGACGCTCGACGAAACCTTTGGTCTGATTGATACCGCTGAGAAGTCATCGCAGGTGGTGGTCATGGCGCTGTCGATGGGCGGCATTCGTCAGAGCATCACCACCGAACAGCTGATTGCGCTGGGCGAGCGCTTTAACGTGAAGCCGTGGCCGGCGGCGCTGCAGGCGGAGCGCAGTGATGTTGCGTAAAGCGTTCGTCATGCAGGTCTATGCGCACTGCCATGCGGAGTATCAGCGCCGTCACACGCCGATCTGGCCGGAGCTGGAACGGACGCTGAAAGCACATGGCGCGCATAACTACGCGATCTGGCTGGATGCTGAACGCAACCTGCTGTTTGCCAGCGTCGAGGTTGAATCCGAAGCGCGCTGGCAGGCCGTGGCGCAAACCGAGGTGTGTCAGCGCTGGTGGGCGTCAATGCGTGACCTGATGCCATCAAATCCCGACAACAGCCCGGTGAGCAAAGCCCTGCAGCCGATGTTTTTCCTGCCTTAGCCGGCCATGTCAGCAGCGGTGCCGCCAGGGGCGCCGCTGCCTGTGAAACGCACTAGCCGTTGGAGCGCAGCTGCGGATAACGGCGGAAAATGGCGATACACCAGAACACTCCTGCCAGACCAATAATTGCGCCCACGTTGCCCACGTCTGCCATCTGCAGATGCAGACTGACCTGGTTACCGAGTAGCGCGCCTGCGCCAATACCGATGTTATAAATACCGGAAAACAGCGACATGGCGACGTCGGTGGCGTCCGGTGCCAGCGATAGCACGCGCACCTGCATCGCCAGGCCGATCATCATCATTGCCATTCCCCAGATAATACACAGCACGGTAATCGCTGCCGGGCGTACCGCAGCAAACACCAGCAGACCCATACACAGGGTAATCAGCGCAATGGCGGCGATCAGCAGCGCGGACGGGAATTTATTGCCCAGCGTACTGAACAGAATGCTGCCCAGAATGCCGGCTGAGCCGAACAGCAGCAGTAACAGGGTGGTGAAGTTCTCATCAGCGCTGGCTACCACCTGCATAAACGGCTCGATATAGCTGTAAGCGGTGTAGTGCGCGGTCACCACGACGGTGACCAGAATGTACATCGCCACCAGCGCCGGGCGGCGAAACAGCATCGGCACGCTGCTGAGTGAACCGGTGTGCTCACTCGGCAGGCGCGGCAGTATCCGCACCAGCATAATCAGCAGTACCAGCGCTGACAGGCCGATCATACCAAAGGTGGTACGCCAGCCCAGATACTGACCCACAATACGACCAATCGGTACGCCCAGCACCATCGCCAGCGCCGTGCCCGTGGCCAGCATACTCAACGCCTGGGTTTTCTTGCCGGCCGGCGCAACGCGAATCGCCAGCGAGGCGGTGATCGACCAGAACACCGCATGCGCCAGCGCAATACCAATGCGCGACAGCACCAGCGACGTGAAATCCCACGCCACGGCCGATAACAGGTGGCTGGCAACAAACAGAATAAACAGGATGGCCAGCAGCAGGCGGCGCTCGACGTTGCGCGTCAGCAGCATTAACGGCAGCGATAACAGCGCCACGACCCAGGCATAGATGGTCAGCATGATACCGACATCAGCGGTTTTCATTGCAAAGCTGCTGGCGATGTCCGACAGCAGGCCAACCGGCACAAATTCGGTGGTATTGAAGACAAAAGCAGCGATAGCCAGCAGCACCACACGCAGCCAGGCTGTTTTACGGGAAACGGTTGTTGATTGCATTGAATTCAAATCGGCTAAACGACGAGTGAGGGGGGCAGGAACGCACCCGGTAAAGTGACCTCGATCACAAATTTCCGCTATTGTGGAGCATTAGTCAGCCGATGAAAACCGTTAACCGGGGTTTTATCACTGAATATTTCTTATCGCGCTGAGCGTGGTAAATAGCCTGCGGTTATGGGGAACTGCTGCGCCAGCGTGCTGCCGGCCCGCGAGTCTGCCGTACCAGCACAGGCTAAGTCAGGTGTTTCTGTAATAGAAAAATCGCTTAGCCGTGCTGAGGGCGGGTACCGTGTAGACGGGTGCGGTTCAGACCAGGATTATCAGAGTCACGCCATATGCTTTAGTGCCACGCTAAAGTTGTGGGTCGGATTTTTTTTTACGCCCACCGGGCAGCACTGTTCGCAGCCCAACGCAGTGGCGTAAAATTTACGCGCCTGCTGGATTGCGGCCCCGGGCGTGTAAAAAGTCCCCAGAAAACGACGACCGCCGTCGGATGGCAGGAACGGACAGCCCTTCGCATGCACCACATGATTGTCGTTATAACCGGCATGCTTATCGACATAATAGTAAAGCTCCATCTGACTACCTCATTGCTGTGTAAAAAATAAGTCTATGTATTATTGGAATAGAACGAATTATAGCGATGAATTGCTATTTTGTTTTAAGTGGTACGGTGCGAATGCCTTATTATTCGAATCCAGCGGAGCAGGCGGGACGCTGAGGTCCCGCGCTAACGATGAAGGGTATTACAGTTTGCGGCCCTGTAAACTCAGGCCAACCAGCAGTGCCAGCACCAGCAGGGCGCTGATAAACAGGGTCACGCCCGGCCAGCCGTAGCGGTGCCAGAATACGCCGCCGAGGGTGCCGGCCACGCTGGAGCCCACGTAGTAGCTGAACAGGTAAAGTGATGATGCCTGGCCTTTCGCCCGGCGCGCGCGCGGTCCAATCCAGCCGCTGGCCACCGAATGGGCGGCAAAGAAGCCGGCAGTGAACAACATCATGCCCGGCAGAATCAGCCACAGCGAATTAAAGGCGGTCAGCAGCAGACCGGCCAGCATGATCGCCGTAGCGCCCGTCATCACCGGACCGCGACCAAAGCGGCTGGTCATCGCGCCGGCTTTCGGCGAACTCCACGAACCGGTGAGATACACCACGGACATCAGCCCGACCACCGCCTGGCTCAGTGACCACGGCGCGCTCAGTAAACGGTAGCCGATGTAGTTAAACAGCGTGACAAACGCGCCCATCAGCAGAAAGCCTTCGGCAAACAGCAGCGGCAACCCTTTGTCGCGCCAGTGCAGGCGGAAGTTGATCAGCAGACTGCGTGGCCGCAGTGAGGCAGGGCGAAAATGGCGCGACGCAGGCAGAATTTTCCAGAACATCAGCGCGCCAGCCAGCGCGCAGCAGCCAATGACGCCAATGGCAATACGCCACGAGAAAAAGTCGGTCAGCACACCGGAGAGTAAACGACCGCTCATGCCGCCAATCGAGTTGCCGCTAATGTACAGCCCCATGGAGAAGGCGATGACCCGCGGATGCATCTCTTCGCTCAGGTAAGTCATGCCCACCGCCGCGACGCCACTGAGCGACAGACCGGTCAGCGCGCGCATCAGCAGAATCCCCTGCCAGCTGCTCATGGTGGCGGAGATCAGCGTACAAATCGCCGCCAGCATCAGCGCGGTCACCATCACCGATTTACGCCCAATCGCATCTGACAGCGGGCCGGTGAACAGCAGGCCCAGCGCCATCAGCCCGGTGGAGAGCGACAGCGAAATACTGCTTTCGGCAGGCGTCACGCCAAACTGCTGTGACAGCACCGGCAGGATCGGTTGTACGCAATAGAGCAGGGCGAAAGTGGCAAGACCGGCAGAGAACAGCGCCAGCGTCACGCGCATAAACTGCGGCGATCCACGTTCAATCCATTCAGTAGCGGTATCGGCGGTGACAGGCTTCGTGGACAAGCTGTCCTCATCAAGCGTCACAGCCTGGGAAGAGCGACTCACAGTACATCCTCAATTCAGCAAATGTCTGAGTACTGTAGGAAAGGCTAAATAGGTTGTACAATATATTAATAATCTCAAATGAGACGTTTAAGATATGATGATTGAGCTGCGCCATCTGCGCTACTTTATTGCCGTTGCGGAAGAGCTGCACTTTGGCCGCGCCGCACAGCGGCTGCACATTTCTCAGCCGCCGCTCAGTCAGCAGATTTTGCAACTGGAACAGGCGCTGGACGCGCAGCTGCTGACCCGCACTAATCGCAGCGTACAGCTCACGCCGGCCGGCCAGTCGTTTTTACAGGATGCGCGCGCGGTTTTATTGCAGGTGGAACAGGCGGCCGGGCGCGCGGCGCGCATTCATCACGGTCAGCAGGGAGAGCTGCGCATCGGCTTTACCTCCTCGGCGCCGTTTACCGGACTGGTGTCGGATGCGCTGTATCACTATCGGCAGCGCTGGCCGGACGTGCATATTCAGATGCAGGAGTACAACACGCGGCAGCAGCTGGCACCGCTGCACGAGGGGCGACTCGACCTGGGCGTCATGCGCAATACGCCGCTGCCGGAGGATCTTCAGCATCGCCTGTTACTGCGTGAACCGCTGTGCGCGGTGGTGCACCACGCCCATCCGCTGGCACAGACGACGTCGATTAGCATCCGGGCGTTAGCCAGCGAACCTTTTGTTTTCTTTGATGCGCAGGGCGGCACGGCCCTGTACGGTGAAATTCTGGCGCTGCTGCATCGCTACCAAATCAAACCTTACATTACCCAGGAAGTGGGTGAAGCCATGACGATACTCGGTCTGGTGGCAACCGGGCTGGGCGTTTCGATTTTACCCGCCTCGTTTGCCCGCGCGCGACTGGCGGAAGTCGCCTGGATTCCGCTACAGGAAAGCGATGCCATTTCTGAGGTGTGGCTGGTGTGGTCAGCGCTGCGCCAGCCGAGTGCGCAGATGAGCAATATGATGGCGCTGCTGCTGCACAATGCCGAGGAATGAACCCGCGGGTACAGAAAACCGCGTTCTTTGTGTGCGATAAATCACATTTCTAATCAAATATTTGACGCTGCGCGCCAATCTGCATCACCATAGCTGCTGTTTATTTAGAAGCGCGAAAATATCCGGGAGCAGGGCGTGAATCTGGACAGTCAGCCTGGCCATATTGACCAAATAAAACAGACCAATGCCGGTGCAGTGTATCGTCTGATTGACCATTACGGTCCGATTTCGCGGATTGAGCTGTCGAAACGTGCCCAGCTGGCCCCGGCCAGCATCACCAAAATTGTGCGCGAAATGCTGGATGCGCATCTGGTGCAGGAGACCGAGTTTCAGGAGCCAGGCAGTCGCGGACGGCCGGCGATAGGGCTGATCCTCGATACCCTGGCCTGGCACTATCTGGCTGTTCGCCTCCAGCCGGGGTTCATCACCCTGACGCTGCGCGATCTCAGCAGCCGCGCGCTACAGGAAGATCGCCTGCCGCTGCCCGCCAGCGCCGACACGCCGCTACTGCAGACGCTGCAGGAGCTGGTCAACGCCTTTTTTATTCGCCATCAGCAAAAACTTGAGCGTCTGACCGCTATCGCCATTACCCTGCCGGGACTGATCAACGCCGCCTCCGGCGTGGTGCACCGTATGCCGGGCTATGACGTACAGGATATGCCGCTGGGCGAAACCCTGGCGCAGCGCACCGGGCTGCCGGTATTCGTCCAGCACGATATCTCCGCATGGACGCTGGCAGAGGCGCTGTTTGGTGCCTCACGGGGTGCGCAGGACGTGATTCAGATTGTTATTGACGAAACGGTGGGCGCCGGGGTGATTAGCGGTGGCCAGCTGCTGCACAAAAGCGGACGCGCGCTGGTGGAGATCGGTCATACG
Source organism: Type-C symbiont of Plautia stali (assembly GCF_059730935.1). NCBI lineage: Bacteria > Pseudomonadati > Pseudomonadota > Gammaproteobacteria > Enterobacterales > Enterobacteriaceae > Type-C symbiont of Plautia stali. Next base: position 2,183,976 of record NZ_AP035923.1, on the reverse strand, counting down.
CAGATCGATCCTTACGGCCAGCAGTGTTACTGCGGCAACCATGGCTGCCTGGAAACGGTGGCCAGCACCGGCAGCCTGCTGCAGCTGGCGGCACAGCGTTTATCGTCGCAGCCGGACAGCCAGCTGCACCAGCAGCCGCTGACGCTGGCCTCGCTGTGTGCCGCTGCGCAGCAGGGCGACCGGCTGGCGCGTGACGTCATTGCCGGCGTCGGTCATCATATCGGACGCATGCTGGCGATGATGGTCAACATTTTTAATCCTCAACAAATTCTTATCGGTTCACCGCTTAACCAGGCGGCGGACGTGCTGTTCCCGGCAGTCAGCAGCACCATTCGCCAGCAGGCCCTGCCGGCATACAGTCACGCTATCCAGCTAACCCCCGCGGCTTTCAACGATCCCGGCACGCTGGGCGGCGCGGCGCTGATCAAAGACGCGCTCTATAGCGGCCATTTACTGATAAAACTGTTGCAGGGCTAACGCCAGCCCGCCTTAAGTTTGCGCTAACGCAAGCTCTCGCCTGGGACAAATCCTTAAACTGCCTCCTTTGCAGGTTACACATCGCTTTAATGAAGGAGGAGAAAGGTGAAAACGATTTTTGTCACCGGTACCGACACCGCGGTGGGTAAGACCGTGGTTTCCCGCGCACTGTTACAGTGCTTTGCCAAAGCGAATCTGTGTGCCGCTGGCTACAAGCCGGTTGCCAAAAGCGCGCAGCACACGCCGGAAGGGCTCCGTAATAAAGATGCCGTACTGCTGCAGCAGGCTTCCGGCCTGACGCTGAGCTACAGCGACGTCAATCCCGTGACGCTGGAAGAGGATGAAATCAGCACCAGCCCGGCGCAGCGCATCGATTATCCGTTACTCAATCGCGGACTGGCTGGCTTACAGGATCGCGCTGCACGCGTGGTAGTGGAAGGCACGGGCGGCTGGCGCAGCCTGATGAACGACTTACGGCCGCTGTCGCAGTGGGTGCAGCAGGCGCAACTGCCGGTGGTGCTGGTGGTGGGCATTAAAGAGGGTTGCATTAGCCACGCTTTACTGACCGCCGAAGCGATTGCCGCCGATGGCCTGACGCTGGCGGGCTGGGTCGCCAATCGCATCAATCCCGGACTGGCGCACTATGCTGAAATCATTGATGTTCTGCGCGATAAGCTGAACGCGCCGCTGTTGGGTGAACTGCCTTATCTGCCGCGCGCCGAACAGCGTGATTTGAGTGGTTATCTGGATATTACGTTACTCGGGGGTGATGCGCTGCACAGCGAGAGTGCAAAGCCCGCCGCCTGATGAAACAAAATGCGGCATATCGCACGCAGCTGAATCCGGAGTTTCAGGAGCGGCTGCTTTTTTTTATGCCGTAAACCTTTTTATATTCAATCATCTGTCCTGAATTTTCCCTGTCCGCTGTCGCCCTGGCGCGTTTCATGCATCAGGCAAACTGATAAATCGTTTGCCGGAGCCCTGCTATGTCGCACCCAGAAGAAGAGAAAGGTTTGTTGTACGGGCTGGATGCCCGCATCGGTCCTGCACCGGCGTTCTTTGCCGCCCTGCAGCACGTGCTGGCCAGCGTGGTCGGTATCATCACGCCGCCGCTGATTATCGGTTCCGTGCTGGGGTTACAGGCCTGGATCCCGTATCTCATCAGCATGTCGCTGCTGGTTTCCGGACTCGGCACCTTTCTGCAGGCGCGCCGTTTCTGCGGCATTGGCGCAGGCATGATCTGTCTGCAGGGCACCAGCTTCGCCTTTCTCGGCGTCATTCTCTCTGCGGGGATGACGGTGAAAGCGCAGGGCGGTTCACCGCAGGCGATCCTCGCCATGATATTCGGCTGCAACCTGGTGGCGGCGCTGATCCCGATGCTGATTAGCCGCTGCATCACACCGCTGCGTAAAGTGCTGACCCCGGTGGTGACCGGTACGGTGATCACCCTGATTGGTATCAGCCTGATAAAAGTCAGTATTACCGACTGGGCGGGCGGGCATAACGCCCGCGATTTTGGTGCGCCGGGTAATCTGGCGCTGGGGGCGCTGACCCTGCTGGTGATTATCGTGCTTAACCGTTCCCACTCGCGCTGGGCGCGGCTGGTGGCGGTGGTCGCCGGCATTGGTGCGGGCTGCATCGCGGCGGCGCTGAGCGGTCATCTGCCGCTGAAGCCGATGGCGGAGACGCACTGGCTGGTGCTGCCTTCGCTGCTGCATTTTGGCTTTGATTTTAGCTGGACGCTGTTTGTGCCGATCGCGCTGGTCTCGCTGATCTGCGTGATTGAGGCGGTGGGCGATCTGACCGCCAACTGTCTTATTTCACGCCAGCCGCTGGAAGGCGACGGGTTTCAGCGTCGGCTGCAGGGCGGGATTCTGGCCGATGGCCTCAGCTGCCTGCTGGCGGCACTGTTCTCGGCGTTTCCCAATACCACCTTTGCGCAGAACAACGGGGTGATTCAGATGACCGGCGTCGCCAGTCGCTACGTGGGGATGGTGATTGGCCTGATGCTGGTGCTGCTGGGCGTCTTCCCGCTGGTCGGCAACCTGCTACAGCAGATTCCGCCGCCGGTGCTGGGCGGGGCAACGCTGGTGATGTTTGGCAGTGTGGTCGCCGCCGGTATTCGCGTGATGACTCAGGCCCCACTGGGGCGGCGTGAGATGCTGATTGTGGCGGTGTCGTTTGGCATTGGCCTCGGGGTGGAAGCGGTTCCGGACGTGCTGAAACAGTTTCCGCCGCTGGTCAGCAACCTGTTTGGTCATGCGGTCACCACCGGCGGGATTCTCGCCATGCTGCTGAACGTGGTGCTGCCGAATGAAGCTAAAACGGTTGCGGCGGTCGGCGCGGTCGAAGAGAGCAACTGACGCACAATTTACCTGGAGAATCGCGCCCTCCGTGGCGCGGTTCGGTCGGGGTTACGGGTTGAGACGACGGCGCGTGCGGCCGGAGCTGAGGTAATCCGCGATGTAATCCTGCGAAATTTCGCCGCTGTAACGACCTTCCTCATCGACAATCGGCATCCATACCGTGTTGTGTTCATACAGCTTCGACAGTACCACGCGCAGGTTCTCCTCCGCTTTGCCGGTGACCTTAAAGGTGTGCAGCATCTCCTCGCAGCGGCCGGAGGCGCCGCGCGCTTCACGACGTTTGACAAAGCCCAGCGGTTTGCCATCTTCGTCGACCACCGTGACCGAACGCATGTCGTTGTCGTCCATGGTCGCAAACGCCTCCTGCAGCGGGGTACTGCGCTGCACGGTGATGGTCGGCTGCTGATCGGTGACGTCGCCCGCCTGCACCAGTAGTAGACGCTTCAGCGTACGGTCCTGACCGACGAACGAGCCGACAAATTCGTTGGCCGGCTGCGCCAGCAGTTCGTCCGGGCTGGCACACTGCACGATTTTGCCCTGGCCAAACACCGCGATGCGGTCACCGAGCTTCAGCGCCTCATCAATATCATGACTCACCAGCATCACGGTTTTCTTCAGCTGGCGCTGCATATCGAGGAACTCGTTCTGAATCACCTCGCGGTTGATCGGATCGACGGCACCGAACGGTTCATCCATCAGCAGTACCGGTGGATCCGCCGCCAGCGCGCGGATCACGCCGATGCGCTGCTGCTGGCCGCCCGACATCTCACGCGGGTAGCGATGCAGAAACTTCGTCGGGTCAAGCGCCACCATGCTCATCAGCTCCGTCGCCCGTTCCCGACAGCGTTTTTTGTCCCAGCCCAGCATGCGCGGTACCACGGTAATGTTCTCTTCAATGGTCATGTTCGGGAACAGACCAATCTGCTGAATCACATAGCCGATGTTGCGGCGCAGCGTGACAGTATCCTGGCCGCTGGTGTCTTCGCCATTAATTAAAATCCGCCCGCTGCTGGCGGGGATCAGACGGTTAATCATCTTCAGCGTGGTGGTTTTGCCGCAGCCGGACGGGCCCAGCAGCACACACATCTCCCCGGCAGGCACTTCCAGGCTGACGTTGTCGACGGCATTGAACGTGGTGCCGTTTTTTTGCGTAAAGGTTTTCGTCAGGTTTTCCAGTTTTATCATTATCGAATCCCCTTAGGAGTCAGCGCCGACTGCAGACGGTGCAGCAGCCAGTCAAGAATAATCGCCAGTAAACAGATCATCAGTGCGCCAGCTATCAGCATACGCACATCGCTGCCGCTGATGCCGTCCAGCAGTTGCAGGCCCAGGCCGCCGGCACCGATCACCGCCGCAATGGCCATCACGCCGACGTTCATCACCACGGCGGTACGGATACCGCCAAAAATCACCGGCAGCGCCATCGGAATTTCCACCCAGCGCAGGCGCTGCCAGAAGGTCATGCCGATACCGCGACCGGCTTCGCGCAGCCCGGGCGGCAGGTTTTCCAGCGCGGTATGGGTATTACGCACAATCGGCAGCAGTGAATAGAGAAACACCGCGGTAATCGCCGGCAGGGCGCCAATTCCCTGACCGATCAGTGAAAAGAGCGGAATCATCAGGCCAAATAGCGCAATGGTCGGGATGGTCAGCACGATGGTGGCGATGCCCAGCACCGGTGTTGCCAGCCATTTGAAGCGGACAATCAGAATGCCCAGCGGCACGCCGACGAGGATGGCAAAACCTACCGCCACCAGCACCAGCCAGGTGTGCTGCCAGGTCAGCGCCAGCAGCGTGTTCCAGTTATCCATGATGTAATGCAGGGTATCCATTGCGCCTCCTTACAGCATGTTTTTGGATTTGAGGAAATCACGCGCCACCTGCTGCGGCGACTGGTGATCGATATCGACGCGCTTGTTCATCTCGGTGATGGCTTCATCGGTGATCAGCGGCGACAGCGCATTCAGCGCCGCCTCAAGGCCGGGATGGCTTTCCAGCACATCCTGACGCACTACCGGCGTGACGTTGTAACTTGGGAAGAAGTGCTTATCATCCTCCAGTACTTTCAAATCAAAGCCTTTTACCCGGCCATCTGTGGTGTAGATCAGTCCTGCATCGACAAAGCCGTCGCGCACCGCGTTATACACCAGGCCGGGGTCCATCTGACGAATCTGCGGGCGATCCAGCGGCATGTTGTAGGCTTTCTGCAGCGGTTTCAGACCATCCGAGCGGCCGGCAAATTCCAGATCGAGACCGAGTTTCCAGTTATGATCCGGATCGGTGTTGCGCACCTGTTCCAGCTTCGCCACCAGCTGCGACATGGTGCTGATGCCTTCCGCCTCAGCGCGCTGGCGCTGCATGGCAAACGCGTAGGTGTTGTTCATCGGTGCGGGATTGAGCCACACCAGTCCCAGCTTCGCGTCCAGCTGTTTAACGGTTTTGTACGCCTCTTCAGAGGACATCGGCTTGTTGATATGGTTAAAAATAATCAGCGAGGTGCCGGTATATTCCCACGTCATATCAATCTGCTTATTGATCATCGCGTTGCGCCCGATGGTGGTGGCGATGTTGGTTTTCGGGGTGACCTGAAAACCTTTCTTTTGCAGCCACATCACCGTCATCGCAGACAGGATATGTTGCTCGGTAAAGCTTTTGGTCGCCATTACGATGGGCGTGGCGGCGAGCGCGCCGTGACTGAGGGTTAAGGTGGCGGTCAGGGCCAGCGCGGTGCGTTTGACCCAGCGCGCCAGCAGATTAGCAGTGGCCATGATTACATGCTCCGGGTTAAGCCGCAGAGTGCGGGCTGAGGACGCGTCCCAATGCTGCCAGCAGCATGTCGAGGATCAGGGCAAACAGGGCGGTGGCCACTGCGCCGAGGATCAGCGTCGGGAAGTCGTTGAGATAAATACCAGGGAAGATCAGCTCGCCGTAGCTGCTGGCACCAATTAAAAAGGCCAGCGGCGCGGTGCCGACGTTAATCGCGGTCGCGATGCGTACCCCGGCGAGGATCACCGGCAGCGCATTCGGCAGTTCAACCCGGCGCAGCCGCTGCAGTTTGGTCATGCCAATACCGTTGGCGGCTTCAATCAGCGACGGCGGCACCGCGCTCAGACCGGCATAGGTGTTGCGCACAATCGGCAGCAGCGAGGCGAGGAACAAGGCGATCAGCGCCGGGCGATCGCCAATGCCGACAATCACCATCGCCAGCGCCAGCACGGCCAGCGGTGGCAGCGTGTTACCGACGTTGAAGATTTGCATCACATATTCAGCCCAGCGACGGGCGAAGGGACGGCTGAGCAAAATCCCGCTCGGGATGCCAACCAGTAAAGCGCATAACATCGACCAGAACACTAAGTACAGGTGTTGCTGCCCAAGGTAAAGTAAATCCACCTTGCGGTCGCGCAGCGTATCCAGCCCTAATCCCCACACCAGCAGGGCTATCACCACCACGATGGCGAGCAGTGCCAGCCCGGCACGTCGGGCGAGCGATGCATTGTGCATAGCGTGCGTCTCCCTGATTGAAAAAATCGATTGATTTTATGACGTTATTTTCAGCGTAGCGGCGTTATGCGGTGCAATACACAGACGAAAATCCAGCACGCTGTCAAATTGCAGTTAAAATGACTGTTTCCCGGCTTTTTCATAGTGAAAAACCAGAAACTGCCTTTAGAGCTATAGCAACGCTTGATGATCATTGCCAGTTTTCACGGCAAAATCAGGTAGATACAAAAGTGGTAAAATTAAGCGAAACCCGCATGAAATAAGGTGTCGCTCGACAATAAAAAATTTTCATCAAGATAGGTGACATTGTCACAAATAGGCGCACGCAGAGGAAACTGAGTCGGCGAAATTTCGACTAGCCTTGTAAGAAAAAGGGAGACGTATGACTGAAAGTGCACAATTACAAACGGAACATCGCCACTGGATTCTGATTGCCTGCATGCTGGCGATGTTTATGGCTGCCATTGAGGTCACCATTGTGGCCACGGCCATGCCAACCATCATTGCCGATCTTGGCGGTTTCGCGCAGTTTGGCTGGGTGTTTTCTATTTATCTGCTTACGCAGGCGGTAAGCGTCCCGTTGTACGGCAGACTGGCGGATATCTGGGGCCGCAAACGATTATTTTTCATCGGCGTAACGCTGTTTTTGCTGGGATCCGTGCTGTGCGGTTTTGCCCACAGTATGACGTGGCTGATCGTGTTTCGCGCTTTTCAGGGGCTGGGCGCCGGGGCGATTATGCCGCTGACCACCACCATCGTGGCGGACATTTACTCGCCGCGCGAGCGCGCCAGCGTGCAGGGCTGGCTCTCCAGCGTCTGGGGTGTCGCGGCCGTCATCGGTCCGCTCAGCGGTGCCTGGCTGGTTCAGCACTTTACCTGGTCGGTGATTTTCTGGGTAAACGTGCCGATTGGCCTGCTCTCAATGCTGCTGCTGGCGCGTTTTCTGCCGGCGCGCGAACAGCATCAGGGCGCAACGCTGAATCTGACCGGCAGCTGCTGGTTGATGATCAGCGTCACCGCACTGCTGGTGGCGCTGTTACAGGCGGAAGCGCTGGGTTTCTGGCTGGTGCCGTTCCTGGCGCTGGCGCTGCTGGCCGGCTGGCGGCTGAAACATCACGAGCAGCGCGCCGATGCGCCGCTGTTTCCGCTGGCGCTGTGGCGCAGCCGCCTGATTGTGGCCGGTAATGCCGGGAACCTGATTATCGGGGCCACCATGATGGGCATCAGCGCGTTTCTGCCGACGTGGATTCAGGGCATTACTGGCGGCACACCGCTGCAGGCGGGCAGCGCGCTGGCGATGATGTCAATTGGCTGGCCGCTGGCCAGTACGCTCAGCGGGCGCCTGATGCTGATCACCTCGTATCGCTTTACCGCGCAGCTCGGCGCGTTTTTACTGATTGCCGGCAGCGCGCTGTTACTGCTGCTGCGCGCCGACAGCAGCATCATGCAGGCCGGGCTGACAGCGTTTGTTATTGGCACCGGGATGGGCATGACCAGCACCACCTTTCTGGTGTCGGTACAAAATCATGCGCACTATGAAATTCGCGGCATCTGCACCGCCTCGATCATGTTCAGCCGCATGCTGGGTTCAGCCATCGGCACGGCGATAATGGGCGCGGTGCTCAATCTCAACCTGTCGCTGCGGCTGCCGCAGGCCAGCGATCCGATGCAGAAAATTATGGCACCGGAGAGCCGTCAGGCGCTGCCGCAGGAGCAGTTACACTTCTGGACCGGACAGATTGCCAGTTCGCTGCACTGGGTATTTGTGGTGGCATTGCTGATTGCGCTGCTGACGTTGTGGATTGCGTGGCTGATGCCGCGTCAGCGGCCGGAGGCGGAATAAAGCAGGGCGGCCGGCAAGCCGCCCGAAGAGATTACTGTGCGGGAGCATCCTGCGAGCTGCCCGCGCTGTCCGGCACGCTGCTATCCGCATCGCGACCGTTTTTCTTGTAAACGATTTTCTGCGTGTCGTTTTCACAGTGGCCAACGACCTGACCGCCTGCCTGATCAACCTGATCGTTCGGCACGATATCCAGCGTAAAATCCGATTCCGCCACGCCATTGTTGATGATCTTTTTGCTGATGTCGGCGCGCACGCTTTCGCAGGACGCCTGCACCGCCAGCGGTAACGCCAGCGCCATTAGCAACACAACTGCATTACGTTTTTTCATCACTCACTCCTTGTTGCGTCATTCCCGTGAAAACTATAGCAGCTGGCGCGCATTACGGCGCCAGCGGACGGCCGGTGCGGCGATCGAGGCAGCGCAGGGTGTTCGGTTCCCAGTACGCATTAACGTTGTAGCTTTTTTCGCAGGCGTCGCGGGTATCAAAGGCCCGGTCTGCCTTGTCGAACTCTTTCTCCACGCGGGTATTCACCTTGTTACGCAGGTTGCGCGTATCGTTCCACTGCTCTTTGCTCTGACGCGCCGCCTCGTTGCTGGCCGCGTTGTTGCCATCTTCAATAATCAGGCGATCCGTCTTAGCGACAGCCAGCGGTGCAGTCAGCATTACGCTGGCAGTCAGCGTGGTAGCCAGCAGGGCGGAAAACAGTTTTTTCATCGTCATTTCCTTTCGTTAACTCCAGCACAGCGCGCAGGGCGGCTGTCACAACACTGTCTGCCAGTATATCATCGCTGCTTCTTTGCTCACCAGCGGTGAGCGGTTTGTTTAACGATCAGAGAGACTTTGTATGCTGGTGAAAACCGCGCTGCTGTTTTTTATCACTGCGATTGCCGAGATCACCGGCTGTTTTCTGCCGTGGCTGTGGCTGAAGCGCGGCATGAGCGCCTGGCTATTGTTACCGGCCGCAGCCAGCCTGGCGCTGTTTGTCTGGCTGCTGACCCTGCATCCGGCAGCCAGCGGCCGGGTATATGCGGCTTATGGCGGCGTGTATGTGTTAACGGCGCTGATCTGGCTGCGGCTGGTCGATGGCGTCAAACTGAGTGCGTGGGATTGGGTCGGTGCGCTGGTGGCGTTCAGCGGCATGCTGATTATCGTTATCGGCTGGGGCAAGGCCTGAACCGGCCGCGCAGGGCGACCCGACGGGCCGCCACGCGCAGCTTGCTTATCCTTTGAACACTTTCAGTCCGGCGGTGGTTTGCGTCACCGGCATGATTTCCAGCGTGTTGATGTTGACGTGCTTCGGCAGCGTGGTCACCCAATAGACCGCTTCCGTCACGTCTTCCGCCGTCAGTGCAGTGGTGCCTTCATACACCGCATCCGCGCGGCCATCGTCACCTTTGAAGCGCACGTTCGAAAACTCGGTGCCGCCCACCAGGCCAGGCTCGATATCGGTGACGCGCAGCGCGGTGCCGTGCAGGTCGGTGCGCAGGTTGAGGCTGAACTGGCGCACAAACGCCTTGGTTGCCCCGTACACGTTGCCGCCGGCGTACGGCCAGCTGCCGGCAATCGAGCCAATATTGACGATGTGACCGACGTTGCGCTCTACCATGGCAGGCAGCACGGCGCGCGTCATATACACCAGCCCTTTGTTGTTGGTGTCGATCATATTTTCCCAGTCTTCAACGCTGGCTTTATGCGCCGGTTCGACGCCCAGCGCCAGCCCGGCATTGTTCACCAGCACATCGATATCACGCCATTCGGCGGGCAGGGCGGCGATGGCTTCTTCGATAGCCGCGCGGTTACGCACATCCAGCTGCACGGTGTACAGGTTGTCGCCCAGTTCCTGTTTTAATTCCTGCAAACGCTCAGCACGGCGTCCGCTGGCGATCACTTTGTGACCTGTAGCAATGAAGCGGCGGGTGATACTTTGACCAAAACCGGCGGTCGCACCGGTAACAAAAATAATCATCTCACTGTTCCTTATACGATTGCAGGTTCTCTGCCACACCTTAGCATTAACCCCGCAGCGGCGCTCATGAAAAGCGTGAGCGGCGTGTTGCAGAATCTTTCCTGCACGTTTGCGGTGCAGCCCTGCACCATGATCGTGCCCGATCAGGCACCTTTTCCCGGTGTAAAACGCCAGCACAATGCGCAAAGGCAATACCACGAACAGGCAATCGGTTACGCATACGATTGCCTGCAATTTTTGCGACGATAATCGCGCTGAAATTGGGTATTTATCTGAATTTAAAGTGATTGTTGGGTTGACTTGCCTGGCATGCGGTTTGCAATATCTTTGCTATATCTATCTGAAACCTGCATTACACCCTGAAGGAAGCGTCATGTCTGACTCCGTTGTAACCCGTCTGCGCGCCAGTTTTTTTGATTTTCCCGCGCTGGCCGACCAGCCCGATGGCCTCGCCGACCAGGCACGCTACCTCGAAGACGGTCTGCTAACGCTGCGCGACGGCAAAGTGGTGAGTCTGGAGCGCTGGCAGCCGGCACTTCAACACCTTGAATCAACGCAGGTGATCGATCTGCGCGGCAAGCTGATCCTGCCGGGGTTTGTGGATACCCATATTCACTATCCGCAGACCGAAATGATCGGCGCGTTCGGTGAACAGCTGCTGGAGTGGCTCAATCAGTACACTTTTCCGGTCGAGAGCCAGTACCACTGTGCGGCGCACGCGGCGCGCATGTCAGCGTTTTTCCTGCAACAGCTGCTGGCCAACGGCACCACGACTGCGCTGGTGTTTGGTACGGTGCATCCGCAATCGGTAGACGCGCTGTTCAGCGCCGCCGAACAGCTGGAGATGCGGCTGATTGCCGGCAAGGTGATGATGGATCGCCACGCACCGCCGGAACTGACCGAAACGCCGGCGCAAAGTTATCAGCAGACGCGTGAGCTGATTCAGCGCTGGCACCAGCGCGGGCGTCTCGGTTATGCGCTGACGCCGCGCTTTGCGCCGACCTCATCGCCGCAGCTGCTGGAAAAAGTGCAGCAGCTGAAAAACGAGTTTCCCGATACCTGGCTGCATACCCATCTCAGCGAAAATCAGCAGGAGATCGCCTGGGTAAAAACGCTGTTTCCCGCCCATGATGGCTATCTTGATGTGTATCACCAGCATCAGCTCACCGGCAAACGCAGCGTATTTGCCCACTGCCTGCATCTGGAGGATCGCGAATGGCAGTGCCTGCACGACACCGACTCGGCGATGGCCTTTTGTCCGACCTCCAACCTGTTCCTCGGCAGCGGGCTGTTCAATCTTAAACGCCGCTGGCAGCAGCGCGTGCGCATGGGCATGGGCACCGATGTTGGCGCCGGCACTACCTTCAATATGCTGCAGACGCTGGGTGAAGCCTATAAGGTGGGGCAGCTGCAGCAGTACAAACTCAGCGCTGCAGAAGCGATTTACCACGCTACGCTGGGCGGCGCCCATGCGCTGGATCTTGATGACAAAATCGGCAACTTCAACCCCGGTAAAGAGGCAGATTTTGTGGTGATCGATCCTGCCGTATCACCACTGCAGCAGCTGCGCATGGCCAACAGCGACGATATCCATCAGCGTTTGTTTGTCCTGATGACGCTGGGTGATGACCGTAACATCGCGCAAACCTGGGTCAACGGTAAGTGCGTGTGGCAGCGGGAAAGCCATACGCACGCGCAAGGTTGTTGCCAGGCGACGAAACTGCCAGGATAAAAGCATCCCGCCGCAGGTGGCTGCGGCGTTGCTGATTATCAGGAGCGATAATGACTTCACGTGCCAATCCGTTTTTTAACGTCAGCCCGTTGCCGTACCAGACACCGCCGTTTGATCTGATCGACGAAGCGCATTTCCTGCCGGCGCTGGAAGCCGGAATTGCCGAAAAGCGCCAGGAAGTGGCGGCCATCGCCAGCAACCCCGAGCCGGCAACCTTTGCTAATACCTATGAAGCGCTGGAGCGCAGCGGTAGCCTGCTAAATCGCGTGTACCCCGTTTTTGCCGCGATGACCTCAGCCAATACCAGCGAGCGGCTCCAGCAGGTTGACGAGCTGATCACCCCGCAGCTGACGGCGCTCAATGACGAAATCTACCTTAACCCGGCGCTGTTTGCGCGGCTCGACAGCGTGTATCAGCAGCGCGGTTCGCAGTGCCCGGATGCCGAAGCGATGCGTCTGGTGGAAGTCACCTGGCAACGCTTTCAGCTGGCCGGCGCCAGCCTGAGTGAGAGCGATAAAGCGCAACTGCGCGCCTGTAATCAGGAGCTGGCCAGTCTGGGCACGCGTTTCGGTAACCGGCTGCTGGCGGCAACTAACGCCGCCGCTTATACCGTCAGCAGCGCGGCGGCGCTGGACGGCCTGTCGCCGGCGGCGCTGGCACAGGCGAAGGACGCCGCCGGGGCGCGCGGGCTGCACGATGCATGGCTAATCCCTCTGCAAAATACCACCCAGCAGCCGGTGCTGCAGTCGCTGACGGTGCGCGCCACGCGCGAAGCGCTGTATCAGCAGGCGCTGACGCGCAGCGAGCAGGGTGACGACAACGACACGCGCGCCATCGTATCGCGCATGGCGCAACTGCGTGCGCAGCAGGCCAGTCTGCTGGGCTTCGACAGCTTCGCAGCATGGAGCCTGCAGGATCAGATGGCGAAAACGCCGGAAGCCGCCCAGTCCTTTATGCGCAACATCGTGCCCGCCGCGACGGCGCGCGCCGGGCGTGAAGCGGCGGATATTCAGCAGCTGATCGCCGATCAAAACCACAGCTTCACGCTGCGCGCCTGGGACTGGAATTACTACGCTGAGCAGGTACGCACCGCGCAATACGCGCTGGACGAAGGGCAAATCCGCCCCTATTTTGAGCTCAACACTGTACTGGAAAAGGGCGTGTTCTGGTGTGCCAGCCAGCTGTATGGCATTCGCTTTGAACAGCGCCACGATCTGCCGGTCTACCATCCGGACGTCAATGTTTATGAGATTTTTGATGCCGACGGTGCACCGTTAGCGCTGTTCTACACCGATTTCTTCACGCGGGATAATAAGAGCGGTGGCGCATGGATGGGCAATTTCGTCGACCAGTCGACGCTGCTGGAAAGCCGGCCGGTGATTTACAACGTCTGCAATTACAGCAAGCCGCAGCCCGGTCAGCCGGCACTGCTCAGCTGGGATGAGGTGATCACGCTGTTCCATGAGTTTGGCCACACGCTGCACGGCCTGTTCGCCACCCAGCGCTATGCCAGCCTGTCCGGCACCGCCACACCGCGTGATTTTGTCGAGTTTCCGTCGCAAATCAACGAACACTGGGCCAGTCAGGATCAGGTATTTGCCCACTATGCACGTCATTATCAGACCGGTGAAGCGATGCCCGCTGCGCTGCGCGACAAAATGGTGCGCGCCGCGAAATTCAACAAAGGCTATGACATGACCGAACTGCTGGCGGCGGCACTGCTTGATTTGCAGTGGCACTCGCTGTCACCGCACGATAATCCGCAGGATGTCAGCCATTTTGAGCAGCAGGCGCTGGCGGCGGAGAATATTGCCCTGAGTGCCGTGCCGCCGCGCTATCGCTCCAGCTACTTCCGTCATATCTGGGGTGGCGGCTATGCGGCCGGGTATTACGCCTATATCTGGACGCAGATGCTGGCCGACGATGGTTATCAGGCGTTTGTCGAGCGGGGCGGTCTGACGCGCGAAAATGGTCAGCGCTTCCGTGAGCAGATTTTGTCGCGCGGTAACAGCAGCGATCTGCAGCATCTGTGGCTGGCCTGGCGCGGTAAAGCGCCGGACATCGGGCCGATGCTGAAACACCGCGGCCTCGACGAGGCGTAACGCGCCGTAACCGAAGGGCCAGCCAGCGGTGCAGCTGGCTGGCCTGCACGCTTATCCCAGCGGACCGCCTTCAATGGTGTCACACATGCCGGCCAGCACGCGCTCGCCGGTTTCCTCTTTCAGTCCGGCATACCATTCCGCGGTGACCGCCGCATCTTTGGCGTGGGTGACATCACAACGCTTGCGCGCTTTCAGCACCAAATCACGGGTGCGCTCGACGCGCCGCGCCTCATAGCGCAGCAGGCCGTCCTCAATGCCCAGCGAATGTGCAGTCAGGGTTTGCGCCAGTACCACCGCATCTTCCATGGCCGCACAGCCGCCCTGACCGATATCCGGCGTGGTGCTGTGTGCCGCATCCCCCAGCAGCGCCACACGCCCTCTGACAAAGCGGCTGAAGGGTTCGATATCATGAATCTCCACGCGATTGGTGGTTTGTGCGTCAATGCTGGCGATCAGCCGCTGGACCGGTTCGGCCCAGCCGGCAAAATAGCCGCGCAGATCGTCTTTCACCGTTGCGCGATCCTGCGCCAGCCCTTTCGGCAGCGGGACATCAAAGAAAAAGTAGAAGCGGTTACCGCTCACCGGCATCAGCGAGACGCGCTTGCCCTCGCCGACAAACGTGGTCCACTGATCGGCGGGCGCGATGCTCTCATCGATGGTGACCAGGCCATTCCAGTTAACGTAGCCTGCGTAGCGGCGCTCGACGTGTTCGCCCAGCACGTGATGACGAATCACCGAGTGGGTGCCGTCGGCGGCCACCATAAAATCCCCTTCAGCCTGGCTGCCGTCATCAAACCAGGCGGTCACGCCGCTGGCATGCTGCTCCACCCGTTCAACGCGTTTGCCAAAGCGGATGCGTTCGCGGCCGTAGCTGTCGATCAGCAGCGCCTGTAACTCTGCGCGTGCGACCGGATAAGGATACTCGCCGACCTGCTGCACCAGCGGTGACAAACTGAAGCGGGTCAGGGTGCTGCCGCTGTGGCCATCGTTGTAAGCCATAAACGCCATATTGCCGCCGAGCGCGCGCAGCTGTGCCTTGAGACCCAGCGCATTGAGGCACTTCACGCCGTTAGGCCAGATAGAGATGGCCGCGCCGACCGGTTTCATCTCTTTCACCGCTTCATACACTGCGGTGCTGAAACCCGCTTTTTCCAGCGCCAGCGCCGCGCTCATGCCGCCGATACCCGCTCCAATCACAATCGCTTTCATTACCGTCTCCTTTACTGTGCACCCTAAACCCTGCAACTTTTGTACCATCTTGCAGGGCCAGGATGGCAGTGAGTTAAAGTATTGAAAATAATGATTTATATTCTGGTTGGGTCATGCGCTGCTTCGGCAATGGGCGCAGATGCTGCACCTTAACAGGGCATCACCCGGGGGAAAGTGAACCAAAGGTTTCACGCTGGCAATCATCCGGCCAGCGTTCATACTCTCTACATCCATCCTGCGAGGACTGAATGATGAAATGGATAATGATGTTATGGCTGCTGGGCAGCCTGAGCGCAGCGGCGCAAACGCCGTGGCAGCCGGAGAGAAAAGGGGATTTGCCGCAGCTCACGCCGGTAGCAGCGAAGTGTGATGTCTCTTCCTGTCAGCAGAACTGTTACGTGCAGCAATCGCAGTGCAAGAATGACAACGGCGGCGGCTGTGGCTCGCTGGCGCAGATTTGCGTACAAAACTGTGCCAGCCAGTGCCGCTAGACCGTTTACGGATCGTCTTTGATACGGCGATCTATGGCGAAGGGAGCGGAGGTCGCTGTGGCAATCAGCGCGGCCGCGCCCGGATGATCGGGGTTAAACAGCGCATTATCTTCGCCGGTGAGGATGCTGGGCACCGTCATCAGCAGGGGAAAGCCGTTGTGCGGATCGAGAAACGCCGCGCCGATGGCCTGCGTCTCCTCCTGCTGCTGATATTTTTCCCAGCCGGCCGGCAGTTTACTGCTGTCGAGGGCGATGATGTCGGATTCCGGTACCGCCACGGTAAACACCACAAAGCGGCTTTGCTCCAGCAGCGTTTTCCCGGCGTGCACCACCAGTTCCAGCGTCGCCAGCGCTTTAGAGCTGCTTAGGTAAACCGCTTTCATCCCGGGCGGATTCCAGCGGCCACCCCATTTTTCTGCGCCAGCACCGTTAAACGCCTGGCTGGCGTACTCCGCTTTGACAATACGATAGAACACCCTGACGGGTGCGGCCGGATCCTTCCGTCGTGTCATCAGACAATCACTCCGTGCTCCAGGCGACCAATCAGCGTCAGCACCGCATCGCAGCCGGCGGGCGTACTGAGCATGTTAATCGGCTGCGCGTTGTCGAGCGCCAGTGCGGGCTGATACATCCAGTGCATCGCCACTTCCGGATCGCCAGCGAACAGTTGGATCACCGCATCCAGCACTTCAAACACCTGATAGATGCGTGCACCCTGTTCGACCGAGAGCTGCGATCCGGACTTCTCGCGGCGCCGGTAGGTGTTACGGTCAATCGAGACCATTTGCGCGATGTCGATCGGCGTCGCTTTCAGAATCGTGGCGGCGCGTTCGACAATGCCGACATCCATGCCGTCGGTGATCAACTTATGCGCCTTAAGCCGGTTACGCGGCAGCCCCATCTGATCCATAAAAGAGGGGCGGGCGTGCTGAATCAGCGACGGATCAAAGATGTGCGATCCGCTGGTGGGATTAAAAGCCGATGCGGTGGACATCACAACCTCCTGATAATGTTCATGTGAACATTTTTATGCATCAAGTGTACAGCATTTGCCCGCCGGTGTCATGGTTTGTTCACGCCGCACCGCCATTAACTGGCGGTGCGCCAGATGTCGCTCATCGCCAGCTCAAGTTTTTTAAACAGCCGGTAGCGGGTGTCATGGAACGCGAAGCGCGCCGCGCGGGGCTGCAGCGCCTCCGGCGCAAGGGTAACCGCCTGCTGCACGGCGGCAGCCAGATTCGGCCACTGACCCACGCCCACGCCCGCACACAGGGCCGCACCCAGCGCCCCGGTTTCGTGGCAGGTTGCGACGCGAATCGGCATCCCCAGCACATCCGCAAACATTTGCGGCCAGACACTGCTGCGTGTCGCGCCGCCGGAGAGCGTGGCCTGGTTGACCGTAATGCCGGCCGCGCGCAGCCGGTCAATGTGCGCCCGGTGGGCAAAGGTCACGCCTTCAAACAGGGCAAACAGCATGTCAGCGCGCGTATGCCAGCCGCCGAGGCCGTAAAAGCCGGCTTTGGCGGGTTCGGCTTTCCGCCCTGAATAGAGGTAAGGGTGATACAGCGGCAACTGCGCGTCAGGCCTGACCTGTGCCACGCTGTCGCTGCTGCGCGCCGCGCCCTGGCCGGCGCGGCCATCATCAAATTCACGCAGGAACCAGTCAAGATTGGCGGCAGAAGTGGCGCTGGCCTCGATCGCCATGTAGCGGTCGTGTTCGATGATCGAATTCATAAACACCGGGCGCAGATAATCAGGTTTGTCGACCACCACCTGATTGATGCTCCAGGTACCGGCGACAATGGAGGCCTCACCGCAGTTCACTACGCCCGAGCCGACCGCGCTGGCAACCACGTCAAACATGCCGGCCACCACCGGGATGCCGGCCGGTAAACCGGTGAGCTGTGCCGCCCGGGCCGAGACCACGCCGGTGACCTCGCAGGATTCACGCAGCGGTGGCAGCAGGGCGAGCGCCTCTTCGATGCCGTACAGCGCCAGCAATTCGCCACTGTAGCCGCGCTGGCGGTAATCAATCAGCCCGGCACCGGCGGCATCCGAATAGTCCGCGCTGACGTTGCCGCACAGAAAATGGGCGATGACATCTTTGGCACACAGCAGATGGCCGATCTGCGCCCAGCGTTCCGGCTGATGCTGACGTATCCAGCCGATCAGCACCGGTGTTGCGGCGGGCCACGGTTTTTGCAACGACAGCGCGTAAATCTGCTGCGCCGCACCGCTGGATTCCAGCGCCTGTACCGTGGCGCTGGCGCGATGATCAATCGACTGGATGCCAAACAGCGGGCGCTGCTGACGATCCAGCGCATACAACCCGTTGCCGTGTCCGGCGGCCCCGACGGCAATCACTTCGCTGCCGCGCGTGCCGGCTTGCTGCAGGCAGCGACTTACCGCGCTGCTGACGCCGCGCCAGATATCTTCAACTGGCCGTTCAGCATAGCCTTCCTGCGGCTGATGCGTTTCGCCGGCGCACTCCGCTACCGACAGCACGCGGCCGCTCAGGTCAAACAGTACCGCTTTGATCATGGTGTTTCCGGCATCGATGCCGAGAATCTGGCTCATATCCGACTCCGTTTCAGGCGAAGACGGCGCACCGCTTAAGCGCCGGTGCAGGTCACGCTTAACCCTGCTGGTAGATGTCCAGCGCATCCGCGCCGCTGACACCCTGATGAATAATCGCCATCAGCGCGCTGACCACGCGTGATGGATTATCATGTTGATAAACGTTGCGGCCATACACCATGCCGCTGGCACCCTGCGCCATCAGCGCGGCGCTTTTCGCCAGCACCGCGCCCAGTTCCCCTTTGCCGCCGCCGCGCACCAGCGTCGGACAGCGCGCCGCCTCCACCACGCGATGGAAATCCTCTACGTTGTCCGTGGGGTCGGCTTTAATGATGTCGGCGCCCAGCTCCCGCGCCAGACGCACCAGCGGCACGATTTGTCTGACGTCACCCAGCGAGCCGTACGCCGCGCCCTGGCCGGCGGGGGCCATCACCAGCGGCTCCACCATTAGCGGCATGGCATAGCGATCGCAGGCATGGCGCAGGCGGCCAATGTTCTCCACGCACATGCGAAAAATGCCCGGTTCATCCGGGATCTGGTAGAGATTGACCACCACCGCGGCGGCATCCATCTGCAGCGCGGCAAGAATCGGTGCCTCCGGATTATGCAGTACCGCCCACATCTCGCGGTGGCGCGCCGCGTTATAGGCATTGCCGACGTCGGTGCGCATCACCAGCGCCGGTTTGCGCCCGGCAACGCGCTGCAGCAGATCGGCCTGACCATAATTGACCTGGATCGCATCCGGCTGTGCGGCAATCAGGTTGCGCATCACGCTTTCAATATCTTCCAGCCCCAGCAGAAAATCGGGCTCGTTGGCGATGCCATGGTCGATCGCCACATCCAGGCACTTGCCGTGGTGAAATAACCGGTTGAGGCGAACTTTAGGGGTGAGTGACATCCTGAACTTCCTCCTGTGAAAACGCGGATGCGAGCGCGTGCAGCCCATGGCGCTGCGCCAGGCTGATTGCGGTGTGCTGCAGATGTTCAGCGCGCTGGCTGTCCTGCCAGCCGAGCGAGTCGGCCAGCAGCTGCGAAATTTCCTGCATGAGCGGCGGCGTTAATTCACCGCAGATAGCCAGCGACGTGCGGCGCACCAGCACATCTTCCAGCTGGCACACCTGTTCATGCTCAATCAGATAGCGCAGTTCGGTGGCACTGTAACCGGCATGATGCTGCAGCGGCTGTTCGCCGTGCTGCTGAATCTGCTGCAGCAGCGGCAGGGCCCGGCTGCCGTAGCGTTTCGCCAGTTGCGTCACGCGCGCCAGCGGAATGTCATATTGCTGCGCCAGCGCACTGAGCCAGGCGGGCTGGGCGGACGGCGCCGGAAAATCCCGGCCGCCGCCAATCGGCAGGTCGCTGCTGGAGACGCGACGCTTTTCTCCCAGCAGGCGCAACACGCGGTCGGCGGCCTCTTCCCCGAAGCGGCGGAAGGTAGTCCATTTACCGCCGACCAGACACAGCGTGCTCCAGGCGCGCGCGTGGTCTGGCGGCAGCAGCACCAGCGAATGGTTACGCGAAATCTGACCATTAACTTTGGCCTCGCTGGCCGGCAGCGGGCGCACGCCGCAGAAGGTGTAAACCACCGCGGATGCTGGCACCACAATGTCAGGAAACACAAAGCGCAGCGACTCAAGGATGTAAGCCTGCTCTTCGGCTTCGCATACCACGCTATCAGGGTCATCAACGCGGATATCGGTGGAGCCCACCAGCACTTTGCCAAACCAGGGAAACATGATGCACACCCGGCCTTCCTGGTTTTCGAAATAGACCATTTCACCGTCCAGCATCTGTAACAGCTGGGGATGATCGAGGATCAGGTGCGATCCTTTGGTGCCGCCTATCAGTCTGGTGGGTGGTGAATGCACGGCCAGCTGCTGATTCAGCTGGTCGATCCACGCGCCGCCGGCATTGACCAGCACGTGCGGCTGCAGGCTAAAGCGCTCACCGCTCAGCGTATCTTCCAGCAGCACCGTCTCGTCGCTAGCGCTGACCACCCGCAGATAATTGAGCGCCAGCGCCTCCGGGCAAGCGCGTTCCGCATCTTCAATCAGCTCAAACCCGAGTCGCTCCGGCGCGCTGATCCACGCATCGTAGTAGCTGGCGCTGTATTTCACCCAGGGCGCGAAGCCAGGCCAGCGATCGCGCGTGGCGGCTTCGTTACGCAGCTGGTGGCGCGGCATAGCGCCATACTGTCGCGTGTAGAGGTCGTACAGGCTCAGGCCGGTTTTGATCAGCAGCGCGCCGCGCCGGGTGGGCTTATCGCTCAGGCGCAGGAAACGTCGCGTGGCGTTAACCAGTCCACCGCCGAGATTATCGATCGGTACGGTGGTACGCAGCGGAAACACATAGTGCGCGGCGTTTTTCAGCAGGCGATCGCGCTCCATCACCGACTCCTTCACCAGGCCAAACTCGCCGGTCTCCAGATAGCGCAGGCCGCCGTGAATCATGCGCGACAGCGCGCCGCTGGCCGCCTGGCACCAGTCACCTTTCTCCACCAGCACCGCAGGAATGCCCTGTAATGCCAGCTCACGAAAAGTACTGATGCCGTTGATGCCGCCGCCGACGATCAGCACCGGCAGCGAACTGTGCGCGCGCAGGCGGCTAAGCCGTTGTTCGCGGGTCAAAACCTGTTCCATTGTCAGCTCCTTGCGATGAACGCTTACTTGTCAAAGGTATAGGAGCGGGCGCAGCAAACGGCAAATCAGGTCATACAGGATGTGATTTTGTTCACTACCAATGAGAATTGTCGGGAAGCCTGGCAGGGGTAACGATATACTGCCGGTCAGACATCATGGTTAACCTGCAGGAAAAGGAATTTTCATGTTTTCATGGGCCCGATTAAGCGCACTTGCGCTGCTGGTCAGCGGCAGTGCGCTGGCAACGACATCACCAGACAGCATCATTAAACCGCTGATGCAGCAGTATCAGATCCCCGGTATGGCGGTGGCGATTCTGCACGACGGCAAAACCGAATTTTATAACTACGGCGTGGCATCGAAAGAGAGCGGACAGCCGATCAACGAGCAGACGCTGTTTGAAATCGGCTCGCTGAGTAAAACGTTTACCGCCACCTTAGCCAGCTATGCGGCGCAGCAGAACAAACTGAAATTCAGCGACGCGGCCAGCCAGTGGCTGCCGGAACTGAAAGGCAGCGCTTTTGATCGCGTCTCGCTCCTGAATCTGGCGACGCACACCAGCGGCACGCCGCTGTTCGTACCGGATGACGTAACCAACACCCGCGAGCTGATGCGCTGGTACAAACAGTGGCAGCCAGAGGCCCAGCCGGGCACGGTGCGGGTTTATTCCAACCTCGGTATCGGTATGCTCGGCATGATTGCGGCTAAGAGTCTGCATCAGCCATTCATCAGCGCGATGGAAAAGCAGCTGCTGCCGGCGATGGGCATGACGCACAGCTATGTGCAGGTGCCTGCATCGCAGATGGGGCGCTACGCCCAGGGTTATAACAAGCAGGATCGCCCGGTGCGGGTGACGCCAGGCCCGCTGGATGCGGAATCCTATGGCCTGAAATCCACCTCTGCCGATCTGATTCG
Source organism: Type-C symbiont of Plautia stali (assembly GCF_059730935.1). NCBI lineage: Bacteria > Pseudomonadati > Pseudomonadota > Gammaproteobacteria > Enterobacterales > Enterobacteriaceae > Type-C symbiont of Plautia stali. The sequence continues at coordinate 2,162,159 of NZ_AP035923.1, read as the reverse complement.
CTGGCTGGCCATTCAGCTGCAGCAACAGCCGGTCGCGCCCGCATGGCAACAGGCGGTGGCCGCGACGCATCAGGGCTATTACCACACCGAGGCCGCTTTTACTCAGGCGATGATGTGGGAATATTACCCGCTGCCGGTGACTACGCAGCAGCTGGTGGATGGCAACAGCGGCGCGCGCATCATGAAGGGCATGAAAGCCACGCTGATTACGCCGCCGCAGGCTGCGCCGCAGCAGGCGTGGTATAACAAAACCGGCTCCACTAACGGATTCGCCACCTATGCGGTCTTTATTCCGTCGCAGCGGGTTGCGCTGATTATGCTGGCAAATAAGTGGTTCCCGAATGACGATCGGGTGGTGGCTGCGGAAAAAATCATCAGCAACATCGGGAAGGGCGAATGATCACCATCAGAGCGCTGCGCGCAGAAGATTTTATGCCGTGGCTGGCGCTGTGGCAGGGCTATCAGCGCTTTTATCAGACTACCATTGACGATAACACCACCGGCGAGAGCTTCCGCCGCTTGCTGTCCCGCGCGGAACCCATGCACTGTCTGGTGGCCGAGCAGGACGGCGCGATGGTTGGGCTGGTGCATTTTCTTACCCATCGCTCAACCTGGACCCAGGGCGACTACTGCTATTTGCAGGACCTCTACGTCAGCGAGGCCGCGCGCGGTCTGGGCGCCGGCAAGGCGCTGATTCTGGCGGTCTATGAACAGGCAGAGAAGCTCGGCTGTTCGCGCGTTTACTGGCTGACGCAGGCGTCTAATAGCCACGCGCGGGCGCTGTACGATCGGCTGGCGCAACAAACCGACTTTGTGCAGTACCGTCATTTATTCGATCAGCCATAATTTTCCCGGGCTGCCATGGAGGGTGGCCCTCGCGTGCCTGATCAAGGCGCGCTTGCGTTATTCATCCCACCGTTTCGCTCCCTGAACCCTTTCAAACGAAAATCCCTCAGATAAATAACTGTGATCATGCTCGCTATTTTTTGCCTGCGTGCTGTCTTTTTGTTCGCTCGATGTTATGAATGAATATGTAATGTGTTTCGAATGAAACTAAGGCGTAAACAGACGGAGTGCGAGATGAACACCACTTTTACCTCAGAACAACAACCCGACGATTTTAAACAGCATGTGCGCCTGATGAAGCAGGCGCTCAGAGCACAGATTAGCGATGTCGAAGGCCTGTTTGAGCAGGTCAGAAGTAAGATTGTCAGTGAAATCGCGGCCGCGCGCGCCGAAGAGAAGCAGTACGGAACGGCGTGGCCGCAGGTCAGCTTCGCGGATCTGGCCGCCGGTCGCATCAGCGAACAGACCAAAGATCACATCCGCCGCCGCGGCTGCGTGGTGGTGAAGCAAACCTTCAGCCGTGAGCAGGCGCTGGCGTGGGATGCTGACATGCTCAACTACCTCGACGACAATGATTTCGACCGTGTCTATCAGGGGCCGGGTGACAACTTCTTTGGCAACCTCGACGCCTCGCGGCCGGAGATCTATCCCATTTACTGGAGCGATGCGCAGATGTCGGCCCGCCAGAGCGAGGCCATGGCGCAAACCCAGGCGTTCCTCAATCGCCTGTGGAAATTCGAATCCGCCGGTACGCGCTGGTTTGATCCGGACGTGAGCATCATCTATCCGGATCGCATCCGGCGCCGGCTGCCGGGTACCACCTCAAAAGGGCTGGGCGCGCACACCGATTCCGGCGCGCTGGAGCGCTGGCTGTTGCCGGCCTATCAGCAGGTGTTCAGCAAGATCTTTTCTAACCAGTTCGATCAGTATGATCCGTGGGACGCGGCGCACCGCACGGCCGTGCAGGAGTATCAGTCTGGCACCACCACCAAATGTTCGGTGTTCCGCACTTTCCAGGGCTGGACCGCGCTCTCCGACATGCAGCCTGGTCAGGGACTGCTGCACGTGGTGCCGGTGCCGGAAGCCATGGCTTATCTGCTGCTGCGTCCGTTACTGAAGGATGTGCCGGAAGAGGAACTGTGCGGCGTGGCGCCGGGCAAAGTGCTGCCGGTATCGGAGCGCTGGCATCCGGAATTAATTGCCGGCCTGTGTTCGATCCCGGCGCTGCAGGCGGGTGATTCGGTGTGGTGGCACTGCGACGTGATTCATGCGGTGGCGCCGGTAGAAAATCAGCAGGGCTGGGGCAACGTGATGTACATTCCCGCCGCGCCGATGTGCAATAAAAACGCCGACTATGCGCAGCAGGTGGCGCAGGCGCTGGCGACCGGTGTCTCGCCGGGCGATTTCCCCAAAGAGGATTACGAAGCCAGCTGGCGCGGCCGTTTTACGCCGCAGGATCTGAATGAAAACGGCCGGCGCAGTCTGGGATTAGCGTGATTTCTGCTAAGCTGGGCAAAAACTTTTTTACAGCAGGCTCTATGAACGCACGTCATCAGCACATTATTCAACTGGTCAGCGAGCGCGGCAGCGTCAGCGTCAATGAACTGGCGCAAACCACCGGCGTTTCGGAGGTGACGGTGCGTCAGGATCTGAACCTGCTGGAGAAGGGTGGCTTTCTGCGCCGCGTGCACGGTTCTGCCGTGGCACCGGAAAGTGATGACGTCGGCGCGCGCATGCAAACCCGTTTTGCGGTGAAAAAACGCCTGGCGGAGTACGCCGCCGGGCTGGTTAACCCCGGCGAAACGGTGTTTATTGAAGGCGGCAGCACCAATGCGCTGCTGGCGCGAGAGCTCAGCCATCGGCAGGACATCACCATCATCACCGTCAGCCATTACATCGCCGGACTGCTGCGTGAGCAGGGCGGCGATGTGATTATTCTCGGCGGGCTGTTTCAGAAAAGCAGTGAGTCGGTAGTCGGGCCGTTAACGCGGCTGTGCATTCAGCACCTCAACTTCCATAAGGCGTTTATTGGCATTGACGGCTGGGATGAGGCGACCGGTTTCACCAGCCGCGACATGCTGCGCTGCGATGTGGTGAACGCCATCATGGAAAAACCCACCCACACCGTCGCGCTGACTGACTCCTCCAAATTTGGTCAGATTCATCCCTATGCGCTGGCGCCGCTACAGCCATTTAAGCAGGTGATCACCGACGCGGAACTCGCCGCAGGCTGGCAGCAGCAGTTGCGTGCGCAGTCGCTGCTGCTCAGTCTGGTTTAACCTTTATTGCGCTCAATCTATCCCTCAGGCTTAGCGTGATCAGCCATTGATTGCATCGGCGCACTATTCATGTAATAAATAAAGTTACATGATGACAATCGATCGGGACAATGATGACGCAAAATACCAACGATATCTTCAACGAGGAGTTTGCGCGGCAGTACGACGCGTATAACGGCAAACATCAGCCAATCGCCGATAACCTGCATCTGCTAATTTCACTGGTGCTGGACAACGCGCCGCCGCAGGCGCGGGTGCTGTGTGTGGGCGTCGGGACCGGCAGCGAAATTATCCGGCTGGCGCAGCAGCACCCGGAATGGCAGTTTACCGGTGTCGATCCTTCACCAGACATGCTGGCGGTCTGCACAGAAAAACTCACCGCCGCCGGGATACGGGCGCGCTGCCAGCTGCATCAGGGCTACCTTAATGACGTGCCGGTTACCGCCGATTACGATGTGGTGCTTTGCCTGCTGGTGACGCATTTTATCCAGCATCCGCAGCGGGCGGGTATTTATCAGCAGATGCAGCAGCAGCTGAAACCGGGCGGACGCTTAGTGACGGCAGAAATTGCCGGCGATGTGCAGGATACCGGCTTTGATGAACAACTGCTGTTCTGGAAAACCATGCATGAGAGCGCCAGCGGCAGGGCGCAAAATCTGGATGAGATGAAGCAGATGCTGACGCAGCGGCTGTTGTTGCTGCCTGCTGCCCAGACCGAAGCGCTGATGGCGCAGGCCGGGTTCACGCCGCCGCAGCGTTTCTTTCAGTCGCTGCTGATACATGGCTGGACCGCGCGTAAGCGCTAAACCGCTTAATAAGGTTGGGTGAGCTGACGATTCAATAAGATAGCAGTGCCTGCGCCGTCAGCTCGTCGGTGATCAAACCGGTGACGAGTCCGCTGGCCAGCACCGCGCGGATCGCTGCCACTTTGCTCGGTCCGCCGGTCAGCGCCACGATCTCTGCGCGCTGCGCCAGATCCAGCGGCACTGACAGTGTGCGTGCCGTCAGCGAGTTGTGAATCATCTGCCCGTCGGCGGCAAAAAAGTGCCCCAGCAGTTCGCCCACCGCGCCGGCTTCCGACAGGGCGCGGATCTCGGCTGTATCGATCATCCCGGCTTCCACCAGCTGGGCGGCCGGTTCCACGGTGCCAATGCCCACCAGCTTCACTTCACTGTGCGCGGCCATGCTAAATACTTCGCTGACACCACGCTGCGCCAGTAGCACATCGCGATCCTCTTCGGTGTTAGCAAAAAACGGTACCGGCATCATGTAGGCCTGCGCACCGGTTTTTTCGGCGATGCGATGCATCACGTCATGCGGATTGAGCGCGTAGTTGCGCGTCAGACAGCCGAGCAGGGAGACAAAGCGCAGGTGCGGCGCGTCGATACGTGCCAGCTGGTGAATTGCTGCCGACAGCGTCCGGCCGTGGCCGAGACCCAGCGTGATCGCCGGCGTGGAGGCCAGCAGATTACGCAAATAGTCGGCACCGGCCATGCCCAGCGCGCGCACCGGCAGGCCTTCTTCACCGAGATCGGGTGCCACCTGACAAAAGTTCAGGCCGTAGCGGCTGCGCAACTGCTCTTCCAGCGTCACGCAGGCGACAATCGCGCCGTCGATGGTGACTTTCACCGCGCCTTCGGCCACCATGCGCGCAATCAGCCGATGGGTTTTCACCGACGGCAGGCCGAGCCGTTTGGCTACTTCAGCCTGCGTCAGGCCGCCGACATAGTGCAGCCAGGCCGCCCGCAGGGCCAGAGAGTCATCGCGTTCAGCGGAAGTCGGTGCGGATTTCATCGGGTTGTCCCTGTCTGGTTGAGGGGTGCTGCGGGCTGACGAAAGCCCTCAGCACGGCATGCTCACGCGAGATGCAAATCCTGCACCCCGGTATCAATATGGTCGGCCCAGAACGCCACGCTTTCGGCAATCTCCGCCACCACATTGCTGTCGGTGGGTTCGCGCTCTTTGAAGCTTAGCTCGAGGCAAATCTCGTTATCCTGCGCGCCGCCGCGCGCCAGCGCCTCAAGCAGCGGCTGCGGCTGAATGCGACCGCCGGCATTGTACTGCAATGTAAAGGGCCTGTGCCCGCCTTTATCCATCATGCTCTGCTTTATATGGATGATGGGCGAAAAGCGCGGCACCGCTTCAGCCCACGCGTAAGGGTCGTAGTCACGCGGATCGGCAGAGGTGACATCGCCATGATCGATATCCGCCATCATCCACATCGGCAGAGCAAACTGTGCCGCGCTCAGTCGCTGCTGCAGCGCCATACAGGCGGGAATGGTTTCGCCAAATTCGCGCCCGACGCTCATCGGTTCCCAGAACAGGTAACGCAGACCGGCCGCTTTGGCGTGTTCCGCCACTTCCGCCCAGCAGTCAATGGCGATGGCAATCAGCGCTTCACGCCGCGCCGCATCGTTAAAATCCCGCTGGGTGAAGATGGCAAACTGCGACCCCACCGCGACGCCGCCCAGTTCCGCGGTGATGTCGGCAAAGGTTTTGAACCAGTCAATGTAGTAGCGACGTACCGCCGCATCCGGATGACCAAAATGGTTGAGGCGGCCATACGGGCCGGTCATGCCGGAGGTGACGCGCACGCCGGTGTCACGCAGCGCCTGCTGCATGCGGCGCGTCATGTGGGTGAGGGTGGCAGCAGGCCAGCCGGGATTGATAAATTCATGTGTTAGCTGCAGATCGCGGATGCGGATCTGCTGCGCCACGGTGTGAATTAAATCGCCGGGATCGGCGAAGCGGTTCACCAGCGGATTGGTATTTAGCGAAAGCGTTAATGGCATGCGGCACCTCTCAGCCAGCGTGGGCGCGCAGCGGCGCGGCAGGATGGAAAGTCTGTTCGAACCACTGGCTGAACGCGGTGCGCTGTGCAGCGCTCAGGTGCAGCTGATGTTTGGTGCGACGCCAGAGAATGTCTTCCGGCTGCTGCGCCCATTCGTACTGCACCAGATAACGTACCTCGGCCTCATACAGCTGGCCGCCAAAATGCTCACCGAGATCGCTCAGCGAACCGGCGGTGCCCAGCAGCGTGCTCATACGCGCACCGTACAGTCGCGCATAGTGCTTGCGCAGCGGCTGCGGCAGCCACGGCCAGCGCGTTTTGATCTCCTCCAGGAAGCTGTCAAAATCGGCATTGGCGATCTCGCCGCCCGGCAGCGTAGCGCTGCGCGTCCAGTCCGCGCCCATGTTGGGGAAAAACGGCGTCAGCTGTTGCAGCGCATGCTCGGCCAGCTTGCGGAACGTGGTAATTTTGCCGCCGAACACGTGCAGCAGCGGCGCATCCTGTTGATTATCGAGGTCGAACACATAATCCCGCGTCACCGCCGAGGGATTGCCTTTACCGTCGTCAAACAGCGGCCGTACGCCGGAGAAGCGGGTAATCACATCGCTGGCGCGCAGCTTAACCTTGAAGTAGCGATTCACCACGTCGATCAGGTACTGCTGCTCACTATCATCCGCACTGACATCTTCCGCTTTGCCCTGCCAGGGAATGTCGGTGGTGCCGATTAACGCTTTATCACCCTCATAAGGATTGATAAAAATCACCCGCTTGTCGGTGTTTTGCACCAGATAGGCCTGCTGGCCCTCCCAGAATTTCGGCACGATGAGGTGCGAGCCTTTCACCAGCCGCACGCTGCGCTGGCTTTGCGTGTGGCTAACCTGATTGACGATATCCAGCACCCACGGCCCGGCGGCATTCACCAGCGCGCGGGCGAACACCGTGCGCTGCGCGCCGCTGGCCTGATCCTGCAGGGTAATCTGCCATTTGCCCGGCAGACGCTGCGCTGACACGCAGCGGGTGCGCGGCAGAATGGTGGCGCCGCGCTCGGCGGCATCCAGCGCATTGAGCGTCACCAGCCGGGCATCGTCCACCCAGCAATCGGAATACTCAAAGCCTTTCTGGTAGCTGTCCAGCAGCGGTGCGCCTTCAGGATCGCGCGTCAGATCGAGCACGCGCGTGCCCGGCAGTTTTTTGCGTCCGCCAAGGTGGTCATACAGAAATAGCCCCAGCCGCACCAGCCACGCCGGGCGATCGGACGGGCTGTGCGGCAGCACAAAGCGCATCGGCCAGATAATGTGCGGCGCCGCGTTCAGCAGCACCTCGCGTTCAATCAGCGCCTCGCGCACCAGGCGGAATTCGTAGTACTCCAGATAGCGCAGGCCGCCGTGCACCAGTTTACCGGAGCGCGAGGAGGTGCCTGCGGCAAGATCGTCCTTTTCACACATCATCACCGACAGCCCGCGCCCGGCGGCATCGCGCGCGATACCGGCACCGTTAATGCCACCGCCGATCACAAACAGATCCAACGTGTTGTCACTCATGCGTTACTCCTTAAAACTGTTTAATGCCTGCCAGGCGGCAGGAAGATCGCGGCGGATCTGCTGATATTGAGGGAACAGCTGCTGGTAGCGCTGCATCAGCGCAGGCGATGGCGCTTCGGCGTCGTCCAGCAGCGGGCGCACCCAGCGTTCAACGCACTGCGCCATGTCCGGATACGCGCCAATCGCCACCGCTGCCATCATGGCCGCACCCGCTGCGCCGGCTTCCTCGCGCTGGCTGATGCGCACCGGCGCGCCGATACAGGCGGCAAGGATTTGCCTGAGCGGCTGCGATCGCACCGCACCGCCGGTAAGGCGAATTTCTCCCGGCAGCGTGGCGCCCATCGCCTGATAACAGTCGCGAGCTGCCATGCCGATGCCTTCAATCACGCCGCGCACCAGGTCGCCAAAGTTGTGCTGGTAGTTAAGGCCGGTGAAACTGGCGCGCGCATCGGCGTTGACAAACGGTCCGCGTTCACCGGCCAGTGAAATGTAAGGATGGAACAGCAGGGTGCCCGGCTGCGCGTCGTTGAGCCAGCGATCGATCTGCTGCACCAGCCGCGCATGATCGGTTTCACAACCAAAGCTGCTCAGCAGATCGCTGGCCACGTTCAGCAGCCAGTCGAGATTGAGCGTGGAGGCCATGTTGGTTTGTACCTGAGTGACATAACCTGGCCACGGCAGCGGGATCACGTAGCCGGTTTGCGCCGGGTTGAGCCATACCTCGTCAATGGTGACGCTGCGCAGATGCACGCCGGTTGAGCCGACAATCGAACAGGCGGTATTGGCTTCACCGGTGTGCACCCCGGCACCGAGCGCGGTCATCGCCATATCGACATAGCCGAGACACACCGGCGTGCCAGCCAGCAGGCCGGTTTGCCGGGCGGCGTCAGCGGTCAGGCCATGGGTGATTTGCGTGCCGTCGATAATCTCCGGCAGCAGGTGGCGCCGGTGGTTAAGCCCCAGCGCGTCAATCACCGTATCGTCGTAGCGCTGGTGGCGATAGTTGCCAAAGGTAAAGCTGGCTTCAGACGGGTCGGTGGCGCGCACACCGGTCAGATTGAGATAGAGCCAGTCCTTGCAGTGCAATGCCACTTCGGTGCGCGCCAGCAGTTCGGGATAGTGCTGGTCCATGTGCGCCAGCTGCGCACCCTGCTGGCAGGTGTTAAGACCGGTGCCGGTGGCCTGAAAGCGTGCGGCGGCCAGCGGCTGCTGATTGAGTTTTTCCACCGTGGCGGCGGCGCGGGCATCCAGCCAGATCCACGCATCGTCCACCGGCTGATTATCAGCACCGACCAGCCAGCTGCCGTCGCCCTGGGCGGTCACCGCCACGGCCACCACGCGCGCCGCCAGATTCTCCACCCGATCGCCGAGCTTGTGAATCGCACTGACCGCATCTTGCCAGGTTTGCGTCATTGACTGCTGGGCGGCACCGCCTGCGCTGCGGTAATAGCGATTGCGCGCCGACGCGCACGCCAGCTGGTTACCTTCCAGATCAAACGCCACCGCTTTAACCACCGAGGTGCCGGAATCCAGACCCAGAATGATATCGCCACTCTCCACATACACCTCCGTTCGCTGCTCCCGGAGCGGGAACCCCTGTTTGGTTTATCCGCAGCCTTGTTAATGAGCTGTGATGATTTTGCTAAATACTGTCTTACACCACTTCTCATGGAGATAACATATCTGATGTATTATTTTTCCCAAAAAAGAATAAATTTCACACCGGATGGCGAGTTCGATCACAAAATCAGCGGGGATTGCGGATGCACCTGCACACTGTGAAAGGTTTTTAATGATTGTATTAAATGGGTTTTTAAACGGATTTGGGGTGATTGCAGGCAAATAAGCGATCCAGATCGCGCTGTGCGAAAAATTGCGCGCCACCTGTTGACAATTTAGTCACAACAGCACAATTCTCATCACACAAGTTATCACATTTATAACATTGCACGGCGATGAATATCGTCGCTGTTCACCCTGAGAGGTCACGTTATGTCCGAGGTCTCAATCTTAACGCAGCAGCTGGCACGCAAACGTCGGCGGCGCTACACGCTCAGCGGCGTGGTGATCGTGGCGCTGGTAGCCGCCATGGCGCTGGATACCAAAGTGGTGCGCATCGGTTCGGCGGACGACGCGCGTCAGCAGGGCTTCTCCGCAGACAGCTACGGGCAGAAAACCTTTCCCGGTATCCAGCAGGATGTCGAAGCGCGCGCGGTGGATGCCGCCATGCTGGCGGCCGCACTGAACAGCGATCGGCAGCAGGCGGTGGCCAGATACGGTGTCGGCTCGCCGCTGCCGGTGCTGCCGGTCAAACTGCAGGGCGTGGTGCAGCCGGGGCAGATGGGTGTTTTCCCGTTACAGGTCGCCGGTCTGCCGGCGGGCACGCAGCTGCGGTTGCAAACCGGCCCGGCGATTACCGGCACCGATCTGCGTGATGCCAGCGGCAAAATTCAGTTTGGTGATTTTACTAATCAGATCGAATACCAGAACGCCGGGGCGGCGATTAACCGTGCCATGAAAGCGGCGGTGCTGGAGAAACTGGACCGCGACGCGCTGCCGGGCAAAACCGTGCAGGTGGTCGGCGTGTTCCGTCTGCTCAGCCCGACCAACTGGCTGATTACGCCGGTGCGCGTGGAGGTGCAATGAAACCGTTCAACGTCAATCCGGCGCTGCTGAAAGGAGAAGTGATTCTGCAGGCGCGCAACGTCAGCAAAGTGTATGGCTCCACCCATGCGCTGAAAGGCGTCAATTTTGAAATCCGCCGCGGCGAAGTCACCACGCTGTTCGGTGAAAACGGCGCCGGTAAATCGACGCTGATGAAAATTCTTTCTGGCGTGATTACGCCAACATCCGGGGAAATTCTGTTAAACGGCGAAGCAAAGGTGTTCCGTTCGGCCACCGAGGCGCGCGACTGTGGTATCTCGATTATTCATCAGGAGCTGAATCTCGCGCCCAACATGAACGTGCGCGACAACATTTTTATGGGGCGCGAAATCATGCGGCCCGGCGGGGTGGATTACGCCGAAGAGGCGCGGCTGACCCGCCATCTGATGGCGGCGCTGGAGGAGGAGATTGATCCGCTGACGCCGGTGGAGAACCTGCGTCTCGGGCAGCAGCAGATTGTGGAGATCGCCCGCGCGCTGTCGGTGAATTCACAAATCCTGATCATGGATGAACCGACCTCGGCGCTCAGCGCGGCGGAAGTGGCGGTGCTGTTTCAGGTCATCCGAGATCTGACCAGTCAGGGCGTGGCGATTGTGTATATCTCACACCATCTGGAGGAAGCTCTGGAGATCACCGATCGCGCAGTGGTACTGCGTGACGGCGTGATGACCGCCTACGCCCGGCGCGACGAGATCGACCTCGAGTGGATCGTGCGCAACATGGTGGGAGAGCACTTCGACCTCGGTTCACCGCCCGGCGGCTATGCCTTCGGCGGTGACGCGCTGACGGTGCAGGCGTTAACCGTGAAAAGCAAAACCGGCATCCGGCTGGTGGATCAGCTGTCGCTGACGGTGCAGGCCGGCGAGATTGTCTGCATTTATGGCCTGATGGGCGCGGGGCGCACCGAGCTGCTGGAGTGTCTCGCCGGACGGCTGAAGCAGAGCAGCGGGCACATCCTGCTGCAGGATACCGAGATCTCCGCGCTGTCGCTGTCGCAGCGCATCAAAATGGGGCTGGCGCTGGTCCCGGAGGATCGTCAGCGCGACGGGCTGGTGCAGACCATGACGGTGGGCGAGAACCTGTCGCTGGCCAGCATCAGCGAGTTTGTGCGCGGACTGGTGCTGTCAACGCGACGGGAGAAACAGCTGATTAGTGACAGCATTCGTAACGTGACGGTCAAGACTGCCGGCGGTGAGGCGGCTATCGGTTCCCTGTCCGGCGGCAATCAGCAAAAGGTGGTGATCGGCAAAATGCTCGCCACCCGACCCAAAGTGATTCTGCTGGATGAACCGAGCCGCGGCATCGATATCGGTGCCAAAGCCGAAGTGTTTCGTCTGCTGGCGGAGAACGCCAGCAAAGGGCTGGCGGTGGTTTACACCACCTCAGAAGTGGGCGAGTGCCTGAGTATCGCGCACCGCATCGTGGTGATGAGCAAAGGGCGCATCTCGGCCATCTTCGACGCCAGCGTGAGCAAAGAACGCATTATGGCCGCTTCGGGCGAGTCTCTGGTGGCATGACATGAAAAACGGAGCAAACGGTATGACTGACAGAACCCAAACGCTGGATAGCGCACCGCGGGTGGCGAAACCGGCCAGCGGCAAGCGCCTCAATCTGGCGCGGCTGCTGCTGGAAGGGCGTGCCTTTATCGCGCTGCTGGTGATTATCGCCACTTTCTCCCTGCTTTCGCCCAACTACTTTACCGGCGCGAACTTCCTCACCATGGCGTCCCATGTGGCCATCTTCGGTTTGCCGGCGATCGGTATGCTGCTGGTGATCCTCAACGGCGGGATTGATTTGTCAGTCGGCTCGACGCTGGGACTGGCTGGCGTGATGGCCGGCTTTATGATGCAGGGCATCAACCTTGAAGCGCTCGGCGTGGTGCTCTATCTGCCGGTGTGGGCGGTGGCAATTCTGACGCTGGTGCTGGGTGCGCTGGTGGGACTGGTCAACGGCGTACTAATAGCGATTTTTCGCGTACCGGCGTTTGTCGCCACGCTCGGCACCATGTATGTGGCGCGCGGTATCGCGCTGCTGATCACCAACGGTCTGACCTACAACAAACTTTCTGGCAGCGAAGCGCTGGGCAATACCGGTTTTGACTGGCTCGGTTTTAACCGCCTGTTCAACATCCCGGTCGGCGTGCTGGTGCTCGGCGCAGTGGCGCTGGCGTGCGGTTTCCTGCTGAGTCGCTCGGCGTTTGGCCGCTGGCTGTATGCCTCGGGCGGTAACGAGCGCGCCGCCGATCTCTCCGGCGTGCCGGTAAAACGCATCAAAATCAGCGTCTACGTGCTGTCGGGTATCTGCGCGGCGATGGCCGGGCTGGTGCTCTCTTCGCAGCTGACCTCCGCCGGTCCGACAGCAGGCACCACCTACGAGCTGACCGCCATTGCTGCGGTGGTGATTGGCGGTGCGGCGCTGACCGGAGGGCGCGGTAACGTGCGCGGCACGCTGCTGGGCGCGTTCGTGATTGGCTTTCTCTCTGATGGCTTAGTGATTATCGGCGTTTCTGCCTACTGGCAGACGGTGTTCACTGGCGCCGTGATTGTGCTGGCGGTATTGCTCAACACCCTGCAATACGGCCGGCGCGGTCGCTAACCCTGTGCGCGCTGGCCGGCTGGCGCGCGAGTAACCGTAAAACAAACCTGTACCCTAATAATAACGGAGCACCTATGTTCACTAAACGTCTGTTTATCGCCGCCGCCGCGATGGCCATCTCCACCTTTGCCTTACCCAGCTGGGCCAACAACGGCCTGATGACCATCATCGTCAACGATCCCTCCAATCCATACTGGCTGACTGAGGGCCAGGTCGCGCAGAAGGCGGCGGAGAAGCTGGGCTACAGTGCCAAAGTCAGCGCGCACAAAGGGGATACCAACACAGAAAGCCAGCTGATTGATACGGCGATCACCAATAAATCGAAGGCGATCATTCTCGATCCGGCTAACGCCGACGGCTCGATTGGCTCGGTAAAGAAAGCGATTGCCGCCAATATTCCGGTGTTTGTGATCAATGCCGAACTGAACCAGAGCGGGCTGGCTAAAGCGCAGCTGGTGTCGAATAACGCACAGGGCGCGGCAGTAGGCGCGATGGAGTGGGTGAAGCAGGTGGGTGACAGCGCCAGCTATGTCGAGCTGGTGGGACCGCCGTCGGATAACAACGCCGCCACGCGCGCCAACGGTTTCGATACCGTGCTGTCTCAGTACCCGACGCTGAAGAAAGTCGGCCAGGAAGTGGCGAACTGGGATCGCACCCAGGGCTTCAATAAAATGCAGTCACTGCTGCAGGCTAATCCGAACATCAAAGGGGTGATCAGCGGTAACGATGAGATGGCGCTGGGTGCTATCGCTGCGCTGAAGGAAGCCGGCAAACTCAGTCAGGTGAAAGTGGGTGGGTTCGACGGTTCACCGGATGCGGTCGACGCGGTTAAAGCCGGTACGCTGGCGTATACCGTGATGCAGCCGGTAGCGCAGTTCGCACAGAAGGCGGTAGAGCAGGCGGACACTTTCCTCAAAACCGGCAAAACCGGTGTAGCACAGGAGAAGCAGCTGTTTGACTGTATTCTGATCACCAAAGACAACGCCGGTGATTTCGTTTCGCCGTTTGTCCTGAAGCAGTAAGTCAGATTACCGATGGCGGCATTTTGGCCGTCATCGGTTGCCTGCTGCGCGCCTGATTTGCAAAAGAAACGTTTACGCGCTGTAATCAAAGCCGAAACTGCATTTCCGCTTCACTTTCCGGACGAAACATGGCGCATAACCCGCAAGAGACCTCCGCTGGTCACTTCCTGAATGAAACCTTACCGGGCGACAGCCGTCAGGCGCGTCAGCTGGCACGACGCCAGCTCATAGCCGAAGCCGTGATGGCCGAAGGCGCGGTGCGTATCGAAGATATTACTGAGCGCTTCGGGATCAGCCTGATGACCGCCCATCGCGATATTGATGAGATGGTTGAGCGCGGGCTGCTGCATAAATCACGCGGCGTGGTCTCTGCCACACCAACCAGCCTGGTGGAATCCAGCGATCTCTACCGTGCCACGCGCCAGCTGGAAGAGAAGCAGGCGATTGCCGAAGTGGCCGCTGGGTACCTTGAACCCGGCCAGGCGCTGTTTCTGGATGATTCCACCACCGTGCTGCAGATGGCGCGGCTGCTGCCGGCCAAAGCGCCGCTCACGGTGATCACCAACTCGCTGACGTTAATGAATGAATTACGTAACGGTCGCGATATCACTCTGATGGGTCTCGGCGGCCAGTTTCATCACTGGTGTAACGCCTTTATGGGACGCATGACGCGAGACGAAATCGCCAGCCTGCGCGCCGATGTGTTTTTTGTCAGCATGTCGGCGATTATTGATGATGCGGTGTTTCATCAGTCGGCCGAGACTGTGGAGACTAAGCGCGCGATGTTCGAGGCGGCGCAGAAGCGCATCCTGATGATGGATAACACCAAGTTTGAGCGGCGCGCGCTGCATCGCTTTGCCCACCTGAGCGAGTTTGATGTGGTGATCGTCAATCAGGGCACGCCGGTGCCGGTGCTACGTCGCCTGCAGGAGCTGGGGGTGAATGTGGTGGTGGCACCGATGAAAACCGGGCAGGGACGCACAGAGGCGTAATGCCCGGTTTGCGCCTTAGCCAAGGCCGATGAAGAAGCCGGCGATGGTGGCGCTCATCAGATTGGAGAGCGTTGCGGCGATCAGCGCGCGCAGGCCCAGCCGCGCGATTTCCGGGGTGCGCTCTGGTGCGACGGCAGAAAAGGCGCCGACCACCACGCCAATCGAACCAAAGTTAGCAAAGCCGCACAGGGCGAACGAGACGATGGCGATGGTTTTGCCGTCGAGCGCGCCCGCCTGATGCAGATAAGGTGAAAAGCTGATGTAGGCAACAAACTCGTTCACCACCAGTTTCTGACCTATCAAACTGCCCGCCAGCGCTGCATCGTGCCACGCCACGCCCATCAGCCACGCCAGCGGGGCCAGCGCGAAGCCGAGTATTCCCTGCAGGCTGATGTCGCCGTGACCAAACCAGCCGCCGATGCCGCCGAGTATGCCGTTGAGCATCGCGATGATACCGACAAACGCCATCACCACCGTCGCCAGACCGGCGGCTATTTTCATCCCGGTAATCGCTCCGCTGGCGGCGGCTTCAATCAGGCTGCGTGCCGGCGTGTCGCTAAACGACAGGTGGGTAAAAGTCACCTGCGACGCTTCCGTTGCCGGACTGAGCAGGCGGGCGAACAGAATGCCGCCGGGAATGGCCATCAGCGAGGCGGCCAGCAGATATTCAATCGGTACCCCCAGCCCGGCATAGCCGAGCATAGTGGAACCGGCTATTGAAGCCATGCCGCTGCAGATGGCGGTGAACAGTTCGTTGCGATTGAGACGGTTGACGAAGGGTTTGACGATGGCCGGGATCTCATTCTGGCCGAGGAAAATGGTGGTGACCGCCACGAAGGATTCGATCTTACTGATATTAAGCGCGCGCTGAAAGATGCCGCCCAGCAGGCGAATGATGGCGCCCATCACGCCAATATAGTAGAGCACGCTAACCAGCGCGGTGATAAAGATGATGGCCGGCAGAACGTGAAAAGCAAACACAAAGCCGGCGCCGTTAAACACCTTGTCCATTTGTGGTCCGGCCAGCGCGCCAAATAGAAACGCGCTGCCCGCATCACTGTAAGCCAGCGCCTGATGCACGCCGCTGGCGACTTTTTCCGCCAGCCATTTGCCCGGCGGCAAATAGAGGATCGCGCCGCCGAGGGCAATCTGAATCAGTAACGCGGCACCGGTGGTGCGCAGACTGATGTGTTTTTTATTTACTGACAGCAGAAACGCGATCGCCAGTAATACCACCATACCCAGAACACTTCTCATTATATCCATCATGATATTTCCTGATGTCAGCCTGGTGAGGTTGCATAGCGGTATGGGCGACCACTTTCTGCCCATATTGTGGGGTTAAAGGATTAGCGGTACCTGCGCACGCAGTCTTCGACTAAATCCCAGAACCAGGCGGTATCCAGCGTGATGCCCACTTTGGTGTTTGCCGGTTTCCCCAGCACACCCAGCGCATCACACACCGTGCGGCCATAGCAGGGACCGCTGTTGACATCGATTTCGACAAACATCGGCTGAACGTTGAAGGCATCCGGATTAATCAGATAGGCGACGCAGGTGGCGTCATGCACCGGGCCGCCCGCCAGACCGTAATTGTCGTGCTGGGTTTTCAGCGTAAAATTCATCATATCGCTGAACAGCTTGCCGGCAGGGCCGCCAGCCTTTTCCATGCGGGTAATGATGTCCGGCGTGCACACCGTCTGGTGCGTTAAGTCGAGGCCCATCATCACCAGCGGGGCGCCGGCGGTAAATACCACGCGCGCGGCTTCCGGGTCGGCAAAAATATTAAACTCCGCCGACGGGGTAAAATTACCGGTGCCGTAAGCGCCGCCCATCAGCACAATTTCACGGATTTTAGGAATGATTTTCGGCTGCATGCGCATCGCTACTGCAATATTAGTGAGCGGGCCGACCGGCACCAGCGTGATATCCCCGTCGCTGTTCATCAGCGTATCGATAATAAAGTTCACCGCGTGCTTTGTTTCCGCCTTACGCGTCAGCGGGCCGAACACCGGGCCGTCAAGACCGGTTTCGCCGTGAATATTATCGGCGACGATCTGCTGGCGCATAATCGGCTGCGGCATGCCGGCATAAACTGGCGTGTCAATATTCAGCATCTGGCAAACGTTCAGGCCGTTGACCAGCGTTTTGTCCAGAATTTGATTGCCTGCCACGATACTGATGCCGAGCAGTTCAATCGAAGGATGTTTCGTGGCCAGCATGATGGCGATGGCATCATCATGACCGGGATCACAGTCCAGAATAATTTTACGTGCTGTCATGGTTTACTCCTCAGCTTCTTTATTTATCACCTTAATTTCATTGCAGAAATTTTCCGGTGCGGTAGGGTAGAGGCCTTCACCTTAGCAGCGGCGTGACACGCCAGAGTATGAGAAATCTCATAGTGGACATCGAATGATGAAAGAAATAAATAATGACGCGCTGAAGCAGCAGTTAATAATGGCATCCGGCTATTGCGATAAATTTTCAGCCGATGTGATCCCGCACACACATTTATTTCATATTCTTGCCGGGGACTATATTGTGCGCGAGGGGGCTCTGCCGGCGTATATGTTTTATCTGGCGCGCGGTCGCACCAAACTGTATGTCACGCTGGCCAATGGCCGTATTTCGCTGGTGGATTTCTTTAATGCGCCCTGTTTTATTGGCGAGATTGAAGTGCTGGATGAAACGCATGCTTCACGCGCGGTGCAGGCGATTGAAGCCTGCTGGTGCCTGGCGCTGCCGGTGAAAACCTGCCGCACGCTATTATTAAATGATGCGCAGTTCCTGCGCCACGCCTGCCTTGGCCTGGTGAAAAAGAATTTCCGCAATATTGTCACCTCAACGCGCAATCAGGCGTTTCCGCTGGTTAACCGGCTGGCGGCCTTTATCCTGCTGACTCAGCATGACGATGTGTATAAAGAGAAGCATACGCAGGTAGCGGAGTACCTTGGCGTGACCTATCGCCACCTGCTGTATGTGTTTGCGCAGTTCAGCGCAGAAGGAGTGCTACGTAAGCAGCAGGGGGGTTATGCGATCGGTAACCGCGCGGCGCTGACGGCCTTAGCCGAAGAGATGGAACCCGGCGCAGCGCTGCCGGGTCACTGAGGTTTATGCGCCCTGGCGGGTGGCCGCCAGCACGATTTCCCGCACGCATACCGACTGCGGCTGTGAATAGGCGTAATCGATGGCGCTGGCCACGTCGTCTGCGCTGAGCACTTTGCCGCCCATTTCGGCTTTCCACGCGTGATAACCGTCCTTGATTGCTTCGCTGGTGGTGTGACTCAACAGCTCGGTTTCAACAGCGCCGGGTGCGATAACGATCACGCGTACATTATGCGGCGACAGCTCTTCGCGCAGGTTCTCTGACATGCCATGCACAGCGAATTTAGTGCCAACATACACTGCGTGATTAGGAAACGTCTTACGTCCGGCCACTGAGCTGATATTAATGATCGTGCCCCTTTTACGGTCAATCATGCCTGCGGTGACCGCCTGCACGCCATTGAGCAGGCCTTTCACGTTGACGTCGAACATCTTATCCCATTCGCCGGCATCCTGTTGTTCAATCGCGCCGAGCAGCATCACGCCCGCATTGTTAATCAGCGCATCGACCGGGCCAAACTGCTGCTCAGCATCCTGCACTGCGGCGGTAAATGCGTGGCGATCGGTCACATCAACCGCGCGGCACAGGGCGTTGGGCAGATTCAGTGCCGTCATACGATCGATACGGCGAGCCAGCAGCAGCAGGGCATGTCCACGCGCCGAAAGCAGTTTCGCCGTGGCAAGACCGATACCGGAGCTGGCACCGGTGATGACGATTAAAGGTTTAACATTCTGCGTCATAATGACTTCCTCATAGATAAAATTAATGGCGAAGCTGAGGCGTGCACTTTAAATCGCGGGGCAGTTGGTGAAAAATGGTTTATTTCTTTCGCCGATATAATGATTTTCTATGGATAAGCGACAGCTAAAAGCTTTTATCTGCGTGTTTGAGGAGCGCAACATCACGCGCGCCGCACAGTTACTCAATCTGACGCAGCCCGCGCTCTCGGCCACGATCAAGCTACTGGAAGAGGAGCTGGCCACCACGCTTTTTATCCGCAGGCCGCGCGGCGTGGAGGTCACGGAGGACGCTCGTGTCCTTTATCCGCAGGCGCGCAAGATGCTCAGCGATATGCAGGCGCTGGTCACACGCTTTCGGCAGCCGTCGGATTGCCTGCCACTAAAGATTGGCGTCGAAGGGGATGTCGCGCCCGCCCAGCTGGCGCAACTGCTGACGGCCATCCGGCAACATTTTCCCACGGTGCTGCTTAATGTCGAGCCCGGTTGCGTGGGCGATATCCGGCTGGCGTGTGAAAGCCTGCGCTGCGAAGACGAGCTGTTTATGCCGCTGTTTGAAGAGCACTACGTGCTGGCGTATCCCGCCAGTCATGCGCTAAATCAGCTGGAAACGCTGACCCATGATCAGTTGCATCCGCTGCCGTGGGTGATGGTGCCGACTGATGAGTCACATCAGCGGCTGCTGCCGTTTTACGGTGCGGGTGCGGCAGCGGCCAACGCCGGCAGCTACGCGCTGGCGCTGGATCTGGCGGAAGCCGGCTTTGGCGTCACCATTGCGCCGGCGCCGCTGGTTGCTGCGCGTCATCGTCTGGCCTGGCGCGCTTTACCCGGTCAGCCGCTGATGCGGCGTGTCGGCATTTGCTATGCGGTTCAGGCGCAGGCCAATCCGGCGGTAGAACGGGTGCTGGCGCACTTCAGCCACGGCGCACCTTTGCGTACATCATGACAGACCCGGTGCGCTGCCGGGCGCACCGGATCAAAGCGGATTAGCGCGGGTTCATCATGTCAAATATGGCGTCAAAATTGCCGTCGCGTTCGGCCCAGCGCCGCGCATGGTCACGCTCCAGCAGCAGTTCGCCGCGCGCGACCGGGCCATTTTCCAGCATCTGCAGAATCTGCGCGATATAGTCGTCCAGCGGCATGGCGCGGGGATCGCTGAGCTGTTGATTACCGGTCAGCGCCGTCTGTAGATATGGCGGCAGCATTTCCAGCACCTCGACCGGGGTATTACGCAGCTGATGACGCAGCGAAACCAGCCAGGAATGCAGAAAGGCTTTGCTGGCGCAGTAGGTGGGAAAACTGGCCAGTGGCAGGAAGGCCAGCGCGGAACTGGTTGCCATGAGCGTGGCCTGCGGCTGACGGCGCAGCAGCGGTAAAAAAGCGGCGGTGACGCGAATCACACCGAGGATGTTGGTCATCACGATTTGCTCAGCAATATCACTGGTCCATTCGTCTGCCGTCACCGTTTCCGGCTGCGAGATACCGGCGTTGGCGATCAGCACGTTGATATGCGGGAACTGCGCGTGAATCGCCGCGGAACAGCGGGCGAGGGCGGTGGCGTCGTTAACGTCCAGAGCAAAGCCGGTAATGGCCGGACGCTGGGCGGTGATTTCATCGAGCAGCGCCTAACGTCTGCCAGTGATAATGACGCGGTTACCGCGATCGTGAAAAGCCTCGGCCAGACGACGGCCAATACCGCTGGTAGCGCCGGTGATGAGCAGGGTGTTGTTGGTCAGTTTCATGGTGGTGCCTTATCAGTCAAAGAATGAAAGGCCACGCGCAGTGACGCACTGCAATCGATCCCGGTGAGACAGGATGCGTATGAAGAGTGAATGATGCCGTGGCGCTGTTCCGGTTTTCCTCTGCGCAGAGGCCCATTCCGGTTCAGGGCGCGTTGGATGACGGTAACGCCTACGGCAAGTCAGAAGTGAGATGCGCGCTTACTATATAGCGAGCCGGGGAGGGATGTCTATCCTGTCGTCCTGTTACTGTAGCCTGTGGCGTTTCGTTTTCTGACCATGATCAGTTATGCTGATTTGTATTAAAAATCATAAAGGAATTATAAAGTGCGCACCCGCGATTCGGCTCGTTTGCTTATTATAAATCCTCTTAATCAGGTTTTATTATTCTGGTTTAAGCATAAAAATAATGCCCTGTCAGGCAGAGAATACTGGGCCACACCCGGCGGAGGCGTTGAACCGGGAGAGACTTTTGAACAGGCAGCTATCAGAGAGCTCAGAGAAGAAACAGGCTTTTATGTCGATGATGTGGGTCAGCCGTTAACTGAGCGCATTTTTGAAATGACGCTTCCCAGCGGTGAGGTGGTTTTGGCAAATGAACGATTTTATTTAATTAAAGTTGGAGATGAAGATATCCGTACCAGTGGTTGGACTGAAAATGAAAAGTCAGTCATTGATAGTTATCACTGGTGGGATCTTACTGAGCTGCGAAACACTCGCGACGTCGTTTATCCAACAAATATTGCTGATCTCTGCACATTGCCGGATTAATTACGCGACGTGTCATAGCGTTGAGCGTGTGAATCTATCATTGCCGCTTTCAAATGGAATCTTATTGCAGGTGATCAGAGTATGTTCAGTGGAGCAGACACAAGCTCAGGAAAGCAAAGTTTGAAGCATGAACTCAGGGCAATGCTTGCAGAATTTATACAGGTATTTCAGGATTTTCAGCAGGTAGCCTAAGCGGCCTGGTCAGCTTTGCCCTTGCGATCAAATGGCGCATAATGTATATTATGTTAAATAAGATATCCCGTCAGATAGCGCAATCCTTCAGTTTCGCCCTTTACGCCTCTTATCCCCACAGCGGCACTAATGATTATTGACTGATACTCTTAACATTACCGGCTCGATGGTCGGGATTGTATTTGTTGGGTCAAAATAGTTCGTGTAACAGTGAATCTTCCCTTACTCAGCTCTTCAGCATTAAGGCTTAAGACCATCATTTTGATCAGTCAGATGTAGCTTAAAGGCAAGCTAAACACCCCTATTATGATGGTTATCCAAAAACATATGTTGTCTGCCGCCGAAGGAAATCAGTACAAAAAATCTCGCCAGCTATAGGCGGGAAAGTAAAATTATAGAAACTAATTCAGGTGAGCTTCAATTCGCTTACACAAAAACTCATAGAAGTTGTTCGCATAATGCAGTGAATTTTCAGAGGGTAACCTCTGAAATATTGGACACTCTCCATCTTTAAGTTGCGAGTAGTCAAAATAGAATATTTCACCAAAATCAGTTTCACTCACAACTAGTTGTTTTTCTTTTGCCTTAGCATTTTTCACATCAGTTAGATTCTGATAAACAATATCTCCACCACAGATATCCTTAAAATTTATGCCATAGATACTATATATTTCCTCGCCACCAATTTCGCCGCCAACATACTCCTTTAAAAAACCTTAGACGTTATACCGTGGGATATATCCGCGACCACCTGAAGCATCGGCCGTCACCGTCCATCACCCTGCGCGGCCACTGGATGGCTGAGCTGGGATTTGATACCGGGCAGAAGGTCGAGGTGATCACCACACCGGGGCAGATGATCATCCGGCTGGCGGCTGAGTGATAATGTAAAAATCCCGGCTCGATGGCCGGGATTTATTAGCTATTCATCCAGTGATTTTAACCAGTCTATAAAATCATCTGTCCCATAGAGGTAGTCACGGTCTGTCGAAGGAATATCTACTGCACCTAAACATTCCAGAGTTTTCCAAACAATTTGGTCTTTCACTCTGATTTCCTCATCATCTATGATTGAAAAAGCCCATTCAGATACCTGTGAACGACTTATAACACCTGCATTAAGCTGCTGTATTACTTCCTTAAGCATTTCCCTGTTTGGAAGAATATTCATAATTATCTCCTCCCTTGGTAGTTACTATCAGCATCAAAAATATGATGATTTTTTTCATCAGTAACAGGCTAAGGCGCAACACTTCTCACATTGCCTGAATGATCCAACGTCTCATACCATTTATGTTAAATAAGGTGTCTGATCAGGTATCTCAATCCTTCAGTTTCGCCCTTCACGCCTCTTACCAGGCCCACAACGCATTCCACCACGGCGACACTATGTGAAAACTTATCCCACCGGTCTGTTTGATGGACACCACGGCGATATCCTGGTGCGCATCAATGCGCACCCTACAACAGACTGCCCGGTTAGCTTCAGCTATCTCTTTCGCTCATCCACAATGACAACGAATCTCGCGACACCACGACGTTATCCTGGTGCGCATCAATGCGCACCCTACAACAGACTGCCCGGTTAGCTTCAGCTATCTCTTTCGCTCATCCACAATGACAACGAATCTCGCGACACCACGACGTTATCCTGGTGCGCATCAATGCGCACCCTACAGCTTGCCCGGTTAGCTTCGCACTTTGTGGCTTTTATCATGTCTTTAGCTCATCCAGCATGACAACGCTACGCGAAAACTTCCCGGTTATCCCTCAGCGCTTTTGCCAGATTTCACGTAGCGCGATCGGTCTGTTTGCTGGATACCACTCACGAGTAACTCTGGTGCGCATCAATGCGCACCCTGCAATGCCACTCCGCACTGCACAATCGCAGGGTCGCCATTCATGGCGACCGAACCCGGCGCCGTCAGCGGATTGCCACCCTCATTTATCTTTAAAATAATCTTCCGGCATTTGTCCCGGCGGCATGTTGATTACGGCATCATTATCCGGACCTTCATTCTTCATGTAGGTCACTTTGGCAAACTCAGGAATCACCACGTACGGATACGCTGGCCCTTCATCACGGAAACGATGCATATCTTCAATAAATTCATTCTGATAGCAGATGGTTTTTTCCGGATGCTGTCCTTCGCCGGCAATCCACTGCGGGAAAAAGATGGTGCCGTGAATCACCTTGCGGTTGATATCAAACAGCAGACTAACGCAGGTGCCTGTCGGCTCGTGCCAGTCGACTTTATAAATGCCCGGTGCGAACTGCACCGCATTCATGCTTTGATTGGTCACCCAACGGCCACCAACCAATCCCTGATGGATACGATAATCACAGGTCGTCGCGTTGCGCGCGTACCACTCATATTTCCAGCCATTATCATAGGTATAAACGAAATGCGTCCCGACAAACGCAGACAAATCTTTGGAAAATTCATCCGTTATCATGGTGTTATCCATTGTTTACCTCATCAGCAGTTTGTTGAAGCAGGAATAGTAAGTTATAGCGCCTGTGTGAAAACCAGACGGCAAATTAACAAAAAAATCCGCTTCCTGAGCGTGCTGCCGGCTTGACAGCGCCCGTCCCCTGCTCTTTTATCTCCTCTGTACGCCGGGCCAGCGTCGCTGTTACATTCTGAAGGCGTCGTCTGGCCGTTTTCCTGCTAAATCTCGCTGCAATCTTTGCAACAGCGAGGTCAAACGTTCGGCGATGTAATCGGTAAATTCTGCCCGTCCCAGCGTTCTGGCAAATACCTGCTGGGGTATGAAACGGCGCATTTCGTTGTAAAAACGTCCGTCTTTGACGATGTTTTCGATACCAGCCAGTCGCTGTTTTAATAACTTTTCATAGTCAGGAATCCGGTAATCCTCGATTTTTTGCCGAATCCAGCCCACATCATACGCAGCGCCTTGCTGCATCAGCCAGGGTAAATCCCAGACATCGCGGTAACGAAGGTATTTGGTGGTCGCAACCAGGGAAATGAGCTTGTCACTCATGATCTCGTCGAGACTTTCACACATCACCAGCGTATCGCTGTAGCCATCCGGCAACACCGGATAATTGCGGCTCAGCGGTAACGGTTTGCGACTGTAAGCGGGAATATTAGCAACTTCGACCTTGATGTGTTGCTTAGGCATATCGCGCTTTTCGGGTGCCGTCGTCACGGAGACCTGCCATTTATCGACTCTGATCTCTTCATAGCCCGGCTGGCGGCGAAGTTCTGCCGGCTCTTTGACCGTAACTTCTGAACCGTAACGCGTGCCGAGATAGTCTTCGATACAGACCTTCATGTTTTTTAAATCTGCACCGGAAAAGTTGATGCCGCCAGCGAAATCCAGGTCCTCGCTAAACCGATTGCCGTCATAACATAGCCGCAAAGAGGTACCGCCCTGAAACGTCAGGTTTTGCAGCAGACCCGCTTTATCCAGACAGTAAAGGATGTCGTAGTGTAAAAGCTCTTTTTCCACTACGTTACGCATACCCTCGAGTTGCGCTGAAGCCATGACCTTAGAGACCAGTTCAGTGAAACTGACTTTCTGATTCATCGTTCGTTTCCGCCTTATCAATCAGATGCGTATTACGCCCCACCCGACGTAAATCGCGCAGTGCGGCTTTTTTGGTTGCCAGGCGCAAAGGTGACTCGCCCAAAATGGTGTCCTGCAAAATTTGTTCAGGCGATCGTTTGGTATGCGTGAATTCGATCACGCCATAAGGCGTAATGTGTTCTTCAGAACGGCCCGTGGTCATAACGGTAAGACGCCCCATCGGGATTTGTGAAATTACACCGTAAGCCGATAACGCCGATTCCAGGCTCAGGTAGCTGTATTCTCCTCTGCGCAACGTCTGTACGATTCTTTCCAGCGTGTAAGCGTCTTTACTTCTCGCATAGGCGTAAACATAGACGCCACGGCTGGCGCGCTGCAGGATGCCGTCCTTCACCAGACGGTTCAGGCCAGCGTTGAAAGCTTTGTCACTGTCGTCATAAAAGACTTTGGCTAAATCACGCACAGCAAAGACATAGCGCCCCTGCCTGTCAAACGCATTAAGCCGCTCGATTGCCGTCATTTTGTTCATATAAGTCTACGGGAAAACCACATTTATAGAGTATTCATGTGTACATGATTTGCCCTGCACTTTCAAGTGCACATGAATACCAGCAATAAGTAGTATTCATGTGCACTTAGTCCACCTGGTTCAAATCTGGAAACTCTTCGTCGGTGTTACCAAAATCGCATGCCGGTTAAATGCAGGGTTCTGGCGATGCCACCGACAGCGATCAGCGCCAGCACAATGCCCAACCCCGCCATCGCTTCAAATCCAAGGTGCCTGAACAGCAGATAGCCGACAACGCAGCCGGACAGAAATGAGAAAATCGTGACCAAATGAGTAAAAAGCACGGTTCGGTGGCCATCGCGATCGGCGGCCTCGCTTTGACTGAAGGATGCGCGCAGCCAGGAGCCTAACGCGATGCCGGCGTCGGTCAGTGTGCCGGTCACGTGCGTGGAGCGAACGCGACCGGAGGAAAGCTGAGTCGAGGTTGAGTTATGGATGCCCATCAGCAAACTCAGCGTAACCAGAATTTCGCCGTTGTTTCGTTCGGAATACCACAGGATTTCTACCAGGGAGGTCAGCAGCAGGAAAATACCCTCGGCCAGCAGCACCAGACAGTAAATGGTGCGCAGATTCCGCTTCAGGCCGTAAGCTACCGTCAAACGCGCCAGCATGGCACCACAGACAAAAGCAAAAATCAGCACGGCCAGAAACAGCAGATCGTGCAGGTCAGAACCATTCACCTCTGCCGAAATTTGCGAGGTATTGCCGGTCATATGGGAAGGGAAAAAACCAAATGCGCCAAACGCCATGGCGTTGAGGATACCGGCCGTGGTGGCCAGCGTTAACGCCAGCAGGCGGTCTTCGCTGTGAGAGCGGATTTTCTTCTTGCGCAACAGCATAATCTATTCAGCACTCCTTTGAGAGATTCTCGGGTTGGTCGGGTCTCATCCTTATCAAGCATAGCGGCTATGCTCCGACTCACGGCTAATCCTCTGCTTTTATTACTTTTAAATCCCCCGCTGCCACATCGTGTCGCTGTCATTTTTTTGTCATTTCCACGTCAGCGGAATGTTGGTCCCCGGCGCTTACAGTGGTGCATGAACCCCGATTAATTATGAGGACCGATCATGACATTACGCAAAATCACGGCGCTGACGGCGCTAGTAATCTCTGCCCTGAGTGCCGGACTGGCGCACGCCGACAGCGCTGCCGCGCCGCAGGAAGTAAAAAATATTGTGCTGGTCCATGGCCTGTACGCTGATGGCTCCAGCTGGGGCAAAGTCATCCCACTGTTGCAGGCGAAAGGTCTGCACGTCACCGCGGTACAAAACCCAACGACGTCGCTGAATGATGACGTGGCGGCGGTGAAACGCGCGCTGGCACAGCAGGACGGACCGGTGATTCTGGTTGCGCACTCCTACGGCGGCATGGTTATCAGTCAGGCGGGCGATGAACCTGAAGTGAAGGGGTTGGTATATATCGCGGCGCGCGCGCCGGAGGCCGGTGAAGATTATCCGGCGCTCACCAAAAAGTTCCCTGCAGCACCCGTTGCCGCTGGCCTGAAGTGGCGTGACGATGGCTTTGGCGCGCTCAGTGAACAAGCGTTTATCCACGACTTTGCCGGCGATCTGCCGGAAAGCGAAGCGCGGGCTTATTACGCCGTTCAGCAGCCGATGGGTAAAGCCATTACCCAGGCGAAAACCAGCGTGGCGGCCTGGCATAGCAAACCGAGCTGGTATGCGGTGTCTACGGAGGATCACACTATCAATCCGGATCTGCAGCGCTTTATGGCGAAACGCATGCATGCGCAGACCATCGAACTCAAGGCCAGCCATGTGTCGCTGATTTCCCAGCCGCAGGCGGTGGCAAATCTGATTATGAAAGCCGCACACGTACCAGGGTATTGAGCGCACCCTTACCGGGTGCATGTTTGATAGCGGCGCGATTTATTGCGTGATAAATCGCGCCGCCAGAAAGGGTGCGCGCCCTGTCTTATGAATGCGCTGGGGCACTCTTCATATCCAGTTCATAAACCACACAGGGCTGGTCGTAATGCTGCTCAATACCGCGATAGCGCATACCCAGCCGCTGCATCACCCGATGGGATGCAAGGTTTTCCGGATGTGCCACCGCCACCAGATAATCCACGCCAATCTGCCCGGTAGCAAACTGCACAATCGCCGTGGCGGCTTCGGTGGCATACCCTTTTCCCTGACTGCTGCGCAACAGTCGCCAGCCAATTTCCAGCGGCGCCTGTTCCTGATGGGCCAGATGCTGCAGACAAGCCGCACCGACGATGTCATCGCTGCTCTTCTCGCGCAGCGCCCACCAGGAAAAACCATAGCGCTGCCAGCGTTGCTGCACGCGCTCAATGGTCGCCAGCGTCTCGTCCTCGCTCTTCACCTGTCCCTCATTGATATAACGCATGATTTCCGGGTCATCATCCATCGCGCGCAAGCCGGCGAGATGGCTTAGCGCAAAGGGTTCCAGTCGTAAGCGTTCTGTTTCAATCACTGCCTGCATGATTCCCTCCCCGGGTTGTCCTGATCGCCACAGTTAGTGGGTCTGTAGTTAGCGCATCATCGCCTTTGTGCGCGTCCGTTACCGGCCAGGCTCCTGACATTAACGGACAACATTGCCAGCGTCATCACAATTTCCAATGACCGGTCAGCTTGTAACCTCATCAACCTCGTGACAATATCGCTACATGTATATACATGTATGTTTCGTGACATTTACTACTGACTAACAAGAAAAATCAATGACTAACCACCTTTAGCCGTTCCAGCGAGGAAACTATGTCCGCTCAGATACCTGCCGCAGATTATTCAGGTGCAGAGAAACAGCGCCTGTCAGAAACACGTTCCATTGATTACATCCCGCTCAGCGAGCGTCACGGGCATCCGTTTAGCCAGTTCACGTTGTGGTTTGGCGGCAATTTGCAGATCACCGCCATTGTTACCGGTGCGCTGGCGGTGGTGCTGGGCGGCGATGTGGTGTGGTCGATTGTCGGTTTACTGGTGGGACAGATCGTCGGCGCGGCCATCATGTCGCTGCACGCGATTCAGGGCCCGCGCCTTGGCCTGCCGCAGATGATCACCAGCCGTATGCAGTTTGGCGTGTTTGGCGCGGTGATCCCGCTGGTGCTGGTGTGCATTATGTATGTGGGCTTCTCGGCCAGCGGCACGGTACTGGCCGGCCAGGCGCTGGCGAAGCTGGTCAACGTCAGCAATGCAGCCGGCATGATCATCTTCAGCGCCATCATCATCGTGATTGCGGTGCTCGGCTATCGGGTGATTCATAAACTCGGCAAAGTGGCCAGCGTCATCGGCGTGCTGGCGTTTGTTTACCTGTTCATCACCCTACTCTCCAGCCACGATTTAGCGACCGTCTGGCAAAATCAGCACTTCAGCGTTGCCAGTTTTCTGCTGGCGGTATCGCTCTCCTCGTCATGGCAGATTGCGTTTTGCCCGTATGTGTCGGACTACTCGCGCTATCTGCCGGTGGATGTCTCCGCGAAAAAGCTGTTCAGTTCGGTGTTTTTTGGCACCGTGCTGGGCACGCAGGCATCCATGACGCTGGGCGTCATTGTGGCTGCAATTGCGGGTAAAGCGTTCTCCGGTAATGAAGTGGGCTACATCGTCGGGCTGGGCAGTAGCGCCACCATGGCGATGGTTATCTACTTCGCCATCTGCTTTGGCAAAATCACCTTCACTACGCTCAATGCCTACGGCAGCTTTATGTCGCTGACCACCATTGTCTCCGGTTTTCGCCAGCAAACCGCGATCAGCCGTGGCGGACGTATCCTGTTTGTGGTGCTGATGGTGACGCTCTCCTGCATCATTGCGCTGCTCAGCGAACCGGCGTTTCTCAAATCATTTACCCACTTCCTGCTGTTCCTGCTGGCCTTTTTTGTGCCGTGGAGCGCCATCAGCCTGACGGATTTTTATCTGATTACCAAAGGGAAAGTCGATGTGCCCGCGCTGTCGCAACCGGATGGCCGCTACGGTCGCTGGAACTGGGCCGGCATTATCATTTACTTCCTCGGGGTGCTGGTACAGCTGCCGTTCATTGATAACCCGCTGCATCATGGTTCCCTGACGTGGATTTTTGCCGGCAACGATGTGTCATGGATCATCGGCTGGTTTGTTACCGCATTGCTGTGGCTGGCCGCACGTCGCTTTGATCGACGCGGGAAACTGGCCGACTCTGTTTATCCTCAGTGACGTTGTCACATATTAGTGCTGCGGCGCGTGTTTTCGCGCCGCCCTCATCGGCAATATCCTGATAATGCCGTAAACGCTGCGGCACGCTACACTGCTGATCGCCCTTTCGAGAATGCAGGAGTCATGGATGCCAGCCTCAGCGCTTTCACTGTTCACCCCGGCCACGCAACAGTGGTTTCGCCGCACTTTCCCGGCGGCGACTCCCGTACAACAGGAAGCCTGGCGCGCCATCGCCAGCGGACAACACTGCCTGGTGATTGCCCCAACCGGCTCCGGCAAAACGCTGGCGGCATTTCTGCATGCGATCGACGCGCTGTATCGCGAGCGCAGCCGTGACGAACCCGTAGCGCGCAGTCACAAGACGCGCATTCTGTATATTTCACCGGTTAAAGCGCTTGCGGCTGACGTGCAGCGTAACCTGGCGCTACCGCTGGCGGGCGTTGCCGCTGAGCGCGCGGAATTGGGTGAGGCGGAAATCACGCTGGAGGTCGGCATGCGCTCCGGCGACACGCTCAGCGCCGAACGGGCAAAGCTGCAGCGCCGGCCGCCGGACATCCTGATTACTACCCCGGAATCGCTTTTCCTGCTGCTGACGTCAAAAGCCCGCGAAACGCTGCGTGGCATCTCGACCGTGATTATTGACGAAGTTCATGCGGTGGCGGGAAGTAAACGCGGCGCCCATCTGGCGCTCAGCCTGGAACGGCTCGATGTATTGCTGGCGCAGCCTGCTCAGCGCATTGGCCTGTCGGCCACCGTGCGACCGCCAGAAGCGGTGGCGGCTTTCCTCGGTGGCGCGGGTATTGCGCGCATCGTCAACCCGCCGGCGCAGCGGCCGCTGCAGCTGACAATTACTGTGCCGGTAGAGGACATGACGGACATCCAGCAGCGTCCCGATGCGCGCGCCGCGCAGGAGAGCAGCCTCGCCGCCGGTTCCATCTGGCCACATATTGAAGCCGGCATTCTGGATGAGGTATTGCGCCATCGCGCGACTTTGGTGTTTACCAATTCGCGTGGGCTGGCGGAAAAACTCACCGCACGGCTCAATGAACTGTATGCGCGACGCGCCGCGCCGGAGCAGGGCGTAGCAGAGCCAGCCCTCGCCTATGGCTCTTTTAGCGGTGGAACCGAAAAACGCGCCACGCCTGCTGAAGCGTATATTGCCCGTTCGCATCATGGCTCGGTGTCGAAAGAGCAGCGGCTGGAGATTGAGAACGCCCTGAAAGCCGGCGAACTGCGCTGCGTGGTGGCGACATCCAGTCTTGAACTGGGAATCGACATGGGCGATATCGATCTGGTGATTCAGGTCGGGGCACCGCCTTCGGTGGCCAGCGCGCTGCAGCGTATTGGCCGTGCCGGTCACCAGGTCGGCGGTACGCCGAAAGGCATTATCTGGCCGCGCACGCGCTGCGATCTGGTTGATGCGGCCGTGACGGTAGACGCGATGCTGGCAGGCGAACTGGATGCTATCGCTTTGCCACACAATCCGCTCGATATTCTCGCCCAGCATACGGTGGCGGCGGCGGCCATGGACACCCTGTCAGTCGAGGCGTGGTATCAACAGGTACGTCGTGCCGATCCGTTCAAAACGTTACCGCGTAACGCCTTCGATGCGGTGCTGGACATGCTGTCTGGCCGCTACCCTTCGGACGAATTTGCTAACCTGCGCCCGCGCATCATCTGGGATCGACAACAGCAAACCTTAAGCGGTCGCCCGGGCGCGCAGCATCTGGCCGTCACCAGCGGTGGCACCATTCCGGACCGCGGGATGTTCAGCGTGATGCTGCCGGAGGGCGAAGAACAGTCCGGAGCGCGCCGGGTCGGTGAACTGGATGAGGAGATGGTGTATGAGTCGCGAATTAACGACATCATCACGCTTGGCGCCACCTCGTGGCGCATCCAGCAAATTACGCACGATCAGGTGGTGGTGGTGCCGGCACCCGGTCGCTCGGCGCGCCTGCCCTTCTGGCACGGCGACAGTCTCGGGCGTTCGGCGACACTCGGCGAAGCCATTGGCCGCTATTTGCGACATGCCGCCAGCGGGGTGTTGCCCGGCAGCGACAACCTTGACGCCAATGCCCGACACAACATTCGTGCGCTCATCGACGAACAGATTGCCGCCACAGGCCTGGTGCCTGACGATCGCAATTTGCTGATTGAGCGTTGTCGCGATGAAACCGGCGACTGGCGCGTGATTTTGCATTCCCCTTATGGTCAGCGCGTGCATGCGCCGTGGGCGCTGGCCATCGCTGAGCGGATTGGCCGTCAGATGGGGCTCGATCCGGCCGTGGTCGCCAGCGATGATGGCATTGTCGCGCGCTTCCCTGACAGCGAAGGCCGGGTGCCAGGCGCTGAACTGTTTTTGTTTGCGCCGGACGAACTCCAGCGACAGGTGACGGCTGCGGTGGGACATTCTGCGCTGTTTGCCGCCCGCTTCCGCGAATGCGCCGCGCGCGCCCTGCTGCTGCCGCGCCGCAATCCCGGCAAACGTTCTCCGCTGTGGCAGCAGCGGCTGCGCGCCGGGCAGCTGCTGGAAGTGGCGCGGCAGTTCGACGATTTCCCGATTTTGATCGAAACCGCGCGGGAATGTCTGCAGGACGTGTATGACCTGCCGGCGCTGCATCAGCTGATGGCGCGTATGCAACAGGGCGAGGTTAAGCTGACTGAAGTTACCACCGATATGCCCTCACCGTTTGCTGCGCCGCTGCTGTTTGGCTATGTCGCCGAATTCATGTATGCCAGCGATGCGCCGCAGGCGGAGCGGCGCGCCTCAATGCTGGCGCTCGACAGCACGCTGCTGAGCGATCTGCTGGGCCAGGTTGAGATGCACGAACTGCTGGCACCCGAGGTGGTGGCCCGCGTTGAGCAGGAGCTTCAGCGCACCGTCCCCGATTATCAGGCCAGCACTCAGGAAGCTGTGGTTGATCTGCTGCGCGAGCTGGGGCCGCTCGCTGTGCCGGAAATCACAGCGCGCTACAACGGCGAGGCGGCGCTGATGCCGCTGCTAACCGCGCTGCAACAGGCGCAACGCATCATTCAGGTTACGATTGCGGCAGAGACGCGCTGGGCTGTCGCCGAAGATGGCGTGCGGCTGCGCGACGCACTGGGCACGGCGCTGCCAGCTGATCTGCCCGCCGGGCTGCTCGCGCCGGTGGCCCGTCCGCTGCATGACTTACTTAATCGCTATCTGTGCACCCACGCTGTCGCCACCAGTCTGCAAATCGCCGCCCGCTTTGGTCTGGGCCGCGCCGTGGTCGACGACACGCTGGAGGAGCTGCGTCAGCAGCAACGCGTACTGAAAGGCGATTTCCTCTCGCCTGCGGTCGATGCGTCAACGCAATGGGTAGCGGAAAGCGTATTTCGTCGTTTGCGCGTGCGATCGCTACAGGCGGCGCGTGAGGCCACCCGACCGGTCGAAGCGCCGGCGTACGTGGCTTTTCTGCTTGAGCGGCAGGGATTGCTGAGCGATGTCGCGGCAGCTGCGGCGCAGGGCGCCTTTGCCGGTATCAACGGCGTGGTGCGGGTGATTGAACAACTGGCTGGCGTGGCGCTGCCGGTTTCGCTGTGGGAAAGCCAGATTTTGCCGGCGCGGGTGCGTGATTATCAGCCAGCGATGCTGGATGAGCTGCTCTCTTCCGGTGAAGTCATCTGGAGTGGCCAGCGGGCACCTGGCGCGCAGGACGGACTGGTCTCCCTGCACCTGAGTGAGTTTGCCAGTGAAACGTTACCGGTGCCTGATGAGGGTAAAAATGTGACGTTGTCACCTTTGCAGCAGGCGATTGTGGCGCAGTTACAGGACGGTGGCGGCTGGTTCGCCCGCGAGCTGCTGCCGCGCGTGATGGCGCAGCCTGAACATGCTGTCGATCCCGGCGAAGTCTTTGCCGCGATGTGGGAACTGGTATGGCGCGGCTATCTGACCATGGATACCTGGGCCGCGCTGCGCCAGCTCAGCACCACCAGCCACACGCCGCGTCCACGCCCGGCCCGTCCTGCGCGCAGTCGCCACAGTCGGGCCAGTTTCGCGGCCAGCCGCAGTGCAGCTGCGCAGCCCTCGCTCAACAGCATGGCCGGACGCTGGTCGCTGATTGTGCGGCAGCCGCTGGCCGATACCGAACGCGCCCTGGCGCTGACTGAAAATATGCTCGACCGCTTTGGCGTGATCACGCGCGGTGCCGCCGTGGCAGAGCAGATTCCCGGCGGCTTTCCGGCGCTGCAGCCGCTGTTGCGCGGTATGGAGGATGCCGGACGGCTGCTGCGCGGCCGCTTTGTTGCTGGTATGGGCGGCGCGCAGTTTGCTGAAAATCCGGCCATCGACCGGCTGCGCCAGCTCGGCAGCGCGCAGGCCACGCACCCGCCGGTGGCGCTGGCGGTGCTGGATCCCGCCAATCCCTTTGGCGTGCAGCTGGCGTGGCCGCTCAGCGTCGGTGGCGTGCGGCCTACCCGCCGCAGCGGCGCACTGGTGGTGATTGGCAATGGGCGCGTTATGTTGTGGCTGCCGCCGGGTGGTAAAGAGCTGTTAACTTTTGGCGACATCTCTGAGGACCAACGTCAGGCCGCCATCGTGGCGCTGGGCCAGGCCTTACGCCGGGAGAAAACCCACAGCTTCATTCTCGAACGGGTGGACGATCAGCCGGCCAGCCAGTCATCGCTGCTACCGGCCCTGAAAGCCACCGGTTTTTCCCGCGTGCCGAAAGGCTACAGCTGGTATGGCTAAGCCTGCAGGCGGTAACGATGCTGCTGCAGGCGTTCGGCCTGACGCGGCGTCGCCACCGGCCAGCTAAGTTGCGGAAACAGGTATAACCGGATGCTGAACAGATGAAACAGCGGCAGCATCAGCGCCTCGTCACGCTGCGCCAGCTGTTCCAGCTGCATCAGCAGCACATCGAGCTCCTCCTGCAAATCCTCATGCGGCGGCGTCTGCAGCGACTTCAGCCTGCGCTTAAGAAACAGTCCCAGCTCGTGAAACATCTGCCCGCTGTCCAGCTGATAACGGCTCAGCAGCGCCTGATGGCGCGCGTAGTAGTCAAAGCTATTGACCCCCAGCCACACCTCGGTCAGCAGCATTCCCGCCGGCGCCATATCGGACTGCGGATCAAGGTGCAGGCGTGGCAGCACCACGTTGACCTTATCCAGCATCAGGCCAATAAAACGCTGGCGTCCCAGCAGCGATGAGCCGTTGCGCTCAATCTCCTTGATAAAGCGCAGCAGTTCACGCAGACCGTGACGCACGGCACGGCGCGCGGTCCACGATGGCCGCTTGTTGCGCATCAGCGCGGTCAGGATCACCGCAAATAGCACGCCGGCCATTGAAGCAATCGCGTTATTCACCAGCAGCACCAGATCGGGTTTCAGATGATGTCCGAGCCCGATAAAGCCGGGGATCTGAATCGCCACGCTCAGACCGATCATGTTGCTGGCCGGTCGCGCAATCATCAGCCCGAGCAGCAGCAAACCCGGGGCCAGGCAGAGGATCAGCGCCTCGAACGAGGTTGCCTGCGGCAGCAGCAGCGCGACATAAATCACGCTGATAAAGATCGCCACGATCACCCCACGAATAAACAGCTTCATTGAGGTCAGCGGCGTATCGAGGCTGGCGAAGAAGGAGCTGAGAATCGCGGCCATTACTGGCGCTGATGCCCCGTCGCGCCAGCCGGTCGCCATCCACAGCAGGCAGGAGCCAAAGGTGGCGCAAAATGCCGTCAGCGCCGACAGCCGAATCAGCCCTTTGTCGAAAAAGCGATGCGTGCGTTTACCGCGCGCCAGCGTGGTGTCGCCTGACAGATCGCTTACCAGCCCGCCCACGCTCTGGTAAGCCCCGGCGATACGCACAAAATCCACCAGCCGCTCCAGCAGGCCGGTAAACAGCAGACAGTGTTCGGTAGACAATTCGCCGTTGCGCCACGCCGCATTCAGCCGATCCTGACAAAGGCTCAGTTCCAGCTGAATGCCAATGACATCGCCCACCGCTTCGCCGTCATTCAGCCACAGCAGGAACTGCTGCAGGGTCTGCTCAACCCAGGCAGGAAAGGCAATCTGGCGCGCCGCCAGCCGCTGCAGTCGCATCTCAATCGCCGTCAGCGTGGGGATTAAGTATGAAAGATGCTGATACTGCGTGCTGACCAGGCGAATCAGCCGCCGGGCCGCGTCGCCCTCGTACACGCAATGGGTAATCAGGATCTCGACCTGCTGCGGATTAGTGGCCATGCGGGTCAGGATTTCGTCGCGTTCTGGCGATCGGTCTGCGGAAATGCCAGAGAGTAAATCGCGGCACAGCTTGCGCCCGTTGAGATACCACTGGCTGACGCTCTGCTCCAGCAGACTGCGCATCGAGACCGGAAACAACAGCGCGTGCACCAGGCTACTACACACAATGCCTAAAGTAATTTCCTCAATGCGTGACAGCACGGTGCTGGTGATACCGAGCGGCGTCGTCACTTCCGGGAAACCCATAATCGCGGCGCTGTAGCCCGCCAGCATAAAAACATAGCTTTTCGGCGTGCGGTCGTGCAGCGACAGATAGAGACACAGGCTCATCCACAGTGAGATACACAGGCTGAACAGCAGCGGATGCGCCACGGTGAGCGGAAAGATAAAAAAGATGAAGACGCCACCGAGCAGCGTGCCAAGCAGGCGGAACAGCGATTTGGAGATGGTGGAGGCCGAATAAAGCTGCGATGCCACAAACACCGTGGTCAGCGCCCAGGCGGGACGATCAACATTCAGTTCAAGAGCCAGATACAATGCCAGAAAGGCGGCCAGACAGGTTTTTACAGCAAAAAAAACGGCGTTTTTCGAAAACCACTGCATGTCACGGAGACCAGAAGGCGCTAAGTGCGGCGTATCCTGCCAGAATCTGGCGGGCGCTCATCCCGATAACTACGACAAATTGTTTCGTAATCGAAAACGGTGTTCATACGCGCCTGACATCAGGCACAGAATGCTTTAAGGAAACTAATCGAATGCAGCGATCGGCGGGTCGCCGGCGGGATATCTGCGCTGTCACTGCCGCAGAAAGCAGCAATCTGCCTTCAGCGGCAGAAATGTGTCGCAGATCACACTTTGCTGCCGGACGATGCTATCCATAAAATAATTTCGCGCAATAAGGCGCAGTTTCCTGCGCCCGATCATTTTAATAGCTGACGATGGTCACCCAGTTCGCGTCCCGGCCGGCTGGCGCCTCGCCCACCCGCTGCAACGCCCCGCTGCGCGCCTCAATCGCGTAGCTGCCAATAACCGCACTCTTCTCACCGCTCACCACCAGCCAGCGGCCATCGGCGCTGATCGCCATGCCGCGCGGCTGTTTCTCCACCGGCCAGCTGCCGATCAGCGTCAGTTTGCCATCCTGCTGGTTAACACGATAACCGCTCACGGTACTGCTGGTGCGCTCGCTGACATACAGAAAACGCCCGTCCGGCGTCAGCTGGATATCCGCTGACCAGATGCGCGGCGTGCTGTCGCTGTAACCCGGCGGCCGTTCACGGCCATGTTGCAGATGATACTGTGCCGCCACCGCGTTGGGCGTTTCCGCCACTTTCACCAGTTCGCCGCTGGTTTCGCGCCGGAACTGGGTAATGATGCCGCCCATTTCACCAATGTTGTACAGATAGCGATTATCCGGCGACAACACTGAGTGACGCGGACCGTTATCGGCGGCGGTTACTACCTCCCCCTTGCCGAGGGCGCTGAGCGTGCCGTCTGCGCCCAGCCTGAGCTGCAGCACGCGATCGGTGCCAAGATTGCCCACATAAGCGTGACGACCGCTGGCATCGATAATCACCGAATGCGCCGCATGACCGGTTTTATAGCTGCCGACCGGCGGCGTAGCGATGGTGCCGCTGGCTGTCAGGCGGTAAACCTGCACCACGTCGCCATCATAAGAGGCCCCCAGCAGAAAGCGTCCCTGACGGTCAGTGCTGATGTAGGGGTAACTGGCCGCAGCCGGCACGGTGTGCCGGTTGTTCAGCTCGCCGCTCTGCGAGTCAATCTGCCAGCTCGCCAGTTGCAGCGGTTTACTGCGAATCGCCGCGTACAGCGTTTTGTGATCCGCACTGAGCGCCATCGGCATCACTTTGCCCCCGGCCTCAGTGTGGCCAAGCAGCTGCAAAGCGCCGCTGCGTGCGTCCAGCGTATAGCGCGCGATGGTGCCGTCGTCGGCGGCGGATACGTAAACAAAGGTCTGCGCCAGCAGTGGCGCGCTCACCGTCATTGCCGCCAGCAGCGTAACGGTGCGCAGGCTGTTTATCATGGTGTTCTCCTTGATGAGGGGTAATCAGACCCGGTTATACGCAGTAAAGCATGCGCCTGTTATGTGAGATTGCCCGACGTCACCTGGGCACTTCTCCAGCAAGCCATGCTAATCAGGCAATTAGCGCGCCGGCGAACCTGATGTTTTGTCCGGGTTTGTGCGCGCGCTCACCTGGCGTGGCCGCGATGTGGTGCAGGATTTTGCGGTGATGATTCTGGCTACGGTGGGTATACCACACAACTGGCTGAACACCTGACAGCGCGTCAGGTGTTCAACCGTGTCACAGGTTTTAACCTGCCGATTGCGCGACAGGTGCACAGCTTACTGCAACTTCACGCCTTTGGTTTCTGGCGCTAACCAGACCACCACCATCGCGGCAAGAAAGGCGATCACCGTGGTGGCCAGCCCGGCGGTGAATCCACCAACGCTGGCCACAAAACCAATCAGTAGCGGCGCGATAAAGCCGCCCAGGCGCCCGCCGTTATACGCCAGCCCCATCAAAAAGCCGCGTGACTGCGTGTCGCCAATGATCTCGGCGAGGAAAGGACCGGAGCCGGCAAAAATACCGTTTACGCCAAAACCTGCCATAAAGATGGCGACCATCAGAATCAGCGGCTGAGTGGTCGCCAGATACATGCCGACCGCCACCGCACCGATAAACAGATAGAGCAGAAACATCGGCCTGCGCCCCCACTTATCGGCCAGCAGTGAGAACACCAGGAAGCCAGCAATGGCACCGGTTTGCAGAGCCAGCACAAATTTCAGGCTGTGAAGAAAATCAAGATGCTTAACTTCACGAAGATAGGTTGGCGTCCAGGTGAATACGCCCCAGAACAGGTACTGAATGAAAAAGATAAAGGTAAATGCCAGCAGCAATCCTTTGAGGTTGATTTTGCCGGTACCTGCCGTTTTGTTCTGGCGGTGAGCGCGTTCCTGCTGGCGCGCCAGCCAGACAGGTGATTCAGGCGTGATATAAGCAATGACCATCATGATAAACACCGGCAGTGCGCCAATCATGAAAAGGTAGCGCCAGCCGCCGTTTTCCAGCCCGCCGGTCAGGGCCGTCACCAGCGCCGTCAGGCCAATCGCCAGGATCGCCCCCACCGGTAACCCCATTTGCATCAGCGCGCCACCGCGTGCACGACGTTCCGGACGCCATGTTTCGGCGATCAGTGCCGCTCCTGACGTCCACATGCCGCCCATACCCAGCGCACCGCAGAATCGCAGCGCAGCAAACGCCTGAGGATTGTGGGAGAACGCCAGCAGTCCGGAGAAGAGTGAATAGATGGCGATACAGATGAAGGCCGTTCTGACGCGTCCGATTTTATCGGCAACCAGCCCAAAAAGAATGCCACCAATAATCTGCCCGCCTGCTGTTGTGCTGATAAACACGCCAAGTTCCGTTTTGCTGACATCAAATACCACGCCCAGTACCGGTAATAACAGCGAGAGCAAAAACGAGTCATAGCTTTCAAACGTCCACCCTAACCCGCCCAGCGCCAGCGTCCTTTTTTCTGCCGATGTATACGAGATCGCTGCAGCGGACGCATCCTGCGCCAGGGGAGGCGCTTCATGCAGTCTTGATTTGATATTCATCCATATTCTCCAGGGAGGATAAGCGATAGCGTGCAGCCGCGGTGCGCCAGAACAGCTGTTCTCTTTCGGTCGGCGAAGCGTGCTCAGCCAGCCTTTTACAGGCATTCCAGAATACGCCGTAGCTGAACATCCCTTTGTCGACCGGGAAGTTGCTGGCAAACATACAGCGCCCGACGCCAAATGCGTCAACCAGGGTTTCAAACTGCGGCAGCCAGGCCTGCGAAAGCGTCAGGGAGTCCGGTGGCGTGGCGTGCTGGGCGAAGGAGTAGCCCATGACGGTCATGCCGAAACCGCTGATTTTGATGCTCACGTTTGGCAACGCCGCCAGCGCGATGATGGCCTTTTTCCATTCCTGGAAGGTGGCATCCCGTTTGTCGGCATACGGCCCGCTACCGATCGGCCCGCCGCAATGGTCCACAACAATGTGCAGATCGGGTAGCGCCCGTGCCAGCTCAGCGATTTCATCGAGTTGGGTGTGATAAACCCAGACATCCAGCGACAGTCCTTTGCGGGCCAGGCATTCGGCACCGCGCCGGAATGCGGCACTGGCCGCCAGACCGGCGGGCGGCGTCACGGGACTGGATACCACGCGTGGGTCATCGTGCCAGGCCAGCGGATTACGCATCCCGC
This sequence comes from Type-C symbiont of Plautia stali, assembly GCF_059730935.1. NCBI lineage: Bacteria > Pseudomonadati > Pseudomonadota > Gammaproteobacteria > Enterobacterales > Enterobacteriaceae > Type-C symbiont of Plautia stali. Next base: position 2,122,124 of record NZ_AP035923.1, on the reverse strand, counting down.
GTAATCGTCCCCCTGAACGTTCCGTCATGCTTTCAATCACCGGCAGCAGGTCATCGCCAGCCAGCAGGCTGGCACCGCCGACAATCGCTTCACAGCCTGCCGCCGCGCCGTAATGGCCACTGTCAAACATTGCCGCAACGCCGCTGGCAAACTCCACCTCACCGACGGGTTTGAAGGCCTCCGGTCCGTTACGGCGCAGCATTGAACGGCATTGAATGTAGACGGTGGAGAGTATCCGGTGGCCGGACGTTTCGATATCGTGGCTGAATTCAGGCGCCAGATAACGCCCCGACTGGCGGTCCCATAAGTGATGATGCGCATCGACCATCGGCAGGTCGGGCATCAAAGCGGGTTCATGATGCAGTGCCAGCCAGTGCTCTCTGACTGGCAGATGCGGTGCGTTAACGATCTCCATAGTATCCCCTCTTAACTGCCTGATTTAAATCAGGTCTGAAACGCTGCTGGCATACCTCATCGGCTAAACCATGAGTTGCACCAGATAAAACACAGTTTTACATAGTAAATTGACTATAGATTCACCGCATAACCGATAGCCAGCAAAAAGGGGATGTTAATGATGTAAGTAAGATGTTAATCACAAATGTCCTGCTACACCGTCAGGTTTCATTCCCCGGCAGCAGCGTCACCCTCAATGTGTGTCGCCTCGACCTGACGAACAAGACTACGCCTCTCGGGTTTTAAGCGCTTTCAGGCGCGCCGGAAGCGCCCGCTCTGTCGCTTTGCGATGATAAGGCGAAAGCTTACGCCAGCTTTGGGTTTCCCCACGGGTGCGTCCGCATCCTTCGCACCAGCCGGTTTTCGTATCAAACACACAGAGATCGATGCACGGCGATTTTGCGGCCATATCCAGCCTCCTGGGATTTGGATGTCAATGTCGGGGTAATCAGTTGCAGGCGGCCCGAAAGCGCCGTAAAGTGAGTTATATACTATACCCCAGTATAGAACATGATCAACCGGAGGCAGTAATGGCCCATACCCTGAGAAATCAGAAAAGCTTGCTCACCCGCATTCGACGTATAAAAGGTCAGGCGGCGTCGCTGGAAACCGCCGTCGAATCGGGTGAAGAGTGCATCAAGGTACTGCAGCAGGTCGCGGCAGTGCGCGGCGCTATTAATGGCCTGATGAGCGAATTGCTCGAAGGCCATATACGCGAACATTTGATGAACGCAGAGGCTACGCCGCAGGCGCGAAGTGAGGATCTGGAAGAGATCGTCGCGGTCATTCGTTCTTACCTGAAATAGAACCTCAGGCACGCAGTCGGCTTAATGATAATTATCGGGAACAACGATGCTCTGGCTAATCTCAAAATACGCGTTAACCGCCTTTATGGTGGTACTGATCTCAGAAGCCGCGAAACGCAGCGATCGTCTGGGCGGCCTGCTCGCCGCTTTACCGCTGGTCACCCTGCTGGTGCTTATCTGGATGAAAATAGAGGGACAAACGCAGGAAAAAATTGCCGCTCACGCATGGTATACGTTCTGGTATGTGGTGCCGACACTGCCGATGTTTATCCTGTTTCCGTTTTTTTACCAGCGCGCCGGCTTCTGGCTCACGTTGTTACTCTCCTGCGTGATTACCGTGGTGCTGTTCGCCCTATGGGCGCTGTTGCTGAAGCGGTTTGGTATCATTCTGATGTAAACGCAAGCCGCATCAATTCCTGCGGGTTTAGGCTGGCTCATCTGCTCTGTTGGCGAACGAGGAGCGGGAATTACTAACGGTCAATGCAACTGGCTTTCAGCTTTAATCGATCACTGAAAAGTTGTCACAATCCGAATCAATAGTAATGGTTAAATCTGAATTTTCAGGCCTCACTATAAGCACACTGGTATCATCATGAGCGAATTCTTGATTATCGCTTTCGGAGCGCCAGTAACCATCGGTACAAAGCAGTAGCATCTCTCCATCTCGCCATTCAAAACTTATCTGATCTGGTAATGTAAAGCGCCGTGCTTTTAGCACGCGGGTGAGAATGTTAGCATAGCCGTCACCCAGCCCAGGGAAAGTGTTAACCATAATATGGGGCTCATTCACCCAGTTAGTTTTGCTATTATTGCTTATACCTAACCTGCAATCGCCGACATAAATGACCTTTCCGCTTCGCCCTTCTATGTCTAAATCAATAAGTGTATAGCTGGCACTTTCGGTAAGATAGTCAGGAATGAGTGTGCGGTGAATCTCTTTCAGAAGCGACACAACTGATGCATGTTTGTGCTTTGTATACTGCCTTGATAGTGCTTTCGCCCAATATTCAGCCAGGCGACGAGGCGCCCTACCTTTATCTAATGCATCGACGATAACTGCAATAAAGCGGCCGTCACTAGCACTGATGGCGACATAATCATTATTATCACTACGAGAGACGCCTTGCTGACTTTTCCATGAAATTTGCATTAGCATGAAGTCCTGGCAACTATTTCTTCAATGCGTTCAAATATAATACGCTCACGCTGAGGGTTAATATTGCTTTGGCTGCTTACTGCATATTCAAAATTACTATCTTCCAGTAGTCGGCTAAATTGTTCGGAGATAAATGCTTTAACTGCATCTGCGGTATTGCTCAGTTCATCGATAAGTTCCTCACGGCCATCAATCAAATTGATGATGTCCTCAATATCGCGACTGGTCAATGCATCTCCCTTACCCCTGCCAAGCCAGGCTTCGAGTTTGGTGGCAACAAAATAATCCGGGGAAACGAGCTTTATGGTGATATCTTCACATAACCTATAATCAATGGCGTTTTGCATGGCTTTTTTATACCATCTGTTGCTGAATCCAAGGATAGATTCATCATCCGGCATAATATCCACACGCAGTTCATTGAGTTGCATTGCACAAATGGGAATGTTTTCATCTGGATCCGGTGCCGTTATTTTAAATCCTCTTCTTTGTAACTCCTCCTGAAGAGCATAATATTTTGTATAACTAATTACATGAACAATTAAATCCACATCGTCTGTATGCCGTACCTGCTCTGCCGTAACTTCATCTGTCAGTAAAAGCGCCGTAGTGCATCCCCCGACAAAAGTGACCTGATTTACCAAATCAGCACCCAGAGCACGAGCCACTTCTACCAGCATACGATGTTGTTGGGTAGCTTCCATGATCACATCTCCGTAAACATATTTTCCAGCATTTTGGCGGCAACCCCCGCTTCTCGTGGATTTCCAAGCCGGATAGCATCCACGAGTGCAAGCATTGCATAGAGGTCACCGTCCTGCCTGACAGCATAGGGCACGGAATGAAATAAAGGTGTTACTTTTAAACCTTTGCTTTTTGCACGTTCATCAGGCCAGACAGCCACCAGTTCACCTGCGCTGAATAATTTTTCATTCAACACTGGTGCAGAGAAAGAGGTGGCTATTCCGCGTGTCAACTCTCCCATCTTAACAGGGAAAACATATTTGATTCCGTAGATAAAAAATTCCAGCAGGGATTTCTTATTGGTTCTCGGCACGCCATATTTACGGTCTTTACGGACCAGACCAATATCTGTACATCGCCTGATTGAATCGGCGATTTGGGTTTTGCTTATACCCGTGGTTCTTTCCAGGCCACGAACGGTATAAAGGCTTTCCCGATAAGCTTCAATTCCCCCTGACTCAATGATGCCTTGTTGCTTCAACTCATCTTCTTCCGTGATTTCCCAGTCCTGCCACGATAGTACGTCCGTTTTGAGGCCTTCACTATCGTTTAAATTTTTTTCCTGGCGCTGCAGCGATACCAGTTTTAGCAGCAATAAAATGTCTTGACCTTTCATATCGGCTAACCTCACCCTGTCCTATGTCCCGGGACGCAGGACAATGCTGTTTCCTTTCAGGCAGGAAAGCAAGAAAAACTTTGCACTGCTTAATCCACGGCTACCAGCAAAATAGCGGGCATGGCGACCCACAGAAACTGCTCAGAAGAAAGTCTCTTATGGCGAGATGGCACATCTGGCCCCGCATCAATCATCCATTCCATGCCCGATCATTGGCTACACTTGCTGTTTTACCCGCGCAGAAACAAGGAAATGCTATGACTCAACACGCTTCACTCAATCACGCCTGGCTGCTGGCGTCACGCCCGGACGGCGAGCCGGTGAAAGAGAACTTCCGCTTTGTCGAACAACCGCTGCCGCAGGTGCAGGCGGGACAGATGCTGCTGCGCACCCACTATCTGTCGCTCGACCCGTATATGCGTGGCCGCATGGATGACAGCAAATCCTACGCGCCGCCGGCGCAACTCGACCAGCCGATGGTCGGCGGCACCGTATGCCAGGTGGCGGAATCGCAGCATCCGGATTTCAGCGCCGGCGACTGGGTACTGGCGGCCAGCGGCTGGCAGAGCTATGCCCTGTCCGATGGCACTGGCGTGACTAAAATTGGTCATCTGCCCCATCCATCCTGGGCGCTGGGTATTCTGGGTATGCCGGGCTTTACCGCCTACATGGGCCTGATGGATATCGGTCAGCCCAAAGCCGGTGAAACGCTGGTTGTCGCCGCCGCCACCGGACCGGTGGGTGCCACGGTCGGTCAGCTCGGTAAGCTGAATGGCTGCCGCGTCGTCGGCGTGGCCGGCGGTGAGGAGAAGTGCCGCTACGCGATTGACACCCTCGGTTTTTCCGCCTGTATCGATCATCATCGTGACGATTTCGCAGAACAGCTGGCGGCCGCCTGCCCGGACGGTATCGACATCTATTTTGAAAACGTCGGCGGCAAAGTATTCGATGCCGTCTTCCCGCTACTCAACACCGCCGCGCGCGTGCCGGTGTGTGGCCTGGTGTCGGGCTACAGCAGTCGCGAACTGCCACCCGGCCCCGATCGCACGCCGCTGATCATGGGCGGGATTCTGAAACGCCGCATCCGTATGCAGGGCTTCATCATCTTCCAGGATTATGGCGATCGCTATCCGGAATTCCTGCAGGCGATGACGCCGCTGGTCGAGCAACAAAAAGTGTTGTACCGCGAACACATGGTAGAAGGGCTGGAGCATGCGCCGCAGGCGTTTATTGACATGCTGAAAGGCAAAAACTTCGGCAAAACCGTGGTGAAAGTGGCGTAGCCAGCGGTTCTCTCCCCGACTGTAAATCCGGCCTTAGTGTGCGAGCACTAAGGCTTTTTTGCGCTTTGCTTAACCGCTATTGAGATATAAGCCCTCCGCGTGCGCATGCGATGATGCCCTCCTCTATCCTCTTCTACCGGAGAAGTCATTATGTCGCTGACCTTAGCCGACTCCGCGGCGCTGCCGCGTAAAGTCAATACGCAACAGACGGAAGCACCGGTGCCATTACCGGCTGGCGCCGCGCATATCATTCGCGACGATGCGGAAGCTATCGCCGTAGCCCATCAGTTGGCGGCCAGCTTCGCGCGCGAGGCGGCACTGCGCGATCGTGAGGGCATTCTGCCCCTCAAAGAGCTGGATGCGTTCTCGCAAAGCGGCCTGTGGGCAATGGCCATCCCCAAAGCCTGGGGCGGAGCGGGCGTGTCGTGGACCACCGTGGCCAGGGTGATCGCCATCATTTCAGCTGCCGATCCGGCGCTCGGTCAGCTGCCGCAAAACCATCTGGCCGGTGTGGCCCATCTGCTGGAAGACGGTAGCGAAGCACAAAAACAGGTACTGCTGAGCGAGGTACTGGCCGGGCTGCGCTGGGGTAACGCCTTCTCGGAGAAGCATGGCCGCACGGTCGCCGATTTTCAGACGCGCTTTCGGCGTGACGGTGATGAGGTGGTGATTAACGGGGAAAAATTTTATGCCACTGGCGCGCTGCTGGCGCATCGAATCCATGCCGTGGCGCTGGACGAGCAGGACCGGGCGCATCTGATTGTGCTCGATCGCGACACGCCGGGCATCAGCGTCATTAATAACTGGTCGGCCTTTGGTCAGCGCACGACGGCTTCCGGTACCGTACTGCTGGAGAATGTCCGCGCCCCGCTGTCGCGCGTTATTCCAACCTGGCAGGCGTTTGAGCGGCCAACCGCTGCCGGGCCGATTTCACAGATCATTCAGGCGGCGGTGGATGTCGGTATTGCGCGCGGCACCATTGAAGACACCCTGCAATTTGTTCGCGAACGCTCGCGGCCGTGGATTGACAGTGGCCAGGCGCGCGCTGCCGATGACCACTTCACGCTGGCGGCAGTCGGTGATTTGAAAATCCGCCTGCACGCTGCCGAAGCGCTGCTGTGGCAGGCCGGAGCAGCGATTGACGCCGCGCTGGCGCAGCCCGATGAAACCAGCGTGGCACGCGCGACCGTGGCCACCGCCGAGGCCAAAGTGCTGACGACGGAGATCGCTCTGCTTGCCGGTAACAAACTGTTTGAGCTGGCTGGCACCCGCGCCACGCTGCAGGAGTTTAATCTGGACCGCCACTGGCGCAACGCGCGCACCCATACGCTGCACGATCCGGTGCGCTGGAAGTATTACCACGTGGGTAATTATTATCTCAACGGCACGCCGCCGCCGCGCCATGCGTGGAGCTAAGGGCGGCGGAAGCGCGTTGCCGGATGGTCAGCTGCCAGGCGCGGCTGACCCGTGAGACGTTCACGCAAGGTTAACGGCTGTGCTGGCTGAGGACGCACCCGCCCGCGCTGGCGCAGCACCGGCATGACCCAGGCAATGAAATCGTTGAAGCTGCCCGGGCTAATAGCCCAGCCCAGATTAAAGCCGTCCACGCCCGATTCTGCCGCAAACTGATCCAGCCGATCGGCAATGGTTTCGCCGCCGCCCACCAGCAACGGATGCAGACCACCGATACCGATGTAGCGTGCTGCCTCACGCAGCGTCCAGCGTTTTTGATCGTCAATTCGCGTCAGGCTGGCCAGCGCCGAACGGCAGGCGTCGGTTTCGCGAAAGGCCAGCGGCATGTCCGGATCCTCCTGCGACCAGTCGATACCGGTCCACGCCGAGAAGAGCGCCAGCGCAGCCTCTTCACTGATGTATTGCTGATAATCCTCAAGTTTGGCCCGGGCGGCGGCATCATCTTCGGCCGTGATCACCGTGATGGCTGTGACAAAACGCAGCGACGCCGGATCGCGCCCTTCTGCCACGGCCAGCTGACGAATGCGCTGAATATCGCTGGCAATCGCCTGCGCGGTGACGCCACCGAGGAAAATGACTTCTGCGTTACGGGCAGCAAACTGCGCACCGCGTGCCGAAGTGCCAGCCTGAAACAGCACCGGGGTGCGCTGTGGGCTGGGCTCACTGAGATGTGCATCCGGCACCTGATACCAGCGACCATAATGCTGAATAGCGTGCACTTTTTGCGGATCGCTATACAGGCTGTTGGCTTTATCACGGCTAACCGCATCTTCCTCCCATGAGCCTTCCCAAAGCTTCGCGGTCACATCCAGAAACTCCTGTGCGCGATCGTAACGCTCATCATGCGGCAGCTGCCGGGTCAAACCCAGATTGCGCGCCGCGGAATCAAGCATGGAAGTCACCACGTTCCAGGCGATACGCCCGCGGGTGAGATGATCAAGCGTCGTGAACTTGCGCGCCAGCAAATAAGGATGTTCGTAGGTGGCAGAGACCGTAATACCGAAACCGAGGTGCTGCGTGACGGCCGCCATGGCGGAGACCAGCAGCAGCGGATCGTTCACCGGCATCTGAGCGGCCAGGCGCAACGCCGCGTCCGGCTTGCCCTGCCATACATCCAGTTGTCCCAGCGCATCAGCAATGAACAGCGCATCAAAACCTGCGGTATCAAGCTGCTGCGCGAGGGTCGTCCAGTAATCCAGCTCGGTATAGCGGTGCGCCTGATCCTGGGGATGTCGCCACAATCCGGCAGAGAGATGACCAGGGACATTCATCATGAACGCAAACAGCAAAAACGGTGAAGGCATCCGTTACCCTCCTCAGACAGGGCGACGCGCACGCAGCGCACCCACGGCCAGTACCACAAAGATCAGTGCGCCGGTTGCCACCTGCTGCCAGTAAAAGTTCCAGCCGACCAGCAACAGTCCGTTGGCGATGAAACTCAGCAGCACGACACCCAGCAGCGTACCCGGTACATTCGGGCGGCGCGAAGGCGCGAAGGTCGCGCCAATAAAGCTGGCACCGATGGCATTCAGCAGATAGGCATTGCCCGATAACGGTACCCAGGCTTTGACATTGGCGGCGAGAATTAACCCGACGATGCCGGCGACCAGTGCACTGAATATGAATGCCAGCGCGGTGAGACGTTTGACCGCCACGCCAGAATGATGCGCTACGCTGAGCTGTTCACCCATCATGCGCAGTGCGCGACCGCTGGCGCTGCGGTGCAACAGTTGATACAGCACCAGCGCCACGCCCAGCAACAGCCAGAGCGGCAGTGGAACGCCAAGCAGCGTGCCGTGACCAATAGCGGTAAAACCCGCCGGCAGCGTCTGGCTTAGCAGATAGACCGGCTGCCCACCGTTGGACGACAGTTGCTGTACGCTCTGACCAATAAACAGCGTGCCAAGCGTGGCGAGAAACGGCTCAACGCCGAGTTGTGTCACCAGAAAAGCGTTGAACACGCCTACCAGCAGTGCCGCCATCAGCGCGCCCAACAGCGCCAGCGGCAGCGCGACCTGATGCAGCACCAGCGTCACCAGCACCAGACAGGCGATATCAATCGCCGTACCGACGGACAGATCGATCGCGCCGATACGCGTGACCAGCGTCATGGCCAGCGCCACAATCGCCAGCGGTGCGACATTATTCAGCAGCACGCTACGAATGTTGGCGACAGTGGCAAACGCGGGCGCGGCGATGATGAAAAACAGCAGCAGCGCAACAAAGGTCAGCACCATCAGGCTGCGCAACAGCCCCGGCACTTTTTTACCGCTCAGGCTCAGTTCAGACATGAGATGCCCTCCCCGCCTGACGGCGCCGCAGTAGCGCGGTCAGCGCCACAACCAGCAGGATGAGCACACCCTCGACGCCGTTAATCCAGTAACTTGAGACGTTAACCAACTGAAAGCCGTTGGCTATCAGACTCAGAAACAGCGCGCTGATCAGTGCACCGCCCAGGGTCGGTACCAGGCGACGCGAAAACACCACGCCGAGCAGCGCGGCGGCAATCACCATCAGCAGATTGTCGTTAGCGCCCGGCGAACTGCCGCTGAGCAGCGCCACCGAGGCAATGGCTGCCAGTGCAGCGCTGAAGCCGCACAGCACATAACTCAGACTTTGATAGCGCGCCACGCTAATGCCCGCCGCGTTGGCGGCCTGCGGATGGCTACCCACCGCCTGCAGGCGCAGGCCAAACGCGGTGAAACGACTGAGCGCGAGTGCACTCAACGCCAGCAGCAGAAATCCCCAGCCGAGCCAGGAAACGCCCAGTGGTCCGCTGGCTATCAGCAGGTTTTGCAGCGCGCTGCTGGCGGAAATCGACGCGTTTCCGCTCAGCACCATCTCCAGTCCCATGGCGATGTTCATGCTGGTCAGCGTCGCCAGCAGGGGCAAAATACCAAGCCAGACAATCGCCAGGGCATTGAATATCCCCACGGCGATGCCGGTGAGCAGCGTGAGCAGCAGCGCATAAGTGACAGAGTGTTGCTCAGCGATCTGCGCCGCGAATACCGCGGCACACAACCCCATATTAGCGGCAATGGATAAATCAATGCCGCCGCTAATCCCCTGAACACCGCCACCGCTTAGCACCAGCGTCAGACCCAGCGCCAGCGTTCCCACCACCGCCGTTTGCTGCAATACATTACCGAGGTTGATCACGCTGAGGAAAATAGGCGACAGCCAGGCAAATACCGCCAGCACCAGTACAATAATCAGCAGCGCGACGTGCTGCAGCCACGGCTGCCCCTGCGGTTTGCCTGCCGCCGTCACCACCGCCGGTTGGCTCAGTTCACTCATAGGATTTGCTCCGTCAATGCGCCCGTGCCGGAAGCCAGGGACAGAATCTCCTGGTGACTGGTGTGCCGGGCGGACAGCGTGGCGACCTGCTCGCCGCGCGCCAGCACAATAATGCGGTCGGCGAGCGTTTGCAGTTCCAGCAGATCGGTGGAAAACAGGATAATCACCGCCCCGGCGGCCGCCAGCTGCTGCAGGGTTTGATAAATGGCGGCCTTGGCGGCAATGTCGACGCCAACCGTGGGCTCATCCAGCAGATAGAGCGTGGCGTGGGTGTTGAGCCATTTCGCCAGCACCGCTTTTTGCTGATTTCCGCCGGACAGCTGACGCAGCGGTGCCAACTGGCCCGGTGTGCGGATCGCCAGCTGGCGGATGTTGTCCGCCACTAGCGCGGTCTCGGCGGTTGCGGAGACGCCGCCCCAGCGCAGCAGGCGCTGCACGGTCGTCAGGGTGATGTTGTCGCGCAGGCTCACATCGAGCGCGATGCCGTTGGCGCGGCGATCTTCCGGCACCAGCGCGATGCCACGTTTCACCGCGGCATGTGGCGAAGCCGGTACGCCGTGCGTCTCACCTACGCGCAGCGTCCCGCTCACGCCACGTTCCAGACCAAACAGTGCGCTGATTAACGCCTTCCCTCCGGAGCCCAGCAGGCCGGTAATGCCAACGATCTCGCCACGTCGTGCGCTGAAACAAACATTGTGAAAGCGACCCGGCGCGCTCAGGGCGTCTACGGTCAGCACCGGCTCGCCGTCAGGTGGCAGATCGCGCGGTGCAATCGCCTGCTGCGTCTCACCGATCATGGCATTAATCAGCGCCTGCGGAGAAAGGGCGTCGCCGGTAAAATGCGCGACGTCTTTACCATCGCGCAGCACCGTAACCCGCTGGCACAGCGCCTGGATTTCATCGAGATAGTGAGAAACGTAGATCAGTGCGATCCCCTGCTGACGCATACGTTCAATAACGCGAAACAGCGCCTGCACCTCGTGGCGCGCCAGCGCGGCGGTCGGTTCATCCAGTACCACCACGCGCGGCGCGCGCTGTAATACGCGACAGATCTGCACCAGTTGCTGTTCCGCCACACTTAACCCGGCGATCAGCGCATCGGGATCGATCTGCAGATCGAAGTGCTGTTGCAGTAGCTGCCGCGCCTGCTGCCGCATACGCCGGCGATCGATAAACGGTGTGCTGCCAATCCGTGGCTCATTACCGAGCAGCAGCGCTTCCGCCACCGTCAGCGTGCCTGGCAATAGCCGCTCCTGATGAACAATGGCGATGCCCTGCTGTTGTCCCTGAGCCGGACTGGTCAAAACCAGTGGCCGGCCTTCCAGCGTCACGCTGCCCTCATCGGCAGCGTGGATGCCGCCCAGCACTTTGATCAGCGTCGATTTTCCGGCTCCGTTATGCCCAATCAGCCCATGCACTTCGCCGGCGTGGACATCAAGCGATACCGCTTGCAGCGCGGGAATGCCGTCAAAGGCTTTACTGATCTGGCGCAGTTGCAGTCGCACTGTCTTATTTATCATCGCTCTGGCCCAGCGTTTGCTGCGCCTGCGCCGCATTCTCTTTGGTGACCAGAATGGCCGGAACATAGGTGGCAGGCGGAAGTGAACGATCGCCGGCAAGGTATTTCGCCACATTTTGTACCGCAGTCTGTCCGATCAGATAGGGTTGCTGCGCCACCACCGCCGCCGCGCTGGATTTCGGATCTTTCACCAGCGAGACCACGTCCGGGCTGCCGTCCACGGCGTAAGTTTTGATTTCACTGCGACCGGCAGCATCAACCGCCTGAGTGGCACCAATCTGCGGTACGTCCCATGCCGCCCAGATAGCCTGTACTGACCCTTGCGGATACTTGTTAAGTAGCTGACTAATCTGCGCATAGGCATCCTGCACGGTATTGGGAATGACGTCGCGCAGTTCGGGCTGAATGATTTTAATTTTCGGATACCATTTCAGCACGGCTTTTAACTGGTCATAGCGCATCGCCACCACCGGCACGCCATAAAAACCATTAAACACCAGAATATTGCCTTCGCCGCGCAGATCATTGACCAGTTTTAATGCCAGCTGCTCGCCAATATAAAAGTTATCGGAGGTTGTGACGTTAATACTGGATGGGCTGGCGGTATCCACGGTAAATAAGGGAATGCCGGCGTCGCGAATTTTTTTCAGCCAGGGTTCCAGCACTGAGGCGGTGCCCAGCGTTTCAATAATGGCATCCGGTTTTTGTGCAATCAGCGTTTGAATTTGCGCGATCTGCTGTGACTCTTTGCGTCCGCCATCCAGGGCGATAGGCGTGCCACCCAGCCGCTTTACTTCATCAATTTGTCCCTGATAGGCTTTCAGATCCCAGTAGTGATCGGTACCGGCCACGGTAATACCGATACGTTTACCGGCCAGTGAGGGAATGGATGCGTCAGCGGCGCGAGCGTGCAGCGACAAGCCGGCGAGCAGCGATGCAGAGGCCAGTAATAGTCCGGCCAGGCGGTGTTTATGCATTGTTTATATCCCTGGAAAAGGTTCAGCTAAATAAGGTGAGTGACGCCTGCTATTCGGCGTATAGCTGAAAATTATCACAGTCACTATTTATCCCTAATGCCATTTTCTCCTTTGGATATGCAGCGGATTTGCATATTGATTGCGTGAAAAAGCATGACCGGGCGCAGATATTCTGACGCCCGGTTATAAATAATAAAAACGTGGCTGGAATGAAGGCGTGCGGCGCTAAAGATACGTGATGGTCGCGGGCACCGCGGGTGTGATTTTAACGCCCTTTTTTCTTGCGTCCCGGCTGGGTAAAGCGCTTGCGGTTAGCGCCCTGACCCGCTTTGTCACTCTGTTTCGGTGCGCTGACGGCCGGTTTTTTCGCGGCGGGCGTCGCCGCTTTCTTCTTCGCCTGTGCCTGCTGCGTTTTTTGATCTTCTGACGACGAATCCTCAATCAGCTTAAACAGGTCGATCAGTTCATCGTCCGTCAGATCGCGCCACTCACCGAGCGGGATACCTTTCAGGCTCACGTTCATGATCCGCGTGCGCTCCAGCTTCGTCACTTCATAGCCAAAGTGTTTGGCCATGCGGCGAATCTGCCGGTTCAGTCCCTGCACCAGGATAATACGAAATACAAAGGTCGACTCCCGCTTCACTTTGCATTTTTTCGTCACTGTGCCGAGCATCGGTACGCCCGCCGCCATGCCGGCAATAAACTCATCGGTGATCGGCTTATCCACCGTGACCACGTACTCTTTTTCGTGATTGTTACCGGCGCGCAGGATTTTATTCACCAGATCGCCGTGATTGGTGAGGAAAATCAGCCCCTGCGAGTCTTTATCCAGCCGGCCAATCGGGAACACGCGCTTGCTGTGGTTAACGAAGTCACCAATGTTGTCACGCTCGCCCTCTTCCATGGTGGTGACAATGCCCACCGGCTTGTTGAGGGCGATTAATACCAGATCGTCTTCGTTGCGCGGTTCAATCAGCCGCCCGTTGACTTTGACCTCATCCCCGGCGAACACCTGCGCACCGACGCTGGCGCGTTTGCCGTTAATGAAAACGTTGCCTTGTTCGATGTAACGATCGGCGTCACGGCGCGAGCAGATTCCGCTCTCGCTGATGTATTTATTCAGGCGCGTGGATGAGTTGGGCAGCATGGTTCCTCCGAAAAAAAACGGACTATACAGCATGTGCGCGCGTTGCGTAAGGCTGGGTTAAGCGTCCGGTGGCGGTTGTTCTTTGCGGTGTGATATGGCGAAAAAGCGGTGCCGGGTGTCATAGCGATTTATGGCACATAAAAATCCCTCCTGTCGGTTAAAATAGCCCGCACGCCCCGATTAAACTCCGGGTATTGTGAACATCTCACCGTTAACCAGGCATGAAAATGTACAACGTAAATCATCTTTTCGTCAGCCGGGAAATGAATGTGAAAAAGCTGCTGGCTTACGGTTTTCGCAAGGATGGGCAGGATTACGGCTACCGCTGTGATGTGATGAATAAGCAGTTCACCCTGCAGGTAAACATCACTACTCAGGGTGACATTGCCGCCACCATTATCGATAAAGTCACAGGAGAAGATTACATTCTTCACCGTATTACTTCTGCCACCGGTGCCTTTGTAGGGCAGGTTCGTGAAGAACATGACGCTATCTTGCTGGATATCGCAGAAAAATGTTTCCCGCAAAAGCATTTCAAAACAGCGCAGGCCGATGCGATTGTTCAGCACCTGAAACAGCAGTATCAGACTGAGCTGGAATTCTTATGGCCGCGCTTTCCTGAAAACGCCATCTTTCGCCGCAAAGATAATCAAAAGTGGTACGGCGCGCTGTTGACGATTCACAGCAGCAAGCTGGGCCGACCGGATGATAGCCTGATTGAAATCGTCAATATTAAAGTCTCGCCGCAGACGATCGCTTCGCTGGTCGATGGCGAGGTATATTTCCCGGGCTACCATATGAACAAAAAGCATTGGGTCACCCTGTGTCTGGATGGATCAGTCCCGACGGCCGAGGTTTTGTTGCGCATTGACAACAGTTTTAACCTGGCCGGCTAGCCATCGGCGCGGCACCGTATACCTCTTCGCGGCTGATTTCGCCGCCCCATCCCCGCAGCCGCAACGTCTCGCCCGTCAGTTCCACCACCGCAAAGGGCACGCGCGACGGGCCATCCAGCATCCCCTGCAGGGTTATAAACACGGTATCCGCGCGGCGATGATAGCCGCCACGGTGATCGTGGCCGGCAAAACAGGCGCGCACGCCATAGCGGCAGAACAGTTCTGCCAGCTGCGCACCGTTGAGCAGACTGTGGCTGTAGCCCGGTGCCAGCGGATAATGGCCGAACACCACTACCTGCTGGCCGCAGGCGCGGGCCTCGATAAGCTGCGTTTCCAGCCACGCCAGCTGAGTCGCACCGACCGCGCCATTCCACGGCTGCGCCTGCGGTTGCTGGCGCGCCTGTAAATCAGCCAGCAGTGCGGCCGCGCGCTGGCGATCGTCGCCGTTGTGTTGATTGCAGTACAGGCTGATATCGTTGCCGTCGTAGACAATAAAGCGCCAGCCCGGCAGCTGAAAGGCATAGTAACTTTTTGGCAGCGGCAGCGCGTCATCGAGGTGCTGCGCGATGGTCTGGGCGTCGTGATTCCCCAGCACCACGGCATGCGGATGGAGTAGCCGATCGTAGAGCGGCAGCAGCGTGGCATAGCTGGCCCAGTGGCGATCCACCAGATCGCCGAGCGTAACGACAAAATCCAGCGGCTGCTGATTTAGCGCGGTTATCGCCTGCGGCAGCTTATGCAGCGCATGACGATAGTAGAGATTCGCCGCGACATCCGCCTCAACGTCAGCATATTGCGGATCGGCCAGCAGCCCGAAGCGCAGCGTGCCGTCGAGCGGTGCCGCGCGTAAATCCGGTAACTGATACAGCTCAGCAACATCACCCAGCCGCTGGCGTTGCGCTGCGGTTAGCGCATGGGCATATCCCATCTCTGGCTCTCCTTAGCGAATACCGGCACGCATGAATGACTGAATAAACTGCCGCTGGAACAGCAAAAACAGCAGCAGCAACGGCAAGGTGGTCATCAGCGTTGCCGCCCCAATCAGCGCCCACTGCACGCCCTGCTCCGGCGCAGAAAACAGCTGCAGCCCGACGGTTAACGGACGCACCTGAACCGAGTCGGTGATCACCAGCGGCCAGAGAAAATCGTTCCAGTGGAAGCTGATCGAGACCAGCGCGAACGCCACATAGATTGGCTTTGCCAGCGGAATGTAGATGTGGCGCAGAATGTAAAACCGGCTGGCCCCCTCAACGGTTGCCGCCTCTTCCAGCACCAGCGGAATGCTTTTGAATGTCTGCCGCAGCAGAAAGATGGCGAACGCCGAGGCAAAGTACGGCAGCGCAATACCGGTCAGGGTATCGCGCAGCCCGAGCGCGCTGATGGTGCGGTAATTATTCAGAATCAGCACATCCGGGCTAATCATCAGCTGCAGCAGAATCAGCGCGAAGAGGAAACCGGAAAATTTCAGGCGGAACCGCACCAGTGCATAAGCGGCCAGCGTGGCCAGCACCAGCTGGACCACCACAATCATCAGCACCAGCAGCGTGGTATTGAGGAAGTAGCGGGCAAACGGTGCCGCGTGCCAGGCATTGATGAAGTTCGCCAGCGTCAGCGGCGCCAGCAGCGAAAAGTGCCCCTGGCCGGCAGCCGGATGAATGGCAATCCACAGCGCCACCAGCATCGGCAAGCTCCACAGCAGTGCGGCCAGCCAAATCAGCAGGTTGAGCGCAAAACCGCCCGGAGAGGATGCAGCTTTCATTGATAATGGGCTCGCTTATCCAGCAGATGAAATTTGATCAACGCAATCGATCCGAGGATCACCAGCAGCACTACCGTCATGGCCGACGCGGCTGGCATGTCCCAGAAACTGAACGCGGTACGATAGATATAAAACAGCAGCAGGCTACTGCTGTTGTTTGGGCCGCCATTGGTCATGGCAATCACCTGATCGACAATGCGGAAGGCGTTCATCGAGGCGTTGATCAGCACAAACAACGTGGTTGGCAGCAGCAGCGGCCACTGCACGCGACGGAAAAAGTAACCGCGCGATGCGCCTTCAATGGCGGCGGCTTCGCTGAGGCGCGGATCGATCTGCTGCAGCGCGGCGAGATAAAAGATCATGAAAAAGCCCGCCTCGCGCCATACCGAAACCGCCATCAGGCAGTACAGCGTGGTATCCGGCTCGCCGAGCCAGTTGACCGCCGGTAGCGAAAACCATGCCAGCAGGCTATTCAGGATGCCAAGCTGCGGCGTGTAGAAAAACAGCCACAGGTTGGCGATGGCGATCATCGGCAGCAGCGACGGAATGAAGAAGGCCGCACGCACCAGCGCGTTGCCGCGCAGCCGACGATTGACCGCCAGCGCCATCAGCAGCGCCAGCGTCACCGCCAGCGGAATGGTGATCAGCGCATACAGCAGGTTATTCCACAGCGACTGCATAAAAATGTCGTCATCCAGCAGCGCGCGATAGTTATCCAGCCCGACAAAATGGGCCGGATGCGAAGCGCGCGCGGCGCTGAACAGGCTCTGCCACAGCGTGGCCAGCGCCGGATAATGGGTAAACAGTAGCAGGAAGCTGAGCGCGGGCAGCAGCAGCAAATAACCGCTGAGCTGCAGTGACCACCCGCGCGGGCGCAGCTTGGCGGCGCTGCCAGAGAATGAACTCATCACGCGGCCGTCACTGATAGTTTTTCAGCAGGCGGTCAGCCTGTTTCTGTGCATCGGCCAGCGCCTGGGCTGGGGTTTTGCTCTGCGTCACCGCTGCTTCTATGGCGTGATTGAGCGCGTCCTGAATCTGCACGCTGTTGTAGGTCGAGAGCTCCGGCTGAGCATATTTCAGCTGCTCACGCGCCACCAGTGCCTGAGGCACCTGCTGCACATAGGCTTTCATTGCCGCCGTGTCCCACGCTGCTGGCGAGGTGGCGACATAGCCGGTAGCGATACTCCAGCGCGCGGCCTGTTCCGGTGCGGTGACCCAGCGGATGAAGCGCATCGCCGCCTGCTGCTGCGCCGGTGAGGCGCTTTTGAACACGTACAGGTTGCCGCCACCGGTCGGGCTGCCGCGCTGGGTTTTCTCCGGCAGCATGGCGACGCCAAACGGGAAGGTCGCGTTGTCACGCACGTTGGTCAGGTTGCCGGTGGTGGTGACCATCATGGCCGTTTTACCACTGATAAAGTCCTGCGGCGTGGTGCCCCAGGCAATCGCGCCTTTCGGCGAGACTTCCTCTTTCTGGCCGAGGTCGGTCAGCCACTGCAGGGTTTCCACGTTGCCCGGCGTGTTGAAATACACGGCGTTGCCCTTGCCGTTATCCAGCCGTCCGCCATTGGTGGCTGCCAGCCCCTGGAAATTCCAGTAGCCGTTCGGCGTGGAAGGGATCTCAATGCCCCACTGGCTGACGCCGCTGGCCTGTTTCAGCGTCAGTTTTTTGCTGAATGCCACCACCTGCTGCCAGGTGGCGGGCGGTGTATTCGGATCGAGACCGGCTTTCTCAAATGCCTGTTTGTTCCAGTACATCACCACAGTTGAGCGCTGAAAAGGCACGCCCCACACTTTGCCCTCAATGCGACGCAAAAAGGCCGGATAGAAGCTGTCGATCCACTGTTTGCCCTCTTCACCCGTGGCTAAATCACTGGCGGCGACAATGGCACCGGCATCCATCAGCGACCAGGCTTCAATATCGCCCATCACCGCCAGCTGCGGTGCGTTACCGCCGCGAAACGCCGTCAGCGCTTTGGTCACGGTGGTGGCGTAATCGCCGGTGTAGACCGGCTGAATGCTGATCTCAGGGTGCTGTTTTTCAAAATCCGCCACCAGGGCTTCCACGGTGTGGCTGACTTTACCGCCGACCGCAATCGGATAGTACATCTGTAACTTCACCGGCTCAGCAGCAAACACTGACGCGGAGGCACACAGCATAACGACACAAGCCAGAGGCGAGAAACGGATCGCAGACATGATTTTCCCTTGAATAAACGACAACGGTTAAACAGCGTATTTTTTCTCAGCGAGCAACATCGGGTGTTCAGCAGCGACACAGCGCTGGCCGCTGGTGGTGGAAAACAGGTATTGCCGGCTGGTGGACCACTGCAGGCCGACCAGGCTGTCATCCGTGAAGCGCTGCAGGCCGGGCACTTTGACGGTCAGTGATTCCGTGATGCCGGGCAACCGACAGACCAGCAGCGTGTCCGCGCCCATGTATTCGTAGCTCACTACCCGCGCACTCAGCGCGGCCTGCTGCGGGGCGACCAGCTGGATATCCTCCGCGCGCAGGCCCAGACTCAGCGCCGTTTCGCCGGCATAGCTCAGCAGCGGTGTGCTGAGATGGCTGAGGTAGTGATGCGCGCCTTTGCTGTGCAGTGGCAGGATATTCATTGGCGGTGCGCCAATAAACTGCGCGGCAAAACAGCTCGCCGGCTGGTTGTAGAGCTGATCTGGCGTGCCGTGTTGCTCAATGCGGCCATCGTTGAGCAGAATGATGTGATCGGCCATGCTCATCGCTTCGGTCTGATCGTGGGTGACGTACAACATGGTCAGCCCGAGCTGCTTTTGCAGCGCGCGGATTTCGCGCCGCATGCTCTGGCGCAGTTTGGCATCCAGGTTGGATAACGGCTCATCCATCAGACACAGAGTATTGTTGGCGATCACCGCCCTGCCCAGCGCCACGCGCTGCTGCTGGCCGCCGGAGAGCTGTGAAGGCAGGCGCGCCAGCAGCGGTTCCAGCTCAAGCAGTGCGCTGACCTGCGCCAGCCGGGCGGCAAACTGTTGCTTATCTTCACCGCGCGCCTTCAGGCCAAACAGCAGATTCTCCCGCACGCTCAGGTGAGGAAACAGCGCGTAAGACTGAAACACCATCGACAGCTTGCGCTGCGCCGGTGGCAGAGGCGTGACGTCGGTGTGATTGAAATAAATGCGGCCGCTGTCGGCCGTTTCCAGCCCGGCGAGGGTGCGCAACAGCGTCGATTTACCGCAGCCTGAAGGCCCCAGCAGTGCGACGAAACTGCCTTGCGCCACGTCGAAGCTGATATCCTGCAGTGCGATTTTATCGCCCCAGGTTTTGGTGATGTGTTGCAGCGAGAGATGGCTCATGCATCCGCAGTCCTGAAATCAGAATGGCGGTAAGCTAGCTGAGGCGGATGAAAGATTTATGGCGCTGACGTGACGGTTGGGTGATGGACGGCGACCTGGCGCAGAATCCCCCTCACCCGGCACGCCCGCAGGCCGCGCCGGGCAGGCGTTTATGCGTTACTGCGACATGCTCAGAATGGTGCGGATGTTCTGCGCCGTGGTGGCAATGATGTCGATAGCGCCGGTGCGCAGCGCGCCGAGGATCGCCATGGCTTTGGTGTTTTCAGCGGCAATGGCAATTACGCAGGGAATTTTACGCAGCTCGTCGATACTCAGGCCAATTACCCGGTCGTTCATCACCGTATCCACGTGCTGGCCCTGGGCATTAAAAAAATCATAGCCGGCCACATCACCGGTCACGCCCTGATTGACGCTGGCATCAATGATTTCGTGCGGTGTGAACCAGCCGAGCTTCACCATATAGCTGTTTTCGTTCATGTCACCGATGCCCACCAGTGCCACATCCGCTTTCCGCGCGCGGTCGAGCGTCTCTTTGATGGTGCCGTTTTGCATGAAGGCGTCGCGCAGCGCCCGGTTTTCGACGTAAGCCGGGGCGTACAGGGTTTCGCTGATGCCGCCAAACTTTTTGGCCAGCCGGCGGCTGATGTGGTCCGCGTTGATGGCATCCCCCGGACGATGGGTGCCGCCGATGCCGCTGATAAACAGGCAGTTGCGCGTCGGCACCTGACCGGGATAATCGGCGACGGCCGCCACGTTGCGCCCCTGGCCCACGGCGACAATGGCGTTGTCTTTCAGCGACTGCGCGAGATGGGCCGACACCAGGGCCGCCACCTGACGCCGCTGCTCGTCGCTGTCTGGCGAATCGAGGGCAATCAGCGCGCGCTGCAGACGGGGAAAACGCGTCTGCAACTGCTGTTCCAGCCGCGTACTGAACACCGGATGGTAGCGCACATTGATCTCGACGATGCCCTCTTCACGCGCGCGTTTCAGCAGTCGTCCCACCTTGATACGGGAAATCCCAAACTTACGCGCAATCTCCTCCTGGGTGATTTCGTCCTGATAGTAGGCGACGGCAATTTCCGTCAGCAGCTCGGAGTCCTGAGAAAGCGTGTTTTTTTCCATCCGTTACCTGTCTTGTATCGTCGTGCGGAGTGCTCAGCAGGGAGTTATATCATTGATGCGACTCGCTTCGCCAGCCAGCAACGCCGCGAGTCGCCGCGGCTGTCACGCTTAACGCTGAATGGCGTCAATTTTCAGCATGCGGGCAATAACCTTATCCAGCTCTTGCTGATCGAAGATCTGTTTCCAGTCCGGTTTGATGATCTTCTCGCGGCCATACTCCATGGCGATCATGCAGGCATCCGAGAACGGGTTGGTGGCGCGGAAAGCCACCGCCAGCGCAATCTGAATATGGCCGTACAGCATGGCCTTCGCTGCCTCTTCCGGGACGCCGCTGTGTTTCACCGTTTCATCCAGCGCCTCTTTCATGAAGGCACCGACCATGCAGGCGACGGTTTCGACCAGCGTCGGTTCCAGATACGCCAGCTGCGTCACCGTGACCCAGTGCACCTGATCAACCGGGCCGTACATCACGCTAATCACCTTACTCAGCTCTGCCTTCTGTTCAGCGCTGCCGCTTTCCCAGGCTGCCGCGACGTGCTGGACGGCAGCAACGCCACCAAACGCATCGGCGTGCTCCTCTTTGGTGTAGCGGGCAAGAAATACCGACGGATGGCACGGGTGCGCGACCGCGTATTCAATGCCGTCACGCTGGGCGATCAGGTTGGCGTAGGCCGCGGCCGGATCGAGCGTCAGCAGCACCGCACCGCTTTGCATCTGTGGCACCACGCTTTGCGAGACTTTGCCCAGTACGATATCCGGCACGGCGAGGATCACCACGTCACTCAGCGGCACCACCGACGCGGCATCCGACAGCTCGCGTCCCTGTGCAATCACCTGCTGCTGCGCCTGCGGTGAATTCTCGCAGTAAAACACCTGATAAGCGCTGTGCTGCAAATTAGCGGAAATACGCATGCCCATTTTGCCGCCTGCGCCGATCACGGTAATGGTTTTCAATGCCTTGCTCATGTTAACGACTCCTGATCTTGTTTACTGCGTAGGAATTCAACGGCGCGGCGGGTCCATTCGGCTTCCCGCGCGCAGGTCTGCGCGGCATCGTCCTGCCACGGCAACCAGTGTTCGATGATTTGGTTGATGTCGCGATCGGCTGGCCGCACGCTGGCGATCAGCCGGTCATAATCCAGCTTCCCTTCGCCCATCGGACAGCCGGCCAGGGTAAAACCGACCCAGCCGGCACGGCGGGTAAAGGCGAAATCTTTGATGTGCAGATTGCCGACGCGCGCAGCGGTATTGGCGATCACCTGCTCCTGCAGTTCCAGTCCGGCGACGCAGTTGGCCGGATCGAGACAGACGCACAGCCACGGCGAGAGAAAGCGGTTGATCACCGACATCATCGCCGCGCTGCTGACCTGCTCGTAGGTTTCCAGGCACAGCCGCACCTGCTGGCGGGCAAAATCCGGCAGCACGGCAGCAATCAGATTGGCCGCTTCATCCAGCGATGGCCGGTGATCGGCGGTGTTGAACATTGAGCGCACCACGCGCGCGTCGAGAATAGCGGCGATATGCAGATAGCGGCGCAGATGCGCGCTGCCGAGACCACGCGTGCCCAGCTCCAGCGTGATGCCAAGCGCATCCGCCTGCTGACGCAGCGCCAGCAGCTGTTCATCTGACCACTGCTCAATCGCCGGGTAGTCGCAGATCTGGAATACTGACACGTCGAGATCGGCAGTCTGCTGCAGCATCTGCGCCAGCGTGAGCGGCTGTGGCACCTGGGGCGACATACGCCAGAAAAACGCATAGGTACTGAGTCCGATGCGGCTCATGACGGCAGCTCCCCGGCCAGCTCACTGGCTTCTTGGATAATCTGCGCCAGCGCCTGCGGATCGTGAGCAAAGCGCCCCAAGAACAAGCCGTTGACGTCGCCGCCGAGGCGCTGAATCAGTCCTGGCCCGGCGCTGCCGCCGTAAATCACCCGCAGCGTGATGCCGTCGGGCGTCGTCAGCTGCTGTAGCCCGTTGCACACCGCGCGGATGTAGCTGTCCGGCGCCGGCTGCGGTGCGCCAATGGCCCACTGCGGTTCGTAAGCAAACAATACCTCACCGCTGAGCGCCTGTTGCGCGGCCTCCGACAGCGCCTCCTGCAGCTGCTGCTGGCACAGCGCAATCGCCTGCTCAGGCGTGCCCTGCTGCGGTTCACCGATGCACAGCACCGGGGTCAGGCGATAACGCAGCGCCATCGCCACTTTGGCGGCAATCTGCGTTTTATCTTCATGAAAATGGCGACGGCGTTCGGCGTGACCGATCTCCGCCAGTGAGCACCCCAGCTCCTGCAGCATGCTGGCGCTGACCTCACCGGTCCAGGCGCCGTTTTCCGCCTGACACACGTCCTGCGCGCCGACGCGCACCGGCGTGCCGGCAAAGATTTCCGTCACCGCCGGGATGGCCGGATAAGCGGGCAGCACAAACAGCCCGACATCACCGCGCTGCACTGCCGGATGCTGCGCCAGCGTCGCGACCTCGCGACACCACGCCAGCGTTTGCTGATAGCCGAAATACATTTTCAGGCTGACGCCAAGCCAGATTTTAGGCTGAGCCATAATTACGCTCCCTGTTCAGATGCACTGTGTTCTTTTAACAGATCGCCAACGGTGTTGACGATCATCGCCAGTGAAACCGCACCGGCGTCCGGCGTGCCAACGCTTTTCTCGGCCAGCGGCCGCGCACGCCCCACTTTCGGTACCAGCTGCGCGGTGGCCTGCGCGGCCTGCTCCGCCACCGCTGCCGCACGTAACCAGGCTTCGGTGAGTGATGCGCCCTGCGCAACCGCAGCGCTCAGCGCGTCGCTAAACGGAACCAGCACGTCAACCATGGTTTTATCACCGACGCGCGCTTTGCCGAAGTGCATAATGCCCTCTTTGGCATCCCGGACGCCGGCAGCGACGCGTGGTGCATCCGCTGCCGCGCTGTCGCCCAGCGCGGTGCCGAGCGCGGTCAGTGCCACGCCCCACAGGGCTCCGGACGTGCCGCCCGCTTTATCCGCCCAGGCATCGGCGGCGCGACACAGCAGACTGCCAGCGCCGGCGCCACGCGCGGCCACCTCACGCGCCTTTTCCACCGCGCCGAGTACGCCGCGCTCCATACCAATGCCGTGATCGCCGTCGCCCGCTACCGCATCAATGTCGCCCAGCTGGCCGGCATGACGCTGAATCATCACCGCCACTGCTTCCAGCAGTTCAAGAACGCGCCGGGCGCTGTGTTGTGATGCAGTGCTGGCCTGCGGTAACGTCTCTTCACTGATCTCTTCGCACTCGGCGGCGCTGAGCGGTTCGGCAATCAGGACGCTGCCTTTGCGGTAGGCTGGCGTATTGGCCGGCGCGCGCCACAGCGTTTCCAGTTCATCATCAAGCCACATCAGCGTCAGCGAGACGCCCGCCATGTTAAAACTGGTGACGAATTCGCCGACATCCGGCTCCACCACCTGCAACTGCGCCGCCGACAGCAGCTGGGCGATGCGGCGATACACCACAAACAGCTCTTCATACTTGACTGAACCGAGACCGTTGAGGATTACCGCCACGCGCTGTCCCGCCACCTGCGCCACATCCGCTGGCCGCTCACTAAGCAGCCGGTCGACAAAGATTTCTGCCAGCTCGTCGGCGCGCGGCACCGCCGTTTCGCTGATGCCCGGCTCACCGTGGATGCCCAGCCCGAGCGCCATGCGCCCTTTCTCTACCTCAAACAGCGGATGCGAAGCGCCCGGCAGCGTACAGCCGGAAAAGGCCACACCGAAGGTGCGGGTGCGATCGTTGGCGTGCTGCGCTTTTTTCAGCACCGTAGCCAGATCGTCACCCGCTTCTGCCGCGGCCGCCGCCACTTTAAACACACACAGATCGCCGGCGACGCCGCGTCGCTTCAGACGCTCATCGTGGCTGGCGCTGGACACATCATCCGTTACCGCCAGCACCTCACAGGCAATACCTTCAGCGCGCAGCCGCTCGCACGCCTGACCAAAATGCAGCACGTCACCGGCATAGTTTCCAAACAGCAACAGCACACCCGCGCCGTTATGCGCCGCGCGCGCGACGTTATAGATTTGCTGCGCCGACGGCGAAGCGAACAGATTGCCCATTGCCGCCCCGTGCGCCAGGCCCTGGCCGACCAATCCGGCAAAGGCGGGATAGTGACCGGAACCGCCACCGACAATCACCGCCACGGTATCCGGCTGGCTGCGCGTGCTGCGCACCACGCCACCGCTCACCTGGCGTACTTTATCGGCGTTGGCGGCCACAAAGCCTTCGATCAGTTCCGCGGCAAACGCGGATGGCTGGTTAAACAGGTACGTCATGTTATTGCTCCTGTACAAATGAGGCTGGCAGAGGCTGCGCGCGACGGCGATTGAGAAACAGCATCAATACAGCGGAGAGCAGCATAAAACCGCCGACCACGAACATCGGTAACACATAACTGTGAGTGGCATCATGCAGTGCGCCGGTGATGTAACCGGCGGAAAAACCCGCCACGTTGCCCAGGGTGTTAATCAGCGCAATCGCCGCCGCGGCCGATGCGCCGGTCAGGAACTGCGTTGGCAGCGTCCAGAAATTGGGCAATGCGGCGAAGATGGCGCTGGCCGTTACGGCGATCACCAGGATGGTGGTAAACGGTGAATCCATGTAGAGCGCCAGCGGTACGCTGAGGCCGCCCGCGACCGCAGGAATCGCGATGTGCCAGGTTTTACAGCCGCGCCGCGCGGCATCCCGCGACCAGAAAAACATCACGACGGCGGCGATCAGGTACGGCACGCCGGTGATCAGCCCTTTCTGCATCACGTTGAAGGTGGTGCCAAACTGCTGCTGGAAGCCGGCGATAATGGTCGGCAGGAAGAACGCCAGCGCGTACAGGCCGTAAATAAAGCCGAAGTAGATCAGGCACAGCATCCACACGCGGCTGTTGCCCATCACCGAACGCACGCTGTGCGGGTGCTGTCCCTGCTTGTGCTGATGTTCCGCTTCCAGTTCGGCTATCAACCAGTTTTTCTCGTCGTCATTCAGCCACTTCGCCTGACGCGGCGAGTCCACCAGCCAGAACAGCGCCACAACACCGATGAGGATTGCTGGCAGCGACACGCCCATAAACATTACGCGCCAGCCCTCCAGGCCAAACAGGCCGTGCTGCTCAATCAGCGAGGCAGCCAGCGGTGCGCCAAATACCACCGTCAGCGGTTGTGCCAGGTAGAACAGCGAGAGAATTTTGCTGCGGTGGCGCGCCGGCACCCACAGGCTGAGATAAAGGATGGCGCCCGGGAAGAAACCAGCCTCGGCAATCCCCAGCAGCAGGCGCAGCGTATACAGCCCTTCGACACTGCTGACCCAGGTAAACAGCAGCGAGACGATGCCCCAGCTGATCATGATGCGCGCCAGCCAGCGCCGCGCGCCGAACTTATGCAGCGCCAGGTTGCTGGGCACTTCCAGCAGGATGTAACCAATAAAGAAGATGCCGGAGGCGAGACCAAACTGCAGCGCACTGAGGCCGAGGTCCTGCGTCATGCCGTTTGGGCCGGCAAAGGAAATGGCGGTGCGATCGAGGAAGTTGATAAAGAACATCAGCGCCACAAACGGTACCAGGCGCCAGGAGATTTTGCGGATTGCGGTCTGCTCAACCGCGCTGACAGCAGAGTGATTCATAACGCACCTCCGAAACGTGCGCAGTGAGACGGTGTTGGCCAGGCGCAAAACCGGCGCTGGCGACAGACAAAATGCGAGGTAAGAAGCAAATGACACATGTTCGAGTCCTCAATGGTTCTTCTTGTACATGGATAGGGTCATGCGAACAAATGAACACTACAGGTATATTTGCTCGCTCCTCAAGCGCAGTTGGCGAAAGTGTGACAGTGCGCATGAGATTTGATTTCAGCGACATTTTCAGGATTTTTCGCAGCATAGCGGCGCTGCGCGGCCATGACGACAGTGTTGGTACGAGATTTTGCGTGGTCGATCGCTGAATCATATGAACATGTATTGAACATATGTTTGATTTTGTGGCAGGCTGTCAGTGAACATCTAATCACCTGACGAACATATGTGCAGGAGTCAGACCCTGTATCACTGGAGAGACGTGATGAAAACTATCGCTATTGGTGCCGATGATGCGGCTATCGATTTGAAAAACATCATTAAAAAGCTGCTGGAAGAGCAGGACTATCAGGTAACTGATTACAGTAACGACGCGCAAAATGACCGCCCGATGTATCCGGACGTGGCGTTTACGCTGGCGACGGCGGTGCAGCAAAAGCAGTTTGAGCGCGGCATTTTGCTGTGTGGCACCGGCATCGGCGTCGCGATTGTTGCCAATAAAGTGGAAGGCGTGCGCGCCGCGCAGTGTCATGACACCTTCTCCGCCGAGCGCGCGCGCAAAAGTAATAATGCGCAGATCATGACCATGGGCTCACGCGTAATCGGGCCGGAACTGGCGAAAAACATCGTTAACGCCTGGCTGGCATCCGAGTTTGAAGGGGGCGGTTCGACCGCCAAAGTGGAGAAGATCGGTTACTACGAACAGGTGTCACACGCGAAATAATGTGTCATCGGGCGCTGAGTTGCAAAGCCGGCAGCGCCTGAGTGGGTGACATCGCCAGCGGCACGCTGACACGACTGGCCACTTTGGTGCGTGCCAGCCGTGTCATAGCCGGTGTTTTAACTGCCGCTTAGCGTACCGCTCAGCACCGCAGGCGCATCCTGCTGCACCAGAAAGGCGACCAGCAGGGCGTCGCGTTCACCGTGGATAGCCGGCAAGGCAGCGCTATCGCTCACCGCATCGCCTTTTTGCAGCCGCACATCCCCGGTGCGTGCAATGCCCTCCAGCACCTTGACCCAGCTGGCATAACCCGGCAAATGCGGCACCTCGATCTGTGCGCCACGATCCAGCCTGACGTCATAGATGTAAACGGCCTGACGCAGCGTCAAAGGTGCTGCGCTGTGCTGCGGACCGGCCAGCAGCGTCCACTGGTTAAGTGCCGCCCCTTCTGCCCGGTACACACTCTGCACCTGCCCTTCACCGCCGCCGGATGCCGGGCGG
This sequence comes from Type-C symbiont of Plautia stali, assembly GCF_059730935.1. NCBI lineage: Bacteria > Pseudomonadati > Pseudomonadota > Gammaproteobacteria > Enterobacterales > Enterobacteriaceae > Type-C symbiont of Plautia stali. Next base: position 2,094,518 of record NZ_AP035923.1, on the reverse strand, counting down.
ATGTACGCCTGCAGCATTTCGCTTTCAATCAGCGGTGCTGACTCTTCATGACGTACCCCACTGCCCGCGTTCACCAGCAGTGCGCGTTTGCCGTTGAGGGCGAGAGTCTCTCCCTCCTCGCGCCGGTACTGCACCGAGCCGCGCCAGACATAGCTGAAAATTTCATCATCCTGATGACGGCGCATCGGTACCACCGCGCCGGGCTTCAGCGTCATCTGGTCGACAATCGCCAGCGCGCCCAGTTGTTCTCCCGGCCGCTGCCGGCGAATGGTAAAGGGACCGTATTCAAACAGCTGGTCACGCTGCGCTTTAATCACGTTCATCAGTGGCTTCCTCAAAAATCAGGTTCTGATGACCATCATAAAGGCTGCAAAATTGCGTAACAGTAGGGCTTTTTGTTGGCTTAAATCAGTGGTTTTGAATGACCTTCGTCCGCGCCTTTAGCCTGCTGCAGTACGAAGCTGAGCGCCAGGTGCGGGCTGGTAAGTGGCCGCTGTAGCGCAGGAAAACGCGACGCGGCCCCGGCCATTGACACCTGCGCTAACGCCACCTGAACCGCGCCCTGCTGCTGTCCCTGAGCGACGGCATCGGCGATCAGCGTGTAATAGTCGTCCAGCCGGCCAGCTTTGAATGCGGCCCAGGCATCCGGGATAAGCCTGACTTGCGGACGCTGGTCAGGTGCCAGACTCTCCGGGCAAAACAGCTGGCGCGTACTGTGCAGCGTAGACTCCGCGGCACACAGCACCAGCGCGGGTGCGCCACGGCGATGCACTTCGTCCGCCAGCATACGGTCAGTGCGATAAAACGCACAGCGCTGTTGTGGATCGCGCAGGCTGTCTGCGGCGGCACCTAAGGTAGAGCAGGTAATCAGTATCGCGTCGAACCACGGCGTCAGGCTGAGCAACAGCTGCTCCAGACGCTGCTGCTGGGCCGGCGTCATGCCACCGCTGAGCTCTGCTTCTGCCAGCAGATGTGGCATCACCAGATGGCTGATTTGCTGAGGCGGAATGCCGAGCGACTGTGCGGCGTCATCAAAAATAGCAATATTACTGGCGGCGGTATGCAGGCAGGCAATGGTCACAACGATTCCTTATCGCTTCAGGTTCAGTACGTTGCACTATAGCCGCAATCGGTGACGGAATGCAGCTTTACCGCTGGCTGGCAGGCTGCGTCGGATGCGGTGCGAGGCAGTTTCAACGCCTCGCACCGTGCAACCCTCCTTCAGCCGGTCAGCGCGAAAGGCGATCTCAGAACCACACTTCTGCCTGTACGCCAAAGTTCCAGCTACCGCCAGCGGTAAAGCCCGCGCTGCCGAAATCATCGTTCAGCGCATAGTTGTCCAGCGCTTTAGACCAGTTCATCCAGGTCGCGAACAGGCGAATCTCCGGTCGCACCAGCATGTCGTTGATGTTGCCGACTTTAAACGTTGGCGCAAAGGTCAGCTTATACACGTCGCCCTTCACCGCGTTGTACGTCGCGATGCTGCCGCCATCCTGATAGCTGCGGCCATTGGGTTTGAGGTCCATATACAGCCACGACGCTTCATACTGCAGCGCAAAGTTTTCCGTAATCGCCTGGGATGCGCGCAGGTTGATGGTTGCCCAGTCATAGCGATCGCCTTTACGGTAGCGATCCTCGCTGTGCTGCGCCAGCAGCGACGGGGCCACTGACCAGCGATCGCTCAGTGGCATCACGCCAAAGGTGGCCAGTCGCAGCGCGCTGGCGTTGCGCGTTAAGTCGCCGTCGCCACCGATCTGCCGGGTTTCTGCGCCCAGCCCTTTCCCCCATTGAATGGCGTGAGTGCTGCTGCCCGGTGCCAGTCCGTAGAAGCGGTTTTTATCGTGCCAGGCCAGCATGGTAAACACGCCGTGCTTTGCCGTATCGTCACTGCGCAGCGCATAGCTGCCGGTGGTCGATGCGCGCCCTTTCAGCTCGTCGTTGCCGTTTGCGCTCATGCCGGTCAGCATCCACTGCCAGTTACCGTAAAACTGGTTCGAGGTCAGCAGCAGGTTTTGCACGTTGTTATCGTCGTAGCGGCTGCTGCCCAGGTCGCCAAAACTGCGGCCATAAATGGAGAAATCGCTGCGCCATTGCTCGTTCCATTGCAGGTTGCTGATGCCGCCGCCGGTGCCGCCAAGAAAGACGATATCGGTATCAGTGAAGTGCAGATCAAAATTGTCGCCGTCAAAGCGTTTGCCCGCCCACAGCGAGGCATGTTGCGCGGCGCCCCCAAAGCTGGGCAGATCCCCCATTTCGACATACACCTGGCGGATATTCAGATTATTGTCGTTATTCTGCACCCACGGGTCCGGACTGGATGAGCCATCTGCCAGCAGCGCTTTGAAATTGGCCCACGAACCATTACTGAGCCGGGTTTGGTTATGAAAGCCCAGCTCGATGTAGTGATCTTTTTCATTACCTAACCGGCCAATATGCGCATCGCCGCCAATCGAACTGGCAGGCGAAATAGCAGGTCCGGCACGTCCACCGCGCCCTTTATCATTAACCAGCAGGCCGGAACGGGCGTAGCCGGAAAAACGAAACGTGTTGGTTGTTCCGGCGCTCGCCTCCTTTTGCTGCTGCTCATCGCGCGCGATTTTCTCTTCCAGCTGGGCCAGACGCTGCTCCAGCGTTAATGACTGTGCCGCTGCACTGCCACCCACCATCATCCCCGCGATAGCCAGCGCCAGGCGCGCGGTTTTAGCCTTATGCATCACCATATTTATCTCTCTTATTATGTCCATTCATTAATTACAACGGGATTGCCTTTGACGCAGCGAGAGCATAAATAAGCGGATTGCGGTTCTTTTTGATCAATATCATTAAATTAAAAAGTGATATTTTACATGAAGTTATAAAATGATTGATTAATTCGAGGTCTGTTTTTACTTAAATGGAAAAATCCTTTGCGACCTGTCTTAAAAGACGGGTGAATTAATTTTTCTTTTCCGATCCCATTCGCAGAATGGCGCTTTTTCCGGCACGGAAAATCTGCTTAGCCAGCAGCAGAAATAAAAAGCAAATTTGCGAGCTGTGCCGCATCGCTTAATGCGGCAACCAGATGAGACGGCGCAATTATTCGGGCAAGCCTGCGCCTCGCTGCTACGCTTAGTGGTTGGATTATCCTTACAAAAGCTGGAGATATTATGAGCAATGACGATCGCAAGCCGACCACCACGGATGCTGGCATTCCGGTAGCCAGCGACGAACATTCTTTGTCCGTCGGTCCTGACGGCCCGCTGATGCTGCACGATCACTACCTGATTGAGCAGATGGCTAACTTCAACCGCGAACGTATTCCAGAGCGTCAGCCGCACGCCAAAGGCAGCGGTGCATTTGGCTATTTTCAGGTGACAGAAGATGTCAGCCGCTACACCAAAGCGGCGGTATTTCAGCCCGGCACCAAAACCGATGTGGTGATGCGCTTCTCCACCGTGGCCGGCGAGCGCGGCAGCCCGGACACCTGGCGCGATCCGCGCGGCTTCGCGATCAAGTTTTACACCAGCGAAGGCAACTACGACATGGTGGGCAATAACACGCCGGTGTTCTTTATCCGTGACCCGATGAAGTTCCAGCACTTTATCCGCTCGCAGAAGCGCCGTGCCGACAACAATCTGCGTGATAACGATATGCAGTGGGATTTCTGGACGCTGTCGCCAGAGTCGGCGCACCAGGTGACCTGGCTGATGGGCGACCGCGGCATTCCGAAAAGCTGGCGCCACATGAACGGTTACTCCAGTCACACCTATATGTGGGTTAACGCCGCCGGGGAAAAATTCTGGGTTAAATACCACTTCAAAACCGATCAGGGTGTGGAGTTCCTGACGCAGGATAACGCCGATCTGCTGGCCGGCCAGGACGGCGATTACCATACGCGCGATCTGTTCACCGCCATCAAAAATGGTGATTTCCCCAGCTGGACGCTGTACATGCAGATCATGCCGTTTGCCGAGGCGGAAACCTACCGCTTCAACCCGTTTGATCTGACTAAAGTCTGGCCACACAGCGATTATCCACTGATTAAAGTCGGCAAACTGATGCTGAACCGCAACCCGACCGACAACCACGCGCAGATTGAACAGGCGGCGTTTGAACCAAACAACCTGGTACCCGGCATCGGGCTGAGCCCGGATAAGATGCTGATTGGCCGGGTGTTTGCCTATGCCGATGCTCACCGCGCCCGTCTTGGCGTTAACTACAAGCAGATTCCGGTCAACGCCCCGCAGGCACCGGTGCACAGCTACAGCAAGGATGGCGCGATGCGCATCAATCCGGTCAGCGATCCGGTCTACGCGCCGAACTCGAAAGGCGGTCCGGCGGCGGACGGCGAGCGCTACCCGACGGATTCCACCTGGGAAGCGCACGGCAACATGGTGCGCGCGCCCTACACGCTGCGTCAGGATGATGATGACTTTGGCCAGGCCAATACGCTGGTCAATAAAGTACTGGATGAGGCGGCACGTGATCGCCTGGTAAATAACGTCAGCGGTCATCTGCTCAACGGCGTGGAGGAGCCGGTGCTTTCGCGCGCGTTTGAGTACTGGCGCAACATCGACCAGACGATTGGCGATCGCATTGCCCAGCGGGTACAAACCGAGCGCGCCAGGCGTTAATGAGCTGATTTATAAAAATAGAAAAGGCGCCCGCGGGCGCCTTTTTTGCATCGACAGGATTATTTCAGACGGAACGCCACCACGCTGTCGCCGGCTTTGGTGCCGAGCGAACCGTGACCGCCTGCGGCAATCACCACGTACTGCTTACCGTCGCTGCCCATGTAAGTGGATGGCGTCGCCTGCGCGCCGGCGCTAAGCTCCTGCTGCCACAGCAGTTCGCCGGTGGTGCTGTCATAGGCGCGAATGAAGTTATCTGCGGTCGCACCGTGGAACACCAGATCGCCGGCCGTCAGCAGTGGCCCGCCGTGCGCCACCATGCCCATCGGGAAGCCAATCGGGAAGCGGCCCGGCAGGAAGCTGGTTTTCAGGTTTTTCGTGGTGCCAACGCGACGCAGCCATTCGGTTTTGCCGGTTTTCAAATCCACGCCGACCATGCGGCCCCACGGCGGTGCAATGCACGGAATGCCGAGACCGGAGGCCAGCTGCTGGATGTGGATGGCGTAATCACCGTGGAAGTTTTCGTTCCAGTAAGGCTGGCCATCTTTGGTGAACAGGCGCTCCGTCGCCGTGGCGGGCGTACGCTTGATCAGGTTGTATTTGTAGGCGAGGCGCACCGGTGCGGCAATCAGCATCTGACGCTGCGGATCAACCGCCACCGATCCCCAGTTAAACACCCCGATATTGCCCGGGAACACCAGCGAGCCGCCTTCTGTGGCTGGCGTCCACGGATTGCCGTCATAGCGCAGGCTACGGAAATCCATACGGCAGGCCATTTGATCAAACGGTGTGATGCCCCACATTGACTTCTCAGTCAGCGGCTGCGGAATAAAGTTCAGGCTGGATACCGGCTGGGTGGCGGCGAATTTCTCGCCCGGCACGCCGCCTTCCGTCGAAACCTTCACGTCGTTAACCGGATAAACCGGCTGGCCGGTCAGGCGATTGAGCACAAACAGGTTGCCGGTTTTGGTCGGCAGGATCACCACCGGCTGTTTCTGGCCCTGATAATCGATATCGACCAGCGACGGCTGTGACGGGTTATCGCGGTCCCACAGATCGTGATGGGAGCTCTGATAGCGCCATTTGAACGCACCGGTCTGCAGATCGAGCGCCACTAAAGCATCACGGAATTTCTCTGTATTGCTATTGGCATCGCGCTCGATGCCCAGTTCATCCGGCGAGGCGTTGCCAAACGGCACATACACCAGGCCGTTTTTCAGGTCAGCGCTCAACGTACCCCAGGCCACCGGCGTATCCTGCGTATAGGTCTGGCCAGCAGCTATCGGCGCGGTATTTTGCGGATTAGCCGGATCAAAGTTCCACACCAGACGACCACTCTGCACATCATAGGCGCGAATTACGCCAGAGGGGTTACCGCTGTTGAAGCCGTTATCCATAACCGAGCCGCCGACAATCACCAGATTGCCCGCGACCAGCGGCGCGGCGGTCTGCATCAACGCGTGTGGACGAACCTCACCCATATTGGCATGCAGATCCACCACTCCGTTGTTGCCAAAATCGGCGCACGGTTTGCCGCTGTCGGCATCCAGCGCAATCAGCCGGGCGTCAGTGGTGGCGTTAAAGATGCGCTTGCGGCACATCGCCGGCGTCGCCGCCGTGTCCTGTGCGGCAGCCGGTGCGCCCGCGTAATAGCTGACGCCACGGCAGGTCTGATGCTGCTGCAGATAAGAACGATCTTTCGCCGGCGTGTATTTCCACTTCACCGCACCACTCTGCGGATCGAGCGCGTGGACCTCATTGTGCGGCGTACAGAAATAGAGCATGCCGTTGGCTTTCAGCGGCGTGGCTTCGAAGGTGTATTCGGTGGCATCGTTATCCTGACGCAGATCGCCGGTGTGATAGGTCCAGGCCACTTCGAGATTGCGCACGTTCTCTTTGGTGATCTGATTCAGGGCGGAGAAACGCAGGCCGTCGGCGGTGCCGCCGTAGGCGGTCCAGTCAGCGCTCGCGCCCTGCTCGCTGTTTTGTTCACGCGCATTGGTGATGGTGCCGGCCTGCGGCAGCGGATCGTAAAAGCACAATCCAATCACCAGTACAATCATGATGGCCACCGTGCTGCCGAGCAGGCCGTGGAAGCGACGCTGTCCCTGATACAGCGGTTTGACCACCCACGGCATCGCCAGCCACAGGCCGATCACGCCAAACAGATCGCCGCGCGGGATCCACTGCCACTTGTCGAAGCCGACTTCCCAGATCATCCATGCCAGCGTGATCCACATCAGCACCGCATACAGGGTCAGCGCGCTGCGCTGATTGCGGAACAGTAAAATGGCGGTGATCAGTAATCCCACCGCCATCAATGCGTAAAATGCGCTGCCGCCCATCAGCAGCAGCTTGCCGCCCATATAGAGCAGCGCAACACCCAGAATTGCCAGCACGAGACTGGTCAGTTTGTTTATCATGCGAATCCCTCAACGCTCATCATTATTAACCACCCCAAACCAAAGACACATAAACTCAACAAAATCTTAACTTACGTAACCGTTAGTTAAAAATTTGCCTGGCGGCGTGTCGTTAGTGCCGCTTATCAATGTAGCTCTGCTCCTTCATGCTGCGCCCCGCTTCGCTCGTAGTGTGAGTGAAATCACGTTTCAATTTTGTTGGAGGAAATTAATCAATCATCAGGAAAATCCGCATTTTTTGATAACGCAGCAGGCGATATGACTAAAGGCGCGACAGGCGTGCTGCCGGGCAGCCTGCAATTTGTCGGCACACGTATTTCTGGTGAAATTATTTAATTGATTAGTAGCGTACAAATGCGATTTGTCCTGGTCATGTCAGAACCTGATGGTAAAAAAGCAGGCAACGCTGCGCTTTGCCCTAAAAATAGCGTCTTTCCGGCGCGGTGACATTGATAAATGAAATAGCGTATTTATTATTTTGAGAGTTTCCTTAGCCTGTCTGCCAAATTAATCGGTGATATATATTATCTGACTGCTCTGCGGCAAAGCCGCTTATAAAAAGAAGGTTATTATGATCAGCGCAGACGCTTTTTATCGCAAATTACGTTTTCCATTTAAACTCACACATGCTGCCATTAAATTTCCCGTGGCCAATGCGCACGCCCGGCAATACCAGGTCCTGTCAGCAGAACAGACCATCGATCTGCTGCTCAGCGATGACCGGCTCTCAGCGTGCCGCTATGGGGATGGGGAACTGGAAATGACGCTATTTAAGAATATTGGCTTTCAGTCTTTTGATGAGCGCCTCTCCATTCGCCTGAAAGAGATCATGCGCCGTGGCACGCAGAGCGATAATCGCTGTCTGCTGTGTATGCCTGATGCCTTTCGCGGCACCGGGAATATGCGTTTTGGCTCAGCGCTTTTCTGGTTTTTTCATAAAGCGTTTTTCTTTCGCCACTATGAGCATTTATTAAAGAAAGGCTATCGCTATGGTAATACGTCGGTAACGCGACCTTATCATGATTATAAAGATAAACAGCCGGCGGCACGTATTTTTGCCAAATTTAAACAGCTGTTTCACGATAAAAAAATTCTGATTGTTGAGGGTAGCGGCACGCGCCTTGGTCTCGGGAACGATCTGCTGGATGGCGCGCGGCAGATCCGGCGCATTACCACCCTCAACCGTAACGCCTTTTCGGTTTATAACGAGCTATACAGTAATGTGCTGGCGCACGCGCGCGAGTTCGACATGGTATTGATCTCCCTTGGCCCGACGGCAACCGTGCTGGCTTACGACCTCAGTCAGCACGGTATTCGCTGCATTGATACCGGCCATATCGATATTGAGTATGAGTGGATGCGCAGCGCGGCACGCACCAAGGTGCAGGTCGCGGGGAAAAATGTGAATGAGGTCGGTTTATTACAGAGTGACGAGCAGCATGAAGCGGATGCGCATTACCGCAGCCAGATTCTGCTGCACGTTGGCTTAGGTCAGGAGCCACTGCGCAGTGCCGCAGTGGTCACGCAGCCGATAGTGTGATGCAGCGCACCGTAACCGATCGTGCCGGCGATCGGTTTGGTGCAGCACGCTCAGATAGCGGGTATTTATTAGCCAGCGCGATGGTTTCGACTGCGGCGGCGCGGGCACTTATGCCATGGCGGACACTAATTAGTTAGCAGCCTTAGCAATCTGGCATTACCTTTGCTTAATGATTCCTGTGTTCATTTTCAGGAGTCGCATGATGAAAGCGTCCTCAACCCGCTACACCATTTTCTCGCTGCTGTTTCTCATCGCACTGATTAACTACATCGACCGCGGTGCGCTGTCGTTCGCCGCCAACGCCATCTCGCAGGAATTTCACTTCAGTAAAGTGCAACTCGGTGCCGTGCTGGGCTACTTTGGCTTTGGCTATCTGTTCGGGTCGCTGTGCGGCGGCTTCCTTGCCGACCGGCTGGGCACCAAAAAGGTCTGGCTGATGGCTGGCATTCTGTGGTCGCTGCTGGAGATCGCCACCGCCTGGGCCGGAGAGCTGGGCATGGCGCTGTTTGGCGGCTCGGCGATCATGGGGTTTGCTGCACTGCGCGTGCTGTTTGGCTTCAGCGAAGGGCCGGCCTACGCGTTGATGAACAAAACCATCGCCCACTGGGCACCGGATAACGAACGCGGTTTCGCGCTGGGAATTGGCCTGCTGAGCACCCAGGTGGGTTCGCTGCTGACCGCACCGATTGCCGTCGGACTGCTGCTGCTCACCAACGACTGGCGCATGATGTTTATGCTGCTCGGCGCGTTTTCACTGCTGGCGATGCTGCTGTTTGCCCGCCACTTTACTGATACGCCACAGCAACATCCCCGTGCCAATGCCGTCGAGCGTCAGCTGATCATTGCCGGGCAACGCCAGCAGCCGCAGGACGAAGGCGCGCTGCCGTGGTGGCGCTTCTTCACCAGCCGCACGCTGGTGTGCAACGCGCTGGGCTATTTCAGTTTCCTCTACATCACCTTTACCCTGGTGACCTGGCTGCCGAAATATCTGCAGGATAATTTCCACTATGACCTGCACTCGCTGTGGTATGTGGCGATGATCCCCTGGAGCGGTGCCTGCCTGACGGTGCTGCTGGGCGGACGCATCGCCGATCGCCTGCTGGCACGCTTTAACAATCTGCGGCTGGCGCGCAACCTGTTTGCCGCCGTGACGCTGTGCGCCACCGCCTGCTGCTTTATGGCCATTCCCTGGGTCGGATCTGCTGCCGGGATTATCGCGCTGATGACGCTCGGCAACGCGCTCAATGCGCTGGTGAATAACGTCTACTGGTCGGTCGTGATTGACGTGACGCCGAAGGCATCGGTCGGCACCTTCAGCGGCATGACGCTGGCCATCGCCAACCTCGCGTCGATCATTTCACCGATGCTGTGCGGCTGGCTGGCGCAGTACTACGGTTATAACGCCATGTTTACCGTCACCGCCTGTATCGCCTTTGGCAGCATGCTGGCCATGACGCTGCTGCAGCCGGAGAAACGCCTGCAAGCCGATGCGCCGCCAGCCGCCGCGCAGCAGGCCGTGTAAGGGTTATCGTCCGTGCCGCTGGCAGAAAGCGGCGATATCCGGCGACTGAAAATCCGCCAGGTGCGCCATCAGCTTCTCCAGCGGCCAGTTCCACCAGGCAATCGCCTGCAGCTGCGCCGCGATGTCAGCGCTGAAACGGGCGCGAATCGGTTTCGCCGGCACACCGCCGACGATGGTGTAAGGCGGCACATCTTTACTCACCACCGCCCCGGCCGCCAGCACGGCGCCGTCACCGACCGTCACGCCAGGCAGGACAATCACGCCGTGACCGATCCACACATCGTGACCAATGATCACCCGATCGGCACGGCGTCCGGCGAAGAAACCGGCATCGCGCTGCGCGCGGCTGTCGTAATACTCCGGGCAGTAGGTGAAGCGATGCTGTGAGGCGCGATCCATCGGATGATTCGGTGCCCCGATACGCACCTGATTGGCGATGGCCGTGAAGCGGCCAATCTGCGCATCCGCCACGCAGCAGTGTTCCCCAAGGTAGGAAAAATCACCCAGTTCGCTGTATTCCAGATAACTGTGCGCCAGAATTTCACACTGCTGGCCAATCTGCGTGTCGCGCAGACGGACGCTGGGATCGATGGCGGTGTGTTGCAGTTTAGCGGGAGGCTGGGTGGCAGAAATCATAAAGCAGGTGCTCCGTTGTGGTCAGATGTCTGGATAAGTGGTTGCCTCAACGCAACCGCGAGCCACAACACTAGAGCGGGAAGATGACAGGAATGCTATCGTGTTGCTCCACCGGGAGATCTTCAGGAGAAAATGGAATGAAAGCGTCCCTGCCGTTATTAGCCTTGCTATTCAGTACCGTCCCCGCCTTTGCCGCCCTGCCGCCCGACATCAAAGCCGGAGAAATTGTGCAGGTCGAACTGGCGCAGCTGCATCCCACTCAGGCCGCCATTGGTTATCGCCAGCTGGATTACAAGCAGCATCGTTATCAGGCCGATCCGGAAAAGCTGTTCGATGACTATTGCGAAAGCATGGGACAAAAAGGGGTGAAAAGTTTCACGCCGCGCTCTACCCTGCGCGATCCGGCCAGTTTCAGCTGTAAGGCGCCGGTCGGCAGCGAACCCGGCCCGATGAAAACCGCGGTGATCGGCCCGGATAATCAACTGTACCTGACTGATGGCCACCACACGTTCAGCAACTTTGCGGACATGGCCGGCCTGTCAACGCCGGTGCAGGTGCGCATTACCGATGACTTCCGCCCGCTGAAAAGCCAGGCTGCTTTCTGGCAGAAAATGGCGTCGGCACATCTGGTGTGGCTGGAGACGCCAAACGGTAAGATCGCCCCCGAAGCACTGCCGCAGGAGCTGGGTCGCCAGCATATGCAGGATGATGAGTATCGTTCGCTGATCTATTTTGTGCGCGATATCGGCTTCGATAAGCCAGGCAACCCGCCGCCGTTCCTGGAGTTCTTCTGGGGACAGTGGCTGAGCCGGGAACTGCCGCTGAAAGCGTTCAACCTGCGCGATCGCGACGGCTACGCCGCAGCAGTGAAAAAGGTGGCGGAGAAGATGGTGAGCGTGCCGAAGGATACGGTGATTGCGCAGAGTGATAGCGGTCCGCTGACGGCGCAGGCGCTCGGTGCCAGAGACGCGGTGAACCAGAAGGCGCTGAACAAGTTAAGCGCCGATAACGGTAAGCTGAGCTGGGCGTTTAAACGTTAAGCGGGCTGGGTAGTGTTGGGTTTATCCACGTGCGCATCAATGCGCACCCTACAAAATTACACACTATTGCTGCTGGTGCGCATCAATGCGCACCCGACAAAACCCCACACCATTGTTGCTGGTGCGCAGCAATGCGCATCCGACAAAACCCCATACCATTGTTGCTGGTGCACGGGCAGGCGTCTTTCACCGTTGTGGCAGGGTCGCCATGGATGGCGACCGAAAAAGGCGGTTATACCAGCTCGCTGTTTTTAACATCCGCGGACGGTGCCAGCAGGTTTTGATCGAAGGCGCGCAGCGGCTGGCCGTGGCGAACGCGCTGTGGCCAGTCCGGATTGGCCAGCGCGCTTTTGCCCAGCGCCACATAATCTGCGCCCTGATACAACGCCATGCCGGCGCGTTCGGCATCTGACAGCGATCCGTTGATCACCACCGGCAACTGTGGCGCGGCCTGACGTGCCAGCTGTAGCAGCGACTCTGCCGCGTCCGCGAACGCCGGCTGCAGCGCATCATGCTCGGTCAGGTGCAGATAATCGATACCTGAGTCGGCCAGCAGCGCAAACACCTGGCGCGCTCCGGCAGCGCCCTCCTGCCATTTATGCGTAAAATCATTCACTTTCCCCTGGGAAATCCGCACGCCCAGCGTGACGTTGGCACCGATGCGCTGTCGCACCGCGGCAATCACCTCCCGCGTCAGCGTCAGTCTTGCGATAATATCGCCGCCCCAGCGGTCGCTGCGCTGGTTGGTGTAATCGGTAAAGAACTGATCGAGCAGATAACCGTTGGCCGCGTGAATTTCAATGCCGTCAAAACCGGCTGCCTCAATGGCGCGCGCCGCGCTGTCAGCAAAGGCGTCAATCACCTGCTCAATCTGTTCATCACTCATGGCGCGCGGCAACGGATAAGCGCCGTGGCCATGGTAAAACCGCAGCTGTTCGCCACGTGGCGGGATCGCCGAAGGCGCCAGCGTATCGCGCCGGTAAATATTGCCCTGCGATATCGCACCGGCGTGCATCAGCTGTGCAATGATTTTGCTGCCGTGCTGGTGCACGCTGTTGGTGATGGCCCGCCAGCCGGCGATCTGCTGGCGATTGACCAGCCCGGCCTGAAAAGCGTAAGTCTGTGACCAGGCTTCATCGATGTAGAGACCTTCGGTGATTACTGCGCCAAAGCCACCGCGGGCGAAACGCGTATAGTACTGCTGCATACGCTCGCCCGGGACACCGTCCACACTGGCGGAGATGCGCGTCATCGGTGCCACCATCAGGCGATTGGTTAAATCGAGGTGGTTAAGCGTACTGCTCTGAAACAGGTGTTTGTCGGACATTTGGCGCTCTGAGGTAAATTATCATCAGGAGCCATTATAGTGAGTCGCTATTGTGGCAAAAATGACCGATTATGATACGTCTGCTTAACGGAAACCGTTACAATGAACTCCCGGGATATTGATGTTTTTCTGATGGTGTCACAAACCCGCAGCCTGACGCAGGCGGCGCGGCGGCTCGGCACCACCACTATGACCGTGTCGCGCCGGCTGGCCTCACTGGAGGAAGATCTCGGCGTACGGCTGCTGCATCGCACCACGCGCGCCATTGCCCTTACCGATGAAGGCGAAGAGTTTCTTCCCTATGCCAGAACGCTGGCCGAGACCGAACAGAGCGCACGCAACCTGTTCGCGCCCGATAAACAGGGGGCCACCGGCCAGCTGCGCATCACCGCGCCTACGGGGTTTGGCCGCCGCACCATCATTCCGCTGCTGCCGTCACTGATGGAGCAAAACCCCGGTCTCCGCGTTGAGTTTCAGCTCAGCGACGATGTCACGGACATTGTCGGGCTGGGCTTTGATGTCGCGATTCGCATCGCCCCGCTGCGCGATTCCCGCCTGGTGGCTCACCGTCTGGCCGACAACCCGCGCCGGCTGTGTGCGGCTCCGGGCTATTTGCAACGCTTCGGCACGCCGCGTCATCTGGCGGATCTGCATCAACACCACTGTCTGCGCCTGTCGAATGTGGTCCAGTGGAGTTTTATGGTGGACGGTCATCTCTCCAGCCTGAGCGTTGACGGACGCTTCAGCGGCAGCAATGTCGAAGGGGTGCGTGCGCTGTGCGTGGCCGGCAGCGGCATCGCGCAGCTTTCTGAGTGGGATGTGCGGGAAGAACTGGCATCCGGCGAACTGGTGGCGCTGGAGCTGGAGGACGCGCAGCCGCAGATGCTGGGCGTGTGGGCGCTGTTTCCCACCACGCGCCATCTGCCGGCGCGCGTCAGCGTGTTTGTTGCGGCGCTCAGACAGGCGATGCAACAGCAAAGCCGGCCCGGCGAGTAACGCGGGCGTACGAAAAAAGGCGGAGGGGTGAGCTCCGCCTTGTTTCAAGTTCCGGTCAGTGCGCCTGACCGGTCAGTTGCAAAAGGGCAACGATGATTTGCAGGATCACCCGGACCAGGTCCAGGAGTAATCGAACAAGTTCCATCACTTTCCTTCTCCTCTGACAGGAGCGCGCTGTTCAGCTTTCGGGGCCCTGACTCTACCCGCCGACCGCCTAAGCACATCTGTGAGGAGCGCTGAGCGGCACTCATTGTGAAAGCCACAGGCCAGCACCACCTGAAACCTGCCGGGGTTTGACTATCCGCGCCCCTGGAGTCATCAGAAAACAATAAGCATCCGCCGCGCTCAACACCTGTATAACCATACAGTATTTTAGCGAAACTTGAAATCTTTCGCTGCACATTTTATCATTCCTTTTGTGAGGAGTGCTGAGCACCCCGTTCCGAGCGCGGTTACCAGCCGGGTGACGAACATAAAAAAAGGATTTGGCGACCTGGCCAAATCCTTTTTTATTGCCTGCGATTATCCTACTGCGCGGCGCTGATACGCCAGATCGCGTTGCCGGCATCGTCGGCAATCAACACCCCGCCCTGATTATCCGTCGCCAGTCCTACCGGCAAACCGCGTACCTGCTTCTGATCGTCGGTGAGGAATCCTGACACCACCGTCTGCGGTTGCCCGACCGGTTTGCCGTTTTCAAATTTCACCCAAATCACTTTATAGCCGTTGAGCGGCGTGCGGTTCCAGCTGCCGTGTTCACTGATGAACGCGCCGCCGCGGTACTGCGGCATATTATCCGCGCCATAGAACAGCAGGCCGAGCGGTGCCACGTGTGAGCTCAGCGCATAGTCCGGCTTGATGGCTTTCGCGACCAGATCCGGCCGCTGCGGCTGTGCGCGCTCGTCGACGTGCTGACCAAAGTAGCTGTACGGCCAGCCGTAGAAACCTTTGTCCTGCACGGAGGTCAGGTAATCCGGCACCAGATCCGACCCGATTTCGTCACGCTCGTTGGCGATGGCCCACAGCTTGCCACTTTGCGGCTCCCACTGCAGACCGGTAGGATTGCGGATGCCGCTGGCATAGATGCGGCTGGCACCGGTTGCGGTGTCCACTTCCCACACCGCCGCGCGGCCATACTCTGCGCCGATGCCGTTCTCGGTGATGTTACTGTTGGAGCCGACACCGACGTACAGTTTGCTGCCGTCCGGACTGGCGAGCAGCGCTTTGGTCCAGTGGTGATTCAGCTCACCGCCCGGCAGCGACGTCACCTCTTCCGGCGGCGTACGGATTTCGGTTTCGCCGGTCTGGTAAGGGAATTTCACCAGGCTGTCGGCGTTAGCCACATACAGCGTATTGCCAATCAGCTGCATGCCAAACGGCGCATTAAGGTTTTCGATAAACCGGTGCTGTTCCCACTTGCCGTTAACGTTGCGCAGCAGCGTGATGCGGTTGCCGCCCGGGCCACCTTTGCCGGAAGATTTCTGCACCAGGCTCATGATCAATTCTTTCGGTGCCGTGACCGGGTTTTTCACCCCGTTGGCTTCTGCCACCAGAACGTCGCCATTAGGCAGCACATACAGCTGACGCGGGTGCATCAGGCTGGCCGGGATTTTCTCGATCTTCAGGCCGTCGGCCACTTTTGGTGTCTCGCCCTCTTTCCACGCGGTGCCTTCCGGCACCTGCATCGGCGGCATAAAGAAGTTTTTAGCCTGCGGCAGCTGCGGATCAGGGCCGATTTGCCGTTGCGGATCGAGGTCCGATCCGCTGTCGCAGGCGCTCAGCAGTACCGCAATCCACAGCGCACTCATTACACGAAATTTCATGGGCGACCTCCCTGTAAACGACGCTCGCGCAGCGCCAGCTGCAGATTCGCTATCAGCAACACCACCACCACCAGGGTGGAGAGCGTTACGCCCATCGGCACCACCGCATAGGCATCGCGGCTGTGAATGAATGCGTTGACGATGGCCAGCACGATCGCCAGCAGCGACAGCCAGAAATGGGTCTTCTCTGCGGCAGGTGCGCCACGGAATAAATGAATCAGGCTGATTAGTCGCGGCACAATTGCCAGCACCAGCCCGATGGCGATCAGCCAGCTGGCGGCTTTGGTCCACATGACGATGAAGGTTTGCAGATAGATAATATCAAACAGCCAGGCAGCAAAGAAAAAGCCCAGCGGCAACGGCTCAAGCAGGGTAAACAGCGTCACGCCAACAACCGAGCGTCCCGAGGTATGGTACATCGCACTCTCCCTATCACAGTTTTTCCGGGCGAGAGCGATCCGGCCAGGCATCGCTTCGCACGCCTGAGAAATATTAGTAAAGATAAAGAGTCATGCGCACAGCCCGCACAAAAAGTTAACCGTGCCGACGGAACTGGTTCAGTTCCTGCGCGTCGTGGCTGCAGAACAGTTGCACCTCTTGCGCGTGCTGCAGTGACAGCTCACGCAGCCGCTGCTGATTGCTGTGCCAGGCGGCGCGGTCACTGCACATCAGGCGCTGATAGGCGCGCAGGCCCGGCGTACAGTGGCGCTGGCTGTGGTACATTTCACCGCGATAAAACCAGGCGTCGCCGCCATGCAGCAGCCAGCCGCCCTGGTGACGAATCGCCACGCCCGCATGGCCCAGCGTATGTCCCGGCAGCGGCACCAGCAGAATTTCATCGCTGAGATCGTCGACCGCCTTCACCGCATCAAAGCCATACCAGCGCTCGCCGCCGCTGGCGTAACCGCGCCAGCCATCGTGCGCAGTCCACTGCTGCGGGCGAAACCGCTGACGCGCCAGCCAGCTGCTATCGCCCGCCTGGGTTACGGTATCCAGCTCACGCTGCAGCAGATGAATGCGGGCGGCCGGAAAATCACTGATGCCGCCGGCGTGGTCAAAATCGAGGTGGGTCAGAATAATGTGGCGCACATCTTCCGGGCGAAAACCCAGCAGCTGAATCTGTGCCAGCGCGCTGAGCTGCTCGTTATAGCGAATATTATTCAGCGCGCGAAAAAAGCCCGACAGGCGGCGGTCAGGATGGTGCATATCCTGCGTGCCCAGACCGGTATCCACGAGGATTAAACCGTGACGGTCAGTTTCCAGCAATAAGCAGTGGCACACCAGTTCAGCAAACGGACCTTTGCTGAAACCATCGAATAACGCGCCACCGAGCGGGCACATGCAGCCACAGTTGAGGTGATGAATTCGCATTGTTCTCCCCCAAAAATAAAATGGCGCGAGCGCGCCGTTATTAAATGAATAAATAAAAAAGTGATTTAACATATATGTGCCATGATGATGGCAATTGCAAATAATCCAGAGTCATTCATTTATCGCTTTATTTATTACTCATTTGATTTCAATGCATTGAAATATTGAATGCGGATTTTTAATGAGCAAAAAAATAACCGCAGCGCAAGGTTATTCACGCTACGGTTATTTATCGCGGTCGGTTAACCGTTAATGATTAATCAGGCAGCGCGTGCCGCCCACCACAGGCGCAGCTTCAGCCCCCAGCTGCTGGTCCAGCCGCTGCTGGTGCTGACCACCTTGCCCTGATGCAGCACGATGAACGTCGGCGTGGCGCTGATTTGCCAGCGCTGTCCCAGCGCCCCGCTTTCATCATTGACGGCGAATCCCCGTACTCCTTTTTTATCCAGCCAGGTGGCAACGCGCGCATCGCTGCCGGATCGCAGAGCCACACTGACCACCTGCGTGCCGTGCTGACTGAGCGCGGCCACCGTCGGTGTGGTGAGTTTGCACACGCCACACCAGCTGGCCCAGACGTAAACCAGCACCGGCCGCTGCTGGCTCAGCGTCGCCAGGTTCACCTCGCCCTGCAGCGCGCTGAGCGGCTGGCGGGCCACATCCGCGGGCAGCTGCGGTGCACGCAGCCAGTCCATGGCCAGCAGCAGCGCCGCTGCCATCAGCACCAACAGCACGCCTTCGCGCAGCCAGCGCGTTACCCGGCTCATGGCTGAGCCTGTAGCGCACCTTTTACCGCGGCTTCCAGCTGTGCATAAGGCACTGCCCCGCTGATCAGCTGATTGCCCACCAGCGTGGCGGGCGTACCCTGCACACCGAGCTGCTGCGCCAGCGTCAGGTTGAGGTTGATGGTGTCGAGGCTGGCGGTGCTCGGCGCCGATAAGCTGATGCCACTTTTGTCCAGCGCGGCGGCGATGCTGGCTTCATCATGGTTGCCTTTCTTTGCCATCAGCCGTTCATGCAGCTTAAGAAAGTTATTCGGCTGCTGCTCCCACACCGTCAGCGCCAGACGCGCCGAACTGAGCGAGCTTTCAGCGCGGTACGGCAGCGGCTTCAGTACCACCGCCACCTGCGGATAGTTGTGCAGCAGTTTTTCGATATCCGCCTCAAACTTTTTGCAAAAGACGCAGTTGTAATCGGTGAAATAGACCAGCGTCAGTGCCGGTTTTTTGGCACCGATGCGCGGTGAGCCGGCATCGTCAAACAGCGCCGCGCGGTTTTTCTCTACCATCTGCGCGACCACGTTTTGCTGCTGGCGCGCGGCTTCTTTATCAAATGCGTCGGCGGCTTCCGCCAGAATCGCCGGATTTTGCACCAGGGTTTCGCGAATCAGTTGTTTGATGCGCGCCTCCTGCTCGGGGGTAAATGGCGCGGCGGCCAGGGCGGGTGCCGCCAGTAACATCAGCGAAAGTAACAGGGATTTTTTCATCATTTTTTTGCCTCAGAGAGTGTTGAAATCACCGCATCACGACTTAATAACGGCGATAAAATCTGGCCGTGCGGCAGTGCCGGGCCATAAATCTGGTTAAAGGGGATCGCTACGCGATCGCGGCGGCGCAGGAACTCGCCGATGGCCGGATCCGGTTGAGTCCAGTCACCGCGCAGCAGCACCACATCCTCTGCGCCGAGGGCGGCACGCACGTCAGGCTGATTCAGCACCCGCGATTTATTCACTTTGCAGGTGATGCACCAGTCAGCGGTGACATCGACGAATACGCGCTTATCCTGCTCCAGCGCCTGATTGATGGCGGCTTCGGTCAGCGGTTGCCACACCAGCGATTCTTCTTCCGGTGAGAGACGCGTCAGCAGTAACAGCGCGCCCGCCAGCGTCACGGTAATGAACACCAGACCTGCCTGCGGCAGCGCGCGGCGTGCGATTAGCCAGCCCGTCAGCGCCAGCAGCAGGATGGCCGCCAGCAGAATGGCGACGGTGCTGCCCCAGTGGGGAATCAGCAGCGTCACCAGCCACAGCGTTGCCAGCAGCATCAGCAGCCCCAGCAGCGTGCGCAGATGCAGCATCCAGCGCCCCGGACGTGGCAGGCAGCGCGCCATACCCGGCAGCGCCGCAACCAGCAGCCACGGCAGACTCATGCCGACACCGAGCGCGACAAACAGCAGCCACAGCTGCGGCAGCGGCGCGGTCAGCGCATAGGCGACGGCGGTGCCAAGAAACGGTGCGCTGCACGGCGTCGCCAGCAGCGTGGCAAAGGCCCCCTGGCCAAAATGCCCTGCCAGACCGGCACCGCCGTGCGTCGCCAGCCGGGTAGTCAGGCCGGAAGGCAGGCGAAAATGCAGCAGATCGAACAGACTGGCGCTGAACAGGAACATCACCAGCACCATCACCAGCAGAAAGCCGCTGCTCTGAAACTGAATGCCCCAGCCCAGCGCCTGACCGCTGAGCCGTAGCACGGTCATCAGCAGCGCCAGCAGCAGGAAAGAGAACAGAATGCCAGCGCTGGACGCGAGAAACTGCTGACGCGTCTGGCGTTGCGTCTGTCCCTGCTGCTGCACCAGACTGCTCAGTTTGATCGCCAGTACCGGCAGCACGCAGGGCATCAGGTTGAGAATCAGCCCGCCGAGCAGCGCCAGCAGCACTACCGACCACAGCGTGGCGTTCCCGGCGGAGGGAGAAAACAGCGGCTGATGACCAAGGGGCAGCTGGCTTTGCTGAGCGATACCGGCGTCAGCGATAACCAGCGACAGCGCTTTACCGCGCAGGTCCGGCGCAGCCTCGCCCCATTCATCGGTCACCGCCACGCGGGCAGTCAGCGTCTCGCCCTGCACGCTGATTTGCGGTGCCGCCAGCATGCTGCCTTGCGGATAATCAAAGAACAGTTCCGGCTGCTGCCAGCCCTGCTGACGCAGCGCCCGGATTTGCAGCGTGCCATCAACGAAGCTGGCATCAAGCTGATCGGTCAGCCCGCTGTCAGCCGGGATCTGCCCCATCGTCTGGGCGAAGTCACGTGCAAAATCCGGACTGGCGGGCTGCGAGAGATCGAGCTGGAACGGAAAGTCCGTCAGGATGCAGACGTCGCTACAGGTGGACAGCGTCAGCGTGCCGGCCAGCGTGCCCAGCGGGGCAGATTCGAGCATGATGGGCAGCGTAACGTTGCCTTTGTAGCCCTGCGTGGTGAGGCCGCTGACGTCAAAGCGCGCTGGCACTGGCCACGACCAGCGGGCGTTGATATCCGGCGTTTGCCAGCGGATTTCCGGCGCGACGCCGCCTTCGCCCGGCGAGCGCCAGTAGGTTTTCCAGCCCGGCTGCAGGCGAATATCCAGCAGCAGTTGCAGGTGATCGCCCTGCGGCGCGGCGCGCAGGCGCACTTCGGCGTGGCTGTTTTGCGCGTTGCGCAGCCAGCCGGTATCGGCGGCTTGCACGGTCAGCGCGCAGCTCGCCACAAGGAGCAGCAGGCTCCTGATCAGGAATGTCATAATCGTTTCTCCGGTGAATAACAGGGTTTACGCGGTGGATCGCGTGGTGTTATTCCCGGAAGACGCAGAGCGTGAGATGGCGCCGTCGCAGCGGCACAAACAGCGGTTCACGCCGCCAGACGGTAGCAGACGAAGTCTGAAATAGCGTGGCGATCAACGCGAGCAGCAGTACGAGGAACGGCAGCGCGGTATCAAGCAGCGGCGCGCTGCCGCTGAGTGACTTAGCGCCCAGCGCACAGGGTTTATCACTGCTGGCACCGTCATCAACGGCGGCGCTGTGAGCAGTAATGCTAACGACAGGCTGGGTCGGGAGATTGAAGCTGCGCTGGACGAGACAAAATGCCAGCACCAGACAAACCAGTGCCAGAATCCATTTTGCGCGTTGGGGCGATATCGTCATGCCACAGCCTCAGAGAAAAGTGCCGCCAGTTTATGCAAAAGCAGCAGAAACACCAACCCCTGCTGTGTAAACTTTTGTCTTTATGCCAGCGGGATCGTGCTGACTGCAGAGAGGGAGAAATTATTTACGTTGATTAATCAGCAAGCGCCAGCGGCGGCGTTCGCGCAGCAGGCGCTGATGCAGCCGCTGCAGCTGGGGTAACGTGAGCGCGGCGACCGCTTCTGGCGTAAGCACCGGCAGTCCCTGCTGTTTTCGCAGTGCCTCACTGGCGGCGTCGGCGTTCTGGTGTGGCTGGCACTGCGCCAGTAGCGTCGCCTGCCAGCCCTGCAGCGTTTCATCGTTGATGGCGGCGAGTTCACTCACCATATCGCGCAAAAACGCTTTGCAGTGTTGCAGCAGCGTGCGCCAGCCAATGGACGGGGATTGCAGCGCCAGCTGGAGTCCATCCACATCCGCCACGCGCTGGTAGCGCGCTGACACCACGTAGCCAATCTGTTGCTCAACCCGCAGGCGCTGAAAGAAGCGTGGTTCGAACATCAGCGCCAGCGCACGCAGCGCCGCGAGGCTGGCATCATCGGCAGCGGGCAGCGGAATAAACAGCAACAAGGCCTGATCGTTCGCCGCACAGCGCAGCGCGCTGACGCCGTGCTGTAGCGCAGCCGCGCGCGCCGGCGCAGGCTGCGTCCGGACCACCTCGCTCAGCCCGTGCGCGGCATGCTGACTGACGCTTTCGCTGTGGCCGCACCAGGCGGCCTGCCATGCAGGATGCGCAGCCGGGGCCAGCAACTGCTGCGGTAGCGCTTCCAGCAACTGACGAATCACAATACTTTGTGCAGCACGGTGCGGTTGCGGCAGCACCGGCGCATTCAGCGCCGCCAGCACGCCAGGCAGCTGCTGCAGCGCGGGCATTGCATCGTCAGGCAGATTAATCACCAGTTGCCAGACGCCCTGCTGCTGTTGCCAGCGTCCGCTGCCACCGGCATGGCGCAGTGCGGCCAGCCGTGGGCGCAGCTGCTGCTGCCAGCTTAGCGCCGCCTCGTCACTCAGGGTGTGATAAAACGCCGGGCGCACCAGCAGCGTTTCCCGCGGCTGCACCGGGTTTGCGCGCAGCAACGGCGCGCAATTTGCCGGGAGTTCCGGCAAATGCAGGACGTCAGCGCAAGGATAAAATGACCAGTTAACCGGCGCGACCGGACCAGCCGCGGTCGGTGGCCATGGCGCGCGCTGCAGGCAGAATCCCTGCGTGCTGTAAGGCGCGGCGGACAGCTGTCGCTGCGTCAGCAGCCGCGTGCACGGTGCCTGTGACAGCGCGGCGATGAAACCGGTGAAATCTGCGGGAATGTCAGCTGACGGCGCCGATCCCAGCGCCCGTCCGCGCAGCTGCGTCAGCGGCGACAGCGCAGCGAAATCCTGCTGTGCCAGTTGCAAATAGTGGCGATGCTGCGCTGGCGTGGCGGCGCGCACCGCACGCAGATGCTGCCAGAAGAGCTGTTCAATGCGTCTTGCCGCCGACGCTGACAGCGCTGGCGCACTGAAGCGCAACGCCAGCCAGCTATGATCGGCGCTCTGCCACAGCCATTCACACTGCAGCGAAGCGCACAGTTGCTCGCTGCGCAGCTGCGCCATCAGGCTGCCAGGGGCTTCATCCTGCCAGAAAGCCTCCAGTAATGTGACATTGTCACGCAAAGCGTTTTCTTCGCCGGTGATAAACAGGCTAAGCCAGAATGATTCTTCATCGGCAAGCTGGATGAGCGTTTCAACAGGCTCCGGCGCAGGAATGGCTGGCAATAAGGAGTGCGCCGCACCGCCTGGCTGGCGAACAGCAAACGCCTCGGCCAGCTGCTGTAATTCATCCAGCGATTGCGGTCCGCTCAGCCACAGCCGCTGGTTGGCGGCGACGAAATGCTGCTGATGAAATAGCCGTAGCGCCTGCTGCAGTTCCGTTACATTGTCACCAAAACACGCTGCACTCCCGACGCGAAAGCGGCGCAGTGCGCCGCCGGCCGCGTCGAGCAGCGCTGCTTTACTCAGCGTTTCGGCATGATGCCGTAGCAGCTGAAATTCTGCCTCGATGACCGCCGCTTCCTGCGTAATCGCCGTAACGGTCAGCAGTGGCGCAGCCAGCATATCTGCCAGCCTTGCCATGCCCGCCGCCAGCGCCTGCGCCGGCAGCTGGAAGAACCAGGCACTGCGGCTGAGTTGCGTGGTGGCATTCACCTGACCACCCTGTTGCTGCAGCCACGGCATCAGGCGCGCATTGCCGGTAAAGCCCGCGCTGCCGCAAAACAGCAGGTGTTCCAGCAGATGCGCCAGGCCGGGCCAGCGATCGGGTTCGTGCAGGCTGCCCGCGCCGACGCGCACTAGCGCCGCGCTTTCCCGCGCGTCGGGCTGGTGCGACAGATGACAGCGCAGACCGTTAGCCAGCGTCAGGCTGCGTTCGCACATCAGGTGACCCGTTGTTTGAAAATCAGCTCAGAATTGCTGCGGTTGCGGAACTGCAGCTGGGCGATTTTGATATCGCTGCAGCTGGCTTCGCGGCGTGCCTCAAGAATTTTTCCGTGATGCGGCGACTTGCTGCACACCGGGTCGGTGTTGTCGGCATCGCCGGTCAGCATGTATGCCTGGCAGCGGCAACCGCCGAAATCTTTCTCTTTCTCATCGCATGAGCGGCACGGTTCCGGCATCCAGTCGAAGCCGCGATAGCGATTGAAGCCAAACGAGTTGTACCAGATATCCTCCAGGCTCTGCTCCAGCACTGAGGGAAACTGCACCGGCAACTGGCGCGCGCTGTGACAGGGTAACGCCGTACCTTCCGGCGTCACGCTGAAAAATATCGATCCCCAGCCGCCCATACAGGGTTTGGGTCGCTCTTCGTAGTAATCCGGCGTGACGAACAGCAGATTGGTGAGATTACCGCTGCTGCCCATGCGCTCACGGTAGCGCGCAACCACCGCTTCGGCGCGGGCAATCTGCTCGCGCGTTGGCAGTAATCCCTGACGGTTAAGATGCGCCCAGCCGTAGAACTGACAGGTGGCCAGCTCGACATCATCCGCCTCCAGCTCAATACACAGATCGATGATTTTATCGATCTGGTCGATGTTATGGCGGTGCAGCACGAAGTTCAGCACCATCGGGTAGCCGTGCTTTTTCACCGCTTTTGCCATCGCCAGCTTCTGCTGAAACGCCTTCTGCGAACCGGCCAGCGCGGCGTTCAGCGTTTCATCACTCGCCTGGAAACTGATCTGGATGTGATCCAGCCCGGCGTCGGCGAAGGCATCGAGCTTTTTCTCCGTCAGGCCAATGCCGGAGGTGATCAGATTGGTGTAAAAGCCCAGATCGCGCGCGGCGCGAATCAGCTCAGGCAGATCTTTGCGCGTCAGCGGTTCACCACCGGAAAAGCCCAGCTGCACGCTGCCCATGGCGCGTGCCTGGCGGAACACCTCAATCCACTGTTCGGTGCTCAGCTCCTGTTCCTGCTGCGAAAAATCCAGCGGGTTCGAGCAGTAAGGACACTGCAGCGGGCAGCGATAAGTCAGCTCCGCCAGCAGCCACAGCGGCGCATTCACGCCAGGTTTATTCGGGTTCACGACACTGGATCCACTTCTGTTCAATGGCCGATTGCAGGAAGTCTTTGACGTCATCATCGACGCCGCCCGCCTCCGGAAAACGCGCATTGAGCGTGGCGATAATGGCCGCCACATCCTGCTTGCCGGTCACCAGTTCCAGAATGGCGGCAGCGGTTTCATTCAGCTTCGCCATCCCTTCCGGGTAAAGCACCACGTGGCTGTCCTGCGCGGCTTCCCACTGCAGACGATAGCCGCGGCGAAACACCGGAATCAGAGTCTCTTTCATGTGATTACACCAGTCTTGTACTGTGCCAGGCGACCTGATCGGTCACCGTGTGGTACGGCGGACGCTGCAGCGCGTATGCCATGGTCATGGCATCCAGCATGGTCCAGAGAATGTCGAGTTTAAACTGCAGGATCTCCAGCATACGGTTCTGCTGCTCAGCGCTGGTAAAGACCTCCAGCGCCAGCGCCAGGCCATGTTCGACATCGCGGTTCGCCTGGCTCAGGCGGCTGCGGAAGTAGAAATAGCCTTCCTCTTTGATCCACGGATAGTGCTGTGGCCAGCTGTCGAGGCGTGACTGATGAATCTGTGGGGCAAACAGCTCAGTGAGTGAGCTGCACGCCGCTTCCTGCCAGTTGGCGCGACGCGCAAAGTTGACATAGGCATCAACGGCAAACCGTACGCCTGGCAATACCAGCTTCTCTGACAGCAAGACTTTGCGATCGAGACCGACCGCTTCTCCCAGCTGCAGCCAGGCTTCAATGCCGCCTTCCTCGCCGTTACGGCCGTCGTGATCGAGGATACGCTGTACCCATTTACGGCGCGTTGCCGGATCCGGACAGTTGGCCATGATCGCCGCATCTTTCAGCGGAATATTGGTCTGATAGTAAAAACGGTTCGCCACCCAGCCCTGAATCTGCTCGCGCGTCGCGGCACCGTTGTGCATCGCGATATGGTAAGGATGATGAATATGGTAATACGCGCCTTTGGCACGCAGCGCCTGTTCAAAGGCTTCGGGTGACAACGCCTCGGTAATGATCACGATGCGGACTCCTGCAAATGAATCGCCATGCCGTCCCAGCTCACTTCAATGCCCTGCTGCGTCAGGAACTGACGCTGCGGCGAATGCTCGTTGAGGATCGGATTGGTGTTGTTAATGTGAATCAGAATTTTGCGTCTGGCCGGCAGCGCGGCCAGCAGCGCCATCAGCCCCTGCTCTTCCGCCAGCGCCAGATGGCCCATGGCTTTGCCGGTATTTTTGCCGACGCCGGTGGTCAGCAGCTCATCATCCTGCCACACCGTGCCGTCGATCAGCAGGCAGTCGGCTTTTTGCAGCCACGGCATAATCACCGCATCCGGTTCGCCGAGGCCCGGCGCATACAGCAGCGTCTGTCCGCTGGCGGTGTTTTCGATAAACAGCGCCACGTTATGTCCCGGCAGCGGACGATCGCGATACGGCGAATACGGTGGCGCATTGCTGAGAATCGGAATGGCGGTGAATTGCAGGCTGGCGCAGACGTCAACGCGAAACGGCTCAAGCGGCGTGAGCGCACGATGCTGCAGGCCGCCGTTCCAGTGCTGCAGCATGGTAAAAATCGGGAAGCCGCTGGTGAGGTCGGCATGCACTTCCGGCGTGCACCATACCTGATGCGGGCAGCCCTCACGCAGGCTCAGCAGACCGGTAGTGTGATCGATCTGACTGTCGGTCAAAATAATGCTGCCAATCGCCGTTCCGCGCAGCACGCCGTGTTTCACCAGTTCCGGCGTGCGGGCGATTTGCTGGCTGATGTCCGGCGAAGCGTTGCATAACACCCAGTCGGTACCGTTATCGCTGACAATGATTGAGGATTGGGTGCGCGCCTGCGCCTGGAGCGTGCCGTTACGCAGCCCGCTGCAGTTGGCGCAGTTACAGTTCCACTGCGGAAAGCCACCGCCAGCCGCCGAACCGAGGACTTTAATAAACATGTGAAGGACCGAAGCAGGAAAAGAAAATGCCCGCACGAACGGCGGGCAGGACGTCTTAGCGGTTGGAGATGTACAGCGTTACTTCCAGGCCCAGACGCAGGTCAACAAACTCAGGTTTTTTCCACATAATATTCTTCCTCATAGTCTTAAAACGCAGAGCAGGCTCTGCTAAAAACATTGCGACAGAAACAAAGCTTCCGCCAGCAATGGATAACGCGGGGCGATGTTGCGCCAATGTAGCGAGCAGATCAACCCTGATTGCGTAAGGAAATACACTTACGCCTGCCAGATTTGGTGCAATACCCGCTGCCAGTTGCCCCAGGCAAGTTGTTCCAGCAATGCCTGATCATAGTTGAGACTGCGCATCAGCGCATACAGCCGCGGCAAACCGGTGACATCTTTAAGCTCTGCGGGCACGCTGATGCCGTCAAAATCCGACCCCAGCGCGACGTGATCGCTTCCCATAATAGTCATCAGATGCTCACAGTGTTTAACAATTTCGATCAAGCCGCCATCATCGTCGCGCTTACCGTCGGCGCGCAGAAAGGCGTTGCCGAAATTAATGCCGACCACGCCACCGCTATCGCGTATCGCCCGCAGCTGGTCGTCGGTAAGGTTGCGCGGCTGCGCGCACAGCGCGTGCGCATTCGAGTGACTGGCGACCAGCGGCGCGGATGAGAGCCGGGCCGTGTCCCAGAATGCTTTTTCATTCATGTGCGACACGTCGATCATCATGCGCTGCTGATTTGCCAGCGTGATCAGCCGCTCGCCGTCGGCGGTCAGTCCCGGACCGCTATCCGGCGAACCGGGAAACGCGCCAGTGACGCCAGCGCCAAAGCGATTTTCCAGATTCCAGAACGGACCGATGCTGCGCACGCCCGCCTGCCAGAAGGCGGCAAGGTCGGCGCCGTCGCCGTCAAAACCGTCCGCGCCCTCAATGTGCGCCACCATCGCCAGCACGCCGTCGCGCCGGCAGGCGGCGATATCGGCGGTGCTGAGGCACAGGCGCGCCCGGCCGTCAGAACGGGCAACCAGCGTTTTCAGAATCTCCAGCTGCTGCCACAGGATCTCCAGCGGCTGCCACGCTTCACCGGCCAGCTGAGGTGCTACTTCGCTGACGTAGCGCTGCGGCGGCACAAACAGCGCAAACAATCCGCCGGAAAAGCCGCCCTGCTGCATGCGCGGAAAATCGAGGTGTCCTTTTTCGATACCGGTAAAGAAGGCAGTGGCCGGATCGTCGCGATGATGCAACCACAGGTTGAGCAACAGGTCATTATGACCATCAAAGGTTTTGATTAACATTGGGTTATCCGCCACGGATTTGATGCCGCCATGCTACGCGCATCCCGCCTGTTCGCCAAATACCGGCGCACAAAGGGTTACTGTTGTGCCACCTGCAGACCGCGATAAAAGGTCGGCTTGACATCGAGTGGCTGAGTAATCAGGCCGTACTTTTGATAAAAGTCGGCGGTTTCCTGCTGCTGTTGTACGGTGTGGTCGTCAATGCTCTGCCAGTGTGACTGACGTCGGGCAAAAGATTTGGCGGCAGCCTCCTGAGGAAAACCGATGATTTTCGCCAGCCTGGCGGAATACGCCTCAACGTGGCGATTGGCCCAGCGGTCAGCGGCCGCCAGCCGGTTAATATAATCCTGCAGCGCCGCACGTTTACTGGCGTCACTCAGTGCCGCATCGGTGGCGGCGAGGAAGCTGTTGCCGCTGGAGAGCCCCACGCCGTTGATTAGCACGCGCCCGGTATGCGTCACTTCTGCCAGCGCGGTGTAAGGATCCCAGGTTGCCCACGCATCGACGGAGCCACTCGCCAGCGCAATGCGCGCATCGGCAGGCGTGAGAAAGCGCCAGCTGACTGCTTTATCGCTCAGCCCGGCACTTTCCAGCGCTTTCAGCGCGATAAAATGACCGATCGACCCGCGCCCGGTAGCGATACGTTTACCGCGCAGATCCCGCGGCGTTTTGATGAGTGAGTCCGGCGCAACCAGCACCGCCAGCCCGGCCGGGGTGGATTTGCTGACGGCCACCGCTTTAACCTGCGAACCTGCGGCCAGCGAGAACAGCAGCGGCGCATCACCAATAATACCGGCATCAACCGCCCCGGCATTCAGGGCTTCGGCCAGCGGAGCGGCGGCCGGAAATTCCGCCCATTCGATACGGTAGGAGAGATCGTTGAGCTGCTGCGCTGCTTCCAGCTCGGCGCGCATGTTGCCCTTTTGATCGGCAATGCGCAGGGTAACGCCGTGAGCCGCGACGCTGCCGCTGGCCAGTAACAGCATCGTTAAAGTCACTCTTTTCATTATCATTTCTCTGCAGATGAAAAGCCCAGACTACCCTGCGCGTAACAAATGACCGATGCCGATTTCGCATGAGGATTGCCGGAAGGAACATAACGATGCGCGGCTGACGATGGCGCAAAAAAAAGCCCGCAACACGAGGTGCGGGCAACGTAATACTGGAAGCAATGTGAGCAATGTCGTGCTCTTCTTCGGTAGAGCCACCGTCGAAGCGCAGAAGAATAATAATCATTCCTATTATCATCTGTAAAGCTCTAATTGAGAATTTTTCTCATTTCCACACTAAGGTTGTGCTTACCACCGTTGCCCGCTGGGTAAAAAAAGCGCAGATACGCGGCGGATTTGGGGAGTACGCTTGCTTTGCGATACACTCTCGCTATTGCCCGAGAATCGTTGAGTTCTATGCCAAAATTATTCCCCGCGCTGCTGCTTGGTCTCAGCGTCCTGAGTGCCTCTGCGCTCGCCGCGCCCGCGGACTCTATCCGCCACAGCGGCTTTGTTTATTGCGTGAACGGCACGGTTAACACCTTCAACCCGCAGATGGTCAGCAGCGGGCTGGTGGTCGATACGCTGGCGGCACAGTTGTATGACCGCCTGCTCGACGTCGACCCTTATACCTATCGCCTGATCCCCGATCTGGCGCAGAGCTGGGAAGTGCGCGATAACGGCGCGACTTACCGCTTCCACTTGCGCAAAGATGTTTCGTTCCAGCATACCAACTGGTTTACGCCGACGCGCAAAATGAACGCCGACGACGTGGTCTTCAGCTTTGCCCGCATGTTCGATCGCCAGCATCCGTGGCATAACGTCAACGGCGGCAGCTATCCCTACTTCGACAGCCTGCAGTTTGCCGACTCGGTGCAGAGCGTGAAGAAGCTGGATAACGACACGGTAGAGATCCGCCTCAACAGCCCGGACGCTTCGTTCCTGTGGCATATCGCCACCCACTACGCGCCGGTGTTGTCGCAGGAGTACGCCAGCCAGCTGAGCGCGGCAGGCCAGCAGGAACAGCTGGATCGCCAGCCGGTGGGCACCGGCCCGTTCCAGCTGAGTGAGTACCGCACCGGGCAATATCTGCGTCTGGCGCGCAATCCGCACTACTGGAAAGGCGTGCCGCGTCTGCAACAGGTGGTGATCGACCTCGGCGTGGGCGGCACTGGCCGCCTGTCGAAATTGCTGACCGGCGAATGTGACGTACTGGCCTACCCGGCCGCCAGCCAGCTGTCGATTCTGCGCGACGATCCGCGCCTGCGCATGACGCTGCGTCCTGGCATGAACATCGCCTATCTGGCGTTTAACACCCGCAAACCGCCGCTCGACCGGCCGGAAGTGCGCCACGCGCTGGCGCTGGCAATCAACAACGAGCGGCTGATGGAGTCGATTTATTACGGCACGGCGGAAACCGCAGCCTCTATTCTGCCGCGCGCCTCGTGGGCTTACGATAATGATGCGCGCGTGACGGAATACAATCCGGCAAAAGCGCGTGAAGCATTAAAAGCGCTGGGCATTGAAGATTTGCATCTGCGCCTGGTGGTGCCGACCACCTCGATGTCGTGGAACCCCAGCCCGCTTAAAACCGCCGAGCTGTTGCAGGCGGATCTGGCGCAGGTGGGCGTGCGCGTCACCATCGCGCCAGTCGAGGGGCGTTTTCAGGAAGCACAGCTGATGGCCATGAATCACGATTTAACCCTGACCGGCTGGGCCACCGACAGTAACGATCCGGACAGTTTCTTCCGCCCGTTGCTGAGTTGCGCGGCGATTCGTTCGCAGACCAACTACGCGCACTGGTGTTCGCCCGCGTTTGATGAGGCGCTGCAGCGCGCGCTGCTGTCGCAGCAGCTGTCGGCGCGTATCGACAGCTACGATCGCGCCCAGCAGATGCTGGCGCAGGCGCTGCCGGTGCTGCCGCTGGCGTCATCGCTGCGCCTGCAGGCTTACCGGCACGATATTAAAGGCCTGGTGCTGAGTCCCTTCGGTAATGCCTCGTTCGCCGGGGTTTACCGCGATGAGCACGGCGAGGAGTAAGCATGATCATCTATCTGTTGCGGCGCCTGCTGTTGTTGATCATCACCCTGTTCTTACTCTCGCTGGTGAGTTTCAGCCTGAGCTATTTCACGCCTAACGCGCCGCTGGAAGGCGCCTCGCTGTTCGATGCCTGGTGGTTCTGGTTTAAAGGGCTGCTGCAGTTTGATTTCGGTGTCTCCAGTACCAACGGTCAGGCAATTGATATACAGCTGCGCGAGGTGTTTCCCGCCACGCTGGAACTGTGCGTGCTGGCGTTTATGCTGGCGCTGCTGGTTGGTATTCCGCTCGGCATCTGCGCCGGCGTAATGCGCAATAAATGGCAGGATAAAGCCATCAGCGCGCTGGCGCTGCTGGGCTTCTCAATGCCAGTGTTCTGGCTGGCGCTGCTGTTTACCCTGCTGTTTTCGCTGACGCTGGGCTGGCTGCCGGTTTCCGGCCGTTTCGACCTGCTCTATCCGGTGCAGAACATTACTGGTTTTGCCCTGATTGACGCCTGGCTTAGCCCTTCACCGTGGCGGCACGAAATGCTGGTCAGTGCGCTGACGCACCTGATTCTGCCGGTGATCGTGCTGGCTGTGGCACCGACCACCGAAGTGATTCGCCTGCTGCGCAACAGCACCAGCGACGTGATGGATAAAAATTACGTCAAGGCAGCGGCAACGCGCGGCTTGTCGCGCTTCACCGTGATTCGCCGTCACGTGTTGCACAACGCACTGCCGCCGGTGATCCCGCGTCTTGGCCTGCAATTCTCCACCATGCTGACGCTGGCGATGATCACCGAAGTGGTGTTCAACTGGCCCGGACTGGGGCGCTGGCTGATTAACGCCATCCGTCAGCAGGATTACGCGGCGATCTCCGCAGGCGTGATGGTGGTTGGCGGGCTGGTGATTCTGGTCAGCGTACTGTCGGATATTATCGGTGCGGCGCTCAATCCGCTGAAACACAAGGAGTGGTATGCCCTCAGATAACATTTACGCCGAGAAGCGGCTGCCGAGTGCGTTTCGCCTCAGCTGGCAGCGCTTTTATCGCGATACCAGCGCCATGATTGGCCTGTACGGCTTCGGCATCCTGCTGTTTCTCTGCCTGTTCGGCGGGCTGCTGTCCCCTTACGGTATCGACCAGCAGTTCCTCGGCTATCAGCTGTTGCCGCCGTCGTGGTCGCGCTACGGAGATGTCTCCTTCTTTCTCGGTACTGACGATCTCGGGCGCGATGTGCTAAGCCGTTTACTGAGCGGCGTGGCACCGACGGTTGGCTCTGCGCTGCTGGTTACGGTGCTGGCAGCAATCTGCGCGCTGCTGCTGGGCGTGCTGGCGGGGATAACCCACGGTTTGCGCTCGGCGGTGATGAATCACGTGCTGGATACGCTGCTGTCGATTCCCTCTCTGCTGCTGGCGATTATCGTGGTGGCCTTTCTTGGCCCGCGGCTGGAGCATGCGATGCTGGCGGTACTGCTGGCGCTGATCCCGCGTCTGGTGCGCGAAATCTACACGGCAGTGCATGACGAGATGGAAAAAGAGTATGTGGTGGCGCTGCGGCTGGATGGTGCGCGCAACCTGAATATTCTGTGGAATGCGGTGCTGCCAAACGTTCTGCCGCTGCTGGTCAGTGAATTTACCCGCTCGCTGTCAATGGCGATCCTCGACATCGCCGCGCTCGGCTTTCTTGACCTCGGCGCGCAGCTGCCCTCGCCCGAATGGGGTGCGATGCTGGGTGACGCGCTGGAGCTTATTTACGTGGCGCCGTGGACGGTGATGCTGCCGGGTGCCGCGCTGATGATAAGCGTATTGATTGTTAACCTGCTGGGCGATGGCATCCGTCGCGCCGTCGCTGCGGGAGTGGAATAATGCCGTTACTGGACATCCGAAATCTGACCATAGAATTCATGACCGCTGAAGGTCCGGTGAAAGCAGTCGATCGCATCAATCTGACGCTAAACGAAGGCGAAGTGCGTGGCCTGGTGGGTGAATCCGGCTCAGGGAAAAGTCTGGTGGCGAAAGCCATCTGCGGCGTGACCAAAGATAACTGGCGTGTCACCGCCGACCGCATGGTGTTCGATGATATCGATCTGCTGCGCCTGTCGCCGCGCGAACGGCGGCGCATCGTTGGCCATAACGTGTCGATGATTTTTCAGGAGCCGCAATCCTGTCTCGATCCTTCTGAAAGTGTCGGCCGCCAGCTGATGCAGGCCATTCCACGCTGGACCTTTAAAGGCCGCTGGTATCAGCGCCTGTGGTTCTGGCGCAAAGAGCGCGCCATTGAGCTGCTGCACCGCGTCGGCATTAAAGATCACAAAGACATTATGCGCAGCTTTCCGTATGAGCTGACCGAGGGCGAATGTCAGAAGGTGATGATCGCCATCGCGCTGGCCAATCAGCCGCGCCTGCTGATTGCCGATGAGCCAACCAATGCCATGGAGCCCACCACCCAGGCACAGATTTTCCGTCTGCTGAGCCGCCTCAATCAGAATAACAACACCACGATTTTGCTGATCAGCCATGACCTGCGCACCATGAGTCAGTGGGCGGACCGCATTAACGTGATGTACTGCGGACAAACGGTGGAAACCGCGCAGAGTGACGATCTGATGGAAACGCCGCACCATCCGTATACGCAGGCGCTGATCCGCGCCATGCCCGACTTTGGCCGCGCGCTGCCGCATAAAAGCCGCCTGAATACGCTGTCCGGCGCGATACCGTCGCTGGAACATCTGCCGATTGGCTGCCGTCTCGGTCCGCGCTGCCCTTACGCGCAGCGTAAATGCATCGAAACGCCGCGCCTGAGCGGCAGCAAAGCGCATCTTTACGCCTGTCACTTCCCGCTGAATATGGAGAGCCAATAATGGAAACCCTGCTGGAAGTGCGCAACCTGAGCAAAACCTACCGCTACCGCACCGGGCTGTTCCGGCGCCAGCATGTTGAAGCGGTGAAAAACGTCAGTTTTACCCTGCGCGAAAAGCAGACGCTGGCCATTATCGGCGAGAACGGTTCGGGCAAATCCACGCTGGCGAAGATGCTGAGCGGCATGGTGGCGCCAAGCGAAGGTGAGATGCTGATCGACGATCACCCGCTTAGCTACGGTGATTACGGCTACCGCAGCCAGCGGATTCGCATGATTTTTCAGGATCCGTCAACGTCGCTCAATCCGCGCCAGCGCGTCAGCCAGATCCTCGATTTTCCGCTGCGGCTGAATACCGGGCTTGATGATGAAGCACGCGAAAAGCGCATTATTGCCACGCTGCGTCAGGTCGGGCTGCTGCGCGACCACGCCGGCTACTATCCGCACATGCTGGCGCCCGGCCAGAAGCAGCGTCTGGCGCTGGCGCGTGCGCTGATTCTGCAGCCGAAGGTGATTGTCGCCGATGAAGCCCTCGCCTCGCTGGACATGACCATGCGTTCGCAGCTGGTGAACCTGATGCTGGAGCTGCAGGAGAAACACGGCATCGCCTATATTTATGTTACTCAGCATCTTGGCATGATGAAGCACATCAGCGATCAGGTGCTGGTGATGCATCAGGGTGAAGTAGTGGAGCGCGGTGGCACCGCTGACGTGCTGGCCTCGCCGCTGCACGACTTAACCAAACGGCTGATTGCCAGCCATTTTGGCGAAGCGTTAACCGCCGAGGCCTGGCGGCGCGAGCGTTGAGTGCTACGGCCGTAGCGGAAAACGCGGCGCGATTTACCCCATTTGATACAGACGTGCTAGAATCCGCACGTCGATTAACGTCGGTCGCACAATTTTTAATCATCGCGACCGCCAACAACAATGACCATAAGGATTACAGCTATGGGTTTTCTTTCCGGTAAGCGCATTCTGATTACTGGCGTTGCCAGTAAACTTTCCATCGCCTACGGTATTGCGCAGGCGATGCACAAACAGGGCGCAGAACTGGCTTTCACCTACCAGAACGACAAACTGAAAGGTCGCGTGGAAGAGTTCGCTAAAGAACTGGGTTCAGACATTGTTCTGCCGTGCGATGTGGCAGAAGACGAGAGCATCACTGCCCTGTTCACTGAACTGGCAAAAACCTGGCCGAAATTTGACGGCTTTGTTCACTCCATCGGCTTCGCCCCGGGCGACCAGCTGGATGGCGACTATGTGAACGCCGTTACCCGTGAAGGCTTCAAAATCGCGCACGACATCAGCGCCTACAGCTTTGTGGCGATGGCCAAAGAGTGCCGCGCGATGCTGAACCCGAACGCAGCACTGCTGACCCTCTCTTACCTGGGTGCAGAGCGCGCTATCCCGAACTACAACGTGATGGGTCTGGCGAAAGCGTCGCTGGAAGCCAACGTGCGTTACATGGCGAATGCGATGGGTCCGGAAGGCGTGCGTGTTAACGCCGTGTCTGCTGGTCCAATCCGTACCCTGGCCGCATCAGGCATCAAAGATTTCCGTAAGATGCTGGCACACTGCGAAGCGGTTACCCCGATTCGCCGCACCGTCACCATCGAAGACGTGGGTAACTCTGCGGCCTTCCTGTGTTCAGACCTGGCGGGTGGTATCACCGGTGAAGTGGTGCACGTGGATGGCGGCTTCAGCATTGCCGCGATGAACGAGCTGGAACTGAAATAAGTTCTGCGGGCGAGCCAGGTGCTCGCCCTTTTTCTTTTCTCTCCCCGCCTTATAGCCACACGCTATTAATTATTCCCCATCATTCTTTTGCCGTGGACAGCCGTTCAGCGACGATAAGCTAGCCCTTGAGTGGCGATGCGCTTTTCAGATTTGCCCGTTGTGCACTCAGTCCGTTTTTTGCGAAAGGAATGACCATGGAACACCGCCGTTCTCCCGGCCATGACCACTGGTTTTATGAAAGCCAGACTCGCCCGCATACGTCCGCTACTGCTCCCCTGGTTCCCGAAGCCGCTCATATTGATGACCGTTTTCTGCTCGGCCTGCAGCAGGAAGCCAGCGCCCTGCAGCCGCTGCTGCAGCACTTTCAGCCAGTGCTACAGGCGGCACGTGACCTGAGCCATACCCTGCTGCCCGATGCGGTCAGCACCTCGCTGACCCACACGCTAACGCTGTACGATCGTCTCAGCACCGCACTCACGGTGGCACAGGTGGCTGGCGTGCAGCGGCTGTGCAATCACTACTCGGCGCGGCTTAATCCGCTGCCGGGACCGGATTCTTCGCGCGAAAGCAATAATCGCCTGACGCAAATCACGCAGTATGCGCGCCAGCTGGCGATGCAGCCGGAGCTGATTACCGCCAGCAGCATCAGCGCGCTGGATGCGGTAGGCCTGACTGAACCCGATATCGTTACGCTCAACCAGCTAGTAGGCTACGTCAGCTATCAGGCGCGCGTGGTCGCCGCGCTTCAGGCGATGATGGGCCTGCCGGTGCGCTGGATCCCTGGTGTCACGCCGCCCGCCGACGCCGATGCGGCGCTGTTCAGTCAGGCCGTTGCCTGGCAGCACGCCATCAAGCCGGTTGAGCTGCGCTATGCCAGCGCTGACCAGCTGGCGGCGGTGACCTTTTGTCAGGGTATGGCCGGACTCGACGACGCCGTCTGGCTGCTGGTGCACGATGCCCAGGCGCTGTATGGCTGGGCGACACTGCGTCAGCGGCTTGAGGCTTATGGTGGGGAAGAGGAACAGCTGGCGCAGGCAGTCAGCGCGCGCGTGCTGGGCTGCCGACGCCAGTTCGCGCAGCTGGCGAACGGCTGGCGCACGCGTTTGCTGCACGATGTGGATCAGGCCAGCGATGACAGCCTGACGCAGCAGATAATCGCGCTGAGCGCCCAGCTTACACGGCTGCCGGAGCGCTTCAGTGCTGCCCATCTGCAGCCGCTGTTAAACGCGGGCTGGGGCAGCGAGCGCCTGTTCACGCTGATGCAGGCGGTGGCATTTGCCAGCTGGCAGGATCGACTGCTGATGGCGCTGGGCGAAGCGCGCTAATCCGCCAGGTGGCGGCGTGCTTCGTCAAAGAAGTGCTGCGACAGCGGCGACGCCCTGCCCGGCTCGGCAATCACCAGCGCCGCCTGACGCCCCATCGGCGCGATATCAATTGGCCGGCGCGCCAGATGGTGCAGCATTTCCGGTAGCAGATGGCCGCAGGGCGACACCATGACGCCCAGGCCAACCTGCGCACTCTGAATCAGCTGCATCACCGAGGCGCTTTCCACAATCACTCGCGGCAGCACGCCGGTTTCACGCAGCTGTCCGTCGAGGTAACGCCGGAAATAGCGCGTGGGCTCGGCCAGGCACAGCGGCTGGCTCGCCAGCGTGTGCAGCGACAGCCGCTCATGCTGCAGCAGCCCGGGGAAATGATCGGGATGGAAAATCGCTTCGACACCGCGATCGTTGAGCAGCGCGGTCTGGAAATGCAGTTCCCGCAGTGACGTCAGCTCAAAAAAGCCGATACCGCCGTCCACGGTGTGGCTGTTAAGCGCTTCCAGCAGTTGATCGGCGCTCATGGCGGAAACGCGGTAGTCGAGCTGTGGATAGCGCGCTTCCACCGCTTTCAGTAATGCTGGCAGCGCCACGCTGCACTGTGGCATCACGCCCAGCCGCAGCGTGCCGTTAACGCCGTGCTTCAGCGACTCCACTTCCAGCTTCAGTCCCTGATACACCGAAACAATTTCGCGCGCCCACGTCAGCACGCGTTCCCCTTCCGGCGTGAAGCCGTCAAAGTTGTTGCTGCGATTGATCAGCGACAGCCCCAGCTCGCGCTCAAGGTTTTTAAGCCGCATTGAGAGCGTGGGCTGGCTGACGAAGCTGGCCTCCGCCGCGCGGCCAAAATGGCGCTCGCGCTCCAGATTGCACAAATAAATCAATTGCTTGATGTCGATTTTCTTATCCACCGTCGAATTTTTATCGCGTTATGGTAGCAAAACTCGTCGCGCCCCAACGCGCACTCAGCGAAGAAATTTCTGCGTTGTCAGGCGGATTGCTCAGGCGGATAGCGGGTGATGTATACGCGGAGACGCGGCGGGTCGCCACCGACCGCGCCCCACATGATTAACGGTACCGCCCGGCATCAGGCGACGCCGAGCGCACTTTTCACCTCATTGGCGATCTTCTCGACCTGCGGCCCGTAAATTACCTGCACATCGTGCTCGCTGACGCGGTTGACGCCGTTGGCACCGGTCGACAGCAGCGTTTGATCCACCACTTCTTTCATCTCTTTAACCCGCACGCGCAGGCGAGTGAAGCAGCAATCGACGTCCTCTATATTGGCCTCACCGCCCAGCCCGCTGATGATCACGCGGGTGCGTTCATCCGCCGCCACCTGCTGCGGTTTGGCTTCCTCTTCGGATTCGCGCCCCGGCGTTTCGACCTGCATCCGGGTAATCACCAGGCGAAAGCCCCAGTAATAGACCGGCGCATAGATGGCGCCCAGCACCAGCGTCCACCACCAGTGGGTTTTGCTGCCGCCAAGAATGCCAAACACCAGCAGATCAATCGCGCCGCCCTGCACGTTACCGATCATCAGGTGCAGCATCGACATCAGCATAAATGACAGGCCGGTCAGCAGCGCGTGCATCACGTACAGCACCGGCG
Source organism: Type-C symbiont of Plautia stali (assembly GCF_059730935.1). Taxonomy (NCBI): domain Bacteria; kingdom Pseudomonadati; phylum Pseudomonadota; class Gammaproteobacteria; order Enterobacterales; family Enterobacteriaceae; species Type-C symbiont of Plautia stali. The sequence continues at coordinate 2,055,975 of NZ_AP035923.1, read as the reverse complement.
AGACGAAGATGAAGCAGAACTCCAGCGGTTCGGTGATGCCGGTGGTAAACGAGGTCAGCGCGCCGGCCAGCACCAGCGCTTTGACCCGCTGCTTATGTTCAGGTTTGGCAGTGTGATAGATGGCCAGTGCGGCGGCGGGCAGACCGAACATCATCACCGGGATTTTGCCCTGGGCGAGAAACTGCGTGGCGGTACGCACGGTGTCGTCCGGAATCGCGCCGGGATGGGTCAGCGAGGTGTTGAAAATATTCAGCGCGCCGACGATGGTCTGGCCGTCCACCGTCGCCATGCCGCCAATCGGCGTAAAGCGCACGGTTTCATTGAGGATGTGATGCAGGCCGGTTGGGATCAGCAGGCGCTCGCAGGCGCCGAGCAAAAAGGCACCGTACTGACCGCTTTTACCGATCATCTGGCCGACCCACGCAATGCCCTGACCGATGGTTGGCCAGATTAGCGCCAGCAGCACGCCCGTCAGCGGCAGCACCACCACCGTCACGATGGGCACAAAGCGACGCCCGCCAAAAAAGCTGATCGCCGTGGGTAACTGCTGGGTATAGAAGCGGTTGTGCAGCATCACAGTGAGCAGGCCGGCAATCACCCCGCCCAGCACGCTCATGTTGTAGGTAAAAATGCCGAGCATGTCTATGTACTCGGCTGACGTCATCATGGCGCTGGTCTGGTCCATACCCGCCTGCTGCAGCGCCTCGGGCGTGGTGGTGGCCGCCGTCAGCCCTTTCGCCGCCAGCGTGGCGCTGATCCCCACATTCATGGCGATATAGCCAATCACTGCCGCAAACGCGGCGGTGGGTTTCTCCGCTTTGGCCAGCCCAATCGCGCTGGCGACGGCAAAAAATACCGGCAGGTTGGCAAACAGCGCGCCCGCCACTTTACGAATAAAACCTATGATCAACTGCGGCACCTGCAAACTGGCAAATGCTTCACCGGTGATCGCCGGATTCTGCAACGCGGCGGCCAGACCGAGAAAAATACCGGCGGCAGCAATGACGGAGATCGGCATCATTAAGGCTTTGCCGAATGCGTGAACCTGACTGGCAAGTTGCTTCATGGAGCGCGCCCTTTTGCTAACGGAAAGAGCAATTATTAGCCACTATTTGGCCGCACACTTACCCGCCGGCGCGCGGCAGCCGATAATTTATGATGGCGATCACGCTTTCACCCCTGGTGCGCGATAAACGTTAACTATCGCACCATTAAGTCAATCAATTAGACAACTTTTGCCGTCAGTCGCACACTTCTCACCAACAGAAGTCATATTCTGATAACAATTCATAAACAATAAGCCTGCGACTATCATGAAATTTAAACGTAAGATTCAGCCCTATCGCGCCGCTGCGGGCGGCTGGGGCTCGCTGGAAGCCACCACCCGTTTTGTCCTTGACAGTAAAGCCGCCCTGAAAAACATGCGTAACCTGATGCGCATGAACAAAGCGCGCGGCTTTGACTGCCCGGGCTGTGCCTGGGGCGATGATAACAAGAGCACTTTCAGCTTCTGTGAAAACGGCGCGAAAGCCGTGACCTGGGAAGCGACACGCCGCGTCGTCGAGCCAGAATTTTTTGCCCAACACAGCGTCAGCACCCTGTATCAGCAGAGCGACTATTTCCTCGAGTATCAGGGCCGCCTGACCCACCCGATGCGCTACAACAGCGCGACCGATCACTATGAGCCGATTAGCTGGGATGACGCCTTTGCGCTGATCGCGCAGCATTTGCAGGCAATGGATCATCCGGATCAGCTCGAGCTGTACACTTCCGGTCGCGCCAGCAATGAAGCCTCGTGGCTGTACCAGCTGTTTGGCCGCGTGCTGGGCACCAACAATTTCCCTGACTGCTCCAACATGTGTCACGAAGCCAGCGGCACCGGACTGAAACGCAGCATTGGCGTCGGTAAAGGCACCATTCGCCTGGACGATTTCGACCACGCTGATGCGATTTTTGTCTTTGGCCAGAACCCCGGCACCAACCATCCGCGCATGCTGCACAGCCTGCGTCACGCCGCCGATCACGGCGCCAGAATCGTGACCTTCAATACCCTGCGTGAGCGCGGCCTGGAACGTTTTGCCGATCCGCAGAAGCCGCTGGAAGTGGTGACGTCGATGGCCGGCAACATCAGTTCTGCCTATTATCAGCCCAACCTCGGCGGCGATATGGCGGCGGTGCGCGGCATGGTCAAAGCGCTACTGGAAGAGCAGCGTAAACGGCTGGCCGCCGGTGAAAAAGGCATATTCGATCAGGCCTTTATTGACGCCAACACCCAGGGCGTTGAGCAGTATCTGGCGGCCGTCGACGAGACCCGCTGGGAGCAGATTGTGCAGCAGTCGGGCCTGAGCGAAGCGCAGATTCGCGAAGCCGCCGCCATTTACCAGAGCGCCGAACGGGTGATCATCACCTGGGCGATGGGCATTACTCAGCACAAACACTCGGTCGATACCGTACGGGAAATCGTTAACCTGCAGCTGCTGTTTGGCCAGCTCGGCAAACAAGGCGCGGGTCTGTGTCCGGTGCGCGGCCACAGTAACGTGCAGGGCAACCGCACCATGGGCATCGACGAGAAACCGTCGAAAGCGTTCCTCGATGCACTGGGCGCACATTTTGCTTTTGAACCGCCGCGCGAGCACGGTCATAACACGGTTGAAGCGCTTAACGCCATGCTGCGTGATGAAGTCAAAGTGCTGATTGCGCTGGGCGGTAACCTCGCCGCGGCGGCGCCGGACTCACCGGTTACCGAAGAAGCGCTGCAGCATTGTGGTCTGACGGTACACATCAGCACCAAGCTGAACCGCAGCCATCTGGTACCGGGCCACGAAGGCCTGATTCTGCCGACGCTGGGCCGTACCGAGCGCGATCGCCAGGCCAGCGGCAACCAGTTCATCACCGTGGAAGATTCGTTCAGCATGGTGCATGCCTCAGAAGGTGTCGGCATTCCGCTGGCGGAGACGCAGCGTTCGGAAACAGCCATTGTGGCCGGTATCGCGCACGCGACGCTGGGCAGCGACCACATCGACTGGCTCGGCATGGCCGCTGATTACAACGTCATTCGCGATCACATTGCGGCGACCATCCCCGGCTTCGCTGATTTTAACCGTCAGTGTGATATTCCCGGCGGCTTTTACCTCGGTAACGCTGCCGCAGAACTGCGTTTCAATACGCCATCGCGTCAGGCAGAATTCAGCGCGGCGGCACTGCCGACCTCGCTGTTCCCGCAGCTGGGCAATGACGTTGAAGTGCCGTTCACGTTGCAGACGCTGCGCTCGCATGACCAGTACAACACCACCATTTATGGCCTGGATGACCGCTATCGCGGCGTGTACGGTCAGCGTGAAGTGGTGTTTATCCACCCGGACGACATGGTGTCCCTCGGTTTCAGCGAAGGGCAGCTGGTTGACATTGAAACCCTGTGGAATGACGGTCTGACGCGTCGCGTCAGCGGCTTTAAGCTGGTGCCGTATAATATTCCGCGCGGTAACCTCGCCGCCTACTATCCGGAGACCAATCCGCTGGTACCGCTCTCCAGCTACGGTGACGGCAGCGGTACGCCCACCTCCAAATCGGTACCGGTGAAGCTGGCGCTGACCGCCGCCGCGCCTACCCAGCGTATCGCCTGAGTTCTGTGCGTTACCAGAAAGTAAAAAGCCGCGTAAAGCGGCTTTTTCGCCTGTTTTAGCCTTGCCGCGCGGACCTGATTCGCGTAAAACTGTCCACCGCTCTTAGGCCACGAAACTAAATATATTATGTTCCAGGATAACCCGCTGCTCGCGCAGCTGAAAGAGAAGCTTCACGCGCAGACCCCGCGCGCCGAAGGTGTTGTGAAAGGCACGGAAAAAGGCTTTGGCTTCCTCGAAGTTGACGCTCAGAAAAGCTACTTCATTCCCCCTCCGCAGATGAAGAAAGTGATGCACGGCGACCGCATTTCCGCCGTGATCCACACTGATAAAGACCGCGAGAGCGCGGAGCCGGAAACCCTGATTGAGCCGTTCCTGACGCGCTTTGTCGGCCGCGTGCAGAAAAAAGATGACCGCCTGTCTATCGTGCCGGATCATCCGCTGCTGAAAGACGCGATTCAGTGCCGTGCGGTGCGTGGCCTGACCCACGATTTCCAGAACGGTGACTGGGCCGTGGCAGAGATGCGCCGCCATCCGCTGAAAGGCGATCGCGGGTTCTATGCCGAACTGACCGAATTTGTTGTCACCGCGGACGATCACCTCGCGCCGTGGTGGGTCACGCTGTCGCGCCACAATCTGGAGCGCGAAGCGCTGGAAGTGGGCTTTGGCGAGATGCTGGACGAACAGCTGCAGCGTGAAGATCTCACCGCGCTGAACTTTGTCACCATCGACAGCGCCAGCACCGAAGATATGGACGATGCGCTGTATGTTGAAGAGCTGGCAGAAGGCAAGCTGGCGCTGACCATCGCCATTGCCGACCCGACCGCTTACGTTGCTGCTGGCAGCGAACTCGACCAGCTGGCCTCCAGACGCGCCTTCACCAACTATCTGCCGGGCTTTAACATCCCGATGCTGCCGCGCGAACTGTCAGATGATGTCTGCTCGCTGCGCCCTAACGTCAGGCGTCCGGCGCTGGTGTGTCGCGTCACTGTGCTGCCGGATGGCAGCCTGGCTGACGATGCCCACTTCTTTGCCGCGTGGATCGAATCCAAAGCCAAGCTGGTGTACGACGAAGTGTCGGACTGGCTGGAGAACAGCGGCAGCTGGCAGCCGGAAAATGACACCATCGCGCAGCAGATTCGCCTGCTGCATCGCCTGTGCCTGGCGCGCGGCGAGTGGCGTCAGACGCACGCGCTGGTGTTCAAAGATCGCCCTGACTACCGCTTCGTGCTGGGTGAGAAAGGCGAAGTGCTGGATATTATTGCGGAACCGCGCCGCATCGCTAACCGCATCGTGGAAGAAGCGATGATCCTCGCTAACGTCTGCGCCGCTAAAGTGCTGCAGGAGAAGCTTGGCTTCGGTATCTACAACCTGCACACCGGTTTCGACCAGGCGAACGCGGAACAGGCGGCTGGCGTGCTGGCTGGTCACGGTATCACGGTTGATCCGCAGGCCATTACCACGCTGGAAGGCTTCCGTCAGCTGCGTCGTCAGCTTGATGCGCAGCCAACCCAGTATCTCGACAGCCGCATTCGTCGTTTCCAGAGTTTCGCCGAAATCAGCACCGAACCGGGCCCGCACTTTGGCCTCGGCCTCGACGCCTACGCGACCTGGACGTCACCGATTCGTAAATTCGGCGACATGATCAACCATCGTCTGCTGAAGGCTATCGTGCGCGGCGAAAGCATTGCGCGGCCACAGGATGACGTGACCCTGATCATGAGTGAGCGTCGCCGTCTCAACCGCATGGCCGAGCGCGATGTCGGTGACTGGCTGTACGCGCGCTTCCTCGCGCCGTTTGCCGGCACTGACCGTAAATTCAGCGCGGAGATCATCGACGTTTCGCGCGGCGGCATGCGCGTGCGCCTGCTGGAGAACGGTGCGGTCGCCTTTATCCCTGCCCCGTTCATTCACGCCGTGCGTGACGAACTGGTGTGCTCGCAGGAGAGCGGCACCGTGCAGATCAAAGGTGAAGTGGCCTATCGCGTGACCGATGTGATTGATGTGACCATCGCCGAAGTGCGCATGGAAACACGCAGCGTGGTGGCCCGTCCGGCCGCCTGAGCATGAAATCGTGCGGGATAACAGCCGTTATCCCGCATTTTTCCCCGCCCGCCCCAGCAGTTGTTAAATTTGTTTCCCGCTTCACACTTCTGATCCGATTCCCTGTCGTTAACAATTCATTACATTACTTTTAACTTGTTGTATTCCGATCGCCTTTTTCCCGGTCCCTACAAGGAGTTAACTCATGAACAACGTCAGAACCGGATTGATCTGGTTAGCGGTGGCGTTAATTGGTGCGGCTGCGTTCGCCATGCTGGCGCTCAGTCGCGGCGAGCACGTTAATGCCGTCTGGCTGGTGATCGCCTCCGTCGCCTGCTATAGCATCGCGTATCGCTTCTACAGCCTGTTTATCGCCAGGCGCATTTTTGAGCTGGACGACCGGCGCCGCACGCCGGCAGAGCGCTTCAATGACGGGCTGGACTATGTTCCTACCAACAAATGGGTGCTGTTTGGCCACCACTTTGCCGCGATCGCCGGTGCCGGTCCGCTGGTCGGGCCGATCCTGGCGGCGCAGATGGGTTTTCTGCCCGGCACCATCTGGATTCTGGTCGGCGTGATGCTGGCCGGCGCGGTGCAGGATTTTCTGGTGCTGTTTATCTCCACGCGCCGGGACGGTCGTTCGCTGGGTGAGATGGCGCGCCAGGAACTGGGCTCGTTCGCCGGCGTGGTCACCATGCTCGGTGCGCTCGGTGTGATGATCATTATTCTCTCCGCGCTGGCGCTGGTGGTGGTGAAAGCGCTGGCTAACAGTCCGTGGGGGCTGTTTACTATCGCCGCCACCATTCCGATTGCCCTGTTCATGGGCGTGTATATGCGCTTTCTGCGTCCGGGTAAAATCGCCGAAGTGTCGATCATCGGCTTTGTGCTGATGATGGCGGCGATCATTTACGGCGGTGACGTGGCGGCCGATCCGTACTGGGGACCGATTTTTACCCTGAAAGGCACCGAGCTGACGTGGGTGCTGGTGATCTACGGTTTTGTTGCCTCGTCGCTGCCGGTGTGGCTGCTGCTGGCACCGCGTGATTACCTCTCCACCTTTTTAAAAATCGGCGTGATCATCGGGCTGGCGGTGGGCATTCTGTTCGCCATGCCGGAACTGAAGATGCCGGCGGTGACGCGCTTTATCGACGGCACGGGGCCGGTGTTCTCCGGTGCGCTGTTCCCGTTCCTGTTTATCACCATCGCCTGCGGCGCAATCTCCGGCTTCCACGCGCTGGTGTCGAGCGGTACCACGCCAAAACTGGTGGAGCGCGAAAGCCATATTCGCTTCATCGGCTATGGCGCCATGCTGATGGAGTCCTTTGTGGCGATCATGGCGCTGATTTGTGCCTCGGTGCTCGATCCTGGCGTCTACTTTGCCATGAACTCACCGGCGGCGCTGATTGGCACCACGGTGGAGAACGCGTCTCAGGTAATTAACGGCTGGGGCTTTGTGGTGACGCCGGAGATGCTGAGCGGTATCGCCGGCGAAGTGGGCGAAAGCACCATTCTCTCCCGCGCCGGTGGCGCACCGACGTTTGCCGTCGGGATGGCGCATATCATCACCGAGGTGTTTAACAGCCGCGCAATGATGGCGTTCTGGTATCACTTCGCCATTCTGTTTGAGGCGCTGTTTATCCTCACCGCCGTGGATGCCGGTACACGCGCCTGCCGTTTTATGGTGCAGGATCTGGTCGGGACCGTGGTACCTTCGCTGGCTAACAACCGCTCGTGGCTCGGGAACATGGCCGGTACCACTGTGGCAGTGGCCGGCTGGGGTTTCTTCGTGTATCAGGGCGTGGTCGATCCGCTCGGCGGCATCAACACCCTGTGGCCGCTGTTCGGTATTGGTAACCAGATGCTGGCGTCGATGGCGCTGATCCTCGGTACCGTGGTGCTGTTCAAAATGAAAAAGCAGCGTTACGCCTGGGTGACGATTGTGCCCACCGCCTGGCTGTTTATCACCTCTATGACCGCCGGCTGGCAGAAAATTTTCCATGAGAAACCGTCAATTGGTTTCCTCGCGCAGGCCAGTAAGTTTCGTAAAGGTCTCGATGAGAGCGTGATTATCGCACCGGCGAAAACCGTGGCCGACATGCAAACCATCGTGTTCAGCAACCAGATCAACGCGGCGCTGTGCGGCTTTTTCATGCTGGTCGCAGTTACCATGCTGATTGCGGCGTTCTTCGTGATCCGGCGCGCGCTGCGCAGTTCAGTGCCGACCACCCATGAGTCGGACGTGTCACTGCGTCAGGAGGTGCGAAATGTCTGAGGCCATTTTACGCTGGAAAAAGCCGCACGCGGGCTGGCAAATTCAGCAGTGCTTACCGCTCGCTGCACGCGCCCCTGCCGCGCCGTGCTCACGCTGGCAGCGTCTGTGGCAGGGATTACAGCAGAGCTTCCGGTTAATGGTGGGCGTGCACGACTATCAAACTTATCTGAAGCATATGCGCGAAAAACATCCGGAACAGACCCCTATGGATGAGCGCGCCTTCCATCGTTACTGCCTGGAGGCGCGTTTTCCCAGCCAGGCGGGCAAACTCGGCAAGTGCCCGTGCTAACCTTTCAGCCCCGGAATCCGGGGCTTTTTCGTGCCATTCTTTAATAAAAACAAAAATATATTCAGTTTGCATCTTGTGCTGGCGCAGGAGGTTGAATACTGTTGCTAAAATAATGAGATACCCCTGCTGCGCATTCCTCCGGAGGAAGTTTCCATGACCGATGAACAAGGGCAAACGTTGCTATATACCTTGTTTGGCACAACCAGCCCTCATTGGCGTTTAACTTCAGATAGCGATGCGCTGCATTTTGCCGAAGATGAAAATGCCAATACCAATATGGCGGTGCCCCTGACGCCGGCTCAGGCCAGTCTGCTGCGTGCCATGACGGTAATTACTTCCAGCATCAACCTGACCCTTTCACTGCATGGCTCGCCGGTGCCGATGCACTTTGTCGGCCGTAAAGTGAATCAGTCCACCTGGGCCGGTACCGCATCCGCCTGGGGCGATACCTCGTCGGTGGCGCGCGATTTAACCCTTGGCCTCTCCTTCGCCGAACAGGTGGTGTCAGAAGCGAATTCGGTGATCGTCATCCTCGATCAGCGCGGCAACATTCAGCGTTTTAACCGCCTGAGCGAAGAGTACACCGGCCTGAAAGAGCAGGAAGTGATTGGCCGCAATGTGTTTCAGCTGTTTATGACCAAGCAGGAAGCGCAGGCGTCGCGCCGCAACATCGCCGGGTTCTTTCGCGACGGCAACTCCTACGAAGTGGAGCGCTGGGTTAAAACCCGAAAAGGTCAGCGACTGTTTCTGTTTCGTAATAAGTTCGTCCACAGCGGTAGCGGAAAAAATGAAATTTTCCTCATCTGTTCCGGAACCGACATCACAGAAGAGCGTCGGGCGCAGGAGCGCTTACGCGTTATGGCCAATACCGACACGGTGACGGGCCTGCCGAATCGCAACGCTATCCATCAGCAAATTAGCCTGGCACTGGAGCTGGCTAACGGCAGCCAGACCGGCGTGGTTTACCTCGATCTCGACAATTTTAAAAAGGTAAACGATGCCTACGGCCATATGTTTGGCGACCAGCTGCTGCAGGCGGTGTCGCTGGCGATCCTCAGCTGTCTCGGCAAGGACCAGACGCTGGCGCGCCTCGGCGGTGATGAATTTGTGGTACTGGCTGAGCACACCAGTCAGGCGGCGCTGGAGGCGATGGCCTCACGCATTCTGGAGCGGCTGCGTCAGCCGTTCCGTATCGGGCTGATCGAAGTCTACAGCGGCTGCTCGATTGGTATCGCCCTCGCCCCGCTGCATGGTGAAGATCGCGAAAGTCTGATTCGTAACGCCGATACCGCGATGTACCACGCTAAAGAGAACGGGCGCGGCAAATTCTGCGTGTTCGCCAGCGAGATGAACCAGCGCGTATTCGAATATCTGTGGCTGGATACCAATCTGCGCAAAGCGCTGGAGCAGGATCATCTGGTGGTGCACTATCAGCCGAAGATCGATCGCGACGGCGAAGTGCGCAGTGCCGAGGCGCTGGTACGCTGGAATTCACCTGAACGCGGCCTGGTGCCGCCTGGCGATTTCATCTCTTACGCGGAAGAGTCCGGACTGATAGTGCCGCTCGGGCGCTGGGTGATGCTGAACGTGCTGCAGCAAATCGTTAAATGGCGCAGCGAAGGCATTTACCTGCGCGTCGCAGTGAACGTTTCCGCCAAACAGCTGATCGACCAGAGCATCTACAGCGACCTGAAACAGGCGCTGAGCGAAGCGGGCATCAGTGAGTGCCCGATAGACATCGAGCTGACGGAAAGCTGCCTGATCGAGAATGAGGCCGGTGCGCTGAAGCTGATGAAACAGTTTCAGGAGTTAGGTGCACAGGTGCATCTGGATGATTTCGGCACGGGCTACTCCTCGCTTTCCCAGCTGGCGCGCGTGCCGATCGATGCGATTAAGCTGGATCAAAGTTTTGTGCGCAATATCAACAAGCAACCGGTATCGCAGTCGCTGGTGCGCGCGATCGTTGCCGTGGCGAAAGCCCTGGATTTACAGGTCATTGCCGAAGGCATCGAAACCAAAGCCGAAGAGAAGTTTGTGCTGACCAACGGTGTCGATGGGCGTCAGGGTTATTATTATGCAAAACCAATGCCCGCAGAGCAGCTCGGGCATTGGCTGGCTAAGCATCCTGCCCGCGTTTAACGTCTTAGCGTACTGCTAACCGGCTTTACGCAGTGATGCGCTGTGACGATTTTGCAGCTGTACCAGACGTTCCATGTAGGCAATATCTTTCGGTTCCAGCGTGAAAGCATAGTCGACCCAATCCTCAGTAATATCCATCAGTTCTGCCCGTGACAGCTGCAGCACGCGCTGTCGCGCTTTCAGCATGGCACGGACTCCATTCAGTTTTGGCCGCAGCGTATCGATGAAGGTACGCGTGGTGCGGTAGCTGTCACCGGGCTGGAACACTTTGTCGACCAGACCACGGGTTTCATACCACTCTGCGCTGTGCGACTCCCCTTCACAGATCAGCTCTTCGGCCAGCTTCATCCCGGAGCGGCGGGCCACCAGTGAGTAGCCGCCCATGCCGGGGAACAGGTTGAAGGCAATTTCCGGGAAGCCCATACGCGCACTGTTCTGCGCCAGAATGAAGTGGTGCGCCAGCGCTGCTTCAAAACCGCCGCCCAAGGCACTGCCCTCAATCATCGCCAGCGTCACTGCGCCGGTGTCAAACCCGCGGGCCGCCGAATGGATGCAGTCAACACAGGCGCGGGCGTAGGCGCGCAGTGCTTCACGGCGGTTGTTGCGAATGCATTCAACAAAGAAACGCAAATCGCCCCCGGCGTTAAACATCTGCGGCACCAGCGATCCGGTCACCCAGAAATCAATCGGCAGACCGGAACGCTGGGCGGCGTAGCTCAGGTTCATGATCTCCTCGATTAATTCGTGGTTGAAACTGGGGCGCGGCTGAGCGCGCAGCATCATCCACATGGTATGTCGACCTTCCTCATAATAGGCGGCGAGCTGTGTGGTTTGGCCGACTTCGGTAAACAGGCGGCAGGTTGGTTGGTTAATTACTGTCATCGTCTCATCCTCTATTTATGTGATGCGTTAAACGCCACATCAGCGTAATGCAGAGTGAGGCCAGACCAAATGAGAGTTTGATTTATAACGTAAAATCCAGAGAGATCCCCGAGCCCCTGCCTGAGGAAAGATTAGCGGGCTTACTTAATGACGGCGCAACAGCCGGCAAGCGCATAAAAACGCTTAACGCATGGTGAATAAACGTCAGCATCAACACCCACCCGTCTCGTCCGGGCACACAATCCCCTTAAATAAAAAAGGCACCCACCGGTGCCTTGAGAAAACATCACGCGCTCAGCCTTGCCCGTACCAGGCGTTCTTCCCGTGCTTGCGCAGATAGTGCAGGTCAAGCAGGGTCTGAGCGATAGGCGGTAGCTCCGCGCGCAGCTGCTCAGTGTGCAGTGCCATATAGGCCACCTCTTCCAGCACCACCGCACTGTGCACCGCGCTATGTGCGTCTTTACCCCAGGCAAACGGCCCGTGGGAGTTCACCAGCGCAGCAGGAATCGCGCCGGGCTCGATGCCGCGCTGCGCAAAGGTTTCAATGATGACCTGGCCGGTGTGCCATTCATATTCCTGCTCAATCTCTGACCGTTGCATCGCGCGGGTGCAGGGAATGGTGCCATAGAAATCGTCAGCGTGCGTGGTGCCCCACGCCGGGATGTCCCTGCCTGCCTGCGCCCAGATGGTGGCGTGGCGTGAATGGGTATGCACGATGCCGCCAATCTCCGGCCACGCCAGATACAGTGCGCGGTGCGTCGCGGTATCCGAGGATGGCCGCAACTGGCCCTCCACGACATTGCCGCTTTCCAGTTCGACCACCACCATGTCGTCGCGCTGCATCTGCTCATATTTAACGCCCGAGGGTTTGATCACCAGCAGCCCGCGCTCGCGGTCTACCGCACTGACATTGCCCCACGTAAAGGTCACCAGGTTGTAACGCGGCAGGTCGAGATTGGCCTCCAGAACCTGCTGTTTCAGCGCTTCCAGCATTGTGTTTTCTCCGCCATACAGTCATTACTGAATTGTGCGGAGCCACCGCTAAAAACGTTATGGAGGGAATAGCTGGATTAGCAGCGGAAAGTGGCTAAAGCGGGCAAAGTGTGGGGTTTGATACGGGATCCGGATTCGGACACCGCGTCGGGATTTCAGAGTTTTCTTTCCGCATACACATCCGCTTACGCCTAGAATTATCTCAAGCCTGCGGCGGTACCAAAATGATTTTTGCCAGCAGCGTGAACAACGTGCGCAAGTGGTTGCGCGCCAGCGTGCAGGCTGAAGGAAAAGCACCGCCTGAGTGCATCGGGCGAACAACTTCAGGGCGTAACATCTATACTTAACGAGTTGCCTCTGAGCAAACCATCAAGGAGATGTCCATGACTACAACAATGAAACGCGTGACGGTTGCCGTGCTGGCAACGACGTTAGTGGTGGCCCTGAGCGGCTGTTCCAACTGGTCGAAACGTGACCGCAACACGGCGATTGGCGCCGGTGCCGGTGCTATTGGTGGATCGGTGCTCACCAACGGCAGCGCGCTGGGTACCGTCGGTGGCGCTGCGGTGGGCGGCATTATTGGCCATCAGGTTGATTAATAATAATATTGTAGCAGGCTACGCAGCGCATCTACGTCACATCGGGCCACCTTGCGTGGCCCGCTTTTATTAACCGCCCGCCAGTTTAACCTTCATGCCTTTGGCTTCCAGCAGCGTTTTAAGCAAATCGCGCTTATCGCCCTGAATCTCAATCACGCCCTCTTTCAGCGCCCCGCCGCAGCCGCACTTCTTCTTAAGCTCGGCCGCCAGCTTTGTCAGCGCGTCATCATCGAGATCGATGCCGGTAATCAGGCACACGCCTTTACCTTTACGCCCGCTGGTCTGGCGCTGAATGCGCACGATGCCATCGCCTTTCGGTCGCTGCGGTTTCTCTTCGCTATGTGTAATACGGCCGGTTTCGGTGGAGTAAACCAGCGGATTGTCCTGAGCCATTAGCCCTCCTGTAAACTGTGCAGGATTTGCTGCAGCGTCTGCGCCGGATCGGCAGATTGGGTGATCGGTCGCCCAATCACCATGTAATCCACGCCGGCCTGTTGTGCCTGCTGCGGCGTCATGATACGACGCTGATCGCCGGCCTCGCTACCCGCCGGGCGAATACCCGGCGTGACCAGCGCGAAATCCTGCCCAATAACCTGTTTGAAGTGCGCGGCTTCCTGCGCCGAGCACACCACGCCATCAAGACCACATTCGCGTGTCAGCCGTGCCAGACGCTCAGCCTGTTGCGCCGGCGATAAGGTGATGCCAAGACCTTTAAGATCGTCTTCGTCCATGCTGGTCAGCACCGTAACCGCAATCAGCAAGGGCGCATCACTGCCAAACGGCAGCAGCGCTTCGCGCGCCGCATTCATCATCCGCGCCCCGCCGCTGGCATGCACGTTGACCATCCATACGCCGAGATCCGCTGCCGCCGCGACCGCATGTGCCGTCGTGTTCGGGATGTCATGAAATTTGAGATCGAGGAATACCTCGAAACCGCGCGCCTGCAACGTCTTCACCAGCGACGGTCCAAACAGGGTAAACATCTCTTTACCCACTTTCAGACGGCACTGGCCCGGATCGATACGGTCAACGAACTGCAGTGCGCTATTGAGATCATGATAGTCGAGTGCCACCAGAATCGGTGAGTGAGTAACAGGCATAACGTTTCCTCAGAGGCTGGCACCCGCAGGCGCGATGGACAAACGGCAAGCATTCTACCCGTGCAACCCGGCCACGACAACGTTGCGACGGCGATTGCCTTGCTGTTTGACGAGGCGATGCACAGTGCTGAAGCGTGGATGATAATTTCTCTATAAGTATGTTGTAACTACTATGCGTTATGAATAATCACCGAACGCGGCCAGCTTACTGGCCGTCCAGTCCGCGAATCGGTTTAACGGAAGACCAGGCGCGGCACGATGGGCAGTGCCAGTAGAGCGCGTGCGCGGTAAAGCCGCACTTCTGGCAGCGGTAGCGTGGTTTAGTACGAATCTGCTCGCCGACCATATCCCGCAGCACCATCAGACTCTCTTTGGCGCGGCCATCTTCTGCCTCATGCAGGTGGAAATCCATCAGACGATGGAACACGCGCATGGTGGGATGACGCTGCAGCTGACGGTTAATGTAGAGCTGTGCCGCTTCCGGCCCCTGCTGCTGCTCCAGAATGTCTGCCAGATAGAGTTCCGCCGCGGCACCGGTGTTCTCTTCAACGCAGCGTTGCAGGAACTGCGCCCAGCTGTCAGGCTGCTCCAGTCGCTGATAGCAGGTTTCCAGCATCGGCAGCGTTTCGCTCACCAGTTCTTTGTCCTGTTCCAGCACGCGCTGCAGCCGCTGCGCCGCTTTCGCGTACTCGCCCTGCTCCATCAGGATACGTCCCATCATGATGGAAACGCGCGCGCTTTGGTGGTCGGCCGCTTCACCCTTTTTCAACAGGCTCATGGCACGATCGAGGTCATCACTGCTCAGCGCCTGCAGCGCCAGCTCGCAGTAGAAATGGGCGATTTCGCCCTTTTGCTTATCTTTGCCGAGTTTGACCAGCCGCTCCGCCACTTCGATGGCTTTCTGCCAGTCGCTGGTCGCCTGATGAATCAGCAGCAGCTGCTGCAGCGCGCTGATGCGAAAATCGGTTTCATCGATCAACTGACTGAACATGTCTTCGGCGCGATCGTACAAGCCGGCAGCCATGTAGTCGCGTCCCAGCTGCTGAATGGCCAGCAAACGTTGATCGTAGGTCAGCGACGCGCTTTCCATTAACGACTGGTGGATGCGGATGGCGCGGTCGACTTCGCCGCGCGAACGGAACAAGTTACCGAGCGTCAGGTGGGCTTCAACGGTGCCGCTGTCCTCTTTAAGCATATCGAGGAACAGATCGACCGCTTTATCCTGCTGATTAGAAAGGAGAAAGTTGACCCCTGCCACGTATTCGCGTGACAGACGGTTAGCTTCCTGTTGCTTATCCTGTTGCGCACTGCGGCGGCCCATATACCAGCCGTACGCCGCCGCGACAGGAAGAAGCAGAAACAGCAATTCAAGCATCGAACATTAATCCCGACGCACTGCAGTGGAGGTGCTATTTACCGCAGCAGATTGTTCATTTTGCGCCTGCATACGTTTCAGTTTGCGCTGTGCATGCGCCAGCGAAACACGAATGCGCAGCCAGAACAGGCCACAGATCGCCCAGCCCAGCAAAAATCCGGCACCAAACAGGCAGGCCAGCAAGGTTGAAATGCGGAATTCGCCCTGCGCCAGCAGATAGTTGAAGGTGACAATCTGGTCATTATGCGCTCCGAGCGTAACGGAGATGATGAAAATGACCAAAACCACGAGAAAAATCAGCAAATATTTCACAATGCGTCCTGTCGTGAGGTTATCCGGTAGAGTATGCCAAAAAAGTGCCGCTGTTGCTGCTTATCCGCGCAGCAGTTAGTGCCCTTTCTGCAAGTACAATCAATCATATGGGGGCAAAGGGAGAAATTACAATCCGTCATCGCGCCCGGCAATCTCACGCTGCTCTTCCGGCGGCACGCTGAGCGGGCCACAAAAGCGCTGTGCCAGCCAGGTTGCCAGCGTCACCAGCAGCCACGAGATCAGCGTCGCGACCACCAGATCGCGCGGCCAGTGCATGCCCAGTACCAGCCGGCTGCCCATGACCAGCGTAGCCCAGACAAACAGCACCACCACCGTAACAATATGCCGGCGCGGCCATAACAGGCCAATCACCAGCAGCGCCCAGCTGGCGGCAAACATGGTGTGGCCAGACGGAAAAGCAAAGCCCGTCTCAAACGCCCAGTGATTTTTTAACCAGGCGGGCAGCTTTGTGTCATTGGCGAGCAAGGCGGACACCATTTCGCCGCGCTGCTGCCGTTTCAGCTGATAAAACTGCTGTTCGTTGACGCCGTGGCTGTGCTCAAGCCAGACCACATACGGCCGCGGCTCCTGTACCTGCTCTTTGATAAAGGTTTTGGTCGACTGACCGGCGAGAATCGCGCCGTTCATGATAATCAACAACAGAATGGCCGGCCGGAGGCGAAAGCGCAGGCACCACAACACCCAGCCGCTCAGAATCAGGCTGGTCAGCGTGCCCCACGGACTGGTGACGGTTTCGGTGATCCAGAACAGCACGCGCAACAGATGCCCGCTCTCCCCCGGTTGCCACTGCCAGCCGGAAAGCCATACGCCCAGCGGCATCAGCAGTAATAAAAACGCGCCCAGCGTGGTGCGTTGCACAATTTTTAACATCTCGTCCCTTTATTCTTTCACGACCTGACAGGCGTATTGCATAACTTTAGTTGAAAAAAGAATAACATACCCGTTGCGGCTTAGATAATTGTGCTTTATCACTACAATCACTCTGACTGATTAGCGGCCCTGGTTCAGGTTGTGGCACAATATCGGCAGTTTCGTCGGGCCAGTCGGGCCCGTGCGTTATCATGATGATAGCGCATCCTCTGAAGGTTCTGGAGAGTCACATGCAGCTGAAACGGGTAGCAGAAGCCAAACTGCCCACGCCATGGGGAGATTTCCTGATGGTTGGTTTTGAAGAACTGGCAACCGGCCACGACCACGTCGCGCTGGTTTATGGTGATATTAGCGATCACAATCCGGTGCTGGCGCGCGTCCACTCCGAATGTCTCACCGGCGATGCGCTGTTCAGCCTGCGCTGCGACTGCGGCTTCCAGCTGGAGGCAGCGCTGACCGCCATTGCGGAAGAAGGACGCGGCGTGCTGCTGTACCATCGCCAGGAAGGCCGTAACATCGGGCTGCTGAACAAAATTCGCGCCTATGCGTTGCAGGACAAAGGCTACGACACGGTGGAAGCGAACCATCAGCTGGGCTTTGCCGCCGATGAGCGTGACTTCACCCTGTGCGCCGACATGTTTAAACTGCTGGGCATTAATGAAGTGCGTTTGCTGACCAACAATCCGCGCAAAGTGGAGATCCTGTCAGAAGCGGGTATCAATATCGTTGAGCGCGTGCCGCTGATCGTTGGCCGTAACCCAAAAAATGCGCACTATCTCGATACGAAAGCCGAGAAGATGGGACATCTGCTGCCGAAATCGTAACGCGGCGGTGCGCTCTCGCGTCATGCACTTTCTGCGTCAATAATAAAGCCGGGCATGCCCGGCTTTATTTTTTAGTTGAGCATATTGCGTATCACGTAATGCAGGATGCCGTCGTTCTGGTAATAGGTCAGCTCATTACCGGTATCGATACGACAGCGGGTTTCCAGCGTCTGCTGACTGCCGTCAGCCCGTGTCAGCGTTACCGGGACGCGGCAGCCGGGCTGCAGCTGCGCCAGATTTGCCACGTCGATACGCTCTTCCCCGGTCAGCTGCAGCGTCTTACGCGTTACGCCCGCCGGGAATTCCAGCGGTAAAATGCCCATGCCGATCAGGTTAGAGCGGTGAATACGCTCGAACGATTCGGCAATCACCACGCGCACGCCCTGCAGGCGCGGACCTTTCGCCGCCCAGTCGCGGCTGGAGCCGGAGCCGTACTCTTTCCCGGCGATCACCGCCAGCGGTACGCCCTCCTCCTGATACTTCATCGCCGCATCGTAGATGGCCAGCTGTTCCTGGCTCGGATAGTGCCGGGTATAACCGCCCTCGACGCCAGGCACCATTTCGTTGCGAATACGGATGTTGGCAAACGTACCGCGCATCATGACTTCGTGGTTGCCGCGTCGTGAACCATAGGAGTTGAAGTCGTTACGCTCAACGCCGTGCGCCAGCAGATAACGCCCCGCCGGACTTTCCGCTTTAATGCTGCCAGCCGGAGAGATGTGGTCGGTCGTCACCGAATCACCGAGCATCGCCAGGATGCGCGCGCCGTGAATGTCCTGCACCGGCTGCGGCGTTTTTTCCATATCGTCAAAGAACGGAGACAGACGAATATAGGTGGAGCCTTCGTCCCAGTCATAGGTAGCTGCTTCGCTGACTTTGATCTGCTGCCACTCGGGCGTGCCGTCGAACACCTCGGCGTACTCTTTATGGAACATGTCGCTGGTAACTTTCTGCACCGATGCGGCAATCTCTTCCGGCGATGGCCAGATATCCTTCAGATAGACGTCATTGCCCTGCTGATCCTGACCGATCGGATCAGTCTGCAGGTTGATCTTCATGTTGCCCGCCAGCGCATACGCCACCACCAGCGGTGGAGACGCCAGCCAGTTGGTTTTCACCAGCGGATGGATGCGCCCTTCGAAGTTGCGGTTGCCGGACAACACGGCACCCACCGTCAAATCGCCCTCTTTGATCGCGCTTTCGATCTCATCCGGCAGCGGGCCGGAGTTACCGATGCAGGTGGTGCAGCCGTAACCCACCAGGTTAAAGCCCAGCTCATCAAGATACGGGGTCAGCTGCGCCACGGCGAGATAGTCAGATACCACTTTTGATCCCGGCGCCAGCGAGGCTTTTACCCAGGGTTTGCGCATCAGCCCGCGCTCGACGGCTTTTTTCGCCAGCAGGCCAGCCGCCATCAATACGCTGGGGTTGGAGGTGTTGGTACAGGACGTAATCGCCGAAATCACCACGGCACCATCATCCAGCTGGATGCGGTCGCCGGTTTCACTGTCCAGATAGCTGACCGTTTTGTGCGGCTTCTGCGCGTGATTCACTTCCAGCTCGTTACTGGCGTCAAAGGCCGCCGGTACGTCGCCGAGGGAGACGCGATCTTGTGGACGCTTCGGACCGGCGAGGCTCGACTCTACTTCAGCCATATCCAGCGCCAGCGTGCTGGTGAAGATGGGTTCATCGCCCGGTTTACGCCACAGCCCCTGCTGTTTTGC
The DNA here is from genome assembly GCF_059730935.1 of Type-C symbiont of Plautia stali. NCBI lineage: Bacteria > Pseudomonadati > Pseudomonadota > Gammaproteobacteria > Enterobacterales > Enterobacteriaceae > Type-C symbiont of Plautia stali. The sequence goes on along the minus strand of NZ_AP035923.1, from coordinate 2,036,912 downwards.
ATAGGCTTCCACCAGCTCAACCTGCTGCGCATCGCGCCCGGTGAGCGTCATGTAGCTGAGCGTTACTTCATCAATCGGGAAGAAACCGCAGGTTGCGCCATATTCCGGTGCCATGTTGGCGATGGTTGCACGATCCGCCAGCGGCAGATCGGCCAGTCCGTCACCGTAGAATTCGACAAACTTACCGACCACCCCATGTTTACGCAGCATCTGCGTCACGGTTAATACCAGGTCGGTGGCGGTGATACCGGGGCGCAGTTTGCCGGTCAGCTTGAAACCCACCACATCGGGAATCAGCATCGAAACCGGCTGGCCCAGCATGGCGGCCTCAGCTTCAATGCCGCCCACGCCCCAGCCAAGTACGCCCAGGGCGTTAATCATGGTGGTATGGGAATCGGTGCCGACCAGCGTATCCGGATAAGCCACTTCTTTGCCGTCCAGCGTTTCATGCCAGATGGCTTTACCGAGGTACTCCAGATTGACCTGATGACAGATACCAGTGCCCGGCGGCACGACGCGGAAACGGTTAAAGGCTTTTTGCCCCCAGCGCAGGAAAACGTAGCGTTCGTGGTTGCGTTCCATCTCCAGGCGCACGTTTTCTTCAAACGCATCGTCATCGCCAAAATGGTCGACCGTAACCGAGTGGTCAATCACCAGATCGACCGGTGACAACGGGTTAACTTTCGCCACATCACCGCCCAGCCGCTTAACGGCCTCTCGCATCGCCGCCAGGTCAACCACGGCCGGTACGCCGGTGAAATCCTGCATTAATACGCGCGCCGGACGATAAGCAATTTCGCGATCGGCATGTGCAGTTTGCTGCCACGCCACCAGCGCCTGAATATCTGCTGCCGTTACGGAATCTTCATCCTGCCAGCGCAGCAGGTTTTCCAGCAGAACCTTGAGGGATTTTGGTAAGCGATCGATATCACCGACCTGCTGAGCGGCTTTCGGCAAGCTGTGGTAATGATATTTTTTTGCCCCTACTTCCAGCGCATCCTGACTCTGCTCACGTAACGTTAACGACATAACTCCTCCTTTTATGGGCTCTTCTGCTAAACCTCAGAGAGTGCAAGGTTTAGCTTAAAGATAGACCACATTTTCGTTAACGTTTTGATAACAACACGAATTGACACACAAAACCGCAACGAAAAATGCCCTGACAAAAGTCAGGGCATTCAGAAAGCGTTAACTGGCAGGATTAGCGAATTACAGCACGGCCCAGACGGCCGCAGCCCAAAAGGCCATTGAGAAGGCATAAACGCTGAGCCATGAAAAAGTTGTGGTATTCATCTGTCACTCCTCCCGGATCGCGGGCAACAAAAAGCCATCGTCTTCAGCGTTGTACTGATGACACCGTTTTTTTAGATGCTGAGTGTTAAAGGACGGGCTTTTAACGTGCCCACCGGAGAGTCCGGTAAAATGCGCGACAGTATGTCTTAATAAGAATTGGACGCAGACTGCGTTATTTAGACTTCGGATCCATGAATGATTCAATAAAGCTGCGCTGCTGTTCACTCAGTTCCCAGGAAGCCGGGATTGCCACTTGCGGTTCAGCAGGCGCTTCTTTGGCTTTGCACACCGGTGCTTTAGGCTGACGCGCAGCGACCGGATATTTACGACTGAGTGTATTTGCCCACATGGCTTAACCCCACATACGCCAAATCATTAACGCCACCACTACCCAGAACAGTGCTGAAGCAGCGAAGACAGTCAACCAGGCTTTGCGACGGATGTTACCTGAACGCTCTACCTTGGTGCTTTTAGCCCGGAAGTCCGGTTGTACAGTTAATCTCGTAGTCATAGTTTTTGATAATCACTCTCAATAAAACGATTGATAACAACGATTAAGATTTAGGACGAATCCTAAACTTGTTAAGTCCAAAAATCCAGTTATTTTTATTGAGCACAACGATTAACGCTATTTATCAAAACCGCCAAAACTGATGAGATAAATTTAAGCACGCTGCAAACTATTAATTTAATAGTTACATTGTAAATTTGGCTTAAACCAAAATTAGATCCACTCTAAATTTGAGTTTAATTTAACGAGCCAGTTAAAAAGCCCTTTCTCATCAGCTCTTAACTGGAGTATGGGAATATTCCTGGCAGTCCGCAAAGCGGCAAAGTAAAAATTGTGTACTGATTCGCATTTAATAAATAACAATGAAAAAACATGTGACGCATGTTTCATTTACAAAAAAATAATGGAATTTTTTGAGGTTCTGCTGGTGCTAAGCGGCGGAAGGTGTGCGGGAAGTCGCTGGACATCCCGCAAAAATAATGAGTTAGGTGATTACCTGAAAGGAAGCTTGATATCGCGGAACATCGCTTCGATATCTTCGTTTGAGCGCAGCGCCACAGCGGCGTCCACCACGTCTCGCGTCAGATGCGGTGCGAAGCGCTGAATGAAATCATACATATAGCTGCGCAGGAAGGTGCTGCGCCGGAAACCAATCTTGGTGGTGCTATTGGTAAAGATTTCTGAAGCTTCAATGCGCACCAGATCCGGATCGGAAACCGGGTCCACCGCCATGCTGGCAATCACCCCAACCCCCAGGCCTAAACGCACATAGGTTTTGATCACGTCGGCATCGGTTGCGGTAAAAACAATACGCGGCGTTAAACCGGCACGGTTAAACGCAGTATCCAGTTCTGAGCGGCCGGTAAAACCAAAGGTGTAAGTCACCAGCGGGAAATCAGCCAGCTCCTCAATCGACACATTGGATTTCCCCGCCAGCGGATGATCCGGTGTGACCACAATGGCGCGGTTCCAGTGATAGCACGGCAGCATAATCAAGTCGTCGTACAGGTGCAGCGCTTCGGTGGCAATGGCGAAATCGGCATTGCCTTTGGAGACCGCCTCAGCAATTTGTGTGGGCGAGCCCTGATGCATATGCAGGGAAACGCGCGGATAGCGTTCGATAAAGCCTTTGATTACACCAGGCAGTGCATAACGCGCCTGAGTGTGGGTCGTGGCCACGTACAGCGATCCTTTATCTGGCCAGGTGTGTTCACCGGCAACCGATTTGATCGCATCCACTTTGGACAAAACTTCGCGGGCAATACGGATAATCTCTTCACCTGCTGGCGTCACCTGCGTCAGATGTTTGCCGCTGCGGGCAAAAATCTGCACGCCCAGCTCATCTTCCAGCATGCGCACCTGCTTACTGATGCCCGGTTGCGAGGTATACAGCCCCTCTGCCGTAGAGGAGACATTGAGGTTGTGGTTAACGACTTCAACGATGTAACGCAACTGCTGCAATTTCATAGTTATATCTTCCCGATAGCGACAGAGGTGCATTCCCTGCAGGCGTGTATCCGCCCTGATGGCATAATAATGAGGGAAAGCGAGTCAGCAAAATGCAATAAGCTATAACTACTATATCAGTTAACGTAAGAATGTAGAACGATTAGCTATAAGGATGGGAAAAAGGCCAGCGAACGCTGGCCCAGGGAGATTACTTCTTGGCTTCCTGCCACTTACCGTCGATATAGAAAACTGACCAGCCGGTCGCTTTGCCCTCTTTTTCTGAGGCAACATACTGCTGTTTAGTCTTACGGCTAAAACGCACCAGCGTTTTATTGCCTTCCGGATCCACTGCCGGCGCTTCGGCCAGATATTTCAGTTTCTCCGGCAGACGGTCAGCAAAGCGCTGCAGCTCTTCCACCAGCGGCGCACGGGTTTCACGCGATTTCGGGAAGGTGTTAGCGGCAAGGAACACGCCTGCAGCTCCGTCACGCAGCACAAAATACGCATCCGATTTCTCGCACGGCAGCTCCGGCAGCGGTACCGGATCTTCTTTCGGCGGCGCGACTTCGCCGTTACGCAGAATCTTACGGGTATTTTTACACTCGTCGTTGGTACAGGCCATGTACTTACCAAAACGCCCCATCTTCAGGTGCATTTCAGAGCCACATTTTTCGCACTCAACAATCGGTCCGTCATAACCTTTGATACGGAATTCACCCTGCTCGATTTCATAACCGTCACACTCCGGGTTATTACCACAGACGTGCAGTTTACGGCCGTTGTCGATCAGGTAGCTGTCCATCGCGGTGCCGCACTTCTGGCAGCGACGACGGGCGCGCAGCGCGTTGGTTTCGGCATCATCGCCTTCCAGCACGTTAAGCACTTCGTTTTCCGGGATCAGGTTAATGGTCTGCTTGCAGCGCTCTTTCGGCGGCAGTGCATAACCGGAACAGCCGAGGAACACGCCGGTGCTGGCGGTGCGAATCCCCATTTTGCGTCCGCAGGTTGGGCAGTCGATGGAGGTCAGCACCATCTGGTTCGGCTGCATGCCGCCCTCTTCCGGATCTTTCTCCGCCTGCTCCAGCTGCTGGCTGAAATCACTGAAGAATGAATCCAGCACCGCTTTCCATTGCGCTTCGTTATTCGCGACCTGGTCGAGACTGTCTTCCATGTGCGCGGTGAAATCATAATTCATCAGCTCACGGAAGTTCTCTTCCAGACGATCGGTAACAATCTCCCCCATCTTCTCGGCGTAGAAGCGGCGGTTTTCCACCCGCACGTAACCGCGATCCTGAATGGTGGAAATGATCGAAGCATAAGTAGACGGACGGCCAATGCCACGCTTCTCCAGCTCGCGTACCAGCGAAGCTTCGCTGAAGCGCGCCGGCGGCTTGGTAAAGTGCTGGCCCGGCAGCAGGGATTTCAGATCCAGCGTGTCGCCCACGTTCACCGGCGGCAGCGTCAAATCTTCATCATTTTTACGCAGCGCCGGCATCACTTTGGTCCAGCCGTCGAAACGCAGCGTACGCCCTTTTGCTTTCAGTTTGAAATCTGCCGCGCCGACGGTCAGCGTGGTGGAATCATATTGCGCGGGCACCATCTGGCAGGCCACGAACTGGCGCCAGATCAGCTGATACAGCTTCTGCGCATCCGCCTCCATATCCTTCAGCTGCTCGGCGGCAACATTGACATCAGAAGGACGAATCGCTTCGTGCGCTTCCTGTGAATTCTCTTTGCTGGCGTAGGTGTTGGGCGCATCCGGCAGGTAGTTCTTACCGAATTTTTTCTCCACGTAGCCACGCGCCATCGCCACCGCGTCCTGACTCAGGTTGGTGGAATCGGTACGCATATAGGTGATGTGACCGGCTTCATACAGACGCTGCGCCATCATCATGGTTTTCTTCACGCCAAAACCAAGGCGGGTGCTCGCCGCCTGCTGCAGCGTCGAGGTGATAAACGGTGCCGACGGTTTGCTGCTGGTCGGCTTGTCTTCACGATCCAGAACGGCGTAACGCGCCTTTTCCAGGATGGCCACGGCCGCTTCAGTTTGCTCGCGGTTCACCGGGCGGAACGCTTTGTCGCCCTGATGCGTCACCCTGACCGCCAGCGCATCGCCTTTCGGCGTCGACAGATCGGCGTCAATTTCCCAGTACTCTTCCGGTACGAAGGCTTTGATTTCGCGCTCGCGCTCCACCACCAGACGCACGGCAACCGACTGCACGCGTCCGGCCGACAGGCCACGGGCAATTTTTTTCCACAGCAGCGGCGAGACCATATAGCCCACCACGCGGTCCATAAAACGACGCGCCTGCTGCGCATTGACGCGCTCAATATTCAGTTCGCCCGGCTTCTCGAACGCCTGACGAATCGCATTTTTGGTGATTTCGTTAAACACCACGCGGCTGAAGCGTTTGTCATCGCCACCGATCACTTCCCGCAGGTGCCAGGCAATGGCTTCCCCTTCGCGGTCAAGGTCGGTTGCGAGATAGATGTGGTCGGCATCGGCAGCCAGGTTCTTCAGTTCGGAGACGACTTTTTCCTTGCCGGGCAGAATCTGGTAGTCCGCTTCCCAGCCGTGCCACGGGTCAACGCCCATGCGATTAACCAGCGCGGCCTTTTCATCTTTCTTTACTTTCTTGCCGGTTTTCGCCTTTTCCCCGTCGGCACTTTTACGGGCCGTTGAACCACTGGTCGGCAAATCACGGATATGACCGACGCTGGATTTCACCACGTAGTCATTACCGAGGTATTTATTGATTGTTTTGGCCTTTGCCGGGGACTCAACGATGACGAGTGCTTTACCCATATGTACCTTTACCTAATTGAAACGTCCTGATAAACGGGAGAGGATTGGCAGCCCCAAAACCCAATGGGTTCAATATTGCTGCTGACTTTTTGCTTTTCAAGCCAGCGGGGACAATCTCTGGTCAGATTGCATCGGCATTTGCAACTTGATGATTAAGAGCGAGTTTTCCGTCTGACGGTATCACACATCCTGGTGTGATCTCCCTGAAAGCTGAATCGCCCACACTCTACCTGATAAAATCTGTTACGCAACTTAATTAGCATTCTGTTTAATTTCTCGCCAGTTTTCTGACCGAACGCTGATTTGCTGAACGCACCAACAGCCAGGTAATATAGAAGGAGAAAATACGTTGTCAAAAAAGAGGGGAAAAATGTCAGCAGAAACGGAATCCATTTCACACCAGGCGTTACTGAAAATCGCCAATCAGCTGATTCAGCAGCACCACGAATATTTTACCGGGATGGAAGCCACTGAGGTGATTCAGCAGGGCGAAGTGCTGGTGTTTCGCGGTCCGTGGTTCCTCGACGCCGAAGGCTTACCGACGGCCAAAACCACAGCGGTGTTCAACGTGTTCAAGCACCTTGCGGTGGTGCTCTCCGCGCAGTATCACCTGGCATAAAAAAACCCGGCCTGCGCCGGGTTCATTTACAGCAGCGGTTTGTCACCGCGTTGCCAGATTTTCAGAATCAGCCGCTCGGCCGCGACGCTGGCGCTGTGGGTAAAGCGGTCAATCATCTTTTTCTTGCGCGCAAACTGTACGCCCAGCACGCTAAAGCGCTCCATGCGTGCGATGATCAGCGCATCGCTGGTACCAATCTCATCAATCAGCCCCAGATCCAGCGCCTGACGGCCATACCAGTGTTCTCCCGTCGCCACTTTGTCCAGATCCAGCGCCGGACGCATCTGATGCACAAAATCTTTAAACAGCTGATGGGTTTCATTCAGGTCTTCCTGAAATTTCTCCCGCCCTTCCTCGGTATTCTCACCAAACAGCGTCAGCGTACGCTTGTACTGGCCGGCAGTGTGCAGCTCCACATCAATGTCGTTGCGCTTCAGCAGTCGGTTAAAGTTGGGGATTTGCGCCACCACGCCGATGGAACCAATGATGGAGAACGGCGCCGCCACGATGCGATCCGCAACGCAGGCCATCATGTAGCCACCGCTGGCGGCAACTTTATCCACCACCGCCGTCAGCTGCAGACCCGCATCACGCAGACGTTGTAACTGCGACGCGGCCAGGCCATAACCGTGCACCACGCCACCGGGACTTTCCAGCCGCAGCAGCACTTCATCACCCGGCTGTGCCACCGCCAGCACCGCGGAGATCTCTTCGCGCAGCGAGCTGACTTCACCGGCGTCCATACTGCCTTTGAACTCCAGTACATAGAGAGTCGGCTTCGCCGCTTCAGTCACACCGGCTTTGGCATTGCGCTTTTCGGCTTTAGCTTTCTGTTTCTCTTCTTTCTTATGCTGCTTCAGCCACACTTTCTGCGCCTGCGGCTTCATCTTCGCCAGCTGCAGGTCCTCTTTCATCTCGCGATAGGCTTCGTCGAGATGGGTTAAGCGCAGCTGACCGCCGCTGTGACGTTTACGCAGCGCGGCATTGAGCACAATCAGTACAATAGCTGCGATCGCCACCACGACGGTGACGGCCTTGGCCAGAAATAATCCATAGCTGGAGAGTAAATCCATTCTGCCGCCTTATTAAACAGTGAATTACAGTCAAACCCTGAGTTTACCCGCTTTGATGCCGTTCGTCGCCTGAAATGCCGGCAGGCGGCACAGAATGCGCGTTGCGGCGATTGCACCTTGCGCCAAATTGAGGCATAAAGCCAAAAAACCCTCTGACCTGCAAAGGACATCGCTGTGCATTATCAACCGAAAAGCGACCTGCTGGACAATCGCATCATTCTCGTGACCGGTGCTTCCGACGGCATCGGCCGCGAAGCCGCCCTGACCTATGCGCGCTACGGTGCGCGCGTGATTCTGCTCGGCCGCAACGCCACCACGCTACAGCAAACCGCTGAGGCGATTAATCAGCTCAATAAACAGCCCGCCGCTACGCTGCTGCTGGATCTGGCGCATGCCACACCGGAAAGCTGCCAGCAGCTGGCGCAACAGGTTGCCGCGCTGGTGCCGCGGCTGGATGGCGTGCTGCATAACGCCGGCATTCTCGGTGAGATTGTGCCGCTGGCGGAACTCGATCCGGCGGTCTGGCAGCAGGTGATGCAAATCAACCTCGACGCCACCTTCTATTTAACGCAGGCGCTGCTGCCGCTGCTGCTAAAATCCGACGCCGGTTCGCTGGTGTTCACCACCTCCAGCGTGGGCCGCACCGGTCGCGCAGGCTGGGGCGCCTATGCCGTGTCGAAATTCGCCACCGAAGGCATGATGCAGGTGCTGGCCGATGAGTATAAAAACCGCCATCTGCGGGTGAACTGCATCAATCCCGGCGGCACGCGCACCAAAATGCGCGCCAGCGCCTTCCCGGAGGAGAATGCCAGCCTGCTGAAAACCCCGGCCGACCTGATGCCGCTCTACCTCTATCTGATGGGCGATGACAGCCGCCGTAAAACCGGTATCAGCTACGATGCACAACCGGGGCGCAAGCCGGGACCGGCCAGCGCATGAGCGATCGTCACCAGCAACGCCAGCAGCGGCTGAAAGAGCAGGTTGACGCTCGCATCGCCGCTGCCACCGAAACGCGCGGCATCCTGATGGTGTTTACCGGCAACGGCAAAGGTAAAACCACCGCCGCTTTTGGCACCGCGCTGCGCGCCTGTGGCCACGGTAAAAACGTGGCTGCCGTGCAGTTTATTAAGGGCGAATGGCCCAACGGCGAACGTAATCTGCTGGCGCAGCACGGCGTGGCGTTTCAGGTGATGGCCACCGGCTTTACCTGGGAGACGCAAAACCGTGCCAGCGATACGGCCGCCTGCCAGCAGGTGTGGCAACACGCCAGACGCATGCTGCAAGACGCGTCGCTGGATCTGGTGATCCTTGATGAAATCACCTACATGGTGAGTATGGATTATCTCGATCTGGATGAGCTGGTCACTGCACTGCAGCAGCGTCCGCCGCAGCAAAGTGTGATCATAACCGGCCGCGGCTGTCACCGCACGCTACTGGAACTGGCCGATACCGTCAGCGAAATGCGTCCGGTGAAGCATGCGTTTGATGCCGGCATTCAGGCACAGCAGGGAATCGACTGGTAAAAACGGACGCCGCAGGCGCGGCGTCGGGGAGCATCAGGCACCGCGTTTGGTGTTGTTGCGACGCGGGCTGTTATTGCTTACCGCGCTATGACGTTTCACCGCCCGGCGGATTTGGTTCGCTTTGGTGCGGCGACGATCTTTCTCGACGGCCACTTTGGTCACCGTCTCTTCCGGCAGTCCCACCAGCTTACGCAGGTAGTTGACCGCCGGCAGTTCCATCTCCATCCAGCCGCCGCGCGGCAGACCTTTTGGCAGCTGAATATCGCCGTAGCGCACGCGCATCAGACGGCTTACCTGCACGCCAACCGCTTCCCACAGACGACGCACCTCACGGTTACGCCCTTCCGTCAGGGTGACGTTGTACCACTGGTTAATGCCTTCGCCGCCGGCAAATTTGATGGTTTTAAACGCTGCCGGACCGTCTTCCAGCTGCACGCCCTTGCTCAGCTGACGCACTTTTTCGTCATCCACTTCACCGAATACGCGCACTGCGTATTCACGCTCAACTTCGCGGCTTGGGTGCATCAGGCGGTTGGCCAGCTCACCGTCGGTGGTGAACAACATCAGACCGCAGGTGTTTACGTCCAGACGGCCGACGGCAATCCAGCGTGAACCGCGCAGGCGCGGCAGGCGATCAAATACCGTTGGACGCCCTTCAGGATCGTTGCGCGTGCACAGCTCACCTTCCGGTTTGTAATACGCCAGTACGCGACACACCTCGGTGGCCGATTCAGCAATCGATACCAGATGGCCATCAATACGGATTTTCAGGGTTTTGTCATTTTCGATGCGATCGCCCAGCGTCGCCAGTTTGCCATCGACGCTGATGCGTCCGGCTGAAATCATTGCTTCGATTTCACGGCGCGAACCGTGTCCGGCGCGCGCTAATACTTTTTGTAATTTCTCGCTCATGGAGCTGCCTCGTTGTCGCCTTCCCAGGCGTCGTGGTAATGAAGAGGTAAGATACCGGCGTTACCAGGTCCCGTATCAGAATCTGTGACCGCTTCGCGCCAGGTGCCAGCGCGGACGGCCGGAGATTTTACACCAGCTACAGTTTCGTTAACACCTTTTCCTTTTCTGCCGATAATAAAGCGCCGGAGATCCGGAGGCTGAAGCGGGCAGCACGGTCATTGATTCAGATTTCTGATTGATTTGCGTAACGAGCGTCAGGATAGCAGGCGCAACCCGCTGAAATTACGTCGTTTTGCCTGAGACCGTTTATTTATTTAATAGCGCGCCAATTAGTGCCGCAATAGATTAATGAGACTCACCAGTCTGTTACCCGCAGCGTTCCCGGCACAGCTGCAGTTGAGCAAACAGAAAATCGGCGCAAAACACCAAAATCAGCATAAAGAACTGAATAATGGTGTTAGTAAAGCTTATTGCAGCCAGCAGAGCCAGCCATACAGCGGATTGGCGCTGAAGGTTGGATTAAGTCTGTATTTTCGTTTTTATTTGATAAATATTAAATATGATGAATTGTTCTGCCGCGAAAACTGTGTAAAATTTAATCCTGAATTGGCTAAGCAGTATCAAAAATTATTTTAATTACTTTTTATAAGCTTTCAAACAACAAGCCATTAACAAATAATGGTACAGCTGGCCTGATAATATAATCCGGCGCGCACGGGAAATGGCGCGCTAATCGTTTCACGGATTGAATTTAATTTGTCTGTCGAAAGTCTTCACCAGGGATTTTGCTGACGGACATTAAATGAAGACCGCCATCATGAGAACCTCCCTGCTTTGGCCGGCGCTTGCAGCGCTGGCACTGAGCGGCTGTTCCGTGGGCCATACTGAGTACAGTCGTACGGCGCTGCAGCACGTGGATATGAGCGTGACCGGCATCCCGACGGTACTGGGTTTGGGCATCCTCGGTACAACCATTCCGTTAACGCCGGAATACAGTCTGACTGCCGCGCACGTGGCCAAAACCGCCGTGCAGCGCGTGAAGGCTTATCACCCCTATTGCGACGTCGCGATTATTTATCATAAAAACAGTCCGGATACGCTGGCGAAATTCCGCAGCAGCGCGGTGGGCGAGCCAATTAAAATGTATGGCTATAGTTTTATTTCCGCGATGCCGGTGGAGTCGAGCGGCGTTAATCTGGCGCGCACCGCCATTAATAATCGCTGGAATAAAAAGCCCTGTATGGCAATGGCTTCCAATGCCGGTGTCGTTCAGGGGATGTCAGGCGGCGCTGTCTATAATGCCGACCAGACAATCAGCGGAGTGATTGTGGGTTACAGCCATGAAATTGCTAACGTACGCAGCAAAAAAGTCATCTTAAAAGATGTCTCGCTGTACATTCCGTACGGCGATTTCAAACGCTGGCTGGAAGCCAATATCGGCCAGACGCCACAAACAGCGCCCGGCCCGGCGTAATCACAGGAACGGGCGGGTATCGCCTGCCCCTTCACGCACGATGACGGGCGCATCGCTGGTGAGATCGATCACGGTGGTTGGCTGCTGGCCCAGGGTGCCGCCATCGATAATTAAATCCACCAGCTTGCCGATGCTGTGCTGGATCTCTTCCGGATCGGATTCAGTGAAATCATTGCCTGGCAGCATCAGTGAGGTCGACATCATCGGCTCATTGAGGCGTTCCAGCAGCGCCAGCGCCACCGGATTTGACGGTACGCGCAGGCCGATGGTTTTACGTTTATCGTTCATCAGACGACGCGGCACTTCTTTGGTGGCCTTCAGAATGAAGGTGTAATTGCCTGGCGTGTTGTTTTTCAGAATGCGAAACGCACTGTTATCCACCTGCGAATAGGTCGACAGCTCAGAGAGATCGCGGCACATCAGGGTAAAGTTATGGTTACCATCGAGCTGACGAATGCGGCAGATGCGTTCCATGGCATTCTTCTCTTCCAGACGGCATCCCAGCGCGTAGCCGGAATCGGTCGGATAGACAATAACGCTGCCTTTATTGAGATAATCCACCGCCTGATTAACCAGACGCGGCTGCGGATTTTCCGGATGAATGTGAAAAAGTTGACTCATAAAAACCTCATATCACCCATCAACGTGCGATTTGACCGGCGCTAAAGCGGGAAAACGCTCCCAGACCGGCTCCACGCCGCCCGGCAGCCATAGCTTGCGCCCCAGTTCAATCCACGGACAGGGTTGGTGAAAATCGGACCCCTGCGAGGCCGCCAGCTGATTATCGCGCGCATAGCTCGCCAGCTGGGTACGTTCATTCGGTGCCTGCTGACACTGCGCCACTTCCATCGCATCGCCGCCTTCTGCGGCAAAATGCGCAATCAGTCGCTTCAGCCATTTGGCCGACAGCCCGTAGCGCGCAGGATGGGCCAGCACCGCCACGCCGCCAGAATGATGAATAGCATCAATGGCTTGTTTAATTGTACACCATTGTGGCGGCACGTAGCCGGTTTTGCCGCGCGCCAGATAGTTTTTAAATACCTGCGCCATGTTATCGGCTTTGCCCAGCTCTACCAGATAGCGGGCAAAATGCCCGCGGGTGATCACCCCGCCCTGCGCCAGACGCTGAGCGCCGGCCAGCGCGTCAGGAATGCGCGCGCGCTCCAGCCGTTCGGCGATCAGTTCTGCACGTGCCATACGGCACTGGTGCTGCTGCGCCAGAAAAGTGGTTAACGCCGGATGCTGCGTATCAACGTTCAGCCCGACAATATGAATTTCGTGGTTTTCCCACAGCGTCGACGCTTCCACACCGGCCAGTACCCGCAGCGGTAGCTGAAGCTGCTGCACCGCCGCCTGCGCTTCAGCCACGCCCGCCACGCTGTCGTGATCGGTAATCGCCAGCACGCCGACGTGCATCTCAACGGCGCGCTGCACCAGCGCGGTCGGCGTCAGCAAACCGTCAGAAGCCTGGGTATGGCTGTGTAAATCATAAAGTGGAAAACGGGCGATATCTGACAAGGTCACTCCAGCGACTGCATTAAACCGGCTGGCATGATAACGATTTTGCCCGTAACTGAAAAAGGGTATTGACTTTTTTCAGCCGAACCAGTTAACTAGTACACAAGTTCACACGTAACGGGTATTTAATCATGGCTCTTATCGGTACGCATGTTAATGGTTGGTGGCGCGATGATCCCTTTCACGGGCGACGTCGTCATGCACATTTTGCGTAACCGCAGTGCAGATACCTGAGCCCGCCACCGAGCGGGCTTTTTTTTGAGCGAAATTCAGAGAATCCATTATGGCTAATGCGAAACCTACATTGAAGTTGATTACCGGTACCGCGCCCTACCGCGAAGATCCGGCCGCAGTGTTTCATCAATTATGCGGCGCACGTCCGGCAACTCTGCTGCTTGAATCTGCCGATATCGACAGCAAGCAGAACCTGAAAAGCCTGCTGATTGTCGACAGCGCGCTACGCATCAGCGCCCTGGGCAATGTTGTTACCCTGCAGGCGCTGTCGGAAAACGGCCGCGCGCTGCTGCCGCTGCTGGACGAAGCGCTGCCGCCCGAGGTGCGCATCGCCGTGCGCCCGGACGGACGAGAGCTGCATTTCACGCCGGTTGAGGGTCTGCACGATGAAGACTCCCGCCTGAAGGCGCTGTCGGTGTTTGATGCGCTGCGTCTGATTCCGCATCTGGTTAACAGCCCAGCCGAAGAACGTGAAGCCATGCTGCTGGGCGGCCTGTTTGCCTACGATCTGGTGGCGGGATTTGAAGATCTGCCGCCGCTGCGCAATGACCAAAGCTGCCCGGACTACTGTTTCTACCTCGCCGAAACGTTACTGGTGATCGATCACCAGCAGCGCAGCGCCCGTCTGCAGGCCAGCCTGTTTGCGCCGTCCACCAGCGAGTTTCAGCGTCTGCAGAGCCGTATCGAACAGCTGCACGGTCAGATGACGCAGCCAGCGCCAGCGCTGCCGGTGCAGCGCGTCGAGCAGATGACGCTGAGCACCAGCCAGAGCGATGAAGCTTACTGCAACGTGGTAAGCGAACTGCAGCAGGCCATTCGCATCGGTGAAATTTTCCAGGTGGTACCGTCGCGCCGCTTCTCACTGCCGTGCCCGTCACCGCTGGCGGCTTACGATACGCTGAAAAACAGCAACCCCAGCCCGTACATGTTCTTTATGCAGGATCAGGACTTTGCGCTGTTCGGCGCTTCGCCGGAAAGCTCGCTGAAATATGACGCCAGCTCGCGCCAGATCGAAATCTACCCGATTGCCGGTACGCGTCCGCGCGGTCGCCATGCGGATGGCTCGCTGGATCGCGACCTGGACAGCCGTATTGAACTGGAAATGCGCACCGATCATAAAGAGCTGGCTGAGCACCTGATGCTGGTGGATCTGGCGCGCAACGACCTGGCACGTATCTGTGTGCCCGGCAGCCGTTACGTGGCGGATTTAACCAAAGTGGACCGCTACTCGTTTGTGATGCATCTGGTATCCCGCGTGGTAGGCACGCTGCGTAACGATCTTGATGTGCTGCACGCCTATCGCGCCTGCATGAACATGGGCACGCTAAGTGGCGCACCGAAAGTGCGCGCGATGCAGCTGATTGCGGAAAAAGAAGGCACGCGGCGCGGCAGCTACGGCGGCGCGGTCGGCTACTTCACCGCCAGCGGCGACCTTGATACCTGCATCGTCATCCGCTCCGCCTGGGTGGAAGGTGGCGTTGCCACCGTGCAGGCCGGTGCCGGCGTGGTGCTGGATTCTCAGCCTCAGGCTGAAGCGGATGAGAGCCGCAACAAAGCCCGCGCGGTATTGCGCGCCATCGCTACTGCCCATCACTGCAAGGAGATTTTCTGATGGCCGATATCCTGCTGCTCGATAATATCGACTCCTTTACCTACAACCTCGTTGATCAGCTGCGTACCTTTGGCCACAACGTGGTGATTTACCGCAACAACGTCCCGGCAGAAGTGCTGATCGACCGCCTGCAGCAGATGGAAAACCCGGTGCTGATGCTCTCACCCGGCCCTGGCGCACCGAAAGATGCGGGCTGCATGCCGCAGCTGTTACAGGCGCTGCGCGGTCAGCTGCCGATCATTGGTATCTGTCTCGGCCATCAGGCCATTGTCGAAGCTTACGGCGGGCACGTCGGCCAGGCGGGCGAAATTCTGCACGGCAAAGCTTCCGCCATTACCCATGATGGCGAGGCGATGTTTACCGGCCTCAGCAACCCGCTGCCGGTGGCGCGTTACCACTCGCTGGTGGGCAGCAATACGCCGGCGGAACTGACGGTCAACGCCAGCTACAACGGCATGGTGATGGCGGTGCGTCACGAAACGGACCGCGTGTGCGGCTTCCAGTTCCATCCCGAGTCGATTCTCACCACGCAGGGCGCACGTCTGCTGGAGCAAACACTGGCCTGGGCGCTGGCGAAATAACAGGGAGATGATGATGCAAACTATTCTGGAAAAACTGTATCAGGCGCAAACGCTGAGCCAGGCCGAGAGCCACCAGCTGTTCAGCGCGATTATTACCGGACAGCTGGAGCCGACGCAGCTGGCAGCGGCGCTGATCGCCATGAAAGTGCGTGGCGAGCGCCCGGAAGAGATCGCCGGTGCCGCCTCCGCGCTGCTGGCCGATGCCAGACCGTTCCCGCGTCCGGACTATACCTTTGCCGATATCGTTGGCACCGGCGGTGATGGCAGCAACAGTATTAATATTTCCACGGCCAGCGCCTTTGTCGCCGCCACCTGCGGGCTGAAAGTGGCCAAGCACGGCAACCGCAGCGTCTCCAGCAAATCCGGATCTTCCGATCTGCTGGCCGCTTTCGGTATCAATCTCGACATGCCGGCGCAGCAGGCACGGCAGGCGCTGGACGATCTCAACGTCTGCTTCCTGTTTGCGCCGCAGTATCACAGCGGTTTCCGCCACGCGATGCCGGTGCGCCAGCAACTGAAAACCCGCACGCTGTTTAACGTGCTGGGTCCGCTGATCAACCCGGCGCGCCCACCGCTGGCGGTGATTGGCGTCTACAGTCCGGAACTGGTGCTGCCCATCGCCCAGACGCTGAAAGTGCTGGGCTACCAGCGTGCTGCCGTGGTGCACGGTGGCGGCATGGATGAAGTGGCGCTGCACAGTGCGACCCAGGTCGCTGAGCTGCGTGACGGTGAGATCACCAGTTACCAGCTGACGCCGGAAGACTTTGGCTTCAGTTTCCAGCCGAAAGAGGCGCTGGCCGGCGGCACACCGGAAGAAAACCGTGACATTCTGACGCGTTTGCTCCAGGGTAAAGGCCAGCCCGCCCACGAGCAGGCCGTTGCGGTAAATGTCGCAATGTTGCTGAAAGTATTCGGAAATGAAGATTTGCGCGATAACGCTGAGCGCGCCATGGCTGCCATTCGCAGCGGTCAGGCGTTCGAGCGCGTTGTGGCACTGGCAGCGAGAGGATGAAATGAGTATCAAGGGCACCGTATTAGAGAAAATTGTGCAGGATAAAGCCCTGTGGGTTGAAGCACGGAAATCGCAGCAGCCGCTGGCCTCCTTCCAGAACGATCTGCAGCCGGCGGAGCGTCATTTTTACGAGGCGCTGCGTGGCACGCGCACCGTCTTCATTCTGGAGTGTAAAAAAGCCTCCCCGTCGAAAGGGCTGATTCGCGCCGATTTTGATCCCGCGACTATCGCCGGGATCTACCGCCATTACGCCTCTGCGGTGTCAGTGCTGACCGATGAGAAATATTTCCAGGGCAGCTTTGATTTCCTGCCGGTGGTCAGCGCCGCCATCACGCAGCCGGTGCTGTGCAAAGACTTTATTATTGATCCCTACCAGATTTACCTGGCGCGCCATTATCAGGCCGATGCCATTCTGCTGATGCTGTCCGTACTGGATGATGAGCAGTACCGTCAGCTGGCTGCGGTGGCGCATAGCCTGAAAATGGGCGTGCTGACCGAAGTCAGTAACGAAGAAGAGCTGGAGCGGGCTATCGCGCTGGAAGCTAAAGTAGTCGGCATCAACAACCGCGATCTGCGTGATTTGTCGATTGACCTGAATCGCACGCGTCATCTGGCCCCGCGTCTCAGCCATGGCGTCACCGTGATCAGCGAGTCCGGCATCCATAATTACGCCCAGGTGCGCGAGCTGAGCCATTTTGCTAACGGCTTTTTAATTGGCTCGGCGTTGATGGAAGAGCACGACCTCGACGCCGGTGTGCGCCGCGTGCTGCTGGGCGATAACAAGGTGTGCGGCCTGACCCGCCCGGAAGATGCGCAGGCCGCACATCAGGCTGGCGCGCTGTATGGCGGCGTGATCTTTGCCGCCGGTTCGCCGCGCCAGGTTAACGAGGCGCAGGCACAGGCGGTGATCGCCGCCGCACCGCTGAAGTATGTCGGCGTGTTCCGCAATCAGACTATCAGTGACGTTGTCACGTTAGCCACGCGTTTATCGCTTGCGGCCGTTCAGTTGCACGGCGACGAAGACAAAGCCTACGTTGCAGAACTGCGCCAGGCGCTGCCAGCCAGCGTGCGCATCTGGAAGGCGCTGAGCATTCAAGATCGGTTGCCGCCACGCGACTGGCCGCACGTTGATCGCTACGTGCTGGATAATGGCCAGGGTGGCAGCGGTCAGCGCTTTGACTGGTCGCTGCTGCAGGGTGAAGACCTGACTGATGTGCTGCTGGCCGGTGGCCTGAGCGCCGATAACTGCGTCGAAGCCGCTCAGCTCGGCTGTGCCGGCCTCGACTTCAACTCCGGCGTGGAATCCGCGCCGGGCATCAAAGATGCCAGCAAAGTCGCGGCGGTATTCCGCACGCTGCGCGCCTATTAATTGCGTCTGCCCGCCTGCGGGCGGGCCGGATAAGGAAGAGGACACGATGACGACATTACTTAATCCCTACTTTGGCGAATTCGGCGGCCAGTATGTGCCGCAGATTTTGATGCCAGCACTGCGTCAGCTGGAAACGGCCTTTGTTGAAGCACAGCGCGATCCGGCGTTTCAGGCAGAATTTACTGACCTGCTGAAAAACTACGCCGGTCGCCCGACGGCCCTGACGCTGTGCAGCAACCTGACCAAAGGCAGCAAAACCCGCCTGTACCTGAAGCGCGAAGACCTGCTGCACGGCGGTGCACACAAAACTAACCAGGTGCTGGGCCAGGCGCTGCTGGCAAAACGCATGGGCAAAAACGAGATCATCGCGGAAACCGGCGCCGGTCAGCACGGCGTGGCGTCGGCACTGGCGTGTGCCCTGCTCGGCATGAAATGCCGTATTTACATGGGCGCGAAAGACGTTGAGCGTCAGTCACCCAACGTGTTCCGTATGCGGCTGATGGGCGCAGAGGTGATTCCGGTACACAGCGGCTCGGCCACGCTGAAAGATGCCTGTAACGAGGCGCTGCGCGACTGGTCCGGCAGCTACGAAACCGCGCACTACATGCTCGGCACTGCCGCAGGTCCGCACCCGTTCCCGACCATTGTACGTGAATTCCAGCGCATGATTGGCGAAGAGACCAAAGCGCAGATTCTGGAAAAAGAGGGTCGCCTGCCGGATGCGGTACTGGCGTGTGTCGGCGGCGGTTCTAACGCCATCGGCATGTTTGCGGATTTCATCGAAGAGAGCAGCGTGCGCCTGATCGGCGTGGAGCCTGCGGGTCACGGTATTGACACCGGTGAGCACGGTGCACCGCTCAAGCACGGTCGCGTCGGCATCTATTTCGGCATGAAGGCGCCGATGATGCAGACCGAAGAGGGACAGATCGAAGAGTCCTACTCCATCTCTGCCGGTCTCGATTTCCCGTCGGTCGGTCCGCAGCATGCGCACCTGAACAGCACCGGCCGCGCTGACTACGTGTCAATCACGGATGATGAAGCGCTGGAGGCCTTTAAAACGCTGTGTCGTGCCGAAGGCATCATTCCGGCACTGGAGTCATCGCACGCGCTGGCGTATGCGCTGAAGATGATCCGCGAAAACCCGGACAAAGAGCAGCTGCTGGTGGTGAACCTTTCCGGCCGCGGCGACAAAGACATCTTTACCGTACACGATATTCTGAAAGCTAAGGGAGAGATCTGATGGAGCGTTATAATCAGCTGTTTCAACGTCTGTCCGCGAAACAGGAAGGCGCGTTTGTGCCCTTCGTCACCCTTGGCGATCCGTCGCCAGCGCTGTCGCTGAAAATTATTGATGCGCTGGTCGCGGGCGGTGCGGATGCGCTGGAGCTGGGCATTCCATTCTCCGATCCGCTGGCCGATGGCCCGACGATTCAGGGCGCTACGCTGCGCGCCTTTGCCGCCGGCACCACCGTAGCGCAGTGTTTTGAAATGCTCGCCACCGTGCGCCAGAAATACCCCGATCTGCCGATTGGCCTGCTGATGTACGCCAACCTGGTGTTCAGCAGAGGTATCGACAACTTCTACGCGCAGTGCGCTGCGGTGGGCGTTGACTCGGTGCTGGTAGCTGACGTGCCGGTGGAAGAGTCGGCCCCATTCCGCCAGGCGGCGATGCGTCACAACATTGCGCCGATCTTTATCTGTCCGCCCAACGCGGATGACGATCTGCTGCGCGAAATCGCCTCGCACGGCCGTGGCTACACCTATCTACTGTCACGCGCCGGCGTTACCGGTGCAGAAAATCGCGCCAGCCTGCCGCTGCATCATCTGATCGAGAAGCTGCGCGAATATCATGCTGCGCCGCCGCTGCAGGGCTTTGGCATCTCTGAGCCGGGTCAGGTGAAAGAGGCCGTTGCCGCCGGAGCCGCCGGAGCCATCTCCGGCTCGGCCATCGTGAAAATCATTGAGCGTAATCAGAACGACCCAACGGCGCTGCTTAGCGAACTGCAAACGTTCGTCAGCGATCTCAAAGCGGCTACCCGCTGAGTTGGCACGGCCCTGCACTGGCTGCAGGGCCCTTCTTACTTCCTGCCCCCTTTTTTCTCCCCTGCGACAAACTTTTTCATCGCGCCTGAGTTGCCGAAATGCGAGGCACGGCCCACACTTAAGCGTGCCGTCACGTTACGGTGCACCACCATCTATGACAGGGAGATAACCAATGAAATTGTTCAAAGTCGTTGCGGGTTTTTTAGTGGCTGCAGTGATGGCGCTCACCTTAAGTGCCTGTGCACCAACAGCAACAAAGGAAGGGACCGGCGGTTACATCGATGACACGGTCATTACCACCAAAGTGAAGGCTCAGCTGCTGAATGACGAGGCGCTGAAATCGACAGAAATTAACGTTGAGACCTTCAAAGGGAAAGTACAGCTGAGCGGCTTTGTCAGCTCGCCGCAGATGGCCAACCGTGCGGTTGCGGTAACGCGTAACGTGGCGGGGGTAAAATCCGTCGTCAACAATATGCAGATTAAGTAACTAAACGGGCGACCTGCGGGTCGCCCTTTTTCTTTCTGGTGTAAAAATCAGAAACGGTAGCCCGCGCCAAAGAAGAACACCCACGGATCGATGCGGGTATTGATATTCTGCTGTTCGCCCGCCGCTTTGAATTTCACCTCGGTATCGATGTCCATGTACCACAATGACGCGTTGAGCAGCCAGTCGCGGTTGATCTGATAATCCAGCCCGACCTGACCCGCCACGCCCCATGAATCTTTCACGCTCAAATCGCTCAGCTGCGCATCCTGCCCGGTCTGGTTGAACTTCGCATCGTAGAAGGTGGTGTAGTTGATCCCGACGCCAACGTACGGGCGCAGCGCGCTTTGGCTATCGAAAAAGTAGTACTGCGCCATCAGGGTGGGCGGCAGCTGACGCACGGTAGCGAGGTTGCCGGTCGGGCCAAGTCCCACTTTGTGGCGGAACGGCGTGGCCGCCAGCAGCTCAACGCCGATATTGTCGGTCGCCATCCAGGTAAACGTCAGACCCAGCTGGGTATCATTACTGACGCTGAAGCCGCCCATACCCAGCACATTATCAGAGCCTTCGGTCGGACGAACGGTCGCGCTACCGGCGCGCACAAAAAAATCACCGGCCTGGTGAGCCAGTGCCAGTTGCGGGATCGCCAGCGCCAGCAGCAGCGCGCATTTAGCCAGTTTCATAATCACTCCTTTGCCGGAAAACAGGGTATTGAGGTTAATCGCGGCACAAGATTTACCCCTTTTTTGCGAAAAGATCATCAGCATCAATTCAAATTAATCACTTATAAAACAATGAATTGATTCAGATCAATTTTGCCTTTACAAGCGGACATAAAAATCCTGTTGCCGCCATGACACGGCGTGATTATGTTGCTATTCCCCTTTTGTGATTTTGGTTCGAAGCCTCAGGAGTGGCGGGCGATCAGATGAGCGATTTACTTAACCCCTGTATGACCTGTGGCGCCTGCTGCGCCCATTTTCGCGTTTCTTTTTACTGGGCCGAAGCCGACGACGGCGGTGGCGCGGTGCCGGTTGAACTGACGGAACCCCTGAGCCTGATGATGCGCAACATGCGCGGCACCAACGATCGTGCTCCGCGCTGCGTGGCGCTGCAGGGTGAAATTGGCGGCTGTGTTTCCTGTGGGATTTATGCGCAGCGGCCGTCACCGTGCCGGGAATTCGCCATGTCCGGCGAAAATGGCGTGCCGAATGACGCCTGCGATCGCGCCCGGGCGCGCTATGGTTTACCCGCGCTTTTTCACCCTTCTTTACCTGAGATGACAGAAAGTTATGGGATTCCGGGTGCCAGCCTGCCTGCAGAACATGTACAATCGCCGGGTTAATTAACCCGGTTCCTTCAAGGAGTGTACATGTCTATCACGGCAAGCTCGTTATACCGTGACACAGGAAATTTTCTGCGCCATCAGCTGGTCACCATCGTGCTGATGGCGTTGCTGACCTCGTTTATTACCGTGATTGTTGGCCACGCCCTGACGCCGGGCGAGGATCAGTTATCCCTGCTCAGCCAGACCGACAGCAGCGCCTCTTCGCTGTTTGAAATCGTCCAGAACATGTCACCAGATCAGCAACGTATTCTGCTGCGCGCCTCTGCCGCCGGCACTTTCGCTGCCCTGATTGGCAACACGCTGCTGCTGGGCGGTATGCTGTGCCTGCTGCCGATGGTATCCAGTGGACAGCGCGTCAGCGCGCTGCGCGCGATTGGCGCCTCTGCGCCGCTGCTGCCGAAACTGCTGGTGCAGACCTTCCTGATCACCCTGCTGGTGCAGCTGGGCTTTATGGTACTGATGGTGCCGGGTGTGATTCTGGCGATTCTGCTGTCGCTGGCGCCGGTGATGCTGGCAAGTGAAAAAATGGGCATTTTCAGTGCGATGCGCGCCAGTATGCGTCTGGCATGGAAGAACATTAAGGTAATCGCCCCGGCGATTATTTTGTGGCTGCTGGCAAAAATTGCGCTGATGTTCTTCTTCTCCTCACTGACCGTGCTGCCTGCCAATATCGCTTCGGTGGTGCTCAACGCGCTGGGCAACCTGGTATCAGCCATTCTGATTATCTATTTGTACCGGCTGTATATGCTGTTACGTTAAGCGTTACGGCGCCCGCGGCGGCGCCGTAACTCAACGCTCCTGCCCCTGACTGGAAACGCTATGAAGCAGTTACTCGATTTTCTTCCCCTGGTAGTTTTCTTTATTTTCTACAAGCTGTACGACATTTTCGTCGCCTCCGGCGCGCTGGTAGTGGCGACCGGTATCGCGCTGGTGGTCAGCTGGGTGCTGTACCGCAAGCTGGAAAAGATGACCATTTTCACCTTTGTGCTGGTTGCGGTGTTCGGCACCCTGACCTATGTGTTCCACAACGATGAGTTCATCAAGTGGAAAGTCACGGTGATTTACTCGCTGTTCGCGCTGGCGCTGCTGTACAGCCAGTGGTTTATGCAGCAACCGCTGATCCAGACCATGCTTGGCAAAGAGCTGCAGCTGCCGGGTGCGGTATGGCGTCGGCTGAATATCGCCTGGGCCCTGTTCTTCCTGGCCTGCGGACTGGCGAATATTTATGTTGCGTTTTGGTTATCCCAGGCGTTTTGGGTTAACTTTAAGGTGTTCGGTCTTACCGGCCTGACCCTGCTGTTTACGCTGTTAAGCGGCCTGTATATCTGGCGACAGATGCCGCAACAAGAACAAAAATAATCGATGCAGCCTGGTCTCCGCCGGGCTTGTCTTCACCTGCAGAAGAACTGAGCAATGGACGAAAAACATAAGTTGCCGCAAGGCGAGATGGTCTCGCGCACCCTGGCGATGCCGGCAGACACCAATGCCAACGGTGATATCTTCGGCGGCTGGCTGATGTCGCAGATGGATATGGGCGGCGCGATACTGGCTAAAGAAATTGCCAAAGGTCGCGTGGTAACGGTGCGCGTGGATGGTATGACCTTCCTCAAGCCCGTCGCCGTCGGCGATGTGGTGAGCTGCTACGCGCGCTGCATCCGCACCGGCAATAGCTCGATGACCATTAACGTGGAAGTGTGGATTAAAAAAGTGTCGTCCGAACCGATCGGGCAGACTTACTGCGCCACCGAAGCGGTGTTTGTTTATGTGGCGGTCGATAACAGCGGGAAACCCCGTCCACTGCCGGAAGGCCAGGCCAATCTGAGCAATTAAGCGTATAAAAAAGCGGCCCGGAATGGCCGCTTTTTCTTTACCTGTCTGGCTTTACTCGATGTTCGCGCCGCCGTTAATGCGGAACACGATGTTCATCGTCAGCCCTTTGCCCGGCCGTCCTGGCTGATAGCGCCACTTCTTCATCGCCTGCTTCACTTCGCGCTCAAACATGTTGCGCGGCTCAGCGGACAAAATCTCGACGTTATCGACGCGCCCATCGCTGTCCACGTCAAACTTCACCCGCACCCGCCCTTCAACGCGCAGCGCGAACGCACGCGCCGGATACGCCGGCTTGCTGACGCTCATCGCTTTCGGTCCATCCGACACCGTCTGCGTCGGGGCCGGGTTACTCTTCGGTGCCGTAGAGGGGCGCGTTTGCGCGGCTGGCGCGTCCTGTTTAAACGGATTCTCCTGCGGCTTCACCTGCTGGCGCGGCTTCGGCTCTGCCTTTTTCTCCACCTTAGGCTTCGGTTTCGGTTTTGGCTTCGGTTTAGGTTCCGGCTTAGGGATCGGCACCGGCTCGGCTTTTGGTGGCTCTGGTGCGACCTCCGGCTCGGGTTCCGGTTCGGGCGGCGGCGGCGGGGTTACTGCTGCCGGTGCCGGTTCAGGCTGCACTTCCGGTGCCACCATGCTAATGCTGATAGGCTGAGACGCTTTAGGAACCTCAATGGTCTGATGAAATGAAGCATAAAGAATGCCGGCGATTACCGAACCGTGAAGGAGCACGGACAAAATCACGGACACAGGCGTTCGGGTTGGAAAAGGCGTAGTCAACGTCGTCATATCAGTCATGTTCATTGAGTGAAGCGCTGATTTTAAATGCAAATAGCAATCAGTTTCAATAAGCACGCTACTGAAGGCCAAAAGAAAGGCGCTTTTTAACCCTGCCTGCGCTGCAGCGCGCGCCCATTATCTTTCGTTTGCACTCTGTTTAGCGATCACTTAACGTGTCTCGCAAATTCGGCAAGTCTAACGGGAGTATCCCATCGTGCTTTACGTCATTTATGCGGAAGATACCGCAGATTCACTGGAAAAACGTAACTCTGTGCGCCCGGCACACCTGGCGCGTCTGCAGCTGCTGCAGGATGAGGGGCGTCTGATTGTCGCCGGTCCTCTGCCTGCCGTCGACAGTAATGAGCCGGGCCCGGCTGGTTTCACCGGTTCTGTGATTGTTGCCGAGTTCTCATCGCTGGAAACGGCCCAGTCGTGGGCCAATGACGATCCGTATATCGCCGCTGGCGTGTACGACAAAGTCACGGTTAAACCGTTTAAACGGGTGTTCTGATGCAGTGGCAGCCCCTTCTGTTGTTAGTGCTGGTGCTGCTGCTGATTGGTCGTGCGCTGTGGCTGTGGCGCCGTCAGGGCTGGCGTCAGGCGCGCCAGCACATCGTCATGCTGGTGGTACTGGCGGCGGCCCTGCAGATAGTGAATGTTTCACTGGTATTACGCGGCCACTGACGACCGCGTTCATTGCTCAGGTATTCTGCGTGATAAACAGGATAGAGCGACGCTGCTGCTGCGCTACCTGATGACGAATCGCATGGATGCGCTTATAACGACGTGACTGCCCTTCCAGCCAGCGGGCACGACGGCGATGCGCCTGGCGTAACATTCTCCAGCGGGCCACTTCATTTCTGCTGCGTCTCATCACATCCTCTCTGACTGGCTAAACCCGCGACGCATTATAGTGATCTGGCTAAAAATGCCAAATCGAAACCTTCATCGAAACGTCATCAACGATTAAAGGTTTCGCTGGCGCAGATCAACACGTAAACTTTGCCCATCAAAGCGCGAACGGGACGTCCACTTTATGACCACATTTTATACCCTTATCAGCTGGTTGCTGCTGTTTGGCTACTGGCTGCTGATTGCCGGGGTTACGCTGCGCATCCTGATGAAGCGGCGTGCGGTGACCTCAGCGATGGCCTGGCTGCTGATCATCTACATTCTGCCGCTGGTGGGTATTATCGCCTATCTGTCGTTTGGCGAACTGCATTTAGGTAAACGCCGCGCAGAACGCGCCCGCACCATGTGGCCCTCGACCGCCAAATGGCTCAACGACCTGAAACAGTGTCGTCACATTTTCGCGACTGAACACAGTGACGTGG
The DNA here is from genome assembly GCF_059730935.1 of Type-C symbiont of Plautia stali. NCBI lineage: Bacteria > Pseudomonadati > Pseudomonadota > Gammaproteobacteria > Enterobacterales > Enterobacteriaceae > Type-C symbiont of Plautia stali. The sequence goes on along the minus strand of NZ_AP035923.1, from coordinate 2,011,113 downwards.
CGCGTTCCCTGTTCGAGCTGTGCCGTCATCGTCAGGGTATTGCCGGCGTTAAAGGCAATCAGCTGCAGCTGCTGACCAGCGCCGATGACGTGATGCAGGCGCTGATCCGCGATATTCAGCTGGCGCGCCATAATATTGAGATGGTGTTTTACATCTGGCAGCCGGGTGGTCTGGCTGATGATGTAGCGGAATCGCTGATGGCTGCCTCACGGCGCGGCGTGCACTGCCGCCTGATGCTGGACTCCGCCGGCAGCGTGGCGTTCTTCCGCAGTCCGTGGGTGGGCATGATGCGCAACGCCGGTATTGATGTGGTCGAGGCATTGCAGGTTAGCCTGTGGCGTGTGTTCCTGCGCCGCATGGATTTGCGTCAGCACCGCAAAGTGGTGCTGATCGATAACTACATTGCCTATACCGGCAGCATGAACCTGGTGGATCCGCGCTTCTTTAAACAGGATGCTGGCGTGGGTCAGTGGATTGATCTGATGGCGCGCATGGAGGGCCCGGTGGCCACCACCATGGGCATCGTCTACGCCTGCGACTGGGAAATCGAAACCGGCAAACGCATTCTGCCGCCGGCGCCGGACGGCAATGTAATGCCGTTTGAGCAGGAGAGCGGTCACACCATTCAGGTGATCGCCTCAGGGCCGGGCTTCCCCGAGGACATGATTCATCAGGCGCTGCTGACGGCGGTGTATTCGGCGCGCGAGCAGCTGATCATGACCACGCCCTACTTCGTGCCGAGCGACGACTTACTGCACGCCATCTGTACCGCCGCGCTGCGTGGCGTTGAGGTGAGTATTGTTGTACCGCGCCACAATGACTCGCTGCTGGTCGGCTGGGCCAGCCGCGCCTTCTTCACTGAACTGCTGGAAGCCGGAGTGAAAATCTATCAGTTTGAAGATGGCCTGTTGCACACCAAGAGTGTGCTGGTGGACGGTCAGCTCAGCCTGGTGGGCACGGTGAACCTGGATATGCGCAGCCTGTGGCTCAACTTCGAGATCACGCTGGTGGTGGATGATGACGGCTTTGGTAGCGATCTCGCCACGGTCCAGGATGATTATATCGCCCGTTCGCGTCTGCTGGACGGCGCGCGCTGGGCAAAACGTGCCTGGTGGCAGCGCATCGTCGAACGACTGTTTTACTTCTTTAGCCCTTTACTGTAAAACGAGCGAAAATATTACCGCCTCAGGGCAAGCAGGAATGACCATGGATTTAAATAATCGCCTTACTGAAGATGAAACGCTGGAACAGGCTTACGATATTTTTCTTGAGCTGGCAGGCGATAACCTCGATCCGGCAGACATCATTCTGTTCAATCTGCAATTTGAAGAGCGCGGCGGCGCCGAGCTGTTTGATCCATCAGAGGACTGGCAGGAACATGTGGATTTCGATCTCAACCCTGACTTCTTCTCAGAAGTGGTGATCGGCCTCGGTGAAGCGGACGGCGAACCGATTACCGATGTGTTCGCGCGCATCCTGCTGTGCCGCGAGAAAGACCATAAGCTGTGTCATATTCTGTGGCGTGAATAAGCCGCAGCGCATAAAACAACGCCGGGCACTGCCCGGCGTTGTTGTTTATGGCACCGCTCTTATAGCGGATCAACCTTCAGACAGGACACCGCATGGCGGAAACTGCCTTCCAGTAGCGGTCGGGTTTTGGCGCACTCCGGGCCGGCAATCGGGCAGCGGGTACGGAACACGCAGCCTGATGGCGGATTGATCGGCGACGGCAGTTCCCCTTCCAGCAGCTGAATCTGCTTATTCTTCTCCAGGTCCGGATCAGGAATCGGCACCGCCGACATCAGCGCTTTGGTGTACGGATGCTGTGGATCGTTATACACCGCATCATAGGTCCCCAGCTCAACCGCGTGGCCGAGATACATCACCAGTACGCGATCAGAGATGTGCTTCACCACCGCCAGGTCATGCGCGATGAAGATCAGCGACAGGCCCATTTCACGCTGCAGTTTCTGCAGCAGGTTGACCACCTGCGCCTGAATCGACACGTCGAGCGCCGACACCGGCTCATCACAGATAATCAGCTTCGGCTCAAGAATCAGCGCACGGGCGATACCGATACGCTGGCACTGGCCACCGGAGAACTCGTGCGGATAGCGGTTGATGAGGTTCGGCAGCAGACCGACCTTCATCATCATGGTTTTAACCTTATCCTTCACTTCCTGACGCGGCATTTTTGGATAGTAGGTGCGCAGCGGTTCGGCGATGATGTCACCAATGGTCATACGCGGGTTGAGCGAGGCCAGCGGGTCCTGGAAGATCATCTGAATGTCACTGCGCGCCTGACGCCACTCTTCCTGGCTCTGGCCCAGCAGATCGCGCCCCAGCCACGCCACGCGCCCGTCGGTGGCTTTCACCAGACCGATAATGGCGCGCGCCAGCGTGGATTTGCCGCAGCCGGATTCACCGACCACGCCGAGGGTTTCGCCTTCATACAGACGCAGACTGACACCATCCACCGCTTTCAGGGTTTTCGGCGGCTGCCAGAACCACTGCTTGCCGTCTTTGATATCGAAATGCACCTTGAGGTCGGCGATTTCCAGTAACACTTTTTTCTCTTCAGCTACGGTGCTCATACTAACTCCTCCACCGGTTTGAAGCAGGCACGCAGGCGCCCTTCGGCAAACGGTTCAAGCGGCGGTGATTTGGCACAAATATCCATGGCATATGCGCAGCGCGGCTGGAACGGACAGCCCTGCGGCAGACGCAACAGGTTGGGCGGGTTGCCGGGAATGGTGGTCAGCGACTCCCCCTCCGCGTCAAGACGCGGCACCGCGCTCAGCAAACCGATCGAATATGGATGGGCCGGCTGGTAGAACACATCGCGCGCACGGCCATACTCCATGGTGCGCCCGGCATACATCACCAGTACCTTGTCACAGATCCCGGCAACAACGCCGAGATCGTGAGTGATCATGATGATGGCGGTGTTAAATTCACGCTTCAGCTCATTCAGCAGCGTCATGATCTGCGCCTGCACGGTGACATCGAGCGCGGTGGTTGGCTCATCGGCAATCAGCAGCTTTGGCCGACACAGCAGCGCCATGGCGATCATTACGCGCTGACGCATGCCACCGGAAAACTCGTGCGGGAACATCTTCATGCGCTTGCGCGCTTCCGGCATTTTCACCGCATCCAGCATGCGCACCGACTCTTCAAACGCCTGGGCGCTGCTCATGCCTTTGTGCAGTTTCAGCACCTCCATCAGCTGTTCGCCGACGCGCATGTACGGATTGAGCGATGTCATCGGGTCCTGGAAAATCATCGCAATCTGTTCCGCGCGCAGCTTGTTCAGTTTGCTTTCCGGCAGATTGAGGATTTCGCTGCCGTTGAACTGCGCCGAGCCGCCAATGCGACCATTTTTCGCCAGCAGTCCCATCAGCGCAAACGCGGTTTGCGATTTTCCGGAGCCGGATTCACCTACAATGCCCAGCGTTTCACCGGCGCGCAGGGAAAAGTTGAGGTCGTTCACAGCGGTCACGTCGCCGTCGTGAGTACTGAAGGTGACGCGCAGATCTTTAACGTCCAGCAGCAGGTTAGCGTTTCCCGCAGGTGCAGCCGCCAGCGGCTGCTGAGTATCATGATGGGTCATCGGGAAACTCCTTAACGATCTTTCGGGTCGAGGGCGTCACGCAGGCCATCGCCGATAAAGTTGAAACAGAACAACGTCACCACCAGGAAGCCCGCCGGGAACATCAGCAGCCACGGTGATACTTCCATCGAGTTGGCGCCGTCGCTCAACAGCGCGCCCCAGCTGCTCAGTGGCTCCTGAGTGCCGAGGCCGAGGAAACTCAGGAAGGATTCAAACAGGATCATGCTTGGCACCAGCAGCGAGGCATACACCACCACCACGCCCAGCACGTTCGGCACGATGTGGCGCAGCACGATATTGCCGGTAGAAACGCCGCCGACCTGCGCCGCTTCGATGAACTCTTTGCGCTTCAGTCCCAGCGTCTGGCCGCGCACGATACGCGCCATATCCAGCCATGACACCATGCCAATAGCAACGAAGATCAGCAGGATATTGCGGCCAAAGAAGGTCACCAGCAGGATGACGAAGAACATAAACGGGAACGAGTTGAGGATTTCCAGGATACGCATCATCACCGAGTCAATCTTGCCGCCGAGGTAGCCGGCCAGCGAACCGTACAGCGTGCCCACCAGCACCGCGATCAGCGCTGAAGCGATGCCGACCATCAGCGAGATACGGCCGCCAATCGCCACGCGCACCAGCAGGTCACGTCCCGAGGAGTCGGTGCCAAACCAGTGGCCTGAGGTGGTGTCCGGCGGTGCAGACATCATCGCCCAGTCGGTATCATCATATTTGAACTGCGCCAGCATCGGGGCGAACACCACGAACAGCGCAATCACCAGCAGCACCAGCAGGCTGATAAGGGCCGCACGGTTATGAATAAAGCGGCGACGTGCGTCCTGCCACAGGCTGCGCCCTTCCACTTCCAGCTTTTCGCTGAACGCGTCCAGAGCTTCGCTATTTTTCTTACTTAACATCATGAGCGAGCTCCACCATCAGTAACGAATTTTCGGATCGATAACGGCGTACAGCACGTCAACGATCGCGTTGAACAGGATGGTCAGCACGCCGACCAGAATGGTCAGGCTCATCACCAGCGAGTAGTCACGGTTTAGTGCGCCGTTGACGAACAGCTGACCGATGCCCGGCAGACCGTAGATTGATTCGATTACCATCGAACCGGTGATGATGCCAACAAACGCCGGCCCCATATAGGAGAGCACCGGCAGCAGCGCCGGCTTCAGCGCGTGGCGCAGCACAATACGGCGCAGCGGCAGACCTTTCGCACGCGCGGTGCGGATGAAGTTGGAGTGCATCACTTCAATCATCGAGCCGCGGGTGATACGGGCGATACTGGCGATGTAAGCCAGTGACAGCGCCACCATCGGCAGCAGCATGTAGTTCCACTGCCCGCCATTCCAGCCGCCGCCCGGCAGCCAGCGCAGAGTGATGGCAAAGATCAGTACCAGCAGCGGTGCCACCACGAAGCTGGGAATGACCACCCCGGTCATCGCCACCCCCATGACCGCGTAATCCCACAAACTGTTTTGCTTCAGCGCGGCGATAACCCCCGCCGTGACGCCCAGCACCACCGCAAGGAAGAAGGCTGCCAGCCCCAGTTTGGCCGATACCGGAAACGCATGACCGACCAGGTAGTTAACCGAGTAGTCTTTATATTTAAACGACGGCCCGAAATCACCGTGTGCCAGCTGCACCAGGTAGCTGAGATACTGTTTGCCGATCGGATCGTTGAGATGATATTTGGCCTCAATGTTGGCCATGACTTCCGGCGCCAGCGCACGCTCGCCGGTGAACGGACTGCCGGGTGCCAGTCGCATCATAAAGAAGGAGATGGTGATCAGAATGAATAGCGTCGGGATGGCTTCAAGGAGCCGACGCAGGATGAATTTTAACATTGCCGTACCTACCAGGCTGTTGCTTCACAAAGTCAAAAAGGCGGCGCCGCAGCACCGCCACTGTCGATAGCCTGAGTGCTATTAATGCTTAATGATGTACAGGTTCTTATCCAGGGTTTTATCCAGCGGATCGTTGCCGGTGTAGCCGCCAACGTACGGTTTCACCAGACGCGCGTTCACGTAGTAGTAAACCGGCACGATGGTGCTGTCTTTATCCAGGATCTGCTCTGCTTTCTGATAATCGGCCACGCGCGCTTTGTCATCCGCCGCTTTCACCGCATCGTGAATCACTTTGTCGAAGTCCGCGCTCTTATAGTGCGAGGTGTTACTGCTGCTGTCCGACAGCATGATGTTCAGGAAGGAGGTCGGTTCGTTATAGTCGGCACACCATGCTGCGCGGGAGACATCGAAGTTGCCCTGATGACGGGTATCCAGGAAGGTTTTCCACTCCTGGTTTTCCAGCTTGATGTTGACGCCGATGTTCTTTTTCCAGATGGACGAGGCGGCAATCGCCAGTTTTTTGTGCAGATCGGAAGTGTTGTACAGCAGGTTGAAGGTCAGCGGTTTGTCGGCGGTATAACCGGCTTCGGCCAGCAGTTTCTTCGCTTCTTCGTTACGCTTGTTCTGATCCCACTTGTACCAGTCCGGCGGCAGCAGTTCCATGCCGTCAGTGGCTGGCGGTGTGAAGCTGTAGGCCGGCTGTTGACCCTGCGCCAGCACTTTGTTCACCATGATGTCGCGATCCAGACCCAGCTTCAGCGCGGTACGCACGCGGACATCGGTAAACGGTGCTTTCTGGTTGTTGATTTCATAGTAGTAGGTGCACAGATACGGTTTCACCATCAGCTCTTTACCGTTATCACGCTGCAGTTTTTTAAACAGCTCGATCGGCATGTTGTTGTAAGTGATGTCGCTGCCGTTCTCGGAGAAATAACGGTTCACATCGCTGACTTCGGAGTTGATTGGCAGGAAGGTGACTTTATTCAGTACGGTATGTTCGTTGTCCCAGTATTCCGGGTTACGCACCAGCGTCACGCGTTCGTTGATCACGTGAGATTCCAGTTTAAATGCACCGTTGCCGACCCAGTTCTGCGGCTGCGTCCACTGGTCGCCAAACTTCTCAATGGCGGGCTTATACACCGGTGACATCACCGCGTTGATCAGCAGCTTATCGAAGTACGGTACCGGCTCGCTCAGCGTCACTTCCAGCGTGTGGTCATCCAGTGCTTTCACGCCGAGATCGGAGGTCGGTTTTTTGCCGGCGATGATGTCATCCACGTTGAGGATGTGGCCATACTGCGGGTAGCTCGCATAAGGCGAGGCGGTTTTTGGATCGACCAGACGCTGCCAGCTGTAGACGAAGTCCTGCGCGGTGACCGGCTCGCCGTTTGACCATTTGGCATTTTTACGCAGATGGAAGGTCCAGACTTTGTAGTCTTTGTTTTCCCAGCTTTCCGCGACGCCCGGCACCGGTTTGCCGTTGCTGTCGCTCACGATCAGACCTTCATACAGGTCACGGGCGATATTATCTTCCGGCACGCCTTCGATTTTGTGCGGATCCAGCGACTGCACTTCATCGCCATTGCCGCGCACCAGTTCCTGTTTCGCTGCCAATTCGGTACCCGCCGGTACGTTGGCCGCCAGTGCAGCATTCCCTGCCAGCGCGCCGATGGCCGCCAGTACGCCTGCGGCGATCAGGCTTTTTTTCGTGATGTTGTTCATTATTACGCTCCAGTTTTATTATCGTCACCGGGTCGGCTGACCGCCCGGCGTACCCCGTTTCCGGGAGATCTCCGCCTGTCTGCGCGAAGATCACTACCACCCTGCAGGGTTACCACGGCAACGTGACGCCAGACTGTAGCGCCGGATCGTCACATTACTCAATGTTTCTTTATGTAATAGTATTTCAGCGCCAGCATATCCTGCGGATCTTTGCCGCTGAAACCGCCCACCCACGGCTTCACCAGCCGCACGCTAACGCGGTAGTAAACCGGAATGATCGGTGAATCCTGATCCAGCTGTTGTTCCGCCTGCTGATAGAGCTGCGCGCGCTGCGCGTCATCTGCGGTGTTGAGCGTTTGCGCCATCAGCGCATCAAATGCGGCGCTGTGATAAAACGCGGTGTTGATGGAGGAGCCACTCAGCAGCAGATTGAGGAAGCTGGATGGCTCGTTATAATCCGCACACCAGGTGGCGCGCACCACATCAAACTGTGCCTGATGACGGGTCTCCAGTAGCGTTTTCCACTCCTGATTTTGCAGCGTGACCTGCGCACCGAGATTCTTTTGCCACATCGAGGCAGCCGCAATCGCCTGACGCTTGTTCTGTTCTGAGGTGTTATACAGCAGAGTAAAACGCAGCGGATGCTGGGCATTGAAGCCAGCTTCCGCCAGCAGCTGCTTCGCTGCCGCGTTACGTTGCGCCTGCGTCTGCTGCGCCCACGCTGGCTTATTGAGAGCAATACCGTGAATAAAGGGCGGCGTCAGGCCGTAGGCCGGGATCTGTCCCTGCCCCATAATTTTCTGCGCGATGATGTCGCGGTCGAGCGTTAACTTCAGCGCGCTGCGTACGCGGACGTCGTCAAACGGCGCTTTCTTGTTATTGATTTCGTAATAGAAGGTGCACAGTAGCGGGCTGACTCTTACTTCATCTCCCAGCGCCTGCTGCAGTTTTTTGAACATATCGGGCGGCACCACGCTGTTGGTCATGTCGGTGCCGCCACTGCGATAGCGGTTTATATCGCTATTCTCAGAGGTGAGCGCCAGAAACACGCCTTCGTCCAGCGTGGTATGGGCATTGTCCCAGTAGTGCCGATTACGCTTCACCACGATCTGCTCATTCACCACCCAGTCCGCCAGCGTGTAAGCGCCATTCCCCACGTAGTGCTGCGGCTGTGTCCAGGCATCGCCCCACTGCTCTACCGCCGGACGATACACCGGTTTCATCGAAGTATGAGCCAGCATATCAACAAAATACGGGACCGGTTCAGAGAGCGTAACCTGCAAATGATGGTCGTCCAGCGCTTTCACGCCCAGCTGGGAAGGCGCCGCTTTACCGGCGAGGATGGCATCAATGTTGCTGATGTGCGCAGCCTGCAAATAGCTGGCGTACGGCGAGGCGGTGCGCGGATCGGCCAGACGCTGCCAGCTGTAGACAAAATCCTGCGCGGTGACCGGCTCACCATTGCTCCAGCGGGCGTCTTTACGCAGCGTGAACGTCCAGATGCGGCCCTGCTGATTTTGCCACTGCTGCGCCACGCCGGGCACCAGTTGACCGTTGTTGTCGGTCTCAACCAGTCCTTCCAGCAGATTGCGAATCACATTGGATTCCGGCACGCCCTCGACTTTTTGTGGATCAAGCGAGGACACTTCGCTGCCATTGTTAATAACGATGCGTTGCGTATCCGCTAATGACGTCCCGGCTGGGATCTCAGCGGCCTGACTTTGCGCCAGCGCACTGGAGAGGCAAAGCGCCAGAAACGTGCGCGCTGCCGTTTTCGCTACCATGCTTTTCATCAACCAATATCAACCTTCAACATAAACCTGATAGCAGTAAGCAAGAAGCGTACACATTTGTTGCTAGCAGATAAAAAATTTTGCGGTGAGCCGAAAATTATCAGAAGCGTTGCCCGCACGCCAAAGCTAAACCACAAAAATGTTAGCTGATTCTCTTTTATCACGTTGCCGCGCACAGGAAAAGTGTTAATTCTTGAGCAGAATTATCGATTAATCCACTGATAAACAATGAATTTCAGCCTGATTTGCACGTTAATTATTCGTTAATCAACTAACTTTATAATATTTACGAATATTGCTGCTTTTAATGCTGAAGCCCGGATATTTATTCGGATTTACAGCGCAAGCTATAGAATGATACTGCGGATGATTTACAGAGTAGCGGGATATACTGTGACGATTATCACAGTATTTTGAGGCTCAGGCTGTGTGCGGGATAACACCAGTAGTAAAACTGATGCGGTCGGGCCGATATTAAGCGCGACAAATAAAATCACTATATTGGTGCAATATTCCATTTATTTGCACCATTCTGGTTCACAAAGCGCTTAGCGATAAAAAATAACCGCCGTTAATTCAGTAATCCTGGAAACAGGGCTTTCATTCCGGTCACGACAAATTCAATGCCCAGCGCCATGAGCAGCAGACCCATGATACGCGTAATGACGTTGATACCGGTTTGTCCCAATACGCGCACCATCAGCGGTGCGGCCCGGAACAATAACCAGCAGCAGAAGGCAAATATCGCAATCGCCAGGGTAAATCCCAGCAGATTTGGCCAGCTGTGATAACGCGAGCTCCAGACAATGGTCGAGCTGATCGCGCCCGGCCCTGCCATCAGCGGCAGCGCCAGCGGCACCACGCCGATGCTTTCACGAATCGCCGTTTCTGACTTCTCCTGCTTGTTCTGTTTGTCTTCACCCAGCTTACCGCTGATCATCGACATAGCGATGGTGACCACCAGAATGCCGCCGGCGATGCGGAAAGAGTCAATCGAGATACCAAACAGATGCAGGATACCGTCGCCAAGAAACAGCGAGGTCCAGAGGATAATCGCCACCGCCAGGTTCGCGGTCAGGTTGGTTTTATTGCGCTCCGCCACCGCCTGGTAGCTGGTCATGCTGATAAATACCGGAATAATGCCGACCGGGTTAACCAGCGCGAACAAACCCACAAAAAATTTAATGTAGCCAGAAAGATCGAGTAGCGCAGGGGTCACGGTGGGCTCCAGGTGATGGCGAAAAAAATCGCGCTTAATGTAGTGCAAAAGCCTGGCTAAACACCAGAGGCTAACGCAGAAATAAATGCTGCACTTAAAGCACTATCCCAGTTTATTCCGCTACTGTTAGCGCTATGTTATCGGCCTGCAGCCGGTCAGATCGGCTTCTGTAGCCGTCGACGCTAACTTTACTTGCAAAAGTGAGCGCTGAAAGGTGTCAGCTGATAGTTAAATTGATCTGCATCATAAATTGCCTACCCCATCAGGGGTAATCTTAGCCCATCGGAACTCAACCCTGTGACACAGGTCATCCTGGCGGAAAAACCTTTTTAGTAAGCAACGGCACGGGCATCGCCATCCTTAGCTATCCATAAGCGTAACGAGACTATACTTCTGGATTCAGGCTTGTTTACTAAAAAAGTTTAACTTCCTTAGGAGAGTATTATGGCCGTTACTAATGTTGCCGAACTTAACGCACTGGTAGAACGTGTTAAAAAGGCACAGCGCGAATACGCCAATTTTAGTCAGGAACAAGTTGATACCATTTTCCGTGCGGCCGCCCTCGCCGCTGCCGATGCCCGTATCCCTCTCGCCAAAATGGCCGTTGCCGAATCCGGCATGGGTATCGTTGAAGATAAAGTCATCAAAAACCACTTCGCTTCCGAATATATTTATAACGCTTACAAAGACGAAAAAACCTGTGGCGTGCTGGACACCGATGATACCTTTGGCACCATCACCATCGCTGAGCCGATTGGCCTGATTTGTGGCATCGTGCCCACCACCAACCCGACCTCTACCGCCATCTTCAAGGCCCTGATTAGCCTGAAAACCCGTAACGGTATCATCTTCTCTCCTCATCCACGTGCCAAAGATGCCACCAATAAAGCGGCTGACATCGTACTGCAGGCTGCTATCGCGGCCGGTGCGCCAAAAGACATTATTGGCTGGATTGATGCGCCATCGGTTGAACTCTCTAACCAGCTGATGCATCACCCGGACATCAACCTGATTCTCGCCACCGGTGGTCCCGGCATGGTGAAAGCGGCTTACAGCTCCGGCAAACCAGCGATTGGTGTGGGCGCGGGTAACACTCCGGTGGTGATTGACGAAACAGCCGATATCAAACGCGCGGTTGCCTCAATCCTGATGTCAAAAACCTTCGACAACGGCGTGATTTGCGCGTCTGAACAGTCAGTGATTGTCGTGGATTCTGTCTATGACGCCGTGCGTGAGCGCTTCGCCAGCCACGGTGGCTACCTGCTGCAGGGCAAAGAGCTGAAAGCGGTGCAGGATATCATCCTGAAAAATGGCGCGCTGAATGCGGCGATTGTCGGTCAGCCGGCTTACAAAATTGCTGAACTGGCAGGGATTAGCGTGCCGGTGAGCACCAAAATTCTGATTGGTGAAGTGAAGCTGGTGGATGAGTCTGAGCCGTTCGCCCATGAGAAGCTCTCGCCAACGCTGGCCATGTACCGCGCGAAAGACTATTACGATGCGGTGGATAAAGCAGAAAAACTGGTGGCAATGGGCGGTATCGGCCACACCTCCTGTCTTTATACCGACCAGGACAACCAGCGCGAGCGCGTAAACTTCTTCGGCGACAAAATGAAAACCGCGCGCATCCTGATCAATACCCCGGCTTCACAGGGCGGGATCGGTGACCTGTATAACTTCAAGCTGGCCCCTTCACTCACGCTGGGCTGCGGTTCATGGGGTGGTAACTCTATCTCTGAAAACGTGGGTCCAAAACACCTGATCAACAAGAAAACCGTGGCCAAGCGAGCTGAAAATATGTTGTGGCATAAACTTCCGAAGTCTATCTACTTCCGCCGCGGTTCACTGCCAATTGCGCTGGAAGAAGTGGCGACAGACGGTGCGAAACGCGCCTTTATCGTCACCGACCGCTTCCTGTTCAACAACGGTTATGCTGACCAAGTTACCCGCGTGCTGAAATCACACGGAATCGAAACCGAAGTGTTCTTTGAAGTAGAAGCAGACCCAACGCTGAGCATCGTGCGTAAAGGTGCCGAGCAAATGAACAGCTTTAAACCTGACGTGATCATCGCCCTGGGCGGCGGTTCACCGATGGATGCGGCCAAGATTATGTGGGTAATGTACGAGCATCCGGAAACCCACTTTGAAGAACTGGCGCTGCGCTTTATGGACATCCGTAAACGTATCTACAAGTTCCCGAAAATGGGTGTCAAAGCGCGCATGGTGGCCATTACCACCACTTCCGGTACCGGTTCAGAAGTTACGCCGTTTGCGGTAGTGACTGACGATGCCACCGGCCAGAAATATCCGCTGGCAGACTATGCCCTGACGCCGGATATGGCGATTGTCGATGCCAACCTCGTAATGGAGATGCCGCGTTCGCTGTGCGCCTTTGGGGGTCTGGATGCCGTCACCCATGCGCTGGAAGCCTACGTATCGGTACTGGCTAACGAATACTCTGACGGTCAGGCGCTGCAGGCACTGAAACTGCTGAAAGAGAATCTGCCTGCCAGCTACCGCGACGGCGCGAAAAATCCTGTGGCGCGTGAGCGTGTTCATAATGCGGCGACCATTGCCGGTATCGCTTTCGCCAACGCCTTCCTCGGCGTGTGTCACTCCATGGCGCATAAACTGGGCTCTGAGTTCCACATTCCACACGGTCTGGCCAACGCCCTGCTGATTTGTAACGTGATTCGCTACAACGCGAATGATAATCCAACCAAGCAGACTGCCTTCAGCCAGTACGACCGTCCGCAGGCACGCCGCCGCTATGCTGAGATTGCTGACCATCTCGGTCTGAGCGCGGCTGGTGACCGTACCGCGCAGAAAATTGAAAAACTGCTGGCATGGCTGGAAGAGATGAAAACTCAGCTGGGTATCCCAACCTCTATCCGCGAAGCGGGCGTGCAGGAAGCTGACTTCCTGGCGAAAGTCGACAAGCTGGCGGATGATGCGTTCGATGACCAGTGTACCGGTGCTAACCCACGCTATCCGCTGATTGCTGAACTGAAACAAATCATGCTGGATACCTTCTATGGACGTGAGTTCTCAGAAGCAGATAACAGTGTTGCAACTGAGGGTGAAGCTAAAGCCGTAAAGAGTGAGAAGAAAACCAAAAAGGCCTGACTGGCCTGATACAAAAAAACCCGCTGCGGCGGGTTTTTTTATGCTGCGGCTATTCAGGCGTGAGGCAGTTGTGAACCGTAAATGGCGTTTAGCGAGCCGTCATTAATCGCCTGTTTATAGTGCTTGCGGCACACAGAGATATAGCGCTCATTACCACCGATCACCACCTGCTCCCCTTCGCTGAACGGTTTACCCTGCGCATCCAGCCTTAACACCATGCTGGCTTTGCGTCCACAGTGACACACGGTTTTCAATTCCACCAGCTTATCGGCCCAGGCCAGTAAATACTGACTGCCGGTAAATAACTCACCGCGAAAGTCGGTACGCAGACCATAACACAGCACCGGAATATCCAGATTATCTACCACGTCCGACAGGGCTTTCACCTGCTCCCGCGTCAGAAACTGGCTCTCATCCACCAGTACACAGTGAACCGTTTGCTTCGCGTGCTGTTCCGCTATTTCACTTTCCAGGCTGGTCTGCGCGTTATATAAAAAAGCCGGAGACGAAAGACCAATACGCGAGCTGACTTTTCCAGCGCCGAAGCGGTCGTCAATTTCCGCGGTATACACCAGCGTACGCATGCCGCGCTCATGGTAATTGTAGGATGACTGCAGCAGTGCGGTGGATTTTCCCGCGTTCATCGCTGAGTAATAAAAATAGAGTTGCGCCATAAAATATCTCTTGTCACTGCCCGAAACTGTTGCGCGTGAGTCTATCATAAAGCTGCTGCACTGTTGCGATGCATTATTTTTATCAACTGCTCAAATTAACGCCATCGTCATAGATCAGCGGCATCGTGATCAACATTCGCACGTTATGTCAAAGCCGCCATCATGCAGCAATTTTATTCAGTATTAATAGCGCTGATGCCCCGGCGAAAGGCGCGCAGCGGTATTTATCCCTGCAAAACCTGTGCTATCAAATCTATAAAAAGAATAATAAATAGCGACTTAAAAAGCTTAACAACATTAACTTTACGTTTTGCTTTTTAATCTGGCTATTGCAGTTATTTTTCGCCGCCACTATTATGAGGCGGCAGAACAACTCCATTTATTATATTTTGAGATTAGGACAATGAGCGAAGCACTTAAAATTCTTAATAATATCCGTACATTGCGCGCGCAGGCTCGGGAATGCTCTCTGGAAACACTGGAAGAGATGCTGGAAAAACTTGAGGTTGTGGTGAATGAACGTCGTGAAGAAGAATCTCTTGCCCAGGCGGAAAATGCCGAGCGCAGCCGTAAGCTGGAACAATATCGTGAAATGCTGATGGCAGACGGTATTGATCCAAACGAACTGCTGCAGGCATTAGCGGAAACCAAAGCGCCAGGTAAAGCCAAACGTGCGGCACGTCCGGCGAAGTATGGTTACGTCGACGAGAACGGTGAGAACCGTACCTGGACCGGCCAGGGACGTACGCCAGCCGTGATTAAAAAAGCGATTGAAGAACAAGGTAAACAACTGGACGATTTCCTGCTGTAAGGAACCAGTGCTTCGCAGCATGCCAGGCCTGGCGCTGTGCTCTGTTTTACACCGGGTAAGAAAAAAGGAAGCCGCTGGCTTCCTTTTTTTATCGCGATTTATTGCTGATAGAAGTCGCGGTACCAGTCAACAAAACGCTGCACGCCCTGCTCTACGCTGGTCTGCGGGCGGAAATTTATCGCGTCATACAGCGGCTGGGTGTCTGCACTGGTGCCTAATACATCGCCGGGCTGCATCGGCAGCATATTTTTCTTCGCCTCAATCCCCAGCGCTTTTTCCAGCGACTCAATGTAAGTCATCAGGCTGGTAGGCTGACTATTGCCAATATTGTAGACACGATACGGTGCCGAACTGGTGGCAGGCGAGCCGTTTTCCACCGTCCAGTTTTCATCTGCCTGCGGAATCACGTCCTGCAAACGCACAATCGCTTCGGCAATATCATCAATATAGGTAAAGTCACGTGTCATCTGGCCGCGGTTATACACATCGATCGCGTCACCGGCCAGCATCGCGCGGGTGAACTTAAACAGCGCCATATCAGGACGGCCCCACGGACCATAAACGGTAAAGAAACGCAATCCGGTGGTGGGTAATTGGTAAAGGTGTGAATAGGTATGCGACATTAATTCGTTGGCTTTTTTCGTCGCAGCATAAAGTGATACCGGATGATCAACGGAATCATCCGTGGAGAACGGCATTTTACGGTTCAGGCCATAAACCGAACTCGATGAAGCATACAGCAGGTGGCCAATCTTATGATGACGGCAACCTTCCAGAATATTTAAGTGACCAATCAGGTTGGCATCAGCGTAGGCGTGCGGATTCTCGATGGAATAGCGAACCCCTGCCTGTGCGCCTAAATGGATCACGCGCGCAAAAGCATGCTGTTCAAACAGGGAAGAAATGGCCTGGCGATCCGCCAGGTCCATTTTAAGGAAAGTAAACGCGGGATGTGCGGTAATCTGGTCGAGGCGCGCCTGTTTCAGGCTGACATCGTAGTAATCATTCAGGTTATCGATACCAACAACCTGGTGACCGGCAGCCAGCAAACGCTGACTAACGTGAAAACCAATAAATCCTGCCGCGCCGGTGACCAGAAAATTCATACATCCCTCATTTATTACACAATTTGAATAGACGCTCCGCGGCCGATTGCATAATAAACGAAACCGCGTTTGCTGATACGCTCCGGATCATACAGGTTACGACCATCAAAAATCACGGGTTGTTTTAACGAGGATTTAATCACGTCGAAATCCGGAGCACGGAAGTTCTGCCACTCGGTGCAGATCACCAGACCATCAGCGCCCTGCAGCGCAGCTTCTTTAGTGCCGCACAGCTTCAGATCGTCACGATGGCCGTAGATGCGCTGGGCTTCTTCCATCGCTTCCGGATCAAACGCCTGCACCGTTGCGCCCGCCTGCCACAGTGCTTCCATCAGCACGCGGCTTGAGGCTTCACGCATGTCGTCGGTGTTCGGTTTGAACGCCAGACCCCACAGCGCAAACGTCTTGCCACGCAGATCGTCGCCAAAGTGACGTTTAATAAACGTCGGCAGCTTGTTCTTCTGCGAATCGTTGACGTCTTCTACCGCCTGCAACAGGCGCGGGGTGTAGCCGATTGACTCTGCAGTGCGAATCAGCGCCTGCACGTCTTTCGGGAAGCAGGAACCGCCGTAACCACAGCCCGGATAAATAAAGTGATAACCGATGCGTGAATCAGAACCGATGCCCTGACGTACTTTTTCCACGTCAGCACCCAGGCGTTCCGCAAGGTTGGAAATCTCGTTCATGAAGCTGATTTTGGTTGCCAGCATGCAGTTAGCTGCATATTTGGTCAGCTCTGCACTGCGGATATCCATCAGAATCATGCGATCGTGATTACGGTTAAACGGCTCGTACAGTTCACGCAGCAGTTCGACCACCTCATCATTGTCGGTGCCCACCACGATACGTTCCGGACGCATGCAATCGTTAACTGCGGCGCCCTCTTTCAGGAACTCCGGGTTGGAGACCACATCGAACGCGATATTGGCATCACGCTGCTTCAGCGTTTCGCTCATCACCGCGCGCACGCGGTCAGCGGTGCCTACCGGTACGGTAGATTTGTCGATGACGACTTTGTGATCGTTCATGTGCTGCGCGATAGTACGCGCAACCGCAGTCACATATTTCAGGTCGGCAGAGCCATCCTCATCCGGCGGCGTGCCCACAGCAATAAACTGCATTACGCCATGGTTTACGCCCTCTTCTGCGTTGGTGCTGAATTTCAGACGCCCCGCTTCATAGTTCGACATAACCAGCGGCGTCAGGCCCGGTTCAAAAATTGGGATGATGCCCTTTTTCAGGTTTTCGACTTTCTTTTCGTCGACATCAATACAGAGAACGTCATGTCCGACTTCGGCTAACACCGCAGCCTGAACCAGACCGACATAGCCGATACCAAATACAGTGACTTTCATTGAATTATCCTGTGCTTAATGAATTACTTTTTGTTGCCTGCAACGCCGTCGAGCCACTGAGCGAAATCTTTGCCCAGCACCGGATGACGCACGCCATACTCAACAAAAGCTTGCATATAACCCAGTTTGTTACCGCAGTCGTGGCTCACGCCGGTCAGGTGGTAAGCTTCTACGGTCTCTTTTTCCATCAGCATGGCGATGGAGTCGGTCAGCTGCACTTCGCCGCCGGCACCCGGAGGGGTCTTCGCCAGCAGAGGCCAGATGTCCGCAGACAGCACGTAACGACCGACTACCGCCAGGTTAGATGGCGCTTCCGAGGCTTTTGGCTTCTCAACCACGCCCACCATCGGTGCGCTCTGGCCCGGTGCCAGCTCTGCGCCCTGGCAGTCAACCACGCCGTAAGCGGTGACATCGGCAACTGGCTCAACCATGATCTGGCTGCGACCGCTCTCTTCAAAGCGCGTCAGCATTTCTGCCAGGTTATCTTTGGTTGGGTTAGATTCGTACTCATCAATAATCACGTCTGGCAGAATCACCGCGACTGGCTCATCACCGACCAGCGGATGAGCACACATCACGGCGTGACCGAGGCCCTTGGCGATACCCTGACGTACCTGCATGATGGTGACGTGTGGCGGGCAGATGGACTGGATTTCATCCAGCAGCTGACGCTTCACGCGTTTTTCCAGCATCGCTTCCAGTTCGAAACTGGTATCAAAATGGTTTTCGATGGAGTTTTTAGAGGAGTGCGTAACCAGCACGATCTCATTAATACCCGCAGCAATACACTCGTTCACGACATACTGGATCAACGGCTTATCGACCAGCGGTAACATCTCTTTTGGAATAGCTTTGGTGGCAGGCAGCATACGCGTACCCAGACCTGCAACCGGGATTACCGCTTTTTTTACTTTAGACTTATAGGCAGACATCAAATACCTCTCTTAATAGGCCGTTCAAGTTAATACTTGATATGTCGGTTTAAAAACGAAATGAGTATATCAGTTAGTGTCAGACGGATTTATCCTGGATGGAGTTAATCCGCGGAATTTAAGACTATTACCCAAGTGTAAAGCTAAGCTTTGGCCCTGTCTTTAACCCGCGGAAAATATAAATCTGAGTGGCTATTCTTCGGACGATAACATCAGGCGAAGCCGGCCGCCGGCTCCCCAGACGTGACATTGCCAGGCATCGGCGCGCTGGCTGATTTGATTAAGATGGGTGCTGCCCATAGTGCCAAGCGGCACACCGTTACTGAGCTGGATTTGCTGAGTATTGATGTGCAGCGTGGCATTCAGACCGGCTGAAACCAGAATCAGATTTTTCAACTGACGATGATAGTAGCCCACCAGCAGCGGGAACTGACCGTTCAGGTTGGCCTGACGCAACAGCATATTCACCTGACGCAGCAGACCATTGAGTTCCGGCAGACGCTGCTTTTGCCCGGACAGTTGCTCCTGCAATAAACCGTTAAACAGTGCTCTGAGCAATAATGCAGCCAGCACGCCGTTGTCGCCGGCACGCGTCACGTCCAGGCAATAAAACGCCAGATCTTTGTCCGACAGCGCGGCAATATCCAGCACCAGTCCCGGCTGTTCCGCCATGGTGAGTTGACGGTAGTTTATGCGGCAGCTGGCGATGGTTTGCTGGACTGGCGGTTGCAGCTGTTTGAGCAGCTTGGCGGCAGCGAGCGGATCGCGTACCAGGGCATCCCAGTCCTGAAAGAGCTGTTCATCTTCTTCCACTTTTGAGGTGAACATCGAAGGATAGAGGCACTCAAACACCGCTTCACGGAAACGTTCCAGGTTTTTTAGCGGCTTGAGCAGCACGTCCTGCACGCCAAGGCGCAGCACGTGGGCAATATCGGCCATGTTCTGCGTGGCGGAGATGATCAGGATGGGCACGCTATTACCACGTGTACGAATTCGCTCGACAAACTCAATACCGCCCATGCGCGGCATTTCCAGATCGCAAATGACCAGGTCCACCGACTGCGCGGCGAGTAAATTCAGGCCGTCGAGTCCGTCGCCCGCTTCGAACGTGCTGGCTCCAAGGCCAGTTAACAATGTGTCCAGCAATGAACGGAAAACGACCTCATCTTCGACAATGAGTATCTTTTTGCCGATTAGCGGTTTTTCCATTCTCTCCCCCTGCGTACCAGATATTTCAATAGTGGTTCATAAAACGCCGTTGCGCCTTTCAGAATTGGCTGAAGTCACAACCCCCGTGAATGAACAACTGATTATCTGCTACGGACCAGCGGTAATAGTTCATCCATTTTTTTCTCCACGGCGGCCTTGCCTGCCGCAATGGCCTCTTCAGCCCGATGAAAGTCCAGCGTTGAAATCTGCGGACAAAAAGGCTGAATCAGCACATCCGGCGGATCGCCTGCCATACGGTTACGTTTCAGGCGATTTTCCAATACCTGGATTGACGTTGACATAATTTCCATCGCGCCTGGAGACTGGCTGGCGCGCCGATGGGTCAACCCCATCAGACGCTGGCGCAGTTTTTTGCCCCAGCTCAGTGCTTCTGCCGCTGCCGCCTCTTCACCGCTCTGCGGCGTGACCGACAGCAGATCCTGCTGCATCAGGTGCGCATCATGTTGCAGGTCAACGGCAATCACTATGTCAGCGCCCAGCGCGCGGGTTAGCGAAATCGGCACCGGATTGACCACCGCACCATCCACAAGCCAATAACCATTGTAGCCAACCGGAGGCAATAAGCCTGGCATACTACACGATGCACGCACCGCCTGGTGCAAATCACCTTCGGTCAGCCACAGCTCGCGTCCGGTGCTGAGGTTGGTTGCCACCACGCCAAAGCGCTTATCCGCGTCTTCGATGAGCTCGTTAGGGATCAGCTGACGGATATGGCTAAACACCCGGTCGCCGCGCAGCAGGCCGCCACGCTGCCATGAGAGATCCATCAGACGGATAACATCCCAGTAGCGAAATGCGCTGACCCACTTCTCCATTAACGCCAGCCGGCCGTTGACGTAGGCAGAACCCACCAGTGCGCCGACGGAACAGCCGGCGACGACATCCACCTCAATACCGGCGCGCTCCAGCGCGTTGATAACACCGATATGCGCCCAGCCTTTGGCAGCGCCCGACCCCAGGGCCAGCCCAATCCTGACTTTTCTCATCTCACCTCGTGATCAACCTGATGCGTAGCTTCACGCTGGCCAGTCGGCTAACATAGCGCACACTTTCATTAACTTTAATCACTCTCAGGAGATGATGTGTCCGAAAAGTGCCCCTGCTGCAGCGGAGAGCAGTATAGCCTATGTTGTCAGCCCTTTCTGAACGGGCAACAAACGCCACAGCGCGCTGAACAGTTAATGCGCTCGCGTTACAGCGCTTACGTTAAGCAAAACGCCGCCTGGCTGGTAGAAACCTGGCATCCCAGCCAGCGCGTGGCCGGACTGGAGACGCTATTATCCGAAAGTTTCGCCACCACCGAATGGCTTGGCCTGAATGTAACCCGTTGTAATCACGGAAGCCATGAGAATGAAGCCTTCGTCACTTTTTTTGCGCGTTATCTCGAAAAAGGCCGTACCTGCAGCCTGTATGAATGTTCACGCTTTCTTCGCGAGGATCAACGCTGGTACTATGTCGACGGAACAACGCCGGAGTTAGGGCGTAACGATCGCTGTCCTTGTGGCTCCGATAAAAAATACAAAAAATGTTGTGGCTAATCTGGACAGATGCCCAACAGCTTCACCATTCATCGCTTTGACAGGACTCTGATCGAGATGCAAGCGCAAACCATGCAACGAAAAGTTTTACGGACCATTTGCCCCGATGCTAAAGGTCTGATCGCCAAGATCACCAACATTTGCTACAAGCACGAACTGAACATTGTGCAGAACAATGAGTTCGTCGATCACCGTACCGGGCGCTTTTTCATGCGCACAGAGCTGGAAGGCATTTTCAACGACAACACGCTGCTGGCTGACCTCGACAGCGCGCTGCCGACCGGTTCGGTACGTGAACTGCATAGCGCCGGACGTCGCCGCGTGGTGATTCTGGTCACCAAAGAGGCGCATTGCCTGGGCGATCTGCTGATGAAGAGCGCCTTTGGTGGTCTGGATATGGAAATCGCCGCCGTTATTGGTAACCATGAAACGCTGCGTTCGCTGGTCGAGCGTTTTGACATCCCGTTCGTGCTGGTCAGCCATGAAGGCCTGACGCGCGAAGAGCACGATAACCGCATGGCGGATGAGATCGATCGCTATCAGCCGGATTACGTGGTGCTGGCGAAATATATGCGCGTGCTGACGCCGGCGTTTGTACAGCGTTATCCCAACCAGATCATCAATATTCACCACTCGTTCCTGCCCGCTTTCATTGGCGCCCGTCCTTATCATCAGGCCTATGAGCGCGGTGTGAAGATCATCGGTGCCACCGCGCACTACGTGAACGACAATCTGGATGAAGGCCCGATCATCATGCAGGACGTGATTAATGTCGATCACAGCTATACCGCTGAAGAGATGATGCGTGCCGGACGCGACGTGGAAAAGAATGTACTGAGCCGCGCGCTGTACAAAGTGCTGGGCCAGCGCGTATTTGTTTACGGCAACCGCACGATCATTCTTTAACCACCGCGGCGCTGATTTGCGCAACTCTTCAGCGCCACGCGTAAAAAGTGGGCAAACGATTGAGTTTTTTACTGCGGGCGCTTTACAGACTGAACGCATTTGGTATGATGCGCCCCGCTTTCAGGCATAAAGATTCAGGCCAGTGGCGGGATTCCCGAGCGGCCAAAGGGAGCAGACTGTAAATCTGCCGTCATCGACTTCGAAGGTTCGAATCCTTCTCCCGCCACCATCTGAATCCATTCTGTGCCTGAATCTTCTGAGCTTCATATCCCTGGCGGGATTCCCGAGCGGCCAAAGGGAGCAGACTGTAAATCTGCCGTCATCGACTTCGAAGGTTCGAATCCTTCTCCCGCCACCATTTCATGCTGCACATCTCCTCCAGTTGTCATATGAATTCAGGCAATGCCTGGTCGCCATCAATGGCGCCCCTACAGTGATACGGACTCAAGTGTTACCCATGTGACCGGTTTGTAGGGTGCGCATTAATGCGCACCGGGTCAAGCGCACGAGGTGAGCCGCTTGCGGCGAATAATCCTTCTCCCGCCACCCTTTCATGCTGCACTTTTCACCAGACCGACATCTGAATTTACGCGATGCCAGGCCGGCATCAATGGCGCCCCTACAGTGATACGGACTCAAGTGTTACCCATGTGACCGGTTTATATTCTCATCGTCCCAGTTGTCACCCGGATTGTAGGGTGCGCATTAATGCGCACCTGGATATTCACATCAACGCCCCAGGCTGAACGGCATCGCCTGTCTTACCCCGCTATCCTGCGTCTCCCACCACAAATCACCTGCGTGCTGCCTCTCGCTCTTATCGGCACGCTCTTATGACGCAAGCCATGACTTTTGCCGCAAACCTGGTTACCATCGCCGCAACCTTTTGCGACGAAAAATGGCAGCGAAATGAAATTTGTCTCTTTTAACATCAACGGTTTGCGCGCACGCCCTCATCAGCTGGCGGCGCTGGTTGAACAGCATCAACCGGATGTCATCGGCCTGCAGGAAACCAAAGTGCACGATGACATGTTCCCGCTGGAAGAGGTCAGCAAGCTCGGTTACAACGTGTTTTATCACGGCCAGAAAGGCCATTACGGCGTGGCGCTGCTGACCAAAACGCAGCCGGTGGCAGTTCGACGCGGTTTTCCTGATGACGGCGAAGATTCCCAGCGACGTCTGATCATGGCAGAAATTCCCAGCCCGATTGGCGATATCACCGTCATCAACGGTTACTTCCCGCAGGGGGAAAGCCGTGACCATCCCATCAAGTTCCCGGCTAAAGAGAAGTTTTATCGCGACCTGCAAAGCTATCTTGAGCAGCAACTGGCGGCCGACAAGCCGGTGCTGATCATGGGCGATATGAACATCAGCAGTACCGACCTGGACATTGGTATTGGTGAAGAGAACCGCAAGCGCTGGCTGCGCACCGGCAAATGCTCTTTCCTGCCGGAAGAGCGCGAATGGATGGACCGTTTGCTGCAGTGGGGGCTGGTCGATACGTGGCGTGAGAAAAACCCGGAAACCGCCGATCGCTTCTCGTGGTTCGACTATCGCTCCAAAGGATTTGATGACAACCGCGGTCTGCGCATCGATCTGCTGCTGGCCAGCCCACCGCTGGCATCACGCTGCATCGATAGCGGTATCGACTACGACATTCGCAGTATGGACAAACCGTCCGATCACGCGCCAGTGTGGTCCAGTTTCAAGCTGTAACTGAACAGCGTGGCGCCTGCGCGCCACGCCCGCTTATTTAATGATTTTCCAAATCAGCGGATTGGTGCCCAGCACTTTTTCGTCACGCGCACACTGCAGCAGTACGCCTTCCGCTTTTACAACCGCACCTTCAGAATAGCTGCGGTTTTCATAGATACAGCACTGCAGGCAGTTGTTCTGCTGGCGATTCTGCCCCTGCGTCCACACTTCCGGCGGCATATCCACCACCACATCGGTATTGCCCATTTGCGCGGGCTCCGGCTGGCGATTAGCCAGCGCGGCATGGCTGCACAGCAGCAGCCCACTCAGCAACAGCGTTGCGTAACGCATTATTCCGTCTCCTTCGTTTTGCGCCGGGGCGTTTTGCCTTTACTGCGCGTCTTCGCTCCGGTCGCGGCTAATCCACGAAAAGCCTGCAGCGACGGCCTCTGGCGCGCCTCACCGATCAAACCAATTAAGGTACTGACCAGCGGCTGCATAAACTCATCATAGCGACAGGCTTTTTCACTGATGCCGGTAAGCGTTGACTCCCAGTGCGCCGTCATATCCGGCCGCGCGGCCATCTCAGGTAACGCATGAATCAGCGCCCTGCCCGCCTCGGTTGAGTGAATATAGCGACCTTTTTTCACCAGAAATGTACGGCGGAACAGCAATTCTATGATGCCGGCGCGCGTCGCTTCCGTTCCTAAACCATCGGTCGCACGCAGCACTTTCTTTAATTCTTTATCCTGCACAAAGCGGGCAATACCGGTCATGGCCGACAGCAGTGTGGCGTCGGTGAACGGCCGCGGCGGCTGGGTTTGCTTCGCCAGCACCTCACCACGCTCACACAACAGCTCATCGCCTTTACTCACCACCGGCAGCGGCGTGCCGTCATTCTCTTCATCGCGCTCTTTACTGCCCAGCAGCGCACGCCAGCCGGCTTCGGCAAGAAAACGTGCTTTGGCAACGAACCTGCCACCGCCGATATCGAGGTCGATGACGCATTTGCGAAATACCGCGTCGGGACAAAACTGCATCAGATACTGGCGCGCAATCAGACCGTAAATATTGGCTTCATTGTCGCTCAGGTTCACCTTGCTGGCGCGCGCCGTAGGAACGATGGCATGGTGCGCATCCACTTTTTTATCGTCCCAGCAGCGATTTTTCTGATCCGCATTGAAATCCGCCGGCAGCGACACGTCCGGCTGATGCGCCTGAATGGCGTTCAGCACCGCATGACGTCCGGCAAAATGTTCGTCCGGCAGATAGCGGCTGTCCGAACGCGGATACGTGATCAGCTTATGGGTTTCATACAAACGCTGACAGCAGTCCAGTACCGTCTGGGCACTCAGGCCAAAACGCTTTGCCGCCTCGATTTGCAGGCTGGAGAGAGAAAATGGCAGCGGCGCCGTTTCTGACTCCCGCTTATCGTTGTAACCGGTAACCCACGCCGGTTTGCCGTTGATACGTTCAAGCACGTGGTCAGCGAGAGGACGATGCAGCAAACGGCCCTCGTCATCCTGCCACGGTTCACAGGCATCGCTGGGGATCCAGCTGGCAACGAAGCGCTCCTCTTTCGGGGTGACGATGTGCGCCTTCACTTCGAAGTAATCCTTCGGCACAAAGTTTTCGATCTCTTCATCGCGCCTCACCACCAGCCCCAGCACCGGCGTCTGAACGCGTCCCACCGAGAGCACGCCGTCGTAACCGGCGTTGCGGCCCAGCAGCGTCCAGGCGCGCGTCATGTTGATGCCATACAGCCAGTCAGCGCGCGCCCGGGCCAGCGCCGAGACGCACAGCGGAATGAATTCACGGTTCTCGCGCAAACGGCTCACCGCGCGCTCGACCGCCGCAGGGTTGAGGTCGTTAATCAGACAGCGCTGCACCTGCTGGCGCTTTTCAGCCGGCAGCTGCAGATAATCGAGCACTTCGTCGACCAGCAGTTGTCCTTCGCGATCCGGGTCACCGGCGTGCACCACCACGCTGGCCTGCTGCAGTAAGCCCTCGATCACTTTGAGCTGCTTCGCTACCGACGGGCGCGGCTGCAGGCGCCATTTATCCGGGATGATGGGTAAATCCGCCAGATTCCAGCGCGCATAGCGGCTGTCATAGCTGTCAGGCTGCGCCTGCTCCAGCAGATGCCCGACACACCAGGTCACAACCTGGTCATTACCACAGGCAATATAGCCGTCGCCACGTCGATGCGGTTTGGGTAGCACATCGGCGATGGCGCGTGCCAGACTGGGTTTTTCAGCAATAAACAAACGCATGAATGGCGTCGTTCCTTTACGTCAGGTGACTACAGTAATCAGTGGATGGGCGTGGTCGGCCGGCAGAAGTGTGCCAATCGCCGTGGCCTCAACGCCAGCCTGCGCGGCGCACGCGCGAAACGCCGCCACAGCGTCAGGCTGTACCGCCACCAGCAGCCCGCCGGAAGTTTGCGGATCGCACAGCAGTGCGCGCGTGGCCTCGTCCATGGCAGAAATGTGCTCGCCGTAGCTGGCGAAGTTGCGGCTGGTGCCGCCCGGCACCGCGCCGGCCGCAATGTACTGGTCCACGCCGGGCAGACGCGGTACCTGTGCGGCCTGCACGTGTGCGCGCAGGCCGGAGCCCAGACAGATTTCACTCAGGTGCCCCAGCAGACCAAAGCCGGTGACATCGGTCATGGCGCTGACGCCGGGCAGTTTAGCAAATTCCGCCCCTGCGCTATTGAGCTGGCACATCACCTGCGCCGCCAGCGTCTGATGCTCCGCACGCAGCAGCCCTTTTTTCTCTGCGGTAGTCAGAATACCGATGCCGAGCGGTTTGGTGAGGAACAGCTCGCAGCCCGCCTGCGCAGCGCTGTTCTTTTTCACGCGCGCTACGTCAACGATGCCGGTAACGGCAAGGCCAAAAATCGGTTCCGGCGCATCAATTGAGTGACCACCCGCCAGCGCGATGCCGGCCGCCTGGCAGGCCGCGCGACCGCCTTCAATCACCTGCTGTGCCACCTTCGCATCCAGCACATTAACCGGCCAGCCGAGAATAGCGATGGCCATGATCGGTTTGCCGCCCATGGCGTAAATATCACTGATGGCGTTGGTGGCCGCGATACGGCCAAAGGTGTGCGGATCGTCAACGATGGGCATAAAGAAGTCAGTGGTGCTGACCACCGCCGTGCCGTTGCCAAGATCGTACACGGCAGCATCGTCACGGGTTTCATTCCCGACCAGCAGTTGCGGATCGTGAAAGGCAGCCAGTTCGCTGTGCAGAATGGTCTCAAGCACCTGAGGTGAAATTTTACAGCCGCAGCCAGCGCCGTGGCTGTATTGCGTCAAACGAAGCGGTTCGCTCATGGCGGGTTCCTTGTGCGCTGAACAGAGAGGGCTATGTTAGCCTGGCAGCCCGCTGCTGGTAAGCGCTGTCGCAGCTAAGCGCGATCTTTCGCACAGCGACTGTGCAATCAGTGTCGTTGCATGCACCTTGCCGCAGAAACCCGCTGCTGTCTGTCAGAAATAACTGACAAAAGCCTCGCTATCGGGCGCAACCACGGTGGTATTCGCTTTCAGCTGCGGCGTTCCGAGGTAGAGGAAACCCACAATCGCATCCTGCTCGCGGCAGCCAAAGGAGGCGCGTACCTGCGGATGATCGGTCCACGGCCCGCTGCGCCAGATGCCGTTAAAGCCCTGCGCGACGGCCGCCATTTGCATCGCCATCACCGCGCAACCCGCGGACACGACCTGCTCCCAGCGCGGCACTTTGGCGGAGGCTTCGCAGTGCGCGACAACGGTGATGATCATCGGCGCGCGGAATGGTGACGTCCGGGCCTTCTCGATAGCTTTGTCATCCAGCTGGCTGTCGCGTGCGGCCTGCTCCAGCAGATGGCTGAAGCGTTCGCGCCCCTCATTTTCAATGATGATGAAGCGCCACGGCTGCAGCGTTCCATGATCCGGTGCGCGCATACCCGCGTGCAGAATATTCTGCAGCACCTCACCGGCCGGTGCCGGCTCGGTCAGACGCGACGCTGAACGACGGTTTATCAGTAATTCCAGAGCATCCATCTTGATTCTCCCGTGATTAACAAAGCGTGGGCTAATCCTGGCACAGCGCGATCTTTTGTAACAGTCTGGCGCGATTTCCTGCTGACTTTTCGCACGCTGCTCTTTAGGATGAACCCGACATCGGGGCAGACCGCACACCGGCTGCCCTGGCTACGTGAATATGGAGAGTTTATGCGCACATTGTGGCGAATTATTGCTGGCCTGTTCCGCTGGAGCTGGCGGGTGCTGAATTTTATCCGGGAATTTATCCTGAATCTGTTCCTGATTGTGTTAATTCTGGCCGGCGTCGGCATCTGGCTGCAGCTATCCAGCGCCAGCAGCAGTGAACCGGTGCAGCAGGGTGCGCTGAAAGTCGATCTGAGCGGCGTGCTGGTGGACAAACCGTCGGTCAGCAATCGTCTGAGCCGCATCAGCCGCCAGCTGCTGGGTGCCAGCAGCGATCGTTTGCAGGAAAATTCGTTGTTTGATGTGGTCGATGCCATTCGTCAGGCAAAGAGCGATAAAAATATCACTGGCATGGTGCTGGATCTGCGCGATTTTGCCGGCGGCGATCAGCCTTCGCTGCAGTACGTGGGTAAGGCACTGCGCGAATTCCGCGACGCGGGCAAACCCATTTTTGCCCTCGGCGACAGCTATAGCCAGGCGCAATATTATCTCGCCAGCTACGCCACGAAGGTCTATCTGTCGCCGCAGGGCACGGTGGATCTGCACGGTTTCGCCACCAACGGCCTGTATTACAAATCCCTGCTGGATAAGCTGAAAGTCAGCTCACACGTGTTCCGTGTCGGCACCTATAAGTCCGCAGTTGAACCTTTCCTGCGTGATGATATGTCGCCGGAAGCGCGCGATGCTGATGGCCGCTGGGTCGGCCAGCTGTGGCAGAACTACCTCAACACGGTGTCCGCCAACCGGCAAATCACGCCGCAGCAGCTGTTCCCGGGGGCGGCGGGCATCATCAGCGGTCTGCAGGCCGTTCAGGGCGATACCGCTAAATATGCCCTGGATAATAAACTGGTGGATGTGCTGGATTCACGCGCTGCCGCCGATCGCGAGCTGGTGAAAACCTTTGGCTGGGATAAAGCCAGCAATGACTACCGCAACGTCAGCATCTATGACTACAACGTCAAACAACCGACGCAGCAGGATGGCAACATTGCGGTGATTCTCGCCAGCGGCGCCATCATGGACGGCGAAGAGAGCGCCGGCAACGTCGGTGGCGACACCACCGCTGCACAAATTCGTGACGCCCGCCTCGACGACAAAATCAAAGCCATCGTGCTGCGCGTCAACAGCCCGGGCGGCAGCGTAACGGCCTCTGAAGCCATCCGTGAAGAGCTGGCGGCAGCGCATGACGCCGGTAAGCCGGTGGTGGTGTCGATGGGCGGCATGGCGGCATCGGGCGGCTACTGGATCTCCACGCCGGCCGACTACATCGTCGCTGCGCCGAGCACCCTGACCGGGTCGATCGGCATCTTTGGCGTGATCAATACGGTGGAGAACAGCCTGAGCAGCATCGGCGTGCACAGCGATGGCGTTGCCACCTCGCCGCTGGCGGATGTGTCGGCCACCAAAGCGCTGCCGACTGAAGTGCAGCAGCTGATGCAGCTGACCATTGAAAACGGTTATCGCAACTTTGTCGGTCTGGTCGCGGCGTCACGCCATAAAACGCCACAGCAGATTGATGCCATTGCGCAGGGTCACGTCTGGACCGGTAGCGATGCCAAAGCCAACGGGCTGGTGGATGCGCTGGGCGACTTCGACGATGCGGTGGCTAAAGCCGCTGAGCTGGCGAAGATCGCGAAACCTGAACTGAGCTGGTATCAGGACGATCCGGGGATGATCGACCTGCTGCTTAACCAGATGAATGCGTCGGCACAGGCCGTGCTGCCGGCCGCGCTGAAAGTGTGGCTGCCGGCTCCGGTCAGCGAAGTGATGGGCGCGCTGCAGGCGCAGCCGGGCCTGATGAATAATCTCAACGATCCGCAAAACCGTTACGCGTTCTGCCTGACCTGCGGCAACGTACGCTAATCTTTACAGCCCGGCCGCTGGTCGGGCTGCTTTTCCCCGCCAATCGCCTTATACTGCGCGTTTTACGGCAAGTCTGAGTCCATTCATGCAAAAGAAAAATATCTATGTAGCCTACACGGGCGGGACCATCGGTATGCAACGCTCCGCGCAGGGTTACATTCCGGTCTCTGGCCATCTGCAGCAGCAGCTGGCGATGATGCCAGAGTTTCACCGTCCGGAAATGCCGGATTTCACCATCCACGAATACCAGCCGCTGATTGACTCCTCGGATATGACGCCGCAGGACTGGCAGTCAATCGCTGATGACATCCAGCTGAACTACGATCGCTATGACGGTTTCGTCATTCTGCATGGCACCGATACCATGGCGTTCACCGCGTCGGCGCTGTCGTTCATGCTGGAGAACCTGGCCAAGCCGGTGATCGTCACCGGGTCGCAGATCCCGCTGGCCGAGCTGCGCTCAGACGGTCAGCAGAACCTGCTGAACTCGCTATACGTCGCGGCCAACTATCCGATTAATGAAGTGGCGCTGTTCTTCAACAACACGCTGTTCCGCGGTAACCGCACCACCAAAGCCCACGCCGACGGTTTTAATGCGTTTGCGTCACCGAACCTGTCGCCGCTGCTGGAAGCGGGCATCCATATTCGCCGTCTCAATACGCCGCCTGCACCGCGCGGCAGCGGTGAGCTGATCGTCCATCCGATCACGCCTCAGCCGATTGGCGTGGTGACCATCTATCCAGGCATCTCTGCCGACGTGGTGCGCAATTTCCTGCGTCAGCCGGTGAAGGCGCTGATTCTGCGCTCTTACGGTGTGGGCAACGCGCCACAAAACGCCGAGTTTCTTGCCGAACTGCAGCAGGCCAGCGAGCGCGGCATTGTGGTGGTGAACCTGACGCAGTGCATGTCCGGCAAGGTCAACATGGGCGGTTACGCCACCGGCAACGCACTGGAACACGCCGGCGTGATCAGTGGTTTTGATCTGACCGTCGAGGCCACCCTGACTAAACTGCACTTTTTGTTAAGCCAGAACCTCACCAGCGCTGAAATTCGTGCCAAAATGCAGCAGAATTTACGTGGCGAACTGACCGAAGACTGATACGGAGCAAAATCCCATGAAGCGGGCATTGATAATCATCGATATTCAGAACGATTTTTGCCCCGGCGGCCCGATGGCCGTGCGTGAAGGTGACCAGACGGTTGCCGTTGCTAATCGCTATGCACGCGAATTCCGCGCGCGCGGTGAATGCGTGGTGGCATTGCAGGACTGGCATCCGGCCAATCACGGCAGCTTTGCCTCGGTCTCTGGCGAGCCGGTGTATACCCTCGGTGAACTGAATGGTCTGGCGCAGATCTGGTGGCCGGATCACGGCGTGCAGCACTCACAGGGCGCGGATTTCCATCCGGATCTCGATCGCAGTCTGATTGATGCGGTGTTCCATAAAGGCGGCGATGTGGATGTGGATAGCTACAGCGCCTTTTTCGATAACGGGCACCGCCGCAAAACCGAGCTCGACAGCTGGCTGCGCGAGCGCGGCATTACTCACCTGGTGATGCTCGGCCTGGCGACCGATTATTGCGTTAAGTACAGCGTGCTGGATGCGCTGGAACTGGGATATCACGTTGAGGTGGTGCAGGAAGGCTGCCGGGGCGTCAATCTCAATCCGGACGACAGCGAGATCGCGATCGCGCAGATGCAGGCGCAGGGTGCGGTCATTATCTGAAAATCAGGGCTGGAACTCTCCAGCCCTGCAGCCGGTTAATGCAGGTTGATGCGCGTCACGTCGGACTCGATTCCCCACTCTTCCTTCAGCTGTTTTTTCGACTTCATCACCATCTCACCGCCTTTACCGATGGTCATGTGCTGCGGTTCGTCGTTATGGCGCGCCTGCCACAGCATCACCAGCTGCAGACAGTTATCTTTCTGATCCTGCGTCAGCGCCACGCCGTCTGGCCACTTGCCGGTTTCCACCGCGGTGGCGAGGCGCTCGTAGACTTCCGGCGTCATCGCCGCCAGCATTGCTTCCAGTTCCTGCTTCATGCTCAGCCCTCGTGCTGATTGCCCTGCTCGTCGGTAAAGTTCAGCGACGCTGAGTTGACACAATAGCGCTCACCGGTTGGCTGCGGGCCATCCGGGAAGACGTGGCCAAGATGGGCGTCACAGTTACCACAGCGGATTTCGACGCGGTGCATACCGTGCGAGTCATCTTCCAGATAGCGGATAGCTTCATCGTTATACGGCTGGTAAAAGCTCGGCCAGCCGCAGCCGGAGTCATACTTGGTTTCGGAGAGAAACAGCGGTGCGTTGCAGACCAGGCAGTGATAGATACCCTCCTGCTTGTTGTGCAACAGCGCGCCGGTGAAAGGCGGTTCGGTTCCACGATGCTGAGTGACGTAGCGCTGCATTTCCGACAGCTGGGCAATTTTTGCCTCGGGTGCGGTGTCTTTAGCCATTTTGAGTTCCGGAGTGTCATTCTGTAAAAATCGTCTAGTATTCTAACAAACGAACAACATCTTCCGGGTCTTTTTTCGTGCGGATGCTTTTGCCCCGACCAGCACTGCGCAATTTTGTGATGACGATCACTCTTTGCAACAGTCATCCCTTTTTAGTCTGCATTCGGCGTAAGATAGGTGCGCAATAAGGGCGCTGCGCAAGCGTTTGCGCACCCAATTATTCCTGGCGCTGGAATTGACCTGTCGCAACAATTGACACGATTCCGCTTGACGCCTGGTAAGGTTTTTGTAATTTTACAGCCAACCTTTTATTCACTAACAAATAGCTGGTGGAATATATGACTATCAAAGTAGGTATCAACGGTTTTGGCCGTATCGGTCGCATCGTTTTCCGTGCTGCTCAGCAGCGTTCTGACATCGAAATCGTCGCGATCAACGACCTGCTCGACGCCGATTACATGGCTTACATGCTGAAGTATGACTCTACACACGGTCGTTTCGACGGCACCGTAGAAGTGAAAGATGGCGCGCTGATCGTTAACGGTAAAAAAATCCGTGTTACCGCTGAGAAAGACCCGGCTAACCTGAAATGGGACGAAGTGGGCGTTGACGTTGTTGCTGAAGCAACCGGTATCTTCCTGACCGACGAAACCGCACGTAAACACATCACTGCCGGCGCGAAGAAAGTGGTTCTGACTGGCCCGTCTAAAGATGACACCCCAATGTTCGTTCGTGGTGCCAACTTCGACAAATATGCCGGCCAGGACATCGTGTCTAACGCTTCCTGCACCACCAACTGCCTGGCGCCGCTGGCTAAAGTAATCAACGATAAGTTCGGTATCGTTGAAGGTCTGATGACCACTGTTCACGCCACCACCGCCACCCAGAAAACCGTTGATGGCCCGTCTCACAAAGACTGGCGCGGCGGCCGCGGTGCAGCGCAGAACATCATCCCATCTTCTACTGGCGCAGCGAAAGCAGTAGGCAAAGTTCTGCCAGAGCTGAACGGTAAACTGACCGGTATGGCGTTCCGCGTACCAACGCCAAACGTGTCTGTGGTTGACCTGACCGTTCGTCTGGAAAAACCAGCGTCTTATAAAGACATCTGTGCAGCCATCAAAGCCGCTGCTGAAGGTGACATGAAAGACGTGCTGGGCTACATCGAAGACGACGTGGTTTCTACCGACTTCAACGGCGAAACCCTGACTTCCGTGTTCGACGCGAAAGCCGGTATCGCTCTGAACGACAACTTTGTGAAACTGGTTTCCTGGTACGATAACGAAACCGGTTACTCCAACAAGGTTCTGGATCTGATTGCACTGGTTGCTGCTAAGTAAGCTAACCGGCTAAACAGACAAGGGGTGACTTCGGTCGCCCCTTTTTTTTCGATTGGATGAGAGAAGGTCTGACAATGCACAATTCGCTCTTTAACTTGCCCGTGGTGACGCAGATCACCCCTTACCTGTCGCAGCGTCAGATGGGTGAATTGCCGATTCTGGTGATCAGCCATCCGAAAGTGCGCGCGGCCATTGCGCTGCAGGGCGCGCATCTGCTGGCATGGCAGCCGGCCGGTCAGCAGCCCGCCATCTGGCTTAGCGACAAGACGCCGTTTGTCAGCGGCAAAGCCATTCGCGGCGGTGTGCCGGTCTGCTGGCCGTGGTTTGGTCCGGCAGGTGAACCTGCACATGGCTTTGCCCGTAATCAGCCATGGACGCTGACGGCGCATGATGAGAACGAAGATGCGGTCATGCTGACGTTCACGCTGGAAAGTAATGCACAAACGAAAAAACTGTGGCCGCACGATTTCACGCTGCTGGCGCGCTTCCGCATTGCTGAACACTGTGAGATTGAGCTGGAAGCCTGGGGCGATTATGAAGCTACTGCCGCGCTGCACAGCTATTTTCAGGTGGCGGACATTGCGCAGGTTGAAGTCAGCGGGCTCGGCAACAGCTATATCGATAAGGTGCAGGACAATGCCATCGGCAGCGCAGCGGACGGTAAACAAACCTATCCCGATCGGGTTGATCGCATTCATACCGCAGCGGAAGACTGCAGTGTGATTCACGATCGCGCCGGTAAGCGCCAGATTGAAGTCTACCACCATTATCAAAGTGACGTTGTCACCTGGAATCCTGGCCCGGCGCTGTCCTGCAGCATGGCCGATATGCCTAATGATGGTTATAAAACGATGGTGTGCGTGGAGACGGCGCGGATTAACAAGCCGATGAAAAGTGCCGGAGAAACCCCTGCCCGCCTTGGCGTCACGCTGAGAATCCGTAATAAGTAATGCTGAACGGCGCGCACGCGCCGTTTACACCACATCCAGCGCCAGTTTATGCTGCGGCGGCGGAAAGGCGCGATCCAGCAGCGCCAGCTCATCGCTGGTCAGGATGATATTCAGGGCCGCCGCATTCTCCTGCACGTGCGCCACGCTGCCCGCCTTTGGAATGGCCATTACGCCCGGCTGGCGAATCACCCAGCTCAACAGCAACTGAGCGATGCTGATGCTCTTCTGTTGTGCAATCTGCTGCAAAGTCGCATCGTCAAACAGCGCCTGACGCAGCCGTCCGGCCTGCGCCAGCGGACAGTAAGCCATGACGGGCGTATGGTGCTGCTGACAGAGCGGCAGTAAATCGAATTCAATACCGCGTGAAGCCAGATGGTACAGCACCTGATTAGTCGCGCAGCCCATCCCTCCGGCTTCACTCCACAACTCCTGCAGATCGTCGCTATCAAAATTGGAGACGCCCCAGTGGCGGATTTTGCCCTGCTGCTGCAGCGTTTGCATGGCGCGCACGGTCTCCTCCAGCGGCACATTACCGCGCCAGTGCAGCAGATAAAGATCGAGATAGTCCGTCTGCAGACGGCGCAGACTGCGCTCACAGGCGTCAATCGCATCGACCTCACCGGCGTTCCACGGGTAAACTTTTGATACCAGCCAGGCTTGATCGCGCCGTCCGCGCAGCGCTGCGCCGACCACCTCTTCCGCGCCGCCTTCGGCATACATCTCAGCGGTATCGATCAGTTTCAGTCCGGCGTCCAGTCCAGCCTGCAGCGCAGCGATTTCCTGCGCCCGCTGTGCCGGATTTTCGCCCATATACCAGGTGCCCTGGCCGATAGCCGCTAACGGCGTATCGTCATTAAACTGAATTGTCTTCATCCCACCTCCCGTTGCGCCATTACGGGGCGCAATATTGGTGCAGGGTAACAAAAACGCCTCATTATGAGGCGTTCGTACGGTCATCAGAAGCTGTAGCTAACGCCGGTCCACAGCGTAAACTGACCGTCTTTATCTACCATTGGACTGTCTTTGATTTCGCTGGCGAAGCGGGTGTAACGGCCTGACAGGCTGGCGTTCCAGCTCTCGCTAATCTGATAGCTGGCGTTCATCTCGACGTAAGGCGACCAGCTGTCGTCCGGGTGATAGCGATCAATGCCGGTACGCGCGCTTTCGTGGCCGGAAACGCCGTAGTAATAGCGGTTTTGGTTGGCACTGTTCCACATTGCGCCAATGCCCGGTGTCAGGCTGAACGCGCCGAAATCAAAGCGGTACAGGTAGGTCAGGTCCCAAATCATGCCGTTGCTGTTATTCAGCACATCGCCCAGCAGCGCGGTACGCACAATCCCCCAGTCGGCAACGTGACGATAAGTCGCGCCGGCCATCAGCGTCATGCGACGCTTGTCCAGCCCTTTCATGTCGCCCAGATCGTTATCTTTCGGGTCATACTGCTGCGGCGAGCCCAGCAGCGTTAACGACAGCTGATTCTGCGGGTCTTTCCACAGGTAATAACCGCCCTGCAGGCTGCGGAACCAAAAGTTTTCTCCCTCATAATTGATGACCGGGATCGGCAGATAACGGTCCTGGCCGCCGCGGTACGGCGACTGGGCATAAATAACCGAAGCCCCAAGTGACACGGGTTCAGCGTAAGTGCTGAACGCCGCAAAATAGCAAGGACACATCAGAGCAAGCGCTTTAAGTTTGAAATGGTTCACAATTTATTCATTCCATTAATATAACAATCACACGCAGAGTCTAACCAAATTTTGCCACTGGTTTAACTTTTAATGTTGATTTCCTTTTTATCCTGTCAGACGCGTCTGAGACGCAGCGCACCTGTTGCCGCAAGGGCGTGACGGCCTTAGCGCTTATGAGACTTTGTTATTGATATATCGCTAAATAAGGAGAAAAGACGGAGCAATTTTTCTGATTGCCTTCTACAGTAAAAGTAAGACGAGAATTTTTTGTACGAGCAGAGTAACCATAAGAATTGTGAATCCCGATAAAAAATCGTCAGGTTGGCATAAGGGTTGCTGTACTCAATAAAGAATATCTTCCGGGAGCTGCAAGAGCATCTTATTACGCTCCTTTACCTGTGCTAAAAACGAAAGGACGGGCATCGCTATGAATATATTCGATCACTATCGTCAGCGTTATGAAGCTGCCAAGGACGAAGAGTTCACACTGCAGGAATTCCTCACCATCTGTAAGCAGGATCGCAGTGCATACGCCAACGCGGCAGAACGACTATTGATGGCCATCGGTGAGCCTGTGATGGTCGATACTGCCCAGGAGCCTCGCCTTTCCCGTATCTTCTCGAACCGCGTCATCGGACGCTACCCGGCCTTTGAAGAGTTTTACGGTATGGAGGAAGCGATTGAGCAGATCGTCTCCTACCTGAAACACGCCGCACAGGGGCTGGAGGAGAAGAAACAGATTCTGTACCTGCTCGGCCCGGTGGGCGGCGGTAAATCCTCGCTGGCCGAACGGCTTAAAGCGCTCATGCAGCGCGTGCCAATCTATGTGCTGAGTGCCGACGGTGAACGCAGCCCGGTCAATGACCATCCGCTGTGCCTGTTTAATCCGCAGGAAGACGCCAATATTCTTGAAAAAGAGTACGGCGTGCCGCGGCGTTACCTTGGCACCATTATGTCGCCGTGGGCGGCAAAACGGTTGCATGACTTTGGCGGCGACATCACCCGCTTCAAAGTGGTGAAAGTGTGGCCGTCGATTCTGGAACAGCTGGCTATCGCCAAAACCGAACCGGGTGATGAGAACAACCAGGATATTTCAGCGCTGGTGGGTAAAGTGGATATCCGTAAGCTGGAAAACCACGCGCAGAACGATCCGGATGCCTACGGCTATTCGGGTGCGCTGTGCCGCGCCAACCAGGGCATCATGGAATTCGTGGAGATGTTTAAAGCACCCATTAAAGTGCTGCATCCGCTGCTGACCGCCACTCAGGAAGGTAACTATAACGGTACCGAAGGGATTTCCGCCCTGCCGTTTAACGGCATCATTCTGGCGCACTCCAATGAATCAGAGTGGGTGACATTCCGTAACAACAAGAACAACGAAGCTTTCCTTGACCGCGTATACATCGTGAAGGTGCCTTACTGCCTGCGCGTGTCCGAGGAGATCAAAATTTATGAAAAACTGCTCAACCACAGTGAGCTGACCACCGCGCCTTGCGCACCCGGCACGCTGGAAACGCTGGCGCGTTTCTCGATTCTGTCGCGCCTGAAAGAGCCGGAAAACTCCAGCATCTACTCGAAGATGCGCGTC
Organism: Type-C symbiont of Plautia stali; assembly: GCF_059730935.1. NCBI lineage: Bacteria > Pseudomonadati > Pseudomonadota > Gammaproteobacteria > Enterobacterales > Enterobacteriaceae > Type-C symbiont of Plautia stali. The sequence continues at coordinate 1,973,455 of NZ_AP035923.1, read as the reverse complement.
TATGACGGTGAAAGCCTGAAAGACACCGATCCAAAGGCGAAATCGTGGCAGGAGTATCACGATTACGCCGGTGTGGATGAAGGCATGAACGGCCTGTCGACCCGCTTCGCGTTTAAGATTCTGTCACGCGTGTTTAACTTCGACCATGCCGAAGTAGCGGCTAACCCGGTGCACCTGTTTTACGTGCTGGAGCAGCAGATTGAGCGCGAGCAGTTCCCGCAGGATCAGGCGGAGAAGTATCTGGAACACCTGAAAGGCTATCTGATTCCGAAATATGCGGAGTTCATTGGCAAAGAGATTCAGACCGCTTACCTTGAATCCTATTCGGAGTATGGTCAGAACATCTTCGACCGCTACGTCACTTACGCGGATTTCTGGATTCAGGATCAGGAGTACCGCGATCCGGATACCGGCCAGCTGTTCGATCGTGAATCACTCAACGCCGAGCTGGAAAAGATTGAGAAACCTGCCGGGATCAGTAACCCGAAAGATTTCCGTAACGAGATTGTCAACTTTGTGCTGCGCGCACGGGCACAGAATAACGGACGCAATCCAAACTGGACCAGCTACGAAAAACTGCGCACGGTGATCGAGAAGAAAATGTTCTCCAACACCGAGGAGTTGTTGCCGGTGATTTCGTTCAACACCAAAACATCCACGGACGAACAGAAAAAACACGACGATTTTGTCGATCGCATGATGGAAAAAGGCTATACCCGCAAGCAGGTGCGTCTGCTGTGTGAATGGTATCTGCGCGTGCGCAAATCGTCATAATCGACAGCGGTAAGCTACGCGGCATCCACATGCCGCCTGAGGAGGCCGGACCCGTTCCGGCCTGGCTTACAGCGTAGTTTGGGGGAATTTATGGCCTATTTCATCGATCGGCGTCTTAACGGCAAGAATAAAAGTGCGGTCAACCGGCAGCGCTTTTTGCGCCGTTATAAGTCGCAAATCAAACAGTCGATCTCCGAGGCCATCAACAAGCGTTCGGTCACCGACGTGGAGAGTGGCGAATCGGTGTCGATTCCTGTTGACGACATCAACGAGCCGATTTTCCATCAGGGGCGCGGCGGCAGCCGCCATCGCGTGCATCCGGGGAACGACCACTTTGTGCAAAACGACCGCATTGAGCGGCCACAGGGCGGCGGTGGCGGCGGGAGCGGTCAGGGCAATGCCAGCCAGGACGGAGAAGGTCAGGACGAGTTCGTGTTTCAGATATCGAAGGATGAGTACCTCGACCTGCTGTTTGAAGATTTAGCGCTGCCTAACCTGCGCAAAAATCAGCATCGCCAGCTCAATGAGTACAAAACTCACCGCGCGGGCTTCACCTCGAATGGCGTGCCGGCCAATATCAGCGTGGTGCGCTCGCTGCAAAACTCGCTGGCGCGACGAACCGCCATGACCGCAGGCAAGCGTCGCATGCTGCACGAACTGGAAGCCACACTGAGTGAAGTCGAAAACAGCGAGCCGGCGCAACTGCTGGAAGAGGAGCGGCTGCGCAAAGAGATCGCTGAACTGCGGGCGCGCATTGAGCGCGTGCCGTTTATCGACACCTTTGACCTGCGTTACAAGAATTTCGAGAAGCGGCCTGAACCGTCCAGCCAGGCGGTAATGTTCTGCTTAATGGACGTTTCCGGCTCGATGGACCAGGCAACCAAGGATATGGCGAAACGCTTTTATATCCTGCTCTATCTGTTCCTCAGCCGGACTTACAAAAACGTCGATGTGGTGTATATCCGTCACCATACTCAGGCGAAAGAAGTCGATGAACAGGAGTTCTTCTACTCGCAGGAGACCGGCGGCACTATCGTCTCCAGCGCGCTTAAGCTGATGGACGAAGTGGTGAAAGAGCGTTATGACCCGTCGCAGTGGAATATCTATGCGGCGCAGGCCTCGGACGGCGATAACTGGGCGGATGACTCACCGTTGTGTCATGAAATTCTGGCGAAGCATATCCTGCCGGTGGTGCGCTACTACAGCTACATTGAGATTACCCGACGGGCGCACCAAACCCTGTGGCGCGAGTATGAGCATCTGCAGGCGATGTTTGATAACTTTGCCATTCAGCACATCCGCGAGCCGGAAGACATCTACCCGGTATTTCGTGAGCTTTTCCATAAACAGGTCGCTGAAGCCTGAGTTTACCAGCCGGTCACCGACCGGCTTTTTCTTTCCCCCGCCCGGCTTAACCCCTCTGAAAACCCTGCTGTTTTTCTGTGCGGATTTAACCTTCTATGGGATAGCGCGCCACAGAATGAAAAAATGTGCAATTAACCGCTGACAAGCTATTGATAAGGCATTATCTTTTCACCTTGTCTGTGTGAATTGCCCGCAATTTGCTTTTTTATGCCCCGCCGCAGGAGAACGCCGTTGAATGCCAGCATGATTTACAGTTTGTTCATTATTGGTTCCGTGCTGGTCGCAGCAAGTATTCTGCTGAGTTCCTTCTCGTCGCGTCTCGGTATCCCGATTCTGGTGATCTTCCTGGCGCTGGGGATGCTGACCGGCGTGGACGGCATCGGCGGTATTGCCTTTGATAACTATCCGGTGGCCTATCTGGTGTCCAACCTGGCGCTGGCCATCATTCTGCTCGACGGCGGCATGCGCACCAAGGCCAGCTCGTTCAAGGTAGCGCTTGGTCCGGCGCTGTCGCTGGCCACCGTTGGCGTGATGATTACCGCCGGTCTCACCGGTCTGGCTGCGGCCTGGCTGTTTAAGCTCGATCTGATGCAGGGCTTTCTGATTGGCGCCATTATCGGCTCGACCGACGCCGCAGCGGTGTTTTCACTGCTGGGCGACAAAGGGCTCAACGAGCGTGTCAGTTCCACGCTGGAGATTGAATCAGGCAGCAACGATCCGATGGCGGTGTTTCTTACCATTACGCTAATCGACATGATCCAGCAGGGGCAGAGCGGCCTGAGCTGGATGTTTGTGGTGCATCTGGTGCAGCAGTTCGGCCTGGGCATTGTGCTCGGACTGGGCGGCGGCTGGGCGCTGCAGCAACTGATCAACCGCATCAGCCTGGCACAAGGGCTCTATCCGCTGCTGGCACTGAGCGGCGGCATCATTGTGTTTGCTCTGACCACAGTGATGGAAGGCAGCGGCATTCTGGCGGTGTATCTGTGTGGTTTTCTGCTGGGCAACAGCCCGATTCGTAACCGCCACGGCATTCTGCAGACTTTCGACGGGATGGCCTGGCTGAGCCAGATTGGTATGTTTATCGTGCTCGGCTTGCTGGTGACGCCGTCTGATCTGTGGCATATCGCGCTGCCGGCGATGATTCTCTCACTGTGGCTGATTCTGGTGGCGCGTCCGCTGTCGATTCTGGTCGGGCTGCTGCCGTTTAAAGGCTTTACCGGACGTGAACGCATCTTTATCAGCTGGGTAGGCCTGCGCGGTGCGGTGCCGATCATCCTCGCGGTGTTCCCGATGATGGCCGGGCTGGAGAATTCCAAACTCTACTTCAATATCGCCTTCTTTGTGGTACTGGTATCTCTGATGCTGCAGGGCACGTCGCTGGGCTATGCCGCTAAACGGGCTAAGGTGGTGGTACCGCCGACCGCATCGCCCATCAGCCGCGTCGGGCTGGATATCCATCCGGAAAATCCGTGGGAGCAGTTCGTTTATCAGCTCAGCGCCGACAAATGGTGCGTCGGCGCCGCGCTGCGCGATTTGCAAATGCCGCGCGAAACGCGCATTGCCGCCCTGTTCCGCGATAACGCGCTGATGCACCCCAACGGCAATACGCGTCTGAAAGAGGGTGACGTGCTGTGCGTTATTGGCCGCGAGCGCGATCTGCCGGCGCTGGGCAAAATGTTCAGCCAGACGCCGCCGGTGGCGCTGGATCAGCGCTTCTTTGGTGACTTTATCCTTGATGCCGAGGCGCGCCTGCGCGATGTCGCACAGATCTATGGCCTGGAGCTCGATGAAGAGACCAACGATCAGCAGTCGCTCGGCCAGTTGATTATGGGTCTGCTCGGCAGCACGCCGGTGGTGGGAGATCAGGTCGAGTGGAACCAGCTGACGTGGACGGTGGCGGAAAAAGAGGATAACCAAATCGTCAAAATCGGGGTGCGCGTGCGGGAAGAGAAGGAATAATCTGAGGCCGTATCGCTCGTAAACTGCGTGTCAGCGTCTATGATCACTATTCCACCCAGCAAACGGGAGAAGATGATGGGACACGTGGTGAAGATTGGTCGTTACGAGATCGTCGATGCAGTAATGGATGTGGAGAAGCTGGATACCGTCGGCATCCCCTGCCATACCAACCCCGGCCTGAGTTATCAGCTCGACGGCTGGGATCATGAAACCAGCGTACCGGCGTGGATTGATGGCGAACCGGTTGATCTGCAAATCGGCCACTATGACAAGCAGCAAGACCGCTGGGTATTGAAAAAACCGGCCTGATATTTTCCTCACCGCCATTCACTTTGACTGGCGGTCATTCCGAAAAGTAGTCTTAAAATAGTCTGTTATTTCATGGCACCTTTTACTTTTAAGATTATTTTTCAACAGATTAGGCAGTTTATAGTTTAATCAAATATTGTTTTTTCAGACTCTTTCCATATTAACTCTGTCAAATAACTCCTGCATACTCTTAAACGTTGCTGCAGCTTTTCGTGACGTAAATCACGTCTCAAACGGCCCTTTCCATGCAGCGCTTATGGCAGCACTGACTCATATCTCGCTGAATATTATTTTATTTCTGCTTTCAGCGGACGACTCCTGAGCGCGTACTTGATTCTGGTCAGGCCATCTTTTACTTAAGAAAAGAGAGCAGGTTTTATGGCAAGTACATTGGTAATGAACGATGCAACCCGCTCGTGGAGCGGACTGCGCAAAAATCTCATCGCGAAAGTGGCACTCAGCTTTTCGGATTTAATTGCACTGAACCTGGCATTATTTTTATCCGCGGCCACCGTCCAGGGTATTTGGGGAGAACTGGACAGTTTTATTCCGCCGCAGCAAATTGAATACCGCTTTGTCGCACAGTTAGGCCTGTCAGTGCTGTGCACGGCCTGGTTCTGGGTGCGTATGCGCCACTACACCTACCGCAAACCGTTCTGGTTTGAGCTGAAAGAAATCGTCAAAACGCTGTTTGTGTTTTCGCTGCTGGATCTGGCGCTGATTGCCTTTTCCAAATGGGACTTCTCGCGCATGGTGTGGGTGTTTAGCTGGACCTATGCCCTGCTGCTGCTGCCGCTGATGCGCGCCGGCGTGAAGCGTGCCATCAATCGCGCTGGCCAGTGGCAGAAAGAGACCATTATCATCGGCTCCGGTAAAAACGCCATGGAAGCCTACGCAGCGCTGCAGAGCGAGGAGATTCTGGGCTATAACGTGCAGGCGTTTATCTCGCTGGATGATGAGCCTCACCAGGAAAGTGTTAACGGCGTGCCGGTTATTACCTGGAAAGACATCAACTGGCAAACCATGGACCGTGACAACACGCAATTTATCGTCGCCACCGAATTTGAACAGCAGGTGGTGCGCGATAAATGGCTGAAGTTTCTGTCCAAGATGAAATGCCGCTCAATTTCGGTTATCCCTACGCTGCGCGGTGTGCCGCTGTATGGCACCGATATGTCATTTATCTTCAGCCATGAAGTGATGATCCTGCGCGTCAGTAACAACCTGGCGAAACGCTCCTCGCGTTTCCTCAAGCGCACTTTCGACGTGGTGGTTGCCTCACTGCTGCTGCTGTTTCTTGCCCCGGTGTTCGGTCTGCTGTGCTGGATGGTGAAGCGCGATGGCGGTAACGCTATTTACGGCCACGAGCGCGTCGGTCAGGATGGCGTGAAGTTTAAGTGCCTGAAGTTCCGTTCAATGGTGACCAACTCGCAGGAAGTGCTGCAGAATCTGCTGGCCACCAGTGCCGAAGCGCGCGCTGAGTGGGATCGTGATTTCAAACTGAAGAATGATCCGCGCATCACCAAAATCGGTGGCTTCCTGCGTAAGACCAGCCTGGATGAACTGCCCCAGCTGTGGAACGTGATTCGTGGCGAAATGAGTCTGGTGGGACCGCGTCCGGTGATTGAAGCTGAGCTGGAACGCTACGCGGGCGATGTCGACTACTATCTGATGGCCAAACCGGGCATGACCGGTCTGTGGCAGGTCAGCGGGCGTAACGATATTGACTACGACACGCGCGTCTATTTTGACTCCTGGTACGTGAAGAACTGGGCGCTGTGGACCGACATCGCCATTCTGTTCAAAACCGCTGGCGTGGTGCTGCGCCGCGACGGTGCTTACTGATACCCTCGACGCGATGTCTGCGCCGTCCCGGCAGACATCGCCTTTTCGTTTTAGCCCTTTCTTTTTGGTCGCAGACTCATTACCCTTCTCGCCTGTTTAACAGGACGTTACTGGTTCGTAATGCAAAAGTTTACCCTACTCCTTTTGAGCCTGGTGCTGCTGGCACCGCTGGGCATCGATCTCTACCTCCCCACGCTGCCGCAGATTGCCGAAGGTCTTAACAGCCCGGTCAGTCTGATCCAGACCACCATTCCGCTGTTTTTGCTGGTGATGGGTATAGGTCAGCTGGTCACCGGTCCGCTGGTGGATAATTTTGGCCGTAAGCCGATCGCGCTGATCGGCCTCGCGCTTTACATCATCGGCAGCGCAGTGGCCGCAACCGCCACCGTGTGGCCGGTGTTCTTCCTGGCGCGCCTGATTCAGGGCTGCGCGGTATGCTGTAGCGCGGTGGTGGCATTTAGCGGCGTGCGCGATCGGCTGAGCGGCGATGCCGCGGCGCGCGCTTATGGTTTCCTCAATGGCGCGCTGAACATCGTGCCGGCGCTGGCACCGCTGCTCGGCGGTATTCTGGCGGAAGCCTATGGCTGGCGTGCGCCCTTCTGGTTCCTGTGCGGTTATGCGCTGGTGATTGCCATTATTGTGGTGGTCGCACTGCCGGAAACGCGTCCGGCGAACACGCTGCGCGTTAAAGGGCTGCCACTGGCGCAGTATGCTGCCATCGCCCGGCAGCCGCGCTTTCTCGCTTTCGCCTTTGCCAACGCGGGCGCGCTCGGCATGGTGCTGACCTACGTTTCGCTGGCGCCGCACGTGTTGATGACCGAAGGTGGCCTGACGCCGCTGCAGTTCTCCTTTGCCTTTGGTGCCAATGGTTTCTGGATCATGCTGGTGAGTGCCTTTGTTAATAAAACCATTCGCAAGGCGGGCCGCCCGTTTTGTCTCGCCATGGGGTTTGTCACCATGCTGCTCGGTGCGCTGCTGCTGGTGGCGGGGATGACGCTGTTACCTGCGGCCTGGCAAACCCACTGGTCGCTGTACATGATTCCGGTGGCGATCTCGGTGGCCGGCCTGGCCTTCACCGTCGGTCCGGCCACCAGCTATGCGCTGGAGCCCTATCAGCAGCAGGCGGGTGTGGCGTCGGCGCTGCAGGGATTTATTCAGATGGCGGGCGGTGCGGGCGGCAGCCTGGCGATGGTGGCGCTGCCGGTGGCGGAGAAATCAGCGTTAGCGCTGATGATGCTGGTGGGTGCAGCGCTGGCGCTGATCGCCTGGCGCTGCAGTAAGAACATGCGTGGTACAGTGACAGCGCTTAACTAAGCGTGACCGGGACGCGCGGCGCGAGCGCGCACATCAGCTCGTAGCCTACCGTTCCGGCGGCTTTCGCCACCTCATCAATTTTCACCTCGTTGCCCCACAGCTCCACGCGCGATCCGATACCCGCCTGCGGGCAGGGTTCGAGGTCAATCATCATCATGTCCATTGAGATCGCCCCGAGCGTTTGCGTGCGGATGCCATCAACGCTGACTGGCGTACCGGTTGGCGCATGGCGCGGATAGCCGTCAGCATAGCCACAGGCCACAATACCGATACGCTGTGGCGCGGCCGCGTGGTAACGATAACCGTAGCCAACGCCCTCGCCGGCACTGATCTGCTGTATGCCAATAATTTCACTGCTGAGCGTCATGACCGGCTGCAGACCGGTACTGGCGATATCCTGCCAGTCGCCGCTCGGTGACGCGCCATAAAGAATAATGCCGGGCCGCACCCAGTCAAAATGCGCCTGCGGATGCCACAGCGTGGTCGCGGAGTTGGCAAGCGAACGCGGACAGTTTAGCCCTTCCGCCGCCTGTTCGACGCGCTGCATCGGCTCCACCAGCCCCTGCGGGTTTTCCGCATCGGCAAAGTGCGCCATCAGCGTCATTTCCCCCACGTTGGGCAACGCACGCAGCTTGTGCCAGGCCGCCTGCGCCTGTTCCGGACGAAAACCGAGACGGTTCATGCCGCTGTTGATCTTCAGATAAACATCGACTGGCGCCGACAGCTGCGCCTTCGCCAGCGCCTGAATCTGCCAGTTACTATGTACGCTGGTGGTCAGGCGATAGCGATCGATCAGCGTCAGGTCATCGGCGTGAAAGAAGCCTTCCAGCAGCAGAATTGGCTTTTTCCAGCCCTGCTCGCGCAGCAGGATCGCCTCTTCCATATTCAGCAGCGCGAAACCGTCGGTCTCCGCCAGACTCTGCCATACGCGGGCAATGCCGTGGCCGTAGGCATTGGCCTTCACCACCGACCAGACGCGCGCGTGCGGTGCCGCCTGACGCACAATCGCCAGATTGTGGCGCAGCGCCTGTTGATTAATGGTGGCACCCGTAGGACGTGACATGTTTTTACTCTCCCTGAAGTATCAGCGCGTCGCGCTGGCATTACGCAGCGGCGATGCCGGGGCCGCAAAGCCCGGCAGATAACGCAGCACAGACAAGTCGTCGGCGGCGATGGCCGGTTTACGTCCCGAAATCAGATCGGCCAGCAACTGGCCGGAACCACAGGCCATCGTCCAGCCCAGCGTACCGTGCCCGGTGTTCAGCCAGAGATTGGTCAGCGGCGTGCGCCCGACAATGGGCGTGCCATCCGGCGTCATCGGGCGCAGTCCGGTCCAGAACGTAGCCTGTTCAACATACCCGCCTTCAGGATAGAGATCGCGGACCACCATCTCCAGCGTTTCACGTCGTGCCGGCAACAGTTTGGTGTTAAAACCAACGATTTCGGCCATGCCACCGACGCGAATGCGGTCATCAAAGCGTGTCACCGCCACTTTATAGGTCTCATCCAGAATGGTGGAAACCGGCGCGCCCTGCGGATCTTTGATCGGGATAGTCAGGGAATAGCCTTTCAGCGGATAGACCGGAATCGACACGATGTCTTTCAGCAGCGCCGTGGAGTAAGAGCCAAACGCCACAACGTAAGCATCGGCTTTGATGACCTCATCGCCGCACTTCACGCCATAGATGCGATTGCCTTCGCGCAACAGCTGATCCACTGACGTGTCGTAACGGAAAGTGACGCCGGCTGCGGCTGCCATTGCCGCCAGCCGCTGGGTAAACAGCTGGCAGTCACCGGTTTCGTCATTCGGCAGGCGCAGGCCGCCGGTCAGCTTGTGCGCGGTACCTGCCAGCGCCGGCTCTACGCTGTGCAGCTGATGCGCTTCCAGCAGCTCATAAGGCACACCCGCTTCACGCAGCACCGCGATGTCTTTGCTGGCGCTGTCAAACTGTTGCTGCGTGCGGAACAGCTGCAAAGTGCCGCCCTGGCGCCCTTCATAGACGATGCCGGTGCTGCTGCGCAGTGCCTTCAGGCAGTCGCGGCTGTATTCGGCGATGCGCACCATACGGCCCTTGTTTTCCTGGTAGTGACGCATGTCGCAGTTGCGCAGCATATTCCACATCCACTCCAGCTGGAACTTGCTGCCGTCAAGTCGCACCGCCAGCGGTGCGTGTTTCTGAAACATCCACTTTACCGCCTTGAGCGGTACACCGGGCGCCGCCCAGGGTGCCGCATAGCCGGGCGAAATCTGCCCGGCATTGCCGGCACTGGTTTCCAACGCCGCGCCGGGCTGGCGATCGATTACGGTGACGTCATGCCCCGCCTGCGCCAGATACCACGCACTGGCTACCCCTACGACACCACTACCCAGAATGACTACGCGCATAAGCCCCTCATCGAGAAAAGCATAATTAACTGATATCACCATCGGGTTTAGCATAACCCGATGGCTGAACTGATATTACATTCGACCCTTTCATTTCACATGTTTTTCACTTAACTGCACACTGAAATCATGCGGTCGCGCCAAAATCAGAGTTTTTTGTGCCTTAAAAGCGTTAACCAGCGAATTATTATGCGAAAGGCAGAGCATCTCACTTTTTTCAGGAGAAAGCGCCGCAGTCATATCGCGCGCTTATAAACAGGATTTAATGCTGCAATTTATCACTCAGATAACACATCACCTTATTAGCTACCAAAGCACGCCTATTATGATGATTTTGTACCAAAAGAATTCGATTGAGTTCCCGCATCGGATAAGCGACAGTGGACTATCATTGAAGTGTTCGCTCAGTTTTTTTGGGCTGTCTTTCTCAGGATGAAGCCTTAAACGATCGTGACAGGTGACACTCTGTTGCCTGCCGCTTGCAAAACAGAGGTGCGCTATGACGACAATGTTTGACGAGCCAACCCGCAACAGCAAACGACTCAGTGACGGTCCCGACTGGACCTTTGAACTGCTTGATGTCTACCTGGCGGAGATCGACCGCGTGGCCAAAAGCTATGGGCTCGATACCTACCCGCACCAAATTGAAGTGATCACCTCCGAGCAGATGATGGATGCGTACTCCAGCGTGGGGATGCCCATCAATTATGCCCACTGGTCGTTCGGCAAGAAGTTCATCGAAACCGAGCAGCGCTACAAACACGGTCAGCAGGGACTGGCGTATGAAATCGTCATTAACTCGAATCCCTGTATCGCTTACCTGATGGAAGAGAACACCATGACCATGCAGGCGCTGGTGATGGCGCACGCCTGCTATGGCCACAACTCTTTCTTCAAAAACAACTACCTGTTCCGCAGCTGGACCGATGCCAGCTCGATTGTCGATTACCTGCTGTTCGCGCGTAACTACATTTCTGATTGCGAAGAGCGTTATGGCGTGGAAGAGGTCGAGCGGCTGCTGGACTCCTGTCATGCGCTGATGAACTATGGCGTCGATCGCTATAAACGCCCGCAAAAGATTTCGCTGCAGGAAGAGAAAGCGCGGCAGAAAAGCCGGGAAGAGTATCTGCAGAGCCAGGTCAATACGCTGTGGCGCACCCTGCCACGCAAAGAGAAAGAGTTTACTCAGGTCGAGGCGGCGCGCTATCCCTCTGAGCCGCAGGAAAACCTGCTGTACTTTATGGAAAAGAACGCGCCACTGCTGGAGTCGTGGCAGCGTGAAGTGCTGCGCATTGTGCGTAAAGTCAGCCAGTATTTTTACCCGCAGAAACAGACCCAGGTGATGAATGAAGGCTGGGCGACCTTCTGGCACTACACCATCCTGAATCACCTGTACGATGAGGGCAAAGTGTCGGAACGCTTTATGATGGAGTTCCTGCACAGTCATACCAACGTGGTGTATCAGCCGCCGTATAGCAGCCAGTGGTATAACGGTATCAACCCGTATGCGCTGGGCTTTGCCATGTTCCAGGACATCAAGCGCATCTGTCAGTCGCCAACCGAGGAAGATCGCTACTGGTTCCCGGACATCGCCGGCTCCGACTGGCTGAAGACGCTACATTTCGCCATGCGCGAATTTAAAGACGAGAGCTTCATCAGTCAGTTCCTGTCGCCGAAAGTGATGCGGGATTTCCGTCTGTTTACGGTGATGGACGACGATCGCAATAACTATCTTGAGATTGCCGCCATTCATGATGAGGCGGGATATCGTGCGATTCGTCAGCAGCTGTCGGCGCAGTACAATCTGAGCAATCTGGAGCCGAATATCCAGGTGTACAACGTTGACCTGCGCGGTGACCGTTCGCTGACGCTGCGCTATGTGCCGCAGCAGCGCGCCCCGCTCGATAAGAGCCGTCGCGATGTGCTGAAGCATGTGCATCGGCTGTGGGGTTTTGATGTCAATCTGGAACAGCAGAACGAAGATGGCAGCGTGGAGCTGCTGGATCGCTGTCCGGCGCGCGGACCGGCGCTTTGAGAGGAAGATAAAACGCGCAGGGTTGCGCTGGACCTGCCGCATCGGCTGCTGCCGGGCCAGGTCCTCGCGCCGCTACGCGGTACCTGCGGCGTTTACGTTACGCCTTACGGACCGGCCGGTATCGGTCATCCTGACCGGCCCGGCCTGATTCCCGCTTCCCACGGGAATCTCCTGGCGCAACGTAAAAGCCTCAGCGCTGCGGATTGCCCTTGCATCAGCCGACGCGTCAGGTCAGTCAAAATTGTGCCCGGCTAAAACCGTACCTGGCAGGGCAAACTTAACGCTTACTGCTCAAATCATCCGGCATGCTTTTCTGCATACTGTGCCAGATTTCACCGCTGCGGCGGCCGTAGTTACGCACGCTGTCGACGATCTGATCCTGCGTCGGCTGTTTGCCACACAGATCCGCCAGCTGACGATAAAAGTTACGCGCCAGTTCACGCGCTTCCGGATTTGAGAAGTAATGGCGGCCAACGCGGGTGTACAGCCCTTTCAGACCGTTGAGAATCAGGCCGTAAATCGGGTTGCCGGAAGCAAAGGCCAGGCCGCGAAACACGCGGTAATCCAGCTCGGTATAGGCTTCAGCCTGATCTTCCTCGCTCAGCGCACTCTCCAGCACTTCACGCGCCTTATCCGGATGATGGCGCAGCGCGCGACTGATAAAGATCGACGCGATATTGGTGCGCACTGACAGCAGGTTATCAATTAACTGCGGCACACTGTCGTGGTCAAGACGGGCGAGCGTTTCGAGGATATTAAGACCAGACGTTTCCCAGAAATCATTGACGCGGGTGGGTTTACCATGCTGAATGGTCAGCCAGCCATCACGAGCCAGCCGCTGCAGCACTTCACGCAGAGTGGTGCGGGTCACGCCGATCAGTTCAGAAAGCTCACGTTCAGCAGGAAGAATCGATCCCGGCGGAAAACGGCTGTTCCAGATGCTTTCAATTATGTACTCTTCAGCGAATCCTGCAGGGCTCTGTGCCTTAATCACCATAGCATTTATTTCTCGTTGCTTTCTTTGTCGTAATGGCACTCATCATACCAGAGGGGTCATAGCGGAAATAGCCTGCCAGCGGATTAAAAGCGCGCGCTGGCGCAAAATTCAGCCGCTGCGCAGCGAAAAAAGCCGTGGGTTACGCTGCGCTTGCGTGGGCGCTTTTGATGCCGTGTGCTAAAAGCCACGATTTTTTGGCGTGGATCAGGGATAAGTCATTTTTATACATGATTTTTTCCCCCTGCCTGGCTGGCACGGGTACGCTTTTGGTTTACACTGCGATGCATTAACGGCTACGGGAAAAGCAATATGTTGCGATACTTGAATCAATGCTCACGCGGACGCGGTGCCTGGTTATTAATGGCCCTGACCGCCCTGGTTTTTGAACTGGTTGCGCTGTTCTTTCAGCACGTGATGGGACTGCAACCCTGCGTAATGTGTATCTATGAGCGTTGTGCGCTGTTTGGCGTCATGGGCGCCGGCCTGGTGGGTGCAATTGCGCCTAAAACGCCGCTGCGCTGGGCAGGCATTGCCATCTGGCTCTACAGCGCTTATGAAGGGGTACGCCTCTCTTATGAGCACACCATGATTCAGCTGCATCCCAACCCGTTTGTGACCTGCGATTTTGCTGCTCGCTTCCCGAGCTGGCTGCCGCTGGATAAATGGCTGCCGGCGGTATTTGTCGCCAGCGGTGACTGCGCCGAACGCGGATGGACTTTCCTGACCTGGAGCATGCCGCAGTGGATGATCGTGATTTTTGCCGCTTATCTGCTGGTGGGCATTCTGGTGCTGATTGCGCAACCGTTCAAAGCAAAACGTCGCGATCTGTTTGGTCGCTGATTCCCAGTCAAACTAAGTCTCAGACAAAACAGGCAGCCGCGGCTGCCTGTTGCGTTATCAGCCGTTCCGATCCGGCCGGTCAATAATGTGTTCTTCCCAGTCGCGCACTTCACTCTCGCGCACCGCGATGTATCGCACCGAAATACGCTGAGCATGCATCGCCTTCTTCGACCCGGCAATCAGCGGGTGCCACGCTGGCAGCGTTTTACCCTCCCCCAACAGCCGGTAAGCGCAGGTGCGCGGCAGCCAGTTAAAGGTGGTGAGATTCTCGCGCGTCAGCTTAATGCAATCTTCTTCGTACTCGAAGCGACGCTCATAATTGCGGCACTGACAGGTCTTAATGTTGAGCTGATTGCAGGCGACGTTGGTAAAGTAAATCTCATCGGTATCCGCATCCTGCAACTTATTCAGACAGCACTGTCCACAGCCGTCGCACAGCGATTCCCACTCTGCGTCGTTCATTTGGTCCAGGCGTTTGGTCTGCCAGAAAGGTTGGTCGGTCATGATAGCGGTCCGGGTTGAGCAACAAGACCGCACCTTATAAAGCTTCAGGTGCGGTGATGCAAGTATTACAGTACGCGGGTGCTGATACCGTGACCAGCCAGCGACACTTCCAGCTTATCGCCGGAGCGCAGCGGGCCCACGCCTTCAGGCGTACCGGTCAGCACCACGTCACCGGCGCGCAGCGTAAAGTACTGGCTCATGTAAGCAATCAGCGGCAGAACTTTGTGGATCATATCTGCCGTAGTGCCGTGCTGGCGCACCTCGCCGTTAATGACCAGTTTGAGTTCGGCATCCTGCGGATCGACGCTGAATTCAGCCGCCGGGATAAACCCTGACAGCGGACAGGAGTTATCGAAACTCTTGGCGCGCTCCCATGGCTGACCGGCTTTCTTAAACCCGGCCTGCAAATCGCGCAGCGTTAAATCCAGCGCGACGCCATAACCGGCAATCGCTTTCGCCACGTGCTCTTCACTGGCCTGCTTCAGGGTAGCGCCAATCAGCACCGCCAGCTCCACTTCATGATGCACCTCACCAAAGCTGGCCGGGATCGACAGTGGCTGCCGCAAATCGCACACCGCGGTTTCCGGTTTGATAAACACCACCGGCTCACTCGGGGTGGCGCTGCCCATCTCTTTAATATGCTTTGCATAGTTGCTGCCGACGCACACCACTTTGCTGACCGGATAATCCAACAGCGCGCCCTGCCAGTTACGATGCTGATACATGCTAATCCCCTGCTTGAGTTGTGTTAGGTGCCAGCCGCGCTGGCGAAGATGTCTCATCAGCCGCCGGAACGTGGCAGGCTGCTGAGCACTATATTAGCGGGTTTATCGCGGCGCACGTGACGGAAAGCGGCAAAAGCCGTTCCCCTGTTCATCAGGTCCGCCGCTTAAGACAACGATTATTGCCCACAATAATGGGTTAAGGTGAGCAATTAAATTAATGCCGAAGCACTGATTATATTTACAGGATATATTTTTACAGATGAATCTGAATTAAACTTTTTTACCCTGTTCAAGATGAATGTTGAGCAGACTTTCAACCGGCGGTGGGATCTGCAAATAATAACCTTGTTCGCTTAAACCCTGCTTCACTTTATTGATGTCAGCGTTGGCCAGCCTGTCGCGCTGGTCGAGGGACAGCACCATCGCCAGCTGCGGTTTGCCAAAGCCGCGCAGCAGTTCTTCCGGGACGCGCGAAAAATCGTCTTTTTTTTCTACATACAGATAAGTCTGGTCACGTTGCGGGCTTCTATAGATCACACAAAACATATTTTTTACTCGAATTAACTAAGGGCGTCACTTGCCTGAATATAGCAGTAACTATAACATGCTTGCAGAACTTCGAATATTGACCCGCGGATGTTAATGACGATTTTATCGGCGTTTACTTCAGGGTCGTAAAACAGGACTGAGTCAGGACAGATGTCGCAATCGCCAATCGAATTCAAGGGCAGCAGTTTTACCCTGTCAGTTGTTCATCTGCACCATTCGCAACCCGAGGTGATTCGTCAGGCGCTGCAGGACAAAATCGACCAGGCCCCGGCTTTTTTGCACAACGCGCCGGTGGTGCTGAACGTGTCAGCCCTGAACGGTGACATCAACTGGAAGCAGATGCAGCAGGCCGTCAGTGCCACCGGCTTACGCATTGTGGGCGTGAGCGGCTGTAAAGATGAAGCCCTGAAAAAGATGATTGCCCGCGCTGGCCTGCCGGTGCTGTCAGAGGGTAAAGAGAACCGCAAACGCGCTGATGCGCCCGCGCCGGAGCCGGAAGCGGTCGCGCCACCGGTCAGCGAACCGGCCAGCAAAACGCGTATCATCAATACGCCAGTGCGTTCCGGTCAGCAGATTTACGCGCGCAACGCCGATTTGATCGTCACCAGCAGCGTCAGCGCCGGTGCCGAACTGGTGGCAGACGGCAACATTCATATTTACGGCATGATGCGCGGCCGCGCGCTGGCCGGTGCCAGCGGCGATCGCGACTGCCAGATTTTTTGCACCAACCTGTCAGCAGAGTTGGTCTCCATTGCCGGCGAATACTGGATCATGGACCAGATCCCGGCGGAATTCTTTGGTAAAGCCGCGCGCCTGTGCCTTAAAGAGGGCGCGCTCACCATCCAGACACTTAATTAGGCCCCTTTTCTTTCGTTAAGGAAATCAACATTTATGGCACGCATCATTGTAGTTACATCGGGTAAAGGGGGCGTTGGCAAGACCACGTCAAGCGCGGCCATCGCCACAGGGTTAGCGCAGAAAGGCAAAAAAACCGTGGTGATCGATTTCGATATCGGTCTGCGTAACCTCGACCTGATCATGGGCTGTGAACGCCGCGTGGTGTATGACTTTGTCAACGTTATCCAGGGCGATGCGACGCTGAATCAGGCACTGATTCGCGACAAGCGCACCGAGCAGCTTTATATTCTGCCCGCCTCACAAACCCGTGATAAAGATGCCCTGACCCGCGAAGGCGTGGAAAAAGTGCTGAACGACCTGGCGGCAATGGACTTCGATTTTATCGTCTGCGACTCGCCGGCCGGTATCGAAACCGGTGCGCTGATGGCGCTGTACTTCGCGGATGAAGCAATCATTACCACCAACCCGGAAGTCTCTTCCGTGCGTGACTCAGACCGTATTCTCGGCATCATCTCGTCGAAATCACGTCGCGCTGAAAACAGCGAAGATCCGGTAAAAGAGCACCTGTTACTGACCCGCTATAACCCGGGACGCGTAACGCGTGGCGACATGCTGAGCATGGAAGACGTGCTGGAAATCCTGCGCATTCCTCTGGTGGGCGTGATTCCGGAAGATCAGTCGGTGCTGCGCGCGTCTAACCAGGGTGAGCCCGTGATCCTCGATGCAAACTCTGACGCCGGTAAAGCTTACGCTGATACCGTAGATCGCCTGCTTGGCGAAGAACGCCCCTTCCGCTTTATCGAAGAAGAGAAGAAGGGTTTCCTGAAACGCCTGTTCGGGGGATAACCAATGGCATTACTTGATTTCTTTTTATCCCGTAAGAAGAACACAGCCAACATAGCCAAGGAAAGGCTGCAGATTATCGTGGCCGAACGCAGAAGGGGCGACAGTGAGCCCCACTATCTGCCGCAGCTGAAGCGCGATATCCTGGAAGTGATCTGTAAATACGTGAAAATTGACCCGGACATGGTCACGGTGCAGCTGGATCAGAAAGGGGATGACATCTCTATCCTCGAGCTCAACGTGACGCTGCCGGAGACGGAAGACGTTCCTAAATGATTGTAGCGGGTTCCTGATTTTCCCCTGCGTGGTTGCGCAGGGGAAAACGTTCCGCTTACAGCGTGTGTAAAATCTCGTCGATACCGGCTTTCAACACCTCACCCCGCCAGCCTGCCAGCAGTTCCGGCGGACGCGTGGCGCTTTTCAGTCCCCAGTGCACGCTAAGCACCTGGTTAATCTGGCGCCGTGATGCTAACAGCTCCTGACTGTAACCGGTCTGCTCACTCACCTGCTGTACCAGTGCTTTAATCGCTTTGAACGCCTGCTTGTAATGCGCGTGGTCAATCAGATTAGGCAACGGCGGCGGTAATGCGGCCTCATCCAGCGCCTGCGCCTCTGCCACCATCGCCACCAGCGCCTTACCGTGGAAGCGGATTTCGTGACCGTTCAGGCCGAGATGATCCAGCTCGCCAAGGCTGCCGGGCATAAAGCGCGCGACTTTCCACAGGTTCTCTTCGCGCACCACAAAATTCACCGCCATGTCTTTCTGCCGGGCGAGGTTGAGACGCCACGCGGCCAGACGCTGCAGCACCGCCAGCTGGCGCGGACGCAGCTGCCACGCATTGGTGATATCGCGCCACGCCTCTTCCGGCTGCAGTACGTCAAGACGGCGCTGACACAGCGTAGCGCATTCACTCAGCGCCGCCGCCATGTTGCCTGCCGCTTCGGTCTGCGCCACCAGCTGATGGGCGATCGGCAGCAGATAAGCCACATCGGCCGCAGCGTACTGACACTGCCGCTCGGTAAGCGGACGCGCCAGCCAGTCGGTGCGCGCTTCGCTCTTATCCAGCTCAATCTGGTTGAAATGATTGACCATCGCCGCAAAGCCCCACGACAGCGGCTGCCCGGCGAAAGCGGCCAGAATCTGCGTATCGATCATCGGCTCCGGCAGGCAGCCGAAACGATGCAGGAAGACTTCGAGGTCTTCCCCGCCGGCGTGCAGGAACTTGGTCAGCTGACGATCCTGCAGCAGCGCAACAAACGGCGCCCAGTCGCTGATGGTTAACGGATCGATCAGAACCAGTTGCTCGCCATCGAAGAGCTGGATCAGGCCAAGCTGCGGATAGTACGTGCGGGTGCGCACGAATTCGGTATCCAGCGCCACGGCGCGATGCTGACGGGCCTGCTGGCATACGGTGGCCAGCTGGTCATTGTGGTCGATCAGGGTGTAATTCACGTTGTCTTTCTCGCTGCGACAAACCTCGCACAGCGCTCCATGTTAAAAGCAATAAAAACGCCGGACGGTGCCGGCGTTAACCTGAGCATTCAGCGGAAGCCAGTACTACGCTTCACGCTTCGCCTCGTCGCGCAATTCGCGACGTAAAATTTTACCGACGTTGGTCTTCGGCAACTCATCACGAAACTCGATAATCTTCGGCACTTTATAGCCGGTGAGCTGACGGCGACAATGATCCAGCACTTCCTCTTTCGTCAGCGACGGATCTTTTTTCACGATGCACACTTTCACCGCTTCGCCGGAGAGATCGCTCGGCACGCCAATCGCCGCCGCTTCGCGCACCTTGGCGTGCTGCATCAGCACATCTTCGATTTCGTTAGGATACACGTTAAAGCCGGACACCAGTATCATGTCTTTTTTACGATCGACGATGCGGATAAACCCTTCAGCGTCCACGGTAACAATATCACCGGTGTGCAGCCAGCCATTTTTCAGCACTTCCTCGCTGGCATCCGGCCGCTGCCAGTAGCCAATCATGACCTGCGGCCCGCGAATGCACAGTTCACCCGGTTCGCCCGGCGGTACGTCGCGATCTTCATCATCGACAATACGCACGTCCGTCGACGGAACCGGCAAACCGATGCTGCCGGTGTGGCAGGTAATATCATACGGATTAACCGACACCAGCGGTGAGCATTCGGTGAGTCCGTAGCCCTCCAGCAAATAGTGCCCGGTGAGTTTCTCCCAGCGCTCGGCCACCGCTTTCTGCACCGCCATGCCGCCACCGGCAGACAGACGCAGTGTGGAGAAGTCCAGCTGGTTAAAATTGGCATCGTTCAGCAGGGCGTTGAACAACGTATTAACACCGGTGATGGCGGTAAAGGGAAATTTGCTCAGCTCTTTAACGAAGCCGGGAATATCGCGCGGGTTGGTAATCAGCAGGTTGGTGCCGCCCAGGTCGAGGAACAGCAGACAGTTCACCGTCAGGGCAAAGATGTGATAAAGCGGCAGCGCGGTTACCACCTGCTCCTGACCGGCGCGCAGCAGTTTACCGTAGGTGGCTTTGGTCTGCTCCAGATTAGCCTGCATGTTGCCGTGGGTCAGCATGGCGCCTTTCGCCACGCCGGTGGTGCCGCCGGTGTACTGCAGAAATGCCAGATCCTGATTATTGATGACAGGACGATGATAGCTCATCTGCTCGCCCTGCTGCAGCGCATGACGGAACGGTACCGCCCCTGGCAGATGGTATTTCGGTACCAGCTTTTTCACATATTTAACGACGAAGTTCACCAGCGTGGCTTTTACCGGCGCCAGCTGATCGCCCATGCGCGTCAGCATCACGTGCTTAACCGGGGTTTCCGCGACCACTTTTTCCAGCGTATGGGCGAAGTTGGAGACAATGACAATCGCACTGGCACCGCTGTCGTTAAGCTGGTGCTTCAGCTCGCGCGGCGTGTACAACGGATTAACATTCACCACCACCATACCGGCACGCAGGACGCCAAACAGCGCCACCGGATACTGCAGCAGATTCGGCATCATCAGCGCGACGCGATCGCCCTGCTGCAAGCCTAATCCCTGTTGCAGCCAGGCCGCAAAAGCACGGCTCTGCTGCTCCAGCTGGCGGTAAGTCATTGGCTGGCCCATGTTAATGAAAGCCACCTGATCGGCATAACGTTGCGCTGCGTGTTCGAAAAGATCGACCAAAGAGGGATAACGGTCTGCGTTAATTTCCGCTGGTACATCTGGCGGATAGCGTTTCAGCCAAACCTTGTTCAAAGATTCACCCCGATATTCTTGTTGCGTAGCCATCGCCGCCTCTGCAATCAGTGTTGTTAACAATATTTTAACTGATTGTACCAGTTTGCCTGTTCCGGCATTTTCAGGTTGCGAGGCGCATCACTAAATTTCGCGCATCGGTTGCGCGCCCAATAAAAAGGCCCGTTCGCGAGCACCGCGACCGGGCCGTAAAAAAACCTGTTTAGCGCTATTCGGTAAGAATGGTCTCGACCTGCGCCGGACCGCCGGTGTTCATGCCCCAGTAGGGATTAGGGCCCCAATAGCCGGGATGGCGACGCGTCGGCCCGTACCAAATCCACGGATCGATCGGCTGCGGCGGCGTCATCACCTGCTGAGTCAGATGCCAGCGCTGATAACCGCGCACATCAATCACCACAAAGGTGTAACTGGCTTTGCCAATTTCCCCTTTCTCGGTGCCTTTGATGTTGCCCAGCACCGTGACGTACTGATTATTGACGTCGATCGGATCAACAAAGCCATGAATGTCCGCATAAATGCGGCCAATGGAGGCAGCACCGAGGCGCGGTCGCGCGCTGTCATCCAGCGGCTGAGTGGCAATTTCCAGCCGGGTCAGGCCGTTGAGGTTGGTCACCTTCACGACTTTGCCGCCGAAGCGCGACTCCTGGCCGACATACAGCTGCGGCGCATTCATCACGCGTAATAAATCCTGCTGTGGAAGCTGAGAACTCCCTTTAATGGCATCCGGCACTGACACGCAGCCGCTGAGCAACAGCGCACAGGCTAACAGAGCGCCAGACATCCCTTTACGACTAATTGGCATAGCACTTCTCCTGTTATTTCTCCGTTAGACTGAAGGCGCAAAAATAAGTTGCGTAGGCGCCTAGCGCCCCGGCAATTTTTTCCATGCCACTTCATTGCGCAGATAAACCGGCTCAGCATTTTCCACCGCCACGCTATCGCCGCGCTGCCAGGCGCTGAGCGCCAGCGGCAGCATATCTTCTGCGGCAGGCAGCGTGACCGTGGTGGTCAGCAGTTGTGCCCCGGTCGTGCCAGCCAGCAGCTGCGGATAAGCCTGCCAGCCGGTGCCGACGGTGGCCCACTCGCCGCTCAGCTGCGCGATGCGCGCCTGTGCCGCTTCCGGCTTGAGTACGGCTTCGCTCTCAGCGCCCTGCCACTCGCCCTGCTCATCACGCTGATATTCTGCCCAGTAGACTTCACCCATGCGCGCATCAATCGCCGCCAGCACGCGCGTTGCCCCGGTCAAACGCCAGGCGCCCTGCGCCATGGTTGCCAGCGAGGATACGCCAATCATCGGCAGATTTGCGCCCAGCGCCAGGCCCTGCGCGATGCCAATGCCGATGCGCACGCCGGTAAAACTGCCGGGCCCGCGGCCAAACGCCAGCGCGTCCAGCGCGCTCAGCGCCAGCGACTGCGCCTGCAGCAATTCCTGCACCAGCGGCAGAATACGTTGAGTATGATCGCGGGGCGCGATTTCGAAGCGGGCATCGATCTGCTGCTGATTCAGCAGCGCGGCAGAACAGGCTTCTGTCGCAGTGTCCAGGGCTAAAATTCGGGCGGACATAACAACCTCAGAGAATCAAAATGGCGCGCATCTTACCACAGCCTGGCACAAATTAGTGCTGCTCTGGCGGACGCACAAAGTCAATCGCACGCTGTAAATCGCGGGTGCGCGGTGTCGGCGGCAGGCTATTAAGGAACAGACCGCCATACGGACGCGACACCAGCCGCTGGTCACAAATCACCAGCACGCCGCGATCGTCGGTATCACGAATCAGACGGCCCACGCCCTGCTTGAGGGTAATCACCGCGTCCGGCAGCTGCACATCGTTGAACGGATCGCCGCCGCGCAGACGGCAATCCTCCATGCGCGCCTTCAGCAGCGGATCTTCCGGTGAGGTAAACGGCAGCTTGTCGATGATCACCAGCGACAGCGCATCACCGCGCACGTCAACGCCTTCCCAGAAGCTGCTGGTGGCCACCAGCAGTGCGTTGCCGGCATCAAGAAACTGTTTGAGCAGCTGGCCTTTGCTGGTTTCGCCCTGCAACAGCACCGGCAGGGTCATGGAGGCGCGGAACTCCGCCGCCAGCTCGCGCATCATTTTGTGCGAGGTGCACAGGAAGAAACAGCGTCCTTTGTTGGCTTCAATCAGCGGTTTCATCATGCGTGCCAGCTGACGCGCACCGCCAGGATAGTTGGGTTCCGGCATGTTGCGCGGCACGCACAGCAAGGCCTGCTGCGCATAATCAAACGGACTTTCGAGGATCAGGGTGCGGGCATTATCCACACCGAGCCGGCTGGCGAAGTGGCTCATCTGTTCGTTGACCGCCAGCGTCGCCGAGGTAAACACCCACGCCGCTTTGCGTCCGTCCATCACTTCGCGGAAGCGCTCCGCGACCGACAGCGGCGTCAGCGCCAGCGTAAAGTGCCGGCTGCTGCATTCGTACCAGTAGCTGAAGCCCGGTTCATCAATCGCGCGTAAACGCTTGAGCCGGGTGCGATACAGCGCGGCACGCTCGAAGGCAGCGTCCAGCAGCGCGGAACGGCCCAGCGACAGCTTAATCACGTCGTAACACAGCTCGAGCGCATCATCCAGCAGCGTAAACATGCGCATGATGTTGTTGTCGCTCAGCAGGTCACGCAGATTGCCGCGAAAACCGGGCTCGCCCAGCGTCAGGCGGAAATCCTGTGCGCACTGCGCCAGCCGGTCGGCGGATTTCTGCAGCTGCTGCACATCGCGCACCTCGGTGCGGTAGGCAAGGATAATGTCTTTGGCGAGATCCTGCAGTTGCCGGCTCGACAGCTGCTGGCCAAAATACTGGCTGGCAATATCCGGCAGCTGGTGCGCTTCGTCGAAGATCATCACGTCAGCTTCCGGGATCAGTTCGCCAAATCCCCCCTCTTTGACCACCAGGTCAGCGAGAAACAGGTGATGGTTCACCACCACCACATCCGCATCCATCGCTTTTTTGCGCGCCTTCACCACGAAGCAATCTTTGTACAGCGGGCAATCGCTGCCGAGGCAGTTATCGTTGGTGCTGGTAACGTAAGGCCAGATCGGGCTGTCTTCCGCGACGCCGGCGCAGCTGCTGACGTCGCCATCAACGGTCTCCGAAGACCAGCTGCGCACGTTAATCAGATCGCCGAGCGCCTGCACGCTGAGATCGCCGCCGGTCTGATTTTGCTGCTCCAGCCGTTCCAGGCACAGATAGTTGGAGCGCCCTTTCAGCAGCGCGGTTTTGCCGCTGAACGCCAGGGCGCGGGCAATGGTCGGCAGATCGCGGTTGTAGAGCTGATCCTGCAACGCTTTGGAACCGGTCGATACAATGACTTTTTTCTTCGCCCGCAACGCCGGTGCCAGATACGCATAAGTTTTACCGGTGCCGGTGCCGGCCTCGACCACCAGCTCGCCCGCCTGCTGCACCGCTTCGCTCACTGCCTGCGCCATTTCGCGCTGTGCCGCGCGCGGCTTAAAGCCGGGAATCGCCTGCGCTAACGCGCCATCCGCTGCAAAATCGTCTGCCACACATCCTCACCGATTGCTCTTAAAACTACTGTAATTATGTCAGGATTCACCGCAGGCGACCACAACAGATGACAGCCGGCCATGGGATATGGCAGGCTAACGCAGCAAAAATAAAGGAGAACAGCATGACCATTACGCGTATTGATGCCGAGCACCGCATGTCCGAAGCGGTTGTACATGACCAGACCGTGTATTACACCAGCGTGCCGGAGAATCTGGATGACGATGCGGAAGCGCAGACCGCCAACGCGCTGGCGGTGATTGACCGCATCCTGACGCGCGTGGGTTCGGATAAAAGCAAAATTCTCGACGCCACCCTTTTCCTGGTAGACAAAGAGGACTTTGCCGCGATGAACCGCGCCTGGGATGCGTGGGTCTCGCCGGGTAATGCGCCGGTACGCTGCACGGTGCAGGCCGGCCTGATGAATCCGCGCTATAAAGTGGAAATCAAAATCATCGCCGCGCTATAACGCTCGCCGGGCGCTATTCGTCGTCTTCGTCCTCTTCGAAGCGCGCCCGAATCGCTTCGCCTTGATGGTTCTGGCGAATTTCCTGCGCCACCTGCGCAATCGCCTGCCCGCTGGACATGCCGCCGGCCATCAGTTCCTGAATACGTTCCACTGCCTGCTGCTGTTGTTCGTGCGATAAAGCCGGAAGACCTGAAAACATGATGCACTCCTGTAATGGGGGGACGCATTATTCCACGCTGAACAAACAGGTGCCAGCAGCAAAAAAATATGCCAGGCTACGCGCCTGCCTGCTGAACTGATTTAGCCAAACGAACGTGAAAACCCTCTCGCTACAGTATACGCCCGATACACTTTTACACCGTTTTTCCACGCTGGCGCACCGTCCGTGGGCGATGCTGCTGACCTCAGGTCACGCCGAGCACGCGGATAACCGTTTCGATATCCTCACCGCCGACCCGCGGGTGACCCTGACGACGCGCGGTGACAGCACCGCCATCGACGACGGCACCGGCATCAGCCACTCTAACGCCGATCCGCTGCAGCTGGTGCAGCAACAGCTGGACGCGCTGGGCATCCGGCCGGCGTTTGATGCAAATCTGCCGTTTCAGGGCGGCGCGCTGGGTCTGTTTGGGTATGACCTCGGTCGCCGTTTCGAAACGCTGCCGCAGCGGGCGCAGCAGGATTTACACACGCCGGATATGGCGGTCGGCATTTATGACTGGGCGCTGATTGCCGATCATCATCGCCAGACGCTGACGCTGATTGCCCTGCACGACGCGGAGCAGCGCTGGCAGTGGCTACAGGCGCTGGCGGTGCCGCAGCCCAAACCCTTTGCCCTGACCAGCGACTGGCAGGCCAATATGAGCTATGCGCAGTACGCCGCGCGTTTCCAGGCGGTGCAGGCCTACATCCAGGCGGGCGATTGCTACCAGGTTAATCTGGCGCAGCGTTTCCAGGCCAGCTATCGCGGCGATGAGTGGCAGGCGTTTTTACGTCTCAACCGCGCCAACCGCGCGCCGTTCAGCGCCTTCCTTCGTCTGCCGCACAGTGCCGTGCTGAGTCTGTCGCCGGAGCGTTTTCTCTCGCTGCAGCAACAGCAGATTGAAACCCGGCCGATTAAAGGCACGCTGCCGCGTCTGGCCGATCCGCAGGCCGATCGGCTGCAGGCGGAGAAACTGGCCAGCGCCGAAAAAGATCGGGCGGAAAACCTGATGATTGTCGACCTGCTGCGTAATGATATTGGCCGCGTCGCCGAGCCGGGCAGCGTTAGCGTGCCGGAGCTGTTTGTGGTGGAGCCATTCCCGGCGGTGCATCACCTGGTGAGCACGGTGCGGGCAAGGCTGCCAGACGCGCTCTCCGCTACCGATTTGCTGCGCGCCTGTTTCCCCGGCGGCTCTATTACCGGCGCGCCCAAAATCCGCGCCATGGAGATCATCGAAGAACTCGAACCGCAGCGGCGCAATGCGTGGTGCGGCAGTATCGGCTACATCAGCCTGTGCGGGCGTATGGACAGCAGCATTACCATCCGCACGCTGATTGCCGAAAATCAGCAGCTGTACTGCGCGGCGGGTGGCGGTCTGGTGGCTGACAGCGATGCTGAGGCGGAATATCAGGAGACGCTGCACAAGCTCAACCGTATTCTGCCCTGTCTGCGTGATGAAGCGTGATATGGAGCTGACGCTGGCGCAGTTTCTCAGTCGCTTTGTGCTGCAGCCGCCGCTGGCGAGCGCGCACAGCGTGATCAGCGGACGCCGTGCCGCGGTGCTGGTACCGGTGATTGATGGCGACCAGCCTGAACTGCTGCTGACCCGCCGCTCCGCGCTACTGCGCAAACACGCCGGGCAGGTGGCGTTCCCCGGTGGCATGATGGATGCCACTGACGATTCGCTGATCGCCACCGCGCTGCGTGAAGCGCAGGAAGAAGTGGGCATCGCGCCGCAGCAGGTGCGGGTGGTCGGCGTGTTACCGCCAGTCACCAGCAGTACCGGTTTCGCCGTCACGCCCGTGGTCGGTATCATTCCGCCGCACTTACCGCTGCGGCTCAACCCGGATGAAGTTGAAAGCGCCTTTTCCATGCCGCTCGCAGAGGCGCTGCGACTGGGGCGCTACAGCGGACTGACGCTGCGCCGCGGTCATCGCCAGCACCAGGTGTGGCTGTCGTGGTATGAAGATTATTTTATCTGGGGCATGACCGCCGGTATCCTGCGCGCGCTCGGCCAGCAGATCGCCCTGCCCTGATCCCCCGTCCCGTTTCACCCTGGCCGAAAAATTGATCCCGTTCACATCCG
Organism: Type-C symbiont of Plautia stali; assembly: GCF_059730935.1. Lineage (NCBI taxonomy): Bacteria > Pseudomonadati > Pseudomonadota > Gammaproteobacteria > Enterobacterales > Enterobacteriaceae > Type-C symbiont of Plautia stali. The sequence goes on along the minus strand of NZ_AP035923.1, from coordinate 1,946,635 downwards.
GGGATACGGATAACTATTTCTGTGGTTTATAATTAGTTTATTTCATGCGAAAAGCTGCTCGCTGCCGCCCGCTGGCGATTACTATTAGCCGCATTAACGGCCTGTGCCGTAGAAAAGAAGATTTGTGAGGAGCGTCACCGGTGATAAGTGTTTTTGACATGTTCAAAGTGGGTATCGGCCCGTCCAGTTCGCATACCGTTGGCCCGATGAAAGCGGGCAAACAGTTTGTTGACCTGCTGATCGAACAGGGCAAGCTGAAGGACGTGACGCGCGTGGCGGTGGATGTCTACGGCTCACTGTCGCTCACCGGGAAAGGACACCACACCGACATTGCCATCATCATGGGTCTGGCCGGCTTTGAGCCTGCCAGCGTCGACATCGACAGCATTCCGGCGTTTATCAAAGATGTCGAAACGCGTGAGCGGCTGCTGCTGGCACAGGGCGCGCGCGAGGTCGACTTCCCGCGTGACGGCGGCATGGTCTTCCGCAGCGAAAACCTGTCGCTGCATGAAAACGGCATGACCCTGTACGCTTTTGCCGGCGATCGGCTGCTTGAGCGCAAAACCTATTACTCGATTGGCGGCGGCTTTATTGTCGACGAAGCGCATTTTGGTCAGTCAGTGCTGGATGAGGTCGCCGTGCCCTACCCGTTCCATTCAGCCAAAGAGTTGCTCAGTCATTGCCGCGATACCGGCATGTCGCTTTCCGGGCTGGTGATGAAAAACGAACTGGCGCTGCACAGCCGTGACGAGATTTACGCCTATTTTGGTAACATCTGGCAAACCATGCAGGCGTGTATCGATCGTGGCCTGAATACCGAAGGCGTTTTGCCGGGCCCGCTGCGCGTGCCGCGTCGGGCGGCGTCGCTGCGACGTCTGCTGGTCTCCTCAACCAAACATTCTAACGATCCGATGAACGTCATCGACTGGGTCAATATGTTTGCGCTGGCGGTGAATGAAGAGAATGCGGCCGGTGGTCGTGTGGTCACTGCACCGACCAACGGTGCCTGCGGTATCGTGCCGGCGGTGCTGGCGTATTACGATCACTTCATCGAAACGGTCACGCCGGATATCTTTATCCGCTACTTCCTCGCCTCGGGCGCGATTGGCGTGTTGTATAAAATGAACGCCTCGATTTCCGGTGCCGAAGTCGGCTGCCAGGGTGAAGTGGGCGTGGCCTGCTCAATGGCCGCCGCCGGCCTCGCTGAACTGCTGGGAGCCAGCCCGGAGCAGGTGTGCGTTGCCGCTGAAATCGGCATGGAACACAACCTTGGACTGACCTGCGATCCGGTCGCCGGTCAGGTACAGGTGCCGTGCATTGAACGTAACGCCATTGCCTCCGTCAAGGCGATCAATGCCGCGCGGATGGCGCTGCGCCGCACCAGCGAGCCGCGCGTATCGCTGGATAAGGTGATCGAGACGATGTACGAGACCGGCAAAGATATGAACGCTAAATATCGTGAGACCTCGCGTGGCGGTCTGGCGATCAAGGTGCAGTGCGACTGACCGGCAACGTCGCGTTTCGCTGCTGACAATTGCAGCGATCGGCCATTATTTCTGCAATGGCCTCTACCTCCGCGTTATCAAACCAGATACATTATTTTTGCGCGCGACCTCTAATGGTCGCGCGATTTTTTAGTGCCGCTTTTTTTCTCCAGCCGCGCTAAATTTGGCCGCCGCCATGCCGATAACCTTCACGTTAATTTGGCCTCATTCTTTGTCTTAGCAAGGTGGTTACTGATGCTCCTTCCCCAGCAATTTGTGGGTCAATTTCGCCGTAAGCGCCTGCTTATTGCGTTGGTGATCGCGTCGCTGGTTCTCATTCTTACGCTGACTTTTCGCTACATCGAAGAGAAGTCACGCATTGAGCAGCAGTCCCTTAACTTTGCCACCCGCGCGATTGAGCGCTTTGACCGCATGTTTTCGCCGCTGGACGTCTCCGCCAACAACACGCTGGGGCTGGTGGGCGTGCCCTGCACGCAGGTGCGCTATCCGCTGATTGAGAAGATCGCCGCGCTGCAAACCGTGCGCACCGTGCTGCTGGTACAGGACGATACCATCTACTGTTCGAGTATTTATGGCCCGCGCCACATCTCGTTCAGCCAGACCTATCCCGAGCTGGCGATCAACAACCAGCGCATGATGCTGTCCACCGACGACTACCTGCTAAAAGGTTCGCCGGTGCTGCTGCTGTGGACGCCAAAGTCGCTGGATAACCAGGACGGCCTGCTGCAAATCATCAACATTGAGCTGATGACCAACTATCTGCTGGAGCCGCAGCTGCCGTGGGTGGAACGCGCGATCTTCAACGTAGGCGGACAGAGCCTCGAGTACGGTAATCCGCTGATCGAGCATACCGTGCCGTCCGATGACGAAGTGGCGTACGATCAGGCCTCGCTGCGTTATCCCTACAGCATTACGCTGTACGGTCCCTCTCCGGCGCGGCTGGCGCTCAACACGCTGCCGTCTCAGCTGCCGCTGGCGGTACTGCTGAGCCTGCTGCTGGGCTATATCGTCTGGCTGGCCACCGCCAATCGCATGAGTCTGAGCTGGCAAATCAGCTATGGCATCACCGCTAACGAATTTATGGTTTACTGCCAGCCGCTGATCAATGCCCGCAGCGGCGACTGCGATGGTATCGAGCTGCTGCTGCGCTGGCACAATCCGCGTCAGGGCTGGATTGCCCCGGACGTATTTATTCCGCTGGCCGAACGCCAGAATCTGATTGCACCGCTGACGCGCTTTGTGATTGCCAGAGTCGTCGCGGAGTTGCCTAATCTGCCACAGTGCCCGGCATTTCATATCGCGATTAACGTCGCGGCCAGCCACTTCCGCGACCGCCTGATTGTTGAGGATTTACAGCGCTACTGGTGGCCCGCCAATCCCCTGCCGAAACTGGTGGTGGAGCTGACCGAGCGCGATGCGCTGCCAGTTATCGACCAGACGGTCGTGGCGCAGCTGCATGAAATTGGCGTGCGGCTGGCGATTGACGATTTCGGCACCGGCCACAGTTCGCTGGCCTATCTGAAGGACCTGAAGCCGGACGTACTGAAAATCGATAAAATTTTTACCGCCGCGATTGGTACTGACGCGATCAACGCCACGGTGACGGATATGGTGATTTCACTGGCGCAGCGGCTGAATATCGCGCTGGTCGCGGAGGGAGTGGAAACCGCCGAGCAGGCGCATTATCTGCGCGAGCGCGGCGTGGATCATCTGCAGGGTTACTACTATGCGCGCCCGATGCCGATTGAGGACTTCCCGCAATGGCTGGCGCAGCATCAGGCGCAGCTGGGCGCCTGATGCCGGACGACATCAGGCGTCGCCCTCTTCCTCGTCATGGTGCGGCTTGTCTTTGGTGACGCGCACCAGATCAATACGGTAATCTGTGGCTTCGATAATCTGGAAGTGCAGCGGTGGCAAATCGATAATCTCGCCCGGCAGCGGCAGCTGCCCCTTCTGCTCAATCAACAGGCCGGCGAGCGACGCGTGATCTTCATCCGGATCGACCAGCTCATGGTGGTCGAGCAGCTGCTGCAGCGAGTGCAGATCGGTACCGCCCTTTACCAGCCAGCCGTCGCCATCCGCCACCACATCCGGCGTTTCGTCTTCGTCCGGGAACTCACCGGCAATCGCTTCCAGCACGTCCAGCGGCGTAATCAGGCCCTGCACCACACCAAATTCGTTGGTAACGATGACGAAGCTCCCTTTAGCGCGACGCAATACGCCCAGCAGGTTGATAGGATCCAGCGTTTCCGGTACCACAATCGGCGGCGTGTTGGCCGCGAAGGTCGCGACATCCATACCGTGCTCCAGCGCCACCAGCAGCTCTTTGGCGCGCACCACGCCGATGATCTCATCCAGTTCGCCACGACACACCGGGAACAGACTGTGAGGCGTATCCAGCAGCTGAATGCGGATCTCATCCAGCGGACGCGAGACGTCAACCCACGAGATATCGCCGCGCGGCGTCATGATGCTGCGAATCGAACGCTGTGACAGCGTCAGCACGCCGTTAATCATGTAACGCTCTTCGTCTTTAAACGCTTCCTGCGGCATCGCTTCCGTCAGCGACGCTTCTTCGGTATGCGCCGGCTGGTTACGCTGACGCCCGCCCATCAGACGCAGAATCGCTTCGGCGGTACGTTCACGCATCGGACGGTGCGCCTGATGACGGATAAAGTTCCGGCGCGCAATCTGGTTGAACAGCTCGATCAGAATCGAGAAGCCAATCGCCGCGTACAGATAACCTTTCGGAATATGGAAACCAAAGCCTTCCGCCACCAGCGACAGACCAATCATCAGCAGGAAGCTCAGACACAGCACCACCACCGTTGGGTGCGCGTTGACGAAGCGGGTCAGCGGTTTTGAGGCCAGCAGCATCACGCCCATGGCAATCACCACCGCCGTCATCATCACCGGCAGATGGTTCACCATACCGACGGCGGTAATCACCGCATCCAGGGAGAACACCGCGTCCAGCACCACAATCTGCGTCACGACCGCCCAGAAGCTGGCATAGGCTTTGTTGCCCTGATGCTCCATGCCACGGTTTTCCAGCCGCTCGTGCAGTTCCATGGTGGCCTTAAACAACAGGAACAAACCACCAATCAACAGAATTAAATCTCGTCCGGAAAAGCTGAAATCGCCTACGCTGAATAGGGGTCGCGTCAGCGTCACCATCCAGGAGATCAGTGACAGCAGGCCGAGGCGCATCACCAGCGCCAGCGACAGACCAATCAGGCGCGCTTTATCGCGCTGTTTCGGTGGCAGCTTGTCGGCAAGAATGGCGATAAACACCAGGTTGTCGATGCCGAGCACAATCTCCAGCACGATCAGCGTCAGTAAACCCGCCCAGATTGAGGGGTCGAAGAGAAATTCCATCAATGACTCCTTGCTAAACGTAAGGGCGAACGCGACTGAGCCTGCGCCGGAAGGCGAGACGAGAGAGCGTTAACGGATGAGGCAACACCGGCAGGTGTCAGGGTGCGCGCTGAGCAGCGCGGGGAACAAGTGAAGCGACATCGGTGACGGTCCATATAGGTGAGCTAAAGCCCGGTACTCCTGAGTAATAAACAGAAAGCTAATGTATCAGTTACATCAACAACGTCAAAAAATTTTCTTACATTTACAAATAACTGCGCCAGCGCAAGAAACTGCCATAAAAATGCCCGTTGCCGCCGGTACGCTCTGAATAGCAGAGCAACGTCACATATTTTATTTTTTCGCTCACTAAAATAAATCGCGACCTTACTGCTGTATCGCGGAATGTTTTGGGCCTTTTCCTGATGACTTTCTTCAATTTAGTCCCGGGCGATCCACAGAAAATAACAACGGTAATACTCAATGATTCCCGGCCATGGTCGGGAACTCTCATGCGAACGGAGGTAGCAAGTGACCATTGCGCTTGTAATTGGTACACATGGCTGGGCGGCAGAACAGCTGCTGAAAACAGCAGAAATGCTGTTAGGCGAGCAGGAAAATGTCGGATGGATTGATTTCGTTCCCGGCGAAAATGCAGAAACGCTAATCGAAAAATATCAGGCGCAGCTCGCCCGACTCGACACGTCGAAAGGCGTGCTGTTTCTGGTGGACACCTGGGGCGGCAGCCCGTTTAACGCCGCCAGCCGCATCGTGGTGGACAAACCGGGCTATGACGTTATTGCCGGGGTCAACATTCCCATGCTGGTGGAAACCCTGATGGGGCGCGATGACGACCCATCGCTGGAAGAGCTGATCCACATCGCCGTCGAGGCCGGCCGCGAGGGGGTGAAAGCGCTCAAAACCGAATCCGCCGCGCCGGCTGCGGCCGCACCGGCCCCGAAAGCCCCTGCCCAGCCGCAGAAACCGCTGGCACCGGGCGAGCACATGAAAATTGGCCTGGCCCGTATTGATGACCGTCTGATCCACGGCCAGGTGGCCACGCGCTGGACCAAAGAGACCAACGTGACGCGCATCATCGTCGTCAGTGATGAAGTGGCCAACGATCACGTACGCAAAACCCTGCTGAGTCAGGTGGCGCCGCCGGGCGTGACCGCCCACGTGGTGGATATCGCCAAGATGATCCGCGTGTGGAACAACCCGAAGTACGGTTCCGATCGCGTGATGCTGCTGTTTACCAATCCGACCGATGTTGAGCGCGTGGTAGAGCAAGGCGTGGATATCAAGTCGGTGAATGTCGGCGGCATGGCCTTCCGTCAGGGGAAAACGCAGGTTAATAACGCAGTGTCGGTGGATGAGAAGGACATCGCTGCCTTCCGCAAGCTGAATGAGCGCGGTATCGAACTGGAAGTGCGTAAAGTCTCCAACGACCCGAAACTGAAAATGATGGACCTGATTGCGAAGGTCAATGCCTGATTCGCCTGTGCCTGCACGCGTGGGCAAAAAGTTCTGATCTTGCTGAGGAAAAATGCAATGGAAATAACCTCGCTACAAATAGTGTTGATATTTATTGTGGCCTGTATTGCCGGGATGGGATCGATTCTCGATGAGTTCCAGTTCCACCGGCCGCTGGTGGCCTGTACCCTGATTGGTGCAGTGCTGGGTGATATGAAAACCGGCATCATCATCGGCGGTACGCTGGAGATGATCGCGCTGGGCTGGATGAACATCGGTGCGGCAGTGGCACCGGATGCGGCGCTGGCTTCCATCATCTCTACCATTCTGGTCATTGCCGGCGGTCAAAGCGTCGGTGCCGGTATTGCGCTGGCCATCCCGCTGGCCGCAGCCGGTCAGGTGCTGACCATCATCGTGCGTACCATCACTGTCGCCTTCCAGCACGCCGCGGATAAAGCTGCGGAGAAAGGCAACCTGACGGCGATTTCGTGGATCCACGTCTCTGCCCTGCTGCTGCAGGCGATGCGTATCGCTATCCCGGCGCTGATTGTGGCGGTCTCGGTCGGTACCAGCGCGGTACACAGCCTGCTGAGTTCGATTCCGGAAGTGGTCACCAATGGTCTGAACATCGCCGGCGGCATGATCGTGGTGGTCGGTTACGCGATGGTCATCAACATGATGCGTGCCGGTTACCTGATGCCGTTTTTCTATCTGGGCTTTGTCACCGCCGCGTTCACCAACTTTAACCTGGTGGCGCTGGGCGTGATTGGCGTGGTAATGGCGGTGCTGTACATCCAGCTAGCGCCAAAATACAACCGCGTCGCAGGCGCTGCCTCGGCGGGCCCGGCTAACAACGACCTCGACAACGAACTCGACTAGGAACAGGTGACATCATGGTAGATACAACCAATACTCCAAAGAAACTCACCCCCGGTGACGTGCGCGGTGTGTTCCTGCGCTCTAACCTGTTTCAGGGTTCGTGGAACTTTGAACGCATGCAGGCGCTGGGCTTCTGCTTCTCAATGGTGCCGGTGATCCGTCGCCTGTATCCGGAAAACAACGACGAGCGTAAGCAGGCGATTAAGCGTCACCTTGAGTTCTTCAACACCCATCCTTACGTGGCAGCGCCAGTGCTCGGCGTGACCATGGCCATGGAAGAGCAGCGCGCCAACGGGGCGGCGATCGATGACGGTGCCATTAACGGGATCAAAGTGGGTCTGATGGGGCCGCTGGCTGGCGTGGGCGACCCGATTTTCTGGGGGACCGTGCGTCCGGTGTTCGCCGCACTGGGTGCCGGTATCGCGATGAGCGGCAGCCTGCTCGGTCCGCTGCTGTTCTTCTTCCTGTTTAACATTGCGCGTATGCTGACCCGCTATTACGGCGTGGCTTATGGCTATCGCAAAGGGGTGGATATCGTCAGCGATATGGGCGGCGGCTTCCTGCAAAAACTTACCGAGGGGGCATCGATACTCGGCCTGTTTGTCATGGGGGCGCTGGTCAACAAATGGACGCACGTCAACGTGCCGCTGGTGGTATCCCGCATCACCGACCAGACCGGCAAAACCACGGTCACCACCGTGCAGTCGATTCTCGACCAGCTGATGCCCGGCCTGATTCCACTGCTGCTGACCTTTGGCTGTATGTGGCTGCTGCGCCGTAAAGTTAACGCGCTGTGGATCATCGTTGGCTTCTTTGCCATCGGTATCTTTGGTTACTGGATCGGCCTGCTCGGTCTGTAATCTCACCGCCGGGAGTCAGACTCCCGGCGTTTTTTGAACGGCGTGACCTGAGCGCCAACGCTGAGGTCACTTCGGTTGAGGAAGAAGCCTGTATGTCACTGACTGACGCCCTGATTGCCCTGCTGATCGCCGCTCTCGCCCTGTTTGCGATTTACGACGATCTCATCCTGCCCCGCCGCAATGGACCGACCCGACTGCGCGTCACCCTGCGTCGCCGCCATAAAATCGACAGCGGCATCTTTATCGTGCTGCTACTTATTCTGCTGTGGAACAACGTCAGCCATCATGGCCCGCAGCTCACCACCACTTTGCTAATGGTGCTGTGCTTTATGGCTATCTGGCTGTTCTGGATCCGCAGCCCGCGGCTGCTGATGAAAAATGACGGCCTGTTTTTTGCCAGCGTGTGGATCGATTACCGGCGTATTCAGAGTATGAACCTGTCAGAGGATGGCATTCTGGTGATGCAGCTGGAGCAGCGTCGCCTGCTGATTGCGGTGAAACAGCTCGACGACCTGGAGAAAATCTATCATACGCTGGTGGAGGCGCGTTAAACGCGCTGCCACAGCGTCAGGGTGAAATCCGCGTCACAGCTGAAGGTGGCGCTGGAGGCCAGCTGCTGCCACACCGCTTCACGCGCACGCCAGGCAAAGGGGGTCATCTGCAGCAGGCTCACCGCTTCCGCCCCGTTCAGCGTCATCGTGTAGTGGAGGTTTTGCTGATCGATCTGATCAAATCCCGCATAGTTTTTCTCTTCCGCCGTATGCAGCTGCACTTCACGATAGATCAACGCTTTAAACTGCTGCAGATGGTGCGGCCCCGGCGTCACCGTCAGCAAATAGCCGCCGGGCCTGATAACGCGGCTCAGCTCCTGCTCGTTACAGGGCGCGTAAATGCGCACGATGGCGTCCAGTGAACCATCGGCAAACGGCAGGCGCTGGCTGGAGGCGACACAAAAGTTAACCGCGCGATAGCGCTTTGCCGCCATGCGCACCGCGGCTTTGGCCACATCCAGACCGTACAACTGGCTGTCGGGCAACGCGGCAGCCAGGGCGGCGGTGTAATAGCCTTCGCCACAGCCGATATCCAGCAGCTGCGCGGGCCGGTTCGTGAGCGGCTGAGCCAGACGTTGCGCCACCCGATCGCGCAGCGGCTGATAGTGTCCGGCATCCAGAAAGGCCCGGCGCGCCTGAAGCATCTCTGCGCTGTCGCCCGGTTCCCGTGAACCTTTATGCTGCACCGGCAGCAGGTTGACGTACCCCTCTTTCGCCCGATCGAACTGATGACCGGACGCACAGCGATAACTGCTGGCGTGCAGGTGCAAAGCGAGGTGGCAAAGTGGGCAAATCAACGACATAGATAACTCCGGGTTAGCGATTCGCGGCGCAGTTTACCCTGATCATCCGGTAACAGAAAGGATAAAGAAAAGCCCCGCTCATTGAGCAGGGCTTTTAAGATTCGATTCAGCGGTGCATGACACCGAGCCTGAGTGCGAAATCAGATAGCAGTAACGTTAACTGCTGCCGGGCCTTTCTGGCCGTCCTGAATTTCAAACTCAACTTGTTGACCTTCGGCCAGGGTTTTAAAACCGTTGCCCTGGATAGCAGAGAAGTGAACGAACACGTCTTTGCTGCCGTCAGCAGGAGTAATAAAACCAAAACCTTTAGACTCGTTGAACCACTTAACCTGACCTTTAATCTTTGCCATTTTTGCAAATTCCTTAGAGTGTTTATATTGCCCGCAGGCAGTCTTACAGAGAAACCAGAGACATTACTGAATGAGGCACTAATTTAAGGTTCGGCAAGGAAGCGGTATTCAACGTCAACGTCTTTACTCGTAACTTCTTTACTGAAGATGCCATACATAAACAGAACTGTACCTCGTTTGACCCACGATTCGTTATCACATATCCGCTAATTAATGGCAAGCCATTTTTAAACAGTGATCGACATGCCGCACATAATTGCCTGAAACCGGCAGCGAAAGGTGGATAACGTTATTGACAGCAACGCCTCAGCGTGTGCAAAAAAAGTCTATGCGTCAGTATAGTTAGCGCCAGACTCGCGTTTCGTCAAGCGCAGCGGTAAACGCTGCCTTTTCACATTTAAACCAAATAAGTTTAGGCAAAAAATATTGCATTAATATGGCACAGATAAGCTATTTCACTGGCCGTTGTGCAATGAGCAACATAAACTGCGCAGCGCTCAAATCTTGTACAATAAATTGCTGGCAGTACAAGTTAAAAATAGTTTTGCACCAAAATCAGGAAAATATAATCGCCGTTGCCCCAAATATAGGCAGACTGCACGCTGGCATTTATCTCATTTTTTTCTAAACACCCAACAATTAAATGTTAAAAAGCGCGGAAGCCGCTGGCATTTAACAAAAATGGCTTAGGATAAATCTTAATCGTAATTCATCAGGCTGCGGCTCTCGCCAATTCGCCATGGGGCAAAAGGCGCATCGACCTCGCCCGCCTGCAGCAATGCTTGCGCCAGCACCGTCGGCGGATCGTCAAGCGACTCGTCCGCCAGTTCAAACACGCCCCAGTGAATGGGAATCGCCAGCGGTCGCCCTATCTGCTGCCAGAGCTGTACCGCCTGATCCGGGTCCATGTGCTGGCCGCGCATGAACCATTTTGGTGCATAGGCACCTATCGGTAACGCAGCCAGATTAAACGGCCCCAGCCGCTGTGCGACGGCAGAGAGATTATCGCTGTAGCCGCTATCGCCGGAGAACCAGAAATTGAGCTGCGCATTACGCACTACCCAGCCGCACCACAGCGACCGGTTGCGATCCCAGAAGGTACGCATGCTCCAGTGGCGCGCGGGAACGGCTGTGAAGCTGATGTCGTCCAGTTGCAACTGCTGCCACCAGTCCAGTTCGGTGACGGTGCGCACGCCACGCCGGCGACACCAGTCGGCCATCCCCAGCGGCACCAGAAAGTGCGCGGCAGGAAAGCGGCGGGCGATGCGTTTCACCGTAGGCCGATCAAGGTGGTCGTAATGGTTATGCGAGATCAGCACATAATCAAGATGCGGCAGCTGCGCCACGCTGATCGGCGCCGGGGTTTTACGCTCCGGCCCGGCAAACGGCAGCGGCGAAGCGCGTGCCGACAGCGCCGGGTCGATCAGAATATAGCGCTGATTGAGACGCAGCAGCAGCGCGGCATGGCCCAGCCACCAGACACGGTCATCTTCACCGCTCAGGTCGGCCTGCTGGCACCAGCTAGCGGTAAAGGCCGCATAGCCGGACTGCGGTGGCAGCGGCAGATTCTGCTGCTTACGCTCGCGCCGCCAGCGCTGTAGATCGCCAGGCTGACGCAACTCCTGTTCCGGGTTACGAAAGCCGTGCGGCGTATGATGGGCCAGCGAAGCGTCATACCAGGGATTTTGCCAGGCCATGGCCTCTCCGTTGTGTGCTTAACGTTCCGGAATCAGGCGGATAAAGTCGCGCTTGTCCCCGGCATCCTGCTCATCCTGCGCTTTTTCGGCCACCGGCTGCGCCTCAGCGATACGGCGCAGCAGCGCGTTCTGTTTCTTTTGCTCTTCCAGCAGCGCTTCCAGCAGCTGAAGCTGTTCACTGGCGCGCACGCTGGCCCGGTTAACAAAAAACCAGGCAATAAACGCCACAACCACAATGATGGCCAGCACGCCATAGTTAAACAGCGGACCGGTACTGGCGGCTAATTCGTTCATAACTGCATCAATCCTCAAACATCATTCAGGTACATCGCCGCTGATTCTACTCGTTGCGTGCGGAAAAGATACGGTGGCGGAGATAAAGCAGATTATCCCGCCTGCGTGCCGCTTTCAGTTATCTCTGATCGATCCGGCGAGAAAAGCGAGGCATGCTGCTACTATAGAGTTCGCAGCAATGCGGGAACAGCTGCGTTATGTAACACAAGGAGATAAAAATGAAACTACTGATTCGTGCGGTGATGGTGCTGGCTGTCTTGTGGCTGGCGATGCTGTTTACCGGCTACGGCGTGTTAACCGGCAGCAATAAAAACGCAGCCGGGCTGGGCTTACAGTGTAGCTACCTGACCGCGCGCGGCATGATTACCGCACAGTATCTGCACACCGACAGCGGCATTGTTGGCGTTACCGATTGTCCGCTGCTGAAGAAAAGCGGCGAAGTGGTCGACAACTAAGTTAAGCCGCCTGCCGGGCTGCGCGTCAGCCCGGCAGAATTCAGAACGGATAGTCGTAATAACCCATTTGCTCCGACACCTTGCGCGCAGCACGATGCAGCATCGCCACATACTCTTTTTTTGCCGGTTCGGAGAAGCGCACCGTCGGAAAAGAGAGGCTCATGCCGGCAATCACCATGCCTAAGCGATCAAACACCGGTACCGCCAGACAGCGAATTCCCGCTTCCTGCTCTTCATTATCCTCACCAAAGCCCTGTTGCCTGACCTGCTCCAGCACCGGCAGTAGCGCCTGCGCGCTGACGATAGTGTTAGCGGTGCTGCGACGAAATTCCACTTCACGCAGAATGTCGTTCACCTCCGCGCGCTCACGCCACGCCAGCAGCACTTTGCCGATGGCGGTACTGTGCAGCGGATTACGCCGGCCGATGCGCGAATACATGCGCAGGTTATACAGCGAGTCAATCTTGTGGATATAGACGATGCTGTCCTCTTCCAGCGCGCCGAGATGAATGGTCTCTTTAGTCTGGCGCGACAGTTCGCGCATCTCCACATCGGCGCTGCGAATCAGATCCACGTTCTGCAGCGCGTGCGCGCCAAGTTCAAACAGCTTGAGCGTCAGCGAATATTTTTCGCTCTCGCCCTCCTGCGCCACGTAGCCGAGCGATTTCATGGTCTGCAGAAAGCGGTAGACCGTGCTTTTCGACATCATAACCCGCTGCGAAAGCTCGGTGATGCCGTGATCGCGCTCTTCGCCCAGCGCCTGCAGAATGCCAAACACTTTCATCACTGATGATACGGCATCCGGCTGTTTATCGTTATCGCGGCTCGCCATGCGGGACTTCCTTAACGCTTTTGCAAAAAAGGCCAGTATAGAGGTTACAGCCGGACGGCGGCAACGACACATCCACTTGTAATTTTTGTCCATTAATGCGGTGATTTCAGGCAGAAAATTGATTAGCATGATGATATTCACTTACTTCACTTCTCCCTGTTTATGTCTCCTACCGTGTCTCAGGATGGATTACCCGTTCCACAGCGCTACGGCGCAATAATTACCATTGCGCTTGGCATCATGATGGCGGTGCTGGACGGCGCGATTGCCAACGTGGCGCTGCCGACCATTGCGCGTGAGCTGAACGCCAGCCCGGCGGAATCGATCTGGATCGTCAACGCCTATCAAATCGCTATCGTGATTTCGCTGCTGTCGCTGTCGTTTCTTGGCGATATGTTCGGCTACCGGCGCGTCTATCAGGTCGGGCTGGTGCTGTTTGTGTTCACCTCGCTGTTCTGTGCCCTTTCCTCTTCGCTGAATATGCTCACCGTGGCGCGCGTGCTGCAGGGCTTCGGCGGTGCGGCGCTGATGAGCGTCAACACTGCGCTAATCCGTATTATTTACCCGCAGCGCTTTCTGGGACGCGGCATGGCCATCAACTCGCTGATCGTGGCGGTCTCCAGCGCCGCCGGTCCCACGGTGGCGGCCGCGATTCTCTCCATCGCCAGCTGGAAATGGCTGTTCCTGATCAACGTGCCGCTCGGTGTGGTGGCGCTGTGGCTGGCGCTGCGCTTCCTGCCGGATAACACGCAGAAAGCGAAGCAGCAGAAATTTGATGTGCCGAGCGCCATCATGAATGCACTGTTTTTTGGCCTGCTGATTTCAGCGCTGACCGGCTTCGCGCAGGGAGAAAATGGCTGGCTGATTGCGGGTATGCTGCTGGCGCTGCTGCTGATCGGCGTGGTGTTTGTGCGGCGTCAGCTGGCGATGCCGGTGCCGCTGTTGCCGGTGGATTTGCTGCGCATTCCGGTGTTTTCGTTGTCGATCGGCACCTCGATCTGTTCTTTCTGCGCACAAATGCTGGCGATGGTGTCGCTGCCGTTTTTCCTGCAAAACGTACTGGGCCGGGATGAAGTCGCAACCGGCCTGCTGCTGACGCCGTGGCCGCTGGCTACCATGGTGATGGCACCGATTGCCGGCCGCCTGATCGAGAAGTTTCATGCCGGGCTGCTGGGTGGGCTGGGGCTGGCGCTGTTTGCCGCCGGGCTGTTTCTGCTGGCGCTGCTGCCTGCACAACCCACGGATGCCGATATAATCTGGCGCATGATGCTGTGCGGTGCCGGCTTCGGGCTGTTCCAGTCACCCAACAATCACACCATCATCTCGTCGGCTCCGCGCCAGCGTAGCGGCGGTGCCAGCGGCATGCTCGGCACCGCGCGACTGGTCGGCCAAAGCACCGGCGCCGCGCTGGTGGCGCTGATGTTTAACCTGTTCAACGACAGCGGCACGCATGCCTCGCTGCTGCTGGCCGGAACCTTTGCCAGCGTGGCGGCGATCGTCAGTATGCTGCGCATGACGCAAAGCCGTCAGCCGGCAGAGTCATAAAAAAAGGGCGCCCGCAGGCGCCCTGTTCATTTTCTATGTGGCTTACTTAAGATAAGCACCGCTGCGCAGCGCTTCGATACGCTTGTCGAGCGGCGGGTGCGACATAAACAGCTCGCTCAGCGACTTACCTTTACCGTTAATACAGAACGCCATCATGCTGCTGGGTTCCTGCGGTTCGTAGCTGGTTTTCAGGCGCTGCAGCGCGGCAATCATCTTTTCACGACCCACCAGCTTCGCAGAGCCGGCATCGGCGTGGAATTCGCGATGGCGCGAGAACCACATGGTGATGATGCTGGCGAGAATACCAAACACCAGTTCCAGCACTGTCGCCACGGCAAAATAGACCAGCGGATTGCCGTTGCTGCTCTCTTCGCCGTCGCGGTTGCCGGACAGGAAGCCAGACGCCACCTGCGCAATGATACGCGAAATGAAGATCACGAAGGTGTTCACGATACCCTGAATCAGCGTCATGGTGACCATGTCACCGTTCGCGATGTGGGCGATCTCGTGCGCCAGCACCGCCTCCGCTTCGTCGCGGCTCATGTTTTGCAGTAAGCCGGTTGAGACCGCTACCAGCGAGGCATCACGGCGTGCGCCGGTGGCAAAGGCGTTGATATCGGGCGCGTGGTAAATCGCCACCTGCGGCATCGCAATGCCGACCTGCTGAGCCTGGCGGCCGACGGTTTCCATCAGCCAGCGTTCCGTCTCGTTACGGGGTTGTTCAATCACTTCACCGCCGACCGAGCGTAACGCCATCCATTTGGACATCAGCAGTGAAACAAACGCACCGCCAAAGCCAAACAGACCTGCCATAATCATCAGACCCTGAACACTGCTTGACTGGATTCCTGTCAGACTCAGAATCAGTCCGAATACCAACATCACCGCCAGGTTGGTGACCAGGAAAAGCGCAATACGCATCATAAACGTTAATCTTCCTCAGTTGTGCTCGCGCTCATGCGCGGATATACATCCTATGTCCATTGTGGCGCTTTTCAAGCGACCTTAATCTTTAAGTGCCTAAAAAGACATAACTTTACATTTGGTAATGGTAGCGGCTGCAGCCTGCCGGGCGGCGAGTTGCAGGCAAAAAAAAGCACCGCCGCAGCGGTGCTGTGATTTCAGGCCGAAGGGTTACTTCGCTGCCGCCGGCGCTGGCTGGTCTTTTTCCAGCTGGGCCAAATCGTTAGCGATTTTCACCGTTTCATCCAGATATGGATCCGGCTCTTTGTAGTCTTTCGGCAGATCGTCCAGGCTCTTCAGCGGCGCTTTGCCTTCCGCCTGGTAGCGCGCATTGATACGTTCCAGACGCAGCGCATCTTCTTCGTGGTTCTCTTTCTCGCGCTGGGCCAGATTCAGCGACACGATGTTACGCTTATCCTTCATCGCGTTGAAACGCGCGATGTCTTTCATGATGTACTGGAACTCGCGATCTTTGGCGATGCGATCGGCGTGCTCTTTGGTCAGCTGCGGCACCAGCGGCGTGATATCGCCGGTTTTGGTGTAGGTCGCCGCGTTGATGCTGTCCCACGGCAGCGCGTTATCCTCAAACTTCTCGCCGGTCTCTGCTGCTTCCACACCGGTCGGCATCAGCAGGTCTGGCGTGACGCCTTTCCGCTGAGTACTGCCGCCGTTGATGCGGTAGAACTTCTGAATGGTGTACTGGACTGAGCCCAGCGCTGGCCATTCCGGACGCAGCATCTGATCGTAGATGCGGTTGAGTGAGCGATACTGCTGCACCGTGCCCTTACCGAAGGTCGGTTCGCCGACAATCAGCGCGCGGCCGTAATCCTGCATCGCCGCGGCAAAGATTTCCGACGCCGAGGCGCTGAAGCGATCGACCAGCACCACCAGCGGACCTTTGTAGTAAACGATGCCGTCGTTGTCGCTGTCCTCACGCACGCGACCATTATTGTCACGCACCTGCACCACCGGGCCACTCGGAATAAACAGGCCGGAGAGCGATACCGCTTCGGTCAGCGCACCGCCGCCGTTGGTACGCAGATCGATGACGATGCTGTCGACGTTCTGCTTCTGCAGTTTCTGCAACTGCACTTTCACATCATCGGTCAGGCCAACATAGAAGCCCGGGATATCCAGCACGCCGACTTTCTCTTTGCCGACGTTGTGCACGGTGCCCTTCACCGCGCGATCTTCCAGACGGATTTTCTCACGCGTCAGCGTCACGGTACGGGTTTTGGTGCCCTTGCCGGCTGGCAGGATCTCGAGGCGCACTTTGCTGCCCTTCGGCCCTTTGATTTTGGACACCACGTCGTCCAGACGCCAGCCAATCACATCTTCCATGGGCTTGCCCGGCTGGCCGACGCCCACAATGCGGTCGCCCACGCTGATGGATTTGCTCTTGGCCGCCGGACCACCGGCCACCATCGAGTTGATCACCGTGTAATCATCATCCATCTGCAGCACGGCACCGATACCTTCCAGCGACAGGCTCATTTCGGTATTGAACTGCTCGGTGTTGCGCGGTGACAGATAGTTAGTATGCGGGTCGATTTCATGCGCGAACGCGGTCATCGCCAGCTGGAACACATCTTCGCTGTTGCTTTGTGCCAGACGACGGATGGCAAAGTTGTAACGCTTGGTCAGCGTCTCGCGAATCTCTTTGTCATCTTTCCCGGCCAGCTTCAGGCTCAGCTCGTCATACTTCACCTTGGCATCCCACAGCGCGTTTAGCTCATCTGTGCTTTTCGGCCACGGTGCTTTGGCACGATCGATATCGATGGTGTCATTGCCGGTGAAGTTCATCGGGCGGTTCAGCACGCTGAGCGCATACTGATAGCGCTCGAAGCGGCGCTTCTGCGCCAGATTATAGAGATCGTAAAACACATCCAGCTTGCCGCTGCGCAGCTCATCACCGAGCGTGGTTTTTTTGTCGGCGAATTGTGCCACGTCCGACGCCAGCAGCACGTTATGGCTGTAATCGAGCAGATTCAGGTAGCGGTCAAAAATTTTCGCCGAAAAATCCTGATTCAGATCGAACTGACGATAGTGGGAGCGGGTGAAACGCGAAGTGACGCGTTCACTGACGGTAGGATGCTGTGCTTCTTCGTGTAACTGGGGAATCTGGTCGGCGCGGGTAATGTTGTCCGCGCCAAAGGTGGGGCCTGCCAGCAGCAGGCCCGCGATCATACCGATCTTAAAAATGCTGTTCATGCCAGGGTCGGGCCTCCGTTTCAGAACTGCAAGTGTTCTGCGCGCACAATCATTGCCAGGCCGGAAGCGAGCTGGACCCGGACGCCATCTTTGGTAATCTCCAGGATGGTAGCGTCCATTGCACTTTTGCCTGCTTTGACTTTGATGTTTTGACCCGCTTGCAACGTTGAAGTGTCAGTGACGGGTTTTGCCCGCGGTGGACGCGGAGCAGCCTGACGCTCACCGGCCGCAGCACGCGGTGCCTGTGGACGTGGCTTACGCGGTGCGTCGCCCTCCGCCGCTTTACGCGCAGCAGGCTTGCGCGGACGACGCTCAGCGGTCTCTTCCCCGGCTTCACGTTTTTTCGCTTTTTGCTGCTCGCGCTGCGCCTGCACGCGCGCTTTGGCTTCTTCCAGCTGCTTGCGCGCGTGTTCTACGTGCTGCTCATCCAGCACGCCACAGGCGTTGCCGTCGAGATCGACACGGGTGGCACCGGCTTTAATGCCGTAAAGATAACGCCAGCTTGAGGTATAAAGGCGTAAGGCCGAACGCAGTTGCGTCTTGCTCAGGCTGTTTTCGCCCTGAACGCGCTCCACCAGATCCTGAAAGATACCGATTTTGAGCGGACGCGCTTCACCTTCGGCGCTAAAGCAGTGCGGAAAACGCTGCGCCAGAAAGGCGATGACTTCTTTACTGCTGTTCAACTTAGGTTGATTTTCCATGAAATTTCCTGATTACAACGGGTTTGCCGACCAGAGCAGGCATGAACAGGCGACATTATAATGACAACATCGCCAAATGCTATGTGATCCAGTCGATTAGCTGCGCGTCAGCTGAAGAAATTTTTCAATGTCGCTGTTCGCCAGCACTGCACAAAGCCCGTCGGTAAGGGCTACCAGCCCCGCTTCATCCTCGCTATCGAAGCGAGAATAAACCGTACTGTCGATGTCGAGAACACCGACCATCGTGCCATTCACTTTCAGAGGAATCACGATTTCCGCGTTGCTGGCGGCGTCGCAGGCAATGTGCCCCGGGAAAGCGTGTACGTCTTCAACCCGCTGCACGCTATCCTCCGCAACCGCGGTGCCACATACTCCTTTACCCACCGGAATGCGTACGCAGGCGATTTTGCCCTGGAACGGCCCCAGTACCAGCGTCTCCGGCTCGGTCAGCAGATAGAAGCCTGCCCAGTTAACCCCTTCCAGGCGTTCAAACAGCATCGCACTGCAGTTGCCCAGCGCCGCCAGGAAAGAAGTTTCGCCCGCTAACAGTGCGCGGACATCGCGATTTAAATCCTCGTAAAAGGCTTTTTTGTTCATTGTTTAACCATAACTCATCACTGGCGTGACCTTGTTGTCACTCAGTTGTTAAAATAAGCACTAATAATCCAACCCCACAAGGTGAATCATTGTGTTAGTTACTATACCCTTAGCACGCTATGCTTGAGACTATTCTCGTACCATAGATTGATGCAGACAGACGTGCTCTGCTCCGCATGCCGGTAACTGTAACGAACAATGGGCCCCTTGCGTCATTTATGAAAATTCACGCCATCAGCCAGACGTTGCCCCACGCACGTTATCAGCGTTGCCCGCAATGCGATACCCTTTTTTCCTTACCGGATGTGAAATCGCATCAGTCGGCTTATTGCCCGCGCTGTCATGCCCGTATTCAGAACGGTCGCGACTGGTCAATGACGCGGCTCACCGCCATGGCCGTCACGATGATCGTACTGATGCCGTTCGCCTTCAGCCTGCCGCTGGTGGATATCCGCCTGCTTGGCATGCGCATCAACGCCAGCCTGCTGGAGGGCGTGCTGCAGATGGCGCAACAGGGCAACGTGCTGACAGCCGCCATGGTGGCGTTTTGCACGATTGGCGCGCCGGTGACGCTGGTGGCCGGCATCTGCTATTTGTGGATTGGCCACGCGCTCGGCATGAACCTGCGCCCGGTCCTGCTGATGCTGGAGAAGCTCAAAGAGTGGGTCATGCTGGATATCTATCTGGTCGGCGTGGCGGTGGCATCGATTAAGGTGCAGGATTATGCCGCGCTGGAGGTCGGCTACGGGCTGGTCGCCTATCTCGCGCTGACCATTATGAGCCTGCTGACGCTGATTCATCTCAACGTGGAGGAGCTGTGGGAACATTATTACCCGCAGTCGGTGCCGCACGAACCGCCCGAGCGGTGGCAGGTTTGCCTGAACTGCCACCATACCGGTATGCCCGATGAACGCGGACGCTGCACGCGCTGCCATACGCCGCTCGATTTTCGCCGCCGCCACAGCCTGCAAAAATCCTGGGCGGCGCTGATCGCCTCGATTGTGCTGCTGATCCCGGCTAACCTGCTGCCGATTTCGGTGGTGTACGTCAACGGTGCGCGGCGCGAAGACACCATTTTCTCCGGTATTCTTGGCCTCGCCTCCGGTAACGTGCCGGTGGCCGCGGTGGTGTTTATCGCCAGTATTCTGGTGCCGTTTACCAAGGTGATAGTGATGCTGACGCTGTTGCTCAGCATCCATTTTAAGTGTGAACAGGGTTTGAAAACCCGCATCCGTCTGCTACGCGCCGTCACCTGGGTGGGCCGCTGGTCGATGCTGGATCTGTTCGTCATTGCTTTAACCATGTCGCTGGTCAATCGTGATCAGCTGCTGGCTTTTACCATGGGACCTGCCGCCTTCTACTTTGGCGCGGCAGTCATCCTGACCATTATGGCCGTTGAGTGGCTCGATAGCCGCCTGATCTGGGATGCACATGCAACAGGAAACGCCGACTACACCGACTAGCGCTAATCTGCGTAATAAACGCAAGATTTCGCCGTTCTGGCTTTTGCCCATTATCGCCCTGCTGATTGCCGGCTGGCTGTTATGGACCAATTATCAGGAGCGCGGCACCACCATCACCATCAACTTCCAGACCGCGGACGGCATCGTGCCGGGCCGCACGCCGATTCGCTATCAGGGCGTGGAAGTGGGCACCGTGCAGGGCATTGTGCTGAGCGATGACTACCGCAGCATTCAGATCAAAGCCAGCATCAAGAGCGACATGCGCGATGCGCTACGGGAGAACACCCAGTTCTGGCTGGTGACGCCAAAAGCCTCGCTGGCGGGCGTCTCCGGGCTGGATGCGCTGGTGGGCGGTAACTACATCGGCATGATGCCCGGCGACGGCAAAGAGCGCGATCACTTCACCGCGCTGGACACCCAGCCAAAATACCGGG
This sequence comes from Type-C symbiont of Plautia stali, assembly GCF_059730935.1. NCBI lineage: Bacteria > Pseudomonadati > Pseudomonadota > Gammaproteobacteria > Enterobacterales > Enterobacteriaceae > Type-C symbiont of Plautia stali. The sequence goes on along the minus strand of NZ_AP035923.1, from coordinate 1,925,665 downwards.
TAAACACCGGCGAACTGCTGATTCACCTGCACGCGCCCGATCTCGGCTCGCTCAACACCGGTTCGCTGGTCTATTACCGTAAAATTCCGGTCGGCCGCGTCTATGACTACAGCATCAACGGTAATACCGATGGCGTGACCATCGATGTGCTGATTGAGCGGCGCTTCACCAACCTGGTGAAAAAACAGAGCCGCTTCTGGAATGTCTCGGGCGTTGACGCCGATGTCAGCCTGAGCGGCGCCAAAGTGAAGCTGGAGAGCCTGGCCGCGCTGGTGAATGGCGCGATTGCCTTTGACTCGCCGGACAGCGGCGAACAGGCCAACAGCGATCAAAACTATCAGCTCTATTCGGACCTGGCGCACAGCCAGCGCGGCGTGCTGATTTCGCTCGATCTGCCCAACGGCGACAACCTGAAAGCCGACAGCACGCCGCTGATGTATCAGGGGCTGGAAGTGGGCACCCTGACCAAACTGACGCTGCTGCCGGGCGGCAAAGTGTCCGGCGAGCTGACGATCGATCCCTCCGTCACCGGCCTGATGCGCAGCGGCACGCGGATTGAGATGCGCGCGCCGAAACTCAGCCTGACCGACACCAGCCTGAGCAGCCTGCTGACCGGCAATACGCTGGAACTGGTCCCGGGCGAAGGTGAGCCGCAGGATCACTTCAGCGTGCTGCCGGCCAGCGAAACGCTGTTGCAGAAGCCGGATGTGCTCACCGTTCAGCTCAGCGCGCCGGAAACCTACGGTATCGACGCCGGACAGCCGGTGATGCTGTATGGCGTGAAGATCGGCCAGGTGATTTCGCGCCGGCTGGATGAAAACGGCATCAGCTTTGTAGCGGCCATCAATCCGGAGCACCGCCAGCTGGTACACGCCGACAGTAAGTTCATCGTTAACAGCCGTCTCGACGTTAAATTTGGCCTCGACGGCATGCAGGTGCTGGGTGCCAGCGCGCGCGAATGGGTCGACGGCGGTATCCGGCTGGTGCCGGGTGCGAAAGGTCAGCCGTCCAGCCGCTATCCGCTGTACGCCGACTCAGAGCGCGCGGCGGAAGGCATTACCGGCGATCAGCCGCCGACCACGCTCAAACTGACCGCCAACAGCCTGCCGGATGTACAGGCCGGCTCGGTGGTGCTGTACCGCAAGTTCCAGGTCGGTGAAGTGGTGGATGTGGTGCCGCGCGCCGATGCGTTTGAGATTTCGGTCCATATCCAGCCGCAATATCGCAAGCTGCTGACCAGCGAAAGCGTGTTCTGGGCCGAAGGCGGTGCCAAAGTCCAGCTCAACGGCAGCGGTCTGACCGTGCAGGCTTCGCCGCTGAACCGCGCGCTAAAAGGCGCAATCAGCTTTGATAACCTGACGGGCGCGCAGGCAGCGAAAGGCGTTAAGCGCGTGCTCTATCCGTCAGAAACCGCCGCACGTGCGGTCGGCAGCCAGATTACCCTGCACACCTTTGATGCCAGCAAACTGTCGGCCGGCATGCCAATCCGCTACCTCGGCATCAACGTCGGTCAGGTGGAGTCGCTGGCGCTGAGCCAGGATAACAACCAGGTGGTGGCGAAAGCGGTGCTCTATCCGGAGTATGTGCAGGACTTCGCGCGCATCGGCAGCCGCTTCTCTGTTGTCTCGCCGGAGATTTCGCCCGCCGGCGTTAATCACCTGGAAACGCTGCTGCAGCCGTATGTGAACGTGGACCCGGGCAAAGGCGCGCTGGCGCGCAGCTTTGAGCTGCAGGAGAGCACCATTACCGATTCGCGTTACCTTAACGGGCTGAATATCTATGTGGATACCACCGAAGCCGGTTCGCTGTCGATTGGCACGCCGGTGCTGTTCCGCGGTGTAGAAGTCGGCACGGTAACCGGCACTTCGCTGGGTAACATGGCCGACCGCGTGCAAATCGCGCTGCGCATCAGCAAGAAGTATCAGCATCTGGTGCGTAACAACTCGGTGTTCTGGCTGGCCTCCGGTTATAACCTCGACTTTGGTCTGATTGGCGGCGTGGTGAAAACCGGCACCTTCCAGCAGTTCATTCGCGGCGGCATCCAGTTTGCCACACCACCAACGGTGCCGCTGGCGCCGCAGGCCGGTGCCGACAAGCACTTCCTGCTGCAGGATGAAGCGCCAAAAGAGTGGCGCAACTGGGGCACGGCGATTCCGTCGCCAAACTAGGACAACGGGCAGCCTGCGGGCTGCCCGACTTATTTGCGCCGGGGATATTGCGCACGGCTGTACCTGAGCCGGGCTCGGCGTTACACTTCGCCCTCACTTTGTTAGTCCGGTAGATATCCGTGTCCGATCGTTTTCCTGAACATTTTCTCGCGCTGATGCGCGCCAGCCTGGCCGACGAGGCCGAACTCGAACGCTTTCTCGCCATCAGTCAGCAGCCGCTGCGCCGCAGTCTGCGCGTCAATACGCTGAAAATCAGCGTGGAGGATTTTCTCACGCGCGTGGCGGGCTATGGCTGGCAGCTGACGCCGATTCCGTGGTGTCGGGAAGGCTTCTGGATTGCGCGTGATGACGAATCGCTGCCGCTCGGCAGCGTCGCGGAACACCTCAGCGGTCTGTTCTATATTCAGGAAGCCAGCTCAATGCTGCCGGTCAGCGCGCTGTTTGACGCCGCGCCGGATGTCCGCCAGGTGATGGATGTGGCCGCTGCGCCGGGCTCTAAAACCACGCAGATGGCCGCGCTGATGCGCAATCAGGGCGCGATCCTCGCCAATGAATACTCCGCCAGCCGGGTGAAAGTGCTGCATGCCAATATCAGCCGCTGCGGCGTCAGCAATGTGGCGCTGACCCATTTCGACGGGCGCGTCTTTGGTGCCGCGCTGCCGGAACAGTTCGACGCCATTCTGCTGGATGCGCCCTGCTCCGGCGAGGGTGTGGTGCGCAAAGATGCTGACGCGCTGCGCAATTGGACGCTGGCCAGCACCGAGGCCATCGCCGCCACCCAGCGCGATTTACTCGACAGCGCTTTTCACGCGCTGCAACCGGGTGGCACGCTGATTTACTCGACCTGTACGCTTAATACTATCGAAAACCAGCAGGTGATTGCCTGGCTGCAGCAGCGCTATCCGCAGGCGCTGGAAATTGTGCCGCTCAACGATCTGTTCGCTGGTGCCGAACGCGCGCTGACGCCGGAAGGGTTCCTGCACGTGTTTCCGCATATCTTCGACAGCGAAGGCTTTTTCGTCGCGCGGCTGCGCAAAACTGCCAGCGTGCCGCCATTGCCGGCGCCGACCTACAAACTCGGCAAGCTGCCCTTCTCGCCCGCCAGTCGCAAGCTGGTGGCGGAGGTGGCGCAGGCCGCGCACAAGGTGGGACTGCACTGGGATGAGAGCCTGACGCTGTGGCAGCGCGACAAAGAGCTGTGGCTGTTCCCGGCGGCGCTGGAGAGCTGGCTCAGCAAAGTGCGTTTCTCGCGTATCGGTCTCAAACTGGCGGAAACCTTCCCGAAAGGCTTTCGCTGGCAGCATGAAGCGGTGGTGGCGCTGGCGCAACCGGACAGCGCGCTGGCGTTCGAACTGGACGAAGCGCAGGCGGAAAGCTGGTATCGCGGTCAGGATATTCATCCCGACACGCCGCCCGCGCGCGATGAAGTGATTGTCACCTACCAGCAGCAGCCGCTGGGCCTGGCGAAACGCGTTGGAAGCCGCATCAAAAACAGCTATCCGCGTGAACTGGTGCGCGACGGGCGGCTGTTCCGCTAACACGCATTACTGCAACTGCACCAGCGTCAGCCGGTTGCCAAATACCGCGCCGGTATCAATATAATGCTGATTCGCGGCGTTAAGCGGCTGCTCCAGCGGCGTATGGCCAAAGTAGAACGCACTGGCACCGGCGATCGGCTGCGAACGGCCGCGCTGATGGCGAGCGAGCCGGTCGCGGCTCCAGACGACCTGATGCCAGTCGACATCCTGTCCCAGTGCATAGGCACTGGCAGGATAGTCAGCATGAGCAATGACGATGACGCGCTCCTCGAATTGCAGATGTAAAATCAGCGGCAGTTCGGCACAGCGCTTCAGCGCATGACGCGCGGCAATCAGCCGCGCACCGCTCAGCTGCCAGAACCAGTCCCCGCCGTTCATCATCCACAGCATCGGATCGTCGCCCTGCAGCGCATCGAGCGCCATCTGCTCGTGATTACCGCGCACGCAGCGGAACCAAGGCTCTTCCAGCAGTTGCAGACAGCCAAGGCTGTCCGGCCCGCGGTCGATTAAATCCCCGACCGATAGCAGCAGATCCTGTTGCCGATCAAAGCCCTGCCGCATCAGCTGCGCATCAAGCTGCGCGCGGCAGCCGTGCAAATCACCGACCACCCAAATATTGCGCCAGTTATTTGCACGCAGCGTCTGATAAAACATGTAATCTGCCCCGGTTGACTGGAAGTTTAGTAAACCCGGCATAAAGTATAGTCCGGTGAGGGGTAGCCGCGGAGGCATCAGCGTGAGCAGTCGGAAACAGTTTGTTGGCATCCTCGTGATGATTTTTATTGGCAGCCTGCTGCTGCTGGAGTCGCTCGCGCGCCTGGTGCATCTGCTTTTTGTTGGCTGAGCGGTGTTTCATGCCGCGCTAAACGCTTACACTCCTTTGCGTCTTACTGAAAGGAGTCGCCATGAGTCAGAATATCTACGATAACCCCGAATTTTTTGCTGGCTACGCCACCCTGCCGCGTTCGGTCAACGGACTGGACGGCGCGCCCGAGTGGCCCGCGCTGCGGGCAATGCTGCCTGAGCTGCGTGACCAGCGCGTGCTGGATTTGGGCTGCGGCTACGGCTGGTTTTGTCGTTACGCGCAGCAGCAAGGCGCGCGTGAAGTTGTGGGGCTGGATGTGTCAGAAAAAATGCTGGCGCAGGCCGCTGCCATGACCGATCGGCCCGGCATCACTTATCAGCGCGCTGATCTCGAAACCCTGCAGCTCAGCAGCACCTTTGATGTGGTGTACAGTTCGCTGGCGCTGCACTATCTCAGCCATATCGACGCCCTGTTTGCCACGATCTTTCATGCGTTACGTCCCGGCGGCGCGCTGGTGTTTTCATGCGAGCACCCAATTTATACCGCTCCGCGTCAGCAGGAGTGGTTCATTGATGATGCCGGGCAGCGCAGCTGGCCAGTCAATCAGTATCAGCAGGAAGGGGAACGGGTCAGCAACTGGTTTGCCGCTGGCGTGAAGAAGCAGCACCGCAAGCTGGCAACGTGGATAAACGCGCTGATTGCCGCCGGTCTGGTGATTGAACGGCTGGATGAGTGGGGTCCGGATGTACAGCAGGTAGCGGAGAATCCGGCGCTGGACGAGGAGCGCGAGCGTCCGATGCTGTTTTTGCTGGCGGCGCGCAGGCCGCTGTAAGGTTTTCAGCAGTGGCTGCATCCTGCAGCCCTGTGAAAATTCCCCCCGGCGCTTATCTCCGGCACTCAATCAAGGTGTTAGCTCTGTAAGGGACGGCACCTACTGTAACGCTTAAGATTATTCCGAACAAGTTAAATGATATTAACTATCATTCTCAACTATTGATCTGGCGCGCTGTTAATGCCCGTTGCGTTTGTGTCGCTTCTGTCTGCTGAATCCCACAGGAGCCCGCATGATCACTGACTACACCTTTAACTATCTGAATGGCCTGGATGTGCACTACCGCTATAAACCGGCCAGTCTGGATAATCAGCATCTGTTGATTGTCATGTCCGGGTTTAACCTGCCCGATCCTACCGTGTATGATTTTACTTTGCTGGAGCACACCCGCGCAGCCGTGTTATGGATCAAAGACGATTTCAACGGTTTGCCAGCGTATTACCTGTGTAACAATCTTCAGTTCAACATCGAGCACGGCGTCAGCCAGCTCATCCGGGCGGTGATTGAGCTAACCCAACCTTCTGACGTGACCATTCTCGGCGCGTCGAAAGGCGGCAGTGCCGCGCTCTACTTTGGTATCCGCCACAACATCAGAAACATTATTACTGCAGTACCGCAGTTTTTTCTCGGTGACTATGCAAGCCAGATTTGGCCCAGTGTGGGTAAAGCCATGATGGGTGAGATAAGCCCGGCTGCGGTCGCGTTGCTAAATAAATATCTGCCCAATGCCCTGCGACGCGATCGCCAGACGCAGAAAAATATTTATCTGTTTACTGCTCTGGCCGATCATCAGCGCGAGCAGGAAGTGTTACCACACCTCGGGCTGCTGGAAAAATACAGTAATTTCAATCTGATTGAATCGTCATCACCCTGTATCACGCAACATAATGAGGTGACCCGCTATAACCTCAATCTGATTCTGGCGCTGATATATCAGCTGGAGCAGAATATCACCCCGCGCTGGGGCCATATTCGCAACGGCAGCAGTTGGTAACGGCGCAGCTGAAAATCATAGATTCGCTATGACGAATCCCCGGCTAACGCGTGATTAAAAAGATCGCCAGCATAAAACCGATAAACAAACCGGCAAAGGTCAGCAATCCGGTGCGCGGCGTTTTGGCCTGACCGACAATCGCGCCGATAAAAATGCTCAGAATGGTGAGCGTGCCAATCATTACCCAGAGAAGATAGTGTGTATTTGCTGCCATGCGAAATCCTGTTAAGCGGCCATCAATCAATGCGCCCTGTTATACCATTTTTCGCTGTGGCTGGCTGCTGCAAATATCCGCTGCGTTGCGCGCAGCATGATAACGCACCACGCAGGTGACAACGTCACTTACGTATTATCTCACGCAATGTTATCGCGCTTATTAAATGCGCTAATTGAGCAAATAAAGTCCGGCGACAAGGGTACCGACGGAAATAATATGGAATAGCTCAGTCATGGTAGCGACCTCAATTTAATGCCTGTACGACTCAGTCAAGAACAGCATCTGGCGTTCGTCAAATCATCACCGCCTGCATTAAGCGCAGCCGATGGCATAAATACCAATCGATGCTTAACTGAATACGTACCCATAAGACAGGAGGAAAGCCATGAGCCAGTCTGCATTAGCCACCTACCTTGCGTTAAGCGACGACGACCTCAATGAGATGGGCATCCGTCCGGACACGCTGTTCAAAGCGCAGCCCGACGATAACGGCGCCGCCGGTTACTATTTCAACGTACCGGACACCACGCCGCAGCGCGTGCTGGGGCAGAAACGCTGGTCGCTGGGCGATCGCATCGACATTCCGGCCAGCGTGCTCAATAACGATTCAGCGTAACGGCTCCCGGGATGCGCGATCCTGTGCCAGGCTTAAGTCATTGTGGAATGTTGCAATCAAGAGGGAATGATTATGATGAAAAAAACGGTACTGGCGTCACTGCTGATGGTGTTTAGTCTGGGCGCTATCGCTGAACAGGGCGGCTTTGAGGGCGGTAAAACCCCGCCACCGCAGAAACAACAGGACGCCGGTTATAAAGGCTCTGAAGACACCGGCCAGACGCATATCGAACAGATTCGGGATTTTCGTCAGGGCGGCTATGTCACGCTGGAAGGCTATATCGTTAAAAAGTTAAGCGGTGATAATTATCAATTCCGCGACAGCACCGGCACCGTGACCATTAAGGCTGCAGCCGATACCTTCAAAGGCAAAACCTATAACGCCGAGGATCAGGTCCGGGTGAGCGGCAAAGTATATGGCCGGGGCGAAAATACCCGCGTCGATGTTGCACGTATCGAAGAACCTTAATGCATTATTGTCCGGTCCGCCGTCGCGTGTGCGGCGGACGTTATCTTTCCATTCGCAGGAAATCATCGCATGAAGAGCCTGTTTGCCAGTCTGTTAATCCTCTCCACCCTGACCGCGCTGGCTGGCTGTCAGCAACCTGAACGGCCAATTGGCCCGGACGGACGCCCTAATGTCCCTGCAGAACAACCGGTGCCCGGCGGTCCAATGAGTAAAGGGCCGGTAGGTCAGCCGCAGGCCTGACCGCAGAAGAACGCAGCAGTATCACTCAATAAAGAAACCGGGTTCAGAGGAAAAAAACCTCCCGCAGGAGGTTTATCACCTAGATCGGTTTCTGCCCATCGTCTTCGCCGGTGTCATCATCGTCATCAAGCGGCTCTTCGCCGGGCACCTGCGCATCATCAGGCAGCGGAGTGACATCATCGGGTCGTTCTGACATAAGCACCTCCATACCCCACATTGGGTAATAACTATTTTAGTTGCGTTATCCTTCAGCCCGGCGGGTTTATCACGCATCTGTGAATTAAGCGTAAGAAGTAAATTAGTTATGGGTTAACGCTTTGCTTATCGCCTGCCCTCGGCTAACGCGATAAACAAAAAAGGCCACCCGAAGGTGACCAATAATAGGGTACTCGCTGCGTTAGTCATCAGATGTGGTTATTAATTTATTTCGCCACATGATAACACAACTGAATTAATTCGCTTCTTTCATCACATACAACGACGAGGCGATGGCAATCATAATCGACTTACAAAAAATACATTTTGCGCCGAGTGGATTTTGCCTGTTCCTGTCAAAAACGGACTGGCGATATTGAGAGCCCTGACATTGTGGGCATCTCATAGCATTAATTACTGTAATAATCAGAGACCTGTAACGTTAACAGCTGACGGACCTTTAGGGCCGTTTTCCACAGAGAATTCAACTTTCTGACCGTCATCGAGTGAACGGAAGTCAGTTCCCTGAATGGCAGAGAAATGGACGAAAACGTCTTTGCTGCCGTCTTCCGGAGAAATGAAGCCGAAACCTTTCTCAGCGTTGAACCATTTTACTGTACCGAGCATTTTATTTGACATGTTTATACCTTGATAATGAGCCATATGGCATTAGAGGCTGAACCGCAGCGACACATCAGAACCTGAGATAAAACTCAAAGAGAAAGGCACAGGAAAGGCACTAACACAGATGAGAGATACAAAACGAACTAACTATGGGACTGTCTGCTTATCAGACCGGAGATGCATTAACGCACGTCTGGCGGATAAACACAAGGGGTAATAAAATTTATTGATAAATTCCGGGTATGACGAAGCGGTGACTGCGCCGCGTTTAAAATTTTAAGTGGTTAAATTTATTCACTGTTTCCCTTTTTGAAACATCAGGCTTTAAAAATAATCATTTTCTTGCGGTCATGGCTGCCATTCAACCTTGTAAAGAACAAGCCAAAAAAGAGGAAAAAGACCTTTCGGCTCCTATCATTATTTTTTAATGAATTATTATAATTGGCGGTAATGAAATGGCCCCGTAAAATTCAAGGCTGCTGCGGACGAGATTTCACCACCACCTTATGGTCTCTAATCCACTGTGTGACGTTTGATGAGCTTCGAGGAGTCGATCAGCCTTGCAGCGGCAGAAAGATTTACATACGCTAGAAATGCCCCTGCGGACAATGCGTATAACGCCATACCGATTTTTGCCAATGCTGAAAAATTACTCATTTTCTCTAAAATAAATTCAGGCAGTAATGCACCGTAAATTAGCGGCGAAAAAAACATTAACACCCCGATTGTGTACAGAGCTATCTTAGCAGAGATTGAGATTACAAAATAAAATTTATTTGCGTATTTTCTCTTCTTCCAAACAAATGATAGTGGCTCGGTTTTAATATCAAGCAGCCCTCTACACTTTACAAACAAGTCAATATCTCTAGTAGGATTTTCACTTCTAACTAAAGCTCTTCTTTGCTGCAGACTAAGAAAGCTCTCTTTAGTGATTGCAGCATAGCCATATTCAATAGAAAGCCGCTTTAGTTCTTCATCCTCAGTAATTTTATAGAGATCATAACTGAGTTTACTTAGCTTTTCTCTTTCCTCAAAAATGCGTCGTTTAGTTAAAAACATTTCTTTAAAAAAAGAAAGCACTGCCACCAAAGCCAAAATAATTGGCAATATCACTTTGACAAATGTTTCAAGTATTTCAGACATGCGACTTATCCTCTTATAACAGGTTTTCTTGCTTCCATCACGGTAGTCCATTCGTAAGGTTCTATAATCTCCCCTGCCTTATGAATGATAATATACCCTACAAACCGATCAAGCCTGGATCTCTTGAATTTAATAGACAAATGGGTGTAACCCTCTACCTACTCACCATGGAATCTCTTAACATCATTGTCTCGAAAACCGCTTTTAACCTGCTCCCCATCGATCGATACACCGCTATGTTAGTAATGCCTTCATAAGTCACATCAGGACATCCACATGAAGAAGCGATTTTCGTCGAACATATCATCAGTATTCTCCACGAGACGGAAGCTGGAGTTTCGGCCCGGGACTCTGACGAATCGTAAATGTGTGGGTTATCTATACATATTCATGAGAAAAGGCGCCTGAGAAAGAATGACTAGTCATAGAAGGGGTAAGAACCCCCTCACCAATGATTATTTAATCCGCTTACCTGTATACTGTCGATTCACCTTGCCGGAAACCGATGGGAAACCAAAAAATAAGTAGATTCTCTCCTCAAACTCACTTATCTCAATTTTACCAAAATTCTTGATAGCGTAGTCAAACCCTTTCTGAACATCTTCGTAGATGCTCTGTATAGATGCGCGAGTATCATCAACCATCCAGTATGAATACATCTTCGTGTTGCCACCTGAGTTGATTAGCTCGGCATCCAGAAAAACTCTTTCCATATTTTTTTCATCAGCTTCAATCTTAACAACATAAGAAACCACAGAATACTTCGCCATTTTAAGTCCTTTTCAAATTTAAGAGGGTTAATAATCTATACATGCGCTAAGATTTACAAGAAAAAATGAAATAATGTGCACTTTTTGTAATAATATCATTTATGCTTCACGACCTTGCAGCACGCAGCTAAGAATATTGAGAAACTTCAACATGGATTTAGTAGCGTCGGGCGTAGCGTTCGAAGAGCGGATGAACGTGCTGTTCCATACCACATGAAGCTGAGAAGCAACAACTGGCAGAGCTTCATGAATTTTCCAAAGAATTTCTGCAGTAATACAGTAACATCGCTCTGTAGTTCCCGCATGGCGGCAGTCTGGTTTATCATAAGGATGCGTATAAATGAGCATAATTTTTGTTCCCCCGCTTATCACGCTTCTACTTAGCAGTGAGAGTGAGAAAGGCAGCCCACTGACTGAGGATGAAGTAAATAGCATCAGAGACGATGCGACAGCTATCAGTCTGGATAGTGAAACTGCTTTGGCGATGGCGGAGAGCCGCGGCTATCGGGATATAGACCCTGAAAATTGCTGGGCAGAGTGGTTGGCATTCAGGAGCGATAAGTAGCGTCTAAGAGTCTGGTGTCAGTGAAATACATGCCGCTTATACGCAGCGGAGAATTAGGGAAAATTTGCGCAAAGGTTGCCAGGCTATAAGAACATGTCCAGGACCAAAAAGTATCGGGATTGACGCGGTCAGGAATACGTGATGATTTAACCTGAGTATGAATATTTCGGAAAATTTTCGGACATCTTCGCACAAGCCTGAAAAATATCCTTTAATAACATACAGATAAAAAAAGACCCAATACGATTCCTGTATCGGGTCCAGGGAAATGGCTCGTTGAGAGCCGTGCGCTAAAAGTTGGCATTTTTGCAGGCGAGGACGCCTTGCCTTTTAAAGGTAGACCAGCATCGGTGATTTTCCAGCCAGCGGGCTTCGCCGCCGGCAAAAGCTGCCAACTCTGTGATCGGGCTGGCACTAACGGCTGGCAGGCGCAGCGGCAAAAATGTGCGCTACGCCTGAAAATGCAGGGGTTATTTACCGCACAACTGCTGCGCGCGATCGACGATCGGCTGCAGGCTCATTTTTTGTCCCGGATGCGCTTTATCAGCGGCAAGGATGGTATCGATGGATTGCAATGTGCCCTGCCCGGCATTGCCGCGCGCCAGCGCTTTATCATTAAGCGGATACTGCAGCAGCGTACTGGGGTTGATGGCAAACAGCGCGCCATCTTTCTCGCAGGTCAGCATCACCTCTTCACGGGTGAACGGCCACTTATCTTTGCCAATTTCAAAACGGCTGACGGTGATAATCTGCCCGGCGAACGCCTGGCTGCACAACGCCATCAGTAACCCAGCTGGAATCAGTTTCTTCAGCAAAATCTCGACCTCATCTCATCTTTTAACAGATTCAGGCCGGCGAAAGCGTGGCAAACACGCTCACCAGCCCGATAACAATCAACGCCAGCAGCAGCTCGAGCTGCGTCAGACGGATAAAAAGTTTCGGTGCCCGGCTGGCGGCCAGGCGAAAACGCGGCACCAGCAGATAGCGATTAAGCAGCGCAATCAGCACCATCAGTGCCACCAGCAACGCTTTGCTCACCAGCAGCTCGCTCCACAGCGTGGCGGTCCAGTTGAGCGGCGTGCCGGCAATCAGCAGGCTGTTGACCGTGCCGGTAACAATCGCCAGCGCCACGGCCAGATGACCATAGCGTGAAAAGCGCATCATGCTGCGAATGGCATCGGTTCGCCAGGCAATGTTACGCGCCTCGCGCATCAACAGCAGTAGCGGCAGCAGACCACCGGCCCAGAAGGCGGCCGCGATCAGGTGCAGCGCATGATTCCCCTGCTGCAGCAGTCCCGGCATGCCATCGCGCATCGCCGCATGGCCGACGCCCGCCAGTGCCACCAGCTGCAACAGCGCAGTCGTCAGTAACGCCTGCTGGCGCAGATTACCGCGCAGGCGCAGCGCCAGCGTGCTGAGCAGGGCAAACAGGATAACCCAGCGCCACACCGCGCCGAAGCGCGTGCCCAGCACCGCCAGCCAGACGTCAATGCTGGCGATACTGCGCCAGTCGCCGCTCATCAGCCCGGTCTGCGCCGCCAGCATCAACAGCGCACTGAGTAAACTCAGCACGGCGCTGTATCCCATCAGCCGCCGCCAGCGCTGTGTCAGCACCGGTCGGTAGCGCGCCGGCGCCAGCAGCGCGGTATAAAAGGCACTGCCGGTCAGCAGAAACAGAGCCAGAAAATGCAGCACCCGCAGGCCGATCCAGAACGCGCTAAGACTCATTACTTCACGCTAAAGCTGTAGCTACCTTTGGTTTTGTGGCCGTCCACTGACAGCACGTGCCAGTTGACCTGATACTGGCCCGATGCCAGCGGCTGGGCGATCGGCACAATCAGCTGATCGTGCTGCTGCGGATTCAGCTGGGCTTTCTCCAGCGCCACCGGCTGCTGCTGCGCGTTGGTCATTTCAACGCCGCTGAATGCCGGTTCAATACCTTCGGTAAATGTCAGGGTGAGTTGCTGCGGCGCGTGCTCCACCACGGCGTTATCCGCCGGCACCGGGGCTTTCAGGTGGGCATGTGCCAGAGCCAGCTGGCTGAAGCCCAGCGTCGCGCCCGCCAGCAGTAGCGCGATAACGCGCCTGGATGCAGTTTTCATCATCACGTCTTCCCTTTTAACTGCGGCACTGCGCCGCAAATGTGGCAGCAGGATACGCCGCTGCTTTTAGGCTGTCGAGACTTGCGGTGCGATCCAATTCCCTTGATCCAGCAGGGCGAAACCATTATTTTTGCCCCTGTTTATCAGGAGAAAAGCATGAGCCAAAACCTTGCCCTGCTGTCGCAGGAAGAGAAAGATAAAGTAAACGTCGATCTCGCCGCCGCTGGCGTGGCGTTTAAAGAGCGCTACAACATGCCGGTGATCGCCGAGATGGTGGAGCGCGAGCAGCCGGAAGCGCTGCGCGACTGGTTCCGTCAGCGCCTGATGGCCTATCGACAGGCATCGCTCAGCCTCTCCCGCCTGCCCTACGAACCTAAGCAGAAATAATTTATGTTACGCGTAATCGATACGGAAACCTGTGGCCTGCAGGGCGGCGTGGTGGAAGTGGCGTCGGTGGATGTCATTGACGGCCAGATCGTCAATCCGATGAGCGATCTGATCTGCCCGGACCGGCCCATCAGTCGTCAGGCGATGGCGGTGCACCGCATCACTGAAGCCATGGTGGTGGGCAAGCCGACCATCGAAGAGGCGATTGGCCGCTATCACGGTAGCCCGCACTATGTGGCGCATAACGCCAGCTTTGACCGGCGCATGCTGCCGACGATGCCGGGCGAATGGATCTGCACCATGACGCTGGCGCGCCAGCTGTGGCCGGGCATTAAATACGGTAATCAGGCGCTGCGCCACAGCCTCAAACTCGAGGTGTCGCCGCCGGATGATCTGCACGCGCACCGCGCGCTGTACGATTGTTACGTCACCGCCGCGCTGCTGATCCGCATTATGGAAACCTCCGGCTGGAGCGCCAGCGAGATGGTGAGTCGCTGCCAGCCGGCGCCGGTCAGCGACGAGGTGTTCCCGTTTGGTAAGTATCGCGGTCAGAGCATCGGCAGCATCGCGCGTAAAGATCCGGGCTATTTGCGCTGGGTACTGGAAAACGTACGTGATTTGCGCGCGCCGCTGCGGCAGACGCTGCGCAAATACGTTAAGGACACTCAGTAATCGCTGCGCGGCGGCAGCGTGCCCTGCGCCAGGGCGATCAGGAAAGTGAACTCCTGCGCCACGCCTTCATAGGATTTATAACGTCCTGATTTGCCGCCGTGGCCGGAATCCATATCGGTGCAGAGTAACAGCAGCGCATCGTTGGTGCGCAGCTCACGCAGCTTTGCCACCCACTTCGCCGGCTCCCAGTACTGTACCTGCGAATCGTGCAGCCCGGTCGTCACCAGCAGGTGCGGATACGCCTGCGCCGTCACGTTGTCATACGGGCTGTACTGGCGGATGTAGCGATAGAATTCCGCCTGCTCCGGATTGCCCCACTCATCATATTCACCGGTAGTCAGCGGAATCGACGGATCGAGCATGGTCGTGACCACATCGACAAACGGCACCTGAGCGATCACGCCGTGAAACAGCTGCGGCGCCATATTCAGCACACCGCCCATCAGCAAGCCCCCGGCACTGCCGCCCATGGCGTACAGCTGCTGCGGGTTACCGTAGCCTTTCGCTACCAGCGCTTCAGTGACATCAATGAAGTCGGTGAAGCTGTTCATTTTATGTTGCAGCCGGCCATCGTCATACCACTGCTGGCCCAGCTCGCCGCCGCCGCGCACGTGGATAATCGCGTAGATGAAACCGCGCTCCAGCAAACTGATGCGGCTGGTGCCGAAGCTGGCCTCCATGCTGCTGCCATACGCGCCGTAGCCGTACGCCAGCAGCGGATTGGCGCCGCGCTGAAAGTGTTTACGGTGATAAACCAGTGAGACCGGCACTTCCGTGCCGTCGCGCACCGTGATCCACAGGTGTTCACTTTTGTAGTCGGCAGAGTCAAAGCCCGGCACCGGGGTTTGCTTGAGAATGCGCCGCTCGCCGGTCTCCATGTTCAGTTCGAACAGCGTGGTCGGCGTCGTCATCGACGAGTAGCCGTAACGCAGCGTGTCACTTTCCGGCGTGGGGTTGTAGGCCAGCCAGGTGACATAGGCCGGATCGTCAAAGGCAATACCGTAACTCTCGCCGCTGGCCCAGTTAATCTGGCGCAGGGTATTTACTCCGCGCTGGCGCTCTTCGACCACCAGCCAGTTACGAAACAGCTGGAAATCTTCCATCACTACGTGGTCGCGCGGCGGAATCAGGGTTTGCCAGCGATCTTCAGCCAGCCACGCGCTGCGGTACAGGCCGAAATTTTTGCCGTCGCGGTTGGAGCGAATGAAGAACTGGTGATCGTAGTGATCGATGCTGTATTCATGATCGCGCCGCCGCGGACAAAACACCTGCGGCTGTGCGTCCGGATATTCCGCGTCAATCAGCAGAATTTCACTGGTAGTTGTGCTGAACAGCGCGATCAGGATGAAGTGTTCCGAGGTGGTTTTATGCACGCTGAGGTGGAAAGACTCATCCTGCTCTTCATACACCAGCTGATCTTCCGACTGCGGATGCCCCAGTTCGTGACGCCACACCTGATAAGCCAGCAGCGTTTTCGGATGCTTGCGTACGTAGTAGAGGGTGCGTGAGTCGTTGGCCCACGCCACGCTGGAGGACGCGTCGCGCAGCACCTCCGGATACCAGCTGCCGCTGTTGAGATTACGAAAGCGGATGCCGTACTGGCGGCGCGATAAAAAATCTTCCGCCAGCGCCATCACCTGGTTATCCGGGCTGATATCCAGCGTGCCCATGGTGTAAAAGTCACTGTGCGCGGCGCGCTGGTTGCCATCCAGCAGCAGTTGCCACGGCTGGTCGGCGGGCGCATCCACCGGCTGGCGGAAATAGGCCGCGTACTCATTGCCGGCTTCGTAACGGCTCTGGTAGCGATAGCCGCGTTTAATGTACGGTACCGAGTGGTCCTGCGCCGGTAGCCGATCGATGATCTCTTTCAGTACCCGATCCTGCAGCGCATCCTGAGAAGCCATCATTGCTTTACCGTAGCGGTTTTCCGCCTCCAGATAAGCCAGTACCTCGGGGTTTTGCCGGTCATCATCACGCAGCCAGAAATAGTTATCGGTGCGCGTTTCGCCGTGTAACGTCATGTGGTGGGGGATTTTTTTCGCTTGCGGCTGATTCATTACAGAGTTTCTCCCTGAAAGACGACATCCTGCAAGCGTGGCACTTCTGGCAGCGGAAGCCAAGCCAGAAGCGCACGCGAAGTGTAACCAAAGGCCGCCGCAGCCGCCTCTGGCATGACTCAGGCCGCTTTTTCCGCCGCGATGTCGCGCTGAATACCGTCGCGCACGTCCTGCGGGATTTTCAGCGCATCACCGAGCGCGGAGAGGTAACTGCGCTCCATGAAATGATCGACATCGATCGCCGCACAGCTAAGGAAATAGAGCTCCAGCGCTTCCTCTTCGTTTTTCACGTCGGCGGCCAGCCACTGCGGATCGAGCGGACGGTTCATTGCCTGCTGAATCAGCGCTTCCGCCTGCGCCCCGTAACCGGCCTGATGGATATTCTGCTCGATGGCCGAGCGCTCGCGATCGTCAATGTGCCCGTCGCTTTTCGCGGCAAACACCAGCGCGGTCACCAGTCGCTCCGCGCGCTGATCGAGCGGCGTCTGCAACTGGCCAAACGCAGGCTCATCCTGATGGGTTTCCCGCACGCGCTGCTTGTATTTATTCCACAGCACCGCGCCTGCCGCCGCCCCGCCGCCGACCAGCAGCGCGGTGCCGCCGTATTTGGTTAACAGCTTGCGCGACGATTTGCTGGCAACCAGTAAACCAGCCAGGCCACCCAGCGCGCCGGGTGCCAGCATATCGCTCAGGCCGCCTGTTTTGCCATCACCGCCCTTCTTTGCCAGAACCGATTGAATTTGCTGCAGCCAGTTACTCATCGTTTAACTCCTGTTTAAGTTTCCGCTCACTATGCTGCCGCACGCTGTGTCAGTTAACGTCAGAGCCGGCAAAGTATGGCAAAGCCGGACGTGCGCAATGCGTGAGTACGCAAACGTTTTCGTTTATACTGCGCGCGCATTTTGACTGCTAAGGTGAAATTATGACGACTCTCGGAACCGCGCTGCGTCCTGCCGCAACGCGTGTCATGCTGTTAGGTTCAGGTGAATTGGGCAAAGAGGTGGCGCTGGAGTGTCAGCGTCTCGGGGTGGAAGTGATCGCCGTCGATCGCTATGCCGATGCCCCGGCGATGCACGTTGCGCATCGAAGCCACGTCATTAACATGCTGGACGGTGACGCACTGGCGGCGCTGATTGCGCAGGAGCAGCCCCACTTTGTGGTGCCGGAAATCGAAGCCATCGCCACCGAAAAACTGCTGGAGCTGGAAGCGCAGGGGCAAAAAGTGGTGCCGACGGCCCGTGCTGCGCGTCTGACCATGAACCGCGAAGGCATTCGCCGTCTGGCGGCAGAAGAGCTGGCGTTACCGACCTCAACCTATCAGTTTGCGGATAGCAAAGCGCGTTTCGTCGCGGCCGCGCACGAGATCGGTTTTCCCTGCATCGTGAAACCGGTAATGAGCTCCTCCGGTAAAGGCCAGAGCTTCATTCGCGAAGCCAGCCAGCTGGATCACGCCTGGGATTATGCGCAGCAAGGCGGACGCGCGGGCGCGGGCCGGGTGATTGTCGAGGGCGTCGTGAAGTTCGATTTTGAAATCACCCTGCTGACCATCAGCGCGGTGGACGGCATCCATTTCTGCGCGCCAATTGGCCATCGTCAGGAAGACGGTGATTATCGTGAATCCTGGCAGCCACAGCAGATGAGCGAACTGGCCCTGCAGCGCGCGCAGGACATCGCCGCTAACGTGGTGAAAGCGCTGGGCGGTTACGGCCTGTTTGGCGTGGAGCTGTTTGTGTGCGGCGACGAGGTGGTGTTTAGCGAAGTCTCTCCGCGTCCGCACGATACCGGTATGGTGACGCTGATTTCGCAGGATCTCTCTGAGTTCGCGCTGCACGTGCGCGCCTTCCTCGGCCTGCCGATTGGCGGCATTCGCCAGTACGGTCCGGCTGCTTCGGCGGTGATCCTGCCACAGCTCGATAGCCACAACGTGCAGTTTGTGAATGTGGAAGCCGCACTTGGCGCCGGTTTGCAGCTGCGTCTGTTTGGTAAGCCGGAAATCGCCGGGCAGCGCCGTCTGGGTGTCGCGCTGGCGACCGGTGACAGCACCGATGATGCCGTGGCCCGCGCCATTGCCAGCGCCGCGGCCGTGCAGGTTCAGGGCTGATTGACCGGGTGGTGACGCAGCGCCAT
Source organism: Type-C symbiont of Plautia stali (assembly GCF_059730935.1). Taxonomy (NCBI): domain Bacteria; kingdom Pseudomonadati; phylum Pseudomonadota; class Gammaproteobacteria; order Enterobacterales; family Enterobacteriaceae; species Type-C symbiont of Plautia stali. The sequence goes on along the minus strand of NZ_AP035923.1, from coordinate 1,907,145 downwards.
CACCACCCGCAAAAATTGACCGCTGCCGCGTTGCAGTTACGCGGCAGCGCTATTCGCGATCAGCGGGGTGAAGCCGCACCTGCCACTGCCTCACGCGCCAGCTGCGTAATGCGATCCCAGTCGCCGCTCTCCAGCGCATCGTTTGGCACCAGCCACGAACCGCCAATACACAGCACGCTTTTCAGCGCCAGATAGTCATGATAGTTGGCCGGGGAAATACCGCCGGTCGGGCAGAAACGCACCTGCGGGAATGGACCACCAATCGCCGCCAGCGCTTTGACGCCACCGTTAGCCTCTGCCGGGAAGAACTTGAACTCGCGCAAACCATAATCCATGCCGACCATCAGTTCCGACACGGTGCTGATGCCTGGAATCAGCGGCACCGGGCCTTCCACCGCCGCCTTGAGCAGTGGCTCAGTGAGCCCCGGGCTAATGACAAACTGCGCACCGGCGTCGGTCACTTCTTTCAGCTGCTGGGTATTGATCACCGTGCCGGCACCCACAATCGCTTCCGGGACTTCTTTGATCATTGCCCGCAGCGCATCCATCGCCACCGGCGTGCGCAGCGTCACTTCCAGCACGCGTACGCCACCTGCGACCAGCGCTTTGGCCATCGGCACCGCATGTTCCAGCTTGTTGACGACGATCACCGGCACAACCGGGCCGGTAGTCAGAATCTGTTCCGCACTCGTTTTCCAGTTCTTCATTACGTTTCCTCAGGAGAGACAGCCCAACGCGCGGTCCGGCTGTCAGAAAGAGAGCCCTACCATACAAGATCGGCCGGACGGACGTCTATTGGATATCATCAATTTTTGAAACCGCGGTTCATTTTTGAATGATTGCCTGGTGCGCATCATTTCGCATCGGTCTGCAGAGTCGCCATTAATGGCGACGAGGATAAACCCTGCTGACTGAAAACAAAACGCCCCTGGCGAGCAGCGCAGGGGCGTTATCATGAACTTCTCAGTCAGCGATGCAGGAGCGGTTATTCAAACTCGTTCCACGAACGGCCGTCGCGGGTGATCATCGCCACCGAGGCGACCGGGCCCCAGGTGCCGGCCTGATACGGTTTGGAGGCGTCGCCATCCGCATTCCACGCTTCAATAATTGAATCGACATAGGTCCACGCCGCTTCAACCTCATCGCGGCGCACAAACAGTGCCTGAATGCCGCGCATGGTTTCCAGCAACAGACGCTCATAGGCATCCGCCAGATGCGACTGATTGAAGGTTTCGGAGTAGCTCAGATCCAGCTTGGTAGTCTGCAGCTTGTGCTTGTGATCGAGACCCGGCACCTTGTTGAGGATCTCAATATCCACGCCCTCGTCCGGCTGCAGACGAATCGTCAGCTTGTTCTGCGGCAGTTCGGCGTAAGAGTCCTTAAACAGGTTCATTTCCGGGTTTTTGAAGTACACCACCACTTCTGAGCACTTGGTCGGCAGACGCTTACCGGTGCGCAGGTAGAAAGGCACGCCCGCCCAACGCCAGTTATCGATATCCACGCGGATGGCGACGAAGGTTTCGGTGCTGCTCTGCTTGTTAGCACCCTCTTCTTCCAGGTAGCCCGGCACTTTTTTGCCCTGCACAAAACCGGCAGTGTACTGACCGCGTACGGTTTTCTCGCGCACGTTGGTCTGGTCGATGCGGCGCAGCGAGCGCAGCACTTTCACCTTCTCATCACGAATCGCGTCAGCACTGAGATCGGACGGCGGCGACATGGCGATCATGGTCAGGATCTGCAGCAGGTGGTTCTGGATCATGTCACGCATCTGGCCGGCTTTGTCGAAGTAACCCCAGCGGCCTTCGATACCCACCTCTTCCGCCACGGTAATCTGCACGTGGTCGATGGTGCGGTTGTCCCAGTTATTAACGAAAATCGAGTTGGCAAAACGCAGCGCCAGCAGGTTGAGCACCGTCTCTTTACCAAGATAATGGTCGATACGGAACACCTGACTTTCATCGAAGAATTTACCGACGCTGTCGTTGATCTCCTGCGAGGTCTCCAGCGAGGTGCCGAGCGGCTTCTCCATCACCACGCGCGCTGGTTTGGCGTTGAGTTTAGCGGCGCCCAGGCCTTCACAGATGGCGCCAAAGGTGCTCGGCGGCATGGCAAAGTAGTTGATGGTGACGCGGTTTTTCTGATCCAGCATCTTGCCCAGTTTCGAGAAGTGCGAGGTGTCGTTAACGTCGAGGTTGCAGAAGTCGAGACGGCCGCTGAGTTTATCCCACAGCGCTTCGTCAATCTTCTCCTTCATGAAGGTTTCCAGCGCTTCACGCACCACTTTGGTGTAGGCCTCTTTGTCCCACTCCGCGCGACCCACGCCAATAATGCGCGTGGTATCGTGAATCTGACCGGCTTTTTCCAGTTGATACAGTGAAGGCAACAGTTTCCGGCGTGCAAGATCGCCTTTGGCACCGAAAATCACCAGATCGCATGCCTGGGCTGTTTGTGTTACCGCCATTTTCCTCTCCTCGTTGCAGGATATACCCGGCCTGAGCGTCCTCATCCTGCCGGGTCCTTATTGTAATTTTCTTACAGCACAATGTACTTTTTTCACCGCGCCAGGACAACCCGGCTGCGGTCGGTTACAGGTGATTATCCTGCACCGCCGGGTCGCATTTAACGTGTTGCGAAGTGCGCTAACGCGCCTTTTTCTGTTTCGATGTTTGTCGGGCGAAAACCCGGCAGCGATCAAAGTATGACAAAAAAAGCGCGGTTACATTTGTCCGCCGCTGCGTACGTCAGGCTATTACACGGTATATTCCGCATAATTGGCAGCGATTTCACGCACGGGTGAACGCAAAAAAAGTGATTGATGGTCATCGGGTTAACAACATGCTGGATCAAATACAGGCGCAGCTGGCCGCGCTGAGCAAATCAGAACGCAAAGTGGCAGAACAGATTCTGGCCGCGCCGCAGCAGGCGATGCACTCGAGCATTGCCACGCTGGCACAGGCGGCGCAGGTCAGCGAACCGACGGTGAACCGCTTCTGTCACCGCATGGGCACGCGCGGCTTTCCCGATTTCAAGCTGCAGCTGGCACAGAGTCTGGCCAAAGGACCGAGCTGGGTCAGTCGCGATGTCGAAGAAAATGACAGCGTAGAACGCTACAGCCACAAGATTTTTGATTCCGCGCTGGCGGGACTCAGCCGCGTGCGTCAGCAACTGGATATGCAAGTGGTGGCTCAGGCGGTGCAGGCATTCTCACAGGCGCATAAAGTAGCCTTCTTTGGTCTTGGCGCCTCGGCGGTGGTGGCGCATGATGCCACCAATAAATTTCTGCGTTTTAATCTGCCGGTCATCTGGTCCGAGGATATTGTGATCCAGCGCATGAGTTGCATAAATAGTGGACCAAATGACGTGTTTGTTCTGATATCGCATACTGGCCGCACCAAAAATATGATAGAACTGGCTCGCCTGGCGCGTGTAAACGCTTCCACCGTGCTGGCTATCACCTCGCCTGGATCGCCGCTGGCTGAGGAAGCCACGCTGGCGCTGACGCTGGATGTACCGGAAGATACCGACATCTATCTGCCGATGGTTTCCCGCCTGGCGCAGCTCACCGTGGTTGACGTGCTGGCAACCGGTTTTACCCTGGAGCGCGGTACCGCTTTCCGCGAGAATCTCAAACGGGTAAAAGAGGCGCTGAAAGCGTCGCGCCTCGAAAAGCCGGCGACGGAATCACGCGCACAGCAAAATAATTAACATCACATTCACAATGTGAGTCGAATCACAGCCCCTCGATCATATAGAATGAGTGACCATTGCGTGTCACTTGTGATCGACACGATACTTTGTCAACGGAGTCCTTCATGTCCAGACGTCTCAGAAGAACCAAGATCGTTACAACCCTCGGCCCCGCCACCGATCGCGACAACAACCTCGAAAAAATCATCGCGGCGGGCGCTAACGTTGTGCGACTCAATTTCTCCCACGGCACCCCGGAAGATCATCAACTGCGCGCCGATAAAGTGCGGCAGATTGCGGCCAAACTCGGTCGCCACGTCGCCATTCTTGGCGATCTGCAAGGCCCTAAAATTCGCGTATCAACCTTTAAAGAAGGCAAAGTTTTCCTCAATGTCGGTGACCGCTTTCTGCTGGATGCCAACCTGAGCAAAGGCGAAGGCGACAAAGAGAAAGTCGGTATCGACTATAAAGGCCTGCCGGAAGATGTGGTGCCGGGCGATATCCTGCTGCTGGACGACGGTCGTGTGCAGCTGAAGGTGCTGGAAGTTCAGGGGGTGAAAGTCTTCACCGAAGTGACCGTCGGCGGCCCGCTCTCCAACAATAAAGGCATCAACAAGCTCGGCGGCGGCCTGTCGGCTGAAGCGCTGACCGAAAAAGATAAGCTGGATATCATTACCGCGGCGAAAATTGGCGTCGACTATCTGGCGGTCTCGTTCCCGCGTAACGGCGAAGACATGAACTACGCACGCCGTCTGGCACGCGATGCCGGCTGCGACGCCAAACTGGTGGCAAAAGTGGAACGCGCCGAAGCGGTGGCAACGCAGGAAGCGATGGATGACATCATCCTCGCCTCCGACGTGGTGATGGTGGCGCGTGGCGATCTCGGCGTGGAAATTGGCGATCCGGAGCTGGTGGGCATTCAGAAAGCATTGATTCGGCGTGCGCGTCAGCTGAACCGCACCATCATTACTGCTACCCAGATGATGGAGTCGATGATCACCAATCCGATGCCGACCCGCGCGGAAGTGATGGATGTGGCAAACGCCGTGCTGGACGGCACCGATGCGGTGATGCTGTCGGCGGAAACGGCGGCCGGTCAGTATCCGGCGGAAACCGTGTCGGCGATGGCGAAGGTTTGTCTCGGCGCGGAAAAAATTCCAAGCGTGAACGTATCCAAACACCGCCTGGACGTGCAGTTCGACAATATCGAAGAAGCGATTGCCATGTCGGCGATGTACGCCGCTAACCATTTGCAGGGCGTGTCGGCCATCATTACCATGACCGAATCTGGCCGTACCGCACTGATGACGTCGCGTATCACTTCCGGTCTGCCGATCTTCGCAATGTCACGTCATGAACGTACCCTGAACCTGACCGCGCTGTACCGTGGCGTGACGCCGGTGTTCTTTGACAGCAACAACGATGGTGTCGCCGCCGCGCACGATGCAGTTAATCTGCTGCGCGACAAAGGGTTCCTCGTCTCCGGCGACCTGGTGATTGTCACCCAGGGCGACGTTATGGCGACCACCGGCACCACCAACACCAGCCGTGTCCTGCGCGTAGACTGAGTTTTACGCACCTTCTGACAGCGGCTGTAACAACATGGACAAACGCGACTGCCTGGCAGTCGCGTTTTATTTTTCACTGACAAGGAGGCCAGATGGCCCGCTATCAACCCATCAGTCAACTCACCGGGCGCGTGCTGCTGTTTCCGCTCGCGCTGGTGCTGTTTGAGTTCGCGACCTACATCGCCCATGACATGATTCAGCCCGGCATGCTGCTGGTCACCGCCGAGTTTAACGTCGGCCCGGAATGGGTATCCACCTCACTCACTGCCTATCTGATGGGCGGCGTGGTGCTGCAGTGGCTGCTCGGTCCGCTGTCGGATAAATATGGCCGGCGTCCAGTGTTGCTGTTCGGCATTCTGTTCTTTGCCGCCGCCTGTGTTCTCACCACCTGGGTGAGCAACATCGAGCAGTTCGTTACGCTGCGCTTTATCCAGGGCATCAGCCTGTGCTTCATTGGCGCAGTAAGCTATGCCGCAGTGCAGGAGGCGTTTGACGAGGCGTTAGCTGTGCGCATGATGGCGCTGATGGCTAACGTGGCGCTGCTGGCACCGCTGGCGGGTCCGCTGGCCGGTGCCGCCTGGCTAACGGTGGGCGAATGGCGCAGCATGTTCTGGCTGTTTGCGGTTTGCAGCCTGCTGGCGTTTGTGGTGCTGTGGCGCATCATGCCGGAAACCGCCGGCGATCGCAGCCACTCCATTGCGTTACCGAACCTGGCGCGCGGCTACGGACGGCTGACGCGCGATAAGCAGGTGATGTACGGCTCCTTCGCTATCGGCCTGGTGTTCATCCCGATTCTTACCTGGGTGGCGCTGTCGCCGGTGATTCTGATGCATGAAGAGGGCTTATCCCGCCTGCAGTATGCATTGCTGCAATTACCGGTGTTTCTGGCGATGATCGCCGGTAACCTGACGCTGGGCAAACTGGCGGGACGCGTGGCCATCGAGCAACCGGTTAAATTTGCCGCCTGGCCGATTCTGCTCGGCCTGAGCATCGCGCTGGTGGCGAACCTGCTCAACAGCCACAGTTACCTGCTGCTCACCGCCGGCCTTAGCCTGTATGCGTTTGGTGCCGGGATGGTCAACGCCGGGCTGTACCGGCTGACGCTCTATTCCAGCAGCGAAGGCAAAGGCAGCATCGCCGCGATGCTGGGGATGATCAGCATTCTGACGCTGGCGGCAGGGATTGAAGTGGCAAAAAGCGGTTATTTCAGCGGCGGTACGCCGTGGTTCAGCGCGATCAACTTCGTCGCCGGCGTGTTGTGGTTTGGCCTGGTGACGCTGTTCCTGCGCGAGCGCAAGCGGCGCAGTCGCCTGACGAGCGTAGAATAAGTGATGATGAACCGTGCCGGGCGGCACGGTTCAGCGCGCGTTAGCTATTTACGCGGGTACAAATCCTTTCGCGCGTAAGGCTCAATATCCCCTTCTTTACGCGTCTTCAGCAGTTTGAGAATCCACGTGTACTGCTCCGGATGCGGACGCACGAAGATTTCCACCTCTTCGTTCATGCGCCGCGCCAGCGTGGTGTCATCGGCATCCAGCAAATCGTCCATCGGCGGGCGCACATAAACCTCCAGCTTGTGCGTCGCGCTGTTATACACCGGGAACAGCGGCACTACGCGCGCACGGCATACTTTCATCAGACGCCCGACCGCCGGCAATGTCGCTTTATAGGTAGCAAAGAAATCGACAAACTCGCTGTGCTCAGCACCGTGGTCCTGGTCCGGCAGATAGTAGCCGTAATAGCCCTGACGCACCGAGGCGATAAACGGTTTGATGCCGTCGTTGCGCGCGTGCATGCGGCCGCCAAAACGGCGACGCACAGTGTTCCAGATATAATCCATCAGCGGATCGCTTTGATTGTGGAACATCGCCGCCATCATCTGACCTTCCGAGGCCAGCAGCATCGCCGGAATATCCACGCCCCAGCCGTGCGGCACGAGGAAAATCACGTTCTCATGATTCTCCTGCAGCGCCGTGATGATCTCGCGGCCGTGCCACTCAACGCGCTGGCGCACGCGTTCAGGATTACGCATCCCCAGCTCGGCCATCATCACCATCGCCTGCGGCGCGGTGGCAAACATACGATCAGCAATCTCTTCGCGCTGCGCTTCGCTGAGCTCCGGCAGGCAATAGTAGAGATTGATCAGCGCACGGCGGCGCGCACTTTTCGCCAGCTTGCCGGCAAACTTACCCAGCCCGCCCAGCACCGGATCGCGCACCCTGGCCGGCAGCATCGCCATACCGGCCAGCGCACCAATCGCCAGCCAGCTGCCCCAGTATTTCGGCTTTAAAAAAGAACGTTGAAAAACGGGAATAAACTCACTGTTATTTTTTTTTCGGGTTTCCATGCACTCGCCTCTGACAATGACGGCTCAATAATAGTGACGGCAGGTAATTTTGCAATCTTCACAGGCCAGATAGCAAAAAACCGACGAAGAATCCGTCGGTTTTTGCGCGTTTGCCCGGAAATTAACGTTATTTCAGCGTCAGCTGTGGCAGATAACTCTTCACCTGCGCCAGATAGGTGCTGCGATCTTTACCAGTCAGCCCTTCCATGCGCGGCAGCTTCGCCGTCAGCGGGTTGACCGCCTGGTTGTTGATCCACACTTCATAATGCAGATGCGGTCCGGTGGAGCGACCGGTGTTACCGGAAAGCGCGATGCGATCGCCGCGTTTCACTTTCTGTCCCGGTTTCACCAGCGCTTTGCTCAGATGCATGTAGCGGGTCATGTACTGGCGACCGTGACGGATCGCGACGTAGTTACCGGCGGCTCCGCCGTTTTTCGCGATCACCACTTCGCCATCGCCGACAGCCAGCACAGGCGTACCAATCGGCAGCGCAAAATCGACGCCTTTGTGCGGCGCGATGCGCCCGGTCACCGGATTCAGGCGGCGCGGATTGAAGTTTGACGAGACACGGTACTGCTTGACCGTCGGGAAGCGCATGAAGCCACGCGCAAGACCGGAGCCGTTGCGGTCGTAGAACTTGCCGTCTTCCGCGCGGAACGCGTAGTAATCTTTACCGCCGGTGCGCAGCCGCACGCCGAGCAGCTGGCTCTGCGCACTTTTACCGTCCAGCATCTCGCGCGACATCAGTACGCTAAAGTCATCGCCGGCGCGCAGTTTGCGGAAATCCATCTGCCACTGCATGGCTTTAATCACGCTGCTGGTTTCGGCGCTGGTCAGGCCGGCGCGCTGGGCGCTGGCGGCGAAACTGCCGCGCACTTCGCCTTTCAGGACGCTGTTCTGCCATTCACCCTTCTGCATCTCCTGCTGCATCTTAAAGCTGCCGTTCGGCTGACGCGCATAGGTGCGGGTTTCACGCCGATCGATCTCCCAGGTGAAGTCCTGCAGCGCGCCATCGGCATCCAGCGTCCAGCTCAGCTGCTGTCCCACGCGCAGATTACGCAAACTCTTGTCGCTGCTGACCAGCGCGTTGATGTCACCGAGATCGATACCGTACTGATTAAGCGCGCTGCTCAGCGTATCGCCTGAGGAAACGGTGTAATCATGCTGATCGGGATTGACCGGCACGTCTTTGTCGATGTCATCCGACGGGATCTCGTCTTCCGGCTCCGCCGTGGTTTGATCGATCGGTTCACTGGCTTCCGGCAGCAGCGTGCGCAGCTCGTTTTTGTCCAGCGTGATGTCTTTCACGATGGGCGCAACATCGCGGGGATGATAGACGTAAGGCCGCCAGACAGCGACGGCCAGTGTAACAACGGTGAGTGACCCCAGCATAACGCGGTGGGGGCGCGGCAAATTATTAAATGCGAGGGCGACAGAGCGGGCTATCTGCTGCACTTTTACCTATTCCTCTATGCTCCATTCAGGCAGCTCGCATACTGGCTTGACAGCTGTGAGAGGAATTTCACGTAGCTGTCTTTGGTTAAGCTGATTCCCATGCCTAACGGGTCGAGGGTGCCTTTACGCACGCTGGTTCCGCGAGACACGGCATCGATGACCGCCGGCCTGAATTGTGGTTCAGCAAAAACGCAGACTGCTTTCTGCTCAACCAACTGTGTTCGTATTTGATGTAAACGCTGGGCGCCCGGCTGGATCTCAGGATTGACGGTAAAATGACCTAATGGTGATAAACCGTAATGTTTCTCAAAGTAGCTGTAAGCGTCGTGAAAAACGAAATAACCCTTGTTCCGTACCGGCGCGAGTTGTGCGCCAATCCGTTTGTCTGTGTCCGCCAATTGTGCCTCAAACTGCTGCAGGTTGGCGTCAAGTTTGGCTTTGCTTTGCGGCATAAGTTCCAATAATTTTCCGTGGATTGCAACAGCAGATTGTTTCGCAATCTCCGGCGACATCCACAGGTGCATATTAAACTCGCCGTGGTGATGATGAGTATGAGACGGGTCCTGGTTCTCAGAATTGTCTGAGTCATGGTCGTGATCGTGACCGTGCTCATGTTCGTCCTCATCTTCACCACCGCTAATCAATAGCGGTTTTACGCCAGGCAAGGCGGCAATTTCAAGGTTTTTACTGGCCGGTAACTCCCCGGCGGACTTCGTCAGAAAGGCTTCCATCTCCGGACCGGTCCATACTACTAAGTCAGCGTTTTTAATACGTTTTACATCGGATGGCCGTAAGGCATAATCGTGCTCTGAGGCACCGTCCGGCAGCAATACTTCAACCGGCGTAATGCCATCGGCAATGGCGGCTGCGATAAATCCGAGAGGCTTGATTGAAGCCACCACCGCAGACTGCGCGGAAAACGTGGTGGCGAGGCCGATCGCCGCCGCAGAAAGGGTAAAAGCCAGGCGCTTTTTATTGTGTAACATAATGCGTCATTCCATCGTGACCAGGTGATGGAATGTGATATTATAACATTCGAAATTCAATGCAACCCGTAAATATCATGTCGTCACTTGTTACACTCGAAAACATTTCGGTGAAGTTTGGCCAGCGCGCGGTGCTGGCAGGCATCAGCCTGTCGCTGCAGCCGGGCAAAATTCTCACCCTGCTGGGTCCCAATGGAGCCGGCAAGTCCACGCTGGTGCGCACGGTACTCGGCCTGCTCGCGCCAGACAGCGGCAGCGTCCGCCGCGCGCCGGGGCTGCGTATTGGCTATGTGCCGCAAAAGCTGCACATCGATCCGACGCTGCCGATCAGCGTTGAGCGCTTTATGCGTCTGACGCGCGGCAGTCGCCGTGATGATATTTTGCCGGCGCTGAAGCGGGTGCAGGCCGGCCATCTGCTGCAGTCACCGCTGCAAAAACTGTCTGGTGGCGAAACGCAGCGCGTGCTACTGGCGCGCGCCCTGCTCAACCAGCCGCAGCTGCTGGTACTGGACGAACCGACGCAGGGCGTGGATGTGAACGGCCAGGTGGCGCTCTACGACTTGATCGATCAACTGCGACGCGAGCTCAACTGCGGCGTGCTGATGGTGTCGCACGACTTGCATCTGGTGATGGCAAAGACCGACGAAGTACTGTGCCTCAACCATCACATCTGCTGTTCCGGCACGCCGGAAGCCGTCTCGCAGCACCCGGAATTTATCGCCATGTTTGGCCCGCGCGGCGCACAGCAGCTGGCGATTTACCGCCATCACCATAATCACCGTCACGATTTACAGGGACGCATTGTTCTGCGCAAAGGAAACGGCCCGTCATGATTGAACTGTTATTACCCGGCTGGCTGGGCGGTGTATTGCTGGCCCTGGCGGCCGGTCCGCTCGGCTCTTTTGTCGTCTGGCGCCGCATGTCCTATTTCGGCGATACCCTCGCCCACGCCTCTCTGCTTGGCGTGGCGTTTGGTCTGCTGCTGAATGTGAACCCCTATTATGCGGTGATTCTGGTCACTGTCTGTCTGGCGCTCGGGCTGGTGTGGCTGGAGCGACGCCCGCATCTGGCGATCGATACGCTGTTAGGGATTATGGCGCACAGCGCGCTGTCGCTGGGTCTGGTGGTGGTCAGTCTGATGCAGGGCGTGCGCGTTGATTTGATGGCCTATCTGTTTGGCGATTTGCTGGCGATCACCCCGGACGATTTGTCGCTGATGGCGGCCGGCGTGGCAATCGTGCTGGTGGTGATGGCGTGGCAATGGCGTTCGCTGCTGTCGATGACCATCAGTCCGGAGCTGGCGCAGGTGGACGGCGTAAACATTCAGCGTACCCGCCTGATGCTGATGCTGGTAACCGCGCTGACCATTGGTGTGGCGATGAAATTTGTTGGCGCGCTGATCATTACTTCACTGCTGATCATTCCGGCCGCCACGGCGCGACGCTTCTCGCGTTCGCCAGAACAGATGGCCGGCTTTGCGGTGCTTATCGGCATCATAGCCGTCACCGGTGGCCTGACCTTCTCTGCCAGCTACGACACCCCGGCCGGTCCGTCGGTGGTGCTGTGTGCTGCGGTACTGTTCATTATCAGCATGGCAAAAAAACCGGCGGCGTGACGCCGGTTACTCTTCGCGGCTGATGCCGAAATGCTTATAGGCGTGCTGCGTGGCCATCCGGCCGCGCGGCGTGCGCTGAATAAAGCCCTGCTGGATCAGGAAGGGTTCGATAACGTCCTCAATGGTTTCACGCTCCTCACCAATCGCCGCCGCCAGATTATCCAGCCCCACCGGACCGCCCATAAACTTGTCGATGATCGCCAGCAGTAGCTTGCGGTCCATATAGTCGAAGCCCTGATTGTCCACATTGAGCATATCCAGCGCGCTGGCGGTCACTTCGCCACTCATGTTGCCGCTGGCGCGCACTTCGGCGAAGTCACGTACACGGCGCAGCAGGCGGTTGGCGATACGCGGCGTACCGCGCGCGCGGCGCGCCACTTCCAGCGCGCCCTCTTCGCTCAGCGTCAGCCCCAGGCAGGCGGCGCTGCGTCCGACGATGTGCTGCAGATCCGGCACATTGTAGAACTCCAGGCGCTGCACAATCCCAAAGCGATCGCGCAGCGGTGAGGTGAGCGAGCCTGCGCGGGTGGTAGCGCCAATCAGGGTGAACGGCGGCAAATCCAGTTTGATCGAGCGCGCTGCAGGTCCGTCACCGATCATGATATCCAGCTGATAATCTTCCATCGCTGGATACAGCACCTCTTCCACTACCGGCGACAGGCGATGAATTTCATCGATAAACAAGACGTCGTGCGGTTCAAGGTTGGTGAGCATCGCCGCCAGGTCACCGGCCTTTTCCAGCACAGGACCGGAGGTGGTGCGCAGATTGACGCCCATCTCATTAGCTACGATATTGGCCAGCGTGGTTTTGCCCAGCCCGGGCGGACCAAAGATCAGCAGGTGGTCCAGCGCATCGCCGCGCAGTTTGGCGGCCTGGATGAAAATCTCCATCTGCTCTCGCACCTGCGGCTGCCCGACATACTCCGTCAGCAGTTTGGGGCGAATCGCGCGGTCGAGGCTCTCTTCCTCAGTGAATGAACTGCCCGAGACCAGGCGGTCGGCTTCAATCATGCATTACCTCAAATAGCAGCGCGCAGGGCTTCGCGAATCAGGGTTTCACAATCCGCATCTGGTTTGCCAACCTTGCTGACCATACGGCTGGCTTCCTGCGGTTTATAACCCAGCGCTACCAGCGCCGCAACTGCTTCAGCCTCGGCGTCGTTGTTATCCTGCTGTGCCGACGGCGTGGTCAGGGTAAACGCCGAGTCGCCGCCAAACAGGTCGCCGTGCATGCCTTTGAAGCGATCTTTCATCTCAACCACCAGACGCTCAGCGGTTTTCTTGCCCACGCCCGGCAGCTTTACCAGCGAGGCGATCTCTTCGCGCTCCACCGCCGTGACAAACTGCTGCGCTGACATGCCGGAAAGAATCGCCAGCGCCAGTTTGGGCCCGACGCCGTTGACTTTGATCAGCTCACGGAACAGCGCCCGCTCCTGCTTACTGTTAAACCCGAACAGCAGCTGCGCATCTTCCCGCACCACAAACTGGGTGAAGATAATTGCTTCCTGGTTGATGTCCGGCAGCTCGTAAAAGCAGGTCATTGGCAGGTGCACTTCGTAACCCACACCGTGCGCCTCAATCAGCACCAGCGGCGGCTGTTTTTCCAGAATAATGCCTCGTAAACGACCAATCACCTGAGCAATTCCTTAGTGTATGTGTAAGCGTCTGAATCATCGGCCTCCTGCCACACCGCGCTCAACCGCGCGCCTGCTGGAGGTAAAATGTCGGCTATGTATATCATAAAAAAGGCTGGATGCATATCCAGCCTATTGAATGGCCACGCTTTTGCTAACCGGATCGCAAACGTCCGCGCGTCAGCACCAGTTTGCTGTCGCTCATGCGCGCCGCATTCTGGCTGACGTGGCAATGGGTGATGGCGATGGCCAGCGCATCGGCGGCATCCGCCTGCGGATTGGCCGGCAGTTTGAGCAGCGTGCGCACCATGTGCTGCACCTGGCTTTTTTCCGCGCTACCGATGCCGGTTACCGTCTGCTTCACCTGACGGGCCGCATACTCAAACACCGGCAGATCAAGGTTGACTGCTGCGACAATCGCCGCGCCACGCGCCTGCCCCAGCTTGAGCGCCGAATCCGCGTTCTTCGCCATAAACACCTGCTCAATGGCGAAGTAATCCGGCGCGAACTGGGTGATGATTTCGCTGACACCAGCGTAAATCAGTTTGAGGCGGGAAGGCAGATCGGTGACGTTAGTGCGGATACAGCCGCTGCCCAGATAGCTGAGCTGGCGGCCGGTCTGGCGGATGACACCGTAGCCGGTGACGCGCGAGCCGGGGTCAATCCCGAGTATTATCGCCATAGCGCGTCTCCGTAGTGCGAGGGTTTGCGTAACGCCATTACAGCGTTTCCGCTACCTCATCAGAAATTTCACCGTTGTGGTAAACTTCCTGCACATCATCACAATCTTCCAGCATGTCGATCAGACGCAGCAGTTTAGGTGCCGTCTCGGCATCCAGTTCCGCTTTGGTGGATGGAATCATCGACACTTCGGCGCTGTCGGCTTTCAGGCCGGTGGCTTCCAGTGCATCGCGCACGCTGCCCAGCTCTTCCCACGCGGTAAAGACGTCAATCGCGCCATCGTCATAGCTCACGACGTCTTCTGCACCGGCTTCCAGCGCCGCTTCCATCACGGCATCTTCGTCCTGGCCTGGCGCGAAGGAGATCACACCCTTCTTGCTGAACAGGTAAGAGACCGAACCGTCGGTGCCGAGGTTGCCACCGGTTTTGCTGAAGGCGTGACGCACTTCGCCCACGGTACGGTTACGGTTATCACTCAGACACTCCACCATGACCGCAGAGCCGCCCGGACCGTAACCTTCATAGATGATGGTTTCCATGTTGCTGTCATCTTCACCGCCGACGCCGCGCGCGATAGCACGGTTCATGGTGTCACGCGTCATGTTGTTGGACAGGGCTTTGTCCATCGCTGCGCGCAGACGCGGGTTGGAGCCGGCATCGCCACCGCCCAGCTTGGCCGCTGTCACCAGCTCGCGAATGATTTTGGTGAAGATTTTACCGCGCTTGGCGTCCTGAGCCGCTTTGCGGTGCTTCGTATTCGCCCATTTACTATGTCCAGCCATCTTACATATTCTCCGATCTTTAACAGGGTGCAGGCTATCTTGCTGGCAATCTTGTTCCCCGGCAGTGCGCGCAATCCTCACGTACTCATGTACGCTCCGGTTGCTGTGCGCTGGCGGTGAACAACCTTGCTGCGCCGATGACGCCTGACTGTTCTATTTTAGCGGTGCAAATCTTTCGACTTACACCGTATGTCTGTAATTTAACGATAAAACCACCGGAAAAACGCGCGGTGGCGGGCATTCAGATAAATTCGTCGATTGCCTGACGATTACTCCACGAGCGGGTTAGTGCGGCGGCGGCGGCCGGTGTCAGCCACTGGGCGGCGAGGTGCTCGCTCAGCAGTGGCTGGCGTTCGGCGGGCAGCGCCAGCCGGAACCAGTGTTCCCGGTTATGCGTGATGCCCGGCGCATAGCGATGGCGGTAGTGCGGAAAGATCTCAAACTCAATCTGTTTGTGGCAATCTTCCAGCACCAGCCCCTCTGCGGCGATATCAATCGCCAACTCTTCAGCCACTTCGCGCTGCGCTGTTTGCGCCGGCGTTTCGCCCGGCTCCAGGCTGCCGGTAACCGACTGCCAGAAGCTGGGATCATCGCGCCGCTGCAGCATTAACACCCGGCCGGTATCTTGCGCAAAAATCACCACCAGCACCGATACCGGGTGTTTATAGCCCATTATTTCGTCTCTGGAGTGACTTTCTTCGGCGCGATCTGGATACCGAGATCCGCTAGCGCCGCCGGATTGGCTTCGCTTGGCGCTTCAGTCATCAGACAGGCCGCCGCGGTGGTTTTCGGGAACGCAATCACATCGCGGATATTGTCGGTGCCGGTCAGCAGCATGGTCAGACGGTCAAGACCGAATGCCAGACCTGCGTGCGGCGGGGTACCGAACTTCAGCGCATCCAGCAGGAAGCCAAACTTCTCACGCTGCTCTTCTTCGCTGATGCCCAGAATGCTAAACACCGTCTGCTGCATATTACCGCTGTGGATACGCACCGAACCGCCGCCCACTTCATAACCGTTGATCACCATATCGTAGGCGTTAGCCACCGCCTGCGTCGGATCGGCCGCCAGCTGTTCCGCCGTCAGCGCTTTTGGCGAGGTGAACGGATGGTGCATCGCCGCCAGGCCGCCCTCGTCGTCCTCTTCGAACATCGGGAAGTCAACCACCCACAGCGGGGCCCAGGCTTTATCATTGGTGATTTGCAGGTCACGGCCCACTTTCAGGCGCAGTGCACCCAGCGCATCCGCCACCACTTTGGCACGATCGGCGCCGAAGAAGATCAGGTCGCCGTCCTGCGCGTCGGTACGCTGCAGAATAGCTTCAACGATCTCTGGCGTCAGGAATTTGGCCACCGGGCTCTGCACGCCGTCGAAACCGCTTGCGCGCGCATTGATCTTCATCCACGCCAGACCTTTGGCACCGTAAATGCCGACAAAGCTGCCGTATTCGTCGATTTGCTTACGCGTCAGCGCGGCACCGCCCGGCACGCGCAGCGCCGCAACGCGCCCTTTCGGGTCGTTTGCCGGGCCGGCGAACACCTGGAATTCAACGCTTTTAAGCAGGTCCGCAACGTCCACCAGCTCCATCGGGTTACGCAGGTCTGGCTTATCGGAACCATAGCGGTTCATCGCTTCGGCGAAGGTCATCTGCGGGAAGTCACCGAGGTCGACGCCTTTAATGTCCAGCCACAGTTCACGGATCATCCGCTCCATCACGCTGCGCACCTGCTCAGCGCTCATGAACGAGGTTTCCACGTCGATCTGGGTGAACTCCGGCTGACGGTCTGCACGCAGGTCTTCGTCACGGAAGCATTTGACGATCTGATAGTAGCGGTCAAAACCAGACATCATCAGCAGCTGTTTAAACAGCTGCGGTGACTGCGGCAGCGCGTAGAATTTACCTTTGTGCACCCGGCTCGGCACCAGGTAGTCACGCGCGCCTTCCGGCGTGGCTTTGGTCAGCATCGGGGTTTCGATGTCGAGGAAGCCTTCACCGTCCATAAAGCGGCGCACGAAGCTGGTAATTCTGGCACGGGTTTTCAGACGCTGCGCCATTTCCGGACGACGCAGGTCGAGGTAGCGATACGTCAGACGCGCTTCTTCGCTGTTGGTCTGGTTAGAATCCAGCGGCAGCGGTTCTGCGCGGTTAATGATGTTCAGCTCATGGGCGAACACTTCGATGTCACCGGTTGCCATGTCGCTGTTGCGGTTTTTCTCTTCACGCGCACGCACAGTACCGGTGATCTGGATACAGAATTCATTACGCAGTTCAGACGCCAGCTGGAAAGCCTGCTGATGATCGGCATCGAAAAACACCTGCGCGATGCCTTCGCGGTCACGCATATCGATAAAAATCAGGCTGCCGAGATCGCGACGGCGATTGACCCAGCCGCAGAGAGTAACTTGCTGACCCACATGAGACAGATTGAGCTGTCCGCAATATTCTGTACGCATAACGTATCCTTTTAACTTCGCCGCTGCTGCCAGACAGCATCAGGCCGCGTAACCTTCTGAGATGCTGCCGCAAAAAAGGCGGCTATTATAATGGAAAATGGCAGGCAGGATAAGCAGATCCCGCGCAAAGCGGACAAATCGTCAGCGTTTGCCGCGCGATCGGTTCCTGCCCGTGGCAAAACCAGGTAACGTACGGCGCATTTTCCGCGCCACAGCAGGCAGGAGCAGTTTTGACACTTCGTATTGGATTACCACAATGGCAGCACGCCAACTGGAAAGTATTGGGTATCGAAACCCTGGCGGATTACGCCCGGCTGTTCGGCTGCGTCGAAGGCAACACCACGCTTTACGCGCTGCCCAAACCCGAAGTAGTGCAGCGCTGGTATGACATGACTGACGACGCCTTTCGCTTCTGCTTTAAATTTCCTGACACCATCAGCCACAAAGCGGCGCTGAAGAACTGCGATGAGCTGGTGAATGAATTTCTGCGCCTGCTGGATCCGCTCAGCCAGCGCATCGGTCAGTACTGGCTGCAGCTACCCGCCGCCTTTTCACCGGCGCAGCTGACAGATTTATGGGCGTTTCTCGATCGCCTGCCGCGCAGCTTTCACTATGGCGTTGAAGTGCGCCATGCGGCCTTTTTTGCCAAAGGCGAGGCCGAGCGCGCGCTGAATCGCGGCCTGCATCAGCGCGGGGTTAATCGGGTGATTCTCGACAGCCGTCCGGTGCACGCCTCTGCCTCGCTCAGCCCGGCCGCCGTGCATGCGCGCGCGCAAAAGCCGCGCGTGCCGACGCACGCGGTGCGCACTGCCGGTCAGCCGATGGTGCGCTTTATCGGCAGCGACAGCGTGGAGGAGAGCCTGCCGCTGTTTGATGTCTGGCAGCAAAAACTGGCGGACTGGCAGCACGACAGCGACCCGCTGCTGTTCATCCACACGCCGGATATGGGCGCGGTGTTTCCGCTGCTGCAGGCGCTGTGGCCGCAGCTGCAACAGCTGGAGCCGACGCTGCGCCCGCTCCCCGCCTGGCCACAGCAATCCAGCCTGTTCTAAACGCAGGGAAACGGGTGCAGCCTGCGGCAGTTTCTGCCAGAATAGCGCCCTTTCCGTTTTCTCTCCGGATAATTCATTATGTCTGACCGCGATACGCTATTCTCCGCGCCCATCGATAAACTGGGCGACTGGACCTTTGACGAGCGCGTGGCTGAAGTCTTTCCCGATATGATTCAGCGCTCGGTGCCGGGTTACTCCAACATCATTTCGATGATTGGCATGCTGGCAGAACGCTTTGTGCAGCCCAACAGCCAGGTTTACGATCTCGGCTGCTCGCTGGGCGCGGCCACGCTGGCGGTGCGCCGCAATATTCAGGCACCGGGTTGCCAGATTATTGCCGTCGATAATTCGCCGGCGATGGTGGAACGCTGCCGCCGTCACATCGACGCCTTCCGCGCCGCTACGCCGGTGCAGGTGCTGGAAGCGGATATCCGCGATGTCCACATCGAAAACGCCTCACTGGTAGTGCTCAACTTTACCCTGCAGTTCCTTGAGCCGGACGCGCGCCTGACGCTACTGCAGAAAATCGCCGCCGGCCTCAATCCGGGCGGTGCGCTGGTGCTGTCGGAAAAGTTCAGCTTTGAGGATGCCGACGTCGGCGAACTGCTGTTCAACATGCACCACGACTTTAAGCGCGCCAACGGCTACAGCGAGCTGGAGATCAGCCAGAAGCGCAGCATGCTGGAGAACGTGATGCTGACGGACAGCGTGGAAACGCATAAGGCCCGCCTGAAAAGCGCCGGCTTTGCCCATGCCGAATTGTGGTTCCAGTGCTTTAACTTTGGCTCACTGGTGGCGTTGAAATGATTGATTTTGGCCGTTTTTATCAGCAAATCGCCACCGGCCCGCTCGCCAGCTGGCTGGAAGTGTTGCCGGCGCAGGTCGCCGCCTGGCAGCGTGAAAACCTGCACGGACATTTTCGCAACTGGGAGAAGTCGGTCGACAATCTGCCGCTGCTGGTGCCGCAGCAGCTCGATCTGCTGCACAGCGTCAGCGCGCAGCATGACGCGTTAACCGATCGCCAGCGCGCCGGCATCGAAAAGCTGCTGCGTAACCTGATGCCGTGGCGCAAAGGGCCGTTTTCGCTCTACGGCTGCGACATCGACACAGAATGGCGCTCCGACTGGAAGTGGGACCGCGTGTTGCCGCATATCTCTTCGCTGGCCGGTCGAACCGTGCTGGATGTAGGCTGCGGCAGCGGTTATCACATGTGGCGCATGATTGGTGCCGGCGCGCAGCTGGTGGTCGGTATCGATCCGATGCAGCTATTCCTGTGCCAGTTCGAAGCGGTACGTAAGCTGCTGGGTGACGATCGCCGTGCGCATCTGCTGCCGCTGGGCATTGAACAGCTACCGGCGCTGCAGGCGTTCGATACCGTGTTCTCCATGGGCGTGCTCTATCACCGACGTTCGCCGCTCGACCATCTGCTGCAGCTGAA
This sequence comes from Type-C symbiont of Plautia stali, assembly GCF_059730935.1. Classification (NCBI taxonomy): domain Bacteria; kingdom Pseudomonadati; phylum Pseudomonadota; class Gammaproteobacteria; order Enterobacterales; family Enterobacteriaceae; species Type-C symbiont of Plautia stali. The sequence continues at coordinate 1,887,445 of NZ_AP035923.1, read as the reverse complement.
AAATCAGCTGGTCAGCGACGGCGAACTGGTACTGGAAACACTGGTGATTGAAGGCGATGAAAACGCGGTGCTGGTGCCGGGTGAACGCTATGCGCAGATGCGCAACGTTTACTTCATTCCGTCTGCCGCGGCGCTGAAAAACTGGCTGGAGAAGTGCGGTTTTGTTGATGTGCGCATCGCCGATTACGCCATCACCTCGGTGGAAGAGCAGCGTCGCACCGACTGGATGACCAGCGAATCGCTGGCGGAGTTCCTCGATCCGCACGACAGCAGCAAAACGATTGAAGGCTATCCCGCCCCGCTGCGTGCCGTGCTGGTGGCGCGCAAACCGTAACGCTTAACGCCGCGACAGCGCCAGCTTCGCGGCGAAACCAATAAACACGCAGCCGGTCAGGCGATCCATCACTTTTAACACTGCCGGACGGCGCAGATGACCGGCAAAGTACTGGCTGCCGCTAATCAATACCGCGTTCCACACTAAGCCAATCACCATGTGGGTGAGCGCCATCAGCGTGCACCACAGCGCCACCGATCCGCCGGCCGGGATAAACTGCGGCAGGAAAGTGACGTAAAAGACCCCGACTTTGGGATTGAGCAGGTTACCGGTCAGGCCACGCGCAAAGCAGGTCAGATAGCGCTCTTCCCGCTTTTGCCCCTCCTGCCCGCTGGCCACCGTGCTGCGCGGGTTAAGCAGCAGTCTGACGCCGAGATACAGCAGGTACACGGCACCGATGCCTTTCAGCAGGTTATAAGCCATTTCCGAAGCCAGCAGCAGCGCGCCTAAGCCCAGCCCGACCGCCACGCCCCACACCAGACAGCCGAGCGTAACGCCCAATGCCGTCGCCGAGGCACGCTGCCAGCCCTGCGCAGCCGCCGAACGCAGCACCAGCGCGGTATCGAAGCCGGGCGTCAGCGTAAGCAAGGTAATGGCGAAAAGGAATGAAATAATCAGTGTCATGATGGGCTCCCGGGTTGTGCACAGAACAGCATACGCGACGGCGCATCAATTGTCCGTCGCCGGACGATCCCAGTACTGATATTTGTAGGCCGAACTCAGATGCCGCTCAATGGTGCCTTTGGCAAACACTTCGGTCTCATGCAAATAGCTCAGCGTGCAATTGCCCACCTCGTCCCACAGCTGGCACTCATCCACCGAGCGCAAAGTGCTGACCGGCGTGGTCGAGGTGCCGTGCAGCCGCAGTTCGCGCCACTGATTATCGTAGCTGTAGGTATCTTTACTGCGCGCGCTGGTGGATGCCACCACCAGCCCCTGCGGATTCCAGCGCCAGTTATTCTCGCCGTTAGTCAATTCATCGCTGCCGCGCGCAATACTTTTTTCCAGCCGGAAGTGTTTATCGTAGCGGTAAGTGGTATCGGTAAAGCCCTCTTTCCCCATGCTGGTAAATTTGTCCGAGGCGCTGATGATGTTGCCGTGTTGCCCCATCTGCCAGCTAATGGTGCCCTGCCGGTTATCCACCACCTCCTCTTTGCCCGCGCGGGTCACTTTAACCAGATAAGCATAGTCAGCCACCCAGCCGCGCTGCACGCGCGCGATATGCTGCTCCATGCTCAGCACCACGTTGCCTTCGCTTTTGTCATAGGTGATGTCAGCCACCATCAGATCGCCGCACTGGTCAAACTGCCCGAGCACGCGCTTCTGCGAGTTGACGTCTTTACCAAACTCCCCGGCCACCACCTGGCGCACCGCGCCTTTGGCGTCGCCACCCAGCATAATCCAGTTGTTGCTGCTGGTGATGTTTTTGCTCAGCGGCGGGCAGGTGCTGCTGGCGGCCAGCGCCGCGCCGGCAACGGGGAACAGCAGAATCACAACAGCATAAGGGAGGGATTTCATCAGCGTTATCCGCGCGTTAAGCCATAGAGTAATCAAAGCATCTTTTTCACCAATGCGCTATTCATGGCGAAGCGGCAGACAAAAAGAACCCCAGCAAGGAACTGGGGTTTGGTACTTGCAAACATCACGTCAGGTTTTCGGCGTGCTGCGCGGCAAAATTGGTACGGGTCAGGCGACCCGGTCAACGCTCATCTGCATCATGCTCTTCATGGCTTCGACGACATCGCCATCGACACAGGAGCGGCTGAATTCATCGGTTTCCGCTTCAGAACACATCGAGACACCGGCTTTACGGTAGCGCATCGGTGACGCGACGGCACGGCTGGCGGAGCTGTGGACTTCCTGCAATCCGCTGTCGAGGAACTTTTGCAGATTGCTGAGGCGCACGCCTGCCCCTGCCATAATGATTGGACCGGTGCTGTGTTCATTTAGTTCCCGTAATAATGCAATTCCGGTTTCAGCGCTCTGCTGCTGACCGGAAGTCAGAATGCGGGCGATCCCTAAATCAGTCAGCACCTCCAGCGAACGCTTCGGGCTGTGACACAAATCAAAGGCGCGATGGAAGGTCACCGCCATGCCGTCGCACAGCGCCATAATCTGCTGCATGCGTACCGTGTCGACGTGCGCATCTTCGTCCAGCATGCCAATCACCAGGCCAGGAAAACCCAGCTCGCGAATGCGCGCCACGTCCGATTTCATCACCTCAAATTCGCGTGCGGTGTAACAAAAATCGCCGCCGCGCGGCCGCACGATCGGGTGGACCGGAATGGTCAGTTCACGTTGTGCGGCTTTCAGCATACCCGCCGAAGGTGTCAGTCCGCCTTCACGCGGAGCACTGCACAGCTCCACGCGATCGGCACCGGACGCCTGCGCAGTCATTGCGCAGTCGATGCCATAGCAACAAATTTCCAGTTTCGTCATACCTTGCTCCTTTTCATGACTGCTGGCTCGGGAGGAGTGCATCAGTTAGTCTGCTCATTCAGACAGTTTACGTGGAAAGCGCACTATGGCATTCGATTTTGATCAAGGGATAGACCGTCGTCACAGCGATAGTTTGAAATGGCACAAATATGGTGATCGCGATGTGCTGCCTTTGTGGGTTGCCGACACCGATTTTCGCTCGCCGCCGTGCATCATTGAGGCCATTAAACAGCGTGCTGATCACGGTGTATTCGGCTACGGCGCGACGCCGCACGGTTTGATTGATATCACTATTTCCCGCTTAGCCCAGCGCTATGGCTGGCAGATTGAGCCGGAATGGATTGTGTTGCTGCCGGGCGTGGTAAGCGGACTGAATTTATCGGTCCGGGCATTTACCGAGTCGTCGCAGAGCACCGTGGCACCGACGCCAATTTATCCGCCGTTTCGCGCGGCGGCGCGGCTGGCGCAGCGCGCTCAGGTCAATCTGCCATTGCAATTGCAGCAGGATCGCTGGGTGATGCAGCTGGATGACAGCCAGATGCAGGGCAACGAGCGCCTGCTCATGCTGTGCAATCCGCAGAATCCGGGCGGCACCGTCTACCGCCGTGATGAGCTGGAGGCGCAGCTGGCCTTTGCCCAACGCCACGATTTGCTGGTGTGCTCCGATGAAATCCATTGTGACCTGCTGTTAACGCCCGGCGTACAGCACATTCCGTTTGCCTCGCTGAGCGAAGATGCCGCCCAGCGCAGCATCACCCTGATTTCGCCGTCTAAAACCTTCAACATCGCCGGGCTGGGTGCGTCCATGGCCATTATCCCTCATCCCGAACTGCGGAAACGCTTTAAGCAGGTGCGTGAAGGCATCGTACCGGGCGTGGATATTCTGGCGCTGGTGGCGGCGGAAGCCGCATGGCGCGGCGGTGATGCATGGCTGGCGGACCAGCTTGCTTACCTGCGCGCCAATCGTGACTGGCTGGTGCAGCAGGTGAATGCGCTGCCGGAACTCAGCATGGTCGCGCCAGAGGCCAGCTATCTCGGCTGGATTGACGCCAGCCAGCTGGATGTTGCCAGCCCGGCGCTGTATTTCGAAAAACACGGTCTCGGTTTCTCGCCGGGCCGTGATTTTGGCGACGATCGCTTCGTGCGCTTCAACTTTGGCTGCACGCACGCCACCCTGCAGCAGGCGGTATCGCGCCTGCAGCAGGCGGTGGCAGCGCGGCGCTAAGCCTGTTCGCTGGCAACGATCTCCTCCAGCCGCCATGGATGAAACTTGATGGTAGTTTGCCCGTCCGTCACCGCTAAGGTCGGATTGGGCAGACGTTCATTTTCACCCTGCGGCGTGCTGGTTTTAAACGCGATGCCCGGCTGCGTCAGCGCCTCGTCTGCCAGCAACGCCATCGCACGCATGCCCAGCGTTTCCGGCTCGCCGCGCAACACAATTTCCACATGCTCCCAGCCTTCATGGCGATACAGCTTCTCACCGGGCCACGGCAGCTCGATCACATCCACCTGCCAGCCCGCGATGCGCAGCGGCTGATGCAACTTAAACAGGCAGATCGGCCGTCCATTAATCATCGCTTCGGAAAACTGCTCGCCGATTTGCATTAACCCGGCTTTCCAACGTTCTGCCGTGGCGAACTGGTGACAGCGCACCGCCACGTGGTCCGCCTCGTGCTGCGTGAGGTCAAGACCGAGGCGTGCCGCAAAGTGTTGCAAAGCCTGTTCAAATCGGGACAGGTCTTGTTTTAAGTCACTCAGTTCTGAAGGAAAATCCAGATTCATACGTTAAATACCTCAAACTCAGTTCAGATCTTTTAATCAATAAAAAAACAGGGCTGCCGCAGCTTTCGCTTGACAAAATGCTCGGATTCATCCGATTTCACGCCAAAAACCTTCAAAAACCGCATAAATCGCCCCTCTCTTTCGGATTAATCGCGTAATCAGGTCCACACGTTACTTTATAAAAGCGCCTTAACCAACTGTTATTATTAACAATAGTTAATACAATGAGATAACTCTTATTTACCCGTCAATCAATTGCAGTAGCTGACCCTTTCTTATAAATTTGGGTTTCACAACTACAAGGAATGGCCCTATGTCTATGCTCATTGTTGTCGCGGTCCTGATAGCCTTGATGGGATTTGCAATTTCCCGCCACTGGAAGGTGCGTGAAGACAAAAGCGTTAAAAATCCCCGTCGCCACCCGCGCCGCCGTTAACCGGCGCGCGGGCCTGCGTCCAACGGCAGCCATAACCGATTGCTGACGCACCCCAACATTTCACGTATACTTCCCCTCTTATTTTTTCCGTCCCGACACGCACGCGGGATGACGACATCGGCTCGCCCTCAGCTGGCGGGCCTTTTCAGCATATGAAGGTAACGCGGTGAATATTCAGGCTCTTCTTTCCGATAAAGTCAGTCAGGCGATGGTGGCGGCAGGCGCACCGGCCGATTGCGAACCGCAGGTTCGTCAGTCTGCAAAAGTGCAGTTCGGCGATTACCAGGCGAACGGTATCATGGCCGTGGCGAAAAAGCTCGGTCAGGTGCCGCGCCAGCTGGCTGAGCAGGTAGTTCAGCATCTGGATCTGGCTGGCATCGCCAGCAAAGTCGACATCGCCGGTCCCGGCTTTATCAACATCTTCCTCGACCGCCAGTGGCTGGCACAGCAGGCCGCGCAGGCGCTGCAGCTGCCACGCCTGGGCGTCAGCGAAGTGACACCTCAGACTATCGTGATTGACTACTCGGCGCCCAACGTGGCGAAAGAGATGCACGTCGGTCACGTGCGATCCACCATCATCGGTGATGCCGCAGTGCGCACCCAGGAGTTTCTCGGTCATCACGTCATCCGCGCTAACCACGTCGGTGACTGGGGCACACAGTTTGGCATGCTGATCGCCTATCTGGAGAAGCAGCAGAACGAGCACCATGAAGATATCGCGCTGGCTGACCTTGAAGCCTTCTACCGCGAAGCGAAACGCACCTATGACGAAGACGAAGCCTTCGCCGAGCGCGCCCGCGGCTACGTGGTGAAACTGCAGGGTGGCGACGAATATTGCCGCGCCATGTGGAAAAAGCTGGTGGATATCACCATGAGTCAGAACCAGCAGGTGTATGACCGCCTCAACGTTACCCTGACGCGTAAGGATGTGATGGGTGAAAGCCTGTATAACGACATGCTGCCGGGCATCGTCGCCGATCTGCGCGAAAAAGGGCTGGCAGTGACCAGCGAAGGCGCCACCGTGGTCTTCCTTGATGAGTTCAAAAACAAGGAAGGTGAACCGATGGGCGTGATCATCCAGAAGAAGGATGGCGGCTATCTCTACACCACCACCGATATCGCCTGCGCCAAATATCGCTACGAAACGCTGCATGCCGATCGCGTGCTGTACTACATCGATTCCCGCCAGCATCAGCATCTGCAGCAGGCGTGGACCATCGTGCGCAAAGCGGGCTATGTGCCGGAGTCAGTGCCGCTGGAGCACCATGCGTTCGGCATGATGCTGGGCAAAGATGGCCGTCCGTTCAAGACGCGCAGCGGTGGCACCATCAAACTCTCCGATCTGCTGGATGAAGCCGTTGAGCGCGCCCATGCGCTGGTCAGCGAGAAGAATCCGGAGATGAGCGCGGCAGAGCTGAAAGAGCTGGCGGAAGTGGTCGGCATCGGCGCGGTGAAATACGCCGACCTGTCGAAAAGCCGCACCACCGATTACATCTTCGACTGGGACAACATGCTGGCGTTTGAAGGCAACACCGCGCCGTACATGCAGTATGCCTACACGCGTGTGCTCTCAGTATTCCGTAAAGCGGGCATTGAGGTAGACAGCCTGCACGGTGATATCATCCTGACTGACGAGCGCGAAGCGCTGCTGGCGACCCGTCTGCTGCAGTTTGAAGAGACCATCACCCAGGTCGCGCGCGACGGCACGCCGCACGTGATGTGTGCTTATCTGTACGATCTGGCCGGTCTGTTCTCGGGCTTCTATGAGCACTGCCCGATTCTCTCCGCTGAAGAGGAAAACGTTCGCAACAGCCGTCTGCAACTGGCGGCGCTGACGGCGAAAACCCTGAAGCAGGGGCTGGATACGCTGGGCATCAAAACCGTCGAGCGAATGTAAGCCTAAAAAAACCCGCTGCGGCGGGTTTTTTATTGGCTATTGGCTATCTGCTATTGGTAATTGACCATCACTTCACTGCTCACCACCCGCAGGCCGGGCGGCAACGCGCCCTGCCCCTGAAATCCGAAAGCCAGATGCAGCGTTTCATCGGCTGCCACGTTGGCGAGGCCGCGTGTGCTGCCGCTGGCGCCGTCCAGCTCCACGCAGCGCTGGCTGGCGCACAGCCGCACCACCAGACCGGATGGCGCCGGGCGGCTCAGCGTGTAGCGCCAGTTCACCAGCGAAATAGTCCCTGCAGCCGCCGAGGGCGCTTTAAGCGCCGGCGACAGCAGCCAGTTGCCGCGCACGCCAAGGCTCGGGCCGCTGGCGCTGGCCTGCCACGCACCGCTGGCGGCTTTGCCCGTTAGCGGCAGCGCCAGCAGCGCTGCCAGCAGCCATGAGAGCATCACGCCTCGCATTATTTGCCGCCTATGGTAGCAGTCATGCGGATCTGCCGGTTATCGGTCAGTTCCATATTGGACAGCACCACCAGCTGCGGCAGGTTACGGCGCAGGAAGCGCGCCAGCAGCGCCCGCAGCGGATGATTAACCAGCAGCACCGGCGGCGCACCGGTCATCTCCTGCTGCTGCAGCGCGGCCTGCGCCTGCATCAGCAGTCGATCGGCAAGACCCGGTTCCAGACCGCCACCGCCCTGCAGCGCCTGCAGCAGCAGACGCTCCAGTGTGGCATCCAGTCCAATCACCTGCACTTCGCCGTTGCCCGGGAACCACTGCTGGGTAATCGCGCGGCCCAGCGCGACGCGTACCACGCTGGTCAGTTCCTGCGGATCGTTCTGCACCGGCGCATGTTCGGCCAGCGTTTCGATAATGGTGCGCATGTCGCGAATCGAAACGCGTTCGGTCAGCAGATTTTGCAACACTTTATGCAGCGTGGTCAGGGTAATCACGCCCGGCACCAGATCTTCCGTCAGCTTTGGCATCTCCTGGGTGACGCGGTCCAGCAGCTGCTGCGCTTCCTGACGCCCAAACAGCTCGCTGGCGTACTGGCCGATCAGGTGATTAAGGTGAGTAGCCACCACGGTACTGGCTTCCACTACGGTGTAGCCCTGAATCTGTGCCTGCTCTTTCAGCGCGCTGTCGATCCAGATGGCCGCGAGGCCAAACGCCGGGTCAACCGTCGCTTCACCCGGCAGCGTGCCCGCCGCCGTGCCCGGGTTGATCGCCATCCAGCGTCCCGGATAAGCATCGCCGCTGCCAATCTCCACGCCCTTCATCAGGATGCGATAGCGCGCCGGCGGCAGCTCCATGTTGTCACGAATGTGCACCACCGGTGGCAGGAAGCCAACCTCCTGCGCCACCTTTTTACGGATACTGCGGATACGCCCGAGCAGCTCGCCGTTTTGCAAATGATCGACCATCGGAATCAGGCGATAGCCCACTTCCATGCCGAGCGAATCTTCCAGCTGGACGTCGGTCCACGAGGCTTCGACCGTGGCCGGCGTCTCCTGCGTTTTCACCACGCTGGAGGCTTCACTTTGCTTCTTCGGCTGCATTTCGCGGCCGCGCAGCCACCAGGCCAGGCCGAGCAGCGCCGCGGTGAACAGCAGGAACACAAAGTTCGGCATGCCGGGCACCAGGCCCAGCAGGCCAATCACGCCGGCACTCAGCATCAGCACGCGCGGATTGTTAAACAGCTGGCCCACCATCTGTTCGCCGACGTCCTGATCGGTGCTGACGCGGGTAACGATGACACCGGCAGCGGTCGAGATCACCAGCGCCGGAATCTGCGCCACCAGGCCGTCACCGATGGTCAGCAGCGTATAGGTTTCCCCGGCGTGGCCGAGATCCATACCGTGCTGCACCACGCCCACCAGCAGGCCGCCGATCACGTTAATCACCATGATCAGGATGCCGGCGATGGCGTCGCCGCGCACAAACTTACTGGCACCATCCATTGAGCCGTAGAAATCTGCTTCCTGGGTCACCTCGGTGCGCCGGCGTTTGGCTTCGTCTTCACCAATCAGGCCGGCGTTCAAATCGGCATCGATCGCCATCTGCTTGCCGGGCATACCATCCAGCACGAAACGCGCGCCCACTTCGGCGATACGTCCGGCACCTTTGGTGATGACCATGAAGTTGATGATTACGAGGATGATGAACACCACGATACCAATGGCGAAATTACCGCCCACGAGGAAGTGACCAAAGGCTTCAACCACGCGCCCGGCGGCATCAGCACCCGTATGCCCTTCCAGCAGGATGATACGCGTTGAGGCGACGTTCAGCGCCAGACGCAGCAGCGTTGAGAACAGCAAAATGGTCGGGAAGGCAGCGAATTCCAGCGTGCGCTGGGTGAACATCGCCACCAGCAGCACCATGATGGACAGCGCAATGTTGAAGGTAAACAGCAGGTCAAGGATGAACGCCGGCAGCGGCAATACCATCATTGACAGGATCAGCATGATCAGCACCGGACCAGCCAGCACCTGCCATTGCGTGTCTTTAAAATTGCCCGGTAAACGCAGCTTTTCGGCCAGATTAGCCATGGTTGGTGTTCTCTCCTGCAAAGTCCATCTCTGCCGGGACCGGCAGATGTTTTGGTTTGTTTGGAATCAGGCCGCCTTCACGCTTCCAGCGTCGCAGCTGCCAGACCCACGCCAGCACTTCTGCCACGGCGGCATAGAGCGCGCCGGGAATAAACTGGCCAATTTCCGTATGACGATAGAGCGCACGCGCCAGCGGCGGCGCTTCCAGAATCGGTACGCGGTGCTCTTTTGCGATTTCACGAATGCGCAGGGCAATGTCACCGGCGCCTTTGGCAATCACTTTCGGCGCGCTCATCTTGCCTTCCTGATACTGCAGCGCCACCGAGTAGTGCGTCGGGTTAGTCACGATGACGTCCGCCTTCGGTACGTCGGCCATCATGCGGCGGCGGGCGGCGGCACGCATCGCCTGGCGGATACGCCCTTTAACGTGCGGGTCGCCTTCGTTCTGCTTGTGTTCATCGCGAATTTCCTGGCGCGTCATGCGCAGCTTTTTGAAGTAGCTGTAGAGCTGCCAGAACACATCAAAGCCAACCATCGGGATCAGACCCAGCATCACCAGCGCGCAGCTGATGGCGGTCATCGACAGGCCATGCTGCAGCGCATTCACCGGCGATTCGCTCATCAGACGCAGCATCTCCTGCCAGTGACTCCACAGATACCAGCCAGCCACCAGCGCCACCAGCACCGCTTTGAGGATCGCCTTCACCAGTTCCGCCCACGTCTGACCGGAGAACATGCGCGCAATGCCCGGTAACGGGTTGAGCTTTTTGAAATCGAATTTGATGGATTTTCCGCTGATGTTGATTCCGCCCAGAATCATCGGCGCGGCGATGGCAACGATCACCAGCCCGGCCATCAGCGGCAGCAGCGCGATCACCGCCTGCATCACCAGGTTGCCGATGTGCGAGACGATAATTTTATCGTCGTTGACCATGCCGTGGTCAAAGCGGAAGCCGGTGGCCACCATGCTGGCCAGCCGTTGCGCCATATTGTGGCCGCCCAGCCAGATGATCAGCAGCCCGGCCAGCAGCATCAGTACCGAAGTCAGCTCGCGCGAACGCGGAATCTGCCCCTCCTGCCGTGCTTTCTCAAGTCGGTGGGGGGTGGGCGATTCTGTTTTGTCCTCGTTGCTTTCTTCAGCCACGACATACCTCAGCTGGCAGGAATTCTGAGCATAGGATGCCAAAACCCTTCGGGTCTAAAGCGCGGATTAAGCGAGAAAAAGATGGGTTTATTTAGCCATAAGTGAAATCAGGACCTGCGCTAACCTGGTGCGGGCCAATCACCAGCGAACGGTTACGCGACCTTTGCTGCGTAATACGGTTAAGTGGTGGAGCAAGCAAAAGCCGTGCCGGACTGGCTGGGTTAAAGACGTGGCTGCGCCCGGAAATTCCGAAAATCATAAAATTGTTTCGCCGCGCAATCTTTTTTTATCTGAAAAAATAGATAAATCTTATTTACCAATTCCCCTAAGCACCATCAGGGGGCAAATGTCGCGCCGCACACCAGCCGCGCTTGCTTACGCAAATAAATTAATGCAGCTTATCTATCGTCCCCGCCAGAACGATCGCGGCGTGCCGTTAAGGCGTTTTTTCGCCCGGTAGCACGGGATTTGCCGCGGTGCAATGGTTTGAATTCTCAAAAGTCTTAGGTAGACTTAAGTCAGCACTATCTTTCTGTAATTTGACTGTTTTTTAGTGGCCTTCTCACTGCATAATCTGCCCGCCCGCTAAGTGCGTGCCGGATACAACTCTGCAGCGATACTGATGAAAATTTGAGGATCATGGTGAATAAGAGTCTCTTGCTAACGCTGCTGGCGGCTTTAACGCTGGCGGGATGTAAAGCGCCTCCACCGCCCGTGACGGATGACACCCTGGTCACCAGCGAAGTGAACGGCGTAAAACTGGTTCATCGTCATGCAGTGGCAGCACCCGGTGAATTTACCCCGGTGAATGAGAGCTTTCGCGCGCTGTATGCCGCCTCTGTGATGACCCTGCCGGATTACGGCGGCAAAGTGGTGCGTTATCTGGATAACGCCCAAACCTTTGAGGTGCTGGGTCGCGTCGAGCACAACTGGCTGGCGATTGCAGAAGAACCCAGCGGTCAGCTGATTGGCTACGTGCCCCCCAAAGCTGGCGTGGAGAGTAGCCGCTATGATGCCACGCTGCGCAGCGACCGGCCGCGTCCCCGTCGTACTAAACAGGTCTGCGTGGCCGTGGGCGGCGCCAGTAAAGCATGCCGCACCAATGATACCGCGACCTGGATCTTAGACTGATGATGCAATCCGGCGCATATTGCCCGCAGCACACCGCTGCTTTGCGGGCTAACCGTTCCGTTATTGCCAGGATAATTGAGATTTAATGACTCAGGACTCCCTTGCCCGCGATGGCATTGTCGCGGGCAACGATAACCTTTTGCTGAATGCCGCAGCCCCGATTCTGAATGCCGTCGTGCGTATACGGCAGGCGGCGACGCACGACGATCCCGCTGGCCTGCGTCAGCTGCTGATTGAAGAGATCCGCCAGTTCGAGCAACGCTGCAAGCAGGCGGGTTTGCCATTTGAGATGATCATCGGCGCACGCTACTGCCTGTGTAGCGTGCTGGACGAAGCGGCGGCGCAAACTCCCTGGGGCACGCGCGGCGTCTGGTCCGGCAACGGCATGCTGGTGACCTTTCATAACGAAAGCTGGGGCGGCGAAAAAGTGTTCCAGCTGCTGTCACGCGTGTCGCAAAGCCCGCAGCAGCATTTATGGCTGCTGGAAGTGATTCACTACTGCCTGCTGCTTGGCTACGAAGGGCGCTATCGCGGCAGCGACAGCGGACGCGCGCAGTGTGAAGGCATCCGTAAACGGCTGGCGCAGCTGATTGCGGAAACCCGCCCGGCACCACCACCGCGCGCGCCGCTGGTGGAAGTGCATCCGCTGGTCAGCACCCTGACGCGGCCGATGGTACCACTGTGGGCCTGCGTCACGCTGGCTACGCTGATTGCCTGTCTAATCTACAGCGGGCTCAACTGGCGGCTGGGCAATGCGGCCGAACCGCTGCTGCGCGCCATCTATCAAACCCCGCTGCCACAAATCATGCCGGGCCGCCGCCCCACCTCACCGCAGGCGCTGCTCGATCTGCATCAGCGTCTTAACGACGTGATTGCCGCAGGCCAGCTGGAAGTGAGCGACGGTGCCTTTGGCAGTAAAGTGATCATTCCTGCGGACAAGCTGTTTGCGCCGGACGGTACCGTAGTGAACCAGGTTGGCCGCGCGCTGCTGGCGCACGTGGCCAGCGCGATGAAGACGGTAAAAGGCACGGTGCTGGTATCGGTCTATACCGATAATCGTCCGGTGGATGGCCGTTTCGCCTCCAGCTATGAATTCTCCTTCGCCCGTGCCCGTGCCGTTACGCAACTGCTGAATACGCAGCTGGCGGACGGTCACAGCGTTAAAGCCGAAGGCCGCGGCGACAGCAATCCGCTCTTACCCAATGACAGCAATGAAAACCGCGCCCGCAATCGCCGGGTGGAGATCACCCTGTTTGCGGCACCGGAAACCCTCGGCAATCATCAGGGAGGCCAGTGATGCGCGCATCACTCCAACATCTGTTAACCCATCGCCTGCTGTGGGGCCTGATTGGCGTCACGGCGCTGAGCTGCGTGCTGTGGATGCTCGGTCCGCTGTGGAGCTGGGGCGATACCCGTCCACTGGAGCCGGTATTCCCGCGCCAGCTGGCGGTCGGTCTGCTCTATTTCTGCTGGGTGCTGTTCCAGTTTATTCCCGCCATCTGGCGCGGCTGGTTTAACAGCAAGCTGCTCAATCGCCTGCAGGAGATGAGCCACGAAGAAGCGTCCGATCGCCAGGCGACCGAGACGCTGCTGACCCAGCGCTTCAGTGAAGCAGCGCTGCGGCTGAAACGCACCCAGTTTGGTCGCCGGCATCAGAAAAGCTGGCTGGCGCGTTTTCAGAGTCACTATCTGTATCAGCTGCCGTGGTACGTGATGATAGGTGCGCCCGGCGCCGGTAAAACCACCGCGCTGCTGAATGCTGGCCTGGAGTTTCCGTTAACTGACAGCCTCGGCAAAGAGGCGGTACGCGGTGTCGGCGGCACGCGTCACTGCGACTGGTGGTTCACCGACAGCGCCGTCTTAATCGACACCGCGGGCCGTTACGCACTGCAGGAGAGCCAGCGCGCGCGCGACGGCGCCGAGTGGCATAACTTCATTAAATTGCTAAAGCGCTACCGCACGCGCCAGCCGATCAACGGCGTGATCATGACCATCAGCGTGGCCGACCTGCTGACCGATTCCGCTGAGGCACGTCACGCCCAGGCCAGCGCGCTGCGCAGCCGCATGGTCGAGCTGCATCAGCAAACCGGCATTCACTTCCCGGTGTATGTGATGGTCACCAAAACCGACCTGCTGAAAGGGTTTATGAGCTTTTACGGCAACCTGAGTAAACCGCAGCGCGATGCCATCTGGGGCTTCACCTTCCCGTGGGAACCGGGCAAGCCGCATAAAGATGACTGGCACCGCAGCTTTAGCGAGCGCTTTCAGCAGCTGGAGCAGCGTCTGCAGCAGCAGCTGGCTGACGTGATGGCCGGCGAGCGCGATCTCACCCAGCGCGCCGACAGCTTCCTGTTCCCGCAGGAATTCAGTTCGCTGCGTCCATTACTCAACGAATATCTCGACGTGGTGTTTTCCCGCCATCAGGATGAGATTGCCTGGTCGGCGCGCGGCCTGTTCTTCACCAGCGGTACCCAGGAAGGCCTGCCGTTTGACCGCATCATGGGCGAACTCAACCGCAAGCTACAGCTGCCACACACCGGCGAGTCGAGCCTTGCCGCATGGGACAGCGTTAACCGCAGCAATCCGATTCCGGGTACCAAAGGCCAGAGCTTCTTTATTCGCGACCTGTTAAGCGACCTGGTGTTCCGCGAAAGCGGCCTCGCCGGCAGCAACCGTCACTGGGAGTATCGTAACCGGCTGCTGCACTGGATCGGTTACGGCGCGCTCACCGGCGCGCTGGTGCTGCTCTCCGGTTTGTGGCTCACCAGCTACGTGCAGAATCAGCGTTATCTCGATCAGGTCGCGGCGCGTATCGGGCCGATTACCGCGCAAAGTCAGCAGGTTATTCATCAGCCAGCCGATAATATTTTTGATCTGCTACCCTTCTTAAATAACCTGGTGAAACTGCCGCTGTCGGCGCATTTTTCTCTCGACAATCCACCGCTTACCATGCGCGCTGGACTGTATCGCGGTAACCAGGTGAGCGATGCCGCATGGGTGCTTTATCAAAATGCGCTTAAGTCTTTACTGCTGCCGCGCGTGGCCCAGCAAATTACCAACCTGCTGCGTGACGATCCCGGCACCGACAATGACTACAGCCGCAATGCGCTGCGCGCTTATCAGATGCTGTATCAGCCGCGTAACTATGACGGCGAATTTCTGCGCGGCTGGCTGATGCAAAATCTGCAGCGCACGCTGCCGGACAATGTCAGCGCGCGCGATCTGCAGCAGCTTGACTGGCACCTTAGCCAGCTGCTCGATCAGCAGATTCAGTCGTCGCCTTATGCGCGCGACAATGCGCTGATGATGCGTAAGCTTGCGGAAAATCTGAAAAATGCCGGTCAGAATGGCCGTATGCTGGCGGTTGCGCCACACACCGTATCGCAGCGATTGACCGGACACAGTGAGTAATGGTGAGGTAACCATGGCGAGTTACACCGCGCCGGGCTGGTATGGCAAATTACCGGCCACCGGTGATTTTCTGCGCCAGCGGCTCAGTGAAGCCACGGTGACGCCGTGGAGCCACTGGTTTCAACAAGGCTTAATCCACTGGCATCAGCAGGAAGAGGCCAGTACGCAACAGTTTTTACGCGCGCCGGTATGGAATTTTGTCCTGCCGCTATCGCCGCTGCGCCAGCAGGTGCAGCTGGGCTGTCTGCTGCCCTCGTGCGATCGCGTCGGCCGTGCGTGGCCGCTGCTGGCGCTGCACAGCATCCCGCTCAGCGCGTGGCATGCTTCACAGCTGGCGATCTCCGGCGACTGGTATCAGGAACTCGGCGCGCTGCTGTGGCAGGCGGTGCGCGATCGCCACAGCCCGGACGCGCTGGAGACGCAGATTCAGCAGCTGGCTCCACTGCTGCTGCCGGATAAGCAGCGCAGCGACATCATGGATGTGATTGGTTTTGACGATTTGCCCTGCACCCTGAGCTGGCGTGAAGTGGCCGACCGTTTTGATCCCCAACAGCACATTAGCTACTGGTGGAGTAATCGCAGTGACGGCTTTGCCCACGCCACGCATAAACACAGTGGCCCGCTCACCGCGCAACTTTTTTCGTTATTGTTTAACCCGGCGGCGGGTGCCCAGCCGGGACGTAATGGCCTCTATCCACCGATGTTTGAGTAGGCCAGTGCGCTTGCCTTGTTAACGGGATGACTCATGCAATTTACCATTGTGCAGTGCAATACGGATGTGCCCGCCAAAACCGTCGCGTTTAGCCCGCCTGGCGGGACCATTGGCCGCAGCCAGGATAACGATCTGGTGCTGCCCGACGAATCGCGCGCTATCTCGCGCCTGCAGGCGCTGGTGCACCTGTCGCCAGACGGCGAGTGCCGCCTGACCAACCAGGGCAGCGTCACTTCGGTGGTGCTGAACGGCGTGGCGCTACAACGCGGCTCGCAGGTGCGGCTGCGCCACGGCGATACGCTGCAGATTGGCGAATATGGCCTGGAAGTGCGCGACCCGGCGTGTCAGAACGCACCGCAGGATGATCCGCTGGCGTTTTTTGCTGACAGCGCCGCCGATCCGCTGGGTATGCAGCAGGACGAAAACGTGCCGGAACCGGAAGTCCTGCCGCAGAGCGACAGTCCGCGTCACGAACGCCGCCCGGACGCGCGCCTGGCGATCGATCCGCAAAGCGATGCGCCCGTAGTGCCAGCCGTGCTGCCGGGCGCCGATCAGGACAAACTGATCGCCGCGCTGCTGGAAGGCATGGGCCTGAATAATGGTCACCAGACGCCGATCACCGAAGAGCAGATGCGCGTCACCGGCCGTATGCTCAGCCTGTTTTCGCAGGGTACGGTTGCCCTGCTCTCTTCGCGCTCCATCCTCAAGCGCGGCGTGAAAGCCGACATGACGATGATCCTTAACGAAGCCAATAACCCGTTTAAAATTCTGCCTTCCGGCAAAACCGTGCTGATGCAGATGTACCAGAGCCAGATGCCTGGCTTTATGCCACCGGAAGCAGCGGTGCGCGATGCGCTGGTGGATTTACAGGCGCATCAGCTGGGGATGATTGCCGGCATTCGCGCCATCATTGCCGCGATGCTGCAGTCGTTTAATCCGCAGCGTCTGGAAGAGGAAGCGCGCAAAGACGGCGTGCTGCCTAAGATGCCGTTCAGCGGCGGACGTAAAGCGGCGCTGTGGGACTATTTTCTCCGTCACTATCAGCGCACCGCGGGCGAAATTGAAGATGACTTCCACACCCTGTTTGGTGAAGCCTTTCTGCATGCCTACGACATGGAAGTAAATCAGTACAAAGATTCCCAGACGCGGACCGAAGACGCATGAAGATGAAGTTTGCCAGCCGCTGCCAGCAGGGTATGCGTGACGAAAACCAGGATCGCACCGGTGCCGAAGTCGATGAACAGAAAGCCTGTTTTCTGGTGTGCGACGGCGTGGCTGGTCTGCCCGGCGGCGATTATGCCGCCCAGCTGGTGCGCGATACCCTGCTGACGCAGCTGCAGCAAAGCGACACGTTCACGCCGGAGAGTACGCGCGCGGCGATTGAAAAGTGTCAGCAAACGCTGGTCAGCGCCCAGGGGAACAATCCGAATTTTTCGCGCATGAGCACCACCCTTGCCGCCCTGTTTATTGACCGCACAACGCAGCGCGCATGGTGGGCGCACGCCGGTGATAGCCGGGTTTATCACTTCCGCCACGGGGTGCTGCATCAGGTGACGCGTGACCACAGTCTGGCGCAGCAGCTGCGCGAAGCCGGCTATGAAAATACCGGCATTAACAGTAATTTACTTTATAATGCGCTGGGTATTGAGCCGGCCCGACCGGCCACCTTCAGCGAGGTGATTGAGCTGACCGATGGTGACGCATTTCTGGTTTGTACCGACGGTTTCTGGCTCAACCTCACCACCGACGAAATGGAACAGGCACTGCGCATGGTAAACGCCTGCGAAGAGTGGCTGGCATTGATGGAACAGGCCGTAAACCGCAGTGTTAAAAGCGACAATCTCAGCGCTCTGGCAATCTGGATTGGCGAACCGCAGGACGCGACGCTGCTTTATTCCCAGGCTGATGCGGCACGTTTTCTGCCGTCACGTTATTGATTGCAAGGATCATTATGAAACTGTGGTTGCCGGGCGTTGCCGCCCTGTTACTGGCCCTGAATGCGCAGGCGGAAGATTACCGGGTGGTCTACTCGCCCAGCCTGTCGCTGGAAGTCTATATCGATAACGTTGCCAGTAATGCGCCCGACGACTGGTGTAAAGAGACGCTGCCGCTGCGTATCGTGTCCGGCAAAAGCAGCGACACCAGCATTCTTACCAGCTTCCTGCCGCGCGTCGGCACGCTGCTGGCGAATCAGTGCGGCCTGCTGGATGAGATCCCCTGGCAGATGACCAGCAAAGAGGGCAGCGTGCTGGCTAACGGCAGCGCGGCAAAACTACAGAACTGGCGGCCGATCATCCTCAACGACGCGACCGCCAGCGCCAGCGCAAATACCGCGGCGCCGCTGGATTTATCGCGTCCGGCCGACAGCACGCCGCTGCAGCACTTCGCCCTGCCCGGCGGCTGCCATTTCCGTACCTGGTGGGATGAAAACGGCGGTTCGCTGTTTATCCCTGAGAACCCGCAGCAGCATTGCTCAACCGAGGGCTGGCTGGAAGGTCCGGCGGCGATGACGCTGCTGAGTGACGGCAAAACGCGCAGCCAGACGGTAACCTTCCTGCAGGGTTATCCCATCGCCGATCTTACGCTGACCCGCACGCCGCTGGAGGTGGTAGCGGTGAACAAACAGCGCATGATTGTCACGCGGCCCGATGCCAGTGATAGCTGGCTGGTGCTGCCGTTTGATGCTCAGCAGCACGTCTGGCGTTTCAGCGGCACGCTGCTGATTAAAATGGATAAAAACACCGGCACGGATAGCGAAGCGGTGAAATCGCGGGTTGATAGCTTACGCGGCATCTGGTCGCCGCAGTTTATGCCACAGCAAAAAGTGACTGTGTTACTGATTGACACCCTGCACGCCGATCTGGCCGATCCGGCAATTGGTGCCTGGCGTAACATTAATTAATTAGCGGTTGTTGCCCGCCGTCACCGGCGTGACGGGGCGCTACAGGACGTGTTCAGAGAGCTCACTATGTCGGCAAACGAAAATCATACCCCCAATGCCCTGCCTGCGGGCTACCGGTTTAACGAGTTTGAAATCAAGGAAGTGATCGGCGGCGGCGGCTTTGGCATTGTCTATCGCGCCTGGGATCATCAGCTGGAACGCACCATCGCCATCAAAGAGTACATGCCGGTGTCGCTGGCGGTACGCGGTGCGGATCTGGCGCTGGAACTGCGCGGCGAGCGCTTCCAGAAACTGTTTAATGCCGGACGCAACAGCTTTATTCAGGAGGCACGGCTGCTGGCGCGTTTCAATCATCCCGGTCTGCTGCACGTCCTGCGCTTCTGGGAAGAGAACGGCACGGCTTACATGGGCACGCTCTATTACAGCGGCATGACGCTGAAAGAGTGGCAGCTCACCAGCCCGGACAGCATTGACGAAGCGTGGATTCGCCGTCTGTTACCGCCGCTGTTTGGTGCCATCAACACCATTCACACCGCCGGTTACCTGCATCGTGATATTTCGCTCGATAACATTCAGATTCAGGAAAATCAGCTGCCGGTGCTGCTCGACTTTGGCTCGGCGCGCAAAGAGATTGGCAACCTGTCGGATGAAACCGAGATCATGCTCAAGCCGGGCTTCGCGCCAATTGAGCAGTACAGCGAAGAGGGAGAAGTCGAACAGGGACCCTGGACCGATATCTACGCGCTGGGCGCGGTGCTGCATACGCTGATCACCGGCCACGCGCCGCCGGTCAGCGTGGTGCGCTGCATTGAAGATAACTACCAGCCGCTGGTGGAGCGCAAGCCTGAGGGGTATTCGCTGCCGCTGCTGCACGCGATCGACTGCGCGCTGGCGATGAAGCCGGAAGACCGGCCACAGAGTATTGATGCTTTTGCCCGGCTGATCGATCTGCCGGTGAGCGATGTCGAAGCGCTGGTGACGACCTTCCCGGTGGAGAGCCAGTCCGCGCCCGAGTCGGTAGCGGCCGTGCCGGAACCGCAGGTAATGGCGGTTAATCATGCTGCCGCCGCGATTGAACCGGTGACGCCACGCAATGTGCGCCGTCTGTCGCCCGCCCTGCTCGCTGCCGCTGCCGTGGCGTTGCTTGCCGTGATGGTCGTAGTGTGGAAAGCCAATCGCCCGAGCGACGCACCGCCGGTGGCGGCCAGCAGCGCCCCGGCAGCGACCCCATCAGCGGGCAGCGCGCCCGCCAGCAGCGCGCCAACCATGGCGACGGTTTACCTGCAGTTGCAGGCAGGGGAAAATATCGTGCTGAACGGCGAAGCGAAGGATGTGAAACCCGCCAGCAGCGGTTTCGCCTCGCTGAATCTGGCGGCAGGCAGCTATCGTATTGAAGTGCATCACGGCAGCCAGGTGCGCAGCCAGATGCTGACGATTAACCAGCCGGGCACCTGGCTGATTAATCCGGGTAATTGAGGTTAGCCGCGCGCGGCGCTCTGCTGCAGCGCGCGCACTTCGGCCGCAAGGCGCGTTAACGCCTCTTCCTGCATGCCGCGTTTGCCCAGCTCCTGTTCCAGCGAGAACAGATACTGCGCGTTGCTGCCGAGCGGGCCGCTGGCCTGAGCGATCAGCGGAGCAATGGTGCTGCGGCAGGAGTCGGCTTCATACAGCGGATGACGCGGATCCATGATAAACACCAGCGCCGTAACCGTGCGGCCATCCTCCAGCGTCAGTTCACACCAGGTGGGCAGATAGCAGCCGGTGATCATTTCCCGTTTCCACAGTAGCTCAAGCTCTTCATGCAGGCGCGCTTCCGGCAGGCGAAACGCCAGACCGCTGGTAGAACCGCCCTCTTTCAGCGCCAGCATCCGTCCCGGTGCGGCAACGGTGCCGCGTCCGGCGGTCAGCCGCAGGCAAAAAGCACGGTGCCAGCCCTCAAGCCGTCCGGTCGCCACCTCTTCCGCTTCAAAGACCGGGTTCCACATCAGGGAACCGTAGCCGAAGATCCACACCGGGCTTTGATCGGGACGACAGGCAAGCGTGGCGCAGAGCGACGCGGCGCGCTTTTCACAGCTCCACAGCAGCGCTTCGTCAATATCACCAAATGAAGTTTTGCAATCCGCTTTTAGTAAGAATTCCCGGGTTAACACTGCGATCTCCTCTACTGCGCTGACCTTCCTGTCGTTATGGCTCCCTGAATCTGCGATTTTACAGGCGGCGCCCGCGGCGTCGACTTAAGACAAGACAGTAATGCATTTGCCATAAACGTTTCAAGATTGACCCCGATCACAAAGGGGAAATTATCTGTAAATAGCATCGGCTGCCTGGCAGGATTCTTGAACGAAGCGCGGAGAAGTGTGAAGCGGGCCGCAGTGGCCCGCGCGGGAGCTAGTGTTTAGGATGCCACTTGTCGTCCTCGCCTTTGGCGTACTCTTTTTTGACCGCCGCCCAGGCGACTTTGTGTGCCACCTGCTCGCGCGATTCATCACCGCGACGATCATCTTCATCTTTATACTGATCCCAGGCGCTGTTAAACGCCTTTTGGTAGATGGTTTGCGCATGGCCCGGCAGCACGTGGCGCACGCTGTCCGGCAGTTCCCGGTTCGATGAATAAGGCATAGTTCCTCCTGTTTCAGGTTCCCTGTATAAGTCTGGAAGAGAACGGCAAAAACGCAAACCTGCTATTTCATACTTCTGCCAGCAAAAAAGGCGGGTAGTGAGGATAAGGCCAGATGATTCAGTTCTGTTCTTCCTCCTTTCACGCAGGATAGATGAGAAACACGCACTATTAACCTGCTGATGAAAAGGGCTAATTTGCTGATTAACGCGAATTTCTCTTCGTTCAGAGAAAAATGACAAAAAGTAAAAACGCGTAAAAAATCTGCGTGAGCAGTGGTGAAAAGTTACACTGCGCTTCGTCAGATGAGTCACTATATTTATCAGGCAGCAATTGCCTGTTTTTGTTCTTTTTGCCGAAGAGGATGGCGCATGGCTGGACATGAGAAGACCCGACACAGCGAGTATTCGCTGATTTTCCCGATTCTGGCGCTGGCGGTGCTGAGCTTTTTTGGCGGCCAGACAGCGCTTCTGCCGGTAATCGGCATCAATCTGCTGGCGCTGGTAGCGATTTTAAGCAGCGCCTTCAGCGTAGTACGTCACGCCGACGTTCTGGCGCACCGGTTAGGTGAACCCTACGGCTCGCTGATCCTCAGCCTGTCCGTGGTAATTCTGGAAGTGAGCCTGATTTCGGCGCTGATGGCGACCGGCGATGCAGCGCCCGCGCTGATGCGCGATACGCTCTACTCCATCATCATGATCGTTACCGCCGGACTGGTGGGCTGTGCCCTGCTGCTTGGCGGGCGTAAATTTGCCACCCAGTACGTTAACCTGGCCGGCGTGAAGCAGTACATGATCGCCATTTTCCCGCTGGCGATTCTGGTGCTGGTGTTTCCCAATGCCCTGCCCGGCGGCAATTTCACTACCGCGCAGGCGCTGATCATTGCGGCGATCTCTGCGGCGATGTACGGCGTGTTCCTGCTGATTCAGACCAAAACCCACCAGAGCCTGTTTGTTTACGAGCATGAAGACGAGAGCGATGATGGCGACCCGCACCACGGTAAGCCTTCCGCGCACAGCTCGCTGTGGCACACCGCGTGGCTGATTGTGCATCTGATTGCGGTGATCAGCGTGACCAAGATGAACGCCAACTCGCTGGAAATGCTGCTCACTGAAATGAACGCACCGGAGCAGTTTACCGGCTTCCTCGTCGCGCTGCTGATTCTGTCGCCGGAAGGTCTGGGTGCAATCAAGGCGGTGCTGATGAATCAGGTGCAGCGCGCGATGAACCTGTTTTTCGGTTCGGTGCTGGCCACCATTTCATTGACGGTACCGACGGTGACCATTATCGCCACCCTGACCGGTCAGCAATTGATTTTCGGCCTTGAGCCGCCGCATATGGTGGTGATGAGCGCGGTGCTGATTTTGTGCCACATCTCGTTCTCCACTGGCCGCACCAACGTGCTCAACGGCGCAGCGCATCTGGCCCTGTTTGCCGGCTATCTGCTGACGATTATGCTGTGACGCTGAAGTGAGTATACGGGTGATACGGTCGCCATAAATGGCGACCCTACAGCGCAGGGTACGCATTCATGCGCATCAGGTGCATCGGTCGTCATGAACGGCGACCGTACAACGCAGGGTGCGCATTCATGCGCATCAGGTGAATCGGTCTTCAGGAACGGCGACCGTACAATGTAGGGTGCGCATTTATGCGCACCTGGATAGAGATATCTTTACGGCTTAATAACAGCCGTTAGCACATCTGGCCCTGCCAGCTATTTGCTAAAAATTAAGCCTTGAATCGAATAGTTTATTGCAAATTTTCTTTTTACCCGAAGAATTTAAAATGTTCACTGCATGCAATCTGGCTGCCAGTCATTATTTATGATTCCCTGTAAATAATCCATACGTCAATTGATTTACATTCCTTTCAGCCCAGACACCGTATCAAAGTGCTGCTTGTACATTAAAACCTTACCGCTTAGCGATGGACGCTATCAGCTTTAATGTCAACCATGAGAGAAAAGCAGATAATAAAATAGTTGCGATAATCAACGCATCAATGGTCGATAAAAAAACATGAAAAGGGTTCACTAATTTACCTGACAGCATATACGATGATTCGGAAAGGAACCTGAACATAATCTCAGGAATAATAATTGCGTAGCCTAGCGTTAAGACAATTAGTAATAGTATCCGTTTCATTTCATGTATGCTCCTTGCAACAAGATGTGATGAGTATATAATCGTTTCTTAAGGATTTCTACAGTAAGGGATGATTAACCATGTCGTATCTGAAATTGAAGCTTCAGACCGATCGTACCATTGCACTCAATTTTGAAAAAGCACTGGCGCAACTGCGTGAAGAAACGCGAACCGCCAGTATCACGGTTGCCTCGGGCATTGAAAGAGCTAGCTGATATGGTTCCTGCGTTTTTGATGATTACAAAGATGTGTGTAAACGACTGAGAAGTGAAGATGTTCGTATGTTTTCAGCTCTGCCACAGGTTTTTTCACGACACGATGTCATCCTTGATATGGTTGAAATCTACTTTAGAAAAAAACTTGCGCGTCTCAGTGAACATAATGTTCAAAATCTGGTGCGCCAACTTGCTGAAAAGGCGGCTAATTATACAAGCGGTAAAGCTTCAAAACTCACCATTTCATTTCTTATCGCGCGCATAGTTACCGAATCTAAAGTTTTTAAGAGTTCGCTGGTTGATGTGATTGACCGGACTTCGCTTTATAGTGTCACAGTTTTAAAATTTTATGGGAAAATACAAATCGCTGCAACAGCAGCTCAGCATTTAAAATTTGCGGATCCGGAATATTATTTCGATCTGTATCAACAGAAATTAGAAATGCTTTATTATCTCATAGAGCCTGAAATGTCTAAAATTATTTACTTAAAGAAATCCGGCTCAACAAATGATGAGCAAATACTGGCATTAGTAGAACGGTTACTGACAAAATGAAACGAATCTTTTCCTGGTTCTATGCATGGTTAAGTCAGTCTATTTTTTCACTAATACCGGTGATTGCGGCGGTAGCAGGTGGAATACTTTTGACAGCGCTTTTCCCTCATTATGGGCTGTTATTGACTCTACTGTGGGTCATTGCCATGGGTGCTATTTACGTGAAATATTTTAGATGGTTTTGACGGTCAATTTCATTTGATACTTTATGTAATCCCTTCGTTGTTAAGCGCCTGCGACAGAATTTACCATTCGATTACAAAGGCACCCGCGGGTGCCTTTGCTGCTGCTATGACAAATCAGTTACTGGTATCCAGCTCCGGGAAGCTTTTAACCAGATCGTCAATCGCTTTCATCTGCGCCAGGAACGGTTCCAGCTTATCGAGCGGCAGCGCGGACGGGCCGTCGCATTTGGCGCTGTTCGGTTCCGGGTGTGCTTCGATGAACAGACCGGCGATGCCTACCGCCATGCCCGCACGCGCCAGTTCGGCAACCTGCGCACGACGACCACCGGAAGCCGCGCCAAACGGATCGCGCGTCTGCAGCGCATGGGTAACGTCAAAAATCACCGGGCTGTTGTTAGTGACTTTCTTCATTACGTTGAAACCGAGCATATCAACCACCAGGTTGTCATACCCGAAGTTGCTGCCACGATCGCACAGAATCACCTTGTCGTTGCCGCCTTCGGCAAACTTATCGACGATATTGCCCATCTGGCCCGGGCTGACGAACTGCGGCTTCTTCACGTTGATCACGGCACCGGTTTTCGCCATCGCTTCCACCAGGTCGGTCTGACGCGCCAGGAAGGCCGGCAGCTGAATCACATCCACCACGTCAGCAACCGGCTGCGCCTGCCAGCTTTCGTGCACGTCAGTGATAATTTTCACGCCGAACGCCTGCTTCAGCGCCTGGAAAATTTTCATGCCTTCGTCGAGGCCAGGGCCACGGTAAGACTTGATGGAAGAGCGGTTGGCTTTGTCAAAAGAGGCTTTGAACACATACGGAATGCCGAGCTTGTCGGTTACCTTCACGTAATGTTCGCAGATGCGCATGGCGAGATCCTGGGATTCCAGCACGTTCATGCCGCCGAAGAGAACAAATGGCAGATCGTTTGCGACCTTGATATCGCCGATACTCACTACTTTCTGTGTCATGCCCTTTCCTTAAATGTCGGGGGACGCTTAGTGCAGCGTCACCTGTTTCTGTTCAATTGCGTGGATCTGCACTTTAATCATCTCGCTGACCGGGTCTTCAGGACACTGTTCAACGAAATAGGTCAAATCGGTCAGTGCGATATGCTCGCACTCCAGCTGGGCGTAAATCAAACCGCGGTCGCGAATCTCATAGGGATCGTCCGGGTCGATTTGCAACAGCACCTGGCTGACGTTGAGCGCCAGCTCCATCTGCTTCTCATCCATCAGCGCCGCTTTCAGCGTGTCGAGCATTTTGCGCATCACGCTGACGGTTTTCGCTTCGTCGAGATCGTCAGAATAGAGCTTTGCCGTCGGGCTGATGTTGCCCTTCAGCCACACTTCCAGCGTATGGGTGTCGAGCGTTTCACCGTTAAACGGATTGATCAGCCACATTTCACCGTCGAGCCAGTCGGCACGCAGAATAAGCTGCGTCGGGAAAATCACCGGCATCAGCGGCAGCTCTAGCTCATCCGCAATGTGCAGCAGAATCACGCCGAGTGATACCGCCGTCCCCTGCCGGCTCTTCAGCACTTTATCGATCCACAGCGCGTCTGACAGATTGTAGACGCCGCTGGCACCGCCAAAGCCCCACTGCTGGTAAAACAGATCGAGCAGCTTCTCCAGCTGCAGATCCGCATCCTGTTCGCTACTGACATAGCGCCGCGCCTCTTCAACCAGGTCAGCCAGCTGCTGCTGGACGGAAGGCGCGGAAAAATCATTGCGTATGGCGCAGGTCGCGCCAATCACCGCTTCACTTAACGGTGTTTCACTGTAATCAAGTTGCACTGGCGAGGTCATACTATCCCCAATAACGGCATTTTGGTCATCGCCAGTTTAATCACCAGTAATAATGCGACCACGGCGACTAAACAGGCGACCCAGCGGGTCGCCATGCTGCGCGGGCGACGACTCAATGCCACGGAACCTAAGGCGATGTAGATGATAACCGCTAACAGCTTCTCCGTCAGCCAGCTTCCTTGTGGGGTAAACGGATAAAAGTGGGTAATAAGCACCAGCAGTGCACCGCTGAGCAGCAGGAATGTATCGTTGATATGCGGCGCAATGCGCACCCAGCGGCGCTGCAGCAGGGCAGATCCGGTGGTCAGCCAGTAAAAACGCAGCAGAAACAGTGTGATGGTGATCGCGACCGTCAGCAGATGGAAATTTTTAATCAGCGGATACCAGCTGGCCATAGTGCTTCCTTAAGTAAGTTGTCCAAGCGTGACGCGCGGATTGCCGCCGTAATCCTCAACGGTAGTAACCGCCTGAAAGCCATTACGGGTTAGCAGCGCGCGTACAGCCTCGCCCTGCTG
Source organism: Type-C symbiont of Plautia stali (assembly GCF_059730935.1). Taxonomy (NCBI): domain Bacteria; kingdom Pseudomonadati; phylum Pseudomonadota; class Gammaproteobacteria; order Enterobacterales; family Enterobacteriaceae; species Type-C symbiont of Plautia stali. The sequence goes on along the minus strand of NZ_AP035923.1, from coordinate 1,860,672 downwards.
CCAGCCGTGTTCCAGCAGCAGCCAACCCTGCGGCTGCAACCAGTGCGGCGCGCGTTCAATGATTAATCGTAAATCGGCCAGCCCGACCTCCTCCGCCACCAGCGCGCTGAGCGGCTCAAAACGCACGTCGCCCTGCTGCAGATGTTCATCGGCGGCATCAATGTAAGGCGGATTGCTGACAATCAGATCGAAACGTTGGGCGGGCAGATCGTCGAACCAGTGGCTGAGCACAAATCCGGCGTTGGTGAGGTGCAGGCGCTGGGCGTTGTCCTGCGCCAGCGCAACCGCAGCGGCGATGCGGTCGCAGCCGGTAATCTGACAATCTGGCCGCTCGCTGGCCAGCGCCAGCGCAATGGCGCCGGTGCCGGTACCGAGATCGAGCACCGCGGAGGGCGTCGCGGGCAGCCGCAGCAGCGCCTGCTCCACCAGCACTTCGGTATCCGGACGCGGAATCAGCGTGGCATCACTGACGCGCAGCGGCAGCGACCAGAACTCGCGTTCGCCCACCAGATGCGCAATCGGCTCACCGCGCACGCGGCGTGCCAGTAACGTCTCCAGCTGTGCCAGTTGCGCATCATCGAGCGGGCTGTCATCAAACGCTATCAGCCAGCTGCGCGACTTGCCGGTGACAAAACCCAGCAGAATCTCCGCGTCGCGCTTCGGGCTATCGCCTCCGCACAACGCAGCCTGCGCCTGCTGTAGCCAGCGCCGGACGTTCATCACTCCTGCCCGGCCAGTGCGGCCAGCTGGTCAGCCTGATACTCCTGCACAATCGGCTCGATCAGCGTATCCAGCTTGCCTTCCATGGTTTCGTCGAGGCGGTAGAGCGTCAGGTTAATGCGGTGATCGGTGACGCGCCCCTGCGGGAAGTTATAGGTACGGATTCGGTCGGAACGGTCGCCGCTGCCCAGCAGGTTACGCCGCGTTGAGGCTTCCGCCGCCTGGCGCTTCGCCATTTCCGCTGCGTGAATGCGTGCACCCAGCACCGCCAGCGCTTTGGCTTTGTTTTTGTGCTGCGAGCGCTCATCCTGGCACTCCACCACGATGCCGGTTGGCAGGTGGGTGATACGGATCGCCGAATCGGTGGTGTTAACGTGCTGACCGCCCGCGCCGGAAGAGCGGAAAGTGTCGATTTTCAGATCGCCCGGATTGATGTCCGGCAGCTCGGCTTCCGGCAGCTCCGGCATCACCGCCACGGTACAGGCGGAGGTGTGAATGCGCCCCTGCGATTCGGTTTCCGGCACGCGCTGCACGCGATGGCCGCCGGATTCAAACTTCATGCGGCCATAGGCGCCATCACCGGTAATACGCGCAATGACTTCTTTGTAGCCGCCATGCTCGCCGTCGTTGGCGCTCATGATCTCCACCTGCCAGCGGCGCGCTTCGGCATAGCGGCTGTACATGCGGAACAGATCGCCGGCGAAAATCGCCGCTTCGTCGCCACCGGTGCCGGCGCGCACTTCGATAAAGCACGGACGTTCATCGTCGGGATCTTTCGGCAGCAGCAGCACCTGAAGTTGCTGTTCCAGCACCTCGCGCTTTTCGCGCGATAGTTTCAACTCTTCCTGCGCCATGTCGCGCATTTCCGCATCGTCGAGCAGCATTTCAGCCGTTTCGACATCTTCCTGCACCTGCTGCCATTCGCGGAAACAACGGGTGACGTCGCTCAGCTGGGCATATTCACGTGATAACGCGCGGAAACGGTCCTGATCGCCAATTACGCCGGCATCGCCCAGTAACGCTTCAACTTCTTCATGGCGTTCCTGCAGCGCTTCCAGCTTGGCAACAATCGAGCTCTTCATCTAATAGAGGGTATCCCAGTGATAGGTCGTGACAGACCAGATTACTCTAAACCGAGGCTGTCACGTAAGATCTGCAGGCGTTCGCTGTCGCCGTCGCGCGCGGCCTGCTGCAGTGATTTGGTTGGTGCATGAATTAAACGGTTGGTGAGCTTGTGTGCCAGCTCCTGCAAGACTTTTTCGGCATCAGCACCCTGACGCAACGCCGCCAGCGCGCGATCCTGCAGCTCGGCGCGCACGTCGTCAGCCTGCGCGCGGTATTCGCGGATGGTCTCACCGGCGCTTTGCGCGCGCAGCCAGGCCATGAATTCACCGCTCTCCTGCACCACAATGCTTTCCGCCTGCACCGCCGCCGCTTTGCGCTGCGCCATGTTCTGCTCGATAATCGCCTGCAGATCATCCACGCTGTACAGATAGGCGTTAGCCAGCTTGCCCACTTCCGGCTCAACATCGCGCGGCACGGCGATATCCACCAGCAGCATAGGCTGGTTGCGGCGTGCCTTCAGCGCCCGTTCCACCATGCCTTTGCCAATAATCGGCAGCGGACTGGCGGTGGAGGAGATAATGATATCGGCATCGGCCAGACGGGTTTCGATATCGGCGAGACCGATCACTTCGGCACCCACTTCGTCCGCCAGCAGCTGCGCGCGTTCGCGCGTGCGGTTGGCGATCATTAGTTTGCGCACGCTGTGTTCGCGCAGGTGACGCGCCACCAGTTCGATGGTTTCACCGGCACCAACCAGCAGGACGTTAACGCTGCTGAGTGATTCGAAAATCTGACGGGCTAAGGAGCAGGCAGCGAAGGCGACCGACACCGCGCTGGCGCCGATTTCGGTTTCGGTGCGCACGCGCTTGGCCACCGAGAAGGTTTTCTGGAACATGCGTTCCAGCTCGCTGCTCAGCGCATGGTCGCGCGAGGAGTCAGCATGGGCTTTTTTGACCTGACCGAGAATCTGTGGCTCGCCCAGCACCAGCGAGTCGAGTCCGCTGGCCACGCGCATCAGGTGGCTGACCGCCGCGTTGTCCTGATGCCAGTACAGGCTGTTGCGCACGTCCTCTTCACGTAAGTCGTGATACTCGCACAACCAGCGCACCAGCTGCTCCTGCAGATCGGTCTGCTGCTCTACGCTGAGGTAGAGTTCCGTCCGGTTACAGGTAGAAAGCACCACCCCGCTCTGCACCATCGGCTGAGACAGCAAGCTGTTCAGCGCCTGGTCCAGCGTGTCTGGCGTGAACGAAACACGTTCGCGCAGCGCAACAGGTGCGGTTTTGTGGTTGATTCCGAGAGCAAGCAGCGTCATGGTGATTCGGGTTGGGAAGTCCCAATAATTGTCAGGTTTTGTGTTGCGCATTCTACAAGATGCAACAGATCAAGAAAAGCCATACAAAGCCTATGACTGTAATAAGATTAAACTGATCGTGCGCAATTATCCTGACATCGCCATTGACGGCACAGAGACGGATGGTTAGCGTTACCGGTTACGACGTAAAAACGTGTCTGAGGAGACGACCACGTGATGCATTTGCCCCCGCGCCAGCTGTTGCGCCTTTTGCCCCTTGCCAGCGTGTTGCTGGCTGCCTGTAGCATCAACAAACCCCAGCAAGGTCCCGGTCCCAGCACGACATCACCGCAGTGGCAGCAACACCAGCAGGCGGTAGCGAAAATCACCCAGTACCAGACGCGCGGCGCTTTTGCCTATCTGTCAGATAAGCAGAAGGTTTATGCCCGCTTCAACTGGCAGCAAACTGCTGCAGACCGTTACCGTCTGCTGCTGACTAACCCGCTCGGCAGCACGGAACTGCAGCTCGACGCGCAGGGTTCGGTGGTGCAGATTGTCGATAACAAAGGCAAACGCTACGTCAGCAACGACGCGGAGAAGATGATTTCCCAGCTCACCGGCATGGATATTCCGCTGGCGAATCTGCGTCAGTGGATGATGGGGCTGCCAGGCGACGCCAGCGACTATCAGCTGAACAACAATTATCAGCTGCAAAGCCTGACCTACAGCCGCAACGGCCAGCAGTGGAAGGTGAATATCAGCGATTACGACAGCAAGGTGAACCCGCCGCTGCCGGCCAACCTCGAACTGACCGAAGGCGGTCAGCGCATCAAACTGCGCATGGATAGCTGGACCACACAATGATCACCACCTGGCCCGCGCCGGCAAAGCTCAACCTGTTTCTCTACATTACCGGCCGTCGTGCAGACGGCTACCACAATTTGCAGACGCTGTTTCAGTTTCTCGATGTTGGCGACACCCTGGAGATTACCCCGGATCACAGCGGCAGTATCACCCTGCTGACGCCGCTCGACGGTGTGGCCGATGAAGACAACCTGATCGTGCGGGCGGCGCTGGCGCTGCGCGCCGCAGCGGCGGACAAAGGCACGCTGCCGCCGCAGGCCGGTGCCCGGATCGCGCTGGAGAAGCGCTTGCCGATGGGCGGTGGTCTGGGCGGTGGCTCGTCTGATGCAGCGACGGTGCTGGTGGCGCTGAACCATCTGTGGCGCACCCAGCTCAGCGTGGATGAGCTGGCTACGCTTGGCCTGCGTCTCGGTGCCGATGTGCCGGTATTCGTGCGCGGCCACGCGGCGTTTGCCGAAGGGGTCGGCGAGCAATTGCAGCCCGCAAATCCTGCGGAAAAATGGTATCTGGTGGCGCATCCTGGTGTCAGCATCGCTACCCCGGATCTGTTTCGCGATCCTGAACTGACGCGCGATTCACCAATACGCACATTAGATGAACTGTTGCAGCGTCCTTTTCACAATGATTGTGAAGCGGTAGCAAGAAAACGTTTTCGTGAGGTTGATGCGCTGCTTTCCTGGCTGCTAGAATACGCGCCGTCGCGCCTGACAGGGACCGGCGCTTGTGTGTTTGCTGAATTTGACACCGAGTCCGCTGCTCGTCAGGTGCTGGAGCTTGCCCCGAAATGGATGTGCGGATTTGTGGCGCGTGGGCTTAATCTCTCGCCGTTACAGCGTACCCTTTCCGGGCTCTAAGCGTAAACGTGACAGTGTCACCCTGTTCCAGACACTGCACGTGACGCATTAACACACCCGTATGAACAGGCTCAAATGTATTCGCCGGTTATTTTTGAGCGGTTCATTCTCTGGACGCCAAGCCTGAGGTTCTTCTCGTGCCTGATATGAAGCTATTTGCTGGTAACGCCACCCCGGAACTAGCACAACGTATTGCCAACCGCCTTTACACCAGCCTCGGAGACGCCGCTGTCGGCCGTTTCAGCGATGGCGAAGTAAGTGTACAGATTAATGAAAATGTACGCGGTGGTGATATTTTCATCATCCAGTCCACCTGTGCCCCCACCAATGATAACTTGATGGAGCTGGTTGTGATGGTCGACGCACTGCGTCGGGCTTCTGCTGGTCGTATTACTGCTGTAATCCCTTACTTTGGCTATGCCCGTCAGGACCGCCGCGTGCGTTCTGCCCGCGTGCCAATTACCGCCAAAGTTGTGGCTGATTTCCTCTCCAGCGTCGGCGTGGACCGTGTACTGACGGTTGACCTGCACGCTGAACAGATCCAGGGCTTCTTTGATGTCCCGGTGGATAACGTGTTCGGTAGCCCGATTCTGCTGGAAGATATGCTGCAGATTGGTCTGGAAAACCCGATTGTGGTTTCGCCGGACATCGGTGGCGTAGTGCGCGCTCGCGCTATCGCCAAACTGCTCAACGACACCGACATGGCCATCATCGACAAACGTCGCCCGCGTGCGAACGTGTCGCAGGTGATGCACATCATCGGTGACGTTGCCGGTCGTGACTGCGTACTGGTCGACGATATGATCGACACCGGCGGTACGCTGTGCAAAGCGGCTGAAGCACTGAAAGAGCGCGGCGCGAAACGCGTGTTCGCTTACGCCACCCACCCAATCTTCTCTGGCAACGCGGTGGAAAATCTGCGCAAATCAGTGATTGATCAGGTGATTGTTTGCGACACCATTCCGCTGTCGGAAGAGATGAAGTCACTGCCTAACGTGCGTACGCTGACGCTGTCTGGCATGCTGGCCGAAGCCATTCGTCGTATCAGCAACGAAGAATCGATTTCGGCGATGTTCGAACATTAATTGTTCGCGAAAAACCGGGCGCCCTGCCCGGTTTTTTATTGCCTGTGCGCAGAGTAACATCCCGATAAAGCCGCTTCCGCCGCCACTATTTGCGCGATAAATGGCCTCAAAATCCGCCAATCTCCCCGCCTTCCACTCTTTTTATCAGACAAGCGCATCCGGGCTTTAGCGGTCCAGTGATTAGTGATATTTTTCACCACACTTTTGCTGAGAACTCCGACCACCATGCCACTCGACATTTATACGTTGTTTATTTGCGAGCTCTACGTGCTGGGGTTTCTGAGCATTATTTTGATTTTTGCCTGGGTCGGGGCGCAGTACGACCGGGTGCTGGGTTTTACCACCCTGACGCTAATACTGACGCTTGCCGCCGTGCTGCTCAGTAGCCTGCGCAGCGCCGGTTTGCACTTTTTGCCGGTGGCAGTCGGGAATGTCATCATGCTGCTGGCCTACGGCACCCTGCTCAACGCCTTTCGTACTTTTTGCCGCCTTCCACTCGGTTTTTGCTGGATCACTGGCGCGCTACTGTGGGCGCTGCTTTGTGCCTTTCCGCAGTTCTATCACGGCCAGCCGAAACGCGTGCTGGTCATGTGCCTGCTGTGCATCATCTTTACCGCCGCGCTGATTCGTCTGCTGTGGCAGGCACGCGCCTCGCTGACCGTCACTTTCTGGCCCGCGCAGATACTGCTGTGGATCCACTTACTGTTCCATCTGGCGCGCATTTTCCTTGACGATGCGGTAGCCACCCCCGTACCGGGCGCCATTGGCGGGTCCGGCTTTTCGGTGTATGTGATTCTGGAGTCGATCCTCTTCGTCATCGGCCTGACATTCACTATCCTGGCGATGGTCAATGAGCGTACGCAGATCGCCCATAAGCTGGCGTCGCTGCACGATCCGCTTACCGGCGTCTGGAACCGGCGCGCATTGTTTGAGGCCGCAGAAAAACTGCTGCTGCGCCACGCACGTATGCCGCAGCCCTATATTTACAGTGCAGTGCTGTTCGACCTCGATCATTTCAAAAGCATTAACGATCGCTATGGCCATCAGCAGGGGGATCGTGTGCTGGTCGATTTTTGTCAGGTGGTGAAAGCGTTAATGCCGGTTGAGGGTCAGTTTGCCCGGCTGGGCGGTGAGGAGTTTGCCGCGTTGCTTCCTGGCGACAGTGAGCAGGCGCAGCGCATATGTGAGCGTATCCGGCTGGCGACACAGCTGTCGCTACCCAACGACATCGGTTATACGGTGAGCATTGGCTTTGCTACTGCCAGCCAGCGGCATCAGGCTTTTCCCGCCCTGCTGGCGCTGGCTGATGAAGCCTTGTATCGCGCTAAAGCCGCCGGACGTAACCGCGTCGAAGGTTATCAGACGCCGCAGGCGGCAATGGCTGAAGCCGGTTAGTGCGTTGAGTGGTGATCGCGACGGCAGCGTTTGTCACCGTAGTGACGCAGCCAGTAGTAGCGGTCTTCTACCCTCTCCCGCCCGCTGACGCGTGCGCCGACCAGCCACAGTAGCGCACCCACGAAAATACTGAACATCGCTCCATGCGCGAGGAACTGTGGCAGGTTGACCGACGGCAGCTGGTTAATGATGGAATAACCCACCCCGAGCACCATGGTTAACAAGCCGAGACACATCAAACCATTACCGACGGTGCGGCAGTGTTGACGATTCATGATTCACCTCCATCCTTTTCAGCAACGCAGAAAACAGCACGTTTGGTTAACTGGCCATAAGTTTAGGCAATGGCTGGCGGTTAAGATGCGTACAGGATCACACATCCTTCACAAGGTCTGACAAAACTTTACCGCCAGCGCCTTGATTTCGATAGAAATTGATTAGTCACCTCAGGTCATTAATCTGCCACTGCGCCCTTTGTCATCCCCGCCGGCAGGCAGTAAACTATCGCCCTTTCGCAGCGAGACAGGATAAACATCGTGAGCAGCATTAAACTGATTGTGGGGCTGGCCAATCCCGGCGCTGAATACGCGGCAACGCGCCATAACGCTGGCGCCTGGTATGTGGATTTACTTTGCTCGCGCCATAATCAGTCTCTCAAAGAGGAGCCGAAATTTTTCGGCTACACCGCGCGCCTGTCGCTGGCCGGCGAGGATGTGCGCCTGCTGGTGCCCACCACCTTTATGAACCTGAGCGGCAAAGCGGTGGCGGCGATGGCAACGTTCTATCGCATTACGCCGGAAGAGATTCTGGTGGCACATGATGAAATGGACCTGCCGCCAGGCGTGGCGAAATTCAAACAGGGCGGCGGCCATGGCGGTCATAACGGTCTCAAAGACATCATCAGCAAGCTCGGTAATAACAACAATTTTCATCGCCTGCGCGTCGGTATCGGCCATCCGGGCGATCGTAACAAGGTCACCGGATTTGTACTCGGCAAGGCACCGGCCAGCGAGCAGAAGCTGATTGACGAGGCGGTCGACGAAGCGGTGCGCTGCACCGAGCTGTGGCTAAAAGAAGACAAGATTAAGGCGATGAACCGCCTGCACGCCTTCAAAGCCAGCTAAGCCAATTCCCGCGCCGCCGCAGGGAATTCTGTGTATAATGCGCGAAAATTTTTGAATCAGTCGGCGCTGTCTGCCAGCGCTGCACACTCAGTGAGAAAGGTAAGATCATGGGATTTAAATGCGGTATTGTGGGCCTGCCGAACGTCGGTAAATCCACCCTGTTCAACGCGCTGACCAAAGCGGGTATCGAAGCAGCCAACTTTCCGTTCTGCACCATCGAGCCCAACACCGGCGTGGTGCCGATGCCTGACCTGCGCCTCGATCAGCTGAGCGAGATTGTTAAGCCACAGCGCGTGGTGCCAACCACCATGGAGTTCGTGGACATCGCTGGTCTGGTAAAAGGCGCGTCCAAAGGTGAAGGCCTGGGCAACCAGTTCCTGACCAACATCCGCGAAACTGAAGCTATCGGCCACGTAGTGCGCTGCTTTGAAAACGACAACATCATCCACGTCTCCGGTAAAGTAAACCCGGCGGAAGATATTGATGTCATCAACACCGAGCTGGCGCTGTCGGATCTCGACACCTGCGAACGTGCCATTCAGCGCTGCCAGAAGAAAGCCAAAGGCGGCGACAAAGATGCTAAGGCGGAACTGGCCGCGCTGGAGAAGTGCCTGCCGCATCTTGAAAACGCCGGTATGCTGCGCTCGCTGGCGCTGGACGCCGATGAGAAAGCGGCGATTCGCTATCTCAGCTTCCTGACGCTGAAGCCGACCATGTACATTGCCAATGTCAATGAAGACGGTTTCGAGAACAACCCGTATCTCGACCAGGTGCGCGCGATTGCTGAAGCCGAAGGCTCAGTGGTGGTGCCGGTCTGTGCGGCAGTGGAATCGGACATCGCCGAGCTGGAAGATGAAGAGCGTGACGAGTTCATGGCCGAGCTGGGCCTGGAAGAGCCGGGCCTCAACCGCGTGATCCGCGCCGGTTATGCCCTGCTCAACCTGCAGACTTACTTCACCGCGGGCGTGAAAGAAGTGCGTGCCTGGACCATCCCGGTTGGCGCCACCGCACCGCAGGCAGCCGGCAAAATCCACACCGACTTCGAGAAAGGCTTTATCCGTGCTCAGACTATCGCCTTCGAAGATTTCATCACTTACAAAGGTGAACAGGGCGCGAAAGAAGCCGGCAAAATGCGTTCAGAAGGTAAAGAGTACATCGTGAAAGATGGCGATGTGATGAACTTCCTGTTTAACGTCTGATTGGCTTCCAGGGTGTCATGAGGTTCCACTTATCTCATGAACCCGGAAAAAATAAAATCCACGCAATAGCGTGGATTTTTTTATAGCTGAAGCCCTGTCGCCAGGCTAATTATCCGATCCGTTAGTGGCATACAGCGGCCATGACTCAAACAGGTAGCCGTCGAAATCAATGTCGTCCACATCAGAAAACTCCAGCAGCAGCTGCTTGACGTTTTCCAGGTGTTGCCACATCGCCTGTTTCGCGGCGCGCGCGTCTTTCTTAATTAAGGCGGCGAGGATCTTTTTATGATCGTCGAGCCACTTTTTGCGGTAGTTGGTATTGATCAGATGCCGATGCAGCTGGCTCCACATCACGTTGTCTTCCCGCCACTGCCAGGATTGTTTGAACAGCTCCACCAGCATGCTGTTGTGCGTGGCTTCGGCAATCGCCAGGTGGAAATTGCGGTCGCCGTTTTCGCTGTCATTCACTGCGCCTGACGCCAGCTCGCGTTCTTCCAGCGCCAGCGCCTGGCGCATTTTGATAATGTCTTCACGCGTCGCCTGTAACGCAGCGAATTCGGCGATATTACTCTCCAGCAGCTGGCGGGCCTGCAGCATCTCAAACGGACCGGCCGCATTGCAGGCGGTTTGCGCAGCGGCACGCGGTGCCGGCGTGTCATTGATCACATAAATGCCTGCGCCACGCCGCACTTCAATTAACCCTTCCAGCTCTAGCATAATCAGCGCCTCACGCACCAGCGTGCGCGTGACGTTTAGCAGCATCGCCAGTTCACGCTCCGGCGGCAACCGCTCGCCAATTGCGTACTGTTTCTGCGTGATCATGTTGCGAAGCATCTCGCCCACTTCCTGATAGGGTCGCTGTGCTGAAGCTTGTGGTTTCATAACGCTCTTTTCTGCTGGTTCAGACATTAGGCCGCCAAATTTTCTACCCTGCACTATAACACAGGGCGTGATTTTCACCGTGGGTTAAGGCTGAAGTAGCGTCGGGCGTTATGGAAGCAGATATCCTGCAACATCGCGCCCAGCGCGGCTTCATCGTGCGGCACGATGCCGTCACGCACCCACTCGCCAAACAGATTGCACAGAATGCGGCGGAAGTATTCGTGCCGCGTATAAGAAAGAAAACTGCGCGAATCGGTCAGCATGCCAACGAACTGGCTGAGCAGCCCCATCTGCGCCAGCTGCTCCAGTTGCCGCAGCATCCCGTCACGCTGATCGTTGAACCACCAGCCAGAGCCGAACTGCATCTTGCCCGCCATCCCTGCGCCCTGAAAGTTACCCGCCATGGTAGCCAGCACTTCGTTGTCACGCGGATTGAGGCAGTAAAGAATGGTTTTTGGCAGCTGGTCATTGGTGTCCATCGCGTCCAGCAGGCGCGCCAGCGGCCAGGCAACAGGATGATCGCCGATGGAGTCGAAACCGCTGTCCGGGCCGAGCTGACGGAACATGCGCGTGCTGTTATTGCGGATTGCACCGATATGTAACTGCATCGCCCAGCCACGGCGGGCATACTCCGCGCCCAGCCACACCAGCACAGCGGTACTGAACTGCGCAATCTCCAGCTCGCTCAGCGCCGTACCGCTGCGGCGTCTGGCGAGAATGCCATCCAGCACGCTGTCGGCTGGCACCGCAGCATAGCGCAGCGTTTCAATGCCGTGGTCGGCGGCACGGCAGCCATGGGCGGAAAAGTGGTCCAGTCGGCGCAGTAACGCCACACGCAGCGCATCAAAGCTGTCGATACTGACATCTGCGGCGGCTTCCAGCCGGGTCAGGTAATCGGTGAATCCTTCCAGTTCAATCTTGAACACCCGGTCCGGACGCCAGCTCGGTGCCACCTCAATATCAAAGCTGCTGTCTTCAGCTATCTGACGATGGTACTGCAGGGAGTCGATCGGATCGTCAGTGGTGCCCACCATACGCACGTTCATCTGGCGCATGATGCCGCGCGCGGAAAATTCAGGCGTGGCCAGCTTCTCCGCACACTCATGCCAGATGCGCGGTGCGGTTTCCGGTCCAAACAGCGTGTCAGTGATACCGAACGGCCGGCGCAGCTCCAGATGCGTCCAGTGATAGAGCGGATTGCCAAGCGTTTTCGGCACGGTCTGCGCCCAGGCTAGGTATTTATCGTAATCGCTGGTGGTGTTACCGGTGATCAGTGATTCCTCTACGCCCGCCGCGCGCAGTGCGCGCCATTTGTAGTGATCGCCCTCCAGCCAGATTTGCCCGAGGTTGGCAAACTGCCGGTCTTCTGCAATCTCCTGCGGATTGAGGTGGCAGTGGTAATCATAGATCGGCATCTGCGCCGCCACGTCGTGATACAGGCGACGCGCCACCTCGCTGTGCAGCAGAAAATCATCATCCATAAAGCGCTTCATTTGGCCTCCGGATTGAGGGATGCAACCGCGACTCTGGCACCCTGCTGGCACAGGCGGTCATAGGTGTGTTGCAGGGCGGCAACAAAGGCCGGATTGGCGGGTAAATCGTCCGCAAAGATCTCGTTAATGCCCAGCAGCGCCTGCACGCGCGCGGGGCCTGAAGGAAACTGCTGATTAATCCGCTCAAACTTCGCGACCAGCGGATCAGCCACCGGGTAGCGCTCGCCCTTCTCGTCTTCGCCGAGGATATAACGCATCCAGCCCGCGATGCCGAGCAGCAGATGCCGGCAGTCACTGCCGTGGTGCAGATGATAACGCAGCGAATCCAGCATGCGCTGTGGCAGTTTCTGACTGCCATCGCTGGCAATTTGCGCCGTGCGATGGCGCAGCGACGGATTACTGAAGCGCTCAAGCAGTTGATGCGCATACGCGTTCAGATCGCTGCCTGCTGGCATCGTTAGCGTGGCACGCTGTTCAGTCAGCATCAGCGACAGCGCAGCCTGACGGTAAGCGGGCAGCTGCATAGTATCTGCGATAGTTTCACAACCGCCGAGGTAGCCAAGATACGCCAGAAACGAGTGTGTGCCATTCAGCAGACGCAGTTTCATCAACTCGTAGGGGGCGACATCCGGAACAAATTGCGCACCAACGCGCTGCCAGTCGGGACGTCCCGCCACGAAGTTATCTTCGATCACCCACTGACGAAACGGCTCACAGGCGACACCGCAGGGATCGGCGATGCCCAGCAGCCCGGTAATCTCGCGCTGCGTCTCTTCCGTCACGGCCGGCACGATGCGGTCAACCATGGTGCAGGGAAACGTGACCTGTTGCTCAATCCATGCCGCCAGCGCCGCATCCTGCCGTTGTGCCAGACCGATGACCGCAGCCCGCGCGACGTGGCCGTTATCACGCAGATTGTCGCATGACAGCACGGTAAAAGGCGCTAACCCGGCTTCACGCCGCAAGCGCAGCGCCTCAACGATAAAGCCAATGGCGGATTTCGGCTGCCGGGGATGGGCCAGATCGTGCACGATCAGCGGATGGGTGCTGTCCAGTTCGCCGGTTGCGCCATGAGTGCAATAGCCTTTTTCGGTTATCGTCAGCGAGACGATGGCGGTTTCCGCGCGGGCAAGCGCGTTAAGAATGCCGTCACAACCGTCCAGCGCCGGGTGCAGCGCTGAATGCACGGAACCAATGATTTTGACGTCATGACGCGTCGCACCTTGCTCGGTGACGCTGTAGAGCAAATTCTGCTCGCGCAATTGTTCCACCAGCTTTCTGCCGCTGGCCGACATCAGGTTGACCTCGCAAATGCCCCAGTCGCTGTCGCTTATCTCCAGCAGATGGTGCTGATAGAGCGCCTGGTGCGCGCGATGAAACGCGCCGCAGCCGATGTGCACGATGCGCGGCACCAGCCGCTGCTGCTGCCATGCGGGCCGCGCCACCTTAATGCTGGCGTCGGCAAGGTTGTGTTGCATGTGAACTCCTCAGTGTCCGGCGCGACTGCGCGTCCGCCGGGCAAGCGGTACAGGGCGACCGGCGTCAGAAAAAGGCGCGGTGTATCGCCAGCTCAACGCCACGAATCTCAGCCAGACCTTTCAGCCGGCCAATCGCGGAATAACCCGGGTTAGTTTTCTTATGCAGATCGTCCAGCATCTGATGCCCGTGGTCGGGCCGCATCGGGATCAGGTCTTCCTGCCCCGCATTACGACGGCGCTGCTCCTCTTCGGCAATCGCTTTGATCACCGCAAACATATCGACATCGCCGCCAAGGTGCGCGGCTTCATGAAAGGTTTTGGGATTGGCTTCACGCCGGGTTGAGCGCAGATGGGCAAAATAGATACGCGGCCCAAAACGTTTCACCATGCCGGCTAAATCATTTTCCGCCAGTACGCCGTACGAACCGGTACACATCGTGAAGCCGTTGGCCGGGCTGTCGATGGTGTCGATCATCCACTGCAGGTCGTCGGCATTGGAGACGATACGCGGCAGGCCGAGGATCGGGCGCGGCGGATCGTCCGGATGTACCGCCATGCGAATACCGACCTCTTCAGCAACCGGGATGATGCCGCGCAGAAACGTGGCAAAGTGCTCGCGCAGCCGGGCTTTGTCGATGCCGTCATAGCGCGCCAGCTGAGCACGGAACTGCGCCAGCGTGTAGCCCTCTTCCGCGCCAGGTAATCCGGCGATGATGTTACGCGTCAGCCGCAGCTTGTGCTCCTCGCTCATGCTGGCGAAGCGCGCAGCGGCCTGGGCTATCTCGTCAGCGCTGTAATCATTTTCTGCGCCCTGACGCTGCAGGATATGCAGCTCGAATACCGCAAATTCAATCTGATCGAAGCGCAGCGCTTTCGCGCCATCCGGCAGCTCGAACGCCAGATCGGTGCGCGTCCAGTCCAGAATCGGCATGAAGTTGTAGCACACGGTGTGGATGCCGCACTGCGCCAGATTGCGCAGCGACTGCTGATAGTTGCTGATCCACTGCTGGCACTGCCCGCTGCCGGTTTTGATCTCCTCATGGATCGGCACACTCTCCACTACCGACCAGACCAGCCCGGCCGCCTCAATCATCGCTTTGCGCTGCAAAATCTCCTCCACGGGCCACACCTCGCCGTTAGGGATGTGATGCAGGGCAGTCACAATGCCGGTAGCGCCCGCCTGTCGGGCATCGGCGAGTGAAACGGGATCATCAGGGCCATACCAGCGCCAGGTCTGCTTCATGTCGTTTTCTCCTGCGGGCCTGAGCATCACTCTCAAAGCCCTTTCATTTTGGTTGACCAATTTTACAAGTAAAGCGCTTTCTGAGTCGTAAAAAGTGCCTGCGCAGCGTCAAATTCGGCTTTTCACCGGCGGAAGTCAACCTGATAAATGATTTTGGTTAACCATATCACAAATACCGCATCAGGCTGGCGACCACCTGGCCTAACTGTGGTTCACTCCCGGCGGATAGGTAAAACAGGACGCATACGCCACGCCCGGCAATCAAGGGCCAGGGGTTATGCGCTGGCCGGTATGGACTCCACCTCCGGCCGGGCAGTCACAGACGTTGCTCACACATGCTGTTAATAATGAATGGAGAATCCGATGAACCGCAGTTTGAACCCAGGGATTGCCGCAACCGGCACGAAACGCGTCATCCGTCATCTGCGCTGGTGGGTGCTGGTGCTGTTTCTGGCCGGCGTCACCGTCAACTACATTACTCGTAACTCGTTAGGCATTCTGGCACCCGAGCTGAAAACCAGTCTCGGCATCACCACAGAACAATATTCATGGATAGTCGGCGCTTTTCAGCTGGCTTATACCTTCTTTCAACCGATCTGCGGCTGGCTGATTGACGTCATTGGCCTCAAACTCGGCTTCTTGATCTGCGCCACCATCTGGGCGCTGGCCTGTCTGTTCCATGCCGGCGCCGCCAGCTGGTTGCACCTGGCCATCTTGCGCTTTGTCATGGGCGGAGCTGAAGCGGCCGCCACACCGGCTAACGCCAAAGTGATTGGTGAATGGTTCCCGAAAAAAGAGCGTCCAATTGCGGCCGGCTGGGCCGGCGTCGGCTTCTCGATTGGCGCCATGCTCGCACCTCCCATCATCTACTTTGCCCACGCCTCGTTCGGCTGGCAGGGCGCATTCCTGTTTACCGGCTGTCTGGCTCTGGGCTGGGTGGTGCTGTGGTGGCTGTTGTATCGCGATCCGGAACGTAACCCGAATCTCAGCAGCGATGAGCTGGCCTTTATTCGTCAGGATAATGAGCCACCGGCGGTCAAACTGCCCTTCTTCAAAGCCCTGAAAACCGTCTCCAGAAACAAGCGTTTTTACGGTATCGCCATTCCCGCTTTTATGGCTGAACCGGCATGGGGCGTGCTGAGCTTCTGGGTACCGCTCTATCTGGCAAAAGACCTGGGAATGGACCTGAAACAGATTGCCATGTTCGCCTGGCTGCCGTTCCTCGCGGCGGATCTCGGCAGTGCAGCCAGCGGCTACCTGACGCGCATCTATACCCGGCTGTTTGGCTTCAGGCAGGTGAATTCCGTTGTCGCCAGCTCGGTCACCGGCGCCTTTCTGATGCTGTCGCTGGCGCTGGTGGCGATGACCAAAGACCCCTATGTCGCGATTGCTCTGATCTCGATTGGCGGTTTTGGTCATCAGATCATCTCCTGCATGTTGAGTGCGCTGGTGGTGGAAAAATTTGATAAGGGCCAGATGGCCACGGTGAATGGCATGCGCGGCTCGTTTGCCTGGATCTCCAGCTTCCTGTTTTCGCTGGTGATTGGCGTGACGGCTGACAAAATCGGCTTTAACCCGCTGTTTGTCGCCATGGGCTTCTTTGACCTGATCGGTGCAGTCTTCCTGATTGCGTTTATTGCTGAGCGTCGTTCAGCGACCCAATGAAGTAGGTAACGATGAAAACCTTAAAAAACTGGTCTTTAGCCCATTCTGATCATCACCATGTGGTGCTTAACGTCGATGGCAAACACCATCTGTGCCTGTACGTGCTGGAAAAAGGTCTGTTCCGCGTGGTGATCAAGCGCCACGGCAACTACAGTCTGGACCGCACCTGGAGCATTGCACCGGAACAGGATGTTCCATGGGAAGGGCGTCCGCGCGACAGCCTGGCCGGGTTTAGCCTGCCCGGCTTTACGCTGGAGGAAGAAGCCAGTTGTCTGACCATTAGCACCGACACGCTGCGCGTGATGGTGCGTCAGCCGCTGGCGCTGGAGTGGCAGTACCGTGATGCCGCAGGCCACTGGCAACTGCTGACCGGCGATCGCCCCACCAGCGCCTATCAGATCAACGCACACGGCGACGGCGTGGCACACTATCAGCGCCGCATGGCGGACGACCGCTACTACGGTCTGGGCGAAAAAACCGGCGATCTGCAACGCAACGGCAAACGCTATGAGATGCGTAATCTGGATGCCATGGGTTACAACGCTTCCTCCACCGATCCGCTCTACAAACATGTGCCCTTCACCCTCACGCGGCGTAACGACGTCAGCTTTGGCCTGTTCTACGATAATCTCAGCACCAGCTGGTTCGATCTGGGTAACGAACTGGATAACTATCACCAGCCGTATCGCCGCTGGCAGGCGGAGAGTGGCGATATCGATTACTACCTGTTTGTCGGTAAGCGGGTGCTGGATATCACCAAAACCTTCGTACGCCTGACCGGCAAAACGCTGTTCGGCCCCAAATGGAGTCTGGGCTACAGCGGCTCGACCATGCACTACACCGATGCGCCGGACGCGCAAAACCAGCTGATGAACTTTATTCGCCTGTGCGAAGAGCACGCTATTCCGTGCGACTCCTTCCAGCTCTCCTCGGGCTATACCTCCATCAATAACAAGCGTTATGTGTTCAACTGGAACTACGACAAAGTGCCGCAGCCGGAAGCGATGAGTCAGGCGTTTCACGATGCCGGGCTGCGTCTGGCGGCCAACATCAAACCCTGCCTGCTGCAGGATCACCCGCGCTATGAAGAAGTCGCAGCTCAGGGACTGTTTATCCGCGATTCGGAAGAGGATGTGCCAGAGCGCTCGGTGTTCTGGGATGATGAAGGATCGCACCTCGATTTCACCCATCCGCAAACGGTGGCCTGGTGGCAGGAGAACGTCACCCGTCAGCTGCTGGAAAAAGGCATCGACGCCACCTGGAATGATAACAACGAGTATGAAGTCTGGGACGGCGAAGCGCGCTGTCACGGCTTCGGCACGCCGATTGCCATCAAGCATATTCGCCCGGTGATGCCGCTGCTGATGATGCGCGCCTCGATGGAAGCGCAACAGCGCTTTGCCCCCGAACAGCGACCGTTCCTGATTTCGCGCTCCGGCTGCGCCGGGATGCAGCGCTACGTGCAAACATGGAGCGGCGATAACCGCACCAACTGGACCTCGCTGCGCTACAACATTCGCATGGGCCTTGGCATGAGCCTGTCCGGCTTGTATAACGTCGGTCACGACGTCGGCGGCTTCTCGGGCGATAAACCCGACGCGGAGCTGTTTGTGCGCTGGGTACAGAATGGCGTCATGCATCCGCGCTTCACCATTCATTCATGGAATGACGATCACACCGTGAATGAGCCGTGGATGTATCCTTCGGTCACGCCCGCGATTCGGGCGGCCATCGCGCTGCGCTATCGCCTGCTGCCGTATCTCTACACGCTGCTGTGGCAGGCGCATGCGGACGATGAACCGATGCTGCGTCCGACATTCCTCGATCATGAACACGATGCCCAGACCTTTGCTGAGTGTGATGAATTCCTGCTCGGCCGCGATCTGCTGGTCGCCAGCGTGGTGGAACCCGGCCAGCGTGAACGCCGCCTGTGGCTGCCCGACAACCAGACAGGCTGGTATGATTTCGCCACGCAGCAGTGGTACAGCGGTGGTCAGTGGATCACCTTGCCTGCGCCCCTGGAAACGCAGCCGCTGCTGGTGCGCGCAGGTGCGGCACTGCCACTCAGCGAGCGAATTGCTCACGTCGAGGCCGCCGCAGACGATCGTCGCACGCTGCAGCTTTACCCGTTGCAGGGCAAAGGCGTTAGCCACGGCGAACTGTTCGAAGATGATGGCGAGTCCTGGGGCTATCAGCAGGGCAATGCGCTGTGGCTGCAGTGGGAAATGCGCTGCGAAGCCACAGCCATTCACCTTACGTTGCGGCGCAAGGGTGATTATCAGCCGGCATGGCAAACGTTGCAGATTACCCTGCCCGCCAGTGAACAGCGTGCGCTGTTTATCGACGGTGTCGCCGCAGACGCTGCGCCAGCCGACGTGACGCTGGCTCAGATTTCCCGCAGCTGATAAAAGCAAGAGCGCACCGATGTCGGGTGCGCCTGCTTAACTTCACCACAGCCCGCTTTTCTCTCCCTCAGCAGCTTACACCACCACGATATCTGCCCGTTTTCTGTCCCGACGTTATCCCGCTAATAAATCTATCCGGTTTAAGCAATATTCAACTTTGGCGCGCTATTAGTCATTAAGACGACATATAACCGGATAATTCCCGACTTCTCAAAGGGCCTCTGTGATGAAAAGATTGCTGTTACCGATGATAGCTTTACTTGCCAGCCACGCCACCCTTGCCGCCGACGGTCAAATCACGTTCGTCGGCGCGATCGTTGAACCCTCCTGTGAATATGCCGTGACGCGCAGCGTCTCGCTGAACTGCACGCGCGAAGGGATTAAAAAGAGCGAAACCCTGCAGGTTAATGGTGCCGCGCGTGAATTACCTTACGCGCTGGGCATCGCGCACATTACCCGTGAGCGTGGTTTGACTTTTCTGCAGGTAGAATATAATTGATGGTTTTAAGTCTGATTTACTCAGCTGCTCATTATCGTAGTCATTATCACTGCATGGCAAAGGAATGCTTTATAAAACAGAGTTTCTCATAACTCATCCTGGCATTTCACTTCCAAAATAACAGGCACCTGATTAATCTGGCCTCCAACGCTTCAATCTGCGGATATTTTTAACTGCACGATGATGGATATATGCATCATTTGCGACATCATGATTTTATATAAATAAAGTGCCTGAACCAACAGGCCGGTGCCGACCAGCGCCTGTACGGTGCCGCCGGCAGCGCCCCGTCTGATGGCCGCGGCCGGGTATTCAGCTCGCGCGCCTGATCGCCCATCGCACATTGACTTCTTTCGTGGCGCAGGTACATTTTACGCCATGAAAACCTTTCTGATTATTGTCCCGGACGGCGGCATGCTGTTCGAAGCGGCGGGTATCGCCGACATCCTGATGCACGCCAACCTGCACCTGTCGGTGGGCGTGGCTGGCGCACGCTATCGTATCAGCATTGCAACCACGCAGCCGCACCAGGTGATCCACGGCCAGTCCGGCCTCAATCTGCTCGCCGATCTCAAACTGGCTGAACTCGATCCGCGCGAACGCTGGGACACCATCATGATTACCGGCCGCGGTGATAACCCCGAAGAACGCAACATGGTGGTGGACTGGATTAAGCTGGCTGCCCCGCAGGCGCGCCGCGTGGTGTCGATTTGCGGGGCGGCAATGCTGCTGGCGGAGGCGGGATTGCTGGATGGCCGGCGCGCCACCAGCCACTGGCGTCTGCTGGACACGCTGCAGGCCAGCTATCCGCGCGTGCAGGTTGAAGGCGGCCCGCTGTATATTCAGGACGGCCCAATCTGGACCTCCGGCGGCGTCAGCTCCGGCTTCGATCTGACGCTGGCGCTGGTAGAGGAAGATTTTGGTTTCAGCGTGGCGCGCGACATCGCACAGGATATGGTGATGTATCTGCGTCGTCCCGGCGGCCAGATGCAGTTCAGCCGCTTTCACCTGCAGTCCGTCAGCGAGTCGGGGCCGATTGCTCAGTTGCAGAGCTGGATCGCCGCCCATCTGGCGGAAGACCTGTCGGTGGAGAAACTGGCGGCCCAGGTGGCGATGAGCCCGCGTAACTTTACCCGCGTGTTCAGCCGCGAAACCGGCGTTTCACCGGCGCGCTATGTGGCTGAAGCGCGGCTGGCGGCGGCGCGCGAACGGCTGGAGCAGACGCGCGAGACGCTGGAACGCATCGCCATCGCCACCGGCTTTGGCAGCAGCATTAACCTGCGGCGCAGCTTCGAGCGCCAGCTGCATCTCACGCCCAACGAATATCGCCAGCGCTTTCACAGCCGCAAAATGGCGTAAAGTGATCCTTTTTTGTCGTTTACGCCAGCGCGCCTCCGGCCTAAAGTGACTGCAGTAACTTCACTAAGGAGTCAGTCATGATCAAGGTAGGCATTAACGGTTTTGGCCGTATCGGACGTAACGTATTCCGCGCCGCGCTGGGCAGCAGCGACATCGATATTGTGGCGATTAACGATCTCACCGACAGCAAAACGCTGGCGCATCTGCTGAAGCACGACTCCCTGCTGGGTCGGCTGCCGGCAGAAGTCAGCGCTGGCGACGGCGAGCTGCGCATTGATGGCAAACCAGTGCGGGTGTTCAGCGAGCGCGATCCGGCCAATATTCGCTGGCGTGAAGTGGGCGTGGATATCGTCATCGAAGCCACCGGCTTTTTTACCGAGCGTGACAAGGCCGCGGTGCATATCACGCACGGCGGCGCCAAACGCGTGATCATCTCTGCGCCGGGCAAAAATGATGATTTGACGATTGTGATGGGCGTCAACGACCAGCGCTACGATCCGCAACTGCACTTTGTAGTGAGCAACGGCAGCTGTACCACTAACGGCCTGGCGCCCGCCGCGCAGGTGCTGCATCAGGCGTTTGGTATTGAGCACGGTCTGATGAACACCACCCATGCCTATACCAACAGCCAGGCGCTGCATGACCAGCCAGAGAAAGATCTGCGCGGCGCGCGTGCGGCGGCGCTGTCGATTGTGCCCTACTCCAGCGGCGCAGCTAAAGCGCTCGGCCGGGTGATTCCGGAACTGGAAGGCCGCTTAACCGGTTACTCGCTGCGCGTGCCGGTGCCGGTGGTGTCGGTGGTGGATCTGACGGTGACGCTGAAACGCGACGTGACGGCCGAAGAGGTGAATGACGCCTTTAAAGCCGCTGCTGCTGCGGGTCCGCTGCAGGGTATCCTCGGCTACAGCGATGAGCCGCTGGTCTCCAGCGATTATCAGGGCGATGCGCGCTCATCGATTATCGACGGCTTATCGACGCTGGTGATTGGTGGCAACCTGGTGAAGATCCTTGCCTGGTACGATAACGAATGGGGCTTCTCCAACCGTCTGGTTGACCTCGCACGCCTGATGGCACAGCGCGGTCTGTAATCTCCCCGGCGGCGTGCGCCCGACCTGCGCGCGCCGCGCTAATGCGCCAGATAGAAGATCAGATGCATTCCCGGTGCCTGCTCAATTTGCAGTGAGGTAAAGGTGTATGTCTGCATCCTCCCTTCGACATCAATCAGGGTTTTATTGCCCGCGCCGATTTTCCCCACATCATGGTCATTCCACAGCGTGCGAAACCCAGCACTGCGCGCCAGCAAATCCTCGATCACCACCTCGAATTCCTGCGCCTGATTGCTGGCGGCATAACCGGCGCGAAACGCCGACAGCGTATGGCGCGCCGCCTCTTCCCAGCCATGAATGCGCTGCTGGTAGGCTTCACTGATGAACATTAGCTTGAGCGAGTTGCGATCCGCCGGAGGCAGGGCCGCCCAGTCGACAATCAGCGACTGCGCTGCCGGATTCCAGTAGACAATATCCATGTTGGCGCGGCGCACAAACGCCGGATGTGGGTCCAGCGCATCCACCATCGCCCTCACCTCAGGCGGCAATTCATGACTGAAAGGTTGCGAATGTGCGTTACCAAACACCAGCGCTTCAAGATACTCCTGCTCGGTGACCGAGAGTTGTAGCACTTTGCCGATACGCTGCAGCGCGGCGGGCGAAATACTAATGTCGCGGCCCTGCTCGAGCCAGGTGTACCAGCTGACGCTGACCGCCGCCAGCTGTGCCACTTCTTCGCGCCGCAGTCCGCTGACGCGCCGGTTTTGCCGGCTGAAGCCATAGATCTGCGGATCAATACGCGCGCGCTGGCGGGTAAGGAAGTTTTTCACATCTTCACCACGCGATTTGACGGTCTGGGTATGACCTGTAGTCATAGGATAAACCACCCCATTTTTCACTGACTGATTGACATTTACTATCACCGGACAGAGTAAGGGATCTCAGCGGAGTAAAGCAAAGTATGTCAGCAGATTCAGTTTCCGCCGGACGGCAAACAGTCCGGCACACCCGAGTGAGCCTGATCACCATGCTCACCGGCATGGTGACCCTGATTGTGGTAATGGGTATCGGCCGCTTTTCACTCACGCCGCAG
Organism: Type-C symbiont of Plautia stali; assembly: GCF_059730935.1. Taxonomy (NCBI): domain Bacteria; kingdom Pseudomonadati; phylum Pseudomonadota; class Gammaproteobacteria; order Enterobacterales; family Enterobacteriaceae; species Type-C symbiont of Plautia stali. The sequence goes on along the minus strand of NZ_AP035923.1, from coordinate 1,837,909 downwards.
ATCCCGCTGATGATCGCCAACGGTCACCTGACGCTCTCCAGCGCTGGTGTGCTGGCGGCGATGAATTACATCGGCTACCTGCTGGGTGCACTGCACGTGAGCCGGATCACCGCCCATCACGCGCGCTACCTGAAGGCCGGTTTGCTGGCCACCGCGCTGGTGACTCTGCTCTCCGGCTTTAGTCATGCCTGGGTACTGCAGTGCCTGTTCCGTGTGGTGGCGGGTATCGGTGGTGCCTGGGCCCTGATTATCGTCACCTCCTGGACGCAGATGGTGCTGGCACAGCAGCAAGCCCCGCGCATGTCCGCCGCGGTATTTGCCGGCCCGGGAGCGGGCATCACCCTGAGCGGCGTGCTGGCGTGGCTTATCACCCGGTTACACCTGAATGACGATCGCGCCTGGCAATGCTATGGCGTGGTAGCGCTGGCTGGCGTGCTGCTGCTGTGGCGCGCGCTGCCCGCGTCGCTCCCCGCCCGGCAGCGGGAAAGTGCGCCGGCGGCACCGGGTAGTGCGGTAAAACGGCTATGGCTGGCCTATACGCTGGCCGGTTTCGGCTACATTTTGCCCGCGACGTTTCTGTCACAAATGGCGCACAGCCTGTTTGCGCAGGGTCAGCTGGCAGCGCTTTTCTGGCCGCTGTTTGGACTTTGCGCAGTGGCTGGTGTGGTGCTGATTATGCTGTTTTCAGCGCGCCTGAATACGCGCCTCAGCCTGGCGTGGGTTATGTTCCTGCAGGGGCTGGGCGTGGCCAGCGGCGTGCTCATCCCGGGCGTGAGCGGGCTGCTGATCTCAACGGTGATGGTCGGGCTGGGGTTTCTTTCGATTATGCAGCTGTCGATGCAGCTGGCGCGCGCCGTCTCCAATATCAGCGTGGCAAAAACCGTGGCGATATTGACGTCAGGCTATGCCACTGGCCAGCTGATCGGGCCGCTGATCTCCGCCGCCAGCGTGCAGATTTTTGCTTCCCTGCACCCTGCGCTGCTGCTGGCCGCTGGCGGACTGGTGCTGGGCGGGCTGCTGGTGCTGCGCATCCGCCCGCACTGACGCGCTTACTTCAGTGCCATCGCCTGCTTCAGCGTGAAGAACAGGTCGGTCTGATCGGTCAGGCCGACCACATTCGCCGCGTGCGGACCGTAGGCCGCGATGCGCAGCTGGGTGCCGGTGTGCTCCTGTGAATCCTCTTCCGAGTTACCGTAGCTGATGGTCATCACCGCGCCATCTTTGGTGTTGAGCGCCTGAGTCAGACCTGGCGCTTTGGTACCGTTTTCGACGATCTGGCTGCTGTGCGCGTGATCGGCGGTTACCACCACCAGCGTATCGCCGTGCTCGCGCGCATACGCCAGCGCCACCTGCACCGCCTCATCTAAATCGACGGTTTCACCAATCTGACCGCACGGGTTAGCAGCGTGATCCTGCTTATCAATCGACGCGCCCTCCACCTGCAGGAAGAAGCCATGACTGTTGTGGCTGAGCAGGTCGATGGCTTTTTGTGTCATCTGCGCCAGGGTTGGCATTGATGCCGGACGATCTTTATTGACCTCACAGGTCACCACCGGTTTATCCAGATTGCCGTGATAGCTGGCTTTCGGCCCCTGCCAGCGCACCGGCATGTTGCCCTCCGAGAACAGCCCCAGCAGTGGCGTCTGTTGATTCGCCTGCTGTACCGCATTCAGCGCGGCGAGATTATCGACCAGCTGGAACCCCCGTATTTCGGCCTGCTCGCGCAGGGTTTTGCCCTGATAATCACCCGCTTTAGCCCGCTCAGCGAAAGATTTGGCACCGCCGCCCAGCGTGACGTCGGGACGGGTTTGCAGCAGCTGCTCGCTGATTGATCCTTTCCCGCCCTGCTCCAGCGCGTTACCCGGACACAGCTCAGTGGTTTTTTCCGGGCCGTAGCATTTGCGCGAGGTAACGTGCGCCATCAGCGCGGCCGGCGTGGCATCCTGCAGTTCTGCGGTCGAGACGTTGCCGGTGGCTTTACCGGCTGCTTTGGCCAGCTCAAGCAGCGTAACCTGATCTGTGCCGTTGACATCGACACCAATCGCGCCGTTATAGGTTTTCGTGCCGGTGGCCCAGGCGGTGGCCGACGCGGCAGAATCCGTTACGTAGTTTGGCTTATGCGTTTTCTTGTCCAGCGAGTAATGGGTGTACTGGCCGGTGAGCGGCAGCGCATCAATACCGGGAAAGAAGCCGCCGGCCCCCATTGCCTGATTGCGTGCCGCGGTGATTTCGGAATCGCCCATGCCATCGCCAATCAGCAGGATGACATTCTTCGCCGTGCTATTGCTCAATGAGGCTTTCAGCGCCTCGGTCTGGTCGCCGCTCAGGCGACGCGCGCCGCCGTGCTGGGTAATATCGCCAATGGCGGCGCGTTGATAGCTGGCGCTCTCTGCCAGCGCGGACGTGGTGGTGAGTGAAGCCAGCACAGAGAGCGTGAAAAGAGGTAAGCGTTTCATTTATCAGCATCCTTATCCGTAGATATAACCAAATGTTTCCGCCGACAAGTCTGCGACAGTGCGGTGACACTTTTGTGTCAGTTAAGGAATGTTTTGATGACAAAACCGGCAAAGTGGAGAGGCTTAAGGCAATCTGCGCAGAGGTTAAGCAAATAGAAAAAAAGGAGAAAATAGCCCTTGACCCTTATCGCTGAACTCCCTATAGTAGCGCCCCGTTGACCCAGTGCGGTCAGCAAACAAAATGTGGTGAGGTGTCCGAGTGGCTGAAGGAGCACGCCTGGAAAGTGTGTATACGGCAACGTATCGGGGGTTCGAATCCCCCCCTCACCGCCATAATTAGTAGGACGTTGAGCGGACAAACCCGCATGTAGACTGGATCCAGAGACTACACAGAGACAACGGAACTACAAAAGCAGTACAAAAAAGTGCACGTGAAATGCACGCGCATCTTGGATGCAAACAAAAAAGCCTTTGGTTAACGCCAGAGGCTTTTCTGTTTGTGTCCAATTGATACTGAATATTTCACTCTCCCTTACGTTAATGACTGAAGGACAGATGATTCCCTCCAATCACTAACGCACATCCGGAACGGCAACTATATCGTCGGCCGGCCATCCCCATAGACTTCCACGACATTCCACATCTGCACGCCAATCACGCTGATATCTTCCAGCACCTCCCCTTCATACGTATCGCCGTCTTCACAGATGATGTAGTCCGGCCCGAGCCGGCCGATATGGCAAATCCCATACGCCTCAAACAGGATGGTGTCACCTGGTTTTGGCCGCACCGACCTGTCGATAATCGCCACGCCATCGCACGTCGGAACGTGGAGCGTTTCAGACGGCCGCGAGGTGATCAGCACCGGACCACCGGCAGGTCGGAAACTTTTGTGGTATATGCCGGCGAAAGCATCTCGCGCTTCATCGCCCACGTGTTCTGTATACCCTGCCCTGCGAACCATAGATTCCCCTTCCCGCTCAGGTTGAGACCATCCATCACGCGCATCAGCGCTTCGCTGTTGGCCTGTGGTTTGTTTTCATCAAACAGATTCAGCTGCGACACGCCTTCGCTGTAGAAGTCACCCAGCATCACGCCTGCCTTCATGTAGCGGTGCCCTTCAAGCCAGATGCGATCGAGCGCCTCAATGGCCACCCGGATGATGTCGCGCGTATCGTTGGTTGGAGTGAGAACCTTGCCGGTCGACTGGTTGCCGTAGAAAACTTCGCCCACGGCGTGAGGGCTTGTCCGGACGAACACGGCTATCTGCGTGCAGTACTGGCGCTCACCACGCAGCTTACCCGCGGCGCGCGCGGCAAAGGTGCATATGGCTTCGCGCATGTCGTCGTATTTGGTTATTCGGCTTCCGAACGAGCGGGAGCAGACAATCTGCTGTTTGGTGGGGGCAAACTCTTCCAGCTGCAGGCATGGCTCACCGCGCAGCTCTCTGACGGTTCGCTCCAGCACAACGTTGAAGTGTTTACGGATGGTGTAGGTGCTTTGCTCTGACAGGTCTTTTGCGGTCATGATGCCCATTCCGTTCAGCTTCTTGCTGATGCGCCGGCCGACGCCCCACACATCCTCAACCGGTACCAGCGCCATAAGCTTGCGCTGACGGTCGATGTTCGACAGGTCCAGCACGCCGCCGGTCTTCGTCCACTTCTTGGCGGCATGATTAGCCAGTTTGGCGAGCGTTTTGGTCTGCGCTATCCCTACGCCTACGGTCAGGTGCGTTTCCTGCTTAATGCGCGCCCGCACAGCGCGGCCAAAGTCCTCAAGCGGGTGATTGCGCTGCATGCCGTCCAGGCACATAAACGCCTCGTCGATGGAGTAGATTTCCACGGCCGGCGCCATGCTCTCAAGCGTGCTCATCACGCGGTTGCTCATGTCGGCGTATAGCGCATAGTTGGAGCTGAACACCTGCACCTTGTGCCGGCGGAATTCATCCTTCAGCTTGAAGTACGGCGCGCCCATGGTGATTTGCAGCGCCTTAGCCTCTGCCGATCGCGCAATAACACAACCGTCATTGTTGCTCAGCACCACTACCGGCTTTCCCCGCAAATCGGGCCTGAATACCGTTTCGCAACTCGCATAGAACGAGTTCACATCGACCAGGGCAAACATCACACACCGCCATTCGGATTGAACACCTGAAACAGGCGCTCTTCACCGTCGGTTTTGGTGATGTCGCGGAACGTCGTGGTGTGCATCTCGATCCACTTATTGGCCGCCCGCAGCGTGTAATGCCAGTTCATGCGGTCAAGTTCTCTGATGAAGTCGAGCGTGCTGATGGTGTAGCGGCCGGCAGCGTCGCGTTTCACCGCCTGCCGGAAAGCAATCATGATTTCGTAGTCGCGTGGCATGGTCATTTACCTCCGTGATAAATACTGTATGGATAAACAGTAATATCGATCGGTGGAACTGATCAAGCCGCTGCGGTTGGGGTTTTTGTAAAGCCTTTGGTGGGTAAAGAGATTTAGTTTGGTAGGTGCGGTGCGAGTGACTAAGCTTTAATCATCCATCCTTGTTCAGAAGAAGATGAACGAGGTTTGCATCAACCCCGACTTGGGGACTTTTTCATGGGACAGAAAGACCGTATAATTATTGTAAAATTTTACCCATGGAATAATTAATGAACGAGATTAAGCCGCTAACTTCGATTAGGGGATTATTTGCTCTTTATGTGGCAATCTATCATATCTTTCCAAGAACAAACGCATTCCTAGCCAATGGATACCTATCTGTTGATTTATTTTTTGTATTAAGTGGCTTTATCATGAGCTACGTTTACAGTGTTAAGTTTTCATCAAACATACAGATAAAAGATTATCTTTTATATATCAAGGGCAGGTTTGCCAGGGTATATCCTCTTTATGCATTTATTATAATTATAACTTCATTTCTTTATTTCAAAAATGAAATTCCAACCCCAAGCTTCAAAGATTACATAATCCTCTTTTCTTTTCTTCAGTCAATAACAGATGTGGATAACAATTTAATCCCTCACGCATGGTCGATTGCTGTTGAGTTCATTGCTTATCTCATTTTCCCCTTTGCCATGTTATGTTTGTCAAAGAGGCATGGATTTATCACATTAGCAATCGTAACTCTGGCGGCATTTATCGGCCTTTACATGGCATCGTCAAAGGGCTACTGGGGCCCATTGGATGTTTTCAGTGGTGGTTTTTCAGTCGTTCGATGCCTTAGTGATTATGCATTAGGAATAGTCAGCTTTTTTGCGCTTCAAGCTGCCAGAGAAAAATTAAACGGTAAAGTTTTAGATGCTCTTCTTATCTTTTTAGTAGCATTTGCATTTGCAACACTAAATTTCAGAGGATTTGATCTTCTCGTTGTAGCCTGCTTCGCCTTAATAGTGCCTCTACTGTCAGAATCTCATGGCATAGTATATAAGCTCATGTCATTTTCTCCATTGGTATATCTCGGTGAGATATCATATTCAATTTACCTGATACATTACCCACTCTGCCGAAAACTAGCATTTATTCCTGGATGGCTCCATAACAAGACATGGCTCATAGATGTCAATTACATTGCGTTATTAATGACAGTCATCATCTCAATTTTCACGTATCATTTTATCGAGGTGCCTTTCAGGAGTTTAATAAGAGGCACAACCAAAAGAACTGCAGCGAGGGTCTAAAGAACAGCAAATAACAAGTGTATTTAGTAGTAAATCCTTTAATTCTTAAATGAATCTATGCCTGTGTAGCGCAGGCTTTTTTTCACTCTAATCTGCATCCGCTAGCATGCGATACTGACAGCTTATACATACAAAATTCATATATTTACACAATCTTAACGTTACGCTTTTCCCCCATAGACTACGATGATTGAGTAACACAGCAATGCTGCTGCGTTCGAGAGTAGATTACCCTTGTTTTTCAGCCAGGTATGGCTGGATTCAGCCGCTCGACGAGACAATGCCAATACCAGGGATGTTTGGCTCGGAACTGATGCCGCCCGAATATCCGTTCGGGCTTTTTTTTCGCCTGCCGCTTGGCTCCACTTACCGCTGCGTTCTACCCTGATAGCACCCACCCCGTAGCCTGCTCAGATCGGCGCGGTATACTTCTGCCCCGTCGCCGGGGCTTTTTTTGAAAATAACATCATTTGCCGAGTTGGTTTTCCTCTTTCTGCAAGCTCTTCCTATCTAATATTGCATCTTTTCTTAGCTTTAAGTATATCAATCTAAGAGCTACGAAAATACAAAAACTAACTACTGAACAAATGGAAAACGATAACTTATTTTGCGAGAATAGAGTAAACAAATCTTGGCTTGGCATGGCCCAATCAAAATAACTCTTAAATTTTGGTGTCCACTCTATAAACGAACCAGAAAGCAAAATTAAAATGTTAACAGAAGCAATATTTACATAAAAGATAATAAAAATAGACAGCAATGACATGAAACCCTCACCGATACCAAACCAAAACTTCTGCCTATCTATTGCTGCTGTAGTTTTATTTATTTCTTGCGGCATAGCCTCTAAATAATATTTAAAGCTCATACGCACATCTTTGTTATATCTTTTATATGCCTTTTCTTCTACAAGTATCTTATCAGAGGCTATACTCAACCCTATATCCTTCTTGTTTATTGATATCCACTCACTCCTAAAAAACTTCCACCACTTCCAAACTTTTATGTAATCAAAAACACCATTTATAATTGGCTTAAAAAGCCCTGCGGAATTATCAATAACTATAACATACTTTTCTTTACCCTTGTCAGTAAACTTGACACCAAGATAAGGATTAAATATGGATGTGGCGTAGGTTCTTCCTCCGGTCAGTGAAATCAAGCATTTTGAATCAATTATCTCTTCGAACACACTATGATCCTTTACAAAATGGAAAAGGTATTTAGGTTTGTTTTCTTTGCCATCCTTAACTTTAAGTATGATTGATATTAAAACAGCAATCCATAAAAAAGGGATAGCCAGCGTCAATATAATAAAGAGATAGAAATTACACGGCTTTAGTGGCTGATAATCTGGCAGATTAAAACTCTTACTCATCTAATTCCCTTATTTAAATTTGTTTCATACAAGGATAACAACGCGCTCAATTTAAGGAAATACCTTTATGTAAAAACATATCTATCAATCTTTGGCTTCAATGCATTTCTTTAAAGAGGTTATCGATTTCGCCTGAGTATCTATAATGTCAGACAGCTCTTTTATAGCTTCGACCAACAAGCCAACTGTGTCACCGTAGGCTACACCAAGTGCATCAGGGATGATATCGCCCTTTTTCAGATCATTAACGTTGCTCTGTAGAGTGTAAGGCCCCATCACTGATACAGCTTCAGGCAATACTGCCTGTAATTCCTGAGCTATGAGACCTGTAAATTTTGATCCATCCCTGTTACCTGTGTAACCGGTAAGAGATTTAACTTTGGCTAAAGCATCTGAAATCACTTTCAGGTCAGACTTGAAGCGCCTGTCGGAACCGTTCTGCCAAGTTCCGTTGATAGCATAGGCATTGCCGCCAATGTCGAACTGCCAGCGCTTAAATTGGGATCCATCACCCAGCGTCAAGACGCCATAAAGTGATTGACCCACCACTGCTTCGATGAAAGTGGAAAATTGTGCAGTGGTATTTGCTGTCGAGTACATGCTCTGGAACCAACCCCCCTGACTTAGGCTGCCGCTGGTTCCACTCCATGGCTGCCGGGCAGTCATGTTGTTTCTCACAGTTTGAACCGCGCCGGTCGAAAGGCTCAAGTTACCGGATGCAATGGTTATACCAGAGTTAATCGTGCCGCCAGACTTTGCATCAACAGTAGTAAGTCGAGAATCGTTTCCTGATGCAACCGTTCCGCTTGCGGTTCCCACATCCAAAACCGCAGCTCCCTTAAGCCCAAGATTTGTGCGTGCAGCGGCTTTGTCCGTCAGGCTGTTTAGATTATCTGCTTTTGTGAGTACGTCACTTGTATTGGCTTTGCCGGCAAACTGCGTTGCCATGTAAGCCCAGCTCGGCCCCTGCCATGAAGTGCCATCCGGCAAGCTTACTGTGATGTTACCCGGCGCAGTAAAGACCTGCTGCCAGTTCGCCTTATCAAGGTTTAAACCGCGAATTGCATAGGTCACCTGAGCTGCAAGCTGGGCGGTAATAGCCGCCATTGTACCATATGGTACAGGAGTCCATGACTGCCCAGATGCTGACGGACCGGTGTAGATTTCCATCAGGGTAAGCGAGGTGTTGGACTCTATGGATTTCACGCCGAGCGTATAAGCGACGCCACCAACCGTTGATACCACAAAATCATTTACCTTCAGCTCGGTAGTAAAGCTGGTTCCGCTTCCAGTGACGGTTGCGGAGTTGTTTGTTAAAGCAATAGTGCCTGCTGGCATAGTTCTCTCCGGGCAATAAAAAACCCGGCGCTGTTGCCTAATGCTTGTCAGTTAAGCTTTTAAGAACGCCGCAGCGGGTAACGCTGCGGTTTCTTTTTTACCGCCCGCGGATAATGCCGCTGACGACGGCCGGGTAATACGAAGCTTCCCGCCATCGCCATTATTTCATTCATCACCTTCGGTATTCTTCCCGGTGCAACCGCAGGCAGCAGACTCAGCTGACCGCTCAGATACAACGCCGCCTGTTTAAAGCCCAGCTGATAAGGCTCCACATTTTTAAGGCTGTATGCCATCTGTGCCATCATAAAGCGCAGCAGGTTATACGCCAGTGCCACCCCCCACAGCTCCTGCTGCACCAGCTCCGGCTTTTTACTTCTCAGCGTCAGCTCATTATTCAGCAGGTGCTGCTTCATCTCCCTGAAGCCATGCTCGATTTCCCAGCGATGACCGTACAGGTCCACGATATCGGCTTTCGGATAGCGAAGCGGATCACACATGGACGTCAGTATCTGTACCGTTCTGCCGCCGGTTTCCTTACTGATAAGTCTTGCCGTCAGCTTGGCCGGTGCGCCGCTCCATTTTTTTCGCGCCTGCGGCGTCAGGCTCAGCTCAACCAGCTCATGTCCGGGACCCAGCCTCTCTTTTACCCGGTACTGAGCACCTTTTCGCAGCGGTATCATCCAGTGCTTTTCGGTGCCTGATGTCTGCCAGTGATGAAGGAGGCCCGGAGCATAGAAGCCCTTGTCCATTATCGTCAGGGAATGAGCAGGCGTCTGTGCCGCCAGCCGGGCGGCGAGCTCAACTTCGCTGGTTTCAGAGACGCTGCCGAAGGCAACGCCCGACAACAGGTGACTGGTGACCTCCATCTGACAGACCATGCGCAGCTGTGGCCAGTCAGAACGGGCGTGTTCATTGGCCGTGCGGCCGAATGCGGCGTCGTTTTCCGGCGTGTCCGGCGTTCGCCACAGCGTCCCGTCCACCGCCATCAGCGTGAGGCCGTTCCAGTGCGACATCGGTGTTTTTTCGAACCAGAGCTGGCGGGTCTTTTCAAAAACCAGGCGGACGGCTTCAGCCCCGAGCCGCTGACGTGCCTGCACAACCGCGCTGGGTGCGACGAAGGGACGTTTACCCGGGAGGACAATATCAAGGTGGGAAACGAGCTGATTCATGGAAAGAGAGCGGAAAAGCGCCATGCCGGTCACGGCCCATACCATCATTTCCATGGGCAGACGGCGCTTTCGCACCGTGACAACCCCGGTATCCGCCAGGCATTCATCAATAAGCTCAGGTGAAAGCAGGTCAGAAAGCGCAGAAAACTCTTTCGGAGAGAACTTAAGAACAGCATCAAGGGCCTGGCTGAGGAGCATAAAAAAATCCGTAATCATCCATGAGAGATTACGGATTTTCACACAGCGACCGGATCGTTCAACCGATCATTTTTGTCTTAACTGATCGGCATTAGGCGCTGTTGCCGGGTTAATTTCATTGGATTTATCTAAAAGTAGTCAATTGCATCTATGCAGGGTATGGAGCACGCAACTTGCATAGCCTTTGGGCTTAATGTTTTAGCTCCCTCGCCGGCAGTAGGCCCGCGCGCACAGGAAACAGAATACCCATCCATTTTGAAAGCGGAATACATGATGGCTCTGTATTGCCAAGTACTATCAGAGCGGGTCTGGTCTCCACTTTGAGTTCCGATGCTGCAGAGAGGGATCATCGGCTGGGACATTCCTGAGGATGGGCCTATCCATTGAAGAACCTCTCCATCACTCGTGTCGTAGTTCTCGTAGGAAGGAAAATTATAACTATACCCCTTCCACATCACAGGTGGGTATTTGCTTGTGAAGGTGTTTTGTCCGGCGGCATTACGAATTACTAACCCGTATCCGGAAGCAGGCAACTCTGGAGAAAATCCGCACGAAACAATAACTATTTGCACGCCATTTACACTCCCACCAGAGGTTCCACCTGGCCCATATACCTCAATCCTGTTGTTGTCCCTGTTTAAATATAGTGACCTGTCACCCCCACTAAAGCGCACAAAGCATACATAAGATCCTTTACTTACAATGGATGAAGGAACACTCCAGCTTCCACTGATATTCACCACCGCACGATATGTAACAAATCCCAGCATCGTTGTATCATTCAGATTAAGGAAGTCAGAGCCATTTCTTATTCTGATGCCATACTGAGAGCTTCCCAGGGAAGCTCCTCCATCTACTGAAAACGTATCAACAAATCCGAATGCATTCTGTGATGTTTGCGCATCCTGATGCCCTCCTACATCAAACGTAAATACCCCCGACGAAGAAAGGCTGTAGCTTTTAACATAGAAAACCCGACTTGGACCGTTTATCCCGACAAACAATCTGACAAGATTCCTCGGAACTATAAGCTGTCTGGCACCAGGAGTAGGTTGTTTGACCTGCCTGGTTCTGTTCACTCCATTAAGCTCAAGATAGCCAAGGTATGAAATAAATCTCGATGAGCCATCAAGTATTATTTGCTTGCCACCATCATCAGGAGTTATTCGAATGCCGTAAACATCTGCCATCAGCTCAGTTTCCCTATGAAAGTCCTCTCAACTCCGCCTGTGTCATAGACGCCAAAGCCGTTGGAGTTCAGTCGTGATCCGCCTCCAATTCCACCGTTCCCGTTCAGTTCAAATGAACCATCATTGTTCATAATTGTTCCTGAACGTCCCGCAACATAGTTGGCGGAATACCACGAGCCAACCTTGGCAAGAGTTATGGATGCGTAGTTAATGAAGGCATCATTTATGAAAACCTGCCCATTTACCGTTGCGAATGCTAATTGATAGTTCCCAGCATTACTTCCTGTGTAAATCCCGAACTGATCTGCGTTAAATGCGAGAGTTGACTTGTATGAATTTCCGGATGGTTCAATCCCAATTGCCATGCCGGCCCCATAATAAACACCACTTCGGGTAACCCCCACCCTCAATGTATACGATGCTTTTGCAGTTCCATTATCGGTTACGGTTGCCGTCAGCTTTTCATTTACGGCAGCATTAAGATCGCCTATCTCTGCCTGAACCTGAGTTTCAAGCTGCGCCATAGCCTCTGACACTGTCGCAATAGTTGTCTTAACCACAACGATGTCAGACCTTACCTCTCCGTTTATTGCGAACTGGTGATCAACCGTAGCGTTGTTATCAAGCGCATTTTGAAGCATACCCTCAATATTGGTATCTATTGCGCCGGTCAGATTTTCGAATGTCTCAGAATTGCGAATAGCATCATCGATCAGTTCTATCATGCCGGGAATATCTGATGATGCCTGACCTGAAGCCTCGATAAATGGCGAAACACCAAAGGCATTTTTGGTGCGAACGTACATATAATAGGTCTTGTCAGCCTTGAGGCCATGCAGCGTCCACTGTGATGCCCTGCCGAGAAACTGAGCCTTATCCTCAACGGCTGAAATGCTGCTGGCTGGCACCTCGCCCGTGTACCAGAACTCAAAAGATGTGTCTGTTGTAGCGGTGACATTCATCACCGGCACTATGTCAGCGGAGAAGATGCCGGGCGTCCACTGAATGAAGGTCGGGGCTGATGGTGCGCCGATAACCAGGCTAACCTGCGTCTCAGCTCCCTTCATGCCGTTTTCATTGCGGCCGCGAACCCCAAGTGTATAGCTACCGGCATCCAGCCCGTAAAAGTCGTAGCGAAACTGATCTGTTTCGTACTGCGCTACAACCTTGCCGTCCAGGCTGTATACGTAGAGTTCGAAAACAATCTTTTTAGTCAGCGTCGCCGTTTCCCACGCCGCGGTGACCTGCACTGTTTCGCTGTTGACGTTGATGATGCGCAGGTTTTCGATATTGGGAACGCGATAGCCATTCAGCGTATCGTTTGGCGTTTCAAAGACAGCACCATCATCCACCACGGCCTGTTTATTGGGGTCGTGCAGCGTAGCTGAGATGCTGTAAACCGAATTGTTCTCATCTTCCGAAATGCCCATGATACGAAACAGCCGCGGCGCAACCTCCCCGGTTGTGATGACGAACACGGTGCCGTCACGAACCCACGAGGGCGTGGTTTTCAGCGTAATAACACGGCTGGCTACGCTGGCTATTTCATACTTAACAAATTTTCCATTTGAGCCCATCAGCGACATGCTGTCGCCGCCACCCACTAACTCTGACACGTCAGCGTCAACAGTGATGCTGCGGCCGGCATGAGACATGATGCGTCCGCCAAGGCGAGTAGCCGCATAGTTGTTGTCCATGACTTCAACCACGTCTCCGGGCATGAAGCGGATAGCTTCGCGCGCCATTTTGAACGTGATTTTCTTTGTCTCCCGCTTGCAGGTTTCCAGCATCCATTTGCCGGTTCTGAATGCCTGCCCGCGTGATGTAGAGCCAAATGCTTCAAGTGTCGTTTCGTTGTAGCCGTAGCGGTCAATCATCTCGTCGTCAGACACGTACTCCTTCACCTGAGACCACCCATTATTCGGGTCTGTCCATGAGACTATTACAGCGTTGAAGCGCTCAGAACGCTTCATAGAGCTATAGCTAAACAACCCATCTACCACGTTGGCGTTAGTAATTGAAGCGATCGGGTCCTGAGGGTTATCCAGCATCACAGAGAAGCGCATACCGTCCCAAAGCGCGATGCCGCGGAACATGCCTGCAATGTCATCCAGAAGGTCGCGCGCGCTCTTCTGCTCCGTTATATACGCATTCAGGGTAAAGCGCGGCTCTTTGCCGCCGTAGCCATCATCGACAAGCTGATCGCAAAACTGCGAAAGTACGTACAGGCTGCCATCGTCCACATCGATATAGCCTGCCCGCTTCGCCAGCCCATAACGGGTATTCTTCACCAGCGCACGGAACAGCCAGGCCGGGTTATTGGTCCATGCTGACTTAAATCCACCGGTCCAGATGCCGGAATAAGTCCGTGCGATCGGGTCGTAGTTATCCGGCACATCAACAATCAGGCCGCGCAGATGATAGGTGCGCGTGGGCGTGTCAGTGTACTGGTCGCGGTCAACCACACAGCCGGCAACCGCCGCATAGGGATACGACAGGTTGTCGTCAGTGATTTCGGTGTAGCTGTTCCAGACAGTGCCGTTATTAAGCAGATCGCTGTTACTGTCAGGCGTAACGCGGCGCAGGCGAATATCGAAAGGCTTGGTTTCAGGCGCGTCAAACAGGTGAGCTTCAAGATACTCACCAGACTGCTTTCCGGTAATTGTGACAGTCTTCTGAACCTGCCATGCACCATTACCCACGCGCGTCTCGATAACCATCGTCACAGAGGTTTCTTTCTGGTTTCCTTTGGTGTCCTGCTGTACGAGCGCTGAAACACCAATGTTCATGCGAATCCGATCAACATCGGTGTCAGTTACAGTGCGGACCAGCGGCGTGGCCTGGGTAACGTCAGTGTTAACCACGGTCGTTGCTTCGATCGTATTGAAGCCATTGATTGGCGTTTGCGTCGCCGTCCCCGGACGCCATGCTACGCTGACACCGTTGATGGTCGCATTGCCTGAAGAGTCGGTAACAGGCGTCTTGTTCAACATGAAAGAAGAAAGGTGGCTCTGGTCTACCGGTCCGTAGATCGGCCCTTCGCTGATAAGGTCAAGAACGCGGAGGAATTGCTTGGATTTGAGGTTGTCATCTAGAAGTTTAGGGGTGCTGCCACCGCCGCCGCCTGAGCCCATGCTGTCACCTTAGCTGATAGAAATATTCCAGTCCTGATTGTTCGTGGTATCGATGCCCAGGCTGATTACGTTTGAGCCAACCTCCATTTCCCCGAGCAATAACGGCACAGGCCTACCCTGCCCTATGCGGTTTTCTGCGCTGGTGAATGAGTTGTTGGTAATGGAATTGGTATCCTGGTCCGCTGATGACTTCGTTTTCATGTGCGATGTCATATAGAGCGAATACGCCACTGAGGCCACCGTGACGGCGACCATAATCCATACGGCTGCAACTGCAGAGATAGAGCCCTCAACTATGGGAACGAATAGCACCCGGGCGCCATCTTTAACGTGCCTGTTCATGTGGAGTTCGAGGGTATCAGCAGATACATCGCTTCCGTCGATGCGCATACGCAGCCGGGTTTGATAGAAGTCACGTTTGAATGCCGGGCACTGAGCCAGCAGCAGCCTTAAACCCTGCGCGGGCGTATCGACATTCAGAGAGATTTGGCGGAAATGTCGTCGTAAGGATCCGGCAAAACTAAATGTCAGCATGAACCCTCCGGAATGTGTGCTTCTTGTGATGTGCCAACTTTCCATTAACGCACCGATAGACAAGCGAGTCAGTGAACCCCTTGGCTCGGATATCCTTTGCACCTTTTAAGATGGTTACTTTGCCTGTTTTCATGCACGTGGCCACTACGTTGCCAATAAACCATCGGTGCTCTTCACCTGCTTTTAAATGCTTACCAGCTCGATTTAGGCCGGTAGAAAACGCGTGTCTTACATTTTCCTTAGGTGTAACCCATTCCAAATTCAGAGCGGAGTTATTCGATTTGACCCCATCGATGTGATTGACCTGCGGTTTCACATCAGCGCGAGTTATAAAAGCTTCAGCCACAAGGCGATGGACAAACTTCTTTGCTGCTTTGCCATAAATGCATAGCGTCACGTAGACGTATCCATCACTATCGACGTGCTGAGATAGGCACTTTTCTTTACCTGACCGCTTAACCAATCCCGCCGAAGAAACTTCATAAAACCCTTCATATCCCACTACTGGCAGCCAGGCCACCTTACTGTCCCTTTGCCATGAAATCGTCATATAAGCCTCTTAAATCAAGTTCACCGCTGCTTTCGTGTCTCCAGATGGAGTGAATGAGTGGAACGTGAATCTGGCGAAGTGGTTCGCGGCGGCTAAGCCGGCCGTGCACTTCGTGGTGCAGGATTGTGTTTTCCCCCAGCCAGATCATCGCGTGGCACGGGTCGCATTCCGGGAACGCACGGCGGATAATCACATCACCCGGCTGGATGTCATCGAAACCAACATCATGAAAGCCGTTAGCCGTCATGTTCTTCAGGTAGAGGTTTTCGCCACGCACCCACCAGCCGTTTGTCCGAACGAAGTCGGGCAAGTCAATGCCGCACAGATGATAGGCGTCGCGGAAGAGCGTGTAGCAGTCCATTTCACCGTGAACAAACCGGCGTCCAAGCAGGTGCGGTGCCGGGCGAAACTTTCGCAGCTTTCCGGCGCTGGCAAGCCACCAGTCTATGCCGGTCACCAGCTGGGCGGTGCGGTCAGCAGCTGAAAGCACCAGCTTCGCCTGCGGGTGTGAATGAAAAACGGCGGTGATTTCTCCCGCCGCTTCTGCTTCAAGCCAGTCTCTTTCGTCAATCCGGAAATTGCGCGCCGGGTAGGGATGCATGTTGCGGCATCGCCACAAACGATCGCCATCAATAATCAGCCCACACACCTCATCACTGGATGAGCCGGCATAAATCAGGCATTCGGATTCAATCATCAGGAAACCTTCGCTGAGCCGGGATAGCCGCCGTATGGCAGCGCGTTAGGCTTTGGAAAACGCATGCGGCAACCGCTGCGATGCTTTGAGCATTTGTCGCGCGACAGGTCGGATGTTGGATTATCTTTCTCGTCAGCGACCGGACCGCCTGAGTAGCCGCAGCCATCGCCGCGGTATACCCACTGGCACACATCCGCGAGAATGGTGCGCGCCGGGATGATGGCGTTATCACAGTCCACCGGCGTAGCAAGGTTGTAAGTGACCGTCTCAAACGTCTCTTCCGCCATTTCCTCAATGACGTATCGCGATACCGCCTCCATAGTCGGATCTGCTTCAGCGTTACCGTTCGGGAAGTTCACTGCATCCAGATGCTTAACCAGCACCTGCCGGCGCGTTACCACAGCACCAAGCGCATCATCAAAGTCATGGTTGATGCCCGTAATAAGGCCTGAAATGTTCGCAACCTTCATCGTCGGGCGCGAGTAAGTGCCCTCGGATTTAACTTCAAAGCCCTCTACGGCTATCGGATAAGCCGAGTAAGCGCGACCCTGCCAGATGACATCGTTGTAATAGCCGTTAGTACCAGCGTGGAAGCGGATCACATCGCCGCCGAAAGACTGCAGGTCTACTTCGAACAGGTCGAGCATCGCGCCAACACCGGCATCCACGCTTTCTATGATGAGTTCTGCTGGAATGTTTCGCATATTGCACCCATGAAAAAGGCCACCACGCGGCAGCCGAAGGATGATTACTGATCGAATATCAGGATGTTGCTGATTTACTGATAAGGATATGTTGAGTATTCAGCCCGTCCATGTTTGGGGCATGGGCGCTCATAGCAACGAGGGATGGCTGATTACCTCGGGAAGGAACGATATGAATACTGAACTTGGTGATTTACTTAACACCTATCAAAAGCAGATAACTGAAATCAGAACTCAGCAAATTGTTCAGGATACGCTGATAAAATCAATCATTAGCATAATGCCTGAAGAAATCAAAAGCCAAATACATAATCAGGTTAAAAATGCAATTGATGTGCAGCCTCGGGATGAGGGAGGTACAAAGCTTAAAACCATCGCCCAAGATTATCTTGAACGTGTTTTTCAAATAAAGTGACTGCTTTTTGTTGGCAGCGGGAGTATTCCGCTGCTTTTTTGAGGTCTGCGCCTAGCTTTTTACCTTTTTCAAAGTTTTTATTTAAACTCATGACTAACTCCATCCTTTTGATTGTTGTTGGCAGCTGACATAACTGCCTGCTCTGATGCCGCTATAAGTTGCTCTAGTTTCATATTTCTTTGCTATATTATCTCGGCACCTGCTCAAACGTCCCTGTTAGCTGATAAACGCTTCCGGTTTTCTGCATTGACCATGACCGGCATACATACAGCCCCTGAACGCCAGTATCAGATGGTGTCCAGTAGAACGACTCAACCGCCATGCGCGCCCTAAGAAACGCATCAGCAGCTTTAGCCACGTTTTGCCCGGCACATTTCGAATCGTCGTATCCGATGAACGTCAGCGAATATTTCCCCATAAGCGGGTTGATTCCTTTCACCTGACGTTGCTCATAGCCATCGCCCAACTTCACGACGGCTACATCAGGCGTGCGCTCGCCCGTGAATCCGGTTTGGGGGATCCATGTGAAAGTTTCTGGCATGGGATTTCCTGTTATTTGCGGGGGCCGAGGATTCCACCAGGTCGCGTCTGGTCTTTCATTTGATAGAGCGCAACCTGCTTCATCATGCCGGCCATTTTCTGCATGGTGGCGTCGTCGATGCCGTTGGTGGTCTGGATATGGAAATGCACTTCCTGATTAATAGCAGCGCCGCCACCCATCCCACTAAGGTCGCTATTACTGATAACCTTGCCGTTGTCTCCGGGAATCATGTACTGGCTACCATTACTGGCTTTAAAGATCTCAGGCTTGCCGCCCTCGCCCACACGATACATTGAGTTAGCGTTAACGGGGCCGCCGTGCTCGCGCATACCAGCCAGAGACATGGTCTGCGCTGCAGTCATTGCAGTTGAGTATCCAGCAAGGCCAGCAGCAGCAGCACCGCCAGAAGTTGCAATTGATGCAGCCATAGCCGCTGAGGAGAATGCGGCTAAAAGAGCCGCGGCTGAAGCTGCGCCAGTGGCCGTAGATGTCGCCAATGCCGCTGCTGCAGTTGCCTGATTAGCTGCTATAGCTGATTGTTGCGCAGCCTGACCCATGACTGCAGATTCAACCCACCTCACTCCCATCTCGACAAGACTACTGACCAGCCCGTTCAGCACAGCAGTTCCTAAGTTGGCAAAGGCTTCTGAAAGGCTTTGAGTACCGTTCAGCAGTCCTGTTATCGCATTTGTGGCTCCGCCACCGAGTGATTCAATCGCTGTTCCCAGCAGCTCGTTTGACTGATTCTGCGCTTTGTAGATTTGCCACTGTGCAGCAATGCGTTGCTGCTCATACTCTGTGTTGGCTGCATTACGTAGGGAAAGGCCTTGCTGTTCAGTGATGAGGCGCTGTTGTTCGAACTGCTGGATGAGAGCAAGTTTTTGCGCATTTTGGTTAGCTAATTGCTGAACTGGATCGACTGCGCCAACCGCCTCTTGCCCTGGCGATACTACTTGATCAGCCCGGATTTTAGCTATGTTAGCCTGATGCTGCTTTTCTAACTGTTCAGCAGTGGCGTCGGCCTGGTGCTGGGTAATTTTCTTGGCAGCTAAAGCCGTTTTCAGGTCTTCCAAATCTTGTTTATAGCTGGCATTTTCTCGCGTTTCAGGCAGAAGCTTTTCTGCTGCAGCCTGCGCTTTTATTGCGTTAGTAGTGTCCCATTTTTTCGCAGCGTACTGCCCTGCTAGCTGGATTTGCTGCTGTGTAGCGCCTTTTCCGAGAGACTGTTGCGCATTCAGGATTGCCTGTTCGCGGCTCAGCTTATTTGTTGATTCGGCTGAAATGTCTGCCTGCTGTTTTAAGTTGGCCAGCTTCTGCGCAATGCTTTCAGTCTGAGTTGAGCCTTTTTGTTGCTCAGACTTCAGTTTTTTCTGCGCTTCTGTGTTCCGGTAGGTTGCAGCTGCATCTTCCTGCATTTGCTTAACGTGCGGGTCATTATTTGCGAACCCGGAATCCTCAGCAGCGTATTGGGCCTGCAAGCGCGCTCTGGCCTCGCCCTGTAACTTTGACAATGCAAGGCTGCGTTCCGATTGCTTTATAAGGTTCTTCTGACCATCAGTTAAGTTATCTGTATTCTTTTTCAGCAGGTCTACATTGAACGCCGCATTTGCCGCTTCACGAGACAACGCAACGATCGGACCAAGCAATTCAGTAATTGCTTGCTGCCCCTCTTTTGTTGATGAAGTCATACCCTGCAGTTTCACGGCAAGCTCTTGAAGAGCCTGGGGTGATGGATTTTTGCTTAGGTCAGCTAACTGTTTAGCTAACTTAAAAGCTTCCTGATCGCTGATGCCTAGCTTAGATGATAGCGCGCCTACGGTATTAACAAAGGTCGACATCGTAGCTTGATTATTTACGCTGCTCTTACTCAGTTGCTCAAATGCTTCTTTGAAGTCTTCCGTTTTAATACCAGCTGCATCTAATGTTGTTGTCAGAAGTTTAACGCTTGCTGATCCCCCTGATAGCGCAGCTTTTGCTACATCTCCGAAGGAAAAGAATTCTGACGATGTATCGCTGATACTCTTACCAACTTTCGCC
Organism: Type-C symbiont of Plautia stali; assembly: GCF_059730935.1. NCBI lineage: Bacteria > Pseudomonadati > Pseudomonadota > Gammaproteobacteria > Enterobacterales > Enterobacteriaceae > Type-C symbiont of Plautia stali. Next base: position 1,817,907 of record NZ_AP035923.1, on the reverse strand, counting down.
ATGGCCTGATTGTATTCAAGCAAAACCTGGGTGCGCATGACTGTAGCAAGTTGTGAATTTGTCCGTGCTAGGTTTGCATACTGATTCGATAAAGCAGCAACGCCCGTCTGTGAGACCGTAATAACTTTATCCATGGAAGCGGCAGCATCCTTCAATGCATCCATAGCATTTTTGCCACCATTGAGAGAAGTGATAAGTGTACCTGCTACGACGGTACTTAGGGCAATAACCGCACCAACAATGGCTCCGCTGGGTCCGAAAGCTCCCGCCAATTGTGAACCCTGCTGGCTGAAGGCAACTAAAGCAGATTGACCGCCCTGCACCTGAACAATGAAATCTTGGACCTGATAACCAGCCTGTTGTATCTGCGATCGCCACGCTCCATGGCTTTTTGCACCCTGATCAGTGCTGTTTCGCATGTCAAAGAGCTTACCAGTCAAATCTCCAATCTTCTTTTTCTCTTCATCTGAAGCTGCTGAACCAGCTCGTAACTGCGCGGCAAGAATTGCCGCACTGCGGGCTCCGTTCTCTTGAGCTTCGTCGAGAATAGCAATCTGGTTACCTAAACCCTCAATAATTGATTCAGCGCGAGTAAATTCACCTGAAGCAGCTTTGGTATTACTGCCCGCAGAATGCATAGCATTTGCCATAGAATTCACTGAATCGATCAGTGTTTTCATGGCTGCGTTCATCTGAGTTAGCGTCATGCTGGCAGCGGTGGTATTCGTTGTGGATTGGGCTATTGCCGCAGCTACAGCAGAAACAGATGTGTTCAGTGTCTGCATAGAACTATCCATCGACTTCGCATGAGATGTGATTTGGTCGAGGTTAGATGCTGTAGATTTTGCCCCTCTTCCAAGTCCATCTATCGCTCTGCCAGTATTTTTTGCATTATCAGCCATATCGGATAAGGCAGACTCAGCAGCCTTTGTGCCAGAGAGAAGCGGAGCAATGTCGGCTCCCACCTCGTAATAAATTTCGCCAACTTTTTCAGACATCAGTTTCTCCAGGCGCAAAAAAACCCCGCCGGGGCGAGGTTATGTGATCAGTTTTGCTCTTAAATTTTAGATTTGCTGACCGCGTAAGATTCGACTTTGCCGTCATGTGTCTTAACTGTCAGCACCTTGGCATCCGCACCAAAAGCGCTTCCAATGCTATAGGTCCACATAAGCATCTCGTTGCCATCAGAATCAACGGTTGTCGTTGAGGGCTTTCCAAAATAGGAAATCACCTCCTGTTTGGTTGTCACACCCTTCTGCACATTAGCCAGCTTTGACTCATCGAAATTAGTGCCGGTGTAAACGCAGCCGGAAAGCAACACCGCAGCCACTGCACCCAAAATCAGCTTCTTCATATCCCTATCCCCATAAGTAACATTGGGCAAATCGTAGCATGGAGTGGGTGCAAGGTGGTGCAAACATCACACCCTGCCGGTTGCTCTCGCATGCTCGATCACGATATTTTGTCTTCACTGCTATCAACAACATGGAGAACTCATGCCAACCGTCAACAAACGCATCCAGCTTCAGTGCGCGCTCGACAATCTGGACGACGCCCAGGTAGAGATTGTTCAGCTCAAGATGGTGATAGGGTTAATCATCTCCAAGCTGCCGCCAGAGCAGAGAGAAGATATCATTTTTGAGCTGCGTGACTTCGGCCTGAGCAACAGCGCCCAAGAGTTCACTCAGTTCGTGGTTGAGTGAGAATTGGTCAGCGAATGGATATTGCAACCTCTCAAAAAGTGAAGTATCCACGAATAGCCAGATACCAGCCGTTCACGGTTGGTTCCAGCTGCATAATCCAGAAGCCAAGGGCTATCATGGCCAAACCCGCGCAAGTGTGGAGAAGCATGTTAAGCCAATACACTTCGTACCTGTCACTTCTGTGAACATGTTCTCGCCGGGATGTACCTTTGAATCGTAATGTGTAGACGCCTCGATGCAGAAAGAATGCGGCTTCAGTGAGAGTAATGATGCCACAGGCAAAAATGATAATGACAAGTATCCAGTCTTTAACGTCCATGATTTTCCCAGCAGGTCTCGCCTACCAACATTTTACGCCAACTGTATGCAAAACCATAAGCACTGATCATCTGTCAGGATGGGCGATAAAGCAAAGCCAGGTTAGGATAATTCCTAATCTGTCGCAGTGTAAACACAACTACCACAGATAGCCCTTTCTTAGCCCTAACAAGAGAACGCAAATAGTCTTTAAATGAGATAATATTATGGAAAATATTCAGAGTCTTGCAGAAGAGCAACCGCAAATGATTGAAAATAATAAAAAATATCTAGTATGGAACAATAAGGGTGGTGTTGGTAAAACGTTTCTGACATACAACCTTGCAATAGAATATGCGACTCTACACCCTGAAGAAGACGTTGTAGTAATCGACGCTTGTCCACAGTCCAATGTTTCAGAAATAATTCTTGGCGGCAATGGCACAGGTGAAGAAAACCTGAATTCTTTAAGAGATAAAAATGCCACTATCGCTGGATACATTAAGGAAAGATTCAGTCGATCACCGTTAAGTCGCATGGGCAATGAATCATCATATTTTGTTAAGGCCGCATCTGTAAACTCTAAAATGCCAGCAAATCTTTACCTTCTCCCGGGTGATGTAGATCTTGACATATGCTCTAGACTTATATCGCACATTGGGTCATCACCCGTAAAAGAGGCGTGGAAGAAAAGTCGCTCATTACTTGTCGACCTTATCGCTTCTTTCGAAGCAGACAAGGCCATATCAGAGAGACCTAAAACGTTCTTTATCGACTGTAACCCTAGCTTTGCAAGCTACACGGAGTTAGGTGTAGTTGCTTCAAACCGTATCATAATTCCTTGCACAGCTGATGCAGCTTCCATCCGTGGCATTAAGAACTTGGTTAAGCTTATCTTTGGGGTTTCAATAGATAACTCTGAACAAGATGAGATGTTCTTAGACTTCAATAAAGAAGCTAATCAGAACCAAATTTCACTTCCGAAATTGCATATTTTTGTTCAAAACAGATCTCGCTCAAATGAGAGCGATGCAGCGAAAGCCTTTAAATCTCATGCAGAAGAGATCAGAAGAATGACAACTGACCTTCTTACAGCGCATCCTAACCTTTTTACATCCGAGCAAATTGCTGAAAGAGTCATGAATGTCAAAGACGGAAATACTCTAGCGGCAATTATTAACCATGAGGGCTGCCCTCTCAGTAAACTTCAACATAAAAGCTATACGATTTATGGTATGGCGACCCAAGCGAACCGAGCACAAATTGAAGCTTTAGAAGCTGATGTTAACGGAGTGGTTGGCTGTTTATAAACAAACCGGCTACGGCCGGTTTTCTTTCACACTTTAGCCATTTTACTGGCCTTCTTAGCTAGATAATCCTCAGCCACAGCGTCATACTCTTCTTTGGTGAAGCCCTTCTGCTCGGGAAACTTCGCCGCCAGCAGCATCTGAAACTCCGTCATGGTCAGCTTTTCCGCCTCCTCGCGACTCATGCCGAGGTACGTACGCGCTGCGTTGATGTACTCGAAGGCATTGAATTCAGATGACGCCTGGCCGCCTTCATGGCGCTGCAGTTTCCTCACCTTTGCCTTGCCGATGATTCCATGCTGGATGAGTGACTGTGCGATAAGCACCATGTCACTGACTGGCATCAAGCCTTTCCGGTAGACGAATAGCCACTTGCCGGACTTTCCCGGTCTCAGCTCGCCAATCAAGGTGCTGATATCTTCATCGCAGCACGCCGCCAGCACATTCATAGCAGCGTATACAGCCTGCTTACTGGACTGCGGCCGGATCAGATAGCTTGCCAGCCAGGTTGGAATACCGCCAAAAGCCGCGACAGAGCGCCTCACCAGTGATGATTGCTCATCATTATGCAGGTCGTAAAATGCCTGAACTATCTCCTGCGGGTCGCCGATTCGCATCATGTTTGCGAATGATGGCCTGAAGAAATAGTCATCCTCACCCACTGTAATCAGGCATTCGCCTATCTCTTTTGCTGGGGCCATAGTTTCTCCAGAATCATTATCAAGGGCAGTCGCAACCGCCCTTTGTAATGGCTACGAGCCCGTCACTGTAACTGCGCAGGTAGCGGTGTATCCGCCATCAGTCGAAGTGAAGGTGATCGTCGCGGTGCCTGCGGCCACGGCAGTAACCAGGCCAGTGCTGCTTACCGTCGCCTTCGTTGCGTCTGATGTCGTCCATGTCCCGGTGCGATCGGTTGCATCGGTCGGCTGCACTGCGCCTGTCAGCTGACGAGTAGCGCCAACAGCAAGACTTGCAGTCGCTGGGGTCACGGTTACGCCAGTAGCAGGTACGGTTTCTTCAGTGTCGATAACCTGAATGGTGCTGGCATCGCCTACTTTGAACTCGGTGGTAAAGGTAACGATGTCATTAGTGCCGCCATCTGAACTAAGCGCCGTAACCACCATGTAGCCGATGAAGGTAATTTCGCCATACTCCATGCGCACCCAGATACCAGGCTGGCGACGCGCTTTTAGCTCACCTGCAAAGTATTTGATGAACCGGCCAACACCATACTGGTCCAGTTTGCCCTTTTTGCGCACTTCACCTTCAAAGCTGATGGTGAAATCTGAGTTTGTGATGATGCTTTCGACGAAGCCGCCGCCATCATCCGCGTCTGATGTAACTGTATTGGGCGAGAAGTCCCATCCTTTACTGGTGCCGGCGGCCAGTGCTTTCCATTCCGACTCCTGCGGCAGCACATCACTGCAGCCATCGGCTACTTCAAGCACAACCGCGCCACCGAACAAACGTTCGTTGCTGTTCTGGCAATCTGCCATGGGTAATTCCTCTTTGACGTTAATTAATCGCCGTGGGTGGCGACGAACTGAAGCCGATAGACAAGCCTGCCTTCGGTTGTGAGAACTGGCGCGGGGATGCCGCCGAGATTTTGCAGATAGCCGATGCAGTTGTCAGACATGGGGTTTTGCTGGACGTGTTCGATAATGGCCTGCACTGCTTCATCAACAGCTGCATTACCACCTTTGGCCCCGATGACATCAACGAGAACGTAATACTCAGCGCCAAGCTGGTTTTGCACTGCGCTGCCGCCATTCGGCCTGAACACCAGATACTTATCCGTTGCGGTGCCAGTATCGTTCCAAACGAGCAACTGCGTCTTAAACCCATCAGTCAGGCCGGCATCGGACAGATAATTGCGCACCCGCGTATGCATTGGGGGATTCAAAGCGCCATCTCCTTAGCGATAGCCGCGGTAATCGCCTCGCGCGAATCCTCAAATCCTTTCGTCAGAAATTCTTTTTGCGCCGTAGCGCGCCGGAAGTTCTGCGGGATGTTGGGGTCATGCACATAAACCGCATAATTGGCTGAATAGCCAACGCGGCCGGTAAGCCGGCTGCCGTTAACGCTCAGCTCGCGGTACTGGCTGTTAATCAGGGTAGACGTGTCGATTGGCGTGTAGAGCGCCGACTGTGATGAGCCGATAATCAACGCGCTTTGCAGTGCACGCACCGCTTTGCGCCCCTGAATATCCCCGATGAGCGCATCAAGATTACGCCTGGCCTGCTGGATGCCTCTGACTTTAACGCCCATGACTATACTCCGGTGATTATCGCGTAATCGTCTGCCGTGCGCTCAAAGGTGTCAGCGTAACGAATGGCCTGCATTACCTCATCAGCGCCGGCAGCAAGCGGGTCGGGGTTGGTAGATACACCAATCAGCAGGTAATCGCCGGTATCGGCCAGCGCATACTCTGTCCAGACGGTATTTTTCACCACCCTTTCCCCGCCGATATCAGCAAGACGTTTTGAAAGTCCGCCCTGATAGTCACAGGCAATAACGACAGGCGCTCCAAACACCGGATCGCCATAATCATTTGTTTCGCCTGAGCGCTTCCAGATGGTTGCCTGAGCGGTGTAAGACCAGCTGGCTAATGATGACATGTCATGGCCTCCAGCTGATTACAGTGGGCTTTTCAGCAGCAATGCGCGGACAGGTAATTACCCACTCACCGCTGCTGTTCACGTAGCCAGTCGTCTGCCGGCCGGTTGAAGTTTTCAGCCACACGCGGTCGAATGATTTGGGTGGTGTTGATGGAGACTGCCATTTCATTTTCGGCTCCCACACATGTACCCGCCTTTGCCAATCCAGATTCCTGCAAAGGCTTTCTGTCCTGGCTCAGGAGGTATCAACGCCGTTGCGCAGCCGAACTTATCCAGTCCGCGAAGCAGTGATAGCGAACCAGACCAGCGATCGGCAAAAGACTGATAGCGGAAAGACCTCGACGCACCAGATGGGGCTGACTGAGAGCTGATATAACGATCGCCCTGCCCCAGCCCCATCAGTCCTAACAGATACATCTGGATAAGAAGCGCCGTTGCCGCGGGGTAATGCGCGTCCAGGCATTCCTGAATGCTGTTTGCCTGCTCAACCAGTGCGTCAATAATGAAGTCAGGTAGCGCGATGCCAACAGACTCCAGATATTCTTTGGCCTGAGCCGTGGTTATCATGCGCACCTCAACAATCAGCCCTCCGCAGAGGGCATAAAAAAACCGCCATCGCGGCGGCTGTTATTCGGCAGGGAAAAGCTTCTCTAACTCGCCGTCTGGCAAAAGCTCTGCCAGCTTGTCAGCGCCGAGATTGCCTTTGTACTCGATGCCGAGTTCGTCGAGGCGTTTGGTGATCGCTGCTTTGCGCGCCTGTTTATCGGTGCTGGCATCAGGTGTCGCTGGAACCAGTTCAGCAGCAGCTTTATCCGAAAGCTTACGAACATGGGATTTCAGCGCCGGGTGAACCTTATCCAGTTGCACAACATCGCCCACTGCCACACCGTGCCACGGCTTAATTACTTCGTATTTCTCAGCCATGATTACTCCTTAAGCCAGATTGGCGCCGTAGACCACACCGGACAGGCCTTCGCCGTCCTTTTTAATCTGCAGGCCTTCAGCAGACATGATCTGGTTGTTGTAGTTGCTTTGTGGCATTGGGCGCGGAAGCGGAACAATACCGACAGCCATACCAATGAGCGGCGAAATGACGTCCTGACGGCGTTCATAGGCAAGGAATTCATTGCCGGTAAGCGCGTAAGTCATCTGGATAGATTCAGCCGGAATGAACTTAGCGATCGCATCCAGCACAGTGCCGCTCATCAGGGCATTGGTGCCACCGTTTACGTCAATGAGATATGGTTTTGAAAGGTTCGCCATGATTTCAGCGCTCAGCCAAAGCTTGCTGTAACGTGTAACTTTGTTACGACGAGCGTTGATGCCAAATGCACCAGTTGGGCCAAAGAACGCCAACGCTTGCGCCGGTGTTGCAGTGGTAAGGTCGATATTTGCACCACCCGCACCGCTTCCAAGATTGATCTTGGTCGTGTTGCGGTGATTTTTCATGCCCTGGGCTTTGTAGCCATCAACTGAAATAGAAGCATCGCCGTTCAGGTAGTAATTTACACGGCGCTTGTGAAACTTGCGCATCTTCGCACCCTGCGCATCTAGCAACATGTCGATGCCAACGGTGCTCAGGCCAGCGGCATGACGCCAGTTGACGCCGTAACCGGCAGTGAAAACCGGAATCGGGTCACCATCACTACCATAATCAGTGTGGTCGAAAGAGTATGGAGCCTGACCATCGATGCTGATCGACACGTCATCTGCGATGTCGCCAGATACGTTATAAAGCTTCGCGGTTTTGCCAATAGGCAGGATGGTTTGAACGGCCATCAGATCGTTGACGATTTCCATACCAATTTCTTGATCGCGCATCTGAATGACTTGGCGGTCAAGCTCTGCCCAAAACTCACGTGCAAAGCCGCCGACGGCATTCGCCGCCAGCATTTCAGGCGTCATACTGGAACGGTAAGCATTAACCATCATGTCGTGCTGCACGTTCCAGATGTTGCGGTTTGCCCAAAGCTCATTCCAGTGCCCGCGCAGTCGGCTGTTAGCAGCCAGTGTTTCAGCGGTAAAATACATTCTTATTCTCCTGATTAAGCGCCAGAGGCCGCGGCAACAGTGCCGACGCGCATACGTACGCGGATAAAATCGGTAGTGCTGGCGGCAATAGTCGCGTCATCCTGGCTGTAGCCGATAACCGAGTCGGTATCAGCAGTTGCCTTAGTGAACTGACCATTTGTGCCCAGCTTGATCGGGTCATCTTTGGCATAGGTGCCCGGCACGCAAAGCAGAGCCAGCTCGCGGCCTTCTTCTACGTAGTTACCCACGGCGGAATCACCGGCCGGCACAGCATCGGTGATGTTCAGGCCCTGATGGTATGCAACGTCGATGATGTAGAGACGACCAGCCAGCGCTGTAGCCTGCGCAAACTCATTGTCGTCGTTGATGACAGCCGCGGTGCCTGGCTGCAGAGCTGCTGCAGTAACGCGGGTTTCGGTCTTGTACAGAGACTGACCGTCGATGTTTACGCGACGATAACGTGCCATTAAGCAGCACCTCCAAAGTAAGCGGCCGGATCAGGTGCGCCGGTCACGGGTGGATTTTTGGCAGAGTTAGTGCCCAGCGGGGCCGCTTCACCGAGCGACTTAAACATCGCTTCCAGCGCTTCACCCTGCAGTGCGTTAGCCACGATTTCACCGTGCACCGCGGCAATAGCATCACGCTTGGTTTTCTCTTCTGCGCGAGAGTTAGCGGTAATGGTTTCAGACAGCTTGTCCTGGTTCGCCTGCAGCGCATCAACCTTGTCAGAGAGCGGCTTGATTGCCTTCTCGGTATTGGTCGCCACAGCCTCGCTAACCATGCTGCCGATCTGTTCCAGTTCTTCTTTGGTTAAAGGCATGTCGCCCTCCGTTTGGTGGTTTGTTGCAGGGGCATCCTGCGTTGTAAAAAGGGATTTAACTTTGTTGGCCACGATGGCTACCCATGACTCCTGACGGGTAACTTGTGCGCCGGCATCGTCAAAGGTGATTTTTCCGCCATCAGCGCTATAGCCATAAACCTGTGCGTCGCCGCCATTGCGGATTACGATCGCCTGCGAGTCAGTGAAGTCAGCAATCCACGCGTAATCGTCTGGTCCGGTTGCAAACTTGTCCCGGGCTGCCTGCTCTAGCCGGCGCTCGCGTCCGCGGTAGGACTCTCCAACCAGCGCGCCAGAATTACCCTTCAGCGATTGAGCCTGGTCAGCGTTAACCATGAGGCCGACGCCCTGCTCTGGCTGTGCAGCGCCGACCTCATGCAGCAGGATGGCGTCATGGTCCATTGCGTTAATCTTTGCGACCCACTCGATTCCCTGCGCCTGCTGCTCGGCGCTGGCTTCCAGCTGGTCTAGGAATACGGCAACGCTGGTATGAATCGGCGGAACATCTTCGCCGCGCTCTATAGCCGCCACGCGCTCTAGAAGCTCACGCCCGCCGGCGCTCTGATTGGCAACAGTGGTATCTACCCACTTTTCCGCATAGACGCGGTTGCCAGACTTCTTGACGTTGCGGTTCCATGCGCCGATGTGCCCGGCGTTGATACCCTCCGGGGAAAAAGCAGAAACAAATTTGCCGTCTACAGTGGGATGACCGAGTGGTGCCAGCGTGCCTTCCAGCCCCTGATAGTGAGCGTCTATTTCCGATTCCGGATACAGGCCGCCGTTCATCACAACGTTCGCCGGCAGGGTGTAACTTGGCAGCACCAGATGCGGGCGCCCGTTGTACGTTTCGCGACGAATAGCCTGACTGTTCACCTTCGTGGTGACATTGACCTGCATAGTCATGGTTATCTCTCGATTAAGCCGCGTGCTTGTGCCCGCAGCAGTGATGTGATTTGTTGGCAGCCATGCGCTTGCCCCATGTCCGGGCAAATTCTTTCCTGGCTATGTCGATTACAGATGAATTAAGTGGTGCGCCCTTCTCATCAACCAGAACGGTGACCTGAGCGCATTTGCAGTTGATAGCGTTGCCGTTGATGCTGTACCAGTCTCGTACCTCTTCCGAGGTGTAGAGCTTGCCGTGGCGCAGAGCGTGTGTCTGGCGCGTCGTGGGGCTAAGTGCTGAAAGGTGCAGCAGCATGACGTTAAGGCCGAGGTCATCACTCGCTGAGTCATGTTCATCCCAGCGAGCACGGCGAAGAGCGGTCGTTATCTCGGTCCGGGCAATGCGGGTAGCGCGCCCTTGTTCGATCCCGATCTGGTCACGAATACGTCGGGCCACTTCTTTCGGGTTTTGCCCCCGACCGATGCCGTCAGTCAGTACCCGTGACAGGTTCTGCTTAACATCAGCCGACAATCCTTTCATCTCTTCAAACGTGCGCGCCCTGACCAGCACCAGCCGATTCTGGTAGGCATCACTGAGAAGGATGTCCTGCACGCTTCCGCGATAAGCCTCATAGGCTGCCGACTGCTGAGCAAGGTTGGCAAATTCCTGCGCCGTGCCGCGCTGATACGACGGTGACACGTAATCCTGAAACAGCCACGGATTGAACTCTCCGCCCTGCAGCAGGATTTCATCCACGAGCGAATCGCCATTCTGCAACAGCATCGAAAGCAAGGTTGGGTCTAACTGGAAGGTGTAACGCTGGTTAACTGCAGGTTCTGCCGGGATGCGGTTGAGTAGTTCGATATAACGTGCGCTGATTTTCTTGAGGCGCTTGGCGTAATCGCGCATGGCACCGCGTTCAAGCCGGTCTACGCCGGTGGGGTCGAGTTTATTGGCCGGCAGTATCGCTGGCTTCGGCTTCCTCTTCAGTTTCGCCATCTTCCTCACCCTCCGGTAGTGGCTCACTGCCACCTGGCTCATATCCTGCAGCTACACGTATCTCATCGACCGTAAACACCTGCTCACCGGATGCCAGAGATGTCTGGTTGATGTTGCTCATCTTCACCGCGCTATCCAGCTTGTCAGATGGTGACTGCTCGTTGAGCTCATCCCAGACGATGCTGAACTTAACCACCGGCTTGATAATCTGCAGGTAGGTTAGCCTGTCGACCATGTCCTCAGCATCGAACGACAGGTCGCCGCGGCGTGACTGGCAGCGGCCGTTGAAGTAAATCTGGTCTTCCGTACTGGCGCGCTCACCTGACTGATTTCCGACGATGATTCGCGAGGGGATGTCTACAGAAGCACTGAATGTCTTCAGGTTTACGTCATAGGTCGGGGACGGGTCAGCAACCGCTGATACCAGCGGAGTAACAGTCGCGCCCTGCGTTGTCAGCGTGGTGTCATTGCCTCGGTTAACTTCTACCGCCACCTCATCAAACCGGGCCTGCAGTTCACTGGCGCTTACGCCATACAGCGAGGCCAGATTGTTAAAGTCGATTTCTTTGTCGAAGTTAATATTGAGCTGTCGCGCGGCGTTCTTCAGGAAAGACTCACCCGAACCCCCTTCGACTTTCTCCAGGCTAACGCAGGCGTTATAGCCGGGCTCAAGGAAGCCGATAGCATCATCAGACATGTCGCCGATAATCAGCACGCGGTCAGGATGGATGTTGCGTTGCGCCGTGCTACCATCAGAAAGCGACTCGGTGTACTGCCACATGGTGATGACGCCGGCATTGTCGCGACTGCCAACCTTCAGCGCACTGGCCCATACCGGTGAAAGTTTTTGTAGCGCCTTGCCTTTAACGACTGGCTGATCCCATGTTTTGCTGTCTTTGATGTGCAGCAGGATGCCAGCCCAGCGACCAACCAATCGACGCTTGTCAGCTTCGGCAAATGCTCGCCAGAAGCGATGGGTGAATACCTGATTGCTGGCTTTCTCCCAAGCAGTCAGGTCGCGCGATTCGTCTGACTGCTCACCCTCAATCACCTGCGGGTTAGTTTTCCAGCAGTTAGAAACCAGTTTGTTTACCGCGCCGTATGCAATGCCGCCGCGACGATACAGCTTATGCAGGTCGTCGAACGTCAGGTCATCTTTAAAGCCGTATTCGCACCATGCGCTCTCACGTTTAGCATCCAGCCCCATGCCGGGGTTGATAAGCATGGCGCGCGCACGGGCAAGCCTGACGTCATTCAGCGCGTGATTGACGGCTAGCATTAATTTGTCAGTCATGGTTTGTCCGTCGGTGGGTTATCTGCCTTGCAGGCGTTTCGGAATAATCATGCCCATTGGTTGAGCGCCACCCAATTCAGTGAGTGCGTAAACCATGGCATCGAGGCGATCGGGAGACTTTTTGGCAGTAGCTGGTACGTACTCCATTAACTGGTTTTCCAGTACATAGAGATTTCCACGGTTAGCCACTCGGCCTTGCTCATAGAGCGCGGATATTGGTTCAGCGCGGGCATACTTACCTTTGCTGGCATGAACACGAATAACGCGGCCCTTAAAGCCAGCATTACGCAAAGTTTCCTCTGCCATATCTCCGCCCTGGTTGGTTTCGATTACGATCGCATCGGCTTCATGCTCCTCGTAGGCAAACATAGTCTTTTTCGCCCAGCCAGCTGGTGAGAACTTGCCGCTATAATCCGCGTCCACAGTAAATTGCTTCTTATCGCCAGCCCCATAAGCGCTGGCAACAATAATCCCCGATTCATCGCTTTCTTCACTGTTGGTGGCCTGCGGGTCAATTGCGACGACTGTACGCACTTTCTCATGCTTGATATTGAGAGCATGTGACGCGCTGATCATCGCCTCAGTCCACAGCGCCCCTTCCGCATTGAAACGACGAGGCTTCTGCATGTACTGCGCTTCAGCTGTACGCCGGTGCGAGAACAGCGATACTCGATGCGTTTCGTTGTGCTTGAAGGGCCACAGCCAGCCATCAGGTAAGCCATGGTCGATCGGAATGGCGTGAGTGTTGTCCGGATACTGCTCTGAATAGCTCTGCGTGTTGTCTATCAGCACTGGCAGATTCAGGTGGTGCCACTTCTCACCGCTGCCGCCCCGGAGCAGATAGCCGCTCAAGTCGTAGTAGTGGATGCGCTGCATAATCACGATCATCGGCGTTGTTTCTATAGCCAGACGTGATTTGATGGTTTCGTTGAAGCGATTATTGACGCCATCGCGCACCGTTTCGCTGTAGGCATCGTCCGGCTTTACCGGGTCATCGATAATCAATGCACCCTGCCAGCCGGGCTCCATGTGTCCGGCACGAAAACCAGTTACCTGACCCGCTGCTGATGAAGCATAAACACCGCCGCCAAATTCGTTCCACCACATCGCCTTGCTGTCTGCGTCATCGCGCAATTCCATGGGCCACATGCTCTGATATGACTTCGACTTAATCATGCCGCGAGCGGTTGAGGAGTTCAGCAGTGCGAGGTTATGTGAATAGGACAGATGCATGAAGCGGGCGCGGTTGTTCAGGGCCAGCCCTCGCCCCATCATGTTGATGGTCGCCAACTCTGTTTTTGTGTAGCCAGGCGGAACGTTGATGATCAGCCGGTTGATCTCGCCAGCGATAACGCGATCGAGCGTCTGCTGTATGACTTTGTGGTGAGGTGCGACAATCATCTTGCCGCCAGTGCGCTGCTTAAAGAAGTATCTGGCGTAATACAGGCCATCCTCTTCACATTCTAAGCGGCGCGCATAGTTCTTCTGCTCAGCAGTCGTCATCCTCCAGCATCTCCCGCCGCGCAGCTTTGTATTCGTCTTTAGTCAGCGCCGTCACCTCAATTGGCCCACCGTTCTTACCGGTATGCTCATGGGCAGCTTGCTCTTTGAACGCCATAACGCTGATATGCTTTCCTAGTAGCTCGAGATTTTTTACCTTATCCGGCCACTTGATCTTCTTGAGGATATTCTCCATTGTCGTTTCATCAAAGTTGGTGACAGTGGTAAGGATATCCAGTCCACTCAGCGTGGTGCGCCAGACCTTCGGCCATTCGCTAACCATCTTCAGGCCGCCGTCATCTTTGAGGATGTCGAGCACGTCCATTTCGTCAATCTCAACCAGGCGACGCAACACGTAATCTGCGTTTACCTCTACCCTTTCGTTGCGCTCTGATTTAAGGTCAATGATGCGTTGCGCAATGTCAGGTTTTGACAGGTTTTCAGATCCGGTACGGTTTGCAGTCTTATCGCTGTACCCCGCCCGAATGGCCGCTTGCGTGGCGTTCAAATCGATGAGGTACTCGCGACAGAACATTTCTTGTTTGTCGGTGAGTGCCATTGCATTCCTTAAGGATATTGAATGTTAATTGATGGGCGCCCGAAATCAAAAAAGTCATTAATAACATGCTTTTGCGCACCTCCACTGATGTCCGCGCTAACATTTCTTTTTCATTTCTGGCAGAAAGCCGCTGAAACCCATAAAGAATACTGATAGTATCTTAAATGCGTGAGATCAATAGAGAAACGGTTTATGAACCCAAATTATTACTGGAGAAGCTTTCTAAAAGGCCTGTTTTATTATGTTATTGAAATGGCCGTATGGTTCATAGGTGGTAATTTTAATTATCAGCAGAATTTGTATTTCGTGCTTTTCGCAACGTTTAGCCTTTTTCTCTTTCCATTTGCCAAATATGTTCTCAAAGAAATGGCCATCTCAGTACTTGGCGAAAGATTTGTGACTAAGTGGATGTTTGGTGATGATGTTGGCACCCCAAAGATGACCGCGCTGCTTTCTTTGGTATGTATGATTCTTGCGATCCCGCTGGGATTAGGATGCCTCATCTACCATAGTCTATTCGGTAGAAAGGCACCCTATAGTTAAACCCTTACAAACTTGTGATGAAGTCGTTTACTTTTTTCATTAGGGCGTCATCAACCAGTGAAGAAGTAATTGCCGACAATAGCGCAAAACCAAAGATACCAAGCGGTGTAGCAGTCATAGCGGCAAAGGTGAACACTACCAGAGCTGTAGCCACTTTGCCTGCTGCAATAGCTTCCGCTTTATTAATCACCGCTCCCCATTGACCACTCTCTAAAGCTTTACGAATCTCATTTACCAAATCGCCGTAAGTGATTGCATCACTCACAAGGCCAAGTGATTTGCTATAAGCAAGCAGTCGGCTCGACATGATACTTTGGTCAAGCGAGGCTAAAGCGTTTGAAATTGCCTGACGGTCAGAAGCAGACATCTTAGCGTAGAGCCCCGCCCTTGACTGCTCGAACGCAGCTAAAGCTTGGTCATAATTTCGAATGGTTTTTCCAACCGCATTATTAGCCAGCTCATTAGCCATCTGACCAGCACGAGCACCGAACTTTGCAGTGAGGTCTTTAGTAAAATCAATCGTCATCTGAATGGACGATTGGTATTGCATAAATACCCTTACCAAATCAATAGCGCGTGGAATATGCTGTTTAACAATTTGGTCGGGCCTTTGACTTGTTCCGTGATAATATCCGCTCAAAGCACCAGTCAGAGAATTAGAATCTTTGTTTTTTACTGTGACGCGAATTGTTAAAGTAGGAAATCTAACATCGTACGCCTCAACCGAAGCATTTGCCTGAGGTCGATAGGTGATTGTTGGGTTAGTCTCCTTAACATTTACATTTCGTCCAGCTGCCCGGAATGTGGTGTCATTACCACCGTTCCCACTACTGGTTTTTAATTTATCACCTGTAATTGCTTGAGGACCAGTGCCTACAGCATGGGTTCCCTCAAAGGTCATTTCAACATTGCCGATGGTTTCTGTAATTGAACCGCTTCCCCACACCACGTTAACCGCACCAGCACCGCCACCAGAATTGCCACCACCATTGCCACCGCCGTTACCACGGGGGCTCTCTGAGCCTGGGTTAGACGATGGGCCATTTACTGTCATTGAACCTTGATCATTTGTTCCGCTCATACAATTCCTCTTTGACGTAAAATTCACCAAGAAAACACTGTATAAATAAACAGTGTTATTGAATTGTATAGCCCACACTTTACTTCTGCAATACTGTATAAGGTATTTATTTATATGATTTTTTCGGAATCATTGAGTTCACACGATCCAATAAAAAACCGCCCGAAGGCGGCTTATTTTTTATTCATTACTGCTTTTACCAAGTATATAGCCATCAATTTCTTCAACCTTCACTCGAAGAAATGCATTGTTCATGTCGGACATCCGTCCTGATCCATTATTCTGCGCAACATTCTTTAGGTGTAGAAAATTATTAGGAATTACATAACCATCTTGATCTTCATGCTTTTTGTAGAAAATATCTGCTGTTCCATTAAAGTAATTAGCAATAGATTCTACTAAAGATCCCTCTTGGTAAGAGCCAAAAGACTTAACTAAGCTTTCGTAGTAGGTTTTACCACTGATTATATCACCTGAAATCCACACGCCTTTTACCAGCAAAGTTATCCCCATTTCTACTCCATGAGAATTTGCTATATCTACGAAAAAAAGCAAATCAGCGTCACGGGGCTTGACTGACATTACCGCATCTAACTTTTTTTCATTTTCCATAACCGACTCCATTTCGCAAATGAAGCCATACAATATCCCTAAGATTATTCTTAGTGAAGTAAAATTAATCACTCCAGATTCACAGCGTGGCTAACCGCTATACCTTGTCGGAAAGATTCATCATCGGGCGCACTCTCAAATGCGCCCCGTGATGGTCACTTCGGCAGGCCCGGGATAGTGATTTGCCCATGCTGGTCGATTCGCTCGATTCGTGCCAGCAGTTGAGGTTTCTTCACTCTTCCCCAGCGGTTCAGTAATCGACCTGACATACTCGCCACGTCTTTCTCTTTCATGAACTCAAGCACAGCAGCGTTTCGCTCTGCCTCAAGGTTTGCGACCCCCTGACGAATCATGTCGGTCATCCAGTTGAAAGCGGCGATGTAAGCTTCTTTGAATGCCATTGCAGCCTTGCCGGTAAAGCTGAATACCAGCATCGTCCAGCCATCTCTGGTCATCTGGTAGAAAGGCTGCGGCTTACCGTTCTGTAACTCATTGTTTTCATGGCAAAGCGTAAAATTGCGCTCTGCAAACTCAGTTGAGCATTGACTGATAACGGCGCGAGTTTTGCGCAGCACGTCTTTATGATCTTTCCCAAACGCCAGCGCCACCTTGAAAGTATCAGTTGATGACTCTGCGCCGGTCAGGAATACCAGCTCACGAAAATCCATGCCATTGACTACTGTTGGATATATCATTGCGTTTACCTTTTAGAAAGTGAGCCTGTTCGCACAGAAAAGCCGCCCGAGAGAGGTCGCCACCTATAACGGCAATTCTCAGGCTCGCTTACTGAAAGACTCTCGTTGAGATGCGCTGCGACGCGCGGAGGGTTACTGCAGACGTAAAAAAAGCCACACCATTTCTGGCGCAGCTTTCAATCTTCACAGCTTAAATTATTTTTTGCGGACCGCGTGAGTACTACTTGAGGCACTGCTCTCTGATGTACTGCTGCAGGCCATCTATTTGCTTTCCGGCGAGCTCGATTCTGCTTCTGAGGGTGAAATAATCCCGTTCAGCGGAGTCAGTAAGTCCGGGGCTGGCTGCATCATCCACGCCGGTGGGGGTGGCGGATTGCTTCGTACAGGTCGCGTTGAGCTGCAGCCGGAGCTTGCCAGAAGCAACATCACGCTGAAGCTGATCGATAGTTGCCTGAGCACTGGCTAACTCCTTTGTGTATTTCGCATCAAGAGCAGCAACTGCACGCTGTCGCACCGTCATATCGTCGATGGTCGCATTGGCCAGTTTTAGATCGCCTGTCGCCTTGTCGCGCTGGGCCTTGTAGTCAATGGCATTGCCGCGGTAATACAGAGCAAATCCGCCGGCAGTGATAATGCCTATCAGCAGGCACAACATTAGAGCTGCGATGGCTTTAGATGTCATTTGGGCCATCCGCCAGGCAGAGTGAGCGCTCCATGTCGCGACGGTTCTGCAGCCCTTTCCACTTCATGCCGCCGGCATAGACCCATCGGCGCATTTCTTCACACGCGCCAGCCTGGTCACCGGAGTTAAGCCGCTTAAGCAGCGTCGATTTGGAAAAAGCAGAAGTGCCGACGTTGTAGGTGAAGCTGTAGAGAGCCGCGCGCTGGTATTCGTTCAGCTGAACTTTCACCAGGCCGTCGACCGCTTTCTTGACTGGCTGCAGATCCTGCATGAGCAGTCGGTCGCATTCTCTGTCGGTGTACTTCTTACCCTTAATGATATCGGTACCGGTGTGTCCATCGCAGACAGTCCACACGCCAGCGACATCTTTATAGGGCTCGTATACCCTGCCCTCTACGCCATCTTTACCGCCGAGGAATACCGTGGCGATCGCAATAGCGCCACCGCCCGCAACAGCTATCAGCTTATTGCGAAGGTTGCTGGAAATCGCCATGGACTAATCCTCATCGATGACAGGCGGCTCGGGCCAGCGCTGAAGCGCCTTAATCTGCGCGAGCGTAGCCTTACGCTTGTAATACCAGTTGATACAGAGCGTAATCAGCGCGACCACAATACCGGCCAGCACGCCAACAGCACTCCATTCATCGGG
Organism: Type-C symbiont of Plautia stali; assembly: GCF_059730935.1. NCBI lineage: Bacteria > Pseudomonadati > Pseudomonadota > Gammaproteobacteria > Enterobacterales > Enterobacteriaceae > Type-C symbiont of Plautia stali. Next base: position 1,799,616 of record NZ_AP035923.1, on the reverse strand, counting down.
ACTTAGTTTGGTTAGCAAACCATTGGCTATTGTCCCGGCAGATGCGCCGTATGCTGCGCCTGAAGCCAGTTTGCTCATATCAATCGCCATACACACCTCCCATTAGGTCGGTGCCGTCTGTAGTCGTAAGAAAAGTGCGCACATCCCGACACAGCAATGAGGGTCTGAATTAGTTTTGGGATGGCGCAAAAAGAAAAGGCCAGCTCTATAGCTGACCTTTGAATAATCTCGAGCACCCTAAAGCGCCTAGATATGTGATTTGATTGTGGAGCGACAGCACGGGGAGCATCGAACTCACCATCTGCTTCTACTTCTTGCAATATCCGCAGCAGCCGTTTTACTCGGTTAAACTACGATACTGTTCTCCACAGACTCAAAGATTACTAATTGTTCATTTTAACTTCAAGGTGCGTTCTGTGGAGAATCCTGAGGCATTCGAACCGAGGTCGCTTGGTTCGAAGCGAGAGATTCTTGGCCGTTATACAAATGAGCCTGAACGAAAAGGCCACTATCAATGCAGCGCCTAGTAAATCTTTATCTGCGGTGCCGGGTGCCTCCCGGTGAGATAGCAAACCCGAAAAAGTCCATCCCGTGCGACATATCAAGCTTTATGCTTATCCGGATTCCACCCCTCCGCATAGGGGGATTCACCGCATTAAGCCCATTATAATTAATAGGAATATTCTTAAGCAATAGCGTGTATAGCGCATCAGCCAGATCGCAGAAAAACAAAAGCCCCAATTTTAATGGGGCTTTCGGCCTGACATGATGAGAGGAATGATTGGACCGTTGAACAGATCACGCCAGGCGATAAATTTTTTATAAAAACAGTTTTGCCTTGTCAAGACCCTGCAAAAACCGATTCTTAAAAACAAAAAAGCCCTCGCAGCTGGTGAGGCCGCAGGGCTTTTTGATTATCACAAAGTGATGGAATTTGTTACCTGCTCAGTTCGCTTTTACGCCCCGAGCTTACGTGAAATATGCCAGGTAACATGCCCTTTGTCTTTAGCTATTTGTGCTCTATTTCTATTTAAGTAGCTAAATTAGGAATCTTCTTCTCCATTTCTCGCTTAATTGCGTAAAACATTTCTCCTTCGAGGATATCCAGCGCCCATTCTGTTCTGTTACGCCCCTCTTTGGTGCTCAAGCCGGTGTGGTAAATCAGGCATGAAGCAATATTTTGCGCGCTCTTGCGTTTGCAGTAGCGTAATCTGGCCATGTTGCGAATCGGATTATCGCGGCCAAACGTTTTCACCATGACGGCCTCAACGAAAGCAGCATCATCAGATTCTTTGGCGAGAGCGATGATGTTGCTTGTTGAGGTTTGAGGCATCAGCAGGTCACGTGCTTTGCGGAATAACTCCTCCCCGCGCAGACCTTCACAGTGAAGCTCTGACACGATTTTCTCAATCTGCTTACCCTTCTGTTCGCTCCATTCGCAGCGCATCATCAGGCGGCCAATGACATTCACCTCGCCGCGGTCATAATCTTCACCGCCGAGGTGCTGGCCCCACAAGGTGAGCAGGTGCCGAATCCATGCCTGTTGCGATCGGTTAATAGTTTTCCATCCTGTGCCGAAAAGCCGGCGCATATCCGCAGCGCTACGAACACCGGCAAGCCTGACGATTTGCTGAAAGTCTCGTTCAATGCGCATGTTTCATCCCCATGATTTTTGCTGTGTGCTTGATGATTCGGTAATCGACCGGGAAGGTATTGCGCGTTCTATACATACGTAGCCTGAGCCACTTCTCTCTGAGGTAATCGGTCATGCTGCCCCCATCTCTGTAATGATGATTTCCAGCCTGCCGCCTTTGACCACTTCGCAGCGAACCATGCGCACGTCATCAATCAGGCTGTCGTCTGCTATGACGCCTGAATGGGTGAGCGAGTCGAGTGGTGCTTTGAAGAGGTTGTCGAGGTCACGCCGGGCGCGTGTAGGTGGATATGCGAGAATTTTTACTTTTAGCCGGCCGGCCAGTTGGTATTGCTGATTTGCTTCGGTGATTTGCTGAGTTACTGCTGCTGTGTATTCCCTTCCCTTTATGCTTTTAATCTTTCGCCCGCGGAACACTGAGAAGAGATGGTTGTTACCGGGTGGCCATGGTAGCTCGATTCGATATTCGTTCATCGCTTCACCTTTCCCTCCCGGAGTAATTCGCTTTGCGTCCTGATTACCCCTTCCAGGTGAGCAATGCGCGCTTCAGTGACATCGCAGCGCCGGGTGCGCCTGTCAATCTCATCATGACAAGCCGAACATGCCCATGCGCCAAACAGGTCGTCTGGCTTCATTCCAGTACCGCAAATTCCAACCATTCGATAGTGCGCCAGAACGACCGTCTCCGGGTTGCCGTTGCAGATTCCCGGCAGCCGAACCTGACATTCTCTGCCGCGGGCTTCATTTCGTAGCCTACCCATGTGTCAGCTCCTTCTGTTGCTCGTTTTCGTGCTGGAAGTCGTGGCCGTCGATTGGCATTAACCAATGGGCCGGACATAGACAGTAGTCATCAAGGACCTTTCCATTACCAAGCGTCACAAAAATCCTTTCGTTATGTATTAACCAGCGCCCTTTTCGTGCATTGCGCATCCTAAATCCTGTTGGGAGCGCTATCGATTCTTCGGGGCTTACGTATCGCAAGGTGTCAACCTGAAGCCGTAAAAGCTCTGTTGGCCCGGCAATAAAAATTGCGTTACCACCTGCTTTTAACTCAGCCATCATCTTCTCCTGTCATGTCGTACGCCGGATCGGCTAGCAGCCAGAAGTCGAGTCACTCGCTGCAGGCATATACTTCCGATGGCTTGAGAGCCATTCCACAGCCAGCGTACGCCAAAGCAGACGGCTCGCCAGCGCCAGTAGGCTGATTTGATTGCAAGTTTTTTTTCATGCTCTTCCCACTCCAGATCGCATTGGCATTCTTCGCAGCTAATTGAGTACCAGTATTTATCTTCACTGGTGAGGATGGTGTGGCAGCGAATGCAGCGCTCATTAGGCATTCTGTTTATCCTTAATTTTTTGGTATTCCGAGTCATGCGGGACGGTCAAGGCTAAACCGAACTGCGCACACCAATGCTCAACCTGATTTAGAAAGAAGTGCATCTCTCCTGTATCGAGGCTGGATGTGTGGCGTGGTTCGTAGGTGGTGGACTTGTCGCCGGTCACGAAGTCGGTATAGGTAACTTCTTCACAGCCGAGGTAAGTGCGCTTCAGGTTGCGCTTCACCCATTCTGGCGTTGCGTCAGAGCGGCCGGATTTGATGAGGTATTCGCTGATTTCACCAAACCACATATGGATAAGGCTGTTTTGTGAGAGGCTTCGTTTTTCTTTCCACGGCTTGAGGGTAAGTCGGTAGCATTCGCCAGATTCGAGCAGATTAAGGATTTGTTGCCCAATGGCGGTGAGGTTAGATTTATGTAGGCGTATGCCCTCTTTGGGTATTTGCATTAGCGTAACCTCGTTCTGTTTCCCTTTTAAACTCAGAGTCGACTATCAGGTCATGGGCTTCGCGGGCTAGTAGGTCAATGGCGCGAAGATGAGACTGGAATTTCTCGGGCGTCAGACCCTCAACCTTTGCCAGATTGATAATCGATTCGGTCAGGTTGCGAGCCTGCCGCAGTAACGGCGTTTCGATGTAGAGCTGAATAACTTGTGTCATGATGCACTCCGTTTCGCCTTCAGTGTGGCACGCAGCAGAGCCACACCTTCAAGTGCCTTTGCGCTGGATGATGGGATGGATAGCTTGAGCAGCTGCTTGCGCGGCTCGGGGATCTGCTCGCCGACCTCAATACGCTGGGACATTTTGCGAAGCTCTGAACGACACTTCACACGTAGCTCTGACTCGCTGAGGTTATAGTCGCGCATCATGCTGTAGAGGCCTGTGACCATCCAGTATTCAGCGTTGCTCTGCCAGGGGTATTGTTCTGCTGACGCATAGTCACCGCGTTTGGCGCAGTACGTCATGACAAGCGAATACAGCGAGTCTTCATCCGGCAGGCCTGCAGCCAGGGATGCGCCCTTCTTGCACCAAGCGATAAATTCACCAGGCGATGGCAGGAACGGTGAACCGCTGGCGCGCGCCTCTCGCATGCCGGCCGAAAGCTGCTGCCGGTTATGGATGCCGTTCTCAGCAAAGGCGGCGACCCACTGTCGCTTTGCTGCTGCTTCATCGCTCGGGTTCTTCCAGGCTGTGCTGACCGATGCCGGGAATACCTGCTTCAGGTTGGAGAACAGCGCGTCTACCAGCCTTTCCACGTCTTCGTGAACTCCACGGTCAACCGGCTGCGGGCCGTCTCCTGCTATGCGAGCCAGAGCGCCAGCATCACGGTTATGAACTGCTGATACGAGATTTCTCATAGGAATTCATTCTCCCAGGATTCGCGGCTGTTCCAGTGCTTGGCGGGTTGCTGTGGCACGGTCTGCCGGTTTCGCCCTGGCTGACTCATCTGCGCCCGGAGCGTGTCCCACTTGGCGCGGAGTTTTGCAGGGCTGAGGATATTGGTCTGCCAGAAGTGATCGGCGTTAGCCCACTTGAAGGTTTCGCAGATATCGTGATGCGTTGCCTCAAGGGCTCCTCTCATCAGGCGGATGTCGTTAGCCCAAGCGGGCCAGTTGGGTTGTTTTGCAGTCGGGGTGACCATCTGCACTTTGCTGAATATCCACTCTGCAGCCTTAAGGTCATCCGCAGTTCCCCACTTATCGCCTCTCGGTGAATGGGTTGCTGCCTCAGTACGAATATGCGGAAGGTTCTTCAGGGTGAGGTCGGAGGATTCGCCAGAATTCTCTGACGTATGTTTAATGTCTTTCTTGTCTTTTGTAATAGTGTCTTTTGTGTGTCCCTGTTTTGGTGACACCTCTGTCACCGCTTTGGTGACACTTTTTGTCACTGATTTGGTGACAGTGACACCGTCTTGGTGACACTCTGGAATTTTCCAGTCAGCGAGGTTCTTGTTTGGGCCGATTAACATGCCCTCCCGGACAAGAACACACATCTGAATTAATTCGTTTTTTGCCTTGTTCACCTTCTGTCTTGGCAGTCTGGTGAGTTGGCTAATCTGGCTGTCAGCAATGCGATCCATCTTTTTGTTGAAGCCGTATGTTTTCCGGCAAACAGCATGCGCAACCTTCGCCTGATTCCTGGTCAAGTTGGCCCCTATCAGCTCTTCGTACAGCTCGTTTGCCAGACGAGTATATCCATCGTCTGTGTCTGCCACGCGTTGCTCCACGGCCCTGAGAGCGGGCCTGATTGGTGTTACGTTTGATAGGGCAAGGCTCATGTTGCCTCCCCGTGCTCTGTTGTATCACCCAGCACCCAGCGCAATGCAGCGGCATAATCGCCGGTAGCTTCAGCCAGGGCTTTCGTGATTTCTCTGCGAGTCTTCATGCGTGGCTTGTCTGTGCCCATAACCTGGCGCTGCCTGCGGGATTTTTCATGCCCTGTGGCACCTTCTCCTGCCAACTGCAGTTGCGCTACTTTTTCACGCTGCTCATCGGGAGGGAGGTCGGCCAGCTGGCGCGCGGTGGTGGCATTGATAACACCCGACTCGACTGCTTGCTGAACCGCCTGGGTACATTCCAGAAGAGCCAAAGTGTCACGGACGGTTTTAACCGTGCACCCGAACATCAGCGCAAGGTCTTCTTCGTCATGCCCGCGGTCGAGATGACCGGACATTTTCTTGGCCCGGCCAAGAGGCGTATCAGCCTGCCGGATCTCGTTCTCGCTGTCGCGATAACCAGACATTCGAACGGCAGATCCACGTTTAACGACGCCAGGAACCTGTAGTGGCTCTTTGCCCTCGGCCAGCAATCTGATATTCGCTTCAAGGGTATGACGAACCCGCTGGCGACCTGCGACAACACAGGTCAGTCCCGTTTCGGGATCTTTCCACACCATGATCGGCTGAAGAACGCCGTATTCCATAATGTTCAGCACCATCGACTCTTCGAGTGGAAGGTGAATGCGTTCATCGTAAAGTGGATGAGATATATCGGTGATGAGATGCAGTGATTCCGGCACAAACATCAGCAAGTTTGTCTGGCCGCTAGCGCCGTATGCATCTTTTGAAGATTTAGCCATGGGCTGCGGCCCCTTTTATTGAAATTACTGTGTATTTGGACATATAATTACCCCTGTGATTTGATCCAGTCATTTCGCATCAGGCCTCAAAGCTGTTAGCGCAGCTCGGGGCTTTTTCTTTGGTGAGAATGTTCGCCACCTGTCTGGCTAAGTGCGCCATCTCGTCATCGACGACACCCCATTCCAGCACCGCAAGCAGCATTGAGAACTTCGGCAGCCAGTCGCGTTTCCAGCGGCTTATCTGCGCTTTATCGACGCCCATTGCAGCGGCAGTCTTCTCTGTGCCAATCAGTGCGATCTTGTTGAGTAAGGCGCTTTCAATTCTCATCGCCTCGTTGCGTTTGTTTGCGCGTTCCATTTCGTAGAATTCCTTTGTTGAATAAGTAATTGCGCGACAGCCGTATGGCGGTCACGTAGTTGAATCGTTTGTTTGATTTGCTCGCTTTTCAGCGACGTAGGACTGTATGTCCGTTTTTAGAGAGCGGTTAATAATCAAGCAGCGAGAAGATTTTTACGGCTTAAATCCAATAAATCCTTAGCCTGAATTTTCCCGTTGGAAATCTCTTGAATTGTTAATGCGTATTGTGTTTTCCCAAAAAATTCTGTCTTGGGGAGAAATCCGTTTTTAAGCCACTTATAGACGGCCCTTTCACTGACTCCGCAAGCCTTAGCTACTTCGGGAATGCCGATAAATTTGATCGGCTCATCTAGGTTATGCATGGGCCTTCCTCTTTCGTACTTTCAGTACGCATATTAGATGAACTGAAAGTTTTTGCAACTGGTTTACTATCGTACTCATGGTTCAAAGAGATAAATTGCGCGAAGAATTTTCCAAGAGGCTGGCGCAGGCCTCACGCCGTGCAAAGTTAGATGAGCATGGTCGTGGAATAGCCATCGCAAGAGCGCTTGGCGTCACATCTAAAGCAGTCAGCAAATGGTTCAATGCTGAGGCTATGCCACGGCAAGATAAAATGAATGAGCTTGCTAATTATCTGGATGTGAGTCCCTTTTGGTTACAGCATGGTGCTGTTGGTCTGCATGCCGACTCTTTAAAGAGTAAATATGAGGGCGAAAAGTCCAACGACGATAATAAAGGGATTGCTACAAACATCTCTAACCCAATCCCCTACTCCCGTGGAGTGCGATATCCAGTCTTGAGTAGGGTGCAGGCCGGCGCGTGGGCTGAAGCGTGCGAACCCTATACTCTTAAAGATATCGACTTATGGCTTGAGTCTGACGCGCATACACAAGGCGATGCGTTCTGGCTTGAAGTTGAAGGCGATTCAATGACCGCCCCCATGGGTCTCAGTATTCCTGAAGGTACGTTTGTACTGTTTGATACCGGGCGCGAAGCAGTGAATGGAAGCTTGGTTGTGGCAAAACTCACTGACGACAACGAAGCTACTTTCAAGAAGCTCATCATCGACGGCAGCCAAAAGTATCTCAAAGGCCTAAACCCACAATGGCCGATGGTACCGGTTAATGGAAACTGCAAGGTAATAGGTGTAGCGATCGAGACGAAGATGCGGCTTGTTTAAGGCTCGACAGCAGGAGGAGACTTTTAGCTAAGGAGATGGCATGTCAGTTTTTGCGAAGATAGCGATTCCAATGTTCTGCATTGCGTTCGCGATGTTCTATTTAGCACGCAAGAAGCGGGACAAAAATTACCTTATACCTGGATTTGTTCTATTCTCTGCTGGATTAGTGAATGCTGTAATCGCGATTACTTTATGAGCAATAAACTAGCGCTACTATTCATGCGAGAACGACTAAACCTTAGTCCTTGGGAGCCGACACCCATTGAGGGTCTTCGCCGAATCGCAGATAAATGCAGGCGGGACGAAATCGCAGAGATACACATCAGATTACGGTATTTTCAGGCAGAGAGAGAGATGACGCCCGAATGGGATGGCGACACTCAGGACGACATCTGGAAAACTAGTCATGAACTCCGTCAGATACTCAAGCTGATACCTAAAAACTAAGAGCCCGCCAGCGAGCGGGCTTTCTTATGCATGAAATTATTTCTCTAGTAAATTCAACCCCATAAACCAAATGTACGATATTTGATTAATATTTCGTACCTATGGTACTTGATTTAATCGTACTTTAGGTTCAATATCATCCGTATCAGCAGGACGCTGGCGCAATACGAAACGGATAGCACGCTCTTTTTACAACGGTGACGGATCACCTACGTGGCTGAAAAGCCAGTTAGTACCAAAGCGTGAGTTTTGGGATGGGGAATTGCAGCCCACCGAGGCAAGCCGAAGATAAGCACCGGCAACCATCGCCAAAATTCACTCAGGAGGTATCTATGACACGCAGAACTCAATTCACTGGTTCAGCTGCAGGTCGTCGCCGGGAACGTCGTGCGCACCTCCAGAGCGAAGTCAGCAGCAGTTCAGAGGTAATGCACCGCCCTATTCCAAATCGTGTGGCGCTGCAGTGCAAACGACCAGCAGCAGATCGCGTTGTGAAAGCAGTCGACACAGAGACCGAGTATCATAAGCAGATTCTGGCGGGTGCGGCGAAGTATGTGGGAGGAGATATTGAAAGCGGGGTTTGTATGCCAAAAGTATTTCTTTATCAGGCTGGTTTTAGGAGCAGTAGAAAGGATTCAGTGCACACCACTAAATGAAGAAAGAGTTCGGGAGGGGTCGCCACCCCTTATTCTCCCTTACGATCTATTTAAGCGAATACCTGATAGATAAGCCAAGCAAACATCACTAGGTGATAGATAGCCTGTAAAAGCATAATCGTCATGTTTAACCCCTTTAGTTAGGGGCAAGGTCTTTCCAGTGACCCATCCGGTATAACTCGCGCTGGAAACCCTCCTTCCAGAGGAATTGCCAAGTGAAGGTCGAAGTGTTGGCCACCCCGCGAGCTATACTTTCTTCGAGTTCGCTGTTTTAACTATTAAGTTAAAACTGTTGACTTCGAATAAAGGCATACGGACGTTTCTTCACCGCATTCCAAAGGACATACAAACAATACCAGAATAATCCTATTTGTAAATATCTATTCGCCAAGTGCAGTTTCTTATCGGCTATCGCAAATCAAAAGACATCGTAACGGCACGTTAACCAAACACGCCCTTGACAGACGGTGTCTTTGTCATCTTGAACTCATTCTTACATTGGGGGCAGTAATGAATAAAAAATCCACCTGCTGTTGTCCTTTGTACGCTAGGTTGAAGTATCGATATTATCTTATTGCTGTAGCAATGAGCGCAAAGGTAGTGAGGTTTAACAACCTCATCGGAAGTAAGCTTAGAGCGATACACTGTCGATCCACCTTCCGTGGTGTGAAGATCGTAATTCTCGGCCTTCACAGCAAACATCTCGATTTTTGCCTTTTCTTCTCGAAGATTCACTGTGACCTCTCTCTCGGACTGATAAAGGCCAGAGAGTTCCGCATTGAGCATCTGAAGGGCGGTGATTTTTTCTGACAACTCACCAGCAGCCTTATTAATGATTGATTGGTCATGGCTTTCTTTGATCACTTTCAACAATTCGAATGCCTGCCTAGCAGCAGCAACACCAGACATAATGTCCATATTTGATATCTCAACACTGTAGGGGTGCTGAAATATTACAACGATTCTCGCTGTAGGGGTATGGCGCGAACCACCTCGCCTGATGTGGTTAAAAGCGGGCACAAATCAATCAACGTAGCCCGCGCAACATCAGCGCCTAGTCTGCGTGAGAAGCATGAGAGTGGCAGTGCATGTTTGCCAGACGTAGCGAAATACGCAGCTGGCTATCGCAAATCAAAAGGCATCATAACGGCGAGGTAATCAATATGGCACTTGACCACGGCATGTTAAATGTCCCGCTGGATAAGCGCGGCAACTTCCATAAGGAACTGGACGAGCATCTGGCAGCAGAGAAGCGCCGCAAAGAGGATGAGACATTCGTCAGGAAGACGGCCTTCAACGATGCCAAGTCACAGGCGCAGCATCTTTACCTGAAGCTGGATAACGACCTGGTGAAAGCCGAAGCTAAACGCCGCGGCATGAAGCTGAGCGAGTTCAGGGAAGTTCTGAAAGACATCAGAGACTTCAGGCCAAAGCAGGCGCCAGTAGCGTTTGCACCATTCATCACGGCTGCCTAACCCGCAGCCTTTTTTATTGGCTGTTCACCCAGCGTGGACGCAGCAGAGATTAAGAGAGGTGAGTATGGAAGGATTTAAGGGTACGCCTGGGCCGTGGACTGCTGTCGAAAAATACGCAGATGAGCCACTAAACGTAGTTGATAGCAACGGATTCAAGGTCGTCTCAGCTGAGAGATTTGCCATCTTGGATGGTTGGGATGAGCAAGGCTTTCCCCATTGGGGGGAAGACGGTGGCCATAGAGAACTGCCTGCCGAGGAATGCGTTGCGAACTCCAGATTGATAGCCGCAGCACCCGAGCTTCTTGAGGCGCTTCAGTGCCTGAAGCGAGAGCTTGTCCTATCCGATGTGGACCTTGCTTATATCGAGTCGCATTTCAGACCTCATATTGACAGAGCTCGTGCCGCCATTGCCAAGGCGCTGGGCCAGTAACAGCTGACAGCACTCACTTGCGCCGGCAGCGCTCAGAACACTTCTTCACTTCATCCCAGCACTTTTCCCACTTCTTTCGCCATGTGAAAGGCCGTCCACAAACGGTGCAGACCTTTGTTGGGAGTTCGCTTTTCTTCATGACGCACCTGAGGGGGAGAGTGATGTGGAGAGATTATTTTAGCTGATACAGCAGCGCAATGCCTTCACTGAGGGCATTTCGGTGCTAGTCACCACCGCTTAAGAGTCGAGCCCTTGAGCAACAAAGAGAACGTTACATCCCTTAAGCCCGGCGCAATGCTGGGCTCTTTTTTTCAACACCGACCAATTAACCAATTTCAGGAGTTACCCATGCAATTCGCAACTGCTGGGGCTGCCCATCTGGGTAGCTCCTCATTAAACACATCTGTATCAAACCAGTTCGCTTTCAAATTAACCGGCGCTGACGTTATGCACTGGCAGCCAAAGAGTCGCTTACAGCAGCTGTGGGAGCGTCTCGTTCAGGTCGTATCACAGCCGGGGAATCCTCAATGAGCCAGCGGCAGGTTAAGCAATACCAGCGCAATCAGGATGAAGCTGACCGGCAGAAGATGCTGGAGAAAACGAAGGATTTCACATTCATCAACCTGATGCTGAAGGCTATCGGCATGGGAGAGCGCAAATGAACGACATGACGCCAGAAGTTGAGATGCAGATAAGCAAGTTCGCCAGGTTGTCATACGTCGCCAGCGCGCTGATGTACCGCAAGTCAGGCGATCGCATGCGCATGAAGATAGAGCTGAACATGGCTAAGTGCGAAAAGCTGAAACAGAAATATTTCATCGGGCCATGCCCGTTCTGAGGTTTTTATGGAAACAAAAAAGGTTTATCAGGCGATCAGCGCAGTTGCGAAAGAAATGGCTGAGAAAGGTATCAGCAAGGATCGAAAAAACGTCCAGCAGGGATTCCAGTTTCGGGGCATAGACCAGGTTTATAACGCGCTGGCTCCAGCGCTGGCTAAGAATGGCCTGGTCATTCTTCCGCGCATCACAGAGCGCACGGTAACTGAGCGAGCCACGCAAAAAGGCGGCGTGTTGTTTTACGTTGTGGTTAAGGCTGAGTTCGATTTCGTTGCCACAGAAGACGGTAGCGTTCACACCGTTACGACATATGGTGAAGCCATGGATAGCGGCGACAAGGCCACCAACAAAGCCATGTCCATCGCCTATAAGTACGCAGCGTTTCAGGCGTTCTGCATCCCAACGGAAGAAACTGCAGTTGATCCAGATGCTGAAGTTCACCATGTGGCACCACAACCAAAATCCAAACCTGCACCTGATGCAGCGCTGATCGCATTCACTGAAGCAGCGATGAAGAAGGCAACACTGGAAGAACTGAAGCAGGCATTCGCTAAAGCGTGGCAGATGCTCGACGGAACACCAGAGCAGGCCAAAGCGAAGGAAGTCTACGAAATCAGGAAATCAGAACTGGAAGGAGCAGCAGCATAATGCCCATCAATACGATCACAATCTCAGGCAATGTCGGGAAAGACGCTGTGTTGCGCGTCACCCCAAACGGTAAGCACATTGCCACCTTCTCACTCCCAGCTAAATCAGGCTTTGGCGAGAATGAAAAAACATCATGGCTGCAGTGCAAGATGTTCGGCGCTATGGCTGAGAAGCTTCATCAGAGCATCTTAAAAGGCGCAAAGGTAACGGTAACTGGTTCATTCGTGAACGAGGAGTGGACGCGTGACGATGGCACTAAGGCATCATCACCGACCATCCTGGTTAGCGACATAGACCTGCCCCCGCGCAATCAGGGAAACGCACCATCGAATCAGCCGCAACCTCGTGGGCAATCTACCGCGCCTGACCAGTACGATCCGGATATCCCATTCTGATTTAACCCACCAATAAGGCCACCACTATGACATCACCGGTAAATCCGGCGCCTTTCGCACGCCTGAATGCAGCCGATGCGGAGATAGCCAGAAGGAAGCAGGAAGTGCTGAGTGGCGTCATGGCGGCCTTAGCAGCACACAAAGAGGGAAAGGATCACCCTCGCCTGCTCACGCCAGCAAGGAAGGCAGAGCTGAAGGAAATTGACCGGCTCCGGCGTATAGCGATGGAAACGTCGAAGATGCCGCCGCTACCGCGAATCATCGTCACCCGACCGGTTGATGAATGGCGCGATTACACAACAGAACGTCGCGGCCGTTTTGGTGCCGTGATTCAGGAATGACGCTGGCATTTACCCGGTCGGCATTGAATAAGGGGATTCATAGATGAGCAATTACTACGTGTCAGGATGCAAAGGTCAGGATGATGACATTGTCACCTGCGATGATAGCGAAGCGGAGTTCTGGACTATTTACCGTCGAGATTCAATGGGATTGAGTCAGGGACTGGTAGATTTCACATTCAGGGAAGACGCTGAAGCAGCAATGAAAGTTTACGAAGAGCGTGAGGCGCTGCAGCAGCAACTCAGCGCCACCACTAACTCCCTAACCAACGCACAGGAAGCGCTTAAATCAGCAGGGATTGAATCTGATACGGTGCAGGCGGGAGTGATGGAACTGGTGAGCAGGATGAATCAGGTAGTGGCTAAAGGAAAGGAATTGGCCGAAGAGGCAGCTTATGTATATGGGAAATATAACGACGAAATGGCGCCTGATATGGTTTGCGATGGGCAGACAATTCAGGAGTTTTTTGACGTAGCCAACAGCACCAAAACAACTGACACTTGCCTGAACGCGGTGCGGGCGGAAGGTGCTGACAAGGTTGCAGAATACCATTTCGTCAGAATCGACGCGCTTAAAGAAGTGAGCCGGCAAGGCTACCTGTTCCATAAGGCGGCCTATTCTGATGCTGTCAGCGTGGCAAACCTTCTCCGCGCCGGCAATGCTGGTAAGGATGGCAGCCATGAATAATTTCCCGGCTATGACTGAGGCGCAGCGGCAGGAGCTGATTGAACGACTGCTTCATTTTCGCAAAGACATTCAAGTCGCACGCGATGCCAACATGCAAACCGAGGCAGACGAGAGCGATGATTTGATTGCGCAAATCGCCCTCGCGACTCTTACGGCGGAGCCGGTTGCTGTTTTGTACTCATCTGGTGAAGTTTTAACAAAGGAAGAGTGCGCAGACCAAAGAGTGTTTGAGATTTGTTGTCGCGTCGAAACACCACTCTTTCCCTCCCCGCCAGCGCCGGTGCTGCGGGCGCCGGATGGGTGGAAGCTAGTACCTGAAAATGCTACCGGACAGATGGTTAGCGCATGGCGAGATGCAATCCATAACAACGCAAGTATTGAAGGTGCATTTTTTAGAATGGTAGATGCTGCACCACTCCCACCACCACCGGAGGCCAGCAATGAGCAATGAAATCAGCAACGAGCGGCTGGAGATGATTTCCAAGTACGACACCTTCGTGTCGCTTGGGGGGGCGGAGGCAATGGCGAAGGAGCTGCTGGCGCTGCGTAAAATCCGAGATGGTTGGAAGCTGGTGCCGGTTGAGCCGACCAAAGAAATGCTGGAAGAAATATGGCTGGATGAGCGCTTTAAAGAGGTAGCGATGAAGCGTAGATATCAGGCATTGTTAGCCGCAGCGCCGGAGCCACCATGCTAATCGGCTTCGTACTCATCCTCTCATCAGGCTTTCCCGTCTCTGAGCGCATATGGGAGACAAAGGAAGCCTGCGAATCCATCAAAGAGCGAATACTGCAGCGCCGGCCAATGGCGCAGCTTGAGTGCTCACCTGTTTACCGATAGCCGCGATATACTCCGTTCAGGAGGAATCGCCATGTCACGAAAACCTATAAATTTATTTTTGATGTATGCATTAACGTTGTTGCCAGTTTCTTTTGCGTACTCGTTTGTCATCCGCGACGCCAAAAATAATTTGGATTGTGAATTCTCAGTGAATGAGTATGGTTTCGCTCAGTCCGAAGAAGCGGCCCCTAAGGGTTCAGGTCTATGTTGGAGAAAGGAAATTGTGGACAAAGCGGACCAATATGTTAAGGAGAACAGGTTGCAATATGTAAAGCCCAAATCAAATTTCGACATTGCAGTTGATATGGCAAGGGCTTGTAATTTAGGTGGCGAAGGTTCCGTAACAGGAGATTATCGCGAGTCAGCCAATAAATACCTGGATATAATTTCAAGATACTCCGGGAATTATGACGCAATTACAAAGCTTAATCAGGCCTACGATTATGGTAGGCTCAGCGCCAAATCCCCCAGGGATTGCGCAAATTACGTAATGGGAAAATAGATAATTCGCAATTGAACAGACCTCGCTACGGCGGGGTTTTTTATTGCCTAAAATCTGGAGAATCACTATGTGTGCAGACCCTATTGATGATGCAGCAGAGCTGGAACTACTCAACACGCAAATCGCACTGGCGAATCGGGAGAAGCCTGAGCCGCGGTCGCCGGTATGTCGGAACGCAGACTGCGGCCAGCCATCGCTGGAAGGTAGCAGTTACTGCTGTCGTGAGTGCTGCGAGGACCATGCCCGGGAGCTGTGGGCGCAGCGACACAGAAAGGTGGCATGACGCCTGCAACAGAAAACGCGTTAAGGGCCGTAGCGCGTAAGTGCAGAACGGAAATACTTGCAGCCATTGATGGCAAGCCCAAATCAGAACACGACCGAATCATCACCATCCTTCTTGATAAGTACGCCAAAACAATCAACTGCCTGCCGCCTAATACGTTCCGGCCTAAAGCCTGGCTGGTTCATTACGTGCGTCAGATTGAAAAGGAGATGCGACAGTGAAAGAAATTCCTTCACGTCAAATGGCTGTGGTTGGCACGAATAAAGAGACCGGCGAGCAGGTGTATTTCCGCTCAGCATATTACGCGCCGGGCTTTCATCGGTCCGGAATTAAAGAAGCAATCAGTGGCCGCGCTAAATCACATCGCGGCTATACATGGCGTTATGCAACAAAGAAAGAGCGCGAGCAGCACGCCAGCCACTAATCCCCCACACCATTAACCTTTATCGCGCTCTGCGTGAGGAGTTGTTATGTCTGATTTGGCAATGAAAGTTTTGGAATGGCAATCAAAGGGCCATGTGGGAGTCAGCTCTGCAACCATGGCCTCCATTGCGCTGGGAATGAAAAAGAACTTCTATCACTCTCATTTTGTCGCGCCATCTGACCCTGCTGACCTTAATAGGTGCATGAAGCTGGTTCAGTTCATCCCTGAGATAAAAGACAGCTTTCCGCTAATAGCTTCGGAATGCCCTCGATTTGCTCCCATCATCCAGCATTGGGATGAGCTAACGCGCTTGCTTAGGAAAGAGCTTAAGAGGACTGACAAGCGCGCACCTGAAACCTACGCCCGCATGAAAGAGCTGCTGGAGCGATGAGCACCCTCCCGACCCTGTCACCAGGCGATATCACACTGTGGATCGCCTTTTTTATTGCCCTGATTATTGCGTGGCGATGGCCGCCAAAGGAGTAGAGATGAGTCTTGATGTAATGCCCATTTCAGCATACTGCCAAACCACTGGTGAATCCGAGGAAGCCATTAACAAACGGATACAAAGGAAGGTCTGGAAGATGGGTGTGCACGTATTAAAAGTGGACGGCGTCCGGGAGCGATGGATTGATACAGAAGAGGTGAACCGATGGGCAAGAAGCAGCAAGGATCCGCTTTACCGCGCGGAATAACGATTCGGCGCCATAAGGCTGGAGAAACGCTACAGCTGACATTCACGCTTAATGGCGTTCTGTGCAGGGAGCCGTTATCAGGAATGGAAGTGAATGCGAGAAACATTAAGTATGCCGAGCGGTATCTGGGAGAGATTCAGAACCGCATCGCATCGGGGGATTTTAACTACCAGCAATACTTCCCCCGATCGAAAAAGGCCACTCTGTTTGGTCATCAGAAAAAGAAAAAAACGGTAAAGGACTACCTGGAGGAATATCTGGTTATCAGCGAGAACCGGAACTTGTCACCATCAACATTAGACGGATATCGCAAGTGTCTGCGGGCCCTGAAAGCGCTTCATAAAATTCACGTTACGGAGTTAACGCCGGCAGCGCTCAAAGGATGGGTGTCTAACCAGAAGACGAAGCTGAAGACCATCAGAAACCGGCTGTCGTTTTTGCGAAGCGCCATTCATGAAGCGGTGACGGATGGGCTAATCAGTGATAACCCTGTCGCTCATATCAGCGCAGCGCGTTATTTCTCGGTGGAGCATGGGAACACCGAAGAGTACGAAGTTGATCCGTTTACGCCTTCTGAAATCAGCATTATCTATATGCACTGCCACTTCCCCCAGTGGAAGGCAACTTTTCAGTTTGCTTTCAACACAGGCGTGCGCCCTTCTGAGCTCTGCGCTTTGCGGTGGCGGGATATAGACTTTGAGAAGAAAACGGCCTTTGTTCAGAACGCCGTAGTGGAAGGAGTGGAGAAATCTACGAAGACGCGCGCCGGCACAAGAAAGATAGATTTGAACGAAGAGGCGATTGCTGCCCTGAATATTCAGAAGCAGTTTACGCAGCTGAAGAGCGAATTCGTTTTCGAAGACCCGCGCACCGGAGAGCCATGGGCTGGTTCTGACGCTATCAGACAAAAGGCGTGGCGCATCATCATGCGTGATTCAAAGCTCAGGTATCGAAACCCGTATCAGACACGTCACACCTTCGCAACGATGCACATCAGCTCAGGGGCCAACCTTTTCTGGCTATGCAAGCAAATGGGGCATAAAGGCCCGGATATGTTGTTCAGAAACTACGGCTCATACCTGGTTGATTACGATGGGCACCTGTCGAGGCCGACGATCAAAACCGGCAGCGAATAACGGAGTAATTTGCAGAAAAATGCACGTGTAGTGCACGTGGAAAAGGATCCTTTTATGAAAACATTTAATATCAGTTATTTACGAACAAATAGACGCGGGTTCGAATCCCCCCCTCACCGCCATCATTTATATAAAAGTGCCCAGTTAATAGCTGGGCATTTTTATTTGTATATTCTCCCGACCTGGGGGGGATGAGAATCCCCGATTGGGGGTTCGACAACTGGCGCATGCCAGTTGGACAGCGGAGCCTGCGACGCTGCCCGCAGGGTGAGCGAAGCGAATCAATCCCCCCCTCACCGCCATCATTTATATAAAAGTGCCCAGTTAATAGCTGGGCATTTTTATTTGTATATTCTCCAGGCGTGGGGGGATGAGAATCCCCGATTGGGGGTTCGACAACTGGCGCATGCCAGTTGGACAGCGGAGCCTGCGACGCTGCCCGCAGGGTGAGCGAAGCGAATCAATCCCCTCTACCATTTGTAACAAGACTTCAGGCGGACGAAACCGTTTGTGAATTGATTACAGAAACACAGACCTACAAAATCAGCAAAAAAATGCACGTTAAATGCACGTGCACTTTGATGCCATGAAAGCCTCTGACTATCGACAGAAGCTTTTCATTTTTATTCTCCTTGCAGCACCGACTCCGCGATCTGGCGACCCCGCTACCTCATTTGATGCCACAATACATCACAAATCTGCCCACCAACTCTGCACACTCACCGCTTTTGTGCCACAGGACGCATAATCGAAAGATCCCCTTTCGCTGCAATATCGCGTGGGCAGCGGACCGTGTACTCTTACCGGAAATTCTGCAGGGTATCCTTTTCATCCACTGATGATGTCTTTGAATTAAGAGGGAATGCGCTATGACCAGACTGAAAAAGCACCGGCCTTGTTCCGGCCACTCTTTTCGCTGTCTAATGAGGCGGACGAACCATTGCCTGACGGGAGAGCATTAACATGGCCGTTCAGTCAAACGTATCCCATATTCTTAACGAACTCGCGCACAACGCCCGGCAGATAGACGAGAGCCAGGCGCAGGCATTGATCGCACATATTCGCAGCGCGAAACACATTTTCCTGCAGGGTGCCGGGCGCAGCGGTATTGCTATCCGCGCGTTCGCTAACCGTCTGTTGCATTTGGGTTTCTCTGTCAGCATGGTCGGTGAAATCTCGTCACCCCACTCCAGACCTGGCGATTTATTGATTATTGGTTCTGGCAGTGGCGAAACCGCGAGCCTGAAAGCGCTGGCGCTGAACGCCGTTGAGCGCGGTGTCGATGTGGCGCTGATTACCCTGAAAGCAGATTCAGGCATCGGCAGACTGGCCAAATGCGTGTTGGTGTTACCCGGCACCGTTAAAACCGATAACGCACGCAGCGCCGAACGATTCTCGCAGCCAATGGGCTCGGCCTTTGAGCAGCTTTGCTTCATCACCTGTGACGCCATGGTGCTTGAAATCATGCATCAGTGCGGTGAAACCAGCGAGAGCATGTTCAGCCGCCATGCGGATTTCGAATAACAGCATAACGCTTTTCCCGAACGTCGCTGATTTATACCCGGCAAATCTGACACCGAAACCCTGTGTGGTGATACGGTATCGCCGCTGATACGGGTGTGCAGGTTAGATAAGTTATTCTGTTTATATTTAAGCGTAATTGATTTCCCTGATGCCGGACTCAGTTATTGATGTGGATAAGGCCACGCATGATCGAGGCCGGTTGATGACAGGATGCCTGTGACGGCCAGCCAGGCGATCACCAGCGTGAAGACAATAATTGCTGTAATTTCAATTGATTTAATCCAATGACGCTTAGCCATAAATACCCCTTCTCAGTTCAGGTGTTTGTACACGCTTCTCTGAAGATAAGATGTTACCGGTAAAGCGCAAGCGTTGAACACATCATGAAACATAAAGCACAGCTTATTGATTATTTGCGGCGCGAAAATTTGGCATAGCCGTTTGCCAGTCTGCTGGCGTACCGGTGCATCCGGGTTTTTCGTGGGGTGAGTGATATTATCCTTCAGACGCTGCGTGCACCGGGCTGACCGCATCCGTTGCCGCTAACCCATTTTTGTGACGCACAATATCCGCCATGATTGCCAGCGCGATTTCCGCCGGGGTTTTGCTGCCGATATCCAGCCCAACCGGTGCGTGAATGCGCTGCAACTGCGCCGGCGTCAGCTCCGCAATCGCGCTCAGGCGCGCTTTGCGTTTTGCGCTGTTGCGCTGCGAGCCCATCGCACCGAGATAAAATGCCGGCAGATTGACCGCTTCCATCATGGTGAGATCATCAATACGCGCATCATGCGTCAGCGAGAGGATCGCCGTGGCGACATGACAGCCCTCGCGTTCCAGATACACTGCCGGAAACTGCTGCACCAGTTTGACGTCCGGCGCCAGTTCGGCCGCCATATTGCTCAGCACCTCTTCACGGTGTTCACAGACGATGGTTTCGAATCCCAGCGCCAGCGCGAAGTTGGCACAGTAAACGGCGACGCTGGAGAGTCCGGCAAGGATCAGGCGCGGCGCGGCACTCAGGGTCAGAACGATTTCGCTGTCAGTGACCTGGGTACGGGTGCGCCGGGTATAAGGCGCCGGTTCGAGCGCGTGACACGGCTGCGGCAGCGTCAGGCGTTTGGTGATGGCTCGCGCGCCGGTCAGCGCATCCTCCAGCTGCTGTAAGTAGCGCAGCGTGGCGGCACCTGCAGGCAACCATTCGACCAGAATATCCAGTACGCCGCCGCACGGCAGCGCGCGGTCAGGCGTGTCGCCCCCCTCACCGTAACGCACCCGTTGACTGGCGGCAGAGAACGCCTGCTGCTGAACGCGGGTGATAAAATTCTCCTCGACGCAGCCGCCGGAAAGGGAACCGCTATAGCGCCCATCGGCGCGAATCACCATCATCGCGCCCGGCGGGCGCGGCGATGAGCCGTATGTGCTGAGCACGGTACACAGCCACACCGGCTGCGCTTCCGCCCACTGCTGCGCCATCCTTACCACCTGCACATCAAGAGAGTGCATGACTTTCTCCGCTCATCGTTTCCGCCCTTTTTCTTCCCGTAAGCATAGCAATGAAAAACCCGGCCGCAGCCGGGTTGAGATTAGCTATTTTTTCAAGGTTAACTGTAAGCATGCAGCGTGCGCTGGCACAGTGCCGAGCGAACGCAGTCGTCTTTACCGAAACGCACCACGCCAATCATCTCATCCTCTTCGAAGCGCGCCAGCGCATCGGCAAGGCCAGATTTGACGCTGACGGGCAGGTCGCACTGGGTAATATCACCGTTGACAATCACGGTGACGTTTTCGCCCAGGCGGGTCAGGAACATCTTCATCTGCGCAGCGGTGACGTTTTGCGCCTCATCCAGAATCACCACCGCATTCTCAAAGGTACGTCCGCGCATATAAGCGAAGGGCGCGATCTCTACCTTGGCGATTTCGGGTCGCAGGCAGTACTGCATAAAGGAAGCGCCGAGACGTTTAACCAGAACGTCGTAAACCGGTCGGAAATAGGGGGCGAATTTCTCGGAGATGTCTCCTGGCAGGAAACCGAGATCTTCATCCGCCTGTAAAACCGGGCGCGTCACAATGATCCTTTCGATGTCCTTATTGATCAGGGCCTCGGCTGCTTTCGCAGCGCTGATCCAGGTTTTACCGCAGCCGGCTTCACCGGTCGCGAATATCAGCTGTTTCGTTTCTATGGCGTTAAGATAGTGCGCCTGAGCATCGTTTCTGGCCTCAATTGGTGACCGGTCACGCACATCGCGCGCCATGCCAATTGCATCCAGCCCACCCATCTGCACCAGCGAAGTGACCGATTCTTCTTCACGCTGACGATGACTGCGAGAGTCACTGCGAAGCACTCGGCGGGCTTCACGACGCGCTTTGATCACTGCTTTCTGTCTTCCCATAGTGGCACCTTACAGTTGGTTTCATTTATCGCGGCGGATCACCCGCGGCGATGATTTGAACGCTTTAGAGGTTTTGTTGGCTTCCTTGTAAGCCGTATCGAGCCAGTGAGAAAAGTGTGCAACAACGCCGAAACGCTGCCGCGCACCGGTAAACATCGGAAAAGAATTCGAAGGCGATTAAAGAAAAGTGAAGAGGATTCTCACGCGGGAGGCAATCCCCCGCAGCGTACTGCGCTAGCTGAAGTGTATTTAACTGTCCGTATAAGGACCGGGCCATGCGCGAACTCCAGTGGACTTAGCCACACAACTGACGACGCTATGACTAAAGTTCATCATATTTCCGCCGATTTGCAACAATATTTTTACTTTACGGCAAAGAAAACCCGCGTGGCGCTGCATCAGCCCGGTGCGCTTAAATTAAATTAATATTAATATTCAGCAGGATAGGTAATTCAGCACTTAACAAACTGTTTCAGAAAATTCGGACATCACAGCGAGACAGGAGAAATTTAAGACGGGCTTAACAGCAGCGCCTGGCACCGCGAACGGCGGACAAGCGCTGTACATTAATTAATCAGGCTTCGAGCAACGGCTGCCCCAGATAATGATTTTTGTCCGCCACACCGGGCAAAACAAAAAAGTATCCGCCGCCGATGGGACGAATATATTCTTCCAGCGCTTCGCCGTTGAGTCGTTTCTGCACGGTAATAAAGCCTTTGCTTAAATCGT
The DNA here is from genome assembly GCF_059730935.1 of Type-C symbiont of Plautia stali. Classification (NCBI taxonomy): domain Bacteria; kingdom Pseudomonadati; phylum Pseudomonadota; class Gammaproteobacteria; order Enterobacterales; family Enterobacteriaceae; species Type-C symbiont of Plautia stali. The sequence continues at coordinate 1,777,573 of NZ_AP035923.1, read as the reverse complement.
GCTGATAACAGACGAACAGCAGCCCCATATCCAGCTGCCCTGCCCCGGTAATCCCCGAGGAATAGCTGTAGCCGCGCCGCAGCATCAGGCTGCTGTCGGTTTGCGGCGTGCGCGGATTGGCGAGCCGGATATGCGCATCCAGTGCGATAATCTCGCCGTCCGGATCGCGGGCATAATCCGGCACGTCGTGCTCATGCTGCATCCCCAGCGGTGCGCCGGACAGCTTCTCACGACCAAAAATGGTTTGCTGCTCGCCCAGCGGCGTGCGGTCCCACATTTCAACGTGAAAACGGATGATGCGCACCGCCTGATAGCTGCCGCCGTGCGTCCACGCCGGTTCCTGCTGTTCTGGTGTCACCCACAGCAGCTGGTCCATCAACTGCGCATTGTGGGTATCCGGATTGGCGGTGCCATCTTTGAAACCCAGCAGGTTAATCGGCGTTTCGCGCCCTTTGCTGCGTGCAGCGTGATCGGCGATAAAGCCGTCGCGCCGCCAGCGCACCGCCAGCAGATCCGGCGTGTGCTTAATGATATCGCGCAGCGCGTGAATCACCGTATCCTGAGTATTGGCGCAGATCTGAATCAGCAGGTCGCCATGACACTGTGCGGCGTCGAGCGAATCGTTGGGAAAGCGTGTCATCGTCTGCAGCTGGCTGGGTTTATGCGCGGCCAGCCCGAAGCGCTCGTCGAACAGTGAATCACCCACCGACAGCGTCAGGGTCAGGTTATCGGGCGCAATGTCCGCACCCAGGATGCCGGAGTCGAGCGGCGGCAGCTGCGGATTGGGCACCGCCGGCGCCGGTCCGCCCTGGGTGAGAAAGGCAAAGCGCTGCGTCAGCAGCCGCAGCAGGCGTTCCAGTTCGGCTTTATCACTGGCCAGCACATCAAACGCCACCAGCATCATAGATGCCTGCTGCGGCGTCAGGATGCCGGCCTGATGAGCGCCGTAAAACGGTTGCGCCTGCTGGCGCGCGTCGGGTGCAACCGTGCCGGGTGAGAAACTCTCTGCCGCGCTGGCGGCATGGAACGGACAGCCGCCGCCCAGTGCCGCCGCGCCACCCAGCATGCCCAATCCCTGTAACAGACGACGACGCGACGGTTGCGCCGCGTCATTTTTTTTACTCATGATTAATCAAGACCTAAAGTGCCGCGCAGCAGGGAGAGATCTTCCGCCAGCGTGGTGATGGGCCCTTTCAGCGCATTACGGTCGCTGGTGGTCAGCTTTTCATAGGAGGCAAAACCGTCTTTGGTACGGTATTTGCTGAGAATGCCATCCACCTTCTTAAAGTTCGCGTCCACTTTCGCCAGCAGCTGCGGATTGGCTTTTTGCAGCAGAGGACGCAGCAGATCAACGATTTTCTGTGCGCCGTCGATGTTGGCCTGAAAATCGGACAGATCGGTACGGCTGTAGCGATCTTCCTCACCGGAGATTTTGCTGGACGCCACCTCTTCAATCAGGCCCGCCGCGCCACCAACCACTTTCGCCGGCGGGAAGGCCAGCTCGCTGACGCGGGTTTGCAGATCCTGCACATCCTTATACAGCTGGTCAGCAAATGCGTCCGCGCCTTTGGTGGTGTTGTCGGCGAACAGCAGTTTTTCCAGCCGGTGGAAGCCGGTAAATTTCGGGTCTTCCGCTTTTTTCTCGAAGTCATCTTCACGCGCGTCAATACTGCCGTCGAGGTCAGAGAACAGTTCGGCAATCGGCTCGATGCGCTCATAGTGCACACGCGTCGGCGCATACAGCGCTTTGGCTTTTTCCACGTCACCGGCTTTTACCGCGTCGGTAAAGGCTTTGGTGCCGGCCACCAGCGCGCTCACTTCTGCCATCACATAGACTTTGTAATCGGCAATCGGCCCGACCAGTTGCAGCACATCTGGCTTGCCGCTGCTGGCGGTTTTGCTGTCACCGCTGACCACCAGCTTACCTTTCGGATTGGTGAGCAGACCGCAGGTCATGTCATATTCACCCGCTTCCAGGTTGGCGGTGAGCTTCTGGCTGAAGCCAGGCGCGATGTTTTCGCGCTCTTCCACCACCATCACGCCTTTGAGGATTTCCCACTCCAGCGCTTTCTGGCTGTTGTTTTTGATGATGAACTGGGTTTTACCGGCCTGCACGTTGAGCGACATCGGCTCGCACTGCTTGTCAGTGACCGTCACCGTGACCTGCGGTACGGCAGCGGCAGAAGCGGCACCGGACAGCGCCAGCATGGAGAGCAACAGCGCCTTACGGCGGAAGCGAATCGTCATAGTCATATCCCTGTTACATGAAGGTACAGGCGCACGCGCGCCTGCGAAAAGTTAGCGCACCGACCGTGCGGCGCTGGGTGCCGGACGCGCCGGGAAGAAAAACAGCAGCAGCGCCGGGATCAGATAAATCAGCCATACCGCCACTTCGCTGACGCTCGGCGCTTCCTGATAACCCAGAATGCCTTCCAGCAGCGTGCCAAAGATCGAATGGGTCGAGAGCGTGTTGCTGAAGTCAAACGCGGTCGCCTGGAAGTGGTTCCACAGTCCCGCCTCGTGGAAGGCGCGGATCGCCCCCGCCGCCAGTCCGGCCGCCACCAGCAGGATGAACAGGCTGGTCCAGCGGAAGAAGTGCGCCATGTTAAGACGCACGCCGCCGTAGTAAATCAGCATGCCCAGCACGATGGCGGTCGCCAGACCCAGCACCGCGCCAATCGGTGGCGCATAGCCAACATCCTGGGTAAACGCCGCCAGCAGAAAGAACACCGACTCCAGCCCTTCCCGCGCCACGGCGAGGAACACCATCAGCACCAGCGGCAACCCGCTGCCGCCCGGCTTCTGCAGCGCCTGATCGACGGATTTTTCCAGCGTGGCTTTGATATTGCGCGACACCTTGCGCATCCAGAACACCATCGAGGTGAGGATCACCACGGCAATTACCGCCACGATGCCCTCGAACAGCTCCTGCTGTTTCTGCGGGAACTCACCGGTGGTTTCGTTGATGAAAATACCGAGCGCGAGGCACAACACCGCAGCAATAAACACGCCGGCCCACATCGCGGGGAACCACTGGCTGCGCTGCGTGCGTTTGAGATAGCTGGCAATCAGGCTGACGATGAGTGCTGCCTCGAGACCTTCGCGCAGCATAATGAGAAAGGGAACGAACATCACCAACCTCTTGAATGTTAAGGAGGGTAAGCCTTAGGTAAAAATACGTAAAGTGCGAACGATATCGATTATCATTATCGCGGATGAAAATACAAGTCACCGCGCGAAATTAATTTTGCTTTTGCGGGTCAGGGTACGATGCGGGAAAGTCAGAGCGGAGTGACAGATTAGGCGATAAATCGCGCGCAGAGGACGTGACACTAACAGTGCGGGGAGCACGGTACTCGCGCTCCCCGCTTTATTCAGGCCAACGCCGTTATTTGGTGTTGTATTCCGCTTCGGCAGCAATAAAACGCTGCTGCGCTTCAGCCGACGGTTCGCGACCGGCCAGGCTCACCACGACAATCGCGATGCTGGCGAACAGGAAGCCCGGGATGATTTCATACAGATTGAGCCAGGCGTACTGCTTCCAGATCAGCACCGTGGCGGCACCGATAATCATGCCGGCCAGCGCGCCGTTGCGCGTCATGCGCTTCCAGCACACACCGAACAGCACCACCGGACCGAATGCAGCACCAAAGCCTGCCCAGGCGTAGCTCACCAGGCCGAGCACGCGGTTCTCCGGGTTGGAGGCCAGCGCAATCGACACCAGCGCAATCACCAGCACCATTAAACGGCCAACCCACACCAGCTCTTTCTGGCTGGCATTTTTACGCAGGAAACCTTTATACAGGTCTTCGGTCAGCGCGCTCGAGCACACCAGCAGCTGACAGCTCAGGGTCGACATCACCGCCGCCAGAATGGCTGACAGCAGAATACCGGCGATCCACGGGTTGAACAGAATACGTGCCAGCTCGATAAACACGCGCTCGCCGTTTTCGCTCACGCCCGCCGCCTGATCCGGATGGTTCTGGAAATAGGCGATGCCGAAGAAGCCCACCGCGACGGCACCGGCCAGGCACAGGATCATCCAGGCCATGCCGATGCGGCGTGCGGTACGAATAGAGCGGTGCGAGTCTGCGGCCATGAAGCGCGCCAGAATATGCGGCTGGCCGAAGTAGCCGAGGCCCCAGCCGAGCAGTGAAATCACCGCCACGAAGTTCAGGCCCTTCAGCATATCGAGGTTTTCCAGGCTTTTCGCTTCAATCACGGCCAGCGAATCATCCAGGCCACCGACGGCGATAATCACAATCACCGGCGTCAGAATCAGGGCAAAAATCATCAGGCTGGCCTGTACGGTATCGGTCCAGCTCACCGCCAGGAAGCCACCCACCAGCGTATAAAGAATGGTTGCTGCCGCGCCAGCCCACAGCGCGGTTTCATAACTCATGCCGAAAGTGCTTTCAAACAGGCGCGCACCCGCCACGACGCCCGAGGCGCAGTAAATGGTGAAGAAGATCAGGATTACCAGTGCCGAGATGACGCGCAGAATTTTGCTGTGGTCTTCGAAGCGGCTGGTGAAAAAGTCTGGCAGGGTTAAGGCGTTATTGTGATGCTCGGTCTGCACGCGCAGGCGACCCGCAACAATTTTCCAGTTCAGCCACGCGCCAATCGTCAGGCCGATGGCAATCCAGCTCTCAGAGATCCCGGAGAGAAAAATCGCGCCCGGCAGTCCCATCAGCAGCCAGCCGCTCATGTCTGAGGCCCCGGCCGACAGCGCGGTCACCACGCTGCCCAGGCTGCGACCGCCCAGAATATAGTCGTCAAAGTTTTTGGTTGAGCGGTACGCGATAAAACCAATCAACACCATCCCGAGGATGTAAATGATAAATGTCACCAGCATCGGTGTACTTACTGTCATCTGTCTCTCCACTTATTATTTGATCTCTTAAGAGAAATCTTTTTTCCTGCGTTACCGGAACGGGATAACGTCAGAGCTTTACCGCATCCAGAGAAAGCGATTTCTCATAAGGCGCGGTATCCTGCCGCAAAGGTGCGACGCGCACAATGCATTTAACACAGCTGTTACCTGGGTTTCACCTGACTTTGCATTTTTCATGCTCACAGGTTGCGCCTGTTCACATTTTAAGTTGCACCTGATGTCAGCCAGGATGCGTTTTGTTGCGGTGGGTTGCAACTCTGGCGAGATTCTTGCAGCAAGTTCTGTGCCGCTTTTGCTGCGTTAACAAAAAAGCCGGTTAAAAACGTGCAACCGAGGTCACATTTAACACGGTTGCACAAAGTTGCAACATGAGTGATAGTGCAGCCCACGCTGAAGTTGATTCACACTTTGAGGACGAGGAAATCATGGGAACCACCACCATGGGGGTGAAGCTGGATGAAGCCACCCGCGATCGCATTAAACTGGCGGCGCAAAAGATTGACCGCACGCCGCACTGGCTGATCAAGCAGGCAATTTTTAACTATCTCGGCCAGCTGGAAGCGGGAGAAACGCTGGCGGAGATCCCGCTGCAGCTGAATGATGCCGCAGACGATGAGCGTGTGCCGGAAGAGAGCTTCCAGCCTTTCCTCGACTTCGCCGAACACATTTTGCCGCAGTCGGTCAGCCGCTCGGCCATCACCGCCGCGTGGCGTCGTCCGGAGACCGATGCGGTGCCGATGCTGCTGGAGCAGGCGCGTCTCCCTGCCCCGCTGGCAGAGAAAACCCACCAGCTGGCTTACAGCCTGGCGGACAAGCTACGGCACCAAAAAGGGGCAACCGGACGCGCCGGCATGGTGCAAAGTCTGCTGCAGGAGTTCTCGCTCTCGTCTCAGGAAGGCGTAGCGCTGATGTGTCTGGCGGAAGCGCTGCTGCGTATTCCTGACAAGCCCACCCGCGATGCGCTGATCCGCGATAAAATCAGCAACGGCAACTGGCAGTCCCATCTGGGCCGCAGCCCGTCGATGTTCGTCAACGCCGCCACCTGGGGCCTGCTGTTTACCGGGCGTCTGGTCTCCACGCACAATGAAGCCAACCTGTCTAAATCGCTCAACCGCATCATCGGCAAGAGCGGCGAACCGCTGATCCGCAAAGGCGTGGATATGGCGATGCGCCTGATGGGCGAACAGTTCGTCACCGGCGAAACCATCGCCGAGGCGCTGGCCAACGCGCGCAAGCTGGAAGAGAAAGGCTTCCGCTACTCGTATGACATGCTGGGCGAAGCGGCACTCACCGCCAGCGATGCCAAAGCCTATCTGATCTCCTATCAGCAGGCGATCCACGCTATTGGTAAAGCCTCCAACGGGCGCGGCATTTATGAAGGTCCGGGCATTTCCATCAAGCTGTCGGCGCTGCATCCGCGCTACAGCCGCGCGCAGTATGAGCGGGTGATGGAAGAGCTTTATCCGATCCTGAAATCGCTGACGCTGCTGGCGCGCTCGTATGACATCGGCATCAACATCGATGCCGAAGAAGCCGATCGCCTGGAGCTGTCGCTCGATCTGCTGGAAAAACTCTGTTTTGAGCCGGAGCTGGAAGGCTGGAACGGCATCGGTTTCGTGATTCAGGCTTATCAGAAGCGCTGTCCGTTTGTGATTGATGCGCTGGTGGATCTGGCGCAGCGCAGCCGCCGTCGTCTGATGATCCGTCTGGTGAAAGGCGCTTACTGGGATAGCGAAATCAAGCGCGCGCAGATGGAAGGCCTTGAAGGCTATCCGGTTTACACCCGCAAGGTGTACACCGACATCTCCTACCTCGCCTGCGCGCGTAAACTGCTGGCGGTGCCTAACCTGATTTATCCGCAGTTTGCTACCCACAACGCCCACACGCTGGCGGCGATCTATCAGCTGGCGGGCAACAACTACTATCCTGGCCAGTACGAGTTCCAGTGCCTGCACGGCATGGGCGAACCGCTGTACGAGCAGGTAGTGGGCAAAGTGGCCGATGGCAAGCTGAACCGGCCGTGCCGGATTTATGCGCCGGTCGGTACCCACGAAACGCTGCTGGCCTACCTGGTGCGTCGCCTGCTGGAAAACGGCGCCAATACCTCGTTCGTCAACCGCATCGCTGACAACACGCTGCCGATTGACGAGCTGGTGGCCGATCCGGTGGCTGCAGTGGAAAAAATGGGTGTCGCAGAAGGCGCCATTGGCCTGCCGCATCCGAAGATCCCGCTGCCGCGCGATCTGTATGGCGACAAGCGTGTTAACTCTGCCGGTCTGGATCTGGCCAACGAACACCGCCTGGCGTCGCTCTCCAGCGCCCTGCTCTCCAGCGCCAGCCAGCCGTGGCAGGCTCAGCCGATCATTGATGGCGAGCTGGGCACCGGCAGCAGCCGCGCGGTGATCAACCCGGCTACGCCGGCGGATATCGTCGGCAGTGTGCGGGAAGCCACCCCTGAAGAGGTCTCCTGTGCGCTGGATGCCGCGGTGAATGCCGGACCGATCTGGTTCGCCACGCCGCCGCAGGAGCGCGCCGCGATCCTCGAACGTGCCGCTCAGGCGATGGAAGACCAGATGCAGCAGCTGATTGGTTTGCTGGTGCGTGAGGCGGGTAAAACCTACAACAACGCCATTGCCGAAGTGCGCGAAGCGGTAGACTTCCTCTACTACTACGCCGGCATGGTGCGTGACGATTTCGATAACGAAACCCATCGCCCGCTCGGTCCGGTAGTGTGCATCAGCCCGTGGAACTTCCCGCTGGCGATCTTCACCGGCCAGATTGCCGCCGCCCTGGCGGCTGGCAACAGCGTGCTGGCGAAACCCGCCGAGCAGACGCCGCTGATTGCCGCGCAGGCAGTGCAGATCATGCTGGATGCCGGCGTACCGGCCGGCGTGCTGCAACTGCTGCCCGGTCAGGGCGAAACGGTGGGTGCTCAGCTGACCGGCGACGAGCGGGTGCGCGGCGTGATGTTCACCGGCTCAACGGCGGTCGCCACCCTGCTGCAGCGCAACCTCGCTGGCCGCCTCGATCCGCAGGGTCGTCCGACGCCGCTGATCGCCGAAACCGGCGGCATGAACGCCATGATCGTCGACTCTTCGGCGCTGACCGAACAGGTGGTGGTGGATATCGTGGCGTCCGCGTTTGACAGCGCCGGTCAGCGCTGCTCGGCGCTGCGTCTGCTGTGCATCCAGGACGATGTGGCTGACCACACGCTGAAGATGCTGCGTGGTGCCATGGCCGAATGCCGCATGGGCAATCCGGAGCGTCTGTCGACCGACGTCGGTCCGGTGATCGACGCTGAAGCCAAAGCCAACATCGAGCGCCATATCCAGGCGATGCGCAATAAAGGCTTTACTGTGTATCAGGCGGTGCAGGAGCATCCGCAGGACAGCAAAGAGTGGCACAGCGGCACCTTTATCAAACCGACGCTGATTGAGCTCGACCAGGTCAGCGATCTGGATAAAGAGGTGTTCGGTCCGGTGCTGCACGTGGTGCGCTTTGCGCGCAACAACCTGCCGCAGCTGATTGAGCAGATCAACGCCTCGGGCTATGGCCTGACGCTCGGCGTGCATACCCGAATCGATGAAACCATTGCGCAGGTGACGGCCGGGGCGAAAGTCGGCAACCTGTACGTTAACCGTAACATGGTCGGCGCGGTGGTCGGCGTACAGCCGTTCGGCGGCGAAGGCCTGTCGGGCACCGGTCCGAAAGCCGGCGGTCCGCTCTATCTTTACCGCCTGCTGGCTCATCGTCCGGACGGTGCTCTGCGCATCACCTTTGATCGTCAGGATGCCGAACGGCCAGTGGACAGCAGCGTGCGCACTACGCTGCTGAGCGCGCATCAGGCATTGCAGAGCTGGGCACAGGATAAGCCGGAACTGCTGGCGCTATGTCAGCGTTACGATGCGCTGAGCCAGGCCGGAACCGTGCGACTGCTGCCAGGCCCGACCGGTGAGCGCAACACCTTTACGCTGCTGCCGCGCGATCGGGTGCTGTGTATCGCAGATAACCAGCAGGATGCGCTGATTCAGCTGGCGGCGGTCACCAGCGTCGGTAGCCAGGCACTGTGGCAGGATGACGAGCTGCACCGGACGCTGCGCCAGTCGCTGCCGGCTGCGGTGCAGGCGCGCATCACGCTGGCGAAAGATGTGCTGGCGGCGGAGTCTGATGCGGTGATCTATCACGGCGATGCCGATCAGCTGCGCAGCCTGTGCGAACAGATTGCCGCCCGCGAAGGCGCGATTGTGTCAGTGCAGGGCTTTGCCCGCGGCGAGACCAATCTGCTGCTGGAACGTCTGCTGATTGAGCGCTCGCTGAGCGTCAATACCGCGGCCGCCGGCGGCAACGCCAGCCTGATGACCATTGGTTAAATAAAGCAGGATCGCCATGGATGGCGTAATGGAGATCGGTGAAGGACACCGTAAGTTGCAATAAGGCCGTAGCGGCGCAATTCATTGTGCGATGAATCGCGCCGCTACGAAACGTTCCGTCGTTTTTGTACCACTTTAAACCTTACCTGCGAGCATCACGCCACCGACTTACTGCGTTTCAAACCAATCAGCGTCGGGAACACAAACAGCGACTGCCCCAGCCCACGGTTGGTCAGCGACCACACCGCCACCGAACACAGCGAACAGATGCCGACAATTGCCAGCGGATAGAAGCACGCCCACAGCAGTGCAAACCACGCCTGCTCAAACAGATGATGGCGCTGCGCAAACAGAATCGCCGACATGCCGAAGAACTCAATAAAAATGCGGTGGATAACGTAGATCTGCAGCGTGTTGCGGCCAATCCAGTTGAAGTAACGCATGCTGAAGTGCGCGTTGAGCCAGCGGCACGCCGCCACGCTCACCAGCACCGCGATGATGCACATGAACAGGCTCTTATCGAGGCCAAAAATCACGTGCAGACCGGACAGCGCCGCCAGCGCGGCCCACGGCAGAAGGTTCTCGCGGCGCAGCTGACTCAGGCGCAACATCAGCGGGCTCCAGAACGCGCCCAGCAGGAAGAACAGGAAATACTGCGCCACGCTCTGCGGTCCCCAGTAGGGAATGATCTTCTCCACCGCCAGATAATTCAGCACCACCGCCGCCACCAGCAGCGCCACTTTGTGCTGACGGAAGATTTTGGCGCACAGGAAGTAGATCGCCAGACCGTACAGGTACCACGAGGTGCTCATCGCCAGGAAGGTCAGCTTAAGGAACTCCAGCAGCGAACCGGCGTAAGCCGCGTTGAGGTTCTGCGAGATACGCTGGCCGGTGATTTCAGTCGAAATGCCGACAATCGACCACCACTGAATAAAGCCCCACAGCACATAGAGATAGAACAGATTGGTAATGCGGCTGGTAAACACCTGTTTCCACGGCCGGTTGAGAATGCCGTTGGTGGCAAGCAGGCCGGAGACGAAGAAAAAGGCGGGCATACGCAACGGTGATAACACCGTATTAAACTGCACCCATATTTCCGCCGGAATCCAGCCGGCGCTGAGATATTTAACCGTGCCTTCAAAGCCGGGTAATACGGTGTGGTACAGCACCACCAGCAATATGCACACCCCTTTCAGGGTATTCACCCATGCAATATCTTCTTTCCTGGCGTTATTCATATTTTTGACTCCTGCTGCGGTGTAGGTCTTAAAGGAGAAGAATGAAGAAACAGGCAGTGAAGCCTTTATGGTTATTCAACGATTATTCAACAAGCAGCAGGGGCTGACTCTAGCGAAACTCCTAAAACTTTTACGCTGGTCCTGATATAACAATACTTTACAGTACCAGAGATAAATTGACCGCCCGGCGGGTTAGCCGTGAATAGCTGTTATTTAAGCATTCATGGCATAATTTGACGGTGCGCCGCGCACGTATTGCCGCACGGAAATTAAGAACATTCCGCAGCGGAGTAAACCAGCATTAATTATATCGACGGGAAATAAATTTATTAATGCGTCAAAAAGGTAAGCGCGGTATTTAATATTTTGCTAGCGGGAAAATAATTCGGGCCAGCGAACCGGCCCGGAGAGATTATTGATTGAGAAACTTGTCGAGAAATTGCCGGGTGCGTGCCTGCTGCGGATTGCTGAACAGCGCTTTAGCCGGGCCCTGCTCCACAATACGCCCCTGATCCATAAAGATGGCGCGATCGGCGACGTCACGCGCGAAGCTCATCTCATGCGTAACGATCACCATAGTGCGTTTCTCCTGCGCCAGCGCGCGGATGGTGCTGAGCACCTCGCCCACCAGTTCAGGATCCAGCGCCGAGGTTGGCTCATCGAACAGAATCACCTGCGGACGCATCGCCAGCGCCCGGGCAATTGCGACGCGCTGCTGCTGACCGCCGGAAAGCCGGCGCGGGAAACTCTCTTCCTTACCGTGCAGACCGACCTTCTCCAGCAGCGTGCGTGCGCGCGCAATGGCTTCCGCCTTCGCTTCGCCTTTGACGATCACCGGCCCTTCAATGATGTTCTCCAGCACCGAACGGTGCGGGAACAGATTGAAGTTCTGGAACACAAAGCCGACCTGCTGGCGCAGTTGCCGCACTTTATCCTTCTGCTTATGCAGGCCGAGGCTTGCGTCGATGCTGATGTCACCGACTTTGACCTGGCCGCTTTCCGGCACTTCCAGCAGATTAATACTGCGCAGCAGCGTGGTTTTGCCCGAACCGCTCGGACCGATGATCGCCACCACTTCGCCGGGCGCGACATCGAGGTCGATACCGTGCAGCACCGTCTGGCCGTGAAACTGTTTCACCAGCTGACGGACTTCAATTGCACTCATCTTGCCTCCCGATCCTGACGATTGACGTGCGCTTCCAGCCGGTTTTGCAGCGCCGACAGCACCGTAGCCATCACCCAGTAAATCAGCGAAGCCGCCAGATACATGGTGAACACTTCCAGCGTGCGCGAGGTGATCAGCTGCGCCTGCCGGAACAGCTCCGGCACCTGAATGGTGGCCGCCAGCGAGGTATCTTTCACCAGGCTGATAAAGCTGTTACCGAGCGGCGGCAGCGCGGTGCGCGCCGCCTGCGGCAGAATAACGCGACGCAGCGTCTGCCACGGCGTCATGCCGATGCTGGCGGCCGCTTCCCACTGACCGCGCTCAATAGCCGCAATCGCGCCACGCAGCGATTCCGAGGCATAGGCCGCGGTGTTGAGCGACAAACCAATCATCGCCGACGGAATCGGGTCGAGCTCAATGCCAAACTGCGGCAGACCGTAGTAGATCATAAACAGCTGGGCGATCAGCGGCGTGCCGCGAAAGATCGACACATAGAAACGCGCCAGCCAGTTGACCGGCCAGAAGCGTGACAGGCGCATCAGTGCCAGCACGAAGCCGAGTATCAGGCCGAAGAACATCCCGCCGATACTCAGCTGCAGCGTGAACAGCGCGCCTTTCAGCAGAAAAGGTGCTGAATCCAGCACCAGCTGTAAACTTTCCTGCATTATTTCGTGACGTCCGCGCCGAACCACTTCTCAGACAGCTTGCTCAGCGAGCCATCTTTCTGCATGTCGGCAATCGCACCATCAATCGCTTTCAGCAGCGATTCATTGCCTTTGCGCAGCGCCACGCCCGCTTCCAGACGGGAGAACGCCGGGCCAGCCACCGCCATGGTATTGCCGGTTTTTTTCACCAGATCCAGCGCGGCTAAGCGGTCGACCAGAATGGCATCAACGCGGCCTGAACGCAGATCCTGATATTTGGTTGGGTCATCATCATAGGTACGGATATCCACGCCTTTGACGTTGTCGCGCAGCCACTGCTCATAGTTAGAACCGAGACCCACGCCGACTTTCTTGCCGGACAGATCTTCCGGTTTGGTGATGGAGCCCGCGTTCTTCTTCAGCGTCAGCGCCTGCACGCCGGAGATGGTGTACGGCGTGGAGAAGTCATACTTCTTCTTGCGCTCGTCGGAGATGGTCACCTGGTTGATCACCACGTCGATACGTTTGGAATCCAGCGAGGCCAGCATACCGTCCCATTTGGTCGGTTTGAGATCCGCTTTCACGCCGAGGTGTTTTGCCAGCTCCTGGGCAAACTCGACTTCAAAACCGGTCAGCTTGCCGTTTTCATCCTGGAAGCTGAACGGCGGATAGGTGCCTTCCAGCCCGACGCGCAGCTCACCTTTGCTCTTGACCTGCGCCAGCAAATCTTCTGCCGCAAAGCTTTTTACGTTCACGCCCGCCACCAGTGCGACCGCCATCATTCCCATCACCAGCTGGCGACGAATCGGAGAGAAAGCCATGTTTACCCCATTATTGTGATGTGTTGTGTGCTTATGGTTAATTAACGCTCATTTTGGGCGCGGCGCTTTATCTCGCAATAAAGGGTGCCGCTCCGGCATGTGCTCTTTGTAATAACCGCTGGATTATAAACCTTTTTTTGCTGCTGTCTCATACCGAAGGATGATAAGCAAATAACGCCGGTGCGCCGCCGGTATGCACAAACAGCAGCGGCCCTTCCCGGCGGAAACGGTTCTGGCTGATGCCATCGATCAGACCCGCCATCGCTTTGCCGGTGTAGACCGGGTCGAGCATAATGCCCTCCAGCCGCGCCAGCAGGCGCACCGCTTCCATGCCTTCGTCATTGGGTTCGCCGTAGCGCGGCGCAAAATAGTCATCCCACAGGGTTAGCGGCGCACGCGCTTCCAGCTCCAGCTGCTGTGCCAGCGCGCTGCGAATGCGCTCCACCACCGGCAGCTGCGCCTCAACCTTGCGCGACACCGTAACGCCCACCAGCTCGCTATTCGGCAGCAGCTGTTCCAGACCGATCGCCAGCCCGGCATGCGTCCCGGCACTGCCCGACGCCACCACCACCGCAGCGAAATCCACCACGCCTTCGCTTTGATGGGCAATCTCCTGCGCGCATTCGACGTAGCCGAGCGCGCCAAGCGCATTCGAGCCGCCCACCGGCACAATGTAAGGCCGGAAGCCCTGCGCTTCCAGCCGTTCTGCCTGCTCTGCCAGCTGCTGCGGCGGATTGTGCAGCGCATCAACCATCACGACCTCGACATCCATCAGGTCCAGCAGCAGGCGGTTGCCGTTGCTCAGGTAGTTGGCGGCGTCGGTGCCAATCGGGTTCTCCAGCAGCGCCACGCACTTCAGGCCCAGACGCGCCGCCACGGCTGCCGTCTGGCGCACGTGGTTGGACTGGATCGCGCCGGCGGTCAGCAGCACATCGGCGCCTTCACGCAGCGCATCGGCAGCGAGAAACTCCAGTTTACGCAGCTTGTTACCGCCCAGCGCCACCGGCGTGACGTCATCACGTTTAATAAAGATATCGCGTCCGAGGTAATCAGACAGGCGTGGCAAATGCTCTAACGGCGTCGGTGCGCCAAGCAGTTCAAGACGGGGAAACTGGTGCAGAAGATGTAAGGACAATGCAGCCTCCATTCGGGCAATGTGCAGTTATCCCTACAGTGTTGCAGAAGATGAGAAAAGTCGCATCCGGAATTGATCGCGACGCGCCCCGGTTGCTGGCATGCTCACCAGTAACCGGGGCTGAATCACCCTTAGCCGCGCTGCCAGCCTAAGAACTGGTCATATTTGCGCAGTGCAATACGGTAGTTATTGTTGCCCGCATCGGGCAGATCGTTTTGCAGACACTCATGCCAGCTGTTGCCCCGTAACCTTTCTGCCGGGAAATTTTTCGCTTTCAGCATGTCATCAAGACGACGCAGACGCACCACATATTCACGAATGGTACTGTGACTCATCTCGGTCTGCTCAAACAGATATTGTTTGAACGCCATGATATCGAAGTAATTCGGATGGGTATTACAAAAAATATCGCTGCAGAAACGGCACAGCGCCGTCAGTTCCGGCTGGAGTTTCATCCATACCTGATCGTCAATCATCTGGTCCATGCGTGCGATGGCCTCTTTATTGATGATCTGGCCGCGGAACACTAACGCCATACGGTCTAAAACTTTGCCACAGTGTGAACAGTTGCTTTGGCTGTGTTTGTAGTCTTTAAGGTAGCGACTTAACGGTCTGGCTTTAACTTTGGCTCCCATTGCTGAGTCCCCGGTTTTTTTATTTTTGGTTCCCCAGGAACTGAGTCTGTTAGCGCGCTCCCGTCAAACGGGCCCGCAGGCGTTTGATCGCCTGACTGTGCAACTGGCTGACGCGGGATTCCCCCACTTCCAGCACCGCGCCAATCTCTTTCAGGTTCAGTTCTTCCTGGTAGTACAGTGTGAGCACCAATTTTTCGCGTTCAGGCAACGCCTCAATCGCTTCAATCACGCGTTCACGCAGGTTTCCTTCCATTAACTGATGCAACGGGTTGGCTTCCTCATGCCCCTCCGTGACCAGTTCCGCACTGTCGCCGTGTTCTTCCCGATACTCGTCGTACGAGAAAAGCTGGCTGTTATTGGTATCCAGCAGAATCTGCCGGTACTCTTCCAGCGAAACATTCAACCGCTCAGCCACTTCCTGCTCGGTAGCCGCGCGCCCCAACGCTTGCTCTACCTGATGCATGGCGCCGGCCACCTCGCGCGCATTACGACGTACGCTGCGTGGTGCCCAGTCGCGGCTGCGCAGCTCATCCAGCATTGCGCCCCGGATACGCTGCACGGCGTAGGTGGTAAAGGCGGTGCCCTGCAGCGCGTCATAGCGCTCCACGGCATTCAGTAAGCCAATACCACCGGCCTGCAGCAGATCGTCAAGCTCAACGCTGGCTGGCAAACGCACCTGCAGGCGCAGCGCTTCATGCCGCACCAGAGGAACGTAGCGCTGCCAGAGCGAATGTTTATCCATCACGCCATCGGCGGTATAGAGATCGTTCACGTTGACTACCCTGCGTTAATAAAGTTATCGGCATGATTATCCAATTCTGTAGCGGTTTCGATTGGCAGAATAGGCAGGCAAAAGCGAGGTTATTTCAAATTTGTTATGGATGGCGGTGGATCGCACCGCCATTGTGCGCAGGTTCAGCGCAGATTACGCAGCCGCTGCCTTGTGCCAGGCGGGACGGCGTCCCACAGCGCACAGGTTTTGCCCTCAAGCGCCTGATAAAAAGGGCTAATGGACTCGTCGCATTCCAGCGCGGAATTAAACAGCACCTGACCGGTTTCTGCGTCAATGCTAATCATTTTGTTGATAAACAGCCGCTGCAGGTCGCTGCGCAGGAACAGGCCGTTGTCGACGCTGTTATCCGCCAGGAAGCCCTCTTCATTCTCCTGGGTGTCGATATGGCAGGCTTCCACCCACGGCCAGCTGTGGCGCTCGGTTAAGCGCGTGCCGGTAATAATGCAGCCACCATAGCGCGCCTTCACCGCCGCGCTGAACTCCGCCTGGCTGGCGCGCTGGAACACTTTCGCTTTGACGCGCCGCCCCACTTCAGTACCCGGCATCACCGCGCTGGGCATTTTCTGCTGTGGCGTGCTGAGCACCACTAAAAACTGGATCTTGCGCGACAGCGGGAAACACGGGTGCGCCTGCGGATCGAACAGCTGCCAGTACTCATCCTCTTCGGTCTGACGCATCAGCACCAGCTTGAAACCGCGGCTGTTGAGCAGGTTTTGCGCTTCCGCCGAGCGGGGATCGAGCATCGCGTAGACCCGGGTTTCGCCGATCACTTTCCAGCGTCCGCTTTTACGCGCTTCATCGTTACGACGAAAATAGAGAAACGCCTGCTGGTTTTTAAGGTAATGCTCGAAGCGGCGCAGGTAGTTTTTGCGCTCGTTATCGTCGGAGACGAACAGCAGATCCTCCAGCGGACTGTTCAGCTCCTCCTGCGCAAACAGCGCGCGGATCACCAGGTTGCGGTAGCTGGTTGACGGGCTGAGCAACCCGCGGGCGGTGAGTTCCTTCTCATCAGGATGCTGCTGCGCATAGCGCAGCGCGATCTCATCGAAGGTCAGTTGCTCACCCGGTAACAAGTCATAATTGAAGCGCATAGACACCCCAGAAACAGGAAAAATAGAGCTTAAAAATTGGAATGATTCTGAAGAGGGTTATCGGCAGTTCTGACCCAGGCTGTAACAGGATGGTTACTTTTTTGAGGTTATGATGCGCAAGGGGAAATCGTCTGCCGCACAACAGCCCAATTTGATTTAGCTCAGCAGGAATGCCCACCCGCTGCTTTTCTCTCCTTCCGCTTATCCCCGGCAATGCCCGCTTTTTTATCGGTTATTCGCGCCATCAATTATTCCTGCGCGCTCGTATGCTCACAGCATGACTCTGTGGAGAGCAGAGACGCGTAATAAGGAAGGCAATGATGAAAGGTATAGTGCTGGCGGGCGGGACAGGTTCCCGCCTGCATCCTGTAACCTGTGGCGTATCGAAGCAGCTGTTACCGGTTTATGACAAACCGATGATTTACTATCCACTTTCGGTGCTGATGCTGGCAGGCATTCGTGACATCCTGGTGATTACTACCGCTGAAGATCTGGCGGGATTCCAGCGTTTGCTGGGCGACGGCAGCCATTTCGGCGTCAATCTGCAGTTCGCGGTGCAGCCATCGCCCGATGGCCTGGCGCAGGCGTTTATCATCGGTGAGTCTTTTATTGCCGGTGAGCGCTGCGCATTAGTGCTGGGCGATAACATTTTCTTTGGGCAAAGCTTTGGTAAAAAGCTTGAAGACGTGGTCGCGCGGCCGCAGGGCGCTACGGTATTTGGTTATCAGGTGATGGATCCCGAGCGCTTCGGCGTGGTGGAGTTTGATAAGCAATTCCGCGCGCTTTCCATTGAAGAAAAACCGCCACAGCCAAAATCGAACTATGCCGTCACCGGCCTCTATTTTTACGATAAAAACGTCTGCGCCATGGCGCGGGAAGTTCGCCCTTCTCCCCGCGGCGAGCTGGAAATTACCACCCTCAATCAGATGTATCTCGACGATGGGTTGCTCAACGTCGAAGTGCTGGGACGTGGCTTTGCCTGGCTCGACACCGGTACCCACGAGAGCTTACTCGAAGCGTCACACTTCATTCATACCATTGAAAAGCGCCAGGGCTTCAAAATTGCCTGTCTGGAAGAGATCGCCTGGCGCAAGCGCTGGATCGGCAGCGAGTCGCTGCTGCAGCGCGCCGCCTATCTCGGCAAAACGCAGTATGGTCACTATCTGAAGATGCTGGTGGAGGAGTGAGATGGAGGTCATCACCACGAAAATTGCTGATGTAAAAATTATCCAGCCTAAAGTGTTTGGCGATGCCCGCGGCTTCTTCCTCGAAACCTTTGAGAAGCGGCGTTATCAGCAACTGCTGGATATCGACCTGGATTTTGTGCAGGACAACTACTCCCGTTCGGCGCGTAACGTGCTGCGCGGGCTGCATTTTCAGAAAACCCAGCCGCAAGGCAAACTGGTGCGCGTGGTACGCGGCGCGGTGTTTGACGTTGCCGTCGATATCCGTGCGGATTCGCCCACCTTTGGCCAATGGACCGGGCTGGAGCTGTCTGAAGAGAACAAAACCCAGCTGTGGATCCCACCGGGTCTGGCACATGGTTTTGTGGTGCTCTCCGAGGTCGCTGACTTCGAATACAAATGTACTGATTACTACAACCCACAGGATGAAGCCTGCCTGATGTGGAATGACGCTGAAATTGCGGTGCAATGGCCGGTAGCGACGCCTCTGCTATCGGTAAAAGATCAACAAGGACTCTCCCTGCAGGAGTTAGTGCAATGCGCGTTTTGTTAACCGGTGCTTATGGCCAGCTTGGCCGTTGTTTACTGGATCGGGTGCCGGCAGAGTGGGTGCTGCTGGCCTGTGGCTCTGCCGAGTTAGATATTACCGACCGCCCGGCGGTGGAACGGGTGGTGAAGAAATTCCGTCCCGATGTGATCATCAATGCCGCCGCGTATACCGCGGTCGATAAGGCAGAAACCGACCGTATCCGCGCCATGAAGGTCAACGCCATCGGCCCGGAAAATCTCGCCATCGCCGCTCACCAGCAGGGCACCCGCTTGATTCATCTCTCCACCGATTATGTGTTTGATGGCAGTAAAAAAACGCCTTATACCGAAAGCGATCTGCCCTGCCCGATTAATTTCTACGGACTGAGCAAATGGGAGGGTGAGAAACGTGTATTCTCCGTGCTGCCGGACGCCGTAGTGATTCGCACCTCATGGGTGTTCAGTGAGTACGGTGCAAACTTTGTCAAAACCATGCTGCGGCTGGCAGAAACCCGCAGCGAAATCAGCGTGGTGAACGATCAGTCCGGCTGCCCGACCTATGCCGGCGATCTGGCACAGGCGATTATCACCCTGGCATCCCGTGCGGAAGCCGCCGGCGTTTATCACTACTGTGGCGATGTGGCGGTCAGCTGGTGCGAATTCGCCCAGGCGATTTTTGTGGCCGCGCAGCGGGATGTGCTGGTGAAAGGGATTGGCAGTGCGCAATATCCGATGGCAGCGGCAAGGCCGGTAAACAGCGTAATGAACACCGCGCGGATAGCGGCGCTGGGGGTTGAGGCATCGGACTGGCAAAATAAACTTACCGCGGATTTTTTTCCGCAGAGTGAAAGTTCAGCTATCGCCTGATAACACGATAGCTGATTTGCTTCATGCATAAAAAAACCCGGATTAAACCGGGTTTTTTATTCACTTAATCAGGCAACCAGAGCTTTGCCCACTGCCTTAACGGTTCGCCCGTCAACAGCCAGTCACTTCTTACTGCCTCGCGCAGCGCATCACCCATAAGCCAGGACGTATCACGATCGTTCAGGTGCATTTCGATGGCTTCAATCCAGTCTTTGTAACGGTTACGTACTAAAGTCACTGGCAGGTTATAGCGATAACACTCAACGTCGCTTGCAATGACTGGAAAACCACAGGCGCCATATTCAAGCAGACGTAAATTACTCTTACAGCGGTTAAATAAATTATCTTCAACCGGCGCTAACGCCAGATCCAGATTTAATGATGCGAGTTTTTCTGGGTAGTCTTTAATCTCAACGCCCTGATGATATTCGTGAATATATGGACGCAATTTAGCTGGACACATGCCGAAGAATACCCACTCCACTCGATCCGAAAGAGTCTTTACCACATCATAAATCATTTCCAGATCGCCTGTATGGCTTGAGCCTCCTGCCCAACCCACCCGCGGTTTTTTACTTTGCCCTCGCAAACTAGTCAGGTTGCCCCATGTAGCTGGCGGAAGTCGGTTTTCCACCACTCTGATATCAGCATGAGCGCCTGAAAACGCATCTGCCAGCGCTGAGGTAGAAACGATGAAACGATCTACCAAACTGAGACTTTTACGAATCGACTTCAAAATATCTTTAGGCATATGTTCACGATGAATGCTCTTCATCGGTAAATTAGGTAAGTAGTCGTCAAGCTCGAAAACTTTAAAAATGTCAGGTAACACCTTCAATCGATTTAACCACTCATGCGATTCAGGAGTGATCTGCCTTTGCAACACTATACTGTCCGGTGCATAACGGGCAAGTTCCGAAGCATGTTGCATTACATCCGTTAATCTGCCCTCAACCAGCCCTTCTGAGATCATTGCATTCAGTGGCTGAATGATTCTATATTGACCACATCCGGTAAAATCCGCCATTAATGCGGTAATTACAGGCATTGGTTTCCATGAGAGCGGCCGCCAGGTTAAAGCATCACCTTGCTCAAGTTCAAAACCATTACCATTGAGTGAAAGATTAGCGTTGTATGCAGGATCATTTGCAATTAATGGCATCCAGCGGCGATAAAAAGCATCCTGCTCATCAGTAAATCTGCGGATCTTTTTTTCCTGCGTTGTTTTATCGACTCGCTTTTGGCTCACGCTACCTTCATGCATTACCACAGCGTGAGGTGTCCATACGGTTAAATATCCAGATTCACGTACTTTTAAACATAGATCAACATCGTTATATGAAACCTTAAAGTCTTCTTCGTTGAGTCCACCTACTTCTCTGTAAATTTCTGCACGAATCATCAGACACGCAGCCGTAACAGCGGCGTAGTTTTGGTCAACCAACAGGCGGCGCATATAACCAGGTGCGTCTGCAGCTTCACCAATAAAAGGATGCTCAGCTGGACCACGTAAACCGAGAATTACACCAGCATGCTGTACACGACCATCAGGATAAAGTAATTTGGCCCCAACGATCCCAACTTCGGGCCGTTGTGCGTGATTCAACAGCTCGTCTAACCAGTTTTCATTGATTATTGCTGTATCATTATTGAGTAAAACCAAATACTCACCACGGGCTTCACGAGCTGCAAAATTATTTATGGCCGAGTAGTTGAAGGGGTGGGGATAACTAAGTACTCTTATGCGTTTCGGATCAATTTCAGCTAATCCGGCCAGCCACTGCTGCGCTTCAGCGGTTTCACTGTTATTATCTACGACAATAATTTCGTAGTTTTTATAATGCGTCTTTTCTAAAAGAGAAGTGACACACGTGATGAGTACTGGCAATTGATCTTTAGTAGGAATGATAATTGAAACCAGCGGCTGATTTGCGTGTTCGTAGCGAAGGCTATATAAACCAGGCCATGTGTTTTTCACCCAACCTTTTGTGTATCCACGCCTGTGCAAATGCTTCTGAAGAATATCCCGATACTCTGGTTCGTCAGTTAATAAAAAACTTTCAGAAATAACCAGAGGTTCTGGCAGATGACCAATACTATTGATACCATATTGCTCGACCAGACGAACAATAAGTTCGAACTCAGATGCTTTACGGTAGGCTGGGTCAAATCCACCCACATTCAACAGCACATTTCGATTATAAAGCCAGTGTTTTGCCATTTCCGCAGGGTGGCTTAGTAACAAATCAAGATTGAAGTCAGGCCGAAATGATGAGCCTGTCACCTCACCAGATTGATGATAAAGCTCATCAGCATAAACTGCAGCACATCCTTTCGCATCAGGCAGGGCGAACGACATTTGCAATAAACCACTGCTAGTCAAAATAGAGCCTGCTTTAAGAATGAGAACCCAGTCAACTGTAGCTTCTGACAAATGTTGATTAACAAGCTCAAACTCATTCAGATCGCTATTCTTCAGATTCTCAATGGAGGTAAAATCAATTAAATTTGCATTGATCAGCACTGGATGAATTATTAATCCTGGTGTGGCATTTTTCTCCAGGCTATCTAGTGTGACATTAATACTTTCATTATCTGCTTCTCTGGCAAGCACATATACAACAACTTTATTAATTGAAATTGAAGACAGGTGATTTTCTATATAAGCAGACTGGACTTTCGTTATTTCCCGACTTTTTAACCAGTCATCAAGGTTCTTGTTAGCACGACTGCCACCTGAAAGATGCAAAGCACTACTCAGCGCCGCGAGCAAATTACATTCAATATAATTTCCTGGATGAGTAAGAGCAGATGCGCGCACTGTCTGGTTGGTGATATGATCGCCTTTGTACCAACCCAATTTCTCGATCATTAATGGAAATTGTTGGTAAGTTGTAGCCACAGCTTCCTGATCCGAAGCGGCCATCTGGCTGACTTGCTGTTCTGAGATACGGAATTGCGAAAGTGGTTCACTGAGAAAAGCAAAATTTCCTTTACTGAGTAAATTGACATAAATCGCCACATCCCCCAGATAACGCATGCGCTTTCCATTCAGAAAGAATAATTCATCTCCCAGATCTACTAAGTCCTGGTGGCGGCAAAGCACACATGAAGGTTCACCAATGAAATTGATGATATAATCACTAAGGAACGCGATTAAATCTCGCCCTTCAATGATAACATCTCCACGAAAAGGATATGCTGTGGCCATGATATCAGGAAGAACATCGCCTTGCTCATTGATCCTCTGGCGGCGCGAGGAAGCTAACACTATATCCGAAGAGGCAGTGAATGCTTTCATCAGTTTAGAAACGCAATCTTTACGTAAAATGTCGTCGTCATAAAGAAACTTGACATACTCACCGTTAGAAAGTGACAGGCAGCGTCTGACATTGCCAATTTCCTGTAATCTTTGCTCATTCTTATAATATGATATTTTTACAGGCGTAGTGTTTTGATATTTCCTGACAACGTTACTAATTAAATCGCTATCACTGTCATCGCAAACTATTATTTCAACCGCAGGATAATCTTGCTGCACAGCACTTTGCAAAGACAGTTCAAAGAAATCACCTTTATATGCTGGTATTATTATTGAAACCAGTTTATTCTCTTTCATCGCATCACCGCTTACTGAGGTTAAATATCAGCAGAAATTAATTACGTTTATAACGCAAACTTTTAAGGATAAATAAAGGCCGATTAAGAAACTCGCCTAAAGCATCGTCCCGCTGCAGATTGCCTTCATTGATCGACTCATAAACAACCTCTTTATCCGTCTTAACTTGAGCTACAGCAATACTCTCAATCTGCCAAAACCCTTCAATTCCTTCAGTGATAAACTCAATCAACTCTTTTTTTGTACCTGTTGTAAAAAGTGGAAGTTTACTATCACCGCGCCAGTTAAACCCTAACTGAAAAATCAATGTTTCACAGCTTTCAGATACCTTATTTAGCTGTTCAATTATTTTATGCCTGGCATTATTTTTTGAAACGGATGCATCACCATAGTCATCGCCAACATGGTGTAAAACGTTTAGAAGCAAGCCAACATCGGCTCTTAGTGAGGAGTCTGAAAACTCATAATAACTATTGTTAACTGTAATTACTTCTTGGTATCCCAGTAAATTTGCAGCTTGCTTCACAAAGTCGGCATGGTTTTTATTGCCTTCATAACAGATTAAATGCGCCGCGCCTAAACTGAGAAACGAGAGTGAGAAAAAACCCAGGTTACATCCAATATCAAATATCACCTTGTCTTTGATTTTTATTTTATTTTTAATATAATCCAGGCGTGCCTCTTCGGAACGAGAACCTGGATTATAATCAACATGACCAAGCCTAATACGTAGCTCTTCAGGCAATACCTGGTACAGCGCATGTTTGCCAGAACTGGATTCTGACTTCAATCTGTCTTTAATTTCATCGATTAAATTATTATTCATTGCGCTTCACCCACTTAAAAACATTTAATTTATTGAAATAATACATGGAAAAGTTTTTTCTCAACTCCAGAAAAAAAAGACGCCAGGTATCCCTATGAAGATAGATGTCTCTTGGTATAGATTTTAAAATAAAAAACAGAGAAGATTCATTCAGTGAAAAATAGTCCCTTACCTTTCCACCTTTGACCCATGTCTCAATTAATCCGTTAAGCCACAAATAGTTACTGGTATTTTTATTTTCTTTTTTCGAATTAACAAGATTATCTACAGGCGACATGCCTTGCTGGATAGCAAGCTGAAAAGGTCCCCACAAGCGAGGATTTGCTTCAATTACCCAACTCTTGCCTTCACTAATCATAATTTCAACCATTACCAATCCGTAGAAATCTACGCTAGTAAATGCATCAATAATCCGTTGTTCAAAAAGAAGATCAGGACAATCGCAAGCTTGGGCAGCAATCATTGATTTACCATTCGCCTGCTGCAATAAGTTTCGCTGGTAGCAAATCTGAGCCGTACCATCCTTGTTAACTCTCATCAGAAAGTAATAGCTGGCACCGTCTATATATTTTTGATAGAAATAATCGCTCTTATTTTTTATTTTCTGATGTTTACTAAGGCCACAATTATCTAAAATTAATTCCGGATACAATTTTTCACCAGATTGCTGGGAAAATTCCCGTAGCGGCTTGGCAACGAATGGGATATCCAACTCGCAGGGATCATTAATCTGTTTTGGAGCTTCCAGTCCAAAACTCTCCAGCAGAGCGATAAAAGACGACTTGTTAGAAATTAACATATAAGTCTCCTCATCGCATAGATCACTATGAAGTCCTGTAGTGATAAACCGTTGACGAAAATTCAAATAAATACGATTAATTGACTCAGCCGTCGGCAACAACATTAATTTATCAGTTGGAAATTTCTTTGTTATTTCTTTTACGCAATGTAGCATATCCTCTATATCTAATTCATCTTGCTTTCTGATTGCATGGATATATCGACGATAACTTGTGCTGGTCACTTTATCGCCAGCGGGACGTGAAATTATGGAGAATCTAATTTTATTACTTATAAAATAGCGGCAAGAGGCAATTATAGCCCTCTCATTAGCGCCGCTAAAAATAACATATCTTGTGTAGTTTTTGGTCGTCATGCTGCTTTAACCTGACCAGCAGCCAGAATTACCTGAATAATGTCATCCTGCTCTTGCTCACTCAATGTTGGATAGATCGGCAGACAGAGCACCTTTCTTGAAATAGCCATAGCATTAGGCAAGTTTTCCACAGCTGAGGAGCTATAATTCTTATACATTGGAAATTCTGAAATTAACGGGTAGAAATACCGACGTACATATATTCCCTGTTTTTTAAATTGTTGATATAACTCATCCCTTGTCATTGGGAAAAGAGTATCGTCAATAAAAATTGCGCAATATGCATAATTCCATTCAAGGTTTTCGGATAGATGGCTAAAAGAGACGCCTTGAATGCCTGATAGTGCATTAACATATTTTTGAAATATTTCAGCCCGACACTGAAAAGCATTATCCACATGTTTCAGCTGCAATAATCCAAATGCAGCCTGTACCTCGTTCATTTTACCATTGATTCCTGCAGCGACAACTGTCGTCTCATCTGCGAATCCAAAGTTCTTGAGGTAATCAATACGACGTTTTATTTTTTCATTTGGACAAATAATCGCCCCACCTTCAAATGTATTAAATACTTTTGTAGCATGAAAGCTTAAAATGGACAGATCACCATGCAGTAATACACTTTCATTTTCTCGTTTCACGGCGAAAGCATGTGCAGCATCGTAAATTACCTTCAGACCATACTTATCGGCGATTTCCTGGATGGCATCAACATCACAGGGTATGCCATAGCAATGAACTGGCATGATTGCTGTAGTTTGAGGCGTAATCGCTGCTTCAATTTTAGCAGGATCAAGATTGCAGCTGATCGGATCAATATCTACAAATACCGGCTTAATATCGTTCCATAATAAAGAATGCGATGTCGCCACAAAGGAGTACGGGGTTGTGATGACTTCGCCGGTGATACGCAATGCCTGTAATGCTGTCACAAGAGCAAGCGTTCCGTTAGCAAACAAGCTCAGGTGCTGCACGCCGAGATAATCAGCCAGTGCCTGCTCAAGTTGTTGATGAAAAGGGCCACCATTGGTAAGTCGTTTGCTCTGCCAGATATCTTCCAGATAGGGGATAAACTCATCAAGCGGTGGCAATAGTGGACTGGTCACCATTAGATTGTTATTCATACCCTCTCCTGCATAACGTTCATTGAATAGACAAAACCATATCGGTTAAGTCTACTCAGGAGTTTCGTATGCAATCGCAGTATAAGCGCTATAAAACCTTCTCATTCCCGGTTATTACTATTTGTAAAAAAAAGCCCTGCCAATGGCAGGGCTTTGAAATAAGCGGCAATATTAACGCAGCAGAGACAGCATGGTCTGTGGCACCTGGTTGGCCTGCGCCAGTACCGAAGAACCTGCCTGCTGCAGGATCTGCGCGCGCGACATGTTTGATACTTCTGTCGCGTAATCAGAATCCTGAATACGGCTGCGCGCAGCTGACAGGTTGTTAACGGTATTGTTCAGGTTGGTGATGGTTGACTCGAAGCGGTTCTGTGAGGCACCCAGCAGGCTGCGCTGTGCGTCTACTGATTTGATCGCGTCATCGATATCGGCCAGTGGCGTCGAGCCAGCTGCTGTACCCGATGCACCGCCGGTAACCTTGCCCTTGAGAACATCAAAACCGACAGCTTCTGTAGCACGTGCAGTTCCATTGACAGTGTCACCCGTACCCATGCTACGGGTATTCAGTGCAGTACCGCCAGTGACTCCAGTCTTAGCGAGGTTGAACTTGTCGCTTGAGCTGATCGTAATGGAGATGGTCTCGGCGTCTTTTGAACCCACCTGGAAGCTATAATCTTTGGTGCCAGAACCGGTGTTCAGCACTTTGATGCCGTTGAAGTCGGTCTGCGACGTTACGCGGTTGATCTCTTCCATACGCTGGTTAACTTCAGCCTGGATGGAGTCGATGTCTGAGGCAGAGTTCGAGCTGTTCTGCGCCTGTACGGTCAGGTCACGCACACGCTGCAGGTTGTTGTTGATCTCGGACAGCGCGCCTTCAGCGGTCTGTGCCAGAGAGATACCGTCGTTGGCGTTACGGGCAGCAACGGTCAGGCCGTTGATGTTAGAGGTGAAGCGGTTAGCAATCGCCTGACCTGCAGCATCATCTTTAGCGCTGTTGATGCGCAGGCCGGAAGACAGGCGCTCAATCGCCGTGCCCAGGGAAGACTGAGATTTGTTCAGGTTGTTCTGGGTGACCAGTGACAAGGTGTTAGTATTAATTACTGCCATAATATTTTTCCTTCAACAGATAGTGGATGCAGGCTCGATCAAGCCTGAGGCAATCACGCCGTCGTGAAAATTTATCGGCAGGAGGCGAACAACCTTTAATGATGATTTTATTAAAATTACGACTGAATTTTTGAATGCTGGCAAAGTAAACACTTTGAAAAAAAAAGCTCCCAATTGGGAGCTTTTTGACTGTACGCGTAATTAACGTAACAGAGACAGCATGGTTTGTGGTACCTGGTTGGCCTGCGCCAGCACAGAAGAACCTGCCTGCTGCAGGATCTGCGCGCGCGACATGTTCGACACTTCTGTCGCGTAGTCAGAATCCTGAATACGGCTGCGCGCAGCTGACAGGTTGTTCACGGTATTGTTCAGGTTGGTGATGGTCGACTCAAAGCGGTTCTGTGAGGCACCCAGCAGGCTGCGCTGCGAGTCAACAGATTTGATCGCTGCATCGATGTCTGCCAGTGGCGTGGTACCAGAAGCGGCGCCAGATGCACCACCGGTCACTTTACCTTTCAGTACGTCAAAACCAATTGCAGCAGTTGTACGTGCAGAACCATTGACTAAATCTGTTCCGGAAGCCATGGCGCGGGTGTTAAGAGCAGTGCCCGTACCGGTGCCCGCTTTCGCCAGGTTATAACCATCACTGGAACTAATGGTGATAGCGATGGTTTCAGCATCTTTAGAGCCAACCTGGAAACTGTAATCTTTGGAACCAGAACCGGTGTTCAGTACTTTGATACCGTTGAAGTCAGTTTGCGCAGTGACGCGGTTGATCTCTTCCATACGCTGGTTAACTTCAGCCTGGATGGAGTCGATGTCTGAAGCCGAGTTGGAGCTGTTCTGCGCCTGCACGGTCAGGTCACGCACACGCTGCAGGTTGTTGTTGATCTCGGACAACGCGCCTTCAGCGGTCTGTGCCAGAGAGATACCGTCGTTGGCGTTACGGGCAGCAACAGTCAGGCCGTTGATGTTAGAGGTGAAGCGGTTAGCAATCGCCTGACCTGCAGCATCATCTTTAGCGCTGTTGATGCGCAGGCCGGAAGACAGGCGCTCAATCGCCGTGCCCAGAGAAGACTGAGATTTGTTCAGGTTGTTCTGGGTAACCAGCGATAATGTATTGGTATTAATCACTGCCATAGCAAATATCCTTTATTAAGTAAGTGGATTCAGCCCTTCAGGCCTGCGGTTACTCACCGTATAAAAGTTATCGACACCATCCGGGAAAACTTCACTATCTTTAATAAAAGAATGCCAAAGAATTTAAAAATTAATCCAGACATATGAATAGAAGATTAAGCTGAATAAAAGCCAAGAACAACGGCCAAAAAAAACGGAGCACATTGGCTCCGTTTTTTATGGTGCTGGCGATTAGCGCAGCAATGACAGCATGGTCTGTGGTACCTGGTTGGCCTGAGCCAGCACCGAGGAACCTGCCTGCTGCAGGATCTGCGCGCGCGACATGTTCGACACTTCGGTCGCGTAGTCAGAATCCTGAATACGGCTGCGCGCAGCTGAGAGGTTGTTCACCGTGTTATTCAGGTTGGTAATGGTAGATTCAAAGCGGTTCTGCGAGGCACCCAGCAGGCTGCGCTGTGAATCGACAGATTTGATGGCAGCATCAATATCAGCCAGCGGTGTTGTGCCGGCTGCGGTACCAGAAGCACTTACAGAGCCTTTAAGTACGTCAAAACCTACTGCCTGAGTTGCACGAGCAGTACCGTTAACTGTATCGCCAGTGCCCATAGTACGGGTGTTCAGTGCAGTACCAGTAGCCCCTGCTTTCGCCAGGTTATAACCGTTACTTGAGCTAATAGTAATGGAGATAGTCTCGGCGTCTTTTGAACCCACCTGGAAGCTGTAATCTTTAGAACCAGAACCGGTGTTCAGTACTTTGATACCGTTGAAATCAGTTTGTGCAGTAACGCGGTTGATCTCTTCCATACGCTGGTTAACTTCAGCCTGGATGGAGTCGATGTCTGAAGCCGAGTTGGAGCTGTTCTGCGCCTGCACGGTCAGGTCACGCACACGCTGCAGGTTGTTGTTGATCTCGGACAGCGCGCCTTCAGCAGTCTGTGCCAGAGAGATACCGTCGTTGGCGTTACGGGCAGCAACAGTCAGGCCGTTGATGTTAGAGGTGAAGCGGTTAGCAATCGCCTGACCTGCAGCATCATCTTTAGCGCTGTTGATGCGCAGGCCGGAAGACAGGCGCTCAATCGCCGTGCCCAGGGAAGACTGAGATTTGTTCAGGTTGTTCTGGGTAACCAGAGACAGGGTATTCGTATTAATAACGGCCATGATGATGTCCTGTATTCTAAAAGTGGGTTTCAATCGGGCTTATGGCCCGAGGCCAATTAGCTTGTTATGGTTATCGTCGACCCGGATAAAAACCTTAGCTTTTTTTTAAAGGCCAGAAACACGCCACGATTTCGACCCTATTTGGCTTATTGTTTTTTTTCACCTTCTCTAATATTCCTTACAACGCTGCCGATACTCTCTCCAGTGATCGTCAACCCTAAGGATTCCAACATGGCAAGTGTAAGCAACCTCAATGCCGGTAACAGCCTCGGCTTAAGCGATTTGTATGACCAGCTTCAAACCGCTGAACAAGCGAACCTGACGCCAATTACGCAGCAGCAAACGTCTTATAAAGCAAAATTAACGGCCTGGGGTGTGGTACAAACTGCACTGGCAAAAGTGCAAACGGCCGCAGCGGCCTTAAAAGATACCTCTGCTATTGCCTCAACCAAAGTCAGCAGCACCAACACTGCGTTCACCGCCACGCTGGCCAATGACGCGGCAGCCGGTAACTTTTCGGTTGAAGTTACCCAACTGGCTAAAGCGCAGTCGCTGCTGTCGAAAAGCGCGACCAGTAAAGATGGCGATTTAGGCGATTCCAGCCTCGCCTCGCGCACTATCACCATTACGCAACCGGGTCAGAAAGACCCAATGACCATCACGCTGAGCAAAGATCAAACCAGCCTGACAGACATTAAAGATGCGATTAACAAACAGCAGGGCAGCGTTACCGCCAGTATCATCAAATCCGATGACAATACCTATTATCTGGCGCTGACCTCGCGTGATACCGGCACCACCAACGAGATGACGGTTTCTACCGATGACAGCGCCCTGGCGCAGTACATTGGTTTTACTAAAGGTGGCAGCAGCAATGGCATGACAGAGCAGGTAACCGCTGCCGACGCCAAACTGAGCATCAACGGCGTCGCCATCACCCGCAGCAGCAACACCATTACTGATGCGCCGGAAGGCGTCACGCTGAACCTGACCAAAACCAATACCGGCAGCCCGGAGACCTTATCAGTCACCAAGGATAATGCGCCGATGATCGCTGCGGTGCAGGCCTATGTTGATGCGTATAACTCGCTGCAAACCACCATTAGTAACCAGACGAAGTACACTGCCGTAGATCAGGGCAGTACGTCCCAGGATACCAGTAATGGCGATCTGCTGGGCGACGGCACGCTGCGTAACATTCAGACCAGCCTGCGCTCCAAGCTGTCCACCAGTGCCCAGAGCGGCGGCAGTATTTCACTGCTTTCTCAGATTGGTATCACTCAGGATATTAACGGCAAGCTGACCGTCGACAGCACCAAACTGAATAAAGCGCTGGATGAAAAATCCGCAGATGTCGTGACGTTCCTGTCAGGTGACGGTAAAACGACTGGCTTCGCAACGCAGACCAGTAACTATCTCGACCAGATCCTGGGCACTGATGGTTCAGTGCAAAACGCCACAGACGGTATCAACAAGACACTGAAGAAATTGTCTGATGATTACGACCGTGTGAATGCTCAGATTACCGCCACTATGGCGCGCTACAAAACCCAGTTCACGAATCTGAATACGCTGGTCTCATCCATGACGCAAACCCAGAACTATCTGACGCAGCAGTTTGCGGCGATGAGCAGTTAACAGGAGTTAAAAATGTACGCAAAATCTGGAACGCAGGCCTACGCACAGGTCGGTCTGGAGAGTGCCGTGTTAAGTGCCAGCCCACACCAGCTGGTAGTTTTGCTATTTGATGGCGCACTCAGCGCCATGAAAAAAGCTACTATTTTGATGGAACAGGGCGACATTCCCGGTAAAGGCCAGGCACTTTCCAAAGCCATCAATATTATTACCAACGGCTTACGCGCAGGATTAAATCATGAGGTGGGCGGTGAACTCTCCGCAAACCTCGACAACCTGTATGACTACATGACACGACGTTTGCTTGAAGCTAACCTGCGTAATGATGCAGAGGCCATTGTCGAGGTTGAAGGATTACTCACCAATATCGCCGATGCATGGAAGCAAATTGGTCCTCATCACGTACAGGAATCTTACTGATGATGGCACCTGGCGATGTGTTGCAGGGATATCAGCAGTTACTGAAGTTAAGTAGCACTATGCTGAATCAGGCGCGGGAAGGACTGTGGGATGATCTGGTGGCGAATGAAAGTACTTATGTCCGCAACGTCGAGAGCATGGCACGTAATCAGGATCCGGGTGCACTCCCTGCGGCCCTGCGTGTGCAAATTCGCGCACTGATTAAACAGATACTGGATAATGAAGTCTTGATGAAGACGTTACTGGCTGAGCGCATGGATGAACTGCGATCGCTGGTACAAACAACGTCGCAACAACAAAAAGTCACCTCAGCCTATGGCCGCTTTTCTAACAAGGTACTCTACCCGGGGAACCTTTAATCCACAGATTGCGCGGGTAACGGCACTGTGGCCTTACCCGCGCAATCGGATTATTTCTCTGCCGTGACCGGCCTGAGAATCTGCGGCTCAATATCCTGAATCACCGCGTCGCCAGGACGCTTTGCCACTTCGTCCAGCGCCTGCTGGCACTCGACGGTTGGGCGATCCACTTTACGCAGCGTCAGGCCATCGTAGTGCAGCTCACCGTTCTCCAGCGAGAGCGGCATCACACGCGCCTGACGGTTAACGTTAACCCAGTCATCATCCAGGCGCGTCAGCTTGCCCGGTTTGGCAATCACCCGCTGCCACTGGCGGCAGTCAAGGGTAGCGCCATCAGCGCTGACGATCAGGCTGGCCATGGCCTCGCTGCTGATCAGCTTGCTCTGCGGTCCCATCGTCTGCCAGTTACCCTGCAGCTCCAGCGGTGCCGGGGTTTTTACCGCTTCGTCATAACTGTTGATTTGCGCACAGCCGCTCAGCGCCAGCGCGGCCAGTACCATCCACTTTTTCATCTTCGGTCCCTACACTCGCATCAATGGCGGCTACGTTATAATGTTTTCCCGGCGTGACGCAAGGTATCTGCGGTGGAATCCCCCTTCTCTTTCTCCGGCGCCCTCAAGCTGTTCAACTCTTCGCCGATAACCTGATGTGAAGTCTAAAGCACCTGCACCCATAACAATATTGACGACTTACTCACCCTGGTTTCGGAGAACGCTGTTATGCGATTGACCCTTCGCGCACGTCTGGCTGCGATTGTCAGCCTGCTGTGCCTGTTACTGATTATTGCTGCCGTCTGGGGAATTATCGGCCTGCGCGCTGCCGATCAGCGCGCGCAAAATGCCTATCAGAACGAGCTGCTCCCGCTGCAATACTCTTCACGCCTGTACCGCATGGTGCAGGAGCAATCCGCTACCCTGTTCGATGCGCTGCGCTACTGGACCGACAGCAGTGAAGTAGAAAAACGCCTGGCGCGCATTGCGCAGTACGGTCAGCAAATCAACGCCGATCGCCATACCTGGCAGCAGCTGGCGTTTGATGCGCAGACCAAACCGCTGAGCCAGCGCTTCCTGACCCATCTCGACGGCTGGCAGGGTGCGCTGCATGAAGCCGGTGAGCTGCTGAAAGGCGGTAACCCGTCCGCCGCACTGGTGGTCATCGAAACCCGCCTGCGCAGCGGCAGCCAGTTGCTGCAGCAGGACATTGACCAGCTGGATACGCTGATGCGGCAGCATGCGCAGACGGCCTGGCAACAGGGCAACCGCGACTACCTGCTGGCACGCAATAGCCTGATCGCCATCCTGCTGTTGGGTCTGAGTCTGGCGCTGGTCTCCGGCTGGCTGCTGTTCCGCTCGATTAACCGTTCCATCGCCCAGGCGCGCGAACTGGCGGATGCCATTGCCGGCGGCGAGCTCAATCACCGTATCGGTACGGTAACGCGCGATGAGATGGGGGAACTGATGCAGGCGCTGCTGCGCATGGATGTGCGGCTGGCGGAGATCGTGCGCGAGGTGGGCGAAAGTGCCCATGCACTGAGCGATGCGGCACGGCAGATGGCGGATGGCAACGACGATCTGTCGGAGCGCACCCACGCGCAGGCCAGTTCGCTGGAGCAGACTGCGGCCAGTATGGAGCAGATGACCGCCACGGTGAAACACAACGCGGACAACGCCGCACAGGCCAACGAGCTGGCAAGCGATGTGCGCCATCAGGCCGAGCGCGGCAGCGGTGTACTGCGCGACGCGGTGAGTGCGATGGAGGAGATTGAATCCTCCAGCAAGCGCATCGCGGATATCAACCGCGTAATTGATGAAATCGCCTTCCAGACCAACCTGCTGGCGCTCAATGCGGCGGTGGAAGCGGCGCGCGCCGGGGAACAGGGACGCGGCTTCGCGGTGGTGGCGTCAGAGGTGCGACAGCTGGCGCAGCGTTCGGCCGGTGCTGCACAGGAGATCAAAGCGCTGATCGATGCCAGCGTGGGTAAAGTCGAAGCCGGCAGCGCGCTGGTGCAGCGCTCTGGCGAGATGCTCAACGACATCAATCACGGCGTGGCGCGCATGGTGGATATCGTTGGCGAGATCGCCGTGGCCAGCCGCCAGCAATCGAGCGGTATTGAGCAGGTAAACACCGCAGTAATCCAGATGGATGGCGCTACTCAGCAGAATGCGTCGCTGGTGCAGCAGGCCAGCGCGGCCAGCCAGACGGTGAGCCAGCATGCCGGTTTGCTGGTGGAAAAAATGGCGTTCTTCCGCCTGCAGCAGCCATAAGGAGCCGCCATGAAGCGTACCATAATCGCGCTGCTGGCCGCGCTGCCGCTGCTCAGCCAGGCCGCCACCACGCTCAATATCGCCACCATTGCCAATGGTGACATGACTATCATGCAGCAGCTGTCGAGCCGTTATGAACAGCAGCATCCGGACGTGAAACTGCAGTGGCACGTGATGGATGATGGTGCCCTGCGCCAGGCGGTGCTGGCAGCCATGAACAGCGGTGACGCAAAATTTGATGTGATTACCGTGGGTACCTATGAAGCGCCGCTGTGGGGTAAAAAAGGCTGGCTGGCGCCGCTCAATAACCTGCCGCCAGAGTATGACAGAGACGATCTGCTGACGCCGGTGCGCAAAGCACTGTCCTGGCAGCAAACGCTGTACGCGCTACCGTTTTACGGGGAAAGCAGCATGACCTATTACCGCAAAGATCTGTTTGCGGCAAAAGGGCTGACCATGCCGGACGATCCCGACTGGACCGACATCAAAAATTTCGCGGCGAAACTCACCGATCCTCAGCACGGTATCTATGGCCTGTGCCTGCGCGGCCAGCCCGGCTGGGGCGATAACGTGGCCCTGCTCACCACCATGGCCAACGCCTATGGTGCGCAGTGGTTTGACGATCGCTGGCAGCCGACGCTGAATTCGCCAGAGTGGCGTGAGGTATTGACCGATTATCTGGCGATGGTGAAACAGGACGGTCCGCCGGATACGGCCAGCAATAGCTTTGGCCAGATCCTGCGTCTTACCGCGCAGGGCAAATGCGCGATGTGGATCGACAGTACCGTCGCCGCCGGGCTGCTGATTAACCCGCAGATCTCGCTGGTAGCGGACAAGCTGGCGTTTGCGCCGGCGCCGGGCGGCATTACGCGCAACGGCTCGCACTGGCTGTGGTCGTGGGCGCTGGCAGTACCGGCTAACTCACCGCAGCGCGCCGCCGCCGTGGACTTCATCAGCTGGGCGACCTCGCGGCAGTATATTCAGCAGGTTGCGGATACCGTCGGCTGGGGAGCGGTGCCACCCGGCAGCCGCAACTCCACCTACCAGCAGCCAAACTATCAGCGCCTGGCGCCTTACGCCGCTCAGGTGCGCAGCGCGATTGAATCCGCCACCGTCGATCAACCGACATTGAACACCGTACCTTACACCGGTGTGCAGTACGTCAGTATTGCTGGCTTTGATCAGATGGGTAACGCCGTCGGGCAGAATCTGGCGGCACTGCTGCAGGGCAAGCTGACGGTGGACCAAACGCTGGAAAAAAATCAGCAGGACGTGACGCGCCTGCAAGCCGCACAGCAGTAAACATTCGGGGTTCCTGACAAGTCGCCGTGTGCGGGTTACACTAACGCGCAATTTGACCGGCAGGAACCCTCCAATGAAAACCCCTGAAGAGTATTACGCCCTGGCCCGCAGCCTGTTTTTCACCGCCCACCCTGATTTTCAGTCCGCGCTGGATGAACTGAGTGAGAGTGATGCGCGCGCCGCCAATATGTCCCTGCGTGAACTGCGCGCCTGGCACGCCGAGCGCATCTATGCCGCGTTTCTGCGGCAGAAGAAGCTCGACGGCATGCTGTTCTCCATCCAGCTGGCGGAACCGGATAAAGCGGTTGCTGCACAAGCGATTGAAACCTATCTAAAATCTCACGCGGGAGCACTGGGTATGACGTGGGAAGAGTTCTGTATTAAGAACGAGTTATAAGCGATGTACTGATAAAAAGGCGATCGGAGAGAAATTTCCGGGGAAAAAGTTGTACAAGATGGGAAAAGTTGTATAACTTAACACTCACGACGACTGTCGTCGATTGTCCTTGAACGAAAGGTGCTATTGCACCGCCTCTGGAGGTGTTGCTGGATTTCCACCTCCAGAGGTTCGATTTTTTGCGTGCGCCCTCTGCTTTTGCCCGCTTTACTCCCCTGTCGTTGCATCTTTACGCCGCGCTGTTTCACCCGTATGAAAATAATTGCCGCCCTGCCGCTTGTCACTGGTTTTATTTACAGTAATATGACGCTCCCACTTTGATTACTGGAATGCCCTGATGTTTGTGGAGCTGATTTACGACAAGCGCAACGTAGCCGGTTTACCGGGCGCGCGCGAAATGATTTTGCAGGAGCTGGAGAAACGCGTGCAGCGCGTCTTTCCGGATCTGGAGGTGCGGGTTAAGCCGATGGAGCGAAACGCCATCGAAACCGATATGAGTAAAAACGACAAGGCGACAATTGCGCGTATTGTTGAAGAGATGTTCGATGAAGCCGAGATGTGGCTGGTGGCCGATTAGGCCACCAGCTGCCGCGCTTAGCTTTCCTGCTCGCTGTGATTGATGGCGATTTCCAGATCCTGAATCGCCTGATCGATATCATCCAGCAGCTGTCCCTGCTTGTTGATCAGCGCATCAAAACGCGTGGCGTACTCTTTATCCTTGTACTCCCCGGCATCAAAGGCCAGCCAGTGGCTGGAAAGCGTCTCAGTGTTGGTCTGCGCATAGTGACGCATCTCTTTTAGCTGTGAGGTGACATCACGCAGGTAGTCAGTTTTGGTTTTGATTGCCTCTGTATCACTCATGCTATTTTCCTTTTTGCTGATAAAGCCAGTTAAAATAACGCCTGAGCAATTAAAGTTAGCAGATAATAGCGAAGCCGCCTGCAGAATTATCCGAAGTATGTAGCCGCAGGGAAAAGGGACATCCCGGTCCCTTTGTTGTGCCCGTTTGAATTACAGATACTTCTTCGCCAGCGCAATCAGTTCATCCTTCGCGGCGCTGCCCAGCTTCAGCACGCCCTGTTCAACAAAGCTGAAAGCCTGGACAAAGTCCTTCACCCCGGCGCTGATATCCTGCGCCACCGCATCGCTGGCGGCGGTCGCAGCCACCGGCGCGTCGGGGACAGCAACCGGTGCGGCGGTCTGCGCGTTGCGCACGCCAGGCGTGGCGGCCGCCGAGGCGCCTGCGCTGGCCGAGCCGTTCGCCAGCGTATCCTGCGTTGCCAGCTGCTGATCGAGATCGACCGGAGCATCCGCATGAAACGGTTGCTCAGCGCTGGCGGGCGCTGCCGGTTGCGCAGCTGGCGTTGCGGCTGCCGGCGGCGTTGCTGGCTGGGCAACGCTATCAGCTGCGCTGTTAGCGGCAGCCGGCGCGCTGGCCGTTTCGTTGGCAAAACTCTCCAGCGGTGACAATGCCTGTTGCGCCGCAGCGCTGGTTGGGTTGATGACAGTTTGATCGCTCATAATTTTCTCCTTATTGCTAAATAAAGACCGCAGTTGCTGCAAACGGACTGCGATCCGCTCGGTAATACGCATCTGGTCCTCCTTAGCGCCGCGGCTGTGGCGCGGTTTGCTGCCCGGCCGGCGGCGTGGAGGGCGTTGAGGTGTGGCTGGCGCTGCGCGGCGGCTGAGCATCCAGCTTTTTCTGCAGCTCAACCAGTTGGCTGGTCAGTTCGGCGACCTTTGCTTCGCGTCGATCGGAGATTGCCCGGTACTGCTGGCGAATCTCCTCCACGCGCCGGTTGGCGTCGTTATTGACGTAAAGAAACAGAATGGTCATCGCCACACACAGCAGCGATAACAGCATCAGCAGGCCACCCAGCATCAAATGACGGCGGTGGCTTCGCACCAGCAGTTCACTGTTTATCTGCACCATCGCGGTTCTCCTCCAGAGTGGTGATCAATTGATTTATCTGGCTGCGAAACTTATCGCTGTGCTCGGCTTCGGTGGTCGCCAGCAGGATACCGAGTGCGTTCTTGATCAAACGCAGATCGGTCTCCAGCGATGAGATACGCCGCAGGTTTTTGTCGTGACGGATGCGCAGTTCATCGTTTTCCTGGCGCATCAGCGCATGGCTCTCCTTGAGAAGCAGCACCTGCTCTTTGTAGCTGGTGATGATCTCGCCGCCCGCGCGATTGCTGGTGACGATAGACGCGATCCCCGCCATCAGGGGTTTCCAGAACACCGCTGCCGCGCCACCGCCAAGCAGCAGTGCGCCTACGCTGGTGACCAAACTACTCTCCATGCCCTACCTCTCTCACCTGGCGAGGGTTAGCCGGACACCCCGCTGACCTCCCTCGCCAGTATCACGGCCAGCGGCATATTTAAGTTTACTTTAAATAATGATTTTAAGTATACTTAAGTCAAGCCTGGAGGAGTTGTCAAGATGATGAAAAAAGAATCTGGTGGTGAGCGCATTCGCCAGCGCCGTAAGGCACTGAAATTAACGCAGCAGGCACTGGCCAATGGCATTGGCGTGTCGCACGTTGCGGTTTCGCAGTGGGAGAAAGAAGAGACGGTGCCGCGTGGTGAGCATCTGCTGCGGCTGGCGGAGTTGCTGCAGTGTAGCGCGGCGTGGATTATTGATGGCGACGGCCAGCCGTTTGCCAGTACGCACGCTTCCCCCGCTCTCACTGCCGTGCCGCTGGTCACGCTGGTGCAGGCCGCGGACTGGCTGGATGAGCAGCGACTGCAGTGGCAGCAGCAGGCCGTCCGCTTTCTTTACAGTGACGAAGCACTGAGCGACAGTGCGCTGGCGGTAACGCTGGAAGATGACGCCATGAACCCGGCGTATCGCGCCGGCGACCGGTTGATCTTTGATCCGCAACGCGTGCCCCAGCCGGGCGATGTGGTGCTGGCACGGGTAGACGACGTCGCGATGGTGCGAATTATTCGGATGCACGACGAGCAAATTTTCTCGTTACGGCCGCTGAACGAAGATTTTCCCGTGCAGCAGAGTCAGAAAAGTACGCTGGAACTGATTGGCACGCTGGTGGAAATGCGGCGGCGCGGCAGCCGCTGAAGCAGCAAAAAACCCGCCACGCGGCGGGTCAAATCCAACAAAAGACTACGGCAAAAATCACAACGTGTCGGTGAGATGATCGACGACCACCCTTCCCTCGGGATCGGTTTGCGTTATACGGTAACTGACGCGGTAAGAGCGGCGGTTACTCAGTTTATCGAACAGCGCCACGCTGCCCTTGTGCTCACCGTTGGCACCGACAATATGCCATTCGGTGACATCTTCCTGTCCCCGGTTATGCAGGCGTAACAAGCTCTGCTCAACTAAACGATCGCTTTCATCAATCTTCAAATAATCACGCAACATCTTTATCACCTCCGGTTAACCCGGCTAACGATACGCTTTTCATTTATCCTTTCAATCGAATTTATTTATCGTTCACGCCGCTGGCCAGCGGTTGAGTAAAAATTCCCCCTGCCGTGCCCCGCCAGCCGCTTCGGTTAAGTGGAATTTAATAAAATAGTTAACGATTACGCGTCTAAGCGCTGGACAGATCCTGCCGTCTGGCTGTTAATGTAAGGCAAAATAACGATAGCGCCGGACAATCTCATGCTGACTACCATCCTTTACCGCAGCCATCTCTATGATCACGTTCCCATCAAAACGCTGGAGGATATGGTTGGCAAAGCCAATAAGAAAAACGAAGTTTCAGATGTCACCGGCATTCTGTTATTTGATGGACGGCATTTCTTCCAGCTGCTTGAAGGACCCGATCAGGCCGTTCAGGGCATTTACGACCGTATCTGCCGCGACGCCCGCCATCACAATCTGGTGGAGCTGATGCATGACTTCGCGCCAGCCCGGCGCTTTGGTAACGTCGGAATGGAGCTGTTTGACCTGCGCGAGCACGACAAATCCAGCGTACTGCAGGCGGTGCTGGATAAAGGCACGTCGCGTTACCAGCTGACCTATGACGACCGTGCACTGCAGTTCCTGCGCACCTTCGTTGAGGCGCGGGAAAAAGAGAACTATTTCGAGATCCCGCCGGCCAATACCTGGGAATTTATTACTGATGCGGAAAGCCAGCGTCAGCTGGAGAGTCTGCAACACTATGTACAGGATTGCCGGTTTGCGTTTCAGCCGATTGTTGATCCCTTCTCGCGGCGTATTAAGGCCTATGAAGCGCTGATTCGCACACCGGACGGCGGTTCACCGCAGGAGTACTTCTCTGCGTTTGGCGGTGATGCGATTTACCATGCTGATATTCAGTCCAAAAGTCTGGCCTTCAACCTGGCGAAAAATCTCGGCCTCGGCGAGCAGACGCTGACCATCAATCTGCTGCCAATGTCACTGGTCACCGTCCCGAATGCGGTGGATTTCCTGCTGCAGGAAATCGCGGCCAACGGTCTGGTACCGGAGCAGATCGTGGTGGAAGTGACGGAGAATGAAATCATCTCGCGTGCTGAAGAATTTACGGCAGAAGTAAGAAAACTTAAGGCGGCCGGTATCAGCCTGGCGCTGGATGACTTTGGTGCCGGGTTTGCGGGGTTGTCGCTGCTGTCTAAATTCCAGCCGGATAAGATCAAAATCGATCGGGAAATCATCAGTGACGTGCACAAAAGCGGCCCAAAACAGGCGATTGTGCATGCCATTATTAAGTGCTGCGCTTCGCTGGAGATCGCGGTGATTGCTGAAGGCGTGGAGAAAGCAGAGGAGTGGATGTGGCTGGAAGCGGTCGGTGTCAGTCAATTCCAGGGCTATCTGTTTGCCCGTCCGCAGTTTAATGGTTTTCCGGCAGTGGCCTGGCCGGAGATCAAGTAACTGCACACGCTGACCGCCGTAATTACGGCGGTCACAGGCTTAACACTCAGTCTCACGCGCCGGTTCTTCCAGCCGTTCACTCAGCACTACGTACTTCATCATCTCAAAGGTACGCTGCGTCATTGGCACCGCGCTGCACGGGCGAAACCAGCCAAACTGCTTCTGGTACAGCCACACTTCCGGATAGCGCTCGCCATCTTTAATCCAGTAATAACCATCATTCATAGGTTTGCCCAGCGGCCTGAGCCGCGAATCAGACATTCATGCGTGCCCGATAAAGTGATACGCCCTCTGGCGTAATGAGTAACCCTGCTTGCATGAAAGCTTACTCCAGCTAAATACTGTAGCAGAGAATAGAGGCAATTGTGCATTTCACGCTGGGCTTATTCAGGCAGGAAACGAGACGCGAAGAGAATAAATGCCCCTAAGCTAAGGGGCGAAACAAACAGGCAACTAAACGTCCGTGTTTCGGCAATGGAGTGGAGTACGACAGACACAGGTTTCAGGAAGCGATATCGTCAGGCGTGCGCTGAACAATAAGTTCCAGTGCCTGGCGATAAATATCCAGCTGAACCACGTCATGTTCAGACTCTAATCGCTCCAGCAGCGCCAGAATAATATCTTTATTGCTCACGCGCAGTTTCACCGCCGCCAGCTGTTTGTAAATCAGCGCGATGACCTCTTTTTCACTGGCATATTCTGAGCCGGCGTGCTGAAAATATTCTGACAATTGAGACTCTGCTGACGTCGATGCATTCTGTTTCATAACAAGCCTCATCGGGTGAGCTGCAGTGAAAACTACAGCGATTAATCGGTTACTCAGGTTAATTTTTGATTCAGCACAGGTAAAAAAGCAGCCTCTGAAAGTGGAAATCCACAACACCTTCAGAGGCGATGCAAAGCATCATTCGTTACGTGTGACTGACTGCCACAAGCGAGAAGTTATACAAAGATGGAAAACTTGTACAACAATTTAGTTAGCATTTCGTGTGGTCAGAGGAGATTTGCACAATAATTTCGCCATTCCCTTCAACAATAAATCACCATTTTCGCAGGAAAAATCATGCAGTTAACCTGAATAAAATATCAGGCGCTGTGCTAAGCCTCTCTTTCTGCTCAACAAAATTATTTTTACTCCTTGCTGACGCGTGCACTTCTATACAGCCCCCGTAAACTTGTACAACTTTGCAAAACTGTACAATTTAGCCGTTCTGCGTGTAGAGTGTGAAAACGATTACGGCCGCCAGAAACGGCCACCGATCAGCTAAAATTCATCACAACAAAACCCCTGCTGGAGAGAAAGATGAAACAACACGAAACCAACAAGGAGCGTAAAAACGAGGGCGAGGTACACAAGGGTTTACCGGAAGCCGCGCCGCATGCAGGTAATGCTTATGAGGAAGATGATCATCCAGCCCATGATGATGCTCGTGAGCACGGCGAAATCCCGCGTACACGCGATGACAGTCAGGATGACAAAAAAGATCCTTATCAGGATCAGTAAAATACCTTCGATGATATCTGGACCGACCCACCGGATGTTATTTTCGTGGCCGCTGACTGCTGGCGTTAATAAGCGAAGCGGCAACCGAGATTGATCATTGAGTTTAATTAAGACATTATTTTGCGGAAATTAGAGAAGGCGTGCCTTCATTCATTTCTGGAGAGCACTGATGGATACGGGTTTTTACTGGGTAGGCAGCAGCACAACTGAGCCTGAGGTATGGTACTGGGATGCTGGACGCGGTTTTTATCGCCCGATGGAGCCGATACCGCTTTCTCTGCCTCGTTTTAAATCTGCCGGTTTTAAACTTCTCAGTGGCAAACTGATGCCACCGGAAGAGGTGCAATCTGCTTAGGTTTTCGTCTGCAGGTGAGAATATTGTCAGTTACGCTGTTAAGCGCAGCGTAGCTGAACTATATTCCTGTGAGGAGGACATGATAATGCAGGAAGGATTTTATTGGGTGCAGCGCGGCGCAGAACAGCCAGAAGTCTGGTTTTTCTCAACCAGTGGAGAAGGTGCCTGGTTTGAACCCACCAAAAACGATGCCATCAGCAAGCAACGCTTCGCTGAACAGGGCTACAGGACGATCAGCGAACAACTGTCACTGCCCTGACCCTGACGAAACCGCCTCTCTCAGGCGGTTTTTTATTGCGCGCCGCTAAACCTGCATGCTTATGATTTCCCCTACGGATTTGTAGGGTTAAGTTGTTTTAGGTTGCTATAGGCTGTAACAGAGACATACCGCAAGTCACGAAGTACCCACAAGGTCGTTTTACGGTGATTTGCGGTATTTTTTTGTGCTTCATATGTGCTACCACTCAGATTATCGGCCGGTTATCCTCCCGCGCCGATATCACTCCCCATGTCTGCACGCCAATGATCGTAATCTCTTCCAGCGCCTCTCCCTCGAACGTTTCTCCATCCTCGCAGGTGATGTAATCGCGACCCAGCATGCCAAGCTGGCAGATGCCGAAAGCCACAAAGTAGATTGTGTCACCCACCTTTGGCCGCACTGACCTGTCGATAATCGCCACGCCATCGCACGTCGGAACGTGGAGCGTTTCAGACG
Organism: Type-C symbiont of Plautia stali; assembly: GCF_059730935.1. NCBI lineage: Bacteria > Pseudomonadati > Pseudomonadota > Gammaproteobacteria > Enterobacterales > Enterobacteriaceae > Type-C symbiont of Plautia stali. The sequence continues at coordinate 1,734,286 of NZ_AP035923.1, read as the reverse complement.
GACGCGAGGTGATCAGCACCGGACCACCGGCAGGTCGGAAACTTTTGTGGTATATGCCGGCGAAAGCATCTCGCGCTTCATCGCCCACGTGTTCTGTATACCCTGCCCTGCGAACCATAGATTCCCCTTCCCGCTCAGGTTAAGACCATCCATCACGCGCATCAGCGCTTCGCTGTTGGCCTGTGGTTTGTTTTCATCAAACAGATTCAGCTGCGACACGCCTTCGCTGTAGAAATCGCCCAGCATCACGCCAGCCTTCATGTAGCGGTGTCCTTCAAGCCAGATGCGATCGAGCGCTTCAGTGGCTACCCGGATGATGTCGCGCGTGTCGTTGGTTGGCGTGAGCACCTTGCCGGTCGACTGGTTGCCGTAGAAAACTTCACCCACGGCGTGAGGGCTGGTCCGGACGAACACGGCTATCTGCGTGCAATACTGGCGCTCTCCGCGCAGCTTACTTGCAGCCCGCGCGGCGAAGGTGCATATGGCTTCGCGCATGTCGTCGTATTTGGTTATCCGGGAGCCGAATGAACGGGAGCAGACGATCTGCTGTTTGGTGGGCGCGAACTCTTCCAGCTGTAGGCATGGCTCACCGCGCAGCTCTCTGACGGTTCTCTCCAGCACAACGTTGAAGTGTTTACGGATGGTGTAGGTGCTTTGCTCTGACAGGTCTTTTGCGGTCATGATGCCCATGGCGTTCAGCTTCTTACTGATGCGCCGGCCGACGCCCCATACATCCTCCACCGGCACCAGCGACATAAGCTTGCGCTGACGGTCGATGTTCGACAGGTCCAGCACGCCGCCGATCTTCGTCCACTTCTTGGCTGCATGGTTAGCGGTGAACAGTGGAGCGAGCTTAGTGGGGAGCGGAAGCTGAACGGCATGACTAATGCTTTTGGCTCAACGGGGAGTAGCTGGATGGTTGTCGGCTTAGTTGCCATGCTGCCATCAGATGACTTGTGCTCGATTTCCTGTCTGACTTTGTCGCCGTACTTCTTCGGATTATTCATTCGGGTCAACGCCCACTAGCGCGTATCGATAAGCAGACGAGTTTTTGCGACAGCTGCTGATTCCTCAGCCACCTCATCGGCAGTGTCGAATATTTCTTCGAAAATTGCGTTTGCCCGAGTATCCGTGGCCTTTGCGTATTGGTCTCGAAAGTCTTCATGCTGAGCCAACAAGCGGAATACGGTCGCCTTTCCGGACATACCTGATCGCTCAAAGACTTTGCGCAGGCTTTCACCATCAGCAAGCAGTGAACAGATATCAGCAGCCACCTCTGGTAGATAATCAGAAGTGCGGCCAGTTTTAGCTTTGGTCGCCATAAATTTTCCTTTAATTTTTTTTCGATTCGATCAATATTGCCTGCAGAGCTTTTTGGAAGCTGCGAAGGTGACGTCATTCAGACTGTGAAAAATGTAATAACGGTAGGGCTGCTTTGGTGGCCTTTGATCCCAAAAACACTATCCATGATGAATGTAACAATCCGAGCAAGGAGTAACGCCATGAAGAAATCAATTCAGATGTGCCAAGCTGTGTACCGCAAGGTTTTCCACCAAACAAATGATGTGACAATGAATGACGTCTTACTTTTTACGCTTGGTTGTGGGGCTGCGTTCCTACTTCCAAAAAGCTCTACCTTGTCATAATTTTGATTCCCTCTTTACACCATTTTTTACTCTGCGTTCAAATCGATGAGGTACTCGCGACAGAACATTTCTTGTTTGTCGGTAAGTGCCTTATATTATTCCTTGATGATATGGAAATTGTGAGATGGCAGAAATATCAATTGACGCAACATGCCCGCATTGCTTAAAGGAAAATGCTTATATGCAATTTATCAAGCAAGCTATCCTTGAGCCTTATAAGCATTCTCTGGTTTTTCAATGCCAATCATGTTTTAAACTTATGGTTGCGGAAGTACTATCAAATGAGGCCGGCGGTCCATCCGTCATAGCGCATCACTCCATTTATCCGATAGTTGTTAACAGAAACGATAGAACCTCCGTTCTTGCAACTTATCCTGAAGTAAAATCTTTTGTTGCACCTTCATCTACGCCAGAAAGGGCGTCTAAATTTTTCATGGAGTCCAAGGAAGATTTTTCAAGGGGCAGGTATGAAACTAGCGCCATGAACTGCCGCAAAGTTATTGATATAGCCACTAAGCACTTACATCTTGGTAATGAAGACAAGCTTGTACGTCGCATTTCTGCCCTTCGCGAGCAGGGTCTTATAACTCAAGAAATGGCTGACTGGGCTCACATAGTTCGAATTGATACAAATGGCGCCGTACATTCAGATGAAGAGTTCAGCCAAGATGAGGTTGATCAACTAATTAAGTTTACTGAGGTTTTTCTAACTTACGCATTTACATTACCAGCGTTAGTCCGGGATAAGCGAGAAGTGCCGTGAAGGTAATTCCATCGTTGGTTTTGACATGTTGACCTTATGCCTTGCAATCCCTTTAAGCATCAATAATAGGCACGTACTCCGTCTTAAGCACGTCATCCGGCGCTAGGTATACCTAAGCGCCATATCAACATCAATAAAAAACCGCCCGTAGGCGGTCTTGTTAATCAATAGGCTTTAGCGGTGGACTTGCTGCCTCAATTTCCTTTTTTACCTCAAAGGATGATAGCGGCTCAGTAGATGCGATCATGTACCTATCACCATTTTCTAAAGAAAACTCTTTGATAAAGTATGTGTCGTTCAATGGGGTTGTTACTTCTGCTTTTGTTTCGCGTGTGTAGAACTTACCTATACGCTTGTCTGCCTTGACTGGTAACTCAATGCTTCCATGGCTAAGAGGCCCTAGCCATACCTCTCCATGGCGCAAACCGCCAAGAACGAGATACTCGATAAATTTTGCATCGCTCATGCTCAATCCCTTTGTTTAGGAGGAGCATCAAATATGTCATGAAATCATCACAGGGCGCACTCGCAAATGCGCCTGTGATGAAGATTTTTTGGCAACTAATGACCCCTAAAGGTTGTTTCTTATCTTCCGATAACTACTCTAACAACGGAGGTGATCATGATAATCAAATGCCCCAAATGCAGTTCAGAGAATGTAGATAAAAAGAATTACGCCACTAAAGGCTTAGCAGCAATCGGAGGGCTTGCTGCTGGTTTAGCTGTAGGAGCGAAAGCTTTTGATGCAGTTTCTGATGACTCAGGAACTGATGGTTCGCTTCTAACTGCATCACGCTTTGTGATCACTGGTGGTGTTATTGGTGCGGCTATAGGAGCGGCTGTTGGCGGAGTAACTGCCGGAGCTATGTTAGGATCGCAGATTGACGATAAAATTATGGATAATTATATCTGCCTAAAATGTGATTATACATTCTCGAAATCCTGATTACTTCAAGTACTGTTCTTTGATGTACTGCTGCAGCGCAGCTATTTTTGCCCCGTCGTCTTTGATTCCGGCTCGGATACCGAGAAGGTTTCGTCCAGCAACTTGAGAGAGTTCGACGATGGTTCCATCGTCCACGCTGGCGGGCTGGGTGGCCTGCTTTGGACAGGTGCCGGCGACGAGCACCCGACCATCGCGATCAAGCTTGCGCTGCAAAGCATTATTTTCAGCTTTTGCACTGGCTAACTCCTTTGTGTATTCCGCATCGTGAGCGGCAACGTCACGCTGGCTTACAGTCACATCATCAATGTTCTGCTGACGCTCTGTCGCCAGTGATTCGGCTTTGATGTATTTGCCGTGGTAATAGCCAGCCAGCTTTGCCAGGGCGACGACAAAGAGAATCAGCGCAGCCGTTGCAATCACCTTCCAGTTATCAGCAATCCACTTCATCATTCACCTGCCGGCGCTGCCTGGATGATTACGGTGCCGGGGTCTTTAGCGCACTTCTGCACTGCGCTTGAGTCGATGGCAATTGAGCATTCCCCGTGCTGCGCAGGAACTCATTTTCCTTCTGCAACGAATTGAATCGCGCTTCAGCTATTGAGCGCCGGCGGCTTTCTTCATCGAGCGTTGCAGCTAGGCTATCAAGTCGCTTCGTGATTGGTCCGAGGCCTTCAGCAAAGATCATGTTGTGCTCGTTCGCCAGGATGAACTGCTCACGCAGGCGGGAGTTGCGTTCGGTCAGGTTGGCATTGTCATACCAGAGCTTGCCGATGAAGCTAATAATGATTACTGAGAAAATTGCCGGGATGAACCGGCGATAGCGGGCCATTCTTGCTTTACCTGTCATAGGAGTATCTGCAAAGCACAGTCAGTACGCGTACGGCGATCTGCCAGGCCATTTCAGCCGCCATTAATCACACGAGTCAGTCCGGTTACGTCGCTCTGGTCAGCGTGCTGGTTGCAGTTATTGGCTTTCCAGAACCAGCCTGCGGAACGGGCAGCGTTAGCATCCTGAAGAACCAGATCGGGTTATCCAGCAGCGGGAGTTTCAGTGCTTTGCCGCACGCTTAGTAATTGACGCGAAAAATTACCTGTATAAGCCCACGGACACGATACTTCCAGCCGTCACCATTGAGGTTGTTCCAGTATCTTCCGCCGTAAACGAGATTGGCGCTCGCTACCTGACGCTCTTCAGACAATGAAGCGGCATCGGGCTGGCGGCCAAACTGTTCTCGCTGTGCAGCAGTTAAGCGCGCATCAAAAATCTTCAGGCCTTACACGATGTAATTGAGGTTTTCAGACACTCGCGTGAATCCGGCGGATTCTGTGCCGATCTGCGCTATGAAGTGTGCCTGGCGCTTTGGCGTATTAATGCCGAATTCTTTCATGGTTGCCAGTAAATGTGGAAACCACTTATCGGCCAGTGCATCACTGATGCCTGCGGCCTTCTTAAACTGGTCACGATTCATCATTGTGGCACTCTTGCATCACCTGAAGCTTTTTGCAGGAAGCGCTTTTCCATTGCTTTGATAAGCGATGAGCCGGGCCAGCCAGCCATACCGCAGATTGCGCCGGTCACTTCCTGAGGCCAGTTCCAGTATGTCGCCAGTAGCATCATCTGAAAGCCAGCGAACACGGATACAATTAACTGAAAACAGAGTGTGCGCTAGCTGAATGAGTCGCCGCTCAGAACCTTATAGGCATAGGCTGCAACCGAGCCGAGCACTGTCATGCCCAGAGCGATCAGCGCGGCAATTAAGGCAGGATCGGATTTGTAAGGCATACATTTAATATCTCCCTCCCCCCCGCATAGTGGACTTGTCAAAATAGGAGCCGTCTAAATATTAAACAGTATATGCTCGGTTAAGCTTCATCTTGTCGAGAGAGAAGCCCCGCCTTGCGCCGTTGGGTAGCCGAAGAAATAATCCGCCTAAGTGCGAATTTTTTGTTCAGAAAAGTCGCGCACTGCCACACAGCATCACGGGTGAGATTTGATTGATTAGCAGGGACGAAAACGAAAAAGGCACCGCCGAAGCAGTGCCATGTAATTAAATTGACTGTTTTACAAGATTATTTCCACAAGGGCCAAAATAGATTCAGCAGCTTGACTGGAATAGTTAAAATTGGTGATTTTCTAGACCGGATGTATCTCAGCGTTGCCCTTAACTCTTCTACATTTGCATCGTTATAGCTTGGGCTTTGAATCCACCTAGGAATTAGCAGCTCAACAATCCTCTCCGAACGAGGAAAATATTTTCTAAAAAATCTCATCTCATAGACTGCATTCAATTGGAAATCGACGTAAACCTCCCCGTCTTAACCCTTATTGAGTTGGTCTACAATCAACTGGTAGCGCTCAAATTGCTTCTGCTCTTTTTCGGCAAGAATTTTCTGAAAAAATGTCAATGCAGTCCAAAAACCGCCAAGCACTAAACCAAGCGCAGCCCCAATGATGGGGATGGATTTCTCTGGATTTTTTAATGCCCAATCAATTATCGCTTCCATGACGATCCCACAACATTACAAATGGTATCTAAATTACATAATAATTAGATTAAGGCAACAAAAAGCGCCTTCGGCTGGTAACCTTGGCGCTTTCAATCACGCACTTGTGATGGAACTGCTCTGCGTTTGCCCACGATTCTTCAATCTCCAGCTTACTGACGAGCTGGTCAAAGAATGGCTTTCCCTTTCTCAGCAAGACCTTACCTCATCAAACCTGCATGCTCATGATCTCGCTGTAGGCATTCACCAGCTTGTTACGCACCTGAATCCCCATCTGCATCGAAATCGACGATTTCTGCAGATCGACCATCACATCATTCAACTGGATGCCCGGTTTACCCAGCTCAAAATCCTGCGCCTGACTGCGCGCAGCGGTCTGGGTGGCGCTGATTTTATCCAGCGCGGCTTTCATGGTGGCACCAAAATCGAGCTGACTGGCGGACTCGGTCGGTTTGCCACTGGCCTGCAGTGACGTCAGCTGCAGCTGCTGCAGTACGCCATCTATTGCCTGAATTGACATTGCCTGTACCTCATAGATGAAGGGTTCTTTTTTTCACGGAGGAAAAGTTAACACACTGTCAATAGGACAAAGGCGCTAAATGACTGCAAAAAACCCGGCTTATCCAGCCATCGAAGTGACACGATTCATCAAATAATGCCAGGCATTAGATTGGAATTTCATTTTTTCCCCTACCCCGTCGGCCAGCAACACGGCATCAACGGGCGGGGATGCGTATCAGGGAGTCAGTTTTGTCACCTACATACACCCGGTCAATTATGTCAGGCAGGAATTGGTCATGAATGCGAGTGCAGCCGCCACACAGGATACAGCAAAGAAAGGCTTTAATGACCTTCTCGCCCGCCTGCGCGCAAATCCGCGTATTCCATTAATCGTTGCTGCCGCGGCCGCTATCGCCGTGGTTCTGGCGCTGGTGCTGTGGGCCAAAGCGCCCGACTATCGCGTTCTCTATAACAACCTCTCTGATGAGGATGGCGGCGCGATTGTTACCCAGCTCACCCAGATGAACATCCCTTACCAGTTCGCTGAAAACGGCGGCGCCCTGATGGTGCCCGCCGATAAAGTGCATGAGCTGCGTCTGCGCCTTGCCCAGCAGGGACTGCCGAAAGGGGGTTCAGTAGGCTTTGAGCTGATGGATAAAGAGAAGTTTGGTATCAGCCAGTTCAGTGAGCAGATTAACTACCAGCGTGCGCTGGAAGGTGAGCTGGCGCGCACCATCGAAACGCTCGGACCGGTGAAGAGCGCGCGCGTGCATCTGGCGATGCCAAAACCGACGCTGTTCGTGCGCGAGCAAAAATCCCCGTCTGCCTCAGTAACGCTGAACCTGCAACCGGGCCGTGCGCTGGATGAAGGCCAGATTCAGGCGATTCAGCACATGGTCTCCAGCAGCGTGGCCGGTCTGCCACCAGGCAATGTGACCGTGGTCGATCAGGCGGGTCGCCTGCTGACGCGCTCTGACAGCGAAGGCCGCGATCTGAACGATGCCCAGCTGAAATATGCCTCCGAAGTGGAAGCACGCTATCAGCAGCGCATTGAAGCCATTCTGAATCCGATTCTCGGTCAGGGTAATGTGCATGCGCAGGTGACCGCGCAGATTAACTTTGACCGCAGCGAGCAGACGGACGAGAAGTATCAGCCGAATGCGAACCCGAATAACACAGCGATTCGCTCACGCCAGACCAGCACCAGCGATCAGAACGGCAGCCCGTATCCGGGCGGCGTGCCGGGTGCGCTCTCAAATCAGCCTGCGCCGGCTAATACCGCGCCGGTCACCAACCCGCAGCAGCAGAACAATAACAACGCTAACGGTCAGCAGAACAACAACAACGCGCAGAATGCCGGCACCTCGACCAGCACCGCGCAGAGCAGCGGCCCGAGCAGCTCCAGCCGCAACGACACGGTGAACTACGAGCTGGATCGCACCATTCGTCACACCAAACTCAACGTCGGTGACGTGCAGCGCCTGTCAGTCGCCGTGGTGGTCAACTACCGCGATGACGGCAAAGGCAAAGCGGTGGCGCTGAACGATCAGCAGATCAAGCAGATTGAAGATCTGACCCGCGAAGCGATGGGCTATTCGCAAACGCGTGGCGACAGCGTCAACGTGGTGAACTCGCAGTTCAACACCACCGAGCCAACCGGCGGCGACCTGCCCTTCTGGCAGCAGCAGTCGTTCTTTGATCAGCTGATGACCGCCGGTCGCTGGCTGCTGGTGGCACTGGTTGCCTTCATCCTCTACCGCAAAATGGTGCGTCCGCAGCTGCTGCGTAAACGTGAAGCCGAGAAAGCCGCCGCCGAAGCCGCCGCTGCCCGTGCTGCCGCGCGTGAAGAAGAAGCCGCTTACAGCGTCCAGATCAATAAAGACGAGCTGGACCAGGAGCGCAAATCTAACAACCGCATGAGCGCCGAGGTGATGAGCCAGCGCATCCGCGATATGTCTGAAAACGATCCGCGCGTTGTGGCGCTGGTTATCCGCGAATGGATGAGTAACGAACTATGAGTCTGACCGGTACTGAAAAGAGCGCCATTCTGATGATGACCATTGGCGAAGAGCGTGCGGCGGAGGTGTTCAAACACCTCAACCAGCGTGAGGTGCAGCACCTCAGCGCCGCGATGGCCAGCATGAAACAGATTTCGCACAAGCAGCTGACCGAAGTGCTGCGCGAGTTCGAAACCGATGCTGAACAGTTTGCTGCGCTGAGCCTCAACTCCAACGACTACCTGCGTTCGGTGTTGATCAAAGCGCTGGGCGAAGAGCGCGCCTCCAGCCTGCTGGAGGACATCCTCGAAACGCGCGAAACCACCAGCGGCATGGAAACCCTCAACTTTATGGAACCGCAGGCGGCGGCGGATCTGATCCGCGACGAGCACCCGCAGATTATCGCCACCATTCTGGTGCACCTGAAGCGCGGCCAGGCGGCGGATATTCTGGCGCTGTTCGACGAGCGTCTGCGCCACGATGTGATGCTGCGTATCGCCACCTTCGGCGGCGTACAGCCGGCGGCGCTGGCGGAGCTGACCGAAGTGCTCAACGGCCTGCTGGATGGCACCAACCTCAAGCGCGCGAAGATGGGCGGCGTGAGAACCGCAGCGGAAATCATCAACCTGATGAAAACCCAGCAGGAAGAAGCGGTTATCGAAGCGGTTCGCGACTTCGATGGCGAGCTGGCACAGAAGATTATCGACGAGATGTTCCTGTTCGAAAACCTGGTGGAAGTGGACGACCGCAGCATCCAGCGCCTGCTGCAGGAAGTGGAGTCCGAGCAGCTGCTGATTGCCCTGAAAGGCGCCGAGCAGCCGCTGCGCGAGAAATTCCTCAAAAACATGTCGGCGCGCGCCGCCGATATCCTGCGCGACGATCTCGCCAACCGTGGCCCGGTGCGGATGTCCGCGGTGGAGAACGAACAGAAAGCAATCCTGCTTATCGTGCGCCGTCTGGCGGAAGCAGGCGAGATGGTAATTGGTGGTGGCGAGGAAACCTATGTCTGATGCCTTTTCCGCCCGTGCATGGCAGCGCTGGCAGCCTGATGATTTAGGCGCGCCGCAGCCGCCTGAGCCTGAACTGCTGCTGGCAGAGGAGCCGGACAGCGACCTCGTGCTGAGCGAGGAAGATGAACAGCAGCAGCTGGAACGTCTGCAGCAGCAGATGCGTAAAGATGCCCAGACGCAGGGCTACAGCGAAGGTTATCAGAAAGGCTTCGCCGAAGCGCAGCAAAACGGCTATGACGCCGGGTTCCAGCAGGGACTGGCCGATGCCCAGCAGCAGCAGGCGCCGTTACAGGCGCGTATGCAGCAGCTGGTCACCGAGTTCCATCATACGCTGGAAGCGCTGGATAGCGTGATTGCGTCGCGCCTGATGCAGCTGGCGCTGGAAGCGGCGCGCACGGTGATTGGCCAGGCGACGCAGGTGGATGGCAGCGCCCTGCTGCGCCAGATCCAGCAGCTGATTCAGCAGGAGCCAATGTTCAGCGGCAAACCGCAGCTGCGCGTGCACCCGGACGATCTGCAGCGCGTTGAGCAGACGCTGGGCCCAACGCTCGATTTACACGGCTGGCGGTTGCTGGCCGACAGTTCGCTGCATCCCGGCGGCTGTAAACTCAGCGCCGAAGACGGCGATCTGGATGCCAGCGTCGCCACGCGCTGGCAGGAGCTGTGCCGTCTGGCGGCACCGGGAGCATTCTGATGACGTCACGCCTTTCGCGCTGGCTGGGCGCGCTCGACAGTTTTGAAGACCGCATCAGTCAGGTGCAGACGGTGCGCCGCTATGGCCGCCTGACGCGCGCTACCGGTCTGGTGCTGGAAGCCACTGGCCTGCAGCTGCCGCTGGGCGCCACCTGCATTATTGAGCGCCACGACAACGGCACAATTACCGAAGTGGAAAGCGAAGTGGTCGGCTTCAACGGACAGAAACTGTTTCTGATGCCGCTGGAAGAGGTCGACGGCATTCTGCCCGGCGCGCGCGTGTATGCCCGCGTGCACGGCGATCACAGCGGTAAACAGCTGCTGCTGGGGCCGGAGCTACTCGGCCGCGTGCTGGACGGCAGCGGCAAACCGCTGGATGGCCTGCCCGCGCCGGAAACCGGCTACCGCGCGCCGCTGATCACCGCGCCGTTCAACCCGCTGCAGCGTACGCCGATCCACGATGTGCTGGATACCGGCGTGCGGGCGATCAACGCCCTGCTCACCGTGGGCCGCGGCCAGCGTATGGGTCTGTTTGCCGGCTCCGGCGTGGGGAAATCAGTGCTGCTCGGCATGATGGCGCGTTACACCAAAGCCGACGTCATCGTGGTGGGCCTGATTGGTGAACGTGGCCGCGAAGTTAAAGAGTTTATCGAGAACATTCTTGGCGCCGAAGGGCGCGCGCGCTCGGTGGTGATCGCCGCGCCGGCCGACGTTTCGCCGCTGTTGCGTATGCAGGGAGCCGCTTATGCCACGCGCATCGCCGAAGATTTCCGCGATCGCGGTCAGCACGTGCTGCTGATTATGGACTCCCTCACCCGCTACGCCATGGCGCAGCGTGAGATCGCGCTGGCGATCGGCGAGCCGCCGGCCACCAAAGGCTATCCGCCTTCGGTGTTCGCGAAGCTGCCGGCGCTGGTAGAACGCGCCGGCAACGGCATTCACGGCGGCGGTTCAATCACCGCGTTCTATACCGTACTGACCGAAGGCGACGACCAGCAGGACCCGATTGCCGACTCGGCGCGCGCCATTCTCGACGGCCACATCGTACTGTCGCGTCGCCTGGCGGAGGCCGGTCACTATCCGGCCATTGATATTGAAGCGTCGATCAGCCGTGCCATGACCTCGCTGATTGATGAAACCCACTATGCGCGCGTGCGCCAGTTCAAGCAGTTGCTCTCCAGCTTTCAGCGTAACCGCGATCTGGTGAGCGTCGGCGCTTATGCCGCAGGCAGCGATCCGATGCTGGACCGGGCCATTAAGCTCTATCCGCAGATGGAAGCTTTCCTGCAGCAGGGCATTTTTGAACGCAGCGATTATGACGATGCCTGCCTGCACCTGCAGGCGATGTTCGGCTAACGCCGCCCGACTTGAGGTAACGCGATGAAGACAGCCAATGCGATTGATACGCTGCGCGACCTGGCGGAGCAGGATTTGGAACAGGCGGTGATCCACCTCGGCGACATGCGTCGCGGTCAGCAGCAGGCCGATCAGCAGCTCAGCATGCTGCTCGATTACCAGGATGAGTACCGTAATAAGCTCAATCAGGATATGTCCGGCGGCATCGCCAGCACGCGCTGGAGCAATTATCACCAGTTTATTCAGACGCTGGAAAAAGCCATCGAACAGCATCGCCAGCAGCTTAATCAGTGGAACCAGCGGCTGGAACAGGCGCTGAGCAACTGGCGTGAAAAGCATAAGAAGCTGAATGCCTATCAGACGCTGATTACCCGCGCGGAAGAGAACGCATTACGACAGGAAAGCCGTCTCGATCAGAAACGGATGGATGAATTTGCCCAACGGGCCGCATTGAGGAAAGGCGAATGAACACGCTGCCAACACTGCTGACACAGCTTGCTAAAACCGGCAAAGCACAACCTTCATCGGCAGTGGACAATCTGTCCGCTGCTGACACCCTGCCGCAGGGATTTATTACTGAGCTGGGCAACCGCCTGCTGACGCTGGTTAAGCAGCAGGGAAATGGCGCGCAATCCGCTGATCTGGCGGCAGAAATTGACGCGAAAAACGTCACAAAAGCGTCATTAAGCGCCCTGCTGCAGGCACTGGACAAACCAGAGGCGTTAAACGCACTTTTACAGCCGGAAAACACTAAAGCCGGACTGAAATCAGCCGATGATAATGACAAGCGCGCAGCAAGTTCGTTAACTGCCAGCGACTTACAGAATGTGCAGGCGCTGTTTGCCATGTTGCCAGCGGTGGTCGAAAACCGCAGCAGCCCGCCAGCGGATAACAGCACCGCGCTGGAAACCCGGGGTGAGGCGCGCACCAGCTTAAACGCTGCGTTACTTAACAGTTCGCTGCAAAGTGCGCTGAAAGAGGAACAGGCGAAGCCGGATGGCCAGCAATCTAAAGGCGGCAATGCGCTGACCAGCCTGACCGGTGTCAGCCATAGCCCGGTGCAGAGCGCGGCCGCCAGCGGCACGCCGGCCAGCAACAGCGGTATGACGCTGGATGAGAGTTTTCAGCAGGTGCTGAGCACGCTGAGTAAACCGGAAGAGCGGCGCGAGATGCTCAGCAGCCATGACAGCAGCGCGCCGGCCATCAGCAGCCCGCTGAGCAGTACCAGTCCGCTGGTCAGCACCACGGCCAGCACCAGCACCGCGCCTTCCACGCCGATGCTGAATGCGCAGCTGGGCAGCAACGAGTGGCAGCAGGCGCTGAGCCAGCAGATTGTGATGTTCAGCCGTAACGGCCAGCAGAACGCCGAGTTACGTCTGCATCCGGAAGACCTCGGCGCGATACAGATCAGCCTGACGCTGGATAAAGATCAGGCACAGTTAACAATGGTTTCCAGCCACAGCCATGTGAGGGCCGCGCTGGAAGCGGCGCTCCCACAGCTGCGTACGGCGCTGGCGGAGAGCGGTATTAACCTGGGACAGAGTAATGTCAACAGCGACGCCTTCGCACAGGGCCAGAGTTATCAGGGCCAGCAGGAAGGACGTCGCGACGGCCAGTACGGCAGCTTTACCCTCTCCCAGGACAGTGACAACGAGATAACGCCTATTGCCGTCCCGGCAGCCCTCCAGGCGCGCGCGACCGGCAACGGCGCTGTCGATATCTTTGCCTGACAGCGACTAAACGCTGAAGGTAAGCGTAAAACCCGCGTCTTTTCTTCCCATTGTTTGACTTAAGACGCGGGATAATCTGTCCAGGCAAGCCGAGAGGCTTGCCCATAATTCACAGGAAGTAACTGCAAACATGTCTGATAACGCGAAAGCTAAAGGCCGCAAACGTTCATTACTAATTCCGGTGTTACTGATTGTAACGCTGGCCGCTTGCAGCGTGGCAGGCTATGCAGTCTGGCGAATGATGAATAAACACGAGGGTGACAAGCCGGAGGCTGCCAAAGTGGAGCCGCCGCCCGCCCCGGTATTTTTTGCAATGGATACGTTTACGGTTAACCTGGTCAATCCCGACAACGATCCCGATCGCGTGCTGTACGTAGGCTTTACCCTGCGTCTGCCGGATGAGGATACCCGTCGTCGGCTGAATGACTACCTGCCTGAGGTGCGCAGCCGTTTGCTGCTGCTGCTTTCACGTCAGAGCGCCAGCGCGCTGGCAACCGAGCAAGGCAAACAGGCCCTGGTTGAACAGATCAAACAGGTGCTGGCGCCACCGCTGGTAAAAGGTCAACCTGCGCAGGTAGTCAGTGACGTGCTGTTTACCGCCTTCATTTTGAGGTGACTTAATGGGCGATAGCATTCTCTCCCAGGCTGAGATTGACGCGCTGCTCAATGGCGACAGTGACAGTGCGGAAGTAGAGAACAGTTCCAAAGGGGCCGATGGCGATATCCGCCCCTATGATCCCAATACCCAGCGTCGCGTGGTGCGCGAGCGTCTGCAGGCGCTGGAGATCATCAATGAGCGTTTTGCCCGTCATTTTCGTATGGCGCTGTTCAACCTGCTGCGCCGCAGCCCGGATATCAGCGTAGGGGCAATCAAGATTCAGCCGTACCATGAGTTTGCCCGCAACCTGCCGGTGCCAACCAACCTGAACCTGATTCACCTGCAGCCGCTGCGGGGGACTGCGCTGGTGGTGTTCTCGCCGAGCCTGGTGTTTATCGCGGTGGATAACCTGTTTGGCGGCGACGGTCGTTTTCCGACCAAAGTGGAAGGCCGTGAGTTCACCCACACCGAGCAGCGCGTGATTCGTCGCATGCTCAAGCTGGCGCTGGAAGGCTACAGCGACGCATGGAAAGCCATTTATCCGCTGGAAGTGGAATACGTGCGTTCTGAAATGCAGGTGAAGTTCACCAACATCACCACCTCACCGAACGATATCGTGGTCAACACGCCGTTCCAGGTGGAGATTGGCAACCTGGTGGGTGAGTTCAATATCTGTATTCCGTTTTCGATGATTGAGCCGCTGCGCGAGCTTCTGGTCAATCCACCGCTGGAGAACTCGCGTCAGGAAGATAACCACTGGCGCGACAATCTGGTGAAACAGGTGCAGCACTCGGAGCTGGAGCTGATTGCCCACTTCGCTGAAACGTCGCTGCGTCTGTCACGTATTTTGCAACTGAAACCTGGTGACGTCCTGCCCATTGAGAAGCCGGAGCGCATCATTGCCCACGTCGACGGCGTACCGGTACTGACGAGCCAGTATGGCACGCTCAACGGCCAGTATGCGCTGCGTGTAGAACATCTGATTAACCCGATTTTGAATTCGCTGAATGAGGAACAGCCCAATGAGTGACAGCAAAAAACCGTCCGATGATATCTCTGCGGACGATCTGTGGGCTGAAGCGATGAACGAGCAGGCGGCGACCAGCAGTGCGGCGGAGCCAGGCGATAACGTATTTAAGTCGCTTGAGGCCAGCGCCGCCAGCGGCTCGCTGCAGGACATCGATCTGATCATGGATATTCCGGTCAAACTGACCGTGGAACTGGGCCGTACCAAGATGACCATCAAAGAGCTGCTGCGCCTGACGCAGGGTTCGGTGGTGGCGCTTGATGGCCTGGCCGGCGAGCCGCTGGACATCCTGATTAACGGCTATCTGATCGCCCAGGGTGAAGTGGTGGTGGTGAACGACAAATATGGCGTGCGCATCACCGACATTATTACTCCGTCCGAACGTATGCGTCGTCTGAGCCGCTAATCATGTTAAAAAACGCGCAAACCGTTCAGCCCGCTCACGCCCAGCCGGTGGTGTCCACCAGTTCGGTCGTTGGGCAAGTCAGCAGCGTGCTGGCGGTGATCGTGCTGCTGATTCTGGCCTGCGGCTGGCTGGCGAAACGCCTCGGCTTTGCGCCGAAAGCGGTGAGTGGCCAGGCGCTGAAAGTCAGCGCCAGCGTGCAGGTTGGCCGTCAGGAGCGGGTGGTGATTGTTGATACCGCCGATGCGCGTTTAGTGCTGGGCGTCACCGCTCAGCAGATCACCCATCTGCACTCGCTGCCGCCGCTGCCACCGGAAGCATCCCTGCCCGTCAGCGCGGCGCCGCAGGATTTTCGTCAGCTGTTTCAGAACCTGGTTAAACGTCCCGGAAAACCCCAATGATGCGTCGATTGCTCCCTCTTCTGCCGCTGCTGATGCTGCTGGCACCGGCTGCCCATGCGCAGCTGCCGGGTTTGATCAGCCAGCCGCTGGCCAATGGCGGCCAGAGCTGGTCGCTGCCGGTGCAAACGCTGGTCTTCATTACCTCGCTGACCTTTATTCCGGCAGTGTTGCTGATGATGACCAGTTTCACCCGCATCATTATTGTGTTTGGTCTGCTGCGCAACGCACTGGGTACGCCGTCCGCGCCGCCGAATCAGGTGATGCTGGGTCTCGCGCTGTTTCTGACTTTCTTTATCATGGCGCCGACCTTCGACAAGATTTACACCGATGCCTATCTGCCGTTCAGCCAGGACAAAATCAGCATGGACGTGGCGATCGACAAAGGTGCCCAGCCGCTGCGTGAGTTCATGCTGCGCCAGACGCGCGAAGCCGACCTGGCCTTGTTCGCCCGTCTCGCCAACAGCGCGCCGATTCAGGGTCCGGAAGCGGTGCCGATGCGCATTCTGCTGCCCGCCTATGTCACCAGTGAGCTGAAAACCGCTTTCCAGATTGGTTTCACCGTCTTTATTCCGTTTCTGATCATCGACCTGGTGGTCGCCAGCGTACTGATGGCGCTGGGAATGATGATGGTGCCGCCGGCCACAATTTCGCTGCCGTTTAAGCTGATGCTGTTCGTGCTGGTGGATGGCTGGCAGCTGCTGGTGGGATCGCTGGCGCAAAGTTTTTACTCCTGAGTGGCTTTCCGCCCTCACCTTTCTCTCGACAGGAGCGCAACATGACACCGGAATCGGTAATGGTAATGGGCCAGGAAGCGATGCGTATCGCCCTGATGATGGCCGCTCCGCTGCTGCTGGTGGCGATGGTGAGCGGTTTGCTGATCAGTATTCTGCAGGCGGCAACGCAGATTAACGAACAGACACTGTCGTTTATCCCGAAAATTCTTGCCGTTGCGGCCACCGCCGTGGTGGCCGGACCGTGGATGCTCAACCTGATGCTGGACTACATCCGTACCCTGTTCAGCAACCTGCCTTATATCATCGGCTAATGGTCACCCTCGACAGCAGCCAGCTGGTGCACTGGGTGGCGCAATTCTTCTGGCCGATGGTGCGTTTGCTGGCGCTGTTTGCCAGCGCGCCGCTGCTGAATGAACGTTCGATTCCAAAACGGGTCAAAATTGGACTGGCGGTAGTCACCACCTGGATTCTGATGCCGCTGCTGCCGCCGGTCGAAGTGACGCTGTTTACTCCGGCGGGCTTCTGGATGCTGGTGCAGCAGTTGCTGATTGGCGTGGGGATTGGTCTGACCATGCAGCTGGCTTTTTCTGCCGTGCGGCTGGCCGGTGAGATGATTGGTCTGCAGATGGGTCTCTCTTTTGCCACCCTGCTCGACCCGAACAGCCGGATCAACATGCCGCTGCTGGCCCGTTTTCTCGACATGCTGGCGATGCTGCTGTTCCTGACCTTCAACGGTCACCTGTGGTTGATCTCGTTACTGGTGGACAGTTTTCACACGTTGCCGATTAACGATCAGCCACTCAACGCCAACGCCTTCATGGCGCTGACCAAAGCCGCCAGCTTAATTTTCCTTAATGGCATGATGTTAGCGCTACCCTTAATAATTCTGCTCCTCACGCTAAACCTGGCACTAGGTTTGTTAAACCGCGTTTCACCTCAGCTGTCGGTTTTCGCCATCGGCTTCCCAATCACCTTAACGGTAGGGATCCTGAGTCTGGGTATGATGATGCCGTTGCTTGCACCTTTCTGTGAACATCTGTTCGGTGAAGTCTTTGATTTACTCGCGCAGTTTGTATCAGAACTTTCCCCTGCCCGTTGATTAACGATACTGTTAACCTTCTTATACGATAGTTAAGTAATCAAAAACATTCTGTGCATTTTTCGAACCATATTTTTCAGAAATCAACTGAGGATATTCTGATAAATGCGCATTTATGGTGAAAATTATTCTTATTAAACGGCGCTTCGCGTATTTTAGTCAGACGATTCCTAAGCCGGTTAAGCCGGTGAATCGGTTGATAAAATGCTCAAAGGGCTGTTTTTAAACAAAAAAAATATTACAGCGATTTTTCTTGTCTAAATCCCTTTTTTCCGGCATTGTCAACACTCGCTGAAACGTCACACTTTCGCGATTCAAATGTTTTTAAGAATTGTCCTATCAGATTTGTCTGTGACTTGCGCGATAGTGACAGGGCTCTCAAAACAGAGCGAAAGAAACACATAAACCAAATTCCCGGCGATTCCCACTATCGCGGGGACAAGAGTGACGTGGAAGTAACACAATAAACTTCGCAGAACGGGTCAGGGACGAGTCAAGATGGCGCAGGAATGCATTACGCCAGTCTGCCGAGCAGAATAAAAAAGTGTCTTTGGAAATCTCTCTCGTACCGCAAACGCGTATTCATCGTTGATTTAAACGGATAACAAATTGGTGAGGGTCGCTATAATGCCAACGATTATTATGGATTCATGTAACTACACACGCCTGGGTTTGTCAGACTATATGTCGGCAAAAGGAGTCAAAAAGAAAAATATTACTTCCGTGTCTGACATCGAACAATTGCAACAACGGTGTGAGCAATTAAAACCGGGCGTAGTATTTATTAACGAAGAATGCTTTATTCACGAATCCGATTCCAGCGATCGCATTCGTTCTATTATCATGCAGCATCCGGATACGCTATTCTTTATTTTTATGGCGATCTCGAATATCCATTTTGAGGAATACCTCTACGTTCGTAAGAACCTGATTATTACGTCAAAATCGATAAAAACATCGACACTGGACTCCCTGCTGGGCACCTACCTGCAAAAGAAACTCAATGCCTCACCGCGCATTTCTGCCGGGCTGGATATTCATCCACTGACATTGAGCCAGACTGAATCGAATATGCTGAAAATGTGGATGTCAGGTCATGACACCATTCAGATTTCGGATAAGATGCAAATCAAAGCGAAAACTGTTTCGTCACATAAAGGCAATATTAAACGCAAAATTAAAACGCATAATAAACAGGTTATTTATCATGTGGTGCGCCTGACAGATAATGTTACCTCGGGCATTTATGTCAACGTGCGATAATTTCACCCAACGATAATACGCTTTGTGGTCAAGGCCAGTCCCCGCGACTGGCCTTGATTATTTTTGAGCGTTTTGCGAGCGCGATCCCACTTCCCCGCTAAGCCTTTATCCCCTGCTGCCGATGCTTGTTTTCAGAACCCCTTACCACTATGAGAGCAAGGAAATGAAAACAGCATCGATAGATGAGCAACATAAGCTCAGCATCTGGCAAAACCTACGCCTGATGCCTCTGTTCAGCATGATCTTTGGTGGCATTCTGCTGCTTTTTGCCCTGTGCATTGGACTCGCCAGCTACTTTCTGATTCAGAGCAATAATTCCCTCAATGACGCCACCGATGAGATTCAGGTGCGCATGGGCATTTCTAACAGCTCAAACCATCTGCGAACCGCACGCCTTAACGTGCTGCAGTCGGGCGCGGCGGCGCGCATCGGTGAAATGGATGGCTATCGTGCCGATCTGGCGCGCACCGAAACGCGCATTAAGCAGGCGCGCGAGGGCTTCAAAATTTATATGGATCGCAAAATGAAGACGCCGGCTGACCTGGCGCTCGACGGTCCGCTCACCACCAGCTTCAATGCCTATATTGATAAAGGCCTGAAGCCGATGATCGAGTCGGCGAAACAGGGCAGCTTTGAGGGGATTGTCGCGCAGGAGACCGATGTCACGCGCAAGCTGGATGATGCCTATAATGCCGTGCTGCTGAAGGCGATTAAGATCCGCACCGAGCGCGCCGAAGCGATAAACGCCGAAGCGGCGCATCAGTCGCGCGTCGGTTTTATCGCGATGGCTGCGGCTTTTGCCGCCGCGCTGCTGCTGGTGCTGCTCACCTTCGTATTCCTGCGCCGCGTGGTGATCAATCCGCTGCGCCTGTCGGTGGGTCGCATTGAGCGCATCGCACAGGGCGATCTCACCGCCCCCGAGCAGGCCTATGGTCGCAACGAAATTGGCAGCCTGCTGCACAACCTGCAGCTGATGCAGGCGTCGCTGGTGCGCACTGTCGGCACCGTCCGGGAAGGCGCGGTGGCGATTTATCAGGGCTCCAGCGAGATCTCCGCAGGTAACACCGATCTGTCATCACGCACCGAGCAGCAGGCTTCTGCGCTGGAGCAAACTGCCGCCAGCATGGAGCAGCTCACCGCCACGGTGAAGCAGAACGCCGAAAACGCCCATCACGCCAGCCAGCTGGCCGCCGATGCGTCTGGCAAAGCGCGCAGCGGTGGTGAACTGGTGAGCGGCGTGGTGAAAACCATGAATAACATCTCCGGCAGCTCGAAGAAGATCGCCGAGATTACCAATGTCATTAACAGTATCGCCTTCCAGACCAATATCCTGGCGCTCAACGCCGCAGTGGAAGCCGCACGCGCCGGCGAACAGGGCCGTGGCTTCGCCGTGGTCGCCAGTGAAGTGCGCAATCTGGCGCAGCGCAGTGCGCAGGCAGCGAAAGAGATCGAGTCGCTGATTGCCGAGTCGGTGGATTTGATCAGTAACGGCTCGCATCAGGTCGGCGAAGCCGGCAGCACCATGGGCGAGATTGTCGAAGCGGTGCGCCGCGTTACCGACATTATGGCCGAGATTGCGGCAGCGTCTGATGAGCAGAGCCGTGGCATTCAGCAGGTCAGCCTGGCGGTGACCGAGATGGATAACGTGACGCAGCAGAACGCCTCGCTGGTGGAGGAAGCCTCTTCAGCCGCGGCTTCGCTGGAAGATCAGGCCGGTAAACTGACGCAGGCGGTGGCGGTGTTCCGCCTGAATGATACGCCGGCTTCGCTGGTGGCTGCTGCGCCGCAGTCGGCGCTGAAAGCGCCAGCGCTCGCTCCACGTCCGACGCTGGCTGCAGCGGGCAATGATAACTGGGAGACGTTTTAAGAGTAGTGAGGTGGGGTGCGGTATTTTTCCCTCACCCCATCCCTCTCCCGCTTGCGGGAGAGGGGGCCGTCCGTGCGGCTGTTGAGTAGGGTTTTCACATAACGCTTCAGGAACAACTTATTACTAAGCGTCGGCGCTGAACGGTTCCCTCTCCTGCGAGCAGGAGCACTGAACGGTTCCCTCTCCCGCAAGCGGGAGAGGGTTAGGGTGAGGGTAATCTAATCGCAAAACCACACTACCCTTCCCCCGCATACGGCTCAACAAACACGCCTTCGGCGTGATCGCTCTCATTAAAGAACCAGATCCCCAGCGGGTAATCCTCCAGCGCCACCAGATACATGGTGCCCTCATTAAAGCCTTCCACAGCCAGCACAGTACCGACGCGACGTGGGCCGCCGTCGGTTTTTACCGTTACCCGGTCATTGACCTTCATTGATTTCTCTCCAGAAACAGTCCTGCGCATAGTGTAACGGAAGATAGTCAGCGCTGCCTGATCGCGATCAGCGTCGGGCGATTACCCACACCGCATGCACGATGCCGGGGATGTAACCACACAGCGTCAGCAGAATGTTGAGCCAGAAGGCGCCGCCAAAGCCGACCTGTAAAAACACGCCCAGCGGTGGCAACAGAATGGCAATAATGATCCGAATTAAATCCATACTAACTCCCTGATAACCATAATAATCAACCAGCTGTAAGCATAGCTGCTTTACGCCAGAATGGGGAATGCAGCGGGTAAAGAAGTGTCAAAGCCGGGCTTTTCACTTTCTTAACGTTTCCCGGAAAGACTTTTGACGCGGCACCCTCGTACACTTGTCATCACTGCACCAACCCCAAAGGGGCAGTCAACCTAAAAGTAACAAGGATTTTTGCCCGCGCAGCGCGGGCTTTTTTTTGCCCGTTTCCCGTCCACGTCCCTCGCCCGCTGTCACCGTCTATACTTGTCAGGAATCCGTTTGCCTCCGGGAGGCTGTCATGGCTACAGCAAAAGAGTACAGCGATAACGTGCAGCGCGAAGTGAACATCGACGTGGACGCGCTGCTGGAAGCGATTCAGAAAAAAACGTCAGGCGAAGTGCAGGAGTTTATGCAGGCTGAAGATGCGCACCGCGTGAAGGTGAATGGCGAAGCGTTTGACTCCTACACCGAACTGGCCGAGGCGTTTGAACTTGATATTCGTGATTTCACCATCACTGAGGTGAACCGCTGAAATCGATTTCAAAAAAAGACCCGGCACGCTGGCCGGGTTGAAAAAAGAATAAATTCGTTACACCAGGAAAATCTTAACACCGCTTCAGAGTACGCCTTAGCTGAAGTAAGACAAGTCTCAATTCTGCACGCAATTCGAACAAATCTGCATAATCATGCACTGCTGTTACCGAAAACATCGCGCTACGGCTGACATTCTGCATGCACAAAACGTGCAGCCGCTTCGGTATCTGGCTTATGTTTTAAGAATTATCCTGGATAGTGGCCGCGCCGGCGGCAAGGAAAAGTGTGATCGTGATTACGCTATTATACTGATTACACGTCGCTTTACGGATGCCTTTGGGCGTAAGGAGTGTATTGATGATCCCGTTAGATTCCTCCCTGCTGATCGTGACCGATCTCGATGGTTCGCTGCTCGATCATCATGATTACAACTGGCAGGCCGCCAGCGAGTGGCTGGCGCGTCTTAAGCAGCAACAAATTCCGCTGGTGATTTGTTCGAGTAAAACCGCAGCCGAAATTATTCCGCTGCAGAAGCGGCTGGGCATTGCCGGTGCACCCTTTATTGCGGAAAACGGCGCCCGCGTCGCCTTCGGCGGGGAGGCGCAGATCGCTGAAGAGCCCGGTGCCGATTACCTTGCGCTCTGTGCCACGCTCAGCAACCTGCAGGCGGATTTTCGCTTCACCGGCTTTCATGACTTCAGCGACGCAGAAGTGGCCCGTTTCACCGGCCTGACACTGACGGAAGCCAGCCAGAGCCGACTGCGCGATGCGTCTGAAGTCATCGTATGGCGCGATGATGAAACGCGGCTCGACGCCTTCCGCGCGGCGCTGGCCGGGCATCAGCTGGCCCTGACGCAGGGCGGACGTTTCTGGCACGTGATGCCGGCGGGCAGCGGTAAAGGCGTGGCGCTGGAACAGTTATTGCAGCAGTTGCAGCAGCAGGAAGGCACGAAGCGCACCACGATTGGTCTGGGCGATGGCCCTAACGATGCGCCGATGCTGGAGCGCGTCGATTATGCCGTGGTGATTAAAGGTTTCAGTAAAACCCCGGTGCTGCTGCAACGCAGCGATCATCATAACGTTTACCACACCGCACACGTTGGCCCTGAGGGCTGGCGCGAAGGTCTGGATTACTTTCTTGCCCAACCTGAATAACGGCAGCTGACCAGAAGGATGAGACGATGAGTGATTTTTACCAGAACGGCGTAATTACCAACTTTCATAATCTCACCCACCGCAGCGTGGAGTCGCTGGAAAAAGAGATGGTGCGCTTTGCGCGCAAGCGCAAAATGGGGCTGATTCTGCCCTCGCTGTTTTCCGAGCTGGAAGGCCCGGCGCTGGATAATATCGTCAACGAACTGGCGAAAGTGCCCTATCTGGAGGAGATTGTGATTGGCCTCGATCGTGCCGATCGCGATCAGTTTCTTTTCGCGCGCGAATTTTTTTCGCGCCTGCCGCAGCGCCACCGTATTTTGTGGAACGATGGCCCGCGGCTGAAAGCGCTGGACGCCGAGCTGGATAAAGAGGGCCTGTCGCCCAGCCAGCCAGGCAAGGGGCGCAACGTGTGGTTCTGCACCGGCTACACGCTGGCCTCCGACCGCTCGCAGTGCGTGGCGCTGCATGACTGCGACATCGTGACCTATGAGCGCGGCATGCTGGCACGTCTGCTCTACCCGCTGGCCAACCCGGCGTTTCAGTATGAATTCTGCAAAGGTTTCTATGCGCGCGTTGCGGACGGCAAGCTTAATGGCCGCGTCGGACGTCTGCTGGTGGGCCCGCTGCTGCGCTCGCTGCAGAAAGTCTACGGCCATTCGGAGTATCTCGACTATCTCACCAGTTTCCGCTATCCGCTGTCCGGCGAGTTTGCCATGCGCACCCACGTGCTGAACGGCATCAAAATCCCTGGCGACTGGGGGCTGGAGATTGGCGTGCTGTCAGAGATTTATCGCAATTACACCACGCGGCAGACCTGCCAGGTGGAAATCGCGGACAACTACGATCATAAGCATCAGCCGCTGGCAGAAGAGGATGGCACCGGTGGCCTGAAGCGCATGAGTAACGATATCGTGCAGTCGCTACTGCGTAAGCTGGCGACAATGGGCGTGCCGCTCACCAGCGACTCGTTCCGCGTGCTGAAGGCCACCTATTATCGCAACGCGCTGGACATGATGGAGATCTACAACCACGAAGCCACCATGAACGGACTGAAGTTTGATCAGCACATTGAAGAAGCGGCGGTCGAGATGTTCACCCAGGCGATTCTCGACGCCGGCCAGTCGTTCATCGAGCGGCCAAACGAGAAACCGTTTATCCCCAGCTGGAGCCGCGTGCAGTCGGCGTTCCCCGATATCCTGCAGCGCATCTACCAGGCGGTAGAAGAGGATAACGAGGGCAAAGTCTAACCGGCCGCGCACACCCGATTGCGACCGCCGCTTTTCGCCAGATACAGGCGGCGGTCCGCTACCGCCTGCAGACTTTCTGCATGGTAACTGCCCTGCTCAGTACTGCAGCTGACACCTGCCGACAACGTAACGCTAAAGGTGGTGCTGGCGTTGACCAGAATGGTTTTGGCCGCCAGCCGGCTGCGGATACGCTCCGCCACGCCCTGCGCCTCAGCCAGCGTGGTGTGCGGCAGCACGATACAAAACTCCTCGCCGCCGATGCGTCCGGCCACGTCGTAAGGGCGCAGCGTATGTTTGATGACGCCGGCCACGCGCATTAGCGCCTGATCGCCCGCGTGGTGGCCCCAGCTATCATTGACCTTTTTAAAATGATCGATATCGAGCTGGATCACCGCCAGCGGCTGTTGCTGCTGTTCGCAGCGCCGCGCCAGCGCGATAAACTGGTCGAAAAAGGCGCTGCGATTAAGCAGGCGCGTCAGGCCGTCATAATTAGCGCGCCAGGCCAGTCGCGCCGAGAGGTCCTCCAGCCGTCGTACCAGGCGGAAAATCACCTGATGCGCCAGCGCCAGTAACAGCACGAACAGCAGCCACATGCCCAACAGAAACAGCGCTACCCGCCCCAGCTCCTGCGCCAGTCCCTGGCGCAGGCTCTGCACGTTGATTAGCCAGGCATCGACATTTTTTAACTTAACCCAGCTGGCCAGCTGACTGCCGAGCCACAGTGTTCCGGCCGGCTGCTGGTGAATCGCCTGCATCAGCTGGCCGCGCTGCGCGGGGGTCAATGCCACATCGTGCGGTGCCGGCAGCCGGGTGATCTCGTTGAGAGCGCGATCTTCGAGCACCAGCTTGCCCTGCAGCACGCTGTGACGCGACTGGTGCAGCAATGCATTTATTCGCTGCTGGGTGAAATCCATCGATAACACGCCGTACCAGTGCTGATGGGCGATCACCGGCGCGCTCACCGTCAGCATCAACCCCTCGTTGAACTCCCCCTGATAGGCTTCGGTCCAGTGCCATCGCGTCTGCGGCGCCCGGCCCGGCTGCTGGTCGCGAAAATAGGGTCGCTGCGTCATGGTGGCGTAACTTTGCGCCAGCTCCTGCGCGTCGCGCGGCGGACGTGAGCTGATGTAATAGCCCGCGCGCGAGGTGTACCAGAAGCGTGAATGAAAGTCCTGCGCCTCATCGCTGAACTGCATGATAAAGCTGAACTCCAGCGCAGCGCGCAGCTCGGGCAGCAGATAAGTATCATCGCGCTGCAGCAGTGCATCACGCTGCAGCCATTCGTCGCTGACGCCATTAATCGGCATGCTGCGCAGGTTAGCGATCTGCAACTGCCACACCGGCTGATGGCGCAACTGCTGAAAACGCTGCAGGGCGTGCTGACCATAATCGGCGTCCAGCGGGTGCGTCAGCGCGTAGCTGAGCATCCGCTGATAGTAATTAAGCTCGTCCAGACTCTCCTGAAAGCGGCTATCAAGGCTGCGCTGGATCTCGGACAGCTGGGCGCGCTGCCGCTGCTGATAGTTATTTTTTAATTCCAGCGCTTCATGGACGGTGAGAAAAAGTGAAAAGAGAAAGACCGCCAGAAAACAGAGATGCACGCGCAGCGCAGGCGTCATGCGGCGTGATGACAGTGGCGAGATTGGCATCAGTAGCCAGGCTCCGGATAACAACGAATTGAAGAAGTGTAGTCAGGCGGGAAAACGGCGTACAGGCAGAGATCAGGAAAAACGTGAAAAGTGACAATGACATCGGGACGGCGCGCTGACCGTCCCGAGGGACTCAGCTGGCCAGCTGGCGCGCGGCCGACAGATGCGTCAGCTCATCACTGCGGAACGCTTCGCGGCGTACACTGTAGCCATCATACCAACGACACTCTACCATTCCGCTGGCATAGCCGGTCAACACCATGGTGGGTCCGCCCTGTTTGTGCTGAACTTCGTCACTGATTGCAAAGGTCATACCGCGCCCTCCCTTCTCACCGTTGATTGAACGGATTAAGGTATAGCAGCTGTGCGCGTTTTTTGCCTATAGGATATTGCTATTACTGTGACAAATTCGGAATAAGCAGTGAAAAATGCCGTAAATAAACAAAGCCGATAAAAGTTATTATCGGCTTTGAACGATTTTCCCGGGTGGAAAATCAGATTTTGCAACCTTCGCAGTCGGCTTCGTCGCTGATATCTGCCGGCACTTCACTGGCTTTTTCTGCCGCTTTGGCTTCCGCCTGCTCCAGCTGTGCATCGATATCAAATTCAAACATATCGTCGTTCATCATCGTTCTCCTGACC
Organism: Type-C symbiont of Plautia stali; assembly: GCF_059730935.1. NCBI lineage: Bacteria > Pseudomonadati > Pseudomonadota > Gammaproteobacteria > Enterobacterales > Enterobacteriaceae > Type-C symbiont of Plautia stali. The sequence goes on along the minus strand of NZ_AP035923.1, from coordinate 1,707,843 downwards.
CGTGATTAGAAATTTCCTGCGCTTTATACCGATTTACCGCGCAGCTTCGCAACCAGATTTACCACTAACAGCACAATCGACCCAACAATAAAGCCCAGCACCAGATTCGCGCCGTTGCTCAGCAGCATGGAAACCACACCCGGGAAGCCGCTGCTGTACTCTTCAATAGCATGATGCAGCGGCGCGATACCGTGCACGATAATGCCGCCGCCCACCAGGAACATCGCGACTGTGCCAACCACCGACAGGATTTTCATCAGCCACGGTGCCAGCGCCAGCAGCGCGCCGCCGGTGGCCTGCGCCAGCGTGGAAGACTTCTCACGCAGCCAGTAGCCGAGATCGTCAATCTTAACGATCATCGCCACAATACCGTACACGCCGATGGTCACCAGAATGGCAATACCGGCGAGGATTAACACCTGATTGAGCAGCGGCGCATCCGACACAATGCCCAGGGTAATCGCCACAATTTCAGCCGACAGAATGAAGTCGGTGCGCACTGCGCCTTTCACCTTATCTTTTTCGAACTGGCGCGGGTCCTGCTGCGCCAGATTATCCAGGCGCTTTTGCCGCGCTTCCGGGCTCTTCTCCGCTTTGTCGTGGTGCAGGCTGTGCAGCACTTTTTCCACTCCTTCAAAGCACAGATAGGCGCCGCCAATCATCAGCAGCGGCGTAATCAGCCAGGGCGCAAACGCGGAGATCAGCAGCGCCAGCGGCACCAGGATCAGTTTGTTGATAAACGAGCCTTTCGCCACGCCCCACACCACCGGAAGCTCACGATTGGCCTTCACGCCCGTCACCTGCTGTGCATTGAGCGACAGGTCATCGCCCAGCACGCCGGCGGTCTTTTTTGCCGCCACTTTGCCCATGACGGAAATGTCGTCGAGCAGCGTGGCAATATCATCCAGAAGAGTCAGTAAGCTGGTTCCTGCCAAAATGTCATTCCTTATTCCGGTTCGTGATCCTGACAACAGGGGCACCGCTCAATCGCCGTCACCGTCATATCGGCGATGCCCGCACAGTCCCATTCGACGCGTAACGTTTTCCCGTGCAGATCGTCGGCGTGCAGATACTTGCTCACCGGACTTTCTGTCATGCCGCTTATCTCCTCGGTGGCCACCAGCGTATCGTCCAGGTAAATGCGCGCAGTGGCATGGGCATTGACCATGCGCTCATCGCGCAGTTGATACAGGCGTCTGACCGTCAGTTTGATGCTGCTCATGCTGGTGTTCCGCGTCCCAGAGAAAACGCTGATCTAAACTGTTATGGCAGGTAAAAGCAATCACCCTGCCTTAATCCGCCCGATAGTGATGCAATCCCTGATGATCGATCTCGCTGCTGTGCGTGGCAGCCAGCAACCACTCTTCCAGCCGCTCCACCAGCGCTTCATCTTCCAGCCGCAGTTTGCCGCGCAGCGCGCATTCCCAGACGATCAGCACCTTCCAGCCGCTTTCCTGCAGCTGCTGCACATAGCGCCGGTCACGCTCCACGTTACTGTTGATTTTGCCGCTCCAGAATTCGGTACGCGTGGCCGGCATTTTGAACAGATAACAGTGGTGACGATGCCAGAAACAGCCGTGCACAAAGATAATGGCTTTGTGCTGCGGCAGCACAAAATCCGGCCGGCCCGGCAGCGCTTTGTCCTGTACACGAAAGCTAAAACCGCGATCTTTCAGCAGCAGCGCAATACGCTGCTCAATCGCCGTATCCTGATTGCGAATGGCGCGCATATTTTTGCTGCGAATATCATGCGAGTGGACGTCTGCCATGGCGTCTCCTTTTTTCCGGGCTTCTTCAACTTTAGCGCGTTGAGGCGAAAGCGAAAGTTTGTGCGAAGCAGATTGCGAGACGCTGCGCAGCCATCGTTAATTTCCACGCCGCGCCAGGAGTGGTAGCATAGCCGCTTCACTGTTAAGGAAAAACGCATGCTTGCACTCGATCCCGCCGCGACGGCTTCACCCTCCCCGCACTCCGCTGATGATGACGCCACCGCCATACTGCTGCAGGTACTGGATATCTACGCGGCCCGCGATCTGGTGGTCATCCTGAGCAAGGCCGGCGGCCGCGACTGGAGCATCACGCAGCTTAACCGTATTCGCGCGGGAAAAAGTGCCGCGCCCGCGCTGTCCGCGGCGGAGGTCGCTCGTCTGCAGGCGCTGCTGCCGTCGCGACCGGCGCATTATGACAATCCCCGCTTTCAGTTTATCGATCTGTTTGCCGGCATCGGGGGTATTCGCCGCGGCTTTGAGCAGATTGGTGGCCAGTGCGTATTCACCAGCGAGTGGAATAAAGAAGCGGTGCGCACCTATAAAGCCAATCACTACAGCGATCCCGCCCGGCATCAGTTCAACAGTGATATCCGGCTGATTACCCAGCCGGCCGGTTTGCCGGATGAGCAGGCGATTTATCAGCATATCGATAAGACGATTCCCGACCATCAGGTGCTGCTGGCCGGCTTTCCCTGTCAGCCCTTTTCGCTGGCCGGCGTCAGTAAAAAGAATGCGCTGGGTCGCGCGCACGGTTTTGAATGTGAAGCCCAGGGCACGCTGTTTTTTGATGTGGCGCGCATCCTCGCCGCCAAAAAACCGCCGTTTTTCGTGCTGGAGAATGTGAAGAACCTCAAGAGCCATGATAAAGGCCGCACCTTTGCCATTATTATGGCCACGCTGGATGAGCTGGGTTACGACGTCGCTGACGCGGCTGACGACCCGTCGCCGGATGCCAAAGTGGTCGATGCGCGTCACTTCCTGCCACAGCACCGCGAGCGCATCGTGCTGGTGGGGATCCGGCGCGATACCGGCCTGAGCGAGGGTTTTTCGCTGCGCGCGCTGGCGGCACTCTATCCGCCTGAAGTTCCGCCGCTGCACAGCCTGCTGGAGCCGCAGCCGGCGGCAAAATATACCCTGTCGCCCACGCTGTGGCACTATCTCTACCAGTATGCGAAGAAGCATAAAGCCAAAGGCAACGGTTTTGGCTTTGGCCTCAACGATCCGCGCAATCCGCACTGCTGCGTACGCACGCTGTCAGCGCGCTACTATAAAGACGGTTCGGAAATCCTGATCGATCGCGGCTGGGATCACGCGCTGGGCGAGCAGGATTTTCAGCAGGCCGCGAACATGGCGCGCCGCCCGCGCCGCCTGACGCCGCGTGAATGTGCCCGCCTGATGGGCTTTGAAGCGCCGGGCGAAGCGCGCTTCCGCATTCCGGTCTCCGACACACAAGCCTACAAACAGTTTGGTAACTCGGTGGTGGTGCCGGTGTTCGCCGCCGTAGCGAAACTACTGCTGCCGCTGATTGAGCAACACGCGCGTCAGCGCCGCTGAAAACGCAGCCGCGCTTCACGCCCCGGTTTTCCGCCCCGCAATTTGCTTTAGTAACGCGTGATGTGCTGTTTTGCCGCACATCGCGCGCACTGTCACCGGACTGTCACGCATCAAACCAATACTGCGTTTTATTTTTTGCGGAGCTGTTTGATGTCTCTCCTGTCTGTAATCTCCCTGCCGCTGCGGCTGCGACCTCGTTTTACCCTGCGTCTGCCCGTCTGGCTCTCCAGCCTGCGCAGCCAGTTCATGCTGTTTATTGTGCTGTTTTGTCTGTTGCAGTTTGCCGGGGTGCTGTTGCTCAACCAGCACGTGAATCAGACGCAACACTCATTGCAGCAGGCCAGCCAGCTGCGCGAACGGCTGGCCCTGCTGGATAAAGCACGCATTGAGTTACTCACCGCCAGCGACAACAGCCATCGTGCCGGTATTTATCTGATGCAGGACCAGCAGAGCGGTTCGGTCGACAGCTGGAAAAGCCTGGCGGCGGCCGCCACTACCTCATTGCAGCAGGCGCAGCAGCTGTTTGCAGCCTATCAGGCGAAAAGCGATAGCCCGCTGGCACAGGGATTCGTGCTGCTGGCTGGTGGGCTGCAGGAGCAGCTGAAAGGGCTGGCAGCCAATGATATCAACGCATTTTTTATGGTGCCGATGCAGGCTTTCCAGCAGCAGTTCAACGATGCCTGGTTTAGCGAAATCGAACAGGCCAATCAGCAGCTCGGCAGCGTCAACCAGCATTCGCTCAGTACGCTCAAGCAGAGCCGCAATCTGGCGCTGGCGATCGCCGCGTTATTAATGGCGCTGCTGCTGCTGGCCGCCGCGCTGCTGATGCGCGGCGTGTTGCTGCCGCTGCGTCACGCCAACGCCCAGCTGGCACAAATCGCGACGGGCGATCTGGTCGCCAGACCGGCGCCGACGCGCCGTCAGTCGCTGGAAACGCGCCAGCTGCTCCTGTCCATCGATACCATGCGTCAGGGTTTGCAGCAGATCGTCAGCGACATCACGACGGTAGCAACCCGGGTGGCGGCCGGCGCTGATGAGATGCAGCAGCATAATCAGCAGGTGATGCAGCAGCATCAGGCGCAAAATGCCAGCTTCCATCATCTGTCGCAGCGGCTGCATCGCGTGTCAGAAGAGGTGGAAAAAGGTGCACACTTCTCGCAACAGGCGACGCACGACGCGCAGTCCGCGGATGCGCTGATGCGTCACTGCGCCCATGAAGTCGACAATATGGAACACCAGATGCAGCAGATCGTCGCGGCCGCCGGCGATATCGCTGGCATCGTCGGCATGCTGGACAGCCTGTCGATGCAGACGCGTCTGCTGTCGCTTAATGCGGCGATTGAATCTGCGCATGCTGGCGCTTACGGGCGCAGTTTTTCGGTCGTCGCCAAAGAGATGGGATTGCTGTCGCAGCAGAGCGGCGCTTCCACGCGGCAGATCGACGGTTTAATCCAGCACACGCAGCAGCACGTGCAGGATGGCTTTGCGCAGGTGCAGGCGCTGGAAGTGCTGTTTGCGCGGATTGGCCAGGCGGTATCCGGCGTGGTCAGCCAGCTGAATGAGCTGCAGGATAACAGTACGGCGCAGAGCCATCGCGTGAGTAAAATTGCCCGGGAAGTGGTGGAAATGAGTCTTCAGCTCCAGCAAAACGAAGCCCTGACTGATCAGCAGGTGCAGGCAGCGGCGCAGCTGAGTGAACTTTCAGCGCGACTGACGCAGCGCGCGCAGCAGTTCCGCGTTAGCTAAGGTGCAGAAAGAAAAACCCGTCAGCGACGGGTTTTGGTGTTATTTCTTTTTCTTACTTTTCTTCAGCAGTGCACGCACCTGCTTCAGCTCGGCGGCGCTCAGTTGATCGCCCGCCTCTTCGGTATGCAGGCTGTCGACGGCCGGTGGCTCAACGGCATCTAAACTGGCCTGCAGGCGGTTAACGATCTCCTGACTCATGGAGATTTGGTTATCAGCGGCTAACTGTTTAATGTGCTCTTTCAGCGCCGGGTCAATTTTAATGGTTAAGTTAACGGTCTCGGTCATCTTCACACTCCCTCTTGATTTACAACAACGTAGCGGAAGCAGAATAAAGTTAACAGACTGTCATAAAAATTTAATATTGTGCCGGTATGGGACTGAAATCGCGTAACACGGACTCATCAATATCGGTCAGATTGCCCTGCAGTTCGGCGCACAGCTTCGCCATATAGCGGACGAGAAAATCGGCGTTGTGTTCAGCCAGCAGACGGCCGGTTTCCGTCTGCATGGTCTGCGGCAGGCTCAGCAGTTTCTTCTGGAAATGGTCCAGCGTCCACTTTACGTCATCCAGTTCACGATCTTTACCCAGCGGATCGTCGCTGTCGAACAACGGCCGTCCCAGCGCACCTGCAGTATAGAAAACGCGCGCAAGGCCAATCGCGCCTAATGATTCGAGACGATCGGCGTCCTGAACGATCTTCGCTTCTAACGTTTTTGGCGTAATGCGGGCGCTGAAACTGTGGGCCTGCACCGCATGCGCCACGCTGTCCAGCAGCGCTGAGGGGAAGTCCGGAAAATCCTGTTGCAGAATGCGGCGCGTCTCTTCCGCCGCGTAAGTCGAAGCCAGATGGCGTTCCGGATGGTTTTTCGGCAGGTTCACCACATCGTGGAAATAGCAGGCGGTCAGCACCACCAGCGGATCGGCATTGGTGTTTTGCATGATGCGGGCCGCGCTCATCCAGACGCGGCGCAGGTGCGCGATATCGTGGGCTTTATCATCGTGCAGCCAGTTCAGCTGTAGCCAGCTTTCGTAACGGTGTTGCCAATGGGTCAGTGACATCGTGCTTCTCCTGTTATTGCTATTATTTCGCACCGGGTACGGCTTGCGCCCATCATAGCGGCCCGGTGATGACACTTTCTTTACACCCTTCCCGGATGTCCAGCGCAAAAAAATGCGATCCCGATCATGTTATAGCGCTGTTAAAGCCGCTTGCCCAGCCGCGATACGGTTTTCAGTATTTCCTTAACCTGTTTTAGTTAAGCCACTCTGTTTAATTTCGGTGATGCATTTCCCGCTGGGTGAATTTTCAGCATCGCCAAAGGTCCAGTTTAGCCTGTCGCAACCCCAGCATTAAAACGCCCCTTTACATAGCGACATAATCTGAAAAGATTCCCATTGCGACCGTTATAACGTACTGTATAGGGGAAATTTACGGCTCTCACCTGTACCCGGAGCCTTCGTCAGCGCACTGTTTGCTTATGAGCCATTTTTAATACCGGAAGCGGCAGTTATTGCCCGATAATAAGGCGACAAATTATTAAGCAAATTGATTCAAACCCATTATGCTAATGCTCTCATCCGAGGATACGGATGTTTCGTCGAAGTTCTCCGGGTACGTGATACAACATGAGGTACATAATGAAAGAACGGCCGATTCTTTTTTCCGAACAGCGGGTGCGCGCCCTGCTGGTTGGCCAGCAAACTCAGACCCGGCGCATTATGAAAACTCAGGCGTTTGGCCCGGGACAGGATCATCATGAAGGCGTGCACGCGTTTGATGTCAGCGCTAATCATCTGCATGGCTATAAGCTGATGTCGATGGCGGACATTGGTGCGCAGTGCCCGTTTGGCCAGGTCGGCGATCGTCTGTGGGTGCGTGAAACCTGGCGGGGTCCGATTGTGCCTGAGGCGCAGCTGGCGGAATACGAGCGCGATCCGCTGCCGTTCCGCAATCCGGCATTTTGCCAGTATCGCGCCGACAGCCATGAACTTGGACAACAGGAAGAAAATCAGCAGGTCGCCGAGCAGTTTGGCTGGCAGACCGCCATCCATATGCCGCGCTGGGCCAGCCGCATCGATCTGGAAATCACGGCGGTACGCGCGGAGAAAATTCAGGACATCAGCGAAGACGACATAATGGCGGAAGGCGTGCAGACCGATTCGCACTTCCTCAATAATTTCTTCACTATGAACATGAATTCCGAATCGCCGAAAGAAGCTTACCGCAAGGCGTGGCAGAAGCAGTACGGCGCCACCAGCTGGGAGGTGAATCCCTGGGTCTGGGTCATCGCATTCCAGCGTGTGGAGCGTGAAGGCTAACCGTTTGCCCTCTTCCGCACGGATGAGGGCGTCATCTTTTGCGCGATTCAGTGAATCACCAGTTCTTGCCCCCTCGCCGGCGGCACAGCGCCCCCCTTTCCCACCTTGCCAGTTTGCAATCCCTGTCACAGACAAATCCGCCGCTAACAGGTTGAATAAGCGGCTTTGATTCCACGCTGGCAATTTATCGTCTGCCGCGTCAGGATATGATTTCCGCCCTGCAGAGTGAGTGACGCAATGATCAAATGGCCGTGGCGTGCACAAAAAGATGCTGCCGTGACTGCCCTGCCCTGGCAACAGGCGCTGGGGCAGCCGATCTTTTCTCTGCTGAACAGCGACGAGCAGCAGGCGCTGGTGGCGCTGGCGCAACGCTTCCTGCTGCAGAAAAAAATCACTCCGCTGCAGGGGCTGGAACTTAGCGAACTGCGCCTGGCTCGTCTGTCGTTGCTGTTTTGCCTGCCGATATTGAAGCTGGGTCTGGAATGGCTCGACGGCTTCCACGAAGTGCTGATCTACCCGGAGCCGTTCAGCGTTGACGATCGCTGGGAGGACGACAGCGGCCTGGTGCACCACGCGCCGGCCGTGCATGCCGGCCAGAGCTGGACGCAGGGACCGGTGGTGCTGAACGCGCTGGACATCCAGGACTCGTACGATCTCTCTGGTTACAACCTGGTGATCCACGAAGTGGCGCACAAGCTCGACGCGCGCGGCAGCGGTTACACCAGCGGCATCCCGGCCATCGCGCTGCGCGATGTGGCCAGCTGGGAGAAAGATTTACTGCAGGCGATGGCCGAGATTGAAGCGGAAGTGGATCTGGTGGGTGAACAGGCCGCGACCCTCGATCCTTATGCCGCCAGCGATCCGGCGGAATGTTTTGCCGTGCTGTCGGAGTACTTTTTCAGCGCCCCCGACCTGCTCGCCAGCCGTTTTCCGGCTATGTATCGCCACCTGCAGCAGTTTTACCATCAGGATCCGCTGGCGCGTCTGGCGCAGCAGGCACCGGAATCTGCTTAAATCACGATCGCTTTGCCGCTTTGCTAGCCAGTTGAATACAAATGTGTTTTTAGCTGTTGACACCCACAGGGGCTGCCATTAATATTCGCCTCGTTCCAACGATTCCTCTGTAGTTCAGTCGGTAGAACGGCGGACTGTTAATCCGTATGTCACTGGTTCGAGTCCAGTCAGAGGAGCCAGATTTAAAGAAGCCCGCTCAGGGAAACCTGAGCGGGCTTTTTGCTTTGATTTCACAGTCCCTCTCTTAAACCCTGAGCTTAAGTCATTCAATATCGATGCATTTTGATGCCGCAGTGCCCTCTTTGAGAATATAGCGCTCGTCGTTTTTCAGCGCTTTCAACCAGGAAGCAATATAGCTTTCATGTTGTACCTCTCACTCAATGCCATGATCAGTCATCACAAAGGCACTTCCCAGCTCCGCGACAAGTTCTTCCTCTGCATAATCCGCACTGCCAAACTTTCCTTTCATTTCACGGTTCAGGCGTTTTTTACTCCCACTCCAGTGGACAAGCTCATGCAGGCCGGTAGCGTAGAAGTTAGCCGCATCTGAAAAAAGATGGCGCTCCGGTAGCCATACTTCATCAGTTGAGGGTCGGAAAAAAGCGTTTTGTCCTTTTTCAATGATGTTTGCGCCGCTCTTCCTGAAAAGTCTTCAGCCTGGGGCAACGGGTCAAAGGTTGCTTCCGGGCTGACTGTTTCAGTTGTCAGGGGCAAATCGTCGATTTGCTGAACGTTAAACACGGTGAAGGTTTTCATCATCGGGATATGTTCAATGTCTCTAATGTCGTTTTCCTTTTCGAGGGTGGTGTAGAAAATAGCTGTTGTTCCATGCTCACCCTTGCGAACCTGTCCACCTGCAGCCTGTGCCTGTTTGTAGGTCATCCAGCGGGAATCGCTGAAACCCTGTTTAGATGCGCTGCACCACAGCAACATGATATTCATGCCACTATAAGCCGCACCTGTAGCGTAATTGGAAGGCAGATCAGACATGCCATCTACACGCTGCCACGGGCAGGACCACGGTTTTACACCTGACTCTAGTGCTGCAATAATGTTGTCGGTAACGGTCTGATAAATGTCCGTTCTGGTTTCAGAAAATTTCATTTTTGAGGAGCCTGACTGCCCTAGCAGGGATACGCGGGTCGCCGCAGCGGAGTCAGGGGCGCTAGTCTGGGTATGCTGGGATATCATCATGGTTTTTTCTCCGTCTGTGTGTTTTTTTCGTCTTCGTATCGCCTGACGGTTCGCTTTTCCGTCATCGTTCTTTCCTGCAAGGGCGCAGCATGCGTGCCATTTACCCTTGCGGGACGGGTTGTGTTGGGAAACGATTAACAGGAAGCCGATACAGGAACGAAAAGTGCACAGGAGAAAAACTGCCCCTGAATAGCCGGGCGTAGCGCCCCTTATTTCGCAATGGTGAAAAGTAAACTGGTGGTGTTGAGTCTGGGGCCTGCACTGACAGGGACTTCAAGTAGGTGTTAGCATGCTTTCCTGCCGGACGAGACGATCCTGCTAACCGTGGGCGGTTTGTTCTTAAATTAATTGTCTAATTCCGGCATCACTTACAACCGGAGCCGGGCTGTCTCATTATTGAACGCAGCATCAAGTCTATCCACCACCACCTAGATCGGGAGTGAGAGATTTCTTGGAAATGGCCACAGCACCGTAACCGGGGAATCATTCTCAAAGGGCTTAACAGGTATATCATTTCACTTAATTATAATGCCAATGTCATGAAAAATATTTAGTGTAAAGATTTAATAATTATCATTTAGGTATAGATTACAAGTAGAAAAACTGAATGAGTCGCCACATTAAACATATAAAACCTCAACATGCTTGATGTATTTAACAAGACATAGAGTTAAAGCTATTGAAATTAGAAAGATTTAAAATGCAAACCTCGTTTTGGCCGAGCATAAATACAATTTAAACCGCAACGTTTTTAAGCAAATAAATTCATTTGCAACTAAGCATTTAGGGTTGATATAATATAACCACTTAGATTATAACCCACGTTAGTTTGGAGTTAATATGTACATAGCGATAGATGGCGATGATGTGGGGAGAAAAATAACCTCATCATACTTATCCAACTCAGAAGAGAGGTTGATATATATAAGCAAAAAATTAAATGACACCACAAAAAAAATATCTAAAATGCTCTTATCCAATGGATTTGAGATAATTTTCCAAGCCGCAGATGGTGTTACAGCGAAAACATACAACGAGGTCAATCTTAACTTTGTTTTTGATAAGATAAAATCCTATTCCTTTGACGAAATTACATTTTCAGCTGGTGTGGGAGCGAATCTAAGAGAAGCCTATGTTGCACTGTTAAATTCTAAAAGCAACGGTAAGAATATGATTTCCATTTATAAAGACATATTATAATGGTGCGAAATGTTTAGAATAATAAGATTTGACTGGTTGTTAAAAACGGTATCACTAATCTCTTTATTTGTCACAATACTTTCCTTTTGGATCTTTAAGACAGTTCTGTCTGCTGACTTAAGCCTGTTCAAATTATTATCAATATCATCCTTAGCATCCATTATCATAAACTTCTTTCTCCTTTCATCAAAGATATCAAGACTAATATGGAGAACAATAAGGTTTTTTAAGAAAGATATATATCCTGACTTAAATGGAATTTGGGTTGGCCATATAATCACAGAAACAAATGATGAATTTGAAGTCCGCGCAAAAATAAAGCAAGCGCTCCTTGTAACAAAGATAGAAATGCACGGCCCCACAGTTAAATCTGTTACGCTAGAAGCAACGCCAACTAAGGAACTGGATAACAACAAATTGTATTATGTATATAAATCAACCCCTAAAAACCCTAGTTGGAGCGAGTATATTGGTTCGACCATATTCGACGTAATTGAAAGTAACAATGCGCTCCAACTTTCTGGTCGGTATTATACAGACAGAAAATCCGTGGGGAGAATATCAATAAAAAGAATATCAATTAACACTGAATCCGACATATCTTTTTATTAACTTTCGGAATATTTAATTACCACAATCAGCCATGCTCGCTCTTTTAAAATAGAAGGATTATTCGCGCTACTGATATATTAATCATGGATAAACTCCTTTCAGTAGCCATTTTCCCTAAAACAACACTCCTGCACCCCCCATATATTCCATCAAAACTGATTATTGTGGGCGACTCCACTTGACCTTCCCCCAGGATTAGATACAACCTTCAGCTTCTTCATGGGGATATCCTCATGTGACTGATGAAGACATTACTAACATCTCGGTGTATTAATCAACGGGAGCAGATCAATAAGGCCAACGACGACAACATCCCTACTTACACCAACAAATGTTAGGCCATGATATTGGCACGAGGTACCTAATATTAACATCACGCAACGGTATTCGGTCAGTCTATGAGATAGCTTTCGTCCATCTCTGGGGCAACTTCAAATCTCTCAGTTTCAAAATAGATAAGACCTACTTCTTTTGGAACGGCATCTAGTTTGTCGAGTACGGCATTAATTCGAGCGCATTGCTCAGCGTTGATATAGAAGCGATGGTCGTTTAACCAATTCCGAGAATCATGATAGTTGTCGAGCGTTGCCGCCTCCAGTGTTACGACCCAATGTTCTATTTTTGAACGACTGCACAGTCGCTTGATTTGAGGAATGATATCGACTGTTCGATCATCCGACACGACGATCGCAAGCCTTCGAGTGCCACTCGTTTGTACGTAACGCACTCCGGAATTATACCGAGATCCCCTTGATGGCGTACACTCATCGGTCGCTTCACCGTCGAGAATAATCCCGATAGCATGGCAAAGACCAGCAGGATCGAGCAGTATTGTGCCATCAATACCGCTGACACTTCGAAGGAGTGATTCAGTGAGCCTAGTTGGCACAATTCTACTACCTTGCTTGCAAAGTCGATTCGCCTCGCAGGCCGCATCTTCCGCAACGACAATCATGCTGCCATGCCCCTGACTGGTTTGGGTCATCAGAAGGTTCCACAAGTGCAATCCACTATCTTGTGAAGATAACGGAAATAGTCTCGCGTAATTTGCTAGGAAGGCAGCTTTGTCAAAAGGCTCCTGTGGAAGTTTGGGCACAGCATATTGACTGAGAAGCAGTGCTTGGTTACCGCAGTACAACTGCCAGTGATAATGATCTATAAAATCTACCGTGAACGCATCTTGTGCACTGGGATCGTGCGACTCCTTCATTCTCCCAAGTCCATAGATGTAATGACTATCTGCGATAATGCCGACACCTGATGCCGCCATCTGCAAGACTTTCCGAACCCATCGTGGCTCACGAAAGGGAACTGGCTCAACAAACTTCACCAGGAACTCAACCGCCTCGTTATCTGGATCGACGAGAATGAGCTGACCTATACCTTTCGCCCCCTCGTACATAAGAGAGAAGACAAGGTTCAAAGCATCGAAAAGATCAGTATGAATGTATCTTCGTTCGATCGAGAGGCCTGCGGTGTACAGAAAGTCCTTTGCAGCAATCCGTATTATTTCCTCGGCATCTCTCATACTGCCATGGATAAATCGTCCTGGATCAGGGTTATGCAATTCCTCGGTAGCCTCACGAAGAACCGCATACATCGCTGCATGTATCAGGCTGCGAAATCCATGTCCTTGTTGGCTTTCGTCAAAAGACTTGGTGAGCAAAGGAGGGAATTTCTCGAAAGTGTCGTTTGGAATCTGTATGACTGGGGTAACATAATAGTCGTCTATTCGCCTAGACTCTCCGCAAAATGACGTTACGTTATGCTCAGTATCAAAAGCTTCAAGTGCCTTACTAACCGATGTTCGCACTGAGTCGCGACGTATCCACTCTGGCTTGTCGCGCATGCTTGGCCCATCACCAAAAATCATACTCTGTAACCGATGATTCTTGTAAATCGATTCAACTGAATCCAGCAATCCTTCAAACAAAGATAGTTGCCACTTACCATCTTCTGGCTCTACGCATATCGGATTCGCATTTTTACTGCCAGGGCGGCGAGCACCAACAAGTAGCACTTCTGCATCAGCCGGTGCACCCAATTTTTTCAGTACATTACGTGCCAGAATCTGGATGTGAATTCTGTAGCTGTCCTGATATCCCCACATAAAAAGGTTAATGATGCTACCTGCCACCTCGATTTCTCCTGCTTGCTGTTTGCCGTGCCCTAAGACCAGCAGTTTTGTCGACTCACTTCACCATTCATTCCACATTTTTATTGCAGCGTCGATAAACGCTTCCGCATCGGCTTTCTCCCATGAGGTATGTGTCCCCTCCCAAAGCAAGTAATACTGTTCATTGGCGCATAGCAGCTTGTCTTTATCTGCTTCTGTCTGAATCCAATTCATGGCATTGACAAAACAATCAGCATAACTGGTGCCAAACTTTTCATTTGGCACGTTGTAGAGTAGACCTTCAAGGTAATAGGAAGGTGCAAGTCCTGACTTCAATTTTCCGTCAGCAATGAGTTTACTTCGAAGGTTCTTCAGTACGCGAACCATGGGCTTTAGCCATTTATTACTGGCCTGATGTTTTAAGGTGAGATTTTCTGAATGCTGCTTGGGGTAATTGGCAATCCGTTCACCAGCGCCATTAAAGAAACAGATGCCCTCATCGTATTGTGAGTCGTAATACCCCTTGAATTTCCAATAACGACGAAACTGCATTGATGCGATAACGTCAGCTTTGCGCCTACTTCCATTTGCCGCTACAACTATGGCCTTATCTCCGACCTTAACATCAGACCCGAAGCGCTCTGTAAGAGCCTCAAGCACATCTTGCTTAAATTGAGTATACGAGTAGGTTGCAGGAACAAATGCACGTTCATACGCCTCTTTGTCTTCTGGTGATAACTGTGTGAGGTCACTGTAGTAGACATCATCAAAACATATGACTACATCAACGTCACTTTCAGCATAAATGTTAGTATCGTTTCCATAGGAGCCCTGAAGGAATACTTTAAAATTCTTTCCATGATACCCAGTGTTTGCGCTCTCTAATGCATTCTTTATAATGCTATAAGTCGAGGCAGACTGTGCAATAGATCCTTGGTGGGACCATGTATCGAGCTGTGATTCAGGTATTCCCATATTATTTTGCCTCTCTCATATCAGAAACTCTCTTAATTGTGCCTCACGAGCTCCAAAAGACTCCCTACCACGCTGCCGAAGGGTATTCAGTTTATCTAAATTGTACTCAAGTAAATCTGTCGCCATCTCAGGCCGTTCGAATGTGTCGCTGATCCGAATCGTCGGAATATCTTTGAATAGAATGTCGCGTAGTTGATCCATCGATTGTGTATTGATCTCTAAAGTTTTTTGAAGCAGCTGGACTGCGAGCCATTTCTTAGCAATCCGCATAAGGAAACCTGGTTTAGGTTCTGGATAGATACCAACACCGACATTTATAACCCGGATATCCTTGCGATCTTTTTTCAGAGCGACAGTGGCGTCGGCGATTGCAAACAAGGTGGGGTTGTTTGCACAGTAACCTCCATCGATCAACTCAACCTTATCTCCTGGTGCGGTAACAATCACTTTCCTTTCGAAGAAGGGATAAGCCGAGCAAGACGCTTGCACTGCATCAGCGATACTGACCCCGAATCCTGGACTGAAGGTTCCCTTGCGACCATGGGCCTGCACAACATTACCTTTGAAGATCATTGGTCTTTCGGTCATCCATCGAGTTGCGACGATGCCAATACCCATCAGAACATCTTCGAATGTCTTGTCTTGAAAAACTTCCTTAGCCAAATCCTGAAGCGCTATTGTTCTTGCCGCAGCCGACCGGCTGGACATAACTCGTGGTACATGTTCGGTGTACAGTGCGTGTATTTGATCTACTTCGTATCCTAGAGCGATGAGCGCGGCAATAATCGCACCGGTGCTAGTACCAAATACAAGATCAAACCTCTTATATAATGGGCACCCAAGCATAGCCTCAATTTCCTTGAGGACACCTAGCGTATAAAAGCCCTTTGCACCGCCACCATCAAGTGCGAGAACTCGACATATGTTGTCGTTGCCGTACTCGGTGAGCAGTGATGACGGCGAAACAGAGTAAGTCATTCTTTTGCACTCCTTGTTCACTACGATGATTCCAACTAGTACCGAACAATTTATAAAAGCTGGAGACTCCAAGTAGTCCGACACCGGCATAAACCAACAGCGTGAGCGGATGGATCCACATCAAATTGCATAGTAGGCTAACTTGTTCGAGGTAGGACTTTTAAGGTCGCGTTCCATCGAAATAAGGTAGATAAAATACCTCTTGACTCACACCATGGCCTCCCTCATCTGTTGCAGAGCATTGGGCAACAATGCTTTAAGCGTCTTCATTCTGTACTTTACCTAAAACCTAGAGTTGCGGACATATTACACAACAGAGCCTAAACCTATACTATTCATTGATCTATTTTTACGCATTTACCACTTCAATAAAATCCACAACTGCGGCTTCACTCAAAAGCGGAGAGTCCGGCCAGTATTTACTACATTACGTGCGTCAATTGCTGTACCCATACGGTTCTGCGAATAGATAACTTTCATATCCACCCCACCCATGGAACACCTAAGTAACGATCAGCTTATCCGAGGTTCACTCAACCCAGCCTTACGTAACCCGCTACTATTGGTAGTCATTTTGGTGGTCTTAACAGAAAGTGGATTCAGGTTTAGCTTGAATATTAGCCAGTTATTGGCAAAGACGATCCCAGTCAGAGGAGCCAGATTTAAAGAAGCCCGCTCAGGGAAACCTGAGCGGGCTTTTTGTTATTGCGTGACGGCTAAACTTCCGTCCAGCCGCGCAGCAGGTTGTGGTACATATTCAGCAGCGACAGCAGTTCTTCGCTGTCACCGTGGCGCGCTTTCAGGCTCTGAATGTTGCGGTCCAGTTCAAACAGCATCGCGCGTTGCTTATCATCGCGCACCATCGACTGAATCCATAAAAACGAGGCGACCCGCGCGCCGCGCGTGACCGGCGTGACGCAGTGCAGGCTGCTGGAGGGATAAAGCACCAGGTCGCCCGCCGGCAATTTTACGCGGTGCTGACCGTAAGTATCCTCGATCACCAGTTCCCCACCCTCGTAGCTGTCGGGTTCACACAGAAACAGCGTGGCGGAGAGATCGGTACGCATCCAGCCGGCCGCGCCATTGTGGCGTACCGCACCGTCCACGTGAAAACCGTAGGTTTCTCCCTGCTGATAACGGTTGAACAGCGGCGCAGAAAGCGTGCGCGGCAGTGCGGCGGCAAAGAATAGCGGATGGCTATTCAGTGCCTGAAGCACTGCAGCCTGCAGCCGATCATAGAGTGGCGTGCCGGTGTCAATCTGCTGGTTATTTTTTACGGTCGCGCCCTGGCTGCCGACCGTCGCCCGTCCGTCAACCCAGTCAGCCTGCTGCAGCTGTGCGGTAAAGTGCGCCAGCTGTTCAGCGTTAAGCACGGCAGGAATGTGATACATCATCGCGGAGTTCTCGCCATTAAGCGTGGAGCGCGAACGCCCCACGGTTGACCATCAGAAATGCACGTTAGCCGTCAACAGGAAAGTACGCGGCTCGCCCGGATGATAGCGATAACCACTCTTGTTGATCGATGCCACATAGTTGGTATCAAACAGGTTATACACGTTGAGCTGCAGGTCGAGGTTATTGTTGACCTTATACCCGAGCTTGGCGTCAGCCACCCAGTAGCCTTCGGTGTGATCCGGCGTGCCCACGGCCCCATCGCTGCCGCGACGCAGGCTGCCAACGTAACGTGCGCCCGCGCCTACCGACAACGCATCAGTGGCCTGATAGTTGGTCCACAGCGTAAAGGCGTGCTTCGGCGTATAGGCCAGCGCGGATGAGCCATCCTGCGCCACGCTGGCGCCTTCACGCACCGACGCGTGCTGCATGGTGTAACCGGCAATGATTTCCCAGTCTGGCGTTATGTTGCCGGTTGCTGAGAGTTCATAGCCTTCCACACGCTTCTTACCGGTTTGCGAGTAAGTGCCGTCATCATTGGCATCGACCTCATTTTCGATGTCGGTGCGGAACAGTGCGGCGTTCAGCAGCAGCCGCTTGTCCAGCACCTGCCACTTGGTGCCCACTTCGCTGGATTTGGCCTTCTGCGGTTTAAAATCGGTACGGTTGGCGCTGTTGCCGCTGCCACCCGCCGCCAGCGCGAAGCTGCTGCCACCCGGTGGCTGCTGGGAGATGGCGTAGTTCACATACAGGTTGCCCTGTTCGGTCAGACGATAGAGCGCCCCCGCTTTCCAGTTCACCAGATTGCCTGATTTCGCCGTGTCCACCGTGGTCACCGGCGTATTACGCGCCACACCCGCCGGACAAGCCAGCGCGCCGCGTCCGGTGCCGCCACAGGCCGTCGCGCTGTCGTACTCGGTATGGTAGTTGTCGAGACGAATGCCGCCGTTCAGCTCAAAGTCAGGGGTAATCGCCAGCGTATCAAATGCATAGATGCCAAACGTATCAGTCTGCCCGTTAGCGTTCGCACCGTTGCGGTCCAGACCGCCAATCGAAATGCTGCTGATGGGATGGTAGATATTCACCGCAGGTGGGGTCAGCGCGTTAACGCCATAGGTGGTCTGGTTTTCACGCGTGAACTCTACGCCCGCACTCACATCATGCCCGACGGAACCGGTGGCAAATTTCGAGGTGATATTGGTCTGGTTGGTAAGAATACGGTTGCTGATATCTTTGGTGTTTGCCAGGCGCGACCAGCGCCAGCTGCCAACATCGTTCGGGTTAGGTGCAGTAATGTTACTGGCTCCGCCCATCACCGCCGTCAGCAGATACTCCTGCTTAACCCGCGACCAGCGCGTGGTGTTGCGCAGCGTGGTGTTATCGCTCAAATCGTGTTCAAAGCGCAGCGTGGCACTGTCGGTAGTCGATTTGTCGAAATCAGAATCGGTGCCGTAGTAGTTGCTGGTAGCGACCTTGCCGGAATTGTTCAGCGCAGCATACGCGGCAGACGGTGCCGAATAGCCGGGCAGGCCAACGGTCGGAATACCGCCGTCCGGTGTGTTGTTCTGGTGGACGTGTAAATAGTTGACGTACAGCCGCGTTGCGGTGTCCAGCCCCAGCGCCAGCGAAGGCGCGACGCCATAACGCTCGTTCTGGATGTGGTCACGCGCCGCATCATGGGTTTTTTCACCCATCAGATTAAGGCGAAACGCCGCATTGTCGTTGATTGCCTGGTTGTAATCGAGCGTGCCGCGGCGCATCCACGCGCTGCCGGCGCTGACTGACGCGTCAAGCCCGGTGTCCAGCCGCGGTTGTTTGCTAATCATATTGATCGAGCCGGATGGTGCGCTGCGACCATAGTCGGTGCCGGAAGGCCCCTTGATCACTTCCACCTGCTGCGTGTTGAAGGTGTCACGCGTGACGCTGGCGATGTCGCGAATACCATCCACGTAAATGCTGTTGGAGGTATCGACACCGCGCATGTACACCGCATCGCCGGTAGTTGAGCTGCCGTTTTCCCCGGCATAAAACGCCCCGACGCCCGGCACGTTTTTCAGCGCGTCGGTCAGATTGGTGACGCCCTGATCTTTAATGACCTGATCCGGAATTACCGTCATGGTGCGGGTGGTATCCACCAGCGGACGGGTAAATTTGGGATCGGCCGAGGCATTTGGCGCGTACAGCGAAGGCGTGCGCGCTTCAACCACCAGCGTATCATCAGATTTTTTGCCGGAGTTATCGGCCCCCAGCGCCGCAGCCGGCGAAATACCAATACAAAGCCCGGTGAACAGGGTCAGCGAATTGAAGCTACCAAACGGCAGCTGGCGATTTTTATCCATGTTAAAAGGTGAGTTTCTTATCGTTATTAACGCACTCATTGTCTTTACCGCACCTGCCATTCAGGCATAGCACTGAATCAACACGGTTTTCCCAGACAACACCTAAATGATAACGCCAATGGTTATCATTTACCTTTATATTCTTACACGCACACTGCCGCTTGGGAATACTTTTCTTTACGTTAAAATTACGAAATCAATACAATTGAACAAAACGGCGGGTGGTTACGGCAATTTTTTCATCAGGCGGGCAAACAGCATAAAAAAACCCGCTCGGCGTGAGCGGGTTTTAGTCTGGCGTGCACAGTTCATTCCAGTAGCAATAGCGCATGCGCTGGTGGCGGCGGTTATCGTTCATAGTAGCGATACACGGAAGGATGAAACTCCACGCCGTACAGCTGGCTGATCGGGATCAGCAGATCGATATGCTCACCGGGGTCGAATTCGCGCCCGTCAGGGGTGGCGGCTTTGCTGGCTGCCAGACGCGCCAGCCACTGCTGCAGGATCTTCTTCATTGTCAGCTTCTCCATAAAAGGTTAACGCTGACAGTAAACCCCAGCCTGGACGCGGAACCAAACGACAAGTTATGCGTTGGATTACTGCATTTTGCATATTGGAGTGGCAACGGTGGCTGCGCCATGACGGTCACCCTGAAAGGTGCCCCTACGGGCTGGGAGGTCCTGGCAATGCCGCACGCTGTTTGCCTGATAGTCCCTGAGTCACCCCAGCTTTCAAAGGCATCCCCCGCGAACCACAACCTAAATGAGAAGCAGTGGCGGCCCGGGCGGGCCGCCTGACCTGTCATACACGCGCCTCTTTCAGCAACTGCTGAATCACCCTCTCCTGCTCTTCATAGTTGCCTTCACCAAACGCGGTGTAGCGCAACTGGCCGAGTGCATCAAAGATGTAGTGCGCGGGCCAGTACTGATTACCAAAACGGTTCCAGATGCTGTAA
Organism: Type-C symbiont of Plautia stali; assembly: GCF_059730935.1. Taxonomy (NCBI): domain Bacteria; kingdom Pseudomonadati; phylum Pseudomonadota; class Gammaproteobacteria; order Enterobacterales; family Enterobacteriaceae; species Type-C symbiont of Plautia stali. Next base: position 1,687,679 of record NZ_AP035923.1, on the reverse strand, counting down.
TTGTTATCCGCCACTACGGTGTAGGGCAGCTGCCAGCGCGTAATCGCGCGCTTCAGCGCCTTTTCATCGCGCTCCCACGGGTACTCCGGCGTGTGCACACCCACGACAACCAGCCCGTCACGTTGATACTTACTGGCCCAGTCGCGCACGTATGGCAGCGTATGCTGGCAATTAATGCAATCCCAGGTCCAGAAATCGACCAGTACCACTTTGCCCTTTAACGTGGCAGGCGTCACCGGCGCCCCGTTCAGCCACGCCGTGCCCCCCTCCAGCGACGGCAAGGCGCTGCTGGTTTGCGGCAGGCTAACCGGCTCCAGGCGCACTTTGGGTGCCGGCGTGGTCAGCCACTGGCTCAGCTGCTGCTCCAGCTTCAGGGCAAAAGCGGGCGCTGCCTGCAGCTGGCTCTGTGAGCCGGTAACAATCACGCCCACCGAGGCGAGCATCAGCACGCCCGCCGCCTGACGCAGCCGCGCACTCATCGCCAGCCCCGGACGCAGTCGCGCCACCAGCGATCGTCCGGCGAAATAGAGCAGCGCCAGCATCAGCGCGGCACCGCTGCCATACGCCAGCAGCAACACGCCAACCGACAGGGGATGATCGCCCACGACGGCCAGGCTGAGGATCGCGCCCAGCACCGGTCCGGCACAGGGCGACCACAGCAGACCGGTTGCCATGCCCGCCAGCAGCGCGGCGAGCACCCCGCTACGTCGCTGGCTGGCATCGTTGAGGCGGTTACCCAGCGCGACAAACGGCCGGGTAACGCGTTGGGCGATGCGCGTCGAGATTAACGTCAGTGCGGCTATCGCCAGGAACAGCAGCGCCAGGTTGCGACCAATGCTGGTGACCTGACTGACCCAGTGGCTGGTAAGCGATACCAGCAGCGCCACCAGCGTGAACATCAGGACCATGCCGCTCAGCAGCGCCAGCAGCTGTCCGCGACGGCCGCGTACGCTGGCAAATACAAAAGGAATAATCGGTAAGGTACAGGGGCTGAGCAGCGTCAGCATCCCGGCAAGAAAAGCGATAAGCAGTGTCATAAAGAACCTCATACGGTGGATAAACGTCTGCGCGTCCGGCAGTACGTCTATTACATCCACCGCATGTGTTCAGGCTGTGTCGGGGAAACGCCGTTTTGTCGGGTTATGTGTGTAGCGGGCAGGCAGATACATCAGGTTACATATCCTGCTGCTGCAGGATGATGCACGCTTCCAGCCCGCCAGCTGCCCGGTTACGCAACTGCAGGCTACCCGCCATCTGGCTCACCAGCTGGGTGGCGATCGCCAGGCCGAGCCCGGTCCCGCCGGTGTGGCGATTGCGTGAACTCTCCACGCGGTAGAAGGGCTCCAGCACCGCCTGTAACGCCTCCTCCGGGATGCCGGGCCCGTTATCACGCACCCGAATCTCCACGCTGTCACCCTGGGGTGAACAGAGTTCAACCTCCGCTTCGCCGCCAAACTTGAGCGCATTATCTATCAGGTTGGTCATGATGCGCCGGAGTGCCTGCGGCCGCACGGCGAAGGTGTCATGACCTGTGCACGGCACAAAGTTCACCGCTTTACCGACATCCTGATAGTCACAGACTACGCTATCCAGCAGCGCGTTGAGGCTGACGCTCTGGCGCTTCTCCTCCAGCACTTCCGATGAGCGTGCATAAGCGATGCCCTCGCGCACCAGGCGGCTCATGTTATCGAGATCGCTCAGCAGTTTGTCGCGCAGCTCAGGCTGCTCCGCCATCTCCACCCGCAGCTTCATGCGCGTGATCGGGGTTTGCAGATCGTGGGAGATGGCCGCGAGGATTTGCGCACGCGCTTTGAGGTGATCCTGAATCCGCAGCTGCATAGCGTTAAACGCACGCGCCGCCTGCTGCACTTCATCCGGGCCGTTCTCTGCCATCAGCTGTGCGTGGCTGGCGGCCGGTTTGAGCGCATCAACCGCCTGGGTAAAGCGCACAAACGGTCGCACCACCTGCCGCACCGCCAGCCATGCGCAGCACAGCAGCAGCAGCAGCTGACCCATCAGCACCAGCGGCAGCCAGCGCGCAATCGCCGGCATGCGCGGCCAGAGATCGAGCGTGAGCGGCGCGCCGTCATGCAGCGTCAGATGCACCTGAATATGCTCCCGCGGCCCCGGAATCGCATGAATGCTCATCTGATAGCGCCCGCCAAGCGTCTCCTGCAGTGAACGTACCGCGTCGCGCGTGCGCCAGCCGGAGGGATACGGCCCCGCTTCGCCCGGCGACAGACTGTAGCGATAATTGCCGCGCGCCAGCTTCGCCAGCCAGCCCGGACGCTCGTCCGCCGGCAGACGATCGAGGATTGCCACACTGGTCGCCACATCGTACTCCAGGTTGCCCAGCATCACGCTTTTAGCGCTGCTCATGCGTTCAATCAGCAGGCTTGCCAGCGTGAGAGTATTTGCCAGCAGCAGTCCGCCCAACACGATAATCAGCAGGCGTGACAGCAGCGATCGCGGCCATAGCCTCATTGATGCGCCTCTTTGATCACCACCGTGCTCGCCAGCACGTAACCTTCGCTGCGGACCGTTTTGATATAGGCCGGTTCACGGGCATCTTCGCGTAACCGCTGGCGCAGCCGGCTAACCAGCAGATCGATCGAGCGTTCAAACAGCTCCGCGTCGCGGCCCTGCGTCAGGTTGAGCAGCTGATCGCGATTCAGCACGCGCTGCGGATGGTCGAGAAACACGCGCAGCAGGCGGTACTCTGCGCCACTCAGCGCCACAATCACGCCGTCGCTGTCCAGCAGATGGCGCGCGGAGGTATCCAGCTGCCACTCGCCAAAGGCAATGATGCGGCCGGCCCCGGTAATATGTAAATTTGGCGGCAGCGCCCGGGTACGGCGCAGGATCGCTTTGATGCGCGCCAGCAGCTCACGCGCCACAAAGGGTTTGATCAGGTAATCATCCGCCCCCATCTCCAGCCCGAGAATGCGATCGGTCTCTTCGCTGCGGGCAGTAAGCATCAGTACCGGCAGGTTCTGCCGGGGATCGCTGCGCAGCTGACGGCACAGCGTCAGGCCATCGTCACCCGGCATCATGATATCCAGCACCACCAGATCCACCAGGCTGCTGCTCAGCACGGCGCGCATTTCGCGGCCATTGGCCGCACCGGTGGCGCGGTAACCGGACTTAATCAGATAGTCGGTTATCAGTTCGCGGATATCCCGGTCATCATCCACCACCAGAATGTGATCAACGTGCTCCAAAACAGCCTCCTGTCAGCCACTTATGCAAAAAAGACCGGCACGCGATGGCCGGTCCGGGTCGTGAATTACTCCGCTACAGTGCGGCCGCATCCTCAACGGCTTGCACAAAAGCCTGCGGTGCTTCCGCTGGCGGATTGTGTCCGATATTGCCCGTGAAGGTGCGATGCTGGTACCTGGCGCTGAACCTGGTGCGGTACGTCTCCGGTGCCGGGTGCGGCGCCCCGTTATTATCCCCTTCGATGGTGATGGTGGGGACGCGAATTGTCGGTAACGTGGCTAATGTTTTCTCATAAGCGGCATATTTTTGCTCGCCTTTTTCCAGGCCCAGGCGCCAGCGGTAGTTGCTGATAGTGATCGCCACCTGATCCGCATTATCCAGCGCTTTGGCGCTCTGGTTAAAGGTGGCATCGCTGAATTTCCAGCCGGGCGATGCCTGCTGCCAGATCAGTTTCGCAAAGTCGTGTGTATGGGCGGCATACCCCTGCTGACCGCGCTCAGTGGCGAAATAGAACTGATACCACCACTGCTGTTCGGCCTGTGGCGGCAGCGGTTTTTTACCCAGCTGCTGGCTACTGATCAGATAGCCGCTGACCGACACCAGCGATTTTACCCGTTCTGGCCATAGCGCCGCGACGATGTCCGCGGTGCGTGCGCCCCAGTCAAAGCCGCCCAGCACGGCCTGTTTGATATTGAGCGCATCCATCAGCGCCACGACGTCCGCTGCCATTGCCGAAGGCTGACCGTTACGCGGCGTTTTATCCGACAGGAAGCGCGTGCTGCCGAAGCCGCGCAGATACGGCACGATCACCCGATACCCTTTTGCCGCCAGCGCCGGTGCCACCTGAGCATAGCTCTGGATATCGTACGGCCAGCCGTGCAGCAGGATCACCGCCTGACCATCACGCGGACCGATGTCCACATAGCCTGTGTTCAGTACGCCCGCATTGATCTGCTGAACGTGGCTGAAGTCAGCGGCGTAATCGTGTGAGGCCGGGGTGGCGGCAAACGCGGTGCCTGCCGCCGTGAGAACCAGCGTTGCCAACAGAGTCTGACGTAACAGTGTTTTCATAATTTATCTCCGGGTAATCAGTGCGGTGCAATCTGTACGGGCACGTTAAAGGTGATGGTTTTGCTGTCGATTGGTTTATGCGTAGGATCGGCAAGAATGATGGTGACCTTGTGCGGCCCGACAGGCAGACCGACCAGAATCACCGGCTCACCGCTGGTGTCCGCCCAGTGCCACGGGTTGTCATCCACGATGACGTGAATGTGGCCGATGCGCGGCGTGATTTTCAGCGCTTCCTGGCCAAACACGGGCTCGATGCGCAGATTTTCTGCCCGGTACTGGATAAACACCGCGCCCTTGCGCAGCGGTCCGGCCAGCGGCGCATCCACAATTAATCGCGCAGGCGGCTGGGGATGATCCAGTGGCGCCACGGCCGCCGGGCCGAGCACGTCAGCAGCGCTCAGTCGCTCCGCCCAGGCGCAGGTCGCAGAGGCGCCCATCAGTAACGTTGAAATAAACAGTCGGGTTAACATCGTGGTATCTCCATGCATTCGGTTGATGCGTACAGAAGACCACGGCGATGTATAGCGGATATGTACAGACTGGCGGGTTATGCAACGGCGTGTGTGCTGTGTGGCGGGAGATACAGTGTGATACAAATTGATGTTTACCCCGCCCGGGGGAAAATCAAAGCAGGATTTTCACAGCCCCGGGGCGGGGAAATTAATGAGATAAGCGGCCCTTCGTCGTGGAAATAATTCGTCCGCCTTAATCACGCAGGCGGCGAAATGATATGGCGCGCAAAGCGGCACGCGCGAGAGCTTCGCTCGAATCAATTAACGTCATTTCCTGCCAGATCGCGCTGTGTTTTAGCAAACTCAACTCTGTGCAAGCCAGAATAATGTGCGTAGCACCCTGTTGCTTCCAGCTATTTACGGCGTCCGCTAACTGCCGCATTGAGAGTTCAGACACGCTTTTTGTGGCTTTTATCTCGTTAATGCAGCGTGTCACTAGCTGTTGGGTGGATGCAGCGACATTAACGATCTCGGCGTGCTGTTGCGTAAGCGCATCCTGATACAGCCTGCTCTGGTACAACATTTGCGAACCGAGCACAACGACCCGCTTGCCCTGAGGCGCAATATGCTCAAGTGTGGCATCAATAATATTAATAACCGGAATAGCTACGTCCTTGCTCCAGCGCGACCAAAGGAGGTGAGCGGTATTACAAGGCACAACGGCAACCGTAGCACCTGCAGCAGCGAGTTCTGTAATAGTTGCGTGAATCCAGGGAGAAGGATCACGTTCACCCAGTTGCAAATGACGCCCGCGGCTGGGAATTTTACTATTATTATCAATAATAAGTCTCGGATATTGCCACTCTTTATCTGCCTGAACCAGGCCATACAGCTGCTGGCAAAAATCCAGTGTTGCCCAGGGGGCTACGCCCACGACGCCTAAAACACCTTCATCAGCCGGCCAACTAACATCGTCATAGAGAGGTGAAATATTAACCATTTTCTTGCTCAAAGTGATAAAGGCGTAATCGGGTTTCAGGATACTTATTAAGCATATGACCTTCAGGGAACATATTTTCACTCCTGGTTAAGCTGAAACCATACCGCGCAAATATAGCTTCGTATTGCTCAGCAGTTCGATATGTAGCCGAATACTCTGCTTGCAGATTCGCAGAATAGCGGTTGTTGATTTCGAATCTTTCACCGACACCCGTACCATCACGCAATAATATAGTGCTTTCTGGTTTACTGTAAGTACGCAAATTACTTAACAATTTTTCAGCTTGCTCATCATTAAGGTAGATCATCAGGCCAGATATGAAAATGACATCGTACTGCTCTGAGCTACAATAACTCTCGGCAGATGAAAGAATGAAATCGACATTTTCAATATTGCGTTTGCTGGCTTCAAGCTTACCCACTTCAATCATTGCAGCTGAAAACTCTACAGCGGTGATTTTTTTTGCGCCCTCATGCTGAAAGCGAAAAGCCCACTGCCCGACCCCGGCGCCGAGATCAAGTACCGTTTTCCCTGTCAGGTCAGGTAACCAGGCAAAAACTTTTTGCATCTCTGTGCGAATTTTAATATCGAGAAATTTTGGATCGTTTTCCAGATTTGCTAAACTTTCAAACGATAACTTATTGTAATTATCCGGTCGGCGATCCCAAAAATCCTTCACTTTTTTTGCATCTAACATTTCATTAAGCCTGATTTTAGCGATACGTCCAGCGTTCATTATCAGCAGAAAAATCAACATCACTTTTCGCGACATTCATAATGCGGCTATTGCAGAGGAAGTCATAATTAAAGCGTGTAAATTCATTTACCTCTCCGCCAGGAATAGGTAATAAACGTACACCGAGCGGTTTCGTTAACCGCACCGCGAGTGCAGCCGTATCAAGAATAATAGCGGCAATATCTTCAGGCAGTGTCGAACCTGGCACCGGGAGCATATCTAATCCACAACCACAAACAGTTGACCATGCATTAAGCGTATCAATGCTTAATGCACGACGATTATTGGTACTCGCCAGGGCATCATCTTCCAGTACTGAGAACATGACGCCATTGAAACCCGTTGCGCGAGCACCACTGATTGCGACTGCGCTTTTAATCGCATTCGTCAGAATACTGGTTATAAAGAGTGATCCCTGAACGCCACCAGGACGCGCACCAAGATTTTCAACTAACCTGCCGACAGAAATACTGCCATCCGGAAAAGGTGCCAGCGAGGCATCCAGACCGGCATAGTCAAGCCCTGAATCAGACGCCAGCTCATGACCGAATGCATCAATTTCGCGTAAGCGTGCGCAGAGTCGAAGAATAAACTGGTCAGCAAAGTCCGCCAGCAGCATGTTGCCTTCCCGCACCTGCTCACTCAATTCCAAAGCAATATCGGTAGTTTCGAGGGCAAAACTAAACTTCAGTGTCTCACCTTCATGCCGGGAAAACGGAAAAAACGGGGCATTTGGCGGACAACGCAATGAGGCACCGAGGCGGAAATTATCAAAGCCATTATTACTGCGATGTGCTACCTGCAACATGAAACGGGCAACGTCATGGCTGGCTCGAATATTTATACCCTGCTCATCGGCTACCATCAGATTCAGAAACATACGCGGTTGCCTGAAGAGTAAAGCAAACGCGGCATCTAACCGTCCGCGGTAATTATCGCCATGCGTTAAGTCCAGCGGTAAGCAAAACCAGCGAATATCAAGTCTTTCAGCCAACGCATTGATTGAATTTATTCGTGCTGGCAGGGTATAAATCTCATCTTCATCACGATCATTCAATGGTGGCAGGGTTAAACGTAAGGTTCGCAGTGGCCAACGACGAGACTGGAGTTTATCAATCACTAACGTGCGAAAGTGATGTAAACGTGACTCAGAATGCCCGTCGGAAATAGCGGAGTAAGGCAAGCCCAGCGTAATAGCTCGTATCATTAACCGTGATCCTCCTGCATCAGACGCCAGTAATCTGCCAGCGTATTAATTTCATTAAATGCATGCTCCCCCAGGTCGTGAGCGTAGAGTGCTGTCGTTTTCTGACACGGTAACGTTTGGGCGGCATACAAATTACCATACCGCAGGCATTGCTTATGCCACTGACTCAGGAGTGCCATATCACTGACTTTAAACAGACCCATAGCCTCAGGGTGCTCTGCGGCGCGTATCGGTCCCAGATACGTCTCCTCCACGATGCCCCGGCGATTAACGTCACAATGAATGGAGGTCAGCATGCGATTATGCCGCTGGTGAGTCAAAACGAGATTTCCCTCAGCGTGATCCATTTCATGGATAAGCTGAGGAGAAAAAAACATATCTCCCGAGACAACATACGTGGGGCTATTAATCTGATTCAGGGCCAATCCCAGACTCATTGCATTATTAGTCGTTGCCCAGTTGTCATTGATAACGTAATTCAGATCAGGGTAGGACTCCATAATCTGTAACGCACCAAAGCCAATCACTACGGTAATTTTTTTCCCATGAAAGGCATCAATAGCATAGTCGAGAATCGTTTTCCGCGTTTTGGGATGGCGAATTAAAACTTTATTTTTACCATCCAGTTGCAGGCTTCTGCCGGCGGCCAGAATGATGGCATTTTCAACCATGATAGCCTAACTCCTGCAGCGAAAATTGACATACCGGCATGGGTACAACGAAATCATGCTTTACCGTTTTATAAGGGTAGATGTCATTAATTAATGCACGCCTCGCCACTTCCTGCCAGTCAAATTGATGATTTTCGCGCAACGATCTTAATGGCACCGAGGCGTAATCAAATCGTACGACCGGCACTCTTTTTAGTCCCAGACTGAGCGCGACTTCCATACGGTGCTGGCCGTCCAGTACCAGATTATGGTGTAGATCAAGCGCCAGAGGTTTTACCCATACGCCTTCCTGAATAATTTTATTACGCAACCATTCAACGCGACGTGAACTGAATTTTTCAATATGACGCAATTTTTGTGGTTCAAAAAACTCTACATTCATTTTAGTGCCTCAAAATTTTCTAATAATAAATGATAATCCGCAACCGCCTGCCGGTAATCGACTTCTTCGTTGAAAGATCTTGCAAACAAATCCGTAATATCTACAGCACGGCAGGGTAAGCAAGAGCGGTGTACAATCCAGGGTGCCATGTAATATTGCTGAGTGCTTGTCTGTAAAAAAGTCTGCCGCAGGCGTCGATCGTTTTCCACCTGTTCCGGAGAGACACTTAGCAAGCCGACCATTTTCATCCAGCCATCAAATGCGGAGTCGTAATCGGGCACATAGGCAATTTTCTTTATAGCAGGTTCAGCTTTACTGGCTTCGACAATACCGCCAGTAAGGCAAGAGTTGTAATAACCATGGGTGAGCCAAAAACTGTCACTGCCCATTTCAGCTTGCATTAACCGCGGCCATACACGTGGATCCAGCAGAACATCCGTTTCGATAATTGTATAGCCATATTCAGGATGATTAAGCGCGCTGACACCTTTTTCAACGGATAATATGTTGACATCATTTTTATAATTATCATTGTGCGCTAACTTAATATTAGCATCAGCATAATTATCTTTAATCCAGCGTTCTACAACTGATGACTGATGACCGGTAACCAGTACAATTTCACGCTCGCCGCATTTTAACAGCTCAGTCAGCAACGTATCCAGCACGGTGATTTCACCGACCGGCAGCAAGCATTTAGGATAATTCAGGGTCAGATGCCTCATTCTCGTTCCCTGACCAGCAACCAGTAATATTGCGGCGCGTTTAGAAGACATTGTGATGAACTCCAGCGGGCATAAGGGTTTTTTCAATGATTTTTACAATCTCACTGCCTGCGCCCTGCTCTGGCATATGAAGTTCATCACGTAAAACCTGCAGTCGCTTATCACGCATGGGATCCTTGCCTGAAACAAGATTATCAACGAAAGTTTTAATATCTGCGGATTCATTCGCAACGTCATAAGCGTCATAAATAAATTCAGCGCTACTGTTAATACCGAGGCAATTTTCATGAGTCAGGAAAAGGATTGGCTTACGCGAAGGTAAATACTCCAGCAAAAACGATCCTGCATCTGCCATCAGCGCATCTGATTGTGAAAAGGCGTAGCGATAATCAGCAGAAAAATCCCACTCCACATGTGATTTGAGATGAGAGTATTCGCGCAGCATTTGCCAGTTCTGAGCAGTTTCGCTGTGTGTTCCGCGCTCTTTACGAATATCCAGAAATTGTTTAAAAAGCGGATGTGGCCGAATAATCAAATTGACGTCATCACGTTTGATGATATCGAGCATTGCCTGTGTATATAAATTAAACGTAGACCACATCTTTTCATCATCAGGCATGACGAAATGCGGCGCCCATAATAGCGTTGGCTTGACTTTATTAACTTTTTCATCCGCCTGAACGCCAAAGCGTGATGGATAGTTATCTAGCTTTGGATGTCCGCTAACATAGACGTGATGATTGCCATTTCCGCAATATTTAGCAAACTCATCTTTATGCCGCTGAGAGCGAACGAATACCCACCTGGCAACATTTTGACAGGGAAGATTGTACTGATAAACACGGTTTCTCTCGCCATCACCCATATCTAACCCATAAGGAATATAGGCGATAGAAATATTGCGTCGATTAAGCGTCAAACTTTGCAGTTCATAGGGACGTGCATCATCATAAGGATTTTGTAAAAAAACCACATGGGGCTTACGCGCCGTAATCTCATACTCGTGATACTCGGTATACCGGATACCCTTATCATTTAATAAATCACGCTGTGCAGTGTAATCCGGTGCTTTTGCGCCCCGACTGAAATAGGGCGCCAGGATAATCTGGCAATCAAAATGCGGTTTGGCCTGCATAGCGCGATATACCGACTCAAAGTTAGTCCAGCCGGGGGCCCACTGGAAAAAGATATCCACTTTTATCTTTTCTTCGCCAGGTTGATAGGCTGGCCAGACTATTTCTTCTAATTTTTTAGCGAAATGCGCTCGATAATCAACAGGTTGGTTTTCGATATCACTTTTATCAGCGGCCTTATAACCCGCATTGGGAAAGATACCCAACCAGCGGTCACGTTTTATCAAACTATTCCAGCGTACATCTAAAGCCCAGCACTGAGGAACGCCACCCGCCAGTAACCCCTGCAAGCTTTCTGCATAATTATCAATGAGAGTGGAGTAGTAATCACCGTTCACAATGTAAGCGCAAGCGCACCATGCATATTGCGGCTTAATAATAAAATCCACACTTTTTAACGGCACGACGTTATCATAGTGGGCAGCGAGCAGCGCGACATGCCAGTTGATCTGCTGTAAAGAGGAGAGAAATAGATCAATTCGCTGTTTGGTCTGAATATCATCATGGAAAACCATATCGTCTTCCAGAATCAATACATTTTTCCAGCCGTTTTGCTGAGCCATTTGCAGCACGAGAATATGTGATTTAATACAGCCGATATAGCCTGGCGCTTCTTCAATAGCCTCAAAACGGACAATCTTTTCACGTGGTACGCCAATTGCTTTTAATTGACGAGCGATACGTACCCTGCGATCCTTGCGTTTGTTCAGGTTGATGTATACAACCTTATCTATTGTCTGCCAGTTGACTGCCATCATCTCTACACCCATCGCACTAAGAAAGCTCTCATTTTCAGGACGGCGCAATAAAGACAATTCTTAAGGAAATTAAAAAAATTTTTTAGGTTTACTGGCAAGGCGCACAGTTGTCGCATCATGTTCGAATTCACGAAAGCGCTGAGTTAGGTTGCCAGCGGAAAGGCAGCGGTCAGTCCGAAAATAGCCGTGCGGCTTGAGGCGGGGCCGGGTATGGCAGGCATAGGGTGCGATCTTTTTTTGCTGGCGCAATAACCCGATCACAAAACCCTGTGCCTGTCTTTTTGTGGGGATTCCTCAGCCCTGTGGGCCACTGCTCTTCGCGAGCATTTTGCGGTAATTGTTCAGCCATTTGCCGCTGGTTAAACGCCACCAGAAACAGATACCGCGCACCGTCCAGTCGAGGAACATGCCGAGCCAGACGCCAGTCACCCCCATGCCCAGCACTATACCCAGCAGATAACCGGCCACCACGCGCGCGCCCCACATACTGAACATCGATACATACATGGTGTACCGCGCGTCGCGCGCGCCTTTTAGCCCGGCCGGCAGCACCCAGGAAGCGGTCCAGATAGGCATAAAGGCGGCATTCAGCCAGATCAGGTGTTTGGTTACCTCAATCACCTGCGGATCGCGGGTGTAGAATCGCGCCAGCGTGCCCGCCAGCGGCACGGTGATAAACGCCAGCGTACATAGCCCAATCATCGCCAGCCAGAATACGTGCTTGATCTGCCGCTCCGCCTGCATTACCTGATTTTTCCCTAAGCGCCTGCCGGTGATAATGGTCGACGCCGACCCCAGCGCGTTGCCCGGCAGGTTAATCAGCGTGGCGATGGAGAAGGCAATAAAATTACCGGCGATCTCATTGGTGCCCATGCCGGCGACAAAAATCTGCGTCAGCAGTTTGCCGCCGTTAAACAGCACCGATTCGATACTGGCCGGTACGCCAATCCCCAGCACTTCCATCAGGATGTTGCGATCCCAGCGGCGGAAATAGCTGGCCAGCGTGATTTTCAGCGCCGGACTGATGCCGCGATACAGCACGTAAATGGCCGCCGCCGCGCCGATATAGCGTGAAATGGTTAATCCCAGCCCGGCACCGACAAATCCCATCCCTTCCCAGCCAAGCGCACCGTAGATCAGCACGCTACTGATGATGATATTCAGGATATTCATGCCGCCGTTTATCAGCATCGGAATTTTAGTGTTGCCGGCACCGCGCAACGCGCCGCTGCCTATCAGCGCAATCGCCGCCGCCGGATAGCTCCACGCGGAGGTTTGCAGATAGCTGAGCGCCAGTTCTTTGACCTGCGGCTCGGCGTTGCCGGCAATCACATCAACAATCAGATGCCCCCAGAACTCGATGGCGATGACCAGCACAAACGCCAGCACCGTCATCAATCCCAGCGACTGCCGCGTCGCCGCACGCGCACGCTTGCCGTTGCGTTTGGCCAGGCTGAACGCCACCACCACCGTGGTGCCGAGATCGATGGCGGCAAAAAAGGAGATGATCACCATGTTGAAGCTGTCGGCCAGCCCCACGCCCGCCATCGCCTCTTTGCCCAGCCAGCTCACCAGAAAGGTACTGAGAACCCCCATCAGCATCACGCACAGGTTCTCAATAAAGATGGGCACCGCCAGTGGGGTGATTTCACGCCACAACAGCGTGCGATAAGCACGGCGTTTGGGATACCACGCCGTGTTTCTGATCGCCCGCATTACTGCTACGCCAGGATTTTGCAAGGGAGTACCAAATCACTTTGGTTAAGAAGTAGAGTAATAATGATGATAGGCTGCTAACGATTATGCAAAGTGTTTCCCGTCACCATTTAATCATTATTACAAACTTTTTGCTGACTCCCCGCCCGCGCCGACGCTGCCGCCCAGATAGGCGCTGCGCACCTCTTCGTTGTGCAACAGTTCGCTGCCGCTGCCGCTCAGACGAATTTCGCCATTGACCATCACATAACCGCGATCCGCCAGTTGCAGGGCGTGGCGCGCGTTCTGCTCCACCAGAAACAGCGTCATGCCCTGCTGCGTCAGCTCGCGCAGGATGCTGAAAATTTGCTTTACCACCAGCGGGGCCAGCCCGAGGCTGGGTTCATCCAGCAGCAGCAGACGCGGCCGGCTCATCAGCGCGCGGGCGATCGCCAGCATTTGCTGCTCGCCGCCGGAGAGCGTCATTGCCCGCTGTTTCCGCCGCTCCAGCAGGCGTGGAAACAGTGTGTACATGCGTTCTTTATCCTGCTTCATGTAGCGCTCGCCGATGGCGATGGTGCCCATCAGCAGGTTCTCTTCCACCGTCATATCCGGAAAGATGCGCCGTCCTTCCGGCGCCTGAGCAATGCCGCTGGCGGCGATAAAATGGGTCGACCGCTGGCTGATGGCTTCTCCGCGCAGGCGAATTTCACCGCTGGCAATGCGCGGCTGACCAAAAATCGACATCAGCAGCGTGGATTTTCCCGCACCGTTGGCCCCAATCAGCGCGACGGTTTCCCCTTCCGCCACGGTCAGCGACACCTGCTTCAGCGCCTGCACCGGGCCGTAAAACACATCTACCTGTTCAAACGCCAGCATTGCTTCAGCCATGCTCGCTCTCCTCTTCCGCGCCGAGATAAGCGGCGATCACCTTCGCATCGTGTCGAATCTGCTGCGGCGTGCCCTGGGCGATCACGTCACCGTGATCCAGCACCACGATGTGATCGGAAATGCGCATCACCATCGGCATATCGTGTTCAATCAACAGCACGCTGATGCGATGATCGGCGCGCAGCTGATGCAGAATCTGGCTCAGCGCCTCGGTTTCGACCGGATTAAGCCCCGCTGCGGGCTCATCCAGGCAGATCAGCTCCGGCCGGGTGCACATGGCGCGCGCAATCTCCAGCCGGCGCTGCTGGCCGTAAGAGAGCGTACCGGCCAGCCGGTTGGCACTGCTGACCAGATCAACGCGCTCCAGCCAGTAAAAAGCGCGATCGAGCGCGCGACTCTCCGCTGCTCGATAGCCGCGGGTATTGAGGATGCCGGCCAGCAGCTGACGGTTGACCTGCATATGCTGCGCCACCAGCAGGTTCTCCACCACCGACATCTCGCGAAACAGGCGGATGTTCTGAAAGGTACGCGCCAGACCGGCGCGGTTGACCAGATGTGCGCCGCCAAACATCTTGTACCAGATACGCGAGCCCAGCCGCGCCGGCCGCAGCCAGTCACCCGGCTGAATCTTCTGGCCCAGCACCTGGATCACATCGGTGCTGCGCTGATGGGCATTGAGCACGATGCGCCCGCCGCTGGCGCGATAAAATCCCGTCAGGCAGTTAAATACCGTGGTTTTGCCCGCGCCGTTGGGGCCAATCAGCGCGGTGACCGAGCCGCGCTCCACGCGCAGACTGACATCATTCAGCGCTTTGATGCCGCCAAAGCGCATCATCAGGTTATCAACCTGCAGGATGGCATCACTCATGGCGTACTCCTTTTCTCAGCGGCACACCGACGCGTGCGGTGCGCACCAGGCCGCGCGGACGCCAGATCATCATCAGCACCATCAACATGCCAAACAGCAGCACGCGGTACTCGGCAAAGCTGCGCAGCAGCTCGGGCGCCACCGTCAGCACAAACGCGGCCAGCACCACGCCGAGCGTCGAGCCCATCCCGCCCAGCACCACGATGGCCAGAATCAGCGCGGACTCAAAAAAGGTAAACGAGGTGGGATTAACGAACCCCTGATAGCTGGCGAAAAATACCCCGGCAATACCGGCGGTTGAGGCTCCGAGCATAAAGGCCGACAGCTTCACCAGCACGTGATTCAGCCCCATGGCGCGACAGGCGATTTCATCTTCACGCAACGCTTCCCACGCCCGGCCAATCGGCATGCGCGTCAGCCGGTGCTTGATAAACAGCACCAGCAGCACTACCAGCACCAGCACCACGTAAATAAAGATGAACTTCATGTTGGGGTTGTAATCGAGATGCAAAAACTGGTGGTACGGTATGCCGCCCTCTTTTGCCCGGCGGGCGAATTCAAGGCCGAGAAAGGTCGGTGACGGCACCGAGACGCCGTTCGGGCCCCCGGTGAACGACAGCCAGTTATTCAGCACCAGCCGGATAATTTCACCGAAGCCGAGCGTGACGATAGCCAGATAGTCACCGTGCATGCGCAGCACCGGAAAGCCGAGCAGCGCACCGGCCAATGCCGCCAGCAGCGCAGCGATGGGGATCATGCTCCAGAAACCCAGCCCGAGATACTGATAGCCCAGCGCCAGCCCGTAGGCACCAATGGCGTAAAATGCCACGTAGCCCAGATCGAGCAGCCCGGCGAGGCCGACCACGATATTGAGCCCGAGTCCCAGCAGCACGTAGATTAGCCCGAGAATCGCCACCGTCAGCAGATACTTGCTGGAGAGAAACGGAAACGCCAGAGCCACAACCAGCAGCAGCGGTATTATCCAGCGCAGGCGCGAGCGGTAACCGGGTTCACGCACGTATACGCCGTCATCGTTGCCCTCAAACTTGCGCAGAAAACGGCGCCCCACGGCGGTATGCAGAAACAGCCCCAGCAGCAAACGTCCTGCCATCACCACTGCCACCAGCAGCGCCACGCGCAGCGGCGACAGCGTAAAACTGTAGCCGCTGAGCACCACGCCCACTACCGGGCCGAACACCACCAGCGCGACAGCACCGGCCAGCAGCGTGTCGAGCAGCACCTGACGGATGCCGCTGGTTTGCGTCATTGCATTCATTCTGGCTTCCTCACACTTTGGCGACCAGCGGCCGGCCCAGCAGTCCCTGCGGACGGAAGATTAAAATCACCACCAGCAGCGAAAACGAGAACACATCTTTGTAATCAGAGTTCACCAGCCCGGCGAACTGCGCCTCGGCCACGCCCAGTAGCAAACCGCCCAGCATCGCACCGGGCAGCGAACCGATGCCCCCCAGCACCGCCGCGGTGAAGGCTTTGATGCCGATAATGAAGCCGGCGTAGAAATCAAACGTGCCGTAGTTCATGGTAACCAGCACCCCGGCCAGCCCGGCCATCGCCGCGCCGATGACAAACACCAGCGAAATCACCCGGTCGGTATTGATACCGAGAATCGACGCCATGCGCCGATCCTGCTGGACCGCACGGCAGATACGGCCCAGTTTGGTGTACTGGATAATCCAGGTCAGCAGCGCCATCCCGCACAGCGCCGCCACCAGGATAAACACTTTGGTCCAGGTGATTTGCACCACGCCGCCGTCAATCTCCATACGCAGCACACCGCTGAGCAGAGTAGGAATGCCCTGCTGATTCGGTCCCTGACTGAGCTGCACATAGTTTTGCAGAATCAGCGACATACCAATGGCAGAGATCAGCGGTGCCAGCCGGGTGGAATTGCGCAGCGGACGATAGGCAATGCGCTCAATGGCCCAGCCGTAAGCGGCGGTGACCACGATGGTGAACAACAGCGTGCCAAAGATCAGCAGTGGAAAGGAGTGAATGCCAAAGTAGCTGAGCAGCGCCAGCCCGATCGCACACAGATAAGCAGAGATCATGTACACCTCGCCGTGGGCGAAGTTGATCATGCCGATAATGCCGTAAACCATGGTGTAGCCGATGGCGATCAGCCCGTAGACCGCGCCCAGCGTCAGGCCGTTAATCAGCTGCTGTATAAAGAAGGCGTCCATATTGTCTCTCGCAGGTGGAAGGCGTGCACAGGTCACGCTCAGATGCGAACGGCCCCGCTGCGCGCGGGGCCGCAGAGCGAATTACAGCTGGTGATATTTGCCTTTGTCATCCCACTGATAGACCACGTAATCCGAGACTTTCAGGTCGCCTTTTTCGTCCCATGCCTTCTTGCCCATCACGGTGTCAACGCTGTTGGCCTTCAGCCAGTCGCTGGCTTTTTCATTGTCTTTGCCTGCCGCTTTGTAGGCGGCGGCCAGAGCCTGAATGGAGGCGTAGGCGTAGAGCGTATACCCTTCTGGCTCAAAACCGCTGGCGCGGAATTTTTCAATCACCGCTTTGCCATCCGCGATGGTGCGCGGGTCATTGCCGAAGGTCATGTACACGCCTTTAGTGAACTGCGGACCGCCGGCGGCAGTCACCAGTTCTTCCGTCACGATGCAGTCGCCGGAGAAGAAAGCCGCATTGACGCCCTGCTCGCGCATCTGACGCACCAGCGGACCCGCCTCCGGATGGCAGCCACCGAAATAGACCACATCCGGTTTCACCGCGCCGATTTTGGTGACCAGCGCATTAAAGTCTTTTTCACCGCGCGACAGCCCCTCATACAGCACCTCTTTGACGCCGCGTTTCTCCAGCGCCGCTTTGGTGGCATCCGCCAGCCCCTGACCGTAAGTATCTTTATCGTGAATCACCGCCACTTTCTTCGCTTTCAGCGTATCGAGGATATAGTTCGCGGCGATACTTCCCTGCTGGTCATCCCGCCCGCACATGCGGAACAGGGTTTTCATGCCGCGCTCGGTGATTTGTGGATTGGTTGAACCGGGCGTAATCGCCAGTACGCCCGCCTCGTCATACACCTCTGAGGCTGGCATGGTCGAGGATGAGCAGAAATGGCCCACCACCGCCATCACTTTGTCCTGATCCACCAGCCGGTTGGCAACGGCCACCGCCTGCTTGGGTTCGCAGGCGTCATCGCCCTGCACCAGCACGATTTTTTCACCGTTTATGCCGCCCGCCGCGTTAATGTCCGCCGCGGCCTGGCTGGCGCCCTTCCAGTATTGCGTACCGTACGTAGCATTCGGTCCGGTAAACGGACCGGCCACGCCAATCTTTATGTCAGCCTGCGCGTAGAACGCCATGCTTAAACAACCTGCCATCACCACCTTCAATGGGTGTTTTATGAATTTCAAAGACATGCTTTCAATCCTCAACGGGTCAGGAACGGAGCCATACCACGGCCTGGGAGAAATCAATCTGAAACACTTCGAGAGCAGTGTGGTCTGTGCGACCACGGTTGAAATTTAAGCAAAAAGCTCGCCAGAGAAGACAATCGGTGACAATTTTTTTGCAGCGGCATCGCAGCCGGGCGGAAAACGTGCGATGTGGCCTCCCTGCACCTGATAAACATAGCCAGCCTTTTGCCGCCTACCAGCACCGTGATGGTGCAGAATGCGGTCGTTCACAGATTCTTCATCATGATGAGAGGTTTATCCGCTATGCTCTGGTCAAATCGGTCCAACTTGCTGAAGGAGAATCTATGAATACGCAACGGAACGGATTGACCACCGAACAGGCGCTGGATCAACTGGAGCGTCTGTATGACGACGCGGTTGAAGCGCTGCGCAACGCCATTCGCACGTTCACTGCCAGCGGCACACTGCCGGACGCCGGACTGCGCCAGCAGGGGCTGTTTGTCTATCCGGAGCTGCGCATCACCTGGCAGGGTGAAGGCCCGCAGCAAAATCGCACCCGCGCCTGGGGACGTTTTACCCACACCGGCCGCTACAGCACCACCATCACGCGCCCGGCGCTGCTGCGTCACTATCTCAGCGAACAGCTGCAGATGATCGAAAAAGAGTACGACGTGCTGATTGAGGTGGGTCCGTCACAGCAGGAAATCCCTTATCCCTATGTGATTGATGGCTCCGACCTGTCGCTGGACCGCTCCATGAGCGCCAGTATTGCGCGCCATTTCCCGACGACCGAGCTGTCGCAGATTGGCGATGAAACCGCTGATGGCCTGTTCAATGCCGACGCGCTGTTCCCGCTGTCGCATTTCGACGCGCTGCGCACCGATTTCTCCCTGGCGCGCCTGCGTCACTACACCGGCACCGCGGTAGAACACTTCCAGCCGTTTGTGCTGTTCACCAACTACACGCGCTACGTCGATGAGTTTGTGCGCTGGGCGATTGAGCAGGTGCAGGACCCCAGCACGCCGTACGACAGTCTCGCCTGCGCCGGCGATGTGGTGATCACGGCGGAAACGCAGGACCCAACGGCGATGATGTCGGATCTGGCGTGGAAGAAGCATCAGATGCCCGCCTGGCATTTAACCTCGCCCAATCGTCGCGGCATCACGCTGGTGAACATTGGCGTCGGTCCGTCGAACGCCAAAACCATCTGCGACCACCTCGCGGTGGTGCGTCCACATGCGTGGCTGATGATTGGTCACTGCGGTGGCCTGCGTGAAAGCCAGAGCATCGGCGATTACGTGCTGGCACACGCCTATCTGCGTGACGACCACGTGCTGGACAGCGTATTACCGCCGGATATCCCGATCCCGAGCATTGCGGAGGTGCAGCGTGCCCTGTACGACGCCACCAAAGCAGTCAGCGGTATGCCCGGCGAAGAGGTGAAGCAGCGCCTGCGCACCGGTACGGTTGTCACCACGGACGACCGCAACTGGGAGCTGCGCTACTCCGCATCTGCGTTACGCTTCAACCTGAGCCGCGCGGTGGCGGTGGATATGGAGAGCGCCACCATTGCCGCACAGGGCTATCGTTTCCGCGTACCGTACGGCACCCTGCTGTGCGTCTCGGATAAACCGCTGCACGGTGAAATCAAGCTGCCCGGCCAGGCCAACCGTTTCTATGAGGGCGCGATCTCGGAACATCTGCAGATTGGCATCTGCGCCGTTGAGCTGCTGCGCGCCGAGGGTGACAAACTGCACTCCAGGAAACTACGCACCTTCAACGAACCGCCCTTCCGCTAAATCCGCTGCTCCGGCCCATGGACGGGCCGGATTACTGCTGGCAACCTTAAATTTTCAGCACCGCCACTTTTACAAACCATGCCAGTACGGCGAGGAGAGCCGGCAACATGAGGGTCCAGATCAGTCTGTCATTTAACCGTTCGAACTTTTTATCGATACGCTTCTCCACCTGACCGATCTCATTCATCAGTTGATTGCACATCAGCCCCTGTTCGGTACGCACGCGTTCCACGTCCGCTCTGGTGGCAAAATTTTCAAAACGCGCGGTCAGGACCGCGACATCCTGCTGTAACAGCCGGGTGGTGTTCGCCAGCTGTTCCACGTGTTGGGTTAATCGTACCATTAGCGGTGCTCCCTGATTTCTTAACGCCAGAAGGCGAGGCGGCAACCGATGCGGCAGCGTGCAAACGGGATAATCCATTATCTTGTCCTTCTTCAGCAACCTTGTGTCATCGCCTCACTCCACCGCTATTTAAGCAGAGCGGCAGCGATTAAACATTCCACGATCCCGCCACTGCAGGCAAAAAATTTGCGCATGGCAGAATTTACGGAGAGACAGTAAACAACAGGCCTGAAAGAGAAAAGTGGGGACGGGCAGGAATTGCGAGACATCACGCAAACAATCCTTGCGCAAATGTAACAACTTACACGGAAGCCCGGGCGGGCTTCCGTAACACAGCATCAGGCACTCAGCCAGCCGAGTTTAATCACAAACAGAATCGACAGAATCACCAGCGCCGCATTGACCTCTTTGGTGCGGCCACTCAGCAGTTTCACCACCGTCCAGGTAATAAAACCAAAGGCGATACCGTTGGCGATCGAGTATGTCAGCGGCATGGTCAGCGCGGTCACGGTGACCGGTGCCGCCGTGGTGACATCTTTCCAGTCAATTTCTGCCAGACCGGAAGCCATCAGCACCGCAACGAACAGCAGCGCTGGCGCCGTGGCGTAGACCGGCACGCTACCCGCCAGTGGCGAGAAGAACAGGCTGAGCAGGAACAGAATGGCGACCACAATCGCCGTCAGACCGGTACGGCCGCCGGCGCTGACGCCCGCAGCGGACTCCACATAGCTGGTGGTGGTTGAGGTACCCAGCAGTGAACCGAACAGTGCAGCGGCGCTATCGGCGATCAGCGCACGGCCCATTTTCGGCACGTTGCCCTGCTCATCGGCCAGACCGGCGCGTTTCGTCACGCCCAGCAGCGTGCCGGTGTTATCAAACACGTCGACAAACAGGAACGCAAAGATCACGCTCACCAGGCCAACGTTGAACGCGCCGGCGATATCCAGCTGCATAAAGGTCGGCGCAATCGACGGCGGCGCAGAGAACACGCCCGCGAACGGCGTCAGGCCAATGCCCATCGAGATAAAGGTAACAACCAGAATGCCGATCAGTACGGCTCCGGTGACGCGACGCGCTTCCAGCACCACAATGATAAAGAAGCCAAGCAGCGCCAGCAGCGGACCCGGTTTAGTCAGGTCGCCCAGACCGACCAGCGTAGCCGGGTTATCCACCACGATGCCCGCTCCTTCCAGCGCAATCAGTGCGAGGAACAGGCCAATGCCTGCCGCAATCCCGGCACGCAGCGGCAGCGGAATGCTGGCGATAATCCATTCGCGAATTTTAAAAATCGACAGTGCAAAGAAGATCACCGCCGAGAGGAACACCGCACCCAGCGCGATCTGCCAGGTGTAGCCCATATGCAGCACCACGGTGTAGGTGAAGAAGGCGTTCAGGCCCATGCCCGGTGCCAGCGCGATCGGATAGTTAGCGATCAGGCCCATCAGAATCGAACCGATGGCTGCAGCCAGACAGGTGGCGACAAACACCGAGCCTTTATCCATACCGGTCGCCCCGAGGATGCTGGGGTTCACAAACAGGATGTAGGCCATTGCCAGAAAGGTCGTGATACCGGCAATGATTTCGGTGCGCACCGTGGTGTGGTGAGCTTTTAACTTAAAAAGTTTTTCTAACATCATCATCTCTCATCAGCGGAGACGGCCCGCAGGCCTGCTCTCTCTTGCCAAGGCGTTTTCCCGCTATTCCGCGCGTGGTGGCTAAGCTGACGCGGAAAAAGTGAGGAAAATTATTTTTTTATGCCGGCGTTTTGCCACCGCTGGCAGCAGAACGTCGTGTGCTATCCCCTGTCCACATAGCAATTGCTATGCCACTCCCTGACGCAATCGTTTCCGTTTCAGCGTGCCGTTGCGGCTAAGAAAATTCTGAACCAGAACGAGGCGCGATTATGGTGCATTGCACCACCTGCGCGCAAACGTTTTCCCGCCGTGCGCAGCCGGGGGTGAAATATTGCGGTAACGCACGCTTTCACACTCTGCCAGGCGATGGCGCTCACGTTTCTGCTGCGCGTTTCAGCAGCTTAAAAACGCCGGGTTACACTGCGTTTAACCCTTTCGCAACAAAAGAGGCAGTGCAATGAAGCCCGCGATTCTGGTCGTTGATGATGATCGTGCCATCTGCGAATTGCTGCACGATGTGCTGAGCGAACATGTGTTTACCGTTTATAGCTGTCATCAGGGGCGCGACGCCCTGGCGCTGCTGGCGCAGCATCCGGAAATCTCCCTGGTGATGCTGGATATGATGCTGCCCGATACCAACGGCCTGCTGGTATTACAGCAGATGCAGCGTCAGCGCCCTGAGCTGCTGGTGATCATGCTGACCGGCATGGGATCGGAAGCCGATATGGTGGTTGGGCTGGAAATGGGCGCCGACGACTATATCGCCAAACCCTTTAATCCCCGCGTGGTGGTGGCGCGGGCCCGTGCGGCGCTGCGGCGCTGCGGGCGACTGGCGCAGCCGGAAACGGTGATTGATGAGGGCTGGCAGTTTAATGGCTGGCGGCTGGATGATGTGCGTTGTCAGCTGTTCAATCCGCAGCGTGAAAGCGTACCGCTCACCCAGGGCGAATACAGCCTGCTGCGCGCGCTGGTCGGCCACGCGCGTAAGGTTCTGACGCGCGACCAACTGCTTGAGCTGACCCACAGCGAGAGCCTCGACGTGTTCGATCGCACCATTGATGTGCTGATCATGCGCCTCAGACGCAAAATCGAGGCTAATCCGCATCAGCCGATCCTGATCCGCACCATTCGCGGACTGGGCTATGTTTTTTCCGCCGATGTGATGCGCCCGTCCGCCGCGGCGCGCGAAACGCAAATCGCCTGATCCATCCAGCGCTGCATCTCGCTCAGTGGCCGGATGCCGTCCAGCGCGTTGGCCGCATGCAGATTAAAGCTGGCGCAGGTATGGGCCAGCTTTAACGTCTGCTGCAGGCTGTAGTTTTGATGGCTGGCGTACAGCACGCCGGCGCAGAAGGCATCGCCCGCCCCGACGCTGCCGACAATCTCCTCTGCCGCTAAGCACCAGGCGGGCTGCCACAGGCCGTCGCCCGCTGGCTGCTGGCCCCAGGCGCCTTCCGGTGCATGAATTACCACGCGCTGGCGCACACCCTGCGCCAGCAGCCAGCGTGCCGCAGCAGCAAACGCCGCCGGTGACGCCAGCGTGCCACTGCTGCGCAGCTCGATGCCGGTGAGCGCCTGCGCTTCCAGTTCGTTAATCACCAGATAATCGAGCCAGCGTAGCGCCGGCTTCACCAGCGTCTGATACTCGCCGGCGCGCGAAACCAGATCGAGCGAAGTGAGATAGCCGCGCTGCTGCATCTCCGCCAGCAGCCGGGCGCTGCGGGTACCGTACTGCGCATCGGGCTGGTCGAGCTTATCCAGTAACAGCAGATAGCCGAGGTGGAAGATGCGGTGCGCGGTGGCGAGGTGAGCGAAGTGCGCCACATCGAGCTGCGCATTGGCCCCGCGCGCGTGAAAAAAAGTGCGCTGACCGTCCGGCGCGGTCATCACCTGCGTCATCGCCGTGGCTGCCGCACCGGTGCGCTGTACGTGCTGACGGTCAACATGATGCTCATCCAGCAGTTGCAGCAGGTAATCGCCGTCGCTGTCCTCGCCCAGCATCCCCACGGCGGCCAGCGGCAGACCGACCTGCATGCGCGCCAGGGTAAACAGCACATTCAGCGCCGCACCGCCGCTGCATTTCTCGCTGTGGCTAATCTCCGCCAGCCAGCCCTGTTCTGGCCAGTGGCTGATGCGCTGCACGTGATCCACCAGCATGTTACCCGCCGCCAGAATGCCGTTGCGTGCTGCCATGTCAGGCCCTCCCGGCGCTGCCAAACACCTGCATCTGCTGGGCCACAACGCTGGCGATATCGCGTTCAACCGCCATTAACAGTTCGGCGAACGAGTCGTAGCGCGCGTCGCGCTGGGTGATTTGCGTTTCAATCGCCCCGAGCGCCGCCTGCGACATACCGGTGTAGAAGTTGATTTTGTGGATGCCGAGGCTGATGGCGCGGCGGAAATCGGCGTCGCTGATGCCGGAACCACCGTGCAGCACCAGCGGAATGCCGGCCGCTGCGCGAATCGCCGCCAGACGGTCAAAATCAAGCTTTGGCTCGCCTTTGTATTTGCCGTGGGCGTTGCCGATGGCCACGGCGAGGCAGTCGATGCCGGTTGCCTGGACAAATTCCGCCGCCAGCGCCGGGTCGGTGAATTTATTGCTGTCCGCTTCGCCAAACAGCGCGCCACCCTCATCGCCGCCCACGGCGCCCAGCTCGGCCTCGACCGAAATGCCCAGCGCGTGGCACATCTTCACCACTTCCCGCGTCTGGCGAATGTTCTCGTCATAGCTCAGGGTTGAACCATCGAACATTACCGAGGTGAAGCCGAGGCGAATCGCCTGCATCACCGCATCAAAATGCAGGCCGTGATCGAGGTTGAGCACCACCGGGATGGCGTGCAGCGCCGCTTCGGCACGGATAGCGGCGATCTGCGGTTCCAGGCTGACGTATTTAAAATGCACCTCGGCAATGTTGATGATAAACGGCGAACGCTGCTGTTCCGCCGCATGGAACAGCGCGCGCAGAAAGTGGGTGTCGAGAACGTTGAACGCGCCGAGCGCGTAACCGTGCTGCTGCGCATGGGCGAGGCCCTGCGCCAGAGAGATCAGTGCCATGGAACACTCCTGTTATGCCAGCCAGCGGTGATATTCGTTACACAGCAGCCAGCGCGGCGCTTCATCCTCATCAATCGGATTAAAGCGCGCCAGCGGGGTAAGAAAGACGTTGTCGTGCTCATCGTCATTGGGCATGGAGACTTCGCCCACCAGCACATCGCCGTAGCCGGTTTCGCCCCAGAAGCTGTGCCAGACACCGGGCAGTAACGTGACGCTTTCACCGGGTGACAGCCGCAGTTGGGAACCGGCGGCATGAGTCTGGCAGATGCCATCCAGCGTGACCTGTACCGGCGTATCCGCCAGCCGATCGCCGTCGCGATTGTGTAGCGTGACAATCAGGTTGCCACCGCCGCGGTTGATAATGTCCTCCATTTTTTGCGGATGATAATGCATCGGCGTCACCTGCCCTTCGCGCACGTGCATGATCTTCTCCGCATACGGTTTGCTCCACGGCTGTCCGCCGCGTGAACCGTTGCGCAGGGTAAACAGCGTCAGGCCGGTCTGGCTGAAATCATCGGCACCAAAACTGGTGACATCCCAGCCGAGGTGCAGCGCCAGCAGTTCGGCAGCGGCTGAGGTATCCAGCGCGCGCCACTGGCTGAGACCGTAATCGGCCCACGGCGGCAGATGCACATCCTGCCGCAGAAAGAATTCGCGGGTCAGTTGCAAAATCGCGTTAACTTCGGAACGTTGCATAGCTGCGTCTCCGGCGGGCGTGGCGGCGCGCAGTGTGCACCGCGACGCCCGTGTGGCTTATTTCACCGTCCAGCCTTTGTAGCTGCTGACATTGTTACGATCGATCAGCGTTACCGGAATCAGCACCGGCTTATCCGGCGCTGGCTTGCCCTGCAGGATGTCATAGCCAATCTCAACCGCTTTGGCCGCCATCACCTGCGGATCCTGGGCTGGTGTCGCGACAAACAGCGAGCCTTTGCGCTTCAGCGCCTCTTCACCGTCTGGCGATCCATCGACGCCGACGATAAAGAACTCGTTACGCTGCGCCTGTTTCGCCGCCAGATCGGCACCGATAGCGGTAGGATCGTTGATAGCGAATACGGCATCAATCTTCGGATTGGCCGACAGCAGGCCGGTCATCACTTCCAGTCCGCCTTCGCGACTGCCTTTGGCGTTCTGGTTGTAAGAGAGCAATTTGATATCCGGGTGGGTTTTCAGCTCATTCATGCAGCCTTCCACGCGGTTCTGCACCGCTGATACCGGTGGTCCGTTGATGATGACCACGTTGCCTTTGGCTTTCAGGCGGTCGGAGATGTATTTACAGGCCATGGCCCCGGCCTGGGTGTTGTCAGAGGTGATGGTGGCATTGGCACCGTCCGCGGCCACGTCTACCGCCACCACCACGATGCCGGCATCACGCGCGCGCTTCACCGCTGGCGCGATGCCTTTGGAGTCGGCGGCGTTGAGGATGATCATGTCCACTTTAGCGGCAATGAAGTTGTCAATCTGCGCTACCTGCTGGCCAAGATCGTAGCCGCTGGAGACCAGCGTCACGTTGACCTTATCGCCCGCCAGCTGACGCGCCTTGAGCTCCGCCCCTTTGGTGATCTGGACGAAGAACGGGTTAGCCAGATCGCCCACCGTCACGCCGATGGATTTCAGTTCTTTGGCCTGCACAAATGGCGCACTGAACAGCGTCGCGGCCAGCAGTCCGGTGATAATCGGATTAAAACGCATAGTCGATGTTCTCCTGCTTTTTTGGTTTTATGCCCTGATTGCCTTTGCCTTTGCCCTCACCCTAACCCTCTCCCGCGTGCGGGAGAGGGAACCGTTCTGCATAGTTTTCAGGTGAAGCTCTCGTTTTCCAGATCTTCGCTCCGGGCTGCCCCCTCTCCCGCGAGCGAGAGAGGGAACCGTTCTGCGTGGTGTTCAGGTGAAGCACTTGTTTTCTAAATCTTCCCTCCGGACAGCCCCCTCTCCCGCAAGCGGGAGAGGGTTGGGGTGAGGGCCAAAGCCAGCGCCCGCCCCTCACCCCACGTGATGCCGCGTACGGTACTTATCGATCAGCACCGCAATGATGATCACCCCGCCCTTAATCACCAGCTGCCAGAAGTACGACACGCCCATCAGCGTCATGCCGTTGTTCAGCGTGGCGATAATCAGCGCGCCAATCAGCGTGCCGGTAATGGTGCCAATGCCGCCGACAAAGCTGGTCCCGCCCAGAATCACCGCGGCGATCGCGTCCAGCTCATAGCCCACGCCGAGGTTGCCGTTAGCGCTGTACAAACGCGATGCGCTCATCAGGCCACCCAGCCCGGACAGCAGGCCGCTCATGGCGTAGACGAACACCAGTACCGCGCCGACTTTAATACCGGTCAGGCGCGCTGCCTGCATGTTGCCGCCCACCGCATAGATATGCACGCCAAGCGTGGTGCGGCGCAAAATAAACCAGCACAGCGCAATCACCGCAAAGGCAATGATAATCAGCCACGGGATCGGGCCGAGATAACCGTTGCCTATCCACTCAAAGTTGATATCCGAGTTAATCACCGTGGTGCCGTTAGCCAGCAGATAGGCCGCCCCGCGCAGCGCGGTATAGGTGCCCAGCGTGACGATAAACGGCGGCAGGCCCGCCCAGGCGACCAGAATGCCGTTGAACAGCCCCATGATCAGCCCGGCTCCGAGCGCGGCGGGGATGGTCAGCCCGGCAAACGCCGGATCGAGCGACACCACCATCGCCACCACCGCCGTGGTGCCCAGCATTGAGCCAACCGACAGGTCAATACCGCCGGTGAGAATGACAAACGTCATGCCCGCCGCCAGCACAATGTTGATGGAGGCCTGACGCGTGATATTCAGCAGGTTAGCTTCGGTAAAAAAGTTCGGGGCGACAAAGCCAAATACCGCCACGATCAGGATCAGAATCGGCAAGATACCCACGGTTTGCAGCAGGTCACTCATCAACGCACGTTTTAGCGTTGGACTTTTTACGCGTGCGGTTTCACTGGTCATTCCCGTCTCCTCAGGCCTGGACCGGCTGCGCGCCGGTGGCCAGTGTCATTATGTTTTCCTGGCTAATCTGCTCGCCGCTCAGCTCGCCGGCGATGGTGCCTTCGCGCATCACGTACACCCGGTCGCTCATGCCCACCACTTCCGGCAGCTCGCTGGAGATCATCAAAATCGCCACGCCCTGCTGCGCCATCTGGTTCATCATGCGGTAGATTTCACTCTTGGCGCCGACATCTACGCCGCGCGTCGGCTCATCCAGAATCAGGATGCGCGGCGCTATCGATACCCAGCGCGAAATCAGCAGCTTCTGCTGGTTGCCGCCGGATAAACCGCCAGCGCGCACCTGGGCGTGCGGCACGCGGATATTCAGCGATTGAATCGCCTCGCTGGCGATTTTCTGCCCTTTGCGCCGGTTAAGCAGGCCGTAGCTGGCATCACGCTCAAGTGTGGCCATCACGATGTTTTCCTGCGCCGCCAGTTCCAGAAACAGCCCCTGCTCTTTGCGGTTTTCGGTCAGGAAACCGATGCCGCGCGCAATGGCGTCTCGCGGCGAGTGAATCTGCACTTTTTCCCCGTCGATCCAGATTTCCCCGCCGGCTGGCTGATGCACGCCAAAAATCAGCTGCGCCAGCTCGCTGCGGCCGGCGCCGACCAGCCCGGCCAGCCCGACAATCTCCCCGGCACGGACCGCCAGGCTGCTGGGATGCACTTTGCGGTTGTCGGTCAGATGATTTACCGCCAGGCGGATTTCGCCGAAGGTAATGGCGCGGTCTTTGTTGAACAGATCGCTGAGCGGACGGCCAACCATCATGCGCACCAGTTCGCTGGCGTTCAGCTGTTCGCGCGTCAGGCTGCCAACGTACTGGCCGTCGCGCAGCACGCTGACGCGATCGGAGAGTTCATACACTTCTGCCATGCGGTGGCTGATGTAGATGATCGCCATGCCTTCGCTGCGCAGGCGTTTGATCAGCGCAAACAGCTGTTCGGTTTCGCGATTCGAGAGCGCTGCGGTGGGTTCGTCCATCACCAGGATGCGGCTGTTGCGATGCAGCGCGCGGGCAATTTCCACCTGCTGCTGCTCGGCGATGCTCAGGCGGCTCACCAGATCGGTGGCGCTGAACTGCGCGCCAAGGCGGTTAATCACCTGCTGCGCTTCTTCCGCCATCTGGCGACGCTTCACCAGCCCGCCACGGGAAATCTCACTGCCGAGAAAGATGTTTTCCGCCACCGTCAGATTCGGTGCCAGGTTGATTTCCTGATAAATCAGGGTGATCCCTGCCGCCAGCGCCTCTTTCGGGCCCCTGATGGCGTAGGGTTGACCATCGATAAGAATTTCCCCGCTGCTGGCGGTATACGCGCCGGCCAGAATCTTCATTAAGGTACTTTTACCGGCACCGTTTTCGCCCATCAGCGCGTGCACTTCACCCGGCCAGACCGTCAGGTCGACGCCTTTCAGCGCATAGAAGCTGCCGAAGCGCCGGGTAATTGCCCGCATTTCTAATATCGGTGTCGCCGCCATCTTCAGGCTCCTGCTGCCAGTGGATAGCCGCGAGTTAAGCAACGCCAGATAAATGGAAAATGTCAGACGCCGTTCATATTTGTCATATTGCGCTCCGGCCGCGCTTCTATACTCGCCGGAGTTGAGCGGTGAGGAGCGGCAGCAATGAGTCACAGTCTGCACTGGCACGCCGGCGCGCGCGGGCGCCTGCTGATGTTTAACCTGCTGGTGGTGAGCGTTACGCTGGCGGTGAGCCTGGTGGCTATTTTCGGTTTTCGCCACGCCGGTCACATTCAGGAGCAGGCACAGGCGCAAACGCTGGCCGACATGAACGGCAGCCTGGCGCTGGCGCGGGATACCGCTAACGTCGCTATCGCCGCGGTGCGGCTGGCGCAGGTGGTGGGCGCGCTCGAATACCAGAGCGAATCGGCGCGTCTGCAGCAGACCCAGCAGGCGCTGCAGCAGTCGCTGAGTCAGCTGGCCAGCGCGCCGCTGGCCGCACAGCAGCCGGCGCTGCTGGCACGCATCCGCGAGCGCAGCCAGATGCTGGAGCAAAGCATCAGCCAGCTGCTGCTGGAGGGGCATCAGCGCCATTTACAGCGTAACGTGATGCTCAGCGGCCTGTGGCAGGCGCAGTTGCTGCTCAACCGTATCGACCTGCTGGCCAGCGACGGCGCGTTTCTGCCGCTGCGCCAGCAGACGGCCGCGCTGTTAACCGTGGCAATTCAGTCCGCCACGCCGCAGGCCGCAGTGCAACAGCTGAACAGCGTGCTGCCGATCTGGTCTGCGCTGCCGCTGCAGGGCGTGCTGGCGATGCAGCGCGCGCGGCTGGTCAGCACCAGCCAGCAGCTGCTGCCGGTGGCCGGTCAGCTGGAGCAGAGTGACATCGCCATCGCCTACGCCACGTATCGCATCAAGGCGCTGGTGGCGATGCTCAACGAAGACATCACCCACTACGTTCAGCTGGTAGCGCAGCAGAGCGATGCGCGCAGCGCCACCGCCCATCAGGAACTGGATTCAATCATCGGTTTCATCGGTCTGTTTATGTTACTGGCGCTGCTGATTACCGGTTACGCCGGTTACTACATCTACCGCAATCTCGGTTCCAGCCTTACCGCCATCGCGCACGCCATGACGCGGCTGGCGCAGGGGGAGAAAAGCGTCAGCGTGCCCGGCCTGGCACGGCGCGATGAGCTGGGCGATCTGGCGCGCGCCTTTAACGTGTTCGCCCGCAACACCGCTTCGCTGGCGCACACCTCGCAGCTACTAAAAGAGAAAAGTAACCAGCTGGAATCGACCTTCCTCGCCATGCGCGACGGCTTCGCGCTGTTTGATAACAGCGGTCAGCTGGTGGTGTGGAATGCGCAGTACGCCGAACTGCTGGGCTTCGCGCCGCGCGAGCTGCATCGCGGCATGCACTATCAGCGTTTGCTCGATCGCGTCGATGTGCAGCTCAGCAGCCTGCACGACGCGCAGGAAGTCAGGTTGCCGGATGGCCGCACGCTGGAACTGCGCTTCAGCCCGGTGCCGCGGCGCGGCATGGTCAACACGGTGCTGGAGCGCACCTCGCGTAAGGCGCTGGAAGCGGCGCTGCTGCACAGCCAGAAGATGAAAGCGGTCGGTCAGCTGACCGGCGGCCTGGCGCACGATTTCAATAATTTGCTGGCGGTGATCATCGGCAGCCTGGCGCTGACCGTCGATCAGCTGCCGCCCGGCACGCTGGCCAGCCGCATTGAGCGCGCGCGGCTGGCCGCCGATCGCGCCGCTCAGCTGACGCAGCGCCTGCTGGCCTTCTCACGCAAACAGGCACTTTATCCGCGTGCCGTTGCAGTGGTGGAACTGGTGGAAAATCTGCAGTCGCTGCTGCAGCACTCCCTGCTGCCCGGCCAGCATCTGGTGGTGGATGCGCAGCGCCCCGGCTGGCCGGCGTGGATTGATGCCGGCCAGCTGGAGAACGCCCTGATGAATCTGGTAGTGAACGCGCGCGATGCCATGGAGCGCCAGAGCGGCGAGATCCGCCTGCGCATCTGGAATCAGCGGATTCAGGAGGCCGATGGCAAGCGCGACCGCGTCACCATTGAAGTGATTGACCACGGCTGCGGCATGTCCGCCGAGGTGCGGGAACAGGTGTTTGAACCCTTCTTTACCACCAAAGCCACCGGCAGCGGCAGCGGGCTGGGGCTGTCGATGGTGTACGGATTTGTGCGCCAGTCCGGCGGACAGATCGAACTGGAGACCGCGCCGGGCCAGGGCACCACGGTGCGTCTGCTGCTGCCGCGCGCGCCGGAAGCCGCGCAACCGCTGGTGAGCGCGCCGGTGCTGACGCCGCGTGCCAGCCGCGATCGCCTGATACTGGTGCTGGATGACGAGCCGGCGGTGCGCCAGACGCTGTGCGAACATCTGCATCAGCTGGGTTATCTGACGCTGGAGTGTGCTGACGGCGAGAGTGCGCTGACGCTGCTGCGCCAGACGCCGGATATCGATCTGCTGATCAGTGATCTGATGCTGCCGGGCGCC
The DNA here is from genome assembly GCF_059730935.1 of Type-C symbiont of Plautia stali. NCBI lineage: Bacteria > Pseudomonadati > Pseudomonadota > Gammaproteobacteria > Enterobacterales > Enterobacteriaceae > Type-C symbiont of Plautia stali. The sequence goes on along the minus strand of NZ_AP035923.1, from coordinate 1,655,666 downwards.
CTGAACGGTGCGGATGTGATTCGTCAGGCGCAGCAGCAGTGGCCACAACTGGCCACCCTGCTGATCAGCGGTCAGGATCTGCGCCAGACGCCGGTGACGCTGCCGCTGTGTGAACGGCTGGCGAAACCCTGGCAGCAGGCGCAGCTGGTGCAGGCACTGGAGCGCGCCTGGCAGCGCAGCGAACGGCTCAGTCGCGCGCGGCAGGCTGCCACAGCGGCACCCCTTTCCCGGTGATGTAGCGTTTACGCAGCCGGCTGGAGATGGCGTCCATCACCATCACCACCACCACCAGAATCACGGTCAGGAACATCACCACATCCCAGTTCCACAGGCGCATGTTTTCGGCGTAGACCAGCCCGACGCCACCGGCGCCGACAAAGCCCAGCACCGCCGCCGAGCGGGTGTTGGACTCAATCTGATACAGACTCAGCGCGAGAAAGGTGGGAAACGATTGGGTAAAAATGCCGTAACGGTGTTTTTGCAGGCTGTTGGCCCCCACTGCGCTCAGGCCGCGACTGGGTGAGCGTTCAACCGCTTCATGCCCTTCGGCATACAGCTTGCCCAGCAGGCCGATGTCCTGCATCACAATCGCCAGCACCCCGGCCAGCGGCCCCATGCCTACCGCCCGCACGAAGATCAATCCCCAGATGGCCATGTCGATGCCGCGCAGCACATCCAGCAGCCGGCGCACCAGCAGCGATATCGGCCGCATCAGCGGATCGTGCATCACATTGCGCGCCGCCAGAAAGGAGACCGGTAGCGCGATGACGGTGGCGGTGAGCGTGCCGGCAAACACGATAGCCAGCGTGATGCCGACCTGCGAGAAATAGTAGCCAAACGGCCAGTTGACGAAATCCTGCCAGACGAACATGCGCAGGAAATAGCTTCCGAGCTGCTGGCAGCCGATGACAAAGCGCTGCCAGTCGATGCCGAACACGCTGAAGAAGAACAGATAGTAGAGCACCAGCGCCAGCGCAATCAGCGCGATGCGCCGCAGATAACGGTTTTGCGCGGCAAACAGTGCAGCGTGCTGCTGTTTCAGTTTCGCCACGTCGGGCGCTAAGGCGATCATTTTACGTCTCCTTCTACCACACGGCGGCGCAGCCAGCCGGATAGCGTATCCAGCAGCGACACCACCACGATGATCAGCAGCAGCGTCATGCTGACCTGATCGTAGCGATCCAGTTTGATGTTGGTCATCAGCTCCTGACCGATGCCACCCGCGCCCACCAGCCCGAGGATGGTGGAGGAGCGGAAGTTAATTTCCAGCCGCATAAAGCTGTAGGAGAGAAAGGTCGGTTTCACCTGCGGCCAGAAGGCGAAGCGCATACGCTGCAGCTTGCTGGCACCACAGGCGGCGAGACCGCGCACCGGTTTATCGGAGGCACTCTCAATCGATTCGTAGAACAGTTTGGTCAGACTGCCGATGGTGTGCAGCGCCAGCGCCAGAAAGCCGGGGATAGCGCCGATGCCGAACGCCATCACGAACATTACCGCCCACGCCAGCTCCGGCATGGTACGCAGGAAGGCAACAAAGGCGCGAATCGCCATGCGCAGGCTGCGCGGCGTCTGGGTGTTATCAGCGGCGAAAAACGCCAGCACGGCGGCGATCAGCACTGCAATCAGGGTGGAGGACAGCGCCAGCTGCAGGGTTTCCCAGATCAGCGGCAGCTGAAAGTGCAGGCGGTAGCCCCAGTAAGCCAGCGAACCTTCGGTTTTGACGTCCGCGAACAGCAGCGGCAGGTGCAGCACCGGCAGCGTTTCGCCGATGTAGTCAAAAAAGTGTGGCAGCGATTGCCAGACCGTGACCAGGTTGAATTCCGCCACGTTGCCGGCCGCGAGATAAAGCGCCACCAGCAGCAGCGACCACAGCAGCGTGTCGCGCTTTTGCTGGCGGCGAATACGTTGGTAGTAGTGTTCGAAATCGGTCAAGGGAGAGATCCTTTGTTGATGGCGAGGGATTGCCCTCACCCTAACCCTCTCCCGCCAGCGGGAGAGGGAATTGTCCAGCAGTATGATGCAGGCCCGTACCCCATCATCTCCCGCCAGCGGCGAGGAAATTGTCCGGTAAACAATGCCGGCTCGTGCGGCCCCCTCTCCTGCCAGCGGCGAGGGAATTGTCCGGTAGCTCGTGCGGCCCCCTCTTCCCCCGGGAGAGGGCTGGGGTGAGGGAAAAACCGCACGAAGCCACCCGCTCGTTACCCGCGTGCACCCTTCATCAGGTCGCGCTTCATATCGATGATATTCTGGTAATCCGCGACGCTGGCGGCGCCGATGTGCTGGGCACCGCCCACCGCTTTAACAAAGCAGCTGTGATCTTCTTTATCCAACTTCTTGATAGCGGCCACCACTTTCGCTTTGAAGTCAGCGGGCAGGTTATTACTCACCAGAATCGGGCCGTTAGGAATCAGCGGCGACTGCCAGATGATGCGGATCTGCTTCATCAGATCCGGGTGATCCATACGAATCAGACGACCAAAGGCCCCCGAGGTGTAGCCACTGTTGTAATCGCCAATCAGCGACGTCCAGGTCACCGCGCCGTCGAACTGGCCGTTCAGCACGCCGAGGATGTCCTGCTCGTGGCCACCGGAAAACGTCACGCTGGAGAAAGTGTTGTTGTACTTATCATCCACCGTACCGCCAAACTCTTTCTTAAAGGCCTGATTCGGCATCAGGAAGCCGGAGGTGGAATCCGGATCGGCCATGCCAAACGATTTACCTTTCAGATCTTCCAGCTTCTTATACGGGCTGTCGGCTTTGACGATCACCACCGAGTGGTAACCTTTCGAGCCATCTTTGTCGTCCACCACGATACCGACGATATCCACGGCCTTCGGGTTTTGCAGATAGACCGAGGCGTAAGACGCTGGCGACATGCTCAGCACCATATCGATCTTATTGCCCAGCAGCCCCTGAATCACGCCGGCATAGTCAGACGAGTTGCGCAGCTGCGTATCCACGCCCAGCTCTTTGTCGAAGAAGGTTTTCACACACTGGTTATCGCCAATCTGCTGGGTGGCGTTCTGCCCGCCCAGAATTCCCAGGTTCAGCTGTTTCGGTGCATCCGCTGCGTTAACGCCAAAAGCCATCAGAGCGCCTGTCAGTAAAGCTAAAGCAGTCAGTTTCATTGTGAGATTTTCTCTTGCCGTGGGAGTTAGTGGAGCTGGTTAATTTCGTCGCCGTACAGCGCATGCAGCAGGCTGTCGGTCAACTGAGCGGGATGGCCGTCAAACAGCACTTTGCCGCGCTGGATGCCGATCACCCGGGTGCAATACTGCTGCACCAGTTCAATCGAGTGCAGGTTGACCATCACGCTGATGCCCTGCTCGCTCACCTGGCGCAGCACATCCATGATGCGTTTGGTATTTTTGGGATCGAGCGACGCCACCGGCTCGTCGGCCAGCAGGATTTTCGGGCGCTGCATCAGCGCGCGGCAGATGGCGACGCGCTGCATCTGGCCGCCGGACAGATTCTCCGCCCGCTGCAGCGCCTGCGGCAGCATGTTCATCCACTGCAGCAGTTCAATCGCCTGCGCACGGTCGGTGTCGGAGAAGATTTTGAAAAAGGATTTCAGCGTTGAGGTCTGGCTGAGCCGGCCCAGCAGCACGTTGGTCAGCACGTCGAGGCGCGGCACCAGGCAGAAGTCCTGAAAGATCATGCCGCACTCGCTGCGCCATTCGCGCATCTGCCGGCTGTTGAGCGTCACCACATCGCGGTCCGCCTCGCCGTGACGCATGCTGAGAATCGCGCCTTCGCTGCTGGCAATGGTGCCGTTCAGCATATGCAGCAGGGTCGATTTGCCTGCGCCCGAGCGGCCGATTACCGCCACCAGCTCGCCCGCATGCAGATCGAAACTGACATCATCCAGCACTCGGTTATCACCGAAGGCTTTGCACAGCCCCTGCACCGACAGCACCTTGTCGCCATGGCGCTGGGCAGGATGTGCATTGTCGACGACGGTTTTGAGTAGTGCCTGTGCCATGTTGCGCTCCATCTCTTCTGAGGTGTTGATTGCCCGTTATTACGGACACTGGCGATGAAGGTCTGATGACAGAACCATGATTAAACGGTGACAGCGTCGCGCAAACCGACAGCAATCTGCTGGGCATCGAACGGTACGCTGACGTTTTCCGGTAACCCATTGTCCAGCAACCAGTTATCCATCTCATGTGACAGGTGCACCAGCCATGCCTGGCGCGGAGCCAGCCGGGCCACGATGTCCAGTGCGCGGGTAACGTCGTTGTGATTACCCACCGCGGCGCGCGGCGCATCGTTACAATCGATCACCAGCTGATCGAGCGGCTGGCCCTGCAGGAAATCGGCGGTGTCCGGCGGCAAACCACAGGTGTCGCACAGCCACGCCAGCCGCGTGCCATGCCAGTCGAAGAGGTAGCCGTAAGTCAGCCGCGAATGCTGCAGTGGCAGCGCCGTCACCTGCAGGGCGCCGAAGCTGTGCGCGACAAAAGGCGTCAGCGCCGGGCGAAACGCCAGCAGGCCGGGATGCTTAAACAGATCGTCGCAGCCCTTTTCATCCGGTGGCGCCCACACCGGAATCGACGCGCCCCGGCCCCAGCGCAGACTGAACAGGCCGGCCACGTGATCCATGTGGAAATGCGTCAGCAGAATGCGGCTCAACTCACCGGGCTGGAAGCGCTGATGCAGATCGGGCAGACCGGCATCGAGCAGGATGCGCTCGCGGCCGGTGTCGATCAGCGCGCTGGTGGCGTGACGCGCATAGCGCGGCTGCAGCCGGGCGCGTTCACAGGCGCGACAGTCGCAGCCAAACAGCGGCGCGGCCTGCACGCCGCCCGTACCGAGAAAGGTCAGATTCATGGCGGATGCTCCAGTAACTGGCGCAGCTGATGGAGCGTGTCGATCAGCGCGCCGTCGTTGTTGAGCGCGTGGCAGTGGGCAGGCAGCGGTTCTGCTGCGCGCGCCAGCCGTCGCTGAATGTCGGCTTCACTTTCGCGCCCGCGCTGGCGCAGCCGTGCCGCCAGTACGGCTGGCGAGACCTGCAGCACCAGCGGCAGCAGCTGCTCGCCGTAGTGCTGGCGCACGACTGGCAGATGCAGACGTGAACCGTTGACCAGCACGTTAAGACCGCGCGCCAGCCAGTGGTCAATCTCCTCGCCGAGCGCGTAGCTCAGGCCGTGTGCGCGCCAGCTGATGGCGAACAGGCCGAGCGCTTCACGCCGACGGAATTCGGCTTCGCTCAGCGCCACGTGGTTTTCACCGCCGGCATCGGCCGGCCGCGTGATATAGCGATGGGCGATCACCAGCTTGTCCGGCGGCGCCTCGCGCAGCGCGTTTAGCAGGCTGTCTTTACCCGAGCCCGAGGGCCCGGTCAGCCAGATGAGGCGCGCCATCAGAACACCAGCCTGCCCTGTGACCAGACGTGGCGAATGTGCACATGACCGTGATCGGTGTGTGCCAGCACCAGATCGGCGCGCAGCCCTTCCGCAATCGTGCCGCGATCGTGCAGGCCAATCGCCTGTGCCGGGTTGCGCGTGACCAGCGCCGCCGCCTGCGGTAGCGTCAGCGCATTACGCTCGTCGGCCACCAGGCGGAATACCGCATCCAGCAGGCTGGCCGGATAGTAATCCGACGAGAGGATGTCCAGCAGGCCGTGGCTGGCCAGCTGCCACGCCGCGACATTGCCGGAGTGCGATCCGCCGCGCACGATGTTGGGCGCGCCCATCAGCACCCGCATACCGCAGTCGCGCGAGGCGCGAGCCGCTTCCAGCGTGGTGGGAAACTCGGCAATGGCGCTGCCCACCGCGTGTGACTCCGCGACATGCGCCGCCGTGGCATCATCGTGGCTGGCAACCGGAATACCGCGCGCCTGGCACAGGCCAGCGATGGCGTTGCGGTTCGGCGTGGAGAATTCGGCAGCCAGCGCCAGCTGTTCGCGCTCAAACTGATCCATCTGCTCATCGTTGAGCTGATATTTGCCCTGATAGTAGGTGCGGTACATCTCCAGCGACGCATACTGGCGCTGGCCGGGTGAATGATCCATCAGTGACACCAGCGACAGCTCCGGGGTGCTCATCAGCGCTTCAAACAGCGGCAGCGTAGTGTGGTGCGGCAGCTCACAGCGCAGGTGCAGCTGGTGGTCGGCGCGGTTGATGCCCTTGCGGTTGCTGTCCTGAATCGCCGTAATCATTTTGCTCAGGTTTTCGAGGCGATGACCGCCGTCGCGCACGTCACCGACGCCGATGGCGTCCAGCACCGTAGTGATGCCGCTGGCGACCATCAGTGCATCGTGACTGCTCATCGCCGAATGCGCCGGCCAGTCGACTTTGGGCCGTGGCGTAAAGAATTTATCGAGATTGTCGGTATGCAGTTCGACCAGCCCCGGCAGCAAAAACGCGTTTCCGCCGTCCAGCGCGCCCGGCTGCTGACTGCCGCTGTCGCTGAAGCTGGCGATCCGGCCACCGCGCATCTCCAGCGATCCGCTGACGACCTCATTTTCCAGCACCAGCCGGACATTATTCACGATCATGCCTGTTCTCCTGTGTGCAGCGGCTGCATGACGTGCAGGCGGTCGGCCACCCGGGCGCGCACCGCTTCGTCATGGAAAATACCTACGATAGCGGCCCCGCGGGCGCGCGCCTGTTCAATCAGCTCCACCACCGCCGCGCTGTTAGCGCTGTCGAGTGACGCTGTGGGTTCATCCAGCAGCAGCACCGGATAGTCAGCGATAAAGCCGCGTGCGATGTTGACGCGCTGCTGTTCCCCGCCGGAGAAGGTCGAGGGGGCCAGCGACCACAGGCGCTGCGGCACGTTAAGACGCGTCAGCAGTTCGCGGGCGCGCTGTTCACAGCGGGCGCGTTCGACGCCGCGCTCCAGCAGCGGCTGCATGACAATCTCCAGCGTCGGTACGCGCGGAATCACGCGCAGAAACTGGCTGACCCAGCCGACGGTGTCACGGCGGATCGCCAGCATCTGACGCGCCGGTGCCTGTGCCAGATCGACCCACTGGCCGTGATGCTGCAGCCAGATGTGACCGCTGTTGGCCTGATAGTTACCGTACAGCGCACGCAGCAGCGTGGATTTACCGCTGCCGGAGCGCCCGTGCAGCACCACGCATTCGCCGGCGGCCACTTCAAGGCTGGCGTGCTGCAGCACCGGCAGCTCGGCGCTGTTCTGGTTGTGCAGCACAAAGGTTTTGCTGAGATTCTCTACGCGCAAAATGGGTTGCATGTTGATGTCCTGATAATGATTCGTGCAGCCGCACGTAACCGTAGCGGCGCGATTTATCGCGCATTTAACAGCAACGCTCGCTGTTCAACTGAGCGCAATAAATTGCGCCGCTACGATTGGTGCACACCTCATGAGTAGTGCGCATTAATGCGCACCGCCAGCGTGTTCTATGCCAGCACCGATGAAACCAGCAGCTGGGTGTACGGATGGTGCGGATCGTCGAGCACCCGGTCGGTGAGCCCGCTCTCCACCACTTTGCCCTGCTTCATTACCAGCAGGCGGTGCGCCAGCAGACGCGCGACGCCCAGATCGTGGGTGACGATAATCACCGCCAGATTCAGTTCGCGTACCAGCGTGCGCAGCAGATCCAGCAGGCGCGCCTGCACCGAGACATCCAGCCCGCCGGTCGGCTCATCCATAAACACCAGCGTCGGCTGCGTCACCAGGTTGCGCGCAATCTGCAGACGCTGCTGCATACCGCCGGAAAAGGTGGTGGGCAGATCGTCGATGCGGTTGGCCGGAATTTCGACGTCCTGCAGCCAGCGCAGCGCCTCGTTGCGGATGTCGCCATAATGCCGCTGTCCAATCGCCATCAGACGCTCACCAATATTGCCGCCCGCCGTCACCTGCGGACGCAGACCATCCAGCGGATGCTGATGCACCACGCCCCACTCGGTGCGCAGTAACCGCCGGCGCTCGCTCTCGCTGAGCTGATACAGATCGCGGCCGTGGTAAAGAATGTTGCCCTGCTGGGGCGTCAGACGTGCCGACAGGCTGCGCAGCAGCGTGGTTTTTCCCGAGCCGGATTCACCGACAATCCCCAGCACTTCTCCGGGATAGAGCGCAAAACTGACGTCTTCAAAACCTTTGCCCGGCGCGTAGAGGTGCGTCAGGTTATTGACCGCGAGCAGCGGCTGTTCACTGTGCATGCTGTTGTTCCTGCTGCTGGTGGCAAAAATCGGTATCGGAGCAGACAAACATGCGCGTACCGGCATCATCCATCACCACTTCGTCGAGATAGCTTTGGCGCGAACCGCACAGCGCACAGGGTTGTGCCCAGCTCTGCACGCTGAACGGGTGATCGTCGAAATCAAGACTTTCCACTTTGGTGTAGGGCGGCAGTGCATAAATGCGTTTTTCACGTCCGGCACCAAACAGCTGCAGTGCCGGCATCATGTGCATCTTCGGGTTGTCGAATTTGGGAATCGGCGACGGATCCATCACGTAGCGATCGTTAACCTTCACCGGATAGGCATAGGTGGTGGCGATATGGCCGTAGCGGGCGATATCTTCATACAGCTTGACCTGCATGATGCCGTACTCCTCCAGCGCGTGCATGGTGCGGGTTTCGGTCTCACGCGGCTCAATAAAGCGCAGCGGCTCCGGGATCGGCACCTGGAAAATCAGCACCTGATCCTCTTCAAGCGGCGTCTCCGGAATGCGGTGCCGCGTCTGGATCAGCGTGGCGTCTTTGGTGGCTTCGGTGGTTGCCGCCCCGCTGACGCGCTGGAAGAAGCGCCGGATAGAGACCGCGTTGGTGGTGTCATCCGCGCCCTGATCGATCACTTTCAGCACGTCGCTGTCGCCAATAATGCTGGCGGTGATCTGAATGCCGCCGGTGCCCCAGCCATACGGCATCGGCATTTCGCGGCCGGCAAACGGCACCTGATAACCAGGGATCGCGACCGCTTTCAGAATGGCGCGGCGGATGGTGCGTTTGGTCTGCTCATCCAGGTAGCCGTTGTTGTAGCCGGTTAATTCACTCATCATTCTGCTCCTGATGCTGTTGGCGCAGCCGCTGCAGCAGCTCCAGCTCCGCCTGGAAATCCACGTAGTGCGGCAGTTTCAGGTGCGAGACAAAGCCGGCGGCTTCGACGTTATCGGCGTGCGACAGCACGAACTCTTCGTCCTGCGCCGGCCCGGCAATGCGCTCCTGATACTCGGGTGCCTGCAGCGCACGGTCCACCAGCGCCATCGCCATCGCCTTACGCTCTGCGCGTCCGAACACCAGACCATAGCCGCGGGTAAAGTGCGGCGCGCTGTCGCCCTGGGTGGTGAAGCCGTTGACCATTTCGCATTCGGTCAACAGGATCTCGCCGATTTCAATCTCAAAACCCAGCTCTTCGGGGCAGATCGACACGCTGAGATAGCCGGTGCGGATTTCACCGGCAAACGGATGGTTGCGGCCATAGCCGCGCTGGGTCGAATAGCCAAGCGCCAGCAGAAACCCCTCGTCGCCGCGCACCAGTTGCTGTAAGCGGGCAGCGCGTGACGCCGGATAACCGGGCGGCTGGCGCGTGATGTCGCACGGCTCGCTGCCGTCATCCTCTTCACGCGCTGCCAGCCCTTCACGCGTCATCATGCTGAATACGTGCGGACAGCGCTGCGCCAGCGCCTGATCGTCACGCGCGGCGGCCGGCGTTTCGCCGTTGGCCAGCAGGGTAAAATCCAGCAGGCGGTGGCTGTAGTCATAGGTCGGGCCCAGCACCTGGCCACCGGGCAGATCTTTGTAAACTGCCGAGATGCGGCGCTCGATGCGCATTTCCGCGGTTTCCAGCGCCATGCTGTCCGCGAGGCGCGGCAGCGTGGTGCGGTAGGCGCGCAGCAGGAAAATCGCCTCGACCAAATCACCACTGGCCTGTTTAATGGCTAAGGCCGCCAGCTGTGTGTCAAAGATGCCGCCTTCGGTCATCACCCGGTCCACCGCCAGCCCCAGCTGTTGCGCCACCTGATCGCAGCCCAGCTCCGCAATGCTGCGATCGCCGCGGCGCAGATCGGCCTGCAGCTGATGGGCGCTGGCAATCGCCTTTTCGCCCCCTTTCACGGCTACATACATCAGCACACCTCCACGTCGGTGGTGCGTGGCAGCGCCATCATCGCTTCACCGCAGGTGAAAATCAGATCCACCCCCTGCGGGAACGGATGCGGGCGCTCACGCAGATAGGTCAGAATGGCGGCCGGCAGCTGCGGCGCGATGGCGCGCGGCTCACGCAGGCCGGGCCCGGAGAGGCGCAGCGTCAGCCCGCCGTTGAGCGACGGCACTTCGACAATCAGCGTGGTGCTCTTCTCAGGGGACAGATTGTCACCGGCGGCGAAGCAGGCGGGATCGGGATTGGCCGCCGCGTGGGTCAGCGCAAACGGGGCATCGCGCTCATCGACAATCGGTACGCCGGTGTGAAAGCGCAGGTTGCTGCGCACGATATCGCTGTCCACGCGGCGATCCAGCCACAGCGCGCTCTCCTGATCGACCAGCGTCAGCAGCACCGCCGTTGCGGCCGGGGAGAGATCGCCCCAGCCCTGCGCCAGCGGCAGCGAGACCATCACGCCCGGCTCGCTCATCGCTTTGAGAATGCGGCGGAAGGCGCGCTGGGCGTCGGCAACCGGATGGTTAAAACTTGCCAGTAATGTCATTCGTTATCTCCGCGAACCAGCGTAAAGAAATCCACTTTGGAGCTGGCGATTTCCCGCGCGCGCAGCTGGCGCTGCTCTTCACGCAGTGCCGCCAGCGGGGCAATAATTTTTTCCTGCAGCAGCGCCTGGGTTTCCGGCTGTTGCAGCAGCGCATCAATCAGCGCGCAGCGTTCGGCATGCGCCTTATCGCGCCCCAGCACATAGCTAAAACCCAGCGTGCCGTCGTGCAGTCTGATCACCGCGCGGGTGACGGTGGCATCGCCCATGACGAAGCGTTTCCCGCTGCCGCCCATGCGCGCCTGCAGACGGGTTAAGCCGGTTTCCGCCGGGCGCAGGCGCTCGAAGGCGGGTGTAAGCTGTAGCGACAGCCAGTGGCTGGCCAGCGCGCTGGCTTCACTGTGCGCCAGCACCGAAAGCCAGTGCTGACGGGCGGTTTGCTGTTTCATTGGTGCTCCAGGGTGAGTTCAATCATGTCGCCACGCGTCAGGCTGACGGAGTACTCCGCCACCTGACCGTCCGGCTGTGTATTCAGGGTGCGCACGCACAGCAGCGGCGCGTGCAGCGTAATCTCCAGCTGTTTGCACTCTTTGGCCTGCGCGCGGCGGGTGCTGATGCGGGTCTGACGGCGGCTCAGCTGCAGGCCGAGTTGCTGCTGCATGAAGTCGTGCAGGGAACCGTGCTGGAACGTCTGCAGCGCCGGCCACCAGCGCAGGTCGGCCAGATAGTGATTGATCACGCACACCGGCACGCCGTTGACGCGGCGCAGAGTGCGTAAATGGATGACGTTAGCGCCCTCCTCCGTGCCCAGCGCCGCCTCCACGTCGCTGCTGGCAGGCCGCAGCACCGCCATCAGCCGTTCACTGGTGGGGTGACTACCCTGCTCCAGCAGGTTCTGGCTAAAGCGCGCCTGGGCATGCAGCGGGTAGTCGTACGGGCGCATCAGCACCAGGATGCCGACGCCATGGCGCCGCTGCAGCAGGCCTTTGTTCACCAGCTCATCCACCGCCCGGCGCAGCGTATGGCGATTGACGGCGTAGTGATCGGCCAGCTGCTGTTCAGACGGCAGATAATCGCCGCAGCGATAGCGCTCCTGCAGCGCCTGCTCCAGCTGGGCGGCAACCGCCTGATAGACAGTGGTCGGATGTCTGGATATCTCCATCACGCTCAATACCTCTTTCGCTTCAGGTTGAGGGGCGCAGCGGAAGAGGCTGCGGAATGGCGACTACAGTGCGGGAGACAGATGACAGTGCCGTGACGGCTTAGTGACGTGCGGATGAATTTGCTTTAAGGCAGCAGGATGGCAGCCAGACAGCGGCCAATTCAATAAAATCCACTTAACTGTTACCTTTGTGACTATGCGCAAAAAAATCGCGTGCAGTTTCACACCTTTAACGCTTCCCTTACCGGATGCAGGCTGCGTAAATTCTGCTAATTTATTCAGTAAGCCCTGCCCGGAGCGCGAAACCTTAAAATGATAAACACCTTCAAACTTTCGCACGGTTTTCGCCGCAATTTTTTGCGCGAAGTGATCCTGCCGCTGGTGGCGATTTTGCTGCTGACTTTTCTCGGTGCCGGTTTCGGCCTGTTCTGGAGCACCTCGGCCACCAACCATGAGGCGCGCGAGCAGCAGCAGCGGATGATCGCTGCCTCGTTCAATCAGAGCCTGAGTGAACATCTGCGCCAGCTGCGCAGCCTGACACGCTGGTCCCCGCTCGCCGATCAACTGGCGCAGCCGCAGCCGGACAGCGACTGGCTGAATCAAAACGTCGGTAGCTGGCTGTACGATATGTTTGATCATCAGCTGATTGTGCTGCTTGACCGCACCAATCAGCCGACCGCCGTGTGGCGCAACGGCCAGCCGGTGGCGGATCTGCGCATCGGGCCGTACCTGCGCGATCTGTTGCAGACGCCACTGGTGCAAAGCAGTGATGAGGTACCCGGTCCGGCCGACCGCGCGGATTTTGTGCGCATCGGCCAGCGTGCGGCAGCGCTGGCGGTGGGCGATATCAGCAGCACGCGCGAGGCCGGGCGCTACCGGCTGGTGAGTATTAAGTTTCTTGATGATGGCTATCTGCGCAACTTGTCTGAACGCAGCCAGCTGCGGCAGCTCTTCTTTAGCGATGGCGTACCGCAGAACGAACACAAAGCGCGCTATCCGCTGACCTCGCGTCAGGGCGATATTGTCGGTTACCTTAGCTGGGATCCGGACAAGCCAGGCGCGCAGATGTTGCGTACTCTCGGTCCCTCCACGCTGATTTCGGTGCTGCTGATCACCCTGCTGTGCCTGTTTATGGTGCGGCGCATCTGGACTTCCTCGCTCGATTTATCGCAGTCGCTGCTGAAGCTCGGGGCCAGCGAGGCGCAGGCGCAGCATCTGGCGTTTCACGATGTGCTGACCGGGCTGCCGAACCGGGCGCTGGTTGAAGATCGGCTGACTCAGGCACTGGCCGCCGCGACGCGTCACGACCAGCGCGTGGCGTTGCTGCTGCTGGATCTGGATCGCTTCAAAATCATTAACGATACCTGGGGCCATCACGCCGGCGATGACCTGATTATCGAGGTGGCGCGCCGCCTGAGTCACCTGGTGCGCGCCAGCGATACCGTCGGGCGTATTGGCGGCGATGAATTTATCATCGTGATGCCGGAGGTTGAGAATATCGGTCAGGTGCAGGCGCTGGCGCAGCGCATCATCGCCGCGCTGGGCGAGCCGTATCAGCTGGTGGGCAACGAACTGTGGGTTGGCGTCAGCATTGGCCTGGCGCTGGCACCCCGCGATGGCATTGACCGGCTGGAGCTGATGCGCAAAGCCGACATAGCGCTGTACGAGGCGAAAAATGGCGGACGCGGTCAGTATCGTCAGTTTGAAAAGGTGATGGATGAATCGCTGCGCACGCGGCAGCAGATAGCGGCGGATCTGCGTCAGGCGCTGGTCACGTACGACGGTCTGGCGGTGTGGTATCAGCCACTGATGGAGATCAGCGGCCAGCAGATTGTCGGACTGGAAGCGCTGCTGCGCTGGCATCATCCGCAGCGCGGCGATGTTTCGCCTGCGGACTTTATCGCCATCGCCGAAGAGACCGGCATGATTATTCCGCTGGGCGAATGGGTGCTGCGCGAGGCCTGCAAAACCGCCCTGAAGTTACCGCAGGTGATTGTGGCGGTGAATGTTTCGCCGGTGCAGTTCCGCGCCAGCGGGTTTGTCGAACGCATGATTGAGATTGTGCAGTCGGAAGGAGCCGATCCGCAGCGGCTGGAGCTGGAAATCACCGAAGGCGTGTTGATTGAGGATGAACACGAAGCGCGCAACAGCATCATCGCGCTGCGCGACGCCGGGTTCCGTATCGCGCTGGATGATTTCGGCACCGGCTATTCGAGCCTCAATTATCTCAGCACCTTTCCGGTCGACAAGATTAAAATCGATCGGTCGTTTACCCAGTCGCTGGGCGTGGCGGAGAACTCCACCGCGATTGTTGAATCCGTGGTACGCCTCGGCCACGCCATGGGCCTGACCGTCACCGCTGAAGGCGTCGAAACCGAGGGCCAGAAAAACGCGCTGGCTGATGCCGGGTGTAATGAGCTGCAGGGATATTTGTTCAGCCGCGCGGTGCCGTTGAGCGAGATTGAGCGGATGGTGTGAGGGGAGTACGGCGTTCAATTTGTTTGTTTTTGTCCTGGTGCGCATAAATGCGCACCCTACAAAATCTTGTACCGTCCTGTGGGTTTGCCATTTACGGCAAACAAACACAATCCCAACCCTGTAGGGGCGCCATTTATGGCGACCTGGTAAAAACCCGCACTCATCTAAAATTATCCTGGTGCGCATAAATGCGTACCCTACAAAACCTTGTACCGTCCTGTAGTTTTGCCAATTACGTCGACCAAACACAATCCCAACCCTGTAGGGGCGCCATTTATGGCGACCTGGTAAAACCCCGCACTCATCTAAAAATAACCCATTCATCGCGCTCTGAATATCTGGAATGCAACTCCCAACGTTCCCCTCTTCTAATGGCTTTACGCAAATAAAAGGAGCACATTCTTTTTGCACAAGGAGGTCATAATGAAAAATCGCAAATATCCCCGCCTGAAGCGTTATAATTATCGTTCGGCAGGCGCCTATTTTTTAACGCTGGTGTGTCATCAGCGTCGCTCCTTATTTGGCGATATACATCATGGCATAATGATAGCCTCGCCTTTAGGGAATATCGTTATCTCCGCCTGGAACGAGGTTCCGCGCCGGACGCGTTTCGCCACGCTTGATACATTTGCGCTGATGCCCAATCACTTCCATGCCATCCTGTGGTTACAGGAACGTAATGAACGCCCCATCAATCAAATAATTAATTTATTCAAAGGCGGCATCACGCGCCAGGTAGGATATAAAATCTGGCAACGCAGCTTCTACGATCGTGTTATCCGCAATGAAAACGAATTACTGCATATACGGCAATATATTATAGATAATGCAAAACAGTGGGAATCAGACCGATTGTATATTTCAGGTGCGCATTAACGCGCACCCTACAGTGAAACAGTAAATATTTAGCCCGGCGTTATCCCGGG
Source organism: Type-C symbiont of Plautia stali (assembly GCF_059730935.1). Lineage (NCBI taxonomy): Bacteria > Pseudomonadati > Pseudomonadota > Gammaproteobacteria > Enterobacterales > Enterobacteriaceae > Type-C symbiont of Plautia stali. The sequence goes on along the minus strand of NZ_AP035923.1, from coordinate 1,640,489 downwards.
CATAAACAGGACGGCGCGCTAACCCTTGCTGTGCAGCAACTGGCTGGCGGTGTCGCTAATCACCTGCGTCATGCCGCGGTCGCCCTTCGCCATTGACGACATAAAAGCTTTGGCCTGCTTAAGCGTGATATGCGGCGGCAGCGGGGCCACTTCCGGATCGGTTTTCACCTCCAGCACTACCGGTCGGGTGGCGCTGAGCGCCTGCTGCCACGCCGCCGCCAGATCCTCCGGCCGGTCGACATAGATGCCCTGCAAACCGAGGCTGTCGGCAAAGCGCGCATACTGCACATCCGGCAGCTGCTGCGAAGCTTCAAAGCGTGGATTGCCTTCCATTACCCGCTGTTCCCAGGTGACCTGATTGAGATCCTGATTATTGAACACGCAGACAATCAGGCGCGGATCGGCCCACTGCTGCCAGTATTTCTGAATGGTGATCAGCTCGGCCAGGTTGTTCATCTGCATCGCCCCGTCGCCCACCAGCGCCACCACTGGCTGAGTGGGAAAGGCAAATTTCGCGGCGATGGCAAACGGAACGGCGGCCCCCATGCAAGCCAGCCCACCCGACAGCGTGGCGCGCTGGCCCTGCTTCACCCGATAATCGCGCGCAAACCAGTTGGCGCAGGAGCCCGAGTCCGAGGTGACAATCGCATCTTCCGGCAGCTGCGGGGACATCTCCCACACCACGCGCTGCGGATTGACCGGGTTGGCGGGCGCCATAGCGCGCTGTTCCATCAACGTCCACCAGTCGCGCACCTGCACCGCAATCGCCTCCTGCCAGTGGCGATCCGCTTTATGGGTCAGTAACGGCAGCAGCGCGCGCAGGGTTTCTGCCGCGTCGCCGTGCAGATTGACCTCGCACGGATAGCGCAGCCCCAGCATCGCCGGATCGATATCGATTTGTACCGCGCGCACTTTACCTTCCGGCGGCAGAAACTCGGTCCACGGAAAACCGCTGCCAATCATCAGTAAAGTGTCGCAATTCTGCATCAGCTCCCACGACGGTTTGGTGCCGAGCAGGCCGATCGAACCGGTGACAAAAGGCGCATCGTCCGGCAGCACGTCTTTGCCCAGCAGCGCTTTGGCCACGCCCGCGCCGAGCACATTGGCAATTTGCACCACTTCAACCGCAGCACCGCGTGCACCGGCACCAATCAGCACCGCGACTTTTTTGCCGGCGTTAAGCACCTCTGCGGCGCGGCGCAAATCCTCGTCGTAGGGCACAATCTTCGGCCGCTGATAGCCCGGGCCGGAATGGGTAAATCCGTGCGCATGCTGCGGTGGCTGCCAGTTCTCATCCTGCAGATCTTTCGGCAGGATGATCACCGCGACGCCGTTTTGCGCTTTGGCAATGCGCACGCCGCGATCGACCAGATGCTGAACCTGCGCCGGCGCCGCTGCTTCCTGCACGAAGTTCGCCACATCGGCGAAGATGCGGTCCAGATTCATCTCCTGCTGGTAGCTGGCGCCGCGCGCAGTGGTTTCTGCCTGGCCGGCAATCGCCAGCACCGGCGCGTGATCCATTTTGGCATCGTACAGGCCGGTCAGCAGATGGGTCGCGCCAGGTCCGCCGGTCGACAGACAGACGCCGAGCTCACCGGTAAATTTGGCGTGACCGGCAGCCATAAAGGCCGCCATCTCTTCATGTCGCACCTGAATAAATTCGATGCCTGCACCGGCTTTATTGGCCCGCTGGATAGCGCCCAGCACGCCGTTGATGCCATCGCCCGGATAGCCATAAATGCGCGTGACGCCCCATGCCTGCAGGCGTTCAACAAAGAAATCGCTGGTTTTCTTGCTCATGACGGGCTCTCCCTTAGACGTTTGCAATAAACGTTAAGGGTAGCCGACGAAATGGAATGTGACAGATAACGCCTGTTCGGCGACGTTCGCCGCGTCTGGCTTAGAAATCGCCGCCGTTACGCTTAGTTAACCCAGCGCAGGCGAGACCAGCGCGAAAGTCTGCGGCCCGTTCGGTGCCGCCCGCCACGGTGCGCCGTGTACCATCGCATAAGGCGCATCGACCTGCGCCAGCCCAAGGTTGAGCAGCCACGCGCCGAGCCGGGCATCGGGCGTGTCCAGCCGGACAAACTGCTGCGTCAGATCCTGCATCAGCTGCGACACCAGCGCCTGCGCCGCCGCAACATCGTCAGCAATCACCGGGCCGATGGTCCAGCCGTGCCCAAAGCGGCGGCGACTGGCAAACCCCTGCAACCTGCCCTGTGCATCCTGCAGCACCACGCTTTGCGCCAGCAGCTGCTGATGCAGACGCGTTCGCCGCAGCCCGTTCGCCAGATAATCCAGTGCGTCGATGGCGGCGGCATCCGCTTCAACGGCCGGCCGCAGCGTCAGGCCATCCGGTACGATTACCGCAGGCTGCTGCGCCAGCGCGCGCGTCTGATGCTGCGCCACGCGATCGCAGGCCTGGAAGCCGAGCTTCTCATACAGCACCTGCCCCATATCGGTGGCGTGCAGCCGCACGTTGCAGCCGGAGAATTTTTCCAGCATTGCCTGCATCACCTGGCGGCCAATACCGCGTCCGCGCGCCTGTTCGCTCACAATCACCAGGCCAATAGTGGCGGCATCCGCTCCCCAGCGCCAGCCAATCGCCCCGCCGAGATAGTCGCCCTGCGCCTCAACCACCACGCCTTCACCCAGGGCAATCAGCTGCTGCCAGTCTTCACGGCGGTGCGCCCAGCCCAGTTGCTGAGTCAGGCGATAACCCGCTTCGGCGTCCGCGAGGGTCATGGCGCGCAATATCGAATTCATTCTGTTCTCCCTGAGAAACATTCTGCCCGCCAGCTTGCCACGTCCGTTTGGGGAAGCAAATAAAAAAGGCCCGCACCGGGCCAGAGAGGAAACTCAGATTTGGAAATCGATGGCGGGTTCGTCGTCGGTTTCGTAAGAGAGCGCCTGCCGTTTGATCTCTTCCAGTGACAGGTTAGCGTTACACAGTTCAAGGAACTGCCAGACGTAGTTGCGCTGGAGCTGGCCGCGCTTCAGTCCGAGCCACACGGTGTTGGCATCAAACAGATGGTGAGCATCGATCTTCACCAGGTCTTCGCCATCGTAAATATCGCACGCCTGATCGGCGAGGATACCGACGCCCAGCCCGAGTTCGACATAGGTTTTCACCACGTCAGAATCCTGCGCGCTGAGCACGATATCCGGGCGGAGGCCAGCAGCCTGGAAGGCGCGGTCCACGCGCGAGCGACCGGTAATCCCCTGACGATAGGTGATCAGCGGATGGCGGCTGAGGCTGGCGAGCGTGACCGGCTGATTCGCCAGCAGCTCGTGATCGTGCGGTACCAGCAGCGAGTGGTGCCAGCTGAACCATGGGAACGCCGCCAGGCTGGTGTTATTCACCAGCTGCTCCGAGGCGATGCCGACATCGGCCTCACCGGCCAGCAGCATGGCGACGATCTCCTGCGGTGAACCCTGATTGAGTTCCAGCCGCACGTTGGGATAGAGCTGGCGAAACGCTTTGATGACGCGCGGCAGGCTATAGCGCGCCTGGGTGTGCGTGGTGGCGATGGTCAGCACGCCACTGGTCTCATTGGTAAACACATCCGCCAGCCGGCGCACTTTGCCGGCCTCATCAAGGATGCGTTCAGCAATGGTCAGCAGCGCTTTGCCCGGTTCGGTCATGCCTAACAGCCGCTTGCCACGACGAATGAAGATTTCCACGCCCAGTTCATCTTCCAGATCGCGAATATGCCGGCTCACCCCCGATTGTGAGGTAAACAACGTATTGGCGACTTCTGTCAGGTTGAATTCGCAACGGGCTGCTTCGCGTATAATTTTAAGTTGCTGGAAATTCACACCCTTTTCTCCTGTTTCCTGCCCCTGTTTCGTCCATGTTATGAAGTTGGTGTGATTGCAACAAATAATAAAAAACGGTGTGTTATGCGGAATAGTAATAAGCGTGAGGTTGGGGATGGGTGCGCTTTGCCGCCCTCACCCCGGCCCTCTCCCATGGGGAGAGGGAGTGGATCGCGCGCAGATGTGGGTAAATGTGAAGCGATTTGCCGCCCTCTCCCATGAGGAGAGAGTGGATCGCGTTAGATTAAGATGGCGCGCCGGGATGGATGGCCGCACCAGACGGTTCCCTCTCCCGCGGGCGGGAGAGGGTTAGGGTGAGGGAAAAAACCTCTCTATCAACCCACTAACATCAGCTCGCGCTCCTCCACCATCGGCTTATTCAGCAGCGACAGCAGGATATTTTTTACCGCCTGCGCCGATGGCGACAGCGGCAGGCGCGCTGAGACATTCAGCGACAGCGGCAGATTAAGCGACGGACTGTTAATGCGTGCCATCCATGCATGCGTTGAACTCACCAGCGCGCGTGCCGCCGATTCCGGCAGTACGGTAACGCCCATGCCGCTCGACACCGCCGCGGTTAAGGTTGAGATCGACTCAATTTCACCGATGATTTTCGCGCTCAGACGACGCAGCGAGAACGCTTCGTCCACGCGTTTGCGCACGGCGCTGTAGTCACGCGGCAGGAACAGGTTCATCTGCGCCACGTCAGCCAGATCCACCGTAGCACCCGGACAGGCCGTCGCCCCTACCAGATATAGCTCCTCTTTCATCAGCGGAATGCTGTTGATGCCGGCAGTCGGCGCGCGATCGTACAGCACGGCCATATCCAGCTGGCCATTCATCACTTTCTCATTGAGTGAAGTGCCGCTGTTCTCGTGCAGATAGACCAGCACATCAGGATATTGCTCGCGCACCGTTTGCAGCAGCGGCATGGTGAGTGAAGAGGCCGCCGTGCCCGGCGCGAGGCCAATCGATACCTGACCATTGAGCGCCTGGCCAGCGTTGATCACCGCTGTCTGCGCCTGTTCGCACTGGCGCAGGATGGTGCGTGCGTGAGCATAAAGAATTTTACCGGCTTCGGTTGGCGTTACGCCGCGCTTGGTGCGGATCAGCAACTGCTGGTCGAGTTCGTTCTCCAGCGTCGCCACCTGTTGGCTGAGTGCAGGTTGTGCGATATGCAGGACTTCTGCTGCCTGCGTCAGGCTGCCGATATCGACGATTTTTACAAAGTATTTCAGTCGTCTTAAGTTCATATTGCCTCCGTCACGGATCCCCGAATGCCCAAATGATGAGTTCTCAGCCTGCTGGCTTGTGACAAAGAAATTGCAATATGCAGGCCAGGTTTGATCTTTACCCGGCGGGCACTGACCAGAATTTTCCTAACGAACGGGAAAATAAGCGTTTCTGATTACCCCGAATGGGTTAATAAGTGCCGCACATGACCCATAACGTTTATCCGCTGGCGATGACGCACCCTGATGGTGCAGCATTTGCGAGGCAGATGTGCAAAAAAGTGATGACTGCGCGTGCTGCTGTGGTGCAAAACGGGCAGAAAATGCACGGATTGCGGGGGCAGAAAGGAGAATAAAGAGAAATTGCGCGGTGGCTATCAGTGGGAAAACTTATTGTGTCTGACGATGCCGGCAGCCCGGCAGCGTGCAATTACCGCCTTCACCCTGCTCCTCTCCCGGAAGAGAGGAGCAGAACGGGTTAGCGTTTTTTGCGGTTGCGGTGCATATCGATTGAAACCGCTGCGACGATGATCATCCCTTTGATGATGTCCTGCACGTAGGCATCGACGCCAACAAAGGTAAAGCCACTTTTGATTAAACCGAGGATCACTGCGCCGATCAGCGTGCCGGTAATCCGCCCGACGCCGCCCATCAGGCTGCTGCCACCGATAACTGCGGCGGCGATGGCGTCGAGTTCATACGCCATGCCCATGCTCGACTGGCCGCTGCTGACGCGTGCCGCCAGCACCACTCCCGCCAGACCCGAGAGCGCCCCGGCGATGGTATACACGATGATCAGGTATTTATTAACGTTGATGCCCGATACTTTGGCGGAGGTCATGTTGCCGCCAATCGCATAGACATATTTGCCGTAGCGGGTGTGTTTGAGTGCGATGTGGAACAGGAAGGCGACCACCAGGAAGATAATCACCGGCATCGCGCCCTGACCGATGGAGGTGAAACCGTCCGACAGGAAGCTGATCGGGTTACCCTGGGTATAATATTGTGCCAGACCGCGCGCCGACACCATCATACCGAGCGTAGCGATAAACGGCGGAATGCCGGTTTTGGTGATGAGCACACCGTTGACCACGCCGCACAGCAGGCCGACGCCGATGCCGGCGACGATCGGGATGGCGGCGGGCAGATTGACCAGTGACGGATACATCGGCGACAGGCTGTCAGACGTCTGCGCCAGGCTGGCGGCAACCACCGCCGTCAGGGCGATAACCGAACCGGACGACAGGTCGATACCGGTAGTAATAATGACCTGGGTGACGCCGACGGCGATAATACCGATGATCGCTACCTGCAGCACAATCAGCACTAAACGGTTGGTGTTGAGCAGAAATGACTGGTCACGCACGTACCAGCCGGCTATTTCAAAAATCAGCGCAATGCCTAACATCACGACAAAGATGCCGGTGTCTTTCGGCAGTTTATGGCGCAGATTGCCGAAGAAAGAACTCTGTTCGGTGGCCTGCGGGGCCGTTACTTTTACGTTACTCATAGGGGTCTCGTGCCTCACTCGGATGCCAACGACAAAATGGTTTCCTGGTCGGCCTCTTCTTTATCGAGGATGCCGGTTATACGTCCGCCGTGCATCACCATCACCCGGTCGCTCATGCCGAGAATCTCCGGCAGCTCAGAGGACACCATGATGATGGCCACGCCACGGTTAGCCAGTTCACTGATCAGGCGGTAGATTTCGGCTTTAGCGCCAACATCAATGCCGCGGGTTGGTTCATCGAGGATCAGAATCTTCGGTTGCGCCAGCAGCCAGCGCGCAATCAGCACCTTCTGCTGGTTACCGCCACTGAGGTTATTGATGATCTGATCCATGGTCGGCGTTTTAATATTGAGTTTGCGGATCTGCTCCATGCAGTCCTGCGCCATCTTCATGTGGCTAACGAAACCGCTTTTGCCGATGTAATCGGGCATATTGACGATGCTCATGTTCTCCAGCACTGACAACACGAGAAACAGCCCGGACTTTTTACGGTCTTCGGTGAGAAATGCCATGCCCTTCTCAATCGCCGTTGAGGGCGAATCGATTTTCACCGGCACACCATCAATCAGCACTTCACCGCTGTCGAAGCTTTCCATGCCGAACAGGCTCTCCATCACCTCGCTGCGTCCGGCACCCACCAGCCCGGCCACGCCGAGGATCTCGCCTTTGCGCACGCTGAAGCTGACATCGGTAAAGCGATCTTTGCAGGTCAGATTGCGCACCGTCAGCACTTCTTCGCCGATGGCACTGTTGAATTTAGGGAACAGCTGCGTCAGTTCGCGTCCCACCATCTGGGTGATCAGCGACTGACGGGTAAAGGCGGTGGTGCTGTTGCTGCCGACCCAGGTGCCGTCGCGGAAGATGCTGATCTCATCGGTGATGGCAAAAATTTCATCCATTTTATGGCTGATATAAATGATGGCTTTGCCCTGGGCACGCAGGTCGCGGATGATGGTGAACAGATGCGCCACTTCGGTTTCCGTCAGCGCCGAGGTCGGTTCATCCATAATCACGATGTCGGAGTTCCACGACACCGCTTTGGCAATTTCCACCATCTGCTGGGACGCAATGCTGAGCTCGCCGACCAGCCGATCGGCTTTCAGACGGATATTCAGCTTGTTAAGCAGTTCCTGCGTCTGCTGATTGAGCTTGCCGTGATCGACAAAGCCGTACTTCATCGGTTCACGACCGAGCCAGATATTCTCCGCCACGGTCATGTAAGGCACCAGATTCAGCTCCTGGTGAATCATGGAAATGCCGGAACGCAGCGCGTCCATGGTGTCCTGAAACTGCACTGGCTCCCCTTTAATGCGGATAGTGCCCTTATCGGGACGATACATCCCGATAAGGCATTTCATTAAAGTGGATTTGCCCGCGCCATTTTCACCCATCAGGGCATGTACCGACCCCGGCTTAATACGCAGTGAGACATTGTCGAGTGCCTTCACTCCGGGGAAGAACTTGCTGATGCCTTCGGCTTCAAGCGCAAAAGCGGTCATACATCACCTCCGTACGGCTAAGTCGGTTACGGTTTATTTCTGATTCTGACTGGCAAATTTTTCGTAGTTATCTTTGGTGATCAGCTGGAACGGGATATCGACCACTTTCTGCACTTTCTCGCCGTTAATCAGCTTGACCGCCGTCTGTACCGCGCCTTCACCCTGACCTTTCGCATCCTGGAAGACCGTGGCGACCATTTTGTCGTTCTTGATCATCTGCAGTGCATCCGGTGTACCATCCACACCCGCGACCAGAATGTGATTCGGGTTTTTGCCCAGCGCCTGCAGCGCACCGATCGCCATTTCATCGTTGTTAGAGGCAATGGCCTGAATGTCATCGCCGGCGGTCAGCCAGTTACTCACCACGTCCACCGCATCATTACGGGTGAATTTGGCGGTCTGTTTCTGTACCACTTTAATGCCCGGATATTTGGCGACCACCGCTTCCACGCCTTTGGTGCGTTCACGGGTTGATTCGTTAGCCAGGTCACCCAGCAGAATCGCCACGTTGCCTTTGCCGTTCATCTTTTTCGCCAGCGCTTCCATCTGCAGACGGCCTGCCAGTTCAGAATCCGAACCGACGAACGCCATTTTGTCTTTCAGCTCACCCGATGGTTTGCGGTTGACGAATACCAGAGGCACACCGGCCTTAGCGGCGGCATCCACCAGCGGTTTCACCGCATTGGTATCGACCGGGTTCACGATGATGGCGTCAACACCCTGACCAATGAAGTTCTGCACCTGCTGCAGCTGCTGGGCCACGTCGCCTTTGGCGTCTTCAACCTGGCCTTTGATATTGTCTTTTTGCATCTCTTTCTGCATGGCTGTGCGCAGGATGGTGAGGAAGTTGTCATCAAACAGCGCCATAGAAACGCCCAGCTGGATATCTTTTGCCATCACAGCGGCAGGTAACATGCAAGCTAACAGGGAAGTCACTAACGCTTTTTTGAATTTCATAGGTAACCCTTCTTATTTGTTAACGTGCTCAGGTTGGCTGAGTCCGCGAATGAAAAATATCTTTTACATTCACTCAACGTCGCTGGCGTTTTTTTTCTGTTCGTAGAGGTAAGGCTTCTGGTCTGACGCTATCGGTACCGTGCTGCTCCTTTTTTCAACATCTTCCTTATCAATATGTTACTTTCGAAAGAAGCGTTGAGCGGACAAAACTCGTTTCGGGCGTGATGATAAGCAGTTCATTTGTTTCATCCTTTCTTCTTTTGAAATTTTCATCATAAAAGCACTGAAATGATTGTTTTAAAATCGGCAAATAACAAAACTTTGACACGCATCTAACATCTCAAAGGAAATGCGTTTAAAGTGAGATCTTGCTGGCAGTTTGAAATCTGCCCATTCAAGGCAGAAAAGCAGCAATCCGCTGCTTTTACGCGCACTTAAACCAGAAGTGTGCGATCGGGCTTTGACAACGGGGATCGGCATCGCTAATATTCGCCTCGTTCCAACGATTCCTCTGTAGTTCAGTCGGTAGAACGGCGGACTGTTAATCCGTATGTCACTGGTTCGAGTCCAGTCAGAGGAGCCAGATTTAAAGAAGCCCGCTCAGGGAAACCTGAGCGGGCTTTTTGTTGTGGTGAGTTTGCTGGGCGATGGAAGATGATACGGGCCGCTAAATCAAACCCGCCGGACTGATGTCAGCCACCCTTTTATTTTATAACGTTTTGCCCAGGCAAATGGCCTCTTCCCGGCCGCGGTAGGGTCCGTAATTTTCTCTCTGCCGGTAACCCTGCCTGATATAAAAATCCACGGCGCGCTGATTAACATGCCGGGTTTCCAGCCACAGTTCACGATATCCCAGGGTTTTTGCCGCGGCTTCCAGAGTGCTGAGCAAGGCGCAGCCGATGCCCGGCAAACTGCGGTCGGAGAACATCCTTTTCAGTTCAGCGATCCCGGCAGCCACCGGCCGTAACGCGCCGCAGCCGACGGCCGTGCCCTGCGCATCTCTCGCGATCACCCACAACGCGCCTTCACCCTGAAAGGTGTCAACGCTGGCGCGGCTGTTTCCGCCATCGCCAGTGATAGCCGCAAGCTCTGCGGAGAGTTTTTCAATCAGCCACTGTGATTCCGCCGAGCGCGGGTCTGCGTGTTCAATCTTCACCATCGTGATACCTGTATTAAAGGAGGCTGCTGTGGCGCTACCAGACTGACCTGACACCTACAATAGGTGTTGTTCGTCACCACCCGCTGCAATATCTGGCAGGCAAGTCCGGCGTTACCCAATATGCTTCTCTTCCTTGCCTGCCAGCGCTTCTTCACTCTCTATCATTGCAAAGAATAACTCGAGCTGCCCGAGCATCATCGACGCGGCCACCGATAACTGGCGTTGTGGTGCCACGCACAGTGACAGAGTAAAGGGTTTTAATACCGTGTCGATCAGCGGAATGAATTTCAGTTCTCCCCGGCGATATTCATCAACAATATCCAGCCAGCACATCAGGCTGATACCAACATCATCACGCACTAACGATCGCAGCATATGAATGTTATTGGTGCGCCCCACTTCCTTCAGGCGAATGCCAGAACTGTTAATGAGCGCTTCCAGCGGATCGGCCAGCATCAATGGCGCGGCGGGCACAATAAACGGCCAGGGTTCGCAATGGCTAAAGCGAATAGCTTCCAGCGCTGCCAGGGGATGATGTCGGCTAACCACAATCCCCAGACGCAGATCGGCAAAGGATTTCACCAGCAGTTCACGCGAGCTTTGTGGGTTGAGCATGATGCCAAAATCCGCATCACCGGCGGTCAGCGCATTCGCGATATGGATATTGCTCATGGTGGTGAGGGTAAACGAAATGCCCGGATAGTCTTCACGGATACGCTGCAGGATTGAGGAGAAAAAACCGCGGTTAATGGCATCAATGGTGGCGATATGTACATGACCATGTCGCAAGCCACGCAGATCCTCTAATTGGGTACAAACACGACCAAAATCACGTTGCCAGTTTTTGGCCGCATTAAACAGGATTTCGCCAGCGGCAGTCATACATAAACCTGATGGATGGCGTTCAAACAACGGCATATCCAGCTGTTCCTCCACGCGCAAAATCTGCCGGTCGATAGAGGAGGCAGAGACGTGCAACACCTCGGAAGCCTTACGTAGCGAACCCTGGCGTGCCACTTCGGTGAAATAAATCAGAAAACGTGAGAAGGCAAACATAGTGGGTGCTCTCTTTTTTGCAACGCATCATGCGAATTAAACAGATGGACGCTTACACAACGGCAAAATAATAATCGCATCCATGATAAAGACAAGGGTATGCGCGGCGCTAACGCTGATGACAGCCCTGCAAAGACAGGCTGATTATGAAATCAACACACCTGGCTGTCACCGTCATCGCAAAGCAGTCCAACGGTGCTGGCAATCTGTTACTGACGCTGGAGAGTGCCAGCGACCAACCGCTGCCGCCTTTTACACCGGGCGCGCACATTGATGTCCACCTGCCGGCGGGAGGGGTGCGTCAATACTCACTGTGTTCGCCAGCCAGTGCCGCTGGCTATGAAATCTGCGTGCGTCTTGATCCCGCCTCGACAGGCGGTTCCCGCTGGCTGCATCAACAGCTGAATGTCGGCGATGCGTTAACCCTGTCGGCACCGCGTAACCACTTTCCGCTACCGGATGCACCGCGCACCTTATTATTTGCTGCCGGTATTGGCCTGACGCCACTGCTGGTCATGGCAGAAGCGCTGGCCGGGCGGCAGGCTGAATTCATGCTGCATATCTACCTCAAACATCATGATGAACTGGCGTTTGCGACACGTCTGGCGCAGCTCGGTGAGCGTGTCGTCATTCACTACAGTAGCGAAGGCGACAGCCTGCGCACCCGGATACCTGACGATCTGGAAACATCGGCCAACAGCGCGCTGGTTGCCTGCGGACCAGCTGGCTTCATGCACCACCTGCAGCAGCAAGCGCTGGAACGCGGCTGGCAGCCGGATCAATGGCACAGCGAACGTTTCAATCCTGCAGCCTCCCTGATCACCGCAGGTGATAGCTTCGACGTGGAGATTGCCTCTTCCGGCGCACGTTATACCGTTGGACAGGCTCAAAGCATTGCCGGGGTGCTGGAAGCGGCGGGTATCGACATCGAACTCTCCTGTGAGCAAGGCATGTGTGGTGCCTGCATTACGGGTGTTTTGTCGGGTGAACCCGATCACCGCGACGAGGTGTTAAGCCCAAAAGAGCGTGCCGCGAATGACTGCATCGTTCTGTGCTGCTCACGCGCACGCTCTCCGCTTCTGGTACTGGACTTATGAACATCTATCCAGGCGCAACCGGCGCACGTTTACCCCGCTGGCTCCTGCCAGACAGCTGGCCACAGCAGGACAATCAGCCGCAGCTGGCGACGTTACATTTTCACGCTGACGGGCTGCAGTTCGCGCCCTGTGAAGGAGCGTATGCTGATTATTTGCCCCTCAATGGCGCTCTGGTGCTTCCCGCCCTGATCGAACCGCATGCGCATCTGGACAAAACGTTCACCTTCGAGCGCAGCCCGGCACGCCAGCCCGGTTTGCTGGCTGCGATTACCGCGATGCACCAGGATCGCGTGCACTGGAGCCGTGCAGACCTGCATCAGCGCGCGCATCAGGCGTTGCAATGGGCGGTAGAGAGCGGCGTGGGTTTATTGCGCACCCACGTCGATTGGTTCAGCGCGCAGGCGCCGCTGGCGTGGCAGGTTATTGGTGAGTTACAGCATCCTTTATGTCGTATCGAACGCGTGGCCCTCGCCCCGCTGAGTTTTTTCGCCAGCGCGGATGATGCGCAGCATATTGCCGCTCAGGTGGCCATCAGCGGTCCGGGCGCACTTCTGGGTGGTTTCATTCACAGCAGCAACTGGGATGCGCAAGCCTTCTCACATCTTCTGCAAGCTGCCGAACAGTGGCAGCTCGATATCGACCTGCACATTGATGAAGAGTTGAATGCTGATGCCCAGGGCATGCGCTGGCTGGCGAACTACCTGCAACAACATCCGTTCAGTGGTCATATTACCTGCAGCCACAGCTGCGCGCTGTCGCAACAGGAAGATGCGCTACAGATTCTTGATCGGCTGGCCCTGCACCAGGTGACGCTGATCGCTCTGCCCCTGACCAACCTGCTGTTACAGGACGCCGTGCCCCATCGCACACCGCTTCAGCGTGGATTAACGCTGGTGAAAGAAGCGCAGGCGCGTGGAATTTCACTGCTGCTGGGCGCTGACAACGTGCAGGACGCCTTCTGCCCTCTCGGCAGTTACGACCCCCTCGATACCCTGTTCAGTGGGGTATTGAGCCTGCAGTTGGGAGCTGCCTTTGATGAAGCCTCTCAGCTCATCTGCCAGCCCGACGCTTTCCGTCACAACGATATGGTGATTTTTCCGCATGCCGATACAGCAAGCTGGCCGCTACGCCAGCGCCAGCGCCAGCGCTATCGGCTTAAACAAGGCGTGCGTTATGGAGAAGAAACTGATGACGCTAGATGAAGGGGCGGGTAAGCCGCTGGCGAAATATGCGGCATGGCGACGCGTCGGCGACTTTATTTTTCTCTCCGGCATTATTCCGGTGAATCCGCAAACCGCGACGATCGTGCGCGGTTACAGCGATATCCCCGAAGCAGCGCAACGGCTGCTGGGACGCAGTGGTGAATTTTCTACCGATTTCAAAGAAGGTCCAATCCTGGCACAAAGCTGGTATGTGCTGGAGAGCATCCGCACCACCCTTGAAAGCGCCGGAGGGCAGATGAGTGATGTTTTCAAACTGGTGCAGTACTTTCGCAATCTGGACCATTTCCCGCACTACAGCCGGGTGCGCAAGCAGTTCTTCCCGGATGAACCGCCGGTGTCAACGGTGGTGCAGGTCAGTGAAATGCTGCCGAGTCCGGACGTACTAATTGAAGTTGAAGCCACAGCGTGGTTGCCACAATAACGCGAGGAAACAGTATGTTGCATGGTTATATCCCGGCAAACCGCTTTTTGCCGTACCTGAGCTGGACCGATATCGCCACACTGGATAATAAAGCCAACACGGTGATTGTGTTACCGACCGGCGCCATCGAACAGCATGGTCCCCATCTGCCGTGTGCCGTAGACAGCGTCATTTCATCGGGCGTGGTCGGGCATGCCCTGGCACGTTTACCCGCGGACATCCCGGCTTACGCCATTCCGCCGATCACCTATGGCAAATCCGATGAGCACCTGCACTTTCCCGGCACGCTGACGCTGACCGGGGAAACTTTGTTACATACCATTCTGGAGATTGGTGAATCCCTTTATCGCGCCGGTTTCCGCAAGTTTTTAATGGTGAATGGCCATGGCGGGCAGCCACAGCCGCTGCAGATGGCCGCACGCGAACTCCGTCTGCGACACGGTGACATGATCATCATCATGCAAGACACCTTCAAAGTGCCCAACTGTGCCGAAAGTTTTATGGACGACAAAGAGCGTCAAATGGCGATGCATGCCGGTCATGCGGAAACCGCACTGATGCTGGCACTCGCCCCCGACACCGTGCAGATGAGCAAAGCCGTGGCGAATTATCCGCCTGCATTCCCTTGCCCGACGCTCTCGACCAGTAAACCCATGGCGGCATGGGCTTCTTATGATTTCGGCCCCAGCGGCGTGATTGGCGATCCACTGCCGTCCACGCCCGAACAAGGCGCGGCGATTCTGGATTCGCTGGCGGAAAGTTGGGCACAGGTAATCACCGAAATGCATCAAATGAGCTGGGTAACCCGCGCTGAACCGGCATGGGGCACAGGTCACTGGCAGGGCAAAGTATTAGACCACAACGACGCTGCATCACTCTTAACACCGCGCTAACCGGGGGATCACGATGAATAAAAAATTAAGCATGATTGCCGCACTGTCGCTGGCGCTGTCGGCCCAGAGCATGGCGGCGGAGAAATTCACCTTTATGACCAACTGGTATGCGCAAGCAGAGCATGGCGGTTTTTATCAGGCACTGGCGCAGAACCTGTATAAAGATGCCGGGCTGGACGTCACCATTAAAATGGGTGGTCCCCAGGTTCACACCATGCAGTTGATGGCGGCGGGTCAGGCAGACTGCATCATTAGCGATAACATGCAGGCGCTTGAATCCTGGCAGCAGGGTGTTGAAGCCGTGCCCGTTGCCACTACGTTCCAGCACTCGGCAATTGCTTTTCTCACCCATCCTGATGTGAAAGATAAAGCGGATCTGCAGGGTAAAACCTTCCTGCTGGCGGCGGAAGCTTATACCTCCTACTGGCCATGGGCGCAGAGTGCGCTCAGCCTGAAGAATGCGCGCGTGCGCCCGTACACGTTCAGCATCCAGCCATTCCTCGCAGACAAAACGCTGGTGCAGCAGGGTTATATCACCTCGGAACCTTTTGCTGTGCAGAAAGCCCATGCGCAAGCCAATGTCTACCCGATCAGCGAATGGGGTTACCCGCCCTACGGCAACAGCATTGTGTGCATGAAATCAACCATTGAAAAACGTCCGCAGGCGGTAGCCGCATTCGTTAAAGCCTCAATGCAGGGCTGGAAAAACTATCTGCAGGATCCGAGCGCTGGCAACGTCCTCATCAGGAAAGAGAATCCACAGATGAGCGAGGAGCAGATCGCCTTCGGTATCGCCCAGATGAAGAAATACCAGATGGTGACGGGCGGCGACGCGCAAACGGCGGGTATCGGTATTATTACCGAGCCACGGCTAAAACAGACATGGCAGCTGCTGGTGGATAACAAGCTAATCGATCCGGCCAAAGTGCCGTTTGCGGGTAGCTACACGCTGCAGTTCATCAAAGACGTTAAGGTCATGCCATGAACACCGCCAGCAACATAACGCCGATTAATCCGGACAGCCAGCCACGGCCTGCCGCGCCGCCGGCGATTGAGGTGCTCTCCGCGGAGAAAATCTATCCCAACGGGACGCGGGCACTGCTGCCGGTGGAACTGACCGTGCGCCAGGGCGAGTTTGTTTCACTGCTCGGCCCTTCCGGCTGTGGCAAAAGTACCTTGCTGAAAATGATTGCCGGCTTAATTGAACCCAGTGATGGCAAACTGATGCTATTTCGTCGCGATCGTCGGGAGAATCAACGCGATCTGCCGCTTTCCTTTGTGTTTCAGGAAGCCACCCTGATGCCGTGGAGCAGCGTGCATAAGAATGTACGCCTGCCGTTGGATCTGGCGGGGGTACCACGCGGTGAAGCCGACACCCGGGTGCGCGAGATTCTGGCACTGGTTGGCCTGGGTCAGTTTGGTCATGTACTGCCACGCGAGCTTTCCGGTGGCATGCAGATGCGGGTGTCAATTGCCCGTGGTTTAGTGACGCGTCCCCGGGTGCTGTTGATGGATGAGCCCTTTGGCGCGCTGGACGAAATCACCCGCAACAAACTGGACAGCGACCTGCTCGATTTGTGGCAGGAGCAAAAGCTTACAGTAGTTTTTGTGACCCACTCGATTCAGGAAGCCGTATTCCTGTCGCAGCGTGTGATTATGATGGCCGCGCGACCGGGTCGCGTTGTTGATGATATTCGCATTGAAACCAGCCTGCCGCGTGATGATGCGTTTCGTGTCAGTCAGCCGTTTACCCATTATGCGCAGCTGTTGCAGCGCGGCCTGCTCGCAGCCAGTCAGGAGAGCAAAGCATGAAACCGCTTGCAGCAAACCGTAAATTTCAACAATGGCTGTTTCCGGCGGTGGTCGCCATTGCCATGCTGTTACTGTGGCAGTTTCTGGTCACCGCGTTTAAGGTGCCCGCCTTTCTGGTCCCTTCTCCACTCATCGTGGCGCAAAGCCTGGCGCAAAACTTTCCGGCGTTGTTTATGTCTTTACTTTACACGCTGAAAATCACGGTGATCTCGTTTGTGCTGGCGACGGTTATTGGCTCCATCATTGCGTTTTTACTGGTGCAGAATCGGTTTATCGAGACGGCGTTATTTCCTTATATTGTCTTTCTGCAGGTAACGCCGATTGTCGCCATTGCGCCGCTGATCATTATTTGGGTGAAAGACACCACGTTGTCCCTGGTGGTGTGCGCCACCCTGATGGCGGTATTCCCGATCATTTCAAACACCACACAAGGTTTACGTAGCGTGTCTCCGGGGCTACTGAGCTATTTCAGGCTAAACCATGCATCCCGCCTGCAAATTTTAATACGCCTGCGCATTCCATCGGCGTTGCCCTACTTCTTTGGTGCGTTGCGCATCTCCAGTGGCTTGTCGCTGATTGGCGCGGTGGTCGCGGAGTTTGTTGCAGGCACCGGCGGCACGGATACCGGGCTGGCCTATCAGATCCTACAGGCTGGCTATCAACTCAATATTCCGCTGATGTTTGCCGCATTGTTACTGATTTCCCTGGCCGGCTTCCTGCTCTTTGCTCTGATGTCGTGGCTCACGCGCCGCGTACTGGCAGCATGGCATGAGAGTGAATTGAGCCCGAGTTAATGCAACACGGGCGGATCATCAACCGCCCATCACCTCTTCGACTGACAGGAGCTATACATGTCTGAACCCGATCGCCAGTCTGCACTGGCGGCGCTGGTCGCGGCGTTGCCGGAATTTGACTGGATTAAAGAAGCGCCGAAAGTAAAACGTCTGTCACGTGACTTTCACTGGTTTAGCCCGGTGCTTAAACACCAGCTGGAAGAGAAGTTCGCCGAGCTGGCTGTTCGTCCACGCGATGAGAACGAACTGCTTGCCGTTGTGGCAGCCTGTGCAAAAGCCCGTATCCCACTGAATCTCCGGGGTGGCGGCACCGGCAACTACGGCCAGCTGATTCCGCTGGAGGGCGGTGTCATGGTCGACATGACACGCCTGAACAGCGTCACCGCCATGGGTAGCGGTACGGTGCGCGCGCAGGCTGGCATTCGTCTGGGCGATCTCGAAGCACATACTCGCCCGCATGGCTGGGAGCTGCGTTGCATGCCCTCAACCTGGAAACTTGCCACGCTGGGTGGTTTGTTTGGCGGCGGTTTTGGCGGAGTAGGATCGATTAACTACGGTCCGCTGGCCGCGCCAGGCAACGTGCTGTCAATTCGTATGATGACGATGGAAGAGACACCGCGCATCATTACGTTGCAGGCACCGGATGCCCTGCTGTTGCATCATGCTTACGGCAGCAATGGCATCGTGCTGGAGATCGAGTTGGCACTGGCACCCTGCCACGACTGGATAGAGCGCCTGGATACCTTCGCCGATTTCCCCTCCGCGATGGCTTATGCCGATGCGCTGGCGCGTTCACCTGGCATTGTTAAACGTCAAATCGCGGTATTTGCCGCACCGGTGCTGGATTATTTCAGCGATTTAGCGGAGGCGCAGATTCGGGCTCAACATGGTGTCATTTCGGTGACCGGAAGCGAGAGTGATGGCCTGCTGCCCGCTATCCTCGCACAACACAACGGCCGTAATGCATTGCACTTTGCCGAAGGGGAAAATAGCGGCCATTCCCTGATTGAATATTGCTGGAACCACACCACCCTGCAGGCATTGAAGGTTGATAAAACCCTGACTTACCTGCAAACCGCTTACGCCGTGGATAATTACCATCAACAGGTGCTGGCAATGGAAGCTGAATTATCGGATGAGGTGATGTCACATATTGAATTTCTGCGCGACATGAACGGCGCGCTCACCTGTAGCGGCCTGCCATTAATCCGTTACAGCAGCCCGGAACGGCTCAATGCCATTATGGATATTTATCGTAGCCATAATGTGAAAATAAATAATCCGCATGTCATTCATATTGAGGATGGCAAACAAGGTATGGTGCGGCCTGATGTGGTTGCCCTAAAATCCGCCTGCGATCCTTACAACTTATTAAACCCCGGCAAGCTACGTGGCTGGGAAGTACGTGAAACCTTGCCGGCGGTACATATTCCCGGCGTTAATTGATCATCACTTTTTATTTACGGCATAACTCACCGCCGGGTGATCCTCTCACCCGGCTGGCATCGTTACGCTTTCCTCAACGGGTGTGTTTATTCAGGGATCATGCAATGAGAGCACTAAAACGTGTCGGTTTACTTGCGCTGTTTTTCCCCTTCGCGCCAGCAACACTGGCTGCGACACAAAGTAATATCAGCGACTGTCATTACGATGCCAGCGGTGTAGACAGCTTCAGCGATATATTCACCTGCGGTACCGTTAGCGGCAGTTTACGTACGCTCTACTACTCCACGCACAATGCCTATTTTTCCAAAGGCTTTAATCAGGACACCACCAGTTACGGCGGCAGTGTGAAATATGAAACGGCTCCCGCGTATGGTTTTCGTGCTGGCGTGAGCGCCATCTTTTTGCGGGGGATTGATCACCCGGATGAAGCGCATACCATCAGCGACATTGGTGATAATCAGACCAATATCGGGGAAGCTTATTTAAGCTGGCAACAGGATGATTTTAAAATTACTGCCGGCGATCAACGCATTAACATTCCCTTCGTCGGTGACTATGACTGGCGTATTACACCGATACTCTTCAGGGGCGTTGATGCCAATTATGGCGACAGCACCCAGTATTTGCATGCGACCAAAGTCTGGCGCTACAAACCCTGGGGCGACGATCAGTTCCTGGATACCACGGCCTATTCGGATATCGATGAGCGCACTAACGGCATGTGGGCGATAGGTGGCGGACAGGGCACGCAGTGGGATAACAAAAAACTTACCGGACAAGTGTGGTATCAGGAATATGCTGATTATTCCCGCGTTGTCTATGGCGAAAGTCATATGCAGTGGCAGGATACATTGTTGCAGCCGGATGTGGCTCTGCAGTTTATTCGCGGTACCAGCTTAGGGAAAGCGCTGGCCGGAGAGGTCAATAGCACCTCTTACGGTGCTCAGCTCGCGCTGAGTTTCACCCCTGCACTGAACTGGAAATTGGGCTACGACCATATTGCTGCCAGTCCCAATAGCTGGGGTAACGGTTCACTGGTGGTGCCTTATGCCCACAACAGTTCATCGGGTCCCTATTTCGCCCAGCCGTTTTTCACCAGTACCCAGGATCTTGGCAGTGGCAATGCATATATGACCAACCTGAACTACGTGCTTAATGAGCATCTTTCTCTGGGTACACAATATTCGTTTATGGATTTAAAACCCTCGGCACAGTCTGCCAGCATTAATCAGTCGGAATATCTGGTGTATTTCACCTGGGCGTTCAGCGGTGTATTAAAAGGATTAAGCGTGACCGATTTTGCCGGCGTGCAGACATCGCCTCTGTACGATTCACATTTCTGGCAGAATCGTTTGAGTTTGCAATATGACTTTTAATCATTCATTCCATCAGAATTAACTGTCTTTACCCGCTGTTCAGGATGAGTTGTTGATTAACCCAAAGGCCCCTTTAACAGGGGCCTGTTGAGTTTTTTGACGACATGCACCGCCAGCGCCTGATGCGAAGCATTTGTCTGCAGGAGAGCGTACTGCCGCAGACGTGTTTCTCAGTGCCGCCTGTCAATGCGCTGCACCAGCCGATCGCCGAGCCACTGGATACCGCACACCAGCACGATCAGTACGGCGATCACCGCCACCATCACCGCCGTGTCAAAACGCTGATAACCGTAGCGAATCGCCAGATCGCCCAGGCCGCCCGCCCCGATGGCGCCCGCCATTGCCGAGGCGCCGATCAGCGCCACCAGCGTGACGACAAAACCGGAAAGAATGCCCGGCAGCGCTTCCGGAATCAGCACCTCCCAGACAATACGTAATTTGCTGGCGCCCATGGCACGCACTGCATCAATCAGCCCGCGATCGACATCGCGCAGTGAAACTTCCGCTACCCGGGCAAAATAGGGCGTGGCGGTGATCGATAACGGCACAATTGCGGCCCAGGTGCCCAGAGAGGTGCCGACCAGCAGACGGGTAAAGGGAATCAGCGCCACCAGCAGAATAATGAACGGCAGCGAGCGAAAGCCATTGATCACCACACCCAGCAGGCGGTTGATGCTCCGGTTTTCAGCAATGCCGCCGGGGCTGGTCGTAACCAGAATCAGTCCCAGCGGTAATCCGGCCAGCAGCGAAAACAGGCCGGCCACCGTCGTCATCAGCAGCGTTTCACCCAACGCGTTGAGCAGTAAATCAATCATCACTGGCGACATAACCGACCAACTCCACCTGTGCCTGCTGCGCACGCAGCCAGCTGAGAACCTGATACTCATCGGCAGCGTTGGCGGCCGGGAGCGCAATAAAGAAACGCACTACCGCGTAGTGCTGAATGTGGTCGATGCCCCCCTGCAGCAGGCGAAATTTACCCTGCAGAGCGCTGGCAAACTGCGTCAGCAAATCCCCCTGCGCCGCCACACCAGCAAAGTGAACGCTATAGATCGCCTCACCTTCACGCTGTTCGCTGAGCCGCGCTGCGAGATTCTCCGGCAGCTGCGGCAGCAGCCCGCGCAGCAGCGTGCGCGTCAGCGCGGATTGCGGATGGGCGAACACCTGCCACACCGGGCCCTGCTCGACAATCTCCCCGGCGTCGATGACGGCCACGCGATGCGCCACGGATTTGATCACCTCCATCTCATGCGTGATCAGCAGAATGGTGATACCAAGCTGCTGATTGAGCGATTTCAGCAGCGCGAGAATCGAGCGGGTGGTTTCCGGATCGAGCGCCGACGTGGCTTCGTCACACAGCAGCAGCGCCGGGCTGGCGGCCAGCGCGCGGGCAATGCCGACGCGCTGTTTTTGTCCACCGGAGAGCGCCGCCGGATAGTGTCCGGCCTTGTCGCTCAACCCCACCAGCGCCAGCAGTTCCGCTACGCGCTGGTTGCGCTGTGCCTTTTCCATGCCAGCTATTTTCAGCGGCAGCGCCACATTCTGCGCCACGGTTTTTGCCGACAGCAGATTGAAGTGCTGAAACACCATGCCGACGCGACTGCGCACCGCCTGCAGCTGCTGTTCCGACAGACCGGTAATACGCCGCCCTTCAATCTCGATTACGCCTTCATCAGGCTGCTCCAGCCCGTTGAGACAGCGAATCAGCGTCGATTTTCCGGCGCCGCTGCGCCCGATCAGGCCAAGGATTTCGCCTTTTTGCACCGTCAGTGAGACATTGCGCAGCGCCTGTGTCTGGCCGAAACGGCGCGACACGCCCTGCAAACGCACCACGTTGCTGTGCTGCGCCACGCGCTCGCGTACTGTTGCCTCTTCGATCACGCCGCGCGCCACGGCGGTCAGGGGCACGGTGGCCTCGGAAAATAGCGTCATGGATGGGTTCCTTACCAGGCGGTTTCGCCCGTGCCTTTGTAGACCTTGTCAAACACCGTTTTGACGGCATCGTTCTGGTACGATGCCACCAGGGTTTTCACCCACGGGGCGCTGGCGTTCTCTTTTTTCACCGCGATGAAGTTGTTGTACGGATTGTCTTTCACCGGCTCCTGCGCGATACGATCCGACGCGGTCAGGCCGCTTTTCAGCGCCCAGTCGGTATTGACCACTGCTGCATCAAGATCCGGCACCGAGCGACCAATGATGCCGGAATCCAGCTCTTTGATTTTCAGGTGATGGGGATTGTCAGTGATGTCGGCCGTGGTGGCGGCAATGCCGACGCCCGGTTTGAGTTTGATCAGCCCCTGTTGCTGCAGCAGCACCAGACCGCGCGCCTCGTTCGACGGATCGTTAGGCACGCCGATTACCGCTCCGTCTTTCAGAGCGGCGGCACTTTTCACTTTCTTCGAATAGAGACCGATCGGCCAGACGGCGGTATCGCCGACGCGCACGATATCGTAATGATTGACCTTGATTTGATTATTCAGGAACGGCTTATGCTGGAAGGCATTGGCATCCACTTCACCATTCTGTAACGCTTCGTTGGGCTGATTATAATCATTGAAAATCACGGTCTTCACCGTCAGCCCTTTCGCGGCGGCCTGCTTGATCACTTCACGCCAGACGTCTTCGTCCTCGCCGCTCATGATACCGACCTTCACCGCGGTTTTATCCGCCGCCTGCGCCAAAGAAAACGGCGCGACCACGCTGCCGGCAACCAGTAACGCGCCGACGGTTAACAACAATTTCTTTTGGGCTGATGCGAAGCGTGTGTGCATAAATTATTTCCTGAGTGTTATTATTACGCGAGTCAAAATAAGCTGCCGTGATCGACAGATACGCGCAGTATACGCAGTTGCTTATTCCAGCATTATGATTTATCCGGGAATGCTATTCCTGAAATGAATAAAGCCATGCCGCCGCTCGTCGCGCCAAAAGGCCCCGGGCGGCTGTGCTACCATGCCTGTTTGATTGACCGTTATTGAGCGCTATGTCGGATACCACACCCAAACGTAAAAATGACCCGGAAGGGTTGAAAAAACGCATCCTCGCGGGTGCGCTGCAAACCTTCGCCGAATACGGTATGCAGGGCGCGCGAATGGAGCAGATTGCTGAACTGGCACAGACCACCAAGCGCATGGTGGTGTATCACTTCATCAACAAAGAGAAGCTGTATATTGAGGTGCTGGAGCAGGTGTATCAGGCGATTCGCCAGCATGAAACCGGCCTGAATCTTACTACGCTGGAGCCGGAAGAGGCGATGATCAAACTGGTGGAAGCCAGTTTTGACTATCACGTCACGCATCCCGATTTTATGCGCCTGGTGTGTACCGAAAACCTGCTGCGCGGGCGTTACATCATGCAGTCGGAGCGCATCAAAGCGATGAACAAAAGTACCCTCGATTTGCTGGATGACATCCTGTCTCGCGGCCAGCGTCAGGGCATCTTTATCGACGGCCTGGATACCGTGGACGTACACCGCCTGCTCAGCAGTATTTGTGTGCATCATGTCTCCAACCGCTACACCTTCCACACGCTGTTTACCCCCCACGACAGTGAAGAGGACAGTATTCGCCGCAACCGTCAGCTGGCGGTGACGGCCACGCTACGCTATATCCGCAAAGCCCCGTAATCTGCGGGTTCGCTGTGATGGTCTACGCTTGATCAAATAACCGGGACCGTGACAGACCTCAGATTAAGGAACGCTGTAGTGAAGAAAGATGCTCTCCTCTATCCGTTACGCAATACGCAAAATACCGATGACACGCCTGCGCTCTGGAACTGGGCGCAGAATTCGGTAGTTGGCCAGCGCCAGCAGTTGCATCAGCCGCGCAGTGAAGCCGAGCTGCAACAGCTGTTGCGCGACTCGCACGGCAAAGTGCGCGTGCTCGGCAGCCGTTTGTCGCCCGGTCGCATGCTGTGCGTACAGCCGCAGGACGTGCTGCTGGATCTCAGTGCGCTGCGCGGCATCCTCGCTCAGGATGAAGAGAGCGTAACGTTTGCCGCGGGCACGCCGCTGCAGCAGGTGTATGACAGCCTGACAAAGATGGATCGCATGCTCGCCTCTTCGCCCGGCGTGATTGCGGTGCAGACGCTGGCCGGCGCGCTGGCAACCGGCACCCACGGTCAGGGCCTGGCACAGAGTTCGCTGGCGGACGAAGCGCTGCATATCCGCATGGTGCTGGCCGATGGCAGCGTGCGCGAGTTTCAGCGCGGCGACGCCGATTTCCCGGCGGCGATGGTTTCACTTGGCGCGCTCGGCATCGTCACCGCCATTACGTTGCGTACTGAGCCATTTCGCCTGTTTACCTGCCATAAATTCGCCGCGTCTGCCGATTCACTGGAACAGGATTTGCTGACGTGGAATGAGCAGCACGAACTCAGCAAAGCCTGGTGGTTTGTCGATGACAACCTGATGCATGTCTGGAACGCCGATGTCGCCAGTGCCGAGGACAGCCAGGCATGGTACGACCATCAGCGCGAAGTGATTGAGCACGGCGATCAGGCCGACAGCAGCCTGAACGACACCATCGATCAGACGCTGGAACACATGCATCGCGACACGCAGATTCACGGCAAAGGCGGCAAACAGTTCCGTACCGTCACCCGCTTCCGTGATTTCACCGACATCAGCGGCGATATCTACCAGCTGTTTTGTCGTGGCATCGCCGTACCGCAGATCAACGTTGAGATTGGCGTGCCGCTGGCCAAAACGCCGGAAATTATCAGCAAGATTAAAGCCTGGTACGCGCAGAATCGTCCGCACATGCACTATCCCATCATCCTGCGCTGCACCGGCGCTTCACAGGCGTGGATGAGCCCGGCGCATCAGCAGCCGACCTGCTTTTTTGGTTTTGTGGTGTATTACGCGGATGACGGCTCGCTGTCGCAGGACGGACTGCATTTCCTCACCGAAGTGGAAAAATTGCTGGCGGCGGAAGGTGGACGTCCGCACTGGGGTAAATATTACGATCCGCAGCGCTATCAGTGGCGCGCCATCTATCCGCAGTGGGATGCGTTTCGTGCAGTGCGTGAACAGCTGGATCCGACGCACCGCTTTAGCAATGACTATGTCACGGCTTTGTTTGATTGAGTTTGATTGATTTTGATGGGGAGAAGCTATGTACGCCTGGGTAACGCTGTTAACGCAGCCGGAATATTATGTCGGGGTGAAAGCGCTGCATCGCTCACTCAAACGCAGCGAAACGCGCTGGCCGCTGATTGTGATGGTCACCGATGCCATCGACCTGAACATGCGCGAAGCATTACAGGCGCTGGGCTGCGTGATCCATCCGGTCCAGCCGCTGATGCCGGACGCTGCGCTGGAGCAGCATTATGCCTCGGCACAGTTTGGTGAAGTGTGGAGCAAGCTGCGCGCCTGGGAGCTGACCGGCTGCGAGCGCGTGGTGTTTCTTGATGCCGATATGCTGGTGCTGCGCAACATGGATGAGCTGTTTACGCTCGACCTCGGCAAGCATGCGCTGGCGGCCTGTCACGCCTGCCGCTGCAACCCGAATCAAATCGCCAGCTATCCTGACAGCTGGCAGCCGGAGCATTGTCACTACACCTGGCAGGCGCGCAGTGAAACGCCTCCCGCCGATCTTGATAACTATCTCAACGGCGGTTTTCTGATGCTGCAGCCGGATCAGGCGGTATTCGACTGGCTGCAGCAGAAAGTGGCTGAGATTGACGACCTGCGTCGCTATCCGTTCTCCGAACAGGATTTGCTCAATGAAGTGTTTGCCGGGCGCTGGCTGCCGCTGCCGTACATCTACAACGCGCTGAAAACCCTGCCGTTCCAGCACGCCGGCTTATGGCATGACGACGAGGTGAAGAATCTGCACTACATTCTCGCCAAACCGTGGAAGCGCGATCTGAACCAGCCAGAGGCGCAGCGCGACCGTTATTATGCGCTGGATAAGCTGTGGTGGGAGCTGGGCACGGATTAATGGCTGGTCGCGGCGCGATTTATCGCGCAATGGGTTGGTCGCCATAAATGGCGACCCTACAGGGTTGAATGCGAGTTACAAGGTCTGGGTGCGTTCGTGAAGGACGCGTTGTCGCCATCAATGGCGACCCTACAGAATCTAAAACGGGTCAAAGCCTTTGCTGAATTTCGTAGGGTGCGCATTTATGCGCACCTGGTAGCGGCGCGATTTATCGCGCAATGGTTGGTCGCCATAAATGGCCCCCCTACAGGGTTGAATGCGGGTTACAAGGTCTGGGTGCGTTCGTGAAGGACGCGTTGTCGCCATCAATGGCAACCCTGCAGAATCTGATACGCGTTAAAAGACCTTGCCACATTTCCCAGGGTGCGCATTTATGCGCACCTGGTAGCGGCGCGATTTATCGCGCAATGGTTGTCCGCCGCAAAAACTGCCAGCGTTTCGCCCTTCCTGCTTCAGCGCGTTTTTGCAATGCGCTCCAGCGCAACCTGCGCCAGAAATCCTGAACGGGTTTTAAATTCCGGATGGGTCGCCACGCAACGGTCGATGCGATCAATCAGTAACTTAGGCAAAGTGACATTGATTTTTTCCGAGCCGCCCAGAATCCGGGTCACATCAACATCCACCAGCACCCACACGTAACCAGCAAACTCCGCCGATTTCATCAGCGATTTAAGGTCCGAGACCGCCGGAATATCCTGGCCGAGTTCAACCATTAACTCCAGATGACCGGTAATCGCCTCTTTGGCGTTTTTTACGGCCTCTTCCAGCGTATCTCCCGCGGAAAAGCAGCCGGGTAAATCTGGCACCGTAACGCCGTACGCGGTGGTTTCATCTCCCGCTTCGATTGCGATGGGGTAAAACATAAGTGTGCCTCTTGCAAATTAATGGACGGTCAATCCGGCCTGTTTTCTGATACTTTTTACCGTTTTAATCGGCAAATCCTTTTTTGGATGCGGTATCGTGACCAGGCCTTTTTTCGTCGGATGGACAAAATGATGGTGGCTACCGTTAATTCGTATCAGCTCCCAGCCGTCGGCTCTGATTTCGGCCATTAGCGATCGGCTATCCATGCGCGTGTCCTGCTACGTCCTCAAAGCAATAAAATAACCCCAATAACCCTGAAATGCAATATTCAGAGTTATTGGGGTTATTAAATTTCAATAATTGTGCGCTTCCCTGCGCACTGTCGCTTAACGCCAGCCGAGCTCTGGCGCGACGTGGGTCAGAATGCTGTCGATCACGTGCGCACAATAATCCACGCCAAGCTGATTAGGGATGGTCAGTAACAGGGTATCGGCTTCCGCAATCGCTTCATCCTGTGCCAGCTGTTTGATCAGCTGCTCCGGCTCTGCGGCATAGCTACGCCCAAAGATGGCGCGGGTTTTCTCATCGAGGAACCCGACGGAATCCTGCTCCTGTCCGCCGCGACCAAAGTAAGCGCGGTCGGTGTCGTTCATCAGGGCAAAAATACTGCGGCTGACCGACACGCGCGGCGCACGCTGATGCCCTGCCGCCTGCCAGGCTTCTTTATAGGCGCGAATCTGCTTCGCCTGCTGCACATGGAACGGTTCGCCGGTCTCGTCATCCTTGAGCGTCGAACTCTGCAAATTCATCCCCAGCTGGGCCGCCCAGATCGATGTGGCGTTCGAGCCGGAGCCCCACCAGATACGCTCGCGCAGGCCTTCGGAATACGGCTCGAGGCGCAGCAGCCCCGGTGGATTCGGGAACATCGGCTGCGGATTGGGTTTAGCAAACCCTTCGCCGCGCAGCACTTCCAGCAGCTCTTCGGTGTGACGACGTCCCATATCCGCATCGGTTTCCCCTTCGCGCGGATTGAAGCCAAAGTAGCGGTAGCCTTCAATCACCTGCTCCGGCGAGCCACGGCTCAGGCCGAGCTGCAAACGGCCGTTGGCGATCAGGTCCGCTGCCCCGGCGTCTTCCGCCATATACAGCGGATTTTCGTAACGCATGTCGATCACACCGGTACCAATCTCGATGCGGCTGGTTTTGGCACCGACCGCCGCCAGCAGCGGAAACGGTGAACTCAGCTGGCGGGCAAAGTGGTGTACGCGGAAATAAGCACCGTCGGCACCCAGCTCTTCGGCGGCGACCGCAAGGTCAATCGACTGCAGCAGCACATCCTGCGCCGAACGGGTGGCCGAATGTGGTGACGGGGTCCAGTGACCGAAAGATAAAAAGCCAATTTTTTTCATGCTAAATGCTCCTCGCGGGCCAGAACGGCGCCGGCGTCATCAATCAGAATTCGATGAGGTAAGGTTACGCCTGTGCGAAGAGGACTGATAGCCAATAGTTTTCGTGCGCTTCTTCAACTTTTTTGCATAACAAAGCAATTTTCCGTCTTTGTGTTTATCACGCGTATCACGCATCGTGAGCGCATCTTTTCCCGTCTCGCTGACTGAATACATGAACATGGTCAAAGGAACCTCCGCCTACCTCAGTGCGCAACAGCGCGAAGTGGTGCACCAGCTGGCGCGCAGCTGGCTCTGGCGCAGCGAATTGCCGACCTGGCTGTTAATCATTACCGTTTATAGCGGCTGGTTCGCCAGCGTGCTGTACTGGCAAACGCTGGGCCTGCCCCTCGCCACACTGCTGCTGATCCTGTTCACCACCTGGTATTTGTCGCTGCAGCATGAGCTGATTCATGGCCATCCGACGCGCCTGCCGCGCCTTAATCAGCTGTTTGGTACGCTGCCGCTGGCGGTGTGGTATCCGTATGGTCTCTACCGGGATTCGCACCTGGCACATCACCGCAACCACACCCTGACCGATCCGCATGATGATCCGGAAACCTATTATCTGTCGCCGGCGCACTGGGCACGGCTCAAACCCTGGCAACAGCGCGTTATCCATCTGCGTAATACCTTTCCGGGACGTCTGCTGCTGGGACCGCTGCTGGATATCCTCGCCACGCTGCGCGCGCTGACGCAAAGCGTGGTGCAGCGCGACGTGCCGGCGATGATGATGTGGCTGGTGCACCTGCTACTGCTGGCCGTGCTGTTTTACTGGCTCAGCCTGCGCGGCTTTTCCCCGCTGTGGCTGGTGCTGGCGGTGAGCTATCCGGCGCTGATGCTGACCAAGGTGCGCTCATTTTACGAACATCGTGCCGATGAGGCGCCGCTGGCGCGCTCGGTGAATAACGAAGCGGCCTGGCCCTGGCGCCTGCTGTTCCTGAATCTCAACTATCATTCTGTACATCACGATCTGCCCGGTTTACCCTGGTACGGTCTGCGCAAAGTCTATTTGCTCTACCGCGACGGCTACTATCAGCGTAATCAGGGTTTTCGCGTTGCCGGTTACGGCGAATGGATGAAGCGCTTCTGGCGTCAGCCGATCGACGTTAACGCCCACCCGGGACACCACAAGGACGCACAGAATGCACATCATCTCTTTACCGATGTACGACATCGACCACCCGAGCACGCTGGCCATGACCTCAGTGCTGACGCAGCTGCTGGCGAAGCGCGGCGTGCAGGCTGAGGTGCAGTGGCACGACGACCTGCTGCCACACTGGCGTGATGACAATCTGCTGCTGAGTCAGACCTGCGGCTATCCGCTGGTCGCGCTATTGCCTGACGTGCAACTGGTGGGCACGTTTCAGTCCAATGCGCCTGGCTGCCATGACCTGCGCTATCGCAGCTGGCTGGTGGCGCGGCAGGAAGATGAGAACCTGAGCCTCGCTGATTTCCGCGGCCGTCGCGCAGTGTGCAACAGCAATGACTCACACTCCGGATACAATTCGCTGCGCTATGTGGTCGCGCCGCTGGCCCAGAACGGCAAATTCTTCGCCACTACCCGGTTCAGCGGCAGCCACCGCCAGTCGCTGGCCGCGCTGCGCGCCGGAGAGGCCGACCTCGCCGCGATTGATTGCATCACCTGGGCGCTGCTGCGCAAATACCGGCCGCAGGAGCTGCAGGGCTTAGCCATTATCGGTGAAACCCCGCTGTGTGCCGCGCTGCCGCTGATAACCTCGGCGAAAACCGACAGTTTGCTGCTGGAAAAGCTGCGCAGCACGCTGTTTGAGCTGGCCAATGTGGAGGACTACAAGGATATGATGAAGGCCAACCTGCTGGCGGGCTTTTCTGTGCCGCAGCGCGACTGGTTTGACGAGGTTAAACGCTGGGAAGATGACGCCGCCGCGCTGGGCGTGACGGCGCTGTAAATAAAGCACTAACCGGCGGCATCCCTGCCGCCAGCGGGCTTACTGTGCGCGAGCCGCGATAATCGCCTCCGCGACGTTACGCGGTGCTTCGGCGTAGTGGGCAAACTCCATGCTGTACGTGGCGCGGCCCTGCGACATCGAGCGTAGCGTGGTGGCGTAGCCAAACATCTCGGCCAGCGGCACTTCAGCACGGATAATGCGCGCGCCGAAACGCTCGTCCATGCCCTGCAGCGTGCCGCGCCGGGATGACAAATCGCCCATCACACCGCCGGCATACTCTTCCGGCGTCTCCACTTCCACCTGCATCACCGGCTCAAGTATCACCGGATCGGCCTGCTTCGCTGCCGCTTTGAAGCCAAAGATCGCCGCCATGCGGAACGCCATCTCCGACGAGTCAACGTCGTGATAAGAGCCAAACGTCAGCGTGGCTTTGATGTCGACCACCGGATAACCGGCCAGCACGCCGCTGTTGAGCGCTTCGCGAATGCCCTTCTCCACCGAAGGAATGAATTCGCGCGGCACCACGCCGCCTTT
Organism: Type-C symbiont of Plautia stali; assembly: GCF_059730935.1. Classification (NCBI taxonomy): domain Bacteria; kingdom Pseudomonadati; phylum Pseudomonadota; class Gammaproteobacteria; order Enterobacterales; family Enterobacteriaceae; species Type-C symbiont of Plautia stali. The sequence goes on along the minus strand of NZ_AP035923.1, from coordinate 1,609,539 downwards.
GGTCGCGTCTTCAAAGGTGAAACCGCTTCCGGCCGCCTGCGGCTCCAGCGTCAGCACCACGTGACCATACTGGCCCTTACCGCCCGACTGACGTACAAATTTCCCTTCTACCTCGCGCACCGTTTTGCGGATGGTTTCGCGGTAGGTTACCTGCGGCCGGCCAATATTGGCTTCCACGCCAAACTCGCGTTTCAGACGGTCGACGATGATCTCCAGATGCAGTTCACCCATGCCGGAGATGATGGTCTGACCGGACTCCTCATCGGTGTGCAGCCGGAACGACGGATCCTCTGCCGCCAGCCGCTGCAGCGCCAGCCCCATTTTTTCCTGATCGCCTTTGGTCTTTGGCTCAATCGACAGCGAAATCACCGGATCGGGAAACTCCATGCGCTCCAGCGTGATTACCGCATTAGGATCGCACAGTGTTTCGCCGGTGGTGACCTCTTTCAGCCCGACGCAGGCGGCAATATCGCCGGCGCGAATCTCATCAATTTCGATGCGATCGTTAGCCTGCATCTGCACGATGCGGCCAATGCGCTCTTTACGCCCTTTCACCGCGTTCCACACGCTGTCACCCTTGCGCAGCACGCCAGAATAGACGCGCACAAAGGTCAGCTGACCGACGTAAGGATCGCTCATCAGCTTGAACGCCAGCGCCGAGAAAGGTTCCTCATCGTCAGCATGGCGTTCGTCGTGTTCGCCGCGCTCGTTGATGCCGGCGACCGGTGGCACGTCGAGCGGCGAAGGCATCAGTTCGATGACCGCATCGAGCATGCGCTGCACCCCTTTGTTTTTAAACGCGCTGCCGCACAGCATCGGCTGGATTTCGCCCGCCAGCGTGCGCTGCCGCAGCCCGGCAATCACCTCGTCTTCACTGAGATCGCCCTGCTCCAGATAGCGATCCATCAGCGTTTCGCTGGCTTCTGCCGCTGCTGCCACCATGTTTTCCCGCCACTCCGCCGCCTGCGCCTGCAGCGCGTCCGGAATCGGCGCATAGCTAAAGCTCATGCCCTGGCTGGCGTCGTCCCAGTAGATGGCGCGCATTTTGTTGAGATCGATGACCCCGCTGAACTGCTCTTCAGCGCCGATGGGAATGACAATCGGCACCGGATGCGCCTGCAGGCGATCTTTCATCATCTGCACCACGCGGAAAAAGTCCGCGCCCTGGCGGTCCATCTTGTTGACGAACGCAATGCGCGGCACATGGTATTTATTCGCCTGCCGCCAGACGGTTTCTGACTGCGGCTGAACGCCACCGACCGCGTCGTACACCATCACGGCACCATCCAGCACGCGCATTGAGCGCTCCACTTCAATGGTGAAGTCAACGTGTCCGGGAGTATCAATGATGTTGATACGGTGCGGCGTAAAACTGCCGTCCATGCCCGGCCAGTAGCAGCTGACCGCCGCCGAGGTGATGGTAATGCCGCGCTCCTGCTCCTGCGCCATCCAGTCGGTGGTTGCCGCGCCATCGTGCACTTCACCCAGCTTGTGGCTCATTCCGGTGTAAAACAGGATGCGCTCAGTGGTGGTGGTTTTACCGGCATCGATGTGCGCGGAGATGCCGATGTTGCGATAACGTTCGATGGGGAGGGGTCGGGGCATGATGCGTCCTTAGTCTGTTGACGAAAAAAACCGGCAGGCACCATTGCCCGCCGCTGTGCCCCAGCATAAACCCATTGTACGAATGAATACGAACAGTTTGAGCTTTTTTTGCTCATCGCTGAGATTGTCACGGATTTCCGCATTTGCGGTGTGGCGCAGTGACGCGCAGCGCTTTAAGGTAAGGCTTTCATGCTTAACGGGAAAACAGTCCATGCGTATTCTGATTGTGGGAGCCGGTGCCACCGGCGGGTACTTTGGCGCGCGCCTGGCGCAGGCCGGCCGCGATGTGACCTTTCTGGTGCGCGAGCGCCGCCAGCAGCAGCTGCAACAGACCGGACTGGTGCTGCAAACGCCGGAAGGCAGCACGGTGCTGCAACCGCAGCTGGCGCTGGCCTCGACACTGACCGGTGATTACGATCTGATTATCCTGACGGTGAAAAGCTTTGCGCTGGAACAGGCGATTGAGGACATCGCCCCGGCGGTCGGGCCGCAGACGCTGATCATGCCGATCCTCAATGGTATGCGTCACATTGATACGCTGCGCGCACGTTTCGGTGACAAGGTGATTGGCGGGCTGTGTAAGATTCACGCCACGCTGGGCGAGCACGGCGAAGTGATGCAGTTGTCGCCGCTGCACGTGCTTTACTACGGCGCGCTGGACGGCAACAACGATGCCCGTCTGGCGCGCGTGGATGCCGCGCTGCGTGATGCGCAATTTGATAGCGTGTTCGCCGATAACATTATCAGTGAGCTGTGGGAGAAGTGGTTGCTGCTGAGCACGCTGGGTGCCGTGTGTTGTGTGGCGCGCGGCAATACGCAGCACATCCTGCGTTCAGCCGGTGGTGAAGCGCTGTTACAGGGCATTTTCGCCGAGGTGCTGGCGGTGATCACCGCCGATGGCTACCAACAGCGTCCGGCCGTCACGGCGAAGATTTATGAGACGCTGAACAATCCTGATGCGGCGATGACCTCATCCATGTACCGCGATTTAACCCAGGGCTACGATATCGAAGCCGATCAGATCATCGGCGATTTGCTGGTGCGCGGCGCGCGCCATGCGGTGGCGACGCCGTTGCTGAACGCAGTGTATGTAAATTTGCAGGTGTATTTGCAGACGCGGTGATCAGTCCGGTGCGTGGCATGCCAGGTGCGCATGAATGCGCCCCTACGGCCCGGTACGCGGGAATAACCTGGTGCGCATGAATGCGCACCCTACGGCCCCGTACGCGGTAATAACCTGGTGCGCATGAAAGCGCACCCTACGGCCCCGTACGCGGTAATAACCTGGTGCGCATGAATGCGCATCCTACGGCCCGGTACGCGGGAATAACCGGGTGCGCATGAATGCGCACCCTACGGCCCCGTACGCGGTAATAACCTGGTGCGCATGAAAGCGCACCCTACGGCCCCGTACGCGGTAATAACCTGGTGCGCATAAATGCGCACCCTACGGCCCCGTACACGGTAATAACCTGGTGCGCATAAATGCGCACCCTACGGCCCCGTACGCGGTAATAACCTGGTGCGCATGAAAGCGCACCCTACGATACTGTAGGGTCGCCATTCATGGCGACCGATATCACGCCGGAACCACCGGATTCACCCTAATCTCGGGAACGGGTTCAACCCAACCGCGACTGCACGCCGGGCAGCTGCATCAGGCGCTGCCAGGCTGCTTCGACCGCGTCGGGTACATCAACGTGTCCGAAGAACCCCTTGCCGTTCGGGCCGTAGCCGCTGGCGTCGTCACGCAGGCGCTGCACCTCGCCCATCAGCAGCGACAGAAAACGCTCCACTGACCACAACCCCTGCGGCGGCGCGCCAACGATGCGCAGCATGCCCGCATCCATCATCACCTGCGGCACAAATACCGGCCAGCTGATGAACTCCGGCGCGTTTTCGCGATCGCGCCACTGCCAGCGGAAGGTTTCCCAGCTGCGGCGCTGCATCAACGGATCCTGCACCAGCAGCACGCGCTGCGGCTGCCACTGCTGCTCATCCAGCAGGCGCTGGCTTAAGGCGGCGTTTTCGCCACAGTTGCGCGAGGCGGTTTCCAGCAGCAGCTGATCGTCAGGCAGCTCAGCAAATACGCGCGCCATCTCGCCCAGCAGCTGTGCTTCGCCCTTGCCGGCGGTGTCGATCTGACGATAGAGCGGATGGCTGGCAATCATCGCGGCCAGCAGCGCGGTTGAGTGACCGATGCCGCCGCTGATTAGCAACGGCAGCTGATATTTCTTCGCCAGCGCAATCACCGCTTCGACGTTCGGCAGCACCGCATGTCCGGCAAGTATGGCTAAATCGACCTCCAGCGTACCGTCCTTTGGCAGCTGATCGAGCGCCAGCCAGGCGGCAATGGTGTTGATATCCTGAATTTGATGGTCATTGAGCTGCATCACTTTCTCCTTGCGTTATCACTGGCAGTGTAACGCCTTAATACCGCGACGGCAGGGAAAAATTTGCTACACTCGCCGCATTCTCATCAGGAGGGATCAATGACAGCGCGTTCCGTAACGCTTGACGATGTCGCCCGGCTGGCTGGCGTCTCCTATCAAACGGTTTCCCGGGTGCTGAACCATTCCGCGCAGGTGTCACCCCGCACCCGCGCGCGGGTGGAAGCCGCGATGCAGCAGCTCAGCTACGTGCCAAACCGGGTCGCGCAGCAGCTGGCCGGCAAGGCCACGCGCACGCTCGGGCTGGCGACCAGCGATCTGGCGCTGATGGCGCCAGCGCAGATTGCTTCGGCGATTCAGCAGCGCGCGGCGGCGCAGGGCTATCATCTGGTGATCGCCATGGCCAATGCCACCAGCCACGCGCAGGACACGGTGCATGAATTGCTGGCGCAGCGCGTCGATGCTCTGCTGATCAATCTGCCGCTGGATGCCGCGCAGGCGGCGCAGATTCAGCAGCAGTGCGGCAGCAAACCGACGCTGTTTCTGGATGTGGAGCGCAGCGCGGCCGTGGCGCAGTGTCAGTACCGGAGCACCAGCGGTGCGCAGCAGGCGGTGGATCATCTGGTGGCGCTCGGCCACCGGCAGATTGGCGTGCTGAACGGGCCTGCCAGCTCCGCGTCAGCGCGGGCGCGATTTAGCGCCTGGCAACAGGCGCTGGCGCGTCATCAACTGGTGCCGGACTGCGTACTGAGCGGCGACTGGAGCGCAGCGTCCGGCTACCAGGCGCTACTGACACTGCTGCCCGACCAGCTGCCGCAGGCGCTGCTGGTGGCTAACGATCAAATGGCGCTGGGGGCGATGCGCGCGCTGCATCAGCATGGCGTACGAATTCCGGCGGAGATGTCGATCATCGGTTACGATGATACGGCGGAGAGCGCGTGGTATCAGCCACCGCTGACCACGGTACGCCAGGATTTACAGCAGTTAGGCACAGTGAGCGTCGATCGTCTGCTGGCGCAGCTGGAGGGAGAGATGCCGGACAGTCAGCCGCTGGAGACCGAGCTGGTCCTGCGCGCCACCACGGCGGCGCCGTTGCAGCAGCAGGTGGATGTGGCGGAGATTGCGCAGCAGTTACAGCAGCTGGCGCGGGCATTAAAAAGGTCGCCGTAAAGGGCGACCCTGGAACAAAACGCGGCTATCGAGCCCGTGAAGCTTACTGCCCTTTCGGTTCGCCCATCGCTTTGAGCTTTTTCGACAGCTCGCGGCGCTCTTTCGACAGATCGGCGTTTTTGATGATGTACTCATCTACGCGATCTTCATAATCCACGCGCATGCTGGCGATGATTTCCTGAATCGCTTCCACGCTCATACCAGGTTTGATGTACTCGCTCAGGTTGTCCAGCAGCAACACACGTTTCTGGTTATCACGGATTTTCTTTTCGTTGTCCGTAATTTCGCGCTGCAGTTTGTTTTTACGACGAAACATACGCACAAACTCCAGTACGTCCTGAAATGATTGCTTGGCATTTTCCATGTTGGCACCTTTCTTGTGGCCTGCCGCGGCAGGCAAAATAGTCATAAACCGGGAAGACATTTAGCTTAGCGGCTTATAAGCCGGGTTCGCAATTTTCACCGCTAAATTCGGACTGGCACTTATCTTAGCGCAAAGAAAGGGCAATTCGCACTAAGTCATTGCCTGAGAAAACTATTTGCGCAGCGCCAGACGCACCAGGTCTGTCATGCGCTCCAGCTGACGCGCCTGCTCCAGACTCAGCCAGACGTAACCGTAAATCGCGGTGGTCTCCAGCCGCGCGCTGCCGTTGGCGATCAGCGCTTCCAGCTCCTGGGTGATGGCTTCCAGCTCGTGGCTGTTGGCAATCACCTGTTCAGTCTCGCCTTTCACCATCAACGCTGACAGCGCGTTCAGGGTGTTCTCGGTCATCTGCTGCGTGCGGCGCAGCGTCGGCGCGTTCAGCAAAATCAGATGGCTCTCACGCGACGCCCACCAGGCTTCAATCTGCATCTGCATGGTGTTAACCATATTACGGTTAATGGTCTGAATGGCTTCAAACACCGATTTAGGGATGCGCGTCTCTTTGCTCGCCGGCTCCAGCAGCGCGCGCATTTTGATCACGCTGGTAAGCAGCTTCTGGAAGCGCGGATTGAGGCGCGGCTTCTCCACCAGGTTGGCGGAAAAGCCAGCGTGATGAATCTTCGCCATATTGATAAAGGCGTCCGACAGCTGAATGCGCCAGTGAGTATAGGCGCGCTGCGCCCAGATGGCGCTGAACAGTAAAGCCATCAGCGAGCCGAGGATCACATCCCCGCCGCGCCACAGCGCCACGGTGAAATCGCCGGCCGGCGCGCCGACCACCACGCCGAGCGTGATGCCGATCAGCAGTGCCATATACGGGTGTTTGCCCAGCGTCAGATAGCCGCAGACGATCATCACGATAAAGCACCACACCAGCATCAGCGGCAGTGACAGCAGCTCCAGCTTCAGCGCGATCAGCCCTGATATCAGCCCGGCAAAGGTACCGCTGATACGCTGCACCACGCGCGGCAAAACATTGCCCCAGGTGGAGATCGGTCCCATCACCACCACCAGCGTGATCAGCGGCCAGGTGCCTTCCGGAATATCGGTGAGACGGACAAACAGAAAACACAGCACAAAGGCGATAGCGATGCGTACGCCGTGCACGGCGCGGTAGTGGCGGTAAAACCAGAACTCAATCGGAGAGATGGGCTTGTCAGCGCGTAACATGGTGGTCCGGGTGCGATAAAAATTTGCGCGCTATGTTACCCTGGCGCAGCACGAACATTGAGGGGCTGGCGCAACTTTTTGCGCAATAATACAACTGCGCTACATCTTGTTTTCTCAGTGCACACAAGGATGTAACGCAGCGTTTGCTTATCGCCCGACGGCTTACAGTTTCTGTTTCACGTAATCGCTGATGCGCGTGATGATGCCTGCTTCATCGACCGACTGCAGCGCGTACAGCGGATAGCTGGCCAGCTGCTTGTCTTTATCCAGCACCTGAATTTCGCCCACCTGCTCGCCGGCTTTGAGTGGCGCTTCGAGGTCTTTACGATTGATCACATACTTCGCCATCACGTTCGACACTTCGCTGCGCGGCAGTGACAGATAGATATCTTCGGTGGTACCGACGTCCACTTTGTGCGGGTTGCCGTACCAGACGTTTTCGCTGCCGATCTTTTTCCCGGCGTGGAACAGCTGCACGGTGTCGAAGTTGTTCTGTCCCCACACCAGCAGTTTACGCGCCTGCTCTTCACGTCCCTTTGAACTTTTCCCGCCCATGATCACCGCAATCAGACGATGGCGACCGACGATGTTCGAGGCGACGATGTTAAACCCGGCGCTCTCGGTGTGGCCGGTTTTCATGCCGTCGACGTGCAGATTCTGGTCCCACAGCAGGCCGTTACGGTTGTTCTGGGTAATGCCATTGAAGCTGAGGGTTTTCTCGCTATACATGGCATAGAAATCCTGCTCACCGTTGATGATCGCGCGCGACAGCACCGCCAGATCGCGCGCGGTGGTGTGCTGCCCCGGCGCATCAAGACCGTGCACGGTTTCGAAGTGGGTGTGCGTCAGACCGAGCTTCTGCACGTAGCTGTTCATCATGTTGACGAAGCTCTCCTGACTGCCGGCCACATAGTCGGCCAGCGCCACGCAGGCGTCGTTGCCGGAATCGATGATCACGCCGCGCATCAGGTCGCGCACGGTGACTTTATCGCCCGGCTTAAGAAACATCAGCGACGAGCCTTTAAACACCGGATTGCCGGCGGCCCACGCATCTTTGCCTACCGTGACCACATCGTCTCGGGTGATTTTCTTCTGATCGACCGCGCGGTCGACGACATAACCAGTCATCAGTTTGGTCAGGCTGGCCGGGTTGCGCTCCGCATCCGGGTTGCCCGCGGTGAGGATCTGCCCGGTGGTGGCGTCCATCAGCACCCAGGACGCGGCATCAATGGCCGGCGGCGTCAGGGGAAACGGCATGCTGTCATCCGCGTGCGCCAGCGATGCCCAAACAATCATTCCAGATACAGTTACCAACAGACGCCTTTTCAACACTTCTTCCTCAACATCAAATAAATGAATTTACCGCCGCACGTTTTACGGCAAATAGCGCTTTGATATCTGAATAAATTGAAAAAAAGTATGAACCGCGGACAAATGCTGCGCGCCCGCTCGCAGCGATGGCGATCGAGGTTGTGCTGTACCGGGCTGACGACTATTCTGTGCGTTGATTTTCCATAGCCAGGATAACGCCGTGCCCGCCTCTGAGTTCACTTTTCTGTTCCACGATTATGAAACCTTCGGCAAAAGCCCGTCGCTGGATCGTCCGGCGCAATTTGCAGGCCTGCGCACCGACAAAGCCTTTAACGCCGTAGGCGAACCGCAGGTGTTTTACTGCCAGCTCGCGGACGATTACCTGCCGCAGCCGGAAGCGGTAATGATCACCGGTATCACGCCGCAGGTGGCCAACGCGCGCGGCGTGCCAGAAGTGGAGTTTGCTCAGCGCATTCACGCGCTGTTCAGCGAACCGCAGACCTGTGTGATCGGTTACAACAACGTGCGCTTCGATGATGAAGTGACGCGCAATATCTTCTACCGCAACTTTATCGACCCGTATGGCTGGAGCTGGCAGAACGGCAATTCGCGCTGGGATCTGCTCGACGTGATGCGCGCCTGCTATGCGCTGCGCCCGGAGGGCATCGTCTGGCCGGAGAACGACGACGGTTTTCCGAGCTTTAAGCTGGAGCATCTCACCCAGGCTAACGGCGTGGCACACGAACAGGCGCACGATGCGATGTCCGATGTGTACGCCACGCTGGCGATGGCAAAGCTGGTGCAGGAGAAGCAGCCGAAGCTGTTTGAGTTTCTGTTTACCCATCGCAACAAGCAGAAACTGATGACGCTGATTGATATTCCGCAGATGAAGCCGCTGGTGCACGTTTCCGGCATGTTCGGCGCGGCGCGCGGCAATACCAGCTGGATTGTGCCGCTGGCGTGGCATCCGGATAACAAAAACGCGCTGATCGTGGCCGATCTGGCCGGCGACATGACGCCGCTGCTGACGCTGTCGCCGGATGAGCTGCGCGAGCGGCTGTATACGCGACACAGCGATCTGGGCGATTTGCCGGCGGTGCCGATCAAGCTGGTGCACATCAATAAGTGCCCGGTCCTGGCCCCGGCCAATACATTACGCCCGGAAGATGCCGAACGGCTGGGTATCGATCGTCAGCACTGTCTGGCGAATCTGGCCCTGCTGCGCCAGCATGCCGAGGTGCGGGAAAATGTGGTGACGCTGTTTGCCGAAGCGGAGCCGTTCACGCCGTCGGAGGATGTTGATGCGCAGCTGTATGACGGCTTCTTCAGCGACGCCGATCGCGCCGGTATGAACATCCTGCGCCAGACGCCGCCGCAGAACCTGCCGGCGCTGGATTTGACCTTTGAGGATAAACGTATCGCGAAGCTGCTGTTCCGCTATCGCGCCCGCAACTTCCCCGGCACGCTGGATGACAAAGAGCAGCAGCGCTGGCTGCAGCATCGCCGCGAGCAGCTTAATGCGGAGCGGGTACAGGCGTTTTTGCTGGAGCTGGAGTCGCTGGCCAGTTTGCATGAGGGCGATGCAGAGAAGATGGCGCAGCTGAAAGCGCTGTATTTGTATGCGCAGGAGCTGGTGTCGTAGCAGGGTTTCGTGCGGGCTGATGCCCTCACCCCGGCCCTCTCCCACGGGGAGAGGGGGAGGTATGGTGCGGGCTGATGCCCTCACCCCGGCCCTCTCCCACAGGGAGAGGGAGAGGTCTAGTGCGTTCTGGTGCCTTCACCCCGGTACTCTCCCACGGGGAGAGGGAGAGGTATAGTGCGTTCTGGTACAGCTACTGGGCTGATACCTGACACACGCTCGGGCGGTTCCCTCTCCCGCGGGCGGGAGAGGGTTAGGGTGAGGGAAAAGCCTTACACCTCTTCGCTAAACTGCGGTACCGGATTGCGGAACGTGCGGGTCACAAACGCCAGGTAAACAATACCAATCGCCGCCCACACCAGGCCGAGCACCATCGAGGTCTCTTCCAGGTTGATCCACAGCGCACCCACCGTCAGCGCACCCATAATGGGCAGCACCAGATAGTTGAGGTGGTCTTTCAGCGTCTTGTTACGCTTCTCACGAATCCAGAACTGGGCAATCACCGACAGGTTCACAAAGGTGAACGCCACCAGCGCACCGAAGTTAATCAGCGCCGTTGCGGTGACCAGGTCGAAGTTGATCGCCAGCAGCGCTACCGCACCAACCAGCAGCACGTTCAGCGACGGCGTGCGGAATTTTGGATGCACGAAGCCAAAGAAACGCTGCGGGAATACGCCGTCACGGCCCATCACGTACATCAGACGCGAAACGCCGGCGTGTGCCGCCATGCCGCTGGCCAGCACCGTCACCACCGAGAAAATCAGAATGCCGATCTGCAGCGCTTTACCCGCCACGAACAGCATGATTTCCGGCTGTGAAGAGTCCGGATTCTGGAAACGCGAGATATCCGGGAAGTACAGCTGCAGGAAGTACGAGACGCCAATAAAGATCACCCCACCAATCAGCGCGGTCAGGAAAATCGCGCGTGGAATGGTGCGCTCGGCATCTTTGGTCTCTTCCGACAGCGAACTGATACCGTCAAAGCCAAGGAACGAGAAGCACAGAATGGTCGCACCGGTAATCATCGGCACCACCTGCGCATTTTCAGACCAGAACGGCTTCGTACTGGTCAGCGTACCGGCGCCAATACCGTGTGCCACACCATACACCACCATACCGGTGATCACTGCCATCACCACTACCTGCAGCACCACAATGACGCTGTTGAAGTTGGCCACGGTTTTGATCCCACGCAGGTTGGAGATGGTCATAAACGCCACCAGCAGCACCACGAAAATCCACGACGGAATGCCCGGCACCAGCGACTCAAAGTAGCTTTTCGCCAGCAGGATGTTGATCATCGGCATGAACAGATAGTCCAGCAGTGATGACCAGCCTACCATAAAGCCGACGTGCGGACTGATTGCCTTCTGAGCATAGGTGTAAGCGGAGCCCGCAGATGGGAAGCGGCGTACCAGCTTGCCGTAGCTCACGGCAGTAAACAGTATCGCGATCAGCGCGAAAGCATAAGCGGTGGCGACGTGACCGTCGGTGAGGCCTGACACGATGCCGAAGGTATCAAACAGGGTCATTGGCTGCATATACGCCAGGCCCATCATGACGACCGGGATCAAAGTCAGAGATTTTTTCAGATGTGCACGCTGTGGTGCGGCAGAGGTATTAAGCGACATTGTTCAGGCCCCCTACAGCAACAACTGAGTTCAGTTGTACCACAGGGATACTGCGCAATGTGCTGCAGTGAGAAGTGATATTAGTGTTTGCGATTGTCGCCGCGCCATAATCATCACGGAAGCGAGAACCAGCATGCGCTGGTGCAATTGTAAACAGTCCCATCTTTGTTCCTCAAATCTCACGCACAAGCGTGTTTCAGTGTCTATCTATCCGGATGCGTGTCCGGCCTCGTTCATGTAGTGAAAGCACCATGCAAAAAAATAACCGACGTAATAAGCGTCGGTTATGTTTTGTCTTTTGCAGGGCGCGTATTTTGCCCCAACTTAGGCCATCGACACAAGACGTTGGATCAATTCTTCTGTCGGTCAGGCGTTCTTCAGCATCCAGTCAATTTCCGTGGCGGTGATCAGCCGTTCAAACTCGCGCAATTCATACTGTTTGCAGCTGTGCCACACGCCGCTGAAGCGTTCGCCGAGCAGCTTTTGCAGCGGATAGCTGTTTTCAAACTCGTACAGCGCATCGCTCTGGCGAATCGGCAGTTCCAGCCCTTCCGCCTCGTGACCGTTGCCCTTCACCGGATGCGGTAAGGGTAGCTGATTATCCAGACCGTGCAAGATACCGGCAATAATTGCTGACACCACCAGATACGGATTGGCATCGGCGCCCGCCACACGGTACTCGACGCGATGGTTTTCTACATCGCCGCAGGGAATGCGCAGCGCCACCGTGCGGTTGTTGTGCCCCCATGACGCCTGCAGCGGCACAAACGCCTCCGGCAGGAAGCGACGAAACGCATTGACGTTGGGCGCCAGCAGCGCCATTGATGCCGGCATCAGATCGATCATGCCAGCCAGCGCCCGCTTCAGCAGCGGCGAATCGCTGCCATCATCCAGCGCAAAGGCGTTGTGGTCGGCGGCATCCAGCATACTGATGTGTACGTGCATGCCGCTGCCCGCATACTCCTCATACGGCTTGGCCATAAAGGTGGCGGTCATGCCGTGGTTTTCTGCCACCTGACGCACCAGCCGCTTCAGCAGAATGGCGTCGTCGCAGGCTTTGAGGATATCGCGCGTATGGTGCAGGTTGATTTCGAACTGGCCCGGCGAGGCCTCCGCCAGCGCGCCGTCGGCGGGGATATTTTGCAGTTTCGCCAGCGCGTCGATGTCGCGCAGTACGTCGGCGAAATGGTCGAGATTATCCAGCGAATACACCTGACTCTGTATGTTGCGCTCTTCACTACCCGGCGCACACGGCGGCTGAATATAGCCTTCGGCATCGCGCTTTTTGTCCACCAGATAGAACTCCAGCTCTACCGCTACCACCGGAAACAGACCGCGATTGCGCAGCTGTTGCCACAGCCGGTTCAGCACGTTTCGGGGTTCAACGTCAAAGGGAGTGCCATCTTGGTCGCACATGGTCAGCAGCAGCTGGGCGATGCGTTGCGGGTCAGAGGCGGAAGGAATTAAGGTCCCAGGGACCGGTATGCAGAGGTTATCAGGTTCGCCGAGCGCCTGTCCGAGGCCGGCTTCCTCGACGGTGTTGCCGAGAATGTCCATGGCGAAAACCGAGGCCGGAAAGTAACACCCTTTTTCCAGCTTGGCTAACGCGGAGACGGGAATGCGTTTACCGCGAAATACCCCGTTGAGATCGTTTAACAGAATATCGACATACTGCGTTTCCGGATGGCGTTCCAGCCAGGTTTTCACCTCCAGCTGGAACGCGCTGGTTCGTTTTTCTTCACTGTGTCGCGTGAAGTCTTCTACTTCCACGAGGTTCGTCATCTTCCCACCCGCCCTATACCGTTTAAGATGGTTTGCACATGCTCAAAATAACAGCCACACCTCTAACATAGCTCTAACGCAAATGGTGTGCAAATGTAACAATTCTGTTTGAAGAACAACCAGACGGTTGCTAGATTGACAATATATTGCACACTTTTTCTACTTAGCGCGCAAAACCGGCGAAAATATTGAACAGCAGCGTGGAGACGTAATGGGCATTATTTTTGACAAGCCATTGATTGGCGTAGTGATGTGCCAGAACCCCATCGGCAACCACCTTGGGCAGACCGTGCATAACAAATACCTCGACGCCGTGGTGCTCGCCGGTGGCGTGCCGCTGCCTTTGCCGCATCAGCTGATGCACGCGCCGCAGCTATTAGAAAACAGTATGACGCTGCTGGACGGCATTTTGCTCACCGGCAGTCCAAGCAATATTGAACCCTGGCATTATGGTGAAGAGGGCCATGAGGCGCATGCCGATCCGTCGCGTGACCGCTTGTCCTTTGCGCTTGTCACCCACGCCAGCGGGAAAAAAATGCCGATGCTGGGCATCTGCCGCGGTTTGCAGGAGCTGGTGGTCGCCAACGGCGGCGCGCTGCATCGCCAGCTGCATCAGACGCACCTGTTTCAGGAGCACCGCGAAGATGACAGTCAGCCGCTGGAGCAGCAGTACGCGCCGGCGCATCTGGTGCAGCCCGAACCCGACGGCCTGCTGAGCCAGCTGCTGGGCAGTGCTGCTGCGTTCGCGGTCAATTCGCTGCACGGCCAGGGCATCCGCGAGCCGGGTCCGCAGTTACGCATTGAAGCCCGCGCGCCGGATGGCCTGATCGAAGCCGTCAGCCTGCGCCAGCATCCGTTTGCGCTGGCGGTGCAATGGCATCCGGAGTGGCAATCCGATCGCGATCCGGTCTCGCGCCGTTTATTCGAGGCCTTTATCCACGCCGCAGCACGTTATCACAAGGAAAAGCAGCCATGAATGATGCCACTCTGGCGCCCGGACGACGCTTATCGCAAATCCGGCAGGAGTTGGGATTGTCTCAGCGTCGCGTCGCTGAGTTGTCAGGTTTAACACACAGCGCCATCAGTACCATTGAGCAGGATAAAGTCAGCCCGGCAGTCAGCACGTTACAAAAGCTACTCAAAGTGTATGGGCTGTCGCTGTCGGAGTTTTTCTCGGAGCCGAAAGTGAATGCCACGCCGCGCATCATCGTGCGCCCGGATGATTGCGTTGAGATCGGCAGCCTCGGTGTTTCTTTACAGCTGATTGATAACGGTGCAGCGAAGCGCGCGCTGGCGATGCTGCTGGAGCGCTACGAGCCGGGGGCCAGCACCGGTGAAAAGCTGCGCCATCCCGGTGAAGAGACCGGCACGGTGCTGGAGGGGGAAATCACTCTGGTGGTGAACGGTCAGAGTTATCACCTTAACCGCGGCGAAAGCTACGTGATTGATACCGGTTTGCCGCACAGTTTTACCAATACATCAGATCAGCCGTGTCGCATTGTCAGCGCGCATACGCCCGCCAATTTCTGAGTTCACGCGCTACAGGAGGTTATGATGCACCACGTGCAAAGTTATTACGCCGCGACCGCCAACGCGCACGCGCCGTGGCCGCAGCTGCAGGAGAGCATTCAGTGTGACGTCTGCATCATCGGCGGCGGGTTTACCGGGCTCTCTTCCGCGCTGTTTCTCACCGAAGCCGGTTACGATGTGGTGGTGCTGGAAGCGGCCCGCGTCGGCTTCGGTGCCAGCGGCCGCAACGGCGGCCAGGTGGTGAATTCCTACAGCCGCGATGTCGATGTGATTGAGCAGCGCTACGGCAAACAGACTGCGCAGATGCTGGGCAGCATGATGTTTGAAGGGGCGGAGATTATCCGCGACCGCATCGATCGTTACGCCATTGCCTGCGACTACCGTCCCGGCGGCATTTTTGCTGCGCTCAATCAGCGCCAGATGGGGCATCTGCGCAGCCAGCAGGCCAGCTGGGCGCGTTACGGCAACAGCGATCTGGAGCTGCTGGACGAGCGCGGTATCCGCCGTGAAGTGGCCACCGACCGTTACGTCGGCGGCCTGCTGGACCGGCGTGGCGGCCATCTGCACCCGCTCAATCTGGCGTTAGGTGAAGCCGAGGCGATTCGCCGGCACGGCGGCCGTATATATGAGCAGTCGGCGGCGCTGGCAGTGACCTACGGCGCACCCAACCGGGTCAAAACCGCGCAGGGTGAAGTCAGCGCCACCTTTGTGATTTTTGCCGGCAACGCCTATCTGCCGTCGCAACTGGAACCGCGACTGGGGCGCAAAAGCATGCCGTGCGGCTCGCAGATCGTCACCACCGAGCCGCTGAGCCGCGATCAGGCGCTGGGGCTGATGCCCAATAACCACTGTGTGGAAGATTGTAATTACCTGCTGGATTACTTCCGCCTGACCGCCGACAACCGCCTGCTGTACGGCGGCGGCGTGGTGTATGGGGCGCGCGAACCGGAAGACATCGAGGCGTTGATCCGGCCCAAGCTGCTGCGCACCTTTCCGCAGTTGCGCGACGTGAAGATTAGCCATCGCTGGAGCGGTAACTTCCTGCTCACGCTGTCGCGTATGCCGCAGTTTGGTCAGCTGGAGAAGAATGTGTTCTTCATGCAGGGCGATAGCGGACATGGCGTGACCTGCACGCACCTCTCCGGCAAGCTGATCGCCGAAGTGCTGCGCGGCCATGCAGAGCGGTTTGATGCATTTGCGAAGCTGCCGCACCTGCCGTTTCCCGGCGGAAGACGCTTTAAGGTGCCACTGACGGCGATGGGCGCGGCCTGGTATGCGTTAAGGGATCGGCTGGGGGTTTAAGGTGGGTGCGGTTTGCTGCCCTCACCCCGGCCCTCTCCCACGGGGAGAGGGAGAAAGACGGTGCGTTCATCTGTATGGAGAGGGAGAAGGATGGTGCGTTCATCTGCATGGAGAGGGAGAAGGATGGTGCGTTCATCTTCAGGGAGAGGGAGAAGGACGGTGCCTTTATTTAAGCCGGGAGCAGTACCAGGAATGCGCGCTCGGGCGGTTCCCTCTCCCGCGGGCGGGAGAGGGTTAGGGTGAGGGCAACCCCGCACCGCCCCTACTCCAGCGGCATCTTCATCGGGTCATCGTAGCTGTACTCAAACCCCAGCTCGTGACAAATCTTCGAACCGTCAATCACCTTGCCGCTGGCGCGCACTGGCTCGGCAACAAACGTCGGTGGCACCAGGCCTAACTGCTTCGACACGCTCGGGTAAAAGCTGTCGCGTGACGGATGTTTCGGGGCGCACAGGTTGTAAACGTGCCCGCCCTTAGGCGTTTGCAGCAGCAGCACAATCGCGTCGACCACATCATCAAGATGCACCAGGTTCACCGCGTGCGCGCCGTTTTCCAGGTTGGTTTTACCGGCGAGGAAACGCCCCGGATGGCGGTTCGGGCCGACCAGGCCGGCGAGACGCACGATATCTACGCTGGTGCCCGGCAGGTCATGCAGCCAGTTTTCCAGCTCTACCAGCGTTTTGCCTGCCACCGTCTCCGGCTGCAGCGCGCTGCTCTCTTTTCTCACGCCGTCGCCGCTGCCGTATACCGAGGTAGAGCTGGTAAAGATGATGCGCGGCACTTTATTCGCCAGCGCGGTATCGACCACGTTCTGCACCGCCTGCATGTAATCTTCGCCGCCCTGCACGGTGCGGCTGGCAGGCAGCGTCACCACCAGCGCATCCACCGCCATCAGTGCGGCCAAATCATCTGCTTCACACTCCAGCTCCGGTGACAGCACCAGCTGAAACGCATCAATACCACAGCGGCGCGCCGCATCGACGCCATCCGGTGAGGTTTTGCTGCCGGTCACCTGCCAGCCGCGCGCTGACAGCGCCATCGCCAGCGGCATTCCCAGCCATCCCAGACCTACAATCGCCACCTTTTTCATATCGACTCCTGCTCTCCCGCGCTAAGACACCCCATCTTAGTGCCAGCGCGTCAGCCAGACCAGCGCAAACTGTTGCCGAAGGTTGCGAAAACTGACGTTAAAAAAGGGTTGCCAAGCGCCGCCATCTTCGTTAGGTTAATCAGCACGCAAATGAATACTCATTCAGCAACGGAATTTTTTATGACACGCGTTCAGTTCAACCACCATCATCACCATCACCCTGACTAGTCTTTCAGGCGATGTGTGCTGGAAGACGTTTAGGATCTTCCAGTGGTGCGAGCGCAAAGAGAGCCCCCGGAAGATCATCTTCCGGGGGTTTTTTTATGGGCTAACGCAACCCGATACGCTTCAGACAGGATTGAATAAGAGGACAGGAACCATGTTAGATAACACCCGTTTACGCATAGCTATGCAGAAATCCGGCCGTTTAAGTGATGAATCACGCGAACTGCTGGCACGCTGCGGTATTAAAATTAACCTTCAGCAGCAGCGTCTGATTGCGTTTGCGGAGAACATGCCGATCGACATCCTGCGCGTGCGCGATGACGATATCCCTGGCCTGGTGATGGATGGCGTGGTCGACCTCGGTATCGTTGGCGAAAACGTGCTGGAAGAGGAGCTGCTGACACGCCGCGCGCAGGGCGAAGACCCGCGCTACTTTACGCTGCGCCGCCTCGATTTCGGCGGCTGCCGCCTGTCGCTGGCAATGCCAGTCGATGCCGAGTACACCGGTCCGCAATGCCTGAATAATGCCCGTATCGCCACCTCTTACCCGCACCTGCTGAAGAAATACCTCGATAAACAAGGCATCGCGTTTAAATCCTGCCTGCTGAACGGCTCCGTTGAAGTGGCACCGCGCGCCGGTCTGGCCGATGCCATTTGTGACCTGGTGTCCACCGGCGCCACGCTGGAAGCTAACGGCCTGCGTGAAGTTGAAGTGATCTACCGCTCTAAAGCGGTGCTGATCCAGCGCGATGGCGAACTGCCAGCGGCGAAACAGCAACTGGTGGATACGCTGATGACGCGTATCCAGGGCGTGATTAAAGCGCGTGAATCCAAATACATCATGCTGCACGCGCCGAGCGAGCGGCTGGAAGAGGTTATCGCCCTGCTGCCGGGTGCCGAGCGCCCTACCGTGCTGCCGCTGGCCGGTGAAGTGAGCCGCGTGGCGATGCACATGGTGAGCAGCGAAACGCTGTTCTGGGAAACCATGGAAAAACTAAAGGCGCTGGGCGCCAGTTCGATCCTCGTGCTGCCAATTGAAAAAATGCTGGAGTAACCGATGAGCGCAATCATGCAACCTATCGACTGGCAGGCGTGCAGTGCCGAACAGCAGCAGGCGCTGCTGCAGCGTCCGGCAATCTCGGCATCGGCCAGCATCAGCGCCACCGTGCAGGACGTGCTGGTGCAGGTAAAACAGCAGGGCGACGCGGCACTGCGGGCGTTCAGCGCGCGCTTCGACAAAGCCCAGGTGGAGAATCTGCGCGTGTCCGCCGCTGAGATGCAGGCGGCCGGCGAGCGACTGAGCGACAGCTTAAAGCAGGCGATGGCAGACGCCATGGCGAATATCGAAACCTTCCACAACGCGCAGATTCTGCCGCCGGTGGACGTGGAAACCCAGCCGGGCGTGCGCTGCCAGCAGATCACCCGTCCGGTGAAATCGGTCGGCCTGTATATTCCTGGCGGCTCGGCGCCGCTGTTCTCTACCGTGCTGATGCTGGCAACGCCGGCGCGCATCGCTGGCTGTGGCCGCGTGGTGCTGTGCTCGCCGCCGCCAATTGCCGATGAAATTCTGTATGCGGCGCAGCTGTGCGGCGTGCAGGAAGTGTTTCAGGTCGGCGGCGCGCAGGCGATTGCCGCCCTCGCCTTCGGCACAGAAAGCGTGCCGAAAGTGGACAAGATTTTTGGCCCGGGCAACGCGTACGTGACCGAAGCAAAACGCCAGGTCAGCCAGCGTCTCGACGGCGCAGCGATCGACATGCCTGCCGGTCCGTCTGAAGTGCTGGTGATTGCGGACGAAGGCGCGACGCCGGCTTTTGTCGCTTCAGATTTGCTGTCGCAGGCCGAACACGGTCCGGATTCCCAGGTGATCCTGCTGACGCCTTCACGGCAGCTGGCAGAAGGCGTGGCGCTGGCGGTTGAACAACAGCTGGCGCAGCTGCCGCGTGCCGCTACGGCCCGTCAGGCGCTGGAGAGCAGCCGCCTGATTGTGGCGCAGGATCTGGCGCAGTGCGTGGAAATCTCCAATCAGTACGGTCCGGAGCACCTGATTATTCAGACGCGCCAGCCGCGCGCGCTGGTTGAGGAGATCACCAGCGCCGGTTCGGTGTTCCTCGGCGACTGGTCGCCGGAATCCGCCGGTGATTATGCCTCCGGCACTAACCACGTGCTGCCGACCTATGGCTACACCGCGACCTCCTCCAGCCTTGGGCTGGCCGATTTCCAGAAACGCATGACGGTCCAGGAGCTGACGCCGCAGGGCTTCCTCAACCTCGCCGCCACCATTGAAACCCTCGCCGCCGCGGAACAGCTGGACGCGCACAAAAATGCCGTGACCCTGCGCGTCGCCGCCCTGAAGGAGCAAGCATGAGCAACAACGTTGAAGATTTAGCCCGCGCCAACGTGCGTGCGCTGACGCCCTATCAGTCTGCTCGTCGCCTCGGTGGCAACGGTGACGTATGGCTGAATGCGAACGAATTTCCGCTGCCGGTGCCGTTTGAGCTGTCGCAGCAGACGCTGAACCGCTATCCGGAGTGCCAGCCCAAATTAGTCATTTCGCGCTACGCCGCCTATGCCGGCGTTCAGCCGGAGCAGGTGCTGGTGAGCCGCGGGGCGGATGAAGGGATTGAGCTGCTGATGCGCGCCTTCTGCGAACCGGGCAAAGACGCCATCCTGTTCTGCCCGCCGACCTACGGCATGTACAGCGTCAGCGCCGAAACCATCGGTATTGAGTACCGCACCGTGCCGGCACTGGACAACTGGCAGCTCAACCTGCCCGCCATCGCGGACCAGCTGGACGGCGTGAAAGTGGTGTACATGTGCAGCCCGAACAACCCGACCGGCAATCTGATTAATCAGGATGACATCCGCCAGCTGCTGGCGATGACCGCCGGCAAAGCGCTGGTGGTCGCCGACGAAGCCTACATCGAGTTCTGCCCGCAAGCAACGCTGGCCGGCTGGCTGCAGGAGTTCCCGCACCTGGTGATTCTGCGCACGCTGTCAAAAGCCTTTGCGCTGGCTGGCCTGCGCTGCGGCTTTACGCTGGCCAACAAGCCGGTGATCGATCTGCTGCTGAAGGTGATTGCACCTTACCCGCTGGCGACGCCGGTGGCCGACGTGGCGGCGCAGGCGCTGAGCGAGCAAGGCATCGCGCTGATGCGTCAGCACGCGCAGCAGCTTAACGACAACCGCGCCTGGCTGTGCGAACAGCTGCCGCAGCTGAGCGTAGTGCAGCAGGTCTTCCCGAGTGAAACCAACTATATTCTGGCGCGCTTCACCGACTCGCCAAAAGTGTTTAAAACGCTGTGGGATCAGGGCATTATTCTGCGCGACCAAAACAAAAACCCTGGCCTGGCGGGATGTCTGCGCATCTCCATCGGCACCCGTGAAGAGTGCGAGCGCCTGATCGCCGCGCTGCAAGCCTTATCTGTGGAGCAAGCATGAGTCAGAAGATCCTTTTTATCGACCGCGATGGCACCCTCATCTCTGAGCCGCCGACGGATTTTCAGGTAGACCGTATGGAGAAGCTGGCGTTTGAGAAGAACGCCATCCCGGCCCTGCTGGCGCTGCAGGAAGCGGGTTATCAGCTGGTGATGATCACCAACCAGGACGGCCTCGGCACTGAACGTTTCCCGCAGGCCGATTTTGACGGCCCGCACAACCTGATGATGCAGATCCTGCGCTCACAGGGCGTGAACTTCAGCGACATCCTGATCTGCCCGCATCTGCCGGAAGAGAACTGCGACTGCCGCAAGCCAAAGACCAAAATGGTCGAAGCCTGGCTGGCCGACGGCGCGCTGGATACCGCCAACAGCTATGTGATTGGCGACCGTCTGACCGACATCCAGCTGGCGCAGAACATGGGCATTCAGGGCCTGCGCTACGGTGCGGAAGGCGAAGACTGGGACGCGATTCAGGCGCGCCTGACCAAACGCGATCGTCACGCGCTGGTGAACCGCAACACCAAAGAGACGCAGATTAAAGTGGAAGTGTGGCTGGATCGCGAAGGCGGCAGCAAAATCAACACCGGCGTCGGCTTCTTTGATCACATGCTGGATCAGATCGCCGTGCACGGCGGCTTCCGCATGAACATTGAGGTGAAAGGCGACCTGTATATTGACGATCACCACACGGTGGAAGATACCGGCCTGGCGCTGGGCGAAGCACTGCTGAAGGCGCTGGGCGACAAGCGCGGCATCGGCCGCTTCGGCTTCGTGTTGCCGATGGATGAGTGCCTGGCGCGCTGCGCGCTGGATATCTCCGGCCGTCCGCACCTCGAATACAAAGCCGAGTTCAGCTACCAGCGCGTTGGCGACCTGAGCACCGAAATGGTCGAGCACTTCTTCCGCTCGCTGTCGTACGCCATGATGAGCACGCTGCACCTGAAAACCAAAGGCCGCAACGATCATCACCGCGTGGAAAGCCTGTTCAAAGCCTTTGGCCGCACGCTGCGTCAGGCGATTCGCGTTGAGGGCAACACCCTGCCGAGCTCGAAAGGAGTGCTGTAATGAACGTGGTGATTCTTGATACCGGCTGCGCCAACCTCTCTTCGGTTAAGTGGGCGATTGAGCGCCTTGGCTACACGCCCGCGGTGAGCCGCGATCCGGACGTGGTGCTGCGCGCCGACAAACTGTTTCTGCCCGGCGTCGGTACTGCGCGGGCGGCGATGGACCAGCTGCAGGAGCGCGAGCTGATCGAGCTGGTGAAAGCCTGCACCCAGCCGGTGCTCGGCATCTGTCTCGGCATGCAGCTGCTCGGACGCGGCAGCGATGAGAACGGCGGCGTCAGCACGCTCGGCATCGTTGACGAGCCGGTATCGCTGATGGATACCCAGGGTTTACCGCTGCCGCACATGGGCTGGAACCAGATCACCGCGCAGGCCGGCAATCACCTGTTCCGCAACATTCCGGACGGCAGCTACTTCTACTTTGTGCACAGCTACGCCATGCCGGTGAATGCCGCCACCATCGCCCAGTGCGACTATGGCCTGCCGTTCACCGCCGCCCTGCAGAAAGATAACTTCTTCGGCGTGCAGTTCCACCCGGAGCGCTCGGGTAAAGCCGGCGCGCAGCTGCTGAAAAACTTCCTGGAGATGTGATGATTATCCCCGCATTAGATTTGATCGACGGCAAAGTGGTGCGCCTGCATCAGGGCGACTACGGCCAGCAGCGCGATTACGGTAACGATCCCCTGCCGCGCCTGCAGGATTATGAACGCCAGGGCGCGGAAGTGTTACATCTGGTGGATTTGACCGGGGCGAAAGATCCGGCAAAACGCCAGATCCCGCTGCTGACCACGCTTTTACGCGGCGTCAGCGTGCCGGTACAGGTTGGCGGCGGTATTCGTCATCGTGACGATGTGGCCGCCCTGCTGGCAGCCGGTGCCACGCGCGTGGTGGTTGGCTCCACCGCAGTCAAGCAGCCGGAAGCAGTGAAAGGCTGGTTTAGCGAATTCGGTGCCGACGCCATTGTGCTGGCGCTTGACGTGCGCATTGACGCCAGCAATCGCAAAGAAGTGGCGATCAGCGGCTGGCAGGAAGCGGCAGGCGTGACGCTGGAAGAGGTGATTGGCTGGTACCAGCCGGTGGGCCTGAAACATGTGTTGTGCACCGATATTTCGCGCGACGGCACGCTGAGCGGTTCCAACGTGGCGCTGTATCAGGAAGTATCCCAGGCGTTTCCGGACATCGCGTTCCAGTCTTCCGGCGGCATCGGTTCACTGGACGATATCGCTGCCCTGCGCGGCAGCGGTGCACAGGGTGTGATTGTCGGTCGCGCCCTGCTGGAAGATAAATTTACGGTAGCGGAGGCAATTGCATGCTGGCAAAACGGATAATCCCCTGTCTGGATGTGCGTGACGGGCAAGTAGTGAAAGGCGTGCAGTTCCGCAACCACGAAATCATTGGCGACATCGTCCCGCTGGCGCAGCGCTATGCCCAGGAAGGCGCTGACGAACTGGTGTTTTACGATATCACCGCCTCTTCCGACGGCCGCGTGGTGGATAAAAGCTGGGTATCGCGCGTGGCGGAAGTGATCGACATTCCGTTCTGCGTCGCCGGGGGCATTAAAACCCCGGAAGATGCGGCACGCATTCTGCAGTTTGGCGCAGATAAGATCTCCATCAACTCGCCCGCGCTGGCCGATCCGACGCTGATTACCCGGCTGGCGGACCGCTTCGGCGTGCAGTGCATCGTGGTGGGCATCGATACCTGGTTTGATGAAGCCAGCGGCAAGTATCACGTCAATCAGTATACCGGCGACGAAGCGCGCACCCGCGTTACCCAGTGGGAAACGCTGGAATGGGTAGAGGAAGTGCAGAAGCTGGGCGCCGGCGAGATCGTACTGAATATGATGAATCAGGACGGCGTGCGTAACGGCTACGACCTGGTGCAGCTGAAGAAGGTGCGTGACGTGTGTAAGGTGCCGCTGATCGCCTCTGGCGGCGCAGGGACCATGGCGCACTTCCTCGAAGCCTTTGAGCAGGCAAACGTCGACGGCGCGCTGGCGGCTTCGGTGTTTCACAAACAAATTATCAATATCGGCGAGTTGAAAAACTTCCTGATCGACAACGGTGTGGAGATTCGCGCGTGTTAACTGCAGAACAACTGGCCAGACTGGACTGGGCCAAAACCGCGGGCATGATGCCCGTCATCGTCCAGCACAACGTCTCCGGCGAAGTGCTGATGCACGGTTATATGAACGAGGACGCGCTGCACAAGACGCTGGCCGACGGCAACGTCACCTTCTTCTCCCGCACCAAAAACCGTTTATGGACCAAAGGCGAAACGTCGGGCCACTTCCTCAAAGTGGTCAGCATAACGCCGGATTGCGATAACGACACACTGCTGGTGCTGGCCAATCCGATTGGCCCCACCTGCCATCTCGGTACCTCAAGCTGCTTTTCGCCTGCTGCACCGGACTGGACGTTCCTGTATCAGCTGGAGCAACTGCTGGCCTCGCGTAAAAGCGCCGATCCGGCCAGCTCCTATACGGCGAAGCTGTACGCCAGCGGCACCAAGCGCATCGCACAGAAGGTGGGAGAAGAAGGTGTTGAGACCGCGCTGGCCGCTACCGTCAATGACCGCCATGAACTGACTAACGAAGCCTCCGACCTGCTGTACCATCTGCTGGTGCTGCTGCAGGATCAGGAACTGGATCTCAGCACCATCATCAACAACCTGCGCGCACGCCATAAGTAACGATTGTGCGCCATGCTGCTCAAAACGGGCTTTCTGGCTCGATTTTGAGCAGCATACTTCGCAAAAGAGTGCGATCAATTGCGCTTCATCAGAATGGAAACCTCCATGACCACGCATGAAAAACTGCTCGCCCTGCTCGATCAGCATAACGCCCGTTACCGACTCATGGAGCATGAAGCGATCGGAAAGTGTGAAGCCGTGGCCGCGATTCGTGGCACGGAAGTGGGACAAGGCGCCAAAGCGCTGGTGTGTCACGTCAAGGGCAACGGCATCAAACAGCATGTGCTGGCGGTGCTACCGGCCGACCAGCAGGCCGACCTGAGTAAAGTGGCAGCCGCCGTGGGTGGCCGTCGCGCCTCGCTGGCCTCGCCGGCTGAAGTGGATGCGCTGACCGGCTGCGTGTTTGGCGCGATTCCGCCGTTTAGCTTTCACGCGGATTTACAGCTGGTGGTCGACCCGCTGCTGTTCGAGCGCTACGACGAAATTGCCTTTAACGCAGGGCTGCTGGAGAAGTCGGTGATGCTTCAGGTAGAGGATTACCGCGCACTGCATAATGGTAACGTGATGAAAATAATACTCTAATTGCCATACACCACGCTGAGCGGTACTCTCGATGACTTATCATCACGACAAAAGAAGACCGCAACTATGGCAAGTTCCCGTTTTACCGCCCGTCTGCGCCATACGCTGGCACTGGCAGTGCTGGCAGGCTGCGCGTTCGGCGCTCAGGCAAAAATCGATCAGGTGCGTTTCGCCGTTGATCCTACCTATCCCCCTTTTGAATCCAAAACACCGCAGGGCAAGCTGGTCGGGTTTGACATCGACCTCGGCAATGCGCTGTGCGCGCAGATGCAGGCCAAATGCGTGTGGGTCGAGAGCCAGTTCGACGGCATGATCCCGGCGCTGAAGGCGCGTAAGTTTGACGCCATCCTGTCGGATATGGGTATCACCGAAGAGCGTCTGAAGCAGATCGACTTCACCGTGCCGCTTTATGACACCCACACTCAGCTGATTGCGCGTAAAGGCTCCGGCCTGCTGCCCACCGCGGAATCGCTGAAAGGCAAAACCGTGGGCGTTGAACAGGGCACCGTGCAGGAGCGCTACGCGCTGGCGAAATGGCAGCCGCACGGCGTGAACGTGGTGCCGTATGGCGATCAGGCACAGGTTGAGAGCGACCTGATTTCCGGACGTCTTGACGTGGTGTTCACCGATGCCGCACAGGCCGCAAACGGCTTCCTGAAACATCCGCAGGGCAAAGATTTCGAGCTGGCTGGCCCGATTGTGCAGGATCCGATTATCGGCCCCGGCACCGCCATCGGCCTGCGCAAAGGCGACACTGAATTAAAAACCGCGCTGGACAACGCCTTCGCGGAAATCAAAAAGAACGGTACCTTTGATACCTTGCAGAAGAAGTATTTTGCGACGGATATCTCTATTAAGCCGTGATCGATGGGGCGGCGCATTTGCCGCCCTTTTTCCAGCAGAACTATAATTCCCTTCATCAATTTCATGCGGCGCGGCCACGAGCGTGCCCCAGACACAGGACATCGACTGCGTTATGCAACAACAACATCATCCTTTGTTAAGCGCGACGCTGGGCACCCAGCGGGAAATTGTCAGCTTCCACTTCGGCACCGACTCACAGCAGCGGGTGTATATTCAGGCGGCGCTGCACGGCGATGAACTGCCGGGCATGGCGGTGGCGTGGTATCTCAAGCAGAAGCTGCTGGCGCTGGAGTCGGCGGGCAAGCTAAAAGCCAAAGTCACTTTGGTGCCGGTCGCGAATCCGCTCGCGCTGGGTCAGCACTGGCACGGCACTCATCTCGGACGTTTTCATACTCTTTCTGGTCAGGATTTTAACCGTCGCTTCCCGGCGCTGGGCGATACGCTGGCGGCTGAACTAGCGGGATCGCTGACACAGAGTGAATATGAAAACAAACGACTGATTCGCGACGCCATCGATCGTCACTACCGCGACCGCATCGCCAAAACCGAACTAGAGGCCCAGCGCTTTACCCTGATGCGCATGGCCAGCCAGGCAGACCTGATGATTGACCTGCACTGCGACTGGGATGCCTTGCCGCATCTTTACACCACACCGCACGCCTGGCCGGAGATTGAGCCGCTGGCGCGCTGGCTTGGCAGTGAAGTGCAGCTACTGGCGCAGATCTCCGGTGGAGAGCCCTTTGATGAGGCCTGCTGCGAACCCTGGCTGACGCTGGCTGAGCGTTTTGGCAAAGACTACCCAATGCCGCGCGGCCTGCTGCCGGTGACGCTGGAACTGCGCGGCGTAGCCGATGTGTCGCCGGAACAGGCGGAGAAAGATGCAGATGCGATTATCAATGCGCTGATTGAAGGGGGATATATTACCGGCGAAACCGGAGACTCCCCTGCCCTGATCCATGCACCAACGCAACTGGCGGGCTGTGAGTACATCCACGCGCCACACTCCGGACTGCTGCTGAACCGCAGAAAGTTAGGCGAGTGGATTAAAGCGGGCGAAGTGGTGGCGGAGATTGTCGACCCGATCAATGACTACGTGACACCGCTGGTCGCTGAGTTTGGCGGCGTGCTGTATGCACGAAACCTGACCAAGTTTGTCACGGCCGGGATGCTGGTGGTGAGACTGGCGGGGGAAAATGCGGGACGTAAGGGGGAGTTGTTAGTAAGTTAACAATTCTTCAAAAAAAAAGTATTAAAAAAATTTTTTTTTCGTAAAATGAGCTCTATTAAACAGGAGCTCATTTGGTAATTTTATGTTAAAAGATATACAGGCATTACGTTGTATCGCAATCTGCTTTGTCATATTTTTGCATCTTCCGGTAATCATTCCAAACAATCATTTTTATAATGAATTAAGAAGCTTTACAAATACGGATAGTGGCGTTGAACTTTTTTTTGTTATTGCAGGATTTTTCTTATCCTTAACCATTGAAAAATCAGCAAAAAACCTCAACTCCACAGCTGAAAAAATTAATTTCCTTTTCGAGATTTATATAAAAAAGATTAAAAGACTGTCGCCTCCAGTTTATTTTTGGGTTGCAGTTCCGCTTGCCTTCTCAATTTTAACGAAAAGAGCAGATATTTGGCTGTCATATGATTTAATGATAGAAAAGTTTTTCTCATCATTGATGTGGGTTAGGAATTTTGAAGAGATTGGTACAGAAGGTAACTTTGGTTATATGTGGGCATTATCTCTTGAAATGCAGTTTTTCATTATATATCCGATGCTTTACTCCTTATTAGGAAGAAAAAATACAATTTTACTTTCTATATTTATATGCGTAAGTATGATGTTCTATCGGTTGGGAGGTGGCGCCTCATGGATGTTTAGGTTTGACCCGATGCTTTATGGCACTCTCTTGTATTATGTCACGAGGTCTTTTGATTTCAATAAAATGGCCTTGAAACACTTAAATGTTAACCCAGTATCAAAATTCATAATCGCATTGATTTTAATACTTTCCTTAGCTGTAGTACCAAAGGCATTGATCCATCTTTGGAATTTTAGATTTAGCTGCGCCTCAATAATTTCAAGTATTTGCGTACTGTTAGCTGTTACAGATATGGGCTTTTTCACCACCTTACCAAAGTTCATTAATCAAGTGATCAGCTATGTTGGGAGTCGCTCTTTTTCTTTTTTTTGCTGCCATATACCAGTATGGTTTATGGTTTTCCAGTTCACTTCAGACCATGACATAGGTGTAGTGTCAAGAGTAATTTTACAGATATCAGCGGTATTGATTGCGAGTGAATTAACATATCGTATGCTTGAAAGAACTAACAAGAAGCAATTAAAAAATTCGTTTAGTTTAAAAGCGCAATAATATCTTCAACTGAAATAGAGTTTCAATAATATAGTCAGTTTGAAATCCAAGTGAATAGTTTATAAATTAACGATTAATATAAAAAAATAGCCCAACATGAACAATGTTGGGCTATTTTGACATCTTTAGGCTGAATTAATCAATTAATTACATTATTGAAATAATTTAGCGTGAAATCCATTCAGTATGAAAAACACCGTCTTTATCAATACGCTTATAAGTGTGCGCACCAAAGTAGTCGCGCTGCGCCTGAATCAGGTTGGCAGGCAGCACTTCTGAGCGATAGCTATCGTAGTATGCAATTGCCGCTGAGAAGGTTGGCGTTGGAATACCGTTCTGGATGGCATAAGAGACAACATCACGCAGCGCCTGCTGATATTCATCTGCGATGTTTTTGAAGTAGGGATCCAGCAACAGGTTAGCGATGCTAGCATTGGTCGCATAAGCATCAGTAATTTTCTGCAGGAACTGTGCACGGATGATGCAACCAGCACGGAAGATCTTCGCGATTTCACCGTAATGCAGATCCCAGTTGTTCTCTTCTGAAGCCGCACGCAGCTGAGAGAAGCCCTGAGCATAAGAAACGATCTTACCCAGATACAGTGCACGGCGCACTTTCTCAATGAACTCAGCTTTGTCACCGGTGAAGGCTTGCGCCTGAGGGCCAGTCAGCACTTTAGAAGCTGCAACACGCTGTGACTTGAGTGAAGAGAGGTAACGAGCGAATACTGACTCAGTGATCAGAGAAAGTGGCTCGCCAAGGTCCAGGGAGCTCTGGCTGGTCCATTTACCGGTACCTTTGTTGGCTGCCTCATCCAGAATCACATCAACCAGGTATTTACCGTCTTCATCTTTCTTGGTGAAGATATCTTTGGTGATGTCGATCAGGTAGCTACTCAGCTCACCGTTGTTCCAGTCAGTGAAGGTTTTAGCCAGCTCTTCGTTGTTCAGACCGAGTGCGCCTTTCAGTAAAGCGTATGCTTCTGCAATCAGCTGCATATCGCCATACTCGATACCGTTGTGCACCATCTTCACATAGTGACCAGCACCGTCCGGACCGATGTAAGTAACGCAGGCTTCACCGTCTTCTGCACGCGCAGCAATTTTATCCAGAATTGGCGCTACCAGTTCATACGCTTCTTTCTGACCGCCAGGCATGATCGACGGGCCTTTCAGTGCGCCCTCTTCACCGCCGGAGACACCGGTGCCGATGAAGTTGAAGCCCTGATCAGACAGTTCTTTATTACGACGGATAGTGTCTTTATAGAAGGTGTTACCACCATCAATCAGGATGTCGCCCTTATCAAGGTGTGGCGTCAGTGAAGCGATGGTTTTGTCTGTCGCTTCACCTGCCTGTACCATCAGTAGGATACGGCGTGGTTTCTCTAAAGATTCAACGAATTCTTCAACAGTGTAGTAAGGAGCGAGCTTTTTATCTTGGTTTTCAGCGATGACTTCATCGGTCTTTTCGCGAGAACGGTTGAAGATAGACACTGTGTAACCGCGGCTTTCAATGTTAAGAGCCAAGTTACGGCCCATGACTGCCATACCTACAACGCCGATCTGTTGCTTTGACATTTCATACTCCTGTCTGTGGTCACGCATAGTGTTACGGGTAACACCATAGTATAAGTGACCAATATGTTAACTCAACATGTGCTAAGAGAGGTAGAAAATGATGCTCTTAGTAATAATCAAATGTTAACCTTCAAAATCCTTATGAAATCGATTACATTACAAAGTGTAAAAAATATCCAAAAATCTATTCTAAGGAAGATCCGATGCCTCAACGCGCGTTACTTATCAATGATACCGAAGATGTTTACCATTGGGGCTGCTATGGTACATCGCATGCAGTAAAGGAAAAAATCAAGAAGAACGGAATGAAGTTAGTTGATACAATTCCAGTTTATGATGTTCATAATTTAAGATGGTTTCCTAATTATGCAAATGAATTTTCTGATAAGGCTAACTTTGTAGAAAAATTACCAGAAATCGCCATTAAAATTGATAATTGTGACGTTGTGATAATTAATGGGGAAGGCACTATCCACCATTTTTCAGGCTATCCAAAGGCTTTGCTTTTCCTCATATATTCTGCCAAGACATTCTTTAATAAAAAAGTGATACTGATTAACCATAGCTGTTTTCCAAGCACTGAAGACAGCGAAACCATCAATTTCTATAAAAAAGCCTATGCATGTTGTGATTATATAGCTGCAAGAGAAAAAAGAAGTGTGGCAACTATTACCAACGAGTTAAGAATGCCATGTACTTTAGCTTTTGACAGTTTACCACTAACAGCTAAATCTGTTGAAAATAAACTTTACAAACCGATTTCAGAAAAATATGTATGTATTTCGGGGGCAGTCAATTATAAACATGAACGTTCAGGAATGATTGCAAAAATAATTCAAAATCACTTCCCGAACCATAGATATATTTACCTAGCCGGTTCAAAAGAAGAAGGTATTCACCATGAAGAACCAATTGTCTATGAAAGTTTAAAAAAGCACATGCATAATATCGAAATGTATGAGGCTAAAACCTTTGAGGAGTGGCTATCAGTAATTAAAAATGCAAAAATTTTAATTTCGGGCAGATACCACTATACAATTGGTGCCATGTGTACAGGAACTCCAACAGTCTATTTTCCGTCAAACACCCCAAAAATCGATGCTATTGCAGAAGAATATGGCTTGCCAAAGCCTGTGGTGTCAGAGAATGATAAAAAGTTCAAGCTAAAATTTTATATGGCAATAGCGTGGGCTAAATTAAGAAGGTGGCATAATTTATGTGACAAATTATGCAAATCTGCTGAGAAAAATTACAACTGGTAAATCATAATTTCTTGCTCAGTTTAGCAAACGAGATTGGATTTTTTTCAAAGATTGTTGTCTTTCCGAAAGCGTTTCCGATTCAAAAGGTAACGCTTTAAAACCAAAAAATAGCACAGCATTGACCAGTAAAGTAGAATAAATGCCTGAAATAAATTTAATATTTTTAGCGTTTTTTAGTAAAAACAAATCTGAAATTGGAGAGTTATGTTCAATATATTGAAAATTAACATCATTAGACCTGTTTAATTTTTCTAACAAAACAGTGCTGACAGGAAATCTTGTATGACCCAAAAGGATCACATTGTACCCCTTCTTAGATAAATCCTGAACCACCTCAATATATTCATTATTAATTAATTCATTTTTATTCTCGTCAGGAAAGCCTCCATGGCCGATTACAATTACATTGTTATTACCTTTTAATATAGGCGTTTTATAGCATGTATCTATTCTAATTAGTTTTTCCAGGACTTTTGAAATATTAATAGGTAATGAAATAAGGTTTGATTTTTCATTAAACATATGAGGATGTAGACAAAAAAATTTTGCTCCATCATTATATTGATTATTTTCAAACTGCAGGTAACTTGTCAGGCCTTCCTCATAAAAAAAATAGTTGTTGGCTTTAAAAGCTGAAGCTACGGTTAAAAGCATTTCAGGAAAAGGTGAATAGACCTCATCAAAAAAATCAATTGTGTGTTCATAATTGATAGTTTCTGAATAATATTCTTCGTGAGAAACAAAACTTACACTTTCCCAAGCATGTAATCTGTTCGCCCAGAGCCTATTAGATGCGACGGGTTGTCTATCAATTGTAATCAAGATATGATCTTCGTAAGATGCACTGTGTAATTCGCTTGAAATTACTGACGCCATCAAAGTTGAGTAATAGCCTGTAGAGATAAATAATCTTTTTTTCATTTATTAGCGCCCAAATTTTTAAAGTTGCGTCTAAAAACTAAGAGAAATAATTTGAGTGATTTTCTAAATAGAGAGGTAAAAAATCGATTATAATTTTTTTCATAAAAATTAAAATAGCGTTTCTTTTCATCCAGAATAACTTCATTTCCTTTTAAAATAACTTCAGATGATAAATTTAGATCGTTAAGACCTTTTAGGATATTTATAAGCTCATATCTAAAATTAATATGTTTGTTGCCCTTACAGTTTATAATTCTTGGATGGATATTCTTATCAGAAATCACCATATCATAATAAACACTTTCTAATTTGTAAAAGCTTAAAATATAACTCAATCTGGCTAAATAGTCCCACAAAGGGAAATCACAATCTTCTTTCAAATAACCAATTTCAGTTAAGACTTCTCTGGGTAAACTAAATGGTAGAGAGCATATTGAAGGTCTCATCAATAGACTACATGTAGAGAGAAAATCATCATTAGAGGGATGTGCTTTACACCCTAACAAAAAGGGACGATTTAAAAACGTGGCATGATAATTAATAATCAAGTCGGCGTAATAGATTTTTTTTTGATAATTCCTTGATCCTTTATAGAGCATTTCAAAATATGATGAACTAATCTTGTCATGCTGATCAAGTATTAAAATATATTCACCTTCAGAACGCCTTAGCCCGATGTTTAATGCTGAGGCATAGCTGTCAATATTAATTGAACTTACAATCTTAATTTTACTAATATCATCCTCATGTAATTTCCTCATGAATGTTCGCAAATTTTCTTCATCACTATCCTTACATACGATTACCTGCTCCCAATTAGAAAACGATTGCGATCTAAGAGAATTAAATGTATCTTCAAATAAAAATAAATCTGTAGAGATAACAGTTATTACTGATACGAAGGGAGATATTGATTCAGCCATATAAACTCAAAACGGCGCAATGCGCCGTTTAATTTAAAAGTTAATTTTAAGGGTTCTTAATATCTTAGCAATAATCGACTTCTTAATCTTGAACGTCTTGCCAAATAATTTAACAAAAATAAATCCGCCACTTATCTTGTAAGTGATTTTACCTGCATATTTCTCAATGAATTTATCTTGCTTTGTCATAGGAGCATGCGGATTGCGCTTGCGATAAGTCCAATAAAAGTCTTTTAAAGGATGCACACAAGTGAGAGTCCAAGGTTTTCGACGATCAGTATAATGCAATATACCTATGTCTGATAATGTTTCAGACTCTTGCTGTAAGCTATATTTTCTTTCAAGATCATTAGCTGTGAACATTCTACTGTTGACATTCCACTTTAAAGGTAAAATTTTTGATTGATCTTTAAAAGTAATGTTTAAGATGTCCTGGTCTTGAAGACTTATTTCTCTGTTATTGATGTAAAAATTAATCATATAGTCAATAAATACATCAGGGTATTTTAGTCTTATCTCTTTTAAGTTGAAAACGATCATACCGGCGTTAAAATAATTATTATCAGCCCCAAGTAAAAGCCGTCTTGATTGAAGAATACCTCCCTCATCCAGAGATGCCCCTATACATTTACCATCAAGATTTTCCTGCCAAAGTTTAACAATATCGTCAAGACAAATCATGTCAGAGTCTAAATAAATAACTTTATCGATATCAGGAAGTACTTTGTGGATAACTAAACGATAATAAGTATTAAGCGAAATGTATGAACGATTGAGTGGTAAAGAGCTGAATAAATCGGGGTCTATTTCAACAAACTTGATTGTGACATTTGGTTTGAGGCCAAAGTGAAGAAGCTCTCTTTTATCACTTGTCAAATTATTGTCACATAGTATATGGAATACTAATTTTTGCTTATCATTCGCATTATCTATAATAGACTCAATTGTCGCCGAAGCATGAGGATAGTATTTATCATCGAATGACAAGCAAATATTTACTGGCTCATCAATTAATATTTTATTCTGTTTTTTCTTTGCTTGAATATTATTTAAGATATTATTGATGTCTAATTTTGGTGATTCAGCTAAATACATTAATCCAGCAGTACTAACTCGAATCCCATGATATTCTCTTCGTGCATAGAGTACATAGGCATTAACTAATCTTTCTGCGATAAACCCCCAAATTCTTGATTGATACGAATCGTATGAACTAATATCAATCTTTTCCTCTGCTTCGTTTAAAACGCCAAATAAGAACTCACAGTACTCATGATAGTATTCGCGCTTCATAATAGTTATGTTCGCAAAAAAACAAGAGGTCGAATATAAAGATTCTAAAAGCGCTAAGTAATATTTAGGATATTTTTCCTTGACGATTTCTACTACAATGTCCAAATCTTTTTTATAATGATCCAGACTATATTGATCATAGTTAGACATTATTTTCCAGGGAAGCCCTACTGGGTGGACGTTCCATACCGGACCTGTGATAATATCTTGTTCAGCACAGATGTTTTTTATGCTCTCAGAATCCAGTTTATGTTCTGTGATAATATCATCATCAAGCTTATTTATTACATTGTAATCGCCATGTGATTTAAATGATAGATATCTCCTGTAATGCATCAACCCATAGTAATCTGCCTCATCGTTTTTCCAGGCCCAATATATGGCAGTAAGTTCACACCAGGATTTATTCTTTACAGAAATATTATCACCAGTATCATCGCCTATACAATAATCAAGTGTTGTGTTTGATAAAGCTCTTCCAACCTGAATAGGGATGATACATTCATTTTTGATATACGGTGACTGCTTATGATGACAAACGTAAATTTTAACATTAGGATTTGTTGACACGTAAACCTCAAATTCAAATATCAAATAACATTAAGATAGAGAGTCTTAGTCTTTTCATAAACTGTCTCAAGACTAAAACGTTCCTCAACAATTTTTCGCCCACGCAAGCCCATTTGTAAGCGCACTTCTGGATTTGCGAGTAAACTCAAAAGTTTCGCTTTAAACTCGTCCTTGTCACCCCTGCTAGCCACATACCCATTGACACCATCATTAATGATACTACTACAGCCACCGCTATCATAAACTATACAGGCTCTACCAATTGCTGAACTTTCGATGATTATCCTTGGAATACCCTCAAAATAAACAGATGGTAAGGCAACAATATTACATTCCCCAATCAATTTAGGAATATCATTTCGCTTGCCAAGCCAATTAATTAAACCGTCATTGTGCCATTTCATAATATCTTCTTTGGCAATCGCATCCGTATCATCTTCTATCTCAATCCCTGCGACGTTAAGAACGAAAGATTTACCTTGAGCTTTTAGTTCTCTATTTATATTGACTAACACTTCCAGGCCTTTTGACTTCAACATCCTTGCAGCGAACAACACAACCAGAGGTTCATTATCAATCTCCTTCTGATATTTAAAGTCACGCAGATTGACACCGACCCCATCAATAACCATGCATTGCTTATCAGACACCTTAATCAATTTTGTAAGGAAAATTAAGTCATTGACATGTTCAAAAGTCAAACGACTTTTTTCATTCTTGAAAATAAATTCATAAAGTTTTCTGACGCCATAGTTCAACAGTTTGTAAGTTAAGTTTTGATTCATGAATACCCTACCCAAACCTACAAAACTTGATATGAATGCCGTCTGTGTAAATCTTGCGTATAAACCACCAATAAGTATTGGTTTAATAGTTATAGAATGAAGTATATCTGGTTTAATTATATTCAGTATTTTAAAAGACAAGATTGAATCTTTTATTACCGACAATAGATTAAGTGTTCTCTCATTCATGCGCGAGTTATGGCAGATAAATCCCTGAGCAGACAAGTTAGAAATTTCAACATTGCTAAAGTGCGCTATTATATGAACTTCACATCCATCGTTTTGGAATAGCTTTGCTCTTTCTAACCAGTGAAGCTCGAAATACCAGCCAGAGTTAATAAAAAAACAAATCTTTTTTTTCATTTTAACACCATTAGTGGTTGTACCCACTAATCCCTTGCATTCCGTGAAGAATCCCTTTAAATAAATAACCATAATATTTTTTTTTGCTTTTACAGTTAAGACCGTTCAAAAAATATTTGGTTATCCTGAAAAACTTAGCAACTCGGGAGAAAAAATCGATTCCATCATACAAGGATTGACTAAGAAATAAGTTCCTTGCCAGATAATAAATTTTCCACTCCTGGGAATCCCAACCTGTGTTCATTTTAACATCATGAAAAAATTCGAGATCGGTATTAAAATTTATTTTATGACCCAATTTTTTTAAATAGAAAGAGTAATAAACATCATCATAATAGATGAAAAGTTCCGGTTTGATGTAACCATAAGTCTTGATTAAAATTTTCGCGGGAATAAGTACACCAACGAATGAAAATGAAATCACTTCTGAAGATAACTCTGGATTTGCGACATAATCCGATGGTTGTTTTAGGTAACGTATATTGTCTAAGAATGAGTGAGTATTTAGTTTCCATGGAAGATTCATCTTACAAATCTCACCCAATCTGTTTTTCACAACAGCACAATAGATCTCATCAGATTTTGGCTTTAAATTTTTAAATCGTTTCAAAAATTCTGTGTGTGGATAAGCATCATCATCGTAAAATAGGATCCAATCAGTTTGAATATTTTTCGATATATATTCTGCACCATAACGAAAGCCACCTGCACCTCCGTTATTATCCACTTTATGAAGCACAACAATTCTGGGGTCGTCAACACAGTTAAGCCATTCTGTTGTGCCATCTGTTGAAGCGTTGTTAACAATAATAATATGTTGGAATGGCAACTTCCTTGTTGCCATTACTGTGTATTCGAGTTTGTCTAATCTATTGAATGTTACAATTAAAGCGCTTACATTCATCTGACTGAAACCGTAAATGCAGGCATCTGATTCTCGTTTTTGATGGTATCCAGATAGACACGAGCTGTATTCAATGCTTCGGCAATCGTAACATCCATATCTAAATAACGATATGTTCCTAATCGTCCAATAAAAGTAATTTTTTGCTCCTGCTCAGCTAACTCTAAGTATTTTTCAAGCATTTGCATTTCACCAACCTGCCTGATCGGGTAGTAAGGAATATCATTTTCCTCACAGGCACGGCTATATTCTTTATAACATACTGAACCAGCGTGCTTTTCCCAGGGAGCAAAGTATTTATGTTCAGTAATTCGAGTATAGGGTACTTTTTGTTCACAGTAATTCATTACTGCACACCCCTGGTAATCTCCTTCATGATAGAACTTCTCAAAATCAAGGGTTCTATAACCTAAGCGGCCGAATTGATGTTCATAAAAGCCATCAAGAGCACCGCTATAGAAGACATGATCAAATTCATTGATTCTATTTTTATCAAATTCAGTATTTAGCTGAACTTCAATGTTTTCATGAGTGAGAATTTTTTCAACAATGACTGTATAGCCGTCTCTAGGCATTCCCTGGAATTTATGATTAAAGTAATTATCATCATAGTTGAATCTAACAGGAAGCCTTTTGAGTATCGAAGCGGGCAGTTGTGAGGGTTGCATTCCCCATTGTTTGATGGTGTACCCTTTGAAGAAAGCTTCGTATAACTCACGACCTACAAAGCGTAGGGCCTGTTCTTCAAAGGTTTGTGGGTTAATAATGGAAGACTCACCTTTCTCTTCTATATATTTTTTCGCTTCGTCTGGAGAAAGCGTTGTGCCAAAAAATTGGTTTATAGTATGTAAATTTATCGGCAAAGAAAAAACTTTTCCATCTACTGTTGCTTTGACACGATTTACATATGGCATCATCTCAGTATAAAGGTTCAGATAATTCCAGACTTCTTCATTATCGGTATGGAAAATATGAGGCCCATATGTATGAACCGTAACGCCGGTTGTTTCATCAATTTCGCTGTAGCAATTTCCAGCAACATGTTTGCGAACATCGATAACTTTTACTTTGTGACCTTGCTCAGCTAATTCTCGCGCAATAACTGCACCTGAAAAACCAGCACCTACAATTAAAATATTTTTCTTCATCACTTATTCCTTACAAGATTATTGCTGCATAAATTCTTTATATTCAGCAATAACACTCTTGCTGTCGCCAATCTTTCTGACTTTATGATTCTCAATCCAGATAACTTTATTACATACTTTTTCGATATCACTCATACTGTGACTTACAAAAAGAATTGTGACACCCTTACTCTTGAAGTCATTTATGGTATTAATACATTTCCTCTGAAAACTTATATCACCAACTGCTAGGACTTCATCGATTATAAGAATATCAGGATCAACCTGAGTTATTACCGAAAAGCCCAATTTGGCGAGCATTCCACTTGAGTAAACCCGGATCGGCTCATCAATGAATTCACCTAATTCAGAAAATTCAATTATTTTATCTATTCTTTTATTAAGTTCTTTTCTTCGTAATCCCAAAAGCGTCGCATTAAGCCGAATATTTTCCCGACCGGTCAACTCAGGATGAAAACCGCCACCAAGCTCAAGCATTGATGCAACTCGGCCGCTTACTTCCACGCTGCCACTCGTGGGCTTAATAACACCAGCGACGAGCGATAATGAGGTACTTTTCCCCGCACCATTTCGTCCAATCAATGCTACCGATTCACCCTTATTAACCTGAAAACATATGTCTTCAATGGCCAGATACGAACGTCCAGAAAGCATTGATAACGCTCTCTTGGGATTAAAAATTAGCTCCTTAATTCCTGAGCCGATATGATGATATAGAGGATAGCGTTTAGTTACGTTTTTAAATTCAATTGCTACTGTCATTACAAAATCTCAGCGAAACGGAATTTCAATTTATTGAATACCCAAACACCAACGACCATCATTACGAGCGCTGATAAATAAATATGCGAAAGAGTAGTGTAATTTATCGTACCATGCATAAAAAGATCACGCCATGAAACAATCATTAGCGATAAAGGGTTAGTCCCTATAATCCATCTATAAGCTTCAGGAATTAAATCAACTGAATAAAGAATAGGGGTACAATAAAACATCAGCATAATCCCCAGACTTACAAACCTTTCCAAGTCTCGAAAGAAAAGATTCAGTGTCGACAACATTAATGCCAGGCCATAAGTCAGCATCATTTGTCCAAATCCTATCAATGGAATTCCCCATAGCCAGGAAATGGATGGGCTCATATCGTAAATATAAAGAAAAACAACGATAACTGGAATTGTACAAAGAAAATGCAAAAACTCCATTAACACATTACTAAAAGGAATAACTGACCTTGGAAAAACAGTTTTCTTTATGATTTGAGCGTTGGCGATAAATGAAAAAAGTGAATTATTAGCTGAGCTTGCAAACCATTGCCACGGAAATAATCCGGTAATAAGAAAAACTGTATAATTTGGTATTTGAACTCTCATTACCAACTTAAAAATAAAATAATAAATCATTGCAAAAAGTAAAGGATTTGCAATTGACCATAGATAACCTAGAAAACTGCTTTTATATCGTACCTTTAACTCTTTCTCTGTGATTACTGCAATAAGATCAATGAGATAGCCAAAATTATACTTCATATATATTGCTCAAATATGCCTTGTTGATAAGCGCTTCGCTTAATGTTGCAACTCTATGCTGGACTTCTCAGCAAAAGATGAATGCTACCGCCCCTGGCTCACAGCTACCAGTGCACATAAGGTTTGAATCTAACCAATCTGTACTAAAAATTAGGTTCACCTTCGAAAGTCGTTTACAAATCATAGATTAATAGCGAAACATGCAGGACTGAATCTTATGAGAGCGAATCTTTAGCCATCAAAATACGTACCAAACATGCCACTAATTTAAACAGCACAAATCCTAGCATTTTCATAATCTTTAAGAAAGTGACAGCTAATCAATGGTGCTCAAAGATTAGACTAATCCGATGAAATGCAAAAAGCCTGTCTATGACAGGCTTTTAACTTAACTGGTGTTACGACTAGTCACTCAAACCCATTCGGGTTCTTCGACTGCCAGTTCCAGGTATCGCGCATCATCGCATCGATACCGCGCGTGACGCGCCAGTCGAGTTCTTTGTTGGCCAGGCTGGCATCCGCCCAGAACGCCGGCAGATCGCCGTCGCGACGCGGTTTGAACTCGAACGGAATCTGTTTACCGGACGCCTGCTCAAATGCCTTGATCATCTCCAGTACTGAGAAGCCTTTGCCGCCGCCGAGGTTGTAAGCTTTGTAGCC
Organism: Type-C symbiont of Plautia stali; assembly: GCF_059730935.1. Classification (NCBI taxonomy): domain Bacteria; kingdom Pseudomonadati; phylum Pseudomonadota; class Gammaproteobacteria; order Enterobacterales; family Enterobacteriaceae; species Type-C symbiont of Plautia stali. The sequence goes on along the minus strand of NZ_AP035923.1, from coordinate 1,569,315 downwards.
TTCAACTTTTGGCAGGTGATCCAGCGCTTTCAGGTGCCCTTCCGCCAGGTCGACGACGTGAATGTAGTCGCGCTGGCAGGTACCATCTGGCGTCGCGTAGTCATCGCCAAACACGCCCAGCTTGTCCAGACGCCCAATCGCCACCTGCGCAATGTACGGCAGCAGGTTGTTCGGAATACCGGTTGGGTCTTCGCCAATCTCACCGGATTCGTGCGCGCCGACCGGGTTGAAGTAGCGCAGCGCGATGGCTTTGAAGTTCGGCTCGGCTTTGGCGAAGTCGCGCATCACGAACTCAATCATCAGCTTGGAGGTGCCGTACGGACTGGTGGTGCCACCAATCGGCGTCGTTTCGACGTACGGAACCGGTGCGTCAGCGCCATACACGGTGGCGGATGAGCTGAAGATAAAGTTCCACACGCCAGCGGCGCGCATCTCTTCCAGCAGCACCACGGTCCCGGCGACATTGTTTTCGTAATATTCCAGCGGCATGCGCGTGGATTCGCCTACCGCTTTCAGCGCGGCGAAGTGGATGACGGCTGAGATGTCATTGCTGGCAAACAGATCGCGCAGGCAGGCGCGGTCGCGGATGTCGCCTTCAACGAAGACCGCTTTCTTACCGGCCAGCTTCTCAACGCGATTGATTGCTTCGCGCGAGGCATTGCAAAGGTTATCCAGGACTACAACGTCGTCGCCGCGCTCTAACAGCGCCAGCACCGTATGGGAGCCGATGTACCCTGCTCCGCCCGTTACCAAAATAGCCATGTGTACTCCTTTAAAACCGCGCAACCTGCGCGGCGGGGAAAGAGATTATTTTGCCAGAATTTTTTGGATTGCTTCGCGGAAATCGCGGCCCTGGGTGTTGTTGCGCAGACCGTACGAGACGAAGGCCTGCATGTAGCCGAGTTTACGACCGCAGTCGAAGCTGGTGCCGGTCAGCAGCTGAGCATCAACCGGTTTTTTCTGGCTCAGAGAGGCGATGGCATCGGTCAGCTGGATACGGCCCCAGGCACCTGGCTCAGTGCGCTCCAGTTCACCCCAGATATCCGCAGAAAGCACGTAACGGCCCACGGCGGTCAGGTCTGAGTTCAGCTCGGACGGATGCTCAGGTTTTTCTACGAAGTTGGTGATGGTGCTGATATCGCCCGGGTTATCCAGCGGCTGCTCGGTGGTCAGCACGCCATACTCAGACAGGTCTTCGCCCGGCATGTGTTTCGCCAGAACCTGGCTGCGGCCGGTCTCTTCGAAGCGTGCCACCATCGCGGCAAGGTTGTAACGCAGGTGGTCAGCGGTAGAGTCATCCAGCAGCACGTCTGGCAGGACCACCACAAATGGGTTGTCGCCAATCATCGGACGGGCACACAGTACCGAGTGGCCAAGACCCAGCGGGTTCGCCTGACGCACGTTCATGATAGTCACGCCCGGCGGGCAGATTGACTGCACTTCGCTCAGCAGCTGGCGTTTCACGCGCGCTTCTAGCAACGCTTCCAGCTCGTAGGTGGTATCGAAGTGGTTTTCCACTGCATTTTTGGAAGCATGGGTGACCAGCACAATCTCCTTGATGCCCGCCGCCACGCACTCGTCGACAATGTACTGAATCATTGGTTTATCGACGATAGGCAGCATCTCTTTCGGAATGGCTTTAGTCGCAGGGAGCATATGCATACCGAGACCCGCAACCGGGATTACTGCTTTAAGCTTGGTCATATTTATTCCATTTCATGAAGTGAATACGTGGGGTCGATTATGCAGGATCGGCCGGTTAAGCAAGTATAATCTTTATCTGAAAAACCGGCACTAACTCTCTGTCAACACATAAAAAATCGTCAAAGAGTCCATCTGCCACCCGGTAATCAGGCGGGAAAAAAAAGCGGCTAAATGGCTGAAAAACAGTGGAAGGCAGAGTGATGAGCGATGACCGGTGAGGCCAGTGATTGTTGAGCGTTCAGACCGGCGTTGCGCAAACATCATTGGGGCGAAGATGGAAGCGTATTTTTGAAAGGTCGCCATGAATGGCGCCCCTACAGGATCACAGCAGGTTTTTGTAGGGTGCGCATTTGATGCGCACCGGCAGCTGCACTTCAGTCACCGATCACATCTGATTTTGAAAGGTCGCCATGAATGGCGCCCCTACGGGATCACAGCAGGTTTTTGTAGGGTGCGCATTTGATGCGCACCGGCAGCTGCACGTCATTCACCGTCCACATCTGATTTTGAAAGGTCGCCATGAATGGCGCCCCTACAGGATCACGGCAGGTTTTTGTAGGGTGCGCATTGATGCGCACCGGCAGCTGCACGTCAGTCACCGATCACATCTGATGATGCCGGGCGGTCGCCGTTGCCGACGACCACTCCCGTCATCACCGCTTACAGCCAGCCCTCAAACCACTCGGGCATCACGAACAGGTTGAAATGATTCACCAGCAGCATCAGGCCGACAAACACCACCGACACCGACACCCACTGGCGCGCATACGGCATAAAGCGGATGCCAATCACCGGTTTGATGAAGAACGGATGCGCGAAGGCGGAGATCAGCACCTGTGAAATCGACAGCGTCAGCGCCACGTAAATCACGTTCGGCCAGATCCACGTAGTGGCCAGCACCACCACCACCACCAGGCTGGCGACGATATTCCAGTAGAACTCGACGTTGGTGCGTCCGTTCGCCTGGGAGATCGCGCCGGTCAGGCCGCCCATCGGGCGCAGCATACCGAACAGCAGCATCAGTGGGATCAGGTGATACACCTGCTCGTGCGAGGCGCCATACAGCACACGCACAATCACCGGAGAGAGAATACCAATCGCCAGGTACATCGCACTGCTGAACAGCATGATGACGAAGGTGCCCTTGAGGAACAGTTTTTTCAGCTGCTCGGGATCGTGCTGCTTCTCGGCAAAGCGCGGCAGCGCCAGGCGGTTAATCACCGGCGACACCAGTTTCAGCGGCTGCAGAATCAGCTCTTTCGCCAGTGAGTAAATCCCCAGCATTTCGGCACCCATCACTTTACCGACGATCAGCGCATCGGCCTGAGTACGCAGCTGGTTAATGGTCTGCGAACCCAACTGATAGATACCGTAACGCACCGCGCTGACAAAGGTTTTGCCGTCGAACTCCCAGGTTGGCCGCCACGACTTCTCGCCAAAGTAGATCATGCAGAGAATGCGCGTGAAGGCGTTGATGAACAGCCCGAGAATCGCCGCCGCCACCGTCAGCGAGGTGAAATAGAGCATCGCCACCGTACACAGGAAGGCAAACAGCTTAGTGCCCATCTCAATCTTCGCCAGCGTCACCATGCGTTTGGTTTTCACATAGTGCGCCTGATACTGCGACAGGTGACCGAGCACGAGGAAGTTGAGGCTGGTGAGCATAATCAGCGCCGTCAGCTCCGGCAGATGGTAGAACCACGCCACCGGCCAGGCGATGGCCAGCATGATTAAACCGGTACAGAAGCTCAGCGAGACGTTAACCCAGTAAATAGTGCTCTGCTCACGACGTGTAATCTCCTGACGATGCACGATGTAGCTGCTCATGCCCATGTCCTGCAGCACGGTAGCCACCGCCAGAATGGCGTTGATGATCGCCAGCAAACCCAGCTCGTGCGCTTCAAGCTTGCGCGCCAGCACCGCCAGCTGCAGCACCTGCAGCAGCGCGGCAAAGCAGGTGCTGCCAAACAGCCACACCGCCTGTTTTTTTAATCCACTCACACCATGCGCTCCAGAATTTTCGCCAGCTCACCGTAAGCGATGTGCTGATTGAACTCGGTTTCCACTTTATGGCGCGCTGCGGCCACCACCGGTGCAACGTCAACGTCGCCGCGCGACAGGCGCAGCAGCGTGTCCGCCAGCTCGTCGGCATCATTTTCCGATACCAGCCAGCCGCTGACGTTATTCTGAATCAGCTCCGGGATGCCGCTGTGGTAGGTGGACACCACCGGTAAACCAACCGCCATCGCTTCCATCAGCGCCACCGGAATGCCTTCCATATCGCCATCGGCGGCGGTTTTCGACGGCAGCAGGAAGATGTCGGCCTCGCTAAGCGCCTGACGAATCTCCTCCTGCGGCTTGAAGCCCGGCATGGTCACCATGTCTTCCAGGCCAGCACGCGTGATGTGCTCGCGCATCATGCCGTCCTGCTCGCCGTTACCAATGATGGTGAACTGGAACTGACCGCCGTTATCGCGCAGGATTTCACTGGCTTTGACCGCCACGTCCAGCCCTTTTTTCTCGGTCAGGCGCGCCACCGAAACGATGCGCAGCGGTTTGTGGAACGCGTCGCGTGGCTGGAAATTAAACTTCTCCGGCTCGATGCCCATACGCGTGACGTGCACTTTCTCTCGCGGACAGCCCATCTCAATCAGCTTGTTCTCCCACAGATGGCTGATCGGCAGCATCAGTTCGCTCTGTCTGAACAGGTTGATGTAATCCTGTTTGTGCTCTTCAAGAATGTGGCGACGCGAGATGTCAGCGCCGTGGAACACCGTCGCCTGCTTGCCCTTCAGTACCCCCAGCTCGCGCAGTTTATTCGCCAGCGCACCGGCATAGCCGAAGTGCACCAGGAACACATCGGCGGTAAAGGTCTGCCGGGCGTTTGCCACAATGGCTGGCAGCAGCAGCTTTTTCGCCTGCGCACCGTAGCGGCCAACGTTAAGCGACTTCAGCAGCGCCGGTTTGGCGATTTTCGGCAGCATCAGCCCGATGCGCTGGGTCAGTTTGTCGAGGTTTGATACCTTCTCTTCCGGCAGCAGATAGTGGGTTTTCGCCGCCAGATTGTACTCATCGAACGCGGCATGACGGTTGATCATGTCGCCCGGAAACACCGAGATGATCTCGACGTCATAGCCGGCATCGATGAAATGCGTCACCTGATTGAGGACAAACGTCTCAGAGGCAACCGGAAAACGCATGGTGAAAAAGGTTAGCTTCATCACTTACCCCAGGACGTTGAGAATTTCTTCGGTGATGCGGTTGCCGATTTCACGCTCCTGCGCCACCGCGGTGTTCACTTTTTGCTTCACGTTGTCATAGTCCGCCAGCACCGTTTGCACTTTGTCGATCAGCGAGCCATCCATCAGGCTCTGCACATCGGTGGCCATCTGCGGCAGACCCAGCTGGTTCATCACGCCGAGTGATTTGTGCTCGTAGTTGATGGCCACGGCTGGCGTGCCGAAGTTCATGGAAATGATTGCCGAGTGCAGGCGCGTGCCGATGGTGAGATGGCAGTGGCTGAGCAGGATGCCGAGTTCCAGGTCGTTGAACTCGTCCATGATCACATGGTAGTGCTCCGGCTGCTCAACGTGGTCGCGCAGCGTCAGCGCCACCATACGGTCATCTTTGGCATAGCTGTCGATGCCGGTACAGGTGGAGAACGCCACCACCTGATAACCTTCGGCGATCATGGCGTTGATCACCCGGCCAAACGCGGCTTCATACTCTTTCTGCGTAACGCCAAGACGTTTGTCGAACGGTGCCAGCTCACGCACGGTGATAGCGATGGTTTTGCGCGACTGAATGATGTTCTGCCAGTGGAGCAGGTTGTGGCTCGGATTTTCCACCTCGCGCGCCTGCACCAGAAATGCGGTGTCCACGCCCTTCTTCACCCGGCTGGTGGTCACGCCATCCTGCTTCAGGCGATCGAGGCTGACCTCTTCGCGCAGCACCAGGCTGTCGACGCGGTCAAAAACAAAGTTTGCCAGCGCATTGACGCGCGGGTTTTCGAACGGGCCCACCGAGTGACCGATCATGTGCAGCGGCTTCTTCGCCATCAGCGCGCACAGCGCGTGATCAAACTGGGTAACACCGTACAGATCGACGAAGAACGAGCCACCGACCTGAATGATGGCGTCATATTTCGCCAGCCTGCGGGTGAATTCCGCCAGATGCGGCGGCACCGAGAAGGATTTATACACGCCACCTTTGCCAAGGTGCGCCATCATGATGTCCGGCATCAGACGGTTGGCGACTTTGCGCTTCAGGCTGCTGACCAGCCCTTTTGGCGCCTTACTGTTGTGCAGAAACAGCGAATCCTGCTGGATGTGCTGCTGCAGTAAATATCCGGAGCTGGTTGGATAGCGGCTGATGACATCGATATCCAGATCCCCACGCGCGGCCTGTAATGAATCAATCAGTCCACGTAAAATCGCGCCATCCCCACGATTTCCACAGGTATGGTTACCCACCAATAAAATCTTCATAAAAACTCCAGATAAATTTTTGTAATTTTTTACAAGCCGCCAGTTCCATACTGGCTAAGTGAACTCTGTAAGAAAAAACTGCTAATGGGCCAGCGGCCCGAAATTAACGACTGCCTGTTGTGACGTAAATGCGTTACCTGTTTGGCGGTGCGCATAAATGCGCACCCTACATATCTGGCGCTGCGCTGGGTATCAATCCGCGCCCTGCTTCGCCGGTATACGGTGCGCATAAATGCGCACCCTACAAGTCCTGTGCGCGATGATGAGAAGTGCACAGACGTAGGGTCGCCATTCATGGCGACCGCCGCTCACCCTCACGACTTCAGCGCAAAATACGGCAGCGCCACCTGCTCGCCGTTGATCACCACTGAAACAAACCCCTTCGGCTGGCGCGTATCTACCTCTTCGGGCTTGAGCGCGCGCGACGCCAGCAGCAAATCGCCCTGCTCGTTGCCGCCGATGCCGGCTTTACCGTTGTGCAGGCTAAACCGTTGCGGGGCCGGCTGGCTGCCGCTGGTCGGACTGCCCTGCGCCATGGTGGCATCAACGCGCGCGCAGCGGCCGGTGAGGAACCGGTCTTTGGCGGTGCTCTTAATCAGCACCACCGCCGTCGGCGTCCAGCCCGCCAGTTTGACGAACACTTTGCTATCGGTATCGCTGCGCGCATCGACGCGCACCTCCAGCACCGGCGAACTGCCTTCCGCAGACCAGCTGGCTTCCGCCTTGCTGGTTTTGCGCTGCAGATGAATCACTGCGCGACCGCCGGTCTGTTTACCGCCCATCACGTCGAGCAGCGGCTGTTTGTCGCTGCCGTTGCTGAACTGCGACTGACCAAACAACTCGATCTCCCAGCTGTCACCCACGGTGGGCGAGTAAAAATTCCCCAGCTCGAACCAGGTGGCCTGATTGGTGTTGTTGGTCAGACGGAAACGCGACGTGATGTAGTTGTATTTCAGGCTGCCGTCGATGGCCACGCCGTAAGACTCCACCCGCGTTGAGCCCATCTCCCAGATATTCAACCAGCGCTCGCCTTCCAGCGAGTTATCGATCCAGCTGCCAGACTGCAGATTGGTCTGGCGCATGTTGAGGCGGGAATTGCGCGCGTTCAGCGGGTTTTTGCAATCTTCCAGGCTCAGCGCATCAATGATCCACTGACCGTTCGAGATATCGCCGGGGTGCTCGCTGTGCTCAATCCAGCCGTTATGAATGATCGACTGGCTGCAGCGCGGCAGGTTGAGCACCATGCCGCCGGTACAGCGCTGGGCGTTGAAGTTCGACAGCTCAATCGCCGTACTGTGGTCCCACGCACCCTGTTTCTGTCCGGACCAGCTGGCTTTGATCACGTCACCGGTACAGGTGTCGGCGTACCACTGGTCGATTTTGCAGTCCAGCGTATCCAGCAGGCTGATCGAGGTGCCGCCGACGCGGTTGAAGCGCAGGCAGGCACCGCGGAAGAACTGGCCGCCCGGACAGGTGTTGCGGAACAGCCCCTGTTTGTTTGGCCGCTTGTCGTTCTGACCGTTGAAGATCAGGTTGGAGATTTCGGTCCAGCGCGCATTCACCTGGAACAGGAATTCGGAACGACCGTCAGATACCAGCGTGGTCGCCGGGAAATAGCCGAAGTTAACCATCGCGCCGGAAATGCGGAAGAAGCGTTGCTGCTGATCGCCAAAGTCACAGCCGGTCACGAAGAAGGTGCCTGCCGGAAACTGCACGCAGATCTGCTGGTTAGCCTTAAGCGACCACTGATACATGGCTTTGATCGCCGGTGCCGTATCGGTTTTGCCATCGGCGATGGCGCCGAAGTCAAACAGCGTCAGGCGGTTGAAATCCTCCACCACGCGGCGCCAGTAGAACCCGCTGCCGCTGAAAATCACGCCGCCATCATCTTCGCCTTCGCCATACACGCCGACGAACTCGCCGCCGCCCACTTCCAGCCCTTCGTGCCAGCTTTTCAGCTTGATTTTCGCCCCGGCAAACAGCGGTCGGGTTTTACGCAGCTCTTCCACCGACGGAATTTCGCCGATCAGCTGATAGCCGTTCGGCTGCGCCAGACGCTGGCTGAAGTTGCTGGCGTTCGGGCGCGACACGTCGCTGATGGAAAACAGCGTATTGCCCTGGTTATCTTCCACCACCATCGAGTGCGCAGGATTGGCGATTAACGCGGCGTTATCGTGAATGAACTGGGCAAAGTTGCCTTTATTGAGCGCAATTGGCTGGCTCACCTGGGAAACCTTGCCGCTGGCGTCACGCAGATACACCGGAATCTGGTTGCCGGCCTGGCTGGCATCTTTGCCTGCTGCGCCAATCCACAGTTTGCCCTCAAAGTTCTGCCAGAACTGCGGTGGCATGGTATAGACGTTTTCCGGCGTCAGAATCGGCACATCGCCCGGCGGGACGCTGGAGGCATCAACCGCTTTCAGCGCCGGCTGACCACTTTTAGCGGCGTAACTGGAAAACGCGCTCACCGACAGCGCGGCAACAATGGAGGAGGCTGCAGTTTGCAAGACTTCTCTTCTTTTCATGCTAACAATCCCGTGGTCATGGGGCCGCATGGCGGCCGAAAAGGTATCCCCGAGGCACGATAAAAGTGATTACACCAGCGCCAGCCAGCTCTGTTTGATCTGATTACCGTCAAACTTCAGCGCCGTCTCTTTGGTCTTTTCGCTCATAGCAAAGAACAGGCGATCGTCGCTGGCCAGCTGCTCCATGCGCGCCAGGAAAGTGGCTTTGTCGTTCATTGGCACCAGGAAACCATCTTCGCCGTGGTTGATGATCTCCTGCGGTCCGGTCGGACAGTCATAGGCCACCACCGGCAGCGACCAGGATTTGGCTTCCAGCAGTACCAGCGGCAGTCCTTCATAACGTGAAGTCATCAGCGCCATGTCGCTGTCGCGGTAGTAATCATTGATATTGCTGACTTTGCCGACAAAGTTAACGCTGCCGGTGATGCCCAGCGCCGCGGCCTGATCGTGCAGCTGCTGGCGCAGTTCGCCGTCACCGGCGATCACCAGCTTCCACTCCGGGTGTTTTTTGCTGAAGTCGGCCCAGATATCCAGCAGCAGGTCGAAGCCCTTCTGGTTATCGAGGCGGCCTACCGCCAGCGCCTGACGGCTGCGCGTCTCGCGCTGCCAGGATTTGTACACCACCGGGTTAGGAATTTGCTGGCTGGGGATATGCCAGCGGGTGAAGACCTGATGGTCTTTGTCAGTCAGCACGATCACCTGGTCGTAGTAGCGCAGCAGCAGCCACTTCAGCAGTTTGATCGGCTTGCTGAACGAGTTAATAGCGATGTGCTCGCAGGCGTAGGCTTTGAAGGTTTTTTTCTTCATTGCCATCAGGTTCCAGAAGGCAAACATCACGCTCAGGCGCCCCATACTGATCAGGAATACGCTGTCGAAGCCCTCCTGATGGATGCGCGCCACGGCACTTTTAATCGGGTTGCTGTGGCCTTCGAAGCTGACAATCTCTTTCACCCGCTCAAACGGGTAAAAGGTTTTGCCGTGCCCTTCCAGCGAGTAAATGGTGACGGCATGCTCTTCACCGAGGCACTCCGACATGAAGTTGCAGATGTTCTCCGTGCCTGCGTAGGAGTAGGCATCCTTAATAACCAAAACAATCTTTTTCATCTGATACTTTTCACCTCAAATTGCTCAAATCCAGACCCAAGTCATTTGCGTTGCCGCAAGGCGGCAAGTGCGTTCATTCCCGGGAGCTTACTCAAGTAAGTGACCGGGATGGACGTGCGCAGCCAACGTAGCGGCAGCGCGAAGGACACAGGGTCTTAGCGATGTTTAAGGGTGAAAAGAACCCCATTCACCATATACCAGCCGTAATAGTAATAGATTTTTAAAGGATTGTTTTTATAGATAATTCTTAATAATTCGAGGTGCCATTTCGCCGCTTTATTTTTGTTACGCGACAGCGAATCGCCCAGCTCGTAGTAGTTGACCAGCGTCTTCTGGATCACCCGGGCTTGTTTGTAGCGGAGGAACAGCTCATAGAGGAACAGGAAGTCTTCATGGCCTTTACGCTGGAAGAAGATGCCCTGTGGCGGACGTCGGAAACACACCGAGGAGAAGCAGACGCGATACTGCTTCTTCACGAAGTTTTCCTGCTGCAGATAAGGTTTGTGGTAGTTGATGTCGTGATCGGCGGTTTTGGTTTTGTAGTGATAATGGGTGATGACGAAGTCGTCACCGGCGGCCAGCGCCGCGGCCTGCTCGGCCAGTTTCTCCGCGTGCCATTCGTCATCGCTGTCGAGAAACGCAATGATCTCCTCTTTGGCCGCGCGCAGGCCCACGTTGCGCGTTTCCGCCGCGCCGAGGTTGACCTCGTTGCTGAGGATAGTGATGCGCGCGTCCTGGCAGTGCTCGCGCACAAAAGCGAGTGAATCATCGGTGGATTTATCATTGACCAGGTAGAGATGCCAGTCGCTGTAGGTCTGATTCACGATCGACTCAACCGCACGCAGCACGGTGTTGCGCGCGTTGTACATCGGCATCACGATACCGATGGTGCCAACATGATTTGTCATTTGTATACCCGGAGTGTCAGGAACCGAAAAAATGCTCCCGCTGCGGGAGCAAGTGAAAGTCATAAATCGATCAGGAAACCGCTCTTCGCCCCGTGAAGCGCGACTTCAGCTTATCGACCAGGCGATTGATGAAGTAGGCGCGGTTATCACGGTTGGTGAGGAAGAAGTAGCGCGCAAAACTGACGCTGGCCAGCAGCGAATTGCCATCCATTTTGTAGCGCAGCGGCAGCTTGAACGCTTTGTAGGTATGGATATCGCGCGCCGTCAGGTGCGGCTTCATGGTGTCGAGCCAGAAGAAGGAGTACTTCACCGACTCGCCTTTGTGTTTGGAACCAAATTTGGTCACCAGATGGTAGGTCGCCAGCGGTTTGGCGATCATCACAAATTCATAGCCCATGCGGTCGGCGCGGATGCAGAAGTCATAATCCTGATGGCGAATATAGCGCGCATCAAACTGGATTCTGGCGGCATCTTCGCGTTTCAGCACGATGGTACTGGTCTGGATAAAGCCGTAACAGCCAAACAGGTACTCCGCCACGGTCTCGTTCTTACCCGGCGGCTGCATCGGCATCACTTTGAGGAAGCTGCCGTCCTGATGAATATTGACCTGGCTGAAGATGACATAGCGCGATTTACCCTGCGCTTCCAGCTTGCGGATGGTATCGCAAACTTCCAGTAGCTTGTCCGCGTGCCACTCGTCGTCGGCGTCGAGGAAGCTGATGAAGTCGCCCTGCGCCAGTTCAATACCTTTGTTGCGCGCGCCGGCGCCGTTGAGTTTGACCTCAGACAGCTCCAGTTTGATGTCCAGATCCTGATAGCGCTCGCCGCGCACCACCTGCGCCAGTTCCGCGGCATCGGCGGATTTGTCATCCACGATGATGACTTCAAAGTTGCGATAGGTTTGCGCTTTGACGCAATCCAGCGTCGTGACAATCGATTTCGACGCGTTATAAGCGGGAATTACAATTGAGAAGCGGATGTCCTGCATTGCCAGCACCTCTTAAACAGCTGTTCCAGATTCAACGGTAACGCGAGCGGCCTGTAGAAAGGAATCGGCTTTGTTCTGAAAAATCATGCCGTTAGTATTCTTTTTCAAAAAGACTTTTCGTACCGTCACGGAAATACCTAAGATTGTGCTGTGTGTATGTTGGATGGTGCAAAACGCACCGAAAAATTTAGTCGCCATGCATGGCGTTATGTTCGAGAAAGCGGTTTGCCGGTCGCCATGAATGGCGACCCTACAGCCTCGGGCACGGTTCTGACCGTCAGTGCATTTATGCGCACCAGCAAAGAGGTCAATTCTCCTGCACCGTCCACGTAGGGTGCGCATTTATGCGCACCTCGCTAACGCATTTTAGTCATAAAAAGGGGCGGAAAATCCGCCCCCGATAGTGCTTAGCTTTTGCTCTCTTTGCCGTATTCGTAGTTGTAATAGTCGTAGCCATAACCATAGGCATTCGACGCTTTACGGACCACGGCGTTGAGGATGACGCCTTTAATCTCGATACCGTTCTGGGCGAAGCGCTTGTAGCTAACATCCAGCTCTTTGGTGGTGTTGGTTTCGAAACGCGCCACCATCAGCGAAGTACCGGCCAGCTTACCGATGATGGAAGCGTCGGTCACAGCCAGAATCGGCGGCGTATCGATCAGCACCAGGTCATAGTTCTTGCTCGCCCAGTCCAGCAGCTCCTGCATGCGACGATGCATCAGCAGTTCAGACGGGTTCGGTGGCACCTGACCGCGCGGCAGGAAGTCAAAACCGTACACGCCCTTCTGAATCATCGCCGGCGAGAACTCGCTCTTGCCTGACAGTACGTTAGACAGGCCGGTCTTGTTATCCGCACCCAGCAGCTCGTGGGTATAGCCGCGGCGCATATCACCATCGATGAACAGTACGCGCTGACCTGCTTTGGATACCAGCGTCGCCAGGTTGGCACAGATAAAGGTTTTACCAATACCCGGGCTGGCACCGGTGATCATCAGGATATTGTTTTTCGCTTCCATCATGGCGAAGTGCAGGCTGGTGCGCAGGCTACGAATCGCTTCAATGGAGAGGTCAGTCGGGTTACCCAGCGCCAGCAGGGTGTTGTGCGGATCCGACTTCTCTTTGCTGCCGCGTCGCGCCAGCGCTTCGGTGTCTTTCTTACGCTGCCACTCGGAGAGCGGTACGCTGGCATAGACGTTCATGCCCAGCTCTTCCAGCTGCTCCGGATTGTCGATACCGTGGTGGAACAGTGCTTTCAGCAGCACCAGACCAACCGACAGCATCAGACCAACAATCAGGCCCGCGACAATAATCAGCAGTTTCTTTGGTGCCACCGGGCTGGTGCTGGTTTCAGCACGGTCGATGATGCGCACATCACCCACGGTGCTGGCCTTGCTAATGCCCAGTTCCTGCTGACGGTTCAGCAGCTGCATGTAGATTTCCTGACCGGCCTGCACGTCACGCGTCAGACGCAGAATCTCCTGCTGGGTCTGCGGCATGGCCGAGATTTTCTTGTTCAGCTGTGCCTGTTCCGCTTCCAGCGTTTTGCGTTTTTCCAGCAGCGCGCGGTACGTTGGGTGGTCTTTGGTGAACAGCTGGGAAACTTCGGCTTCACGGAAGGTCAGCTCGTTCAGCTGGCTCTGGACGCTAACGGAAGAGTCGAGCGCCGATTTGGCTTCCAGCGACATGTCGACCGACTCGTTCTGACGACGGAAGGTGTTCAGCTTGTCTTCCGCATCATCCAGTTTGGCACGCACGTTAGGCAGCTGGGTGCGCAGGAATTCGAGGCTCTTTTCCGCCTGCTCAGACTTACGCTCAACGTTCTGCAGCAGATAGTTGTTGACGATCTGGTTCAGCACGCGGCTCGCCTGCTCCTGATCTTCATCCTGGAACTCCAGGCCCAGCACGCCGGTGGTTTTGCCTTTATCGGCGACGGTCAGCGCGCCCAGCACGGTTTTAATCGCCTGCAGGTCGCTCAGCTTGGTGACGCTGAAGCTGGTGCCTTCGTCAGCCTGAATGCCGCTAACCAGCATGGTGACGTCGCCGTGCTGCTCCAGCTGACCCACGCGGCCTTTGAACAGCTCGTCGCCGTCTTTGCTCACGGTATAGGTCTGCGGACCGGTGACTTCCAGCTCAACGGTACGTTTGTCAATGCTGCGCGGAATTTCCAGGCGTGAAATGGCAATCTGCGCCGGCTTGTTTCCCATCAGGCGCGACAGACCTTTACCGATCACCGGGAAGTAGTTTTGCTGAATGACCGTGTCCAGACCGAGGTCGTTAACGGTTTTACCAATCACCATGCGGGATTCGATGATCTGAATCTCGGTGTCTGATGCTGGCGTGGTCGGAATCACATCCTGTAATTCGTTCAGCACCGAGGCGGTGTTTTTCTGCTCCACCTGCACCATAGCGTCCGCGCTATAGATTGGCGTAGCAAACAGTGTGTAGAGCGTTGCCATCAGCATAAAGAAAGCGGTGACCGCCACGATGATCCAGCGATGATCGATCAGCTGTCCCACAAGATGCGCCAGATCCCATCCATTCGAATCTTCTTTTGGCGCAGTCATAACCTTGTTTTTGATATTCATGGATATTCCCAACTATCGGCTTAGTACGTTAACCCATTTCTGGGTAGCGTTTTCCAGTAACCCGTAAACCTCTTCAAAGGCCTCACGGCTTTTTTTGTACGGATCCGCAATTTCCTGTTGGTTAAGCCAGTGGCCCAGCAGCATGGTCTTCCCCCGCGCGGCCGGATCGATGCGATTCACCTGCTCAACGTGGCGCTTCTCCATTACCAGAATCAGGTCAAAGTCACGGCACATGCTGGCCGTTAACTGCTGAGCCTCATGACCGTCCAGCGAGACGCCATGTTCAGCGGCGACGGCGCTGGCCGTCTTATCCGCCGGATGGCCCTTCAGGGCGCCAAGACCGGCAGAAGCGATACGGGTATGCGGAAGTGCGCGTTTAAACAGACGCTCCCCGGTGGGGGAGCGGCAAATGTTGCCGACGCAGACGACTAACACTGACTTAATCATGGTAAAACCTTAGTCCGACCAGTTGCGGAAACGCAGCGCTGCGGAGCTTGCATCGTCGATACCCACGATGGTCGGCAGCAGTCCGGAAATCACGCGGTTCCAGCGGGTGATTGGTGTTGCGGTGACGTAGACAATGTCGTACGGCTCCAGTTGGAATTCGGTGCCCATCACCATCGACGCCGCATCTTTGGTGTTCAGCTGATAGATGTTGGCGATCTTGGTGCGGTTAGCACCGCGAATCGGACGAATGACGAATACGCCGGTGGCGTCAGAGGTGGTTTGATCCATGCCCTGTGCGTTACCCAGTGCTTCAGCCAGCGTCATGCCGCTGCGGTCCATCTTCAGCGTGGTCTGCTGTTTCACTTCGCCCATTACGAAGATCTTCAGATCGTCGTTACGCGGTACGTAAAGGATATCGCCCGGATAGAGCAGATGGTTCTGGCTCAGGTCGCCGTTTTGCATCAGCGCCTGCAGCGAAATGCGCTGCTCGCGGCCGTTGTGCGTCAGCACCACGTTGCGCCAGTCGGCGTCAGCGGCAAGGCCACCCGCGGCGTTCACCGCATCCAGCACGGTCAGCGGCACGTTGGTGATCGGCTGCTGGCCGGAGGTGGTGACCGAACCGGTCACGTAGGCTTTCTGCGAACGGAACGCGGCCACATTGACATCCACCTGCGGACTTTCAATGAACTGCGCCAGACGACGCGCGATTTCACTGCGGATTTCCGTCACGGTGCGGCCTGCAACGCGCACTTTACCGATGTACGGATAGAAGATGGTACCGTCTGCCTGCACCCAGTTACCGGTGTCGCTGGCGCTACGGTACTGACCGGCCGGCGTGGTCAGCTCAGGGTGATCCCATACGGTGACGTTCAGTACGTCGCCGATGCCAACGCGGTATTGATAGCTCTGAATCTCGTTCTGCAGCAGCGGGTTAGCCTGAGCAACCAGCGGCTTCGGACGCATCTGTTCAACCAGACGCGGCGTCAGAGGGAAGACGTTAACGTATTTGTCGATGTCAAAATTGCTATCCTGTTGCTCAATGACATCTTTTCCGCTAGTGGAAAGGTGCGAACCTGGTTCGATGGTGCACCCGGAGAGGAAAGTCGCGGATACCAGTAACGGTATCAATTTAGTTTTCATTATCATCTGGTTCTTCGCTATCAGTTAATGATTGATAGAGGCGAAAACGCCGCTGTGTAAGCGTCTAACAAAAATTAAAGGCAAGGAATTAAACACTGAAACTGAGGTTCATTATCATTAGCTCCCTGGTTTATGTTGTCATCCTGATTGCAGACGACTTCAATTAAAGTGGGTTATCGTTAAGCGGCTTAATAACCCGCTCTGTTCGGGCTCGATAATGGCAGTTATCAGTTACAGACACTCCCAGCACCGGCAGTTATCAGGCGGGAACGTTATTTCGTCCCCTGCCCTTGCTGTCTATCAATAAGCGCCGTCGCGTTTGAGTACCACGCCGACCGTCTTAAACAGAATCGCGATGTCATTCCACAGCGACCAGTTTTTGACATACCACGAATCGAAATAGACGCGCGTCTCATAGTCAACGTCGTTACGACCGCTGACCTGCCACAATCCCGTCATGCCTGGCTTTGCCATCAGGTAATAATCAACATCACCGGCATAACGGCAGAGTTCATCTTCAATCACCGGGCGCGGGCCAACGAGGCTCATGTCACCGCGCACGACGTTCCACAGCTGCGGTAGCTCATCCAGGCTGGTTTTACGGATGAAATGACCGACTTTGGTAATACGTGGATCGTTTTTCAGTTTGAAATCTTTGTCCCACTCGGCGCGGGCTACCGGGTCGGTGCGCAGCACCTCCTCCAGCACCTCTTTCGAGTTAATTACCATCGAGCGGAACTTCAGGCACTTGAACTTGCGGCCATTGAGACCCACACGTTCGTGACCGTAAATCGGTGGTCCGCCATCACGGCCAACCATGAAGCCGAGTACCAGCAGCGCAGGTGACAGCGCGATGATGATGCTGAGCGCGCCGACGATATCGAATGCCCGCTTCAGGACACGCGAGGTGCGTTTCGCCAGGTTGTTATTGACACGCAGAATCATCACTTCATGGCTGAAGATATAAGCCATATCGGTGCCGTACAGCGGTACGCCGCGCAACGTCGGGATAACCGAGACCGAGCGACAGTTATGCATCGCCAGCATTTTCAGCCAGCGGTCGCGGTGCTGACTCTGCTCAAACTCAACCGCAACGATAAACTGGGTTTCGCTGTTGGTCAGCTGCCATAGCTCCTGCTCGTTATGCAGCACCGGTACACCGGAGATGCTGGCCTGCGGGCAACTGCCATCGACGTCGAAGAAGGCGATCACATCAAAGCCCATCACCTCTTCGCTCTGCAGCGCCTGCCAGGCTTCCTGCGCGTTACGGTTGCTGCCAATAATAATGGTTTGCTTTTTCCACATACCGAAATGATTCAGTACGCGTTTGGAAATAGCGCGCGCCAGCGGAATCAACACCAGCGCTAAAATCCACGTTAATACCCAGACAAAACGGGACATCTGCCATTGTGATAATGCTGAAATTGACAAATCGATGACAGAGAAAATGAGAATGGTACGAAAGATCTCTTTCAGCTCAAACCAGAAGGGTTTGCGATAGGTATAATGACGCAGGCGAACCCAGAACCAGCCTGTACAAATTAAGGACAGACAGACATGGGTGGCGATTTTTAAGTTGAGGTCTTTTTCAGAAATATCTGCCAGTGGAGAATCGGCGAACGAATTAATCAGCGCGAGTGCAATAAACAATGCCGCGTTGAAACAAATTAAATCCGAGCACGCCAGTAAAATTTTTGTCAGAAGACTTTTATATGTAAATTCATTATCGCGCATATTTGACTCTTTTATTTTATTTCCCTTAATCCCTAACGCCTAAGCCTGAGTAATTAATGAGCGATGCACTAACTAAACCAGCGAGACAAACTGCGGCGAACTCCCCGGCATTTAGGCCAATTCTCTTTCCAGTTAAGCAAGAAAATTGTGATAAATACCAACAGATTAGTCTGACTTCCTTTTGCCGCAAGGCCAGACAATTCTTAACCTGTGAAAACCACGTCAGGCACGCTACCGCCCTTGGCTGTCGCTGCCAATACCGCTTACAACACCCTATTTTTTGTCCGCGCTTTGTCGCCACGCCGGGAAATACCCGCCTTAACCCGTGCACGATCACAATTCACAACATTAAGAAGCTAAACAGCGCGCTATTAACAACATTGGCGCAGACATTTACTAACACGTTGCTATACTAGTTATTACTGGCTTGTTTACAAGTAGGCCCCGTCTTCCCTGCACTATTTTAGGAAAAAGACTACCAGCCATAAGTATTGATGCCAGCCCCGCCAGGCAATTTCACGCCAAAATTCAGAATAATTCGATACCCGCCTTCAGATTAGTCGCATTAAAAACGTACGCTTTTGCCGCTGGATAAGAATAAATAGTGGTCTTCATCCACACAGGATGTTTATCCATACTTTTCACTTATCGCCCGGCTGAACAAGGTAAGATTAATCCTAATAAGCCGCCAGCCCGCGACATCCGCGCGGCCGGGGCGTATTTGTACCCTGTCTGACGATTAACTATCATCAGACTAAGCTCATTTTTAGACATTATGGTGATGAAAGTATGTGGGAGTGGATCATCGATCCGTCGCTCTGGGCAGGATTAGTCACGCTAATCGTTCTTGAGCTGGTGCTGGGTATTGATAACCTGGTTTTCATCGCCATCCTGGTGGAGAAGCTGCCGCCGACGCTGCGCGACCGCGCGCGGGTGTTCGGCCTGCTGCTGGCGCTGGTATCACGGCTGGTGCTGCTGGCGTCGCTGTCGTGGCTGGTTACGCTGACCCAACCGCTGTTCACCCTCTTCCAGCACAGCTTCAGCGCACGCGACCTGCTGCTGCTGGGCGGCGGTATCTTCCTGTTGTTTAAAGCCACCACTGAACTGAACGCCCGGCTGGAGGGCAGCGACGAGGAATCGGGTCAAAATAACAGCGGTGCTAAATTCTGGCCGGTGGTGGCGCAAATCGTGGTGCTGGACGCCATCTTTTCACTTGATGCCGTCATTACCGCCGTCGGCATGGTCAACGACCTGCCGGTGATGATGATCGCCGTGACCATCGCCATCCTGTTAATGCTGCTGGCCAGCAAGCCGCTGACGCGCTTCGTTAACGGCCATCCGACCATTGTGATTCTCTGCCTGAGCTTTCTGCTAATGATCGGCTTTAGTCTGGTGGCAGAGGGTTTCGGCTTCGTCATCCCGAAAGGCTATCTGTACGCGGCCATTGGCTTCTCGATTGTGATTGAGATCTTTAACCAGCTGGCGCTGTTTAATCGCCGCCGTTTTCTTACCGCCGGACGACCGCTGCGCCAGCGCACCGCCGAAGCCGTGCTGCGCATTCTGCGCGGTGAAGCGCAGCGCGCCGATCTGGATGCCGACACGGCATCGCTGTTGAGCGATAACCAGGGCGCAGCGCTGTTTAACCGTCAGGAGCGGCGCATGATCATGCGCGTGCTGGGTCTGGGTCAGCGCCAAATCAACAGCATCATGACGTCACGCCATGACGTCGAGCATATTGATCTGAGCGAAGACCCGCAGTCGATCATGGATAAACTCGACCGCAACCAGCATACGCGCCTGCTAATCACCGAACAGGGACGCGAGCCGCTGGGCGTGGTGCATGTGATCGATCTGCTGCATCAGTCGCTGCACAGTAAATCGCTGGATTTGCGTGCGCTTATTCGCCAGCCGCTGGTGTTTCCCGAGCGCGTCACCCTGCTGCAGGCGCTGGAGCAGTTTCGCCATGCGCGCACCCATTTTGCCTTTGTGGTGGATGAGTTTGGTTCGGTGGAAGGCGTGGTGACGTTGAGCGACGTGATGGAGACCATCGCCGGCAACCTGCCAAATGAAGGGGAAGAGATTGATGCCCGTTACGACATTCAGCCTGCGGAACATGGCGGCTGGATCGCCAACGGCCATATGCCGCTGGAAGATTTAGCGCTGTATGTGGCACTGCCGCTCGACGAGAGGCGCAATTACCATACGCTGGCGGGATTGCTGATGGATAGCCTGCAGCACGTGCCGGCCGAAGGTGAGGAGTTGCGCGTCGGGGATTATCTGCTGCGCACCCTGAAGGTGGAGAACCATCGGGTGCAAAAAGTCGAGATTGTGCCGGTCGCGCCCGCACCGTTTATTTAACCCGCCGCCGGGGCATGATTTATCGAGTGTTGCTTAGCTGGTCGCCATAAATGGCGACCCTACACGGAAAGCATCGGTTTTTTGTAGGGTGCGCATTCATGCGCACCGGCATCGGGTTTTATTGCCGCGGTGCAGACTTCTGGCTATCCAGCCACTGATTGAGGCGCGTTTTGGCTTCGCCCTGCAACTGCTGGCGCACCACGTCGTCCACTGGCAGTGAATACTGCAGATTGCCCCAGCTGCCGTACATGCGCAGCGGAATCGGCTGGCCGTTGAGTACTTTTGCCAGCCGGTCGTCGCCCTGCCAGCCGCGCAGAATCATATTAATGGTGACATCCAGCTGCTGCTTGACCACATCCACGTTGCCGTGGGTTTGCAGCGCCAGCCGGCTGCTGCCGCCCTGCAGATCCGGTAGCGTGACGTTGCCCTGCTTCAGGCTGATGCGCCCGCTTAACTGTTCAATTCCCTGATCATCCGGCTGATCGTTACTGACGCGATTGCTGACGCGCGCCACGGCGCGGCGCACCATCTGCTGCAGATTCAGCTGCGCCAGCTGCAGATTAGTGGCTTCCAGTTCTGCATTGCCCTGCCAGTTCTGTTTCGCCTCTGCCACGCTCAGCCCGGCACCGCTGATGTCGCCCTTGAGCGAGACCGTGCCCTGCAGCGAAGCTGGCAGTTCCAGCGCTTTAAGCAGCGGCGCAATGGCAATGCTGCTCAGCTCCGGCTGAAACGCCACCTGCGTGACCGGCTGACGGATATCCACCGAGCCGGGAATGGAAAAGTGGCCGTCACCAAATTTGCCCTGCAGCTTGTTGAGCGTCAGCAGCCCGCGCTGATTGCGGGCGTCAATTTGCAGATTGCTGAGCGTCAGACCGCGCCACACGCTGCTGTCAGCGTCGAGCGTCAGCTGTAAATCCATGCTGTTGAGCGGCGAGTCGGCATTATTGTGCGCGCGCGGCTCAGCGATCACCGGCGTGCGCATCACGTTAGCCTGCTGCGTGGTGCTGTTATCGCTGGCGGGCGCGCTGGCCATCAGGTTATCCAGATTGAGCGAGGTCGCATGCAGCGCGAGGTTGAGCTGCTGTGGCAGGGCCAGCCGGCCCTCAGCGCTGCCGTCGAGGGCGCTGTCGTTCGCGGTTAACTGCAGCTTGTTGAGCGCAAACTGCTGCTGGTCGCCATCCCACTGCGCCTGCCCGCTCAGAGTCCCTTTAATGCCCTGCGGCGGCAGGTTCGCGCCGTCCAGCGTGTACTCCAGCTCATCCAGCTGGCCGCTGATACGGTGCGGATAGTGCGCCACGTCCATCTGCCCTTTCAGGTTCAGGCTGAGATTGCGCTGATTGCGCGACACGCGTGTCGCCAGCTCAACGCTGGCCTGCCGGTTATCGTCCTGATTCAGATTGAGGTTGAGATCGCGGAAGTTGTACTCATCACCGCCCGGCTGCTGCCAGATGAGCAGACTATCGGCAATGCGCAGTTTACTGATGTTAAAGGTCCAGCCGTTGCTGGCGGCGATGGCCGGTTCACTGTCGCCCGGCTCAATCGGCGCGCCCTGCGGTTTCTGCACCGCGCTGTCCGGCGTAGCGCGAATAATCGCGTTTTTCAGCATCACCTGACTGACGCTCAGCTGATGCGACAGCAGCGGCCACAGATTGACGTCCAGACGCATATTATCGGCGGTCACCATCGGCTGGCTGGCGCCGGGCGCGGTCAGGCTCATGCGGCCCGCCAGAATGCTGAGCTGCGGCCAGACGTGCCAGCGCAGGTCGCCGCTCACTTCAAGCTGATAACCACTGCGCTGTTTTACCTGCTGTACCATATAGGTACGAAAGTCGTTGGGATTGACCAGCAACACCAGTGCCGTCATGCCCGCTACGACCACCACTAACAGGATGGCCAGCGTGGTTATCAGTCTTCTCATTGCATCCTCATCACCGTCAGATTTCAGGCCGCTGGCGCGAAATCACTCCAGGAGAAACGTTAGTCTTTATCAATACGGCTGGCGTCAGCGCCCTGCTGCCCGCGATATTTGGCGTCTTCGCGGCGATTGTAAGGACGCGCCGCCGGTCCGGACAGCGGTTCAAAGCTCAGTGCGCCAATCAGCATGCCGGGACGCAGCGCCAGCGGCAGCTTACCGGAGTTGTAAAACTCCAGCACGATACGGCCCTGCCAGCCCGGATCGATACGGTGCGCGGTAACGTGCACCATCAGCCCGAGGCGCGCCAGTGACGAGCGGCCATCCAGCCAGCCCACCAGATCGTCGGGAATGGTGACGGATTCCAGCGTCACCGCCAGCGCCAGTTCACCCGGATGCAGAAAGAACGCTTCGCCTTCCGGCAGCACAATCTCATCGCTCATCACGCGATCCAGCGCCGCGCTCACTTCATGCTTTGGACCACTCAAATCTATAAACGGTGCGGTGTGGCCGCTAAAGGTTCGGAACTGGTTACCGAGGCGCACATCCACGGTAGCACCGTTGATGCGCTCAACCGGCGGACGGGGATCGATGGCCAGCTTGCCGCTGTCCAGCCAGCTTTCAATATCGCGATCGCATAATCTCATCGCAGAAACTCCATGATTTAAGTGTAGCGAAAGGTGGTCAGGTTGTGACAAACCGTTCGCGTCACGTCCATCCGGACGCACGGTGTCCCGTTCCGGTCCCGCTGAACCGGACGGGCGTCGTCAAAGATACTGGTTAATTTTGGCCTTGAGGATATCAATGGCGATGCGGTTTTTACCACCGCGCGGCACAATGATGTCGGCATACTGCTTGGAAGGCTCAATAAACTGCAGGAACATCGGGCGCACGGTCTTTTGGTACTGGCTCATCACCGAGTCCATTGAGCGCCCGCGCTCGTTGACGTCGCGCTTCATACGGCGCATCAGGCAGATATCCAGCGGGGTATCAACGAAGATCGAGAAGTTAAGCTCCTGGCGCAGCCGTGCATCGGTCAGCAGCAGAATCCCTTCCAGAATAATCACTTTCTTCGGCTTCAGATGAATACACTCATCGGTGCGGGTGTGCTCAACGTAGCTGTAAACCGGCAGGTCGATATCTTCGCCGGCCTTCAGTGCGCGCAGATGTTGCAGCAGCAAATCGTGGTCCATCGCACTCGGATGGTCGTAGTTGGTTTTCACCCTCTCTTCCATGGTGAGGTGGCTTTGATCTTTATAGTAGGCATCTTCGGGGATCACACCGATATGCTCGTCACCGACCTGGTCACGGATTTCACGATAGAGCGTGCTGGCAATAAGACTTTTTCCGGATGCGGATGCACCTGCAATGCCAACGATCACGCACTGATGAGACTTGTCAGTCATACTTTTTTAAGACCTGATAACTGGAGCCGGTTTCTGTCTGCACAAAAACAGGCCGATTGAGAGGGTTAGTTGGCGGCAATTATAGGGATTTCACCGGGTTGATGCCAGTGAAAACCGGCGCGCCGCCTTTTCAGACTATCCCGTTTTGCAGCCAGCAGCTTAATCGATACACTGTTTCTCTGCCCGCCGTGTGACTGGCGGGAGCCCGATAGTCGTTGCAAGGAAAAGTATGAGCTGGAGAACCCTGACCTATTTCGGCGACAGTATGTTGCTGATCCCCACTGCGGTGATCATCGCACTGGTGCTGCCGTGGAAAAGCGACAACCGTCGCACCGTCTGGTACTGGCTGCTGGCGTTTGGCCTGGCGGGCCTGCTGGTCAGCATCTCGAAGATTATGTTTCTCGGCTTCGGCATTGGCAGCGCGCGCTACAACTTTACCGGTTTCAGCGGCCATAGCGCGATGTCAGCGACGCTGTGGCCGGTGATGATGTGGCTGATTTCCGGCCGCTGGCCCACGTTCTGGCGTGCCCTGACCATCGGTATCGGCTATTCGATTCCGCTGATGGTGGGATTATCGCGCCTGGTGATCCATGCGCACTCGGTAAGTGAAGTGCTGGCCGGACTGATGCTGGGCTTTACCCTGAGCAGCGCGTTCCTGCTGAGCCAGCGCCGCACCGCGCTGAAGGGGTTTAGCGTGGTGCAGGTGGCGGTGGCATTTCTGATTCCGCTGTTGCTGATGGGCCACGGCCGCGTCGCCACCACCCAGCAGTTCCTCGAGCGTTTTTCCGCTGACCTCGCCGGGCTGGAAAAGCCCTTCACCCGCGCCGATTTGTTTCGCTGAGTGCGTTGCGCGGTAAAGGGTGTAAGGTCTGTCCATTACGTTTTGAACACGTTTCATAAATGATTGCACATACGGTAGCGGCGCAATTTATTGCGCGATAAATCGCGCCGCTACAAAATTGTGCAATTTGTCGTGTCCTTACCTGAATCGCTGCAGATCCAGCAGGCGCCATACTGCCAGCAGATTTCACCGTTTTTGTCGGGTGCGCATTCATGCGCACCTGGATGCAGGCCGCAAAAAAACATTTCCGCACAAAGATATCTGACAGATGTGCTAGCATGGATTAAGAGATTGACTGGCGCATTTTTCTTCGAGTAATCAATGCGCGCTGCTGGATTCGTGCATGACTCTTGAGATAGTAACCTCGCAGGATAATCCGCAAAAAAAGTGGCTCAGCGCCCTGCTGCTTTGCGCGCTGGCATTTTTACTGACGCTGTTCTGTCTGGAACTGATTGTCGTCAGCGGCCGCATTTCCCCGCTCTGGTACTCCACCGCGTTAATGACCGTCGTGGTGTTCCGCGCGCCCTCGCGACAGGTACCGCTGCTGCTGGCCAGCTGCGTGCTCGGCACGGCGCTGGCCAATCTGCTGGTGATCGGCCCGGCCCTGAGCAATGTCAAATTCGCCATCCTTAATATGGTGCAGGCCATCCTCGGCGGGCTGATGCTGCGCGCGCTGCTCGACCGCAAAGCCCCGCTCAACTCACTGGCCGACTGGATACGCTTTGCGCTGGCTGCGGGCCTGATCGCGCCGCTGCTGGGCGGCGTGGTGGCGCTATGGATGCTGCACGTCGACGGCCACGCCTCGCTGCCGTTTTTCTCCACCTGGGTGATCTCTGAAGTGATTGGCGTGCTGGCCTTCGGTCCGGTGCTGCTGCTGTGGCCTGATAAACCGCTGCGCCAGCTGATCACGCCGGAACGTCAGCTGGAGACGCTGCTCACGCTAATCGTCACGCTGCTGGCCAGCTATCTGGCGCTGCGTTTCCTGCCGTGGCCGTTTACCTTCATCGTGGTGATTCTGTTCTGGTGCGCGGTGCGCCTGCCCAAATTCGAAGCCTTTCTGCTGTTTTTCCTCAACGCCAGCTTTATCTCGCTGCTGCTGGCGCTCGACTGGGTCAACCTGGCGCGCAACGATCTGCTGCTCGGCCAGGTCAGCACCTGGCTGCCGTTTCTGCTGGTGCTGCTGCCGAGCCACGTGATGTCGCTGGTGATGGATGCTTTCCAGCGTGAAAAGCACCACATCAGCGAAAGCGAAACCCGCTTCCGCAACGCCATGGAGTATTCCGCCATCGGCATGGCGCTGGTATCGCCGGAAGGCGGCTGGCAACAGGTCAACCAGTCGCTGTGCCGCACGCTGGGCTTCGCGGCGGAGGAGCTGAAAAAACTCACCTTCCAGCAGATCACCCATCCGGACGATCTCAACAGCGACCTGCAGCAGCTGGAGCGGCTGATCGCCGGTGAGATCCTGACCTATACCCTGGAGAAGCGCTATTTCCGCAAAGATGGCGAGATCGTCTGGGCGCGCCTCACGGTCTCAATGGTGCGTGATGCGCGGCTGCAACCGCTCTACTTTATCGCGCAGATTGTGGATATCTCCGAGCTGAAGCAGAGCGAGCAGGTCAACCAGCGGCTGATGGAGCGCATCACGCTGGCCAACGAAGCGGGCGGCATCGGCGTGTGGGAGTGGAACCTGCTAAACGGCGAGATGTTATGGGACAAGCGCATGTACGAGTTATTTGCGCTGGAGCCGCACCGGGTGCCGAGCTACGACCTGTGGCTGCATCTGGTCGATGTTCAGGAACGTGAAGCGGCCGCGCTCACCATTCAGCAGGCGATTGAACGCCGCAGCGCCTTCCAGCTGGAGTACCGCATCAATCTGCCGCAGGGCGTGCGCTACGTGCGCTCCGAGGCCAATAGCATCATCAGCAAGGATGGGCAGATCGAACGCATGCTGGGCATTTGTCAGGACATCACCTCGCTGCGCACGCTAAATGAAGCGCTGTTCCAGGAGAAGGAACGCATGGCGATCACCCTCGACTCGATCGGTGAAGCGGTGATTTGTACTGACGATGAGATGCGGGTGACCTTCATGAATCCGGTGGCCGAGACGCTGAGCGGCTGGCCGCAGGCGAAAGCGGCTGGCGTGGCGCTGAGCGAACTGCTAACGATTACGCGTGGTGCGCAGGGGCCGCGCGTGGAGAATCTGTTGCTGTGCAGCCTGCCCGCCAGCAAAACCACACCGGACCTCGAAGAAGAGCTGGTGTTGCATACCCCGGATGGTGCCCAGGTCGAGATTCACTACAGCATCACGCCGCTGAAAACCCTGACCGGCAGCGACATTGGTGCCGTAATGGTCATTCATGACGTCAGCGAGTCGCGCCGCATGATGAAACGCCTGAGCTACAGCGCCTCCCACGATATGCTGACGCGCCTGCCGAACCGTCACAGCTTTGAACAGCAGCTGAAGCGACTGGTGAATGACGCCGCCGCGCATCACAGCGAGCACGTGCTGGTGTTTATCGATCTGGATAAGTTTAAAGCGGTCAACGATACCGCCGGCCATGCCGCTGGCGATGCGTTGCTGCGCGCACTGGCCGATCTCATGCAGCAGCACCTGCGCAATAGCGATGTGCTGGCGCGCCTCGGCGGTGACGAATTTGGCCTGCTGCTGCCCTACAGCAATGTTGACCAGGTGCGCGAGGTGGTGCAGGGCATCGTCAGCGCGGTGCATGACTTTACCTTTATCTGGCAGGACCGGCCGTATCACGTCGGCGCCAGCGCCGGTATCACGCAAATCGATCAGCATAACTGCATCAGCAATGTGGTGATGTCGCAGGCCGATGTCGCCTGTTACAGCGCCAAACACGCCGGGCGCGGCCAGTATCAGGTTTACCAGGAAGTTCAGGGATAAACTGCGGCGCTGCCCATTGCCAGCCCGCGTTGGCTGCGCTAAAGTCGCCCCCTTTTTTCTGGCATGGGGGATACAATGTTTATCGGATTCGACTACGGCACGGCTAACTGTTCCATCGCGGTAACGGATAGCGGCACACCGCGGTTACTGACACTGGAAAACGGTCAGCGCCTGCTTCCCTCCATGATTTGCGCGCCCACGCGCGAAGCCATCAGTGAATGGCTGCACCGCCACCATCAGGTCCCCACGCCAGACAGCGAAAGCACCGCGCTGCTGCAGCGCGCGCTGCGTTATAACCGCGAAGAGGATATCGAGGTAACGCCTGCCAGCGTACAGTTTGGTCTGACCGCGCTGCAGCACTATATGGTTGATCCGGAAGAGGTGTGGTTCGTCAAATCGCCGAAGTCGTTCCTCGGCGCCAGCGGCCTGAAACCCCAGCAGATCGCCTTCTTTGAAGATTTGGTGTGCGCCATGATGCTGCACATTCGCCAGCAGGGTGAAACCCAGCTCGACCAACCGATTGATCAGGCCGTGATTGGCCGGCCAATCAACTTCCAGGGGCTGGGCGGTGAAGATGCCAACCAGCAGGCGCAGGGCATTCTGCTGCGTGCCGCACAGCGTGCCGGGTTCCGCGACGTCGAGTTTCAGTTCGAGCCGGTTGCCGCCGGTCTGGAGTTTGAAGCCACGCTGCAGCAGGAGACACGCGTGCTGGTGGTGGATATCGGTGGCGGAACCACCGACTGCTCCATGCTGCTGATGGGTCCGCAGTGGCGTAATCAGTCCGATCGCCGTGCCAGCCTGCTTGGCCACAGCGGCTGCCGCGTCGGCGGTAACGACCTCGATATCATGCTGGCGTTCAAAACGCTGATGCCGCTGCTGGGTCTGGGCGGTAACACGCTGAAGGGCACTGCCCTGCCCGCCCTGCCGTGGTGGAACGCGGTGGCGATTAACGATGTGCCGGCACAAAGCGACTTCTACTCGGCCGCCAGCGGCAAGCTGCTGCGCGATCTGGTGCGTGATGCCGAACAGGGCGATAAAGTCGCGCATCTGCTGAAAGTATGGCAGCAGAAGCTGAGCTACCGGCTGGTGCGCGCGGCGGAAGAGAGCAAGATTGCGCTCTCCGATCAGCGCGAGACTGCGGCCTCGCTGGCGTTTATTGCGCAAACGCTGCAGGCGGAGATCAGCGCCGCGCAGCTGGAAGAGGCGATCAATCAGCCGCTGGCGCGCATTCTTGAGCAGGTGCAGCTGGCGCTGGCCAGTTGTGACACCCGTCCGGAGGTGATTTACCTCACCGGCGGCAGCGCCCGTTCGCCGATCCTGCGCGCCGCGCTGCAGCAGGCGCTGCCCGATACACCCATCGCCAGCGGCGATGATTTCGGCTCGGTCACCGCCGGCCTGGCGCGCTGGGCCGAAGTGATGTTCAGATAATTCCCTCTCCCGCTTGCGGGAGAGGGTTAGGGTGAGGGCCAGACAGCTCTGTGCGATTTTCCCCTCACCCTGCCCTCTCCCAAAGGGAGAGGGAAAAGTCACACATTCTGCCAGATTAGAAATTCACGTTCGCACTGATCCCACCCACAAACGCATCTTTCACTTCGCTCACCGCACCCGGTGCCACCACGTATTGCAGGTTTGGACGCAGCTGCAGCCATTTGGTCAGCTGCGCATTGTAATAAACCTCGTAGTTGTACTCGGAACCATCCTGAATCGGCAGATAGGTTGGGCTGTCGAAATCAGTTTCGCCGTTGGCATCATTCTGCTGACGCAGCGAACGGGTATACGCGCTGTTGACGTGAATACGCGCCGCGCCGACGCCAATCTCATCCTGCGGACGCGCATCAAACGGCCCTTTCCAGGTAAAGCTGATCGACTGATAGTTGTCGGTTTTCGAGGTTTTGTGATCGTTCATCACTGCCTGCACCGTCACGCCGAGGCCACGGCTGGCATCGCCGCCCTGTGCGGTCAGCTGCTGCTGTAACAGCACGTAGCCGCCGTAGGCGTGGTCCTTGCTCTGATAAGCGCCATCGCGCCAGCTGCCGTAGTTATCGCCGTTGGCCGACGAGTAGTAGTAACCAATGCGGTAGTTACCCGGCAGGTTGGCCGGGCCGAAGGTCGGTTTCCAGCCCAGTTCCACCGGCACCAGGTTGCCTTCGGAGTTGCTGGTATCCAGACGGAAACCGTCACCGCGATCGTAGTTGGCACTGTTCTGGTTGTAGAAGCCCACCTGGAAGAACACTTCCGGCGTAAAGTTAACCTTCACGCGGCCGCCCCACTGGGAAACCGGCCAGTTAAACCAGCGGTCGCCGCGCCAGTTACCCGCCTGGCCGCTGCCGAATGCGAGGTTCTGGAACTTGCTGTCGAAGTTGTCGAAATCTTCCCCGACGGTGACGCGACCGGCTTTCAGGTTGACGGTGTTATCAAACAGCCCTTTGCTGAGCCAGAACTGCGTCAGACGCCAGGTCTGGCCACGTCCGTACACTTCCTGCACCGATGACAGCATGCCGGTACGGCGGTCTGCCACCTGATCGGAGATATTGCGACCGTTACGGTCGGTAATGGTCATCTGGAACTGCGCATCCTGCCAGTCGAGCAGTTTTTGCAGGTCAAGATTCAGGCCAAACGCCCACTGATCGCTGTAGCGCATCGAGGTGTTGGTATCGGCACCGCCGCCCAGGTTCGAGGCACTCTCCATGGTGTAGTTAACGTCGAACTTCACGCCGTCGTTTTCCAGCTGCGTTCGGTTACCGCCCCAGTCGCCAAACATATAGGGGGAATCGTAGCTGAACGCATCGGCTGCCAACGCCGACGCACTCAACATGGCAAACATCAGGGTGCCCGCTGCCAGGCGAGGCATATGCTGCACTGCTTTTTTTCTGTTCATGATGATTATTCTTCTGTGAATTTCCGGAGAGGAACGGGCAGAGAATAATGCTGAGGTTATGTCAATTTTTGCAAATCTGTGCGCAGTGAGTGCAAAGGTGACAGTGACTTAACGCAATTGTGACAGCGATCGATGAATGGATATGTTCTGGAGGAAAAAGGCATTTTTTGCGTGGCGAAAAAATTATTACGTGACGGGACGCCGCAGCGTCCCGCTTCGCGTTACGGCTTGCTGGCGCTGGCCAGCTCTTCAATCTCCTGCTTGCTGAGCTCCAGCTCGGTGGCTTTCACCAGCTCATCCAGCTGCTGCAGCGAGGTGGCACTGACAATCGGTGCCGTGATGCTCGGTCGCGCAATCTGCCACGCCAGCGCCACCTGAGTAGCAGAGGCGTCGTGCGAGGCCGCGACATCTTCCAGCGCTTCAATGATGCGCTTACCGCGATCGTTGAGGTATTTTTCTACAATGCCCTGGCCGCGCGCGCTTTTACTGGCGTCTTCCGGCTTCTTGTATTTCCCGCTCAGGAAACCGCTGGCCAGCGAGTAGTAGTTAATCACGCCGAGACCGTTTTTCACCGCCACCTGCTCCAGTCCGCTTTCATACTCCTGGCGATCGTACAGGTTGTACTCCGGCTGCAGGGTTTCATAGCGCGCCAGTCCCTCCTGCTTACTGATGTCCAGCGCTTCCTGCAGGCGCTGCGCGCTGTAGTTGGACGCACCGATTGCCCGCACTTTGCCCTCTTTGATCAGCGAGTCGAAGGCTTTCAGCGTCTCCACCAGCGGCGTGCTGTCGTCATCACGGTGCGCCTGGTAGAGATCGATGACATCCGTCTGCAGGCGGCGCAGCGAATCTTCCACGGCCTGGCGGATATAGGCCGGTTTCAGCCCGGTTTTCTCCGGCGTCAGCTCCATGCCTACCTTGGTGGCGAGCACGATACTGTCGCGCTTACCGCTTTTTTTCAGCCACTTACCGATGATGGTTTCCGATTCACCGCCGGCGTTGCCCGGCGCCCAGCGAGAGTAGACGTCTGCGGTATCAATGAAGAACAGCCCCTTTTCCACCAGCGCGTCGAGCAGTGAAAACGAGGTTTTTTCATCGACCGTCCAGCCAAAAACGTTGCCGCCAAACGTCAGCAGCGGCACGCTGATACCGCTGTCGCCCAGCTGACGGGTTTTGTGTTGACGCATGTGATCCTCCTTAGTGAAACGAGACTGGTCTGTCATTCAGCTTAGCAAAGGAAAAAGTCACGCTTATGCGTATTGCTGCCAAAATATTTACTGAATATGAATACTTAGCGTGCCCGGGGCGATATTCTTAATTCCTTCAATTTTTGCCCGACCCGGGCGACTACAATCATTTCGTTTGCGCCGCGGTTCGTTTGCGCGCGCATGTGGGGAAAACGAAACCGCCGGAGAGCACACAGAGCAATGAATAAACGATTAAAAACAGGCCTGATTAGCGTGGTGGTGCTGGCTGCGCTGGCGGGCGCTTACTACTGGTGGCAGCATCCGGCCGAGCCTGCACAGGCTACCCAGGCTGATGGCCAGCCGCATCACGGACGCGGTGGCAACAATAGCGGCGGACGCCGTCCGCTGGCACCGGTGCAGGCCGCAACGGCGACCACCGAAAGCGTGCCCTATTACCTCAGCGGACTCGGCACCGTCACCGCGGCCAACACCGTTACGGTGCGCAGCCGGGTCGACGGCCAGCTGATGGCGCTGCACTTCACGGAAGGTCAGCAGGTGGAGGCCGGCGCGCTGCTGGCAGAAATCGATCCCCGCCCATGGCAGGTAGCGCTCACCCAGGCGCAGGGCCAGCTGGCCAAAGATCAGGCGACTCTGGCTAACGCGCGCCGCGACCTCAGCCGTTATGAAAAGCTGGCGAAAACCTCGCTGGTGTCGCAGCAGGAGCTGGATACGCAGCGCTCGCTGGTCAGTGAAACCCTTGGCACCATCAAAGCCGACGAAGGCAATGTTGCCAGCGCGCAGCTCAATCTGACCTACAGCCGCATCACCGCGCCGATTGCCGGACGCGTCGGGCTGAAGCAGGTGGATGTCGGCAACTACATTACCGCCGGCGATACCAATGGTCTGGTGGTGATCACCCAGACGCACCCGATTGACGTGGTGTTCAGCGTTGCCGAGAACAACATCAGCCAGATCCTGAAAGCCCAGAAAAGCGGTCAGCCGCTGCCGGTTGAAGCCTGGGATCGCAGCAATAAAACCCTGCTGACCACGGGTGCGCTGCTGAGCATTGATAACCAGATCGATGTCACCACCGGCACCATTAAACTCAAGGCGCGCTTCAGCAATCAGGACGACGCCCTGTTTCCCAATCAGTTTGTTAATGCCCGGCTGAAGGTGGATACGCTGCAAAACGCAGTGGTGATTCCGACCGCCGCGCTGCAGATGAGCAACGACGGCCACTTTGTCTGGGTGGTGAACAGCGATAACAAAGTGAGTAAGAAACGCGTCACCGCCGGGCTGCAGGATAGCCAGAAAGTGGTGATTGATGCCGGGCTGCAGGCCGGTCAGCGCGTGGTCACCGACGGTCTCGACCGCCTGACCGAAGGCGCCACGGTGGAAATTGTCGCCGCACAGAGTACCGCCACGCACAGCACGCGCGCGGCGCAACCGGCTCGCGGAGAACGTCAATAATGCAGGTGATGCCTCCCGACGCCAGCGGCGGCCCGTCACGCCAGTTTATTCTGCGCCCGGTGGCCACCACGCTGCTGATGATCGCGATTTTGCTGGCCGGCGTGCTGGGCTATCGCTTCCTGCCAGTTTCCGCGCTGCCGGAAGTCGATTACCCGACCATCCAGGTCGTCACGCTCTATCCCGGCGCCAGCCCGGATGTGGTGACCTCGTCGATTACCGCGCCGCTCGAGCGCCAGTTCGGGCAGATGTCCGGCCTGAAGCAAATGGCGTCGCAAAGCTCCGGCGGTGCCTCGGTGATTACGCTGCAGTTCCAGCTGACGCTGGCGCTCGACGTTGCCGAACAGGAAGTGCAGGCGGCGATCAACTCTGCCACTAACCTGCTGCCTGGCGATCTGCCTAATCCGCCGGTGTACAGCAAAGTCAATCCGGCCGATCCGCCAATCATGACGCTGGCCGTTACCACCACCAGTATGCCGCTGACGCAGGTGCAGGATATGGTGGAGACGCGGGTGGCGCAGAAGATTTCCCAGGTCTCCGGCGTCGGTCTGGTCACGCTCTCCGGCGGCCAGCGTCCGGCGGTGCGGGTGAAGATGAACGCACAGGCGCTGGCGGCCCTCGGCCTCACCAGCGAGACGGTGCGTACCGCCATCAGCAACGCCAACGTCAACTCGGCGAAAGGCAGTCTTGATGGCCCAACGCGCTCCATCACGCTGTCGGCCAATGACCAGATGACCTCCGCGGAGGATTACCGCAAGCTGATCGTCAGCTACAGCAACGGCGCGCCGGTGCGGCTGGGCGACGTCGCCACGGTTGAACAGGGCGCAGAAAACAGCTGGCTGGGCGCCTGGGCCAACCGTCAGCCGGCGATTGTGCTGAACGTGCAGCGCCAGCCGGGCGCCAATATTATCGCTACCGCTGACAGCATCCGCGCGCTGCTGCCGTCGCTGACCGCCACGCTGCCGAAGTCGGTTGACGTCAAACTGCTCACCGATCGCACTACCAACATTCGCGCCTCAGTAGCGGATACCCAGCATGAGCTGATGCTGGCCATCGGGCTGGTGGTGATGATCATCTATCTGTTTCTGCGCAACGTCCCGGCCACCATTATTCCGGCGGTCGCGGTGCCGCTGTCGCTGGTCGGCACCTTTGCCGCCATGTATTTCCTTGGCTTTTCGATCAATAACCTGACGCTGATGGCGCTGACCATCGCCACCGGCTTTGTGGTCGATGACGCCATCGTGGTAATCGAGAACATCTCGCGCTACATCGAAAAAGGCGAAAAGCCGATGACCGCCGCGCTGAAAGGTGCCGGTGAGATTGGCTTCACCATTATCTCCCTCACCTTCTCGCTGATCGCGGTGCTGATTCCGCTGCTGTTCATGGGCGATGTGATTGGCCGTTTGTTCCGCGAGTTCGCCGTGACGCTGGCGGTAGCGATTCTGATCTCGGCGGTGGTCTCGCTGACGCTGACGCCGATGATGTGCGCGCGCATGCTGAGCGCCGAATCGCTGCGCAGGCAGAACCGTTTCTCCCGCGCCAGCGAGGCGATGTTCGATAAGGTGATTGCCGGCTATGGCCGCTGGCTGACGCGCGTGCTGCGCCATCCGTGGCTGACGCTGTCGGTGGCGCTTGGCACGCTGCTGCTGACGGTGCTGCTGTGGGTGGTGATTCCGAAGGGCTTCTTCCCGCAGCAGGACAACGGCATCATTCAGGGCACGCTGCAGGCGCCGCAGTCGGTCTCTTACGCCAGTATGGCGCAGCGCACCCGCGACGTGGCATCGATCATTATGAAAGATCCGGCGGTGCAGAGCCTGACCTCGTTCGTCGGCGTGGATGGCACCAACGCGGCGCTCAACAGCGCGCGGCTGCAAATCAACCTGAAACCGCTGGACCAGCGTGACGATCGTATTCCGGCAGTGCAGCAGCGGCTGCAGCAGGCGATCGATCGCCTGCCCGGCGTGTCGCTGTGGCTGCAGCCGGTACAGGACCTGACCATTGATACCCAGGCGAGCCGCACGCCGTACCAGTTTACTCTGCAGTCGGGTTCGCTGGAGTCGCTGGGCAGTTGGGTGCCGAAACTGCTGGCACAGCTCAACACCTTGCCACAGCTGCGCAATGTCAGCAGCGACTGGCAGGATCAGGGGCTGGAAGCCTTTGTACGCGTCGATCGCGACAGCGCCAGCCGGCTCGGCATCAGCATGGCCGACATTGATAACGCGCTGTACAACGCCTTTGGTCAGCGCCTGATCTCAACGATTTACACTCAGGCCAATCAGTATCGCGTGGTGCTGGAGCAGGACAACACGCAAACCCCCGGTCTCGCCAGCCTCGACGCGATTCGCCTGAACAGCAGCGACGGCGGCAGCGTGCCGCTCAGCGCCATCGCGCAAGTCGAAGAGCGCCACGCTGCGCTGAGCATTAATCATCTCGACCAGTTCCCGTCGGCCACCTTCTCGTTTGACGTGGCGCACGGCTACTCGCTCGGCGATGCGCTGCAGGCGATCACCACGGCGGAAGATCAGGTCGGCATGCCGGCAGAGATGATGACGCAGTTCCAGGGCAGCACGCTGGCGTTTGAAGCGGCGCTGACCAGCACCATCTGGCTGATCGTCGCGGCGGTAGTGGCGATGTATATCGTGCTCGGCGTGCTGTATGAGAGCTTCATCCACCCGATTACCATTCTGTCGACGCTGCCCACCGCCGGCGTTGGCGCGCTGCTGGCGCTGATGCTGAGCGGCAACGAGCTGGATATCATCGCCATCATCGGCATCATTTTGCTGATCGGTATCGTGAAGAAGAACGCCATCATGATGATCGACTTCGCGCTGGCCGCCGAGCGTGAACAGGGCATGGCGCCGCGTGAGGCGATCTATCAGGCCTGTCTGCTGCGCTTCCGGCCGATTCTGATGACCACGCTGGCGGCGCTGCTTGGCGCGCTGCCGCTGATGCTCAGCACCGGCGTCGGCGCGGAGCTGCGTCGTCCGCTCGGCATCGCCATGGTCGGTGGCCTGGTGCTGAGCCAGGTGCTGACGCTGTTTACCACCCCGGTGATCTATCTGCTGTTTGATCGCCTTGCTCATGCCACGCGCCGGCGTCTGAAAGGCACGGAGGCGCAGTCGTGAAGTTTTTCGCCCTGTTTATCCATCGGCCGGTTGCCACCACGCTGCTGACGCTGGCGATTGCGCTGGCGGGCATCCTTGGCTTCCGTCTGCTGCCGGTAGCGCCGCTGCCGCAGCTGGATTTCCCGGTGATTCTGATCTCGGCCTCGCTGCCCGGCGCGTCGCCGGAAACCATGGCAGCCTCGGTCGCCACGCCGCTGGAGCGCTCACTGGGGCGCATTGCCGGCGTCAGTGAAATGACCTCCACCAGCTCGCTGGGCAGCACGCGCATCATCCTGGTGTTTGATTTCGACCGCGACATCAACGGCGCGGCGCGCGACGTGCAGGCGGCGATCAATGCCGCCCAGAGCCTGCTGCCGACCGGCATGCCCAATCGTCCAACCTACCGCAAAGCCAACCCGTCCGATGCGCCGATCATGATCCTCACCATGACCTCGGACATTTATAATCCCGGTCAGCTGTATGATTACGCGTCGACGCAACTGGCACAGAAGCTGTCGCAGATTGATGGCGTTGGCGATGTCACGGTGGGCGGCAGTTCGCTGCCGGCGGTGCGCGTCGACCTCAATCCGCAGGCGCTGTTTAATCAGGGCGTGTCGCTGGATGCGGTGCGCACCGCCATCAGCAACGCCAACCAGCGCCGTCCGCAGGGCGCCATCGACGATACCCAGCAGCGCTGGCAGGTACGGACCAACGATGAGCTGCAAACCGCCAGCGTCTATCAGCCGCTGGTGGTGCACTACAACAACGGCGCGGCGGTACGGCTGAGCGATGTGGCGAACGTGCAGGATTCGGTACAGGACGTGCGCAACGCCGGGATGACCAACGGTAAACCAGCGGTGCTGCTGGTGGTGCGCAAGTCGCCGGACGCCAACATTATTGATACCGTCGACCGCATCCGGGCGGAAATGCCGGAGCTGCATGAGGTGATCCCGGCAGCTATCGACCTGCAAATCGCCCAGGACCGTTCGCCCACCATCCGCGCCTCGCTGCATGAAGTGGAGCAGTCGCTGGTGATCGCCGTGGCGCTGGTGATTCTGGTGGTGTTTTTCTTCCTGCGCGACGGCCGCGCCACGCTGATTCCGGCGGCGGCGGTACCGGTATCGCTGATTGGTACCTTCGCCGCCATGTACCTGTGCGGTTTCAGCCTGAATAACCTGTCGCTGATGGCGCTGACCATCGCCACCGGCTTTGTAGTGGATGACGCCATCGTGGTGCTGGAGAACATCGCGCGCCACGTCGAAGCCGGCATGAAGCCGCTGCAGGCGGCACTCACCGGCGTGCGCGAGGTGGGCTTTACCGTGCTGTCGATGAGCCTGTCGCTGATTGCGGTGTTCCTGCCGCTGCTGATGATTGGCGGTATTATTGGCCGCTTCTTCTCGGAGTTTGCCATCACGCTGTCGGTGGCGATTCTCATCTCGCTGTTTATCTCCATTACCCTGACGCCGATGATGTGCGCGTATCTGCTGAAACCGCAGGCGAAGCGCAGCCAGCCGCGCACGCGCGGATTTGGCCGCGTGCTGCTGGCGGTGCAGCAGGGCTATGCGCGCTCGCTAAGCTGGGTGCTGAACCACGCAATCTGGGTGCTGTTGCTGCTGCTCGGCACCGTCGGGCTGACCATCTGGCTGTTTATCACCATCCCGAAAACCTTTATGCCCGAGCAGGACACCGGCCGTCTCAACGGTTTTATCTCCGCCGATCAGAGCATTTCGTTTCAGGCGATGCGCGGCAAGCTGCAGGATTTCATGAACATCATCAAGGCTGACCCGGCGGTCGATAACGTCACCGGCTTCACCGGCGGCTCGCGCACCAACAGCGGCTCGATGTTTGTGTCACTCAAGCCGCTGTCAGAACGCAGCGAAAGCGCGCAGGAAGTGATCGCCCGCCTGCGCGTGAAGCTGGCGAAAGAACCGGGTGCCAACCTCTACCTTAATGCGGTGCAGGATATTCGCGTCGGCGGACGCGAATCGAACGCCAGCTACCAGTACAGCCTGCTGTCGGATAACCTCGCCGATTTACGGGAGTGGGAGCCGAAAATCCGCCAGGCGTTCGCCGCGCTGCCAGAACTGGCCGATGTGAACTCGGATCAGCAGGACAACGGCAGCGAAATGGCGCTGACTTACGATCGCGAAAGCATGGCGCGCCTCGGCATCGACGTGTCGGCGGCCAATGCGCTGCTGAATAACGCCTTCGGCCAGCGGCAAATCTCTACCATCTACCAGCCGCTGAATCAGTACAAAGTGGTGATGGAGGTGGATCCGCGCTATACCCAGGATGTCAGCGCGCTGGATCAGATGTTCGTGATCAACAGTGACGGCAAAGCGATTCCGCTGAGCTGGTTTGCCAAATGGCAGCCAGCCAACGCGCCGCTGTCGGTCAACCATCAGGGGCTGTCGGCGGCCTCGACCATCTCGTTTAACCTGCCAGAAGGGGTCTCGCTGTCGCAGGCATCGGAGGCCATCGACCGCACCATCACGGCGATTGGCGTGCCGTCCAGCGTGCGCGGCAGCTTTGCCGGCACCGCGCAGGTATTTCAGGATTCGCAGTCGAACCAGCTGTGGCTGATGCTGGCGGCGATTGCTGCGGTGTATATCGTGCTCGGCATTCTGTATGAGAGCTACGTGCATCCCCTGACGATTCTCTCTACCCTGCCCTCGGCGGGCGTCGGCGCGCTGCTGGCGCTGCAGCTGTTTAATACGCCGTTCAGCCTGATTGCGCTGATCGGCATCCTGCTGCTGATCGGTATCGTGAAAAAGAACGCCATCATGATGGTGGATTTCGCGCTGGAGGCGGAGCGCAACGGCAATCTGTCGGCGCGCGACGCCATTTTCCAGGCGTGCCAGCTGCGTTTCCGCCCGATTCTGATGACCACGCTGGCGGCGCTGTTTGGTGCGCTGCCGCTGGTGCTGACCAGCGGGGACGGCGCGGAGCTGCGCCAGCCGCTGGGCATCACCATTGCCGGTGGGCTGGTGATGAGCCAGCTGCTGACGCTGTACACCACACCGGTGGTGTACCTGATGATGGATAAACTGCGCCGTCGGAAAAAGCAGCCGCGGTTGATAACGGAGCCATAACGTCATACCTGCACTAAGCGTAGCGGCGCAATTCAACGCGCGATAAATCGCGCCGCTACGCGACCTGCGGTTGATGAAACTGTTAACACGGGATGAGCATGAACGCACAAACCGCCACTGTCCGCTGGCAACTGTGGATTGTGGCCTTCGGCTTTTTTATGCAGACGCTGGATACCACGATCGTGAACACCGCGATACCGGCGATGGCCCACGATCTCAACGTCAGCCCGCTGCATATGCACTCGGTGATTGTCTCCTACGTGCTCACCGTGGCGGTCACGCTGCCGCTCAGCGGCTGGCTGGCGGACCGCTTTGGCGTGCGCAACATCTTCTTCTGCGCCATCGTGCTGTTCAGCCTCGGTTCGCTGCTGTGTGCCTTCGCCACCTCACTCGACCAGCTGGTGATGGCGCGCGTGGTCCAGGGCATTGGCGGCGCGATGATGGTGCCGGTCGGCCGGCTGACGGTGATGAAGATCGTGCCGCGTGAGCAGTACATGTCGGCCATGACCTTTGTCACCCTGCCCGGCCAGATTGGCCCGCTGCTCGGCCCGGCGCTGGGCGGCATTCTGGTGGAGTATGCCAGCTGGCACTGGATCTTCCTGATTAACATTCCGGTCGGCATCATCGGTGCCATTGCCACGCTGCTGCTGATGCCGAACTACACCATGCAGACGCGACGCTTTGACTTCCTCGGTTTTGTGCTGCTGGCGGTGGGCATGGCTACGCTGACGCTGGCGCTCGACGGCCAGCGCAGCGCCGGCGGCTCGCCGCTGCTGCTGTGTCTGCTGATTTTGCTGGGGGTGTTTTCCCTGCTGTTCTACCTGATGCACGGCCGCAACAACGATAACGCGCTGTTTAGCCTGAAGCTGTTTGATAACCGCATTTACGCCATCGGCCTGCTCGGCAGCTTCACCGGCCGCATCGGCAGCGGCATGCTGCCGTTTATGACGCCGATTTTTCTGCAGGTGGGTCTCGGCTTTAGCCCGTTCCACGCGGGTCTGATGATGATCCCGATGGTGCTGGGCAACATGGGCATCAAACGCGTGGTGGTGCGCA
Organism: Type-C symbiont of Plautia stali; assembly: GCF_059730935.1. Lineage (NCBI taxonomy): Bacteria > Pseudomonadati > Pseudomonadota > Gammaproteobacteria > Enterobacterales > Enterobacteriaceae > Type-C symbiont of Plautia stali. The sequence goes on along the minus strand of NZ_AP035923.1, from coordinate 1,529,487 downwards.
TCGTGAACCTGTTTGGCTATCGTAACGCGCTGGTGGGCGGCACGCTGGCGCTGGCACTGGTGGTGCTGCTGTTTCCCGTGGTGGCGCTGCTCGGCTGGATCTGGCTGCTGCCCGTGGTGCTGCTGTTGCAGGGCATGGTCAATGCCATCCGCTTTTCGTCCATGAATACCCTGACGCTGAAAGAGCTGCCGGACGAGCTGGCCTCGAGCGGCAACAGCCTGCTGTCGATGATCATGCAGCTGTCGATGAGTATCGGCGTCACCGTGGCCGGTCTGCTGCTCGGCGCTTTCGGCCATGGCGCGGTGAGCGACAGCGCCGCGACCCATCAAACCTTTATGTACACCTATTTGTGCATGGCGCTGGTGATTGCGCTGCCGGCACTGGTGTTCTGGCGCGTACCCGCCGATGTGAGTAAAAACGTGGACCTGAGAGGCAGGAGAAAAGGATGAAGCAGCCGGTAAAACTCGGCATCAGCGCCAAACTGTTCATGGCGATTTTTTCCACCTGCATGCTGGTGATCATCACCATGCACTGGGGCGTGCGCCTCAGCTTTGAGCATGGCTTTGTCGATTACATCAAAAAGGGCAACGAGCAGCGCCTGACGCTGCTGAGCGATGCGCTGGCCGATCAATACGAACAGCACGGTAGCTGGGATTTTTTGCGTAACAACGACCGGCTGATTTTCACCATTCTGCGCTCGCTGGAACAGAATCCCGGCAGCGGCACGCAGCTGCCGCCGCACGGCTGGCGCACCCAGTTCTGGATTATCGATCAGCAGTACAAAATATTGTCCGGCCCGCGCTCGCCGGTGCCGCCGGAAGGCTCGCGCCGCAATATCACCACCAGTAACGGCAAGATTGTTGGCTGGGTGATTGCCTCGCCCGCCGAGCGGCTGACGCGCAGCACCGACATCAACTTTGATCATCAGCAGCGCCAGACCAGCTGGCTGATTGTCGGCCTCACCACGCTGCTGGCCGCGCTGGTCACCTGGCTGCTGGCGCGCGGCCTGCTGGCGCCGGTGAAACGGCTGGTGGACGGCACCCATCAGCTGGCGGCGGGCAAATTTACCACCCGGGTGGAGGTCGGCAGCAGCGACGAAATTGGTCAGCTGGCGCGCGACTTCAACCAGCTGGCGCGCTCGCTGGAGAAAAACGAAAGCAACCGGCGCGCCTTTATGGCCGATATTTCCCATGAGCTGCGTACGCCGCTGGCGATTTTGCGCGGTGAGCTGGAGGCGATGCAGGATGGCGTACGCAAGCTGACGCCCGACGCCATCAGTTCGCTGCAGAGCGAAGTCGCGCTGCTGACCCAGCTGGTGGAAGACCTGCACCAGCTGTCGCTCTCCGACGCGGGCGCCCTCGCCTACCGCAAACAGCCGGTGGATCTGGTCAGTCTGCTGGAGGTGGTGGCGGGCAGTTTTGGCGAACGCTATCGCAGCCGGGGGTTGACGCTCAGCCTGATGCTGCCGGCACAGGCCAGCAGCTTTGGCGATCCGGACCGGTTGATGCAGCTGTTCACTAACCTGCTGGAAAACAGCCTGCGCTACACCGATGCCGGTGGCACGGTGCAGCTCAGTATGCAGCTCAGCGGCGAGCAGTGGCAGCTGCAGTTTGCCGACAGCGCACCGGGCGTCGAGCGCCAGCAGCAGGCACAGCTGTTTGAGCGCTTCTTCCGCGCCGAAAGCTCGCGCAATCGCGCCAGCGGCGGCTCCGGGCTCGGTCTGGCGATCTGCAAGAATATTGTTGAGGCGCATGACGGCAGCATTAATGCGGCCGACTCTGATTTAGGTGGGCTGAAAATCACGCTAAACTTGCCGTATGTTCCTCACTAGACACCCTTTATGAGCACGGAAAATAGCGATCCCCTGATTCTTGTTGTGGAAGACGAACCCAAACTGGCGCAGCTGATGATTGATTATCTGCAGGCGTCAAACTACCGCACGCATCACCTCGCCGATGGCAACGCGGTACTGAGTTACGTGCAGCAAACGCCGCCGGACCTGATGCTGCTGGATTTGATGCTGCCGGGCCGTGACGGCCTGACGCTGTGTCGGGAAATTCGCCGCTTCTCCGAGCTGCCGATTATCATGGTGACCGCACGCACGGAAGAGATCGATCGCCTGCTCGGGCTGGAGATTGGCGCTGACGACTACATCTGCAAACCCTTCAGCCCGCGTGAAGTGGTGGCGCGGGTGAAAACCATTCTGCGCCGGGTGAAACGTTCGCCAGAAGAGGCGCAGCTGGCCTCGCATCTGCTGATCGACGAAGGGCGTTTCCAGGCCAGCTGGCGCGAACAGCCGCTGGAGCTGACGCCCGCTGAGTTCCGCCTGCTGAAAACCCTGGCGCTGGAGCCGGGCAAAGTGTTTTCGCGCGAGCAACTGCTGAACCATCTGTATGACGACTATCGCGTGGTCACCGATCGCACCATTGACAGCCACATCAAGAACCTGCGGCGCAAGCTGGAGAACCTTGATGCCGAACAGCCGTTTATTCGCGCCGTGTACGGCATGGGATATCGCTGGGAAGCGGATGTTGGCCGCCTGCTGTAACCGCTTAGATTGATCCAGGTCAATTTACATCGGGAGTCGCCCTGCCTACAATTCCCCACCTTTTGCAGGGCCGCCTGACGCGGCCGCTGCACGTGCCATCCGTGATGACATGCTGACCTGACATCAGTGAGAACTTCCCATGCTTAAACCCGAACTGCTTTCGCCGGCAGGCACGCTGAAAAATATGCGTTATGCCTTTGCCTACGGCGCCGACGCGGTATATGCCGGCCAGCCGCGCTACAGCCTGCGCGTGCGCAACAACGAATTCACCCATGAAAACCTCGCCAAAGGCATCAGCGAGGCGCACGCGCTCGGTAAGAAGTTTTACGTGGTGGTGAACATTGCCCCGCACAACGCCAAGCTGAAAACCTTTATCCGCGATCTGACGCCGGTGGTTGAGATGCAGCCGGATGCGCTGATCATGTCCGATCCCGGCCTGATCATGCTGGTGCGCGACGCCTTCCCGCAGATGCCGATTCACCTGTCGGTGCAGGCTAACGCGGTGAACTGGGCCACGGTGAAGTTCTGGCAGCAGATGGGGCTGACGCGCGTGATTCTGTCACGCGAGCTGTCGCTGGAGGAGATCGCCGAAATTCGCCAGCAGGTGCCGGAGATGGAGATTGAAATCTTTGTCCACGGCGCGCTGTGCATGGCCTACTCCGGCCGCTGCCTGCTCTCTGGCTATCTGAATAAGCGCGATCCCAATCAGGGCACCTGTACCAACGCCTGCCGCTGGGAATATAACGTGGCCGAAGGCCAGCAGGATGAGGTCGGCAACATTGTTGGCTTTCATCAGCCGGTTGCGGTGCAGCCCGCGACGCTCGGCGTCGGTCAGCCCACCGACCGGGTATTCCTGCTGGAAGAGAAGATGAAGCCAGGCGAGGTGATGAGCGCGTTCGAAGATGAGCACGGCACCTACATCATGAACTCGAAAGATCTGCGCGCGGTGGCGCACGTCGAACGCCTGAGCCAGATGGGCGTGCATTCGCTGAAAATTGAGGGCCGCACCAAATCGTTCTACTACTGCGCGCGCACCGCGCAGGTGTACCGCCGCGCAATCGACGATGCGGCCGCCGGTAAACCTTTCGACCCGGCACTGCTGGAGACGCTGGAAGGGCTGGCGCACCGCGGCTATACCGAAGGTTTTTTGCGTCGCCACACCCATGACAGCTATCAAAACTACGAGCAGGGTTTTTCCATTTCGGAGCGTCAGCAGTTTGTTGGTGAATTTACCGGTGAACGGCGCGGTACGTGGGCGCAGGTGGCAGTGAAGAACAAGTTCATGCTGGGCGATAGCGTAGAGATCATGACGCCGGATGGCAATCTCAACTGCACGCTGCAGGCGATGCAGAATGACAAGGGTGCTGCGGTTGAAGTCGCTCCGGGAGATGGTCATCGCGTCTGGATCAGCGTGCCGGAGGGGGTCGATCTGGCCTATGCGCTGCTGCTGCGCAATTTTACCGACGGTAACAGCACTTACGATCCGCACGGTAAAAATCGCACTAAATGAAAAGAAAACGGCGAAGTTAGAACAGGATCACAGACCGCCGCTTCGCCGCGCTTTAGAATCGCGCCTGCTGCTAACGAGTAACAACAAACAGCAGGTAGTACCAGGAACCACCTCATTCACCCGCCCGGCTCCCCCGTGCGGGTTTTCTTTTTTTCATCGTTCGCCGATAAAGTTCCCGCCGCAGCTATGCTATAACCACAGCTCTGTCTTACTCATCAGGGAAGCGATAATGCAAAATAAACCCCTCACTTTGCTGATTCTGAATGGAAAAGGCGCAGGCAATGAAGAGTTGCGTGCCGCCGTGAATACCCTGCGCGACGAGGGCTTTAACCTGGCGGTGCGCGTGACCTGGGAAAAAGGCGACGGTGACCGCTACGTGCAGGAAGCGCTGCAGCTGCAGGCGGAAACCGTGGTGGCTGGCGGCGGCGATGGCACCATCAATGAGATTGCCACCGCGCTGGCCGCCCTGCCGCCAGCGCAGCGGCCGGTGCTGGGGATTTTACCGCTTGGCACTGCCAACGATTTTGCTACCAGCGCCGGTATCCCGGCAGAAATGGAAGCGGCACTGCGGCTGGCGGTACTGGGCAAAGCCACGGCCATCGATCTGGCGCGGGTGAACGGCGACCGTTACTTCATCAACATGGCGACCGGCGGTTTTGGCACACGCATCACTACGGAAACGCCGGAGAAACTGAAATCGGCGCTGGGCGGCGTCTCCTATTTTATTCATGGCCTGATGCGCGTTGATGCCCTGAAGCCGGACAGCTGCGAAATCAGCGGACCGGGCTTTCACTGGCAGGGTGACGCGCTGGTGATTGGCATTGGCAATGGCCGTCAGGCCGGTGGCGGACAGCGGTTATGTCCGGAAGCGCTGATCAACGACGGACAGCTCAATCTCAGCATCGTAACCGCCCAGGAGCTGCTGCCAACGCTGCTGCACTCGCTGACGCGCGACGATGAAAACCCGAACATTGTCGCGGCACAGCTGACGTCACTGACCATCCGTTCACCGCATGAGATGACCTTTAACCTCGACGGCGAGCCGTTGTCCGGCAGCGAGTTTGTAATTGAGGTGCAGCCCGGCGCGTTGAGCTGCCGCCTGCCGCCGCAGTGTGCGTTGCTGGCGTAATCATTGGAAAATTCCTGCATTATCCCGGTGCGCATAAATGCGCACCCTGTGAGGCTCGCCATCCCTGCACGCACCGTGTAGGGTCGCCATTGATGGCGACCGGTCACGTGCGTCTGCGGCTGACGCTCTGCATCACACCTTCATCCAGCGGCGCTCCACGGCGGAAATCGCCACCGCTTCCAGCACCTTCTGCACCTGCAGCCCTTCGGCAAAATCCGGCCACATGCGATCGCCGGCGGCAATGCCGTTGATCAGATCGCGAATCTCGACCGTTTTCTGATCGTTAAAACCGATGCCGTGGCCGGCCGAGACGCAGAAGCTGGCGTAATCGGGGTGCGCCGGACCGGTGAGAATGGTTTTAAAGCCCTGGCGACCGGCCGGATCGTCGTGCAGATACAGTTCCAGCTCAGCCATGCGCTCCTGCGTGTAGCGCAGCGTGCCTTTGGTGCCGGTCACCACATAAGTCAGCCCCATCTTGCTGCCGCAGGCGATACGCGAGGTTTCAATCACGCCGTGCGCACCATTTTTAAAGCGCAGCAGCGCGCTGGCCTGATCTTCGTTTTCCACCGGCAGCAGACGTGACGGCGCCTTTGGATCTGGTCGCTGTTTGATCACCGTCATCATGTCACCGCTCACTTCATCAATATCACCGACCAGATAGTGCGCCATGTTGACGATATGCGCCGCCAGATCGCCAAGCGCGCCGAGACCGGCCAGCGCTTTCTGGCAGTGCCAGTCGAGCGGCGTCTCCGCGCGCGCCAGATAATCTTCGTTATGGGTGCCGTAAAAGTGCACCACTTCGCCGATCTCACCGCGCGCGATAATCTCCCGTGCCAGCTGGCTGGTGGGGTTTTTCATGTAGTTGAAGCCTACCAGGGTTTTCACTCCCGCCTGCTCTGCCGCCTGCACCATCTCTTCGGCATCCGCCACCGAGAGCGACAGTGGCTTTTCGGAGTAGACGTGCTTGCCGTGGCGAATCGCCTCCAGCGCCATCTCTTTGTGCAGGAAATTGGGCGCGCAGATATCGACCACGTCGATGTGCGGATCGCGCACCAGCTCGCGCCAGTCGCCCGTCGAACGGGCAAAGCCAAACGTCGCCGCCTGCTGCGCCGCCAGCGCCGGATTCACCTCTGCCAGCATCTCGCGCACAATCTCACCCTTCAGGGCGAACACCGTGGGTGCCTGCGCATAGGCAATCGCGTGACAACGCCCAATATATCCACTGCCAATCATACCGATTCTGACTTTGTTCATGCTGCACCTGCGGTTCACGGGGATGAGTTTCCCGGAATATATGTTTCGTTTTGGGCGGCGACAACGGAAAAATGAAATATCTGTGATCATACATGCGAGGTATCTGACAGACGCGACAAATCAGAATGTAATTTTGCATAGCATTGGTGACATCTCTCACAATCAGGCGCAGTGCTGGCGCTAATTCGCGCCATCGCGCGGGCCCGCGTCGGGCAATTGACGCTTTATTCAGCAGTCAGAAAAAATTGTGAAAAAGAGCTTTGACAAGCCACAGCCTGCCCGATAATATGCGCCCCGTTCCAAACGATTCCTCTGTAGTTCAGTCGGTAGAACGGCGGACTGTTAATCCGTATGTCACTGGTTCGAGTCCAGTCAGAGGAGCCAGATTTAGAAAAGCCTGCTTTTAAAGCAGGCTTTTTGCTTTTCTGCGTTCTGACGGTTAGATACCGCCATACCACTCGTAACCGCGATCTTCCCAGTAGCCGCCGCGTCCGCCCCACAGCTGGGCAAACGAATCCACCACTTTAATTTCCATCAGATACTTGGCGTGCTTGTAACCGAGCTGGCGCTCGACCCTGAGACGCAGCGGCGCACCGTGCGCGACCGGCAGCGGCTGATCGTTCATACGGTAGGCCAGCAGCGTTTGCGGATGCCACGCATCCTGCAGATCGATACTTTCGTAGTAGCGCCCGCTGCCGTCCAGCGTCTGCTCCAGCTCGTCGGCACACAGGAACACTACGTAGCGGGCACCTGGCCGCAGGCGCGCCGCATCCAGCACCAGTCCGAGCGGTACGCCCTGCCATTTGCCAATCGCGCTCCAGCCCTCCACGCAGTCGTGCCGGGTAATCTGTGTGCGACTGGGGAACCGCTGCAGATCGCTGAGCGATAAACTCAGCGGCTGTTGCACCAGCCCGGTGACGCGCAGCCGCCAGTCGGCAAACCCGTTCGCCAGCAAACGCGCATATTCGTCGGAGTCGGGCATTTGCGTGCCGTTGGCGCGGAACAGCGGCGAAATATCGGCCTCGCTGAACTCCGGTGCCAGCCGCTGGCCGCCCAGCAGGCGCTGGCTGGCACGCGTCAGCCGCTCGGTCTGATTGAGCCAGCCGCTGACCGTGTCGTTTTGCGTCAGTTGATCGCAACCGCTCAGCAGCGCCGCGCCGGCGCCGGACAGCGCGCCCAGCAGCAGGCGGCGACGCGACAGCTCGATTTTCATGATGGGGTATCCTCTTTGTCGATCGCGTAACGGCCGGTGATCATCGAACGCAGGTTATTGAACACGCCTGACACCAGCACCATCACTACATGCACCAGCACAAACAGCACCAGCAGCGTTGCGGTGATAAAGTGCACCGTGCGCGCCGTGGGACGGCCGCCAAACAGATCGGGTAAAAACGGCAGTGCCGCATCCAGCGCTGGCGACAGGGTTAATCCACTGAGCAGCATCAGCGGCAACAGTATGAAGATCACCAGCAGATAGCTGAGTTTCTGCAACGCGTTATAGCGCCGCGCCGCTTCACCGCGGGCGAAGCGCAGCCGGGCGTGGTCGCAAATCTCCTGCCACAAATGACGCGCGCCCAGCTGCTGACGGTCGGGCAACAGATCGCGGCGAAAGTGCCGGTGCCAGAAACCGTGCAGCAGATAAATCACGCCGTTGAACAGCAGCAGCCAGGCAAAAAAGAAGTGCCAGTGGCGACCGGCTCCCAAATCCTGCCACGACGGCAGCGTCAGCCAGCCGGGGAACGCGCGCGCCGTCAGCGTGCCCTCCAGCTTCGAGACACCGAGCACGCCGGTGGTATTCAGTTGCAGCGAGCCGAGCCGGACAAATCCCTGCTGCTGACGATTGCCGATTTCAAACACCGGCTGCTCATGGTCCGCACCATACAGGCCGACATACAGACGCGGATGCGCATTAAAGATTTGCAATCCGCTCATCAGCAGTACGGCAAAACACAGGGCGTTGACCCAGTGCGTCACGCGCACCAGCAGCGAATGACGACGGATTAGCCTTTTACTGCGGGAAGGTGAAGGCTGTTGCATCATCGAGCCCCTTACCAGCCAGGCGAGGCCTGGCTGGAACCGGATTACATCGGCGGCACTACGCCGTTTTTGCCGACAATGATATTGCCTGCGGTGAGCTTACCGTCGGCGCCTTTCTCGGCAGGAACAAACACCGTGGTGCCGGGTTTCAGGTCATCCGGGGTGGCCGCCGCCAGCGTCACCACCGGCGTACCGGCCGGAATAGCAATTTTTTTCTGATGGCCGTGATAGCTCACCGTCACTTCGCTGTTGTCCACCGAGGTGACGCTATTGGCGACTGTGGCGTTGGTCATTGAGCTGCCCGGCTTCAGATCCCAGCTGAAGTTGCCTTCGCCTGCACCTTTCAGCTGCGCCGGGAAAATCAGCACTTCGAGCGCGCCATCTCCGCCGCCCGCTTTCGGCAGCGAGGCAATGCCCACGTAATCGCCCTTTTTAATGTCGCTGATGCTGGCCTTCGCCACCGCAGAAACCATCGCGCCTGGCTTCATGGCCACGCTGACCTCCGATCCTTCGCGTGACTTGATAGTGAGCTGCTGCCCGTTTACCGATTCAACAACGCCACGTACCTGCACTTTTTGCCCTGCCATCTCTGCCGCCATCGCCGGCGACAGCGTGACGCCGGCCAGCAGTGAACCGGCAATCAGCAGTGAAAGGCGTTTGTAATGTGATAAGACCGTCATGGAGTGTTCCTTTTGATGATAAGCGCTGCCTCAGCGGCAGCCCTGTGCCTGAAATCATTCAACCTGAAGCGCAATAACATTGCGGCAAAAGGCGCTGGAAAACAAACCTACTAGTTGGTAGATTAAAAAACAAGATAATTTTTCACCCCGTACTTTGTCATGTCATTATTTTGTCTTAGCCTGAGCCTCGCGCAGATCCAGCGCCTGGGTTGAACATTGGGAGCATCAGTATGGAAATGCAGTTACGATCGGCCACGTTAGCGCTGCTGATTTGCAGCTGTTCCGCCGCCGCGGCAGAACTCAGCAGTCCTTCGCCGGGCCAGCTTATTAACACGCGTTTGTCTTACATGAAGGATGTGGCGGGTTATAAAGCGCAGCATCATCAGCCGATTGAAGATTTGGGTCAGGAGCGCAAGGTGCTGGACAAAGCCCTGGCGGAAGCGCGTGAGCTGGGTCTGGACGATGCCACTGTGCAGCCGTTTATTCAGGCACAGATGGACGTGGCGAAAGCGGTGCAGTATCGCTATCGCGCCGACTGGCTGGCGACGCCGGAGCCGCACTGGCAGCCGCGTCCGCTGGATGAGGTGCGCAAAAGCATTGGTCATTACAGCGACGCGATTCTGACGCAGCTTGCCGCGCAGTTGAAACAGGGCGCGACGCTGCAGGCACCGCAGAAGGCCGAATTTATGCGCGACATTCAGCAGCGCAACGTGTCATCGCAGGATAAAGAGCTATTGTGGCGCACGCTCAGCGCGGTAACGTTACGGCAGCCGTAATGTTGCGCGGCGAGCGTGCCGTCGATCGCAGCAGGCCTGTCATTTTGCTGCGTTTTTCCCGGTTGCCATAAATGGCGAGCCTGCAAACTGGCTAATGACCTTACAGGGTGCGCAGTGATGCGCACCGAAACGCCATTCTGAAACTTCTCTTTCCAACTGCCCCATCCGCTCTGTGATTGCGTTCACAACTCTGCAACAGCAACTTGTATGGTAGTATTATTGCGCGTATTTTTTCATCATTACTGTCGCGTTATTGCTGGTGCGCCGCGCCTTCAGACCACCAGCCAGGAGTAAATGATGAAAAGTGTGGTGATTGAACAACCGGGTAAACTGCTGCTGGCCGAGCGCGCGCTGCCACAGCCCGCCGCTGATGAAGTACGGGTAAAAGTGAGATTTGCCAGCATCTGTGGCTCTGACGTGCACATCTGGCACGGTCACAATCCATTTGCCCGCTATCCGCGCGTCATCGGCCATGAGTTCTTTGGCGTGATTGACGCGGTCGGACAGGACGTTGATGCCAGCCGGCTGGGCGAGCGCGTGGCGGTCGATCCGGTGGTGAGCTGCGGCCACTGCTATCCCTGCTCCGTTGGCCGTCCCAATGTCTGTCAGTCGTTGCAGGTGATTGGCGTCCACCGCGACGGCGGCTTCAGCGAGTATGCGGTGGCGCCAGCCCAAAATGCCCATCGCCTGCCGGCGAGCATTCCCGACCAACTCGCCAGCCTGGTTGAGCCCTTCACCATTGCCGCGAATATCACGGCGTTCCTCAAACCGCAGCCACAGGATGTGGCGCTGATTTACGGTGCCGGTCCGATGGGGCTGACCGCCATTCAGGTGCTGAAAGGCGTGTACGGCGTACAGCAGGTGCTGGTGGTCGACCGCCTGCCGGAGCGGCTGGCGCTGGCGCAGCAAAACGGTGCCGATCGCCTGTTCAACAACAGCGAGATCCCGCTGGCGGCGCAGCTGGAAGGCGTTCAGCCGACGCTGATTATCGACGCCGCCTGCCATCCGGCGATCCTCGCTGAAGCGGCTGCGCTGGCCTCGCCGGCGGCGCGCATCGGCCTGCTCGGGTTTTCTGCTGAGCCGTGTAGCCTGACGCAGCAGGCGTTGACCAGTAAAGAGTTGTCGCTGTTTACCTCGCGCCTGAACAGCAACCGCTTCCCGCAGGTGATTGCGTGGCTGGAACAGGGACTGATCCAGCCGGAGAAACTGGTTACCCACTATTTCCCGCTGGCGCAGATCGAGCGCGCCATGACGCTGTTTGAACAAGACCCGCGCACCTGCTGCAAAGTGATCCTGCAAATGGATTGAATGATGCGCCACACCAGATGTCCCTGATGCCGGTGCGTACCCGCCGGCCACAACAATAATCCCCTGCATAAATCAGGCGCAGCGCCGCGGTCATCAAGGTCATCTCCCCGTGACGCTGCAGCCTGAAGAAGAACAGGGAAACGGAGTTTCTATGCTGAAGAATCTACGCTGGACCCTCGTACTGCTGCTGTTCCTGGTTTATATGATCAACTACCTCGATCGTATTGCCCTGTCGCTCACCGTGCCGCTGGTGGAAAAAGATCTGATGATCAATGCCGAGCAGTTCGGCCTGATCTTCGGCAGCTTCTTCTTCGGCTATGCGCTGTTCAATTTTATTGGCGGTTTAGCCACCGATAAATTCGGCCCGACGATTGTGCTCGGCACCGCCGTCGGCATGTGGTCGCTGTTCTGCGGCATGACCGCACTGGCGACCGGTTTCTGGTCGATGATGATTCTGCGCGTACTGTTCGGCATTGCGGAAGGTCCGATTTGCGCCTCGGCCAACAAAGCCATCAATGGCTGGTTTCCGAAAAAGCAGGCCGCCACCGCCATGGGCCTGCTGAGTGCCGGTTCCCCGCTCGGCGGCGCGGTCGCCGGGCCGATTGTCGGCTACCTGGCGCTCTCCTTCGGCTGGCGTCCGGCGTTTGTGGTGATCTGCCTGATTGGTCTGGTGTGGATGGCGCTGTGGTTCTTCTTCGCCGCCGACAATCCGGCGCGCAGTAAGCGCGTCTCTGCGCAGGAGCGCGCGCTGGTAGAGAAACTGAAAGCGGAAGAGCCGGCAGATATCATCGACGCGGACGGCAAAGCGCACGGCATGGGCTACTATCTGCGTCAGCCGATTATCCTCGTCACCGCGTTCGCCTTCTTCTGCTACAACTACATTCTGTTCTTCTTCCTGAGCTGGTTCCCGGCCTATCTGGTGCAGGCGCACGGGCTGGATATCAAAGCCATGAGCATCACGACCATGATCCCGTGGATTGTCGGCTTCATTGGCCTGGCGCTGGGCGGCTGGATTTCCGATAAAATCTTTAATATCACCGGTAAGCTGCTGCTATCGCGCAAGATTGTGCTGGTAGTGTCGCTGCTGGCGGCAGCGATATGTGTGGCGCTGGCGGGCACCATCAAAGAGGTGAATTCGGCAGTGATCATGATGTCGATCTCCATCTTCTTCCTCTACATCACCGGTGCCATTTACTGGGCGATTATTCAGGATGTGGTGCACAAGAGCCGCGTCGGCAGCATCAGCGGCTTTATTCACCTGATTGGCAGCCTGTCCGGCATTATCGGCCCGATCGTTACCGGCTTCATCGTGCAGCACACCGGCAAATTTGACAGCGCCTTTGTGCTGGCGGGTGTGGTGGCGGCCCTTGGTGCGCTGCTGGTGCTGTTTGTGATTCGCAGCCCGAAAGCCAGCGACAAACCGGTTTCCGTTTAATCGAATGACTCTGCCGGGGCGCCGCGCGCCCCGTTTGCCACAAGGATTATGCATGTTACAACCCGATCGCCTTCCCGCTGACGTACAGCGCCCCCGTTACGACCGCAGCCAGCTGAAAACCCGTATGGTGCACATCGGTTTTGGTGCCTTTCACCGCGCGCATCAGGCGCTGGCCACTGACCAACTGGCGCAGCACGGCAGCGACTGGGGCTACTGCGAAGTGAATCTCAACAGCGGCGCGCTGATCGCCGCTCTGCGCCAGCAGGATTTGCTGTACAGCGTGACCGAAATGGCCGACGACAGCCTGCACACGCGCATTGTTGGCGTAATTACCCAGGCGCTGCACGCGAAAAGTGACGGTATAGAGGCGGTGATTGAAGCGATGAGCCAGCCAGAAATCGCCATCGTGTCGATGACGGTCACGGAAAAAGGCTACTGTTCGCTGCCGTCAAGCGGCCAGCTCGACCTGACGCATCCGGACATCGTGCACGATGTGGCGCATCCTGACGCGCCGCGCTCGCTGCCCGGCGTGATCCTGGCGGCGATTGAACGCCGTCGCCAGCGCGATCTGCCGCCTTTCAGCGTGATGTCGTGTGACAACATGCCGGAGAACGGCCACGTTACGCGCAATGTGATTACCCAGCTGGCGCAGCGCCGCAGCCCGGCGCTGGCGGATTACATTCAGACCCACCTCACCTTTCCCTCAACCATGGTGGATCGCATCGTACCGGCGATGACCGATGAAGCTTTCGCGACGCTGGAAGCGCGGCTGGGCAGTCGCGATCCGGTGGCGGTGGAAGCCGAACCTTTTTTCCAGTGGGTGATTGAAGATAACTTCGTCAGCGGCCGCCCGGCGTGGGAACAGGCCGGTGCAGAGCTGGTGCGTGATGTGCTGCCGTACGAAGAGATGAAGCTGCGCATGCTCAACGGCAGCCACTCGTTCCTGGCTTATCTCGGCTACCTGGCCGGGTATCAGCACATCAGCGATTGCATGGCCGATGCCAATTTTCGTCAGGCTGCGCGCGCGCTGATGCTGCAGGATCAGGCACCCACGCTGCGCACGCAGGATGTCGATTTGGTCGCCTATGCCGACTCGCTGATCGCCCGTTACGAAAACCGGGCGATTAAACATCGCACTTATCAAATCGCCACCGACGGCACGCAGAAGCTGCCACAGCGCCTGCTGGATAGCGTGCGCTGGCATCTGCGTAACGGGACGGCCTGTGATTATCTGCTGCTGGGCGTAGCAAGCTGGATGCGCTATATCAGCGGCGTCGATGAGCAGGGCGCGGCGATTGAGATTCGCGATCCGCTCAGCGCGCAGCTGGCCAGCATTGTTGCCAATAGCGAGGATGGCCCGCAGCGCGTTGAAGCCTTACTGCGCCTGCAGGCGGTGTTCGGCGACGACTTACGTTATCACACGGTGTTTGTTACGCGGCTTACTGAGCTGTATCAGCAGCTGCGGCTTACCGGTGCACGCGCCACAGTGCAGGCGCTGGTCACAGAAGGCTAAGCCGCCTGCACAAATGTGTAGCGCAGACGCAGCGTGCTGATTAGACTGACGCTTTCTCATCGGGCTGGCGGCGGCCAGCCGTAATACGGATATTGCTGCATGTCGATTGCCTATACCATAACCACCAGCGAACCGGTAAATCAGCAGATTTATCGCTATCTGCGGAAGGATATCGTGACCTGCGTGATCCATCCGGGCTCGCTGCTGTCGGAGAAAGAAGTGTCGGCGCGCTTCAACGTGTCGCGGCAGCCGGTGCGGGAAGCCTTCATCAAACTGGCGGAAGCCGGCCTGGTGCAGGTCCTGCCGCAGCGCGGCACCTTCGTGCGCAAAATCTCCGCCCAGCGCGTGGCCGATGGCCGTTTCATTCGTGAAGCGGTGGAGATCGCCGTGGTTCGCCGCGCCGCGCTAGAGATCGCTGCCACCGGACTGATGGCGCTGGAACACAATCTGCAGCTGCAGCGTCTGGCAGCGGAACGCCACGACAGCCAGGCGTTTCTGGCGCTCGACGATGAGTTTCACCGGTTGATTGCCGAAGGCATTGACTGTCTGCTGGCGTGGGAAACGGTGGAGAACATTAAAGCGACGATGGACCGCGTGCGCTTTCTGACGCTGAGCGAAGTGTCGCCACCGGAGAGCCTGATTCAGCAGCACGAAGAGATATTTGCCGCGCTGAAAGCGCAAGATGCCGATGCGGCGGAGAAGGCGATGCGGCGACATCTGCAGGAGATGATTCTGACCATTACGCCGATTGCCGAGCGCAACAGCGAATGGTTTGAAGGGCCGTAGTGCTGTGGGGTGAGCTTGCGGTGGGGTGCGGTGCGGTGCGGTTTGATACGGTGCGGTGTGATGCCCTCACCCCGGCCCTCTCCCACCGGGAGAGGGAGCTGTTCCAGTAAGCTGTCAGAGAATTAACGCATTAAAAAATCGCACAAAACAGTCCCCTCTCCCGCCTGCGGGAGAGGGTTAGGGTGAGGGTGAAAAAAACGCACCTCACACCATCAGGCAATCGTCACATCCTTCGCCAGATACACATCCTGCACCGCATTAATCAGCGCCACGCCCTCTTTCAGCGACTTCTTAAACGCCTTGCGTCCGAGAATCAGCCCCATGCCGCCGGCGCGTTTATTGATCACCGCCGTACGCACCGACTCCGCCACATCGGTCGCACCGGCTGAAGCACCGCCGGAGTTAATCAGCCCGGCGCGGCCCATATAGCAGTTGGCCAGCTGGTAGCGCACCAGATCGATCGGATTCTCACTGGTCAGCTTGCTGTACACGCGCTCATCGGTGTGGCCAAACTTCACCGCGTTATAACCGCCGTTATTCTCCGCCATTTTCTGCTTCACAATGTCGGCACCAATGGTGGCCGCCAGATGGTTAGCCTGACCGGTCAAATCGGCGCTGGCGTGATAATCCACCCCATCCTTCTTGAAATCGTTGTTGCGCAGATAAGCCCACAGCACCGTCACCATGCCCAGCTCGTGCGCGCGCTCGAAGGCCGCTGCAATTTCCTCGATCTGCCGGCGTGACTGCTCAGAACCAAAATAGATGGTGGCGCCGACCGCAACCGCGCCCATGTTGAACGCCTGTTCAACGCTGGCGTACAGCGTCTGGTCATACTGCGTGGGATAGCTCAGGGTTTCGTTATGGTTCAGCTTGACCATAAACGGGATACGGTGTG
The DNA here is from genome assembly GCF_059730935.1 of Type-C symbiont of Plautia stali. Lineage (NCBI taxonomy): Bacteria > Pseudomonadati > Pseudomonadota > Gammaproteobacteria > Enterobacterales > Enterobacteriaceae > Type-C symbiont of Plautia stali. The sequence goes on along the minus strand of NZ_AP035923.1, from coordinate 1,513,616 downwards.
CGTAGCGACGTGACACGGAGGCCAGCACGCCATAGGTCGACGCCACACAGTTACAGCCGGCTTCAATCGCCAGCTCGACGATATTCTTCGGGTCGAAATAGGCCGGATTGGCGGCGAACGAGGCGCCGGCAGAGTGTTCCACGCCCTGATCCACCGGCAGAATCGACAGATAGCCGGTACCCGCCAGACGGCCGGTGTTGTAGAGCGTCTGCATATTGCGCAGTACCGCAGGAGAACGATTGTTATCAATCATCACGCGATCGACATAATCCGCGCCCGGCAAATAAAGGCTGTCCGCTGGAATGGTCATGCAGCGATGTTGAAGAAGCGTATCCGCCTCTTTACCCAATAACTGTACGATGTCCGTCATGTTCGCTCCTGATAAATGGCTGGAAAAGAACCGGCACCTGCCGATTCGCCCCCCACAGCCTGGACCGAAACGCGCCAGGCTGGCAAATTGCTGACTCCATTTTTCAGACGGATACGCAGTGAAAAAACGGCAATCTGGCGTTACGCCCTACCACCACTGATGGAAATGATGCACCGGCCCAATGCCGTGGCCGACCTCCAGCGAATCGGCGTGCAGCAGTGCCTGCTGCAGCCAGGCCTTGGCCTCCGCTACGGTGCCCGCCCAGTCCGCATGGCGCGGTCGCAATGCCGCCAGCGCCGCCGACAGCGTGCAGCCGGTGCCGTGCGTATGACGGGTGTTAACGCGCGGTGCGGTAAAGCGCTGGCGGCCGGCACGGGTGATCAGCCAGTCCGGGCTTTCCGCATCGCTGAGATGACCGCCCTTCATCAGCACTGCTTCGCAGCCCAGTTCCAGCAGCCCATCGCCCTGCTGCAGCATACTCGCCTCGTCCTGCGCCATGCGGCAACCCAGCAGCGCCGCGGCTTCCGGCAGGTTGGGCGTGATCAGTGATACCTGCGGCAACAGACATTCACGAATGCTGGCTACCGCATCGGGCGACAGCAGCGCATCGCCGCTTTTGGCAATCATCACCGTATCCAGCACCACAAACGGCAGGCTGGCGCGTTTCAGCTTCTCTGCCACCACCTCGACGATCGCCGTCTCCGCCAGCATACCGATTTTGGCGGCGTCAATGCGCACGTCGTCCAGCACCGAGTCGAGCTGCGCCGCGACAAATGCCGGTTCGATGCGATACACCGACTGCACGCCGCGGGTGTTCTGTGCCACCAGTGCGGTAATCACGCTGGTGCCGTACGCGCCGAGCGCGGAAAACGCTTTCAGATCGGCCTGGATACCTGCGCCGCCGCTGGGGTCGGTGCCGGCAATGGTCAATGCATTGATACGTTTCATGCCGCCACCTCCAGCGTCCACAGCGCATCGAGAAAAGCGGCGACGAAGCTGCCCGGCCCTGCCACGCTGCGCGCGGCCTGCTCTCCCGCCAGTGACATTACGCGGCAGGCCGCTGCCACGTGCTGGATGCGCTCGCCCGGCAGGCTGCTGCACGCCGCGACGACGGCGGATAGCGCACAACCGGTGCCGACCACGCGCGTCATCAGCGGGCTGCCGCCGGGAATTGCCAGCGTCTGGCGGCCATCGGTGACGTAATCGACTTCGCCGGTTACCGCGACGATAGTCGTGCAGCGTTGCGCCAGCTGCTGCGCGGCGTTCAGTGCGGCATCGGCCTGATGTACGCTATCTACGCCGCGTCCGCCCGTGGCCTGGTGGGCTAAGGCGAGAATCTCTGAAGCGTTGCCGCGAATGGCCGCCGGTCGCAGGTTCAGCAACTGCTGACAGAATTCCGTACGCAGGGTTAGCGCGCCTACCGCCACCGGATCGAGCGTCCACGGTGTGCCGGCCTGGTTAGCGGCCTGTACCGCCGCCAGCATCGCATCGCGGCGCTCGCGGGTTAAGGTGCCAACGTTAATCAGCAGCGCATCGGCGAAACCGGCAAACTGCGCCGCTTCATCGCCATCAATCACCATCGCGGGCGAAGCCTGCAGTGCCAGCAGCACGTTGGCGGTAAAAGTTTGCACCACGTCGTTGGTCATACAGTGCACCAGCGGTGCCTGCTGCCGCAGCAGTTGCAGAGAGTGCGCGAGTTGCGCCGGGGAAAGAGGGTCAGGCTGTGTCATAAGGCTCCCAACCGGCAATCAGGAAGGCGAATGCGGTCAGGCATCTGACTTCCCTACGCTGGCATTATCCAGATCAGGTATTACGGGTATTTCTCAGCCTTCACAAAGAAGGGCACCCCGAGTCATGCACGTCCGTGTCAGACGTGCCTTCACAGCATAAAGGGTCAGCTTAAAGTTGTAAATCCTGCGGCAGGAGCACTTTTTTTGCCGGACAACGATAAGCAAAAATACGTGCGCCATCAATTTTCATAATTTTTTGATCATCAGGAAAATATAAACAATTCGACGGAGATCAATTTTCCTAAAAGCCCTAAAATTCATCAGGATAGTTAATTTAATCTGCCGGGGCAGTATGCGGGAAATAAACAGGAGAAAGCGCGCAACTTGATTAATATCAAACCGGCCGGCGGCATAACGCGGCCTAATTCCCTTCCGGATTTGAAGACCGCTGTTTCACCTTCACCCGGAATCGCTAATGACTTTATTCAGTTTTCTTCCGCACGCGCACCACTGGCACAATATCACCATTTCCCGTCAAGGCGCCGTTGCCCCCGGCGGCCGTTACCGGTACTCCACGTACCTCGAAGCCGAATGCAAACGCTGCGGCGAGCGCATCCATAAAATTTATTATCGCGATATCAGCGATGAACAGGCGCGTCGCTGGCTGGGATAAAAAAAAGCCCCGCAACACAGGTTGCAGGGCGCTTGCGTGGCTATCGCAAAACTTATTCAGCCGGTTTGGTGCGGATCAGGTAATCAAACGCGCTCAGTGACGCTTTGGCCCCTTCCCCGCTGGCAATGATGATCTGCTTGTACGGCACCGTGGTGCAGTCGCCGGCGGCAAATACGCCTTTCAGGCTGGTTTCGCCTTTGGCGTCGATCAGGATCTCGCCCATGCGGTTGCGCTCTACCGCGCCTTCCAGCCAGTTGGTGTTAGGCAGCAAACCAATCTGTACGAATATACCGCTCAGCGCCAGTTCGTGGCTGGTCTGGTTATTGCGGTCGATGTAGGTCAGACCGGTAACTTTACTGCCGTCGCCTTTTACTTCGGTGGTCTGCGCGTTGAGGATCACATCGACGTTTTTCAGGCTGCGCAGTTTATCCTGCAGCACTTTATCGGCGCGCATTTCGCTGGCGAACTCCAGCAGCGTAACGTGCTCGACAATACCGGCCAGGTCGATGGCCGCTTCAACGCCGGAGTTACCGCCGCCGATCACCGCCGTGCGTTTGCCTTTAAACAACGGGCCGTCACAGTGCGGGCAGTAGGTCACACCTTTGGTGCGATACTGCTCTTCGCCTGGAACGCCCATGTTGCGCCAGCGTGCGCCGGTAGCAATGATGATGCTGCGTGATTTCAGCACTGCGCCGGAAGCGGTTTCGATGGCGTGCAGGCCGCCCTCTTTCGCTGCCGGAATCAGCTTGATGGCGCTCTGGGTATCAATCACGTCAACGTCATAGTCATCAACGTGCGCACGCAGAGAACCGGCGAGCTTGGCCCCTTCGGTTTTCGGCACGGAGATGTAGTTTTCAATGTCAACGGTATCCAGCACCTGGCCGCCAAAGCGCTCGCCCATCAGGCCGGTACGAATACCTTTACGCGCTGAGTAGATGGCCGCCGCAGCGCCCGCCGGGCCGCTGCCGACGATCAGCACTTCATAGGCGTCACGCTTGTTCAGCTCTTCAGCCGCACGCTTATCCGCGTTGGTGTCTACCTTACCGACGATTTCTGCCAGGCTCATGCGACCCTGACCGAACTCTTTACCGTTGAGGTAAACCGCCGGCACGCCCATGACGTTGCGTTCGGTGATCTCGTTCTGGAACATGCCACCGTCGATGGCGGTATGACGGATGCGCGGATTGAGCACCGCCATCAGGTTCAGTGCCTGTACCACGTCGGGACAGTTGTGGCACGACAGAGAGTAATAGGTTTCGAAATGCAGGTCGCTGTCCAGCGCAACAACCTGATCCAGCAGGCTCTGCGCCTCTTTCGACGGATGTCCACCGGTCTGCAGCAGTGCCAGCACCAGTGAGGTAAATTCGTGGCCCATTGGCGAACCGGCAAAGCGCGGACCGCTGTGGCTGCCAGGGTTAGTAATCAGGAATGATGGCTTACGTACCGGTTGATCGTTCTCTTCACGGAAGCTGACTTTATCAGACAGACTCGCGATATCGGTCAGCAGAGTACGGATCTCTGCGGATTTTGCGCCATCGTCCAGTGTGGCAATCAACTCAACCGGTTTCGTTAGTTTCTCAAGGTAGGCCTTGAGCTGGGTTTTTAAATTGGTGTCGAGCATAGTGAGTTCCTGTGAAGAAAATCGGGTGCCGCAGCACCCGATGGAAGAAAGATCAAAGGGCGTAGGTGACTTAGATTTTGCCAACCAGGTCCAGTGATGGAGCCAGCGTTGCGTCGCCTTCTTTCCATTTAGCCGGGCAAACTTCACCTGGGTGAGAAGCCACGTACTGAGCCGCTTTCACTTTACGCAGCAGGTCAGATGCGTCACGGCCGATGCCTTCTGCAGTGATTTCGATGGCCTGGATGATGCCTTCCGGGTCAACGATGAAGGTACCGCGGTCAGCCAGACCTTCTGCTTCACGCATGATTTCGAAGTTACGGGTCAGAGCACCGGTCGGGTCGCCGATCATCGCATACTGAATTTTCGCGATGGTGTCTGAAGAACCGTGCCAGGCTTTGTGGGTAAAGTGCGTGTCAGTTGAAACGGAGTAGATGTCTACGCCCAGTTTCTGGAACTCTTCGTAGTGGTCTGCCACGTCACCCAGTTCAGTCGGGCATACAAAGGTGAAGTCAGCCGGGTAGAAGAAGAAAACACTCCATTTACCTTCAACGTCTTTCTCGGTTACGTCGATGAATTCGCCATTTTTGAATGCAGCGTTTTTGAACGGTTTGATTTTGGTATTGATGATAGACATGGGTGACCTCCGTTAAAAAGATGTGATGCAGGCTACATAATTTTCGGGCCAACTTCTAATATGCAGACGTTATCAATCAGATAATCAAAAGCTATCAAAGTGCCGACGCCAGATTTGATGCGGCTTGCCGCGGCATTCTACACAGAAAAGCCGCAGAGTTAACAGGCTTTATCTTTGCGCACGGCAACTGCTATTTTTTTATAAACATTCAATCATCTTTGCTGCACGATTTTACTGCGTGCACAACGCCGCTACAAAACGTGCCCGCTTACTCGTTATGGAGTCTGGAAGTGAAAATTCGTCTTTTTGAAGAAGCCGACCGCCCTTTTCTACGCACGCTGTATCTCGCGGCGCGCCGTCATAACTGGACATGGCTGGCCGGCGACGACTGGCAGCTGGAAGATTTCGACGCGATTATTCCCGGTGAAACGGTACTGGTGGCGGAGCTCGACGGCCACCGCGCAGGCTTTGCCGGCGTGATGGATAACGATAATTTTTTGCACAGTTTGTATGTCGATCCGGCCTTTCAGGGCCAGGGCGTCGGCAGTGCGCTGCTGAACGCGGTGCAGCAGCGTTTTACCTCCACCGGCGCGCTGAAATGTCTGCTTCAGAACGAAGCGGCGCTGCAGTTTTATCAGCAGCACGGCTGGCAGCGTGAAGCGCTGGGAGAGAGCGAACAGGGCCAATACGTGTTGATGCACCTGCCGCTGGCGTCGCGCACCAGCGGCAGCTAAGGCTTAAACCGCGCGGAAGGCGATGTCGCCCGGAATCACCTCACCCTGCCAGTAAAGCTGGGCGGCAACCCGGCCCGCAAGTTCACGATACAGCGCGGTGAATTCACTCTCAGGACGGCGAATCACGGTCGGTTCACCATCGTCGAGATCTTCGCGCAGATTAATGTGCAGCGGCAGCTGAGCCAGCAGGCGGGTGTGATAATCCTCAGCCAGCTTCTGCGCACCGCCAGTACCAAAAATCGGCTCGTGATGGCCGCATTCGCTGCAGATGTGCATGCTCATGTTTTCCACCACACCCAGCACCGGCACGCTGACTTTTTCGAACATCACCATGCCCTTGCGCGCATCAATCAGCGCAATGTCCTGCGGCGTGGTCACCACCAGCGCGCCGGTCACCGGCACGTTCTGCGCCAGCGTCAGCTGAATGTCACCGGTGCCCGGCGGCATATCCAGAATCAGGTAATCGAGATCCGGCCACAGCGTTTCGTTCAGCAGCTGCATCAGCGCCTTGCTGGCCATCGGTCCGCGCCACACCATGGCGTTATCGTCGGTCACCAGATAGCCGATAGAGTTAGTTGCCAGACCGTGCGCCATGATCGGCGCCATGTGCGTGCCATCCGGCGAGGTGGGACGCTGCTTTTCGGTGCCGAGCATGTCCGGGATCGACGGACCGTAAATATCCGCATCAAGAATACCGACGCGCGCGCCTTCGGCCGCCAGCGCCAGCGCCATATTCACGGCGGTGCTGGATTTGCCCACGCCACCTTTACCGGAGCTGACGGCGACGATGTTTTTCACCCCGTTGACGCCCGGCTGATTTTTCACGCGTTTCAGGGTGGCGATGTCATGACGCAGCCGCCAGTCGATGGCGCGCGTGTTGGTCAGGCGCAGCAATTCCGCGCTGGTCTGGGCTTTCAGCGCCTCAAACGCGCTGGCCCAGGCAAATGGCATCACCAGTTCAATGTGCAGCTTGTCGTCGAGCAGCGCCACATGGCGCAGCGCTTTGAGGGTAGTCAGATTGTGTTGCAGCGTCGGATGCTCAAACTCGCTCAGCACGCCGATAACCACGGCGCGCAACGCTTCAGGTGAATGATGGTCCCGGGATTGTGCGGTCATCCCAACTCCTTATTTAGTCATGACGCCAGACGATGGCGGTGTGCCATCAATCATATCAGATAGGCGCTAAAAGTGACGTGGCCGAGCTGCTGTGTTTACGCCAGAGGGTGCTTCGGTTAACATCTAAGCCCGATTTTTTATTCACGGAATGCTACGCAAATTATGACTCAAGTCGCTAAAAAACTACTGGTAACGTGCGCCCTGCCGTACGCAAACGGCTCTATCCACTTAGGTCACATGCTTGAACACATTCAGGCTGACGTGTGGGTCCGTTACCAGCGAATGCGTGGCAATCAGGTGTTCTTCATCTGTGCGGACGACGCCCACGGCACGCCGATCATGCTGAAAGCCCAGCAGTTGGGTATCGCGCCGGAGCAGATGATTGCGGAAATGAAGCAGGAGCATGAGACCGATTTCGCAGGTTTCAACATCAGCTATGACAATTATCACTCCACGCACGGCGACGAAAACCGCCAGCTGTCTGAGCTGATTTACACGCGCCTGAAAGAGAACGGTTTCATTAAAAACCGCACCATTTCGCAGCTGTACGATCCGGAAAAAGGCATGTTCCTGCCTGACCGCTTCGTCAAAGGCACCTGTCCGAAATGTAAATCGCCCGATCAGTACGGCGATAACTGCGAAGTGTGCGGCGCGACCTACAGCCCGACCGAGCTGATTGAGCCGAAATCGGTGGTGTCAGGTGCGACGCCGGTGATGCGCGATTCTGAACACTTCTTCTTCGATCTGCCGTCCTTCAGCGCGATGCTGCAGGCGTGGACGCGCTCCGGCGCGCTGCAGGAGCAGGTGGCGAACAAGATGCAGGAGTGGTTTGAAGCCGGTCTGCAACAGTGGGATATCTCCCGCGATGCGCCGTACTTCGGCTTCGAAATCCCTGGTGCGCCGGGCAAATATTTTTACGTCTGGCTGGATGCGCCCATCGGCTACATGGGGTCGTTCAAGAATCTGTGCGACAAACGCGGCGACATCGATTTCGACGAGTTCTGGAAGAAAGATTCCAGCACCGAGCTGTATCACTTCATCGGCAAAGACATCGTCTATTTCCACAGCCTGTTCTGGCCAGCGATGCTGGAAGGCAGCAATTTCCGCAAGCCGACCAACCTGTTTGTGCATGGTTATGTCACGGTGAACGGCGCGAAGATGTCGAAATCGCGCGGTACCTTCATCAAAGCCAGCACCTGGCTGCAGCACCTTGATGCCGACAGCCTGCGCTACTACTACGCGGCCAAGCTCTCTTCGCGCATCGACGATATTGACCTCAATCTGGAAGATTTCGTCCAGCGCGTGAACGCTGACATCGTTAATAAGGTGGTGAACCTCGCCTCGCGCAACGCCGGCTTTATCACCAAACGCTTTAACGGCCAGCTGGCAAGCGAACTGGCAGATCCGGCGCTGTATCAGACCTTTGTTGATGCGTCAGAGAAAATCGGTGAAGCCTGGGCCAGCCGCGAATACAACCGTGCGATCCGCGAGATCATGGCGCTGGCCGACCTGGCCAACCGCTACGTTGACGAGCAGGCACCGTGGGTGGTGGCGAAACAGGAAGGCCGCGATGCCGACCTGCAGGCGATTTGCTCGATGGGTATCAACCTGTTCCGCGTGCTGATGACCTGGCTGAAGCCGGTGCTGCCGTCGCTGAGCGAACGCACAGAAGCCTTCCTGCAAAGCGAACTGAGCTGGGATGGCATTGCGCAGCCGCTGCTCAACCACAGCGTAGCGCCGTTTAAAGCGCTGTATGGTCGTATTGAGATGGCAAAAGTGGAGGCGCTGATTGCGGCTTCGAAAGAGGACGCAGCAGCGGCGAACAAGCCGGCGGCAAGCGGTCCGCTGGCCGATGCACCGATTGGCGAGACCATCACCATTGATGACTTCGCCAAAGTCGACATGCGCGTGGCGCTGATCGAGCAGGCTGAGCTGGTAGAAGGTTCCGATAAGCTACTGCGTCTGCAGCTGGATCTGGGTGGCGAGAAGCGCCAGATTTTCTCCGGCATTCGCGCCGCTTATCCGGATCCGTCGGTGCTGGTGGGCAAGATGACTATCATCGTCGCCAACCTGGCGCCACGCAAAATGCGTTTTGGCGTGTCAGAAGGCATGGTGCTGTCTGCCGGCCCTGGCGGCAAAGATCTGTTTGTGCTGTCAGTGGATAGCGGTGCCCAGCCGGGTATGCCGGTGAAGTAAGGGTTGGTGCGCGCTGGCCCTCACCCTAACCCTCTCCCGCTTACGGGAGAGGGAACTGCTGAGTGCGGGATTTGGGTTCAGAGCCAGGCCTGTACATAGCAAAACACTGCACAAGTCTACCCCCTCTCCCGCTTACGGGAGAGGGAACCGTTAAGTGCGGGGTTTGGGTTCAGAGCCAGGCCTGCACATAGCAAAACCCCGCACAAGACTACCCCCTCTCCCTCCTGCGGGAGAAGGCCGGGGTGAGGGGAAAACCGCACCGCGCTTATCGCGCCAACATCAGACAGCGATAAATCTCCGCCATCACCGCCTCAAACTCATTAAACACCTGATGATTCCAGAAGCGAATTACGCGCCAGCCGCAGCGCTGTAAATACGCCGTGCGCCGGGCATCGTAAGCCTGCTCTTCAGGCGCATTGTGCTGTCCACCATCCAGTTCCACGATCAGCGATCGCTCAACGCAGGCAAAATCAACGATATACCCTCCAACAGGATGCTGGCGGCGAAACTTCGCGCCACACACATTTCGGTTGCGTAAATAGCGCCATAGTTTTTGCTCCGCTTGCGGCATCGCCTTTCGCAGCGCGCGCTGCGGTTGCACGGTGTGGTTCATCGCTGCTCCTTCGCTCTGCCCACCAGCTTACGCCGCTTTGCGCAGCTTCAAAGCAAAGGTGTTGAAATCCTGAATCTGCATTCCAGTGTGATCGCTAGCACGCTAAGCGCTTAATGCGTATGATGAAGCGCCACGAAAACAGGAGCCTGACATGCCCACCGTGCTATCTGCCTGCTGGCGCTATCTGCGCGCCTTTGCCATCGTCTATGCCGCGCTTTACGCCGGCAACGGCCTTGCCGCCCTGCTGCCATTTACCATTCCTGGCAGCATCCTTGGCATGCTGTTGCTGTTTGCCCTGCTGGCGCTGCAGATTATCCCGGTAACGTGGGTGAAACCCGGCTGTCAGCTGTTGATCCGCTACATGGCGCTGCTGTTTGTACCGATCAGCGTTGGCGTGATGGGCTACACCGATATCCTCAGCGCACAGTTTGGCCCGATTGTCGTCTCCTGTATGGTCAGCACCCTGCTGGTGTTGCTGATTGTCGGCCTGAGCGCCGAGCGCCTGCAGCGTCCGAAGGAGTCCGGCCATGAGTGACGCCTGGTGGTCACTGCCGCTTACCGTGGTGGCGTATCTGCTGGCACGCCGTCTGGCAGCCAGAATCAACCTCTCCATCGTCAATCCGCTGCTGGTGGCCATGGCGATCATTATTCCACTGCTGCTGCTGACGCACCTGCCCTACGCGCGCTATTTTGCCGGCAGCGCGCTGCTTAATCAGCTGCTGCAGCCCGCCGTGGTGGCGCTGGCGCTGCCGCTGTATGAGCAGATGCACCAGATTCGCGCGCGCTGGAAAACCATCATTAGCGTCTGCTTTATCGGCAGCATTACCGCCATGGTGTCCGGCACGGCGATCGCGCTGTGGATGGGGGCGACTCCGGAAATCGCAGCCACCATCCTGCCGAAGTCGGTGACCACGCCCATCGCCATGGCAGTGTCGGGCTCGCTACACGGTATTCCCGCCATCAGCGCCATTTGTGTATTGATTGCTGGCGTGCTGGGCGCGGTGTTTGGTCACATGCTGCTGAATCTGTTTAAAGTGCGCAGCAAGTCCTCACGCGGGCTGGCGATTGGCAACGCGTCTCATGCGCTCGGCACCGCGCGCGCCGCGGAGATTGACTATCAGGAAGGCGCCTTCAGTTCACTGGCGCTGGTAATCTGCGGCATCATCACCTCGTTACTGGCGCCTTTCATTTTTCCTTTGCTGATGCGCTTACTGGGGTAAAACTTGCGAGAGATCTCGCAAAGTTGAAACAAGCCAATCAGCTTGCATTGTCATAGCGACATGGATCACATATAAACCTTGAGGCGGCGCTTCGCCGCTGACGAGTTAATGAGGCCATAACATCATGCATGCACGATTCACTTCCGCTTTCTCTGCCCTGCCCGCTGCGCTGCAGAGCGCGCTTCAGCCGCTGCTGGACGCCGCTGATTTTCACGGCGTGCTGCGACCGCAGGAGGTGACTCAGCTGCAACAGGCAACCGGTCTGGATGATGATGCGCTGGCACTCGCACTGCTGCCGATTGCCGCCTGTTGTGCCGTGGCACCGGTTTCGCACTTTAACGTGGGCGCTATTGCGCGCGGCATCAGTGGCCACTGGTACTTCGGTGCCAACATGGAGTTTTTACATGCGCCGCTGCAGCAAACGGTCCACGCCGAGCAGAGCGCAGTCACGCATGCCTGGCTGCGGGGCGAAGCGCAGCTGGCGACCATTACCGTCAACTACACGCCGTGCGGGCACTGCCGCCAGTTTATGAATGAACTCAATAGCGGTACGGCGATTCGCATCAGCCTGCCGGGCCGCGCGGTCAGCACGCTGGCCGACTATTTACCGGACGCCTTTGGCCCGGCCGATCTGAATATCAGCGAACGGCTGCTGACGCCAGTCGACCACGGTTTCCTGCCGCAGGGCGATGCGCTGCAGCAGGCCGCGATTGATGCCGCCAGCCGCAGCCATGCACCTTACAGCCAGAGTTATAGCGGCGTGGCGTTGCAGAGCCGCAGCGGCCAGATTTACACCGGGCGCTATGCCGAAAATGCCGCTTTCAACCCGAGCCTGCCGCCATTACAGGCCGCGTTGATTCTGATGAATATGCACAACGAAGCGCTGGAGGAGATTCAGCAGGCAGTGCTGGCAGAAAGCGCCGACGCCACGCTGAGCCAGTTTGATGCCACGCGCACCACCCTCGCCGCGCTCGGCTGCAGCAATTTCTCAGTTACTTTAGTTTCGAAACCAACAGTTTAGTGATCCTTTTACCGCTTTTGTGACCTTCTATTAACAAAAGCTGTACATCTGCAGGAATTTTCATAGGATCGGGCGCCAGAACTTCACAATAAACGGGTCTGGCGTTACCTTCTTGCTGGCGACACGTCAGAAAACACTGCAACCGGAGCAAACACTGCATGGAACTCGAGTACGAAAGTAAACGTCCGCTGTATATTCCTTACGCGGGTCCGATCCTGCTGGAATTTCCGCTGTTGAACAAAGGCAGCGCCTTCTCGCTGGAAGAACGTAACGAATTTAACCTCAATGGCCTGCTGCCAGACGCCGTAGAAACCATCGAAGAGCAGGCCGAGCGCGCCTGGCGTCAGTTCCTGGACTTCAAAAACAATAACGACAAGCACGTCTACCTGCGCAACATCCAGGACACCAACGAAACGCTATTCTATCGCCTGCTGGACAACCACCTGGAAGAGATGATGCCAATCATCTACACCCCAACGGTTGGCGCGGCCTGCGAACACTTCTCAGAAATTTACCGTCGCGCGCGCGGGGTGTTTATCTCCTACAACAACCGCGACCGCATTGAAGACATGCTACAAAACGCCACCAAGCAGAATGTCAAAGTCATCGTAGTCACCGATGGCGAGCGTATTCTCGGCCTCGGCGACCTGGGCATTGGCGGCATGGGCATTCCTATCGGTAAGCTGTCGCTGTACACCGCGTGTGGTGGCATCAGCCCGGCCTACACCCTGCCGGTGGTGCTGGATGTCGGCACCAATAATCAGCAACTGCTCAACGATCCGCTCTACATGGGCTGGCGTCATCCGCGCATCACTGGCGAAGAGTACGAAGCCTTCGTTGATGAATTCATTCAGGCGGTGAAGCGCCGCTGGCCAAACGTGCTGCTGCAGTTTGAAGATTTCGCGCAGAAAAACGCCATGCCGCTGCTGGAGCGTTACCGCGATGAGATCTGCTGCTTCAATGATGATATTCAGGGCACGGCCGCTGTCACGGTGGGCACGCTGATCGCCGCCAGCCGCGCTGCAGGCAGCCGTCTGTGCGAGCAGAAAGTGGTGTTCCTCGGTGCCGGTTCCGCCGGCTGCGGTATTGCCGAGCAGATCGTCGCACAGATGAAATCCGAAGGCCTGAGCGATGATGAAGCGCGCGCGCGCGTGATGATGGTAGACCGTTTCGGCCTGCTCACTGACAAATTGCCTAACCTGCTCGATTTCCAGAGCAAGCTGGTGCAGAAGAGCGACAATCTGAAAGACTGGGATGTCACCAGCGATTCGATTTCACTGCTCGACGTGGTGCGCAATGCCCGGCCGGATATCCTGATCGGCGTTTCCGGCCAGCCGGGACTGTTCACCGAAGAGATCATTCGCGAGATGCACAAGCACTGCAAACGCCCGATCGTGATGCCGCTCTCGAACCCGACCTCACGCGTGGAAGCAACGCCGGCTGATATCATCGCCTGGACCGACGGTGACGCGCTGGTCGCCACCGGCAGCCCGTTTGCACCGGTCACCTGGAAAGGCAAAACCTACCCGATTGCCCAGTGCAACAACTCCTATATCTTCCCGGGTATCGGTCTCGGCGTGATCGCTGCCGGCGCCACCCGCGTAACGGATTCGATGCTGATGACCGCCAGCCGCGCGCTGGCTGACTGCTCACCGCTGGTTAACGACGGTGAAGGTCCGGTGCTGCCAGAGATTAAGGACATCCAGGGCGTCTCCAAAGTGATCGCCATGGAAGTGGGCAAAGCGGCGCAGCTGGCGGGCGTGGCGGTTGTCACCTCCGAGGACGTGCTGTCGAAAGCCATCAACAACAACTTCTGGCTGCCGCAGTATCGTCACTACCGCCGTACCTCGATTTAATTGCAGACCGACGCTGCCGCACGCTTCAGGTGCGGCAGCGCTTAAAAAAACGTCAGCCGACCGGCGCGAACTTGCTTAGCCGTGCCGCCTCAAGTAGCCTTGACCCATCTGAATTTTCGTCAACCGAGTGCCCGTGCGCATACTTAAACGCGTTTTCTTTGGTCTGTTTATCATCATCTTACTGGTGATGGCGACCGCGCTCGGCCTCGATCGCTGGATTAGCTGGCGAACCGCGCCGTTTATTTATGAAGATGTCGCTTCGCTGCCGCATCGCCAGGTCGGCGTGGTGTTGGGCACCGCCAAGTATTACCGCACCGGCGTCATCAATCAGTATTACCTGTATCGCATTCAGGGCGCGCTCAACGCTTACAACAGCGGCAAGGTGAATTATCTGCTGCTGAGCGGCGATAATGCGCTGCAGAGCTACAACGAGCCGATGACCATGCGACGCGATTTAATTAAAGCCGGCGTCGATCCCTCAGACATCGTGCTGGATTATGCCGGTTTCCGTACGCTGGATTCGATTGTGCGCACGCGTAAAGTCTTCGACACCAACGACTTTATCATTATTACCCAGCGCTTCCACTGTGAACGCGCGCTGTATATCGCCCAGCATCTGGGCATTCAGGCGCAGTGCTACGCCGTGCCGTCGCCCAAGAATATGCTGTCGGTGCGGTTCCGCGAGGTGGGTGCGCGCCTCGGTGCGCTGGCGGATCTCTATCTGATGAAGCGCGAGCCGCGTTTCCTTGGCCCGCTGGTGCCGATTCCGGCGGTGCATGAAGTGCCGGAAGATGCGCAGAGCTACCCGGCGGTCACACCGGAACAGTTGCTTGAGCTGGAAGAGAAGCTGCGGAAATAATCGGCGAGAGGCCAGCAGCCGGATCTGACGTTGGCGAGTTAAGCAGGATCGCGGCGATGCTGCCGGTGCGCATCAATGCGCACCCTACAAAATAGCGGCCATCCCTGCAAGTCTCACCGCTATCCTTATTGTGCAATAAAAACAAAAAGGGCCGCGTTGCCGCAGCCCTGATGGTTGACCTTGTTCTCTGCTATTTCTTACGCGCGTATTTCAGCGAATCAAGCGCCACGGCGAAGATGATGATGCCGCCCTTGATGATGTACTGCCAGTACGGGTTCACGCCGATGTAGGTCAGACCGTAGTTGATGACGGTGAAGATGATCACACCGGTCACCACACCCGCGACGGTACCTACCCCGCCAGCGAACGACACGCCGCCCACCACGCAGGCCGCAATCGCATCCAGCTCATACATAAAGCCGAGGTTGTTAGTGGCACTGCCGATACGGCCCGCTTCCAGCATCCCGCCGAAGGCATAGAACACGCCGGACAGCGCATACACCAGGATCAGGTTAAGCGGAACGTTAACGCCAGAGACTTTCGCCGCTTCCGGGTTACCGCCAATAGCAAAAATGTTTTTGCCGAAGCGGGTTTTATTCCACAGGATCCAGACGAACACGATGGCGATAATCGCGTAGAAGGTGATAAACGACAGCTTGAAGTCGCCGAAGCGCAGGAAGCCCTGGGCAAACTTCGAGAAGCCAGCGTCAAAACCGGCAATCGGTGAAGCGCCCACGAAGTCGTAGTACAGCGAGTTGATGCCGTAAACGATGATCATGGTGCCCAGCGTGGTGATAAACGGCGTCACCTTCAGGTAAGCGATGATCACGCCGTTAACCAGACCAATCACGCCACCGATGATGCACACGGTCAGAATCACCAGCGGAATCGGCACGGTTTCCAGATGCGGGAACACCTTGTTGGCGTTATCCATCGACTGCAGCAGCGTTGCCGCCACCACCGCCGCCAGACCCACCTGGCGCCCCGCCGACAGGTCGGTGCCCTGGGTCACGATCAGACCGGCTACGCCGAGGGCGATAATAATACGGACCGATGACTGAGTCAGAATGTTACTCAGGTTCATCAGGCTTAAAAAGGTCGGATCCTGGAAAATAATAATCGCCAGCAGTACCAACAGGACAACATAAATGCCGCCCTCTTTTAACCAGGTTAGCGCATTCTTTTTAGTAGTCGCTTTCATGTTAAAGCCCTTGCTTCATTAAAGGTGTAATGACGCTAAACGCAGGATTTCATTCTGCGAGGTCGTTTTAGTATCGACAATGCCCGCTACCTGACCATTACTCATTACCAAAATACGGTCGGTAATGCCCAGCAGCTCTGGCATTTCAGAAGAGATAATAATGATGCCCTTTTCTTTTTTCGCCAGCTCCGAGATCAGCTGATAAATCTCGAATTTAGCGCCAACGTCAATACCGCGCGTCGGTTCATCAAGCATCAGTATTTCCGGCTGCGTCAATAACCAGCGACCAATAATGACTTTTTGCTGGTTACCGCCGGAGAGCGATCCAATTTGGGTATGATGGCCGGGCGTTTTCACCCGCATGGCATCAATGACCCACTGGGTATCGCTTTTCATGCGTTTATTATCCAGCAGACCCATACTGGATTTATATTTCTTGATATTAGAAATGAGCGAGTTAAAACCAATATCCAGGTAGGCATAAATCCCGGTGGAACGCCGCTCTTCCGTTACCAGCGCAAAACCATGGTTGATGGCTTCGTTGGCGCTGTGGTTATTAATCGCTTTACCGTGCAGTTTAATGGTGCCGCCCGACTTCTCACGGATACCAAATAAGGTTTCCACAATGTCAGTACGCTTGGCGCCCACCAGGCCGGCAATCCCGAGAATCTCGCCTTTATGCAGATCAAACGAGATATCACGGATCGATGGCTGGCGCAGCGAGGTCAGATTGCGCACCTCCAGAATCACTTCACCCGGCACGTTAGTTTTGTCCGGGAAGCGCTGGTTGAGCGAACGGCCGACCATCATGGCGATGATCTTGTCCATGTCCAGCCCTTCCAGCGGCTGAGTGGCAATCCACTGGCCGTCACGCAGAATGGTGATCTCATCGCACAGCTGGAAAATCTCTTCCATTTTATGCGAAATATAAACAATACCGCAGCCGCGATCTTTCAGCTTACGGATAATGGTGAACAGATGGTTAACTTCTTTTTCGGTCAGCGATGACGTGGGCTCATCCATAATGACGATTTTCGCGTCATAGGAAAACGCCTTGGCGATTTCAATCATCTGCATTTGCGATACCGAAAGCGTCGCGACTTTATCGCGCGGATCGATATCAATATCTAATTCATCAAAGATCGCTTTGGTATCACGATACATTTTATCCTGATCGACAAACGGACCTTTGCGCGGATAGCGCCCCAGCCACATGTTGTCCATCACGTTGCGCTGCAGCACCAGGTTTAATTCCTGATGCACCATTGAAACGCCATTTTCCAGCGCCTCTTTGGAGGATTTGTAATCTATTTCCTCACCCTGAAATAGGATGCTCCCCGTATCCTTTTTATAAATCCCAAACAGGCATTTTAATAAAGTGGATTTTCCGGCGCCGTTTTCACCCATTAAGGCATGGACGGAGTGCGGCCGCACTTTTAAATTCACATTATCTAAGGCTTTCACCCCTGGAAATGATTTCGAGACATTCGTCATCTCCAGCAGATATTCTCGCTGTGTGGTCGGATTCTCACTGGCCATAATTTACCTGGCTAAAAAAAGCGTTGGTCAGATGCAATAAGGCGCGGCAGAAAAGCCGCGCCCGGGACGAATTACTTCACAAACTGCGACAGGTTTTCTTTATCAACCGGTACGTACGGTACGCGCACTACTTTGCCGTCCATCTTGAAGTTGGTACCTGCGGTTGGCTCTTTGCCATTAGCCAGGTTGTTAGCAATGTCCAGCGTGGCTTTCGCCTGGTTTTCCGCATCGTTCAGCACGGTACCGGCCATCGCACCGGATTTCACCAGCGCCAGCGCTTCTGGCAGGGCGTCTACACCAAATACCGGAATGCTGGTTTTGTTGTGCGCCTTCAGCGCTTCAACCGCACCCATCGCCATCGCATCGTTGTTCGCGATGATCACTTCAATTTTGTTGGCGTTCGGGCCAGACAGCCAGGCGTCAACTTTGTCTTTCGCCTGCGCGGTATCCCACATTGCGGTATCCATCGCCAGCTGCTGGGTTTTGATGCCGTCTTTGTTCAGGGTTTCGATGACGTATTTGGTACGCGCTTCAGCGTCCGGATGGCCCGGTTCACCTTTCAGCAGCACGAACTGAATCTGACCATCTTTGTTCAGATCCCAGGCTGGCGTGGCTTTCCAGTGTTTCTCGATCAGCTCACCCTGCTTGATGCCGGACTCTTTGGAGTCGGTACCGACATAGTAAGCTTTGTCGTAGCTGGCCAGCACTTTCGCGTTAGGCTCTTTGTTGAAGAACACCACCGGCACGTCGTTCGAGCGCGCTTTGTCGATCACCACTGCCGCAGCAGCCGGATCCACCAGGTTGATAGCCAGCGCTTTCACGCCTTTCGCCATCAGCACGTCAATCTGGTCGTTCTGTTTGGATTGGTCGTTCTGTGAGTCGTTCATCAGCAGCTGAATGCCGCCAACGGCTTTCGCCTCTTTTTCGATGTCTTTGCGCACCATCGACATGAAGTTGTCGTCATATTTATAAATTGTCACGCCAATGCGGGTATCGGCGGCGTGCGCAGTTGCACCAAACATCATGCTGGCAACCAGTGCTGTGAGCGTGAAAACCTTCTTATTCATGGTATCTCCGGTTTTTTTATGCAGGGTATTTCATCGCGCCGTATTGCCTGCGGGCAGACAGCGCAGTCGGTTGAAACGCTATTTTTTTATGGGGCAGGCGCTGCTACCAAGCCGGACCACCATCGCTATCCTGACTTCCCTGTAGGTAAACGCTTCCTGAAGTGTGTTGTGAACCATTTCAATCGGCTACTGAAACCAGACCGGGGAAGGAAAGCCCGGCGTTACATAATGTTTCAGTCCGGTAAGACGCTGCCATCATAGTGAGCGCCATGTTAATTAACTGTGAATACAATCACAGATTGGAAACGGTTACACGGCGCTATCGCCTGAATTAGTGACCGACTCCACAATTTGCCGCTGCGCCACTGAATGGCGCCGCACCAGCGTAGGCATGAAGCAGTGCGCGGCGTGCGGATCGAGCGTGCCTGCTGCGCCCTGCAGGGCCAGCTCAGTCGCCAGTTTCGCCATAGAAACAATGGGATAGCGTACCGTGGTCAATTGCGGGTCGGTGTAGCGGGAAATGGGGATATCATCGAAGCCGATGACAGAGAAATGCTGCGGCACCTGAATACCGTTATCTTTCAGCGCAGTGAGCGCACCGGCCGCCATGCCATCGTTATAGGAGAACACCGCAGTGAGGTGCAGATTGCGCCCCAGCAGTTCCACCATCGCGGCTTCACCGCCCTGCATGTCCGGTTCGGCATGTGCAATCCAGCCCTCCGGCGGGCGGATGCCCTGCTCCGCCAGCGCCTGCAGCCAGCCGTCGCGGCGCTGCGCCACGTCCTCAATCGGATGGCTGGAGCTGAGGTATCCAATGCGCTGATGGCCCTGCTGTAACAGCATACGCGTCGCTATCTGCGCCCCGGTGACATTATCGAGGCAGACGCAGCGGTGCTCGTAACCGGGAATAGTACGATTAATCAGGACCATACCGGGGACCTGATCCATAAACCGGGCCAGCTCCGCGTCTGTAAGCGTTTTCGCGTGCACCACCAGCGCGTTGCAGCGCTGGCGGATCAGCACCTCAATGGCATGGCGTTCTTTCTCTTCCTGATGCCACGAATTGCTGATGAGCACATGCTTGTGCATGCGCTGCGCCACGGTATCCACCGCTTTAACCAGCGCACCAAAGAAGGGATCGGAAACGTCCATGACCACCACGCCGATGGTATCGCTCACCTGGGTCGCCAGCGCCTGCGCGTTGGCATTCGGCCGGTAGCCGAGCGATTCAACCGCCTGCAGCACGGCTTCGCGGGTATCAGAGGTGACTGCACTGCTGTTATTAAGCACCCGCGACACGGTGGCAACGGAAACCCCGGCCTGACGGGCGACATCACGAATCGTTATCATGCAGTTGTTCCACAGAGGAGAAAATGCGCGACTGGCGCGTAACGGCGCTATTCTGTCAGGGCATCGGAAACAGCTGCGTGAATTACGTCACACGGATGAAAACGGTTACATACAATTATGCAACCTTTGTGATGAACATCATTATCTGCCGGCGGACGCGTTATCCGCTTTTCCGGCGGCGAGCTGCGTCAGCCGGCGCCAGAGCCACTCCATCGGTCCCTGCGGGAAGACGCGCAGCCACAGCACGGAGAACAGAATATTGACCAGCCAGATAGCTGGTACAAAGGCCAGTAGTTGCAGGCGGTCAAATTTGAGGAACAGATCGAAGCGGTAGAACAGCGTGGTGCAGATTAGCGTCTGCAGCAGATAATTGCTCAGCGCCATGCGGCCGACGCACTGAATGGCGTAACTGAACCGCGTGGCGGCGATGGCCGGCCAGTAACCGAGACAGAGCGCAGCGTAGCCAAGGCTGATAAACGGACTGGCGAGATCGCGTGGCACCTGCAGGAAAAAGCCGCTCCAGCGAAATTCCCACTGTAGCAGCCACTGTGCCATCACGCCGGGTATGGCAATCAGCCAGCCGATGGTCAGTAACAGCGCCGCCGCGCGTCGGTAGTGTTGCAGACTAAACTGGCCGCTGAGCCAGCCGCTGCGCATCAGCGCGGCACCGATCAGCATCAGCCCGGCCAGCTGCCAGCCATACTGCGAAGCCAGCGCCATCAGGCCGGATGACAGGTGCTCGAGGCGATTCTGCACCGCTTCCCAGCCGCCGACCAGTTTCCAGTAGCTCTCATACTCCAAGTCTGCCGCGCCCGGCAGCCATGAGCGCGTCGGCTGCGGACTGGAGATGATGCCAAACACCAGCAGCACGGCACAGCCCACCAGATAGAGCAGCACCCCGGTATGTAATAGCGCCCGCTCCGATGGCACGTCACGCAGCATGCGCCAGACAATCAACCCAATCAGGCCATAATCCAGCAGGATGTCGCCTTCCCACAGGAACACCGCGTGGATGAACCCGATGAAGACCAGCAGCGTTAAGCGCGAGGAGATCCAGCGGCTGCCGCGCGGCACCTGCAGTGCCAGCCCGGCACCAAACAGCAGCGCAAACAGCGTCAGGAATTTTAGCTGCGCCAGGCCATCCATGATTGCCCAGGTCCAGGCATCAGAAACGGAGGCTTCACCCTGCCAGGCCGGATTGAGATAGGCCGCCGAGGGCAGACCAAAGCCGACGATATTCAGCAGCAATATGCCGAGAATGGCGCAACCACGAATGAAATCCAGCGCGAGATAGCGTTGCATCGAGTGCCCTGACGGTGAGAGGAACACGGGCGACAACGACGCCGCCCGCGCTGCTTAGCTGTGGCGTACCGCGCGCAGAAACTCCTGACGCGTGTTCTGGCTCGATTTGAACAATCCGCCGAGTGAAGTGGTGGTGGTCGCGCTGGTCGCATCTTTGACGCCGCGCGCTTTCACGCAGTAGTGCACCGCATCGATCGACACCGCCACGTTATTGGTGCCCAGCAGGGTTTGCAGCGCCACCAGCACCTGCTGGGTTAAACGCTCCTGCACCTGCGGACGCTGGGCGAAGAACTGTACGATACGGTTAATCTTCGACAGGCCAATCACCTTGTCTTTAGGGATATAGGCCACGGTGGCTTTGCCGTCGATGATCACGAAGTGGTGTTCACAGGTGCTGGTCAGGGTGATATCACGCACGGTGACCATTTCGTCCACCTTCATCTTGTTTTCGATGACGGTGATTTTCGGGAAGTTGGCGTAATCCAGACCTGAAAATATTTCGTCGACATACATCTTGGCGATGCGGTGCGGCGTCTCCATCAGGCTGTCGTCTTCCAGGTCCAGATTCAGCAGCTGCATAATCTGGGTCATGTGGCCGGCGATCTCGCGCTTGCGTGACGCGTCGTCCATGTCGCGCACCGGGGCGCGTAATGGCGTTTCCAGGCCACGCGCCAGCAGTGCTTCGTGAACCAGGGCGGCTTCCTGACTTAAGGTGCTCATCGTACTCTTCTCCGGCAGGTGATGCGCCCGCAGGTCTGCGCCTGCGGGGGAAATTCTGAGCGCGTATTGTGAAACACAACGCGCGCTTAATCCAGCAATCAATCCGATTGGAAATGAAAGCGTTTCAGGTGGGCGATCGCCGCATCACCAGCGCCCCCGCCAGCAGCAAACCGCCTCCGGCCACCCACAGCGCCGGATCGAGCCGGTGCCATAGCAGGCTGGAAATCCAGGACAGCAGCGGCCCACCGAGCTGTCCGATGGCATAACCGGTCGTGAGCAGGCCGGCAAGATAGCGCGCGTGGTGCGGCGCCAGCTCCCGGCTGTACTGCAGCGACAGCTGCACCACGCAGAGAAAGCCGCCGCCAATCAGCAGCGCCGCCAGCAGCAGACCGTTAATGCCCGGCAGTACGATGGCGGCGATCACGCCCAGCGCCTGCGCCCACAGCACCAGCGCCAGCCGCCGATGGCTGCTACCCCAGTGGCGCGTCACGATCCCCAGCACGATGCCGATCACCGCCGCCCCGCCAAACACCGGCCAGACAAACTGCGCAAAAGCGCTATCAGGGAAGCGCGCCGCCGCCATTTGCGACAGGAAGGTGGCGGGCAGAATATAGCCAAAGCCGGCGAGGCTGTAGCTGAGGATCAGGCGCTTCAGATTACGCGTCAGTAGCAGCGGCTCGGCGGCCTGTTGCGGGCGATGCAGCTGTCCGCTGCGCGGCAGGAAGCGCGCAATCGCGGCAATCAGCAGCAGCGCCAGCACACCGTACGCCGCCCAGGCAAACGCCGCGCTCACGCCGCTGGCGTGCAGCAGTACCGCCAGCATACCGCTGATGAAGATGCCGGTGCCGGGACCAGCAAACACCGCTGCCGACAGACCCGGCCGGCCGTGATGCAGCAGTTGCTCATTGCTCCATGCTGCCACCAGCACCATTGCCCAGCCGCTGGCGACGCCGATCAGGAAACGCACCACCGCATGCAGCCACGGCCCGCTGATACAGGCGGACAGCAACGTCAGCGCGACGGCACCCCAGACGCCCAGCTGCAGCCGCCACTCCACGCGCCGCTGCGCGCGCATCGCGTCAAACGATCCGGCCAGATAACCGAGATAGTTCAGCGCCGCGACCAGGCTGGCGCTGGCGAGCGTGAGCTGACCGTCGTGAATCATCAGCGGCACCTGCGGGGTAAACGCAAATCGCCCAATCCCCATTGCAACCACTAAACTTAAAAATGCGCTAAGCGCGACTCGCCACGCCATTCTGACTCCGGATCGATTGGATTATCACTTGTCAGCAGCATGCATGACGTTTAGACTCACGAAAAGTGAATAATATTAACCAAGTTGTTTACGAGAAGAGAATATGGATTTAGTACAGCTCCGCATGTTCTGTTCCGTGGCCGAAACCGGCTCACTGGCGCGCGCCGCCGAAATGCTGCATCGCGTGCCATCTAATCTCACCACGCGACTGCGACAGCTGGAAGAAGAAATCGGCGTCGATCTGTTTATTCGTGAGAAGCAGCGCATTCGTTTGTCGCCGATGGGCCACAATTTCCTCAATTATGCGCAGCGCATTCTGGAGTTGAGCGACGAGGCGCTGAACATGGCGCGCGCCGGTGAACCCGGTGGTAACTTTGCCTTCGGTTCGATGGAGAGCACCGCCGCCACTCGCCTGCCGGGATTGCTGGCCGCCTATCATCAGCGCTTCCCCAACGTCGCGCTGTCGCTGGTGACCGGCACCTCAGGCGATATCATCGATAAAGTGCGCGCCGGCACGCTGGCGGCGGCCCTAGTGGACGGTCCGGCCAGTCATGACGATCTGAATGGCTGCATCGCCTTTCGTGAAGAGATGGTGCTGATCACCAGCCTCGAACACGCGCCGATTCACAGCGCCCGCGATACGCAGGGCGATACGCTATTTGCCTTTGGCAACAGCTGCTCGTACCGCACCCGGCTGGAGTCCTGGTATCGCGACAGCCAGAGCGCACCGCACAGCGTTATGGAGATTCAGTCTTATCACGCCATGGTCGCCTGCGTAGCCGGCGGCGGCGGCGTGGCGATGATTCCCGCCTCGGTGCTGGCGCAGATGCCGGCCCGCGCGCGCGTGCAGCAGCACAGCCTGCCGCCGACCTGGCGCGACACGGCCACCTGGCTGATGTGGCGCCGCGACGCCTTTACGCCCAACGTTGAGGCGCTGAAGTATCTGATTATTGAAATGTTTGATGACCGCCCGCTCAACGATGAACTGCTGCATCCGCTGCAGGCCGCTGAGTAAGCGTTATTTTTTATCCAATCACGACATCACAGGAAGAGGGATTGCATGAACATGATTAAAACCCGCGCGGCCGTGGCCTGGGCTGCTGGCGAACCGCTGAAGATTGAAGAAGTGGATCTGATGCCGCCACAGAAAGGGGAAGTGCTGGTGCGCATCGTTGCCACCGGCGTGTGCCATACCGATGCTTACACCCTGTCCGGTAAAGATCCGGAAGGCGTATTCCCGGCGATCCTCGGTCACGAAGGTGGCGGCGTGGTTGAAGCGGTGGGCGAAGGCGTTACCAGCGTGGCGGTCGGCGATCACGTGATCCCGCTGTACACGCCAGAGTGCGGCAAGTGTAAATTCTGTCTCTCCGGCAAAACCAACCTGTGTCAGGCAATCCGCACCACACAGGGCAAAGGGCTGATGCCCGACGGCACCACCCGCTTCTTTAAAGACGGCAAGCCGATCTTCCATTACATGGGCACCTCGACCTTCTCTGAGTACACCGTTGTACCGGAAATCTCCCTGGCGAAAATCAGCAAAGAAGCGCCGCTGGAAGAAGTGTGCCTGCTCGGCTGTGGCGTGACCACCGGCATGGGCGCGGTGATGAACACCGCCAAAGTGAAAGAAGGCGACACCGTGGCGATTTTCGGCCTCGGCGGTATTGGCCTGTCGGCAATCATTGGGGCGAAAATGGCCAAGGCCGGTCGCATCATCGG
Source organism: Type-C symbiont of Plautia stali (assembly GCF_059730935.1). NCBI lineage: Bacteria > Pseudomonadati > Pseudomonadota > Gammaproteobacteria > Enterobacterales > Enterobacteriaceae > Type-C symbiont of Plautia stali. Next base: position 1,488,823 of record NZ_AP035923.1, on the reverse strand, counting down.
TATTGATATCAATACCAGCAAGTTTGACCTGGCGCGCAAACTGGGCGCAACCGACCTGGTTAATCCGAAAGATTTTGCTAAGCCAATTCAGGAGGTTATCGTTGAGATGACCGACGGCGGCGTGGACTTCTCGTTTGAGTGTATCGGTAACGTCAACGTGATGCGTTCCGCGCTGGAGTGCTGCCATAAAGGCTGGGGCGAATCAGTGATTATCGGCGTTGCCGGTGCCGGCGAAGAGATTTCTACCCGGCCGTTCCAGCTGGTTACCGGTCGCGTATGGCGCGGGTCGGCGTTTGGCGGCGTGAAAGGACGTACTCAGCTGCCGGGCATCGTGCAGGATTACCTCGACGGTAAGTTTGCGCTGAATGATTTCATCACCCACACCATGCCGCTGGAAGAGATCAACGAGGCATTTGAGCTGATGCATGAAGGCAAATCGATCCGTTCCGTGGTGCATTTTAATAAATAAGCAGGAGGCGACATGGCATCCACTCTGGAGCTGCTGGAAGAACACCGTATTTTTGGCGGCTGGCAGCAGCGCTGGCGTCATCAGTCCGCCGTGCTCAACTGCCCGATGACGTTCAGCATTTTTCTGCCACCGCCGCGCGACGACGCGCCACCGCCGGTGGTGTGGTTTCTCGCCGGGCTGACCTGCAACGATGAGAACTTCACCACCAAAGCCGGTGCGCAGCGCGTGGCGGCCGAACTCGGTCTGGTGCTGATTATGCCGGACACCAGCCCGCGCGGCGATGCAGTGGCCAATGACAGCGGGTACGATCTGGGCCAGGGTGCCGGGTTTTATCTCAATGCCACGCAGCAACCGTGGGCGGCACATTATCGCATGTTCGATTATCTCAGCGAGGAGCTGCCGGCACTGGTGGCGGATAACTTCAAGCTGAGCGATCGCCAGTCGGTAATGGGGCATTCGATGGGCGGCCACGGCGCGCTGGTGCTGGCGCTGCGCCTCGGCGGGCGCTTTGCGTCGGCGTCCGCGTTTGCACCAATCGTCAACCCGAGCGAAGTGCCGTGGGGACAGAAAGCCTTTGCCGCCTATCTGGGCGACGATCGCCAGACGTGGCGCGAGTGGGATAGCTGCCTGCTGATGCAGAACGCTGAACATCGCCTGCCGGTGCTGATCGATCAGGGCGATAGCGATCAGTTCCTCGCCGATCAGCTACGCCCGGAGCGGCTGGAAGCAGTGGCGCGCGAGCAGAACTTCCCGCTGGAGCTGCGTATCCAGCCGGGTTATGACCACAGCTACTTCTTTATCGCCAGCTTTGTGGAGGACCATCTGCGGTTCCACGCGCAGCATTTACTGGCGTAGTGCACTTCTCTGCCCCTCTGATGCTGAGGGGCAGAACGTGTCTGACGTCAGGCCAGTGATTCCGCCACCAGCCCGTCAATCATTACCTGAGGCATGCCCTGTGAGCAGTGCTCAATGCGGCCGCGCACGCCATACACTTGCGCCAGCGTCTCTGGCGTAATCACCTGCGACGGCACGCCGTCGGCCAGCAGTTGCCCCTGCTTCAGCATCAGCGCGTGATCGGCATGACGCAGCGCGATATTGATGTCATGCACCACCACCACCGTCACCATGTTGCGCAGCTGGGTTTCGCGCCGCACCAAATCCATCACGTGGAACTGATAATTCAAATCCAGCGCGCTGAGCGGTTCATCCAGCAGCAGTAGTTCCGGACGGCGAATCAGCGACTGCGCCAGCCCGACCAGCTGCTTCTGGCCGCCGGACAGCTGATCGAGGTAGCGCATCGCCAGATGGGCAATGCCCAGCTGCTCCAGCAGGTGCATGATTTCCGCTTCACTGGCGGCACTGTGTAATCCGCCGGAGGCACGCTGCGCCACGATGATCGACTCCAGCACGTGCAGATGCACACCGGCTGGCAGCGTCTGCGGCAGATAGACCACGCGCTGCGCGCGCCGGGCAAACGGCTGGCTCATCAGCTCTTCACCGTTGAGCCACAGCTCGCCCTGCCCTTTGCTCAGACCGGCCAGCGCGCGCAGCAGCGTCGATTTGCCGCAGCCGTTGGGCCCCAGCAGCACGGTGATTTTGCCGCGTGGCAGCTGCGTGACATTGAGATCGTCGATGACGTTCCGCTTCGGGTAACCGGCGTAAAAGTGGCTGACGCGTAAGCCCTGCTCCATCACACTGTCCCCCGATGCCGCAGAATAATGCTGAGAAAGAACGGCACGCCCACCAGCGAGGTGACGATGCCGACCGGAATGATAACGCCGGGAATGAGGTTTTTCGAGGCCACCGACGCCAGCGACAGCACCAGCGCGCCGGTCAGCGCACTGGCCGGCAGATAGTAGCGGTGATCTTCACCAAACATCATGCGCGCAATGTGCGGCGCGACCAGGCCGATAAAGCCGATCGGGCCGACGAATGCCACCGCCAGCGCCGAGAGAATGCTGATGCGCAACAGCGTCGCCAGCCGCAGACGCCGCACATCAATGCCGAAGCTCACCGCGCGATCTTCACCAAGGCGCAGCGCCGTGAGTTTCCAGCTGCTGAGCATCGAGAACGGCAGCAGGATGGCAAAGGCGGCGCTCAGCACGCCCAGTTTTTCCCATGAAGCACGCGCCAGACTGCCCATGGTCCAGAACACCAGGCCCTGCAGCGTATCTTCGCTGGCGATGAACTGCATCATCGAAACCAGGGCGTTAAAGGTGAACACCAGCGCGATGCCAAACAGCACCACGCCGGAAGTTGAGACTTTGCTCCAGCGCGTGATGCCATCCAGCATCAGCGCGGCAAACAAGGCGAAGACAAAGGCATTGGCGGAGATCAGCCACTGGTCCGGCACGCCGGGAATACCAATGCCGAGAATGATCGCCAGCGCGGCACCAAACGCCGCTGCCGACGAGACGCCGAGCGTAAACGGACTGGCCAGCGGGTTATTAAGGATGGTCTGCATTTCAGCACCGGCGAGGCCGAGTGAGAAGCCGACCACCACCGCCATCAGCGCATACGGCAGACGGATGTCCCAGACGATCACGCGCGTGCCGGCGTCCACCGCTGCGGGATGGAGCAGCGTTTGCCACAGCGTGTCGAGTGTCAGGCCGGCCGGGCCAAGGGTGAAATCGAGGATAACTGAAGCGAGGATCGCCAGCACCAGCACACCAATCAGCAACAGTCGCTGACGCAGAACCTGACGATAACGGGTCAGGGTATCGGCTTCGGTGCCATGTTCCGCCACCAGCGCGGAGTCCGTACTACGCATTGTTCTACCTGTTTCCTGTCGCCTTATAACGGCTGCCACAATAGAGCAGGTGATAATAATTATCAATGCTGTCTCTGTAACAAAGCCCGAATGGTTTGCGCCAGGTTTGCATAGCGTAATAAATCGCAAAAAAAAAACGCGGCCGGGGCCGCGTTGTCATGCATTACTGCCTGTTTGCCAGCGCAATAAATTGCGCCGCTACAGAGGGTTGCACCGGTTTGTAGCGGCGCGATTCATCGCGCAAAAACGCCTTCAGGCCGCGTTGTCAGGCATTACTGCTTAAAGGAAGGGAATTCCATCTCGCTGTATTTCACGAAGCGGGTGCCGCGCGTCAGCTTATAGCCCAGCCAGATCACCAGGAACAGCGGAATGCCGATATAGGTTGCGGCTACGCCGTACCAGTCGATGCGATCGGCGAGAAATGCCTGATAATTCTGCCCCAGCGTAATGATCAGACACAGCGCGAACGCAAACATCGGACCCAGCGGGAAGAAGCCGGAGCGGTAAGGCAGATCGGCCAGATTCAGCCCCTGTACCACATAGCCGCGGCGGAAGCGATAATGGCTGATAGCAATGCCGAGCCAGGCGATAAAGCCGGTCATCCCTGACGTATTCAGCAGCCACAGGTACACTTCCTGATTGCCAAATTTCGAGGTCAGGAAGCACAGCGCTGCCACCACCGTGGTCGCCAGCAGGGCATTGCGCGGTACGCCGCCTTTCGACAGTTTTGCAAAAATGCGCGGTGCCTTGCCTTCCTGCGCCAGGTTAAACAGCATACGCGTTGAGGCGTACATGCCGGAGTTACCCGCCGACAGCACCGCCGTCAGGATCACCGCGTTCATCACCGCCGCCGCGGACAGCAGACCGGCATTCTGGAACACCAGCGTGAACGGGCTGACGCTGATATCGGTGACATCGTTATGCAGCAGCTGCGGATCGGTATACGGCAGAATCAGGCTGATGATCAGGATCGCAAACACATAGAACAGCAGAATACGCCAGAACACCTGGCGCACCGCGCGCGGGATATTCTTCGCCGGGTCTTCTGATTCACCGGCGGCAATCCCGATCAGTTCGGTGCCCTGGAAGGAGAAGCCGACAATCATCGCCACGCCAATCATCGCCGCAAACCCGCCGGCAAACGGCGCATCTCCCACCGTCCAGTTGTGCCAGCCAGCATTTTCTGCGCCGCGCAGGATGCCGGTAATCATCAGCACACCGACCACAATAAAAATGATAACGGTGGCGACTTTGATCAGTGAGAACCAGTATTCCGCCTCGCCGAAGCCTTTGACCGAAATGTAGTTGAGCAGGAACATCAGACCGAGGAACAGCGCGCTCCAGATCCAGCCTGGCGTGTCCGGGAACCAGTAGTTCATCACCAGCTGTGAGGCGACGAGGTCAACGGCGATGGTCACCGCCCAGTTGTACCAGTAGTTCCAGCCCAGCGCGAAGCCAAAGCCCTCTTCGACATATTTGGCGCCGTAGGTGGCAAAGGAACCGGAGACCGGCATAAACGCCGCCAGTTCGCCGAGGCTGGTCATCAGGAAGTAGACCATCAGGCCGATTAGCGCGTAGGAGAGTAACGCACCGCCAGGACCCGCCTGAGAGATAGTGGCACCCGAGGCGACAAACAGGCCGGTGCCGATGGAACCGCCAATGGCGATCATGGTGAGATGGCGCGCTTTTAATTCACGGCGCAGCCCAGGCTGTTGTGTTGTTTTTGAGTCATTATGCATGTGTAAACGCTATGCTGGATAAAAATAAGGCGCGATTGTAGCAGCAAAGCCTGCACTGTATAGCATTCGCCTCGGGTTATTAGTTACCTTCATAATCGGCCGGGAATTATTAGCCACAACAGAGGGGAGACTGCGGCTATTCCCGGCAATAGGCGAGGAAGCGGCTCAGCGCTTTCGACAGATGTTTCTGCCGGTGATGGATGCGATACAGGGTGCGCGTCAGGCGCGGCAGGGGCACCGGCACTTCCTTCAGCGTGCCCGCCTCCAGCAGATCGGCAATCACCCGGCGCGATAAGCAGCTGATGCCCATGCCGTGGCGCACCGCGTGTTTAATTGCCTCCGAATTGCCTAACTCCATCCCCAGCTGAAACTGCGGCAGGTGCGACAGCAGCAGGTAATCGACAATCTCACGCGTACCGGAACCGCGCTCGCGCAGGATCCACGGCGCAGCGGCCAGCGTCACCAGCGTCGCCGGCTGCTGTAACAGCGGCGCATCCGGCGCGGCGAACACCACCAGTTCATCTTCCAGCCACGGTTCGCTGATGATATCCGGCTCATGGCACGGCCCTTCAATCAGGCCGATATCGACGCGAAAATCAGCCACCGCATTGATGGCGTCCTGGCTGTTGCCAACGCTCAGCTCCAGCGGCAGCGTGGGAAAATCACGGCGATACGCGGCAATCATCCCCGGCAGCAGATAGTTGCCGATGGTGCTACTGGCAAACAGGCGAATCGCTCCGTTGTCCTCTTTAAACAGCTGTTCGATCTCAATCGCCTGCTCCAGCAGCCCGACCGCGCGCGGATAGAGCAGCCGGCCGTGCTCGTTGAGCACCAGCCGTTTACCAACGCGGTCAAACAGCTGTACGCCGAGCTGACTTTCCAGATCGGCCAGGGCCGCGCTGACCGCCGACTGCGACAGCGCCAGCACCTGTGAGGCCTGCGTGGTGGAGCCGCTTTTCAGCACCTCGGTAAACACTTCAATCTGACGCAGCGTAATGTGCATGCGTGCTCCTTACATGGCGTACCGCTTCACCAGATAGATCACCACCGCCAGCCAGATCAGCAGCATCAGAATCAGGCCGCTCCAGCTGACGATCTTTTTGCCGCGCGCCCGCTGCACCTCGGCGCGTTCGGCGCTGCTGATGCGCACGTCGCGCGGCAGCAGACGCAGCAGGATCATCACGCCGAGCGGGATGATAATCGCGTCATCCAGCAGGCCAATAATCGGGATGAAGTCCGGAATCAGATCGATGGGGCTGAGCGCATAAGCGACGATGCCAAACGCCAGCAGCTTAAACCACCACGGCGTACGCGGATCGCGACAGGCAAACCACAGCGTCAGCACGTCCCGTTTGATGAGCTTCGCCCAGCGGCGCAAGCGCATGAACATTGTTGCCCTTCCTTATCACTTATTCCGGTTGATTATAAATATATTATCAATTTCACTTTTAAGCCAGCCCGGCGCACGCTAAAGCCTCACTGAGGAGAAGCGTATTATGGCTGAACTAAGCGTCAACAAAACCCCTTTTCATGTTCATCGCTGGCTGCCGGGACTGCTGCTGACCGCCGCCATCGCCGCAGGTGCCGCGTGGCTGGCCAGTCAGCCGTGGCTGGCGGGCGCGGGATTCGGCGCGCTGACGCTGGCCATCATTATCGGCATCGTGCTGGGTAATAGCCTGTATCCCCGCGTTGCGACCCCGTGCGACAGTGGGGTGCTGCTGGCCAAACAGCGACTGCTGCGACTCGGCATCATTCTTTACGGCTTCCGCATCACCGTGCAGCAGATCGCCGATGTCGGCGTCAGCGGCGTGCTGATTGATGTGCTGGTGCTGAGCTCAACCTTTCTGATCACCTGCCTGATCGGCATTCGTGTTCTGAAAATGGATCGCGAAACCGTGTGGCTGATTGGTGCCGGCAGCAGCATTTGCGGTGCGGCAGCGGTGCTGGCAAGTGAACCGGTGATCAAAGCCGCACCGTCGAAAGTGGCGGTCGCGGTGGCCACCGTGGTGCTGTTTGGCACCGTCGGCATTGTGCTGTACCCGTTTCTCTGGACGCTGCTGCCGCAGGTCAGCGCACAGCACTTTGGCGTCTTTACCGGCTCGACGCTGCACGAAGTGGCGCAGGTGGTGGCGGCTGGCCATGCGATGGGCGCGGAAACGGAGAACACGGCAGTCATCGCCAAGATGCTGCGGGTGATGATGCTGGCACCGTTTCTGCTGATCCTCGGCAGCTGGCTGCAGCGCCAGCGCAGCCACCAGCGTCAGGCACAGCAGCCGATCCGCTTTCCGTGGTTTGCCCTGTTGTTTATTGTGGTGGCGCTGTTTAACTCGCTGCATCTGCTGCCACCGCCGGTGGTAGCGGGACTGAATCAGCTGGCGAATCTGCTGCTGGCGATGGCGATGGCGGCGCTGGGCTTAACCACCCGTTTCGGCGCGCTGAAGCAGGCGGGCGTCAAACCGCTGCTGCTTGGTCTGCTGATGTTTATCTGGCTGATTCTCGGCGGCGGCGCACTGAATGTGCTGGTGCAACATTTCATGGCGTAAGCGCATCCGCTATCATGGGCGTTTTGCATCAGCAATCGCCCATTCAGGAGAGCGGCATGAAATATATCGGCGCACACGTAAGCGCATCCGGCGGCGTAGACCAGGCAGTGATCCGGGCCCATGAAATTGAAGCCACAGCCTTTGCGCTGTTCACTAAAAATCAGCGCCAGTGGAAAGCCGCGCCGCTCTCTGCGCAGGTGATCGACGCTTTTAAAACCGCCTGCGATCAGTACAACTTTAGCGCCGCGCAAATCCTGCCGCACGACAGTTATCTGATTAACCTCGGCCACCCGGTGATGGACGCGCTGGAGAAATCGCGCGAGGCGTTTATCGATGAGATGCAGCGCGCCGAGCAGCTTGGTCTGACGCTGCTCAACTTCCATCCCGGCAGCCACCTGCAGCAGATTGATGAAGATGCCTGCCTGAAGCGCATCGCCGAGTCGATCAACATTGCGCTGGATAAAACCCACAACGTGGTAGCAGTGATTGAGAATACCGCCGGCCAGGGCAGCAACCTCGGTTTCCGCTTTGAACACCTCGCGGCGATTATTGACCACGTCGAGGATAAATCGCGCGTCGGCGTATGCATCGACACCTGCCACGCCTTCGCTGGCGGATATGATTTACGCAGCGAAGCTGCCTGTGAAGCCACCTTTGCCGAGTTTGAGCGCGTGGTAGGCTTCCAGTATCTGCGCGGTATGCACCTCAATGATGCCAAAAGCACGCTCGGCAGCCGCGTGGATCGCCACCACAGCCTCGGCGAGGGCAACATTGGCAAGACCGCGTTTAGCTGGCTGATGAAGGATGCGCGTTTTGACGGTATCCCGATGATTCTCGAAACCATCAATCCGGATATCTGGAAGGATGAAATTGCCTGGCTGAAGGCCGAGCAGCAGGCGTAACGGGTTTCACCGGGGCCTGTCGCCAATTAAAAAGGGAGCCGCGGCTCCCTTTGTTGTTCCTGGCTGCCGTTACGCGGCTTTGGCCAGTTCCTCTTCCGGACGTTTCAGAATCGCATAGCCCAGACCCGCAATCAGCGTACCAATCACAATCGCCAGCAGGTAACCCAGCACCGGGGTAATGGCGCCTGGAATCAGCAGGACGAACAGCCCGCCGTGCGGCGCCATCAGTTTGGCACCCATCGCCATGGAGATCGCACCGGTCACTGCGCCACCCACGATACAGCATGGCAGCACGCGCATCGGATCTCGCGCCGCAAACGGAATGGCACCTTCGGAGATAAAGCACAGGCCGAGTACCAGCGCGGCTTTACCGCCTTCCTGCTGACCTTTATTGAACTTACGACGCGCTACCAGCGTTGCCAGCCCCATCGCCAGCGGTGGCACCATACCGGCCGCCATGATCGCGGCCATCGGCGCGTAGGTTTGCGAACTCAGCAGACCAACACCAAACGCGTAAGCCACTTTGTTCACCGGACCGCCCATGTCGGTACACATCATGCCGCCCAGAATCGCGCCCAGCAGGACCGCGTTAGCAGTTCCCATGTTCGCCAGCCAGCTGGTCAGGCCGCTCATGATGCCAGCAACCGGTTTGCCTACCACGTAAATCATCAGCAGGCCGGTAATCAGACTGGCCACCAGCGGAATGATCAGAATCGGCTTCAGCGCCTCCATACTTTGCGGCAGCTTCACTTTGCTGCTCAGTAGTTTCGCGGCGTAACCGGCGATGAAACCGGCGATGATGCCGCCAAGGAAACCGGCGTTGATGCTGGTGGCGATCATGCCGCCAATCAGACCTGGCGTCAGGCCCGGACGGTCAGCAATCGAGAAGGCGATAAAGCCCGCCAGCACCGGCACCATCAGCGCAAAGGCGCTGCCGCCACCGATCTGCATCAGCGCCGCGGCTAAGGTGCCCTGCTCTTTAAACGCGGTAATCCCAAAGGCGAATGACAGCGCAATGCTCAGACCGCCGGCGACCACCATCGGCAGCATATAAGATACGCCGGTCAGCAGATGCCGATAGGCACCGGCTTTCTCTTTGCTGTCGCTCTGGCTGGCTGCCGCCTGGTTGCCGGAAGGCTGCCAGACTTTGGCTTCCGCCTGCGCTTTATCCAGCTCCTGTGCGGTTTTCTTCAGCGCCAGACTGGTGGAGGTGCGGTACATTGGCTTGCCGGCAAATTTCGCCAGGTCAACGTCGATATCCGCCGCAACGATCACCAGATCGGCCGCAGCTACTTCTTCCGGGGTGATCGGGTTGCCGGCGCCGACTGAGCCGCGGGTTTCCACTTTTACCCACCAGCCGCGCTTGCTGGCTTCCGCTTCAATCGCCTCGGCTGCCATGAAGGTATGCGCCACGCCGGTCGGACAGGCAGTGACGGCCACAATACGTTTCTGCCCGGAGCTCTGCGCCGGTGCACTTGCCGCCGGGGTTGCCGCAGCCGGCTGCCACGGTTGCGCCGCATCTTTAGCCAGCGCCAGCGCCGCCTGCGGATCGCGTAGCGCCTGCTGCACGTCCACGAGGGCAACGGACTTGCCGGCGAGCTGCGCGTTGTCGGTAACCTGCTGGCCAATCACCAGCACCAGTTCGGCGTCCGCGGCGCTGTCGACCAGCGTCAGTCCCGCCTGCCCTGCCGCCGCCTGCAGACGTTCCGAGGCTAAATGGCCTGATGCCAGGCCGAGTGACGAATCTTTTATCAGCAGCGTTTTCATTATCGCTCTCCTGCTGTTAGTTAACGGGTTGTAAGTCGACGCGCGCCATCATCGCGGCCAACTGGGTACGATCGGTCACGCCGACGTTGCTCTGGCTGACGGCCATGGCCGCCACCGCCGTCGCCAGACGCAGCGTGTGTTCACTGGATTCCCGCATCAGCAGGCCATAAATCAGGCCGCCAACCATCGAATCTCCGGCGCCTACGGTGCTGACCACTTCACACGCAGGCGGTTTGGCGATCCATTCGCCAGAGGCATTGACCCACAGCGCGCCTTCCGCACCGAGGGAGATCACCACGTGGGCAATGCCCTGCTCGCGCAGCTGGTGCGCGGCGTCAATCACATCCTGCAGCGTCGGCAGCTTGCGGCCGGCCCAGATCTCCAGCTCGCGGCGATTGGGTTTTACCAGCCACGGAGCCGCTTTCAGACCGGCCACCAGCGCTTCACGGCTGCTGTCAAAAATGATGCATGGGCAGTGGGTGCGCAGATCGCTCATCCATTTGGTGAACGCGTCCGGCGCAACGCCCGCTGGCAGGCTGCCGCTGACGCACACCATATCGAACTGGCCCAGCCAGGTCAGCGAGTCGGCGGTGAAGCGGTCCCAGTCCTGTGGCGTGACGTCAAAGCCCGAGAAGTTAAGGTCGGTGACGTCGCCGTCTTTTTCCGTCAGCTTAACGTTAATGCGGGTACGGCCCTGCACCACCTGAAAACGGTTAGCGATGCCGAGTTCGCTGAACAGCTGCTGAAAGCCGTCCTGATTCTCTTTGCCGAGGAAGCCGCCGACGGTAACGTCGATGCCGAGATCTTTCAGCACTTTGGCGACATTGATGCCTTTACCCGCAGCGTGCAGCCCGGTGGTTTTGACCAGGTTAACTTCGCCACGCTCGATCTCCGGCGTGTAGCCGACCAGATCGTACGCCGGGTTCAGGGTGATAGTGGCAACGCGACGACTCATGCTGCCCCCTCGCCCAGACCGCTATTAATGGCTTCTTCGATAGCGTGCAGTGCCTGCTGCGCATCGTCACCGCTGGCGGTGAAACGCAGACGATGGCCTTTCTTCACGCCCAGCGCGACTACCTTCATCAGGCTGCGCCCGTTAGCCGGCTTACCGCTGCCGTCGAGATTGGTCACGGTGATATCGCTGTTGAACTGCTTGATCACGCTCACCAGCGCGGTGCCCGGACGCGCATGCAGACCGTGCTCGTTGCGGATGGTGAATTCCGCGGTTAAGACGTCCGCGGCTTCATCAACTTCGCTGGTCAGCAGCGCGAGAATGCCCGCCGCGTCCGCCTTCAGCAGGCGTTCAGCCTGCTTGTTCAGCAGCAGATTGCTGAGATAGCCCAGCACCTCAAGCGGGCGCTGATCGGTGGCGGCGACCGTCAGCAGCAGCGCTACCGGTTCGCCCTGATGCGTCAGCGGCGTCGCGCTGCGGCTCACTGCCACCGCGCTGTTGAGGTTGCCGTGCGTGCTGTCGCTCAGCCAGATGCCCTGACCGAGGCTGAGCGGCGCGTGCGAGACAACGTCCGCGACAAAGCTGGCGTCAACGGCACCGGCCGCCTGCAGACGACCAGCGTTCAGCGCCTGCAGCGTCATCAGATCGCTGGCTGCCACGTCAGTGGCGATCAGCGACGTATCGAACTGGAATTCAGCGGCCTGCTTTTCACCCATCAGCAGCGCGCGCAGCTCTTCAGCAGAGGCAGATTTCAGCTGCTCCGCGATGCTGTCATCGCTTAATACGTGGGTCAGCTGGCGCAGCAGCGCGAGGTGCTCGTCAGATTTAGCGGCAATACCGATGGCGACGTACGCCGTCTGGCCATCGCCCCAGTCCACGCCCTGCGGGAACTGATAAACCTGCACGCCGGTTTTCAGCACCAGATCGCGGGTATCGGTGGTGCCGTGCGGAATGGCGATGCCGTTGCCGAGAAAGGTGGTGGTTTGCTGTTCGCGCGCCAGCATGCCGTCGACGTAGCCTTCGGCCACATTTCCGGCTGCGGTAAGCGCAGCGGCAACCTGACGAATGGCCTGTTCTTTATCGGACGCGCTGGCGCCGGTGTGAATGGCCTGAACTTCGAGCTGGAACATATTTCTCCTCGCTTGCTGAAAGTGAATCGTTTCAGCCTGATGGCGAAAAAATACGCTGTGCGACACGGACTTAGCCGGGAGGACAACGCTGAAACGTTTCAGGGAATATGGTACAGCAACCGGTTACAGGCAAGAAAATGCGCAATCGGCGTAGCAGATTTTTGATGCTCCGCACACTTCGCGGCGGATTTAGGATTTTTCACAGCGGGCGCGCTGACGCGTTGCTGTAACGCGGCGCCTGTGACGAGCGTGCTGTTCAGCTCGCGTCAGCTGAAACTCAGGGCGCGGTATCCGCTTCCAGCTGCAGCAGGTAGATCATGGCGTCGGCGCGGCTGTTGCCGCACATCTCCGCCTGTGGCTGTAAACCGGCACACACCGCCGGACGCAGCGGCGAGCCAAAGATTTTGCAGCGCTGCTGTTCGTCAAGCTGAACGCAGCGGGTATTGGCCGGTTTGCCGTCAGGCATACCGGGAATGGGGGAAGAGATGGAGGGGGCTGTGCAGCAGGCACCGCACTGGTCTCGACATAACATCATGCGCTCCTGCAAAGATTAGCGGCCGACAATAGCAGTCTGCACCGCGGAATTCTATGCGCGACCAACAATTTTCACCGGCCTCACTTGCCTGTTTTTCACCGCGCGAGTAAGTTGGCGCGCATCTACCTGGTTATAGCGAGTCAAGCATTATGCCAAAGGCAAACGAAATCAAAAAAGGAATGGCCGTCACCTGGAACGGTAAACTGTTGCTGGTGAAGGATATCGATGTCCAGAGCCCAAGCGCGCGCGGCGCCGCCACGCTGTACAAGATGCGTTTCACCGATGTGCGCACCGGCCTGAAAGTTGAAGAGCGCTTCAAGGGTGACGACATTATTGATGCCATCCAGCTCAGCCGCCGCGCGGTGACCTTCTCATACATCGACGGCGACGAATACGTGTTTATGGATGACGAAGATTACACGCCGTACAGCTTCAAAAAAGATCAGATCGAAGAAGAGCTGCTGTTTATTCCGGAAGGCGGCATTCCCGGTATCCAGGTGCTTACCATGGATGGTCAGGTGCTGGCGCTGGAACTGCCGCAGACGGTAGACATGGAGATCGTTGATACTTCTCCCGGCATCAAAGGGGCATCCGCCAGTGCGCGCACCAAACCGGCGGGCATGAGCACCGGGCTGTCGATTCAGGTGCCGGAGTACCTGAGCAATGGCGATCGCATCCGTATCCATATTGCCGAGCGTCGTTATATGGGACGCGCCGATTAAGCGCACGATTTTCTCCGGGGGCGGTTGATTGTTATAGTATAACAACAGCCTGCGCGCCGGATGCGGTTGTCCGGCGCGGCTATTTTAACGGAGTAAATCATGACGCGCGTGAACCTGATTACCGGTTTTCTCGGTAGCGGTAAAACCACCACCCTGTTACATCTGCTGGCGCACAAACCGGCCAATGAGAAGTGGGCCATTCTGGTCAACGAGTTTGGCGAGATCGGCATTGACGGCGCCCTGCTCGCCGACCGCGGCGCCACGCTGAAAGAGATCCCCGGCGGCTGCATGTGCTGTGTTAACGGCCTGCCGCTGCAGGTCGGGCTGAATATGCTGCTGAAGCAGACTCAGCCGGACCGCCTGATTATCGAACCCACCGGCCTCGGCCATCCCAAACAGTTACTGAATATGCTGCGCGCGGCGGTCTATCAGCCGTGGATTCGCGTGGACGCCACGCTGACGCTGCTCGATCCGCGTCAGTTATCCGATACGCGCGTCACGGAGAATGAAAACTTTCGCGACCAGCTGATCGCCGCAGACATCATCATCGCCAACAAAAGCGACAAGTGGGATGCGGAAGATCGCCAGCGGCTGGCGAGCTGGCAGCAGCAGCATCTGGGCGACCGTCAACTGGTGGAAGCCAGCTGGGGCAACATTGATCCGGCGTTGCTGAGTCAGCCGGCATTGGCGGATCGTGCGGTACCCGATGCCGCGCATCATTATCATTCGTCACGCCCGCAGGGGCTGGCGGCGCTGAAACTGGAAGGCGAAGCGCGCTGGCGTCGTGCGTTAAATGAAGGTCAGGGCTATGCTTCCTGTGGCTGGATTTTCGATGGTGACACGGTGTTCGATACCATTCCGGCTTTAGAGTGGGCGCGGCTTGCGCCGGTGGATCGCGTGAAAGGCGTGCTGCGTACCGCTGACGGTCTGGTCAGCATTAACCGTCAGGGCGAAGACCTGTTCATCGAAACGCGCCCGGTCACGCCGCCGGATAGCCGTATCGAATTGATCCACCATCAGGCCACCGACTGGAACGCCTTGCAGACTGCCCTGTTGAAGATTCGTTTAAATTAGCTGCGGTAGGTTTGCCCGTTATTTTTTTCTTTTTGAGTTACTTTTATGCGCACTACTCGTTTGATCACCATCCTGCTGCTGAATGCGCTGGGTGTGATGCTATTTATGTCGTGGTATCTGCCGCCGGAGCACGGGTTCTGGTTCGCTCTCGACAAAGGCATCTTTTTTGGCTTTAACGACCAGATGGTCGACAATCACGGCTTTGCGCTGCTGGTGGCGATCACCAATTTCCGCGGTTTTGATGCGGTGTCGCTGCTGGCGATGGGCCTGCTCTATCTGTGGTTCTGGCGCCGCGAAACGCCGCAGGGCCGACGTCGTATGCTGGTGATTGGTATCACCATGCTGCTGACGGCGGTGATTCTTAACCAGCTGGGCCACCTGCTGCCGGTTAAGCATGCCAGCCCGACGCTGTTCTTTGATAACGTGCATCGCGTCAGTGAACTGACCGGCATTCCGGCAAAAGATGCGTCCCGAGACAGCTTCCCCGGCGACCACGGCATGATGCTGATTATCTTCGCCTGCTTTATGTGGCGCTATTTCGGCTTCCGCGCCTTCCTGATGGGCCTGCTGATTGTGGTGCTCTTTTCCCTGCCGCGCGTAATGGCAGGCGCACACTGGTTTACCGATATCGCGGTTGGTTCGCTGTCGGTGGTGCTGGTGGGCCTGAGCTGGTGGTTATTAACACCGGCCAGCGACAAACTGGTGAACTGGCTCTATCGTTCGCTGCCCGGAAAATATAAACCCCAGGCGTAATAGTTTAGCGCGGGCGATTATTCACTGTTTTTAAGATCGCCTGCGCTCATTTAATCCTGCAATAAATTATTAGCAAACTAAGCGTTTTCTGATAAAAGAAAAACCTATGCGTCAAATCGTCTGACAATGGCGTTATTCCTGGCCTGTCCAGTCAGAACCCTCTTAAAATCTCCCTTAGCGCCAGAATTAGCCGCTGTTCCTGCCGTTAATTGACGCTTAAATCGCTACCAGTTGTTGATAAAGTAACCGTTGTGTTACAGATTGATTTCACATCAAAAAAACCTATAAAAATTTATATAAAAGCACTCGCCACGCGGTCTGTAATCGGTTAACCTCGACTCCGATTACTACCGTGCAGCATAAAATTCGGTACCTTAAGCAACAAAAATGTGTGCATTAACACATTTTAGTAATTAAGGAATTGTCTTAGAAGGTCGCACTTATTAATCTCAACCCGTTTTGTCACCTGGCTGGCGACATTCTGTCGTAAGGACATCGAAGGAAAACACGTACAATGGTCAAGTCTCAACCAATTCTGAGATACCTCAGGCGGATTATTCCCGCAGTAGCATTAGCAACCCTCTTATCGGCATGTAGCAGTACCCATAACGGTCAGAACGCGAATAACGAGAATCATGAAGTTAACAACCAGAATGGTTTTTTACTTCAGGCGTCTCAGGACGAATTTGAACAAATGGTGCAGAACGTGGACGTTAAGTCCCGCATCATGGAGCAGTACAGTGACTGGAAAGGTGTGCGTTATCGCTTAGGCGGCGACACCAAACGCGGCATTGACTGTTCTGCTTTTGTTCAGCGCACCTTTCGCGAACAGTTTGGTTTAGAGCTGCCGCGTTCCACCTCGGAACAGCAGGACAGCGGTAAAGAGATTTCACGCAGTAAACTGCGTCCGGGTGATTTAGTGCTGTTCCGCGCCGGCTCCACCGGTCGCCATGTCGGCATCTATCTCGGCAACGACAATTTTGTACACGCGTCTACCAGCAGCGGCGTGATGATTTCCAGCCTTAACGACAGTTACTGGAAAAACCGCTACCGCGAAGCGCGTCGGGTACTGGCAAAAAATCCCAGTTAACCCCCTCCCTTCCTGATGTTCTCAGCCAGAGAATCTGAAAACGCTGCCCCGGCAGCGTTTTTTTTTCGTCTGCGGTTGCTTAAGCCAAATCCGTGGCGGAAAAAGTAATTGTGAATCAAAAATATAACGAGACTTTTCGCGCAACCTCGTTATATTCTCATTGCCTTGAACCAGCACAGTTGTATGCGTTTTTATAATAAAAAGGGCAAGATCAGGGGAACCAACTCCATGCCACTGTCGGGGACGTTAAATCGTCATGCCAGCTACTCGCGGCGCATCGCCTGGAGTAGCGTAATTATTGGGGTCGCGTTTTTTATCCTGTTTGTCACCGTCCTGCTCACGCTGACCTGGCAAAAACGCGTCCAGCAACACCAGCAGCTGCTGGCTCACAGCCGTGACGATCTGCAACAGGTGATGTCAACCCTGGTCGAGAGCCTTTATCCACTGCAGCAATACACTCAACTCAGCTGCAACAGCGTCAACCGTGAGCTGACCTCTCGCGCCGCCTTTGCCGGCAACATTCGCGCGATATTACTGGTACGCGACGGCAACGCTTACTGCTCCTCGGCTACCGGCGCATTTCTGCTGGCCGCCAGCGCCATTTCACCCGATTCAGAGCTGGAGCGCGACCGTGACGTCCGCCTGCTGCCCGGCACACCGCTGCAGCCCGCCAAACCAGCGCTGGCGCTGTGGCTGAAAAGTCCGGGAGCGAGCGAAACCGGCATCCTCGCCACCATGAACCTCAGCATGACGCCTTACCAGCTGCTGGCCTCTTACCATCCCGAAATCACGCGCATGGCGCTGGTGGCAGGCGACAGCGCGCTGCTCAGCGGCACCAGCCAGGTGGTGCGCAGCCGCGATTTGCCGCCCGCCCTCACCGACCTGACGCTTGATGACGGCAGCATGCGCTTTGTGCTTTACGGCAGCACGCTGGCCTCACGCGATTACACGCTGGCGTTGCTGACCGGCCTGCTGCTGGCGCTGCTGGTTGCCGCAATCAGCTGGCTGCTGCTGTCGCTGCATCAGCGACCGGGACGTGAAATCCTGCTCGGCATCCGGCGCGGTCAGTTTCACGTTGAGTATCAGCCGCTGGTGACGGCACACAACGGCAAACCCTATGGCGTTGAAGCGCTGCTGCGCTGGACTCACCCGGTTGAAGGCATGATCCCACCCGATGTATTTATCAGCCACGCCGAAGCGCAAAACCTGATTATTCCTCTGACCCAACATCTGTTCAGCCTGGTAGCGCGCGACGCGCGTTTTCTCTGTCAGCAACTGCCGCGCGGCACCCGTCTCAGTCTGAATATGTCACCGCAGCATCTGGCATCGGCCAGTTTTCGCCGCGACGTGCAGGCGTGGATCGCCAGTATGCCCGACGATCATTTTAACTATGTATTTGAAATCACTGAGCGCACCATGGTGCGGGAGAAGAACGCCGGCGAAATCTTCGCCTGGCTGCATGAACACAATTTCAAGATTGCCATCGATGATTTCGGCACTGGCCATAGCGCGCTGATCTACCTGGAAAAATATCCGTTCGATTACCTGAAAATCGATCGCGGCTTTGTGCAGAGTATCGGCACCGAAACCGTAACCTCGCCGGTGCTTGACACCGTGTTGCTGCTGGCAAAGAAACTCAACCTGAAAACCGTGGCGGAAGGGGTGGAAACCGGCGACCAGGCGGCCTGGCTGGTTAACCGGGGCGTCACGCATCTGCAGGGGTATCTGTTTAGCCGCCCGCTGCGCCCGGAAAAGCTGATCAGCTACTACCAGAACCAGGCCAGTTTGGGTTAACGTCACGTACCGCGCATGAAACTGCTACCATACAGTGCGGATTACCACAGGAGAGCGCCCCACTTATGCTGCTTCGTCTTGCCACAGCACTACTGATGTGCAGCGCCATTGCGCCGGTGCACGCGGTCACTATCCATGAAAGCTATGCCTTTGCGAAGCTGGGCGAACCGAAATACGCGGTGAACTTCAGCCATTATGATTACGCCAATCCGGCGGCGCCAAAAGGTGGCAAGATCACCCTCGCCGTGGTGGGCACTTACGACAACTTCAACCGCTATGCGTCGCGCGGCAATCCCGGTATCGGCACTGACACGCTGTACGACGGCCTGTTTACCACCTCAGACGATGAGCCCGGCAGCTACTATCCGCTGATCGCCGAATCAGCACGCTATCCCAGCGATTATCACTGGATGGAGGTGTCAATCAATCCGCACGCGCAGTTTCAGGACGGTACGCCGATCACCGCGCAGGATGTCGCCTTCACCTTCGGCAAATTCATGACCGAAGGCGTGCCGCAGTTTCGCGTGGCGTTTCGTGGCGTGCAGGTGAAAGCGCTGAACCGGCTGACGGTGCGCATTGAGATGCCCAAACCAGATAAAGACCTGGTGCTGAGCTGGATCACGCTGCCGGTGCTGCCGGAAAAATTCTGGCAGAACAAAAAATTCAATGAGCCGCTTGGCTATCCGCCGCTCGCCAGCGGGCCTTACCGCGTCACTTCGTACAAATCCGGCCAGTTCATCCAATATAGCCGGGTGAAGAACTACTGGGCGGCCAATCTGCCGGTGAACCGCGGTCGCTTTAATTTTGATACCCTGCGCTACGACTACTATCTTGATGACAACGTGGCTTTTGAAGCGTTTAAGGCCGGTGCCTATGACCTGCGCGAGGAGAGTTCGGCGAAGAAATGGGCCACACAATATCGTGGGCGCAACTTCACCAGCCACGCCATTGTGAAAGCCACCACGCCGAATGACGTCGCCACCGACACGCGCTGGCTGGCGTTCAATAACGAGAAAGCATTGTTCGCCGACCGCCGCGTGCGCGAGGCGCTGACGCTGGCGTTTGATTTTGAGTGGATGAACAAAGCGCTGTTCTACGGCGCTTACAAGCGGACCGACAGCTACTTCCAGAACACCGCTTACGCCGCCAAAGGCTATCCTGACGCCGATCAGCTGGTCCTGCTCGCGCCCTACAAGGCGCAGCTGCCTGCCGAGGTATTCAACAACGCCTACGCGCCGCCGCACTCTGACGGCAGCGGCTTTGACCGCAACAATCTGCTTCGGGCGATGGCGCTGCTGAAGCAGGCCGGCTGGCAGATCAAAAATCAGCAGTTAGTAAACGTGAAAACCGGCCAGCCGTTTCAGTTTGAACTGTTGCTGCGCAGCGGTTCTCAGAACGACTGGGCGCTGCCGTTCCAGCACAGCCTGGCACGGCTTGGCATTACGATGACGCTGCGTCAGGTGGACAGTTCGCAATATCTGCGCCGGCTGCGCGAAGGCGATTACGACATGATTCCGTCGCTTTATCAGGCGATGCCGTGGCCCTCCACCAGCCTGCAATATGTCTGGCAGTCGGATTACATCAGCTCCTCATGGAACACCGCGCGGGTAAAAGATCCGCTGGTCGACCATTTCGTGCAGCAGATCGTGGCGCATCAGGGCGATGAAAAAGCGCTGCTGCCGCTCGGTCAGGCGCTGGATCGCCTGCTGCTGTGGAACGCCTACATGATTCCGATGTGGTACAACGCCGAACAGCGGCTGGCCTGGTGGGACAAGTTTTCCCATCCGCAGATTAAACCGGCGTTTGCCACCGGGCTGGAAAACTGGTGGTACGATGTGAACAAAGCCGGTCGTTTACCGGCCGATCGACGCTGAGGAGAGCGGTTTGGGTGCTTATTTCCTGCGCAGGCTGTTGCTGATTATTCCCACGCTGTGGGCCATCATCACCCTGAATTTCTTTATCGTACAGATTGCGCCGGGCGGTCCGGTCGATCAGGCGCTGGCCAACATCCAGTTTGGTCATAGCACCGGTCTGCCTGGCAGCGGCGGCAGTGACAGCGGCGCGCGCGGTGCGCTGGTGCGCGACAATCCCGGCGACAGCCAGTATCGCGGCGCGCGCGGGCTGGATCCGGAAGTGGTGGCAGAAATAACTCATCGCTACGGCTTCGATAAGCCACTGCTGCAGCGCTATGGCGAAATGCTGTGGAATTACCTGCGTTTTGACTTTGGCGACAGCCTGTTTCGTAACGCCTCGGTGCTGCAGCTGATTAAAGAGAGCCTGCCGGTGTCGATCAGCCTCGGGTTGTGGAGCACGCTGATCATCTATCTGGTGTCGATTCCGCTGGGCATCAAAAAAGCGGTGCGCAACGGCAGTGCGTTTGATATCTGGAGCAGCATCTTTATTATCATCGGCTACTCTATTCCGGCGTTTTTGTTTGCCATCATGCTGATTGTGCTGTTTGCCGGCGGCAGCTATCTCGACTGGTTTCCGCTCCGCGGCCTCACTTCGCCGCAGTTTGACACGCTGCCGTGGTACAGCAAAATCAGCGATTACCTGTGGCATATCACCCTGCCGGTGCTGGCTACGGTAATTGGCGGCTTTGCCACCCTGACCATGCTGACGAAAAATTCGTTCCTTGATGAGGTGCGCAAACAGTACGTCGTCACGGCGCGCGCCAAGGGTCTGGATGAGAAGCGCATCCTGTACGGCCACGTGTTTCGCAACGCCATGCTGCTGGTGATCGCCGGGTTTCCCGCCAACTTTATCAGTATGTTTTTCACCAGCTCGGTGCTGATTGAGGTGATGTTCTCACTTAACGGCATGGGGCTGCTCGGCTATGATGCCACCATTCAGCGCGACTATCCGGTGATGTTCGGCACGCTGTATATCTTTACGCTGATTGGCCTACTGATGAATATTCTCAGCGATCTGACCTATACGCTGGTCGATCCACGCATTGATTTTGAGGGCCGCTGATGCGTTTATCTCCCGTTAACCAGCAGCGCTGGCAGCGCTTTCGTCACAACCGGCGCGGCTACTGGTCGCTGTGGCTGTTTCTGCTCATCTTTATGCTGTCGCTGGGCGCGGAATTATTAGCCAATGACAAACCGCTGCTGGTGCATTACCAGCAGCGCTGGTACGCACCGCTGCTGTTTAACTACAGCGAGAGTGATTTTGGCGGCCAGTTTGCCACGGCGGCGGATTATCAGGATCCGTGGCTGAAACAACGTATTGACCAGCAGGGCTGGGCGCTATGGGCTCCTATCCGCTTCAGCGACAGCACCATTCATTTCGCCACCGACGTGCCCTTCCCGTCACCACCGTCCGCGCAAAACTGGCTGGGTACCGATGCTAACGGTGGCGATGTACTGGCGCGTCTGCTGTACGGCACGCGCATCTCGCTGCTGTTCGGTTTGCTGTTAACGCTGTTCTCCAGCGTGATTGGCATTGTGGTGGGTGCCCTGCAGGGCTACTTTGGCGGCCGCGTTGACCTCATCGGCCAGCGATTGATTGAAGTGTGGTCCGGCATGCCGACGCTGTTCATGCTGATTCTGCTCTCCAGCGTGATTCAGCCCAATTTCTGGTGGCTATTACTGCTGACGGTGATTTTCGGCTGGATGAGCCTGGTGAGCGTCGTGCGCGCTGAGTTCCTGCGCACGCGTAACTTTGACTATATCCGCGCCGCACGCGCGCTGGGCGTGAGCGATAGCCGCATCATGCTGCGCCACATGTTGCCCAACGCCATGGTTGCCACGCTCACCTTTCTGCCGTTTATCCTGTGCGGTTCGATCACCACGTTGACCTCACTGGATTTTCTCGGTTTCGGCCTGCCGGTGGGCTCGCCGTCGCTGGGCGAACTGCTGCTGCAGGGAAAAAATAATTTACAGGCACCGTGGCTTGGCCTTTCCGGCTTCTTCGCCCTCGCCCTGCTGCTGTCACTGCTGATTTTTATCGGCGAAGCGGTACGCGATGCCTTTGATCCGAGCCGGGGGCGCTAAATGAGTTTGTTAACGGTGAATCATCTGGCGGTGGCGTTCGGGCCGCGCCGCGTGGTGGAAGATATCTCGCTGCGCATTGACGCCGGCGAAACGCTGGCGCTGGTGGGCGAATCGGGATCGGGCAAGAGCGTGACGGCGCTGTCGATTATGCGTCTGCTGCCGCAGCCGCCGGTGAGTTATCCGCAGGGCGAGATCCTGTTTGACGGGCGCGATGTGTTACAGGCCAGCGAACGTGAGATGCGCGGGCTGCGCGGCAACCAGATGGCGATGATTTTTCAGGAGCCGATGGTATCACTCAATCCGCTGCACAGCGTGGAAAAGCAGCTGTATGAAGTGCTGTCGCTGCACCGTGGCATGCGGCGTGAAGCGGCGCGCGCTGAAATTCTCAGCTGCCTCGATCGCGTGGGCATTCGCCAGGCCGCGACGCGCCTGCAGGATTTTCCGCACCAGCTGTCCGGCGGCGAGCGCCAGCGCGTGATGATCGCCATGGCCTTGCTGACGCAGCCCAAACTGCTGATTGCCGATGAGCCCACCACGGCGCTGGATGTCACGGTACAGGCACAGATTTTACAGCTGCTGCGCGAACTGCAGCGCGAACTGAACATGGGCATGCTGTTCATTACCCATAACCTGAACATTGTGCGTCAGCTGGCCCACAGCGTGACGGTGATGCGCAACGGGCGCGAGGTGGAACACAACCGCTGTGACGCACTGTTTCGCCAGCCACAGCAGCCTTATACCCGTGAGCTGCTGGCCGCCGAGCCGGACGGCGCACCGGTGCCGCTGATCGACGCGCCGCCGCTGTTGCAGGTAACTAATTTGCAGGTGGGTTTCCCGATTCGCCGTGGACTGCTGAAGCGCACCGTGGCGGAAAAAACCGCGCTACACAATCTCAGTTTTACCCTGCGGCGCGGCGAAAGCCTCGGGTTAGTCGGCGAATCCGGGTCAGGCAAAAGCACCACCGGCCTGGCGCTGCTGCGCCTGATTGCTGCGCGCGGCGAGATCTGGTTCGACGGCCAGCCGCTGCATCAGCTGAGCGCGAAGCAGCTACTGCCGCTGCGCCAGCGCATTCAGGTGGTGTTTCAGGATCCCAACTCTTCACTCAATCCGCGCATGACGGTACAGCAGGTGATTGCCGAAGGGCTGGCGGTGCACCAGCCGCAGCTTAGTGCTGCCGAACAGGAAGCCAGAGTCATTGCGGTGATGGAAGAGGTTGGTCTGGAGGCAGCGAGCCGCAGCCACTACCCGGCGGAATTCTCTGGCGGTCAGCGCCAGCGCATCGCCATTGCCCGCGCGCTGATCCTGCAGCCGCAGCTGATTGTGCTGGATGAACCCACCTCGTCGCTGGACCGCTCGGTGCAAAAGCAGATCCTCACCCTGCTGCGCCGTTTACAGCAGCAGCATCAGCTGGCGTATCTGTTTATCAGTCACGATTTGCAGGTGGTGCGCGCGCTGTGTCATCAGCTGGTAGTGTTGCGCCAGGGTGAAGTGGTGGAACAGGGTGAATGCGAAGCGCTGTTCAACGCGCCCGCAGCAGAGTATACGCGTCAGCTGCTGGCCTCCGCGCAGGGCGAGATCGGGCCTCAGTGACCGTCAAAGGTTTCGGCGATCGCCACGCCCTGATTTTTCAGACAGCAGTTAGTGGCGCTCTCGTCACCGCGCTGAATCAGCAAACACGGCTGCCCTTCACATTCGGCAATTTTGCACTCGACCTGAATCTGCGCCAGCGTTTCCTGTAGCTGCTGCAGGATCTCCAGCGCCGGATGGCCATCATGGCTCAGCAGGCGCAGCGCGACCAGATCCCCGTCATGCGCGCCGTTCGCTGCTTCCTGGCGTTCAATGGCGCCGGCATGTTCCAGCGACCAGCGGTAAAGTTGTGGTAAACGATGCACAACCGAGAGTTGCAGCATAGTGTTTCGGTTCCCAGAGACAGTAACGTTATTCACAACGGACGGCTTCATCGCGGTGAATCCCCACCTGGCAAGCTCAGCATACGGACGTCAAGGATAGCCTTCTCGTTTTAAGCACAAAGCGTGACGCAACTTTATTATTTGCGAGCTTTCTCGCATTTATGCCTATGTTTACCGCGTTACGCGGCGCTTAACAATCATTTTAGACGCAATGTCGTTACTTTTTTATCAATTAATTTTCACAATATGGAAACATTAAGCAGAGCGAGAGTGCGGAGAGGGGCAAATCAGGAGGTGAAATAACAGCGGGCTTAGCATAGACCCGCCGCCATCACGCGGTGTGGCGCGGACGGGCGGCGTAGCTGAACAGCACGATTGATACAGTAGCGCACAGCGCGATAGTGGCGACCATCGGCCAGGCGCTGTTGACGCTGACCAGCGACAGTAGCGCGCCAACCAGCGCACCGACGCCGAAGCGCAGCGTACCGGCCAGCGAGGATGCGGTGCCGGCCATATGGGGAAATTCGTCGAGGATCACCGCCATCGCATTGGAGGAGACGGTCGATACGCAGCCAATGAACATTGCCACGCCAAACACCAGCGGCAGGAAACCGAGGTTGAGCGCGCTGACAATCAGCAGCCAGATGCCCATGGCAAACTGAATCAGCAGACCGAGGCGGAACATCGCCAGCGGTCCGAAACGGCGCACCGCGCGGCTGTTAATCAGCGTCATGACAAACAGAAACACCACGTTGAGGCCAAAGTAGTAGCCGAAATTCTGCGGCGACACATGGTTCACTTCAATGTAAACAAACGGCCCGGCGTTAAGAAAGGTAAACAGCCCGGCAAACGAGAAGCCGCTTGCCAGCATATAGCTGAAGGCGCGTTTGTGCCGCACCAGCGCGACAAAATTGCTCAGCGTGGTGCGCAGGTGAAAACGCTGCCGCTGCTCGGGCTTAAGCGTTTCGCGGATCTGCGTTACCACCAGCACGGTGGTAATCAGTGCGGCCAATGCCAGCGTCCAGAAGATGGCGTGCCAGTTCCACAGCAGCAGCAGCCAGCCGCCGATAATCGGGGCCAGCAGCGGCGCAATGGTGGTGATCAGCATGACAAACGACATCATGCGCGAGAAATCTTCTTTCGAATAACTGTCGCGCATCAGGGCGTTAATTACCACGCTGGCCGCGGCGGCGGAGAGCCCGTGCAGGAAACGCATCAGAATCAGCTGGTCAATGGATTGCGACAGCGCACAGGCTGCCGCCGCGCAGGCAAAAATCAGCGTGCCAAGCACAATCACCGGTTTACGTCCGTAGCTGTCCGCCAGCGGGCCATACACCAGCTGACCAATGGCGAAGCCGAGGATGTAGAGATTCAGCGTCATCTGTACGCTGCCGGCCGACACCGCGAATTCACGGGCGATTTGCGGCATTGCCGGCAGATACATATCAATGGAGAGCGGCATCAGCATCGCCAGCAATCCCAGAATCACCACTAATCCCACCGGTGAATTTTTTTCCTTACGCACCACTGTCTCCCGCTATTTGCGCTGTTTCAGTTCGTCCGGCAGGCCGATGCTGTTGATTTCCGCCTCGGTCAGTTCACGGTATTCGCCTTCACCGAGCTCCTCATCCAGCACAATCTCACCGATGCTTTCACGATGCAGCGCCGTGACGTGGTTGCCCATCGCCGCAAACATACGTTTCACCTGGTGATAGCGCCCTTCACTGAGGGTAAGGCGCGCGGCTTTCTCATCGAGGATTTCCAGCTGCGCCGGTTTGGTCAGATCTTTCTCGTTGTGCAGCTGAATGCCGGCAGCAAATTTTTCGATCAGCCCCGCATCAAGCGGCTGCTCCAGTTCCACCAGGTAGGTTTTCTCCAGGTGATGGCGCGGAGAAGTAATGCGATGCGACCACTGACCATCATCGGTCAGCAGCACCAGCCCGGTGGTATCAATATCCAGCCGCCCTGCCGCGTGCAGTTTGAACGCCGCCGGCTCCTCAATGAAATAGAGAATGGTGGGATGATCCGGATCGTCGGTGGAGCAGACATAGCCCTGCGGTTTATTCAGCATGAAATAGCGCGGGCCCTGCTGCACCGTCAGCGGATTGCCGTCGTACTCTACGGCATCGTCCGGCAGGACTTTATAGGCGGTGTCGCGCACCACTTCGCCATTGATGGTGATCTTTCTGCCACGTATTTCACGGCCGGCGATGGCACGGCTAACTTCCAGTTGCTGAGATATGAATTTGTCGAGTCGCATGAATTCGCTTTTTTGCCTGTTACTGCGGAGGGGAACTGAAACGGCATTTGCCCGGTAAATCATTTACAGCGTAGCGCGGCGGCCACGGCATAATTGAGAGCAGGGTTAACCGTTGAAAAAGTGTGGGCAGTATAGCCTGAACCTT
Organism: Type-C symbiont of Plautia stali; assembly: GCF_059730935.1. Classification (NCBI taxonomy): domain Bacteria; kingdom Pseudomonadati; phylum Pseudomonadota; class Gammaproteobacteria; order Enterobacterales; family Enterobacteriaceae; species Type-C symbiont of Plautia stali. Next base: position 1,462,270 of record NZ_AP035923.1, on the reverse strand, counting down.
CGCCTGCTAATAGTGCCGATCCTGCGTTTCAGCCACTTTCATGGCATAATGCGCGTCCGTTCCAGAAAAAGCCGGTTCCCATGTCGTTTACCCTGCGCCCCTATCAGCAAGAAGCCGTTGATGCCACCGTTGCCCATTTTCGCCGCCACGCCACGCCAGCGGTGATTGTGCTGCCGACCGGCGCCGGCAAAAGCCTGGTGATCGCCGAACTGGCGCGGCTGGCACGCGGTCGCGTGCTGGTGCTGGCTCACGTCAAAGAACTGGTGGAGCAGAACCACAGTAAATATCAGGCGTATGGCCTGCAGGCGGACATCTTCGCCGCGGGCCTGCAGCGCAAGCAGAGCGACGGTAAAGTGGTATTCGGCAGCGTGCAATCGGTGGCGCGCAATCTGGCCAGTTTTGACAGCGCCTTTTCGCTGGTGATTGTCGATGAGTGCCATCGCATCAGCGACAACGAGGAGAGCCAGTATCAGCAGCTGTTCGCCCATCTGCGCCAGCACAATCCGCAGCTGCGTCTGCTGGGGCTGACCGCCACGCCATTCCGCCTGGGCAAAGGCTGGATTTACCAGTACCACTATCACGGCATGGTGCGAGGCGATGATAATGCGCTGTTCCGCGACTGCATCTACGAATTGCCGCTGCGCTATATGATCAAACATGGGTTTCTGGTGCCACCCGAGCGGCTGGATATGCCGGTGGTGCAGTACGATTTCAGTCGGCTGATCCCGCAGAATAATGGCCTGTTCAGTGAGGCCGATCTTAACCGCGAACTGAAACAGCAGCAGCGCGTCACGCCGCAGATCATGCGACAGATCATCGAGTTCGCTGAGACGCGCCGCGGCGTGATGGTGTTTGCCGCGACCGTTGAACACGCGCGGGAAATCCTCAGCCTGCTGCCGGAAAACAGTGCGCTGGTATCGGCAGAAACCCCGGTGAAAGAGCGTGACCGGCTGATTCAGCAGTTCAAAGCGCAGCAGCTTAAGTTTCTGGTTAACGTGGCGGTGCTGACCACCGGCTTCGACGCGCCGCACGTCGATTTGATCGCCATTCTTCGCCCGACCGAATCGGTCAGCCTGTATCAGCAAATTGTCGGTCGCGGGTTGCGGCTGGCACCGGGCAAAACCGACTGCCTGATCCTTGATTACGCCGGAAACCCGCACGATCTCTTTACGCCCGAAGTCGGCGCACCGAAAGGCGCCAGCGATAACCAGCCGGTGCAGGTGTTTTGTCCGGCCTGCGGCTTTGCCAACACCTTCTGGGGCAAGGCGACCGAAGATGGCCACGTCATTGAGCACTTTGGCCGCCGCTGTCAGGGCGTGCTCGACGATGACGAGGGCCATCGCGCGCAGTGCGACTACCGTTTCCGCTTTAAAAGCTGCCCGGACTGCGGTGCAGAAAATGATATCGCCGCGCGCCGCTGCCAGCAGTGCGACAAGGTGCTGGTCGACCCCGATGATATGCTGAAAGCGGCGCTGAAGCTGAAAGACGCGCGCGTACTGCGCTGTAGTGGTATGACGCTGGCGCACGGACGCGATGATAAAGGCGAGTGGCTGCAAGCCACCTATTACGATGAGGATGGCACCGACGTCAGCGAGCGTTTTCGCCTGCGCACCCCGGCGCAGCGCACTGCCTTTGAGCAGCTGTTTATGCGGCCACATCAGCGTGCGCCCGGCGTGGAGCTCGGCTGGCAGACCGCCGCCGATGTGGTGGCGCTGCAGCCGCTGCTGCGCCATCCCGATTTTGTGGTGGCGCGCGCCAAAGGCCACTTCTGGCAGGTGCGGGAAAAAATGTTCGATTATCAGGGACGCTATCGCCGCGCCAACGAGCTGCGCTAAGCGGCGGAATCATTTGCCCCGCTGTGGCAATCCGGCTATAATGCCGCCCGCTTTTGCATCCGTAAAAGCGTATTGAATAACCGTCCTGTTGCTGGGTCGCCTGTAGCAGGAACTATAGAAGAGATCTTAAGATGTTCACTATTAATGCAGAAGTACGTAAAGAGCAGGGTAAGGGTGCGAGCCGCCGCCTGCGCGCAGCGAACAAATTCCCGGCCATCATCTATGGCGGTAAAGACGCTGCGGTTTCTATCGAACTGGACCACGACTCTGTGATGAACATGCAGGCTAAGCCTGAGTTCTACAGCGACGTGCTGACTCTGGTTGTTGACGGTAAAGAAACCAAAGTTAAAGTTCAGGCTGTTCAGCGTCACCCGTTCAAGCCAAAACTGCACCACATCGACTTCGTTCGCGCTTAATCGCTAACGGGTTGACGAAAAAACGCCGCATCTGCGGCGTTTTTTTATGGCGCAAATCCGGCGATCACTGACCGCCGGTACGACGCTGCAGCTGATCGCGCAGATTCGGCGGCGTGCCTTTGATGGTCAGCGTATCGGTGGCCGGATCCCAGAAAATGCGCTCGCCCAGCAGCATGGCATCAAAGTTAAGCGTTAATCCCCCGCCGCTACCGGCAAACTTCGTCAGCTGACGCAGGGTGCTGCGGTCAGCCGGGAAATGCTCTTCCAGCTCATAACCCTGCTCCTGGGTAAACGCCTGAAAGGTTTTTTCGCCCAGCGGCGGCAGTTCGCTGGAGAGATCTTCCAGCGCAATCTCCTCGCCCGCCTGCAGCTGCTCATTGCAATAGCTGTAGACCTGCTGGCGATAGTTCTGGCGCTCATTTTTATCCAGGCTGGACTCGGCACAGTAATCATCTACCGCCTGCAGCAGCCCGCGGTTCTGTGCTTTGGTATCCAGACCGACGCTGGCGCCGAGGAAATCCATGAAGAAATCGGCCACTTTGCGCCCCACGCGTCCGCGCAGGAAGGTCAGGTAGCGCGTGGATTCCGGATTGGTTTCCCACTCGGTTAGATCGATACGCGCCACGATATCGGCATGGTTGATGTCCAGATAGTGCGTGCTGCTAATGTCAAGCTGCTCGTTAACGCGCATGCTCGACTGGCTGTTCAGCACCGCCACCAGCAGATACTCCACCGCCAGATAGCGATAGTGCAGAAACAGCACCACGCCGCCTTCAGCGAACGGGTATTTGCTGAGCTCGTCGCGCAGGCGGCCGGTAGCCGCACGGCTGAACGCCAGGAAGTCATCCTGCCCTTTGCGGCAGTTGCGCAGCGCTTCCGCCAGCTCGCTGTCTTCATTAAACAGGCCGTAAGCCTTGCTTTTGGCGCTATAGACGCGGTGTAACTCTTCCGCCATCTCTTCCACCGCCTGCGTGGCAGGTAACAGGGTATCGCGCAGCACCAGTTCCAGCTGGTTTTCATCACGTTTGACTAACTGATGCAGGGCAATCTGGTCGATATCCAGACTCATGGTAGACTATCCTTTTGGCTCAGGCGCGTATTCAAACACCGCCCGCAGCCGCTTTCAACTGCGCGCACAAACTGATCGTTCTACTTGCGATAAAATTGCGGAAAAAAGTGCGTTGTTACGGTAATATACCGCGTTTTCACACTTGATTAGTCGACGATATGCCACAATCATCCCGTTACAGCGACGCGCGCGTCGAACAGCTTCTCGCGCAGCTGGCGCAGGTTCTTGAAAAAGACAAAGCGCCAACCGATCTTTCCCTGATGGTGTTGGGGAACATGGTGACCAATTTGATCAACACCGACATCGCACCGGCCCAGCGCCGCAGCCTCGCCCGCTCGTTTGCGGAAGCGCTGCAGTCTTCCGTGCGCGATGACAACGCCCACTAAATTGCAGATTTGACCTCATAAATATGGTAACCAACCGGCAGCGCTACCGTGAAAAAGTCTCCCAGATGATCAGCTGGGGGCACTGGTTTGCCCTGTTTAATATTCTGTTTGCGCTTATTTTAGGCAGCCGCTACCTGTTGGTCGCCGACTGGCCCTCTTCCCTCGCCGGCCGTATTTATGCGTTTACCAGCTGGATTGGCCATTTCAGCTTTATCGTGTTTGCCGCTTATCTGCTGATCATCTTCCCTCTGACGTTTGTCGCCATGTCGCAGCGGTTGCTGCGCGTGCTCTCCGCCGTGGTCGCCACAGCCGGGCTGACGCTGATTATGGTCGACAGCGCGGTGTTCAACCGTTTCCATCTGCACCTCAATCCGGTGGTGTGGGAACTGGTGGTCAACCCCGATCAAAGCGAGATGGCGCGCGACTGGCAGCTGATGTTTATCAGCGTACCGCTGATTTTCCTGGTTGAGATGCTGTTTGCCACCTGGAGCTGGCAAAAGCTGCGCAGCCTGAACCGGCGTTCTTTTGGCAAGCCGCTGGCCGCGCTGTTTATCAGCGCCTTCTTTGCCAGTCATCTGCTGTATATCTGGGCGGATGCCAACTTCTACCGACCGATTACCATGCAGCGTGCCAACCTGCCGCTCTCCTATCCGATGACCGCACGGCGCTTTCTGGAGCGACACGGTCTGCTGGATGCGCAGGAGTATCAGCGCCGTCTGGTGCAACAGGGCGATCCGGAAGCGCTGTCGGTGCAGTATCCGCTCAGCGATATTACGTTCCGCGATGGCGGGACGCGCCACAACCTGCTGATTCTGACGGTGGACGGCCTGAACAATGCCACGGTGGATAAAGCGCTGCCATCGCTCAATCAGTTCGCCAGTGAAAATGTGCGCTTTACCCAGCATTACAGCGCCGGACTGCAGCCGGAAAAAGGCCTGTTCGGCCTGTTCTACGGTATCTCCTCCAGCTACATGGACGGCGTGCTGGCGGCGCGCATGCCCTCTGCCCTGCTCGGCGCGCTGAACAGCCAGGGTTATCAGTTCGGCCTGTTCTCTTCCGATGGCTTTAGCCAGCCGCTGTACCGTCAGGCGCTGCTGGCGGATTACAGCCTGCCGCAGGCCGACAGCCAGCCCAACAGTACCACGGTGACACAGTGGCAAAACTGGCTCAATGGTCAGAAAGGCGGCGCGCCCTGGTTCTCATGGATCGCGCTCAACGGCGTGACGGTAACCGGCGACAGCACCAAAGCGCGCCAGCGCAGCTATATGCGCCAGGCGACGGTGCTGCATACGCTGCAGCAGAATGATGCGCTGAAGAATACCGTGGTGGTGATCACGGCGCAGCGCGCCATCACCTTCGACAACAGCGATAATCCGGGCAACCGCGCCACGCTGCAGGTGCCGCTGGTGGTGCACTGGCCGAATACCCCGGCACAGAGCATCGATCGCCTGACCGATCAGCAGGATGTGATGACCACGCTGATGCAGCGCCTGCTGCACGTGCGCACCAATCCGGTTAACTATTCACAGGGTGAAGATCTGTTTGCCGCGCAGCGCAGCCATAACTGGGTCGCCAGCAGTGAAGATGGCAAACTGGTGGTGACCACGCCAACGGTGACGCTGGTGCTCAGCAACAACGGTAATTACAGCGCGTACGATGCCCAGGGCAAAGAGCTGAAAGATCATAAACCTCAGCTGGCGCTGCTGTTGCAGGTGCTGACGGAAGAGAAACGGTTCACGGCAAACTGATTAATTATGAGGCAGTTAAGCTGCCGGCATATTGCAATCGCCAACGGAACCAGTACTATAACCCTCCACGTTCGGCACGTAGCGCAGCCTGGTAGCGCACTGTCATGGGGTGTCAGGGGTCGGAGGTTCAAATCCTCTCGTGCCGACCAAAATCCCAAAGAAAAGCAGCCTTTTACGGCTGCTTTTTTTATTGGCTGAACTTTGCGAGAGTAAAACCCGGCGCGCCCCGAGCGCGATGGTTTTCAGCGCGCGGATTGCCACGCGTCTACGGGTTAAACGTCAGCGGAATTTCCGTCTCGCAGGATTGCACCAGAATCAGCGGGCATTTCTTCACCTTACACGCCTGCGAATAAGCCAGCTCGCACACTTCGCAGATATCGCGCACTTCCGACTCATATTCATACTCCATGAAGTAGCGAAACGTACCGCTGCGCGTGTCGCTGCGCCAGAAGCGTTGCGGTTCCAGGATTTCATCCAGCTGCCTGAAGGTCAGGGCTGAGGGGTTGTGAAAACCCACTCTTACACGATATTTAGTCATGCCCTGATAATTATCGAGATTTGGCCGCGTTGCCAGCCGGAAACAATTCTCGCTGGGATAGGGAAAATCTTTGCTAACGCTGGCACATCGGGCGCCGCAACCCGATCCGTAACGGTTGCGGCGCAGAGGAAAGGCTTTGACCGTCAGCGCTGGATTTTCAATTCATCATCCCAGCGGTCTGGCGCCGCGTTTGCGGGATCGTGATCCTGCAGCAAAAACTCGCCGTTTTGCTGGGCGATCTGCTCACCGGTATCCGTAATCGCGTTTTGAATAAACACCTTTGCCTGCGCGCCATTCACAAAAGTGAGCTGATGGAAGGCGGTTTTGTTGCCCCAGTCTTTTGACGGCGCTGAAATATAGCGGATGGTGTAACTCTGGTCCTCAACGCTGCCCTGCATCACGTAGAGGCCATAATGATTTTCACCCTGCGACAGGATTTTATACACCCCGTTGCTGTAGTAATAAATCACCGCATCCGGGAACGGCTTTTCATCATAGAGTTTGCGGTAGTGCAATTTATGCACAAAGTTGGGTTTGCCGGGCACCATTTCAATATTGCCCTGCGCATTCTGGAAGCTGAGATCCGCTGCCTGTGCAGCGCCTACGCTCATGCAACCCAGTAACATTATGCCAGCCAGTTTTTGCATCGTTCGCTCCTTAGCCTCTTCGTCAGCCACCAGCATGTTACGCCCACGCTTTACCCCGGTTAAACGAAGCGGCTATCGATGTGTGATGGGCTTCATAATACAGCCACCACAGGAAGGATAGAGATGGAAAATGACCGCGTCATTACCGCGCCAGACGCGGCTATTCGTCACCACTGCAACTGGCCCTGACCTTATTGTTCAGGGTGCAAAATCCTGCAGCATAATCTCGCATCACACTTCATTCATGCTGCGAAACAGGTACTTAACTGAAGTCAGCAAAGCCGACCGGGATCACGTTTTTACTGATTTGTGACAGCAATTCATTAAAGTGAAACAAAAATGTCACAGATTTCCCCTACCCTAAAGCTCCCGTTTATTTGATGGAATCTCGTTATGGTCATCAAAGCAAAAAACCTGCAGGATGCGGAAGAACTCCTGCACTCAGGCATCAGCAAAGTGGAGCTGGCGTATGATATTGGCAGCGATGATTTCTTCCGCCTGGCGAGCCACTGGTGCGACCGTGGTGCACGCATTACCAAAGGCCACCACCATTTTGTGGTGCAGATGAAGAGCTTCGCTATCCCGCCAAATCGCTAACCCGCAGCAGCCTTTTCGGCTTGCTCTGCCCGCGGCTGACTGGTAAAACACGCTTTTCCATCAGCCGTTACTCGTTATGTTCTCAGCCGAAACATCCCTGCCGCTGCCCGCTTGTGGTTTTATCACCGCCGCTGGCCACACCGCTGAATCGCTGTCGCTGGCGTGGTGCCGCTTTGATCGGCAACAGTGGCACGCCGCTTTACCTGCGCAGTGGCAACTGCCGCTGCCGTCTGCACTACAGCAGGCAGCCAGCAAACGCAAAATTGAATATCTCGCCAGCCGCTGGCTGGTGCGGCAACAGCTGGCGCAGCTGGGAATCACTGATTTTGTGCTGCACAACGCGCCGGATCGCTCACCGTGCTGGCCGGCAGGCATCCGTGCTTCGCTGTCGCACAGCCATGACTGCGTGGTGCTGGCCGCGACGCGCGAGGCATTATATGTGGGCATTGATGTTGAGCAGGTGATGGCAGAGGAAACCGCGCAGGACACGGCGGAACTGCTGATGAACGCGCAGGAGCGCGCGCTGCTTGAGGGCCAGCCGCTGCCCTTTGCGCAGGCGGCAACGCTGCTGTTTTCGCTGAAAGAGAGTCTTTATAAGGCGCTATGGCCGCGGCTGCATCAGCCCATGGCATTTCATCAGGCTGCGCTGATTGAGCTCGACCTGCCGCAGCAGCGCGCCAGGCTGCAGCTGTGTCAGGATTTCAGCGCGGAATTTACCCGTAGCACCGTGCTGGACGCACGCTTCTGGCTGCAGCCGGCGCGTGTGGTCACACTGCTCACTCACCCGGCCTGCGAGCAATAAAAAACCGGCGCGGAATGAGCCCGGGCCGGTGACAACACAAGACGACAGAAGTGTTCCAGGGAGGCAGAGACGAGGATCTCTGCTGCGACCCACTGTATCCCGCTGACAACGTCCTGCCCAATAAGGGTTTTTGCTAAGCTTTGCCGCCAGCCGTCAATCGCCGGTATCGGTGCGTTTGACGGCATCCAGCGTGGCCATTTCGCGCTCGCGGCCGGTCAGCTCGCTTAACTGCCCATCGCGCATTTCCAGCAGCCGATCGGCATGAATAAAGTAGTGATCGTCATGGCTGATGGCGAACACGGTTTTGCCGGATGCCTGGAGCCACGGCAGCAGCTCGCGGTAGAAGATACGGCGGAAGTGCGGGTCCTGATCGGCCGCCCACTCATCGAGCAGCAGGATATCGCGCTCCTCTGCCGCCGCCAGCAGCAGAGCAAGGCGCTTGCTCTGCCCTTTCGACAGCTGCAGGTTGAGTACCCGGTTGCCTTCCAGCTTCAGCTTGTCCTGCATTTTCAGCCGTTCCAGCCACTGCTGCACCAGCGCCGGATTAGCCGGCTCACCACCGCGACGAATCAAACGGTCAAACAGGTGCACGTCAGTGAACACCGCCGAGAAGTGCTGGCGATAAGCATCAAGGTTATGCCAGTCCACCTCTTTACCGTCCAGCAGCAGGCGGCCTGAATGCGGCTGATACAGGCCGGTCAGCAGCATCGCCAGCGTGGATTTACCGCTGCCGTTACCGCCAATCAGAAACACCAGTTCTCCGCGGCGCAGCGTCAGGTTGATCGGCCCGACGGCAAAACCGTGCTCGCCATAATGGAAACAGACGTCGCGCAGCTCCAGCGTCTGCCAGTCGCTCACCGTCGGCAGCGCGTTGAAACCGGCGCTATAGGGTGCCAGATCGAAGGTATTAATTTTCCGCAACGCCACCTGTGCGCTGAGCAGCGTCGGCAGCGCGCCTACTGCCGCCAGCAGCGGCGTGCGCAGGAACAGCAGCGTCAGCGAATAGGTCGCGGCGACAGCGGTATTGGCCCAGCCCAGACCGTTGGCCATGAAGAACACAATACCAATCGCGCCGAGCATCATAATGTTCGACCAGTTCACCGCGCTGAGATGGAAGGTATCGGCGCGCACAATGTGACGACGATAGTCCGTGGCATTTTCCTGATAGACGGTGTCGTAAATCAGCCGGGCGCGCTCGCGGTTAAGCTGCAGCTCCTTGCGCCCTTCAATGATGGTCTGAAAATCGCGGTACAGCTCGTCCTCGATGTCGCGCAGCTTCGCCATGTGCTGATAGACGCGCGACACCAGCAGCCAGCCGCCGATCAGCGTCACCACCAGCCATAGCGTGGTGATCAACAGCATTTGCGGTGACAGCCATGCCAGATAGATCGCGGAACCCAGCGTAATAATGATGCCCTGAATCAGCTCCGGCAGGCGCACAAACGCGATAGTGATGGCACGCACGTCGCTGGTCAGGCCGGCCAGCAGCTGAGCGTTACCAATCTGCTCAATGCGTTCAACCCGGGTATCCAGAATACGCTTGATAAACTCACCGCGCAGCCGCCAGACAAAATGGTGGCCGAGCTGAGTCAGCGCCAGCTGCGATGCCAGCGTCACCGCCATCAGCAGAAACAGCTGGGCGAGAAAGCCCGGCAGCACGGTGAGCGAGGTATTAACTGCCACGATCAGTTCATTATTGATGTAGGCGATCAGCCCGATACCCAGCGCGGCGCTGAGCAGCGTCAGCACAATCACGCCAATAAACGGCCAGCGGTACTGGCGAAAAACAACCTGAAGCAATGCCATTAAAAATTATCCAGAGGTCAACCAGGCAGCCTGCAGTTTAATGGCGCTTCGGGTGAAGGCAAGAATAATTCTCATCCGTTTTACGGTTACTGGGCGCGGCGGAATGTCAGGTTGTAACGGAACGCGCCAGCCTGCGGATGGATGCCCGCTTTTAGCGGCAAAATGCCATGATAGCGCAGGCGCGACGGACCGCCCCACACCACGATATCGCCGTGCTCCAGCAGCACGCGCTGCGTCGCATCGCCGCGCTCAAAACCGCCAAACTGAAAAACGGCCGGCAGGCCAAGCGATACCGAGACAATCGGCTGGCGTAAGTCCTTCTCATCTTTATCCTGATGCAGCGTCAGTTTGGCACCGGGCTCATAGCGGTTAATCGGGCAGGCGTCCGGGTTGAAACCGGCAAAGCCGGCCTCCTGCGCGGTCTGCTGCGCCAGCGTGCGGAACAGCGCGGGCATCGGCGGCCATTTACGGCCGCTGCTGACATCCTGTTCGGTGTACTGGTAACCGCGCGAATCGGTCGACCAGCCGAAATCGCCGCAGTTGGTCATGGCGACTGACATGCGATGTCCACCCGGCGTGATGCGATGGGCAAACGGGTTAAGGGCCGCGACGTCATGAATTGCCGCCAGCAGCGCATCGGCCTGCTCGCGCGCCCGGCGACGCAGAATCACCGCGCCCTCGGCCAGCGGCTCCTGCCATGGCGCGTCTTCACTAAATAGATCCAGCACAGTTACCTCCTGTCAGGTCAGGGCTGATCGATAAGAAACGATTTGAACTGTGGCGACATCCAGTGGCTGAAGCCGTCGCCCTGCTTCGTAATCAGATACACCGCCAGATGCTGTTTCAGCGCCAGCGCTTTGGCACGCTCAGTGCCGAGCACCATCAGCCCGGTGTCCCAGCCGTCGGCTTCCAGCGCAGTGGTGGCAATCACCGTGGCTGAGACCAGCCGGTGATCGATGGGCCGGCCGCTGGCCGGGTCGATCACGTGCGAGATGCGTTTGCCATCCAGTTCATAATAGTTGCGATAGCTGCCGGAGGTGCTGATTCCGTGCCCCTGCAGATCGACGCGTGCCTCCACCGCGTTCTCGCGATCGGTCGGTTTCTGGATGGCTACCCGCCACGGCTGCTGGCTGGCATTCAGGCCGCGACTCAGCACTGCCCCGCCCACCGACACCAGATAATTAGTGATGCCCTGCTGCTCCATCAGCCGCGCCAGATGATCGGTGGCGTAGCCTTCGCCCATGGTGGAGAGATCGACATACAGGCCAGGCAGATCCTTCTGCAGCCACTGGCCGTTCACCGTTTCAATCACGCGCAGGTGCTGCAGGCCGGTCTGCGCTTTGGCGGCGGCGATGGCGGCATCCGATGGCGTATGCGCCGGCTGCTGCGCCGGGCCAAAGCCCCACAGATTCACCAGCGGTCCGACGGTAATGTCCATCGCGCCGCCGGTCAGCTGGCCGATGCGCAGCGCGCGGGTGACGATATCGGCCATATCGGCACTGACCGGCTGGGGATCCTGCCCCTGATACTGATTGAAGCGCGACAGCACCGAGTCCTTTTTCCAGGTGGAGAGTTCGCCATCGTCGCGATCGAGCTGCTGCTGAATCGCCTGCTGCAGCGCGGCTTTACGCTGAGAATCCACGCCCGCCAGACTCACGCGCCACACCGTTCCCATGGTTTTGCCTTCCAGCACCAGCGCCTGCTGCGCCGGTTTTTGCTCGCACCCGCTCAGCAGCAGTGCTACCATGCCTGTCAGCAGAATGTTCTGAAAATTCATCAATTCCTCGTCTGTAACTCATTACTACAGCCTATTACAAAGCATAACTCGCTTGTAAAACCGTCTAAAGCTGCTTGAAGTTGATCGCTGGCTGGCACAGCATACTGCGTTCCTGCACGAGAATCCTTACAGGAGCGACAGATGATTTATATGATTCTTGCTATTACCGCCGGGTTATTTGCTTACGGAAGCTTCCGTTGCTGGCAGCACTATCGCCACCGCCTGATTCAGCACTATCCGTCGCGCCGACGTTAAGGCATTGCACCAGCGTCGTGCATCCTGCACCGCTTCAGCGCTGGCGCAGTGTAACAAAGCGGCCACGGGGCGCGTGGCGCTGAGAGCGGTAGCATGGCATGAATTGTGCAGCGTTGATGCTGGGTTGAACATCAGCGAGGTGCAAGATGAGTAAGGCAACAGAACAACAGGATAAATGGCAGCGCTGGCTGAGCTTTTCCGCCTTTACGCTGGCGGGCGTGGCGCTGGAAGGCAGCCTGCCGCCTGCCACCACATCCCCGCAGCAGGCGGCAAAGGCCAGACGCTGGCGCAACGCGCCGTAAATTACAGACCCAGCTCGCTCAGGCCCGGATGATCGTCCGGGCGTCTGCCAGCCGGCCAGTGAAACAGCCGCGCTTCAGCGCTGATCGGCAAATCGTTGATGCAGGCGAAGCGCTGAATCATCAGACCATCGGCACCAAAGTGCCAGTTTTCATTGCCGTAGCTGCGGAACCAGTTGCCGCTGTCATCGCGCCACTCATAGGCAAAACGCACCGCCAGCTTATCGTGGTGCCACGCCCACAACTCTTTAATCAACCGATAATCCAACTCGCGGGCCCATTTACGCTGCAAAAAGGTCACGACGTCCGCGCGGCCGTTAACGAATTCGCTGCGATTGCGCCAGCGGGTATCTTCACTGTAAACCTGCGACACGCGCTGCGGATCGCAGCTGTTCCAGGCATCTTCCGCCATACGCACTTTTTCTAAGGCACTTTGATGATCGAACGGGGGGATGAGCATTTTTTATCTCCTGATGATGTAGACAGGTCTGTCTACTTGATTCATCCTGCCGTATGTAGACAATTCTGTCTACCCCCGAAAACAGGAATTTTTTCTTATGCTCGCACCCCTGCTGTTTGATGCCAGCGCCAGCGCGCGCGATCGCATCCTGCTCAGCGCGCAACAGCTGTTTTATGCGCAAGGCATCCGTGCTACCGGCATCGATAAAGTGATTGCCGCGGCTGGCGTGACCAAAGTGACCTTCTACCGCCACTTTCCGGCCAAAAATGACTTAATTCTGGCGTTTCTGCAGCAGCGCCATCAGCGCTGGATGAGCGGCTTTCGCAGCGCGCTGGCGCAGCAGCCTGCCATCAACGTGGCGCTGCCGGCTGCGTTACTGAGCTGGTTTCAGGAGGAGGATTTCCGCGGCTGTGCGTTTATTAATAGCGCGGCAGAACTGGCTGATACCCTGCCGGAAGCGAGCGCCCTGATTCGCCAGCACAAGCGGGAGATGGCGGCCGCCATTGCCGAAAGACTCAGCGCGGCGCAGCAGGAAAAAACCGGGCAGATCGTGTTGCTGGTGGATGGTGCAATCGTGCAGGTTCAGATGGGGGAAGCGGCGCAGCAGGTGACGGCAACGCTGCAGGCGGCGCTGAACGCGCTGCTGGAGAGCAGAGCGTGACCCGCAGGCCACGCTCTCCGGCTTAGAACTGGTAAACCAGGCCCAGCGCTACGATGTCGTCGGTGTTGATACCGGCCGCATCGGTGAAGTTGTTGTCGTCCAGCAGGTTGATCTGGTAATCAACATAGGTCGACATGTTTTTGTTGAAGTAATAGGTCGCACCCACGTCGACATATTTTTTCAGGTTCTGGCTACCGTAACCTTCGATATCGCTGCCGCGTGAGGAGACGAAGGCCAGCGACGGACGCAGACCGAAGTCAAACTGATACTGTGCCACCAGTTCCCAGTTGTCCGCTTTGTTGGCATAGCCGTACGCAGCGGAATCCACCGCACCGAAGCGGGTTGCGTTGTAAGAACGGGTGTACATCGCCGCCAGATACACGTTGTTAGCGTCATATTTCAGACCGCCGGTGTAGGCTTCGGCTTTATCACCGCGACCGAGAATGCCTGGCGCGTTGCCGTTCTGATTGTTGGTACGGTCAGACTGGAACATCGCCGCACCCAGACCGAAGCCGGAGCCAAGATCGTAGGTGGTGCTCAGGCCCCAGCCGTCGCCGTTCTCACCCAGGACATCACGACCGGAAGAGGATTCGGTTGGGTTGTCGTTTTTGCCCTGATACTGCACGGCAAAGTTCCAGCCATCCACCAGACCGAAGAAGTTGCTGTTGCGGTAAGTCGCCAGGCCGTTGCTGCGCTGGAACATGAAGTTGTCCGCGCCGTAGGTGTCACCACCAAACTCTGGCAGCACATCAGTCCAGGCGCCGATGTCATACAGTACGCCGTAGTTACGGCCGTAGTCGAACGAGCCCGCATCACCGAATTTCAGGCCGGCGAAGCCGACACGGGTGTAGCTGTTAGCGGTACCCTGCGATTCTGCGGTGTTCAGCGCAGCCTGGTACTCCCACTGACCGTAGCCGGTCAGCTGGTCGGTCACCTGAGTTTCACCTTTAAAACCAAAACGCAGGTAAGACTGGTCACCGTCCTGGCCATCGTTGTCCGAGAAATAGTGCAGGCCGTCTACTTTGCCGTAGAGGTCTAATTTGTTGCCATCTTTGTTATAAATTTCAGCTGCGCTTGCTGAGCCTGCCACCAGCAATGCAGGAATCATCAGGGAGAGAACGCGACGTTTCATTTTATTACCCTCTGTAATGTGCCTTTTATATGTGCCACTGCTAACTGAATGCTTAAAAATTCAGCCGGCAAGCCATTGTTATTTTATGGAGAGCAATAATCTATCACGAAAATGATACTAAATTTCCGAAAGTGTTTCATTGTATTAAATAGTTATTTCTAAGTGTAAATTTCGCGGAACTAATAATCAGCACACATCGGCAAAAAATATCGCACTAATTGATAAACAGAATTTTATTCATTTAAATACATAGGGATAAGATGAGATAAGCTGCCGCACTGAATGATAAAACTTAACGCCACTCAGCGCATACAATTACTCCCGCTATCATCATTTATTTCATTATTACCTTCATTCACCCCGAATGAGAGATTTACCCTAATTCCCGCCGGACATGATTGTCCGGCATTTTTTTGCCTGCCATTTTTCTTCCGCTGTGTAATTTTATGTAAACCTGTTTACTGAGGTTAAATTAACCGCCACTCAGGACGCCATTATTTGTTCGTTTTCGCACTTATTGTTCATTACTTAGCCATGATTGCGCAATGTTAATTTCCGGGCGTAATAAAGTTGCACGGAAATATAGCCGATGCGTTTGCCTGGCCGTTTGCGGAATATTCTTTACCATTATTCAGTGAGTTAGCGTTGCCGCAGTAATCGATTTTCACCCCAACTTAAGCCAAATTTTCACTGAATCTGTCGGCTTACTAAGAGCCAGAGAGCTTATGGAGCCCAGGAAATGTCTGGAAAAGCGCAGCGCCTGGCAAAAGATCGGTAATATGCTCTTTTCTGGCGACCATTTTTGCCCTGCTCTTCGCCTTCATTGAGCGGTGCCGCGCCAGCTTTAATGCTAAACTTCGTCGCTCGAACGACTTATGACAACGACACCTTTATGACAGCACTGGACGCCGCACAGCCCAACAAATTGCATCAGCGTGTCAATCTGGGAACACGCCTCGTTTTTCTCATCGCCGGTTTAAGCATGTCTGCCTGGGCGCCGCTGGTGCCGTTTGCCAGCCAGCGTCTCCAGCTGACGGGCGCGTCGCTGGGCGGCCTGCTGCTGTGTCTTGGCATTGGTTCACTGGCAGCAATGCCGGTGACCGGTGCGCTGGTGGCACGCTTTGGCTGCCGCCGCGTTATGCTGTGCTCCACGCTGGTGATACTGGCAGTACTGCCGCTGCTGGCAACGCTGGATGTGATGTGGTTGATGGCCGCCACGCTGATGGTGTTCGGTGCCGGGCTCGGCATGCTGGATGTGGCCATGAATGTACAGGCGGTTGAGGTTGAGAAAGCGGCGGCCAAGCCGATGATGTCCGGTTTCCACGGTTTCTTCAGCCTTGGCGGTATTCTCGGCGCCGGCGCGGTCAGCCTGTTACTTGGTGCGGGTCTGACACCGCTGCAGGCAGTCGGCGTTATCATGCTGCTGATGGTGCTGCTGTTGCTGTGCAGCCTGCCGACGCTGATGACAGAGCGCCTGCATCAGCCCGATCAACCCTGGCTGGTGATCCCGCGCGGCTGGGTCGCCTTCCTCGGTTGCCTGTGCTTTATTCTGTTCCTTGCGGAAGGCGCGGTACTCGACTGGAGCGCCCTGCTGCTGCTGCAAAGCCCGGGCATGAGCGTGGCGCACGCCGGTCTGGGTTACGCCATCTTCTCCATCGCCATGACCATAGGTCGTCTGACGGGCGATAAAGTGATTCAGCGCTTTGGCCGCTATCCGGTGATGCTGACCGGTGCGCTGGCAGCGGCAGCCGGCATGACGCTGGCGGTGCTGCTGCCGTGGCCGCAGGCGGCGCTGCTGGCCTTTTTGCTGGTGGGCTTTGGCCTGGCCAATACCGTGCCGATGCTGTTTAATGCCGCCGGTAATCAACAGGATATGCCGGCCAATCTGGCGATTTCCGCCATGACAACGCTCGGCTATGCGGGTATTCTTTCAGGCCCGGCTTTAATCGGCTTTATTTCCCAGTGGCTCAGCCTGAGCGGCGCGTTTTTACTTATCGCCCTGCTGCTGCTGGCGGTTGCCGCCAGCGCCCGGCTGGTCGCGCGTTAATTGCAGGATCCTGAGACACCTATGCTGCCTTATAAATTTCCGCTGACCTCCGGCAACGTAACGCGCTTTTTCGTGGTGTTTAACCTGGTGCTGTTTCTCGCGCTCGGCGCCATGGTGCACAACAGTGTGAATGCGTGGATCATGGAAAAGCGCTACGCCATGACCGACCTGGCGCGCGCGATGCAAAAACGCATTGATGCTTACCGCTTTGCCACCTGGCAAATCTATGAAAATCTCGCCACCAGCGCCGCGGGCTCGACGCCGAACAGCAGCCTGCAGGAGACGCGCCTGCGCCCGGACGTTTACTATCTGGAGAAAACCCGCCGCAAGACCGAAGCGCTGATTTTCGGCTCGCACGACAGCAGCACGCTGGATATGACGCTGCGCATGTCCAATTATCTCGATACGCTGTGGGGCGCTGAAAATCCGGCGTGGTCGATGTACTTCCTCAATGGTCAGGACAACAGCCTGATCATGATCTCGACCCTGCCGCTCAAGGATATGGCGACGCGCTATAAAGAGAGCGCGATCAATACGCTGGTGGACAGCCGCCGCGCCGAAATGCTGCAGCAGGCCAATGCGCTCGACGAACGCGAAAGCTTCTCGCCGCTGCGCCACTTTGCCTGGCAGAACGATCACTACTTCACGCTGCGCACCACGTTTAACCAGCCAGGTCATTTAGCCACGGTGGTGGCGTTCGATCTGCCAGTTAACGATTTGATTCCACGCAGTATGCCGCTGGAGAACTTCCAGCTGCGCCAGGATGCCAGCCAGCCCGGCAGCGCCACCAGCGATGACGCCAGCAGCGAAAGCACCGCGGTGACGCTGGTTAACCCGAATCTGGAGATTGCCGCCACGCTGCCCAGCACCTCGCTCCAGCTGGTGTACCGGGTGCCGCTCGCCAGCCTGGCGATGGATACCCTGCACAACCTGATGTGGCCGCTGCTGATCAACCTGTTGCTGTTCCTGCTGTCTATTGCCGGCATTACGCTGCTGCGCCAGCAGTCGCTGCGACCAAATGAGAACCAGAGCGCTGAGCTTGATTCGCTGCGTATGCTGAATGAGGAGATCGTCGCCAGCCTGCCGGTCGGGCTGCTGGTGTATGACTTTGGTACCAATCGCACCCTGCTGAGCAACAAAATCGCTGAGCATCTGCTGCCGCATCTCAATCTGCAGAAGATCATCAATATGTCCGATCAGCATCAGGGCGTGCTGCAGGCTACCATCAATAACGAAGTGTATGAGATTCGCCACGCGCGCAGCATGCTGTCGCCGCACACCCAGCTGTTTATGATGCGCGATCAGGATCGCGAGCTGCTGGTGAATAAGAAGTTGCAAAAAGCGCAGCAGGTGCTGGATCGCAACCATCAGATGCGCCAGCAGCTGATGCAGAATCTTGGCCATGCGCTTAATCGTCCGCTGCAGAGCATGGTGACGCAGCTGGTGCAACTCAGCCAGCGCGATGACGACGAGAGCGTGCTGGATCTGCTGGATGAGAGCCAGGGTCTGGCGCGGCTGGTGGACGATATCGTCCTGCTCAACCGGCTGGAAGCCCACGACTGGTCGCCGGATGCGGGCGTGTTTAACCTGCAGGACCTGCTGGATGAGATTGCGCTGGAGAGCCTGCCGCTGCTGCGCCGCAAAGGGCTGACGCTGGTGGTCAACAATCAGCTGGCCAACGACGAGATGCGCTTTGGCGATCGCCGCGCGCTGCGTAAAGTCCTGACCACGCTGATGCACTACGCGCTCACCACCACGCAGTGGGGCAAGATTTCCCTTGATATCAAAGCCAGCGACAGCAAAGCCAACAGCGTGCTGTTCCAGCTGGTGGATACCGGCTCAGGCCTGACCGGCGACGAGCTGGCCAACGTCGATTTCCCTTACCTCGGCGAAACCACGCAGGATCGTTACGGTCAGGCGTCCGGCATGGCATTTTTCCTGTGTAAGCAGCTGTGCAAACAGATGGGCGGCCAGCTGGAGATTATCGCCAAACCGGATATCGGCACGCGCTACAACATTCAGCTGCCGCTGGCGCTGGAGCAGCAGAGCGAGCAGGAAGAGAAACTGCTGGAAGGCGTGACGGCGCTGGTGGATATCGCGGTCGAAGACGTACACAAAATTGTCTGCCGCCACCTCGAGAACTGGGGGGCAAATTGCCTGACCTCGGATGAACGCTTGTCCGGGCAGGAGCATGATGTGCTGGTGACGGACGATCCGGCGCGCCTGCACGGCTGGGCACTGTTGCTGGCGGGCGACGAAATGGGGCATCACGCCCTCAACGACCAGCAATTCCGGGTCAATTTCAATCTCAGCAATGCGCTGCTTGATGCGCTGCTGGCCCTGATTGAGAAGCAACTGGCTCATGATTCGATAGAGGAGAGCGACGACGATGAGGCTGCCACGCCGCTGCTGAGCGGCGGCTATTTCCAGCTGTTTATGGAGACAGTACCGCCAGATGTGAAGAGACTGTATACTGAGTCGGCGGAGAAGGACTATCCCTCGCTTGCTCAGACAGCGCATCGCCTGAAAGGCGTGTTTGCCATGCTCAATTTACTGCCGGGTAAACAGCTTTGTGAAGAGTTAGAACAGCACATTAAACTGTGCGACGATTTAACCATTAAAAATACCACCAGTGAAATTGACGCGTACGTCAACCAACTGCTGCAGCAAGGTAACCAATAAGATGAATAACCTGAATGTAATTATTGCCGATGACCATCCAATCGTTCTGTTCGGTATCCGTAAATCTCTGGAACAGATCGAATGGGTGAATGTGGTAGGTGAGTTTGAAGACTCAACAGCACTGATCAATAGCTTGTCCAAACTGGATGCCAACGTCCTGATTACCGATCTGTCGATGCCGGGCGAAAAATACGGCGACGGCATCACGCTGATCAAGTACATCAAGCGTCACTATCCGGATCTCTCCATTATTGTTCTGACCATGAACAATAACCCGGCGATCCTGAGCGCGGTACTGGATCTGGATATCGAAGGCATCGTGCTGAAACAGGGTGCACCAACTGACCTACCAAAAGCGCTGGCAGCCCTGCAGAAAGGCAAAAAGTACACGCCGGAAAGCGTGGCCAAACTGCTGGAAAAAATCAGCGCCGGCGGCTACGGCGACAAACGTCTGTCACCGAAAGAGAGCGAAGTGCTGCGCCTGTTCGCCGAAGGTTTCCTCGTCACCGAGATCGCCAAGAAGCTGAACCGCAGTATCAAAACCATCAGTAGCCAGAAGAAATCAGCAATGATGAAGCTGGGCGTGGATAACGATATCGCGCTGCTGAACTACCTCTCTTCCGTCAGCGCCACTCAGGTCGACAAAGAGTAATCCCTGCGGCGGTGCTTCGGCACCGCCTCTCCTCTGCCCTGCTTATCCTTCCCGGCTTTTGCGAACACGTTCGGCATACAGCGCCAGCGTGGTTTTCAGCACATCCAGCGTCACCGGTTTTGACAGGCAATTATCCATGCCGGCATCCATACAGCGCTGTTTCTCTTCCGCCAGTGCGTTAGCGGTCACTCCAATCACCGGGAAAGCATGCCCCAGCTGGCGCAGACGCTGCGTCAGCCGGTAGCCGTCCATGTTTGGCATGTTGACGTCGCTCAGCACGATATCGATATGGTTACGGCTGAGCACGTTGAGCGCATCCACGCCGTCCTGCGCCGTTTTGGTCTGATAGCCCAGCGTGCCGAGCTGTTCAGACAGCAGCATCCGGTTAATCGGATGGTCATCAACGATCAGCACCATGATGTCTTCATAGCTGGAGGCCTGCTGCGGCACCGGCAGCTCCAGCGTGGTCGCCGTTTCGCTGTCGATGGCAATGCGGTAAATCCGGCCCAGCAGCAGCGGCAGATCGTGCAGCGTCGCGCTACTGTGCACCCACTGTCCCGGCGTCGTTTCCTGCGGCATATCGATGTGTTCACCGCAGATACGGATGCGCGCACGTACCGTCTGCGCTGGCGCGTCGTGGTGATCGCAGATCATCACATCGTCCGCCCCAGCCCGCCCCTGATAGTGCGCAACCTGGATGCCCTGCTGCTGGAGCAGACGCAGCAGGAAGGCCGCCAGATAGTCGTTGCGCAGATCGAGCCAGATGGCTTTTTCCTGCAGACCATCCAGCAGCGGCGGCGCGGGTTGCTGTCCGGCGTAGATCGGAATACGCACCACGAACTGGCTGCCCATGCCCGGTTCAGAGTCGACTTCGATGTCGCCATCCATCATGTTGATGAGCTTTTCACAGATCGCCAGTCCCAGCCCGGTACCCTGGAAATTACGCTGCACGCCGGAGCCGACCTGGAAGAACGGGTCGAACAGGCGCGTGATCTCTTTTGCCGGGATTCCCACGCCAGTGTCGCGCACGCGAAACGCCAGATACCCCTCTTTGACATAGGCGTGCAGGATAATGCAGCCGGTGTGGGTGAACTTGATGGCGTTGTTCAGCAGGTTGGAGATCACCTGCTGCAGGCGCAGCGGATCGCCATCCAGCGCCAGCGGCACATCGTTCTCGATGAACACATACAGCGTCAGGCGCTTGCGCACCACCAGCGACAGATAGTTGCTGGCAATATGGTTGACCACCTCACGCGGCGAGAAGGGACGCGGCTCAATCTTCAGCTGCTCGGACTCGATCTTCGAGAAGTCGAGAATATCGCTGATGATTTTCAGCAACAGGCTGGATGAGTTGTTCATCGCCGTGACCAGCGAATCCACGCCCTTCGGCAGCGATTTGGTCTGCAGCAGATCGAGGTTACCGATAATGCCGTACAGCGGCGTCCGCAGTTCATGACTGACGGTAGCAAGGAACATCGATTTGGACTGGCTGGCCTGCTCGGCGGCGTGCGCCATCTCCTGCAGCGACTGCTCCATGCGCACGCGCGCCGAGACGTCGACCAGCACGCAAATCGCCACGTTCTCGTTGCGGTAGCGCGAATGCACAAAGCTGATTTGCAGGTTAGTGTTACTGCCGGTCAGCATATCGACAAAATTAACCTGCTGGCCGCCGATGATTTCATTCAGCCGCAGGCGATCTTCCTGCGTCAGCAGCGTCAGATAGTTATGCGCCAGTTCATTACTGAGGATGTTGGTGCCATCGCTGGTACGCAAAATACAGATGCCGACCGGCGCTGACGCGACAATCTTGCGGTTGAACTGCTCGTGCTCCTCCAGCCGGTGGGCGTTGTCTTCCGCCGGCAGGAACATGCGGCGTTCGAACACCCATGCCAGGGTAAACAGAATCAGCGCGCTGAGAATATTGAGCAGCAGCGCGTTGATCAGCATCAGCTTGAGCTGATCCATCAGCACATCGGTCGACAGCGACCACACCACATTGAGGCTGGACGGCGGCAGCGGCTTTTTCAGCACCAGCTGACGATAGCCGTCAAGATAACCAAACCAGGTGCTGTTATCCGGCAGATCGTCCAGCGAATAACCGGGTCCGCCGCGTCGTGAGCTGATCAGCGGACGATAGTTTTCATCGGTGATGGTGGCCACCAGCGGCAGCCCGCCGGGCTGAATAAATTCATCCAGGCGAATGTTCTGTTCCACGCCGAGCAGCGCCTGCAGTTTGTTGGCGACGTAAACCGGCACCACCATGTAGAAGTTGCCGATGCCTGGCTGGCTGCTGTTGGTAATCCAGTACATCGGATTACGTCGCTCTTCCTCGTTGCCGCTGCGGTAGTGCAGCACGTTTTCGCGCAGCGCCTTCAGGCTGCGTTCGCGATCGACCGGATTATTGTTACCGATGGTGAAATCTGCCAGGCACTGATTTTCGCCGCCAATAAAGAACACCCGATTGAGTTCATAGGCTGAGGCAAAATTGCTTTTCCAGTAGTTAATGAAATAGCTAAGGGAATCGAGCGAGTTACGCCAGGTGTTGCTCATTGACGTGCAGTCACCGTCGGTAAACAGCGGCGTAAACTGCGGCAGCGTGCTTTTGCCGCCCGGCATGCCGTTGAGCATATCCAGCCCGTTGACGCTGCTGCTCAGGCGATTCTCAGTGATGTACTTCAGCTCGCGCATCACATCCGCTGAGTGGCGCACATACCATTCGGCCTGACCATAATTGGTGGCAAACTCCTGGCGCACCGCGTTCTCTTTTTCGTGCAGCACATTGATGATGTAGAAAGTGGTCAACAATGCACCCAGCGACCAGAGCAGCAGTGCCAGCGCACGAAACAGGTAGCGCGAGATGCGAAGCGTGGTGCGAAAGGAGACGAGATATTTCAAAAGAGACTCACTGGCGGCAAGGGTTATCGGGACGTTGAAAAGTTCTCATACACTAGCTTTATCAGGGCGAAAAAGCCAGTTGGCACGCGACTTTGGGAGTGAAAGTCAGACAAAAAAACGGCAGGTCGGTTGCCCTGACCTGCCGCTTGTGACAGACAACAAACGGTTACTCTTCGTCGTCTGTTTCCGGTGCGTCGTCGTCGCTGTCGACTTCCGGCGCGATATCGTCTTCGCCTTCTGCCACGCTGCCGTCGATGGCGTCGAGTTCTTCCTCTTCCACCGGTTCAGCGACGCGCTGCAGGCCGACCACGTTTTCATCTTCCGCGGTACGAATCAGGATCACGCCCTGCGTATTACGGCCCACCACGCTGACTTCCGACACGCGGGTACGCACCAGCGTACCGGCATCGGTGATCATCATGATCTGATCGCTATCTACCACCTGTACCGCGCCAACCACTGGCCCGTTACGCTCGGTGACTTTAATCGAGATCACGCCCTGCGTGGCGCGCGATTTGGTCGGATACTCGCTGTTAGCAGTACGCTTGCCGTAGCCGTTCTGCGTTACGGTGAGAATCGCGCCCTCTTCACGTGGCACAATCAGCGACACCACTTTGTCGCCTTCTGCCAGCCTGATGCCGCGTACGCCCGAAGCCGAACGGCCCATGGCGCGCACCGCGCTCTCCGCGAAGCGCACCACTTTACCGGCGGCAGAGAACAGCATCGCTTCGTCGTTACCGTTGGTCAGCGCCACGCCAATCAGCTCATCGTCTTCACGCAGGTTGATGGCAATGATGCCGGCACTGCGCGGACGGCTGAACTCCTGCAGCGCAGTTTTCTTCACGGTACCGTCTGCGGTCGCCATGAAGATGTTGAAGCCTTCGGTGTATTCGCGCACTGGCAGAATCGCGGTGATACGCTCGTTGGCTTCCAGCGGCAGCAGGTTGACGATTGGACGACCGCGCGCGCCACGGCTGGCTTCCGGCAGTTGATAGACCTTCATCCAGTAGAGGCGGCCACGGCTGGAGAAGCACAGAATGGTGTCGTGGGTGTTGGCCACCAGCAGACGATCAATAAAGTCTTCTTCTTTAATGCGCGCCGCCGATTTACCCTTACCACCGCGACGCTGGGCTTCATAGTCTGACAGCGGCTGGTATTTGACGTAGCCCTGATGCGACAGGGTGACCACCACATCTTCCTGGTTGATCAGGTCTTCGATGTTGATGTCAGCGCTATTAGCGGTGATTTCCGTTCGGCGCGCATCACCAAACTGATCGCGCATCGCCACCAGCTCTTCACGGATCACTTCCATCAGGCGCTCGGCGCTCTGCAGGATGTGAATCAGTTCGGCGATCTGGTCCAGCAGCTCTTTGTACTCGTCGAGCAGTTTTTCATGCTCAAGGCCAGTCAGTTTCTGCAGACGCAGATCGAGAATCGCCTGTGCCTGCTGCTCGGTCAGGTAGTAGCGACCGTCGCGAATACCAAACTCCGCTTCCAGCCACTCCGGACGCGCGGCGTCGTCACCGGCTCGTTCCAGCATGGCGGCGACGTTGCCGAGATCCCACGACTGCGCCAGCAGGCCGCTTTTCGCTTCGGCTGGCGTCGGAGCCCGACGAATCAGCTCGATAATCGGATCGATGTTGGCCAGCGCAATCGCCAGACCTTCAAGGATGTGCGCACGATCGCGCGCTTTACGCAGTTCGAAGATGGTACGACGCGTCACCACTTCACGGCGGTGGCGAACGAAGGCTTCGATGATCTCCTTCAGCGTCATAATCTTCGGCTGGCCCTGATGCAGGGCCACCATGTTGATGCCGAAAGAGACCTGCAGCTGCGTCAGCGAGTAGAGGTTGTTGAGCACCACTTCGCCGACCGCATCGCGTTTCACTTCAATGACGATACGCATGCCGTCTTTGTCAGATTCGTCACGCAGGCCGCTGATGCCCTCAACGCGCTTCTCTTTCACCAGCTCGGCAATTTTCTCGATCAGGCGCGCTTTGTTCACCTGATACGGGATTTCATTGACGATGATGGTTTCACGACCGGTTTTGGCGTCGGTTTCGATCTCGCCGCGCGCGCGGATGTAAATTTTACCGCGCCCGGTGCGGTAGGCTTCTTCAATGCCACGACGACCGTTGATAAAGGCAGCGGTCGGGAAATCCGGCCCGGTAATGTGCTCCATCAGCCCTTCGACGCTGATGTTTTCATCTTCGATAAACGCCAGACAGCCGTTGATCACTTCCGTCAGGTTGTGAGGCGGAATGTTGGTCGCCATGCCGACGGCAATACCGGAGGAGCCGTTGATCAGCAGGTTAGGAATTTTGGTCGGCAGGACTTCTGGGATCTGCTCGGTGCCGTCATAGTTCGGCACAAAGTCGACCGTCTCTTTTTCCAGGTCAGCCAGCAGTTCAGAGGAGATCTTCGCCATGCGCACTTCGGTATAACGCATCGCTGCGGCGGAGTCGCCGTCGACCGAACCGAAGTTACCCTGACCGTCGACCAGCATGTAGCGCAGGGAGAACGGCTGGGCCATGCGCACGATACTTTCGTACACAGCGGAGTCACCGTGTGGGTGATATTTACCGATAACGTCACCGACCACACGGGCAGATTTTTTATAGGGTTTGTTCCAGTCGTTACCCAGTTCGCTCATGGCAAAAAGCACACGGCGATGCACCGGCTTCAGGCCATCACGTACATCGGGTAAGGCTCGGCCAACGATGACCGACATGGCGTAATCGAGGTAGGAGTTTTTCAACTCTTCTTCGATATTGACCGGTGTAATTTCTCTCGCAAGGTCGCTCATGGAGCCGCTATCCCTCTACATAATCCCGGATTTTAAAGGTGCGAAAGTATATCACATCGCTTGCGTGCGGTGAACGTAAAGCAGGGTTTTGTGGCGCTTTTCCTTTGCGCTGAGAGATGCCTCGCAGGGTTTATGCGTTTATACTGGTAGCATATTTTGTCAGGAGTCATGATTCAATGAATGAACAACCGCAGGAAAGCCGCCAGAACGTCGACCACGCCGAAATTGCTAAGTTTGAGGCGGTTGCATCACGCTGGTGGGATTTAGAGGGTGAATTTAAGCCGTTGCACCGCATTAATCCCCTGCGTCTTGGCTGGATTGCCCAGCACAGCCATGGGCTGTTCGGTAAGAAAGTGCTGGATGTCGGCTGCGGCGGCGGCATTCTCGCCGAGAGCATGGCGCGTGAAGGGGCGGAGGTCACCGGTCTGGATATGGGCGCCGAGCCGCTGGAGATCGCGCGTCTGCACGCGCTGGAGAGCGGCGTGAGCGTCAATTACGTGCAGCAGACGGTTGAAGCCCATGCGGCCAGCCACGCCGGTCAGTACGACGTGGTGACCTGTATGGAGATGCTGGAACACGTGCCGGATCCGCGTTCCGTGGTGCTGGCCTGCGCGCAGCTGGTGAAACCGGGCGGCGAGGTGTTTTTCTCCACCATCAACCGTAACCCTAAAGCCTGGCTGCTGGCAGTGTTTGGTGCTGAATACGTGCTGCGCATGGTGCCGCGCGGTACCCATGACGTGAAAAAATTTATTCGTCCCGCCGAGTTGCTGAACTGGGTGGACGAGACCGCCCTGCGTGAACGCAATATGACTGGCCTGCACTACAATCCGCTGACCAACCAGTTCCGCCTTGGCCGTGGGGTGGACGTCAATTATATGGTGCATACCCACCGTCAGGCGTAAACGACCTGTTTCGCCTGCCCGCCCGTGGGCAGCGCTGTTGTAGCGGCGCGATGTATTACGCGAAAAATCGCGCCGCTATGGAATCTACGACCAGCAATTTACCCAACTGAACGGCATAACGCTCTACAAACTGCCAGTCCTCCTTTCACTTCCGACCGCACCCGGTTTATCACGCGCTGGCCCTATCCAGATCAATTTCCTTTTAGACGCTGCGATGCGCTTTTTGTAAGGTGAAAAGGTCATAAAAAATTCATAAGCAAACGCAGATAAGTTCGCTGCTGACGGAGCGGCGCGGGCTTTTTTCGCCTGGGAAATTTCCCGAATCGCAGCGGTTGAGCAATAAACACGCGCTCGATCAAAAATTGAAAAAAAACCTGTTATCCGTTGACACCAGGTGCAAGCCTTGTGGCGTGGGGATCCAGGATTTTCCCCACCCCCCAGGGCGTAAAATTTTGTGAAAATCAACTCTTGTGATGATCCGATTGCTGACTAGAATACTCACCATATTGTTGTTCAAACTTTCCGCACCCCCTATATATAGTGTTTATCCACAGGCTTACTCACAATGAGCCGCCTGTGAATAGACGGGGGATAATTTTGTATTTCATGGACAGGTAAACACGCGACATGAACCAAAGTCTGCTCGTTACGAAACGCGATGGCCGCCAGGAGCGCATCGACCTCGATAAGATTCACCGGGTGCTGGACTGGGCAGCTGAAGGGCTGAACAATGTCTCCGTCTCGCAGGTTGAGTTGCGTTCGCACATCCAGTTTTACGATGGCATCAAAACCTCGGACATTCACGAGACCATCATCAAAGCGGCTGCCGATTTGATCTCCCGTGACGCGCCTGATTACCAGTACCTGGCCGCGCGTCTGGCGATCTTCCACCTGCGTAAAAAAGCGTACGGTCAGTTTGAGCCACCGAAGCTGTACGACCAGGTAGTAAAAATGGTCGAGATGGGTAAATACGATCGCCATCTGCTGGAAGACTACAGCACCGAAGAGTTCGAGCAGATGGACGGCTTCATCGACCACTGGCGCGACATGAACTTCTCCTACGCGGCAGTGAAGCAGCTGGAAGGCAAATATCTGGTGCAGAACCGCGTCAGCGGTGAAATCTACGAGAGCGCCCAGTTCCTGTATATTCTGGTCGCCGCCTGCCTGTTCTCCGGCTATCCGCGCGATACGCGCATGGATTACATCAAGCGTTTCTACGATGCGATCTCCACGTTCAAGATCTCGCTGCCTACGCCTATCATGTCCGGCGTGCGCACCCCGACCCGTCAGTTCAGCTCCTGCGTACTGATTGAGTGCGGCGACAGCCTGGATTCCATCAACGCCACCTCCAGCGCTATTGTGAAATATGTGTCACAGCGTGCCGGTATCGGCATCAACGCGGGTCGCATTCGTGCGCTCGGCAGCCCAATCCGCGGCGGTGAAGCGTTCCACACCGGCTGTATCCCGTTCTATAAGCACTTCCAGACGGCGGTAAAATCCTGCTCGCAGGGCGGCGTGCGCGGCGGTGCGGCAACGCTGTTCTACCCGATGTGGCATCTGGAAGTGGAAAGCCTGCTGGTGCTGAAAAACAACCGCGGCGTTGAAGGCAACCGCGTGCGTCACATGGATTACGGCGTGCAGATCAACAAGCTGATGTACACCCGCCTGCTGAAAGGCGAAGACATCACCCTGTTCAGCCCGTCCGACGTGCCAGGCCTGTATGACGCGTTCTTCGCCGATCAGGATGAGTTTGAGCGTCTGTATACCAAATATGAGAAGGACGACAGCATCCGCAAGCAGCGCGTGAAAGCCGTCGACCTGTTCTCGCTGATGATGCAGGAACGTGCTTCAACCGGCCGTATCTACGTGCAGAACGTTGACCACTGCAACACTCACAGCCCGTTCGATCCGGCCATTGCGCCAGTGCGTCAGTCTAACCTGTGCCTGGAAATTGCGCTGCCGACCAAACCGCTGGAAGACGTCAACGACGAAAGCGGCGAGATCGCGCTGTGCACCCTGTCCGCCTTTAACCTCGGTGCGATTGAAAGCCTGGACGATCTGGAAGAGCTGGCGACGCTGGCAGTACGTGCGCTGGATGCCCTGCTCGATTACCAGGACTACCCGATTCCGGCGGCAAAACGCGGTGCGATGGGTCGTCGTACCCTGGGTATTGGCGTGATCAACTACGCCTATTACCTGGCGAAACACGGTGTGCGCTACTCTGACGGCAGCGCCAACAACCTGACGCACAAAACCTTTGAAGCCATTCAGTACTGGCTGCTGAAAGCCTCCAACGAGCTGGCGAAAGAGCAAGGTGCCTGCCCGTGGTTTAAAGAGACCACTTATTCGCAGGGCATTCTGCCGATCGATACCTATAAAAAGGATCTCGACAGCGTATGTAATGAGCCGCTGCACCTTGACTGGGAAGCGCTGCGCGAGTCGATTAAAACCCACGGCCTGCGCAACTCCACGCTGTCTGCACTGATGCCGTCTGAGACCTCTTCGCAGATTTCGAACGCCACCAACGGTATCGAGCCGCCGCGCGGTCACATCAGTATCAAAGCGTCGAAAGACGGGATTCTGCGCCAGGTAGTACCGGAGTATGAGCGTCTGAAAGATCAGTACGAACTGCTGTGGGAGATGCCATCAAACGACGGCTATCTGCAGCTGGTTGGCGTGATGCAGAAGTTTATCGATCAGGCGATTTCATCGAACACCAACTACGATCCAGGCCGTTTCGCCAATGGCAAAGTGCCGATGAAACAGCTGCTGAAAGATCTGCTGACCGCGTACAAATTTGGCGTGAAGACCCTGTACTACCAAAACACCCGTGACGGTGCCGAGGATGCGCAGGACGATCTGGCGCCGTCTATTCAGGACGATGGCTGCGAAAGCGGCGCCTGTAAAATTTGATCGAAAGGCGCCTGCGGGCGCCTTATCGTGTCTGGGCCAGCAGCGGCTGGCCCGTTTCACTTTTGGACTTAGTCATGGCTTACACTACTTTCTCACAGAACAAAAATGACCAGCTGAAAGAGCCGATGTTCTTCGGCCAGTCAGTGAACGTTGCCCGTTTCGACCAGCAGAAATACGACATCTTTGAAAAGCTGATCGAGAAGCAGCTCTCTTTCTTCTGGCGTCCGGAAGAGGTTGACGTCTCGCGCGATCGCATCGACTATCAGGCGCTGCCGGAGCACGAGAAGCACATCTTCATCAGTAACCTGAAGTATCAGACGCTGCTGGATTCCATTCAGGGCCGCAGCCCGAACGTGGCGCTGCTGCCGCTGATCTCGATTCCCGAGCTGGAAACCTGGGTAGAAACCTGGGCGTTCTCCGAGACCATCCACTCACGCTCGTACACTCACATCATCCGTAATATCGTCAACGATCCGTCACTGGTGTTTGATGACATCGTGACTAACGAGCAGATTCTGGCGCGCGCGCAGGATATCTCGAAGTATTACGACGATCTGATCGAGATGACCAACTACTGGCATCTGCTGGGTGAAGGCACGCATCAGGTGGCGGGCAAGAGCGTGACCGTGAATCTGCGTGCGCTGAAGAAGCAGCTGTATATCTGCCTGATGAGCGTTAACGCGCTGGAAGCGATTCGCTTCTACGTCAGCTTTGCCTGCTCCTTCGCCTTCGCCGAGCGTGAACTGATGGAAGGCAACGCCAAGATTATTCGTCTGATCGCCCGTGACGAAGCGCTGCACCTGACCGGCACTCAGCATATGCTGAATCTGATGCGTACCGGTGAAGACGATCCTGAAATGAAAGAGATCGCCGCTGAGTGCCGCGACGAGTGCTTCGACCTGTTTAAGAAAGCGGCCGAGCAGGAAAAAGAGTGGGCTGAGTATCTGTTCAGCGGCGGCTCAATGATTGGTCTAAACAAGGACATTCTGTGCCAGTACATTGAGTACATCACCAATATCCGCATGCAGGCGGTGGGTCTTGATCTGCCGTTCCAGACGCGTTCGAACCCGATTCCATGGATTAACTCGTGGCTGGTGTCAGATAACGTGCAGGTGGCGCCGCAGGAAGTTGAAGTGAGCTCCTATCTGGTGGGTCAGATCGACTCCGAAGTGGGCGAAGACGACTTCAACGATTTCCAGCTGTAAGCATGAGCCGTTCCGTGGTCATCCTGCGCAACTCCGGCTCCCGGCTGGAGTGCGCAGACGAACACCCTAATCTGCTGACGACGCTGGAAGCACACAATGTGTGCGTCGAGTTTCAATGTCGCGAAGGCTACTGCGGCTCCTGCCGCATGCGTCTGCTGAAAGGCGAAGTGGATTATGCGGAAACCCCACTGGCGTTTATTCAGCAGGGCGAGATTCTGCCCTGCTGTTGTAAGGCCAGAGGGGAGATTGAGATCGAGCTGTAACCTGCCTGCAGTACTGCTGAATCCCTTTTATCGCGTTAAGATCCCGCATGGTCAGAGGGGGAACTGAGCACGCCGGAACGGCAAAACCCGCTCCCTGCGGGCCTCGACACGCGGCATCCCTGCCGCGTGACGTCCGGCTAAGCCCAGCTTCCCCCTCTTCCCTTCCAATTCTGGTGCTGCTGTAACAGGCACCCGACAACAGCGACCACCGAATCCAGCAGGGCGTGGGAGGCATAGCCGCTTGCAGCAGCCTCCGCGCCATGGATGGCGCGGCGGCAGGCCCCAGGGAAGGGTTTATGCCGGTGCGGCAAGCGGCTATGCCTCTCACGACGCGGCACCCAACACGAAGCGATGCTGATTCCATGGCATCAGCAATCACAAGCCTGGGAAGCGTTAGCTCTTCACCGCCTCCAGGACATCAATCCAGCCGTGACCGGTACTGACTTCACTGCCGTGCAGCCAGCGGCGCAGCATATTCATCGCCATCATCGCTACCACTTTCTGCCGGGTTTCCAGATTGTGCCGCCCGTGTGTAAATTTCACCCGCTGGCCCCAGCTGGCTTCCGGAGTGTGCAGCGCAATCGACACTTCCCCTTCCTGCAGATCGCCAACCGACAAGGCCAGCACTGTGCCCTGCTGAGCGGCCAACTGACGCGTGCGAGTAACCTGCGCTTCCAGCGACTCCTCACGAGCCGGCAGCAGCTCAGCGGCGCTAAGCGGCACCTGCGCGGCGGCCAGCTGCCAGTGCAGCAACCCGGCCGTGTATTGTTCGCTCAGAGCAAGGCGGAAGCCGCGATCTTGCAGTTCCCGCGCCAGCACGGCGGGCAATCCTTCAAAGCCTTCAAAAATGGTGCACTCGGCCAGCAGTAACTTAACCTGCTGCCACACCTGCTCCATCGCTACGCGCTGGCTGGCCGGGCCGGTCAGTTTGATCTCAATGATGGGCATCGACGAACGGTAGCCCATCACTACGCCTTCCGGCAGCGGCAGCGGTTCAAGCTCCGCGGCGATATCGCTCTCGCCGCGACCAAAGGTGGTCAGACGCAGGCACAGTGGGGGTTCTGGCAACGTAAAACGCGCCTTAAGACGCGGAATAATCTGCTGCTCAACCATCACTTTGAATTCTGACGGCACGCCGGGGGTAAAGAATATCCAGCAGCGATTAAGCTGCAGGGCAAACCCACAGGCGGTGCCGACCGGGTTATCGATCAACTCGGCATTGGCCGGAATCTCCGCCTGCTTGCGATTACTGGGTGCCATGAGCCGCCCGCGGCTGGCAAACCAGGCTTCCATCTTCTCCAGCCACGCCTGCTGCAGCACCAGTTCGCTGCCGCTGGCGGTGGCCGCTGCCTGCGCGCTGAGATCGTCGCTGGTCGGCCCGAGACCGCCGTTCACGATCAGCACGTCGGCAATCTGACTGCGGCTCTGTAGCGCTTCAACCAGCGAGCTCATTGCATCGCCGACCGTGCTGCGACTGGTCATCGGCAGGCCGTGCTGAAACAGCATATCGGCCAGCCACGCGGCGTTGGTATCGACAATCTGCCCATGTAACACTTCATCGCCCGTTGAGAGCATTTCGACACGTATCACGATCTCTTCTCCTTATCCCTGTGGCTTTCACTGTAGGGAGCGCGCAGGCGAAACACAATCGCCGCCGGTGCGAAATAGCGGGTTAATCGCGATGCGGAAAGGAAACAGCGGCAAAGCAGGAATCGGGCGCGACGGACATCGCGCCCACGGGGATTAACGGCGCGCCAGCAGCAGGCCAACAAACAGACCGGCAGCCGCACCGATACCAATGCCCTGCCACGGTTTTTCATGCACGTAATCGTCGGCACGATACGCTGCCTGTTTGGCACGATAGTAATAGCTGTCGGACGCCTGGCTCACGCGATTCTTCACGTCTTCCAGCGCCTGCTCGGCTTTCTGCTTCAGTTCGATATATTTCTGGTCCGCCGGATCGCCCGAGGAGCGCAGCACTTCTTCCAGCGTTTCCGTCAGCAGCGCCAGATCGTCATCAAGACGGGTTTCAAATTGATCGGTAGATGACATGTTCACAATCCTCCATGTTTAAATGCGGTGTCGATTAACTATAGTCATAAATTGCGTTTTTGCGCCGCGCCGTCATCCGCTGACTGCGCTTTTTGCCGCGCTGAACGCAAAGTTATGTCATCCGGGGCGTTGCACGCGGAATTGTGCTTCGTTTATTTGATTAATCTGATAAATTTTCAGCGGACTGAATTTTTTATTTTCGCCACTGTCGTAACCCCCTGTAGCCTGACGCTAAATGTCTTGCGACAGCCTCAATACACCCGAGCAGCTAAGGAAAAGATTTCCGGCATGAATCGTAGAAAATTTATGAAAGCGTCCATGGCCCTCTCTGCCGTTAGCGGCATGACCGGGCTCTCCTCGCTGTTTGCGCAGTCCGCCTGGGCCGATGATGGCATCGCCGACGGAACCGCCGTGCGCTTCGATTTCGATGTGCTGAAAAAGAAAGCCGCGGCGCTGGCCAAACAGCCCTGGGGCGGCGCGCCCGGCCCCCTGCCCGCGACCCTGGCCAATCTGACACCGCAGGCGTATAACGAAATTCAGTACGACGCTAATCACTCACTGTGGAACAACATCGCCGACCGCGAGCTGGATGTGCAGTTCTTCCACGTTGGCATGGGCTTTAAGCGCCGCATTCGCATGTTCTCCGTGGACGCCGCCAGCCGCGAGGCGCGGGAAATCCACTTCCGTCCGGAACTGTTTAATTATCACAACGCCAACGTGGATACCCAGCAACTGGTGGGTAAAACCGACCTCGGCTTTGCCGGTTTCCGCGCCTTTAAAAAACCGGAGCTGGCGCGACGCGACATCGTTTCTTTCCTCGGTGCCAGCTACTTCCGCGCGGTAGATGAAACCTACCAATATGGCCTGTCAGCCCGTGGCGTCGCGGTTAACACCTTCAGCAATGGCCAGGAAGAATTTCCCGACTTCACCGCCTTCTGGTTCGAGACGCCAAAAGCTGAAGACACCACCTTTGTGGTGTATGCACTGCTGGACGGGGCCAGCGTCACCGGTGCCTACAAATTCACCATTCACTGCGAAGAAAAACGCGTGGTGATGGAGGTGGAAAACCACCTGTTTGCGCGCAACGAGATTCGTCAGCTCGGTATTGCGCCAATGACCAGCATGTTCAGCTGCGGCACCAACGAGCGCCGCATGTGCAATACCTATCATCCGCAGATTCATGACTCCGATCGCCTGGCGATGTGGAGCGGCAGCGGCGAGTGGATTGCCCGTCCGCTGAATAACCCGCAGCGCCTGCAGTTTAATGCCTATCAGGATGAAAACCCGCGCGGCTTCGGTCTGCTGCAGCTGAATCATGATTTCAAAGATTACCAGGACGTGATTGGCTGGTATGACAAACGCCCCAGCCTGTGGGTGGAGCCGATCGGTAAATGGGGTAAAGGCGCCATCAACCTGATGGAGATCCCGACAACCGGGGAAACGCTGGATAACATCGTGTGCTTCTGGCAGCCGGCCGAGCCGGTCAAGGCTGGCAGCGAGTTTAATTTCCAGTACAAACTCTACTGGAGCCAGCTGCCGCCGGTCCGCAGTGGTCTGGCCCGCGTTGATGCCACGCGCACCGGTATTGGTGGCTTCCCGGAAGGCTGGGCACCGGGCGAACACTTCCCGGACCAGTGGTGCCGCCGCTTTGCTATCGATTTCATTGGCGGCGACCTGCAGGCGGCCGCGCCGAAAGGCATCGAACCGGTGATCACCGTGTCGTCCGGCACCTTCAAACAGGTAGAGATTCTCTACGTCGAACCGCTGAAAGGTTACCGTATCCTGTTTGACTGGTATCCGAATAGCGACTCAACCAAACCGGTGGATATGCGCCTGTTCCTGCGCACCAAAGATGAGACGCTGAGCGAAACCTGGCTGTATCAGTATTTCCCGCCACCGCCCGATCAGCGCAAGTACACCGACGACCGGCAGATGACGCCGGGCTAACCTGCACGGCGAGGCCAACACCTCGCCGTTAGTTTTTCTGCATGCCGACGTGCGGAATATTATCTTCCAGATAAACGTCCGTGACCGCCCGGAAGCCCAGGCGACCATAAAAGCCTTCCAGATGCGCCTGCGCGGACAGATACACCGCCCGCTGCGGCCAGTGCTGTTCGCAGCTGTTCAGCGCCTGCTCCATCAGCCGATAGCCCAGTTTCAGGCCGCGCGCCTCTTCCGACACAATCACCCGACCAATGGTCACCGGCGAGGAAGCCAGCGCGGGCGTCAGCAGACGCGCATACGCCAGCAGTTTGCCATCAAGAAAGCCCAGCAGATGGCGGTTATCGGCCGTCAAATCCTGGCCATCTATATCCTGATACGGACAGGTCTGTTCGACGATAAACACCTGATTGCGCAGCGCCAGCACGGTATACAGCTGCTGCGCGGTCAGTTCACTGTGGTGGCAATCAAGCCATTGCATATCCATCGTGCTTCCTTGTCTGAGCGAAAAAAGTGATCTTCACAGCCTATCACAGCGCATGCGCTAAACGCAGTGGGCAGCACGTAACAGGGGCGGACACGCGGAGCAATGTGATCAAACTCTCAAATTGCAGGCAAAAAAAATCAGGCCCGCAGGCCTGATTGTGAATATGACACGCTGTTTACATCAGCGGCTGGGCCAGCTGCACCAGCGTGATGAGCGGCTGCGGATAAACACCGAGCAGCAACACGAGGATGGCGGAGATCAGCACCACCACACCACCGGCGGTGAACGCCCAGTTGGCCGGGGTATCGCGGGTGTGCAGTTCCGGCGGGCTGAGGTACAGGCTCACCGTAACGCGCAGGTAGTAATACAGACCAATAGCGCTACCGGCGACAACCGCCGCGGTCAGCCACCACAGATGCGCGTTAACACCGGACGCGATGACGTAAAACTTACCGATAAAGCCCAGCGTCATTGGGATCCCGGCCAGCGACAGCATCATCACCGTCATCACGGCGGAGAGAATCGGACGATGCCAGAACAGACCGCGATACGAGTAAAGCGTATCCGCATCCGGACCACGGTACGGGCTCGACATCAGGCTGACCACACCGAAGGCGCCGAGGCTGCTGAACAGGTAACCGGCCAGATAGACACCGGCGGTTTCCAGTGACAGCTGATGGGTTTTCACCGCAATCAGCGCCACCAGCAGATAGCCAAGATGCGCGATAGATGAATAGCCGAGCAGACGCTTGATGTTGCTCTGCGAAATCGCCATCAGGTTACCGAACAGAATCGAGACGAAGGCAATCACACCCAGCACGGTGCGCACTGCTTCACTGTCGGTTACCGGTGCGTACATGAACAGACGCATGATGACCGCAAAGATAGCGATTTTGCTGGCGGTGGCGAGGAAGGTCGAGACCGGAGCCGGCGCGCCCTGATAAACGTCTGGCGTCCACAGATGGAACGGCACCAGCGACAGCTTAAAGCCAAGACCGATGATCATCATGCCCAGCCCGACCAGTAGCAGCGGCTGCTGAATCATGCTGTCATTCAGGCTTTTGCCGAGCTGCACAAAGCTCAGGCTGCCGGAATCGGCGTAGACCAGCGCAATACCGAAGATCAGGAACGAGGAAGCCGCAGCCGACAGAATCATGTACTTCAGCGCCGCTTCCAGCGAGCGCTTCTGACGGAAGGCGTAGCCGATAAGACCAAACAGCGGCAGCGACAGCAGTTCGATACCGATGAACAGCGCCGCCAGATGGTTGGCGCTGGCCAGCACAATCCCGCCCAGCGCAGCGATCAGCACCAGCAGATAGAACTCATCTTTGTTGTCCGGGAAACCGGCCAGCCACGGATAAGCAAAGGTGCAGGTTGCCAGACTCGCCAGCATCACCAGCGCGGTATAGAACATCGAGTAGCCATCCACGCGCAGCAGCGGCGTGACATCCATGGCGCCCACGTGGCCCACAAACCACAGCGACAGCAGCGCGAGGTTAAGACCGATGACCGTCAGCGTGGCATTAACAAAGTGGTTGCGTCGCCACGCAATGGACAGCATCACAACCACCACCGTCAATCCGACGATTAACAGCGGTAGCAACGCGATCAATTGTTGAGGAGTTATTGTCATGGCGAATTACGGCCTTGTAGTTGAAATTGAAGCGGTAAACCACTGCTGAATATTGCTCATCGCAGCATGGGACGTGTCGAGGATTGGCTGCGGGTAAACGCCCAGCAGCACCAGCAGCACGACCAGTACACCGATGGTCAGGAATTCGCGCGGCGACATTCCAGCCAGCGGCTCTTTTGATTTGGCTTCGCCGTAGTAAGCGCGCTGCATCATGATCAGCGAGTACACCGAGGCAAATACCAGGCCGAAGGTGGCAATCACGATAATCAACGGCACCACCTGATAGCTGCCGGTCAGAATCATGAACTCACCAACAAAGTTACCGGTGCCCGGCATACCGAGGTTGGCCACGGCAAAGAACAGCGACAGGCCCGGAATCCACTTGATGCGCGACCACAGGCCGCCCATCTGGCGCATGTCACGGGTATGCAGACGTTCATACAGCTGACCGCACAGGATGAACAGCGCCGCGGCCGACAGGCCGTGCGCAATCATCTGCACCACCGCGCCCTGGAACGCCAGCTGGCTGCCGGTGTAGATGGCAATCAGCACGAAGCCCATGTGCGAAATCGAGGTGTAGGCGATCAGGCGTTTAATATCGGTCTGCGAGAACGCCATCCACGCGCCGTAGAAGATACCGATGATGCCGAGCCACATGGCGATCGGCGCGAACTCCGCCGACGCATTCGGGAACAGCGGCAGGCTAAAACGCAGCAGGCCGTAAGCCGCCGTTT
This sequence comes from Type-C symbiont of Plautia stali, assembly GCF_059730935.1. Taxonomy (NCBI): domain Bacteria; kingdom Pseudomonadati; phylum Pseudomonadota; class Gammaproteobacteria; order Enterobacterales; family Enterobacteriaceae; species Type-C symbiont of Plautia stali. The sequence goes on along the minus strand of NZ_AP035923.1, from coordinate 1,424,630 downwards.
TCAGCAGGATACCGGCAAGGTCAACCGAACCAGCGGTCGGTGCCTGGCTGTGGGCATCCGGCAGCCAGCCGTGCAGCGGCACCACCGGCATTTTCACCGCAAAGGCGATGAAGAAGCCGAGCATCAGCAGATACTCAACGGTGTGTGACATTGGCGTTTTCAGCAGCTCTTCATAGCTGAACGTCCAGACGCCAGTGGCGTTGTAGTGCACAAACACCAGCGCCAGAATGGCAATCAGCATCACCAGACCTGACGCCTGGGTATAGATGAAGAATTTGGTTGCCGCGCTGATACGGGTTTTCCCGTCAGACGCTTTGTGACCCCAGAGCGCGATGAGGAAGTACATCGGCACCAGCATCATTTCCCAGAAGAAGAAGAACAGGAACATGTCGATGGCGAGGAACACGCCGATTACGCCGCCGAGAATCCACATCAGGTTGAGGTGGAAGAAGCCCTGATACTTTTCGATTTCATTCCACGAGCAGAGTACCGCCATCAAACCCAGCAGGCCGGTCAGCACCACCATCAGCAGCGACAGACCATCCAACGCCAGATGGAAATTGATGCCAAAGCGTGGGATCCACGACACCAGGAAAGTCGACTGCCACTGCGGCAGGCCCGCAGCCTGCGTCAGCGAATAGCCGCCCTGCAGCCACAGCTGCAGGCCCAGCGCCAGCGTCAGCCCCATGGTGATCAGGGCAATCCAGCGCGGCACCTTCGCGCCAAGGCGCTCAGCCAGCCAGCAAAGCAAGCCCCCAACAAAGGGTATAATTATTAGCCAAGGTAATAACACGGCGTACATTCCCTATTTTCGTCTTCGTTCAGGCTATCGGACGCGCCCGTTTCGCCTCGCCCGCGCGGGCAACGTTCACGTATTACTACGCGCTGGTTGCTGCGCTGGCGAACACCAAACTGACTGCGTTGATCTCACCCGTGCATCAGACAATCTTGAACATTCTTACGTGGGGCGCTAAACCATCGCGCGCCCCGCTCATCAATCGTTAAATCACCAGCATCAGCGCCAGCACCAACACGGCACCGACGCTCATCGACGCGATATACCAGCGCAGATAGCCGTTCTCACTCACCACCAGACCTTTATTACCGATGCGCGACAGCAGCGCCGGCAGGTTCATCATGGAGTTGAGCGGATCGCGCTGCAGCAGCCAGGCAATGCCAAGGTACGGTTTAACAAATACCTTGTCGTACAGCCAGTCGAAGCCCCAGGCCGCAAACCACCAGGTGCCGAAGAAACGGCCCGGCGCGCTGTTGGCGATGCGGGTGACCAGCTGACGTTTGCCCAGCCACAGCGCGGCGGCAATCAGGATACCGATAATCGCCACGGCACCCGAGGTGATTTCCAGCGCCACTTTGCCGGTTTCACCAAACTCGTTCTGTGGCAGCACGCCCGCCAGCGGAGGCGTAATCAGCGCGCCAACAAAGGTTGAGAGTACCAGCAGCACAATCAGCGGCAGGTGATGCGTAATGCCTTTACCGGCATGCGCATGAATTTTCTCTTCGCCGTGGAACACGATGAAGATCATGCGGAAGGTGTAGATTGAGGTAAGGAATGCACCCACCAGACCGGCGACCATCAGATTGATGTGACCGTTAGCCAGCGCACCGAACAGAATCTCGTCCTTACTATAGAAGCCGGCGGTAATCAGCGGCAGCGCGGCCAGCGCAGCACCGCCCACCAGGAAGCAGACATACACCAGCGGGATGCTCTTACGCAGACCGCCCATTTTGAAAATGTTCTGCTCGTGATGACAGGCCAGAATCACGGAACCGGAGGAGAGGAACAGCAGCGCCTTGAAGAACGCATGGGTCATCAGGTGGAAAATCGCAGCGTCCCACGCCTGTACGCCCAGCGCCAGGAACATGTAGCCGATCTGACTCATGGTGGAGTAAGCCAGCACGCGTTTGATGTCGGTCTGCACCAGCGCGGCGAAGCCCGCCAGCACCAGCGTAATCGCACCAACGATACCCACCAGATGCAGCACTTCCGGCGTCAGCAGGAACAGACCGTGGGTGCGGGCAATCAGATAGACGCCTGCGGTTACCATGGTGGCAGCGTGGATCAGCGCGGAGACCGGCGTCGGACCGGCCATCGCATCGGCCAGCCACGTCTGCAACGGCAGCTGTGCCGATTTACCCACGGCACCGCCCAGCAGCATCAGCGTCGCCCACTGCAGCATGTGGTTGTCCGCCGCGAAGTGCGCCGGGGCCAGCTCCATCAGCTCACGGAAGTTCAGCGTACCCAGTTCGTTGTAGAGAATGAACAACGCAAAGGCGAGGAACACGTCACCGACACGGGTGATGATGAAGGCTTTCATCGCCGCTTTGCCGTTTTCCGGATTGCTGTAGTAGAAGCCAATCAGCAGGTAGGAACACAGCCCTACCCCTTCCCAGCCCAGGTACATCAGCATCAGGTTATCGGCCAGCACCAGCACCACCATGCTCGCGATGAACAGGTTAGTGTAAGCGAAGAAGCGTGAATAACCCTCTTCACCGCGCATGTACCACGAAGCGAACATGTGGATGAAGAAGCCGACGCCGGTGACCACCGACAGCATGGTCAGCGACAGACCATCCAGCACCAGGTTCACTTTGATGTCAAAGTTACCCACGTGCATCCAGGTCCACAGCGCCTGGGTAAATGGCTGCTGGCCGTGACTAAAGAAGTCCACACCCACAAATACGGTGGTCAGCGCCGCAAGGCCCACTGAACCCATCCCCACCGCAGCCGACAGGTTCTCCGACCAGCGACCACGGGAAAACGCCAATAGCAGGAAGCCAATCAGCGGAAATAATACGGTTAAATAGAGAAGATTCATCCGCGCATCTCGCTCACTGTGTCAATGTTCAGCGTCTGACGACGACGATAGAGCTGGAGCAGCAGCGCCAGACCAATACTGGCTTCCGCCGCCGCGAGGCTGATTGCCAGGATATACATCACCTGACCGTCGGCTTGTCCCCAGTAGCTGCCTGCCACCACCAGCGCCAGCGCCGCGGCATTGATCATGATCTCCAGACCGATCAGCATAAACAGCAGGTTGCGGCGCAGTACCAGCGAGGTCAGGCCGAGAACAAACAGCACAGCAGCCAGAATCAGGCCGTGTTGTAACGGGATCATGCGTGCTCCTCCTTATTGGCCGCCGCGTCTGACACGCGGTTGCTCAGCACTTCGCCCTGACGATCTTCACGTCCGATATGGAACGCCACCACCAGACCGGCCAGCAGCAGCATTGACGCCAGCTCAACCGCCAGAACATACGGGCCAAACAGACTGATGCCCACCGCTTTGGCATCGATGACGGTGCCATCAATACCCTGGTCGGTTGCGGTCAGGATGGCGTAGATCATCACCACCAGCAGCAGCAGCGAGACAATGCCCGGACCGATCCACAGCGACGGCTTCAGCCATTCGCGCTCCTGATCCTGCTGGGTTTTACCCAGGTTGAGCATCATCACCACGAACACAAACAGCACCATGATGGCACCGGCATAGACGATGATCTCCAGCGCACCGGCAAAATAGGCACCCATGGAGAAGAACACGCCGGCAATCGACAGCAGCGAAACAATCAGGTACAGCAGCGCATGTACCGGATTGGTGTGGGTGATGACGCGCAATGTCGTCAGCACCGCCACCAGTCCGCAAAGATAAAACGCAAATTCCATACCTGGCTCCTTAAGGTAATAAGCCTTTAACGTCGATCGGTTTGGCTTCGTTTTCCGCGTCGCCTTTGTCTTTACCGTCGATCGCCATACCTGCCATGCGGTAGAAGTTGTACTCCGGATATTTACCCGGGCCGGAAATCAGCAGGTCTTCCTTCTCATACACCAGATCCTGACGCTTGAACTCACCGAGTTCGAAGTCCGGCGTCAGCTGAATCGCGGTGGTCGGGCACGCTTCTTCACATAAACCACAGAAGATGCAGCGCGAGAAGTTGATGCGGAAAAATTCCGGATACCAGCGGCCATCCTGCATCTCCGCTTTCTGCAGCGAAATACAGCCGACCGGGCAGGCAACGGCGCACAGGTTACAGGCCACGCAGCGCTCTTCGCCGTCCGGATCGCGCGTCAGCACGATACGGCCACGGTAGCGCGGCGGCAGATAAACCGGCTCTTCCGGATACATCTGGGTTTCGCGCTTGGCGAAGGCATGCATGCCAATCATCCAGATACTGCGCACTGTCGTGCCGAAGCCAACGACAATATCTTTTAAAGTCATCTCAAAACCCCTTACTGCGCGTTGTACAGAATCACTGCGGCAGTGGCCAGCAGGTTCAATAACGTCAACGGCAGACATACTTTCCAGCCGAACGACAGCACCTGGTCATAGCGTGGACGCGGCAGCGCAGCACGAATCAGGATAAACATCACCATAAAGAACGCCGTTTTCAGGGCGAACCAGATGAACGGCGGCAGGAACGGACCGTGCCAGCCACCAAAGAACAGGGTGACGATCAGCGCCGATACGGTAGTAATGGCCACGTACTCACCGACAAAGAACAGGCCGAACTTCATCCCGGCATATTCGATGTGGTAACCGTCGGCCAGCTCCTGTTCCGCTTCCGGCTGGTCAAACGGATGACGGTGGCACACCGCGACGCCGGCAATACAGAAGGTCACGAAGCCAAAGAACTGCGGGATGATGTTCCACAGGTGCGTCTGGCTCTCAACGATGGCGTTCAGGTTAAAGGAACCCGCCTGCGCCACCACGCCCATCAGCGACAGGCCGAGGAACACTTCGTAGCTCAGGGTCTGCGCGGAGGCACGCATTGCACCGAGCAGCGAGTATTTGTTGTTACTCGACCAGCCCGCGAACAGTACGGCGTATACCGCCAGACCCGCCATCATCAGGAAGAACAGCAGACCGATGTTCAGGTCGGTGACCATCCAGCTCGGCGAAACCGGCACAATCGCAAACGCCAGCAGCAGCGAAACGAAGGCGATAACCGGTGCCAGGGTAAAGATGAAGCGATCGGTAAACGGCGGAACCCAGTCCTCTTTAAAGAACATTTTGATCATGTCCGCCGCCAGCTGCAGCGAGCCGCCCCAGCCTACACGGTTCGGTCCATAACGGTTCTGCCACAGGCCGAGCAGACGACGCTCGGCAAAGCTCATGAAGGCACCACAGGCCACCACCACCAGCAGGATGACAATGGCTTTCACCACCTGCAGGATGATGTCAATAACGTCCGGTGTCAGCCAGCTCATTGCGCTGCCTCCTGCAGTTTGTCAATTTGCGCACCCGCGAGGAACGGCGGTACACCCGGCATGCCGAGCGGCAGACCCACCTGCCCCGCCTGCAGTGCCGCAGAGAAGCGCACCGGCAGACGCAGCGTTTCACCGGCGCAAACCAGCTCCACGGACGCACCGTTATTAACGCCCAGCTTCTCAGCATCTGCCGGGTTGATCACCAGCGTGGCCGGCGCCATGCGTTTCTGGAAGGTTGGCGAGCGCTGAGTCATCTCTTCACTACCAAACAGCCGATAGTAAGGTGCCACGCGATACTGGCTGCCGCCCACGAAGCGTGCCGGAACCTGGCTGAACCAGTCCAGTGCACTTTCGCTGGCTTCGAACAGCCGCACGCCTGGATCGCCATGACGCAGTTTACCGCCCACTTCCGCCTGGAACTTGTTCCACGCCTGCGGTGAGTTCCAGCCTGGTGCCCAGGCAAAAGGAATCTGCGAACGCGGTGCCGACGGCTGGTTGTTACCTTCCATGGAGAAGGCAAACATGGTGTCTTTATCCTGCGGCTGACGCGGTTCGTGCACGCTGATGTTGGCGCGCGCAGCGGTACGGCCACTGGCACGATGCGGTGAACGCGCCAGTTTCTGGCCACGAATACGGAAGCTGGCGTCCGGCGCCGCATCCTTAATCCCTTTCAGCTGTGGCAGCGCCACAATCGCGGCATCAATCACGTGATCGAGCTGCGTCCAGTCAATCTGGCGGCTCTCGACGGCACTGTGCAGCGAATGCAGCCAGCGCCAGCTCTCCAGCATCACCACGCTATCGTCGTAGTAGGCCGGATCGTAAACCTGGAAGAAGCGCTGGGCGCGACCTTCATGGTTGATGGAGGTGCCGTCGCTCTCGGCAAAGCTGGCGGTGGATAGCACCAGACCGGCTTTCTCCAGCGTGGCGGTGCGTTGATGATCAACCACGATCACGTGCGCGGTGTTATGCAGTGCTGCATCGACGGTGGCTTTCGGTGCGTGACGGTAGAGATCGTTCTCCAGCACCACCAGCGCTTCCGCTTCGCCTTTGTCCAGCTGCTCCAGCGCGCTGTCCAGCGACTGGCCGCCCATCAGGCCGAGACCGAAGCTGTTGGCGGCACCGGCGAGGAAGGTAATACCGACGTCAGCACCGCGCGCTTTCAGCGCTTTAGCCACGTTGGCTGCCGCTTCAATCATTGCCGTGCTGCCCGAGTGGGTGCCGGAAATGATCAGCGGTTTTTTCGCGCCGGCCAGCGCCTGTACCACCACGTCCAGCTTGCCGTTCAGGCTGCTGTCAAAGTCGCTAACCGCCGGTGCGCTGTCATCCAGCGCGTGCGCGATGGCGAAGCCCAGGCGTGCCTGATCTTCCACCGGTGCGCGATAGCTCCACGCGGCAATATCATCGAGACGGGTTTCATCAACGTTAGTGACAAACAGCGGATGTTTGGCGTGCTGACCAATGTTGAGGATGGCGGCGATCTGCCAGTCCGCAACTTTCTGAGCGGCGGCCATTTCGCGTGCTTTGCCTTTAACGGCCTGACGCACCGACAGCGCCACGCGGGCACCAACCTGAGTCAGGTCTTCACCCAGCACCAGCACGGCGTCATAGCTTTCAATTTCACGCAGCGATGGCGTGTAGATGCCGCCCTGCTGCAGCACTTTCAGCATCAGCTCAACCCGCGCCTGCTCAGCTGCCGGCATACCGGTTGAGAAGTTTTCTGCGCCCACCAGTTCGCGCAGCGCGAAGTTGCTTTCGATACTGGCGCGTGGCGAACCGATACCGATCACCTTCTTCGCCTGACGCAGGATATCCGCGGCGGCATTAACCGCCTGCTCTGCGTTCAGCGTGATGCGGTCGCTACCGCGCAGCTGTTCCGGATGACGCGGACGATCTTTACGGTTTACGTAGCCATAGCCGAAACGGCCACGGTCGCACAGGAAGTAGTGGTTCACCGATCCGTTGTAGCGGTTTTCGATACGACGCAGCTCGCCATAGCGCTCGCCCGGGCTGGTGTTACAACCTACGCTGCACTGCTGGCAGATGCTGGGCGCAAACTGCATATCCCACTTACGGTTATAGCGTTCAGAGTGGGTTTTATCGGTGAACACGCCGGTCGGGCAGATTTCTACCAGGTTACCGGAGAATTCGCTCTCCAGCGTGCCATCTTCCGGACGGCCAAAGTAGACGTTGTCATGCGCGCCGTACACGCCAAGATCTTTGCCATCGGCGTAATCTTTGTAGTAGCGCACGCAGCGGTAACAGGCGATACAGCGGTTCATCTCATGCGAGATAAACGGCCCGAGATCCTGATTCTGATGGGTACGCTTGGTAAAACGGTAGCGACGGAAGCTGTGTCCCGTCATTACCGTCATATCCTGCAGGTGACAGTTACCGCCCTCTTCGCACACCGGACAGTCGTGCGGGTGGTTGGTCATCAGCCACTCCACCACGCTTTCACGAAACTCTTTCGCTTCGCCATCGTCGATGGAGATAAAGGTGCCGTCAGACGCAGGCGTCATGCAGGACATGACGAGGCGACCACGGGTATCTTCGGCATTCTGGAATTGCTTCACCGCGCACTGGCGGCAGGCTCCCACGCTTCCCAGCGCCGGATGCCAGCAAAAATAAGGAATATCAAGGCCCAGAGACAGACACGCCTGCAGCAGGTTGTCCGCTCCGTTCACATCATATTCTTTACCGTCTACATGGATTGTAGCCATAGTGAACATGCTTCCGTAAGGCTCGTCCGCAGACGAGCGTTAAACATCTAATTCCTGCCCCGCAGCCTCAGGCCCGGGCGATTCCGTGTACGACGGCGGCTTACCAGCGCGCTTTCAGCAGGTTAGGCTGAATCCCGCCAATGGCGCGGGTATTGCCAAACACCTGCGGCGCAATGCCAGCTTCAAACTCGTCACGGAAATATTTAATCGCGCTCTGCAGTGGCTCAACGGCACCCGGTGCGTGGGCGCAGAACGTCTTGCCCGGACCGAGCTGGCGGCACAGCTGCAGCAGGGTTTCGATATCCCCCGGCTGGCCTTTTTTCTGCTCCAGCGCACGCAGGATCTTCACGCTCCATGGCAGACCATCACGGCACGGCGTACACCAGCCGCACGACTCGCGCGCAAAGAACTCTTCGAGGTTGCGTACCAGCGACACCATATTGATTTCGTGGTCGACCGCCATCGCCAGCGCGGTACCCAGACGGCTGCCGGCTTTGCCGATGCTGGCAAATTCCATCGGCAGGTCGAGGTGCTGCTCGGTCAGGAAGTCGGTACCGGCTCCGCCCGGCTGCCAGGCTTTGAACTTGAGGCCATCGCGCATACCGCCGGCATAATCCTCAAGGATTTCGCGTGCGGTGGTGCCAAACGGCAGCTCCCACACGCCCGGATTTTTCACCCGGCCGGAGAAGCCCATCATCTTGGTGCCAGTGTCTTCGCTGCTGGAGATGTTTTTGTACCACTCCACGCCATTCAGGAAGATCGCCGGCACGTTGGACAGCGTCTCAACGTTGTTGACGCAGGTCGGTTTGCCCCAGACGCCGGCACTGGCCGGGAACGGCGGCTTGGAACGCGGGTTAGCGCGGCGCCCTTCCAGCGAGTTGATCAGCGCGGTCTCTTCGCCACAGATATAGCGGCCCGCACCGGTGTGAACAAACAGCTCGAAATCGAAGCCGGTACCAAGAATGTTTTTGCCGAGATAGCCCGCGGCAGTAGCTTCGGCAATGGCACGACGCAGGTTTTCCGCGGCTTCGATGTATTCACCGCGCAGGAAGATGTAGCCACGGTAGGCTTTCAGCGCAAACGCACTGATCAGCATGCCTTCCACCAGCTGGTGCGGCAACTGCTCCATCAGCAGGCGGTCTTTATAAGTGCCAGGTTCCATCTCATCGGCGTTACACAGCAGGTAACGGATGTTCATGGATTCATCTTTGGGCATCAGGCTCCATTTCAGGCCGGTGCTGAAGCCCGCACCGCCGCGCCCTTTCAGGCCGGAATCCTTCACCGCGGCGACGATCTCGTCCTGGCTCATGCCCTTCAGCGCTTTATCCGCGCCAACGTAGCCGTTTTTATTGCGGTATTCATCAAACCACACCGGCTGTTTGTCGTCGCGCAGACGCCAGGTCAGCGGATGCGTTTCCGCAGTACGAATGATCTGTTTAATGGTCATTGATACTGCTCCAGCAGGTTAGCGATGCCTTCCGGCGTCAGATGAACGTGCGTGTCTTCATCCACCATCATGGTCGGGCCTTTGTCACAGTTGCCGAGGCAGCAGGTTGGCAGCAGCGTAAAGCGGCCATCCGGCGTGGTTTGTCCCGGCTTGATGTTCAGGTTCTGCTCCAGCGCCGCCTGAATGCCCTGGTAACCGGTGATGTGGCACACTACGCTGTCGCAATAGCGGATCACATGGCGGCCAACCGGCGTACGGTAAATCTGGCTATAAAACGTCGCCACGCCTTCCACGTCGCTGGCCGGGATGCCCAGCACCTCAGCAATCGCGTTAATCGCGCCGTCCGGCACCCAGCCGCGCTGCTTCTGCACGATCTTCAGCGCTTCAATTGAGGCTGCGCGCGCATCTTCGTAGTGATGTTTCTCATGCTCAATAGCGTGGTGCTCGGCCTCGCTCAGCACAAAGACCTCATTCGGGTCGATGGTTTGAATGGCAATTTTTTGATCGTGCATAATTAGCGGTCCACGTCTGACATAACAAAATCGATACTACCGAGGTACACGATCAGGTCGGATACCAGGCTGCCGCGGATCACCGAAGGGATCTGCTGCAGATGCGGGAAGCTTGGCGTACGCACGCGGGTGCGGTAGCTCATGGTGCTGCCATCGCTGGTCAGGTAGTAGCTGTTGATCCCTTTCGTCGCTTCAATCATCTGGAACGATTCGTTGGCCGGCATTACCGGGCCCCACGAAACCTGCAGGAAGTGGGTGATCAGGGTTTCAATGTGCTGCAGCGTGCGCTCTTTCGGTGGCGGCGTGGTCAGCGGATGATCGGCCTTGAACGGACCCTCCGGCATGTTTTTCAGGCACTGCTCCAGGATACGCAGCGACTGCCACATCTCTTCCATCTTCAGCTGCACGCGGGTGTAAGCGTCGCTGATGCCCGCGCCGACCGGCACCTCAAAGTCGAAGTTTTCATAGCCGGAGTAGGGACGCCATTTACGCACGTCGAAGTCCAGACCGGTGGCGCGCAGACCGGCACCGGTGGTGCCCCACGCTAGCGCTTCGTCCATGTTATAAGCGGCCACGCCCTGCGAACGGCCCATCAGCACGGTGTTGCGCAGCGCAGCTTTGTCGTACTCTTTCAGACGCTTCGGCATCCAGTCGAGGAACTCGCGCAGCAGACGTTCCCAGCCTTTCGGCAGATCGTGCGCCACACCGCCGATGCGGAACCACGCCGGGTGCATACGGAAACCGGTGATCGCTTCCACCACGTCATAAATTTTCTGACGGTCGGTAAAGGCAAAGAACACCGGCGTCATGGCACCGACGTCCTGAATAAAGGTGGAGATGTACAGCAGGTGGCTGTTGATACGGAACAGCTCTGACAGCATCACGCGAATTACATTCACGCGATCCGGTACGGTGATGCCTGCCAGCTTTTCCACCGCCAGCACGTAAGGCATTTCGTTTACGCAACCGCCGAGGTACTCGATACGGTCGGTATACGGAATATAGCTGTGCCAGGACTGACGCTCGCCCATCTTCTCCGCGCCGCGATGGTGGTAACCCACGTCCGGAACGCAGTCGACGATCTCTTCGCCATCCAGCTGCAGAATGATGCGGAACGCACCGTGCGCTGAAGGGTGGTTCGGACCGAGGTTGAGGAACATAAAGTCCTCATTGGTGGTGCCACGCTTCATGCCCCAGTCTTCCGGCTTAAAGGTTAGTGACTCCATCTCCAGATCTTCTTTCTGCTTAGTCAGCGTGAAAGGATCGAACTCGGTGGCGCGCGCCGGGTAGTCTTTACGCAGCGGGTGCCCTTCCCAGGTCTGCGGCATCATGATGCGCGTCAGGTGCGGGTGGCCGTTGAAGGTGATACCAAACATCTCCCAGGTTTCGCGCTCGTACCAGTTGGCGTTGGCGAAAATTTTGGTGATGGTGGGCACATTCAGATCGTTTTCAGACAGCGCCACCTTGAGCATGATGTCGCGGTTGCGTTCAATCGACAGCAGGTGATAGAAAACGGAAAAATCCGCGGCGGGCAGACCGGCGCGGTGGGTACGTAAACGCTCATCGAAACCGTGCAGGTCATAGAGCATGACGTACGGCTTCGGCAGCTTACGCAGGAATTCAATGATTTCCAGTAGCTGTTCACGCTTCACCCAGACGACCGGAATGCCGGTGCGGGTGGCCTGAACGGTAAAGGCATCCGGCCCAAAACGGTTACGCAGCTCGCCGATCACCGGATCATCCAGGTGATCCCGGGTTTGCCATGCAGGCTGAGCGAGATCTTGCGTGGTTAAATCTGTCATACGTTACTCACCATTCCGGCCTGTAATCAGGCACTCAAAAGAAGGCGTCAGGATGGCGGCACACACTACGTTGTCATTATCTGCTGCGGCCGTGGCTCCATCCGTGTACGGGGTGCTTAAACTTCGTCTGGGGTTCTCAGGTTGGTGACGGCAATACGCTCACCGCGCTTTCTTTCACGCTCAGACTGCATATTGGCGCGATACACGCCCTGATCGCCAACCACCCACGAGAGTGGACGACGTTCTTTGCCGATGGACTCACGCAGCAGCAGCAGCGCCTGCATGTAAGCTTCCGGACGTGGCGGACAACCCGGGATATACACATCAACCGGCAGGAATTTATCCACACCCTGCACCACCGAATAGATGTCATACATGCCGCCGGAATTGGCGCAGGCCCCCATCGAAATCACCCATTTTGGTTCCAGCATCTGATCATACAAACGCTGAATCACCGGCGCCATTTTGGTAAACGGCGTACCGGCGATCACCATAAAGTCAGCCTGACGTGGCGAGGCGCGCATTACTTCCGCACCGAAACGCGCCACATCATGTACTGCGGTGAATGACGTGGTCATTTCCACGTAGCAACAGGAAAGGCCGAAGTTATACGGCCAGAGAGAGTTTTTACGACCCCAGTTCACCATGTCATGCAGGGCGTGCTCGAGCTTGCCCATATAGACGCTGCGATGAACGTGCTGCTCCAGAGGATCGGTAACAATCTCCTGTTTCTGCAGGGGATAACGGTCGTTATCGCCCCCGTTCGGGTCTACGCGTGTCAGCGTGTAGTCCATCTTATTGCCTCGCTTTTACTGCTTATGAGGGTTGGTGTGACTGTGGCTGACCGGGCTCGATTTGACGACTACGCGACGACGCGCAGGCGCCCAATCCAGCGCACCGATGCGCACCAGATAAACCAGGCCTGCCAGGAGCACCAAAATGAAAATTGCGGCTTCGACAAAGCCGACCCAGCCGCTTTCGCGAATGGAGGTCGACCATGCGTATAGATAGAGGGCTTCGACGTCGAAAATGACGAAAAACATCGCAACCAGATAGAATTTTGCCGAGAGGCGGATATGGGTATCACCGACGGATTCGATACCGGATTCAAACGGCGTGTCTTTGTGGCGCGCGCGTGCACGTCCACCTAACAACCAGCCACCGGTTAACATAAAGGCACACAGGCCAAACGCGATAACAATGAAAACAATAAACGCCCAGTGATGAGCGATGACTTCTGTGGTTGTTGACATACTCTTTGCTTACTCATCAAAAGTGGCGATGGCATCCTGCACTGTCGCAGCAAACACACCACATCGATTCAAGGGAAGGATAAAAAACCTTATAAACTTTGCTGTCTTTATCAATTAAGCAGCAATTTTATGGGGTTTTTTACTCCTTTCTATAACCTTTTGTCAACTTTGACAAAAGTATCCAAACATTAATTTACACCCGCATCATATTATTAACATATGCACCCCTGAGCGCCAGCTAAATCGCTTCAGTTTGTACGGTTAATTTCAGTGTAGCGGGTATTCACATGCATGGATCGTGCATTTAACAATCATAGTTTGACAGGTCTTGCGCGGATTTCCCCCCCCTTATCGGGGGTATTTTTTTGATCCAGAACACATATTGACGTTTTTTGCTGGAAAAACCGGCAGGCGGTCTGACGAAAGACGGAGATAAAGTTGGCACGAAATGATAAATAAATTCCGCGCAGGATGAAAACGAAACACATTTCACTTTTCAGGAAGTTAGTGAAATTATCAGGTGCTAATCGTGCTAAAAAAGCGGAAATAACCGCCATAAAAAAAGCCTTAGCTGATTTTCATCAGGCTAAGGCTCTTTTCTCTAACTTTTAACAATTATCTGGCATGCCGGTTGTGACGGATTACCAGTAACGGTCAACCTTACTCTTCATCATCCAGCAGCAGCGTACCGTCCGGATTCGCGCTCAGATTGTAAGGATCGTTAGTGGATTGCATCGCGTTGAAGATGGCCAGTGCCAGCTCATTATCGCTGTCCGGATTACGGCACAGCAGATATTGCGTATCCGGCAGCACCGGCAGGCCTTCTGCCGCCCCCATCACGCGCAGCTCCGGGCTCATCATTTCAACCGGACGCGCGGTGACACCCAGCCCCGCTTTTACCGCCGCACGTACCGCCGCCAGCGTGGAAGCCACGTAGGAGATACGCCACGGGATACCCGCTTCGTTGAGATGATCGATCGCCATGTCACGGTACGGGCTTGGCTCATCCAGCAGCACCAGCGGAATGGCTTCACCGCGCTGGAAAATGTAATCTGCCGCGCAGTACCACAGCGTTGGCGAGGTGCGCAGCACCTGGTAGGTGAAGTTACCCGGACTGGAGGTGGTCACCACCAGATCCACTTCGCCCTGGTTCAGCATCTCCATCATAAACGGATTACGCTTCACGCGGACGTCGATTGCCAGTTTCGGATACACTGACGTTACGCGGTTAAGCAGAAACGGCAGAATAGTATCAGAGGTATCGTCAGACGCGCCAATCGTCAGCACGCCCTGGATATTGCTGTACATTAAAGAAGTGCAGGCTTCATCGTTGAAACGCAGGATCTTCCTGGCGTAGCCAAGCAGCTGAATGCCATGCTCAGTCAGCAATTTGTTACGTCCATGTCTGGCAAACAGCTCTTTACCTACCAATTGTTCCAGACGTTGCATCTGCTGGCTTACGGCTGATTGCGTTCTGCATACTGCTGCAGCGGCGGCTGCAAAGGTATTCAGGTCAGCAACGGCGACAAAAGTACGCAGCAGATCGAGGTCGAGATTCAGTATCGGACGATTTGCATTAGTCATGTTATTTCTTCACTTATAAGATTTTTTGAAACTACTACCCTGGTGTATTACCATACTTATCAAAGAGATAAGTGGTAATGGTGCTTAATGATCGCCCTGTGTGAAGGCGCTCATGAAAAAATCGAGTCAGGCGGATGCCGACGAACACATCACCGCAAAACGGGCAATGGCGTCGTAAAAGTCAGAACAACTTCCTGGGCCAGGGACGTCAGTAGAACGTTGCTGGAAGCTGTGTAGTTGCCTGGTTTCCCGCCAAACTGTCCTGCGGGGCAAAAAGGAATAACATCTTGTTATGCTGATGCGAAGCGATAAAGTGCATCAAATAATAAATTATACTTAATCATTTTTACGCTATAAATGGAAATGTTTTTGTTCAAAACATCGTAATTTTTGACCAAAAGCCATTTCCGGCACATCCTGCCACAACGCTGCTGATTTTTTAACCCGCCTGGTTCTTAAACTGAATGATAAGCGTTAAAGTGACAGCGTAAATGCTATTTAAGCCGCTGCCACGCGGTTTTATCCCCGGCTGACGGGGCCTGGTTTCAACCGCTTCGCAAAGCAAATAACCATCGTCATCGCCTCATGCCAGATAGTGCTTAATCATTGCTGCACATTTTTTCGGCATCTAACAAGATTCCTTTAACTATTTCATCAAGTCGCTAACCATTCCTCAGACCGCAGTTAAATGAAAAATTGCTGAATGGCGCGGCGCGCGGCTGGATATCCCGGTTTACAGGCGACCCGATCAGCGCAAGCATTTAATGTTGGCTCCTGCCATTTTAATAGATAATTAAACCAGTTTTAATAGTTAAAAATGCGTTTCGCGCCACTGAATCCGGCAAAGCCTGGCTATCGCGCCAAAACCCAGCGCTGCCCTTCTTTTGTTACGGTGAGAGGAGTAAATTGAGCAGGTTTGATTTTAGTGGCAGGTTAAAAGGACTCTGCCCATTAAGGCGGTAACGATGAATTTTCAAATTGATAAATCCGGCAAGCTGGAAAATGTCTGTTACGACATTCGTGGCCCGGTACTGAAAGAAGCTAAACGTCTCGAAGAAGAAGGCAACAAAGTTCTCAAACTCAACATCGGCAACCCTGCCCCGTTTGGTTTTGAAGCCCCTGATGAAATCCTGGTAGACGTGATTCGTAACCTACCGAGCGCGCAAGGCTATTGCGACTCGAAAGGTCTCTATTCAGCACGTAAAGCCATCATGCAGCACTACCAGGCGCGCGACATGCGCGACGTTACGGTAGAAGATATCTATATTGGCAACGGTGTGTCTGAACTGATCGTGCAGGCAATGCAGGCGCTGCTGAACAGCGGCGATGAGATGCTGGTGCCCGCGCCAGATTATCCGCTGTGGACAGCGGCGGTTTCGCTGTCGAGCGGCAAAGCGGTGCACTATCTGTGCGACGAATCCGCGGGCTGGTTCCCGGATCTGGATGATATCCGCAGCAAAATCACGCCGCGTACCCGCGGAATCGTGATCATCAACCCCAACAACCCCACCGGTGCGGTGTACAGCAAAGAGCTGCTGCTGGAGATCGTGGAGATCGCCCGCCAGCATAACCTGATCATCTTCGCCGACGAGATCTACGACAAGATTCTGTATGACGAAGCCCAGCATCATTCGATTGCCGCGCTGGCACCGGACCTGCTGACCGTGACCTTCAATGGGCTGTCCAAAACCTACCGCGTGGCGGGTTTCCGCCAGGGCTGGATGGTGCTGAACGGACCGAAGAAGCACGCCAAAGGCTATATCGAAGGTCTGGAGATGCTGGCTTCAATGCGTCTGTGCGCTAACGTGCCGGCGCAGCATGCCATTCAGACTGCGCTGGGCGGCTATCAGAGCATCAGCGAGTTTATCGCGCCGGGTGGACGGCTGTTTGAGCAGCGCCAGCGCGCCTGGGAACTGATCAACGATATTCCCGGCGTCAGCTGCGTGAAGCCGCAGGGCGCGCTCTATATGTTCCCGCGCATTGATGCGAAGAAATTCAACATCATGGACGACCAGAAAATGGTGCTGGATTTCCTGCTGCAGGAAAAAGTACTGCTGGTGCAGGGCACCGCCTTTAACTGGCCGTGGCCGGATCACGTGCGCATCGTTACCCTGCCGCGCGTGGACGACCTCGAGATGGCCATCAACAAGTTTGGTCGCTTCCTGCAAGGCTATCGCCAGTAATCTGTGACGCGTATACTGTTTGACTTTCGGGGAGCCGCACAAGCTCCCCGCCGTGCAACAGGAACCGTCCATGACCCGTAGCCACTTTTTCGCCCACCTCTCCCGCCTGAAACTCATCAACCGCTGGCCGCTGATGCGCAATGTGCGCACGGAAAATGTCTCCGAGCACAGTCTGCAGGTCGCCATGGTGGCGCATGCGCTGGCCATCATCAAAAATAAAAAATTTAACGGCAATCTGAATGCCGATCGCATCGCCATGCTGGCGCTGTATCACGATGCCAGCGAAGTGCTGACCGGCGATTTGCCCACGCCGGTAAAGTACTACAACGCGCAGATTGCCCATGAATACAAGAAGATTGAAAAGATTGCGCAGCACAAGCTGATTGAGATGTTGCCGCCTGAGTTGCAGGACGCGTATCGTCCGCTGCTGGATGAGCACCTGCATAGCGAGAGCGAGCAGGCGGTGGTGAAACAGGCTGATGCGCTGTGCGCCTACCTTAAGTGCCTTGAAGAACTGTCGGCCGGCAACAACGAGTTTCTGCTGGCCAAAGCCCGTCTGGAGAAGACGCTGGCGCAGCGGCGATCGCCGGAGATGGATTACTTCGTTGAAGTCTTCATCCCCAGCTTCAGCCTGTCGCTGGATGAAATTTCCCAGGATACGCCGCTGTAACCTGCGCCGCTCAGCGTGGGCTGTTTCAGGCGCGCATCGTCACGCTGAAATAACCGTCCGGCTGTTTACTGATGTGCAGCGGCTGCAGATTTTCCACCTGCAGCGCCACTTCACTCAGGCGTGGCGCATCGGCCGGCGGATTGACCGCCACCACCGCGCTGCCCGCTTCCAGCCCGGCGATAATGCCCGCCGGGGCATCTTCCACCACTACGCATTCTGGCGCAGAAATCCCGAGCCGCTCAGCACCCAGCAAATAAGGTTCAGGATTGGGCTTGCCGAATTTAATGTCCTCGGCGGTAATAAACACCTCCGGCAGCGGTAAACCGGCCGCTTTGTGACGGGCATGCGCCACCGGGATCGATCCCGAGGTCACAATCGCCCAGGGAATGTCGAGTGCGTTCAGGGTGGCCAGCAACGCGTGTGCACCGGCAATCGCCTGCACGCCTGCCGTGTCTTCTGCTTCCAGCTGCTCCAGCCAGCGAAATTCGGCCTGGATCGCCGCTTCAGACTGGCCCGCCATAAAGTGGCGCAGCGAGTTGATCGCCGGTTTGCCGTGAATGTAGTCCAGCACCTGCTGCGCGGCCAGGCCGTGGCGCGCGCCCCAGCGTGACCAGGCGCGATTCACGGCCGGCAGTGAATCCACCAGCGTCCCGTCTAAATCAAACAGAAAACCCCTGTACTTCACACGTTGCTCCTTATTCAGGCATTGAGGATTTGCGCGATTTCATTCTCGCTGAGGTGATACTGACGCGGACAAGTGTGCCACACCGCCAGCATGCGTTGGTATTTTTCCCACATCGGGGTTTGCGCATTGAAGCCGTGGGTGCCGGAATCGAAATGGGTATAGCGCCCTTCCACATTAACCATAAAGCGCACATAGCCGAGGTAACGCGCTTCGGTGGCCGCGTCGAAGCCGAGAAACGCCAGGCGACGCTCTTCAATGTTGCACGGCGCTTTGTGATTGGACCAGGAAACATGCAGCGCATGATGCATTTCCATAATGTCGATCAGCGTACGGCAGGTCGCCTCGCTCAGTTCGCCGAACTCTTTGTCCAGCTCGCGCAATTGCAGTCCATAGCCGCGTTCAATAATGGTCTGATAGCGGCGATAGCGCTCGGCGTTATCCGGCTCAAGCATCGCCATCATCTGGTATTGATTAGAAAGAATCAGTCGCTGTGCATGGGTCATTTCCATGGTTTACTCCCGGGCCGCAGGGCCGCTTAAGATTTAAACAATGCAGAAATGATTACACAACGAAAGCGATGCGTGTATGTCCGCATCACTATTCTTTGATTTGAACCGGGATTGGGCGCAAATTCTCTGGCAGAGAAAAGCGCCATTTGATCAAAGATCGTCGAGGAAAGTACGGTCGAGCTGCTTAAAAGCACGCTTGAGCACATCCGCCAGCGCCTGGTAAGTCGGCTTGCCGTCGACGGGGGCAATGGCCTGTCCGGCCTCTTCCAGTTTGGCGCGCACTTCGTGGAACCAGTGCAGCAGCGTTGGCGGCAGCGGCGTGACGGAACGTTTACCCAGCCACCATAATCCCTGCATCGGCAGGCTACAGGCAAACAGCGCGGTGGCAATCGCCGGGCCGAGTTGCCCGCCGAGCGCGATTTGCCACGTCAGCGTAAAAATGGCCAGCGGTGGCATAAAGCGAATCGCAAAGCGGGTTGCCGTCACCACACGGTTCTCAGGAAACACCGGCGCCAGACGTTTGTCGGCGGGCCAGGTTTTCATGTAGTGCTGGCCGCGCTGAAATAAGCCGAACCAGCCTGGATTGCCTGCGTCATTCGCCATGGTAGACCTCAACTATTACTGCAGCATTTAAAAAAATTTTATAACTACACAACTTTACGTGACATCCTTCAAAAGATTTTGTCTTTGCGGGTCACAGTGGGTATTCTGACGCCGTTTTTGCAACATTACCGGAAGCCGCAGCTCAATAAAAGAGCGCGCTGGAGCCATGTTTCGCTTCGTGGATTTCAAAAATCTGCGTAAAATTACCGAAATTTTTTGCGTGTCGTTTCTTTTTTGACTAGCGCATGATGTTAATCATTAATCTACCAGCTTTCATAGGCTACGCTGTTAGTCTGATTGCGTTATTTTTAGCCACTATTTAACAAAATAGGTACTTCCATGTCGACGAAGTTAGTACTGGTCCTCAACTGCGGCAGCTCCTCTCTTAAGTTTGCCATTCTCAATCCAGCCAGCGGTGACGAATACCTTTCCGGTCTGGCGGAGTGTTTCCACCTGCCGGAAGCGCGCATCAAGTGGAAACTGGACGGCAGCAAACAGGAAGCCCCGCTCGGCGCGGGCGCAGCGCACAGCGAAGCGCTGAACTTCATCGTTAAAACTATTCTGGCACAAAAACCAGAGCTTTCGGCACAAATCGCTGCAATCGGCCATCGTATCGTTCACGGCGGCGAGCAGCTGACGCAATCGGTGGTGATTGACGAGTCCGTCATTCAGGGCATCAAAGACGCGTCGTCCTTCGCGCCACTGCACAATCCGGCGCACCTGATCGGCATCGACGAAGCCATGAAAAACTTCCCGCACCTGTCGGATAAAAATGTCGCCGTTTTCGACACCGCCTTCCATCAGACTATGCCGGAAGAGTCCTATCTCTATGCCCTGCCGTACAACCTGTATAAAGAGCACGGCGTGCGCCGCTACGGCGCGCACGGCACCAGTCACTACTATGTGACGCAGGAAGCCGCCAAAATGCTGAACAAGCCGGTCAGCGAGCTGAACATCATCACCTGCCATCTCGGCAACGGCGGTTCTGTGGCGGCCATCCGTAACGGCCAGTGCGTAGATACCTCAATGGGTCTGACGCCGCTGGAAGGTCTGGTGATGGGCACCCGCAGCGGTGACATCGATCCGGCTATCGTCTTCTTCCTGCACGATACGCTGGGCATGAGCGTGGATGCGATCAACAAACTGCTGACCAAAGAGTCCGGCCTGCTGGGCCTGACCGAAGTCACCAGCGACTGCCGTTACGTGGAAGATAACTACGCTACTAAAGACGATGCCAAACGTGCGATGGATGTGTTCTGTCACCGCCTGGCGAAGTACATCGGCAGCTACACCGCGCTGATGGAAGGCCGTCTGGATGCGGTGGTGTTTACCGGCGGTATCGGTGAAAACGCGGCGATGGTGCGTGAGCTGGCGCTGGACAAACTGGGTCTGCTTGGCTTCGAGGTTGACCACGAGCGCAACCTGGCTGCACGCTTTGGCAAGTCCGGCTTCATCAATAAAGAAGGTACCCGCCCGGCGGTGGTGATTCCAACCAATGAAGAGTGGGTCATCGCCCAGGACGCCGCGCGCCTCACCGCGTAATGTTTCTCTCCGTCAGCTTCGGCTGACGGTGTTGTTTTTGACACCCTGTAACACCGCGAGGTTTCTATAGTGTCACGTACAATTATGCTTATTCCTACCGGCACCAGCGTCGGCCTGACCAGCGTCAGCCTTGGCGTGATTCGTGCCATGGAGCGCAAAGGCGTGCGCCTGAGCGTGTTCAAACCGATCGCCCAGCCGCGCGCTGGCGGCGATGCGCCAGACCAGACCACCACCATCATCCGCAAAAACTCCGCTATTCCGGCCGCGGTTCCGCTGCCAATGTCCCGCGTTGAGTCGCTGCTGGGTTCTAACCAGCAGGATGTGCTGATGGAAGAGATCATCGCCAACTACCACGCCAACGCCAAAGATGCGGAAGTGGTGCTGGTGGAAGGCCTGGTTCCGACGCGCAAACATCAGTTTGCCTCGGCGCTGAACTATGAAATTGCCAAAACGCTGAACGCGGAGATCGTCTTCGTCATGTCGCTGGGTAACGACTCACCGGCACAGCTGAAAGAGCGCATCGAACTGACGCAGAGCAGCTTCGGCGGCAGCAAAAACAAAAACATCACCGGCGTCATCATCAACAAACTCAACGCGCCGGTGGATGAGCAGGGCCGCACCCGTCCGGATCTGTCAGAAATTTTCGACGACTCCTCGAAAGCCAGCATCGCCAACATCGATCCTAAGCAACTGTTCGCTAACAGCCCGCTGCCGGTGCTGGGCTGCGTGCCGTGGAGCTTTGATCTGATCGCGACGCGCGCCATTGATATGTGCCGCCATCTCAACGCGGAGATCATCAACGAAGGTGAAATCCACACGCGTCGCGTCAAATCCGTCACCTTCTGCGCGCGCAGCATCCCGCATATGCTGGAGCACTTCCGTCCGGGCTCGCTGCTTGTGACCTCAGCCGACCGTCCTGACGTGCTGGTGGCGGCCTGTCTGGCGGCGATGAACGGCATCGAAATTGGTGCGGTGCTGCTGACCGGCGGCTATCAGATTGAAGCGCCGATCGCCCGTCTGTGCGAACGCGCCTTCCAGACCGGCCTGCCGGTGTTCATGGTAAAAACCAACACCTGGCAAACCTCGCTCAGCCTGCAGAGCTTTAACCTGGAAGTGCCGGCTGACGACACGCAGCGCATCGAAAAAGTGCAGGAGTATGTGGCCGGCTTTATCAATGCTGACTGGGTTGAATCACTGACCGCCACATCCGAACGCAGCCGTCGTCTGTCACCGCCGGCATTCCGCTATCAGCTCACCGAACTGGCGCGTAAAGCCGGCAAGCGCATCGTCCTGCCGGAAGGCGACGAACCGCGTACCGTTAAAGCGGCGGCGATTTGTGCCGAGCGCGGCATCGCCACCTGTGTGCTGCTGGGCAATCCGGATGAGATTCAGCGCGTGGCCGCAGCGCAGGGCGTTGAGCTCGGCAAAGGCATTGAAATTGTCGATCCGCAGGTGGTGCGTGACAACTACGTGCCGCGCCTGGTTGAGCTGCGTAAGAGCAAAGGCATGACCGAAGTGGTCGCGCAGGAGCAGCTGGAAGATAACGTGGTGCTGGGCACCATGATGCTGGAAAGCGGCGAAGTTGACGGTCTGGTCTCGGGCGCGGTTCACACCACCGCCAACACAATTCGTCCGCCGTTGCAGCTGATCAAAACCGCGCCGAACAGCTCGCTGGTCTCCTCGGTGTTCTTCATGCTGCTGCCAGAGCAGGTGCTGGTGTACGGCGACTGCGCCATCAACCCGGATCCTAATCCGGAGCAGCTGGCCGAGATCGCGATTCAGTCCGCCGACTCCGCCAAAGCCTTCGGCATCGATCCACGCGTAGCGATGATCTCCTACTCTACCGGTAACTCCGGTGCCGGTAGTGACGTAGAGAAAGTGCGTGAAGCGACGCGCATTGCACAGGAAAAACGTCCGGATCTGGTGATCGACGGTCCACTGCAGTACGACGCCGCGATCATGGAAGACGTCGCCAAGTCTAAAGCACCGAACTCAGCGGTGGCCGGACGTGCGACGGTATTTATCTTCCCGGATCTCAACACCGGTAACACCACTTACAAAGCGGTGCAGCGTTCTGCCGACCTGATCTCCATCGGGCCGATGCTGCAGGGCATGCGCAAACCGGTTAACGACCTGTCACGCGGTGCGCTGGTCGATGATATTGTCTACACCATTGCACTGACGGCGATTCAGTCGCAGCAGGCTGAAGGCTAATCCCCTTCCCCGCTCCGCATCAGCACGCCCGCCCGGGCGTGCTTTTTTTTATCCTGCGCCACAACCCTGCCCGTATAAACGCACTGGCAAAATCCCGCCTGCGCGCTAACACTGATTACACTCTCCCGCGACTTACGAGGTCAGCAATGAGCAACAGTGATGTGCACAGCCGTCGGTTACAGGCCACGCCGCGTGGCGTGGGCGTGATGTGTGATTTCTTTGCAGCGAAAGCCGAAAACGCCACGCTGTGGGACCAGCAGGGGCGGGAATATATTGATTTCGCCGCCGGCATTGCGGTGCTCAATACCGGCCACCGGCATCCCAAAGTGCTGGCGGCGGTACAGCAGCAGCTCACGTGCTTCACCCATACCGCGTTTCAAATCGTGCCGTATGAGAACTACATTCACCTTGCGGAGCGTCTGAATGCGCTGGTGCCGATTGAAGGCGCCGTGAAAACCACCTTCTTCTCTACCGGCGCCGAGGCGGTCGAGAACGCGGTGAAAATCGCGCGCGCAGCCACCGGCCGTCCGGGAATTATCGCCTTCAGCGGCGCGTTCCACGGTCGCACCAATATGACCATGGCGCTGACCGGCAAAGTGCTGCCTTACAAAACCGGCTTCGGCCCGTTTGCCAGCCCGGTGTTTCACGCACGCTACCCCAATGCGCTGCATAATGTCAGCGTGCACGATGCGCTCGACAGTCTGGAGACGATTTTCCGCAGCGATATCGCGCCACAGCAGGTGGCGGCCATCATCTTTGAACCGGTTCAGGGCGAAGGCGGGTTTTATGTCGCGCCGCCAGAGTTTGTGACGGCGCTGCGTCAGCTGTGCGATCGCCACGGCATCCTGCTGATCGCCGATGAAGTACAGAGCGGTTTTGCGCGCACCGGCAGGCTGTTTGCCAGCGAATATTATGAGGTACAGCCGGATCTGATCACGCTGGCGAAAAGTCTGGCAGGCGGGTTTCCGCTGTCGGCGGTGAGCGGCCGGGCCGCGGTGATGGATGCACCGGAGCCGGGCGGTCTGGGCGGCACCTATGCTGGCCATCCGCCAGCAATTGCCGCCGCGCATGCGGTGCTGGATATTATCAGTGAAGAAAACCTGTGCGAGCGTGCGCAATGGCTCGGTACGCAGCTGGCAGAAGCGTTGAACGGCGCCGGCTGCCGTGCGCTGGCAGAGGTGCGCGGCTATGGCTCGATGATGGCGGCGGAGTTTCATGACGCCAGCGGCCGCCCCTCAGCGGAGATCGCCAAAGCGATTCAGCAGCAGGCGCTGGCCGAGGGATTGATTCTGCTGACCTGCGGCGTGCACAGCAACGTGATCCGCTTTCTTTATCCGCTAACCATTCCGGACGCCCAGTTCAGTACGGCGCTGAACATTCTCACCCGTATTCTCAGCCAGCATTAAACACAAAAGGCACCCTTGGGGTGCCTTTCTGTGGAAGCGCAGGAATCAGGCTTCGCTGCTTTGCTTACTGCGCACCGCGTCACTGTTGCGGCTCAGCCACAGCGACAGGGCTTTGAGTGAATCATCGGTGAATTCATCACAGCGGGCGGTGATCTCTTCCGGCGTCATCCAGAACACTTCATCCACTTCCTCTTCCTGCATGGCAAACGGACCGTGCGACACGCAGCTGAACAGCCCACCCCATACGCGGCAGTGCTGATCTTCGAAGTAGAATTTGCCGTGCTCGGCGAACGGGACATCGGCGATGCCGAGCTCCTCTTCCGCTTCACGACGGGCGGATTCCAGCAGGTCTTCACCGCTTTGCACCACACCACCCGCAGTGGCATCCAGCATACCCGGCATGAAATCTTTGCTCTCGGTACGGCGTTGCACCAGAATCTTGCCCATGCCGTCGTGCACCACAATATAGGTAGCGCGATGGCGCAGACATTGCGCACGCATCTGCGCACGGCTGGCCTGCGCAATCACTTCGTTTTCTTCGCTAACGATATCCACCCACTCGATACCGTCACCTGCCGTTTGATCCACCATCCGGTAACCCTTTCTCTGTTTTCGGCGTGCCCAGCACGCGCCTGTTTGCGATGCTTTATTAGAATGAGCGCTAAGGTAAAGCGTTCTTTTCGTCGCCGCAAGGTTTTAGCGTGCTTTACCCGACTCGGCCAGCCACAGCTGCACCGAGGCGCGCTGCCACTGGAATTCTGCATAGTGCTGCAGCTTCACTGGCAGCGGATCGCCGTGCAGCGCCAGCCGGTTAATCATCACCGCCAGGTCGGTGTCGGCAATCGACCACTCGCCAAACAGGTTCTGTTGGCCGTCCGGCAGCAGGCGCTGCACCGCGGCAATCAGTTTACTGGCGGCCTGTTCGCCAGCGGGCGTGAGCGGAGCAAAGCGTTCAGCAGCAAACAGCACCTCAGTGGGACGCTCCGTGCGCAGCGCCAGCAAATCGCTGCGCAGCCACGCCTGCACTTCGCGCGCGTGGGCACGTTTTTCGCGATCGCGCGGATAGAGGCGCTCAAACTCCGGCGCCGGAAAACGCTCTTCGAGGTATTCGGCGATGGCCGAGGATTCATTCAGGCTGACATCATCAATTTGCAGCGTGGGCACACGGCAGGTCAGCGACAGGCCGCGGTATTCCTCGTCAAGCTGTGCATTGCGCGACAGGTCAACGCGCCTGACGGTAAAGGGAATGCCCTTCTCGGTAAGCGCAACATAAACTGACATGGCATACGGGCTAAAAAAACAGGAATCGGACCACAACGTAATGGCGGGATAGTTCATCAGCTGCCTCGGCTAAGCGTCAGGTGTGCATCATGTTTACCGATTTTTGCCGGCTAAGGCAATGGCGCGCTGGTCCGATGTTTTGCCGCAGGACCACAGCAAACTGGCGGTTTTTCATCATAAGCGTAAGCGCTGTCACGCCGCAGCGGCACTTCTCTTCTATGCTCAATTCAGAGCAGATAATTAATGACAGGGAGACTAAACATGCACCTGCTTATTACCGGCGGTACCGGCCTGATAGGTCGCCATTTAATTCCGCGCCTGCTGCAGCTGGGCCATCAGGTGAATGTGGTAACGCGTGACGTGGCGGCCGCGCGGGAAAAACTCGATGCGCGCGTGATGCTGTGGTCAGGCATTAACCAGCAGTCCGATCTCAATGCTATTGACGGCGTCATCAATCTGGCGGGAGAACCAATTGCCGACAAGCGCTGGACCGAGCAGCAAAAGCAGCGCCTGTGCGAAAGCCGCTGGCAAATCACTGAGCAGATCGTCTCGCTGATCCACGCCAGCAGCCATCCGCCGCGCCTGTTTATTTCCGGCTCGGCCACCGGCTTTTATGGTGATAGCGGCGATGTGGTGGTGACCGAGGACGATCCGGGCCATGAGGAGTTTACCCACACCCTGTGCGCCCGCTGGGAGCAGCTGGCGCTGAAGGCGCAAAGCGAGCGCACCCGCGTGTGCCTGCTGCGCACCGGCGTGGTGCTGGCGCGCGAAGGTGGCGCGCTGAGCAAAATGAAGCTGCCGTTCAAACTTGGCGTCGGCGGACCGATTGGCAGCGGCAAACAGTACCTGCCGTGGATCCACGTGGACGATCTGGTCAACGCCATCCTGTGGTTGATCGATAACGATCAGTTGCAGGGCCCGTTCAACATGGTGGCGCCTTACGCGGTGCGCAACGAGCAGTTCGCCGCCACGCTGGGCCAGGTGATGCATCGTCCGGCCTTTATGCGCACCCCGGCCAGCGCCATCAAACTGATGATGGGAGAATCCGCCGTGCTGGTGCTGGGCGGGCAGCACGTGCTGCCGAAGCGGCTGGAGGAGTCCGGCTTTGGTTTCCGCTGGTACGATTTGCAGGAAGCGCTGCAGGATGTCGCCGGCTGACGCATCTCCGCTCAGGCTTACCGCGGCGCCACGGCGGGCGTGAGGCAAAGCTGCTGCAGGAAACGCGCCGTTAACGGTCGGGTATCCTGCCTGCGCCAGACGGCATATAGCACAATCTTCAGCGCCAGATCGGGTAGCGGCATCAGCACAACGTTATCCGGAACGATGCGCGCCAGGCTGTGCTGGATCAGGGTGAAACCCAGCCCGGCTTCGACACAGGCAAGCGCGGCCAGCGGACCATTCACTTCAAAACGAATATCCGGCTGGAAGCCGGCGCGCTGGCAGGCTGCCAGTAATCGCGCCCGCGCGGCAGGGTTGAGATTTTCCTGGTCGGCAATCCACGCCCGGCCGTGCAAATCAGCCGGTACGGGCGCGGTCAGCGCGCTGGATGCCGGCATCGCCAGCAGCACCGGTTCGGTCGCGATCTTCTTATGCACAAAATCCGCGTCATCGTGCGGCAGCGTATGCACAATGGCAATATCGATCGCCCCCGCCTCTAACCGGGCAATTTGCTGTGCGGAACGTAACGCATGCAGCCGGACATCAATGCCCGCCCCCGGTGCCAGCCGCGCCAGCGCCGCGGGCAGCAGGCGCGAGTGTATAGCCGCCTCCACATATCCAATATCCAGCCGCCCGACGTCACCCTGCTGCAGATGCTGCGCATACTCTTTTAGCCGTTCGTGATGCTGCAAAAAGGGCGTCACCTCGGTGAGAAAGCGCTTACCCTCGTCCGTCAGGCGCAGACGTTTCTTTTCACGGTGAAACAGCACCATGCCCAGTTCGCTTTCCAGCTGTTGAATTTGCCGGCTAAGCGGTGACGGCGAAATATGTAACCGTTCCGCAGCCTGACCAATATGCTCCAGCGCCGCGACAGTGGCAAAGGCGCGCAAAATTTTTATGTCCATGACAATCCGGGTCTCAACTCTGTCAAAAATGACACTGGTCACCTTAACGGTGTTAGCGTCATTATCGCGCTAACAGCCACTGACGCAGCATTATCATCGCGCTAATCCGCCGCGAAAATTGCCGCGTTATTTTGTTTAACGTGAACGAATAAATTAGCGCACAGAGATCATTATGAGCCAGGCAATATTTTCATACACCACCGGGAAATATCAGGTCAGCGCCATCAGCGACGGCACCATGCAAGCCAGTCTGAGTTTATTAACGGACATTCACCACGACGATGCGGTCGAACTGCAACGTCAGGCAGGCATAGCACAGCCGGGCGACATCCATGTGTTTTGTTATCTGATTCGCGGTCAGGGACGCGTGATTCTGGTGGATACCGGGATGGGAAAACGCGATGCGCAGAGCGGCAAATTACTGCCTCATCTGCAGCTGGCCGGGGTGACGCCGGACGACATCGATACCCTGTTATTAACCCATGCGCACCCCGATCATATTGGCGGCTTGCTGGACAGCGCGGGTCAGCCGGTCTTTCGCCATGCCCGGCTCTGCCTCAGCCACAGCGAAGCCGCCTTCTGGCAGGATGATGCGGCGATCAGCCAGCTGAGTGAACGCGCGCAGTTAAACGCGGCGCTGGTGCGGCGCACGCTGCAGGCTTATGGCCCGCGGCTGCAGCTGATGGCGGATGAGGAGATCAGCCCGGGAATCCGTGCGCTGGCGTTGCCCGGTCATACTCCGGGGCATTGCGGGTTTCGCATTGATTCAGACGGCGAGCGTTTATTGATTTGGGGTGATATTGTGCATTACCCGCCTGTTCAGCTGGCCTGTCCGCAGGTTTCTATCGCCTTCGATATTGATCCCGTCATGGCCAGAGAGACGCGCCGGCGTATTTTGCAGCAGGTGGCAGCGGAAAATACGGTGATTGCCGGCATGCATTTTGGCGCGTCTGGCTTTGCCAGAATCGTGGCGTTAGCGAACGGCGGTTATACGGCCAGCTATGTGTCAGCAAGTGACGATGGCGAAGCGAGTGAGCCATGACCGACTAACAGGCGGATTGACGGTGACAGTACACCTGACTCTCCGCCTGTTATCACTCACGCCTGTTTCGGCTGGCCGTTCGACGCCGTCAGGCCGCCATCGACCGGCAGGTTAACGCCGGTGATATAACGCGCGTCGTCGCTGGCGATGAAAGCAATCGCGCTGGCGATATCTTCCGGCTCACCGGCGCGGCCCAGCGGAATACGGTCATAGAAGCGTGCAAGCAGCGCCTCATCGTTTTTCATCTCTTCGGTGAGATCGGTAAAGGTAAAACCCGGGCAAACGGCGTTAACGCGCACGCCGTCGGTGCCATAATCCATCGCCAGCGCGCGGGTAAAATTGGTCACCGCGCCCTTGGCGGCGTTGTAGACACTCATGCCCCAGTCGCCGCCCAGTCCGGATACCGACGAGGTATTCACCACGTTGCCTTTACTGTTGAGCAGCGCGGGCATAAAGAAGTGGGTGCAGTAAAATACACCGTCGAGGTCAGTGCTCATCAGCGACTTCCAGTCCGCTATCGACACTTCGTGAATTTTGCCCTGCACGATGCTGCCGGCGTTATTCACCAGCACATCCACGCGCCCATACTGCTGCTGCACCTGCTCTGCCAGTTGTTTAACCTGATCCGCATCGCCGACGTCGCAGGGTGCCACCAGATGCTTCTCGCCGCTCAGCGTGCTCAGCACCTGTTCCAGCTTGTCGCGGGTTCTGCCCACCAGCACCACCTGTGCGCCTTCACTGGCGAAACGCTGCGCCGCGGCGGCACCAATGCCGGATCCGGCTCCGGTAATCACCACCACTTTCTCTGCAAAGCGCGACATATTTCCTCCTGGTTATTTCGTGGTTGAAACGGTTAAGCCTGGCAGCCAGCGCGCTGAGTTCAAGCGAAGCCTGCAGATTTAACGTGGCGCTTAGTTCAGAAAAAAACCGGCGGATTATCAAATAGTGCACTTTTTTGTACGGTTATTGGTCGCCACCACCCAGCCCGTCTACAGTTAACATTCGCCATAAAAATTTACAAAAACTGAAGATTCCGGCCCGTTGTGTCGCCGTGCACGCCGGCCGGTTACGCCTTATCTTGTTACTCTGTCTGGAAGCGATAATGAAAAAACGAGCCAAAACCCTGCCCGGTGTCACACGACGCCAGGTCCTGACCTGGTCGACGCTGGGCGTTGCCGCTGGCGTCACCCGCGCCGCCGATGCTGTCTCCCTCAAGGGCTCCCCCGGCTGGACGCCCTTCGCCGATAACCCACCGGAACAGTTCCAGGCTCAGGGCTGGCTGTTCTTCACCGAGGAAGAAGCGCGCACCGTGGAAGCCATGGTTGACCGCATTATTCCGGCGGACGAGCTGAGCGTGGGCGGCAAAGAAGCCGGCTGCGCTGTCTTTATCGACCGCCAGCTGCACGGCTTTTATGGCACCTTCGAACGCCTCTATATGCAGGGCCCGTTTCAGCAGGGCACCACCGAGCAGGGCGACCAGTCGCCGCTGGTGCCGCAACAGCGCTATCGCCAGGGGCTGGCGGCGCTCAACCGCTACGTGCAGCAAACCTCGCAAAAGAACTTTGTCGATCTGACGCCGGCGCAGCAGGACGCGCTGCTGGCAGACATGGAAGCCGGAAAGGTGCATTTCAGCGGCTTTGATGCGCAGTCGCTGTTTCTCGAGGTGCTGAACAACACCATGGAAGGCTTCTTTGCCGATCCGATCTACGGCGGCAACAAAGACATGGTGTCGTGGAAGATGCTGGGCTTTCCCGGCGCGCGCTACGACTATCGCGAATACATTGAGCGCCATAACGAAAATCTGGGCTTAGAGCCGATCAGCATTGCGCAATGGAAAGCACGGGGATAGATGATGAAGAAATTACCGAAAACCGATGTGGTGGTGATTGGTCTCGGCTGGGCCGGATCGATTATCGCCAATGAACTGGCCGACGAAGGCCTGGAAGTGATCGGCATTGAGCGCGGCCCGTGGCGCGACACCGCGCGCGACTTCAATATTGGCACCGTCACCGACGAGCTGCGCTACGTGATGCGCGAAGAGCTGATGCTGCGTACGCGGCAGAACACCTGCACCATGCGCAACAATCCGTCGCAAACCGCCCTGCCGATGCGCACCTGGGGCTCGTTCCATCCGGGCAACGGCACCGGCGGCGCGGGCAATCACTGGGCTGGCATTACCTTTCGCTTTCAGCCGGAAGAGTTTCGCCTGAAAAGCCACCTGACCGAACGCTACGGTGCCAGTGCCATTCCGGATGAGCTGGTGCTGCAGGACTGGGGCACCAGCTGGGAAGAGATGGAGCCGCACTACATGCAGTTTGAGCGCGTGGCCGGCACCTCGGGTTACGCCGGTAATATTCAGGGACAGAAACGGGCGGGCGGCAATCCGTTCGAAGGTGCCCGTTCGGCCGACTATCCGACGCCGCCGCTGCGCCAGCCCTATGGTCCGACGCTGTTTGCCGAAGCAGCAAAAAATCTCGGCTACCAGCCGTTTCCGGTGCCCTCCTCGCTGGTCTCCGAGGCGTACACCAATCCCTATGGCGTCACCATGGGTCCCTGCACCTTCTGCGGCTTCTGCACCAACTACGGCTGCGCCAACTACTCGAAAGCCAGCGCCATCACCACCGTGCTGCCGGCGCTGATGCGCAAAGAGAACTTTACCGCGTACACCAACTGCGAAGTGCTGGAAGTGCTGACCGATGCCAGCGGCAAACAGGCCACCGGCGTCACCTACATCGACTCCTCCGGCGATAAGTGGGAACAGCCGGCCGATCTGGTGATCGTCGCCGCCTTTACCTTTGAAAACGTGCGCCTGATGCTGCTCTCCGGCATTGGCCAGGCCTATGATCCGGTCACCAATAAAGGCACCACCGGTCGCAATTACGCCTACCAGACCGCCAACGGCGTCACGCTGTTTTTCGACAACAAAAACTTTAACCCGTTTATCGGTGCCGGCGCGGTGGGCATGGGCATTGATGAATTCAATAACGATAATTTTGACCACAGCGGTCTGGGCTTCTTCGGCGGCGGCAGCATCCGCGTGACGCCCATCGGCTCGGCACCGATTGGCTACCGGCCTCTGCCGCCCAACACGCCCAAATGGGGCTCGAAGTGGAAGCGCGCGCTGAAAGACAACTACCTCAGCACCATGTCGATTGGCTGCGAGGCCAGCAGTTACACCACGCGCACCAACTATCTGTCGCTCGATCCCAACTACAAAGATCCGCACGGCCGACCGCTGCTGCGCATCACCTTCGATTTTGCGGCGAACGATCTGAAAATGGCGCAGTACTGCACCGGTAAAGTGGCGGAAATCGCTAAATCGATGAACCCGCGCGAGATGATTGTCAAACCGATGACCGGCCACTGGAGCAGCGTGCCGTATCAGTCGTCGCACGTGGTTGGCGGCTTTATCATGGGCAGCGATCCCTCAACCAGCTCGGTCAATAAACATCTGCAGGTGTGGGATGTACCGAACCTGTTCGTGGTGGGCGCGTCAGCCTTTCCGCAAAACCCGGGCTATAACCCGACCGGCACCGTCGGCGCGCTGGCATTCAAAGCGGCGCATGCGATTCGTCACTACTATCTGCAACGTCCCGGGGAGATGATTACCGCATGAAAACACGCCTCTCTCTGTGCGCTGCCGCGCTGCTGCTCACCAGCTTTGTGTCTCACGCCCAGCCGGAATACGATCAGTACGCGCGCGGCAGCTATATCGCCACGCTGGCGGACTGCACCGCCTGCCACACCGCCGATCCGCAGCAGCCGTTTGCCGGGGGCGTCAGGTTGCAGACGCCGTTTGGTACGCTGGTCGGCGCTAACATCACGCCGGATCGCGAAACCGGCATCGGCAACTGGCGCTATGAAGATTTCCGCCGCGCGATGACCGAGGGCATCGGCCACGGCGGCAAGCGGCTGTACGGCGCGATGCCGTTCACCGCCTACACCAAAATGTCGGATAAGGATCTGCAGGATTTGTGGGCATGGATGCAGACGCTGCAGCCGATACACAACCCGGTCGAGACCAATCAGCTGCCCTTCCCTTTCAACATCCGCACCAGCCTGATGGTGTGGAACTGGATCAACTTTGACCGGGGCGCGTTCCAGCCGGACGCCCGTCAATCCGCCCAGTGGAATCGCGGTGCGTATCTGGTGCAGGGCGCGGGCCACTGCGGCACCTGCCACACGCCGAAAAACCTGCTCGGCGGCGATAAAAATGGCGCGTTTTTGCGCGGTGAAGTGGTCGAAGGCTGGATGGCGCCGGACATCACCGCGAACCCGCACAGCGGGCTGGGCAAATGGAGCCAGCAGGATATCGTCAGCTACCTGCGTACCGGCGTGAACCGTTTCGATATCGCTTCCGGTCCGATGGCCGACGCGGTGCGTCACTCCACGCAGCACTGGCGCGATGAAGATCTGCAGGCGGTGGCGGTGTACCTGAAAAGCGGTGAATCGCGTGATGAGCAAGCGCCCGCCGCACTTGCCGCGACGGACGATCGCATGAAGCTGGGCGCGCAAATCTATGCGGCGAAGTGTTCAGCCTGCCACAGCCCGGGCGGTCGCGGTGAGAAGAATATCTTCCCGCAGCTGGCGGACAATCCGTTGCTCAATCAGGATGATGCCACCTCGCTGATTCGGGTGGTCGCCGCCGGCAGTCGCGGTGTCGATACCGATGCCCGCCCCACGGCACCGGCAATGCCGGCCTTTGCCGGCACGCTGGGTGATGAGGAGATCGCCGCAGTGGTGAGCTACATCCGCAACAGCTGGGGAAATGCCGCCGCACCGGTCAGCGCTGACGACGTGAAGAAAGTGAAACAGAAGCTGGAATAGCGCCGTGTCAGCACCGGCAGTCCTTGCTGCCGGTGCGACAGGTTGACACTCAGCTTTAGCTACGCTGCTGCACCACCGACGACTTCACCGCTGACGCCTCTCGCGTGTGTCCCGGCTGCGGCACACGGATAATAAAGGTCAGCACGCCGGCGAACAGGTAGAGCGCGGTATAGGCCCACACCACCCCGACGATATCGAAGAACGGCAGCAGCAATGAAGCAATCGCCGGGGCCACAAAGTTACTCAGCCCGGCCGACAGATTGTAAATCGATACCGCTGCGCCCTTATGATGCGGTTCCAGCGTCGGGAACACCGCGGTCATTGGCACAAAGGCAGCGACAAAGATCCCCAGCATGATCGCCGGAATCAGCGCCACCCAGAAGTTATGCCCGGCATACAGCGGCAGGTAGTAAAACGCCAGGCTGGAGATCGCCATACCGAGACAGCCGAACCAGCGCACCTGACGGATCCAGCCCAGCTTCTCACCGGTAATGCCCCAGAAAATATTGGTAAAGATGGTGACGAAGAAGAACACCGCCCAAATCTGCAGCCATTCGGAGATGGTAAAGCCGAGCCGATCGACAAACAGCAGCGGCATGATGATGGCAAAACCAAACAGCGACAGCGTATTGATGATGCGGATCAGGCAGGCATAAAACACATGCTGGTTGGTGAACAGAATGGTTACGGCACGCGACATCTCCGTCATCTTATCGCGCAGCGGCAGATTAACGCGGGAACGATCCACCGGCACGTTGCGCAGGCTGAAGTAGGCCAGCACGCCGCCGCACGCCACCCAGACAATCGCCAGCCATAAGGTGCCGGTTTCGCCCAGCATCGGGATGGTCAGGCTCGGCAGATAGCTGCCCACCACGCCAATTCCCACGGAGTACATCGCCCAGAACCAGCCGGTAGCGGCGGCCAGCTTGTCACGCGGCAGCACCTGCACCAGCATCATCATGAACGAGTAGATAAACAGCGGATAGGCCAGGCCGCGAATGCCGTAGAACAGCACCATCAGCGGATAGTTACGCAGCCCAAGCCCCAGCGACATAAACAGCGCATGCATGACGATCCACAGCACAAAGCCAATCATCATGGCGCGCTGCGGCGTAATCAGCTCCGCCACCACGCCGGAGGCCCACGCCGCCAGCGCGGCGGCCAGGCCGTAAAACGTAAACACCACCGCCGACTGGGCCGGCGAAAAGCCCATGTCAGTAATGTGGCGCGACAGGAACGCCATTTCGAAGCCGTCGCCGGCCATGAAAATGGCGATGGCCAGAAAGCCCCAGAACATCTTTTTCGGTAAGCCAAACCAGTATGCGTTCGATTGCATGACAATCTTCCTTCCGTTCGCTAATCCGATCAGGCAGGCAGCAACGCGCGCGCCTGCTGTTGTTGTACATAGAGTTCACGGAACAGGCGCAGCCGCTGCTGCAGCACGGCCCCGCGCGCCGCATCGGGCTGATAGCGCGCCTGCACCGGCGGCTTCAGGCACACGTCGGCTTCACTGCCGCCGTCGGCCAGCCACGCCAGTCGCGCCGCACCCAGCGCGCCTGAGGCGCTGGCCGGATGGGTCACTATCGGCAGCTGCAGCACGTCGGCAATCAGCTGCGCCCACAGCGTGCTGCGCGCACCGCCGCCGGTCAGGCTGCACTGCTGAATCTGCTGCTGCGTATCGCCCAGCACCGCCAGACCATCCGCCAGGCCAAACGCCACGCCCTCAATCACCGCATAGCCGAGCAGCGCGCGCGGCGTTTCGTGGCGTAAATGGAAAAATGCTCCGGTCGCCTGCGGATCGTTATGCGGCGTGCGTTCACCAGAGAGATACGGCAGAAACAGCGGTGCCTGACGCAGCTGTTCCGCACTGAGCTGTGCCATCTCGTCCATCAGCTGGCTTTCGGTGACCGACAGCAGATTGCACAGCCAGCGCAGACAGCTGGCGGCGCTGAGCATCACGCTCATCTGGTGCCAGCGTCCCGGCAGCGCATGGCAGAAAGCGTGCACGCCGGATTGCGGATCGGCACGCAGCCGATCGTTAACCACAAAAATCACGCCTGACGTGCCGAGCGAGATAAAGGCATCGCCCGCATTAACCGCACCGACGCCCACCGCCGACGCGGCATTATCACCGCCGCCGCCGGCCACGCTCACCGTGGCGGCTAAGCCCCATTCGCTGGCCAAATCGGCGCGCAGCGTAGCGCTGACCGCGCTGCCCTCAACCAGTTCGGGCATCTGCGCGCGCGTCAGCCCGCTGATCGCCAGCAGTGCGTCAGACCAGTCGCGCTGCGCCACGTCGAGCCACAGCGTACCGGCGGCGTCCGACGGCTCGCTGACAAAGCGCCCGGTCAGACGCCAGCGCAGGTAATCTTTCGGCAGCAGCACCTTGTCGATGCGGCGAAAGATTTCGGGCTCATGTTCCGCCACCCAGTGCAGTTTCGGCGCGGTAAAGCCGGGCATAATCAGGTTGGCGGCGATTTCCATCATCTGCGGATGCTGCTGGCGCAGCGCATCACACTGCGCCGCGCTGCGCGTGTCGTTCCACAATATGCACGGCCGCAGCACCTCACCGGCGGCATCCAGCAGCACGGCGCCGTGCATCTGACCGGAAAGACCGATGGCGCGGATCGCGGCCCACGCGTCCGGTGCCTGCTGGCGCAGCCCGGCGATCGCCTGACCACACGCCTGCCACCAGCGCTCGGGGTCCTGCTCCGCCCAGTGCGGATGCGGGCGCTGCACGCTAAGCGTGGCGTGATTCGACGCCACAATCTCGCCCTGCGGGTTAACGATCAGCGCTTTGAGTTCAGAGGTGCCAATATCAATGCCGAGATACATGCTGTGCGCTCCTTACACCGTCGCCGGCTGCAGCAGTTGCTGCTCTATGGCGTCTACGCTGCGCGTCACCAGCGCATGAAAAGCGCGGTCATCGGCCAGTTCGGCAAACAGCGCGCGGTCGCTGAGGAACCGCTGCAGTGCATCCTCACCGGCCAGCTGCTGGCGCAGCGCATCAGCATTGAGCACGCCATCCTGATAGGCATACGGCAGCTGGTTGCTGGCCCAGTGTTGCAGGAACAGGTAGAACAGCGCCGGCAGCACGGCGGTAGCGGTCGGTTCTGCGCCGCGCTGATAGCATTCGCGCAGCGTTGGCGTCACCATGCCGGGGATTTTCGACAGCCCGTCGGCACCAACGCGCTGGTTGGTATCTTTGATGTAGGGATTGCTAAAGCGCGCCAGCACCACGTCGCGGTAATCCGCCAGATCGAGCGGGCTGGGCGACAGTGACGGGATCACGTCCTGCGTGATGTAGTCGTACGCCAGCTGATAGATCGCGGGCTGACGTGTGCTGTCATCAATGTAGTCATGGCCGGTGAGCGTGCCGGCCCAGGCAATCGCCGCGTGCGTGGCGTTGAGGATGCGGATTTTCGCCTCTTCCCACGGCAGCACCGACGCCACCAGCTCCACACCCACCTTTTCCAGCGCCGGGCGTCCGGCGATGAAATCATCCTCAATCACCCACTGGATAAACGATTCCGCCATCACCGCCGCGCCATCGTCTTTGCCGGTGGCCACTTTGACGCGTGCGGCAACATCCGGCGTGGGGCGCGGCGTGATGCGATCCACCATGGTGTTTGGCGAAGTGGTGTTATCGCGCACCCAGCTGGCCAGCGCGCGGTCGCCCTGCGCGGCGAGAAACGCCAGCATGCCGTGACGGAAACGTTCGCCGTTGTGACGCAGGTTGTCGCAGTTGAGCAGCGTGACCGGCGCACCGCCGCTGGCCACGCGCTGGCGCAGAATGCGGGTCAGCGCGCCGTAAATAGTGCGCGCCTCACCACGGAGATCGGCCTGGATATCGGCCTGGCTGAGATCGAGCTCATGCGCCGGCGTCAGGTAGTAACCGGCTTCGGTCACGGTAAAACCGATCACTTTTGTCTCAGCACTGGCGCCCTGCGCCACCAGCGCGCTGATCTCCGCGTCCCACGGCAGAATGGTGCGCAGCGAAGTAATGGTTTCATACGCGCGCTCGCCCTCCGGCGTCACGGTTTCCAGTACGTACTCGCCGTTTTGCGCCTGCAGCTGGTTGAGCAGCGCTACCGCATCGCCGCGGATGTTGCCGAGCGCGATGCTCCAGCTGTCATCGCCCTGCTGGTGCAGCTGGTGCAGATACCACGCCTGATGCGCGCGGTGAAAAGAACCTGCGCCGATATGCATCCACACTGATTTCGTCGTCATAGTCGCCTCGAAATAAACATTTGCCGCAATTGAGGGCATTTGCCCGATGAGGCGTAGCATAGTCGCCGGCGGGGCGATCGTTCTGCGAGATCCATCACATTTAATACTTTTGCTCTTTTTTAGGGCTTTTGCTCAGTTAACGCTTCAGGGGCAAGACGCGATAAACTGGCGCATCGGAGTTTGACGGAACAAGGCGATGAGCAGAGACGAGAAGAAGCAGGAGCTGGCAGCACGGGCAGCGTGGATGTATTACGTGGCGGGCGTCACGCAGCAGGAGATTGCGCGCGCGCTGGGCTTATCGCGGCAGGTGGCGCAGCGGCTGGTCTCCAGCGCACGTGAGATGGGCATGGTCAGCGTGAAGATCGACCATCCGGTCACGCACTGCCTGCATCTGGCGCGCGAGATCGAACAAAAGTTTGGCCTGACGCTGTGCCGCGTGGTGCCGTCAGCCGGGCTGGATGATGAGGCGATTCAGCAAATGCTGGCGGTGGAAGGCGCGGCGGTGATGGCGCAGTTTATCAACGAAGAGACCCCGCAGGTGTTTGGCATCGGTTCCGGCAAAACGCTGCGCTCAATGATTGATGCGCTGCCGTGGGTTGAACGGCCACAGCATCAGTGTGTGTCGATGATCGGCGCGATTGCGCGTGACGATTCCGGTACCCGCTACGACGTACCGCTGAAAATGGCGGAGAAGATGCAGGGCAAATATTTCTTCATTCCGGCGCCGCTGTATGCTGACACGCCGCAGGATAAGGCGATGTGGGTGCAGCATCAGGTCTATCAGCGCGTCACCCAGCGTGCGCTACAGGCGAACGTGGCGTTTGTCGGCATTGGCGAAGTGATGCCGGGCTGCCCGCTCAATGCCGAAGGCTTTATCACCGATGCGCAGGTAGAAGCGCTCAACGCGCGCGGCGTGGTGGGTGAAATGCTGGGGCATTTTTTCAATCAGCAGGGAGAGCGGGTATACGGCGAAACCGATGAGCTGCTGACCAGCGTGCTGCTGGAGAGCCAGACGCAGCGCAATATCATCGGCTTTGCCGGCAGCGCGCGCAAATACGCAGCGATTCACGCCGCGCTGCACGGCGGCTGGATCTCCGGGCTGGTGACGGATGAAGACACCGCGCTGAAACTGCTGCATGATTAATTAAAAATTTCTGTGATTCGTCGCGGCGCGATGTATCGCGCGGATTTGTCCGCCGCATCGCCGGGAAACGCGCAATACATTGCGCCGCAACGGTTCAGAAACCTATTTCAACGATCCCTTCAAAAACTGCTGCAGGCGCGGGCTTTTCGGGTTGCCGAACAGTTCGTCTGGCGCGCCCTGCTCTTCGATTTTGCCCTGATGCAGAAAAATCACGTGGCTGGATACGTGACGGGCGAACTCCATCTCGTGCGTCACTACCACCATGGTTTTGCCCTCTTCGGCCAGCTTCTGCATGATGCGCAGCACTTCGCCTACCAGCTCCGGATCGAGCGCCGAGGTCGGTTCGTCAAACAGCAACACTTCCGGCTCCATCGCCAGCGCGCGGGCAATCGAGACACGCTGCTGCTGGCCGCCTGACAGATGCACCGGGTATTTGGCACGCGCGCGCGCATCAATACCGACTTTATCGAGGTATTTAATTGCCCGCTCACGCGCTTCGGCTTTGCTCAGCCCCAGCACCTGAATCGGTGCTTCAGTGACGTTATCCAGCACCGTCATGTGGCTCCACAAATTGAAATGCTGGAACACCATGGTCAGCCGGGTACGCAGCGAACGCAGCTGCTCTTTGTTGGCCACTTTCAGCTGGCCATCGGTGTCGCGCACCAGGTTTATCGCCTCGTTGTTGACCGCGATGGTGCCTTCACTCGGCTTTTCGAGGAAGTTGATGCAGCGTAAAAAGGTACTTTTCCCGGAACCGGACGAGCCAATAATGCTGATCACATCGCCGGCGTTGGCCTGCAGCGACACGCCCTTCAGAACTTCATGTTCACCGTAACGCTTATGCAGTTCGGTAACGCTTAATTTATTTTCAGCCATAGTCATACTCAGTGCGACGAAGAGGGTTTCACATGCGCGAGGAAGCGGCGCTCCGCAAGGCGGAACAGGCTAATCAGCACGTAAGAGATAAGCAGGTACAGCAC
The DNA here is from genome assembly GCF_059730935.1 of Type-C symbiont of Plautia stali. Lineage (NCBI taxonomy): Bacteria > Pseudomonadati > Pseudomonadota > Gammaproteobacteria > Enterobacterales > Enterobacteriaceae > Type-C symbiont of Plautia stali. Next base: position 1,384,707 of record NZ_AP035923.1, on the reverse strand, counting down.
CGCAGCGATGCCGAACGCGGTGAACGGCTGATAGGTCGCCGAGTTGATATCGCGCGCGATTTTTAGCAAATCCGGCACGGTGGCGGTGAACGCCAGCGCGGTGGAGTGCAGCATCAGAATCACTTCATTGCTGTAGGCGGGCAGCGCGGTGCGCAGCGCCGACGGCAGAATGATGCAGCGGTAAAGTTTAAACGGCGAGAAACCATAGGCGCGCGCGGCTTCGATTTCACCGTGTGGCACGGCGCGAATGGCACCGGCAAAAATCTCGGTGGTATAAGCACAGGTGTTCAGGGTAAATGCCAGCAGCGTACAGTTCAGGCCACTGCGGAAGAAGGCGTTCAGCAGCTCGGAGCCTTTCACCACCTCCAGCGTGTACATGCCGGAATAGAACACCAGCAGCTGCACATACAGCGGCGTGCCGCGAAACACATAGGTAAACAGCCACACCGGCGTGGAGATATAGCGATTTGGTGAGACGCGCGCGATGGCCAGCAGCACCGCAAGGCTGCCGCCAATCACCACGGACAGAATCAGCAGCCACAGCGTGATGGCCACGCCGGTAAAACGGTAACCGTCGGTCCAGAGCAGTTGTTTCCAGTACTCCTGAATAATCTCGATCATAACTCTGCCCTTTTCACCCCTACCGAGTAGCGACGTTCAAGCCACCACAGCACGCCGTTGGACAGCGTGGTAAACACCAGATAGATCACCCCGGCAACAATCGCGAAGTAGAACGGTTGCCAGGTACTTTTGCCGGCCAGCTGCGTGGCTTTTACCACATCTTCAAGGCCGAGCAGCGACACCAGCGCGGTGGCTTTGAGGATCACCTGCCAGTTGTTGCCGATGCCGGGCAGCGCAAAGCGCATCATCGCCGGGAACAGAATGCGACGGAAAGTTTGCGCGCCGGTAAAGCCGAAGGCGGTGGCGGCTTCAATCTGCCCTTTCGGCACCGCGAGAAACGCGCCACGGAAGGTTTCAGTGAAGTAAGCACCGTAGATGAAGCCGAGCGTAATAATACCGGCCACCATCGGGTCGATATCAAACTGTGCCATGCCGAGCGCATCGGTTACGGCGTTGAGGGCAATCTGCAGACCGTAAAAGATCAGCAGCATCAGCACCAGGTCGGGCACGCCACGGATTAGCGTGGTGTAGCCTTCAAAAATCATCGCCAGCGGGCGATTGCGGGAGAGTTTGGCGCCGGCCCCTATCAGGCCCAGCACCACGGCCAGCACCACCGAGCTGAGCGCCAGCTCAAGGGTCACCAGCGTGCCTTTGAGAATTACTTCAGAATAGCCATACAACATGGGTTCGATCCTGTCGTGAGGGAAATAAACAAACGCTGTCCAACAACACACGGACAGTCCTGACCAGGATGTGAATCACGGAAGGATGGTGGCAAGCGTATGAACTCCGGGAGTTTACATAAGTAAGCGCCCGGAGTGAATAGTTATGACCCACGTTAGCGTGACTCAATACACCCGTTCAGGAACAGGAGTCTTAATCGCCGTAAACGTTGAAATCAAAGTACTTCTTCGCAATCTTGTCGTAGGTACCGTCTTTGCGCATGTCGTTAAAGGCTTTGTCGATAGCAGCTTTCAGATCGGCGTCATCTTTACGCAGGCCCATACCGGTGCCGACGCCAAAGATTTTGTCATCTTTCACCGCCGGACCGGCGAACGCGTAGTTTTTCCCGACCGGCTGCTTAAGGAAGCCTTCGCTCGCCTGCACCTCATCCTGGAACGCCGCATCAATACGACCAGCGTTCAGGTCCTGATACACCAGATCCTGGTTGGCATACGGCGTAACGGTCACCCCTTTTGGACGCCAGTATTCATTGGCGTAGGTTTCCTGCGTAGTGCCCTGCAGCAGACCGATGTTCTTGCCCTTCAGCGACTCAATGGTCGGCTGCAGTTTAGACCCCTTCGGCGCCACTAAACGCGCGTTCGCTGCATACAGTTTTTCCGAGAAGGCGATCTCTTCCTGACGTTTCTCGGTGATCGAGAGTGAAGAGATGATGGCGTCGATCTTCTTCGCTTTCAGCGACGGGATCAGCGCATCGAAATCACTTTCCACATAAGTACATTTGGTCTTGATACGCTTACAGATCTCGTTGGCCAGGTCGATATCAAAGCCAACCAGCTGGCCCTGCGCGTTCTTGGACTCAAACGGCGGGTAAGTTGGATCGGTCCCGATGCGCAGCGACTGCGGTACCGCCGCGAACACGCTCGCAGCGCCGGACATAGCCAGCATCAGAGAAAGAGCCAGAACTCGCTTTTTCATAGGTAACCCTCAAGTGAAGTGCTTATTGTTATGTGGTGCGTGATGTGTTTGCGCTGAATGTTTTGCAGGTTTCATGCCAGTTGTGCAAATCGGCGAAACTGTGCGCAGGCGCACTAAATACCGCGTCCATCTGGGACGCAAGCACTTAGTTTGTGAGGGAAATATAACAGCGGTGTGAGGAAGAAAAAGTGAGATTGTTAACTTTTGGTGCACAAGATGCACGAACAGTGATCGGCCCCGCGCTTTTGCACGCATTCAGTGCATTATTGCACCATCATGCACCCTGCCAGCGGGTAAACAGATCTTCCGGCAGCTCGATATCAAACTGATCCAGCACGCGGTTGACCGTCTGATCAATCAAATCGTCGATGCGCTGCGGGCGGTGATAAAACGCCGGCACCGGCGGCATAATCAGCGCCCCAAGCTCGGCGGCGGTGGTCATCATGCGCAGATGACCGAGATGCAGCGGGGTTTCCCGCACGCACAGGACCAGCCGGCGCTGCTCTTTCAGCACCACGTCGGCGGCGCGCGTCAGCAGACTGTCGCTGTAGCTGTGCACAATGCCGGACAGGGTTTTCATGGAACATGGCAGAATTGCCATACCCAGCGTTTTGAACGAGCCGGACGAGATGCTGGCGGCGATATCGCGCACATCGTGCACCACATCGGCCAGCGCCTGCACGTCACGCAGGCTGTAATCGGTCTCCAGCGCCAGCGTCTGCCGCGCCGCCGGGCTCATCACCAGATGGGTTTCCACTTCGGCTAACGGTTGCAGCACCTGCAGCATACGCACGCCGTAGATCGCGCCGCTGGCGCCGGAAATACCAATGATGAGTCGTTTCATAATTCAGCCTTGCTGCAAAAGAGTGCGCCAATAATAGCCGCTCTGCCGCCATAAATACAAAAACAAACAGGGCGGGATTGCGCCCGCCCTGTTTCGTCTGCCTGAGACTGACCTTAACCTTCGTTATGCAGTTCCAGGTTTTCCACTTCGTTCTGACGCGCAATCGCTTTGGCATCGTCGTTACGCAGCGACTGCAGATATTCCAGATACTGCAGGTCAACGTCTTTGGTGACGTAGATGCCGTTGAACACCGAGCATTCGAACTGGGCAATATCCGGGTTCTCTTCACGCACCGCGTCGATCAGATCCTGCAGATCCTGGAAAATCAGCGCATCGGCTTTAATCAGCTGACGAATCTCTTCCACTTCACGGCCATGAGCAATCAGCTCGGTAGCGCTCGGCATATCGATGCCGTAGACGTTAGGGAAGCGAATTTCCGGTGCCGCCGACGCCAGATAGACGCGCTTCGCGCCCGCTTCACGCGCCATCTCGATAATCTGCTCAGAGGTGGTGCCGCGCACAATCGAGTCATCCACCAATAGCACGTTTTTATCGCGGAACTCAGCGCGGTTGGCGTTGAGCTTACGGCGCACCGCACTGCGGCGCAGCTGCTGGCCCGGCATAATAAAGGTACGGCCCACGTAGCGGTTTTTCACAAAACCCTGGCGGTACGGCTTATCAAGAATACGGGCAATCTCCAGCGCGGTATCGGTCGAGGTTTCCGGAATCGGGATCACCACGTCAATATCAAGATCTTCCCACTCGCGGGCAATTTTCTCGCCCAGCTTGGTGCCCATGCGCACACGTGCGCTGTAGACGGAGATCTTGTCGAGGAACGAGTCCGGACGCGCAAAATAAACGTACTCGAACAGGCACGGATTGCTTTTCGGGTTCTCTGCGCACTGGCGCGTCGAGAGCTGACCCTGCTCGGTGATGTACACCGCTTCGCCTGGCGCAACGTCACGAATAAACTCGAAGCCGAGCGTATCCAGCGCCACGCTCTCTGAGGCCACCATGTATTCGGTGCGGCCATCGGCCAGCTCACGCTTGCCCAGTACCAGCGGACGGATACCGTTAGGATCGCGGAACGCAACCATGCCGTGACCGATAATCATCGCCACCACGGCGTAAGCACCGCGCACCTGCTGATGCACCGCCGCCACGGCAGCAAAAATGTTGTCAGCTTCCAGCGGATAGTGCTGAAAACGATCCAGCTCCTGAGCAAAGATGTTGAGCAGGATTTCGGAATCTGAGGTGGTATTCACATGACGGCGACCGACTTCGAACAGCTGCTTGCGCAGTTCATGGGCGTTGGTCAGGTTACCGTTGTGAGCCAGCGTGATGCCGTACGGCGAGTTCACGTAGAAGGGCTGCGCTTCAGAGGCGCTGGAGCTGCCGGCAGTCGGATAACGCACGTGGCCGATACCCATATTTCCCTGCAAACGCTGCATGTGGCGCGCTTCAAACACGTCGCTGACCAGGCCATTGGCCTTACGCAGACGGAAGCAGTTCAGCGCATCGATGGTACAAATGCCGGCGGCATCCTGCCCGCGGTGCTGCAGCACCGTTAACGCGTCATAGATCGACTGGTTTACTGGCATAAAACCGGTGATACCAACAATACCGCACATGTTGTCATTTCCTCATTAGCCGCACTCCCGGTGTTACCGGGGTAAAAAACTCGACGTGCTTTTCAGGTAATCGAAAAACCACCTGATGATGTAACTGAACTGGGGAATGAGTTGAGACTGTTGCCAGTCCGGACTTTTTGAAAAGCCGGTGAATGTATCAAGGAAGAAGAGAATGGCGGATACAATCAGCACGCCACGCAACGCCCCGAAACAGACCCCCAACACCCTGTCGGTTCCCGACAAGCCGGTTTTCTCAACCAGCGAGCCGATCACATAGTTCACGATGGCACCCACAATCAGGGTGGCAACGAATAACACCGCGATGGCGATGCCGTTGCGAACCAGTTCGTCGTCAAAACCTGTAAACCAGACTGCAAGGTAGGCGTAGTAATGACTGGCGACAAAAAACGCGCATCCCCAGGTAACAAGAGATAAGGCTTCCCGGACAAACCCGCGAATCAGGCTGACCAGAGCCGAAAAACCAACTACCGCAATAATGACGTAATCAATCCAGATCATGAACGCTTCCAGTACAGTGCATTTGCACCCCTGCATCCAGTTCGGGGCGCATTCTAACAGAAAAAGAAAACGTTTGCGTAGGGTTTTCCGGTTCTGTCCCGAGAAAAAGGGCGATGAAAAAAACTTTCCTCGCCCTTGTTGATGTCAGCCATTTAACCTGCTGATATTCCATAAATTTTCAGTAACGCTTCGCTAAAAAACACGCCAAAAGCCGCGCCTGTTTCTGCTATCGGCGCGGCTTATCAGTTGATCAGCGTGTGCTGTACGGCTTCACAACACCGCCGAGGCCGGAGATGCCTTTCAGCTCACCGAGTGCGCCCTGCAGTTTCGCTTTGGACGCATCCGGCCCGACGTAAATGCGGGTGATCTGCCCCTGCACCGGCGTCGACGGCACGGTAAAGGCGCGATAGCCGGAGAGCCGCAGCTGCGCCACGATCTCATTCACTTTGGCGGCGTTCTTCAGCGCGCCGAGCTGTACCACATACGCCTGCCCTGCTGGCGCGGCCGGTTCGCTCTGCTTCGGCGTTTCCGCCGCTTTGGGCTGCTCTGTGGCTTTGGGTTGTTCTGTCGCTTTTGGTTGTTCTGCCGGCTTCGGTTTCGGCTGCTCCACCGGTTTAGGCTTCGGCTGCTCGACCGGCTTCGGCTTCACCTGCTCTGCCGGCTTCTGCTGCTGATGCACCGGCGGCGGCGGCGTCACGACGCTGGGCTGGCTGTTTTGCGCTGGCTGCGTACTGCCGCTGGCGGCACTGTTTTGCGTTGCGCTGCTGGCGGGCGCCTGCTGCGCCGCGCTCGCACCTTCCGGCGGCTGCGACGGCAGCGGCTGCGTCACCGGCGGCACCATTTCGCTGTCCTGCTGATCGTCAGGCTTTGGCACCAGCGGAATCGCCGCGAACTCCTCTTTATAATGCTTTTTCTTACCGTCCAGCAGACCCGGTAACACGATGACGCCAATCGCCACCAGAATCACCGTACCCACTAAACGATTCTGAAACTTACTTGCCACTGCCGTTCTCCGCTGCCATCGATTGCATCACCTGCGCTACGGTGTGGAACGAGCCGCACACCAGAATCACATCGTCGGGCTGAGCCTGCTGCCGCGCCGCCTGCCACGCGGCTTCAACGCTCTGCCAGGCGCTGCCGCCCTGCAGATGCGCCATCAGCTCATCGGCGGACGCGCCGCGCGGGCCATCGAGCGGCGCGCAGTACCAGCGGTTAACCTGCGGTGCCAGCGCGGCCAGCGTCCCGGCGATATCCTTGTCGTGCAGCATGCCAACCACCGCATGCACCGTGCCGTGTACCGGCAGCTCAGCGAGACGTGAAGCCAGATAATAAGCCGCATGCGGATTGTGTGCCACATCAAGGATCACGCGCGGCGCGGTGCTGACCGTCTGGAAACGTCCCGGCAGAATCGCCAGCGGCAGATGCTGACGAATCAGCGCCTCGCTCACCGTCAGGCCGGAAGCGCGCAGCGCAGCAATGGCGGTGGCCGCGTTAGGGAGCGGCACCTGGGGCAGCGGCAGATCGCGCAGTTCACCCTGGGCATCCTGCAGCGTCCAGCTGTCGCCCTGGCGCTGCCACTGCCAGTCGCGGTTAATTTGTAACAGCTGCGCACCCTTCTCTGCGGCCACCTGGGCAATGGTGTCGGGCATATCAGCCTCGCCGACCACCGCCGGTTTACCGCCGCGGAATACGCCGGCCTTCTCGCGGCCAATGCTGGCGCGATCCGGCCCCAGCCAGTCGGTGTGGTCCAGCGCAATGCTGGTGATTACCGCCACGTCGGCGTCGACAATGTTCGTCGCATCCAGCCGGCCGCCCAGCCCCACTTCCAGAATCACGACGTCCAGCTGCGCTTCACGGAACAGATTAAGCGCGGACAGCGTGCCAAACTCAAAGTAGGTAAGCGAAATATCGCCGCGTCCGGCCTCGATGGCGGCAAAGCTGGCGCTGTGCCGGGCTTCATCCAGCTCAGCGCCCTGCACGCGCACGCGTTCGGTGTAGCGCACCAGATGCGGCGAGCTGTAGACGCCAACGCGATAGCCTGCGGCCATCAGCAGGGTTTCCAGCGTACGGCAGGTAGTGCCTTTGCCGTTGGTGCCGGCGACGGTGAAGACAAACGGAGCGGGTTTTAGCAGGTCGAGGCGTGCGGCGACGCGCTGAATACGGTCCAGGCCCAGATCGATGGCCTGAGAATGCAGATGCTCAAGATAATGAAGCCACGTGGCCAGAGGCGACGTGGCTTGCGGGAGGTGAAGAGTGTCCATGTGCCCTGTTAGCTCTTTACGATGTGGTGCATGAATAAAAAGGCGCATCACTCTGCGCCTTTCGGTTGCCTGTCAGGCTTCGTTGCTCTCCGGCTCAGCCGCAGTCGGGCGATCACCATCCTGCAGCGGTGCCGGCAGGTTCATCATTTTCGCCAGCAGGCTGGCCAGCTTAAAGCGCATTTCCGGACGACGGATGATCATGTCGATCGCGCCTTTTTCGATCAGGAACTCACTGCGCTGGAAGCCCGGCGGCAGCTTTTCACGTACCGTCTGTTCAATTACGCGTGGGCCGGCAAAGCCGATCAGCGCTTTTGGCTCTGCGACGTTTAAATCGCCCAGCATCGCGAAGCTGGCGGAGACGCCACCCATGGTCGGGTCAGTCAGTACCGAAATATACGGCAGACCGCGCTCCTGCATTTTTGCCAGCGCCGCACTGGTTTTCGCCATCTGCATCAGCGACTGCAGCGCTTCCTGCATACGCGCACCGCCAGAGGCGGAGAAGCAGATCAGCGGGCAGTTGTCTTCCAGCGCCTGCTCAACCGCACGCACGAAACGGGCGCCGACCACCGAGCCCATTGAGCCGCCCATAAAGGAGAACTCAAACGCGGCGGCCACCACCGGCATACCGTGCAGCTGGCCTTTCATTACCACCAGCGCATCTTTCTCGCCGGTCTCTTTCTGTGCCGCAACCAGACGATCTTTGTACTTCTTCGAGTCGCGGAACTTGAGCAGGTCTTTCGGTTCCAGCTCGCTACCCAGCTCTGTCATCGAACCTTCATCCATCAGGCTATGCAGACGCTCGCGCGCGTGCATACGCATGTGGTGGTCGCACTTCGGGCAGACTTCAAGGTTGCGCTCCAGCTCGGCGCGGTACAGCACCTGACCACAGCTATCGCATTTGGTCCACACCCCTTCCGGGATGCTGGCTTTGCGCGAAGGCGTGGTAGTGCTTTTATTCAGTATGCGTTCAATCCAGCTCATTGATGACCTTTCTGTTTAATGCTGACCTGGTCCAGTCTTGTCGTTACTGCTGAAATCACCTTCAGCAGGCCGTAAATGTCGCTCATTAAACCACAACCCGTTCACGCTGTGGATAAAAATCTGGTAACAGGCTTACTGCGACTTGTGCTGACGCGCCTGGCGGCGGTGACGCCACACTTCAATCACGCCTGGCAGTACCGAGACAATGATGATGCCGACAATCAGCAACTTAAGGTTTTCCTGCACCACCGGCAGGTCACCAAACAGGTAACCGGCATAGGAGAATAGCAGGACCCACAGCAGCGCGCCTGTCACGTTAAAGAGCGCGAAGTGGCGATAAGACATGTGTCCCATTCCCGCCACAAAGGGGGCAAAGGTTCGCACGATTGGCACAAAGCGCGCAAGTATAATGGTTTTGCCGCCGTGGCGATCGTAAAACGCGTGGGTTTTGTCGAGGTAGCTGCGGCGGAAAATTTTCGAGTTCGGGTTACTGAACAGCTTCTCGCCAAACAGCCGGCCAATGGTGTAGTTAACCGCGTCGCCGAGGATCGCGGCAATCACCAGCAGCGTCACCATCAGGTGCACGTTGAGGTCGTTGCCCGGCAGCGCCGCCAGCGCACCGGCGACGAACAGCAGCGAATCACCCGGCAGGAACGGCGTAACCACCAGCCCGGTTTCACAGAACAGAATCAGGAACAAAATGGCGTAAATCCAGATGCCGTACTGCGCCACCAGCTCGGCCAGATGCACGTCAATGTGCAGAATGAAATCGACGATAAAGTGGATAAACTCCATAACAGCTAACTCCCTGACACTTTCCGATTAAAATGAATCCGCGAGGAACAACGGTCCCAGCGCAGGCTGAGGTAACGCAAACTGAGCAGGGTAATCCACCGCCACCAGATACAGCCCTTCGGCTTTCGCCGTTGCCGCCGCCAGCGTACGATCTTTTGCCGCCAGCAGCGTGGCTATCCACGTTTCCGGCTGATTGCCGCAGCCAATCTCCAGCAGACTGCCGACGATATTGCGCACCATGTGATGCACAAAGGCGTTGGCTTTGATATCGACAATCACGTACGGCCCCAGGCGCGTGACGTTGAGATGCATCACGTTGCGCCACGGCGTGCGCGACTGGCACTGCACCGCACGGAACGAGGTAAAATCGTTCTCACCCAGTAAAGCCTGGGCGGCGCGGTGCATCTTTTCCGCATCCAGCGGATGGTAAAAATGGGTAATGCCGTTACCGAGAATTGCCGGGCGCAGCCGCTGGTTGTAGATCACGTAGCGATAACGGCGCGCGGTGGCGCTGAAGCGCGCGTGAAAGCTTTCCGGCACCGCTTTCACCCAGCGCACCGCAATATCGTCCGGCAGGTTGGCGTTCACGCCCAGCGTCCAGGCGCTGTCGGCACGCGAGGAGGTGGTCTCAAAATGCACCACCTGGCCGGTGCCGTGCACGCCCGCGTCGGTGCGTCCGGCGCAAAACACGTTCACCGGGTGATTGGCCACTTTCGCCAGTGCTTTTTCCAGCTTTTCCTGCACGCTGCGTACTTCATTCTGGCGCTGCCAGCCGTAGTAACGGCTGCCGTCATACTCAATGCCGAGCGCCAGCTTAAACGGGGTCGCGTCTTCCAGCATTAATACAGATACTCCTGCACCAGCTTCTCTGCGGTTTTCACCGCCATCAGCGCGCCGCCGAAGCGGATGTTGTCGGCCACCGACCAGAACTGCAGCAGCTCCGGGATGCCGTAGTCGTTGCGCACGCTGCCAATGCTCAGGGCTTCACTGCCGGAGGCGTCGCTGACCGGCGTCGGGTAATCACCGTCGTCGCTCAGGCTGATATCGTCGGCGCGCGCCAGTTCGTCACGCGCTTCCTCCGCCGACAGCGGCCGCAGGTTTTCGATATAGACGATCTGCGCGTTGCCATAGAACACCGGCGCCTGCACGCTGCTCACCGCAATCGGTAATCCTTCGTCCTGCAGCACTTTACGTACCTGATCGACCAGCCGGCGCTCGCTCGCCACGCTGCCGGCACCGTCCGCCTGCTGCGGCAGCAGGTTAAACGCCAGCTGGCGGCCAAAATAGTGCTCATCGGCCGGTACGCCGTTCAGCAGCCGCGCGCTCTCACCGGCCAGGCCGTCTACTGCCGCTTTGCCGTGGCTGGAGACCGAGACCAGGTTGGTTACCTGCAGACGGCCTAAACCGGCGGTATCCACCAGCGGTTTGATGGCGCTTAACAGCTGGCTCACCAGCGCATCGGCCACGGTAATGATGTTGCGATTACGGTAATCCGCCAGCACCTGTGGATTGACATCCGGCACCACCAGTGGCACGTCCGGCTCCAGCGCGAACAGGTCGCTGCTGTCGATTACCAGGCAACCCTGGCTGGCGGCTTCTTCGGCATAACGCGCCGACGCCTCGCGACCGGCGGTAAAGAACGCCAGCTGCGCCTGCGACCAGTCAAATTCCGCCGCGTCCTGCACGCGCAGCGAGCGGCCATCAAAACGCACGCTCTCACCGGCGCTGTTTTCACTCGCCAGCAGATATAACTCACCAACCGGGAACTGGCGTTCCGCCAGCAGTTCCAGTACAGCGTTCCCTACTGCGCCTGTCGCGCCCAGTAGCGCAATATTCCAGCCGTCAGACATGTTGGTTTACTCCAGACAATGACATAAAAAAGAGAGGCGATGACATGCATCGCCCATTAATTCAGAAAAATCAGAGATTAGTGATTCGCCCGCAGCGTGGCGCTGAAGCCAAGCTGATTGAGCAGCGCCGCGCTCTCCGCCTCATCACAGATCACCTGCAGCGAAGACCACTCACGGCGCTCGACATACTGCTTGCGCAGGCGATCAAATTCGCCCGGCTGCGCGGCCACTTTGCGCAGCGGCGCATCGTCGCGGCGCACATCATACACCAGATGTACCAGGCGTTTCAGCGTCGGCTGATCGAGCTTGCCGTGCAGCGTAAGGGTGCCAAACTCGGGGCGCGGCAGCAGCGTGTCCAGCGCCACCTGCTGCGGCTGACCAATAAATTCGCTCCACGCCTCAAACACCTGAGTGGTGCCGCGCGCTTTCCCTTCAAGGGTATAACCGGCGATATGCGCGGTGGCGATATCGACCTTGTCCAGCAGATCGAGGTTGAGATCCGGCTCCGGTTCCCACACGTCCAGCACCACGCTGAGATCGTTACGCAGCCGGAGCACCTCCAGCAGCGCGGCGTTATCCACCACCGGACCCCGGCAGGCATTGATCAGAATGGTGTTGGGGCGTAGCGCCATCAGCAGCGCGGCATCGGCCAGATGCCAGCTTTTATAGCGCCCATCTTTAAACAGCGGCGTGTGAAAGGTCAGGATATCGGCCTGTGCCACCAGCGCGTCGAGCGGGTGGAAATCTTCGTGATCGCCGCGATCGGCGCGCGGCGGATCGCACAGCAGGGTTTTTACTCCCCACGCGGCGAGGCGTTTAGCCAGCCGTCCGCCCACGTTACCGACGCCGACGATGCCCACGGTGCGATCGCGCAGATCAAAGCCGTCGCGTTCGGCCAGCAGCAGCAGCGCGGAGAACACATATTCCACCACCGCAATCGCGTTACAGCCCGGCGCGGCCGAGAAGCCGATCCCGGCCGCCGCCAGCGAGGCATCATCGACATGATCGGTGCCGGCAGTGGCGGTGCCGACAAACTTCACCGGCGTGCCGGCCAGCAGCGCGGCATCCACTTTGGTGACGGAGCGCACCATCAGCGCGCTGGCATCCTGCAGTTCGGCTATCGGCAGCGGGCGACCCGGCACCGCCACCACCTCTCCGGTGCGGCTGAACAGTTCACGGGCGTAGGGCATATTTTCATCGACGAGAATTTTCACGGCGGCGGTCCTGTCTGCTTGAAATAAACGGGGCATATCATGGCACAAAGCCGGGGATTAACCTAACCGACTGCGATAGCGATCCGGCGTGGTGCCCGCCTGCTGTTGAAACATCACGATCAGCGCAGAGGCGGAGCTGTAACCCAGCTCGTGGGCGATGCCCTGCACGCTGCAGCCCTGCTCCAGCAGCGCAATCGCGCGCAAAAAGCGTAAACGCTGGCGCCACTCGCTGAATGACATCTGCAGCTGCTGCTGACAGCGCCGCGCCAGCGTACGCTCGGTGGTAAACACGCGCTTCGCCCATTGTGCCAGCGTGGTGTTATCACCCGGGTTCTCTTCCAGCGCGCGCAAAATCGGTGCGAGGAATTTATCGTCGGACATCGGCAGATAGCTGGTGTTCACCGGTGCAAGACGCAGCCGATCAATCAGCACTTCGCACAGCCGCCAGTCGGCGTCGCTCTGCGGCTGCTCCAGCGCGCGGCGGGCAAAATCATTCATGATGGCGTGCACGATGGCGTCCACGCTCAGCAGGCAGGCTTTCTCCGGCATGCCGGCGCATAAATCAGCGGCAAGGTTGAAGGTGCGAAACTGCGCCTGACAATGGTTGTAGCTGCTGTGGCGCTGGCCCGGCGGGATCCAGATCGGCATCTCGGCTGGCGTCAGCAGCCGCTCGCCCTCCACTTCCATCTCCAGCACGTGGCTGGTGACGAAAATCGCCTGGCCCCAGTCGTGCTGGTGCGGCAGGTATTCGGTTTTGGCGTTGGTTTGCTCATAGCGCATGAAAAAACGCAGCAGCGGCGCGTCGCGCGGTGGCTGATACTCAACCTGAAGATTCATTCTGTCCGGTCACTAACGAATTTTGTCCGATTTAAACTATCTGCTTTAAACCGGTCAAACGTAAGCTAGTCGCGATTCACATTCGGAGCCGTACTATGAACTTATTGTTACCGCTGGTGGCGGTGCTGATCTGGTCGATCAACACCATCGTCAGCAAGCTGTCTGCCGGCAGCATCGATCCTGCTGCCATCTCTTTTTACCGCTGGTTGCTGGCGCTGCTGGTGCTTACGCCCTTCTGCCTGCCGGGCGTATGGCGCCATCGTCACACCATCAAAACCCAGCTGTGGCGCTTACTGGTGCTGGGCCTGCTCGGCATGGTGCTGTACCAGAGCCTCGCCTATTATGCGGCACACAGCGTTTCGGCGGTGATGATGGGGATTCTTGGCGCCACCATTCCGCTGCTGACCATCCTGCTCAGCCTGGTGGTACTGCGCCTTGCGCCGACGCGCGGCATCCTGATTGGCGGCCTGCTGTCGTTTGCCGGGCTGGTGTGGCTGGTGAGCGCCGGCAACCCGGCACAGCTGCTGAGCCAGCGCCTCGGCAACGGCGAGCTGATGATGCTGGCGGCCTCAACTTCCTACGCGCTGTACGGCGTACTGACGAAGCGCTGGGCAATCCCGCTGCCAACGTGGCAAAGCCTGTACGTGCAAATCTTCTTCGGCGTGCTGTTGCTGCTGCCCGGCTTCTGGCACGCGCCGGAGGTGGCGCTGAATGCCGACAATATTCCGCTGGTGCTGTTCGCCGGGCTGTTTGCTTCGATTGTGGCGCCGTTCCTGTGGATCCTTGGCGTGCAGCGCCTCGGCGCCAGCACCACCAGTATTTTCATGAACGTGGTGCCGGTGTTTACCGCCCTCATTGCCGTGCTGTTCCTGCACGAACAGTTGCATGCTTATCACTGGATTGGCGGCGGTCTGACGCTGGTCGGGGTGATCCTGGCGCAGCGGCTGAAAACCCCGCTGCGTAAAGCACGCGTGATGGCTCCGCCGATCAGCGAAAGCTAACCGTCACCCGCAGGCCGCCCAGCTGCGGGCTGCGGTCCAGCTGCAGCTGCGCGCCGTGCCAGGCGCAGATATCCTGCACCAGCGCCAGTCCAATGCCCGCCCCGGGCTGGCTGGCGTGATCGAGCCGGCCAAACGGCTGCAGCGCCTGCCGCTGCTGATCCGCCGCGATGCCCGGCCCGCTGTCTTCAATCTCCAGCACCTTTTGCCGCAGCCGCGCGGTCACCGTGCCGCCGTGTGGCGTGTATTTGATAGCGTTGTCCAGCAGATTGGCGCACAGCTCGGCCAGCAACAGCGCATCGCCCTGCACCTGGCTCGCCGCCTGCTCTTCAAACCCCAGGTCGATCTGTTTACGCCGCGCCGCCGCATAACCGCTAAAACAGGCCTGCTGCACGATGTCGCTGAGATTGACCTCACTGAAAGGCTTGTCTTCGCCGTGACGCGCCTTGATTTGCGCCAGCTGCAGCAGGCGATCGGTGAGCTGAACGGTGTCGTCCAGCGTGTGGCGCATGCCCTGCAGGCTTTCGCGCCACTGCTGCGGGTCGTCGCTACTGAGCGCGACGCCAACCTGGGTTTTCAGGATGGTGAGCGGCGTGCGCAGCTGGTGCGATACATCGGCGCTAAAGCGTTCCTGCCGCGCCAGCAGCCCGCGCAGCCGCTCCAGATGGCGGTTGAAGGCGACGATCAGCGGCTGCAGTTCGGACCACGGCAGCAGCGACGGCAGCGGCGTCAGTTCGCCCGGCGCGCGGCGCAGCATCATGCGCGACAGCCGGCGCAGCGGGCGCAGCACTTTCCGCAGCAGCAGCCCGGCCAGCAGCAGCGTAATCAGCACCAGAAAACTCTGGCTGATCAGCGCGGTGCGCAGCAGACTGTCGGCAAAGGCGTGACGTGAGTTAAGCGTTTCCGCCACCAGCACCAGCGCCATGCCCTGTACGCCTTCCTCGTTCACCGGCTGCCACAGCGCGGCCACGCGAATCGGCTGCTTGCGGTAGTGCGCATCGTAGAAATGCACCAGCGCCGGATAGACATCGGACAGCGGCGCGTTGCCCGGCACCAGCGGTAAATCCGGGTAGCCAGACAGCGTGCGACCTTCGGGCGAAATCACCTGATAGAACAGCTGATCGTTCATGTTGCGCTCAAAGCTGTCCAGCACCACCCAGGGCACATCCACCTCCAGCCGCTGATGACGCACCACCAGCCGCTCGGCCACGG
The DNA here is from genome assembly GCF_059730935.1 of Type-C symbiont of Plautia stali. Lineage (NCBI taxonomy): Bacteria > Pseudomonadati > Pseudomonadota > Gammaproteobacteria > Enterobacterales > Enterobacteriaceae > Type-C symbiont of Plautia stali. Next base: position 1,369,285 of record NZ_AP035923.1, on the reverse strand, counting down.
TGCGCGCCGAGGCCAGCAGCGAGCGATCGTAAGCCTGATTCGCCGCCTGCAGCGCGCTCTGATAATGGGTGTAGACCGACAATCCCCACAGCAGCAGCAGCGGCGCGCCCAGCCACGCCAGCAGTTCACCGCGCAGCGAGTGGATCAGTCGCACGGCTGAACCTCGAGGCTGTAGCCGAGGCCGCGCAGTGTGACGATTGCCACGTCGCTGCCCGCCAGCTTTTTGCGTACCCGATGCACATACAGCTCAATGCTCTCCGGGCTGGCCTCATCCGCCAGCGTAAAGGTCTGCTCGTACAGATGCTGGCGTGACACCGGCCTTCCCGGGCGCTGCATCAGCGTCGACAGCACGCTGGCCTCGCGCGGCGTCAGCGGCAGCGGTTTGTGATTCAGCAGGAAATAGCCTTCCGCATCGCGCTCCAGCTGGCCGAGGCTTTGCGTCTGCGTGGCCTGCCCCTGACTGCGGCGCAGCAGCGCGCGCAGACGCGCGTCCAGCTCGTCCAGCTCAAACGGCTTGGTGAGGTAATCATCGGCGCCCGCATTCAGCCCCTGCACGCGCTGTTGCAGCGCGCTCTGTGCGGTGAGCAGCAGCACCGGCACGCGTTGCCCGCGCTTGCGCAGGCGCGCCAGCACCGCCAGGCCATCGAGCCGCGGCAGCGACACATCCAGCACCACCAGCGCATAGTCTTCGCTTTGCAGCACATGATCCGCCGCCACGCCGTCGGCCACCCAGTCCACGGCGAAGCCTTTTTGCGTCAGCGCTTTCTGCAGCCAGTTGGCCAGCTCGACGGTATCTTCCACCAGTAAGAGACGCATATCACATCCTGTTAGTTTTGCCGATGGCTGAAAGGTAAATGAAAGGTTGCTGTTTTAACAATTCAGCAACCCCGAATGTTCGGTGGCAATCACACTCTGGAAGAAACAATGGAGCGACAGATGAAAAAAACAATGCGCACCGCCTTCGCCACGACCCTGCTGGCTTTTTCTCTTTCTGCAGCACAGGCTGCGGCACCCGAGCGGACCGAATGTATCGCCCCGGCCAAACCCGGCGGCGGTTTTGATCTGACCTGTAAACTGATCCAGGTTTCGCTGCAGGAAACCGGGCAGATCACCACGCCGATGCGCGTGACCTACATGCCGGGCGGCGTCGGTGCCGTGGCATATAACGCCATCATTGCGCAGCGCCCCGCCGAAGCAGGCACGCTGGTGGCCTTCTCCGGCGGGTCGCTGCTGAACCTGTCACAGGGCAAGTTTGGTCGTTACTCAGTGGATGACGTGAAGTGGCTGGCGGCCATTGGCACGGACTACGGCATGGTCGCCGTGCGCGCTGACGCGCCGTGGAAAACGCTGGGCGAACTGCTGGAGGCGATGAAACAGGATCCGACTAAAGTGGTGGTCGGCGCTGGTGCCTCCATCGGCAGCCAGGACTGGATGAAAACCGCGCTGCTGGCACGGGAAGCCGGTATCGATCCGCGCAAAATGCGCTATGTGGCGTTTGAAGGCGGCGGCGAGCCGGTTACCGCGCTGCTCGGCAACCACATCCAGGTGGTATCAGGCGACATGAGTGAAATGGTGCCGCACCTGCAGGGCGGCAAGATGCGCGTACTGGCGGTAATGAGCGACAAACGCCTGCCGGGCGAACTGGCTGACATCCCGACCGCCAAAGAGCAAGGCTTTAACGTTGAGTGGCCGATTATTCGCGGCTATTACCTCGGCCCCAAAGTCAGCGATGCCGATTATCAGTGGTGGGAACAGACGTTTAAAAAACTGGTCACCACCAAAGAGTTTCAGCAGCAGCGCGATCTGCGCGGCCTGTTTGAGTTCAACCTGTTCGGAAGCGAGCTGGACGCCTACGTGAAAAAACAGGTGGCTGATTATCGCGAACAGGCGAAATCCTTCGGCCTGGCGAAATAACGGAGGCGCACATGAGCGATCGTATTTTTGCTGCCGTCTGGCTGGTGCTGTGCCTGGCCGGACTGTTTATCGGCTGGCAGATTCAGAGCGAGTACAGCTACGAACCGGTTGGCCCGCGCCCTTTCCCGCTGCTGCTGCTCGGGCTGATGGCGATCTGCGCAGTGATGATGCTGCTGCGCAAGCCGGACAGCGTGCAGTGGCCGGTGGCCTCAACGCTGAAAAAGCTGCTGGCGCTGTGCGTGATGCTAATCGTCTACGGCTGGCTGTTTGAGCGTCTTGGTTTTGCCCTGTGTACCACGCTGCTGACCTTTGGCATCGGCATGCTGTTTGGTGCGCGCTGGTGGGCGGCGGCGCTCTCCGGCGCGGTAATGGGCATTTCACTGTTCTACGCCTTCGATCATCTGCTGGATGTCACCCTGCCCTTCGGCAGCTGGCTGAGCTAACGGGAGTCACTTATGGATACCTGGTCTTTTCTGATGCAGGGCTTTGCCGTCGCCATGACGCCGGAAAACCTGATGATTGCCCTGATAGGCTGCTTTATCGGCACCATCGTCGGCCTGTTGCCCGGGCTGGGGCCGATTAACGGCGTCGCGATTCTGATGCCGCTGGCGTTTGCGCTGCACTTACCGGCGGAATCTGCGCTGATCCTGCTGGCAACGGTGTATATCGGCTGCGAATATGGCGGGCGCATCTCGTCGATTCTGCTCAACGTGCCGGGGGATGCCGGGGCGATCATGACGGCGCTGGATGGCTATCCGATGGCGCAGCAGGGCAAAGCCGGCGTGGCGCTGTCGATTTCGGCGGTCAGCTCGTTTATCGGCTCGACCATTGCCATCATCGGCATCATTCTGTTTGCGCCAATCCTCGCCAACTGGTCGCTGGCGTTTGGTCCGGCAGAGTATTTCGCGCTGATGGTGTTCGCCATTGCCTGTCTCGGCAGCATGATGAGCCACAACCCGCTGAAGTCGTTTCTTGCTGCACTGATCGGCCTCGGCATGGCGACGGTGGGCGTCGATGCGAATACCGGCGTCTATCGCTTTACCTTTGACAGCGTGCATCTCTCAGACGGCATCCAGTTTGTGGTGGTGGTCATCGGCCTGTTCTCGGTGAGCGAAATTCTGCTGATGCTGGAGTCCACCAGCAGCGGCCAGAAGATGGTGCGCGCCAGCGGCCGCATGCTGTTCAATATGAAAGAGGCGGCACAGGCCACCGGCGCGACGCTGCGCGCCTCGTTCATTGGCTTCTTTGTCGGCGTGCTGCCAGGTGCCGGTGCCACCATCGCCAGCGCCATTGCCTATATGAGTGAGAAGAAAATCAGCGGCAGCGATCAGTTTGGCAAGGGTGACATTCGCGGCGTGGCAGCGCCGGAGGCCGCGAACAACGCCTCAGCCTGCGGATCGTTTATCCCGATGCTAACGCTGGGCATTCCCGGCTCCGGCACCACGGCGGTGATGGTCGGCGCGCTGACGCTGTATAACATCACGCCCGGTCCGGCGATGTTTACCGAGCAGCCGGACATCGTCTGGGGGCTGATCGCCGCACTGCTGATCGGTAACGTGATGCTGCTGATCATGAACATCCCGATGATCAACATCTTTGCGCGCATGCTGACCATTCCGCTGTGGTTCCTGGTACCGGCAATTGCCGCGATTTCGGCGGTGGGCGTGTATGCGGTGCACAGCACTACGTTTGACCTGCTGCTGATGGTCGGGCTGGGTATTTTCGGCTATATCCTGCGTAAGATGGATTTCCCGATGTCGCCGCTGATTCTCGGCTTTGTGCTGGGCGAAATGCTGGAGCAGAACCTGCGCCGCGCGCTGTCAATCAGCAACGGCAACCTGCCAATTCTGTGGGAAAGCCTGATCTGTAAAGTGCTGCTGGTGCTGGCTGTCGCCGTGCTGGTGGTGCCGCCGCTGTGGAAGCGCTGGCGTCGCAAGCGCATGAAGCTGGCCGCCGCGGAATAAATCCGTGTCTTATTGTTTTTCTCCCTGCCGCCCCCGTGGATTTCCCGGGGGCTTTTGCTATCATGTGCCATCGTTTTTCCGGCGCACCCGGATCTGACTCGTTTTCAAGGATTCCGCCATGCAACCTCTCAGCGGTCCCGGTGTGCCCGCGGGCGATCGTTCCTCTGTTAACCCGGCTAACGGCACCGGCCGCCCCGGCGCGGCACTGGGCGACCAGCCGCTCTCCCCGGCCCAGCGCACCACGCTGGAACGCCTGATCGTCCGGATCATGTCACTCAGCACCCTGAAAGCGCCCGAACTGTGGGCTGGCATACGCCACGAAGTAGGCGTGAAAAATGACGCCGAACTGCAGTCGCGCCATTTTCCGGCGGCGGAGCAGCATCTCAACAGCCGTCTGACGCAGGTGCAGAACAGCCACGCCACGCGTCAGCTGTTGCAGCAGCTGCTGGAAAAGCTGCCGCAGGGCAACAATCGCCAGGCGGTGAGCGACTTTATCCGTCAGCAGTTCAACCAGACGGTGTTGAGTGCGCTGAGCCAGGATCAGCTGCGTCAGGTGCTGACCATGTTGCAGAACGGTCAGATGGCCATCCCGCAGCCGCAGCAGACGCGCACCACCGATCGCACCCTGTTACCAGCCGAGCAGCAGGCGCTTAACCAGCAGGTCACGCGCCTTGCCGCCGCGACCGGAGAATCGCCGGTAAAAGTGCTGGCCGACACGCTGAAACTGGTCAATCTGAAGAGCGGCGACCCGGTTCCGTCGCGCCACTTCCCGCTGCTGACGCAATTTTTGCAGGTGCGCCAGACGCTGAGCCAGCACAGCGCACCGACGCTGCAGCTGCTGGAAAGCTCGCTCAAACAGCCGCTGAGCCACGACGAGCAACGTATGCTGGAGGATTACAGCCTGCAGCGCTTCCAGGCCACGCCGCAGACGTTGCTGACTCCGGCGCAGAGTCAGGATCTGCTGATGCTGCTGTTCAGCCGCCGCGCCGAGCGCAACAGCGAAACGCCGCTGGCCGACAGCGAGCTGCGTCCGCAGCCAATCTGGGCACCGTTTGTCGAAATTCTGCCGCGTCCACTGGCGCAGCGCCCGGCGCTAACGCTGGTGCTCGGCCTGGCGCTGTTCTTCTTTTTGCTCTGGCTGCTGCTGTAGTTAAGCCATCGCTCTCAGCAGCCGCACTCCGCCGCGGGTGCCGCGGCGGGCCACTCGCCTGCCGCCGCGCCCCACGCCATCGGGTGGCCGTCGCGCTTCCAGAAATCCAGCCCGCCAATCAGCTCTTTAACCTGAAACCCCAGCTCAGCCAGCTTTAGCGCCGCTTTGGTCGAACCGTTGCAGCCGATGCCGTCGCAGTAAGTCACATAGACGCGGTGACGATCGAGCTGCGCGGTGCTGGCCGCATCCATCTCGCGATGCGGCAACGACAGCGCGCCGCAGATATGTCCGGCCTGATACGCGTCGCGGCTGCGGGCATCAATCACCACAATCTGCGTGACGCCCTGCGCCAAATCCGCCGCCAGATCCCAGGCATCGGTGTAATAGCTGAGTTTGTGCTGCAAATAAGCCACGCTGTGCTGCGGGCTGGCGGGCGGATAAAACAAAACGGCTGACATGGCATTCTCCTGTTGTGATGTCCCTGCAGTGTACGGCAAAGTGGTCTGCATCCTGATACCACTTTGACCGGAATGATAAGACCATTATGCACCACGCCTTTTTGCCGCTGTTTCGCCATCAGACGCAGGGCGGTTTACGTCAGCGGCTGTGCGCCACGCTGCGCCAGGCCATTGTCAGCGGCCATTTGCGCTTCGGGCAGAAGCTGCCTTCGAGCCGCCAGCTGGCTGCCGATCTGGCGCTGTCACGCGTGACGGTTGAAGCCGCTTACAGCCAGCTGGAGAGCGAAGGCTACGTGCAGCGGCACAGCGGACGCGGCACCTTCGTCGCTATCGCCCTGCCGCCACCGGCGGAAAAGGCGACAGCGCAGCGCGCACCGCGCTTTTCGCAGCGCGGCACGCAGGTGCTGGCGACCGGTGGCTGCCAGGATCCCCCTTTTCCCCTTGCCTTTGCCGCCGGATCACCGGAACTGCGCGCGTTTCCGCACCGCCAGTGGCAGCGGCTGAGCCAAAGCGTACAGCGCGCGCTGGGCAGTCAGGTGATGGGCTATGGCGATCCGCTCGGTTATGCGCCGCTGCGCCAGGCGGTGGCGGATTATCTGGCGCTGTCGCGCGGCGTGCGCTGTACGGCTGAGCAGGTCATCATGCTCACCAGTTCACAGCAGGCGCTGCAGCTGCTGGCGCTGATGTTTCTGGATGCAGAGGATGAAGTGTGGCTGGAGGAGCCGGGCTACCGTGGCGCACGGAACGCCTTTCTCGCCGCCGGTGCCCGCTGCCGTGCCATGCCGCTGGACGATCAGGGCGCGCTGCCACTCAGCGGCCGGGCGCAACTGGTGTATCTGACGCCCGGCCACCAGTATCCGACCGGCACACCGATGAGCCTCGCGCGGCGGCTGCAGTGGCTGGCGTGGGCTCGTCAGCACGATAGCTGGCTGATCGAGGATGACTACGACAGTGAATTTCACTATGACGGTCGCCCGGCGCCGGCGCTGCAGGGCATGGAAGCCGATAGCCGGGTTATCAGCCTGGGGACCTTTTCCAAAACCCTGTTTCCATCGCTGCGACTGGCGTGGATGATGGTGCCCGCGGCGCTGGTGACGGCGCTGGGTCGCGCACGCAGCGTACTGGACGGCCATAGCGCCCTGCTGCCGCAGGCGATCACCGCCGAATTTATCCAGCAAGGCTATTTCGCCAGCCACCTGCGGCTGATGCGTCAGCTCTATCATAGCCGGCGCGATCGGCTGCTGGCGCAGCTGGAACAGCATCTGCAGCCGTGGCTGCGGCCGCTGCCGGCAACAGGCGGGTTGCAATTGACGGTTGAGTTATTACAGGGAGATGAGGCGCGGCTCACGCAACAGGCGCAGGCCGACGGTCTGCTGCTGCCGCCGCTGTCACCCCTTTACGCCGGCGCATCGCCACAGCAGGGCTGGATACTCGGCTTTGCGGCGTTGACACCCGGCGAAATTGACCGCGCCTGCGCGAAGCTGGTAAGGCTGCTGGCAACCTGAATCCGTCAGCGACAAAAACAACAAAGGCCGGATTAACCGGCCTTTGAGCATTAGCGTAAGCGTTACGCCTGGTATTTACGCAGGGTCAGCGTGGCGTTGGTGCCACCGAAGCCGAAGCTGTTGGACATCACCGTGGTCAGCGCTTTTTCGGTTGGCTGCGTCACAATGTTCATGCCCTTCGCTGCGTCATCCAGCTGTTCCACGTTAATGCTTGGCGCGATGAAGCTGTGCTCCAGCATCAGCAGGGTGTAAATCGCTTCCTGCACGCCTGCCGCACCCAGCGAGTGACCGGTCATGGCTTTGGTCGCGGAGATGTATGGCGTGTTGTCACCAAACACTTCGCGAATTGCGCCCAGCTCTTTCACGTCGCCGACTGGCGTTGACGTGCCGTGGGTGTTGAGGTAGTCGATTGGCGTATCCAGACCCTGCATCGCCATCTTCATGCAACGCACCGCGCCTTCGCCTGACGGTGCCACCATGTCAGCGCCGTCAGAGGTTGCGCCGTAGCCGACGATCTCGGCGTAGATGTGGGCACCACGCGCCAGCGCATGCTCCAGCTCTTCCACCACCACCATACCGCCGCCACCGGCGATCACGAAACCGTCACGGCTGGCATCGTAAGTACGCGACGCTTTTTCCGGGGTTTCGTTGTATTTCGTCGAGAGCGCGCCCATGGCGTCGAACTCACAGGCCATTTCCCAGCTCAGCTCTTCGCCGCCGCCAGCAAATACCACATCCTGTTTGCCCAGCTGAATCTGCTCTACCGCGTTACCGATGCAGTGTGCCGAGGTGGCGCACGCCGAGCTGATGGAGTAGTTGACGCCGTGGATTTTGAACGGCGTGGCCAGGCAGGCAGAGACGCCGGACGCCATCGCTTTGGTCACTACGTATGGGCCAACGCCTTTCAGGCCGCGCGGGCCACGCATCGCGTCGGCACCGAACACCTGATAACGCGGGGAACCGCCACCGGAACCGGCAATCAGACCGACGCGCGGGTTGTTCTGGTACTGCTCATCCGTCAGGCCGGAATCTTTGATTGCTTCTGCCATCGACAGATAGGCATAGATTGAGGCATCACTCATGAAACGCACGATTTTGCGATCGATGAGCCCGTTAGTGTCCAGTTTGACGTTACCCCATACATGGCTGCGCATGCCGGCATCTTTCATCTCTTCGGAGAAAGTGATTCCGGAACGGCCTTCACGCAGGGAAGCCAGCACTTCCTGCTGGTTATTACCAATACTGGAAACGATACCCAGGCCAGTAATCACTGCACGTTTCATTCAATAGTCCTCATTCCACTTCTTTTGGATTGACGTGCACTCTAGCTTACAGTTGTACGCCGAACAAGTCCGATCAGCCATTTCCTTTTGTAAATTTGCGTCATGTGACGCCACTCGCTAAAATCGCGCCACTGCCTGAAAAATGAGCCTTTCCCGTGAAGTTATCCCCGGTTGAACACGCGCAATTAAACTGGAACGATCAGGGTACACCTGTTTCCCGAGCGTTCGACGACGTCTATTTCTCCAACGACAACGGACTGGAGGAGACGCGCTATGTGTTCCTCGACGGTAACCATCTTCCGCAGCGATTTGCCGCACATCCGCGCGATCTGTTCATCGTTGCCGAGAGCGGTTTTGGCACCGGACTCAACTTTCTTACCCTGTGGCAGGCGTTCGATCGCTTCCGCGCCGCCCATCCGCAAGCCGGCTTGCGCCGCCTGCACTTCATCAGCTGCGAAAAATACCCGCTGACCCACGCCGATCTGGTGAGCGCGCACTCGCACTGGCCGGAACTGGCCCCGTGGGCCGGACAGCTACAGCAGCAGTGGCCGCTGGCCCTGCCCGGCTGTCAGCGCCTGCTGTTCAATGGCGGCGAGGTGACGCTGGATCTGTGGCTGGGTGATATTAACGCGCTGATTGATACTTTTGATGACAGCCTCAACGGCCAGGTTGACGCGTGGTTTTTAGATGGCTTCGCGCCGGCGAAAAACCCGGAGATGTGGACGCCTTCGCTGTTCGCCGCCATGGCGCGGCTGGCGCGGCCCGGCGGCACCTTCGCCACCTTTACTTCGGCGGGCTTTGTGCGGCGGGGCTTACAGCAGGCCGGGTTCAGCGTGGCGAAGCGCAAAGGCTTCGGCCACAAGCGTGAAATGCTGACCGGCTTGCTGGACAGCGCCCCCGGGCAGCTAGCGGCTCAGCCGTGGTATGCGCGTCCGCAGGCAGCCAGCCGCGAGGTGGCGCTGATTGGCGGCGGCGTGGCCAGCGCGGTGCTGGCGCTGGCGCTGCTGCGGCGTGGCTGGCAGGTTACGCTGTACTGCGCCGATGCCGCCCCGGCGCTCGGCGCATCGGGTAATCGTCAGGGCGCGCTCTATCCGCTGCTTAACCAGCACGATCCGGCGCTCGCCACTTTTTTCCCGGCGGCATTCAGCTTTGCCCGTCGCCTGTACGATGCGCTGCCGGTGATGTTCGAACATCAGTGGAGCGGCGTGCTGCAGCTCGGCTGGGATGCCAAAAGCGCGGAGAAGATCGCGCAGATGCTGAGCATGGATCTGCCGCACGAGCTGGCGCACGGCGTCAGCCCGCAGCAGGCGCAACAGCTGGCCGGCGTCGATCTCGACTGCGGCGGTATTTTCTATCCGCAGGGCGGCTGGCTGTCGCCGTCACAGCTCACCAGCAATCTGCTGGAGTATGCCCAGACTCAGGGACTGCGCATGCACTGGCTGCATCGCGTGACGCAACTGGTCCGCCAGCAGGCAGGCTGGACGCTGCAGTTCGCCCAACAGCCTGCGGTAAGCCATCAGCAGGTGGTGCTGGCCAACGGCCATGCGCTGCAGGCGATCGGGCAAAGCCGCGATTTGCCGGTGTATGCGGTGGCCGGTCAGGTCAGCCATGTTCCAACCAACGCGGCGCTGAACCCGCTGCGCACCGTGCTGTGTTACGACGGCTATCTCACCCCGGTCAGCCCGAACTTTGCCACGCACTGCATCGGTGCCAGCTACCATCGCGGTGAAACGGCAACCGCTTTCCGCGCCGACGATCAGCAGGAGAATCGCCAGCGGCTGATTAACTGTCTGCCGCAGGTTAGCTGGCCGACGCAGGTTGACGTCAGCGCTGATGAAGCGCGCAGCGGCGTGCGCTGCGCCACGCGCGATCACCTGCCGATGAGCGGCAGCGTGCCGGATTACGCGGCGACGCTCAGTGAGTATGCGGATTTACCGGCGCAGCGCGCGCGCGGCGAGCAGATTGCGGAAGCGCCGGTGCATCCCGGCCTGTTCGTGCTCGGCGCACTGGGCTCGCGCGGATTGTGCAGCGCGCCGCTGGCAGCAGAAGTGCTGGCGGCGCAAATGAGCGGCGAGCCGCAGCCGCTGGACAGCAGCACGCTGGCGGCGCTGCATCCCAACCGTTACTGGGTGCGCAAATTGCTGAAAGGGAAAAAGGCAGGACGCTAAAGCGCGGGGCGAGCGATCGCCCCGGCCAGTCAGGCAGTGAGGCGCGCCTGGGTAAACAGGTTATCCCACATGCCCACTACCAGCGCCTGGTCGCGCGGCGACAGCTCACCGGCGGCGATGGCGTTTTGCAGGCTGTTGGTGACCTGAATTTGCAGCGCTTCCGGCGTGTGTTCGCCGCTCTGCTCAATTTCCGCTACTGCCAGCGTCAGATGGCCACGCAGATAACCGCTGGCAAACAGTTCGTCGTCGCTGGCGTGTTCGACCATATCGTCAATAAGCGCCAGAATGCGGGACTCGAATTCTACGATCATCTTCTCATCATCCTTCATTTATCGGAGTGCGGCTCACAGATCTTCCGGCCACGGAAACTGTGCCGCCGTCAGTGCAGGCGTACCATAATAGCTGGCTAACGCATCAATAAAGCGCGCCGGACGCGCCGGAATGCCGTGCTGCAGATAATGCATCACCTGCGCATGCACCTTGCGCTGAAACGCGATGCGATCCGGTTCACAATCGCCGTCGAGATTGTCACAGCTGACGTTGAAGGGAAAGCCGGCTGCCACACAGAACAGCCACTCCAGCGCCTGCGGCTTAATCTCCACCGCTTCAAACTGGCCCTGCGTTTGCGCATCGCGCCCGTCCGGGCAGTACCAGTAACCAAAATCCACCAGCTTACGCCGCGCTTCACCGGCAATGCACCAGTGCGAAATTTCGTGCAGCGCGCTGGCGTAAAAGCCATGGGCAAACACCACGCGGTGCCACGGTGAGGTGTCATCCGCTGGAAGATAAATAGGTTCATCATCGCCTTTAATTAGACGCGTCTGAAAATCGTCAGCAAAGCAGCCGTCAAAAATCTCCACCAGCTGCTGATAATGGTGCTCTTTACTCATAATATTTTAATCTTTAAACAAACCGCCGCCATTGTCGCACTGGCGGCCGGTTTTGACGAGTGCGGATTACAGTGCGGCAAACCAGGCGAGAATGACACTGCCGTGGCTGTCCCACAACAGCTTAGCGCTCATGACGGCAGACACCGTCACCACCATCGGGCGAATCAGCTTCTGACCGCGCCTCAGCACCAGCCTGGCGCCGAGGCGTGCGCCAATAAACGCCCCCAGCAGCATAATCACGCCGGTGCCCCACACCACCTTGCCGCCGAACATAAAGAACAGCAGACTGGCGAAGTTAGAGGTGAAATTTAGGATTTTGGCGTGGGCGGTGGCTTTCGCCAGATTGAAGCCGCAAAGCGTGACGAAGGCCAGCGCATAAAATGAGCCGGCACCCGGGCCGAAGAAGCCATCGTAAAAGCCGACGCAGCCGCCGCCCACCAGCGCAAACGCCAGGCCATGCAGGCGCTGCTCGCGATCGGCCTCGCCAAGACGTGGCATCAGCAGGAACCACAGCCCGATGCTGATCAGCAGCAGCGGCAGTATCTGGCGCAGTATCTCAGCCTGAATATGCTGAATCAGCAGCGTTCCGCCTATCGCGCCGAGAAAGGTCATGGCGATATTCAGCCGCTGCTCGCGCAGTTTCACCGCGCCGCGCCGCACAAAATAGAGGCTGGCCGAGAAGGAGCCGCCGACCGATTGCAGCTTGTTGGTCGCCAGCGCCTGCGCCGGCGAAAGACCGGCCGCCAGCAGCGACGGCACGGTCAGCAGACCGCCACCGCCGGCGATGGAATCAATAAAGGCCGCCAGCACCGCGACCAGAAACAGCACGCCAAGTACCACCGGGCTGACAACAAACAGATCCATCTCAGGTTCCTACAATAGATGCTTATCAAGTAACGCCTGGCAGGAAGGCGGCAACGGTGGCGGCGACTTCTTCACCGGCGGCGTAGTGCCTGGCTTCTTCGGCAGGAACCAGCTTTCCAGCTCTGCGCCGCAGCCATCGCCCGGCGGCGGTGGCGCCTGATCTTCACACTCCAGGCTGCCCGGCGGACAGCGCAGGCGCACGTGCATGTGTGCCCGGTGGGCGAACCACGGCCGCACTTTGTTGAGCCACGCACGATCGCTACCGGCATCGGCACAAAGCTGCTTTTTAATCGCCGGATTGACGAAGATGCGCGTGACGTCGTCATCTTTCGCCGCCAGCTTGATCAGGCTGTCGATCTGCGGCTGCCAGTGACGCGCGATCACCTGGCGGTCGTCCGGCCCAACCAGATCGAGCGGCTGCGGCTTCAGCAGCTGCTGTGCCGTCCAGCGGCTCTGCGGCAGCTGCAGCCAGATATCCACGTCGAGGCCGGTCTGATGGCTGGCGTGGCCGCTGCTGAAACGTCCGCCGGCGGCCATGCCCATATCACCAATCAGCACCTGGCCCAGCTGCAGCTGATGCACCTGGGTGCTGAGGCGCTGGATAAAGGCGATCAGGTCCGGGTGGCCGTAATAGCGGCGCTGATCCTGACGCATCACCTGATAGTTGGGCGAGTTGAGCGGCAGCTGCTGCGCCCCGACGATACAGCCGTTGGCAAAACTGCCGATGGACTGCGGGCTGCCGGCAATCGGTTGATGGATTTGCTGCCACGGCGTGGCAGCCAGGCTGGCCGCACTGCACAGCAGCGCGGCAAGGGAGAGAAGCAGGCGGCGTATCATGCGGCTTACCAGCGCGGGACGCTGCTGTTGACGTCAGCGTTCTGCCCACGCTGGCGCAGCAGGTGATCCATCAGCACAATCGCCATCATCGCTTCCGCGATCGGTACCGCGCGGATGCCAACACAGGGATCGTGACGGCCTTTGGTGATCATCTCCACTTCCGCGCCGTCGCGGGTGATGGTGTTGCCCGGCACGGTGATGCTGGAAGTGGGCTTCATCGCCAGGTTGGCGCTGATGGTCTGACCGCTGCTGATCCCGCCGAGAATGCCGCCGGCATGGTTGCTTTGAAAACCGTTGCTGCGGATTTCATCACGGTGCTGACTGCCGCGCTGGTTGATTACCGCGAAACCATCACCGATCTCCACGCCTTTCACCGCGTTAATGCTCATCAGCGCGTGCGCCAGGTCGGCGTCAAGGCGATCGAACACCGGCTCACCGAGGCCCGGCGGCACGTTTTCGGCCATCACCGTGACTTTGGCACCGATGGAGTCGCCCTCTTTTTTCAGCGCGCGCATCAGTTCGTCCAGCGCATCGAGTTGGTCGGCATCGGGGCAGAAAAACGGGTTATCTTCCACGATACTCCAGTCTTTCAGTTCGCAGGCGATGTCGCCAATCTGCGCCAGATAACCGCGCACCACGATGCCGTGCTTCATCTGCAGATACTTTTTAGCAATGGCACCGGCCGCCACGCGCATGGCGGTTTCGCGGGCCGAGGATCGGCCGCCGCCGCGATAGTCGCGCAGGCCATATTTTTGCTCGTAGGTGTAATCCGCATGGCCGGGACGGAACAGATCTTTAATCGCGCTGTAATCCTGCGAACGCTGGTCGGTGTTTTCAATCAGCAGACCGATGGAAGTGCCGGTGGTGACACCTTCAAACACGCCGGACAATATCTTCACCTGATCCGGTTCGCGACGCTGGGTGGTATAGCGCGAAGTGCCGGGACGACGGCGGTCAAGATCGTGCTGAATATCGGCTTCGGTCAGCGGGATGCCGGGCGGCACACCATCAACAATGCAGCCAAGCGCAATACCGTGCGACTCGCCAAAGGTGGTAACGCGAAAAAGTTGTCCGATGCTGTTTCCGGCCATGGGGGTTCCTTGTTGCGATGTTGCGGGCGAGCGCTCGCCCCGATTTTTAGTCTTTATAGAATGAGAAGTGCGACTGCGCTGCGACGATTTGATCGCGCGTCAGCATGAACACGCCGTCACCGCCGTTATCAAACTCCAGCCAGGTAAAAGGCACGTCCGGATACTGCTCCATCATGTGCACCATGCTGTTACCGACTTCGCAAATCAGCACGCCCTGCTCGCTGAGGTAGTCCGGCGCGCAGGCCAGGATGCGGCGCACCAGCTTCAGGCCGTCGCTGCCCGCGGCCAGACCGAGCTCCGGCTCGTGGCGATATTCGTTCGGCAGGTCGTCCATGTCTTCGGCATCGACGTACGGTGGATTGGTGACGATCAGATCATATTTAACCTGCGGCAGATTGCGGAACAGGTCGGCGCGAATCGGCGTGACGTGATGCAGCAGACCGTGCTCTTCAATATTCTGTTCGGCCACGGCCAGCGCGTCGGTGGAGATATCGACGGCATCCACTTCCGCCTCCGGGAAGGCGTACGCACAGGCGATGGCGATACAGCCGCTGCCGGTGCACATATCGAGAATGTGGCGTGGCGCTTCGTTGATCAGGCCGGCAAAGCGGTTTTCGATCAGCTCGCCAATCGGTGAACGCGGCACCAGCACGCGCTCATCGACGTAGAATTCATGGCCGCAGAACCAGGCTTTGTTGGTGAGATAGGCCACCGGAATGCGCTCGTTAACGCGACGGATGACGCGTTCCACGATGCGGTGACGTTCGCTGGCGGTCAGACGCGCGTGGCGCATGTCTTCCGGAATATCCAGCGGCAGCCACAGCGTCGGCAGCACCAGTTGGACCGCTTCGTCCCAGGGATTGTCCGTGCCGTGGCCGTACCAGATGCCCGCCGCCGAAAAGCGGCTTACTGCCCAGCGCAGCATATCCTGAATGGTGTGCAGTTCGTTCACTGCCTCATCGACGAAAATCTTGTCCACGTAGCCCTCCGCAGGCCATAAAATCAATCGGCCGATAGTGTGCCATGAAGCCGGGCAGAATTCAGCGCAGCGAGGTGAAAAAGCTGACATTTGTTGACGCTTAGCGGTAAGGTAACGGCCAGACACCCGCCATTTCTGATGATTCACTGAGACATGAGTAAAAAGACGCCGCTAAGCCAGGACGACCAGGCGCTGTTCCGCCAGCTAATGAGCGGTACGCGCCAGCTGAAACAGGATACGATCGTGCACAAACCGGCAGTGAAAAGCCGTGAAGTGCCGCTGAAGCGGCTGCTGTCTGAGCAGGCCGATAACAGCCATTATTTCTCCGATGAGTTTCAGCCCCTGCTCTCCAGCGACGGGCCGACGCGCTACGTGCGCGCCGACGTCAGCCATTACGAGCTGAAAAAATTACGGCGTGGCGATTACACGCCAGAGATTTTTCTCGATCTGCACGGGTTAACCCAGCTTCAGGCGAAACAGGAACTCGGCGCGCTGATTGCCGCCTGCCGCCGCGAGCATATTTTCTGTGCCAGCGTGATGACCGGTCACGGCAAGCACATTCTCAAGCAGCAAACCCCGCTGTGGCTGGCACAGCATCCGCACGTGATGGCGTTTCACCAGGCACCCAAACTGTTTGGCGGCGACGCCGCGCTGCTGGTATTGATTGAAGTCGAAGAGTGGCAGCCGCCGGAGTTACCCTGACAGGCCAGGTATTTATTTAGCGGCGGTTCAGGAATATTACGCACATCATTCCCCGAAATAATTCAGGTCGCAGCAAGGCGGCAAGGAAATGAATCCCCAGGAGCTTACATTAGTAAGTGACTGGGGTGAATTGACGCAGCCAACGCCGCTGCGGCCTGAAATATGACGGGGAATCCCCAGGAGCTTACATCAGTAAGTGACTGGGGTGAATTGACGCAGCCAACGCAGCTGCAGCCTGAAGTATGACGGGGAATTACATGGCTTTGGCTAATTTGGCCGGACTCACCTGCCACGCCAGCTTGCCTTCACAGGCGTCGGCATCGAACTCCACGCAGGCAATGGCGGAGGTGGCGAACATCGGTGGCGCTTCCTGCGGGCAGAGTTCGGAAACCAGATAACCGACCAGCGGCAGATGCGAAATCACCAGCACCGCGTGCGCACCCTGCACCGCCAGCGCCTGTAAATGACAGGCGACCATGCCCGGATCGCCGCCTGGCGTCAGTTCTGGCAGCACTTCCTGCCCTTCCGGCAGTTTCAGCGCTTCACGTACCGTGGCGAGCGTTTGCCCGGCGCGCAGATAAGGGCTGACCAGCACCTTATCGATTCCCGGCGTCTGACCATTCAGCCAGCTCGCCATCTGACGTGATTCGTCGCAGCCACACAGGGTGAGAGGACGAACCGCATCACTCGCTGCTTCCAGAGCTGCGTCGCCGTGACGCATGATAAAAACTTGCATAAAGCACCGCTGTTGTTTGTCGATATCGCCGGGTACCACAGCACCAGACGCTTCATTCTGCGAATGAACGCTGTGTTTTACCCCAATGGCTTGAGTATAGTCAACCGGTTGTTTATTAAATAAGCATATCTCAGAATGGTGCCGCGCCAGGCACTGTGCGGCCCCGATTCTAACCCGCTGAATCCGTGCGGCTATTCATGAATGTGCAGAAGTGTAAAAATTCGTTTTCCCTTCTGACATTGCCACTAACGCGTCACAGGGCGTAAAACGCTCGCCGTATTGCTGCATTAATGTACGTAATGTATTGACGATCTCGCCCGCACCACGCTGGTCAATATAGCGGAACGGCCCGCCGAGAAACGGCGGAAACCCGATGCCAAACACTGCCGCGATGTCGCCGTCGCGGGCGCTGCGGATCACCGCTTCGTCGAGACAACGTACCGCCTCGTTAAGCATCAGCATCACGCAGCGCGTGGCGATCTGCTGCTCGCTCTGTTTCGCCTGGGGTTTTAACTGCAGCAGGCGGTACAGACTGGCATCGGCCTGACGTTTGCGCGGCCAGCGCGTGCGCTGATAATCATAAAAGCCTTTCCGGTTTTTGCGCCCTTTGCGATCGTCGGCCAGGATAGCGCTCACCGCCTGCGGCGCGCTGAAGCGTGAACCGTAAGCCTGTTCGAGAATCGGGCTGATTTTGCTGCCGACATCAATACCAACTTCATCCAGCAATTGTAGCGGGCCGACCGGAAAACCAAATTTCACCAGTGCGCTATCAATGTGTTCAATGGGCTCGCCCTCCAGCAGACAACGCATGGCTTCATTTATATAGGGCGCGAGAATCCGGTTAACATAAAAGCCGGGACGGTCAGCCACCACCACGGCGGTTTTGCCCTGACGGCGCGCCAGTTCCACCGTGGTGGCCAGCGTCTGCGCCGACGTGCCGCTGTGCGGAATTACCTCAACCAGCGGCATCTTGTCTACCGGGCTGAAGAAGTGCAGGCCGATAACATTCTCCGGGCGCTGCGCGCCGGCGGCGATCTGCGCAATCGGCAGCGAAGAGGTGTTAGACGCAAAGATAGTGTGCGGCTGACAGTGTTCTTCAATCTCGGCCACCATTTGCTGCTTCAGCGCCAGATCCTCAAACACCGCTTCGATCACCAGATCGCGCTGGCGGAAGCCCTGATAATCGGTGCCGCCGCTGATGCGCGCCATCTGCTGCTGGCGTTCCGCCGGCTTGAGCTGGCGCCGTTTCACCTTTTTGCTCAGCAAATCCCAGCTGTACTGCAGCGCGTGGTTAACGCCGTTCAGGTTGATATCGCGGATTCGCACCGGCAGACCGGCTTTCAGCGCGGTGACGCTGGCAATCCCGCCGCCCATCAACCCGCCGCCCAGCACGCCGATCTGCTGCAGCGGGCGCGGCGGCGCATCCGCCATCGGCTCTTTCTTCAGGGCGGTGGACGCAAAAAACAGGCTGCGCAGTGCGTCCGACTGCGCGGTCATCGCCAGCTCGCCAAACGCACGCGCTTCCGCGGCGTGACCGGCGGCGCTGCCCTGCTCCAGCCCGATGCGCACCACCTGCAAAATGCGGTCGGTGGCCGGATAGTTACCGTGGGTTTTACCATCAGTCTGGCGTTTGGCCAGCGTAAACAGCAGCGGACGCGCCAGCGGCCCCTGCAGCAGGCGATCGCGGCGCGACAGGCTGCGTGTGGCGTGCTTTCCTTTATGGACACGTGCCACGGCGGTTGCCAGCAGAATCGCCTGCGGCACCGCATCATCCACCAGGCCAAGCTTTAGCGCCTGCTTAGCGCGCAGCTGTTTGCCACTGAGGATCAGCGGCAGCGCCTGCTGCACACCAATCAGACGCGGCAACCGCTGGGTACCGCCGGAACCGGGCAACAGGCCGAGCTGCACCTCCGGCAGGCCGAGACGGGTTTTCTCATCCAGCGAGCAGATGCGCGCATCGCAGGCCAGCGCCAGCTCCAGCCCGCCGCCAAGACAGGCTCCATGAATGGCGGCGACCACCGGGAACGGCAGCGCGGCGATCTCCGCCATCACTTCCTGTCCCTGCCGCGCCAGCGCTTCAGCCTGCTGCGCCGTTTCACAACTGGCGATCATGCTGATGTCCGCACCAGCGACAAAGTTGTCGCGTTTGCCCGAAATCAGCACGATGCCCGCCAGCTGCGCATCGCTGCGCGCCTCCGCCAGCACCGCGCGGATTTGCGGCACAAACTCCGCTTTCAGGGTGTTCATCTTTTCGCCCGGAACATCAATGGTGATCACCGCAACGTGATCCGGACGCATCTGTAAATGGAATGCAGATTCGCTCATTATTCGGCCTCCAGAACCATCGCGCTGCCTAATCCGCCAGCGGCACAGGCGGTCACCAGCCCTAAGCCGCCGCCGCGCCGCCGCAGCTCATGCAGCGTTTGCGTGATCATGCGCGCGCCGGTGGCGGCGAACGGATGACCGTAGGCGATGGAACCGCCCAGCACGTTGAAACGCGTCTCGTCGACTTCGCCCAGCGCGCGATCGCGCTTCAGCACCTCGCGCGCAAAGCGTTCATCGTTAAACAGCCTGAGGTTGGCCAGCGTCTGCGCGGCAAAGGCTTCATGCATGTCGATCAGCGTCAGATCGCCGAGGGTAATGCCGGCGCGATCCAGCGCCAGCGGTGATGCGTAAGCCGGTCCGAGCAACATGTCCTGCCAGACATCAATCGCGGCAAACGCATAGCTGCGCAGGTAACCGAGCGGTGTAATGCCCAGCTCACGCGCGCGTCCTTCGCGCATCAGAATCAGCGCCGCCGCGCCATCGGTCAGCGGCGTGCTGTTGGCCGCGGTAACCGAGCCGTGGCGACGGTCAAACGCCGGACGCAGCTTTGCATAATCCGCCGCGCTGGCGTTAAAGCGAATGTTGTTGTCCTGCTCAATCGGTGCTTTCCACGGCGGCACAAATGCCGGCATCACTTCCTGCGCCAGCACGCCGGATTGCCAGGCCTGTGCCGCACGCTGGTGCGAGCGCAGCGCCAGCGCGTCCTGCTGCTCACGCGTAATACCGTGCGTTTTGGCCATCTGCTCGGCGGTGTCGCCCATGCGTAAACCGGTGGAGTATTCCGCCACGGCCGGCGGCACCGGCAACAGATCGCGTGGGCGCAGGCGGCGTAAGATGTGTAATTTTTTGCTCAGGGTGCGGGCTTTATTGAGGTCAACCAGCGCGCGCGCCAGCGTTTTGCTGACGCCAATCGGCAGCACCGAGGAGGAGTCAGCGCCACCGGCAATACCTGCATCAATGGTCCCGGCCATCAGGCTTTCCGCCACGTTGGCCACTGCCTGAAAGCTGGTGGCGCAGGCGCGGCTCACGCTGTAGGCATCGGTGTGCACGCTCAGTCCGCTGCTCAGCACGATTTCACGCGCGATGTTGGGGGCTTCCGGCATCTGCACCACCTGGCCGAACACCAGCTGATCGATCACCTCCACCGGCAATTCGCTGCGCGCCATTAATTCGCTGACCACCATGCGCCCCAGCTCCAGCGCCGGAATGCCATGAAAGTCGCTTGCCTGGCGGGCAAACGGGGTGCGTAATCCGTGGGTAATGGCGATACGTTCGCCCTGACGCGTCAGCAGCGGCTGCGCTTTGCTCATTGCACTCACCTGTAATTTACGACCTGAGCATCATTGCCCAACAGGTCTGACCTGATCATCAGTGTTAACCAGGTGTTGCTAAGTCGCCAATAACAGAAGAAAAAAAGTGCGAGGAGTAACACGAAAAAGAGGCAACGCTGCCGAAAAAGCGGGTCGGCAGCGGCGGGATTAGCGTAAGCCGAGCTGGAAAATTAGCGTTTCGGCCTGGCAGGCAAAGGTGAAATCGACGTCCAGGCGCACGCCGTCTGCTTCGTCGGTAAAGCGCGAGTGAATCTCGCACGGATCGGACTCCACCTGGCGCGCTTTGGCGCTCAGCTCGACCAGCATTGCTTCTGCCGCCTGATGGTCAGCGAACACGCCTGACCAGCTGGCGCTGCAATCGGTATTGTCCATCACGGTGCCCACGTCAACGCAGCAGCAGGCTGCCGTTTCGTTCGCACTACAGTTTCTAATGGCATCAGTCATGTTTTTCTCCTGACGATAAATCAACACTATCGGATCATTTTCTGCTGCAAAGTGTACGCCGGATGCCACGTCGCGGCTATCTTCCGACCGCTAAGTGACGAATATCACACTAAAATTTGATCCAAAACAAATTTGACTCGCTATGCTGGAGCAGAACCGCAAGGATTTTGTTAAGCAGATCTGATTTTATCGATCAAAGCAGAAATATTTTAAAAACAATATTGCAACAAATACACAGGTCGGACCTATACTCGTCGCACTGGTCTGATATGTGTCTGTATCGTCAGTCCCTACAATCCGCCGTCCTTTGTTACGCGACGTAACTACGTTTAATAATAATTTAGATGAGGTTGTGGTCATGAACCATAAGAACCTGTTTGCAAAGTCAGCTGTGGCAGCTGCAGTGGCGCTCGTCTCTTCTCACGTCTACGCCGCAGGCTTTCAACTTAACGAATTCTCAGCAATCGGCCTGGGCCGCGCCTATTCCGGTGAAGGCGCCATGGGTGATACCGCCGCCTCTGCCAGCCGTAACCCAGCCACCATGGCCCTGATGGACCGCCCTTCTTTCTCCATCGGTGCCGTCTATATCGACCCGGAAGTGGATATCAGCGGTAACAGCCCGACCGGCAACAGCCTCAACGCCAGCAATATTGCGCCAAACCAGTGGATCCCGAACATCCATTATGTGCATCCGATTAACGATCAGTGGTGGATTGGCGCCTCGGCCACCTCGAACTACGGTCTGGCCACCGAATTTAATAACGGCTACACCGCGGGCGGCTTTGGTGGCAAAACCGATCTGATGACCGGCAACTTCAACCTCAGCACCGCTTATCGGTTAAATGATAACTTCAGCTTCGGCGTCGGCTTTGACGCGGTGTACGCCAAAGCGAAAATTGAGCGCTACGCCGGTGAAGCCGGTGCCCGCGCCGGTCTGCCGGCCGATACCCAGGTCGCGCACCTGAAAGGTGACGAATGGGGCTACGGCTGGAACGCCGGTATCCTGTATGAAGTGGATAAAAACAACCGCTTCGGCTTCACCTATCGTTCCAAAGTGAAGATCGACTTCGACGGCGACTATAAGAGCAATATCCCGCGCGCCTTTAACGGCACGCCGCAGGCGATTGCGCTGGGTCTGCCGTATGGCACCAGCGGCGCCACCATTCCGGGTTCGCTGACGCTGAACCTGCCGGAAATGTGGGAAGTGTCCGGCTGGCATAAAGTGGCGCCACAGTGGGCGGTGCACTACAGCCTCGCCTATACCAGCTGGAGCCAGTTCCAGGAGCTGAAAGCCACCGGCAGCAACGGCCAGACGCTGTTCTATAAAGATGAAGGCTACCGTGATGCATATCGCATCGCGTTAGGTACCACCTACAACTACGACGATAACTGGACGTTCCGTACCGGTATCGCGTTTGATGACAGCCCGGTGCCGGCGGATAAACGTTCTATCTCGATTCCGGATCAGGATCGCCTGTGGCTGAGCGCCGGTGCGTCTTACGCCTTCACGCCGGACGCGTCGGTTGATGTCGGTGTTTCCTATATGCACGGTCAGCACGTGACGGTGAAAGAAGGTCCTTATACCTTTAATTCCGAAGGTAAGGCCTGGCTGTACGGCGCTAACTTTAACTACAAGTTTTGATAATCAGTGCAGCGGCCCATGCGGGTCGCCAGCTGCAAACAAAACGGCGACCTGTTGGTCGCCGTTGTTGTTTACTGGGAGTCGATATCTTTTAAATCGTCCTGAATCGCGCTGGCGTTCGGATTCTCCTCCGGCTTCAGCTTGCCGCCGCTGGCGAGGAAATCGTTACGCTGGAAATAGGCGTTACGGATAAAGGCGTACGGATCCTGCTGCTGTCTGAGCAGGCCGTCGGAATCAAGCAGCTGCGCGCGCGTTTCCACCCCTTCCAGCGTCCATTTACCAATCGACATCGGCCAGGTTAGCCAGCTCAGCACCGGATAAAGCGTATCGACGTAGTCGCCGCCATCCTGACGCACGGTAAAGCTGCCGTAACCTGGCAGCACCACGTACGGACCGTAGCCAACACCATAACGGCCCAGCGTGCTGCCAAAGTGGTGCGGCACTTCACGCGCCAGCTGGGGATTGGCTTTGCCGGCGACGTCGATGAAACCGCCAAGGCCGAGCACGGTATTCAGGAAGAAACGGGTAAAGTGAATGCCCGCCTGACGCGGCTCGCCGACCAGAATCGAGTTCACCATGCTGGCCGGTTCATCAAGGTTACCGAGGAAGTTGCTCAGCCCGGTACGGGCCGGCACCGGCACGTAATCACGCCAGGCAACCGCCACCGGGCGCACCACATAGGGATCCAGCACGTTGTAGTTGAAGTTAAACATCGTGCGGTTGAACCCTTCGAGCGGATCGCTGCGCTGCGCAGGCGTCGTCTCGTCGGCCGGTTTGGAACTGGCACATCCCACCAGCAGTAAACTGGCCAGCGCCAGGCCGGTCAGGCGATTATTCATTCTTCTCTCCCTGTGCAGATAAAAGGTGTATCGCTTCAGGGCTGCTGCTGATTGACCTCAACAGCCATCGGCTGGTGACCATCCCAGGGGGTGACCGCGCTTAAACCAAACCAGTCGCCGGACTGCGGATTAGCACTACCATCGCGCGAAATGCGCACCCTGATCTGCACCTGATGCTGCGCCGAAAGCAGGCGATCCGGCATCATGGCGTTGCTGTCATCCAGCGTAAGCGATAGCGGGAAGTGGCTGAGCGGTAAACGCTTTACAGCCACAGGCACCGGTGAAACACCGTCAGACACAGAAATATACAACACTCCGCCCGGCGGTAACATTTTTTCTGCCTCTGGCGTTAAGCTCACCGTCAATGCAAGCTGGCTATTTTGCTGTCCCGCGTCGGTTTTCGCTTGTTCAATGCTGCGCTCTATCATGGTAATGCGTCGATCGCCGGCCGGCAGCAGCTTCAGCATCACCTGCCACGCGCCAATCGCTTCGCCATACTGCTGCTGCTCAAAGGCATTGAACGCCAGCAGACTGAGGGTGCGCACGTTGCTGTGGTCGCGCTTCAGCAGGTCTTTCAGCAGCATATTGGCCTGGCGGTTATCCTGCGGATCGCTGGAGCGCGTCAGCACTTCGGCATAATCCTGCTGCAGTTCAAGGTTGTCCGGCGCCAGCTGCAAAGCGTGCTCAAAGGCCTGGCTGGCATCGGTGGCGTTGTTCAGCACCATGCCGAGGCGACCCAGCATTGCCCAGTCATTGAGGTTTTGCGGATCGTTTTGCAGCGAGGTGCGCAGACCGAGCTGCAGACGCGCCAGCTCTTCCATGGTCAGCGGCTGCGCATTGGGATCCATCACCCGCGCGCGCAGCGCCGGGTACTCCTGCTGCACGCTCTGCCAGCCCGCCAGCTGGGCGAGGCCACCGGTTTTCAGATAAACGCCCACCGATACCAGAACCAGGACGATCACGCCCGGCAGCAGTACCCAGCGGCTGCTGTGATGCGCGTGTGCCGCCGCGTCACCGGGCACGTCGGTCAGCAGCGTTTGCTGCAGTTCGCGCACCATCTCCGGACGTTCACTGACCACGCCCTCGGCTTCATCATGCTCCAGCTCGCGCAGACGCTGCTGATAAAAATCAGTATTGAGGCGATCGCGATCGCCGCTGCTGGCCTGACGCTGCCGCCAGCCGGCACCGACAAACAGCGCCGTCGCCGCCGCCAGTAAAATAATCAGGGTAATCCAGAATCCAGTCATTACGGCTTCCCGTCACGCTTTAGAATCGCCGCAAGGCGCTGTTGTTCATCGTCATCCAGCTCGCTGCGCGCGTTGCCGCGTCGGCTGCGCAGAATAATAATCAGCCCGCCGAGCACCACAAACAGTGCCGGTCCGACCCACAGAATCAGCGTCGACGGCGTCACCGGCGGTTCATAAGTGACGAAGTTGCCATAACGCGCCACCATGTAATCAATGATCTGCTGGCGGCTCTGGCCCTGCTTCATCAGCTCATACACTTTCAGCCGCATGTCGGCGGCAATCATCGCGTTGGAGTCGGCAATACTGTTGTTCTGGCACTTCGGGCAGCGCAGCGATGCGGTGAGCTCGCGATACTGCTCCTCCTGCTGGACCGAATCGAACTGATAAGTATCGATCGCGGCCCACAGGCTGGTGCTCAGCAGCAGACTCGCGAGCAACATAAGCAGCTGTTTCATACGCCCGCCTCCTTGCTGTATTTCTGCCACAGCGGCTTCACCTCTTCATTCCACACCCGGTCGTTCATGTCGCCGGCGTGGCGGTAGCGGATAATGCCGTGACCATCAATCAGGAAGGTCTCCGGCGCGCCGTAGACGCCGAGATCCAGACCGAGCATGCCGTCGCCGTCATACAGGCTCAGCGCATACGGATTGCCGAGCGTGTTGAGCCAGGTGACGGCTTTGCTGCGGTCGTCTTTGTAATTGAGGCCAACCACGCGAATGCCCTGCTCCGCCAGCGTGTTGAGATATTGATGCTCGGCGCGGCAGGTCGGGCACCAGGTGGCCCAGACATTCAGCAGCAGCGGTTTGCCATCGGTCAGCACCTGCTGGTTATAGATTTTGCCCGGCTGATCCAGCGCTTCGAGTTTAAACACCGGCACTGGTTTACCGATCAGCGCCGATTCGAGGCGCGTAGGATCGTCACCGCTGGCGTTGCGCGTCAGCTGCCACAGCAGCGCCGCCGCCAGCAGCAGAAACAGGACTAAAGGAATAAACAGGATCTTTTTATTCATGCCAGTTCCTCGCGCTGCGCTTTTTTGCGCGAGCGATAGCGCGGATCGAGCAGGCACAGCAGGCCGCCCACCGCCATAAACACGCCGCCGAACCAGATCCAGCGTACAAAGGGTTTGTAATAAATACGCACCGCCCAGGAACCGTCATCCAGCTCTTCGCCCAGCGCCGCGTAGAGATCGCGCGTGAAGCCGCCGCTGATCGCCGCTTCCGTCATCATGGTGCGCGCTGCGGTATAGAAGCGCTTCTCTGCATGCAGCACCGCTTCTGGCTTACCGTTGCGTGTGACATCGATAATCGCCACGCCGCCGCTGTAGTTGGGGCCCTGCAGATTATGCACGTCGCGGAAAATAAAGTGATAGTTGTGGATATCCACGCTGTCGCCGGCCTTCATGCGCACGTCACGCTCAACGCTGTATTGGGTGCTGAAGGCAATGCCCACCACCGTCACCGCCACGCCAAGATGGCCCAGCACCATGCCCCAGTGGCTGCGCGACAGATGGCGCAATCCCGCCAGAAAACGATGCCGATGGGTAGCGCGTTCGTGCACCTCCATCAGCGTCAGCAGGATCACCCAGATGGCCATCAGCAGGCCAATCACCGTCATCGCTTCGATGCGATCCTGCAACAGCCACGGCAGCACGATCGACAGGATCAGCGTCACCAGCAGACCCACGCCGAGCCGCTTCCACAGCTTTTGCGGCTCATCGCGGCGCCAGCGCACCAGCGGCCCGATGCCGAGCATCAGCGCGAACGGCGCCATCAGCCAGGTGAACATGGTATTGAAGAACGGCTCGCCAACCGAAATGCTGCCCAGCCCGAGCTGTTTATGCACCAGCGGCAGCAGCGTACCGAGCAGCACCACCAGCATTGCGGCAATCAGCAGCACGTTGTTGCCGAGCAGGAAGGATTCGCGTGACCAGGCTTCGCTCTGCACACGGCTGCGCACCTGGCCCCCTTTCAGGGCGTACAGCAGCAGCGAACTGCCGATGACAATCACCAGGAAGGCGAGGATAAACATCCCGCGCGCCGGATCCGAGGCGAACGAGTGCACCGATACCAGCACGCCGGAACGCACCAGGAAGGTGCCCAGCAGGCTCAATGAGAACGCGGTAATCGCCAGCAGCACCGTCCACGACTTAAAGCTGCCGCGTTTTTCTGTCACCGCCAATGAGTGCATCAGCGCAGTACCGGCCAGCCACGGCATAAAGGACGCGTTTTCGACTGGATCCCAGAACCACCAGCCGCCCCAGCCGAGTTCGTAATACGCCCACGCGGAACCGAGCACGATACCAATAGTCAGAAATACCCATGCCGCGGTGGTCCACGGACGTGACCAGCGCGCCCAGGCGGTATCCAGCCGGCCTGCCATCAGCGACGCAATGGCAAAGGCAAACGCCACCGAGAAGCCAACATAGCCCATATAGAGCAGCGGCGGATGGAAGATCAGCCCGATATCCTGCAGCATCGGGTTGAGGTCGCGCCCATCAATCGGGAAGTTCGGCAGCGTGCGCGTAAACGGATTCGAGGTGAGGATGATGAACAACAGGAAGCCGAAATTGATCATCCCCATCACCGCCAGCACGCGCGCCAGCGCATCCTGCGGCATGCCGCGGCTGAAAATCGCCACCGCTAATGTCCAGGTGCTGAGCAGCAGCACCCACAGCAGCAGCGACCCTTCATGCGCGCCCCAGGTGGCGGCGATGCGATAATACACCGGCAGCAGCGAATTGGAGTTGGTGGCAACGTAGCCGACGGTAAAATCGTTGACCACAAACGCGTGCACCAGCACGAGGAACGCGGCGGCGATGCACAGGAACATGCCCCAGGTGAGCGGACGCGCCAGCGCCATCAGCCGGCCATCCTGACGCGCTGCGCCCCACAGCGGATAAATACTTAATAACAGCGCTAAGCCCAGCGCCAGACACAGCAGAAAGCTGCCAATTTCCGGCATCATGATTGCGTACCCGCCTGCTGATAGGCCGCTGCCGGTCCGTTATGATTCTTCTTCATTGCGTCCTGAATTTCCGGCGGCGTGTACTTCTCATCGTGCTTCGCCAGCACCTCTTTGGCGTTGACCAGATTCCCGTCCTCCAGCACGCCCTGCGCCACCACGCCCTGCCCTTCGCGGAACAGATCCGGCAGAATGCCTTCGTAGCTGACGCTGACCACGCCGTTGGCATCATACAGTTTGAACGACACCGCCAGCGTTTTCGGATCGCGTTTGACGCTACCGGGCATCACCATGCCGCCGACGCGCAGGCGCTGACCGGCCTCCGGCTTCTGGTGATCCTCACCTTTGCCGTAGAGAATTTCACTCGGGGTGTAGAACAGGTCGATGTTGGAACGCAGCGCGTACATCACCAGCGACGTGGCAAGGCCTAAGCCCACCAGCACCGCCACCACCACATACAGGCGGTTACGACGACGGATATTCACACGGACTCTCCTGCTGCTTCACTGGCAGCTTGTTTAGCTTTTGCCGCGCGGATGCGGCGCTCGCGGGACTGACGCTGGCGAATATCTGCCAGCAGGCGGCGACGGAACAACACGGTGTGCAGCACCAGACCGATCAGCGGAATCAGCGTAAAACACACGGCCAGCCAGACGTAAAAGGCATAGCCGCCCATAGCGAAAAACTCGCTCCACGATGAGAAGGCAGGCGTCATGCTTTGCGTCCTCCCTGCGCCACGTCAATCGCCCACGGGCGGTGACGCTCGGTAAACAGAATCAGATTGCGCAGACGCATCAGGGTGAGCGCACCAAACACCAGCAGATAGCCGAGAATCGACCAGCGCAGCGGCGTGCGCATGCTGGGATCGATCGCCTGTTGCAGAATGCCCGACGAGCCCTGATGCAGCGTGTTCCACCACTGCACGGAGAAGTGGATAATCGGCAGGTTAACCACGCCGACCAGAATCAGGATGCCGGCCGCGCGTCCGGCGGTGCGGCGATCGTCGAAAGAGTGATAGAGCGCAATCACGCCCATATAGAGGAACAGCAGCACCAGTTCAGAAGTCAGACGCGCATCCCAAATCCACCAGGTGCCCCACATCGGCTTGCCCCACGCCGAGCCGGTCACCAGTGCGATAAAGGTAAACACCGCACCAATCGGCGCCATCGCGGCAGCCGCCAGATCGGCCATTTTCATCTGCCACACCAGGCCGATGAAGGCGGCGATGGCCATCGAGGCATAGACGCCCATCGACCACATCGCCGCCGGCACGTGAATGTACATGATGCGGAAGCTGTTGCCCTGCTGATAATCCGCCGGCGCAAAGCCGAATCCCCAAATCCAGCCGAGCAGCAACGCACCGACGCCCAGGATTGCGAACCAGGGAATCAAGCGACCGCATAGCTGGTAAAGCCGCTCAGGCTTTGCCCACTGGTGTAACCATTTCCACATTGACATTGCTCACACTAAACAAGAATTCGGATGGCGACCTCTCTGCCGGAGGCCCGCCTTAATGCAGACTGATGCGCAGCGCGGCAGCGGTCGCAAACGGCGACAGCGTGGCGCTGACCGCCAGCATGGCGCCGAGGATCGCCAGATAACCGCCGATCGGTAACCCCTGACCGGCCGCATCAATCGCCGCGCTGGCAAAAATCAGTACCGGTATCGACAGCGGCAACACCAGTAAACTCAGCAATACGCCGCCGCGCCGCAGCCCGACGGTCAGGCCGGTGCCAATCGCACCGAGAAAACTCAGGGTTGGCGTGCCGATTAGCAGCGTCAGCGCCATTGCCCGCCAGCCAGCAAAATCCAGCGACAGCAGCAGCGCCGCGAGCGGCGAGAGTAAAATCAGCGGCAGCCCGGTAATCAGCCAGTGCGCAATCACCTTGCCCAGCACGGTGATCGGCAGCGGCGTCGGCAGCAACAGCAACTGCTCCAGCGATCCATCAAGAAAGTCGTCGCGAAACAGCCGCTCCAGCGCCAGCAGCGATGCCAGCAGCGCGGCTACCCAGGCGACGCCAGGTGCGATGCGCGCCAGCTGCTGCGGCTCAGGGCCAATGCCTAACGGGAACAGCGTAATCACGATCAGAAAAAACCACAGCGGATTAACCACTTCCGCGCCGCTGCGAAAGGCAATCTTTAACTCACGCTGAATAACCCGGCCTAGCATCACGCCCACTCCGATGTAAGACGAATTTTGCGCACGCGCGCATGGCTGTCCGGCAGATCCTGATGGGTCGTCAGAATCACCACGCCACCGTTATCGGCATGTTCGGCGAAGCGCGCCATTAATTTTTCCACGCCGTGTTTGTCGATGGCGGTCAGCGGCTCATCCAGAATCCACACCGGAGCCGGGCTGAGCCACAGTCGCGCCAGCGCCACGCGCCGCTGCTGCCCGGCAGAAAGCTGAGCCACCGGCACCTCTTCATAGCCCAGCAGATTGACCTGCTCCAGCGCGTCATAAAGCATGTCTTCACTGCGATCGCCGTGCCAGAAATGCAGATTCTCCCGCGGCGACAGCACCGATTTCACGCCCGGATGATGGCCGAGATACAGCAGGTTTTGCTGCCATATTTCGCGCTGCCGGCGAATAGACTGCTGTTGCCAGCGTACTTCGCCCTGCTCTGGCCGGCTTAACCCAGCCAGCAGTCGCAACAGTGAAGTTTTGCCTGCGCCGTTAGGCCCTTCGATTTGCACCACATCGCCCGCCTGCACCTGAAAACTCAGTCCGTGGAACAGGGTTCGCTCATCGCGAACGCAGGCGAGATTAATCACTTCGAGCATAGAAGGGAGATTCATAGCAATAAATGAGGCGTGAATAATACCACACTCAAACCAGGGGCCGAAGTCTGTGCGCAAGCTCCCCCTTCCCCCAAATGGGGTATTCATGCGCATCAGATCAAGAAAGCGCTCAAAAAACCACCTTTGCTAATCTCTTGTTACTCTTAATTTGAATCTTTGTAACATTTCGCCCTTGCTAAAAGCGTCTACGCTTATTACGCACTGGCATTATCACCGGGAGAAAAAATGAAGCCATCGCCATCAAATAGCACGCATGACAATGACGTGGACAGTGAAGAAAAAGAACAAGGCACGGATATTGAAGTGGACGAAGACGCCCTGCCCTCGCGGGCTGCGGCGATCCATGAAGAGATTCGACAGGATGGGGAAAAGGAGCTGGAACGCGACGGCATGGCGCTGCTGTGGTCAGCGATTGCCGCCGGCTTATCAATGGGCGCCTCGCTGATGGCGAAAGGCATTTTTCAGGTACACCTCGCTGGCGTGCCCGGTGCCTATCTTCTGGAGAATCTTGGCTACACCTTTGGTTTTGTCATCGTGATTATGGCGCGCCAGCAGCTGTTTACCGAGAATACCGTCA
This sequence comes from Type-C symbiont of Plautia stali, assembly GCF_059730935.1. Lineage (NCBI taxonomy): Bacteria > Pseudomonadati > Pseudomonadota > Gammaproteobacteria > Enterobacterales > Enterobacteriaceae > Type-C symbiont of Plautia stali. The sequence continues at coordinate 1,338,576 of NZ_AP035923.1, read as the reverse complement.
CCGCCGTACTGCCGGTGATGCATAAACCCACCGGCGGCAATTTTATGCTGCTACTGAGGCTGTGGAGCGTGGTGCTGATCGGCAATTTGATTGGTACCGCACTGGGCGCGCTGGCGTTTAATCATATGCCGATTTTCGATGACGCTACGCGCCAGGCCTTCACCGCCATCAGCGAAAAAGTGATGGAGCACACGCCGGGAGAAATGTTTGCCAACGCGGTGATTTCGGGGTGGATCATCGCCACCATGGTATGGATGTTTCCTTACGCTGGCGGCGCCAAAATTGTGGTGATCGTGATGATGACCTGGCTGGTAGCGCTGGGCGATCTGGCACACATTGTGGTCGGTTCGGTTGAAGTGCTGTATCTGGTGTTTGCCGGCACGCTGCCGTGGCAGGAGTTTTTGTGGCCGTTTGCACTGCCCACCCTGCTGGGCAACATCACCGGCGGTACGCTGATTTTTGCCCTGATCAGTCACGCGCAGATCCGTAACGACATGAGCGAAGCGGCCAAAGCCAAAGCGCGAGCCGAACAGAAGCGTAAAGAGAGGCAGAAAAATCAGGAAAAAGCGTGATCGCCACCGCCTGATTGCTGACACTTTGAGCAAACAGGCGGCCTACGGTTAAAATCCCCTGCACGGTGCGCTATACTGCGCGCCGCACGTCTCCTTAGTTAAATGGATATAACGAGCCCCTCCTAAGGGCTAGTTGCAGGTTCGATTCCTGCAGGGGACACCATCTTTTATTTCATATCATCCTGCCGCATCTAAAAAGCCTTGCATTTCAAGAAGATAATCATTTTTTGTTATCATATTTTGCCTGCTAACGTCTAATAGAATCCTTACGCGGATATGTATAGTTTTGCGTAAAACCCGGTTCGTTCTTTTTTCTATACACATATGTTGCCATCGATACCCAAACCCAGACTACGCGTACTAGAGCTATGCCCCTTCAATAATGGCGCATGCTTATCACTGCTAATAGAACCCAATGACCTAAGGGCTGGCGATTCAGAAATGGCTTATCAAGCGAACAGCCACTTGAATGATTGACCGTCCTGTAAAAAATTGAGGACAGTGTTACGTTAGAGCAAGATCCGCCGCCAATGCGGTGGAGTTTTTAACTTTTCTGGGGTAACGGGCAGAGCTAAATATAATTTTGCGCCCGATATAGCTATCACATTAAACAGGCCCCATAAGAACTACTTTTTTCCTGACACAGACAGAGATTCCAGCTTTCGTTGAAGCGCTTAAAGGGTATCAGGGAAGCTCACTGACTAAATACGCTACACAGTTACTTATGCTTACTGGTGTTCGCAGCGTTGAATTTAGTAAGGTTTCGTGGTGTGAGTTTTATTTGGTTAACGATCTGTGGGAAATCGCGAAATGGCGAATGAATAAGCACAGCTCTCATTTGGTGCCGCTATCGTCTCAAGGAATTGAAATTTTTATTATAATGAAGGAAATATCAAGCAAATATCGATTTGTTTTTTCTGGCATGAACTCCGTTAGATAGCCAATGAGTGATGCCAGTATCAATAAGGTGAAAAAGAGGACTGAATATCATGGATGGCTTACGGAAAACAGCTTGCACCATATAGTGAGCACGATTTTGCTTGAGATGGCTTCGAAAGTAAGTGGATTAAGATGCTGTTTTTGCATATTGACAAAAGATTAATAAAATAAAATTACAATCATACGTTATCTTCAAACCATTGACAAGAAATGGTGCCATAGCATTCATAAAAATTCGGACTCAGCTATATTTCCTCGGTATCAAACTGAGCAAATGATGACCAGAAATAAACGTAGAATTAACTGAATCTACAATCTCTAAAACTTCGGCTTCAATCTCCAAATATGAATTCTTAGGACCTCGACTAACAATAACCCCTAAGACTTTGAAAGCTTCAATCATTTTCTGCTGATGAATCTTATAGACATAATCTCCAGGTGTTGAACTAATGTGATAATTTGCCTCATCTATTACTTTTTTCAATCCGTTTACTACATCGATATATGAAGAACAAAAAATCAAATCTCCATTTTTTGAATTAGGGAAAATTAAATTATACCAAACATAAACATCAACAGAAGATGGGGAAATTCTTTTTCTTTTTGCAACTTCAAGATTGACAAAATCTCTAAACATATTGATATGAGAAATGTGATTTGTAATGTTGCTATTACTTATACCTGTAATATAAGTCTTAAGAGCTAAGTATGCCCCACCAATCCCAGTAAAGAGAGTTACAATCCAACCCAATCCTTGAGCCAAGTTAATTGTCCCATCCATCTGCTTAGCCATGTATTTAATGCATTCACTCTTAAGACAAAAGGGAAGCTCATACATTTTCTTATCCATCATTGTTTGATAGAATGAACACCCTAAAAATATTACACTAACAGTGGCTGCAATGAGCAAAATAAACATCAGTTTTTTTAATGAGAAATTATTCAATTGGTTTCACCTTTGACAGTCTTTCCCTCAACTCTTTAGCGATTAGCTCAAAAGACTTAGCCCTGTTAATTATTGTAATCTGATAGCTAGCTAGGTTATACTTTCTTAAGTACCAGTCTTTATTATGGAAATTATTTTTGTGAGAGGTTTCTAAACTTGAGATTGCCTTTTTGCACGCAACAATATCTTTGTATGAAGGAAGCGGGTTTATAGCTTTAATTTTAGGTAAAAAAACATCAAACTTTTCATGCCCCATACGATTTAGTTTATATATCCTCCCCATACATCTATTATATTCTTTGCGATAGGCAATACTCGTTCTAGAGTTGTTTTTCTTGGATAGATCAATCAAATTATGCAATGAAGAACGTATTCTTTTAACTTCATCTGAAGGCAATCGTGGTTTTGAATGGTCTACTCTCAAACCATGAACTACCAATGGCTTAGTTGAGTTATGGAAAACACCACTCTTTTCGTTATTAAGAGGCAAATCCTTATCAGCCAAAAGATCTTCAATATGCTTTCTTATCTGACTAAAATCAAAATCGAAGACTTTTGATGAAACGGTTATATCATCTACAAGTCGTGTATAGACCAAACCTTTTCTTCTCGCTCTCCTTACAACATTCGTTTCTTTATCATGCAAACATAATGAGGCAATATAACTTGATGTAAGTGCGCCTTGAACAATAAAATCCCCATGAGTACACAAATCAACCAAAACTTCCAATGCAACACCGCGGAAATTAAAAAAAGAACTAAAAATATCCCTTACCAAGTCTTTATGAATATTATCAAAGAAATCTTTAATATCAATTTTAAGTATAGATTTTGCACCACAATGTAAAGAGGCACAGCTCACATAATCTCTTTTAACAGAATCACTAGTGTCATTATAACTTGGCACAGATCCAAATAAAAAATCGGGCCAAATTACGAGCTCTTTAAAAATGCGAGAATTTATCTTTCTTTGAACTTTTTTTATTTTATAATGAGGCTTATGGACAATTCTCTTAGAACCATCTGATTTTGGTATTAGTATTTTCTCGTAACGCTTATCTGATGGTATTTCTTTAATTTCTAAAAGTTCAGGTATAGAAATACCTAAAGTCTTTGATAAAGTTTCAAGTGAAGAAATCCCCGCACGGCTTTTATTTTTTGGTAAGTCTGAACTCACATTAATTGTCCATGAATGAAATGAGCAAAATCACTTACGGTCTCCCCATAATCAAGGGTGTAGTTCAACAGAGATGCTTACATCAACATTCGTTAGCAGCAGCCTCTGTTTTCCTCGACCGTAAGTAATGCCGTCAGCTACGGCACCGCCGGGGATGGCGATGGTGTGGCGTCGGAACTTGTCTGGAGAAAATCCAAACGCTTTCACGAATGAAAGCAAAGCTAACAAATTTTGGGTGTTGATTGTCACATTCTAGGCGGAGCGCCTGAGCTTGTTTCTAAATTATCATCGCATTGATAAAAACACAATTATGAAATAACAAAAATGGCGCCACGCCGCGCTACTCTAGTTTCCTTATCAAGAAATTGTTTCAGTTTCACTTTTCTTCAAAGCACCATCTCCACAAGTGACAGTAGAGGTTTCACGGCCCAGGTTGAGGGTCAAGAAGCCGCTACGCGGTTCATACCCTTAGGTCATTCACCCAGTCGATCCGCCACCCCAATGCTGTTTTTCATCTGCCACAAGGTGTAAATCTGCGATCGCAGGTGCTGTTCGAGCTGACGGATAAGCTGCTGCCGCTGGGGGGCACTGGCTGGTAGCGAGTGGATTTGCCGCAATTGTTCCTCAATGGGCTCAGCCTGCTGAAAACGGGTCATCATGCCAAATACCGAGGACTTCAGCTCACTCACCGTGATGTATTTGCCTTTTTGCTCATCCAGTCCATTCAGCCGCTCGCTTAACTGTGCCAGCTTCATCATTCCCTGATGCCAGGCCGCAAGGTTTTGCGCTGGCAACGTGCTGGCCTCAAGCTGATGCTGCCACCGTGCTGATAGCGAACCCGCCTGTTCCGGCCACAGCACCTGCGCCTGCTCCACCAGCTGCTGGCCATACGCAATATTCCAGTCGGGCGCGAGTTGTTCCAGACGAGATAACTGCTGCTGCGTGTCGGCAAGCAAAGCTGGTGGTAAGGACGTCTGCTGCCGCAGCACATCCCGCTGCTGTGGCGTGAGTGTGGCAGGTACAGGAGCCAGCGATGCCGCGAGCTGAGCCTGCAGTGGATCTGGCCGGTGCATATATTGCCAGCCGCTCACCGCGACCACGCTGATAAGCAACATGGTAAACATCCCGGCACTGAAAAATTGTCACTTATTACTACGGGACAGCGCCGCTGTCTGCACCTTTATCTTTGGCTGATGTTGCTGCTGCGCGACATACACCCATCTGGCGCTATGCGGAGTTTTCGTTTCATGCGGGTGTGCGGATATCGCCCCGTTATCTAGCGTGGTGCCGGGCAAGATGTCGCTGGTCGTATCGTCACGGCTTTCCAGCCTGGCGGCACTGTTGTGCATCAGAGCACGCAATGTATCAAGCTGGCTAAGATGTTTAAGCTCCAGCCGCTGTAACACGGTCCCCAGCCGGGTAAGCAATTGTTCAGCACGATAAAGCTGACTCAGATCGCCATAATTCAGGGAAAGGGGGCGCATCTGCTGCTGCACGCGCTGGCTCAGGCTGGTGAGAATGTCCATGCGCGCGTGAATCGGTTGCGGCCACAGCGCTCCCCACTGATGGCTCACCAGCGCTTCCACTAGCGCCAGACCTTCATTCAATCCGACTAAACCAGCCAGCTGCATGCGGGCAAGCGTGTACCAGGCCGCGGTCTGCAACTCCACTCCGTTTTGTTCGAACAGCGAAAGGCAGCGTTGTTCAACGTAAAGCCAGTCTATATCCGGCCGTGCCGGATGGGTCAATTTGCTCAGCTCTTCACGCAGAGCAGCATAATCCGGCAGCTTACGCGGGTCGCTGCCGGTTTTAATCCGACGGGCAGGCATGTCATTCATGACTTATTGTCCCTGTGAGGTATTTACAGCGTGGGAGGATAATTAATTATGCAGTCTGTTTTTTTGCCTGTTCTGAGTGATGAACGATGCAAATATTTCTTTACCGCCCCCCCTTACCCGCCTTAATTAATATTGATTACCGACGCAAATAGGTAAATGCGTATAGCCGGGTTGGCTGGCCATATAAAGCGGAGCGCAAGTCGGTTTTCGTGGTTGCAAATCGTTTTGATCCTGAGGCTGAACCACCGGCTGTGGCTGTTTCTTTGATGTAGCGATCTTTTTGGCCTGCGTTTTGCCGCTGTTAAGCGGTGGTTTTGCCTGCTGCGTGTTATCTGACGAATCATACCTGGAGCAAAATTTCTTCGACTGACTCAGACTTCCGTCATTACAAACAAAACGTCCATCTGAGGTACAGTGTGCAATACCACCCTTTGCACCAGAACAGGGTTTTCTGCCTCTGGCCGCCTCTGCCTGCAGAGTCACTAATAAACTAAAAACCAACAGCGGTATCAATTTTTTCATATTCAAATCCATATGTTATTTTATTATTCAGCCTTGTTCGTAATAATGCCGCTTAGATTTGCGCTTTACCATCAAGATATTGCTGCTGCCTGAGATGCCGCAACAGAACGCGCCCCTCCGGCATAAACTCAGTGCCGTACCGCACCAGACCGAATCCCTTCAGTTCCGCATCAATCGCGTAGCGCAGTTCGCCGGGCTGCGCCTGCTCCAGCAGCACCACTCTGATGCTTTTCAGGCGCGGCTCATACCTGAGCAGAACAGCAGACAGGGTGCCAATCAGCTCATGGGCAGTACCCGGCATGCCCTGCAGGATTTTGGTCATATCGGGCAGACCATAGTCCGGCAGATGCGCCAGCGTGCCGGCGCGGCAGTTGAGGATGCGCTGCATATTGTCGAGTACGGACAAAATCACCTGATTCTGTTCGCTGACCTGATGCAGGTCGAGGCCGCCGGTGAAGTTACCGGTGAGCATTTCATACAGCGAAGGTGTGTTATGTCCCTGGGGCATCAGTCGTCCTTGAGCGGTTGTAGCGTCAAATGGTTGTTACCGGCTTCCAGAATGCGCGGCTTATCCGGGTCAAGGTCTTCACGCCCTATCACCAGCTTCCAGGTGTTGTTAACTCTATCCGGATGGCGGAACAGCCCTGCCACGGCGACAAACTGCGCATCTTCTTCCATTGGCATATCGAGGTTCGCATCACCGCCAGGTTTTACCACCACATCCCGGGTCGCCAGCAGATCGGCTTTCAGGATGGTGTCGCCATCCCTGAGGAGCTGCTGATAGACCGTTTTGTCGAAGGTTTTACGGTCTTTCAGCTGCCAGACCCGAATAACCACCGGCTCAGACAGCGAATTACTCTCGCGGGAATCGGTGTTCAGCGCCTCACGGGCGGTAAAATCCAGGTGCAGCACCTTAATCTTTTGGTAAAACACGGCGTTAAATGCCGATTTGGTGCCATCGGTGATACCCTGCGTCACCCCACACCCCGTCAGGCTGAACACCATTAGCGCAGGTAGCCAGCATGCGGATTTAATCAAACTTGTACGTAACACGTCGGTTTCCTTGTTGTGATGATGCAGGCTCCAGCCCGGCGTAATAACCCAGTTCCGTGGTAAAGGTCTGCGGAATATCCTCCGGGAGATCTTCATCTTGCGCGCCCAGTACGCCATTCATCCCCAGCCAGAATGGGCCTTCGCCGAGCGGCGGCGCAACCAGCAGGCGGGTTCGGGTGGTCAGGGTGATTTTTGCTTTAAAGCGCCAGCCGAGATACACCTGCAGCATCACCAGAAAGTCCTGATACAGCAGGCCATCCGGTTTCCAGCCCTGTGATTCCTGCTCGTTATCGGTGAACAGAGCAATCAGCAACTGGCTGTTGGCATCTATCGCCTCTTCGCCCAGCGGCGTGTTGCCATCCAGCAGAAAATCGTCATCACCGTAAAAGCCCAGCGGCTGGCTGACTGCCACTGGTCGCAGGCAATACGGGCTCACCTGCACCGTCGTGTCGGGTGCCAGCAGGCTCACCAGGGCCTGTATTCCCTCCTGGGTTTTACCTGGCTGTTGCAGCACACCCAGCAGCGCCAGAAATCGGGATACCGGGGTGGCGATGTGCTCTGCGGTGCCCGGTATCCCAAGTCCCACCAGACCCAGCAGTGACTGCGAGATAGTATCAGTACCGCCGGGCTCAAATGTGGCCGGGTAGGAGTATTTACGCCAGATACGGTAAAACTGCGTCAGGATACGGTGGCTGAAGATATCCAGAAAACCCTGCAGCGCTTCGTGACCTTCGCGACGCTGAGTGATGTCATCGAGATAGGCGGTCGGCAAGGGGGAATCAACCCCGTACATCCCCATAAAGGTCGTGCGGATGAGCGGTGGCTTGCTGTCATCCTCCTCGTCATATTCGACAGCCTTTATTTCGCTGGCCGGAAATCCCATCCCCGGATGTGGCGCAAACCGCACCGGGTCATCCGCCGGGTGGCTGGTCGAACCCATCAGCGGCCTGCCAGGATTACGCTTCTCCAGCAGCTGGCATAAGCGGTAAAAGTTGATGCGGTGAAGGTCGGCTTCCAGCCGCGGGGTCAGCCGGGAATGCGGCGGTTGTGCTTCTCTTCCCATTCCAGGCGCTCTCCAGTCGGTTGCAGGATGATAATCAGGCGGTTGAACAGATAGATATCGGTATACAGCGCAAAGAAGCGGCTCAGCATCTCGCCGAACAGACAGATGTCGCCGCGCCCGGCAAAGCCGTGACTGTCCAGCGTCACCTCAATCTGCACACCGCGTACCAGATAGCCCTGCTCGAAACGCTCGGTTTCGCGGTGCTTCACGTCAATGATGGCTTCCAGCCGACGGCGGTTCATCTCACTGTCGGTCCATTCGTACAGCGCCAGCGTCCCGCGCAGCACGTCGGCGTTGTCCATCATCGACAGGAATCCGCTGCCGAGATGGCTCAGCACGCGCCAGTGGAAACGGTCCTGCGCCGGTGGATAACAGGGTAGTGTCGGCGCACACAGGTTACGCACGGCGATACTGGCTGAGGTGGTTTTCATCACCGTATCAAGCACCGTGCTCTGCAGAGCACGTCGTGGCAGCTGGCCGTTGGTGCCGGTGAGCGTCAGCGACAGGCTTTCGTCTTCCGGCACCGTGTGATTATCAAACGCTTCACCGCCGAGGATAAGCCAGGTGTTATGCAGTCCGGACGGACCGCGACGTACGCGAGTGTGGTAGTAATATTCGGGGGCCTGATGGCGCATCATGCCGCCTTTGTGGCGAAAGCTCGAAAACGGCACGTAGCTATGCTGGCTGGATGACATCACCGAATCCACCGCATAAATCTCGGTATGACCATCCTGCACGCGCATCGGGCGCAGCATGTACTCGGTCTGAAGAGAATTGAGCGTCAGCGGGTCTGACTCCAGCGGGAATAGGTTAATCACCGGCACACAGTTCAGGCGCAGATGTTTTTCGGTAAAGCTGAAGTCATGTTCCCAGCGCTCCGCCAGCACCACGTCGATTTCAAACCAGGGGAGCTCAGCCGGAAAGACCACGGTCTCCAGCCCACGCAGGCCTGTGAACATGAATTTCTCGCGGAAGGTGAAATACTCCAGCAACAGCTGATAGCCGCTGAAACTGCTGCTGCCCTTCGGCCACAGGTCGTCGTTATCGCCAAAGCCCAGCGCGGTGAAATACCCGTCGAGCGGTCTTGTGTCGATGTCACCCGGCAGGCGCAGCCACAGGCGGGCGACATTCATGGTGAAGGCTTCATGCATGGCACAGGCCAGCGGCGCGTCGGCGTTGAAATACAGCGGAATACAGCTCAGGTCGATGCGCGTCCAGTCAGCCAGGTCACTGCAGTGAAAACGCAGAGTCATAACCGAACGCCCGTCAGGATCAGTCGACAGACGGGCATGTTCCAGCCACAACGGCAGAAGAGTCGTCTCTTTGGTGGTGGTATACCGGCAGCGCGTGCCCTTCTCGCCGATCGGCCGCGAGTTCACCTCAAAACCTTTGACGATGCGCATCGGCTCTTTCATCTCGCGCCAGTCAGGGGTGAACTCGACCACCGACATGGACGGAATGGTACGCAGGTAATGTGGCCACAGCAGACTGACCAGCCCTTCGGTTAATTCGGGCAAGTCGTCATCGAGCTTCTCGCGCAGCCGGCCCATCAGGAAGGCAAAGCCCTCGAACAATCGCTCCACGTACGGGTCGCGCGCTCCCGCTTTATCGAGATTGAGCATTGCCGCCTGCTCGGGGTGAGCACGGGCAAACTCTTCACCGGCTTCCAGCAGGTAGCGCATTTCAGCGTCGAAGTAACGCAGGGTTAAATCATCCATAAAAACCTGAATATGTGTGTTTGAAAGGTATGCCTGGCGTTTTAGCCGCAAAGCACTGCGCTGCTGGCTGGATCGAGCGCAATCAGACCGGACAGCAGCAGATCCATCTCTGGCTGTAACCGTGATTTATCGGTTTCACTGCGTGTGGCTTTCATGCGTAGCAGTCTGAGGCGGCGGGATTTCACTTCAAACAGCAGTGCCGGTGTCCACTGCGTGAGGGTAATTGACTGTGCGGCACTGTCGAGCTCTCCCAGCAGATGCAGCGCCAGTTCATTTTTGCCCTTCTGCTCGGCCACGCGGGCCATCAGCAAACGCAGCAACCATCTGTCTTTTGTCGAGTCGGTGCCCGGGCGTGTCTGTAGCCAGTGAAGCGTGGCATCCAGACCGTCGGTGTCCGCTTTATCCAGCGCTTCCGGCTCGAGAGCCAGGATATCGTTATCTGTTTCACCGGCGGCACTGACCGGCTCATCCCGCCAGCCGGACATATCGTCCAGTACGTTCTGATTTATCCAGTTCAGCGTCACTTCATCGGCAAACGGCGTACCGTCATTAAAGGCCAGGGTTTCAAGCCCGGTAAGGCGACGCAGTAATCCTTTCAGGTCGGCGGCGATGATCCCGGCAAGCACCTCCTGCCCCGATTTCATCAGCGCCTGGTGGATATACCACTGCAAATCCAGCCAGAGGTGATTAGCGCCACGCGAAAAGGCGCTGTCTGCCTGCTCCAGTATTTCGCCCCAGCTCTGCTGCAGATACAGACGTTTGAGCATGGCACGCTGGTCTGCGCGAGGCGGATCTATGCGGGTTTTGCCTTGTGCATCCGGGGCAGGAATGCTGTGCAACGTGTCATGACGCAGGCTTTTCATCAGCCGGTGTGCGGCAAGCCAGCCATCGGGTTGATCACGCAGATATCCGGTCAGGGTGCGGGCCTGGGCCAGCAAATCCTGACCGGAGGTGATGCGGCTCAGCACTGGCGCATCTGGCTCCGTCACAGGCGTGGAGAACTGTGACGGAGCCTTATTACCTGCGTTCTGCGGTACCACGGCATCCACACCTCCGGCCTTTATCAGGCGGGATTCCAGCGCGCTGTACAGGGCATTCAGCTCTGGCCGCGACGCTTCCGGCTCTGTGTCCAGACAGTCGCGCAGCAGCAGCAACGCACCGGCAGTGCGTAGTGCATCGTCGCGAACCACTTCCGGCCAGAGTGACAGGCTGTCCAGAACACGGGAGCCTGCGAGCCACTCCAGCGCCGGTTTACGGCTCCGCTCGCGCTGAGGATGAAGCTGCGTGCCATAGCGCTGTAGCAATCCCGCCAGCAGCTCAAGTCCTTCGGCAAAACCGGCTTCGCCGTCCTGGTGCAGGCGCGCCCAGCAGTAATAAGTTGCAACCCGGATATCTTTGGCCGCAGTGGTCAGCAGTTTTTCGGCAAGCGTACAAATCAACCCGGTATCAATGCCGGAGAGCTTATTGACCTCTTCGCGGATACGCTGAAAATCATCATCATAGCCCGGGTCCTCACCGGTCGGACTGGCGCTACTTACCGGCGCAAGCCAGGGCTGCCAGTTTTCCGTGCGTACCTGCGCCTGCTGCCGCAGCTGAGTTTCGTCAGCCTGACAGGCGGTGACCAGATTCTGCAGTGTGCTCATTCTTCGACCTCCTCCATGTCACTGTTTGCGGTGTTAGCCATCAGCGCCTGCGCGGTGGCCGCGCTGTCGACACTGAATATCTGATCCGGCAGCGTGAAACCGCGCAGATCCAGCAACGCCAGCGGACCTTTCCCGAGTTGTGAGCGCAGCACCCACTGCAAAGTGCGACCGTCCGGGGCAGTAAAGCTCATCATCCACTGGCTGCGGTCAAGCTGCTGGCGTTTGCCCTGGTCCAGCCAGCGAATAAAGCCCCAGGTTCCGCTGTAATCCCCGAACAGACGCGCACCGGCGTTGACTGAGGTCCAGGTCAGCATCGTCCCCGGCTTGTAAGTGTCACCCGGCCAGCGGAAGCTCTGCCAGTCGGCCATCTGATTGAAGTAGTGCAGCTTTTGTCCATCAATAATCAACTGGGTTTCCACTACCTGCGGTACAGGACGCGCCTGCAGCTCAAAGCTGATGCCCTGGCTGCCATCGGTGAACAGAATGTCTGACAGTTGGCTCAGCTGATTAATCGCCCGCAGCAAGGCCGGGTTAAAGCTCAGCCCCTGGCTGTTGACCTTATCCGGCACCCACTGGCTGCCCTCTTTGTGCAGCACCCCGTTGAGCTCTGTGGTCAGGAAGCGCTCGATACGCCCGCTGTCCTTGCGCACAAATTCAGCCAGCATGGGTAAAGAGGCATCACTTTTGCTGGCGGCAAACGGGAAACGTCCGTCAAAGGCAGTTTGCCAGTTGGCGACAACCGAGCGGCTCCATTTATCATTCAGGCTCGCCGCCGACGGCTGAAGCACGGTCTCCCAGGCCTGAGTCAGGGGCTGGACAAACATTGTGCTGCCAAAACCACTCCACTCTTCGCCCAGGCTTGCCGAAATCAGACTGCCGTACTGCTGGGTGTCGGTCAGATCCACACTTTTGCCCTGGAACACGGTCTGCGCCAGAGTCTGCATCATTGCCTGCGGATCAGAGGCGCTGGCCACCTGCTGCAGGCGCAGGCGCACGCGGGTGATGCGGGTCAGATACGTCTGCAGGCTCAGTGACGTATCCGCCGACATAACGTTGCTGCCTTTGTTTTTACCTAAAAGCTGAAGCAGCGGGCCAAAGGTGTCATCCAGCGGGCCCTGCGGCCCTGATGCAGACTGGTCAATCGCTGGCTTGTCCTGTCCACTTACGAGATCTTTAGCCGATTTGATAATGGAATCCGACAGACTTTCGCTGTGCTGGCCGGTCTGCCCCTGCCAGGCAATGGTATTCATCAGGGCAATCAGTGGCGACTGGCGGACATCGCTCATCAGCGTCAGCTGGTCGGTAACGTCTGCGATGTTGTTCGCAGAATTAAGTCGCAGACTGTTAAGGAAGCTCAGCCAGCTACCGGCAAAGTCGGTGAAGTAACGTTGCGTCAGACGTGCTTTCAGGGCCTCCGGCGACAGGTCTGAAGAGACCGCTTTCCGGCTGTCACTCAGCACCCAGTCAATTTCATCCCGGCGAGAGTTGGCGGCCTTTTCGATAGCCTGCTGAATACCGCCCTCCCACGCCTGACGGGTGAACATGCCCGGTACCACTTCATCAGTGGTGAACAGGCGGCGGGCATCAGTACCGCTGGTCATGTCTTCCAGCGACACATCGGCAAAGTTACGGCGCACCGATGTGAGCATGTTTTCATACAGCGTGCTTTCGGCGTTACGCCGGCCAATTTGCTGCAACAGCACCTGGCGGCTCTGGCTCACCAGCTGCGCATCCGGGGTAATTTTCCACTGTGGTTGCCCGGGCAGTTCGTTGATGTAGAAAGCCCACAAATCCGGCGCCAGGCTTTGCCACAGACCGGTTGAAATGCCCTTTCGCGTCGGCTGCACAGCTTTCATGGTCTGGGCATAATACGCGCCATCGGCTTTATCCGGACGCGCCATCATCAGCCAGGCCTTCAGCTGGTCATAGCCCAGCGTCGCCAGCTGAGCGCGCCGATCGCTGTTCGGTTCGGAATTCGCCAGCGCATTGAGTTTTTTAGTCAGCGCAGCACTGGCCGGATCGCGGATCAGGCGATTGTTCGCCACGCCATACCAGGGCAGCAATGCATCGAGCAACTGCGGGTTATGGTCAAGGCCAAAACGCTGATACCAGGGGGCGCCTTCCTGAATACTATGCTGCAGGCGACCGGCATGATTACGCAGCGTATGCAGCGTCGTCAGCTGCTCATCCGATACCGCAGGATGCTCCACCAGGGCATGGGCCTGCTCAGCAACAGAAACGATCTGTTGACGGTTGACCGCGAACGACAGCAGCGTTCCCGCGCCCCAGATACCCATGATGGCCATCAGCGTCCAGGCAAGCGTCTGTTCCCACGCCATACCGACTCGGCGGCCACGAACACGGGTACAGTCGTCCACGATACCCTGCCAGGTCACCGGCAAAGTCAGCGCATGGCGTTGTGATTCCGGGATAAATTTCTCAGCGTCGGCTGTTTCCTCTGTCGGATGAATTGAGTGACTGTCCGGCAGGCTGAACATCAGACCACGCAGCGGAACGCGCTGCTGGGAGGCTGTCAGCCATGGCACCAGTTGCTGAGCCCAGCGGGCGATACCGCCGTCTTTGAGGTGCTGACCCAGACGCAGCAGGAAGTCGTGGCCGTTGTTCTCAGCGACCTGGCTCACCCCCTGCGTCCGCAGGTCCGACAGCATCCGTTCAAGCTGACGACAAATATCGTCAGGCTCAGCACGCAGAGGAAAAGTAGCCCCTACCGTCTGTTCAGTGCGTTTTGCCTGCGACCAGGCGCTGTCGCACAGCTGCCACAAATAAACCGGGGCGGAATAGCGCAGCAGTTCGCTGATTTTTTCCAGGCCGCGTAAATCGTTGTCGCTGATTTGCGGGGTCAGATTAAACGACTGCGGCATGACGCGGACAATCCCGTCCAGCGGACGCCCGCGGCGCAGTTTACGCAGCGCAGCGTATTTTTCCTTATCGGGTTCAGCAGTCAGGCTGCCGCCATAAATCAAGACCGTGCGGTTGCCTTCCAGCCACTGGCGGGCTTGCAGGTTGGGCACCAACTGAGCGATGGCGTTTTCATCGCCTGTGACTAACAGCAGGCGGACTTTACTTCGCCAGAAGAGGCTATAACGACGACGGAGATGGTTGCTGATGTCCGCCCTGAGCGGCAGACGGAGCGTTCTTTTCTTTTTGACCGGTCTGGAAGAAGCCTCTCCCATCACTTTTTCCCGAATCATTAAATGAAAAGCGATAAACCCCAGCACCAGTACGCAGAGCGACACTCCCCAGACAACAAAACAGGCCGTCATGATTCGACGTATCACGTCCCATTCCGTGGAGAGATCTTCCCCCCAATACCACCACAGTAACCCACCTGCCAGCACAAGTAGCGTGACAGTAGCAACAAACAACACCGCCGTGGCAAACACCGAAAATTCAGCGGGTTTATTTTCCTTCACCATAAGGTTTAATAATTCCAAGAGCGAGAGTATGTAGAGGATCTTTGGCTATCCAGCCGCAGGGTTGTTGATAATTATTTGCGTAAACGGCCGCCAGAATCAGCACGATAAGCATTTCCATATCACCGGGGTTCCCCCAGTTGAGGTCCTGAACGTGATGGGTCACATTCCAGCCGCTATGCGCCAGGGCGGGCAGCGCCGGCTGTGAGAACAGCATGCAGGTGTCAAGCGGCGTTCCGAGGTCACTTTGCTGCTCCGCTCGTTCGCAGACTGCGGTTAAAACCTCTTTCCCGGCCATATCGTAAACTTCCCCCCGGGTGAGGCTGACCAGCCCTTTCTGCGCGACCAGACACAGTGCAGCGGACTCACCGGCAGGCTGCGCAGAATTAAACGAGGCAACTATCGAATGACACCCGGCGACCAGAATGGCCTCTGTTTCAGGGAGCGTTTGAGCCGTTGCGGCAAGTGCAGACAACGTCTCTTCGCCTTGCCATGTCTCCGGTTTTTCAGGAAGCGCCACGTCAGGAAATGAAACCTGCATCTGGCTACAGAATGCACGCCAGGCATCCAGAGAACCCTGCCAGTAGCAGCGCCATAAGTGTGGCAGAGAGGAATCTGCGCGCTGCGTCCGCCATTGCAGCACCAGCATTTTTGCCAGTAAAGCCTCGCGCTCAGCCACCGTATCGACCAGCGTTCGACCGATACGCAGCGCTTTCCCGCTCGACTCATTTTTTATCTCAGGAACCCGATGCTCCCGCTTTAGCAGCCGCAGCCAGTGTGGCGAATCGGTCCCGGCCGGGCCCAGCAGCACCATTTCACTAAGCGCGAAACGATGTTGATGCTGCTCCCACCAGGCCTGCTGCTGCTGCTCAACCAGTTGTTTGTAGTACCGGGCGTTATGGGCCGACGTCCGGTAATACAGCAGGCGTATTAACCAGAGCACGCCCATCAGAACCACCGCGCCAGCCATTCCTTTTATCACCAGTCCGGCACCGCTCCCGGCAGGATGAAGCAGCGCGCCGCCTCCCCCGCACAGCAACACCATCAGCGCCCCCGCTGACAGCCATCGCTTGCCGTCAGGGGCGCGCGCCACCCGGTAGGGTGGATACTCCGGGAATGGTCTCACAGCTCAATGCCGCAATCGGGAAAAGAGCTCACCAGCGTGCAGCCACAGGCACAACGATGACCATGCAGCGCCACCGGCTGTCCGTCCACTTCCGATAACGAACTGCCTTCACTGATGACCGTGATGCCATGTTTATTGCACTTCACTGCATCGCCTTTACAGGCGATCCCTTTCCCGAAGCACAGATAATGCCCGCCCAGCACTTTCCCACCGTACTCCCGCAGGGTATCGCCCTCGCGTATCACTGTTTTCATCCTTCATCCTTCCCTGAATCAGGCCGTTACGGTCGCCTTAAGATTTTCCGCCCAGCTGGACTCAATCATCGTTTTTGCCAGTGCCAGCCGCTGATCGCTGATGAGCTGCGTTTGCTGAGCCACCACTGTGCCTGGCTCCATCGTTGGCGCCTGCAGCTGTGCAGCGTTGGGCAGCATTGGCAGCGGTTTGCCGGAAAGCAGATCGATGGCCTGCGTTTCGAGGTAAACGGCACCCGCGGTACCGGCAAGCCCCGCGAGTTTGCCCTTCGCGCTTTTCTGTCTGATGATAACGGCCGCGCCTGCGGCAAGGGTCGCGACGCCCACCACCGCTCCGGCAATCATCAACGGCGTCATTGGCTTACTGCTGCAGCTGCCGAAATAGATCATCCGGTAAAGGAAATAGCTGCCCCAGGGTTCGCGGGAGCCGAAGGCGTTGTGCATAAACCACGCGCGGGAATCGTGGATCTGATCGTCAAACAGTGCCCGCACCAGCCCGCCTGGTTCAGTGGCGTTACTCGCTTCGCCGGCCGCCGGGAAAAGCACTTTTACACGATCGTCTCCGGCGGTTTTCATGCTGAGCCATTCGCCATACTCATTATCGTTATTCAGCAGGAAGATGGCGTTACTCATTGAATCAACCGCAGTAAAAATCCAGTTACCGGTACCCGACCGGGAGAGGCCGTGGTAATCCTCTCTGAACTCCTCTGCGGCCTGACGCAGCTGGGTTTGCCCCAGCGCGGCGTCGAAATCCTTTGGCCCCGGCGGGAGCATCAGGAAGCCATCTTCAGGTTTATGTTCGGCAATTATTTCCTTACGAGCATCGTCAACTTTTTTCTGTGCTTCTTTCCAGTCATCCTCAGACTGCTTTCTGACCAGCGGATCGCTGTCTTTATCCAGCCCATTTGCCGCCGAATCGACATAGAAGCGCTGGGTCTTGTAGGTTCCCCCGGCATAGCGGTTAATACGCCAGGCGGTGATCCAGCCCATCTGATCTTCAAGGGCTTTCTCCAGGCTGACCGGCGCGCGCGGTGGATCGTATATTGCGGCTTGTTCGGGGAGAATCGGGACTGTGGACGAACTCAGACCGAGGGTAAGCTCGCGCCAGGCGTTGAAACGATTGACTAAAGCAGTATCAATATCGAATTCTAAGACTCTATCGGCATCCATTACCCTCCAGCGCTGAGTTTTAAGATCCTCAGGTAAACTATCCTCTGGAACTTTTAGAGGGGCACCTGATTCAAAAGCAGCGGCGTACATTTCATTTAAAGCAATTTGTGACAACAGCAAACTATCGCCATCACCATTGGCCTTTCCCTGATCTCCCGGTGGATATCCCCCGCCTAAATCCGAGTGCATTCCCGGATAAACCACCTCCTGGCTGTTCGCCGGATACGTACCATCCGGACGGCGGATCGAATCCAGCGGGAAACACAGCCGCTGCTCGTGGGAAGAGACCAGATGGACACACTTTTTAATCAAGCCGCCGTAGATCTTCTCTGCCGGCAGTTCCTGGGTCTCGTCTGCCCAGCCCATATGCCCTTCCGCCACCGGGGCGATATGCGCCACGCCCACCGAGGCCACCGTATCCAGCAGGCCCAGGAACTCTACACTGAGCGGAATTTTCAGATCGCCCACTGCCAGGCACTGCTCGGGTTTGTCTTTTCCCTCCTCAGGCTTTGGCAGCAGTTCGCTAAGCCAGCGGACAAAAGCTCGTGCTGCCGCTGCGCCGCGCGAAAAGCCGTACACGTACAGCTTGATTCCCATCAGCTTTGGCTTTCCGGGCTCGGTGGGTACCAGGGCCTTTTGCAGCTCTGGTGCCATATCTTTCAGCAGGCTCTGGAAGGTCTCATAACGGTTAGCGCTGCCGGTCAGCCCAAAGGACGCCATCGAGGTGGCCATTTTATCCACCGCGCTCCAGCTCGCACTGTTCGACAGACTCATCCTGGTTGTCGTCCGCTTCAGGGCATCGATAATTCGCAGCAGACCCCAGTTGATTCTGTCCTCCCCGTGGGTCGCTGTCGCCAGCCCCATCATGCTGAAATCCAGATCGTTCACCTCGGGAAAAGGCGTCCCGACGCCGGGAATATAATATTTGTAGTATTTATCATCGCCGCTGCCGTCAGCATCCAGCAGCTCCTCCCCTTTTGCTACCCCCCCGGCAGTCCCCTGCCCGATGGTGGCGCGAAACAGACGGGCAATATTGGTGGGATGCTTCGGGTCAGCAATATATAAGTCGTGATTAAGGTTATTGCCGGTGCCGTCGAAAAACAGGCTGATGTGTAAAGTTTTACAGCAGGGAGGCTCCACGCGCTGTCTGGCGGCCAGGCACAGTTTCTGCCGCCAGGCCAGTTCATCGCTGTCCTGCAGCGCGCAGTTTGCGCCTACCAGCGCAGCCCTGGTGGGTAAACGCCCCTGAGCCGGAAACGCCGGCGGGAACCATGCCAGATCGGTAATTATTTTGGACATACTTTCGGCTCCGGCATCTTAAGGGGCTCGTTGATCGGGTAGCCCAGCCGGCCGGGGCTCACGCAGCTGGTGGTCACCTTCACCTCATCACAGGGCATAAAGTGCACCGTTATCCCGCAGGTTTTTTGCCCCGTATAATCCGGTACTGGTACCACCGCACTGTGCTGCTTATTCTGGGCTTTTATTTTTTGGGCCCAGGATAAAAATTTTTGTTCATCGGCATAACCCGGAAAATCCATTGAGTATCCCACTCCTGTTTCCCAGTCGATTTTGACCGTCATACCCGGTCGCCAATTCGCCGGCACGCCATAGCAGCACCCCCCGCCGCCGCCCTGATACGGACCGATAATGTCAATTCCCGACTGACCGTCGACACTGAAATGGTTGATCGCCCATTTGGTGTGGTTGATGGCGACAATAATCCCACCGCCGCCGCTCCGGGTTTTGGCTTTCGCCACCGGCTGGCTACAGCCCGCCAGCAGCAGGGCGCCCAGTACCACGAGGTAATGTTGTATTTTCATTTTGCATTCCTTTGATGAAGAAACGGATGACGTCCGTCTTGCTCAGCCATGACTTTTCGGGATGGCATGGCTGAGCATTACTGAATAGGGATAAAGGTCAGGTCGTGATTAAGGTTATTGCCGGTGCCGTCAAAAAACAGGCTGATGTGTAAAGTTTTACAGCAGGGAGGCTCCGCGCGCCGTCTGGCGGCCAGGCACGGTTTCTGCCGCCAGGTCAGTTCATCGCTGTCCTGCAGCGCGCAGTTTGCACCAACCAGCGCAGCCCTGGTGGGTAGACGCCCCTGAGCCGGAAATGCCGGCGGGAACCACGCCAGATCGGTGATTATTTTGGACATACTTTTGGCTCCGGCATCTTAAGGGGCTCTTTGATCGGATGTTCCGGATGGCCATAGTTGGCGCAACTGGTCGTCACTCTCACCTCATCACAGGGCAGAAAATGCAGCGTTATCCCGCAGATTTCTTGTCCCGTATAGTCCGGAACCGGTACCACCGCGCTGTGCTGCTTATTCTGGGCCTGCATATCTTTTTTCCATTTTTTGAACTTCTCTCTATCTGCAAAGCCGGGAAAACCTTTTGAGCCGCCCA
This sequence comes from Type-C symbiont of Plautia stali, assembly GCF_059730935.1. Classification (NCBI taxonomy): domain Bacteria; kingdom Pseudomonadati; phylum Pseudomonadota; class Gammaproteobacteria; order Enterobacterales; family Enterobacteriaceae; species Type-C symbiont of Plautia stali. The sequence goes on along the minus strand of NZ_AP035923.1, from coordinate 1,318,719 downwards.
CCCCCGTTTCCCAGTCGACTTTCACCGTCATACCCGGTCGCCATTTCGCCGGCACGCCATAGCAGCACCCCCCGCCGCCGCCCTGGTACGGACCGATAATGTCAATTCCCGACTGACCGTCGACACTGAAATGGTTGATCGCCCATTTGGTGTGGTTGATGGCGACAATAATCCCACCGCCGCCGCTCCGGGTTTTGGCTTTCGCCACCGGCTGGCTACAGCCCGCCAGCAGCAGGGCGCCCAGTACCACGAGGTAATGTTGTATTTTCATTTTGCATTCCTTTGATGAAGAAACGGATGACGTCCGTCTTGCTCAGCCATGACTTTTCGGGATGGCATGGCTGAGCATTACTGAATAGGGATAAAGGTCAGGTCGTGATTAAGGTTATTGCCGGTGCCGTCAAAAAACAGGCTGATGTGTAAAGTTTTACAGCAGGGAGGCTCCGCGCGCCGTCTGGCGGCCAGGCACGGTTTCTGCCGCCAGGTCAGTTCATCGCTGTCCTGCAGCGCGCAGTTTGCACCAACCAGCGCAGCCCTGGTGGGTAGACGCCCCTGAGCCGGAAATGCCGGCGGGAACCACGCCAGATCGGTGATTATTTTGGACATACTTTTGGCTCCGGCATCTTAAGGGGCTCTTTGATCGGATGTTCCGGATGGCCATAGTTGGCGCAACTGGTCGTCACTCTCACCTCATCACAGGGCAGAAAATGCAGCGTTATCCCGCAGATTTCTTGTCCCGTATAGTCCGGAACCGGTACCACCGCGCTGTGCTGCTTATTCTGGGCCTGCATATCTTTTTTCCATTTTTTGAACTTCTCTCTATCTGCAAAGCCGGGAAAACCTTTTGAGCCGCCCACCCCCGTTTCCCAGTCGACTTTCACCGTCATACCCGGTCGCCATTTCGCCGGCACGCCATAGCAGCACCCCCCGCCGCCGCCCTGGTACGGACCAATAGCATCGATGCCAGACTGACCGTCGACGCTGAAATGGTTGATTGCCCATCTGGTGTGGTTAATTGCCTCTATGGTTCCGCCGCCCCCCCGGCTTTCCGCGTTCGCCGCAGGCTGACTACAGCCCGCCAGCAGCAGGGCACCCAGTACCATGAGGTAATGTCGTATTTTCATTTTGCATTCCTTTGATGAAGAAACGGATGACGTCCGTCTTGCTCAGCCATGACTTTTCGGGATGGCATGGCTGAGCATTACTGAAGAGGAATAAAGGCCAGATCGTGATTAAGGTTATTGCCGGTGCCGTCGAAGAACAGGCTGATATGCACAGCCCTGCCGCCAGGTAAGCTCGTGGCTGTCCTGCAGCACGCAGTTTGCGCCAACCAGCGCAGCCTTGGTGGGTAAACGCCCCTGAGCCGGAAACGCCGGCGGAAACCATGCCAGATCGGTAATTATTTTGGACATACTTTCGGCTCCGGCATTTGCAATGGCTCGTTGATTGGGTACCCCGGCCGGCCGGGGCTCACGCAACTGGTTGTCACCTTCACCTCATCACAGGGCAGAAAGTGCACCGTGATGCCGCAGGTTTTTTGCCCCGTATAGTCCGGCACTGGGACAACCTTGCTATGCTGGCGATTATTAGCACTCATTTTTTTTTCCCAAGCCCGATACTTAGCTGTATCCGCAAACCCAGGAAAACCTTTCATTGAGGCTTCTCCGCTTTCCCAGTCAACCTTAACCCTCATACCCGGTCGCCATTTCGCCGGCACGCCATAGCAGCATCCCCCGCCGCCGCCCTGATACGGACCAATAGCATCGATGCCCGACTGACCGTCGACGCTGAAATGGTTGATCGCCCATTTGGTGTGGTTGATGGCGACAATAATCCCACCGCCGCCGCTCCGGTTTTCCGCCTTTGCCACCGGCTGGCTACAGCCCGCCAGCAACAGGGCACCCAGTACCACGAGGTAATGTCGTATTTTCATTTTGCATTCCTTTGATGAAGAAACGGATGACGTGCGTCTTGCTCAGCCATGACTTTTCGGGATGGCATGGCTGAGCATTACTGAAGATGAATAAAAACCAGATCGTGATTAAGGTTATTGCCGGTGCCGTCGAAAAACAGGCTGATATGCTCAGTCCTGCCGCCAGGTAAGCTCGTGGCTGTCCTGCTGCGCGCAGTTTTTGCCAAACCAGCGCAGCCCTGGTGGGTAAACGCCCCTGAGCCGGGAACGCTGGCGGGAACCACGCCAGATCGGTAATTATTTTGGACATACTTTTGGCTCCGGCATCTTAAGGGGCTCTTTGATCGGATGTTCCGGATGGCCATAGTTGGCACAACTGGTCGTCACTTTCACCTCATCACAGGGCAGAAAATGCACTGTGATCCCGCAGATTTCCTGTCCCGTATAGTCCGGAACTGGTACCACCGCACTGTGCTGCTTATTCTGGGCCTTAATTTTATCTCGCCATTCTCTGTATTTTTTTGAATCAGCGAATCCTGGAAACCCTTTTGTTGATGCTTCGCCACTTTCCCAGTCCACCCTCACCGTCATACCCGGCCGCCACTTCGCCGGCACGCCATAGCAACACCCCCCGCCGCCGCCCTGATACGGACCAATAGCATCGATGCCAGACTGACCGTCGACGCTGAAATGGTTGATCGCCCATTTGGTGTGGTTGATGGCGGCAATAATCCCACCGCCGCCGCTCCGGGTTTTGGCTTTCGCCACCGGCTGGCTACAGCCCGCCAGCAGCAGGGCACCCAGTACCACGAGGTAATGTCGTATTTTCATTTTACATTCCATGTATGGCAGCCTCTCCGGAAGGCGAACTGCCTCATGAACCCACTTTCAGACTTCTGCTGAGGACCGTCCGATCAGGGTCTTAATCACCCAATCCTCGCGCTCTTTATCCAGTAGCATCCCTTTGGCGGTGGCTGAAAGCATACCGTTGAAACAGGCCGTAAACCGTTCAGCCTGCGAAGCAAATCCCGTATCGGGAACGTCCCGATAGCGAAGCATCAGCCTGGCATCGCAGATGCACATCAGAGCTTCAAACTGGCTATCGCTCAAAGCGATGTTTTGGCACTTCTCGTTGATGGCGGGCTGTGCTCCCTGCCCCATCAGCAACCCCGGCTTCTCGTCAGGATCCAGCCAGCTCCAGAACAGCGCCGGGCGCTGCAACTGGGCCTGCTGATCAGGTTCCAGAATATGAGAGAACAAATAAGGAAAAATACGGGCATCAAAGTATCTGAACAGCCCCGCCCGTCCTTCATGTGTCGCATCGGTGCAGGTTGTTAACCATTCCGCCAGTGTCGCGAAAGGCCAGGGAGAACAGAGCACCAGTAGTGGAGCAGTTTTTTGTACTTTCTGAGCCAGCTCAATCAACCACTGTTTCTGAAGCGGATCGTTCAAAGAGATCCTGATCAACAGCGGCGACTCTTCTGGCAGGGCATCTTCCGGCAAGCCCTGATAGAGAGACTGCCATAACAGAGGTGGTGAAAAATCGCGCAGTACCGGAATGACGGAAAAATCAATACCGCACTGGTCGAGAATAAAATCAAGGTGGGTCAGGTTTATATCAGCGCAGGTTTGCTGAAGCAGATTCACCCAGTCAGTGATATGGGTCGTGTTCATTTATGCCTCCCTTGGCACAAAGCCCTGTGCCAGCCGCTGCGCCTTTTTCAGACACTCTTTGCATACTGATGAAGGCAATTCAGGCAGCGGATAATCCTCACTCGCCGGGCCCTGTAATTTATGTTGCCCCTTAAGGCTTAACAGGCCTGGACCATGCACGTTGATTTCGCCCTGTGGCGTGAGCTTGATGTAAGCGCCACCGCAGGCGAGCGTGATCCCATTCTTTGCCGTCAGCTGCAGGTGTCCCTGCGTTGACTGGACGGTGACATCCTTCAGGGAAGTCAGCGACAGCACATCACTATGTGATTCAATCTCCAGTGCACCTTTGGCAGATACCAGCCGCATTCCTTCCTGTAGGGCTAGCAGCGAAACCGACTGACTTGCGTTAACCGAATAGCGCTGTGCTGCGGTGATATTGACTTCTCCCAGGCTCTGCAGATACAACCCTTTCCCGCTGTGCATCAGAGTCGTTTCCGGCGTAACGGCAGCAATACCCTTAGGTGAAGACAGCAGCAGCGCAGGCTCTTTAAGCTCACTGGCAGCGGAAACAAATGCTCTTAATGGCCCAGAATCAGGCGTTATGTTGTGGTGAGTCTGCGTAATCGTTCCCCATCCAGTTACCTGATTCAACGCTCCTTTTAGCAGACTGACCGCCGGCTGCATCTCCAGCACCTGGCCCTGTGCTTTCGTCTGGCCATCAGCGCTGATAAACATCCCTTTCTGTGCCCGGATGGCGCCCCAGCTGTCGGTTCTGAGCTCGAAACCCTCTCCACGCTTCTGCTTTTCGCCGTCGACCAGGTGCCCCAGATTCAGCTGACTCTTGCCGCCGTACTCGGTGCTGACCTTGACATGCTCTTTTCCGCGCTCGTCGTCGAGGCGGATTTTGTTGTTCGCCGGCGTGCGCAGCACGTTGCGTTTGTAGTTGCGGATGGTGACGTGATCGCCGTGCGCCGAGTCGTGCAGCACGCCGGCGATGTACGGCCGGTCCGGGTTACCGTCCTCAAAGCCAATCGCCACTTCGGTGCCCGCCAGCAGCGGCAGGTGCAGACCGTAAGTATCGCCGGCATACGGGCGGGACTGGCGCACCCACAGACTCTCGAACCCGGCTTCCCGGTTATCCCGGTCAAACAGCATGTTGACGCGATAGCGGCCGTCTTTATCGATGTGGCCGTAGGTGTCGTTCTCTGTGGTGCTGGTGACGCGGGCCGGTAATGTGCCGGCCATCACCGGGCGTGAGCCTGGCTCAGGACGGAAACTAAAATCCGTGCTGTCCGGGATCCCGTCAAAATGCACTTCAAAATCCCGGTCACGCCGCGCATGGCTGCGCATCGCCGTGATGACCACGCCCTGAGCAAACACCTCGGCCACTTCATACCCACCGGTGACGTTGAGCACCTGGCCCGGAGAGAGGGTCGGGCAGCTGGTGGTGGCATGGGTCCGGGTCTGGCCATTCAGGTAGCGCTCATGACGAATGCGGGCATAGAACGCCCCCGACTCCGCAGCCGGATTGCGGTCGTATGTATTACCCTGGGTAAGGTAGTTGTCTCCCCAGTGGTAGGCATCCCCACAGGTGGTGGCATCCCCGCGGGTCACATCGACCTGGGTATTCATGTCATCCGTGGCCTGGCGGTAGTTGTAGTCGCGGGTGCTGACCTGCTTCTGTACCACGTTATGATGGCTCTCCATCCCCCACACCGCGTCCACTCCGTCTGAATGCTGGCCCGACGGCGGCACCGAGGGCAGCGTCAGGCCTTTTTCATACCCCTGCTGACCGTCGTAAAACTCCACCACGTCGATGTTCAGGCGCGTATCCGTGGTAAAGCGAAACCAGATACCCACCTCACCCAGCAGGCGGGTAATGAAGCGCAGGTCATCCTCGCCGTACTGCATCACCTGCTCACGGCGCGGGTACTCTTTTGAGAGCGAGAACAGAAAATCCTGACCGCGCAGGGTGTGACGCTCGCGCAGGATTTTTTCCACAATCTGCGGCACCGACATGTCCTGATAAATGGCGTTCTGGTGTGAACGGTCAAGCAGCGCCAGGCGTGGCTGCAGCGTCAGGGCATAATGGGTTTCATCTTTTGATGTACCGAGGCGTTCAAAGCCGCTCACCACGCCCTGAAGGGTGCGCACCGCCTGCTGTATTTTGATGCCGTAACCCTGGTCAACCGGGGCCTGCAGCGTCAGGGAGGCCGCTTTCATCAGCATCATCTCTTTGCTGATGGCATGTTCAGAGCTGGTGAATTCAATACGGTAGCTGAACGGCCGGCTGAGCGCTTCATCGCCTTCAAACGCCAGCACATCAAGCCCGGCTTCACAACCCTTCACCGATAACTGGTGATGGCTGTGGCTGAATCTGATCGGGAGACGGGTGTTCATGCGTTATCTCCTTCAGTCCGGTCAAACTCCAGCCCGATCCCCTCTTCCTCACTCCAGCTCAGGTATAGCGACTGTGGTTTCTGTCTGGCGGCCATGTGGCTCAGCAGTTGCTGACTCAGCACCGGCAAAATCTGCTGATTGAGCAGGCTGTCGACGTTGCGCGCCCCGGTATCCGGCAGCAGACAGGCAGAAGTGAGAGCGTCATACAGGCTTTCATCAATTTGTGTGGTCAGGCCGTAGTGGCGGTGCAGGCGCTTGCTGACCTGTGACAGCTTCATTTCCACAATGCTGCGCATCGCAGCTTCTGCCAGCGGGCGATAAATCACCGTCTGGAAGCGCGCCAGCAGCGCCGGCTGGAAGTGGTCGCGCAATATCGGGCGCAGCAGTTCGTGTAAATCGCCTTCGCTGGCATCCGGCCGTTCGTCCAGCAGCTGCATCAGATGGTCGCTGCCGAGGTTGGAGGTCATCAGGATAACGGTGTTACGGAAGTCAATTTCCCGGCCTTCGCCGTCACGCATAAAGCCGCGGTCGAACACCTGATAGAACAGGTTCATCACATCACGGTGCGCTTTTTCCACCTCATCGAGCAGTACCACGCTGTACGGGCGCTTACGTATAGCTTCGGTGAGAATGCCACCCTGACCGTAACCCACGTAGCCCGGCGGTGAACCTTTCAACTGGGAAACAGTGTGCGGCTCCTGGTACTCGGACAGGTTGATGGTAATCAGCGATTTTTCACCGCCGTACAGCACATCCGCCAACGCCAGCGCGGTTTCGGTTTTACCGACGCCGCTCGGACCGACCAGCAGGAACACGCCCTGCGGGCCGTTCTCTGACGTGAGTCCGGTCTTCGCCGCGCGCAGGCGCCGGGCGATGGCGGTCAGCGCCACGTCCTGCCCGACCACACGCTGGCCGATTTCGTTTTCCAGCGTCAGCAGTTCGGTTTGCTCGTCTTTCATCAGCGAAGACAGCGGGACACCGGTCCAGTCGGCAATCACATTCGCGACGGTGCGGGTGTCCACATCCACCTGAACCAGCACATCGCCCTGCTGCGCCTGTTCGAGCCGCTGTTGCAGGTCGGAAATCTCAGCCTGCTGGGTGAGGTCCTGACGGCTGGCCATCAATTGCTGTGCCAGCGCCTTTTCATGGCTGAAACGCGCTTCCTGCTCTTCGATGCGCATATCCAGTTCATTGCGCTGCTGCTCAATGGCACCCAGGCGGTCATCATGACGGTTGCTGCCGGCGGCGATATCTTCGCAAAGCGCCTGCGCTTCCAGTGCCAGCGCGGTCAGTTGCGCTTTCAGGCGTACAATTTGTTCTGGCACCGTGTCGAGACTCATCCGTACACGTGCGGCCGCGGTATCCAGCAGGTCAACCGCCTTGTCCGGCAGCTGGCGGCCAGTCAGATAGCGGCGGGAAAGCGTGACGGCTGCGCGTACAGCATCATCAGTGATATGCACGTTGTGGTGTTCGGCGTAGCGGGATTTGAGACCGCGCAGCATCAGGCAGGCGGTCTCGTCGTCCGGCTCGTCCACTTTCACCATCTGGAAGCGGCGCTCCAGCGCGGCATCGCGTTCGAAGTATTGCTTGTATTCAGACCAGGTAGTGGCGGCAATAGTACGCAGTTCGCCACGGGCGAGTGCCGGTTTCAGCAGGTTGGCGGCATCCGCGCCGCCGGCCTGGTTGCCGGCGCCAATGATGGTGTGCGCTTCATCGATAAACAGCAGAATCGGTACCGGGGACTGCTGCACCGCATCAATCACGTTTTTCAGGCGCTGTTCGAATTCGCCCTTCACGCCTGCGCCCGCCTGCAACAGGCCGAGGTCGAGGCTGCGCAGAATAACCGGCTTCAGGCTTTCCGGAACGTTGCCTTCGGCGATACGTAAAGCCAGGCCTTCCACCAGCGCGGTTTTACCGACGCCTGGTTCACCGACCAGAATCGGGTTGTTCTTGCGGCGACGCGAGAGAATATCCACCATCTGGCGGATCGCCGTATCGCGCCCAAAAACCGGGTCGATTTTGCCTTCTGTGGCTTTGGCAGTAACGTCGAGCGTGAATTTATCGAGTGCGTTCTGCAGCGCCGGATTGAGTTCGCCTTCCTTTATGGCCGCGCCGACCGGGCGCCCGACAAATTCCACCTCACCACCATGACTCTGCGCGAGTTCCGCTGCCTGTTGCCGCTCCGGGCGTTCCTCCGACTGCCCATCAAGCAGCGGGCGCAGACGCTCCAGCTGACTGCGGCCCAGCGTCAGCAGCGGCCACAGCCCGTCACAGCGCACCAGTTTCTGTTTATCAACCAGCGCCATCAGCAAATGGACGCTGCGGATCTGTTCCTCACCGTTGAGAGAAGCAATCAACCAGGCTTCCTGCATCAGCGTCTGAAGAGTGTCAGACAATTGCGGACGCTGACGGACTGAACGCGGCAGTTTATCCAGCCAGGCAAGCAAATCCTGCCATAGCATATCCATATCCCACTCATAGCGGCGTGCCAGCACCGTCAGGTCTCCTTCCCCCTGTTCGAGCAGCTTCAGAAGCCAGTGCTCAGGCAAAATTTCCGCATGGGCGCGGGTCTGACACAGGGAGGCGGCGGCTTCCAGTGCCTGCACGCAGAATGGGTTAAGACGACGCAGAAGCGCGGCTGGCTGACTGTCCATAGCAAAAATCTCCTGATTGGGGGTACGCTACCGCCCATCGCTGTAAACCAAAGCGCATAAGGCAGCAGGAAAGAAGGAAATGACTTGTGATTTCACCCGCCGCGGATGAAATCACCAGACATCTGACAGAATGCGTATCACGGTCGCGAACAAGGCAACACGGCCGAATTTGGGCGGCCAGAATGCCGCCCCCACGACGCCATCACACAGTCGATTACGCTAAATAGTTCGTGTCGCAGGAAGGCGGCAAGCTCATCCGCCCCGGGAGCATAGATAACTATGTGACCGGGGCGGACGAGCGCGGCCAACGCACCTGCGGCACGAAATATGACGCGTAATCAGGCGGTGGCGCGTTCGTTCCAGCTATCGGAATGAATGATGTTGCCGTCTTTATAGGTCCAGGTGATTTTTTCGTAGCGCAGTTCGATCTGCTCAAGGTGGTTGTGCTTCTCGAAAGAAGGATTTTTGATGTCATGCATCACCGGATTCACTTTCACGACTTTCACGTTTTCCAGTTTGGTGTTGAAGTACTCCACTTCCTGGCCCGCGTCGTTGATTTTGTACCACTTGAATTCCGCAGACTTGAGGGTCTGCCCGGTGGTCACCGCCTTGTACAGGTAAGGACTGGAGGAGTCGATTTCCTTAGTGAACAGGAACGGGGTGTGGATACGGGTACCGGTCAGCTTGCCAGTGTTGTTGTCGGTCGGGATGTACAGGTTATGCTGCTGTGCCACCACTTCGATGCTGCCTTCACGATCCTGAACGTCCACAGAACCTTTGATGTCCGCACCACCGTCGTCTTTCAGCCAAAGATAAACAGGGATTGCCATGGATTACTCTCCGTTGTGTTGTGATACGTCATCATCCTGCGATGACGTCTGGGTGTTGCCCGGTATCTGGCAGGCATCAGCCTGCGGTACAAGACTGATTTCGACACGGCGGTTGAGCGCGCGCCCATCCGTCGTGTCATTGGTTGCGACTGGGCGGCTTTCGCCATAACCCTGCACCGCAAAACAGCTTTCCGGTACATCACCGGTGTCACGCATCCAGTCGCGTACCGCTTCGGCACGTTTCAGAGAGAGCGTCTGGTTCAGTTGCGGGTTACCGGTATTATCGGTGTGGCCGGCGACCACAATCAGCCAGCCCGGCTTCGCTTTGATGCCGACCAGTGAGTTCACCAGCATTTTGGTGGACCCGGCTTTCAGCGTAGATTTGCCGGAATCGAACAGCGACATGCTGTCGAGGCGGACAATTTTCGGCACCGGTTTCGGCTGCGGTTTTGGCGGCGGTGGCGGGGGCACATACGAACGGATCGCATCCAGCACAGGCATTCGCAGACGCTCGCCCTGATACAGACCAAGGCCCATCCGCATCGGTACGCCATTGCGCGCCTGGTCATCCAGCCCGGCCACATCGTCACGCAGGACAGCAACAGCGTCGGCTTTGGGTGCGAAATCCTGCATCGGGATACGTTCATAGCGGGCAATATCGAAGCTGACACGCTGTAGCAACTGGCGATTGTTCCAGCCACTGCTGAGCAGTGCAGCCATGGCCGCCAGCGTGAAAATCGCGAGCGCATAACGGAAGGCTTGCCCACGCGGCGTCAGGCCTCGCCCTTCCGGCAGCAGCGGCAGGATAAAATCCGGCAACGGGGCAATAACCGTACTGTCCGTTCCCACCGGCTGCCAGCCCGCTACCTGTTGCATCGCAGTATGACGGGACAGCCATGCCGTCCATACCGAGGTGGCCAGACTTCCGGCCAGGATCGGTCCCAATCCCCACAGCACCGCAACCGGTGCAATGACCGGAACATCAGGGCTCTCATCAATGAAGACCGCTTTAACGTGCAACCGGAACCAGCTCATCAGGCTGTTCATCAGCACCTGTTGCTGCATCGCAGGCGCGCCACCGGTGGTGACCCATGCAGCGACTGAGCCCGGCGCTGAAGACGCACGCCAGACCCTCACCCCTTCCCCCGGGATAGCCGCCTGCCAGAGCAGATCATTGGTCATCGCACTGCCAACCTGACCATTCAGAACCAGCGGCACAGAATGCCCGGTTTCTTTACGCAGCTGGCTGATTTGCCAGCGTAGCGCCAGCAGACGACGGGTAAGCCGCTCGCTGTCGGCGTGTTTTTGCGGACAGACGCTGACCATCACCGACAGCTGTCGGCCCCAGTCAGGACGCAACCGCAGAATCTGACAGGCAACCTGCTGCAGATCCTGATGTTCCTCCACGCGGATCCAGCATCCTTGTGTCACAGTAAGCACCGGTGACTGCTGCATACATGCCAGCGGCAGATCCCCACAGACCAGCACCACAGGCTGACGGTAAGTGGCTTCCGGGAGGTCATCCAGACGCAGGTCGACGTCATGTTCCGCACGACGCCTGGCGACAATCCACAACGCCAGGATAAGCCCCAGCACGGCAAGCAGAAAGAGCACCGAAACCAGTCGCGATACCGGCAGGAAACTCAGGCAAACCACGGCACTCAGCAGGGCGGCCCACAGCGCAAGCCCGCGCTGCTGTGCAGGACTCATTTCACAGCTCCCGGCAGCAGGGTCACCAGCATCTGATCCAGCCAGTGGCTCAGTCCCCACCACAGCGCAGCCACCAGCACCACGCTCAGGCCAATACGCACGGGCCATGACGCCAGCCAGCCGCCCATTTCTCGTCCGGTACGGCTTTCCGCCAGAACCGGATGGGTTGGTGGATAGCTGAACGGCGTGACATGTTCACTGAGCGCGTTGACGAGTTTCTGGCGCTCCGGATCGTTAAGAGAGCGGAAACTGCCGAGGAACCCCAGCATCATGACCCGCTGAAAGCAGGTCATAACAGCCTGGTCAGGCGCCGGTTCACGCAGCACATCACGCATGCGATCGCACAGTGTATCACCGGCATCCATGGTGCCGAGGAAGTGCCCCTGCAGGGGAATGTCATACCACTGCACGCAGGCGTCATCCTCCACACCACGATCTTTGACCGCCTCATCAAGCAGCGCACACTGTGCGGTGAGAATATGCTGACAGCTGACTTCATCGAGTTCGCTCGCTTTCAGCTCATGCTGCACACGTTCGACATCGGCAATGCAACGCTCCCACAACGTGCGCCCCTCTCCGTCCTGAAACGTCGGACCGTGACGCAGGCTGATGACCTGCAGCCAGGTATCCTGCAGCAGAGCATCAATATCAATGGGCGCAGCAGTACTGCGTTTAGGCTCACTCATGTTCTCAGTACCGCAAAAAGTTCAAGTTCAGGCTCGCCGAGCATGCCCGGAACGTAAAACATACAGGTGCCGCTCTGAAGCATTTCGCTGGCCAGAGGATGTGAGACATCAAGGCTGAAATACTGGTTTTCCAGACGCAGCGGAATGGCTGCCGGCACATGGCGCAGTGGCGTCAGCGGCACGCCCACCCGTGAGGAATTGACGATACTCCTGACATGATCGGGACTGCCGATCTTGCACTGGCGCGGGAACTGCTCCTGCAGTTGTGCCACCGGCATCGGTGAACGCACGGAAAGGTAGTAATCCGCCCCTTCGCGCAGACGTGGGTCATGCAGACGGGCCTGCCAGACGTGCAGCCGGGCATCGTGCTCAAGCTCAATCGCCACCACCCGCGACGGCAGGCTGGCTTCCAGCAGATCGCCCAGTAAGTCAAACAGCGGCGGGAAGACGTTATTCAGCTGTTCATGCTGCCAGACCGGAATAGCACTCACCTGGTGTTCCAGCGAGAAAGTCAGCAGGCTGCCCGCAAGCCGCGCCAGTTCCGGGTACAAACGCTCCGGTGGACTTTGCAGGTTACGCTGAAACTGGCCGAGCACCGGTTCTGCGCTGTTCAGGGCATTGAGCAGCCAGAACAACGACACATCAGCCACGGCAAAGTCGGCCATGCGCTCGTTACTTTCACGTCGCATGGCCATTAGTCGACTCAGACGGGCACGCAGTTGCGTCATCAATTGTTCCAGCTGGGTTACCAGCCAGCGGCTGCCCTGCAGAGCCAGCAGTGGCGGAAGCCAGGTTTCATCGAGTGCCCAGCTGCCCTGGAAATCCTGCTGCAGACGGGCGACCGGACAGGTCAGATAATCACTGTTGTTCTGATGGGCAAAACGCAGCGTCAGCTCTGGCTGCATCACTGCAATCTGCCGGGTATCATCGCCAAAGGTGTTGCGGACATCCCGCCAGCGCTGGCGATAACGCACAGGGCGCTCGGCCACCTCATCGGGTTTAAGGCAGTTGCCGCCATTTGCCCGCAGCAGCGGAAGCGCCAGCACCACCACCACGTCCTGTGATTCGTCCTCAAGCATCAGCACCGGCGGCAGGTCATCGGCATTATCGGTGTCGATAAGCGTGCCATCGGGGAAACGGATGTGCAGATGACGGGCCTGCAGGCGGCCCAGCTTCAGTGCATCAGGTTCGAAGGTGGCCGCAATCATCCCCCAGGGATGGGAGAGGCCCAGCCGGGCGATGCATTCCGCAGACCAGGCCGCATAGGCGACCTGTTGCTGGAAGTGCTGGGGAGAGACCATAACGCCCCTGCCCCATAACGGTTGTTCCGTTTTCATTGGCTTCCTGCCTTCGCTTACGATTTCGCCTTCGGCATCTGGGAAACCAGTGACAGGTTGACGTCCATGCCCTCCACCTGGAAGTGTGGGATGGCGTACAGCCTGACGCGGAAAAAGCCCGGGTTGTCGTCGATATCTTCCACTACCACCTTCGCGTCGCGCAGCGGGTGAGAAGCCTGCAGCTCATCGCCCGGATCGGTCATTTCGGTCACCAGGCTGCGCACCCAGGTGTTCAACTCCAGTTCCAGCAGACGCCGATCCTTGGTGGTGCCGATGTTTTCACGCTGAATCAGCTTCAGATAATGCGCGATACGCGACAGCAGGAAGATATACGGCAGGCGGGCGTTAATGCGGCTGTTAGCGGTGGCATCCGCAGTGTCATACAGCGCGGGTTTCTGGGTGGAGTTGGCCGAGAAGAAGCAGCTGTAGTCGCGGTTTTTGTAGTAGGACAGCGGAATGAAACCGAGATTGGCGAACTCGAATTCACGGGTTTCCGGGATCATTACCTCACTCGGGATCTTCACCTGATTACCGGTGCCCAGATCGTACAGATGAATCGGCAGATCCTGCACCGCACCACCAGCCTGTGGACCACGGATTTGCACGCACCAGCCATTGTTAATGAAGCTGCGCACCATGTTGGATGCGAAGGCAAACGAGGCGTTGGTCCACAGGTATTTGTCGTGATCCGGGCCTTTGACTTCTTCAACGTAGTTGAAGCTGCGCACCGGTACGGTGTCCGGGCCATACGGCAGGCGACCCAGCACACGCGGCATCACCAGACCGATATAGCGCGAATCGTCCGTCTCGCGGAAGGATTTCCACTTGATGTATTCAGCGCGGTCAAAATAGTTACCGATATCTTTGATGGCCGCTACGTCTTCCATTGAATCCTTGAGGAAGAATTGCGGGCCGGCAGAGCCGATAAACGGCATATGCGCCGCAGCAGACACTTTTGAAATATTGCGCAGCAGGGCAACATCCTGCGCAGACGCATCAAACTCATAAGCGGAAATCAGCGCCGCAATCGGCTCGCCGCCTGGTGTGTCATACTCATCAATGTAGGTGTGTTTATACAGACCGCTCTGGATAATTTCCGGGCTGTCCTCGAAGTCCTGACGCAGATCTTCTTTAGACATATCCAGCAGTTCGACTTTCACGTTCTGGCGGAAATCGGTTTTATCAACCAGCGATTTCACGCCGCGCCACAGGCTCTCCACTGCCTGGAACTCTTCGCTGTGCATGACCGCATCCAGCTGACGGCTGATCTGGTGATCCAGCGCGGCGATATGATGGTCAATCAGGTTTTTGTCGAGTTTTTCAACTTTTGTGCCTGATTTTTTCAGGCACTCCAGAAATACCTGCATGCTGGCGGTTAAACGCTCATCCGCCGTTGCATCCGACATCGCCTGCGCATCCTGCCAGATATCCAGCGCGCTCAGCTCAGAAACCGGGTTAAGATTGATTTTTTCAAACAGGGTGGCATAGACCCCACCGGTTGCCGGACGTTCCAGCACCACGCTCTCGCCACCCGTCGCATTCTCATTATTTACAGACATCAGCATCTTCCTTATTAATCCGTTAAATCATCGTGATGGTTATGGCTGTTTTGGTGCCAGGGTTGAGAGCTCAGCGCGCAGTTCTGCGCTTAACGCCGGGTCCAGCAGAATTTTTTCCAGCTCTTTTCGGAAGGCATGGTTATCCAGCAGGTTGGCTTTTAAATCACGCAGTAAATTACGCATGGAAAGCATGGCCTTCAGCTGAGGTATTTGCCGGGAGACCTGTTCCGGAGAGAAATCTTTCATGCTCTGGAAAGTCAGACTGATGCTGTCTTCGCTGCCGTCATCGGCCAGCGTATTTTTAACGGCAACCGTGACTTTGGGCGAATATTCGGAAAGCACTGCGTCAAAATTATTTTTGTTCAGATTAACTTTGGCTCGCTCTGATAATGGTGCGGTTGCCTGACCATGACTGAAGTCGCCCGCCACCAGTAATTTCAGCGGAAGCTCGGTTTTCTTGCTTGCGCCCCCGGTATGCAGGTCAAGTTTTAAGTTAATACGTGCCTTTGGCACTTCATTCTGGAAACTATCTGCCATTTCATCATCCCTCTGTTTATCTCAGCGCACATTTTTCGCGCCATACTACTTTAGAGGTAACAACAGAGCAATGATCGACAAAAAAGCAAACAGCCAGATCTTTAAGCTACAAAAGCGACAGCCACAAGCCATTAACACTAAAAAATGCAGATCATTGTCACCTGAAACCAGCTAAAAAAACTGGCAAAGACATTAAAGGCCGCACATTAATGCCAATAAAAAATAAAGTTGTGGATTAATATTAATAAAGCGTGAATTTGTTGATTCAGGTCAAAATAAAAAATCCGCCAAAAACCATCACACCATCAAGAAAGAAATGACATAAAAAGATAAAAAATGCGGATAAAAGCAGTGCGGAGTTTTATACAGGACGGTAATGAGATGAAGTAAAGATTTCAGGTAAAACAGAGCGCAACTAAGCCCCGTGCTACATCCGTTCAACGTGATCGTATAAATCACCACCCATGTGGGAAATTTCGTATAAATAACGTTCGGGAGCGACCAGAGGGAATCAATCAGGATAGCGTGGTTCATGCAATAATGACGTACGCGATAAATCGCGCCGCTGCTAATTCAGTAATCTATTCCTCGCAAAATTCATTCCAACTGCCCCGTCAGCGCTGACGCCATGCCGAGGGTGCCATGCCGTGCAGCTGACGGAAGCGGTTGCTGAAATGGCTGGAGGAGTGGAAACCGCAGCGCAGGGCAATCTCAGTGAGCGACAGCGTGCTGAATTGCAGCAGCTGCTGCGCGGCTTCCATACGGCGGCGCATCACATACTGGTGCGGCGCTTCGCCGCTGCTGCTGCGGAACAAACGTGCAAAATGGTATTCGCTGAGCGCCGCCTCTGCCGCCAGTTGGGCCA
This sequence comes from Type-C symbiont of Plautia stali, assembly GCF_059730935.1. Taxonomy (NCBI): domain Bacteria; kingdom Pseudomonadati; phylum Pseudomonadota; class Gammaproteobacteria; order Enterobacterales; family Enterobacteriaceae; species Type-C symbiont of Plautia stali. Next base: position 1,302,576 of record NZ_AP035923.1, on the reverse strand, counting down.
GCGTTAACGGCTGATCCAGCTGCGTATCGATCAGCGCCAGCACGCGGCGCAATACCGCCGGCGCCAGTCCGCCGCGCACCTGCGGCAGCTGCCACTGTACCTCGCTGTAGCGCTGCAGCAGATGGGTCATCAGTAGTGTTGAGGCGCTGCTCAGCATCAGCTGGTTGGCCGGTTGCTGCCAGTCGGCGCTCAGCAGAAAATGACGATACAGTTGGGTGATGCGGTCATCGTCGGCAAAAATCTTCTCATGCAGATTAAGCTGCGCCGGGCTGCGATCCCACACCTGCTCACCAAGGTGACGCAAATGCGTATCGGTGCAGTAGAGGTGCACGAAGGATAAATCCGCGCGCAGATCCCAGGTCGACTCGGTGCCAGACGGCATCAGGCAAAAGCGATCCGGCGCGCCGCCGTTGCGCCAGCCGTGCGGTGTTTTGTGCCAGGTGTCGTAACCGTCAGCCACGTACAGGCTAAGCGTATGGTGATCGCTGAGGTTGGTCACGCGATCGCCACTGTTGAACCACGCCGCCAGCCGAATGCCGCCGCTCAGCTGCACGCTATCGCGCAGCTGCGCTTTGTGACGCTGAAGCATAGTAAACGTCTGATATTCCGGCATGGTCTGACATCGCTCTCTGGATTGATGTCCTGTAGTTTACGCAACTGACCGGACAGAAAACAGGCCAATGCCGGACCAGGCGGGAAAAAGCGCAAGAATTTGCAAGTGCTGCGCAAAGCCATGCAAGCCGCGCTCCTGTCGCTCAGGCACACTGCGAGCCTGATTCCGCCGGAGAGTTTCTGATGAACCTGATGTTATACCTCGCGGTGGTGCTGATTTGGGGCACCACCTGGATTGCGATTTTTCTGCAGCAGCAGGCCGCCGATACGCCGGTACTGGTGGCGGTGTTCTGGCGCTTCCTGTTCGCCTCGTTGACCATGCTGGTGCTTCTCCGGCTGCTGAAACGTCTGCGTACGCTGGATGCGCGTGACCACCTGTTTTGTCTGTTACAGGGCGGCTGCGTATTTGGTTTTAATTTTGTCTGCTTTTACCATGCGGCAGCGATGATCAGCACCGGACTGGAGTCGGTGATTTTTTCGATGGCGGTGCTGTATAACGCGCTCAACAGCTGGATCTTTTTCCGCCAGCGCCCGCCTTTCCGCCTGCTGCCCGCCGCCGCGCTGGGTCTCGGCGGAATTGTTGCGCTGTTCTGGCAGGATATTCAGTCAGCCCATGTTGCGCCGCAGCTGCTGTGGGGCGTGGGGCTGAGCGCGCTGGGCACGCTCGGTTTCTCCTTCGGCAATATGATTTCTACCCGCCATCAGCGTCGTCAGCGCGACGTGCTGACCACCAACAGCTACGCCATGCTGTACGGTGCGCTGATCATGGCCGTGCTGGCGCTGGTGAATGGCGACGCGCTGGCACCGGCACTCAATCTGCAGTGGCTGGGGGCAATGAGTTATCTGGCTTTGTTTGGCTCGGTGCTGGGCTTTGGTGCCTACTTCACGCTGGTGGGGCGCATCGGTGCCAGTCAGGCGGCTTACAGCACCCTGCTGTTTCCGCTGGTGGCACTGACGCTTTCGACGCTGTATGAAGGCTATCAGTGGCATAGCAATGCTATCGTCGGGCTGGTGATGATTCTGGCAGGGAATATGGTGATGTTCGTGCGCTGGCCGGCTCATCGCCGGTTACATCTGGCCTGAAGCAAGAGCGGGCATGACGCCCGCTCTGTCACTCCTCTAGCGCCAGCCCCCGACGCCGATGTTGAGCTGGTGAGGTTGGTTAATGGCTTTTCTGGCAATCCAGTAAAGCAGAACGCGTTCATCATCTCTGTCGCGGTCGGCCATCGCCAGTAATTTCAGCGACAGGGTGGACCTGGTCACAGGCTGCTGTTCATCGCTTAACTCGATAACCGCCTGACCGATGATGCAGCAAACCTCATCCCCGCTGGATACGGATTCATATGCCCGGTCTTTCATATTTCCTCCTGTTGAGTGAACTATAAGCCTGGCAAAGTTCCTGTGTTTTGCCGCGCAGATGCTGCGCTTAAAACACCCTGTTACACATGCTCACCTGTCGCAATGCCTGTTCATGTGACGACATCCGCGCTGCGCTTAAGCAAAGGCGCAATGCCATTCATACCGTTTTCACAGCATTTCATTCCGTCTCCCGCTCCGTTCACGCCCGTCCGCACCACCCGCGCCCGCGTGAGACTTATTATCGCTGCAGATTCCGTATTCCCGGATGGGAGAGAGAAAAATGACAACAGCCGTTACCCCTAATCATCAGCGTGTCCGTATCCTTACCCTCGCAGGCACCATCATTACCCAGTTCGCGCTCGGCTCGGTTTATACCTGGAGCCTGTTTAATGGCCAACTGGCACAGAAACTGGATGCGCCGGTCAGCCAGGTGGCTTTTTCCTTTGGTCTGCTCAGCCTCGGTCTGGCGATTGCCTCCTCGCTGGCCGGCAAGCTGCAGGAGCGCTTTGGCGTGCGCAATGTCACTATCGGTTCAGGCATTCTGATGGCCATTGGCTTCTGGCTGACCGCCCATGCTGACAACCTGATGATGCTGTACCTGAGCGCCGGCATTCTGGTCGGGCTGGCCGATGGCGCGGGCTATCTGATGACGCTCTCTAACTGCGTGAAGTGGTTTCCGGAGCGCAAAGGGCTGATTTCGGCCTGTTCGATCGGCGCTTACGGCCTCGGCAGTCTCGGCTTTAAATTTATCTGTGGTGCGCTGCTCAGCACTCAGGGGCTGGAAAATACCTTTGTGATTTGGGGTGCGCTGGCGATGACGATGATTATTGCCGGTGCCCTGATGATGCGCGATGCGCCGCTACAGCAGGCCGGCTCACGTCAGCAGCAGGCGGCACAGGAGTTTACGCTGGCGCAGTCGGTGCGCCTGCCGCAGTACTGGATGCTGGCGCTGATGTTCCTGACGGCCTGCATGAGCGGTCTGTATGTGATTGGCGTCGCGAAAGACATTGGTGAAGGCCTGGTGCACCTGACTACGCAAACGGCGGCCAATGCGGTGACGGTAATTGCCATTGCCAACCTGAGCGGACGACTGATTCTCGGCGTACTGTCGGACAAAATGGCGCGCATCCGGGTCATTTCGCTGGCACAGCTGGTTTCGCTGAGCGGTATGAGCATCCTGCTGTTCACCCACATGAATGAAACCACCTTCTTCCTGTCGCTGGCCTGCGTGGCGTTCAGCTTTGGCGGCACCATCACCGTCTTTCCGTCACTGGTCAGCGATTTCTTCGGCCTCAACAACCTGACCAAAAACTACGGCCTGATCTATCTCGGCTTCGGCATCGGTAGCGTGCTTGGCTCGCTGGTGGCTTCGGTGTTCGGCGGCTTCACCGTGACCTTCAGTCTGATTATGACACTGCTGGTGATCTCGCTGGTGCTGTCGCTCAGTATCCGTCTGCCAAATCGTCAAAACCTGGCCTCGCCGGTACTGCATAATTAATTCACCCACCCTGCCGTGTAAATGCACGGCAGGCTTTTTACTGATGACCACAGAATTGATCACGCGTTGAGAATGACTGTTATTTAACCTTGCATTTCAGAGTAATCGGGTTATTATCAGGCGCTATTCAGCTTATTCCGATTGGTTTATTTCCCGCCCTGTCACTTTTAGCTTTTAATTGACATATCTGGTAATAATTACGGAAATAACTCTACATTCACTGCATCTTCACTCCACTTTTCCCGGTTAATCTGGCCTCATTGGAAAAGAGGAGGACTCTCCATGAAGAAGTTAATAAAAGTCGCTTCGGTGGTGGCGATGATGACCATGCTAAGCGGGTGTATTATCGAGCACGACCATGGACGCGGTCCCGGCTGGGGCCACGGGCACGGCGGCGGCTGGCATCACGGCCATGGCGGCTATCGTCACTGGTAATTGGGCAAAGCACACACAGCACATAATAAAAAATGAATAAAGAAAGGGCGGAAATCAATCCCGCCCTTATTTTTTAGCTTTTCACTGCGTAATTACATTGATACCAGACTTTCTTCAGGCCAGGCAAATTACTGTCCTGCGCCGGAAGCGATTCGACTTTATCGAAGCCGCGCTGGTTACAGTAATTCGCCAGATCAAGTTCCAGCGCATCTTTATCCAGCTTCTGTGGATCGTAACGATACTGTACGGTATTTGAACGAGCATCTTCATCCACGCGCTCAAAACCCCCGGGTTTGCTGACACTACAACCGGCCAGCATAAAAAGCGCTAACGCGCTAATAAGCATTTTATTCATTAGGGTGTCCTCATCAGACGTTGCAGTGTAAAAGGCAACGCCACACGCCTCTATAGGAAAAAGACGCGAAATGTCCGATTAATGCAAAGCTTTCGCCAATCAAATCAATAAAACCAAACGGTTTTCCTTATCACATCAGCAGTGAGAAGATGACTTCAGACAACACGAAGTCTGCACCACACCAGGTGATACCCACAAAAAGACATACTGAAAGTGACCTTTATGCCCGTGCTGAGCGGGCTTTTTTTTGCCCGTTATCCGGTAAGGCTGACCATCTTACGCAAAAGATTGGCCGCTTGTTTGTCCGGCAATGCGAGAATTCCGCTGTAAAGATCAATCGACATCGCACACATCGTGCCGCGATCCACCGCCGTATCCGCCGGCATATTCAACTGCTGCAGCTTATCGCCCCACTTGCCATACAGTTTTTCCACCACGCGCTGCAGATCGCGCTGCGCCTGAGGCTGATCCACCGCCAGCTCGTCGCCGGTACTGTTTTGCAGCAGTGCCTCGAGCGCTTCACCATCGCGCTGATTAAGCTCCGGCGACAGCACCTGTTGCAGATTGACGCCACCGCTGACCTGCGGATAGAGGAAACGGAAGCAGCGCTGCGTATCCTGCTGCTGCAGCGCCTGCATCTCCTGCACCGAAACGCGGATGTAGTTGATGATCGCCGCATCGCTGGCGCGCGCCATGCGCTGATTCACCAAATCCATCAGCCAGCCGCGCATATCGCCCAGCGCCTGCTCCGCAGGTACGCCCTCTCCCAGCTTGTGCTGCAACTCGCGATTGAGCAGTTGCCACAGCGCCGGCTCCTGCACTTTCAGCACGCGATAACCCGGCGCGTCGCTCAGTTGGATAGCCACCTGCGCCGCCAGCGCCTCGCGCTCCTGACGCGGATGCAGCCAGCTAAACCACAGCAGATTGGCCAGCAGCACAGGCAGCAAAAACAGCAGGACACCCTGCCAGACGCGCAGCGCGGTGGTGCGCAGCAGTATCACGATGATGATCGCCAGCAGCACAAAAGCGGCCAGCGTGAGCGGGAAAAGCGAGAACATGGAGCGACATTAATCCTTGCGAACGTCAATTAAAACCGGACAGCTGGCGCGTTCAATCACTGCTGCGCTTACCGAGCCTTTCAGCAGGCGGTTGAGCGGCGACAGGTGACGACGGCCCATTATAATCATACTGGCGTGCAACGCCTCAGACTGCGCCACAATGGTTTCCGCCGCTTCACCGGCCAGAATCAGCCCGCGTGCGTCAATGCCAGCGCGCAGCAGCGGTGACAGCGCATGGCGTACCACCATTTCAGCTGTGTTTTGTTCATCCTGCGCCACGACAAAATCGTCCGGGTCTTCCCCGGCGTCGATCTCAATCGGCTGATTGCACGACGAATAAGCCGGATCGACACAGCACAGCACGGTGACCTGCGCCTGTTGCGCCAGCGCCTGTTCAATGGTCAGGGCGATCACTTTTTCCGCCACCGGTGAGTTATCGATGGCCATCAGCAAGGTTTTCATCAGTCGGTTATCCTTCCGCAGCAGTTATTTTGCCAATTTCGCGAATCAGCGCCTCTTTACACTTTATCAGCGCTGTCCGGTAATGCGCTTCCTGGCGCTGAAAACGTGCCGTCGGCACCAGCAGTGAGATCGAGAAGCGCCCGAACAGCGTATCAATCGCGACCGCCATGGTGGAAATGCCCTCCAGCGTTTCGCCGCGATCGATAGCCAGTCCGCTGGCGCGCACCTCCGCAATCAGCGTCAGCAACTGCGGTAGCGTTTTTACCGTCATTTCCGTCAGTTCCGCATAGGCTTCACCGACCATCACCCGCACATCTTCGTCGCTCTCCAGCGCCAGCAGCGCCCGGCCACCGGACGTACTGTAGAGCGGCAGATTCAGGCCGATGTGGGGCACCACGCGCAGCTCACGCGTGGCCACCACGTAATGGACAATCGCCAGCTGCGTTCCGCTGGCCCGCGCCAGCGATACCGTTTCATTGATTTCCGCCGAGAGTTGTTCGAGGAACGGCCGGACAATTTCCACCACGTCACTGTGCACGCTGGAGATCAGCTTCAGCAACGCCGGACCGAGGCGCAGTCCGCCTGCCCCGCCGCTGCGCACCAGCTGCGCGCTATCCAGCGCCGCCACGATGCGCTGCACCGTCGAGCGCGGCAGATCGACCACCTGCGCAATTTCACCCAGACTCATGCCGCCCGGATGCTCACCGAGCGCATTTAAAATTTTTGCCGCACGCGCAATGACCTGAATGCCACCCGCTTTTTCATCCTCACGGCTTGAGGGAGGTTCTACCATGATACGTTCCTTTTTGGCCTGCCCTACTTTAGCGCGAACGATCGCACTTTTACACCCTGTATCACATTGCAATACACCATATCGAAATGTAAGATGCGAGCTGTATCACATCGCAATACACTGCATCAACTAATAACGAGACACCTGCTATGAATGCCCAGCCCGTCGCGGCACCGGCACCGCATCCTTTTACCCTGCGCCTCGCGCTGGGTCTGGTAGGGGTGCTGATCGCCGCGCTGACCTCCGGATTAAACGATCGCGTCACCGACATCGCGCTGGTCGATATCCGTGCCGCAGTCGGCATTAGCTACGATGACGGCAGCTGGATTATTTCGGCCTATCAGGCAGCGGAAGTCGCCGCGATGATGATTGCGCCGTGGTTCGCCGTCACCTTTTCGCTGCGCCGCTTCGCGCTGGCGGTGTCGGCCGGTTTCATGGTGTGCGGTGTCCTGCTGCCCTTTATGCCCACGGCTCCGCTGTTTATTGCGCTGCGCGTGGTGCAGGGACTGTTTGGCGGCGCCCTGCCGCCGCTGCTGATGACGGTGGCGCTGCGCTTTCTGCCACCGCCGATCAAACTTTATGGGCTGAGTGCTTACGCCCTCACCGCCACGTTTGGCCCGAATCTGGCGGCGTCGCTGGCGGCGTTCTGGACCGATGACGTCAGCTGGATGTTTGTGTTCTGGCAGGTGGTGCCGGCCATGCTGATCGCCATGCTGCTGATCGGCTGGGGTCTGCCGCAGGATCCGCTGCGCACTGAGCGATTTAAACAGATCGACCTTTTCGGCATGCTGAGCGGCTGCTCGGGCATGGCGCTGCTGATTCTGGCGCTGACGCAGGGTGAGCGTCTCGACTGGCTCAGCTCGCCGCTGTTTGTCGCCCTATTATTCAGCGCGCTGGCGTTGCTGATTGTGTTCTTTATTAATGAATGGTTTCACCCGCTGCCGCTGTTTAAGTTGCAGATGCTGCGCCGGCGTAATTTGTCGCACGGTTTGCTGGCGCTGGCGGGTGTACTGATTCTGGCGCTGTCCGGTTCGGCGCTGCCGTCGGCCTATTTTGGTCAGGTGGAGGGGTTTCGCACGCTGCAGTTCGCGCCGCTGGCGTTGACCATCGGCCTGCCGCAGTTGCTGATTGCACCGCTGGTCGCCAGCCTGCTGAATATCCGCTGGATTGACTGCCGCTGGGTGCTGAGCGTCGGTGTGCTGCTGCTGGCGACCGCCTGCCTGCTGGGCATGCAGATTACCACCGACTGGGCGCGGCAAAACTTCTGGCTGATGCAGGTCTTGCAGGCGTTTGGTCAGCCGATGGTGATTCTGCCGGTGCTGATGAGCGCCACCAGCGTGGTCGCGCCGCCGGAAGGGCCGTTCGCCTCCGCCATGTTCAATACCGTACGCGGCTTTGCCAGCATTGCCGCCAGCACGCTGGTGGAGTGGTTTATCAGCCATCGTGAGCAGTTTCACTCCAGCGTGCTGGTCGATCAGGCTGCCAGCCGCAGCTGGCTGATGACCGCAGCGGATAGCCAGCAGGCCAGCAGCAGCCTGCCGCTGTTGGCCGACGGCAGCGCCAGCAGCGCGGCCAATCTCAGCGGCTTCGCCACCCTGCTGAAGCATCAGGCCATGGTGCTGAGCCTGAGCGATGCGTATCTGATGCTGATCGCCTTCGCTGCCGGGCTGTTAGTGCTGACGCTGTGCCTGGCGAAACGCGTCTGGCCACCGCAAACCCTGATTCAACCTGTTACCAAAACTCCGGAATAACTGTTATGCACGCTTTTGCTATGAAACGAACAATCCTGCTGAGCGCCCTGCTGCTGGTTTTGCTGGCGATGGCGTTCTGGCTGTGGTCAGCCATGACCGGCAACGACCATCGCACTGATGATGCCTGGGTGAATGCCGACTACACGCTGGTGGCCCCGAAGGTGTCCGGCTACATTGCCCACGTCAACGTGCAGGATAACCAGCGCGTGCGGGCTGGCGACGTGCTGGCGACGCTCGATGACCGCGACTATCGCGTGGCGCTGGAAACCGCGCGGGCCAATCTGCAAGTCAGCGACGCCAAACGGCTGAGCGCGCAGGCGCAGCTCGACCAGCAGCAGTCCACCATTGCCGAGGCCCGTGCCACGCTGGCCGCCAGTCAGGCATCGGCACAGTACGCCGGACAGAGCGCGGCGCGCTACAACCAGCTGTACAAGAGCGGCACCATAGCCGCTGACGATCAGCAGAAAGCCAGCTCAACCCAGCGTTCTGCGGCCGCTACGGTGCGCCAGAGCGCAGCGGCGCTGGCGGCGGCCGAACAGCAGGTGAAGGTGCTTGAGGCCGCGCTGCGTCAGGCGGAGGCTGATGTCGCGGCGGCGCAGGCCAGCGTCGACCAGGCCGGGCTGAATCTCTCTTATACGCGTATTATTGCGCCGGTGGATGGCATGGTGGGTCAGCGTTCAGTGCGCGTGGGAGCCTGGGTCAGCGCGGGTACGCGTCTGCTGGCCGTGGTGCCGCTACAGCGGACTTACATCACCGCCAATTATCTGGAGACGCAGCTGGCGGATGTGCGCCCGGGCCAGAAAGTGGTAGTGAAGATTGATGCATTGCCCGGCAAGACCTTCACCGGTCACGTTGACAGTATTGCGCCCGCTACCGGCGCCACGTTTTCCGCGATTGCCCCCGATAACGCCACCGGCAACTACACTAAAGTGGTTCAGCGTTTGCCGGTGAAAATTGTGCTGGATCCGCATCAAAGCGATCTGGCGCAATTACGTGTCGGCATGTCGGCGATTCCGCAGATTGAGACCCGATGAAAATGTGAGCAACTTCTCAGAAGTGACCTATTTATTTTCGGATCGATTCCGCGTAAATTAGCGCTCGATCCTGTTTCGGGGCAGCCCGAAGCGACCTGAGTAGAAAGCGTGTAGCGATGATGAACTCCACCTTTCTCTTATTCTGTTCGGGTTACGCTGGTTTGGGATCGCCATCATTGTAACCGCTCAGAGGAGTTGTTTTGTGAAATACGCCTTGATGGGAATCTCTTTCTTCGTCTTACTTTGGGTCGGCACCTTCGTGCTGATGCTGTAAAGACGCCAGCCGGGGCGACCGCTCAGTCGCCCCGATTTGTAGTTACTCTGCTTCTTCCACCGCTTTTACCGTTCCCGGCAAAATACCGTCGGCGCGGAACATCGCTTTAATGCCACGCACCGCCTGACGAATACGATCGCTGTTTTCAATCAGGGCAAAACGCACGTGGGTATCGCCGTAATCACCAAAGCCAATGCCTGGCGAGACGCACACTTTCGCCTCCTGCAGCAGCAGCTTGGCAAATTCCAGTGAGCCCAGATGCGCATAGTGATCGGGGATTTTCGCCCAGACGTACATGGACGCTTTCGGCAGATCGACCATCCAGCCTGCCTCATGCAGCCCCTTCACCAGTACATCGCGCCGGCGTTTATACTGCTCGGCGATATCACGCACGCACTGCTGATCGCCCTCCAGTGCCGCAATCGCCGCCACCTGCAGCGGTGTGAAGGTGCCGTAGTCGTGATAGCTTTTGATGCGTGCCAGTGCCGCCACCAGCTCTTTGTTGCCGACCATAAAGCCGATGCGCCAGCCTGCCATGTTGTAGCTTTTTGACAGGGTAAAGAATTCCACCGCCACATCGCGCGCGCCCGGCACCTGCATAATCGACGGCGCTTTCCAGCCGTCATAGGTGATGTCGGCGTAGGCCAGATCGTGGATGACCAGCACGTTGTACTGTTTCGCCAGCGCGATGACGCGCTCAAAGAAGTCCAGTTCCACGCACTGCGATGTCGGGTTGGACGGGAAGCCGAGGATCATCATCTTCGGTTTCGGGTAACTTTCGCGGATGGCGCGTTCCAGCTCATTGAAGAAATCTACCCCAGCGACCAGCGGCACCGAGCGCACCTGCGCGCCGGCGATCACCGCACCGTAGATGTGAATCGGGTAGCTGGGATTGGGCACCAGCACGGTGTCGCCGTGATCGAGCGTCGCCAGCATCAGGTGCGCCAGGCCCTCTTTCGAGCCGATGGTAACGATGGCTTCAGATTCCGGATCGATATCCACCTGGTAACGCTCGGCGTACCAGCGCGAAATGGCGCGGCGCAGGCGCGGAATCCCTTTGGAGGTAGAGTAGCCGTGCGTGTCTTCACGCTGTGCCACCTGACAGAGCTTTTCCACGATATGCGGTGGTGTCGCGCCATCCGGGTTGCCCATGGAGAAATCGATGATGTCTTCACCGCGCCGGCGCGCAGCCATCTTCAATTCAGCCGTGATGTTAAATACATAGGGGGGCAGACGTTCAATACGCGAGAAACGACGGGGGGTGCTGTTATCAGCCATGATGTCCTCTGGATTACGTTAGCGCCCGGACCGTCCGAGCGACGCTGGTCACTGCCGTGACCGAAACAAGAACATAACGCGCTGATAACAATATTGTCGAGGGGGGACGGCAAATTTTTTAGCCTGCTTCGTTTAAGCGCCCAAACACCCAATCGTTTACCCACTGGCCGTTGAGGTGGTAGTTATCGCGTAGCGTGCCTTCCAGCGCGAAACCGTTCTTTTCCAGAATGCGCCGCGACGGCCAGTTGCCCTCAATCACCAGCGCTTTGAGTTTGTGGAAGTCGGCCTGCAGCAGGAACGTGCACAATGCCTGCAACGCTTCGCTGCCGTAGCCCTGACCGGTACAGGCGTGGCGCAGCATGTAACCCACTTCGGCCTGACGATACGGATGCCATTCGGCGCTGCAGCCAAACAGGCCAATCGCTTCACCGCTGTCGCGCAGGCGCGCCACCAGGCACAGCATGTGAAAACTACTGGGTTGCCACGGTGCCAGCCGCTCGTTAAAGCGCTGGCGGATGTCGTTTTCATCGGGGATCTCGCTCACCCAGGTCATGGTCGCGGCATCTTCATGTACCGCTTTGAAAATCTGCCAGTCTTCCGGCTGTAACCGGCTGAGGGACAAACGAGGGGTGAGTAATTGCATGGCCACGCTCCGCTGTTGTGCTTACGGCAACATAGCAAACCGCATCCGTGACAACCAGTGAACGCTGCACGCTTTCAGCAATCCTCTTTTTGGCACTCAGGATTTCCTCTTTTCAGATTTCGAACCGAATAATCTGCCTTGCTTCCCTTCAGGGGCGGGTGTTACGGGCGGATCTGGTCGCCATAAATGGCGCCCCTGCGGTGCATCCGCGGTCTTGCAGGGTGCGCATTGATGCGCACCGGCAGCGCGCACCTTCATATTTGGTCGCCATAAATGGCGCCCCTGCAATGCATCTGCGGTCCTGTAGGGTGCGCATTGATGCGCACCGGCAGCGCGCACCTTAAAAATTGATCCAGGCTATGAGAAACGTCTGCAGCTTGCCGGGACGCTGGCGGATCGCGATCACATTTTTTATCATGTCCGCAACCTTGCCTGCTCCGGAGAACACCGTGCCTTCCCATTTCGACATGCTGCTGGCGGTGTTTGACCGCGCCGCGCTGATGCTGATCTGCCTGTTCTTCCTGACCCGCACCCGCGTATTTCGTCAGCTACTGCAAAAAGATGAGCACTCAATCGGCGAAAAAGCCGTGGTGACCGCCATCTTCTCGCTGTTTGCGCTGTTCAGCACCTGGTCCGGCATCAACGTTGACGGCTCACTGCTCAACGTCCGGGTGATTGCGGTCATGGCGGGCGGCATTCTGTTCGGGCCGTGGGTCGGCATTGCAACCGGTGTGATTGCCGGCGTGCACCGCTTCCTGATTGATATCGACGGCATCACCTCGGTGCCCTGTCTGATTACCAGCATCATCGCCGGTATCGCCGCCGGTGCCATCAACCGCTTCGTTAGCAAAGAGCAGCGCTGGCGCGCCGGCATCCTCGGCGGCATACTGTGTGAAAGCCTGACCATGCTGCTGATCGTGCTGTGGGCGAAACCGATGTCACTCGGTTTAACCATCGTGTCGGAAATTGCGCTGCCGATGATTCTCGGCGCGTCGAGCATTGGTTTGATTGTGCTGCTGGTGCAGAGCGTCGAAGGGGAAAAAGAGGCGATTGCCGCGCGTCAGGCCAAGCTGGCGCTGGAGATTGCCAACAAAACCCTGCCGCTGTTTCGTCAGGTTAATAGCGACTCGCTGCGCAAAGTGTGCGCCATCATTCGCAGCGACATCCATGCCGATGCGGTGGCGATCACTAACACCAAACAGATTCTGGCTTACGTTGGCTACGGCGAGCAGAACTACCACAACGGCGACGACGGCATCAGTCCGACCACCGCGCAGGCGATCGCCAGCGGTAAAATTATCATTAAGAATAATGATGAGGCACACCGCACCAAAGATATTCACTCAATGCTGGTGATTCCCCTTTGGGAAAAAGGGGAAGTGACCGGCACGCTGAAAATCTACTATCGCCGCGCCCATCGTATTACTGGTTCGCTGAAAGAGATGGCGGTCGGTCTGTCGCAAATCATCTCGACGCAGCTGGAAGTCTCGCGTGCCGAGCAGCTGCGCGAAATGGCCAATAAAGCCGAACTGCGCGCGCTGCAAAGCAAAATCAACCCGCACTTCCTGTTCAACGCGCTGAATGCCATCTCCTCATCGATTCGCCTGAATCCGGACACGGCGCGCCAGCTGGTGATTAATCTGTCGCGCTACCTGCGTTACAACCTGGAACTTAACGACGATGAACCCATCGACATCAAAAAAGAGCTGTGGCAGGTGAAAGATTACATCGCCATTGAGCAGGCACGGTTTGGCGACAAGCTGTCGATGATTTACGACATTGATGAGGATCTGCACTTTTCGCTGCCCAGCCTGCTGATTCAGCCGCTGGTGGAGAATGCCATCGTGCACGGTATTCAGCCCTGTCGCAGCAAAGGCGTGGTCACGCTAAGCGTGAAAGATCTAGGCGATCGCGTGCGCGTGGCGGTGCGCGATACCGGTGCCGGCATCAGCGAAGAGGTGGTCAGCCGGGTGGCGCGCAACGAAATGCCGGGCAACAAAATTGGCCTGCTGAATGTGCATCACCGGGTGAAACTGCTGTCCGGCCACGGCTTAACCATCACCCGTCATCAGCCCGGTACGGAAATCGCCTTTACCCTCAGCAAAAGTGGTCAGCGGCTGTCCGGCCCGCTCACCCCGTTAGCGGAAACCTCAGCGTGAAAGCCATTATTGTCGAAGACGAATTCCTGGCGCAGCAGGAGCTAAGCTGGATGATCCAGCAGCATAGCCAGATCAGCATCGAAGCCTGCTTTGATGACGGGCTGGAAGTGCTGAAGTATCTGCAGACTCATCGGGTGGACGTGATTTTTCTCGATATCAACATCCCGTCGCTGGACGGCATGCTGCTGGCGCAGAACATCAACCAGTTTATCCATAAGCCGATGATTGTGTTTATCACCGCGTGGAAAGAGCACGCGGTCGAGGCCTTCGAACTGCAGGCGTTTGACTACATCCTCAAGCCGTATCACGAGTCGCGCATCATCACCATGCTGAACAAGCTGGAGGCCAGCGCACAACAGCAGCAGGCGCAGCAGCACAATCCAGCAGCCAGCGCACCGCAAACGGTGAATTTAGTCAAAGATGAGCGCATTATCGTGACCGATATCAACGATATCTATTACGTAGAAGCACATGAGAAGCTGACGTTTGTCTACACGCGGCGCGAAGCCTATGTGATGTCGATGGCGATCAGCGAGTTTTGCAGCCGTTTGCCTGAGTCGATGTTCTTTCGCTGCCACCGTTCCTACTGCGTTAATCTGAGCAAGATTGGCGAGATCGAACCGTGGTTTAACAACACCTATCTGGTGAAGCTGCGCGATATGGATGCGCAGGTGCCGGTGAGTCGCAGCAAGGTGAAGGCGTTTCGCCAGCTGATGCATCTTTGAAGGCGAACGGCACGGGAAGCCGTTCGCCCGTCAGATTACAGCACGCGCCCCAGCGCCTGGCGCAGATGGGCACCGGCGCCAAGCAGGCCCGGCTGGTCGTGAGTAATCATGTAGACCGGGATATCAACGAGATAATCGCGGAAGCGGCCTTTGTCTTCAAACGCCGCACGGAAGCCAGACGCTTTAAAGAACTCGAGGAAGCGCGGCACGATGCCACCGGCAATGTAGACGCCGCCAAAGGTGCCGAGGTTCAGCGCCAGGTTGCCGCCAAACCGTCCCATGATGACGCAGAACAGCGTCAGCGCGCGGCGGCAGTCAATGCAGCTATCCTGCAGTGCCCGCTCGGTGACATCTTTAGGCTTGAGGTTTTCCGGCTCGCGCTGATCGGATTTCACAATCGCGCGATACAGGTTAACCAGTCCGGAACCCGACAGCACGCGCTCGGCAGAAACGTGACCCAGTTCGGCGCGCAGCACTTCGAGAATCGCATCCTCTTCTTCACTGTTTGGCGCGAAGTCAACGTGACCGCCCTCACCCGGCAGGCTGACCCAGCGCTTATCAACGTGCACCAGATGGCTGACGCCGAGCCCGGTGCCAGCACCGTAGATGGCAATCGGTTTATCCTGCACCGGCGATTTGCCGCCGAACTGCAGGACGTCCTGCGCAGTCAGCATCGGAATCGCCATAGAAACCGCGGTGAAATCGTTAATGATTTCCAGCGTAGTAAAGCCCAGACTTTCCTTCATCTGACGCGTTGAGAAGGCCCAGTCATGGTTGGTCATCTCCACCCAGTCGCCGGTGATCGGACAGGCGATGGCGATGCAGCCGTCGGTAATGTCCTGTTTTTGCTCATCCAGATAGTGACGGATAACTGCTTCAAGGTTGTCGTAGTCTGATGTTGAGAATGTTTTGGCCTGGGAGATGGCGCCGGTCTCCACCTCACACAAGGCGAGACGAGCGTTAGTGCCGCCCACATCGCCGACCAGGGCGTATTTTGTCATTCTTCTGCTGCTCCGCTTGGGTCATAAACAAGTGCAGGACACTATAAAAGCCTGCCAATAAAACAACAACGCTCACCTTGCACGATGAGCGTTGGTCATTCAGTGCGACGCACAGCCTGACTGTCGCCAGCCCAACTGTACAGAGGCAACTGTCCTAAACTTTGTGGCTATTGCGCTGGTGCAGCGCCGCCGTGACGGTGCGCAGCAGCGGCGGCAAATCCTGTTTCTCCATCACCACTTCAATCAGTGACAGGCAACGCGCCTGGCTGAGCAGCGCCATCACGGCGTCGAGCTGCGCCGTTTCACTGATGCGCCAGCTCTGAGCCACACAATTCAGGCTCATCGCCTGCGGCAGCGCGGTCCAGTTCCACTGCGCGATGTCGTTGTAGCGCTGTTCCGCTCCATGGATCGCGCGTTCGACAGTGTATCCCTCATTATTCAGCAGAAAAATGATCGGGCTTAAGCCGTCGCGCTGGATCGATCCCAGTTCCTGAATGGTCAGCTGCGCCGATCCATCGCCGATGATCAGAATGACGCGGCGGTCGGGCTGCGCCGTCTGGGCACCAAAGGTGGCGGGTAAAGTATAGCCAATGGAACCCCATAAAGGTTGTACCAGCAGCTGCGCATCATGCGGTAAACGTAGCGCGGCAGCGCCAAACGCCGCCGTGCCCTGATCGGCAAGGATAATATCACCGGGCTGCAGGAAACGCTGCATCGCCTGCCAGAAAGCCTGCTGACTGATTACGGCGGCAGCAGCGGGCGGTGCATCGTCCGGCATGTCGGCCTCGCCCGTGGCCCAGTGCGCGCAGTGGCGCTGATAAACCGGCAGCAGCGCGGCCAGCGCCTGCGCCATGCTCAGCGGTGCGAAGGTTTCTCCGGCGACGCTGGCATGAAACGGCTGCAGATCAATCACCCGCTGCGCCGACAGCTGCTGGGTAAACCCGGCGGTCAGGGTGTCGGTAAAACGCACGCCGACGCACAGGGTGACATCGGTGTCTTCAATTGCCGCGCGTACAGTTTTGCGGCTGCCGCTGGCGGCGTAGGTGCCGACGAAGCCCGGTTGCTGCTCATCCAGCACGCCCTTGCCCATCAGTAGCGTGGCAGCCGGAATGGCGCGCAGCGCACGCAGCTCAGCCAGCGGTGCCTGCAGCTGCCAGCGGGCAGCGAGAAAATCGGCCAGCAGCGCCACGCGCTGCGCCGGTGCCAGCAGGCGCTCCGCCGCTGCGGCAAAGGCCTGCGCCACGTCGCGGTTTTCAGCCGGTGCCGGGCTGGCGCTGGCTGACGGCAGCGTTACCGTGGTGGCGGCGACATCCACCGCCAGCAGCAGATAGCCCGGACGATGCTGCTGTAGCGCGCCAGCGATGACCCGATCAATTTCAGCCACGGCGTTGTCGGCGCTCAGCACCGCGCAGGCGGCACTGACTTCCTGGGCCATGCGCAGAAAATGGCCGAAATCGCCGTCGCCGAGCGAATGATGCACGCAGTCGCCCTGCTGCTGGGCGTGGCTGGCGGGAGCGCCAACGATGTGAATCACCGGCACATATTCGGCGTAGCTGCCGGCGATGCCGTTAATCGCGCTGAGTTCACCGACGCCAAAGGTGGTCAGCAGCGCGGCCGCGCCGTTGCAGCGACCGTAACCATCGGCCGCATAGGCGGCATTCAGTTCATTAGCGCAGCCAACCCAGGTAATGCCGGGATGGTCAATGACGCTGTCGAGAAATTGCAGGTTGTAGTCGCCGGGTACGCCGAACAGATGGCGGATACCCGCCTGGTGCAAACGATGCAGTAAATAGTCGCCAACGTTAAGAGTGTTCATCGACCGCTCCTGTGAGGGGGAATGATCAGGAGTATTAGCGATGTGGCTGAACTGGCGAGATTTTCACCATCATCGCGCTGTCATGCATGGCAAGCATTCGTTACGACGACAGAAAATTCTGTAAGTTGCGATCTTTGCCGCGTTACGGCGCAGTGTAAACGCATACACTGCTATGCTGATGCCACTTTCTCCCACCTGAGACAGGAACGCTGCATGAGTACTTTTCCCCACGCCGAACGTTATCACCAGATGCAGTATCGCCGCAGCGGCCGCAGCGGCCTGAAGCTGCCGGCAATTTCGCTGGGTCTATGGCACAACTTTGGCGACAGCACGCGCGTCGACAACAGCCGCGCGCTGCTGCGTCACGCGTTCGATCGCGGTATTACCCATTTTGATCTGGCCAATAACTACGGGCCGCCGCCCGGTTCCGCGGAGAGCAACTTTGGCCGCATTCTGCGCGAAGATTTTCACGGCCTGCGCGACGAACTGGTGATCTCCACCAAAGCGGGTTACACCATGTGGGACGGTCCGTACGGCGACTGGGGCTCACGCAAGTACCTGATTTCCAGTCTCGATCAAAGCCTGAAGCGCATGGGGCTGGAGTACGTGGATATCTTTTACCACCATCGTCCGGATCCGGAAACGCCGCTGGAAGAGACCATGCGCGCGCTCGATCAGGTGGTGCGTCAGGGTAAAGCGCTGTACGCGGCAATTTCGAACTACCCGGCGGATAAAGCCGCCGCCGCTATCGCCATGCTGCGCGATCTCGGCACCCCCTGCCTGATCCACCAGCCGCGCTATTCGATGTTCGAACGCACGCCGGAACAGGGTCTGCTGGATGTGCTGGGTGACAATGGCGTCGGCTGTATTGCTTTCTCGCCGCTGGCCGGTGGCGTGCTGACCGACCGCTATCTGCAGGGCATTCCGCAGGATTCGCGCATCGCCAGCGGCAGCAAATTCCTCAACGAAAACCAGCTAACGCCAGAGAAGATGGCGAAGGTGCAGCAGCTGCAGGCGCTGGCGCAGCAGCGCGGTCAAAAGCTGGCGCAAATGGCGCTGCGCTGGGTGCTGCGCGACACGCGCGTCACGTCGGTGCTGATTGGCGCCAGTAAAACCGCGCAGATCGATGATGCCGTCGACATGCTGAGCCAGCCTGAATTAACGGCGGACGAGATCGTCGCCATTGAGCAAATTCTGGTGTAACCGTTTACCCGCCCGGACTTTTCCGGGCGCTGTCTTTAGCAGAAAAGGCTGCACAACCTTTCGCTGACACTTTTTCAGACTAAATCTCAAGGCGTGTCTGGTCCGATATGGCACACTAGCGCCACGGTAGCCTCGATGCTATCGATGAGGAGAAAGTATGAAACGTGCAATTTTGTTTGCCGCTTTGCTGGCAACGTTATCCCCTCTGGCGCTGCACACAGCTGAAGCCAGTAGCGCTACCATCAATCTGGCCCCTGGCGTCACGCTGCATCTCGGCGATCGCGACCGTCGCGGCTACTACTGGGACGGCGGTCGCTGGCGTGAACCGCGCTGGTGGCACGATCGCTATCAGTACAACGATCATCGCTGGTGGCGTCACGAAGAGTGGAAACGCCATCGAGCCTGGGAGCGTGAACGTGAGCGCCGCTGGCACGAGCGCGAACGTCGCGAACACTGGCGTCACGATCACCGGCACGATCGGCATGACCGCCACGACCATCATCACCATTAAAAAAAATCCCGGCGCAGACGCAGCCGGGATTTTTCTATTCAGTCATTTGCTTACCAGCCGAGCGCTTCGCCCACCAGCAGATAGATATTCAGCGCCACCACCAGCACCACAATCAGACGCCCGGCATTTTGCATCAGGCGTGAGTTCACCAGTTCATCGCCCATGATGTCACGGTTCCCGGTGAACGACAGCAGCGGAATCAGCGCCAGCGCAATACCGAAGCTCAGCAGCACCTGGCTCATCACCAGAATGCGCGTCGGATCCCAGCCCGCCCAGATAACAATAAAGGACGGCAGCATGGTAATGGTACGACGGAACCACAGCGGGATGTGGAAGCGGATAAAGCCCTGCATCACCACCTGGCCGGCCAGCGTGCCCACCACGGTAGAAGAGAGGCCTGCCGCTACCAGACTCAGCCCGAACACAATCGCCGCCGCGTGACCCAGCAGCGGCTGCAGCGTCAGATAGGCCTGGTCGAGATCGACAATGCTGGTGTGACCACTAAAGTGGAACGCGGCCGCTGCGGTGGCCATCATCGCCAGGTTAACGAAACCGGCAATGGTCATGGCGATCGCCACGTCGAGCTTGGTGGAGGAGTAGCGCTCCGCCTTGCTGCCTTTATTACCGTACTGCGTCAGCGCCGAGTGCAGATAAATGACGTGCGGCATAATGGTCGCGCCCAGCACGCCAGCCGCGAGGAATACCGCGTCCGAAGTGGGCAGGCTCGGCAGCGCCATGCCCACCACCAGATCGCTGACGCGCGGCTGCGAGAAGAACAGCTCAACGATATAAGCGGCGGCGACAAACAGCAGCAGCCCGCCAATCACCAGCTCCAGCGGCTTCTGTCCACGGTTTTGCAGCATCAGGATCAGGAACGTGGCGATACCGGTTAACACCGCGCCCTGCAGTAGCGAGATGCCGAGCAGCAGCTTAAAGCCGAGCGCAGCCCCGATGAATTCCGCCAGATCGGTGGCCATGGCGATAATCTCCGCCTGTACCCAGTAGAACCACACCGCCGGGCGCGGGAAGCGATCGCGAATATGCTCGGCGAGGTTTTTACCGGTGGCAATACCCAGCTTGGCAGACATCAGCTGGATCAACATCGCCATGATGTTGGCCCATACCACCACCCACAGCAGTTTGTAGCCGTACGCGGCCCCCGCCTGGATGTTGGTGGCAAAGTTGCCGGGATCGATATAACCAATGGCCGCGATGAAGGCCGGTCCCAGCAGCGCGAGCTTGATCTTTCTGGCTCCGCGAGCGGCGCGCTCGGCGGTGCGACTTTCTGACATAGTTTTGACCCTGTCCTAACGCTTGTCTGACCCATCCAGCTTACGGGGCATTCAAGGCAAGTGAAATTTGGTTATAGTTATCGCATTGATAGATGGTGCTATAAAGTATAGCCATTGCTATACCACAAGGTAAAGTTAGCGCTTGCTAAAAATTATGCAACAGGTTTCACTCTACTCCCGGGTCAAATTATAGACAATCTCTTTGTGGATATTTCTTGTGATCTATTTGTAAACAGGTTGTGAGCGGTGAGACTAATCTGAGAAATAAAGCGATACCGAATACTTATATTGTGGTTTTGATCTCGTTTTTAAGTAACGCGTTACATAGAATACGCAGCAAAATACAACCCTCCTCAAATTTGGAGCCGATATGTCCCATATTTTGCACTTCCTTTTAGCATTGGTGGTGGTAGCCGTGCTGGCGTTACTCGTCAGTCACGATCGTAAGAGTATCCGGATTCGCTATATCGTTCAGCTGCTGGTGATTGAAGTGCTGCTGGCGTGGTTCTTCCTTAACTCCGAAGCAGGCCTTGGTTTTGTTAAAGGTTTCGCCGGGCTGTTTGATCATCTGCTTAAATATGCAGCAGAGGGTACCAATTTCGTGTTCGGTAACATGAACGAGAAAGGTCTGGCCTTCTTCTTCCTCAATGTTTTGTGCCCTATCGTCTTCATCTCAGCCCTGATCGGTATTTTGCAGCATTTCCGCATCCTGCCGTGGGTGATTCGCGCTATCGGTACCGTGCTGTCGAAGATCAACGGCATGGGCAAACTGGAATCCTTTAACGCCGTCAGCTCTCTGATTCTGGGACAGTCAGAAAACTTTATCGCCTATAAGGATATCCTTGGCAAAATGTCACAGCGCCGCATGTACACCATGGCAGCCACCGCGATGTCGACGGTGTCGATGTCGATTGTGGGTGCATACATGACGATGCTGCAGCCAAAGTACGTGGTGGCCGCGCTGGTGCTCAACATGTTCAGTACCTTTATCGTGCTGTCGCTGATTAACCCGTACCGCGTGGACAGCGAAGAAGACCTGCAGCTGCAGGATCTGCATAAAGGTCAGAGCTTCTTTGAGATGCTGGGTGAATACATCCTGGCCGGTTTCAAGGTGGCGATTATCGTTGCGGCGATGCTGATTGGCTTTATCGCGCTGATCTCCGGCCTCAACGCGCTGTTTGATACCATCTTCGGCATCAGCTTCCAGGGCGTGCTGGGCTATGTGTTCTATCCGTTTGCCTGGGTAATGGGCGTACCATCCAGCGAAGCGCTGCAGGTGGGCAGCATCATGGCGACCAAGCTGGTTTCTAACGAATTCGTTGCAATGATGGACCTGCAGAAAATCGCCGGTCAGCTGTCGCCGCATGCGGAAGGCATTCTGTCGGTGTTCCTGGTCTCCTTCGCCAACTTCTCCTCCATCGGCATTGTCGCAGGCGCGATCAAAGGTCTGCATGAAGAGCAGGGTAACGTGGTATCACGTTTCGGCCTGAAACTGCTGTACGGCTCGACGCTGGTGAGCGTGCTTTCCGCCGCCATCGCCGGTCTGGTGCTGGGCTTCTGATCTACAGGGCGGGCTGCGGCTCGCCCTTCTCTTCTTTTATATACCTAAGCGTTATATCCCGCGCCAGTCAGCCTGCCGCCGCGTCACGCCCTGCTTCACCGTTTCCCGCAAACCCTTTGCACAATATCGAATTTCCGTTGTTGCCGTCTGCGCCCGTAGCTTTTCCTTCTGACCTCACCTCAGGAGAATCGCATGAGCATTCAGTTCCTTGGCATGATTGGCCACCGGCTTGCCTCAGAAATCATTCCCGCATCCGGCACGTTGTTCGATAAAGATTACATTGCCCGCTTTGCCCGCGCCCATGAAGCGGCCGGCTTCGATCGCATTCTTGTCGGCTACTGGTCCGATCAACCCGATGGCTTTCTGGTCACCGCTCACGCAGCGGCGCATACCCAGAAGATTAAATTCCTGCTGGCGCACCGTCCGGGGTTTGTCGCGCCCACGCTGGCGGCCCGCAAGCTGGCTTCGCTCGACCATCTCACCGACGGCCGCCTGGCCGTGCACATTATCAGCGGCGGCAGCGACAGCGAACAGCGCCGCGACGGTGATTTTCTCAGCAAGGCTGAACGCTATGCGCGCACCGACGAATTTCTCAGCGTGCTGAAACAGAGCCTTGAGTCGCCACAGCCTTACGATCATCAGGGCCGGTTTTACCAGGCTGAGCAGGCTTTCTCTGCCATTAAACCGCTGCAACATAAGCTGCCGATCTATTTCGGCGGATCGTCACCGGAGGCGATTGACGTGGCGGCGCGACATGCCGATGTCTTCGCGCTGTGGGGCGAACCGTTAAAAGGCGCGGCCGAGACGGTACGTAATGTGCGTGCGGCGGCGGCCGCGCAGGGGCGCCAGATTGCGTTTAACATCTCCTTCCGGCCAATTCTGGGTAACACCGAAAAAGAAGCCTGGGAGCGTGCCGAACATATCCGCGCCACCGCAGAGAAGCAGCTGGCGGAGACCGGCTATACCTTTGGTTTGCCGAAGCCGCAGAGTGTCGGTGCGCAGCGTCTGCTGGCGGCGGCGCATGAGAGCGAACGCCACGACAAAGTGCTGTGGACCGGCGTGGCAAAACTGGTGCAGGGCGGCTACAACTCCACCGCGCTGGTCGGCACGCCGGATCAGGTTTCTGAGGCGCTGCTGGATTACTATCGCCTCGGCATTCATAGCGTGCTGATCCGCGGATTTGACCCTCTGAATGACGCGGTGGAATACGGCCGTGAGCTGCTGCCGCTGACGCGTGAGAAAGTGGCTGCGCTCAGCGCAACTGAAAAAAGGAGCGCCTGATGCGTCTCGCCGCTCTGTTTGCCGGTGTTGCGCTGGCCTTCGCGTCACTCCAGCCGCTACTGGCGGCCGATAAAGTCACGCTGCGCCTCGGCGATGTGAAAGGCGATCGTTTTGCCGCCCTGAAAGCCTCGGGCGAACTGAACAATCTGCCTTACGATCTTAAGCTCACCGCCTTTGACTCCGGCGCGCCGGTGCAGGAAGCGCTCAATGCCGGGGCGCTCGACGTTGGCTTTACCGGCGATTTGCCGTTTCTGTTTGTCTATGCGGCAGGTGCGCCGGTGAAAGCCGTGGGTGCCTGGCAAAATAACCCGGACAGCATTGCTCTGCTGACCCGCCCCGACGCCGGCATTCACCGGCTGCAGGATTTAAAAGGTAAGCAGATCGCGGTCAACCGCGGCGGCTGGGGACACTATCTGCTGCTTGGCCTGCTGGAGCGCGCGGGCCTGACGACGCAGGATGTCACGCTGCGCTTTCTCGGACCGGTGGATGGCCGCGCGGCGCTGACGTCCGGTGCGGTCGCGGCCTGGGCGCCGTGGGAGCCCTATATCGCCACTTCGACCGCCATCGACGGCACGGTGCGCGTACCGGACGGCGGGGGTAAAGGCATTATGTCCGGTTACTCCTACGCGCTGGCCCGCAATGAAGCGTTGCAGGACGCCGGCAAGCGGGAAGCGATTGCCGACCTGCTGGCGCGACTGGCGAAGGCGCAAATCTGGGCGCAACACCATCCGCAGGAATTCGCCGGCGTGCTGAGCCAAACCCTGAATATGCCCCCCGCCATTACCCGTAGCTGGATTGACGATGCGCGTATCCGCCCGCTGGTGTTTGACACGCACCTGATTGCCACGCTGCAGAAATCCGCCGACTTTTTCCATCGTTATCAGGTGTTGCCAAAACAGGTCGATGTCAGCCAGGCGTTTGACTTCAGTCTGTCCGCCGCCGCTAACCGCATCGCCCAGCACGCGCCGGGAGACAAATCATGAGTGATTATCAGCACCATCGCCTGCGCACCTTCGTCGCCCGGCTGGCCACCCTGCTCGACAGCCAGCCGGACGAAGCGACCATTTTGCGGCAGGGCAGCGGCTGGCTGGCCGAACTGATTCGCCACGATGACTGGCTGGATGAGGCGTTTACCCAGCCCCATCCACAGCACTATCAGCAATATCTGCTATATGCCGATGCGCAGCAGCGCTTTTCCGTGGTGAGTTTTGTCTGGGGGCCGGGTCAGCAGACGCCGATTCACGATCACCGCGTCTGGGGCCTGATTGGCATGCTGCGCGGCGCCGAGATTTCACAATCGTGGCAGCCGGGCCCGCACGGTTTACAGGCAGAAGGTGCGCCGGTGCGGCTTGAGCCCGGCAGCGTGGAGGCGGTGTCGCCAACGGTCGGTGATATCCATCGCGTCAGCAACGCCTATGACGATCGCGTCTCTGTCAGTATCCACGTGTATGGCGCGAATATCGGCGCGGTTGAGCGCGCGGTCTACACCGCCGACGGCCACGAAAAACGCTTTATTTCCGGCTACAGCAACCGTTATCTACCTAACATCTGGGACCTTTCACATGACTAAACCGGTTTTCCCGTTTCGCCAGGCGGCGGAACTGCTGACAGCGCTGCGTCAGCAACAGGAAGTGGCGATCATTGACGTGCGCGATGAGGCGCTGTTTGCCACCGGGCATCCGCTGTTTGCCGTCAACATTCCGCTGTCAAAGCTGGAGCTGGAGCTGCTGGACCGCATTCCCCAACGTCACACCGCCATTACGCTGTATGACAACGGCGAAGGCCTGGCGCAGACCGCTGCTGAACGTCTCGCCGCACTGGGTTATCAGCAGGTCACGCTACTGGCCGATGATTTAGCCGGCTGGCAGGCGGCTGGCGGCGAGCTGTTTATCGATGTTAATTCACCCAGCAAAGCGTTTGGCGAACTGGTAGAACATCATGCCCGCACGCCTTCGCTCTCCGCCGATGAGGTACAGGCGCTGATTAGCGATGATGCCGACGTGGTGGTGCTGGATGCGCGGCGCTTTGATGAATATCACACCATGAGCATTCCGGGCGCCACCAGCGTACCCGGCGGCGAACTGGTGCTGCGCGTTCGCGATTTAGCCCCCTCACCGCGCACCACGGTGATTGTGAATTGCGCCGGACGCACGCGCAGCATTATTGGCACGCAGTCGCTGGTCAATGCCGGTATTCGTAATCCGGTATTCGCGCTGCGCAACGGCACCATTGGCTGGACGCTGGCCGGTCATGCGCTGGAGCATGGGCAGAGCCGCCGCTATGGCAACACCAGCGAAACCGCGCAACGTCAGGCCGCGAGCCAGGCCCGCGCCATTGCCGATCGCGCTGGCGTGACACGCATTCCTCTGGCGACGCTGACGCGCTGGCAGCAGGAAGCACGCACCACCTACCTGTTTGACGTGCGTGATGCCGAAGAGTACGCCGCCGGTCATCTGCCGGGCAGCCGCCACGTGGCGGGCGGCCAGCTGGTACAGGAGACCGATCACTACGCCAGCGTGCGCGGTGCGCGTATCGTGCTGGTGGATGATGACGGTGTCCGCGCCAATATGACCGGCTCCTGGCTGGCGCAGCTTGGCTGGCAGGTGGCGGTGCTTGACGCATTGCAGGCCAGCGATTTCAGCGCTGTCGGTAGCTGGCAGCCGCAGGTGGCGCCGGTTGCTGCGCCGGAATCGATCTCCCCCGCGCAACTGGCCGAGTGGCTGGCGGCTGGCGACACGCAGGTGCTGGATTTCACCACGCTCGCCAATTACCGCAACAGCCATATTCCCGGGGCGGCCTGGCTACTGCGTTCCACCCTGCAGCAGCAGGGCAAGGCACTACTGCCGGATGCTGGCCGCTATGTGCTGACCTGCGGCAGCAGTCTGCTGGCCAGCTATGCCGTGGAGCAAATTGCCACGCTGACCGGCAAACCAGTGCGGGTGCTGGCGGGAGGCAATGCAGCCTGGCGTGCCGCCGGTCTGCCCACCGAACAGGGCGAGCAGCGCCTGCTCTCGCCGCCCATCGATCGTTATCGCCGCCCGTACGAAGGCACCGATATTGAACCGGACGTGATGCAGGCCTATCTCGACTGGGAATATGGTCTGGTGGCGCAACTGGATCGCGACGGTACCCACGGTTTTCGCGTGCTGCAGTTGCAGCCACAGGCCGTGACGGTTTAACACGTAAAGGCGCTGCAGGTCAGCGCCATTGCGCGCAGCCAGTCGGCGAATGCAACGTCACACTGCGCAAACGGCAGTATTATTATCGGGTTATCAATACGTTTGTTCTGAACGAACAGAGAATTGGTGGAGATAAGCGGGATCGAACCGCTGACCTCTTGCATGCCATGCAAGCGCTCTCCCAGCTGAGCTATACCCCCACATCTGGAATTCGTTTTTTCAGTGCAAACCGTTGGGAGCGGTTTGGTGGAGCTAAGCGGGATCGAACCGCTGACCTCTTGCATGCCATGCAAGCGCTCTCCCAGCTGAGCTATAGCCCCGTACCGAAAAAACCGCCGAGTTACCTCGACGGACGGCATAATATGAGACCGCTGTTTGAGTGTCAACGGCAAATTCTCGTTCTGCGTGCGATCGCTGAAAAAGGCGGCAACCCTGTGTCGCCGTGGCTTTTTTTTCAGCGCAGCGCGTACTCGTCATCCCTGCCCTCAGCAGTTATCTCAACGCCGCCTCAACGGTGCACCACGCCGAGGTTAACTTTAGGTTAAAGATGTTAGCGTCAGGCTTGTTTTCGTTAATGGTGCGTGTAAAACTTAGCGCGCTAATTAACCGGTTAGCCGTCCAGGGTATTCACTCGCTAACCGGCCAGCACGTCCTCCTTGTTTAATAAAAGAAAAGTGAACTATGTCGCTGCATACACCTAAAGAGATCGCGCAACTGGCGATTCAGGCCGGCGTGGCTAAAAGCCGTCTGCCGGTTTCCACCTTATTAATTCTTGGCTTTATGGCTGGCGCGTTTATCGCGACCGGCTTCCTGCTCGATCTGCACGTTATTAACCAGCTGCCTGCTGAATGGGGCTCGTTTGCCGGCTTCCTCGGTGCGGCGGTATTCCCGGTCGGACTGATTCTGACCGTGCTGGCGGGTGGCGAACTGCTGACCGGCAACATGATGACGCTGCCCATTGCCTGGTTCGCGCGCCGCATTAGCGGTTTCAGCGTGATGCGTAACTGGTTTTGGGTCACCATCGCCAATTTTATTGGCAGCGTTGCGGTAGCATGGTTCTTCGGCCATCTGCTCGGCATGACCGAAGGCGACTATCTGAAGAAAACCGTGGCGATCGCCCATGCCAAAGTGAACGCCGATTTCATGCACGCGTTCATCTCCGGCATCGGCTGCAACTGGCTGGTGTGTCTGGCGGTGTGGCTGGCCTTCGCCAGTAAAGATATGGTCGGCAAGATCTTCGGCATGTGGTTCCCGGTGATGGCCTTCGTGGCAATCGGTTTCCAGCACGTGGTGGCCAACATGTTTATCGTGCCTGCCGCAATTTTTGCCGGTCAGATGAGCTGGGCAGAATTTGCACCTAACGTGGTTGCGGTATTTTTAGGCAATGGTGTGGGCGGTGCGATCTTTGTCGGCCTCACCTATTTCCTCGCCTTCCGTCCGGCACAGGCGGCGGTCAGCGAAGCGCAGTAAACCGATTTTGCCTTTTGTCGCACAGCAAAAGGCATTTTCTGCCTTGATTACTTTTCCCCGTAACGTTTTGTTGTAATATGTAGAGCTAATGTATTTAACAGGGACAGCATCGTGAAAAAGGAATGGCTCACTCCCGAAGAGCTCGCGCTGGAAACGGGCTACAGTCGGCAGACGGTGAATAAATGGATCAAGCGTGAAAACTGGACGACCACGCCCAAGCCCGGTGTACAGGGCGGTAAGGCGCGATTAATCCACATTGATGAGCGTGTCAAAAGCTTCATTCAGTCCACCCGCCATGCAAACGAACCGGCGGCGAATTACGGCGCTCAGCAAAATACGTTACCTGCGTTATTAATAAATTCTGTCCAGCAAATGACGGCCACCGAACAGGAACAACTGGCGGCGCTGTTATTGCGGGAAGGGATCAGGGGCGTATTACAGCGGTTAGGAATCCAGGAAGAATAGAAAAGCCGGAAGCAGTGAGATGCTTCCGGCTTTTTTGTTGCCTGCCTCATCACAGCAGCCTGACAGGCCGCTGTTCAGCTCAATCAGGCCTGTGCTTCACGCTCCGCGATGAACGCCAGCGCTTTTTCGATACGCGCCACGCTGCGGCTGCGGCCGATGGCTTCCACCGTCACGTCGAGCCCAGGCGACTGACCGGCACCGGTTACGGCAACGCGCAGCGGCATACCGACTTTGCCCATGCCGAGCTCAAGTTCATCCGCAGCAGCCTGAATGGCGTTATGCACGTTTTCCGCATTCCAGTCGCTGTCGCTGATGGCCGCCAGCTTGTCGCGCACCACTTCCAGCGGCTGACGCGCCACCGGACGCAGATGCTTTTTCGCTGCGTCCGCATCAAACGCGTCAAACTCTTCATAGAAGTAGCGGCAGGACGCGGCGATTTCGACCAGCGTTTTGCAGCGCTCACCCAGCAGCGTCACCAGCTTCGCCAGCTCCGGTCCGGTGCGGGTATCGATATTCTGCTGCTCAATGTGCCACTGCAACTGGGTCGCGACATATTCCGGCGGCAGCGTATTAATGTAGTGGTGGTTGAGCCACTGCAGTTTCTCGGTGTTGAAGGCGCTGGCCGATTTGCTCACCGCATCAAGGGTGAACAGTTCAGTCATTTCCGCCACGCTGAAAATTTCCTGATCGCCATGTGACCAGCCGAGGCGCACCAGATAATTAAGCAGCGCTTCCGGCAGGTAGCCGTCGTCGCGATACTGCATGACGCCCACTGCGCCGTGACGCTTGGACAGCTTTTTACCGTCATCGCCAAGGATCATGGATACGTGCGCGTAGGTTGGCACTTCCGCACCAATCGCTTTCAGGATGTTGATCTGACGCGGCGTGTTGTTGATATGGTCTTCACCACGAATAACGTGCGTGATGCCCATATCCCAGTCGTCGACCACCACGCAGAAGTTGTAGGTCGGTGAACCGTCGGTACGGCGGATGATCAGATCATCCAGTTCCTGGTTGCTGAATTCGATCGGACCACGAATCTGATCGTCAAAAATCACCGAACCGTCCTGCGGGTTACGGAAGCGCACCACGCACGGCTCATCGGCAGCATGATGTTCATGGCTGTCGCGGCAGCGGCCGTCATAACGGGGCTTCTCGCCTTTTTCCATCTGCTCTTCACGCAGCGCGTCCAGACGCTCTTTCGAGCAATAGCATTTATAAGCAGTACCGGCTTCCAGCATTTCGTCGATAACGTCGTTATAACGGTCGAAACGTTTGGTCTGGTAGTACGGGCCCTCATCCCAGTCGAGATTCAGCCAGTTCATCCCATCCATAATGGCTTCGATCGCTTCCGGCGTGGAGCGCTCCAGGTCGGTATCTTCGATACGCAGGACGAATTCGCCCTGGTTATGGCGAGCATAAAGCCATGAGTAAAGCGCAGTACGCGCACCACCGACGTGCAGGTAGCCCGTCGGGCTGGGTGCGAAGCGAGTTTTGATTTTCATTCAGCATTGCCTTAAATGCGCAGGTTTCGTTGTCTGGATGACAAAAAAACGGGTTAACGCGGAAAAACAGTGCGCATATTCTAGCAGGTGAGGCTGATTCCTCAATCACTGTCACGCTGGCGGCGCGGGCAGAAGTGCGTTTTTCTGCTAATAAAACCAGCACATTGGCTAAAAGCGCTGCATGATGTCTAAATTTAAAGCGAACGCACATTTATGTTTTAAAAAGCGTTGACTCACTTCGAAGGATCCCTATAATGCGACTCCACACAGCGGGGGTGATTAGCTCAGTTGGTAGAGCATCTCCCTTACAAGGAGGGGGTCGGCGGTTCGAGCCCGTCATCACCCACCACTCTTAATGAGATGGCCCGCAGTGAACAAGAGATAAGATATGGGTGATTAGCTCAGTTGGTAGAGCATCTCCCTTACAAGGAGGGGGTCGGCGGTTCGAGCCCGTCATCACCCACCATATCTTAGTCAGATGACACTCTTGTTAAGCAGTACCGAAGTGGGTGATTAGCTCAGTTGGTAGAGCATCTCCCTTACAAGGAGGGGGTCGGCGGTTCGAGCCCGTCATCACCCACCACTTCGGGTCGTTAGCTCAGTTGGTAGAGCAGTTGACTTTTAATCAATTGGTCGCAGGTTCGAATCCTGCACGACCCACCAAATTCAGAAAAGAGCGCCCTTTGGGCGCTTTTTTCGTTTCTGTGTGCCGATGCTGAACGTGCAGGATGAGAACCTGCTGCAGGTTCGACTGAATCGCCGGGAGCGATTCAGGCTGATGCGCCAGCATCACCCGCAGGGCGAGGCCCCGGATGGGCCGAGGCATATCCTGCACGACCCACCAAATTCAGGAAAAAGCGCCCTCAGGGCGCTTTTTTCGTTTCTTTACATCCCACTTCCCAGGCTACCAGCTAAGCTGCAACTGCATTCAACCACGTTTGCACGTTTGGTAGCGGCGCAATTTATTGCGCGATGAATCGCGCCGCTACAAATGGTGTGCGATTTGCGGTTGCCTTACCTGGTTGCCCTTACGCCATCAGGGCGCTTTTTTCGTTTCTTCACATCCCACCCCCAAGACTGCCAGTTAAGCTGAAACTGCATTCAATCAAAGTTGCACATGTGGTAGCGGCGCAATTTATTGCGCGATGAATCGCGCCGCTACAAATGGTGTGCGACTTGCGGTTGCCATATCTGACCGCTCTTACATTCTAGGGCGCTTTTTTGCTTCAACTGTGAAGAAAGAACCCGCTCTGCCTGAGGCCGTGCCCGCTCTATCCCCTTCCGCCCTCGTTCCTGACGAAACCTTTTCGCAAATTTAACACCTCTCACCCTCAAGCCGCAGCGGCTGCGTTCCGATAACGAAAGGGCACATTTGCAAGGAGAACGTTATGACCACCATTTCGACCAATACCAATATTGGCAACAGCAGTACTTCCGGCTCCGGAAGCGCATCCGGCAGTAGCGATAGCGCCTCGAAAATCGCCAGCCTGACCAAACAAATCGCCAGCCTGAACGATGAACTGAAAGACATCGCGAAGGACAAAAGCCTGACCGAGAAGCAAAGAAAGGATAAGCAGGAGACGATTAACGCGCAGATTCAGCTGCTGCAGGCGCAAATCCAGCAGTTGCAGAAGCAGGAAAAGGAGAAAGCGGAGCAGAAGCAGGAGAAACAGGAGGTTACTGCAGTGAAAGCGGATGGCATCAACCGCCCAACCGACAGCAACCAACTTGACGTTTATGTTTAAAACGCCGGATTAAGCGCGCGATCCTGCGTCAGCAGCGCCGCCTGCTGACGCACTTCCTGCCAGATAGCCTCCGCTGCCGGCGTAAGTGACCGGTTTTTGCGTTTAATCAGCATCAGGCTGCGATTGATCTCCGGATAGAGCCGGCGCACCGTCAGCTTACGTCCGGACGGCAGCGGCAGCGCCAGTGCCGGTAAGATACTGATGCCAATGCCCGCTTCCACCATCGGATAAAGCGTGGCCGGATGGCCAATCTCCTGTACCACCTGCACGTTCAGCGCCAGCCGCTGCAATGCGGCATCGACCAGCAATCGGCTGCCCGACGCGTAATCCTGCAGCACCATAGCGCGACCAGCCAGCATTGACCACTGGGCCTGCGGCACCTGCGCCAGCGCATCATCCTGATGGCACAACAGTAAAAACGGCTCCTGCAGAATCTCCTCGCTATCGAAATCCGCATCCTGCAGCGGACCGATGACGATGCCAAAATCGACTTCCGCATTGCGCACGCTCTGCAATACCCACTGCTGCACGCGATCGTGCAGAATCACCCGAATGTCGGGGTAACGCAGCTGGCTGCTGGCCAGACATTGCGGCATCAGATGCGCCGAGGGCGTCTGACTGGCCGCCACGCGCACCGTGCCGCTGCGCTGCTCGCCATAGCTGCGCACATCGAGCAGCGTGGTATTGAGCTCCTCCAGCAGTCGTTCCAGCCGCGTTGCCAGTTGCTGTCCGGCTTCACTCAGTAACACCTCGCGCGTGGTGCGATCCAGCAGCCGTACGCCCATCTCCGCTTCCAGCTCTTTAATGCTATGACTAACAGCCGACTGGCTCAGCCCAATCGCCTGCCCTGCCTGGCTGAAACTGCCGTGCTGCGCCACCGCCACAAAGGTGCGCAACTGTCGTAAGGTGTAATTCATCGATTACGCTCATAGATTAATGCAATAAATCAATTTTATTTCTAAACGCGACTGACGCACAATCAGCAGCATCATTTATTACATTTAACCGGATTGTAACAATGGGCTTTTTACGACTTGATCCGATGATGGTCAAACTCATCATCACCGTGCTGCTGGCCAGCTTCTTCCCAGCCAAAGGCGGGTTTGTCGATTTCTTCGAATATCTGACCACCGCGGCCATCGCCCTGCTGTTCTTCATGCACGGTGCCAAACTGTCGCGTGAGAAGATCATCGCCGGCAGCAGCCACTGGCGGCTGCATCTGTGGATTATGTGCAGTACCTTCGTCATTTTCCCGATCCTTGGCCTGCTGCTGGTGTGGTGGCATCCGGTTAACGTCGGCGCGGAGATTTACACCGGTTTCCTCTACCTGTGTATCCTGCCGGCGACGGTGCAGTCCGCGATTGCTTTCACCTCCATGGCGGGCGGTAACGTTGCCGCGGCGGTGTGTGCTGCCTCCGCCTCCAGTCTGCTGGGCGTCTTTATTTCGCCGCTGCTGGTTAACCTGGTGATGAATGTGCACAGCGATGCGCCGGGCAACGGTCTGGAGCAGATTGGTAAAATCATGCTGCAGCTGCTGGTGCCCTTTGTGCTGGGCCACCTGGCACGCCGCTGGATTGGTGGCTGGGTGGAGAAGCATCGCAGCCTGATTGGCAAAACCGATCAAACCTCGATTCTGCTGGTGGTCTATTCGGCGTTCAGTGAAGCGGTAGTTAACGGCATCTGGCACCGCGTCGGTGTTGATACCCTGCTGTGGATTCTGGCTGGCAGCCTGCTGATTCTGTTCGTCGCACTGGCCATCAACCTTGGCGCTTCCCGGCTGTTTGGCTTTAGCCGTGCGGATGAGATTGTGGTGCTGTTTTGTGGCTCGAAAAAGAGCCTGGCAAACGGCGTGCCGATGGCTAACATTCTGTTCCCGGCCAGCGCAGTGGGGATTATTGTCCTGCCGCTGATGATCTTCCATCAGGTCCAGCTGATGGTGTGCTCGTTCATTGCCCAGCGCTATAAAGCCGGCAATGAGAAGAAGCTGGCGAAGCAACAGATTGAAGCGCAGAAGTCATAAAACATCAGGCCCGCAATTGCGGGCCTGTCACTTATTCACTGCGCTTGAGCGGTTTAACTAAGCCCTGTAAGCCTTCGATTTTGATCGCCAGCGTCAGCTGCATCAGCTCACCCAGTTTGCCGGCGGGAAACTCATTTTTACGCGCAAACCACAGCAGATACTCTTCCGGCACATCGATCAGCATCCGCCCTTTGTATTTGCCAAACGGCATCGCGGTATTGGCAATGTCAACCAGCTGCTGCTTATCCATCTCAGGCGCCCAGTAAGCGAATCATTTCGGCTTCATCGATCACCGCAATCCCCAGCTCCTGCGCTTTTGCCAGCTTGGAACCGGCGGCCTCACCGGCGATCAGCAAATCGGTTTTTTTCGATACGCTGCCGCTAACTTTGGCTCCCAGCGCCGTCAGCCGCGCTTTGGCATCGTCACGGTTCATCTGCGACAGCGAGCCAGTCAGTACCACGGTTTTTCCGGCGAACGGGCTGTCGATCTCTTCGGCTTTGACCACCACCACCGCCGGCCAGTGCACGCCCACCTCCTCCGTCAGCTGGCGGATCACTTCACGGTTACTCTCCTCTTCCATGAAGTTGCGCACGTGCGCTGCCACCACTTTGCCGACGTCCTGTACCGCGATTAGCGCATCGAGATCGGCGTTCATGACCTTTTCCAGCTCGCCAAAGTGGTTCGCCAGGTTGGCCGCCGTCGCCTCACCCACTTCGCGGATGCCGAGCGCATACAGGAAGCGCGGCAATGTAGTGAATTTGGCTTTTTCCAGCGCGTCCACCACGTTTTGCGCCGATTTGGGCCCCATGCGGTCCAGTCCGGTCAGCTTGCCAGCGGTGAGACGGAACAGGTCGGCCGGGGTTTTGACGTACTCTTTTTCCACCAGCTGGTCGATGATTTTATCGCCCATGCCGTCCACGTCCATCGCACGGCGTGAGACAAAGTGCTTCAGCGCTTCTTTACGCTGCGCGCCGCAAATCAGCCCGCCGGTACAGCGCGTTACGGCTTCGCCTTCCACACGCTCTACGTCAGAGCCGCACACCGGACAGTGGCTGGGGAACACAATCTCGCGCGCATCCGCCGGACGTTCGGATTCCACCACGTTGACCACCTGCGGAATCACGTCACCGGCGCGACGAATCACCACTTTGTCACCGATACGCAGCCCCAGCCGGGCGATTTCATCGGCGTTGTGCAGCGTCGCATTACTGACTATCACGCCCGCGACCTGCACCGGTTCGAGGCGCGCCACCGGCGTAATCGCCCCGGTACGTCCGACCTGAAACTCGACGTCGCGCACCACCGTCAT
Organism: Type-C symbiont of Plautia stali; assembly: GCF_059730935.1. NCBI lineage: Bacteria > Pseudomonadati > Pseudomonadota > Gammaproteobacteria > Enterobacterales > Enterobacteriaceae > Type-C symbiont of Plautia stali. The sequence continues at coordinate 1,267,781 of NZ_AP035923.1, read as the reverse complement.
CTGCTCCTGCGCCGGGAACTTGAATGCCACCGCCCAGCGCGGTGCGCGCGCCACAAAGCCCAGCTGCTCCTGCAGCGCCTGCGAGTCGACTTTGATCACCACGCCGTCAATATCAAAGCCGAGTGACGGACGGTCCTGCTCAACCTGACGATAAAATGCCAGCACTTCATCCGCGGTGTGCACCAGGCGAATCCGATCGCTGACCGGTAATCCCCAGGCCTTAAACTGTTGCAGACGCTGCCAGTGGCTGGCAGGCATTTCGCCGCCCTCCAGCAGGCCAAAGCCGTAGCAGAAGAAGGTCAGCGGACGTTTCGCGGTGATACGCGGATCGAGCTGGCGCAGCGAGCCGGCTGCCGCATTACGCGGGTTGGCGAACACTTTGCCGCCGGTGCGTCGCGCTTCCTCATTCAACTTCTCAAAGCCGCTTTCAGTCATGAACACTTCGCCGCGCACTTCTACCCGCGCCGGAATATTGTCGCCGTGCAGGCGCAGCGGAATGGCGTGAATGGTGCGCACGTTCGCCGTGATGTTTTCGCCGGTGGTGCCATCGCCGCGCGTGGCGGCACGCACCAGCAGGCCGTTTTCATACAGTAAACTTACCGCCAGACCATCCAGCTTCAGCTCACAGCAATAGGTGAGATCGTCAGTGCTTTTCAGGCGATCCTGCACGCGCTTATTGAAGGCAAGAAATCCGGCTTCATCAAAGGTGTTATCAAGCGACAGCATCGGCACTTCGTGGCGCACCTGTTCAAAGGTGGCAAGCGGTGCCGCGCCCACGCGCTGGGTGGGAGAATCCGGGGTGATTAAATCGGGATGCGCGCTCTCCAGCTCACGCAGTTCGCGCATCAATCGGTCATATTCTGCATCCGGGATTTCCGGCGTATCCATCACGTGATAGAGGTATTCGTGGTGGCGTAACGTGGTGCGCAGCGCGGTGATCTGCTCCTGAACCGATGTCATATTCTCTCGTCCGATAAAAAACCCCCGGCAAGCGGGGGTTATTTAGTTAAAGGGTGATACTGCTGGCGGCGCTTAGCCAATAACCTCGCGGATGCGTGCTTTATAGGTTTCCAGCTTTTGTGGTGTCATCATGCGACGCTCATCATCCAGCACCACGCCACCGACATCATCGGCGATGCGCTGTGCCGATTGCAGCATCAGCTTAAAGTTCTGATTGGCGTCACCGTAGGACGGCACCATCATAAAGATTGAGACGCCCGGCGTGGTGAAATCGCCCATTTCATCCGGATTGAACGAACCCGGTTTGACCATGTTTGCCAGGCTGAACAGCACCGGACCGCTGCCGGCCGGGCTGAGATGGCGATGGAAAATGTTCATTTCACCAAACTGGAAGCCGGCCTGCAGAATGCCCTGCAGCAGCGCTTCACCGTTCAGTGCGCCACCGGCATGCGCGGCAACGTGCAACACCAGTACCGCTTCTTTTTTACTGCCCGGCGCAGCGGGCTGCGGTTGCGGTGCAGCTTCCTGCACAGGTGCAGGTTCAGGTTGTTTAACCTCCGGCTCGGCGGCGGTAAACTCCGGGGCCGGCTGGGTGGCGGACAGCGGTTCATTATCCAGCAGCGGATCGGCCTGAATCGGTTGTGGCTGTGGCACGGGCTGCGCCACCGGCGCCTGCGGTTGTGGCGCAGGTGCAGGCTGACGTACCGGCTCATCGTCCAGCAGCGGATCGCCGCTTAACGGCGTTTCCTGGCGTGGAAACGGCTGACGCACCGGTTCCGGCGCACGCGGAGCAGCAGGTTTGGTGACCGGCGCATCGAACTGCGGCTCGTCTTCGGCATCACGCTGACGACGCACGCGTACTTCGCCGACGCCATCGTCTTCGCTGTTCAGCAGATCATCGTCATCCGCTTCTTCACGCTGTTTCAGACGTTTGTGCGGGCGATCGCGAAACACGGAAGAGCGCTCTTTACGGCTGGTCCACAGTCCGTGAAGAAGCAGCGCTATTATGGCGATCGCGCCAACAACGATTAATATCAGACGCAAATCCTGCATCATTGTATTCTCTGTTGTTCCAATACCTTGCCACCACGGCAAACTTTATCCTCTAACTGTATTTGCCCAGCTACACAAGTGCAAGTCTGTGCAGTATTTTCTGACAAATAAGATAGCTGCCCCACGCTTTTTTGCTGTTTTTTCGCGCAAAGTGCGCCTGTCACCGATAAAAAGCCAGGTTATGATGTTGGCGCCGCTACATAAAGGAGAAAGGCTCGCTATGCCCGCTGAGAATTCGGTCTCATCCATGAATGGTATTCATTATTTTGCCCAGGGCTGGAAACTGGTGCGTCTGCCCGGTATCCGCCGCTACGTCATCATCCCGCTGCTGGTGAACATTGTGCTGCTGGGCGGTGCGTTTATCTGGCTGTTTCAGCGCCTCGGCCAGTGGATTCCCCGGCTGATGTCGCACGTGCCGGACTGGCTGCAGTGGCTGAGCTATCTGCTGTGGCCACTGGCGGTGATTTCGATTGTGCTGGTATTCAGCTATTTCTTCTCCACCATCGCCAACTGGATTGCCGCGCCGTTTTGCGGCCTGCTGGCGGAGCAGCTGGAAGGACGTCTGACCGGAAAACCCCTGCCGGACAGTGGCTGGCTCGGCATGATGAAAGACATCCCGCGCATCATGAAGCGCGAGTTACAGAAGCTCGGCTACTATTTGCCGCGCGCGCTGGGCCTGCTGCTGCTCTATTTTATCCCCGGCTTTGGCCAGACCGTGGCGCCGGTGTTGTGGTTTCTGTTTAGCGCCTGGATGCTATCGATACAGTATTGCGACTATCCGTTCGACAACCACAAAGTCAGTTTTCCTCAGATGCGTAACGCGCTGCGTCAGCATAAAACCGCCAATATGCAGTTTGGCGCGCTGGTCAGTCTGTTCACCATGATTCCGATCCTCAATCTCGCCATCATGCCGGTCGCGGTATGTGGCGCGACCGCCATGTGGGTCGATCGCTACCGCAGCCAGCATGCGCGTCATCTATAATGCATCAAAAAGCCTTATGCATTTTTGCATCAGGCTTATGGTCGCAGGCTATATAGATATACGATTTCTTTCCTTCCGCCGGGGGTCAGAACAGGTATGCTCTGAGGGTTCCCAATATTTCATACAGTTAAGGACGGGCTATGAGTAAGATCTATGAAGACAACTCTCTGACAATTGGTCATACGCCGCTGGTTCGACTGAACCGCATCGGTAATGGACGCATTCTGGCGAAGGTCGAGTCGCGTAACCCGAGCTTCAGCGTTAAATGCCGTATCGGTGCCAATATGATTTGGGACGCAGAAAAACGCGGTATTCTGAAACCGGGCGTTGAGCTGGTAGAGCCAACCAGCGGCAACACCGGCATTGCGCTGGCCTATGTCGCCGCTGCGCGCGGCTACAAGCTGACGCTGACCATGCCTGAGACCATGTCGATTGAACGCCGCAAGCTGCTGAAAGCGCTGGGCGCCAATCTGGTGCTGACCGAAGGGCCAAAAGGCATGAAGGGTGCCATCGCCAGGGCAGAAGAGATTGTTGCCAGCGATCCGGACAAATATGTGCTGCTGCAGCAGTTCAGCAACCCGGCCAACCCGGAAATTCACGAAAAGACTACTGGCCCGGAGATCTGGGAAGACACTGACGGCGCCGTAGACGTTTTCATTGCCGGCGTGGGCACCGGCGGTACGCTGACCGGCGTGAGCCGCTACATCAAGAACACCAAAGGCAAGCAGGATTTGATCACCGTGGCCGTTGAGCCTACAGATTCCCCGGTCATCGCGCAGGCGCTGGCGGGAGAAGAGATCAAACCGGGCCCGCACAAGATTCAGGGCATCGGTGCCGGTTTTATTCCGGGCAACCTTGACCTGAAACTGATTGACCGCGTGGTGGCCATCACCAATGAAGAAGCGATCAGCACCGCGCGTCAGCTGATGGAAGAGGAAGGCATTCTGGCCGGTATCTCTTCCGGTGCAGCAGTGGCGGCTGCCCTTAAGCTGCAGGAAGATGAAGCCTTCGCCAATAAAAATATTGTGGTGATTCTGCCCTCTTCCGGCGAACGCTATCTCAGTACCGCACTGTTTGCCGATCTGTTCACCGAAAAAGAGCTGCAACAGTAAACGACAGAGTCTGAAAATGATGAAAAAAGCACCCAAATGGGTGCTTTTTTGTGGCGCAGATCTCACTTTTACCACCGGGCAGATTGATTTCAGTGATGCGGCTCTGGTATTTAAGCAGCCAATTATTTCGGTGCCTGAAATTAATCTGCCTTTGAAGTGGATCAAGCTGAATCGATTTACTGATTTGGTGAAACGGCGAATCACGGCATAATCAGCAGAGTGACGTATTGCAGCAGTTTTGATCCGTCATCGAAAAAATGACTTTTTCATTCAAGCGCATTTGTTGGTCAGCGTGATGCCGTACCAGCGCACCTACACAGGCTAAAGTTACGGCTCCAGGCTAGACTTTAGATCCATAACACCAAACCTGATAAAGTTGGGGAAATAGAATGTTCCAGCAAGAAGTTACCATTACCGCACCTAACGGCCTCCATACCCGTCCTGCAGCTCAGTTCGTGAAAGAAGCAAAGGCTTTCCAGTCTGAAATCACCGTTACTTCTAACGGCAAATCTGCCAGCGCGAAAAGCCTGTTCAAACTGCAGACTCTGGGTCTGACTCAGGGTACGGTTGTTACGCTTTCTGCAGAAGGTGAAGACGAGCAGCAGGCGGTTGAGCATCTGGTCAAACTGATGGCTGAACTGGAGTAATTCCGCTCCGGCAAGCCATTAAACCGACTCCTTTGCCCCATTGAGTGCAATTATGTTGATCGCGGACAACCTGTCCGCGTTATTGCTTCCTTAGAGTACTGCTCCGCGACAGTGGCAACGCATTGGGTCAATGAGCCATCGTGATTAAAAGGTAGGGTTATGATTTCAGGCATTTTAGCATCACCGGGTATCGCTTTCGGCAAAGCACTGCTGCTGAAGGAAGACGAGATCGTCATCAGCCGTAAAAAGATTACTGACGACCAGGTTGAGCAGGAAGTTCAGCGCTTCCTCGACGGTCGCAGCAAAGCAGCCGGGCAGCTTGAAGCCATCCGTGTGAAAGCCGGTGAAACCTTCGGTGAAGAGAAAGCGGCGATCTTTGAAGGTCACATCATGCTGCTCGAAGACGAAGAGCTTGAGCAGGAAATCATCGACCTGATTAAAAAAGATCACGTAACCGCTGACGCCGCCGCCCACTCTGTGGTTGAAGGCCAGGCAAAAGCGCTGGAAGAGCTCGACGACGAATATCTGAAAGAGCGCGCGGCTGACGTACGTGACATCGGCAAGCGTCTGCTGCAGAACATTCTGGGTCTGCATATCGTTGACCTGAGCGCCATTGCTGACGAATCCATTCTGGTGGCGAAAGATCTGACGCCATCCGAAACCGCACAGCTGAACCTGAAAAAGGTGCTGGGCTTTATTACCGATCTGGGTGGTCGTACTTCACACACCTCGATCATGGCGCGTTCGCTGGAGCTGCCTGCAATTGTCGGCACCGGCAACGTGACCGCTACCGTGAAAAACGGTGATTTCCTGATTATCGATGGCGTGAACAACAAGATTTACGTCAATCCGACCGACGACGTGCAGGAAGAGCTGAAAGCGATTCAGACGCAGTATCTGTCTGAGAAGCACGAGCTGGCGAAACTGAAAGATCTGCCAGCGATTACGCTGGACGGCCACCAGGTTGAAGTGTGCGCCAACATCGGTACCGTACGAGATGTCGCCGGTGCCGAGCGCAACGGCGCGGAAGGTGTAGGTCTGTACCGTACTGAATTCCTGTTTATGGACCGCGATTCGCTGCCAAGCGAAGAAGAGCAGTTCCAGGCTTACAAAGCTGTGGCGGAAGCGATGGGTTCCCAGGCCGTGATCGTGCGTACCATGGACATCGGCGGCGACAAAGATCTGCCGTACATGAACCTGCCAAAAGAAGAGAACCCGTTCCTCGGCTGGCGTGCGATTCGTATCGCCATGGACCGCAAAGAGATTCTGCATGCCCAACTGCGCGCCATTCTGCGTGCGTCTTCCTTCGGCAAACTGCGCATCATGTTCCCGATGATCATCTCGGTTGAAGAAGTGCGCTTCCTGAAGGCTGAGCTGGAGATGCTGAAGGCACAGCTGCGTGAAGAAGGTAAAGCCTTTGATGAGTCCATTGAAGTGGGCATCATGGTGGAAACCCCGGCTTCCGCAGTGATTGCCCGCCATCTGGCGAAAGAAGTCGACTTCTTTAGTATTGGGACAAATGACCTGACGCAGTATACTCTGGCGGTCGATCGTGGTAATGATTTGATTTCACACCTCTATAACCCAATGACGCCATCTGTACTGGGCCTCATCAAGCAAGTGATCGACGCATCACATGCAGAAGGGAAATGGACCGGCATGTGTGGTGAGCTGGCTGGTGATGAACGTGCTACACTACTGTTACTGGGAATGGGGCTGGACGAATTCAGCATGAGTGCCATTTCAATCCCAAGCATCAAGAAGATCATTCGCAATACCAATTTCGAAGATGCGAAGGCACTGGCAGAGCAGGCTCTGGCTCAACCCACAGCGGAAGATTTGATGAACCTGGTGAACAAGTTCATCAAAGAAAAAACGCTCTGCTGATCCGCGAGACGCTGGCCCCAAATTACTGCTTAGGAGAAGATCATGGGTTTGTTTTCTAAACTTTTTGGCGATAAATCAGAGAGCGCGTCAGGGACTATCGATATCGTTGCGCCTCTGTCAGGCGAAATCGTGAATATCGAAGACGTACCTGATGTGGTATTCGCAGAGAAAATCGTCGGTGATGGTATCGCCATCAAACCTACTGGCAACAAAATGGTTGCACCAGTGGATGGTACTATCGGCAAGATTTTCGAAACCAACCACGCGTTTTCTATCGAGTCTGATAACGGCATCGAACTGTTCGTGCACTTCGGTATCGACACGGTAGAACTGAAAGGTGAAGGCTTCAAACGCATCGCTGAAGAAGGCCAGAAAGTGAAAAAAGGCGATGTGGTGATCGAGTTTGATCTGCCGCTGCTGGAAGAGAAAGCCAAATCCACGCTGACCCCGGTCGTGATCTCGAATATGGATGAGATCAAAGACCTGGTGAAACTCTCCGGTCAGGTTACCGTGGGCGAAACGCCGGTTATCCGCATCAGGAAGTAAACCGCGCTGATTGCGTGAAAACGGCACCCAATGGGTGCCGTTTTTGTTTTTTCACACGTTGATGAAAGATTTGCAGGCGAGCGCTTCTGACAAAGCGCACCGTGCCTGTTTGAGGGCGGGACGACCGGGCAGAGGAGCAAAGCGTCCCGCGCCATGGATGGCGCGGGCCGAGGCCCAGGGACGGTTTATGCCGTCTTTGCGATCTGTCCGGTCGTCCTGACCGCCTGCGCCTGGCGTGATGATTTACGCCTGCTTCCAGCGCGGCAGCCGCAGCGTCACTTCCAGCCCGCCTTCCGGACGGTTCACCGCCTGAACTTCGCCGTGATGGGCCAGAACCACTTTGCGCACGATCGACAGTCCCAGCCCGTAACCTTTGCCCATCAGCGGCGAATTCACCCGAACGAACGGATCGAAGATACTCGACAGCTTCTCATCATCCACGCCCGGCCCCTGATCGCGCACGCGAATCGCCAGCCACTGATTCTCCGCCTGCAACTGCACGCTAATATGCTGCCCCTGATGCGAGAAACGCAGCGCGTTGCGCAGCACGTTCTCCACGCCGCGGCGGATTAGCTCAGCATTACCGCGCACGGTGTAATCCGCGTTCTCATCCACCAGAAAATCTACGTGCACACCGGGGATCTGCGCTTCGTAGCGCACATCGGTTACCACCGCATGCAGCAGGCCGGTCAGGTCAAAATACTGCTCGCCAGGCATGCTCTCATGCTCAGCGCGCGACAGCGTCAGCAGTTCGCCGATCATCTTATCCAGGCGGCGCGCCTCCTCGTCGATGCGATTGAGTGAGGATGCTACCGACTCCGGCGTCTGGCGCGCCAGACCGGTGGCTAACTGCAGGCGCGCCAGCGGGGAGCGCAGCTCGTGGGAGATATCATGCAGCAGCTCCTCACGCGCTTTCACCAGCGTATCCAGCCGCTCCACCATCGCATCAAAATCCTGGGCCACAATCGACAGCTCATCATGGCGTCGACGCATCACCGGATAGAGCCGCACCGACAAATCACCGCGCGACACGCGGGCAAACCCCTCGCGCAGCTGACGCATTGGTCGCGTCAGGTTCCACGCCAGCAGCAGACTGAACAGCAGCCCCAGCGCGCCGGCAAAGGTAAACATCGGCTCGGGGATATTCAGAATACGACGCGGGCCTCCGCCGCCCATTGAACTGTCTTCACGCAGCCCTTTGACGTCATAGCGCAGTTCATACTCTTTACCGTCAGCGCCCTTCACCCAGCGCACAATCACCTGCGGAAACGGGCCGTGAAACGGCTGATTAAAGGTCTCCGGCGGCGCATTGTCCGGCGTAGTGGCCGGTCTGGCGTGCTGAATCACCGAGAAAAACTGGCGATCGTTCGGCTCCCAGTCGGCCATCATATCGTCAAGCGAGCTGGGGCCGCCGCGCTCCAGTACCGACACCGCTGAAGCCATTTGCAGATTAACGATCCGACGTACCGCCACAATCTCCGGCGGCTCGTGACGGTTTCCTGACAAGGTAAAGCCCAGCCACAGCAGCTGGCTGATAATCACAAACACAATCCAGAAGCCCAGCAGGATCTTCCAGAACATGCGGCCACGGTAGCTGTGTTTCATCGAATGCGATAACCAATGCTGCGCACGGTTTCAATATTCACGCTGTCTGCGGTCAGCGCAGCCAGCTTCTGGCGGATGTTGCTGATGTGCACATCCACACTGCGATCGTAAGCTTCACGCGGACGGCCCAGCCCCTTCTCCGACAGCTCATCTTTGGACACCACGCGGTCCGGTGCGCGCAGCAGCAGATCCAGCAGATTGAACTCCGACGCGGTGAGATCAAAAGCTTTGCCCTGCCACTCCGTGATACGCGTGGCCGGGTTCAGGCTGAGATCGCCCCAGCGCAGGACCTCTTTCTTGTCCGGCACCGGTGCCTGATCTTCAAAGCGACGCAGCACCGCGCGCAGACGCGCCACCAGCTCGCGCGGATAGCAGGGTTTGGGCACGTAGTCATCCGCGCCCATCTCCAGGCCGATAACGCGGTCGATATTGTCGCCCTTCGCCGTCAGCATAATCACCGGCAGGCGGCTGTTCTGCCGCACCTGACGCAGCACATCAATACCGCTCATATCCGGCAGCATGATGTCGAGAATCATCGCGGTGTAGTGTCCGGATAACGCCCCTTCAATCCCGGCGCTGCCGGTCAGCACCAGCTGGGTTTCAAAACCTTCGGCAATCAGGTACTGGCTCAGCATGGTGCCAAGCTCAACATCGTCATCAACAAGCAGGATTTTCATCTTTTTCTCTCGTACAAAATTGCCGCTATTTTGTCCTGAGTGCCGCGGGAAAGCAGCCGGTTTTACGCGATCCTTACAGTGACCGCGTCAGAACATGCTTAGGGAGACTATAGACAAAAATGGCCCGTACGCCGCGTCACAGGGCGCACGAAGCCAGAAACAGGCGGGGGGAACTAGCGGTGAAAAACACCGGTGGAGAGATAGCGATCGCCGCGATCGCAGACAATAGCGACAACCACACTGCCCGGCTGCGCTGTCGCGATGCGCAATGCGCCAGCCACAGCCCCACCTGAACTGACGCCGCAGAAAATGCCTTCGCGCTGCGCCAGCGCGCGCATGGTCTCTTCCGCCTCCTGCTGCGCCATATCTATCACTTCATCCACCAGTTCCGGGCGATAAATCCCCGGCAGATAGGCCGCTGGCCAGCGACGAATACCGGGAATACTGCTGCCCTCCTGCGGCTGTAAACCAATCACTTTCACCGCCGGGGCAAACTCTTTCAGATAGCGCCCGACGCCGCTGATGGTGCCGGTGGTGCCCATGCTGGAGACAAAATGCGTCATACGACCGTGGCTTTGCTGCCAGATCTCCGGACCGGTGGTGAGATAATGGCCGAGCGGGTTGTCGGTATTATTAAACTGATCCAGCACTTTGCCTTCACCGCGCTGCGCCATGGCCTGCGCCAGATCGCGTGCGCCCTCCATGCCCTGCTCGCGTGTCACCAAAACCAGCTCAGCCCCGTAGGCGCGCATCGCATCCTGACGCTCCTGGCTCATGTTCTCCGGCATCAGCAGGCGTAACCGGTAGCCTTTCAGCGCGGCAATCATCGCCAGCGCAATGCCGGTATTGCCGCTGGTGGCCTCAATCAGCGTGTCGCCGGGCTGGATTTCACCCCGCAACTCAGCGTGGTGGATCATCGACCAGGCCGCGCGATCTTTCACCGAACCTGCCGGATTGTTGCCTTCCAGCTTGAGCCAGATTTCGCTGCCGTTATCCGGCGTCAGGCGCTGCAACTTAATCAGCGGCGTATTGCCGATGGTGTTTTCCAGAGTGGTCACGGTGTCATTCCAGCCGAAAGGAGTACAAATAAATCGGGCGGGAAAATCCCGCCCGAAGGAGTGACAAAAATATCAGGCGCTTTCGGCAAAGGCAACCGGGCGCAGCGGCGTGGTGCCCTGGTAGATACGTGCCTGTTGCAGACCAACAAACAGCCGTTCGCCGCGGATCGGCGCCGTCTGTTCACCGGCAAATACCACCGAGATTGGCTCGCTCTGCCAGCCGACGGGCTGAACCACCAGCTGCCAGAAGTGGCCACGCGGGCTGATCTCCAGCACCTGCACCGGTAACGGTGTCTCCAGGCTACTCTGGCGTGACACGTCCACTTCCCACGGACGCAGGAACAGCTCCACGTCGCCCTGATGCGCTGGCGTATAGCCCAGCGGCCAGCGATGCGCGCCCACATGGAACTGCGAGCCGTGCACTTCGCCGTCAAAGCGGTTCACTTCGCCAAGGAACTCCAGCACAAAGCGGGTCGCGGGCTCACGCCACACGTCATCCGGTGCGCCCACCTGCTCAATATTGCCCTGACTCATTACCACCACGCTATCCGCCACTTCCATCGCTTCTTCCTGGTCGTGGGTCACAAACACGCTGGTAAATTTAAGCTCTTCATGCAGCTGACGCAGCCAGCGGCGCAGCTCTTTACGCACCTGGGCATCCAGCGCGCCAAAGGGTTCGTCCAGCAGCAGAATCTGCGGCTCAACCGCCAGCGCACGCGCCAGCGCCACGCGCTGTTTCTGCCCACCGGAGAGCTGTGCCGGGTAGCGGTTGGCCAGATGTGCCAGCTGCACCATCTCCAGCAGACGGGTAACGCGCTGCTTAATTTCGGCGCTGTTCGGACGCTCGCGGCGCGGCAGCACCGTCAGGCCAAAGGCAATGTTGTCGAACACCGTCATATGGCGGAACAGCGCATAGTGCTGAAACACAAAGCCGACCTGACGATCGCGGGCGTGCGTGCGGCTGACGTCTTTGCCATGAAAATGGATCTGCCCGCTGCTCTGGTGCTCCAGCCCGGCGATAATGCGCAGCAGCGTGGTTTTACCTGAACCGGACGGTCCGAGCAGCGCCACCATCTTGCCGGAAGGAATATCCAGAGAGATATCGTTCAGCACCGGCGTGCGGCCAAATGCTTTATTAATGTGTTTAATCTCAATGCTCATGATTTTCCTCCTGTTGGCGCTTCTGCTGATGCTCTAATCGCCACTGCACCACGCTTTTCAGAAACAGCGTCACAATTGCCATCAGGGTCAGCAGCGCGGCGGCGGTAAAAGCGCCCACGGTGTTGTAATCCTGATGCAGTAATTCAACCTGTAAAGGTAAGGTATAGGTTTCGCCGCGAATCGAGCCGGACACTACCGATACCGCACCAAATTCGCCGATGGCGCGCGCGTTGGTCAGCACCACGCCGTACAGCAGCGCCCAGCGAATGTTTGGCAGCGTTACGCGGCGGAACATCTGCCAGCCAGACGCGCCAAGCAGCACGGCGGCTTCATCTTCGTGGCTGCCCTGGCTCAGCATCACCGGCACCAGCTCGCGCACCACAAACGGACAGGTGACGAAAATCGTTGCCAGCACCATACCCGGCCAGGCAAACATCACCTGGATGTTGTGCGCATCCAGCCAGCCGCCGGCCGGGCCGTTCACGCCCCAGAACAGCAGATACATCAGACCGGCCACCACCGGCGACACGGCAAACGGAATATCGAACAGCGTCAGCAACAGCTGGCGACCGGGAAAAGTGAAGCGCGTCACCAGCCAGGCCAGCAGCGTGCCGAACACCAGGTTAACCGGCACGGTAATCAGCGCCACCAGCACCGTCAGCCAGATAGCATGCAGCATGTCACCATCCTGCAGGTTGCTAAAGGCCTTGCCGATGCCCTGCCCCAGCGCCTCCCAGAAGATGGAGACCATCGGCACCACCAGCAGGCCAATCGATACCAGCACGCCAATGCCGATCAGCAGCCATTTGCCCCAGTTCACCGGCTGACGCTCGGCATGATTGATCTGTGAAATCTCAGCCATTAGTGACCTCCCAGACGGCGGCCAAAGCGGCTCTGCAGGGTGTTAATCGCAAACAGCAGCAGTAACGACGCCGCGAGGATCACCGAAGCGATGGCGCTGGCAGCCGGATAATCAAACTCCTGCAGGCGAACAAAAATCATCAGCGAGGTCACTTCAGTTTTCCAGGCGATGTTACCGGCGATAAAGATCACCGCGCCAAATTCACCGAGGCTGCGGGTAAACGACAGCGCGGTCCCGGCCAGCAGCGCCGGCGCGACTTCCGGCAGCACTACGCGCCGGAAACTCTGCCACGGTGTGGCACCAAGGGTTTCCGCCGCTTCCTCATACTCCGGGCCTAACTCTTCCAGCACCGGCTGCACGGTACGCACCACAAACGGAATGCTGGTGAAAGCCATCGCTACCGCGATACCGAGCCAGGTGTAAGACACTTTGATATCAAAATGCGCCAGCCACTGACCGTACCAGCCGTTAACCGAAAACAGTCCGGCCAGCGTCAGGCCGGCCACCGCCGTCGGCAGCGCAAACGGCAGGTCTATCAGGCCATCCAGCAGCGTACGGCCGGGAAAGCGATAGCGGGTCAGGATCCACGCCATCAACATGCCAAACACCGCGTTAAAGAGCGAGGCCACGCTAGCTGACAGCAGCGTGACTTTATACGCCGCCACCAGTTGCGGATTGCTGATCACCTGCCAGTACTGCGCCAGCGTCATCTGCGACAGCTGCATCAGCAGCGCGCTGATCGGCAGCAGCAGAATCAGACAGGTAAACAGCAGGCTGGTGCCGAGGCTGAGGCCAAAGCCGGGCAGAACGCGTTTCTGTGCAGAAGCCAACATCAGCCGCGCCCCGCTGCCAGTAATTTATCCAGCTCACCGCCGCTGGCGAAGTGGGTTTTCATCACCTGCGGCCAGCCGCCAAACGCGTCATTAACATTGAACAGCGCAGTCTGCGGGAAGCGATCTTTCTGCTCCGCCATCAGCTGCGGGTTATTCACGCGATAGTAAAAGCCGGTGATGATTTTCTGCGCCTGCGGCGTGTAGAGGTAGTTAAGATAGGCTTTCGCCGCTTCCGCCGTGCCGTTGTGTTCGACGTTCTTATCGACCCACGCGACCGGGAATTCAGCGAGAATGTTAGTTTTCGGCACAATCACTTCGTATTGGTCTTTACCGTACTGGTTACGGATATTGTTCACTTCCGATTCAAAGCTGATCAGCACATCACCCAGCCCGCGCTCGGCAAAAGTGGTGGTGGCGCCACGGCCGCCGGTATCAAACACTTCGACGTTCTTCAGGAACCTGGTCATAAACGCTTCGGTTTTGGCCTGATCTTTGCCGTCCGCCTGGTCGGCAGCGCCCCACGCGGCCAGATAGGTGTAACGGCCGTTACCAGAGGTTTTCGGATTCGGGAAAATCAGCTTCACGTTATCGCGCGCCAGATCGGCCCAGTCGTGAATCTGCTTAGGATTCCCCTTGCGCACCAGGAAGGCCATGGTGGAATAAAACGGTGAGCTGCTGTTAGGCAGACGACTCTGCCAGTCGGCCGGGATCAGGTTACCTTTGTCGTGCAGCACCTGCACATCGGTCACCTGATTATAGGTCACGACATCGGCACGCAACCCCTGCAGAATGGCCAGCGCCTGTTTTGAGGAGCCCGCATGTGACTGTTTAATGATCAGCTTGTCGTCAGGGTGCGCCGCGTTCCACTGCTGTTCAAACGGCGCATTCAGGGCAACAAACAGTTCACGTGACACATCGTAAGAGCTATTGAGCAGCTCTGTTGCCTGTGCCGCGCCCGCTAAACTCAGCGACAGCGCTATACCGCCAAGCCATTTTTTCGAAACCGAACGTGTCATGCTGCACCCTGAGAAATGGAGTTCGAGCCTATGCCATTAGATGCTGTCAGTGTATTTATAACTCTGGCGAAAGCTGTAACGGTTTTATATATCGTTTAGGGATTTCAAAGTCTAAAAAGGCATAAGCCAGCGGCAGAGTTTATGCGCAGGGCGGGATTAACTGAGCCGCGTCAAGCGGGGATGTGGTGCGCACGGCGGCGCACCGGTAAAACGCGATGGATTAACGTGACAGCGCCTGCAGCGCCGTCAGCGAAGGGGCAAAGAAGTAGCTGCCGCTCACCGGTTTGGTGAACCGTAACATGGCATCCATCTTGCCGTCGCGCTCGCCAAACATGCTCAGCAGCTGCTGCTCAATGTTATACAGACGATGACAGTACGAAATAAAATAGAGACCGTGGCGACCGCTGGCGGTGCCGTACGGCAGGCTCTGGCGCAGAATCTTCAGGCCTTTGCCCGCTTCTTTCAAATCCACGCGACTCAGGTGCGACGTCGCCGGCCGCTGATCGCCCGGCAGCTCTTCATTGTCCTGTTTGGTGCGGCCAATAATCGCTTCCTGCTTATCAATCGCCAGCCGGTTGAACTGCGGCAGGTTGTGCTCCCAGCGCTGGGTAAACACATAGCTGCCGCCGGCATCCGGGCCGTCAGCAATGATCGCCACCTGCTGGCGCGCCTCGCCCTGCGGGTTTTCGGTGCCATCAACAAAACCGGAAAGATCGCGATCTTCGACCCAGCGGAAACCGTGCGTCTCTTCTTCAATGGCGACCGCGCTGGCAAACGCCGTCAGCGCCGCCTGCGCCAGCGAAAAGTTCACGTCGTGACGCAGCGACTGAATATGGATCAACAGATCGCGCTGGGTCGCCGGTGCCGCACCTTTGCCGAGCGGCGTGAAAGCTTTGAGTTCGGGAGCTGAGTCGGTGCCCTGCAGATCGCGCCACAGCGCATCACCAAAGGCGATGACCGCACCAAGGCCGGCGTCCGGGAATTGCTGCTGTAGCGCAGCCAGCTGTTGCAGAAAGGCGTGGCAACCCTGACGCAGCGCAGCGAGGTCGCCGGTGGCGCGGGCTTCCAGCCAAATGGCAAAACGGCGGTGCTCCAGCAGGATCCCGCTCTGAAACTGAGACATGACAATGCTCTCCGGCATAAAAGTTAACGGCGTTTTTCGCCGGTATCATACCGGAAAGCCCTGCGCAGAAGATGCGTTAACGCAATTTTTTCGCCAGTTAACGCTGCCAGACGATCTTACTGATTTTCCAGCTTTTTAACGTATCATCTGACGGCATCAGCCCGGTCGGACCGTGCCACTCGCCGCTGTAGATATAGGCGATATGCTGACTACCCGGCGCGCGGCACTCAACATCGCGCACATCCAGCCCGGCAACCATTTTGCAATTATCAAACGCTTTGCTGAATTTATCGCTGAACGCATCACCGATTTTACTGCCGTCGGCGCTGCGCGCATCGCTATCGAGCACTTCAATGCGCTCGACGCTACGCTGGCCATTAATCACCAGCTTAACCTTACCGTCATCCAGCGCCTGCCAGAAATCCACTACCTGCCCGTTCTGCGTGCGCATGCCCTGACGCAGCTGATAATCATTGTTCAGCGCGGCGCTAATGGCGGACTCCGACATTGCCGTGTTGCTGTTCAGCCCGGCGACGCCCTGCTCGGTGACGGTGAGCGAACTGCCAAACCAGCTAAACGGATTGAGCGCCGACCAGTGATAGCTGAGCGGATTGTACCAGTGACTTTCGCTGGTGCTGGCAGAGGAAGAGGAACCGGAACTGGCGCAACCGGCCAGCACCAGGGCGCTGACCAGCAGGGCGGGACGAACAACTTTCATGCAAACTCCTTTCTTTTGTGCCGACTGGCGTGCCTGTTGGAGTCGCAAACCGGCAAAAAGTTTATTCGCGGTGCTGCATGGCGGGCAGAAACCCGGCCGCGCGACGCGTGGAATCAGTATTCACGGTCTTCAATCAGGCGTTTGCCCAGCAGCAGTGAGTCGACCGGCTCGTAATCCAGCTTCTCGTAGAAAGCCACCACCTGATCGTTCTCTTCGCGCACCATCAGATGGATTTTCGGGCAGCCGCGCGCAATCAGCTTTTTCTCCAGCCGGTTCATCAGCGCATTGGCAAATCCCCGGCCCTGATAATCAGGGTGCACCGCCAGATAGTAGGCGGAGCCGCGATGGCCATCGTAGCCGCCCATCAGCGTGCCCACGACCTCGCCGCCTACCTCAGCCACCAGAAACAGCTCCGGGTCATGGTTCATTTTGCGTTCGATATCGAGTTCCGGATCATTCCACGGCCGTAACAGATCGCAACGCTCCCAGAGCGTAATGACTTCTTCAAAATCTTCCTGGCGGAAGGAGCGGATTTCCATCGGCGTTACCCTGCAATGAGGCACAATTCGCTGATTATCACGCATTCTTTGCCAGGCGCAACCCTCGCAGGGCGCAACGGCTGAAAAAAACGGCTAAATAGCGATTCGCGGCCTGAAATACAAAGTAATGTCCTGAAATGGTTCGGCAGTCGCCGCCGGACGGCGCTTAAGCTATAACACGGGGCAGGTTTACTCTCAGGGACATGTTAATGAACAAGATTTCACTGTTGCGGCGCCTGACCAATCGCCGCCAGCTGATCCTCTCCGGCCTGGCGCTGGCGGTGCTGTCGCCGCGCGCGGTCCAGGCGCAGGAAACTCGCGCGGCAGTGCCCGTCAGCGCACGCCATACACCGCCGAAACCGGCCACCAGCGGCAAGCGCATTGTGATGATCGATCCCGGTCACGGCGGCATTGATTCTGGCGCGGTGGGTCAGGAAGGCTCAGAAGAGAAGCACATCGTACTGGAGATCGCCAACACCGTGCGTACGCTGCTGCAGAACCACCCGAAGGTGGAAGTGCGGCTGACGCGCGACAGCGACCACTTCATTCCGCTCTACCAGCGCGTGGAGATTGCGCATCAGCACGGCGCCAACCTGTTTATGTCGATTCACGCCGACGGCTACACCAGCCCGGAAGCCAACGGTGCGTCGGTGTTTGCCCTCTCCAATCGCGGTGCCAGCAGCGCCATGGCGCGCTATATGTCGCAGCGCGAAAACGACGCCGATAAAGTGGGCGGCGCGGCGGTGCAGGAAAAAGATAATTATCTTAACCAGATCCTGTTCGACCTGGTGCAGACCGATACCATCCGCAACAGCCTGACGCTGGGTAAACACGTGCTGGACCAGATTCGTCCGGTGCATCACCTGCACAGCCAGCACACCGAGCAGGCGGCGTTCGCAGTGTTAAAATCCCCGTCCATCCCGTCGGTGCTGGTGGAAACCTCGTTTATCACCAACCCGCGTGAAGAACAGCTGTTGGGCACCACGGCGTTTCGCCAGAAAATTGCCCGGGCGATTGCCGACGGTATCGTCAATTACTTTGATGAGTACGATCGTCGCCAGGCCTGATAGCGTTTTGTGCTAGAATCGCGGCAAATTTTTGCAATGAGTGAGCCATGAGCAATCCCGATATTTCGCGCGTCAAAGCCTATCTGCTGGCGCTGCAGGATGATATTTGCGCCGGTCTGGCGGCGGAAGACGGCAGCGCCAGCTTTGCCGAAGACACCTGGCAACGCCCCGGCGGCGGCGGCGGACGCAGCCGCGTGCTGCGCAATGGCAAGGTGTTCGAGCAGGCTGGGGTTAATTTCTCCCATGTGTATGGCGAGCAGATGCCCGCGTCAGCCACCGCGCATCGCCCGGAGCTGGCAGGCCGCAGCTTCGAAGCGATGGGCGTGTCGCTGGTGGTACACCCGGAAAATCCGTATGTGCCAACCAGCCACGCCAACGTGCGCTTTTTCATTGCTGAAAAGCCGGGCGCCGATCCGGTCTGGTGGTTTGGTGGCGGTTTCGATCTCACCCCTTATTACGGTTTCACAGAGGATGCCCGGCACTGGCATCAGACCGCGTTCGATCTGTGCCAGCCGTTTGGCGATGACGTCTATGCGCGCTACAAAAAGTGGTGTGACGACTACTTCTACCTGAAACACCGCAACGAGCAGCGCGGCATTGGCGGCCTGTTTTTTGATGATTTGAATACGCCGGATTTTGACCACTGCTTTGATTTCATGCAGGCGGTCGGCAACGGTTTCATGCAGGCCTATCAGCCGATTGTAGCGAAGCGCAAAGAACTGGCTTGGGGCGAACGCGAGCGTCAGTTCCAGCTTTACCGCCGGGGCCGCTACGTTGAGTTCAATCTGGTGTGGGATCGCGGCACGCTGTTCGGTCTGCAAACCGGCGGTCGCACCGAATCGATTCTGATGTCGATGCCGCCGCTGGTGCGCTGGGAATATGATTATCAACCCGCCGACGACTCCCCGGAAGCCGCGCTGACCCGCGATTTCCTGCCGGTGCAGGATTGGCTGGGGCTGGAAAAATAAGCCAGGTGCGCATTCATGCGCACCCTGCGGAATAACCCGATAAAACGCGCCCCCGTAGGGTCGCCCTTCAGGGCGACCGGGTATCAGGCCAGCTTGCCGCTCACAACGGCTCGGTCTGCGCCTCCACCACCGCCAGCGCCACCATGTTAACAATGCGTCGCACCGAGGCGATGCGCGTCAGCACATGCACCGGCTTGCGGATGCCCATCAGTACCGGCCCCACCGTCACCCCTTCCGAACAGGACACGCGCAGCAGGTTGTAGCTGATGCGTGCGGCCTCAACGTTCGGCATGATCAGCAGATTGGCGGTACCTTTCAGCGGGCTGTCCGGCATCAGCTCGCGACGAATACTCTCCACCAGCGCTGCATCGCCGTGCATCTCGCCGTCAATCTCCAGCTCTGGCGCTCGCTGCTGAATCAGCGCCAGCGCCTCGCGCATCTTCCGCGCGCCGGGTGCGTTCGAAGTGCCGAAACTGGAGTGCGACAGCAGCGCCACGCGCGGTTCGATGCCGAAACGCCGCACGGTTTCTGCCGCCAGCAGCGTGATATCCGCCAGCTGCTCAGCGCTGGGATCCTCATTCACATAGGTATCGGCAATAAAGGTGTTACCGCTCGGCAGCAGCAGCGCGTTCATCGCCCCGGCGACCTTGACGTCATCGCGGAAGCCAAACACCTTCTCCACCACGTCATAATGTTCACGGTAGTCGCCGATGGTACCGCAAATCATCGCGTCCGCTTCGCCACGATGCACCATGATGGCGCCGATCAGCGTGGGATTGCCAATCACCGCGCGCTGGGCGGTTTCCGGCGTGACGCCGCGCCGCTTCATCAGCTGATAATATTCATTCCAGTACTCCTTAAAGCGCGGGTCGGATTCGTTGTTCACAATCTCAAAATCACGCCCGGCTTCGATTTTCAGCCCCTGCTTCTGCAAACGCATGGCAATCACGTTGGGACGACCAATCAGTATCGGCTTCGCCAGCCCGAGCGACACCAGCTCCTGAGTGGCGTGCAGCACCCGCACCTCTTCGCCTTCCGCCAGCACCACGCGCTGCGGCGCTTTGCGCGCCTGCGAGAAGATCGGCTTCATGAACAGATTGGTTTTATACACGAACTCGGTGAGCTGCTCGCGGTAGGCGTCAAAGTCAGCAATCGGTCGCGTCGCCACGCCGGAATCCATCGCCGCTCTGGCGACGGCCGGGGCTATCTGCACAATCAAACGCGGATCGAACGGTTTGGGAATCAGGTATTCCGGGCCAAAGCTCAGATCCTGATCGTCGTAAGCGGACGCTACCACGTCGCTCTGTTCCGCCTGCGCCAGAGCGGCAATCGCATGTACCGCCGCCAGCTTCATCTCTTCGTTGATGGCGGTGGCACCCACGTCCAGCGCGCCGCGGAAGATGAACGGGAAGCACAGCACGTTATTCACCTGATTGGGGAAATCCGAGCGCCCGGTGCAGATAATCGCATCCGGCCGCACCTGCTTCGCCAGCGGCGGCATAATCTCCGGCTCCGGATTGGCCAGCGCCAGAATCAGCGGATTTGGTGCCATCTTCTGCACCATCTCTGGCGTCAGCGCTTTCGGACCGGAGCAGCCGAGAAAAATATCCGCGCCGCCAATTACCTCATCCAGCGTGCGCGCCCCGCTATCTTCCACGGCATAGGCGGCTTTGGTCGGCGTCATGTCCGCTTCGCGATCGCGGTAAATCACCCCTTTTGAATCACACACCACGATATTTTTCTGCTGCATGCCAAGCGCCACCAGCAGATTGAGGCAGGCAATGGCTGACGCGCCGGCGCCCGACACCACCAGCCGCACGTCGGCAATCGCCTTATTCACGATGCTCAGGCCGTTAAGCACTGCCGCGGTACAGATGATGGCGGTGCCGTGCTGATCGTCATGAAACACCGGAATCTGCATGCGCTGCCGCAGCTGCTGCTCAATGTAAAAACACTCCGGCGCTTTAATGTCCTCAAGGTTGATGCCGCCGAACGTCGGTTCCAGCGCGGCGATCACCTCAATCAGCTTATCCGGGTCGTGCTCGTCGATTTCGATGTCGAACACATCAATGCCGGCAAACTTTTTGAACAGCACGCCCTTGCCTTCCATCACTGGCTTGCCGGCCAGCGCGCCAATATTACCAAGCCCCAGCACCGCCGTGCCGTTGGAGATCACCGCCACCAGATTGCCGCGCGCGGTGTATTTGTGCGCGGCCAGCGGATCGGCGGCAATTTCCAGACAGGGTGCCGCCACACCGGGGGAATAGGCCAGTGCCAGATCGCGCTGCGTCGCCAGCGGCTTAGTGGGTGACACCTGAATTTTTCCGGGGGTGGGATATTGGTGAAAATCGAGCGCGCTTTGCTTCAGTTGATCGTCCATCAGACATCCTTTTGCACGGCTGAAAAGCCCTCAGTATAAGAACGCGCGGCGCAAAAGAGGGTGAAGGCGCTCAAAGAACGCACAGTCGCCAGGGCACGGATTGCCACGGCTTCGCCTGCGGCTTTGGGACAGCCTGCTATGCTTAAGGGTGGCAAAACGCTGAGCTGAACCGATCAGGCAGGCCTGACTATCAGAAACGCGCCCCGACGTCACAATCAGAGAAAACGCATTTTCTTCATCCGGCGTCTGTTGCACTGTGTGGAACCTCCCTTGCCCGATAAGGGCGCACCTAAGACGATGACTGCCCGGGTGCCTGTTTTGCCCACATTATTGCTAATCAAGGAGTTAAGCGATGAACCAGCTAGATGCATTAAAACAGTTCACCACCGTGGTGGCGGACAGCGGCGATATCGAATCCATTCGCCATTACCATCCGGAAGATGCCACCACTAACCCATCCCTGATCCTCAAAGCTGCCGGCCTCGACGCTTACAAACACCTGATTGATGACGCCATTGAGTACGCGAAAAAACAGGGCGGCAGCAAAGAGACGCAAATCATCAACGCCAGCGATAAAGTGGCGATCAACCTCGGTATGGAAATTCTGAAAAGCGTACCGGGCCGTGTTTCGACCGAAGTGGATGCGCGCCTCTCTTTCGATCGTGGCATGTGTGTGACCAAAGCGGAGAAACTGGTCCGCCTGTATGAAGAGAACGGCATCGACCGCTCACGTATTCTGATCAAACTGGCGTCCACCTGGGAAGGCATCAAAGCGGCGGAAGAGCTGGAGAAGAACGGCATCAACTGTAACCTGACGCTGCTGTTCTCCTTCGCCCAGGCGCGCGCCTGTGCCGAAGCCGGCGTGTTCCTGATTTCGCCGTTTGTCGGCCGAATCTACGACTGGTACAACACGCGCAAACCGCTCGACCCGTATGTGGTCGACGAAGACCCGGGCGTTAAATCGGTGCGTCGTATTTACGACTACTACAAAAAGCACCGTTACAACACTGTCATCATGGGTGCCAGCTTCCGTAAAGTGGAGCAGATTGTGGCGCTGGCCGGCTGCGATCGCCTGACCATCTCCCCGAACCTGCTGGAAGAGCTGGCCAACAGCGAAGCGCCGGTGGAGCGCAAACTGGAGCCATCAACCGAGGGCTTCCACCAGCCGGCACCGCTCTCCGAAGCGGAGTTCCGCTGGGAGCATAACCAGGATGCGATGGCCGTGGAGAAACTGTCCGACGGTATCCGCCAGTTTGCCGTCGACCAGCAGAAGCTGGAAGACGTGCTGGCCGCCCGCCTGTAATCCTGAACTCACCTTCTGCCGGACGGGTCGCGGCCCGTCCGCTTTTGCCCAATTACAAGGGAGAACCCTATGTCTTCACGCAGAGAGTTGGCTAACGCGATCCGCGCCCTGAGCATGGATGCGGTACAGAAAGCAAATTCCGGCCACCCAGGTATGCCGATGGGCATGGCTGACATCGCCGAAGTGCTGTGGCGCGACTTCCTGAAGCACAACCCGACCAACCCGGCCTGGGCGGATCGCGATCGCTTCATTCTGTCTAACGGGCACGGCTCGATGCTGCTGTATAGCCTGCTGCATCTCACCGGCTATGATCTGCCGCTGGAAGAGCTGAAAAACTTCCGCCAGCTGCACTCAAAAACGCCGGGCCACCCGGAAATTGGCTATACGCCGGGCGTTGAAACCACCACCGGCCCGCTCGGCCAGGGGCTGGCCAACGCTGTCGGTCTGGCGATTGCCGAGCGCACGCTGGCGGCCCAGTTTAACCAGCCTGGCCACGATATCGTCGATCACTTTACCTATGTGTTTATGGGCGACGGCTGTCTGATGGAAGGCATCTCACACGAAGTCTGTTCGCTGGCCGGCACGCTGGGCCTCGGCAAACTCATTGGCTTCTACGATCACAACGGTATCTCCATCGACGGCGAAACCGAAGGCTGGTTTACCGACGACACCCACAAGCGTTTTGAAGCTTATAACTGGCACGTGGTGGGCAGCGCCGAAGGCATCGACGGCCACGATCCGGACGCCATCGCGGCGGCCATCAAAGAAGCGCAAAGCGTCACCGACAAGCCTTCGCTGATCATCTGCCGCACGGTGATCGGCTTTGGCTCGCCAAACAAAGCCGGCAAAGAGAAGTCTCATGGGGCCGCGCTGGGCGAAGAAGAAGTGGCGCTGACGCGTAAACAGCTCGGCTGGAACTACGGTCCGTTCGAAATCCCGCAGGATATTTATCAGCAGTGGGATGCCAGAGAAGCCGGGGCCGCGCAGGAGAAATCCTGGGAAGAGAAGTTCACGGCTTATCAGCAGGCGCATCCGCAGCTGGCGGACGAATTCAGCCGCCGCCTGAAGGGCGAAATGCCGGCTGACTGGGAAAACAAAACCAGCCAGTTCATTCGCGATCTGCAGGCTAACCCGCAGAAAATCGCCAGCCGCAAAGCCTCACAGAACACGCTGGAAGCCTTCGGTAAACTGCTGCCGGAGTTCCTCGGCGGTTCCGCCGACCTCGCGCCCAGCAACCTCACTATCTGGTCCGGCTCGAAGCCGATCAAAGAGGATCACGCAGGTAACTACATTCATTACGGCGTACGCGAATTTGGCATGACGGCGATTGCCAACGGTATCGCGCATCACGGTGGCTTTGTGCCTTATACCGCCACCTTCCTGATGTTCGTCGAATACGCGCGTAACGCAGCGCGCATGGCCGCCCTGATGAAAGCGCGCCAGATTATGGTCTACACCCACGACTCAATTGGTCTGGGCGAAGATGGCCCGACGCACCAGCCGGTTGAACAGCTGGCCAGCCTGCGCGTGACGCCAAACTTCAGCACCTGGCGACCGTGCGATCAGGTCGAGACCGCCGTGGCGTGGAAAGCGGCGATTGAGCGCCATCACGGTCCGACCGCGCTGATTCTGTCGCGTCAGAACCTGCTGCAGCCGGAGCGCAGCGCGCAACAGGTAGAGAACATCGCGCGCGGTGGCTACATCCTCAAGGATTGTGACGGCACGCCGGACGTCATCCTGATTGCCACCGGTTCCGAAGTGGAGATCACGCTGGGCGCCGAAGCGAAACTCAGCGCCGACGGCCACAAGGTGCGCGTGGTGTCGCTGCCGAGCACTGACGTGTTTGATAAACAGGACGTGGCCTATCGTGAATCGGTGCTGCCTTCCACCGTGCGCGCGCGTGTGGCGGTTGAAGCCGGTATTGCCGACTACTGGTACAAATACGTCGGTATCGACGGCAAAATTGTCGGCATGACCACCTTCGGCGAATCGGCGCCAGCCGGCAAGCTGTTCCCGGCCTTTGGCTTTACCGTCGAGAACGTGGTGAGCCACGCCGAATCGCTGCTTAAGCCTGCCTGAGTGTCTGGCCCTTTCCCGCTACCGGGAGAGGGCCGTTTTATTTCACAGCCTGATACAGAAAAAAATCCGCCCCGCCCCCTTCCCGCTTTGCGCAAACTGATTACTATAGGTTTTCCTCCGATTCCTATAGCGGACGCTTTCCCGTTGAAAAAACGTACTCCTTTTTTACTGGCCTTAATGGTTGCTGTGCTGCCCTTTACCAGCACGGCGCAGGTATCGCCCGATCCGCTGCTGGCCTCGCAGATTGTCGATCGCTATGCAGAACACATCTTCTATGGCAGCGGTGCGACCGGCATGGCGCTGGTGGCAATTGACGGTAACCAGCGCGTGTTCGCCAGCTTCGGCGAAACCCGTCCCGGCAATAACGTGCGCCCACAGCAGGACTCACTGATCCGTATCGCCTCGCTGAGCAAACTAATGACCAGCGAAGTGATGGTGAAGATGGCCGAGCGCGGCCAGATTCGTCTTGACGATCCGCTGAGCAAATACGCGCCGCCGGGCGCCCGCGTACCGACGTACAACGGCCAGCCGATTCGGCTGATTAATCTCGCCACCCACACCAGCAGCCTGCCGCGTGAACAGCCGGGCGGCAAACCGCATCGTCCGGTGTTTGTCTGGCCAACCAAAGCCGACCGCTGGCAGTGGCTGCGCGGCGCGCAGCTCAAAGCCGCGCCGGGCACGCAGGCGGCTTACTCCAACCTCGCCTTCGATTTGCTGGGCGACGCGCTGGCTAAAGCCGCCGGTATGCCTTATCCGGCCCTGCTGCAGCAGCTGGTGACGCGTCCGCTCGGCATGAAGGACACCACCTTCACGCCATCACCGGATCAGTGTCAGCGCCTGATGATTGCCGAAAAAGGGGCCAGCCCGTGCAATAACACGCTGGCAGCCATCGGCAGCGGCGGCGTGTATTCCACGCCGGACGATATGGGACGCTGGATGCAGCAGTTCCTCAACTCGGCGGTGAATCACCGCACGCCGCAGATCGATCGGCTGCAAACGCTGATTTATCGCCGCGACCAGCTGACCAAGGTGGAAGGCATGGACGTGCCAGGACGCGCCGACGCGCTGGGCATGGGCTGGGTTTACATGGCACCGAAGGCGGGCCATCCGGGCATCATTCAGAAAACCGGCGGCGGCGGCGGCTTCATCACCTACATGGCGATGGTGCCACAGCACAACGTCGGCGTATTTGTGGTGGTGACGCGCTCGCCGCTGACCCGCTTCACCCCGATGAGCGATGGCGTCAACAACATGCTGGCTGAGCTGGTGGGCAACCAGACGGGCTCACCGATGATGATCGGCAATATCCGCTAAGCCTTTGACAGCTGATGTCATGTCACCGTAGCCAAAGCGTGAGTTATGACGAGCAGTTACTGCGACCCCTCCCCTAAATCATTCGTGCTGCAGGAAGGCGGCAAGGATGGGCATCCCCGGGAGCTTACTCAGGTAAGTGACCGGGGTGAACAGCCGCAGCCAACGCCCCTGCAGTGCGAAGGATGACGGGGATTACTGAGTGACCCAGAGGGTGGGCCAGTCATCACTACTATGCCAGGCGTCACAAGTCTTCTCCTCCGCATACTCCGCCAGCACGAAAGCATTACCATCAAACTGCCAGCGTGTGGCCACACCGCAGTCGCCCAGACCGCGCCCTTTGCTGAAGGTATAAAGCTGGCCGTTACTGGCATCGAACTCGGCGTTCACCAGTTCCAGCTGATTATCAGTACGCGACGGCGGGGTAAACGGCAGGTTGAGCGTGATGCCGCGCGACACATACGGCTGGCTGCGTGTGACTTCAAACGCCAGATCGATCACGTTGTAGGCACCGGTTTCGCAGCTTATCAGCAGCAGCGCTTTGCTGTCGGTGAGTGGCGCAACGCTGACTTCCCGCCGCAGCGGATCGAGCGAGCAGTTATCGGTATTGACGCGCCAGGTTCCGTAATCGATCAGGCCGGTGGTTTCCTGCTGCGTCAGCGGCGCGGGTGCGGGCAGCGCTGCCGGCAGCTGCGGAATTGAGGGCGGCGGTGGCACATCCCACTGGACGCGATCACCGCGCTTTACCCAGGCGCTGGCCCCGTTAACCCGCCCCTGTACGTCATCCATCAGCAGCAGCGCCGCTTTCATACCGCGCAGCGGAATACTGGCGCTGGCTTTATAGGTGAGCTGTAAATTGCTGGCATCCAGCGTCTGGGCGAGAAATTCGTCGATGGCGATGGCGTTGCTGGTGGCCAGATGATGCGGCTCCACCGTCCAGTGTTTGAGGTCCGGATTGAGGCGACGCTGGTCGAGCAGCAGGTTGTCTTTTAGCGCCGCGCCCGGCAATGCACCGCTATAGGCGCTGCCGTAATCAATGCGCAGCAGCGGCCGATCGTTGACCCCGGCGTGACGTGAAATCGTCATCACCAGGCCATTATCGCCAGGAAAACTGCGTGCCACGCAGAACGCCGCGTTGTTGCAGGTGATCTGCCAGTCGGAAAACGACTTTTGCAGCGGCTCGGCCTGTACGCTGGCGATCAGCAGAAAGGGCAATAAAAGCAGCGACTTCATCCAATACGACATGAAAAAAAACGATCCCCGATTCCTGGAAAGAAAATGATAGCGCAATGCATGCGCGGTCATCAGGCCGAAACTGTGAAGTGGCCTGAAAAGCGAAGTTAACTGCTGAAAAAGCCGTCACCTTATGGGCGATCTGTGTGGAATAGCGCAACAGCTCCATCATCCGGTGCGGCTGATTTCTGCTCAATCGGATTCGTCGGACAATTTTTACCCTCTTCACAAAACGGTCAAATACACGCAAACGGTCATAAGCGGTCATGCTATGGTGCTGGCAGAGCGTCAACGCTGTGCATGGACTCTCTCATTCCCTCGCGTAATAACGCGCATTTATGTGAATGCGATCACTCAAATTTGAAATAAAGAGATCTCATTTACATAAAAAATCCAGTGAAAATCACCTTAATGTCGCCGGGCCAGTTGGTCGCTGCGGACTCGTGCCCAGCCCACATTTTCACATTCCGGCATCCAGTAATTTATAGCCATCGGAGGGAAGTCATGTTGCCGATTGAAAGACAGCAGCGAATTATTGACGAGCTTAATTTAAATGGTCGGGTCATTGTCGCTGAATTAGTCACGCTGTGTCAGGTTTCTCAGGAAACCATTCGCCGTGATTTAACGCAGCTGGAGAAACGTGGCGTATTACAGCGCAGTCACGGTGGTGCAGTACCAGCCAAACGACAGGCCGCCAACATTCAGGGAAATACACGCGGTATTAACGAGTATGAATTATCTTTTCGCCAGCGCATGAATGAAAACGTCGAGGCCAAGATGGCGATAGCCAAACGAGCACTCGATTTTATCAGCCCCGGTGATTGTTTATTACTCGACAGTAGTACCACCTGCTGGTATCTGGCACGACAGCTACCGGATATTGAATTAACGGTGTTAACCAATTCTATCAGAATCGTCCAGACCCTTGCAGCGCGCGGCAGTATCCGCACCATCTGCCTGGGTGGAGAATATTCTGACCGTTATGAAGATTTCCACGGCGTCGTCGCAGAGCAGCCGCTACGGGAATTTCAGATCAATAAGATCTTTTTTTCCTGCAGCAGTCTGGGAAATGACGGTTATTTACGCGAAGGTAACGAAAACAACGCACATTTAAAACAGCAAATGTTGTTAGCGGCAGAAAGAAAACATCTGCTGCTGGACGGCAGTAAATTTCTGCGCCCCTCATTCGCGCGTATTTGTCATTACCGCGATGTGGATTTTCTCATCACTGACCAATTAAAAGACAAAGAGCTGGAACAAGAACTGGCGTGGAACGGCGTCAATATTATTGATTGCTCGCAACGCAGCCATTCGATGCAGCTAATAAAAAATTAATCCGGAGTCTTTATGAAAAAACATCTTATCGCCTGTTCTCTGCTTGCCCTGTTTGCCGCCGCTGGCGCGCAGGCCGCTGACAAAATCCGCATGGGCATCGTGGTAAAAATTGGCGGTATTCCGTGGTTCAACGCCATGGAAGCGGGCATCAAAAGTGAAGCGGCAAAACGCGGCATCGACGCGTGGATGGTCGGGCCAACCGCCGCTGACCCGGCGCTGCAGGTGCGCGCGATTGAAGATTTGATTGCGCAGAAGGTTGACATCATCGGCGTGGTGCCAAACGACCCGAAAGTGCTTGAGCCAGTGCTGAAGCGCGCGCGGGAAGCCGGGATCATGGTGATTACTCACGAATCGCCCGGCCAGAAAGACGCCAACTGGGATTTCGAGCTGGTCGATGCGCCGACCCACGGCATCAACCATATGAAAGCACTGGCGAAATGCATGCATGAAGAAGGCAAATACGCCATGTATGTCGGCAGCCTGACGGTGCCACTGCATCAGGAGTGGACCGACGCCGCGCTCAACTACCAGAAACAGCACTATCCGAAGATGCAGCTGGTGACCGACAAGTTCGGCGTCGGCGAATCGCTGGATGACTCCATCCGCACCACCAACGAACTGATGTCTAAATACCCGGATCTGAAAGGCATTATGGCCTTTGGTTCTCAGGGACCGATTGGCGCCGGCCGCGCGGTCATGAACCGCAACAAGATCGATCAGGTGTGCGTCATCGGTGCCTTCAGCCCGGGCCAGGGTGCGTCGCTGGTACAGCGCGGTGCTATCAAGGGCGGCTATATCTGGAATCCGCAGACCGCCGGTGAAGTATTTGTGCGTATCGCCGACATGATGGAGAAAAAAGAGCCGATCACCGACGGCATGACCATTGAAGGGCTGGGCAAAGTGAAGGTGGACGAGGCGACGCACACCATTCTCGGTAACAACACCGAAAGTCTCGATAAAGAGAACCTGCCAAAACTGGTGAAAATGGGGCTGTAACATGCAAGAGGTCACTCCACAGACGCTGATTGCGCTCGACAACCTGTCGAAAACATTTGGTGGCAACCGCGCACTGAGCGATATCTCGCTGACCCTGCTGGCCGGCGAAGTGCACTGTCTCGCTGGCACCAACGGCTGTGGCAAGAGCACCTTAATTAAAGTCATTTCCGGGGTGCACGCCCCGGATAGTGGCAGCCGCATTACCCTCGGCGACGGCCAGAGTTTCCCGCGTCTGACCACCCGTCAGGCGCGCGACTTCGGTATCCAGGTGATTTACCAGGATCTGTCGCTGTTCCCCAATTTGAGCGTGGCGGAGAACATCGCCTTTGAGCATAACCTCAACGGGTTGCTCGGCTGGCACCGTCAGGCCCGGCTGCGCGACACCGCGCGCGGCATTATTGATGAGCTGAAATTCGATCTCGATCTGAATGAGAAAGTCGCCGCGCTGTCGATTGCCCAGCGCCAGCAGGTGGCGATTTGCCGCGCGCTGGTGGCCGATGCACGACTGGTGATCATGGACGAACCCACCGCGTCGCTGACGCGTACCGAGGTCAATCAGCTGCTGCGTACCGTGCGCTATCTGAAAGACAAGAATATCTGCGTGGTGTTTGTCAGTCACCGGCTGGATGAAGTGCTGGAGATTTCGGATCGCGTAACGGTGATCCGCGACGGCCGCAAGATGGGCTGCTGGCCAGCCAGAGAGATGACGCCGCATCACCTGACCGAACTGATGACCGGCCTCAAGCTCGACTACCAGTTAAAAGCGCCAACGCGCAACGCCGATCGGGCGATTCTCGAAGTGGAGAAGCTGACGCGCGCCGGTCAGTATCACGACGTTAACTTCAAACTCTACGCCGGTGAAGTGCTGGGCCTGTGCGGCCTGCTCGGCTCCGGCCGCACCGAACTGGCGCTGTCGCTGTTTGGCATGACCAAACCGGACAGCGGCAAAATCTGGCTCGACAGCAAGCCGGTGCGTTTTCGCGGGCACGAAGACGCCATCAAAGCCGGCATCGGCTACGTTTCGGAAGATCGCCTGACGCTCGGCCTGGTGCAGCAGCAGTCGGTGGCCGACAACATGGTGCTGCCGATCCTCGATAAGCTGCAAAACCGTTTCCACCTGATCGACGAATACCGCAAGAACAAGCTGATCCTGCAGTGGATTCAGCAGCTCGGCGTGCGCGTGGCCGATCCTAACCTGGCGATCTCCACCCTGTCCGGCGGCAACCAGCAAAAAATCGTGCTGGCGAAATGGGTGCTGACCCAGCCGCGCATTCTGATCCTCGACTCGCCGACCGTCGGCGTGGATGTCGGTGCCAAGGCCAGCATCTATCAGCTGATCCACGAGCTGGCGAAAGAGGGACTGTCGATCATCCTGATTTCCGACGAAGTGCCGGAGGTCTGGTACAACTGCGACCGCATCCTGCACTTCCGCGACGGCACCATCCATGCCGAATACCAACCCGATACCGTGGCGCAGGAACAGCTGGCGGAGGTGATTAATGCCTGATTTCTCTCGTTTACGTCCGCACTCCAGCCAGGGCTGGCTCGCCTGGGTGCTGCTGGCTTTCATGGTGTTCTTCTCGCTGGCCAGCGATCAGTTCCTGACGGTGCAGAACCTGCTGGATCTGGCGGAAAGCTACGCCGTTACCGGCATTTTCGCCCTCGGCCTGTTTGTGGTGCTGGTGACCGGCGGTATCGATATCTCCTTCGCCGCCGTGGCGTCGGTGGTGCAATACCTGATCGCCTCGCTGTTTGTGCAGTTCCAGTTTGATAACGCGCTGCTCAGCATTCTGCTGGCTATCGTCTGCGGCACGCTGTTTGGCGTGATCAACGCCCTGCTGATCACCTCGCTGCGTGTGGTGTCGATCATCATCACCATCAGTATGCAGTCGCTGCTGTTTGGTCTGCTGATGTGGGTTACCGGCGGCAAAAGCCTCTACTCACTGCCGGACTGGTGGATCACCCTGCGCAGCGTGCTGCCGTTTAGCGTACAGGGCAACAGTTTTCAGATTGGCTTACCGCTGGCGATCATGCTGGTGATTGCCGCCCTCACCGCGCTGCTGCTCAACAAAACCAATCTGGGCCGTCAGCTGTATGCGGTGGGCGGCGATGCGGAATCGGCGCGGCGCATTGGCATCCGCGTGGGATTGATTCACGTGTTTGCCTACGGCTGGCTCGGGGCGATGGCGGCGATTGGCGGGCTGGTGCAGGTGTACCGCATGGGTGAAGTAGTGCCGAACGCGCTGGTCGGCGGTGAGCTGGATGTGCTGGCTGCGACGGTGCTGGGCGGTGCCAGCCTGATGGGCGGCAAAGGCACGGTCAGCGGCACGCTGATGGGCGTATTCCTGATCGCCATCCTGAAAAACGGCCTCAATCTGATCGGCGTCTCCAACTACTTCATGAACATTGTGGTCGGCGGCACGATTATGGTGGCGATTGCCGTCACCCACTACAAAAAACGTAAAGAAACCGACGTCAGTTTCGTCTGACGGGAGGAGCCATCATCATGAAATCTCTCTCTGCGCTGCGGCCGGACGGCACCAACATCGGCCTGATGCTGTTGATTGCGCTGGCGCTGGCCACCTTCAGCGTCATGCTGCCGGGCCGCTTTCTCACTGATTCGACCTTTATGAGCATGGCGTTTCAGCTGCCGGAGCTCGGCCTGTTAACGCTGGCGATGTTTATCGCCATCCTCAGCGGCGGCCTGAACCTCGCCATCATCGCCACCGCCAACCTGACGGCGCTGTTCATCGCCTGGACCCTGATGAGCGCCCTGCCCGCTGATGCCGGTACCGGTCAGCAGCTGCTGTGGCTGTTTGTCGCCATCGTCGGCGCGATGGTGATTGCCGCCGTGATTGGCGTGATCACCGGCGTGATGGTAACGCGCATCGGCGCGCACCCGATTCTGGTGACGCTGGCCACCATGATGACGCTCAACGGCATCGGCATCTGGCTGACCAAAGGTGCGGCGGTGAGCGGTATGCCGCCGGTGGTGCAGTCGCTCGGCTCAGACACGCTGCTGGGCATGCCGCTGCCGCTGTGGGTATTCCTGGTTGCCGCCGCGCTGCTGGCGCTGTTCCTCGGCAAAACCCGCGCCGGCAAATGCATCTACATGGGCGGCAGCAACATCAACGCCACCTGGTTCAGCGGCATCAATACCCACCGTATGGTGATGCTGGTGTACGTCATCTCCAGCCTGCTGTGCGTGCTGGCCGGTCTGATCATGATGGCGCGCTTTAACTCGGCGCGCATGGGTTACGGCGATGCCTACCTGCTGCTGACCGTACTGGCCATCATTCTCGGCGGCACCGATCCCAACGGCGGTTTTGGCCGCGTGACCGGCGTGGTGCTGGCGCTGATTGCGCTGCAGGTGCTCTCCACCGGCTTCAACCTGATGAACATCAGCCAGCACGTCAGTCTGGCGATGTGGGGTGCCGTGCTGGTTGTGGTGCTGGCCTTCAAACAACTCAAAGCACGCTTTAACGATCACCGTGCCGTCAGGCTCAGCAAGCTGGCCGCGGCGCTTAATCCTCTGACCGAAAAAAAGGAAGTATGATGCGTATTCAAGTCTCCCCGTCGTTGATGTGTATGAATCTGATGGAGATCAAGCACCAGCTGGCCGTGCTGGACTCCCGCGCTGACTTCCTGCACATCGACATCATGGACGGTCACTACGTTAAAAACATCACCCTGTCGCCGTTCTTTATTGAGCAGATCCGCCCGCATACCCAGGTGGCGATCGATGTGCATCTGATGGTGGAAGAGCCGACCGACTTTATTGAAGCGGTGGCCAACGCCGGCGCCGATTACATTTGCCCGCACGCTGAAACCATCAACCGTGATGCGTTCCGCGTGATTAACCTGATTCGCAGCTACGGCAAAAAAGTGGGCGTGGTGCTCAACCCGGCCACGCCGGTCTCCTTTATCCATCATTACATTCATCTGCTGGATAAAATCACCGTGATGACCGTGGATCCTGGCTATGCCGGTCAGCCGTTTATCCCGGAGATGGTGCAGAAGGTGCAGGAGCTGAAGGCGCTGAAACAGGCGCACGGCCACCGCTACCTGATTGAGATTGACGGTTCCTGTAATACGCGCACCTACAACACGCTGGTCGGTGCCGGTGCCGAAGTGCTGATTGTCGGTACTTCCGGCCTGTTTAACATTCACGAAGACCTTGCCACCGCGTGGAACATGATGCGTGAGAGCATTGATGAAGCGCAGGGCCTGGCGCAGGTGTCGGCATGACAACACGCTGGCTCGGTATCGACATTGGCGGCACCGGCACCCGTCTGCAGTTGATGGAGGCAGGCCGCATCTGGAGCAGCTTTCGTAAAGTGCCCACCGCCAGCTGGGCGCAGCAGCCCGATGCGCTGGCCGCACTTGGGCAGCTGATTGCGGAAACGCTGGAGCAGCAGCCGGTCAGCGGTGTGATGCTCGGCCTGCCGGGTATTCTCAGCCGCGATCGCCAGCAGGTGATTTCACTGCCGTTCATTCAGGCGCTCGATCATCAGCCGGTAGCGGCGCTGCTGAGTGAACGACTGGGCGTGCCGGTGGCGATGGATAAAGACGTTAACCATCTGATGCTATGGGATCTAATGCAGCTGGAGCAGCTGCCGGAAAATGCGGTAGGTCTGTATCCTGGCACCGGCATGGGCAACAGCCTGTGGATCAACGGCCGCTTCTACCATGGTCAGCATGGCGGAGCCGGTGAACTCGGCCACGTGCCGGTGGCCGGTAACGCGCTGCCCTGCCCGTGTGGCAACCACGGCTGCGCGGAAACCGTGACCTCCGGCCACTGGTTGAGCCACTGGGCGCAGGCCAATGCGGCGCAAACGCCGATGTCGGCGCTGTTTACCCATCACGGTTCTGACCCGGCGCTGCAGGCGTTTGTGCAGCGGCTGGCGCAGCTGATCGCCACCGAGATGAACATTCTCGATCCGGAGTACCTGATTCTGGGCGGCGGCGTGCTGGCGATGGCAGATTTCCCGCTGGCGCAGCTGCGCAGCCAGATTCAGCAGCATTTACGGCCGCCGGCCACGCGGGATGGTTTGAAAATCATCTTCAGTCAATCCACCGATCACACCGGCTGTCGCGGCGCCTGCCTCGCCGCAGAACGGCTGTTCAGGAGCGCGCAATGAAAGGAAAAGTGTGTGTGTTTGGCTCGTTCAACCTCGACGTGGTCGCGGTGATGAACCGTTTCCCCCTGCCGGGCGAATCGCTCACGGCGCACAACAGCATGATGGGGCCCGGCGGCAAAGGGGCCAACCAGGCCACCGCCGCGCTGCGCGCCGGGGCGCGCGTGCACTATATCGGTAAGGTGGGTAATGACGATTTTGGCACGTTTGCCCGCCGCCATCTGGAGAAGACCGGTTTCGACGCCATTACGCTGTTCACCTGTAAAGAGAAACCCACCGGCAACGCGCTGATTTACGTGGCGGGCGATGATGCCGAGAACATGATATCGGTCTATCCCGGCGCAAATACCACCGTGACCGCGGCCGAAGTGGCGCGCTGTCAGCCCACCGTGGCTGCCGCCGATATTCTGCTGGTGCAACTGGAGAACAACCTCAGCGCCATTCAGCGCATGATCGACAACGCGCGTGCCGGCGGCACGTTTGTCATTCTGAATCCGGCACCGTGGCAGAAAGTCAGCGATTCGCTGCTGGCTAAGGTGGATCTGTTAACGCCCAACAGCACCGAAGCGATGCAGCTGAGCGGGATAAAAGTGACCGATTTTGCCAGCGCGCAGCGCGCCGCCGAAGTGCTGCACCGTAAGGGCGCGCGTCAGGTGATTATTACGCTTGGCACCGCGGGCGCCCTGCTCTCCAGCGCGGAGCAGCAGCTGCGTATTCCGCTGTTTCCTGCCCAGCCGCTCGACACCACCGGTGCCGGCGATGCCTTCAACGGTGCGCTGGCGGCGCGCCTGGCGTCCGGCGATGCGTTACCGCAGGCGGCGCTGTTTGCAGCGGCGTTTGCCTCGCTATGCGTCGAGCGTTCCGGCGCGGCCAATTCTATGCCCTCCTACGCCGAAGCGCTGGCGCGCATGCAGGCCCATCCGGAGTGTGAAGTGACGCCGTTAAATGCCCCGGAAATAACGCACATGGCATAGTGGCGCAATGCATTGCGCCCCGGCATAGGCAGAGTCGGCATTCGTGCCGGCCCTGTGAATTACCGCCGCGGTTATGCCTGCAACCAGCCCATCAGCTGCGCATAGTGCAGTAACATAATGGTTTTGCCGTCGCGAATGCGCCCCTCTTTCACCATCGCCAGCGCCTGAGGAAACGGCAGCTCGAGTACGGTGATCTCTTCATCTTCCACGCCACCGCCGTCGTTAGCGCGCTGCGCGTCGCTGTATTCAGCGGCGAAAAAGTGCAGCAATTCGGTCACGCCGCCCGGCGACATGTAGGCCTCAAACAGCTTTTCGACCTTACCAACCTGATAGCCGGTCTCTTCCACCGCTTCTTTACGGATGCAATCTTCCGGCGTGTCGTTATCCAGCAGCCCGGCGCAGGTTTCAATCAGCTCACCGCTGGCGTTGTCATTAACATAGGTCGCGATGCGGAACTGACGAATCAGCACCACGCTGTTTTTTTCACGGTTGTAGAGCAGGATGGTGGCGCCGTTGCCGCGATCATAGACTTCACGTTTGTGACGTACCACGTCGCCGTTGCTGCGGGTGAGTTCGTAGGTGTAGTTGCGCAGAATGAAATAATTATCAGACAGCAACTTATCTTTGATGATGTTGATCTTTAACGACATAGCCGCTCCACTGCGTAGCTGAGGGAGCCTGAGATAATAGGCCGAAGCCGCAGGGAAAACTATCTGAATTGTCGAGCAGGTTGCCTGCGATGGCGTAAGGCTGTCAGCTCAGCATTAACCCCCTTCAACCTTCATGGCTCGTGTCGTAGCGGCGCCATTTATTGCGCATCCGGGCAGCTGTGCAGTGATTAACTTAGCGCGATAAATCGCGCCGCTACAATGTGCGCAGGATGAGGGTGCAGAAATAAAATGCCGCTACGATGTGTGCAGGATGATGGTGAAGAAATAAAATGCCGCACGAATCGTAGCGGCGCTATTCATTGCGCATCCGGGCAGCTGTGCAGTGATTAACTTAGCGCGATAAATCGCGCCGCTACAATGTGTGCAGGATGATGGTGCAGAAATAAAATGCCGCTACGATGTGTGCAGGATGAGGGTGCAGAAATAAAATGCCGCACGAATCGTAGCGGCGCAATTTATTGCGCATCCGGGCAGTTGTGCAGTGATTAACTTAGCGCGATAAATCGCGCCGCTACAACGTACGCAGGATGAGGGTGCAGAAATAAAATGCCGCACGAATCGTAGCGGCGCAATTTATTGCGCATCCGGGCAGCTGTGCAGTGATTAACTTAGCGCGATAAATCGCGCCGCTACAGTGTGCGCAGGATGATGGTGCAGAAATAAAATGCCGCACGAATCGTAGCGGCGCAATTTATTGCGCATCCGGGCAGCTGTGTAGTGATTAACTTAGCGCGATAAATCGCGCCGCTACAATGTGTGCAGGATGAGGGTGCAGAAATAAAATGCCGCACGAATCGTAGCGGCGCAATTTATTGCGCATTCGGGCAGCTGTGCAGTGATTAACTTAGCGCGATAAATCGCGCCGCTACGATGTGTGCAGGATGAGGGTGAAGAAATAAAATGCCGCACGAATCGTAGCGGCGCAATTTATTGCGCATCCGGGCAGCTGTGCAGTGATTAACTTAGCGTGATAAATTGCGCCGCTACGATGTTGTGTGGTTTGCGGCTGCCTCAACCGGTCGGCACGAAAACCCTGATACCGCACCGGCAGGCGCGGCCAGGGCCACTATCAAAAACCGTTTGGCTGGTCTTTCATATCCGGCAGATGGTGGGCAATGCCTTTGTGGCAGTCGATACAGGTCTGTCCGTCCTGCACCGCTTTGCTGTGCATTTTGGCCGCGACCGTTTTCTGCGCGGTGAAGTCCATATAATCGAAGTTGTGGCAGTTACGACACTCCTGCGAATTGTTGTTCTTCATCCGGCGCCACTCGTTCTGCGCCAGCTCGATACGCGTCTCTTCAAACTTCTGCGGCGTATCAATCAGGCCAAAGATCTTGGCGTACACCTCTTTACTCGCCTGGATCTTACGAATCATCTTCGGCCCCCACTCGTGCGGCACGTGACAATCCGGACAGGTGGCGCGCACGCCGCTGCGGTTGTTGTAGTGCACCGTCTGCATATATTCCTGATAGACGTTGTTGCGCATTTCGTGACAGCCAATACAGAACTGCTCGCGGTTGGTCATCTCCATCGCGGTGTTAAAACCGCCCCAGAAGATGATGCCGCCAGCAAAGCCAAGAATCAGCAGCGTGCCGAGCGCCAGACGGCTGGGGCGTCGCCACCAGCGCCAGATACGTATAAGTTTCTGTTTCATCGCCACCTCACTGCCCAAAGCCGTCAGCCGGCTTAAAGGTGTTTTCCACCACCGGTTTGGCATCGGTCTGCGGCACGTGACACTGCAGGCAGAAGTAGCGACGCGGCGATACCGTGCTGCTCACCACGCCGTCGCGGTCGGTAAAGTGCGTCGGACTGACGCGCGGCGCGCCGGTGGTCAGATAGCTCTGGGTGCCGTGACACTGCAGGCAGCGGTTCACGTTCTTCGTCACCTGGTAGCCCTCCACGCTGTGCGGGATCACCGGCGGCTGATTAACATAGTTCAGCGGCTTACGGCTCTGCTCTTTGGGCTGATGAATGGTGCCCTGCTGCGTTGCCGTCACTTCCGGTGACTGATTGAGATCGACGCCGTTATTAGCGTACACCACGCCGCCCAGCATCAGGGCGGCAACGGTTACAAGAGTGATAAAAGGTTTCATTGCATCCTGCCTTAGATTTTCACCAGCTTAACGGCGCATTTTTTGTAATCGGTCTGCTTCGACAGCGGATCGGTGGCGTCCAGCGTGATGTTGTTGGCCAGCACGCCGGCATCGAAGAACGGCATAAATACCAGCCCCTGCGGCGGCTGATTACGCCCGCGCGTTTCCACGGTGGCGAGGGTTTCGCCACGACGCGATACCACGCGCACCTTCTCACCGCGACGGAAACCGCGATCTTTGGCGTCCAGCGGATGGATATACAGCAGCGCCTGCGGCACCGCGCGGTGCAGTTCCGGCACGCGGCGCGTCATGGTGCCGGTGTGCCAGTGCTCCAGCACGCGACCGGTGCAGAACCACAGGTCATATTCGGCATCCGGCGCTTCCGCTGGCGGCTCGTACGGCAGGGCAAAAATGGTGGCTTTGCCGTCCGGCTTACCGTAAAAACGTACCCCCTCACCGGCTTTCACGTAGCTGTCGAAACCTTCACGATAGCGCCAGCGCGTCTCTTTGCCGTCCACTACCGGCCAGCGCAGACCGCGCGCCTCGTGATAAGTATCGAACGGTGCGAGATCGTGACCGTGACCGCGGCCAAAGCTGGCATACTCCTCGAACAGGCCTTTCTGAATATAGAAGCCAAACTCACGCGCTTCATCGTTAAGGCGATCGTCGGCCACTTCGCTCAGCGGGAACTGATTCACCTGGCCGTTGGCATACAGCACGTCGTAGAGGGTTTTGCCTTTCAGCTCAGGCTGCTGAGCAATCAGCGCCTCTGGCCACACGTCCTCAACGCGGAAGCGTTTGGCAAAGGTCACCAGCTGCCACAGATCCGATTTCGCCTCGCCCGGCGCTTTCACCTGCTGATGCCAGAACTGGGTACGGCGCTCGGCGTTGCCGTAGGCGCCCTCTTTCTCTACCCACATCGCCGTTGGCAGAATCAGGTCGGCAGACAGGGCGCTGACGGTCGGATACGGGTCGGATACCACGACAAAGTTGCGTGCATCGCGCCAGCCCGGCATGCGCTCCTGCGTCAGGTTCGGCCCGGCCTGCATGTTGTTGTTACACATCACCCAGTAGGCATTCAGCTTGCCGTCTTTCAGCGCGCGATCCTGCGCCACGGCGTGCAGACCGACTTTGGCTGGCACCGTGCCCTGCGGCAGCTTCCACAGTTTTTCAGCTAAAGCGCGGTGTTTGTCATTGTTCACCACCATGTCGGCTGGCAGACGGTGCGCAAACGTGCCCACTTCACGCGCGGTGCCACAGGCCGATGGCTGGCCGGTGAGCGAGAACGGTCCGGTGCCCGGACGGGAAATTTTGCCGGTCAGCAGGTGGATGTTGTAGCACAGGTTGTTCGCCCACACGCCGCGCGTATGCTGGTTAAAGCCCATGGTCCAGTAAGAGACCACCTTGACGTTCGGATCGGCGTACAGCTCCGCCAGCGCGATCAGCTGATCCTGCTCTACGCCGCTCATGGCGCTGGCTTTTTCCACCGTGTATTCCGCGACAAATTTCGCATACTCATCGAAGCTGATCGGCGTCGACTCGCCGTTGTCCGGATTTTTCGCCGCCGCCTGCAGCGGATTGGTCGGGCGCAAACCGTAGCCGATATCCGTCACGCCTTTACGCAGCGTGACGTGATTCTGCAGGAAGGTTTTATCGACTTTATTGTTCTGAATGATGTAGTTAGCGATGAAGTTGAGGATCGCCAGATCGCTCTGCGGCGTGAAGACGATGGCGTTATCGGCCAGCTCGAAGCTGCGGTGGCGATAGGTCGACAGCACCGCCACTTTGACGTTGTCATTGCTGAGACGACGCGCGGTCAGGCGTGACCAGAGAATCGGGTGCATCTCGGCCATGTTCGATCCCCACAGCACAAACGCATCGGCCTGCTCGATGTCATCGTAGCAGCCCATCGGTTCGTCCATGCCGAAGGTGCGCATAAAGCCCACCACCGCAGACGCCATGCAGTGGCGCGCGTTCGGATCGAGGTTGTTGGTGCGGAAGCCCGCTTTCATCAGCTTTGATGCAGCGTAACCTTCCCATACGGTCCACTGGCCGGAGCCAAACATGCCGACCGATTCCGGGCCGTTGGCTTTCAGCGCCGCCTTAAACTTCGCTTCCATGATGTCGAACGCCTGATCCCAGCTTACCGGGGTAAACTCGCCGTTCTTATCGAATTTGCCGTCGGTCATGCGCAGCAGCGGCTGGGTCAGACGATCTTTGCCGTACATGATCTTCGGCAGGAAGTAGCCTTTGATGCAGTTCAGACCGCGATTAACCTCCGCCTGCGGATCGCCCTGCGAGGCGACCACGCGGCCATTCTGCGTGCCGACCAGCACGCCACAGCCGGTGCCGCAAAACCGGCACGGCGCTTTTTCCCAGCGAATCGGCTCAGCCAGGCTGGTGGCCGCTTTGGTCACGGTCGGAATGGTGAGACCGGCAGCCGTTGCAGCAGCAGCCGCCGCATTGGCCTTCATAAAATCACGACGACTCAGGTTCATGATGCTTCCTTACAGGGTTCTTCAATTTCGTCTTGCTGGTGATAAACCAGCGATACCGCCAGCACATCCGGGATGTTGCGGGTGGCTTCAATGTTGCTCAGCAGCGTGGTGCTGTCGGCCGCGCCCAGCGTTAGCGCCAGCGTGCCGCGTGCGGCATCTTCCGCCGCAATGTCGCTATCGGCAAAGTTCAGTAGCGCCTGCCGCACCGCCGCGATCGCGGTCGGACGTGCCTGAATCACCAGGCCACATACGTGCCAGCTGTCGTTATTCGTCATGATGCAGTCCTGTGGCTGAGACCGGACACGGCGCGATACAGGCGCCACAGCCGGTGCAGTGTTGCGGAAGGATTTCCGGCTGGCCGATGCCGTTGGGCATCAGGCGAAAACGGATCGCCTGCTGCTCACAACTCTCCTGGCAGCTGCGACAGTTAACGCCGAGAAAAGCGATACAGCGGCTGTCGATGCGGATGCGCCGGCTAAAAGGTTCAGTGTCGCGCGGCTGAAACAGCGGCTGCGGGCAGACGTCGGCACAGGCGGCGCAAAAGGTGCATTCGCCCTGCAGAAAGTCGAGCTGCGGCGCTTCGCCAGCGGCGATGCGGATAATGCCGCTCTCGCAGGCTTGTACGCAGCGTCCACAGCCGTCACAGCCGCTCTCTCCCCGCCACCACGGCAACGCAATACCGCCGGCAGGCATGACGCGCTGCCCGGTAAAGAGTTCACGTCGCGACAGCGCCATCGGCTCACCTCAATGCGGGGATGTAGAGATGGTGCGTAAAATAACCTGAGGTTATGAAGGGCTATATCACCCGAAAGGTGTAATTCCCGATGCGGGATCAAGAGAAGGAGAATTGAAATAAAAACGGGGGCCGACTGGCCCCCGCAGGTGAGAATTACTGCGATTAATGCGCGTTGTCTTCCGCCAGTTTAGGCGCCGCATCATCCTGATCGTCATGATGATGCTCGTGCTCTTTCATCGCCTCCGCCTGCACGCGCTTACGCACGCCAAACCAGCCGAGCACCAGCAGCACGGCAATCAGCGGAATTGAAGCAATGGTGTAAGTGCCGTTCGGGTAGTCAAACGCCATCAGCACCAGCACGCTCACCAGGAACAGCAGCGTCAGCCACGAGGTAACCGGCGCCCACGGCAGCTTGAAGCTGACATCTTCCGCTTTGCCCTCTTTGATGGCTTTGCGCAGACGCATCTGGCACACCACGATGAACGCCCACGAGGAGATAATCCCCAGCGACGCCACGTTCAGGACGATCTCAAACACCTGCGACGGAACATAGTAGTTGAGCACCACGCCGATCACGTACACGCCGATGGTCACCAGGATACCAGCGTACGGCACCTGCTGCTTACTCATCTTCGACATGAACTGCGGCGCCGAGCCGCCCATCGACATTGAACGCAGAATACGTCCGGTAGAGTACAGGCCCGAGTTCAGGCTCGACAGCGCCGCGCTCAGCACCACGATGTTCATCACGCTGCCAATGTAGGGCACGCCCAGTTTGGAGAAGAAGGTGACGAACGGGCTTTGTCCGGCCTGATAGGCGTTCCACGGCAGCAGCAGTACCAGCAGCACCACGGAACCCACATAGAACAGACCGATACGCCAGATCACGCTGTTGATGGCTTTCGGCAGCATGGTTTTCGGGTCTTTACACTCGCCCGCTGCCGTGCCCACCAGCTCAATCGAGGCGAAGGCAAACACCACGCCCTGTACCAGCACCAGCGCCGGCAGCAGACCGTGCGGGAACAGCCCGCCGTTGTCGGTGATCAGGTGGAAGCCGGTGGTGTTGCCGTCCAGCGGTTTACCGCTGCCGAGGAACACCACGCCGACAATCAGGAACACCACGATGGCCAGCACTTTCACCAGCGCGAACCAGAACTCCATCTCGGCGAACCACTTCACGCCGATCATGTTCATGGTGCCGACAATCGCCAGCGCGCCCAGCGCAAATACCCACTGCGGCACATCACCAAACGCGCCCCAGTAATGCATGTAAAGCGCCACCGCGGTGATATCGACGATACCGGTCATCGCCCAGTTAACGAAATACATCCAGCCCGCAACGTAGGACGCTTTTTCCCCGAGGAATTCACGCGCGTACGAAACAAAGCTGCCGCTGGAAGGGCGATGCAACACCAGCTCGCCCAACGCACGGAGAATAAAGAAGGAGAAGATACCGCACACCAGATACACCAGTGCCAGTGCCGGACCGGCCATCTGCAGACGCGCGCCGGCACCGAGGAACAGACCGGTACCGATAGCGCCGCCAATGGCGATCATTTGTACCTGACGGTTACCCATCGCTTTGTGGTAACCCGTGTCGTGAGAGTTAAGCCAGCGCCTTCTCGCAGCACGCTGTTCGGCTGGCGTTTTTTTAGTAGATTTCATAGCTTTCCTGTTTGTCCTGTCCATCAATCACCGCGTAACCAATCGATTGCGCCGGGCAGTGCGAAATGGGGTAAAACCGGCCCCTGAGCGGCGGAACGATGCCGCGCGGCGAGCCGGGAAATTACGGCGATGAATCCTACCCGTTCTGCATGAACGAAGCAAAATATACTGGCTGACTGCACGGGTTGATTTGTAATAATCCGTCGCGACGCACAAAAAAACCGGCCAGTGGGGTGGCCGGTAATCGGTGGCTACAGGAAAAAACTACCAGAGGGGAATAATGAAGGGCATTAACGGTAAATCTCGGCGCTGCCGCTCCACATGCTGGAATCGCCCGGATTCTGCATGCCAATGACGCGATAATGACTGGCGCCCATCTCTTCCGCTTTTTGCGACAGCTGACGGGTGGCGTCATCCAGCGAACCGCGCACGCCGCTCACCGAAACGGTGCCGCTGCTTTGCAGGTCCTGGGTTTGTGCCTCGCTCAACGGCGAGGCGGCAAAGGTAGTAAACGATGCGCTGGCAAGCAGTGCAGCAGTCATTACGGCATAACGTGTCTTCATGAGGTGCTCCTGTTGTCGTGCGGGGAAAGGGTTACGCGTCAAAGTATCGTCGGGCCAGTGCAAACCAGGCTGCGCGGGCGGTAAAAGCGTTCAATATTTCGCCAGCCAAACGCGACTAATCCAGGGAAACGTAAAACGTGGTGAGTTTCTCTGGTAAAAGTAACCAGATGTTTCAATTTCGCGCTCGCACCCCCGCTGCGGCTGACTTATAATCCCCCGCTCTTGTAAGGGTTATTATTGTGATAGTGAAACGTCCCGTTACCCGCACCATTGCCCGCGCGCTCAGCGCGATTGTGCTGCTGTCGCTGTTAACCACCGGCCTGGCGCTGATGACGCTCTCCAGCAGTTTGCGCGATGCCGAAGCGGTGAATGTCGCCGGCTCGCTGCGCATGCAAATCTACCGGCTGGCGTGGGACAGCACGCGCGATCCGCAGCAGCTGGCGCACCATATGCAGCAATATCAGCAGACGCTGGAGTCACCGGCGCTGCAGCATCTGGAGCGTCCGTGGGTACCGATTGAAGTCAGCAGCCGCTACCGCTATCTGCGCGACAGCTGGCCGGTACTGCAGGAGACGCTGCAGCCGGCGCGGGCGCAGGTGTACCAGCAGCGCGTGGCGGGCTACGTCAGTGAGATTGACCGCTTCGTGCTGGCGGTGCAGCACTATGCCGAGCTGAAAATGCATCTGGTGGCCGCCAGCAGCCTGTTCGGCTTTCTGGCGATTGTCGCGCTGGCGCTGTGGAGCATTGGCTTTATTCGCCGCAACGTGGTGCGTCCGCTCGATTCGCTGGTCACCGCCAGTCAGTACGTCGAGCAGGCCAACTTCAGTTTTCCGCCGCTTTCCGTGCATCAGCCCAACGAGCTGGGCGTGCTGGCGCAGGCGTTTACCACCATGGCGGAGCGGCTGCATTCGCACTATCGCCTGCTGGAGTGCGCGGTACGCAATAAAACCGAAGATTTAACCCAGGCCAACCGCACGCTGTCGCTGCTGTATGAAAGCTCGCAGATTCTCACCGGCAGCCCGCTCAATCCCGAGCTGTTCCAGGGCCTGCTGCGGCTGGTGCAGCGGCGGGAAGCGCTGGAGGTGCTGCAAATCGCCAGCGAG
The DNA here is from genome assembly GCF_059730935.1 of Type-C symbiont of Plautia stali. NCBI lineage: Bacteria > Pseudomonadati > Pseudomonadota > Gammaproteobacteria > Enterobacterales > Enterobacteriaceae > Type-C symbiont of Plautia stali. The sequence continues at coordinate 1,222,889 of NZ_AP035923.1, read as the reverse complement.
GATATCGCCTTTCAGGCTGGCGTGCCCGCCGACGATCTCAGCTGGCAGCGGCTGCCGCTGCAGCAGGAGGAGCAGCGCCTCGGCGAACTGTGCTGGCAAACCCGCCGCGCGCCGCCGGCCGATGAGCTGATGCACAGTCTGGCCAACATGCTGGCGCGTGCACTGTGGATCTGGCAGACGCAGAAGCAGTATCAGCAGATGCTGCTGATTGAAGAGCGCGCCACCATTGCGCGCGAGCTGCACGATTCGCTGGCGCAGTCGCTCTCTTTTCTGCGTATCCAGCTGACGTTGCTGCGGCGTAATGTCGATAGCAGCCAGCCGCAGGCACAGGCGATCATCGCCGATTTTGATCGCGCGCTGGCCGAGGCCTATCAGCAGCTGCGCGAGCTGCTCACCACCTTCCGCCTGAGCATTGAACAGGCCGATTTAGTGCAGGCGATGCAGGCGATGATCGCCCCGCTGCAGGAGCAGTCGCAGGCGGCGATTACCTTTGACTATCAGCCTGGCCTGCAAACGCTGGATGCCCAGCAGCAGGTGCACGTGCTGCAGATTGCGCGCGAGGCGCTGCTCAATGCAATTCGTCACGCGCAGGCGCAGCAGATTCAGATTCGCTATCAGCGTGTCGCTGATGATGAGCACCTGCTGACCATCGAAGATGACGGCTGCGGTATCAACAGCGTGGAAGAGCCGCCGGGCCACTACGGGCTGACCATCATGGCCGAGCGCGCGGCGCGTCTTGCCGGCAGCTTACTGATTACCCCGCAGGCGCAGGGCACCTGCGTCACGCTGCGTTTTCCCGCCCGCCCCGCGCACCGGCTGGCTTAACGCGTTACACTTAGCAATTGGATTGAAACTCTGGAGAACCTATGGCTCACCCTTCCCTGTCTATTATGATCGTGGACGATCATCCGCTGATGCGTCGCGGTATCCGCCAGTTGCTGGCGCTGGAACCGCGTCTGGAAGTGGTGGCTGAGGCGAATAACGGTACCGAAGCACTGGCCGAAGCGCGCCGTCTGGCACCGGATGTGATTCTGCTCGACCTGAATATGAAGGGCATGTCCGGGCTGGATACGCTGAAGGCGCTGCGCCACGAGGGCGTCGCGGCACGCATTCTGGTGCTGACAGTGTCCGACGCGCGCAGCGATATTTACGCCATGGTGGATGCCGGCGCCGATGGCTATCTGCTCAAAGACAGCGAACCGGAACTGCTGCTGGCGCAGGTAATGCGCGGCGCACAGGGCGAGAACGTGTTCAGCGAGGTGGTGGCAGAATATCTGGCGACCCGCCAGCCCAGCGCCAATCCGTTCAGACAGCTGACCGAGCGCGAGCTGGATGTGTTGCAGGAAGTGGCGCGCGGCTTATCCAACAAAGAGATTGCCGCCACGCTGCACATTTCCGAAGAAACGGTAAAGGTACACATCCGCAACCTGCTGCGTAAGCTCGACGTTCGTTCCCGCGTTGCGGCAACGGTGCTGTGGCTGGAGAGTCGCAATGTGTGAGTGCGCACATAAAGCTGCTGCGACTTTTACACTTTCTCCATAATTTATCCACGATTCCCTAATTTGCCCCGCGTACAGTAAGCAGCAGCCGGAGTTTTCAGGATCGCCCTTGCACTCCGCCAGCGTGAAGCGCAGCGTGCGACACGCTTTTACTAATAACAAGTACAAAGTACGCAGCTGAGGAGTGTCGGTTTCATGTCGAACTTTTTTATCGACCGCCCCATTTTTGCCTGGGTGCTGGCTATTTTGCTGTGCCTGTGTGGCACGCTGGCCATTATCTCGCTGCCGGTGGAACAGTATCCGGATCTCGCGCCGCCTAACGTGCGCATCACCGCCAACTATCCCGGCGCATCCGCGCAGACGCTGGAAAACACCGTCACCCAGGTTATCGAGCAGAATATGACGGGGATCGATAACCTGATGTACATGTCCTCGAACAGCAGCAACACCGGCCAGGCGCAGATCACCCTCACCTTTACCGCCGGCACTAACCCGGATGAAGCGCGGCAACAGGTACAGAATCAGCTGCAGAGCGCGCTGCGCAAGCTGCCAGCGGCGGTGCAGTCGCAGGGCGTCACGGTAAACAAAACCGGCGACAGCAACATTCTGATGATCGCCTTTGTCTCCACCGACGGCAGCATGGATAAACAGGATATTGCCGATTACGTTGCCAGTAATATTCAGGATCCACTCAGCCGTATCGACGGCGTCGGCCAGGTCGATGCCTACGGCTCGCAATACGCCATGCGCATCTGGCTCGATCCCAACAAGCTGATTAACTACGCGCTAACCACCGACGATGTGGTCAGCGCCATCGAATCGCAGAACACCCAGGTGGCGGTCGGCCAGGTCGGCGGGTTGCCGTCGGTGGACAAACAGGCGCTGAACGCCACGGTTAACGCCCAGTCGATGCTACAGACGCCCGCGCAGTTTCGCGCGATTACGCTGAAAACCAACACCGACGGTTCAGTGGTGACGCTCGGCGACGTGGCCACCATCGCCATGGGCGCCGAAAAGTATGACTTTCTGAGCCGCTATAACGGCCAGCCGGCATCCGGTCTTGGCATCAAGCTGGCCTCCGGCGCTAACGAGATGAACACCGACAAGCTGGTGCGCGCCCGTGTTGCCGAACTGGCGCAATACTTCCCGCATGGACTGGAAGCCAAAGTGGCGTTTGAAACCACACCGTTCGTCAAAGCCTCCATTAAGGACGTGGTGAAAACCCTGCTGGAAGCGATCCTGCTGGTGTTTCTGGTGATGTACCTGTTCCTGCAAAACTTCCGCGCCACGCTGATCCCCACCATTGCTGTGCCGGTGGTGCTGCTCGGCACCTTTGCGGTGCTGTACGCCTGCGGCTTCAGTATTAACACCCTGACCATGTTCGCCATGGTGCTGGCCATCGGGCTGCTGGTGGATGATGCCATCGTGGTGGTGGAAAACGTCGAGCGCATCATGAGCGAAGAGGGATTATCGCCGCGGGCCGCCACGCGTAAATCGATGGGGCAGATTCAGGGCGCGCTGGTGGGCATCGCGCTGGTGCTGTCCGCGGTGTTTGTGCCGATGGCGTTCTTTGGCGGCACCGTGGGCGCTATCTATCGCCAGTTCTCCATCACCATTGTCTCGGCGATGGTGCTATCGGTGCTGGTGGCGATGATTCTGACGCCCGCGCTGTGCTCCACGCTGCTCAAACCGCTGGCGCAGGGCCAGCACCATGGCCGGCGCGGCTTTTTCGGCTGGTTTAACCGTCACTTCAATGCCAGCGCGGAACGCTACGAGCGCGGCGTAGCGCGCATTCTGCTGAAGAGCGGCCGCTGGCTGCTGCTCTACCTGGCGATTATCGGCGTGATGGCATTCCTGTTTATTCGTCTGCCTACCTCCTTCCTGCCGCTGGAAGATCGCGGCGTATTTCTTACTCAGGTACAGCTGCCGCCGGGCTCAACGCTGCAGCAAACCTCGCAGGTGGTGGCAAAGGTTGAGGATTATTACCTGACTGCCGAGAAGGACAATGTGCTGTCGGTGTTCTCCACCATTGGTGCTGGTCCGGGCGGCAACGGACAAAACGTGGCGCGCCTGTTTGTGCGCCTGAAGGACTGGGAGCAGCGGCCAGGTCGCGATCGCACCTCGTTTGCCATCATCGATCGCGCCACCGCAGCCTTTAAAAAGATCAAAGAGGCCCGCGTCATCGCCAGCAGTCCACCGGCGATCACCGGCATGGGCAGCTCCTCCGGCTTTGATATGGAGTTGCAGGATCACGGCGGCATCGGGCACACCGAGCTGATGGCGATGCGCGATCGGCTGCTGGCGCTGGCCGACAACAATCCGGCGCTGTCGCGCGTGCGCCACAACGGGCTCGACGACAGCCCGCAGCTGCAGATTGATGTCGACCAGCGGAAAGCGCAGGCGCTCGGCGTCTCGCTGGATACCATCAACGACACCCTGACCACCGCCTGGGGCTCAACCTATGTGAATGATTTTCTCGACCGCGGCCGCGTGAAGAAAGTCTACGTCCAGGCGGCACCGGAGTTCCGCATGCTGCCGGGCGACATCAACAAATGGTATGTGCGCAACAACAGCGGCGGCATGGTGCCGTTCTCCGCCTTCGCCACCAGCCACTGGGAGACTGGTTCACCGCGTCTTGAACGCTACAACGGCTATTCGTCGCTGGAGATTGTCGGCGAGGCGGCTAACGGCGTCAGCAGCGGCACGGCGATGGATGAGATGGAGAAACTGGTGGCACAGCTGCCGCTCGGCGTTGGCTTCCAGTGGACCGGTGCCTCCTATCAGGAGCGTCTCTCCGGCTCGCAGGCGCCGGCGCTGTATGCGATTTCGCTGCTGGTAGTGTTCCTGTGCCTCGCGGCGCTGTACGAGAGCTGGTCGATTCCGTTCTCGGTGATGCTGGTGGTGCCGCTGGGCGTGGTGGGCGCGCTGGTCGCCACCTGGCTGCGCGGACTGGAGAATGACGTCTACTTTCAGGTCGGCCTGCTGACGGTGATTGGTCTGTCGGCGAAGAATGCGATCCTGATCGTCGAGTTCGCCAATGAGATCAACAGCAAAGGGCGTGAACTGCTGGAGTCGACGCTGGAGGCATCGCGGCAGCGCCTGCGGCCGATTCTGATGACGTCGCTGGCCTTTATTTTCGGCGTGCTGCCGATGGCGATCAGCAGCGGTGCCGGTTCTGGCAGCCAGCATGCGGTCGGTACTGGCGTGATGGGCGGCATGATCTCCGCCACGGTACTGGCGATCTTCTTTGTGCCGCTGTTCTTCGTGCTGGTGCGCCGCCGCTTCCCGCTGCGGGCAAAGCCGCACGACTGAGGCTAACTTCGGACAAATAAAAAGCCGCCATGATGAATGGCGGCTTTATTGATGTGTGCGGTAAGAATAACAGCAAGTTGGGAAGTGCCCTGCTTTTCTCTTCACGAATTACTTACGTAACATCGCTTCGATAAATTCTTTCCAGTTCCCCAGTTCGTGTTCAACCATAATACCCTCTCTTCTTGTAGTGGCGATTTTACGCCGTTTTTTTCTACAGGTGAATACGTTTCCACCTCTCATCACTATCGGCAACTACCGCAGAAAGCTTGAATTTGCCGAAACTGCGGACTGACGCACATTTCAGCAACCTGTTAATGCGACTCACAAAAGTGCGGACTTAATCCGCCAGGCCCGTTTTTACCACCTAAGATAATTCTTAGATCGCTAATGATGCCGCAGGCGACAATTTCGCAGGTAAGTGAAAGCGTTTACTGGCCCTGATTAGCGCCGTTTATTGGCGTCGCGGCGAGATGAAAAACAGCGCTGCTGCGCGTCTGACCTCACAGCCCACGGCGCGCTATGGTAAACTCGCGCTTTATTTAACACAGGACGGGAATACGCGATGACAGCGCAGTGGGTGATGTACGGAATTAAAATACCTGTTACTTAACACTAACTAATTTCGATACTACTCAATTACTTCTAACCTACTGATACTGATGTACTAAGTTCCATTACCTTCTATCTTCATAGTAAAGAGCCTAAGTTCTTCCCCATATAATAAGTACTACTAAATCTAGTACTCCTCTAGTTCGTCTAAAGTGTTAGGATAGTTCTTAACCAAGTACGTACATTACCAAGGAATATCATGTACAAACATGCCCTTTTACTACTGCCCTTCTTGCTGGCTGGTTGTGCTCAAGTGCAATATAACGATGGTGAAAAAGTAAGCATTCAATCTGATGCATGGTATGGATTAGATAGCCTACAGAAGACCGCTAATGCAGCCTGTGCTCAATACGGCAAAAGCAAGGCGACTTACCAACATAGTGCAAACATGAACCCGCACTTACCCGCCGGGCAAGGTGTACAAAATACTATTTGGAAGTGTGAAAATTAAGTTGATCTAATCATAAGTGCTCATTCTTACAGTTATTAAACAAGGAATTCTATATGAAATTAGTACTTCCAGAAGTAGAATGTAAAAATGGCTTTTCTTTAGGTAGGGATCTATTTTCAAGGCAAAAACTCAGCAAGCAATTAGAGAGTATTATTAAGAATTCTGAGGATGATAATTTAGTACTTGCTATCAATGATGAATGGGGGAGCGGAAAAACAACCTTCCTCAAAATGTGGCAAAGCCAAGTAAATTCATACGATGATGCTAGTTTAAAATTTATTTATTTTGATGCTTTTAAAAATGATTATCAAGAGGATGCTTTTATTGCTTTATCTTCTGCCATTTACCCTTTAATAGACAATGATGAAAAGAAGAAGAATTACATTGCCGCAACTAAAAAAGCTGGTGTCGTTCTGTTAAAAACTTCCGCAAAAGTAGCTATTAAAGCAATAACGTTAGGTGTTATTAATGGAACTGAATTAGAAGGAAGTGGTGAAGAAATAGCTGGGGTTTTAAATGAACCCATTGAAAACATAATTCAAGAAAAGCTTGAGAATTCTATTAATGAAAATGCGATCATTGAACACTTTAAAAACTCAATAACAGAAGCAGCCAATGGATCAAAGATAATATTTGTCATTGATGAGTTAGACCGGGCAAGACCGGATTTCTCACTTGATCTGCTAGAAAAAATAAAACATGTCTTTGATACTAAAAACATATACTTCGTGCTTGCAGTAAATAAAGAACAATTTATTCATTGCATTCAGAAAAGATATGGAAATATTGATGCTGATACATACTTAAGTAAATTTATACACTTTTGGTTTTCACTACCTAATAGATTCAATGTCGAAAACCAAAAGATAAACACCCAAACTTATATTGAACACCTTCAGAAAAAAATCCCGTTGAAAGGTGTTTATGATTATGCCCTTACATTACTACCAAAAATACTATCTGCTAATGACTGTTCTCTTAGAGATGCAGAAAGATGCTATTCGTCCTTAATAATAATAGCTTCAAGCGGTGGCTCTCCTGAAGAGGTTTATCAGGCCGCAACTGCGATTCTTGTTTTTTTAAAAGTAAAACACCCTAATATTTTTGATAAAATCAAAATTAATACTGTTACTGCTGATGAAGTGTATGCAATCATTAAAGCAGAAAAATTAAAAGAATCCACTTCAAGCTATATTGCTTCAATTTTATTTTCAGATTTAAGCAATAGAGATGAATATGAACAGGTAAAAAAAGAAGGTGGTAGAATATTCCATCTTCATGGTGAGCGTGTACACCCATTAAAGGAAATGTTACCCTACTTTGAAAATTTAATTTTATGATATTATCGCTTTTATTATTACATCCTTACTAATGGCACACTCGTTATACATCTTCTGCCAGTATTCTAAGGTCATGAGTACTTCACCGCCTGTTCCATTTTTTGGGATAGGCGTATCAGTACTGCATTGTTGAAGTAGATTTTCCTGTATGTAGCTGCTATTGTTCTAATGCGTCGTGTGGGTACAACCTGTTATAGCTAGTAAAAGTACAGCAACTATTGTTACTTTTTCATTCAAGCCCCCTCGACGCATCCTTGTACTTCTTCAACTAATCTAATCCCACCGGATCTATACACGTCTCAGAATAGATTGGCTGATTCTCTTGAATGATCTTTGTTAAAATACTTTTATTCTTCTCTGCCAGATCATGTAATACTACCTTCTGTTCTTCAAACTGCTTCGCTATCTCAGCCTGTCCCGCTCTTATAGTTTCTTGTACTGCTTGCTGCTTCAGTAGTACCTTCTCGTTTAAGTAAACTGTATAGATTGTGTTAGATTTCTACCCAATAAGTACACTCAGTAAGATAGTCATTAGGCAAGCGATGATCTTATTGCGTGTGCTCATCCTTCTTACCCTTCAATTGATGTAATAAGTACTCTGACTGTTGATCAGCTCTATCACTAATTCCCCAATATAGTTTTTCCGGTTTTTCGATTAGTTCATCATCCTTAGTAGTCTTGGTTAGTTTTGACCTGCCCTCAGTATTAGATACAACGCTCAGTTAGTAATGTCGGTTTGTTTACCTTCTAATTTTCCATTTCTCCAGCTTGCTGCAAATTCAGCCGGCGTCTGGTATTTCAGCGATGAATGAGGTCTGGACTCGTTATAGTCCTGCCGCCAGTCATTAATGATTTTCCGGGCATGAAGAATATCGCTGAACCAGTGTTCATTCAGGCATTCATCCCGAAAGCGACCGTTGAAACTCTCAACAAATGCGTTTTGCGTTGGCTTACCTGGCTGAATAAGTCGCAACTCCACACTATGCTCAAAGGCCCATTGATCGAGTGCGCGGCAGGTAAACTCCGGGCCCTGATGAGTTCTTATTGTCGCCGGATAGCCTCGAAAGAGCGCGATGCTGTCCAGAATACGCGTGACCTGAACCCCTGAAGTACCGAAAGCAGCGGTGATCGTCAGACACTCCTTCGTGAAATCATCCACACAAGTCAGGCACTTAATCCGACTGCCGCTGGCAAGTGCATCTATGACAAAATCCATCGACTATGTCAGGTTCGGCGCATCCGGGCGAAGAAGCTGAAGCCGCTCAGTCGCCAGCCCCATACGACGTCGTCTGCGCTTCACACTCAGGCCGTTAAGGTGATAAATGCGGTATACCCGCTTGTGGTTGACGTGAAGACCCTCCCGACGCAATAACTGCCAGATGCGCCGGTACCCAAAACGCCTTCGTTCGAGCGCCAGTTCTGTGATACGGCTTGATAAATGTGCATCAGCCGCCGGACGCTGAGCCTCATAGCGGCAGGTCGACAGGGACAAACCTGTTAGCCTGCAGGCACGGCGTTGCGACAGACCGTTCGCATCACACATAAACTCAACGGCTTCCCGCTTCTGGTCTGTCGTCAGAGCTTTCGGCCCTGAGCCACCTGATGCGCCTCCTTATCCAGCATGGCTTCAGCGAGCAGCTTCCTGAGACGAGCGTTCTCCTTTTCAAGTGACCTGAACCGCTTCACTTCGAGGACTTCCATGCCACCGAACTTCTTACGCCAGGTGTAAAGGGTGGCGTCTGAAATGGCATGCTCGCGGCAGAGTTCCCGGGCTGAAACAACGACTTCAGCCTCGCGGAGAATACTGATGAACTGTTCGTCGGAAAAACGCTGCTTCATGGGGGAGTCCTCATGTGACTTATGAAGACATTACTAACATCGTGGTGCGTTAATTAACGGGGAGCAGGCCAGGTAGGTGGTGAGAGGCGTTACTGGTTTGGACGTGTGACGAACAATGCGTACTGATTTTACTTGATCAGCCCGTGAACATATTCGCCATTAATGAGTACTTTTGCAGTCACCGTCAAATGATGGATGCACACAATGAGGCACTAGATTTTGTCGATATGGATAAGCAAGGTGAATTGCCGATTTGAAGGACTCGCCATGAACCACGGAGTTTACAGAACAACCGAATAGTTACGGATCATGGCGAGAAGGTATATAGTACGATAAAATTAATTAAGTTGCATAAAAAATATCACTCATACTTATCGATGTTAATTGAAAAGTCTCGTCTATCAAATCGTGCAATATGTAGTTTATCTAACATTCCTTTACGCTCTAGAATTCTTATTAACTTTTCTTTGTTCTCTTCTTTCATCTTCTGGCCGATGATAACTCTTGATATACAAGACTGGTCATAATAACCTTCATTTCGTGTAATCATAATCCTTGCTTCTTGTTCATATTCCCAATCGATATGCTTAGCAAAGATCAATCTATCTATAAAAAGTGGTTCTTTCTTATCAATAACTTCAGCAATGTAATCATTGAACCCTAAATTAGTATAATTTATTAAAGTATATCCATTAAAAAATCCATCATTCAGTTTTGACATAGAATCCAACAATGGATCAAAGTTAAACTCAACAGCAAATCCCCTTAAACCCCTTGCATAGTGAGACCACATTAATCGACTCTTAACTATCTCTTTATTTTTAGCATCGTGACTAAAACACTGAAACTTGTTATTTTTATAACTACCAACCAGTTTCATTGCCATATTATTAATAGGTTCACTTAAATTCGTGGAGTTTCTTTCAACAATAATTTCAACTATTTCCCTTTCAAGCTTTGCTGGATGAAAACTTCTTTCCCCGTCATTAAGCTCAATAAAATCATTACTCATTAAAAAAGAAACCATTTGTGACTGACTTAGAAGTTTGAAATCAAAATCCCCATCTTGAATTACCACTTCAAAAGGGTCATTAAAGTCAATTAAATCACAAAACCAAATGTAATCTTTTTCCAAACTTAAAAAATCATAATCATTATCTTTATAGAAATGAGTCAATGTATTGATATCCCCAATTTGACGCTTTAGAAACTCATCCATTCTATGCTTTTCAAGACCTTTGTTCATATCAACCTTCAACTAGTTTTGTTTTTAACTTACAACGTCAAATATAATCACGCGATCTCTTTCTTAATGCTCTCATAACTCTTTTATGATAATTCACCGTAGTGAATCAACTACTAATTCTGATAACTTAACCTCTTTTCCTTTAATCTAGTACTTAATCCCTTCCTCAGCATGCCTTAACTCAAATCTTCCTACCTTGAATGTATTAATCTTCATCTTTCACCCCGCAAGCCCTGAGTACCTTTACCGCATTGAGTACTTCCTCTGAATGCTGCATGAGCAGATTCAATTCGAACAAGGCATTTTGTGTTGCTTCAAGGTATGTCCAGACATTGTGGATCTGAACTGTGCTTCCATCCTTGTACTCAAGATTGAATGAATCAGGTTCTGTAGTACTAGTTCGTAGTTCATCTGTGACGTACAGGAAGTAGTACCTATCTTGAGTTTTCTTATATTCGATTCTTAACATGGTAAATTCTCATGTGTATCATGAGTTATTTATCATAGATCTATGAAATTCAATGATTTTGTGCTATCTAGGTACTTTTAGGTTAAGGGATAAGACCATGTACAGCAAGGTTTGGAAAATCTTAAAAGAAGTCGCTATCGGGATACTTTTAGTACTGTCTCTTTGGCTCGTAATAAATGGTGCATTGGAAAAATCCAAAGGTCACTTCGAATTTGGTAGCTTGATGGATTTCTTCAATACTGCGGGTACTCTTGGTACATTATTTGTTGCATATCTAGTTTATAGAAATGCCCCTAAGTGGATAAACCAAAAGTTAGACGATCATGCATTGAACATCGCCAAAGAGCTTATTACCCATGACTTACCTACTTTATTTCTTAAGCTCAGAGAAACAAGCATATATATACAAACATTCCATGACTGCTATAAAAATAACATCACAGACTCTTACAAAGTGATACGAGAATTTATTAAGCTGGATGAAAACATTAAATTATGTGATGATCTTAATCTTAACTGTAGGTTAAAGATATCATCTTTAGAAAAGTTAGGGTGGAGTTTTAATGATTCAGTAGTCCAAGAGTCCATCACTTTGAGATCAGCAGCATCAAATTATATTTCCTATCTTAAAGCGTTCAAATTACAGTCTGATGTGGTTGCTGAAGTTACAACTATAAAACACAGAATAAATAACGATGTTAACGTCCCCTTCGAAATTGAAAAACTTTATAATATCGCTCAGAATAATGCTAAACTCTCATCGAAGTTTATGATTTCATATAAAAACTTTAATGAACCTATCAGGTTGATAACTCATTACTTCAACGTGAGCAATATTAAATAATCATTTTTACAATTTAAAAATTCGGCTATAAATTTGCTCGTAAGATAATGTGACATGTTTTGAGGCACTTAGCGTTAAGGCATTAAAACATGGGTTAGAAGATATGGAAAGCATTAAAGGAAGTAGTTATTGGGATACTGTTAGTACTTTTCTCTTGGCTAGTCTTAGTAGATATTTTCACAAAAGATGTCATAAGAAGTGTTTTTGATTGGATAAGTGCATCATCCAATATACTAATGGCATTTGCAGCTATGGTTGCAATGTATAAAGCGTTTAGATGGTTCTATTCACACAAACAGAATTAAGAAATAAACTTGGGTAAATCTTTTCTAATAGAATATGATTCAATACCGTCAAGCATTCACAAAATAAAATTTGATTTAATAAGTGTTGCAAGTTACAAAGAAAATAAAGATCAATATAATTCTTTAAAAAGATACCCCGTTCTTTACCCCGCTTCGTAAGTACGTTTTATGTGAAACAGATACTTTTGAAGATACCCATGATCTATACTATTGGTACTACCCTAAGAGAGCACAAATCACTGCTCGCCACGTCCTGTTTCACAATAAAGGCCATAACTGCATATGCAGTGCTATACACTTCTTCCCAATATCATTCTTAGTGACGTTTAAGAGTGAAGCCACATTTCCTGCTCAAGCGACTAAGCTAGAGCTAAAAGATAGAAATATACATTTTAATGTTTCAATGGGGAATTCAGATTATATTTCATTCCCATTTTTACCATTGAAAGATAACACGATGCTACTCTTCAATTCTGGCTATACCTGTGTTAATTATCCTGCGTTGAGTAAGTAGTACTCAAGCGTCCTCGAGTACTTCTACATTACCTACTCTAATAGCACTTCAAATACCAGAATCTGTTTTCGATCATCATGAGTGGCTTCAATCTCTTGAAGATTAAGTATTTCGTGCCCATCAATGAAGTACTGAACTTTTCCGGCATCATTCAGTTTTTTATCTTATGATTTAACTTAATAAAACTCCTTCCACACATCACCATTACGACTTATATATTCCTCTTCAGCACCAGTATTCGGGTCAACAAACTTTAGAATTTTATCGTCATCAATTTTGGATGCTAAAGCTTCAATCTCTTGCTTGTCGATGCCTTTATGTTTTAAAGCGATATTATTCTCTATTGATTTTTTATGTAGTGAATCGAACACTGTGTTATCAACTTTGACTAAACTCATAATATTTTCCTCAGTTAGAATTTTCACTTTTGCATACTTCAATTAGCGAGCACCAACGCTCGCCAAACTCATATAGTTTGATGCCGAACACTTATTTGATGCGTCGATCCGTCCACCCTTTACGCATGATCAGATCTTGATGTTGAATCATGTCATCATCGATACTGATGTACATGTAAGCCTTCTCTTGCTGTAATAGACTCAGAAAGTACACGATGTTGTTGAAGTTGATATTTAGATCAAAGACTTGGTTGAACTTAGTACCTTCATATAATCCATAAGTACCAAATACCTTATCTTCGTCGAAGTAATCAGATACTACTACTGAACCTTGTTTATTAAAGTAGAATTGGTATGTACCTACATTACTATCCTTATCCATTACATACAGTGTGGATTAAGTATTTTTATCAATATCCTGTACTACTAATAAGGCACTCATATAACCAATCATATTTTCCGGAATGTAATTTTCTACTTTTGAACATACGGATGCCATAACTTTAGAGTTAATTGCTGTGGTCATTTTAATTACCTTATTGTGTTTAATCTGATTTTTATTTCGCAATGTCTTTGCGATGAATTCATATTATCCGGTCAAACTGGATTGAGCAAATAGGCGAAGCTTGACAAAAATATTTCCGCTCAGTACCATCTTTGTAAATTGATTTGTCTATGCCATATTGTTTCGGTATAAAATGAGATTAGACCCCAAGGGGCGGGTAAATTTAGCCTCAACACTATATAAAAAACATTCAACAGCTCTTTCCCGATTCGAACAAACCCAAGAACTTTTCATTTAAAACAGAATTTTCCACCAAAATTTTTAATTCAGACTGTATTCATACACCTAATCCACCTTAGCTTATGTACACCTTTGGTGAACCTGCCTTTCACGACATAAAACTATTAATGTTCGGGGTTCATTGGATCGGATTTATTGAGTACTAAGGGCTTCAACAGCCCGATCCCCGAGAGTGAAGCGAGAGCAGGTACTTCATTACCTTGAATGGGTTCTGCCTGCTAAAGCGGTCAAGGCTTTTACAGATTAGTGCAATACAATCTATAAGCTCTGCAGCGACTTTAGAGAGCGGCATTGCCAAACTGGACGTAACATGTAGGCAACGGCCATCAGATGCAGATTTCCCGCTATCATCGATCAACCCGGTATTGTTACAATCCTTCCCCATGAAATGTCCCATGTTCTGACACCAGGTCAGTGATCGTGCCTCCTGCGGGATAGGCCATCACGGCTTTGAACCTCAGAACTGATACGGCAGCCCAGGTAGCATTTACGCATTCAAGAGTATCGATAAACTATGTATAAGCTCTATGGCATCAAGAATTGCGACACCATAAAAAAAGCACGCAACTATTTGAGCACTTCCGGCATCGACTTTCATTTTCATGATTATCGCGCTGACGGGCTGGATGCGGCACTGCTGCAATCCTTTATCGACCAGCTGGGGTATGACGTGCTGCTGAACACGCGCGGCACCACCTGGCGTCAGTTGCCGGAAGCGGAACGCGATGCCATCCGCGATGCGGCCAGCGCCAAAGCGCTGATGCTGGCGCACCCGGCGCTGATCAAACGTCCGGTGCTGGCGGCGCCAGACGGTACATTGCTGGTGGGTTTCAAAGAACCCGTTTATCACGCCTTTATCCAGGAGAAGTCATAACATGTTCTGTCCGGTCATTGAGCTGGCTCAGCAGCTTATTCGTCGCCCCTCGCTTAGTCCGGATGACGCCGGTTGCCAGGCCATGTTAATTGCGCGCCTGGAGGCGATTGGTTTCCATGTCGAGCCGATGCACATTGGCGATACGCTTAACTTCTGGGCCACGCGCGGCCAGGGCGAAACGCTGGCCTTTGCCGGGCACACTGATGTGGTGCCACCGGGCGATGCCAACCGCTGGATCAGCCCGCCGTTTGAACCTTCGATTCGCGACGGCATGCTGTTTGGCCGTGGCGCCGCTGACATGAAAGGCTCGCTGGCGGCGATGGTGGTGGCGGCCGAGCGCTTCGTTGCTGCTCATCCCAATCATGCTGGCCGGCTGGCGTTTCTCATCACTTCCGATGAAGAAGCCAGCGCCGTCAACGGTACGGTAAAAGTGGTTGAGCGCCTGATGGCGCGCAACGAACGTATGGATTACTGCCTCGTCGGCGAACCGTCGAGCACCGAAGTGGTCGGCGACGTGGTGAAGAATGGCCGTCGCGGCTCGATGACCGCCAATCTGACCATTCACGGCGTGCAGGGCCACGTGGCGTATCCGCATCTGGCTGATAACCCGGTGCATCGCGCGATGCCAGCGCTCAACGAGCTGGTGGCGACCGAGTGGGATCAGGGCAATGAATTCTTCCCGCCGACCAGCATGCAGATCGCCAACGTGCAGGCCGGCACCGGCAGTAACAATGTGATCCCTGGCGAGTTTTTCGTGCAGTTTAACTTCCGCTTCAGCACCGAACTGACCGATCAGATGATCAAAGATCGCGTGGCGGCGCTGCTCGATCGCCACCAGCTGCGCTATACGCTGGAGTGGAATGTGTCCGGTCAGCCATTCCTGACTTCACGCGGTAAGCTGGTGGATGCGGTCGTCAACGCCGTGGCGCACTATAATGAGATCAAGCCGCAGCTGTTAACCACCGGCGGCACCTCTGACGGGCGCTTTATTGCCCGCATGGGCGCACAGGTGGTGGAGCTCGGCCCGGTGAATGCCACTATTCATAAGATCAATGAGTGCGTGAAAGCCTCGGATTTGCAGCTGCTGAGCCGGATGTATCAGCGCATTATGGAACAGCTGATCGCCTAATGGCACCTTGAAGGAGAAACCTCATGGAATGGTTAAAAGAGTACTGGTGGGTGATTGTGATTCTGCTGATGGTGGGCGTGCTGATGAACGTCTACAAAGACCTGAAGCGCATCGATCATAAAAAATATATGGATAACAAACCGGATCTGCCACCGCATCGCGATTTCAACGATAAGTGGGACGATGACGACGACTGGCCGAAGAAGAAGTAGTCGCCGCCGATCGTTTAGCGTACAAGGTCGCCCTGCACGGCGACCTTTGTTTTATGGCGCGCGGTCTCACACCATCATCACCACATCGTCGTCGCCCGGCTTCGCCCCGCTCAGCGCCTCATCGAAATAGCGGCGCGGCACGGTATAGCGCAGGTGATTCAGCGCCAGCTGCATGCTGCGTTCATCAATTGCGTGCGGCAGATCGTCAACGATATCCAGCGTCACATCGCCGCCCAGCGCAGTTAAGCGCTGCATCGCCGCTTCCGCATGCTGCATCGGCACCTGCTCGTCATAATCGCCGTGAATCAGGTGGATAGTGTTGCGCGTGCTGGCCTGCTCCGGCAGCGTGACGTAGCGGCCGCTAAAGGCCACCACGCGTCCCGCCAGATCCGGCTGGGCTTTTACGCCTTCCAGCACCATGGTGCCGCCCTGCGAAAAACCGACCAGCGCGGTGGCTTCCGGCCGCACGCCGCTCTGCTGCTGCCAGTGACGCACCGACTCGACAAAGGACGGCATCACCGCATCCACGCCCTGCTGCTGCGAGCGGTCGTGTTCCGGTATCTCGGCATACCACTGGCGGCCCTGCGGCGCGCTGGCCGGATAAGGTGCGCCCACCGACACCACCTGCGCCTGCGGAAACGCCTGCGCGAACCAGCTGCCAATCTGCGCCATCGAATCGGGGTTGTCGTTCACGCCGTGATACAGCAAAAACAGCTGCGCGGCGTTATCCGGTTGCTGAACAATTACATATCGTAGTGCCATAACGTCCTCCTCAAATCACTATACGCGGCTGACGGCAAAGTGATATTGGGAAAATTTGAACGAGATAATGGATTTATTGCAATGTGCCGAGGCGCTGCTGCCAGTGCTGCGCGGCAGCGGCATCCAGCATGATGAGTGCGTCAGCCGCCTCCGCGCGCAGCCTGAGCATCAGCGCTTTACGCCCGCTCACGCCGGCCAGCCGTGCCGCTTCACTCAGCGTTTGTTTTTGTTGCAGTATGGCACACAGCAACGGTGGCGATGCGACACCCGCCAGCCGCTGCAGCGCCGGATAGCTGGCTTCATAGGGCCGCTGCGCCCAGGCAAACGCGGCCAGCAGCGGCCAGTCGTCGGCGCTGAGAGATTGATGGTCGGTGGGCGACAGGGTCAGCGGCACCGCGATCAGCTTTTGCAGCCACGGCCAGTCGCGCGCCAGACGCTGCGCGGCGCGCTGCTGCAGGGCTTCACCGGCAGGCGTCAGCGCACAAATCGCCATCGCCGCATAGCAACCGCTGCTGGCTTCGCGCTGTGAACCGATACGCACCAGAGTAAAGCCGCAGGCGCGCCAGAACTGCCACAACGCTGCGGTGTAGCCAAAGCTCACCGACAGATAATCCGCGCCCTGCGCCTGCTGCCGCGCCGTCGCCACCAGCGCGCGACCGATGCCGCGCTGGCGCTGCGCGGCCTGCACGGCGATGCGGCTGATGCGCAGCGAACGTAACGTCGCCGCTTCAGTAAAACCGGCATGTGCCGCTAATGACTGCGCCACCAGATTGCCGCGCGGACGACGTAAGCCAGCCCACACCGCCTGCGCCAGCGCGGCATCCAGCCCGCCCTCTTCCACCAGCCACAGCGCGCCGGTGACCTGCTGTGGCTGCCCGGCCAGCCAGAAATGCATGCCGGGCGCATCCAGCATACGTCGCATATCGAGCGGCGAGGTGCGATAGTGGGCGCTCGCCAGCAGACGATAGCCAGCCTGTAAGGCGCCGGCGTGCTGCGCGGGCGTAGCGGCAAAAATTGCTGTCTGCGCGGGTGCGTCGCAGGCTTCGGCCTCTGCAAACAGCAGCGCCGCACTCAGCCACTGCTCCAGCGGATCCTGCGCCGACCAGCGCAGCGGCTCATCCAGCTGGAAGTAGCGCACCTGCGGCAGCGTGGCGCAGAAACGCAGCATGAAACCGCGCCCGGTACCTTCGTAGCCCTGCACCGTGGTGGTCAGCAGAACGCGCGGAAACCGCTGCACCAGCTGCTGTAACAGCGGCGCGGGGATGGCCGCGGCCTCATCCACAATCAGCCATTCTGCCAGCGGCTGAGCCTCCTGCGGCTGAGCGAGAATCGCATCCGGGGCCATAAAGCTAAACTGCTCAGCGGCGAACTGCGCCAGCACCTCCGTCGCGGCTTTGGCCGGCGCCGTCACCAGCGCGCTTTGCGTCTGGCGCGCCAGCATCCCCGCCAGTGCCGATTTGCCGCGACCGCGCGGGGCGATGATCACCGCGACACCGGGCGGCATGGCGCACAGCTGACGGACAATCTGCGCCTGCTGCTCGGGGGCGCGACACTGCCACGGCGCGAAGGACTGCGGTGCCGGCAGGCGCGGCGTCTGGTGCTGACGCAGCAGCATCACCTGCGCATCCTGCAGGATATGCTGTTGCAGATGGTGGATGAAATGCGGCGTGGCGATGGGCTGGTCGACATCGGCCCAGCGCAGGCTGTCGCGATCGGGCTGCGCCGGCCAGGCGTTCCAGTCAGGCGTCAGTAACAGCAGCCAGCTGCCGGCCCGCAGCGTCCCGGCCAGCGCAGCGAACGCTTCCGCGTGAAAGCCGTGGCGCGCATCAAAAATGGCATGCCGGAATTCCCGGCCCAGCAGGGTACGCAGCGCCGCAGGCGCGACGCGCGGCGGGAAGTCATCGCTGTCGCTGACCGTTAACCAGTCACCGGGCAGTGCGGCCTGCCATGTGGCCGCCTCCTGGCGCGCCCAGCCAGCTTCACCGGCTATCACGCACAGACGGCGGATACCGGCTTGCTGCATCGCCGCCGTCAGTTCAGCGTGCAACATCAGTTACTGGCGAAGGTATTGCACTGGCCCGGATTGCCGCTGTCAAAACCGCGTTTGAACCAGGTGTAGCGCTGCTGTGAGGTGCCGTGAGTGAAGCTGTCCGGCACTACGCGCCCCTGACTTTGCTGCTGCAGACGATCGTCGCCAATCGCCTCGGCGGCGTTCAGCGCTTCCTGCAAATCGCCCACCTCAAGAATGTTCTCCTGCTGCATATAGTGCCCCCAGACGCCAGCAAAGCAGTCCGCCTGCAGCTCCATCTTCACCGACAGCTGATTCACCTGCGCCTGCGTAGCGCCCTGCTGCATCTGGCGCACTTTAGGTTCGATACCCAGCAGTTTCTGCACGTGATGCCCCACTTCGTGGGCGATGACGTAACCCTGGGCAAAATCCCCCCCTGCTCCGAGTTTGGTTTTCATGTCGTCATAGAAGGAGAGATCGATATACACCGTCTGATCGGCCGGGCAGTAGAACGGCCCCATTGCCGACTGGCCGGTACCGCAGTTAGTGCGCGTTGCACCGCGATACATCACCAGCTTTGGCGGCGCGTATTGTTTGCCCATCTGCTGGAACAGTTTGCCCCAGGTATCTTCGGTGGTGGCGAGGATCACCGAGGTGAATTTGGCCGCCTCGTTATCCTGCGCCGAATTGACCTGACGCTGCTGCTGTTGCGACACCGGCGCGCCGCCTTCCAGCAGCGCGGTGAGGTCGTAGCCGTAATAGCCAGCGACCGCGACCACAATCAGCAGAATAATGCCGCCCTTGCCGCGCGGCAGACGAATCTGGCGTCCGCCAGAACTAAAACCCGGCGAATCGCCGCGACGATCTTCCACATTGTCGCTTTCACGACGCCCTTGCCAGCGCATGGCCTGCTCCTGTTATCAATGACTTTTGCATGATTTTAGTTGGCGGCAGAGGTTAGTACCAGCAATGCGATGCCAGCGGAACGAGATTGCGTGCAGGGCGCAGCGTGAAGGCCGTAAACAGACAATAAAAAAGGCCGCCAGCCAGGGCGACCTTCATGCGCTGAAAGGTTTGCGTCTGTTATACCGTGACGCACACCGGCAGAAGCTTAGTCCAGTTTGACACCCAGACGGTGTGCCACTTCTTCGTACGCTTCGATCAGGCCGCCGAGGCTCTGGCGGAAACGGTCTTTGTCCATCTTGTCCATGGTCTCTTTGTCCCACAGACGCGCGCCGTCTGGCGAGAATTCGTCGCCCAGCGTTACTTCACCTTTGAACAGACCGAACTCCAGCTTGAAGTCCACCAGAATCAGACCGGCATCATCAAACAGTTTGCTCAGCACTTCGTTGGCTTTGAAGGTCAGTTCCTGCATGCGCGCCAGGTTAGCTTTGCTCACCCAGCCAAAGGTTTCGCAGTACGATTCGTTGACCATCGGGTCGTGTTTGGCGTCATCTTTCAGGAAGAGATCAAACAGCGGTGGATTGAGCAGCATGCCCTCTTCCACGCCCAGACGTTTCACCAGCGATCCGGCCGCCCGGTTGCGCACCACGCACTCTACCGGCACCATCTCCAGCTTTTTCACCAGCGCTTCGTTATCAGAAAGCAGCGCTTCCATCTGGGTCGGAATGCCCGCTTCCTGCAGTTTGGTCATGATGAAATGGTTGAACTTGTTGTTCACCATGCCTTTACGATCAAACTGCTCGATTCGTGCACCGTCTCCTGCTGACGTATCGTTGCGGAATTCAAGTACCAGCAGATCCGGATTGTCGGTGCTGTATACGGTTTTCGCTTTACCGCGATACAACTCAGCTCGCTTTTGCATCTTGTTAACTCCAAACATGAAAGAACCCGTGTTCAGCGGTGTTTCACCGCGCGATGACTGCCTGACGCAATCGTTTACCTCGCCGGGCGCTATTATGCCAAAACCAAAACAAAAAGGCCGGAGAATCTCCGGCCTTTATTGCATTTATTTGTTCAGTGCGCCCTGCAGGACCGCCACCAGCGCATCATTCTGCGCCTGGGTGAGTACGTGTCCTTTCGGATCGATGAACTGCAGGCTGCTGCGGTTATCGAGATCGCCCACCTGCAACTTGTAGTCGCCGTTTGGCAGTTCCGGATCTTTCGCGCCGATGGCGTCAAACGCGCTGCTGCCCGGCTGCTTGTAGGTCACTTTCAGACTGCCCTGCGAGCGGTTGTCATCGGTAACTTCCATGCCCATACGCTTCAGCGCCGCCGGCAGACGCTGCCAGGTGACGTTAAACGGTGAGCGCAGCACCAGCAGTGGCAGGCCGGTGTCGTCCGCGCCGCTCTGGACATCAATCTGTCCGCTGGCACGTCCGGCAGCCGCATCCTGGCTGGCGGTATCGATCTTATCCAGACCGGTGCTGATGTCATTCAGCATCTGACCGGTATAGCGCTGAACCTGGACCGGCGTGGTAACCGTCTGGCCCTGCTGCTGCAGTTCCAGCAGACGTACGGTCAGCACCTGCTGATAGCCCTGGTTCTGCACGCTGATCTGGTAACGGCCGCGATACTGGTTATCTTCGTCAGCACGGTTCCACTGCACCCAGTCGGTGGTGAGCTGCTGCGCCGCATCATCACGCTGGGCAACCGGGAATTTGTACGACTGCACCACGTTCACCACCTGCGACCAGATGGAGCCACGGCTGCTGTCAACCGCCAGCACGCCGGTGTTACCGGTGAACTGCGCGCGGGTGCCGTTCATCAGCGCCAGCGGCTGCGCCGGTGGACGGATGTCGAGCTCTTTACCCAGCGCGCCTTTCGCCACGCTGTGCGGCACATCGTAATCACCATTCTGCAGCGGCAGAATCATGCCCGCCGGGGCTTTTAAATCATGCAGTTCAGGCGCCTGCAGGTAAGATTCATCACCGCTGACCTGGCGCTTATAACGCTGATCGCTGGAACAAGCTGTTAGCAGCATCAGGGTGGAGAGGCCCACCACGGTTGCCAGCGTCGAGCGCTTAACTGAATAACTCATTGATTCTCCCTAAATTATCGCAGACCCGCCTGGATCAGCGCCTGCGCGGTTTTCGCCTGACCGGCTTCGGTCAGCGGCGTCATCGGCAAGCGCAGCGTGTCATCGGCGATTAATCCTAGCTGTTTCGCGGCCCATTTCACCGGGATAGGATTCGGTTCACAGAAAAGCGTCTGGTGCAGGTGCATCAGACGCTGATTCAGGCGACGCGCTTCGGCAAATTTGCCCTCTTGTGCCAGCGCACAGAGTTCAACCATTTCACGTGCTGCAATGTTAGCCGTGACCGAAATAACGCCTTTGCCGCCCAGTTGCATGGAGTCCAGCGCTGTCGCGTCATCACCGCTGACAATAATGAACTCATCTCCAACCAGCTGTTGGATCTGCGAAATACGCGATAAGTTCCCGGTGGCCTCTTTGATTCCGATAATATTTTTGATTTCAGCCAGGCGGGCAACGGTTTCCGGCAGCATGTCACAGCCGGTACGTGACGGGACGTTATACAGCATCTGTGGCAGATCGGTGCTTTCGGCGATCGCTTTGAAGTGCTGGTAGAGACCTTCCTGCGTCGGACGGTTGTAGTACGGGGTCACGGTGAGGCAGCCGACTACGCCGGTGCCGGTAAAGCGTTTTGTCAGAGAGATCCCTTCGGCGGTGGCATTCGCGCCGGTCCCGGCAATCACGGGAATGCGGCCATCGGCCAGCTCCAGGGTTTGCATCACCACATCGCCATGCTCTTCATGGCTTAGGGTCGCGGATTCGCCGGTGGTGCCAACAGAAACAATCGCCGCCGTACCGCTGGCGACATGATAATCAATCAGTTTTTTCAGACTTGCGCGGCAGACATCACCTTTTTCATTCAAAGGCGTAATGAGCGCAACAATACTTCCGGTGAACATGGGCTATCCCCTCGACAAACAAGTGCCTCATGTTACGTTTTCCGCCGAAAGAAAAGCAAGCGAGCCACGCCATTACCGCGCTTGTCAGCAGTTTTTTTTATGTTTACCTTATGGTTATTAGCGAACGTACAGGAAACGCCATTTTGCCGCAGTCACAGCCGCACCATCTGGTGATCACCGCTCTGGGCGTTGATCGTCCGGGTATCGTCAATACCATTACCCGCCACGTCAGCAGCTGCGGTTGCAATATTGAAGACAGCCGCCTGGCGATGCTGGGCGACGAGTTCACCTTTATTATGCTGCTCTCCGGCAGCTGGAACGCCATTACCCTGATTGAATCGACCCTGCCGATGAAGGGTGCCGAGCTGGAGCTGCTGATCGTGATGAAGCGCACCAATGCGCGCGTCACGCCGCCGATGCCCGCCACCGTCTGGGTACAGGTAGAAGTGCCGGACTCACCGCATATCATCGAACGCTTCACCGATCTGTTCGATAAACATCAGATGAACATCGCCGAGCTGGTGTCGCGCATTACGCCCGCCCAGGACGACGCGCCGCCGGTGCTCTATATTCAGATGACCGCGCACAGCCCGGCGAATCATGCCAGCGCACCGTTTGAGCAGGCTTTCCATCGGCTGTGCGAAGAACTGCATGCACAAGGTTCAATTCGCCTCTATAGTGTCACCGACGACGCGCACAGCGCCGTCTGAATCAGGCTCCGGGTTATTCCGCCACACACTCTGCCGCGCTGGCATACCGTGTAGTGAAATAACCCTGAGGTAAACTCCACCTGGCGCTTTTGCCGCTGATGGTGTATTACCCACAGCATGAAGAAAAAAATGGAGAGTTGTGATGAATCCACTGAAAGCCGGTGACACCGCACCGAAATTTAGCTTGCCCGATCAGGATGGCGAACAAGTAAATTTGGCCGACTTCCAGGGACAGCGCGTTCTGGTCTATTTCTACCCGAAAGCCATGACGCCGGGCTGCACCACGCAGGCCTGTGGTCTGCGCGATAACATGGATGATTTAAAGAAGGCGGGCGTGGAAGTGCTGGGCATCAGCACCGACAAGCCGGAAAAACTGTCTCGCTTTGTCGAGAAAGAATTGCTCAACTTCACCCTGCTGTCGGATGAAGATCATCAGGTTTGCGAGCAGTTTGGCGTCTGGGGTGAGAAAACCTTTATGGGGAAAACCTACGACGGCATTCACCGCATCAGCTTCCTGATTGGCGGCGATGGCAAAGTGGAGAAGGTGTTCGACGATTTTAAAACCTCGAACCACCACGATATCGTGCTCGATTACCTGAAATCAGCCTGATTACCAACGGGTGCCAGCCAGGCACCCGTTTTTTTATCCTGCTGTGACGCTGCGCGATTAATAACGCGAAACCGTGCTGGCCAGCGCCTCCTGCCCGGCGATCACCACGCAGTTACGTCCGGCGTTTTTCGCCTGATACAGCGCATCATCGGCCTGCTTCAGAATCTGTTCCTGACTGCCGTGCGTCGGCTGCCAGCTGGCGATACCAATCGAAATCGTGATCTGCCCGACCGGATCAATCCAGCCGCCGGCAATGCTGGTGCGCACGCGCTCGGCAATCACCCGCGCTTCATCAGGGGCGGTGGCGGGAAGCAGCATCAGAAACTCTTCGCCGCCGTTGCGGCACACCACGTCGGTCTGACGCGCGCTCTGGCGCAACGTGCGCGCCACCTGTTTGATCACCTCGTCGCCAACATCATGCCCGAAGTTATCATTCACCCGCTTGAAGTGGTCAATATCCAGCGCCAGCACGGCAAACGGCTGCTGCATGGTATCGAAATAGTCGAGCACCGCGCTCAGGCCGCGGCGATTGAGCAGGCTGGTCATGGGATCGCTCTGCACCTCTGACTTGAGCCGGCCGATTTTATCCTGCACCAGACCAATACCGGTGAGCAGCGCGCGCTTCACCTGTGCCGCTTCAAAGTACCAGGCGCGGATCACGCCAATTTCACCGGAAACGCCCTGGGTATCCATCTGGCTGGCTTTACGCGCCAGCTGCCACAGCGGCAAGGCAATCAGCCGGGCCAGAATCACCGCCACCAGCAGCGTCAGCAGCGCAAACGGCACCGAATTCTTCAGCACCTGGAGCAGCAGCCCGGAGAGCGGCGCCAGCGTGACATTTGTCGGCTTGAGCGCCACCACCATCCAGCCGGTGGTGGGCACCACAGCGTAGCCCGCCAGCTTCGCCGTGCCCTCTTCCGTCAGCTGAACTTCGCCATTGCTGTGCTCCTGGCGCTGACGATCGCTGACGATGCCCGGCACGTTTTTGCCAATCAGCTGATTGTTCTGGTGATACAGCACGCGGTTTTCGCGATCCAGCACATAAACATGGGTGCCGTCACGATAGTACTGCTCGCCGAGCAGCACGTTGAGAATGCTCTTTTTCTTCAGATAAATAGTGCCACCGACGTAGCCAAGATAGCGCCCATCGGTGCTCCACACCGGCCAGGAAACAAACACCAGCAGGTTATTGGTGGCAGAAATGGTGGGCCGGCTGACCATCGGCTGGCGCTGCGCCAGCGCTTCGCGCGAAGACTGGCTGGTGAGCTGCATGCCTTTCAGCATCAGCGATTCCGGCGAAATGGCTTTAATCACGCCGTTGCTGTCGACAATCGCCACCGAGTTGAAGCTGCTGGTCTGTTCGCGCAGTCGGTTCACTTCCTGCTGCAGCAGTTCGGGATTATCGAAATCTTTACCCAGCTGATTGGCGCTGTAGTGCAGCTGCGACTGCGCCAGCTGGAAAAACACTTCGGTGGTGGCCGCCAGTTTGGTGGCGTAAGCGCGATTGGCTTCGAGGGTGCTTTCGATCAGCACCATGCGCTGTACGCGCCAGGTGGCGTACAGCGTATTAGCCAGTGTGATGACGATACTGGTGATCGCCAGCAGCGCAATCAGCGTGCGCAGATCAGTTTTTGGCCGGATGCGCGTTAACATGGCGCAACCGCCCTGGTGAGTAGCTTCATAAGTTAGCGTGCCTGACTATCTTGTTATAATTGGAGGTGTTTACCCTGGTGAGGTAACAGACAATTGTACACCTCTGAGCCAAATTGACTACGACGCAGACCCTCAGGAACGCTTTTTTATTGTGCTATTACTGGTGCTAATCAATTAAACCCTGCGCATCGTAAAACGGCCACGGTCCTGGATAATCGCCGATCGCGCACAGATGCGTAGTCATCCCCTGCTGCGGCTGCCAGCGATGCAGCAGAAAACCGGGCGGTTCCAGCACAAAGTTCGCCGGACCGTGGTCACGCAAATCCAGTGCCACCTGATGCGACACACCGGGCGCCACGCAGGCCAGCGTGCCGGCAAAACGCGCCTGCACCGAGCGGTGCAGGTGACCGCTCAACACCCGTTCCACCTGGGGATGCTGACCAACGATGGCAGCCAGCGCCGCCGGATTGCGCAGCGGCTGCCGATCCATATGGCCAATGCCGCTCAGGAACGGCGGATGATGCAATAGCACCAGCGTCGGCAAATCCGGTTCACGCGCCAGCTGCTCTGCCAGCCATTGCAGCTGTGCGTCATCGACGTAGCCCCACGGCTGATGCGGTACGCTGGAGTCGAGCGCCAGCAGCTGCAGATGATTCACACGCATCTGCCAGTTGAGCGTTTCGCCGTGCTGCAGGTAGTGATGCTCCGGAAACGCGGCGCGCAGCTGCTGGCGATCGTCGTGATTGCCCGGCATCAGCAGGAACGGCAGCTGCAGATGGCGCAGCGCCTCGCGCAGCGTCTGGTACTCTTCCGCAGTGCCAAAATCCACCAGGTCGCCGGTAATCACCACCGTATCCGGTCGCGGCACCAGCTGATTCAGCGTGTCAATCACCCGCAGCAGCGCAGCGTGCGTATCCACTTTTTTATAGGAGAGACGGCCATGGGCCTTGATGTGTAAATCGCTGATTTGCGCAATCAGCGTCATTGCGTCAGTCACAACAGCTCCTTATCAGGCAGAAAAGTGCAGCGCGGCATCCTGCGCCAGCGTCCAGCTTACCGGCTGGCCGGCGTGCCAGGCTTCGCGCGCGTGGCGATCAACCTGGATCGGCGCCGCCAGCCCGATATCAATACTCAGCCGCTGCGCAGCGCCGAGAAAGGTGGTGCCGAGGATGAAACCGGGGCGTGCGTAGCGCTGGTCCGCCGCCAGCAGCACATCCTCCGGGCGGCAGAAATGCTGCGGATTGCCACGCGCATCGACCCCGACACAGTTAATCGCGCCGACAAAATCCGCGACAAACTGTGACGCCGGGCGCTGGTAAATATTTTGCGGCGTATCGATCTGCACCAGACGTCCCTGCTCCATCACCGCAATGCGATCGCCCAGCGCCATCGCTTCCTGCTGATCGTGCGTGACGTAGACGGCGGTGATCGCCAGCTGTTTCAGCAGCGCGCCAATCTCCAGCCGCAGCCGGTCGCGCAGGCGCGCATCCAGCGCCGCCAGCGGCTCATCAAACAGCAGCACCTTCGGACGCGCCGCTAGCGCACGAGCCAGCGCTACGCGCTGCTTTTGACCGCCCGACAGCTTGTCGATGCTGCGCTGCGCCAGCGCGCTGAGATCCACCAGGGCCAGCATCTCCTGCACGCGCGCGTCGCGTTCGGCGCGCCCCACGCCCTGCACTTTCAGGCCGTAAGCGACGTTCTGCGCCACGTTGAGATGGGGAAACAGCGCGTAGTTCTGGAACACCATGCCCACGTTGCGTTTCTCAATCGGCAGCGCTGTCACGTTACGATCGTCGAACCACACTTCGCCGCCGTCGTCACAGCGCTCCAGGCCACTGATGATGCGCAGCGTGGTGGTTTTGCCACAGCCGGACGGACCGAGCAGCACCAGGGTTTCGCCAGGCTGCACCGTCAGATCGAGCGGCTGCAGCGCCAGCTGGTGATTAAAGTGCCGAGCACAGTGGCGCAGCGTAACGGTTACGGCCGCAGGGTTCATGCCGCCTCCTTATTAGCACGCGTGAGCGTACGGTTGAGCCAGTGATTGACCGCGTTGAGCATCAGCAGCAGCGGCAGAATCAGCAGAATAAAGATCAGCGTGTAGGCCGATCCCACTTCCAGTCGCATTGAGGCATAGCTGTCTGCCAGCCCCACCGGCAGCGTCTTTGTCAGCGGCGTATGCAGCATCCAGGTGATGTTGAACTCACCCACCGACAGGGTGATCACCATAAACGCCCCGGCGAGGATGCCGTTGCGACAGTTGGGCACCACCACGGTAAAAAAGCGCTGCCACAGGCTGGCACCGAGACTAGCTGCCGCCTCTTCCAGCCGCGGCATCTCCACCGCCTGCATTACCGCCAGCACCGGGCGCAGCATAAACGGCAAGGTAAACAGCACGTGACCGATCAGAATGAACAGCCAGCTATCGCGCAGGCCGGAGAACTGGCCGTACAGCAGGATGATGCCCAGCGCGGTGGCGAGGCCCGGCAGCGCGACCGGCAGCATCAGGCACTCTTCGATGCGCGCCGCCCAGCGCCGCGGCGCTTTTAGCAATCCCCACGCTGCCGGCACGCCGATCAGCAGCGTGATCAGCAGGCAGGCCAGCGCAATCAGCAGTGACAGCCAGAAGGTGTCGGCGTAAAGCTGCCACACCTGGGTCACCCACTTCAGCGTCAGGCCGCTGCGCAGGCCGGTAAAATAGTTGTTGGTCACGCCGGCCAGCATCGACAGCATCACCGGCACGATCATGAACAGTGCGGTGAGTACGGTGACCAGCAGTTGCAGGCTGAACAGTCCGCGACGTCTCATGTCACCTCCTGATGCGCCAGTCGGCGCGCCAGCATCAGTGCCAGCCAGGCGACGCCGCCCATCACCACCGACAGCGCGGCGGCGGTGGCGAAATTGGCGTAGTTGGTGAATTCGCCATAAATGGTCAGCGGCAGCACCGCCAGATCGGTGCCCAGGGTAAACGCGGTACCGAAGGCACCCATGCTGGTGGCAAAACAGAGCGCGCCGGTGGAGAGCAGCGCCGGCTGCAGCCCCGGCACAATCACATCCCAGGTGATGCGCCACTGACTGGCACCCAGCGAACGCGCCGCCTCTTCGAGAGAGCGGTCGAGTTTTTCACTCGCCGCCACCAGCGTGATGATGGCGCGCGGCAGTGAAAAATAGAGATAGCCAATAAACAGGCCGGTAAACGAATAGGCCAGCATCCAGCGCTCGTGGAACAGCGCCAGGCTGATTTGCGCCAGCAGTCCCTGACGGCCCGCCAGCATCACCACCAGAAATCCCACCACCACGCCCGGAAAGGCCAGCGGAAACGTCAGCAGCGCCAGCAGCGTGCTGCGTCCGCTGAAGCGCTGGCGTGCCAGAAAGCAGCCGACTGTCGCGGCGATGGCCAGCGTCACCAGCGTGACGGCGAGCGACAGCAGCACGGTGTTCAGCAGGCTGAGCAGGTAGTGCGGCTGGGTCAATACCGTCCAGTAGCCGCTGTGCCGGGTGCTGCGGTCGTCCTGCATCGCCATCTGCAGCAGCCGGACAAACGGCAGCAGCCAGAAGGCGCAGAAGAACAGCAGCGCCGGCAGCGTCAGCCATAGCCAGCGGCTGCCGGCCAGGCGCGGTGTCCGGCGGCACGAAGCCGCCAGGGTATCGGTCATCGCCATCAGCGAATCTCACTCAGATAGCGCGCCGAGAAGGCTTTCTGCGCTGCCGCCATCTGCTGATAGTCAACGGTGTGCGCACGCGCATAGTCGCTGTCCGGCAGGAAATATTTCTTCGCTTCTGCGCTCATGGCGCCGGCGCGCACCGGGCGCAGGAACGCGCTGGCCCAGATAGCCTGCCCCTTGTCAGACAGCACATAGTCGATCACTTTTTTGCCGTTCGCCGCGTGCGGTGCATTCTTCACCAGGCTAATGACGTACGGCACCGTTACCGTGCCCTCTTTGGGAATAACAAAGGCGACGTTAGCGTGATCTTTGTAGCGGGCGCGGTAAGCATTGAAGTCATAGTCGAGCAGAATCGGGATCTCGCCGGAAATCAGGCGCGCATACGCGGTCTGCTTAGGCACGATAGGCTGATTCGCCTGCAGCTTTTTGAACCAGTTCAGCGCCGGCGTGAAGTCCTGCATGTTGCCGCCCTTCGCCTGGTTGACTGCCACCGCCGCCACGTAACCGACAAAGGCGCTGGCCGGATCGAGATAACCAATCATGCCTTTGTATTCCGGCTTCAGCAGGTCGTCCCAGGATTGCGGCACCGGCGCGCCGCCCAGCGCATCGACGTTGACCATAAAGCCCATGGTGCCCGAGTGCAGCGCCACCCATTTGCCGTTGCTGTCTTTCATGCCGGCAGGAATGTCATCCCAGTGCGCCGGTTTGTAACTGGCGACCACGCCGGCGCTGTCGGCCTGAATGCCAAAGCTGACGCCGTAATAGACCACGTCGGCCACCGGATTGCCCTGCTCCGCCACCAGCTGCGCCAGCGCCTGGCCGGAGTTTTTGTTGTCCTGCGGCACCTGAATGCCGGTGTCTCTGGCAATCGCTTTGAGCTGAGTGCCCCAGTCGGCCCACTCGGGCGGACAGTTGTAACAGATGGCGGTTTCCGCCGCCTGCGTCAGGCTGGTAAACAACGCGCTGGCGCTGAGCGCGATGGCGCCGGCGTAAATTTTTACTTTTTTATGCAGCATCATGAGGTTCCCTGGTGGTGGCAATAAACGCGGGGGCAGCAACACTCTCACCGCTCCGCAACTGATGTGGCAGCACGCGGGTGCCGCGGCTGACGTTATGCAACAACATATCGATGGCGCAGGCGCCGAGCCGTTCGGCGGGCTGCGCTACGCTGGCCAGCGACGGGGCCATTTGTGCCCCCATCGCAATCCCGTCAAAACCCATCACCGCGAGCTGCTGTGGCACAGGCACGCCCGCGCGCGCCGCCGCGCCAATCAGGCTGATGGCCAGCAGGTCGTTAGTGCAGATTACGGCGCTGAGCGGGGTGGCACCGCCGAGCATCGGGGCCAGCAGCGTAAAGTCGGATTGGGTGTGGCTGGCCATCTCAATCACCGGCAGCGCCGTCAGGCCCGCGTGCTGCATGGCATCGCAATAGCCCTGATAGCGCAGGCGTGCACGGTCTGACTGCAGCATCGGTCCGGCGACCATGGCAATGCGGCGATGACCAAGCGCCAGCAGCTGTGCGGTGGCTTCGCGCATCGCCTGGCGGTTATCCACGCACACCGCCGGCCAGTGGCTGTGCTGCGGCACGTTATGCGCCAGCACAAATGGCAGGCCAGCCGCCTGCAGCGTGCTGAGCACCGCGCTGTTATCCGCGTCGGCCACCGTCAGGACCAGGCCCGCCACGCGCTGGCGCAGCATATGTTCCACGATGGCGGCTTCGCGCTCGGGCTGGTAATCGCTGGTGGCCACCAGCAGGCCATAGCCGGCGTCGCGCGCCTGGCGTTCCATCGCCTGTAACTGGCAGGAGAAGATCGGGTTAAGCAGCGAGGGCAGCAGCACGCCGAAGGTGGTGGAGTGCTGCGTGCGCAGCTGGCGCGCGATGTGGTTAGGACGAAAGCCGAGCTGCTCCGACGCCGCCAGTACTCTCTCCAGCGTGTCGCGCCGCAGCAGATGGGGATCGGAAAAGGCGCGCGCGGCCGTGGCGCGTGAAACGCCTGCCAGCTTTGCCACCGTGAGTAAGTCGGACATGTTCGCCTCGTTAAGTGCCGATGAGATCGATCTCATTGGCGCCTAAACTAACGGCGAACTGTGACAGTGACATCGCGAAGGGATGACGAAAAGATGACAGCAGCCTGCACTGCTGTCGGCAGGATTACAGCATCAGGAAGGCGTACCCTTCATTTTGCAGCGACGCGACGGTGGTGCCGCTGGAGAGCGTATGGGTGACGCGGGTATCAATCCAGTCGCGCTCCAGCTGATGGAAGGCCACCGACTGGTCGCAAATGGTCACTTTCACCCCGGCTTTCTTCAGCTCATCAATCAGCTTCAGGTTAGGGTTATCGCTGCCGTACGCTTTACGGAACTGATCGTTATTGAGCGCGGCCGGCACCGCATCGCTGTTGATTGACACCACAAAGTTGAGCTGATTCAGCGGTACGCCAGCCGCGTAATAGAGGTTGGTGACGCGTGCCACGCGCTCAAGGCCGAGGTTTGGCTGATGGATATCCCCTTCGCTGCGGTTGATCTGAAACACAATTTTATTGCTCAGCCCGGGCGTGTTGGCCGGGTTGTAATCCGGCGTGTTAACAAAGTGAATTTTACCGTAACCGGCAATCGCCGGCGTGCTCCAGAAATCCGCCGGTTCGGTTTTCTGGTCAGCGAATTTCCCGCTGACTTTATCCACCAGTTCCGGCAGCTGCAGCACATTTCCGCCGACAAAGCCCGCCAGCGCGGCGATAACAATATAGGATGCTGGACGCATGACACTTCTCCTTAACCAAAGACGCGATTACATCTGTAAAAAGGCATAGCCCTGATTTTCCAGCGTCGACACCGTGGTCGGGCTGGATAATGCATGAATCACCGACCGGTCGATCCAGTCGCGCGGATAGTGATGGAACGCCACCGACTGATCACACACCGAGACTTTGACGCCCAGCTTGTTCAGCGCGCCAATCAGCGCGAGGTTGGGGTTATCGACGCCGTAAAACTGCTTAAAATGCGCGTTATCCAGCGTGGCGGGCGTGGCATCGCCGGTCATCGACACCACAAACTGCAGCTGTTCGGCCGGTACGCCAGCGGCGATGTACAGATTGACCACGCGCGCCACACGCTCCAGCCCGAGGTTAGGCCGTTTGATATCGCCTTCATTGCGGGTCAACTGGAACACCACTTTGTTGCTCAGCCCCACCGCCGGTTTAAACGCGGCGTCGGCTTCATAATGAATTTTGCCGTAGCCCGCGACCGCCGGCGTGCTCCAGAACCCGTCCGGATCGGCAGGTTCAGGGGAAAAATGGCCCGCGATGCGCTGATACAGGTCATCGCTTTTGATTACGGCGGCACCGACCATCCCACCCACGATGGCAATCAGGGCGTAGGAAACAACAGAACGCATAGAAACTCTCCGGCATGCACTGCGCGTTAATTCACAGTCCGTTTGAAAAAGTGCTTTATCTATACCACAGCGCGCGGCGGGCAAAACGCCTGTACTGGCGGGCTGTCCGGCGTTTGGCTGCCAGCAGAAATCATCGCGCCAGCTGATTGAATAAGGCTGTTGATTGAGCCGTGCGGGCGAGTTGAAAAATAGCTGGCCGGAAATACCGGCAGTCACCAGGGAGAGAGATGCACAGCAGAAGACAGCGCCTCATCGTGCGGGTTAATACTGTCATCGCGCGCCGCCAGTTGACCAGTGAGCAAAACCTGACCATTCATTTCTGGGCTGGTGACGCACGGCCAGAGCAGCACGATAAAAATCACTGATGGATAAAGCGGGCCAACCGGGGGATTTCGGGCGTGTTTTTCAGAGTAAACCTGGAAAAAACCATGCCAGATTCAATTATTTTGAGCAACTTTACGTAACTTTAATTTCATCAGGGCGCTGCGCCTTTTTCTTTTGCCTTTTCGCTATTCAATTTTTTGCTACAAATTTCGCGTCAGTCAGCCATTCTTTGCCATCACGTCAATGTGACGGCGGCATTTGCTTGTATCCTCACTGTGGTTAAGATAGAGCCGCGGCAGAAAAGGAAACGCCGCCACAGAACATTGGCATGACTTTCCTGTCCTATGGCAGGAGACTTTTACAGGATCAAGGCATGTTTAACCGGTTGAAAAAATCAGTGCTGGCGGCCCTTATTCCTGCGCTGCTGCTCACGCCTGCGGTCGGTGTCCGCGCCGATCTGAGCGACAATTTGCCCGACATGGGCACCACGGCAGGCTCCACGCTTTCCATTAATCAGGAGCTGCAGATTGGCGACTTCTACGTGCGCCAGCTGCGCGCCAGCGCGCCACTGATCAACGATCCGCTGCTTAATCAGTACATCAATGAACTCGGTCAGCGGCTGGTGGCACACGCCCATTCAGTGCGCACGCCGTTTCACTTTTTCCTGATTCAGAATGACGAGCTCAACGCTTTCGCCTTCTTTGGCGGCAATGTGGTGCTGCACTCGTCGCTGTTCCGCTATACCGATAACGAAAGCCAGCTGGCGTCGGTGATGGCGCACGAAATTTCGCACGTGACGCAGCGTCATCTGGCGCGCGCCATGGAAGAGCAAAAGCGCAGCGCCCCGCTCACCTGGGTCGGCGCGCTGGGTTCGATCCTGCTGGCGCTGGCCAGCCCGCAGGCCGGGATGGCGGCACTGACCGGTACGCTGGCCGGTACACAACAGGGTATCATCAGTTTCACCCAGGGCAACGAACAGGAAGCAGATCGCATCGGCATTCAGGTGCTGCAGCGCGCCGGTTTCGATCCGCAGGCGATGCCCGCGTTTCTGCAAAAGCTGGCCGATCAAAGCCGCTTCTCGTCAAAACCACCGGAAATTCTGCTGACGCACCCGCTGCCCGATAGCCGCCTGGCCGACGCGCGCAACCGCGCCAACCAGATGCGCCCGGTGGTGGTGCAGTCGTCGCAGGATTTCTATATGGCGAAGGTGCGCGCGCTGGGCATGTACGCCACCGGCCGCAATCAGCTGACTGACGATTTGCTGAATGAGTACGCCAAAGGCAACACGCGGGAACAGCAGGCGGCGCAGTACGGCAAAGCGGTGCAGTTCCTGCAGGCAAAAGATTTTGCCAACGCGAAAAAGGTCATCGCGCCGCTGCTGGCGAAGCAGCCGGATAACCTGTGGTTCCTTGATATCATGACCGATATCGACATCGGTCTGAACCAGCCGCAGCAGGCCATCAGCATGCTGAACGCCGCCCGCGGCAGCCAGACCAGTCCGGTGCTGCAGCTTAACCTGGCGAACGCCTACGTCGAGGCGAAGCAGCCGGCCAACGCCAGCCGCATCCTTAACCGCTACACCTTTGCGCACCCTGACGATCTCAACGCATGGGATTTACTGGCGCAGGCTTCAGCCGCGCAGGGGCTGCGCGATGAGGAGCTTTCGGCACGGGCTGAAAGTCTGGCGCTGAACGGCCAGCTCGATCAGGCCATCACCACTCTGAGTAGCGCCAGCGCCCAGGTACCGCTCGGCAGCCTGAAGCAGGCGCGTTACGATGCGCGTATCGACCAGTTCCGCGAGTTACAGCGGCGTTTTAAGCAGTATGCAAAAGGGTAAATAGCCGGTTACGCGGGTGGATGGCCGGCAGGATTTCGGTGCGCACCAATGGTTATTCGTAGGGTGCATATTGATGCGCACCAGCAGTTATTCGTAGGGTGCGCATTCATGCGCACCTGGCAACAATGGATTACCCAGGATAAAAAACATGGTCCGTATTTATCACAATCCGCGCTGCAGCAAGAGCCGCGAAACCCTCGCGCTACTGCAGCAACAGGGCATTGAACCGCAGGTGGTGCTGTATCTCGATACGCCGCCGGACATCGACACGCTGAAAACGCTGCTGCAACAGCTGGGCATGCACAGCGCGCGCGAGCTGATGCGCCGTGGCGAGGAAATCTATAAAACGCTGGGGTTGGCCAGTAACGATTTCAGCGAACAACAGCTGTTACAGGCGATGGTGGAGCATCCAAAACTGATCGAGCGGCCGATTGTGATTCAGGGCGACCGCGCCCGCATTGGTCGTCCGCCGGAAGCGGTGCTGGAGATTCTCTAAAGCCCCAGCGCCTCTTTCACGAAGGGAATGGTCAGCTTGCGCTGTGCGCTGATCGAGGCGCGATCAAGACGATCAAGCGTGTCAAACAGCGTGCGCATTTCGCGGTCGAGGCGTTTCAGCAGGAAACGCCCAACGTCTTCCGGCAGCTCAAAGCCGCGCAGGCCGGCACGCAGCTGCATCGCCTGCAGTTTGTCCTCGTCGGACAGCGGCTGTAAGCGGTAAATTTGTCCCCAGTCGAGACGTGACGCCAGATCCGGCAGGCCCAGATTGAGCTGACGCGGGGGACGATCGCCGGTGATCAGCAGGCGGGTTTTGCCGGTTTCCAGAATGCGGTTATAGAGATCGAAGATCGCCATCTCCCACTCGGCTTCGCCGGCGATGCACTCAATATTATCAATGCACACCAGCGCCAGATTTTCCATGCCTTCCAGCACTTCCGGCACGAACCAGGTGCGCTTATCGAGCGGCACATAACCCACCGCTTCGCCGCGCGCGGACATTTCGGCGCAGGCTGCGTGCAGCAAATGGCTGCGGCCGCCGCCTTCGCGTGACCAGAAGTAGAGATAGCTGCCGTGCTGTTGCGCCAGCGCGCCCTGCAGCGCCGCCAGCAGTGACGGATTTTCCCCCGGCCAGAAACTGGCAAAGGTTTCATCATCGGGTAGATAGAGTGGCAGTGAAAGCTGTGCCGGCGTGTTCAGAAGTACCTCAACGGATGAGCGGGCAGAAAACCGGGCAAGTTTATCACGATCCTCCGCAGAGATGAACCGGGCTTCCCTGCCCGCAGGATCCTTTAAAGCTCGCGTTTTTCTTCCGCGTCCAGCACCACTTCTTCCGGACGTAAAAGACTGATTACGCGGAAAATCAGCGCCAGGCCAACGCCGACGATGGTGGCCAGTGCCATGCCCTTCAGCTCGGCGGCGCCCACGTGCACTTTCGCGCCGCTGACGCCAATGATCAGGATGACCGAGGTGAGGATCAAATTCTGCGCTTTGTTGTAGTCGACTTTGGATTCAATCAGCACGCGAATACCGGAAGCGCCGATCACGCCATACAGCAGCAGCGACACCCCGCCCATCACCGGTACCGGGATCGCCTGAATCGCGGCCGCCAGTTTACCGACGCAGGAGAGCAGAATGGCGAAGATCGCCGCGCCGCCGATCACCCAGGTGCTGTAAACGCGGGTGATCGCCATGACGCCAATGTTTTCACCGTAGGTGGTATTCGGCGTGGAACCAAAGAAGCCGGAGATCATGGTCGACAGGCCGTTGGCGAACATCGAGCGATGCAGGCCCGGATCGCGAATCAGATCCTTCTTCACGATGTTGGCGGTCACCACCAAATGGCCCACGTGCTCGGCAATTACCACCAGCGCTGCGGGCAGGATGGTCAGCATCGCGGCCCATTCAAAGCGCGGCGTATAGAAGGTCGGCAGCGCAAACCACGGCGCGTTTTCCACTGCGCTCCAGTCAACGATACCCATTGCCGACGACAGCGCGTAGCCGACCAGCACGCCAATCAGGATTGGGATAATGGCGAAGAAACCACGGAACAGCACCGAGCCAAACACCGTCACCGCCAGCGTCACCAGCGAAATAATGATGGTTTTACTGTCCGCTGTGGTGCCGTCAGCGGGCAGCAGCCCGGCCATATTCGCCGCCACGCCAGCCAGTTCGAGACCGATAACCGCCACGATGGCACCCATCGCCGCCGGTGGAAACATGACATCGAGCCAGCCGGTGCCGGCCTTCTTCACAATCAGCGCCACAATGCAGAACAGCGCGCCGCACAGGATAAAGCCGCCGAGCGCCACTTCATAACCGAGCGGCAGCAGCAGCAACACCGGCGAGATAAAGGCAAAGCTGGAGCCAAGATAGGCCGGGATTTTGCCTTTACAGATAAATAGATACAGCAGCGTGCCGACGCCGTTGAACAGCAACACGGTCGCCGGGTTGATGTGGAACAGAATCGGCACCAGCACGGTGGCGCCGAACATGGCGAACAGGTGCTGCAGGCTGAGCGGAATGGTTTGCAACAGTGGCGGGCGTTCACTAACGCCAATGGCTCTGCGAGTCATCATTTATCCCCTATAAGTTTATTTTTATGCTCGTTCGTCAACACCGCACCTTATCGTAGTGGCGCAATTCATTGCGCCTTGTCCGGATGGGCACCATAGCTTGCCCGGCATCAGCGCGATAAATCGCGCCGCTACAAAATGTGCATCCTGTCGATACGGTGTCTGACTGAACGGTATTTTTGCCAAAAAAAAGCCGACTCTCTGGCCGGCTGGTTTATTTATTTGGTTCCGAAAATCTTGTCGCCGGCGTCGCCGAGGCCCGGGATAATGTACCCCTTCTCGTTCAGGCCCTGATCGATTGACGCGGTGTACAGCTCAACGTCCGGATGCGCTTTCTCCAGCGCGGCAATGCCTTCCGGCGCGGCCACCAGCACCAGCACTTTAATGCTGTTGCAGCCGGCTTTCTTCAGCAGATCGATGGTAGCGATCATCGAGCCGCCGGTTGCCAGCATCGGGTCAACCACCAGCGCCATACGCTCTTCGATGTTTGACACCAGCTTCTGGAAGTAAGGCACCGGCTCCAGCGTCTCTTCGTCACGGTAAACGCCCACCACGCTGATGCGCGCGCTCGGTACGTGTTCCAGCACACCTTCCATCATGCCAAGGCCAGCACGCAGAATCGGGACGACGGTAATTTTTTTGCCTTTGATTTGATCGACGTCGACCGGACCGTTCCAGCCTTCAATGGTCACGCGCTCGGTTTCGAGATCGGCGGTGGCTTCATAGGTCAGTAAGCTGCCCACTTCCGAGGCCAGCTCGCGGAAGCGCTTGGTGCTGATATCATGCTCACGCATCAGGCCCAGTTTATGTTTGACCAGCGGGTGTCTGACTTCCACGATCTTCATGATTATTCTCCCGGAATTGAGTTGAGCTAAAAAAAATCGCCGGATTATACCGCCTTTTTACCGCCGCGCCACCGGTGATTGGTCAGGTAACGTGCGCAAATCGCCTGAGAATAAGGATTAGCGAAAAATCAGCACGCTGCAAAGGTGCCCTGAGATGGGACTCGCAAACGTTTGCCTGCACTGGTAGAATTGCCGCGCTTAATTTTTGCCACCAACCGCAATCGCGTGGGGATTCCGCAGTGACCGACAAAACCTCTCTCAGCTACAAAGACGCCGGTGTTGATATTGATGCTGGTAACGATCTGGTTGACCGTATTAAAGGCGTAGTAAAGAAAACCCGCCGCCCGGAAGTGATGGGTGGACTGGGTGGCTTTGGCGCGCTGTGTGCGCTGCCGCAGAAATACCGCGAGCCGGTGCTGGTCTCCGGAACTGATGGCGTCGGCACCAAGCTGCGTCTGGCGATGGATCTCAAACGCCACGACAGCATCGGCATCGATCTGGTCGCGATGTGCGTGAACGATCTGGTGGTACAGGGCGCTGAGCCGCTGTTCTTCCTCGACTATTACGCCACCGGCAAGCTGGATGTGGATACCGCCTCCGCGGTGATCACCGGTATCGCCGAAGGCTGTCTGCAGTCGGGCTGTGCGCTGGTCGGCGGTGAAACCGCTGAGATGCCGGGCATGTATCACGGCGAAGATTACGACGTGGCCGGTTTCTGCGTCGGCGTGGTGGAAAAGTCCGAGATCATCGACGGCAGCAAAGTGCAGGATGGCGACGTGCTGATCGCGCTGGGCTCCAGCGGTCCGCACTCTAACGGCTACTCGCTGGTGCGTAAAATTCTTGAAGTCAGCCAGACCGATCCCACCACCAAACAGCTGGAAGGCAAACCGCTGGCCGATCACCTGCTGGCGCCGACCCGCATCTACGTGAAAAATATCCTTAGCCTGATTGAGCAGGTGGACGTGCACGCCATTGCCCACCTGACCGGCGGCGGCTTCTGGGAAAACATTCCGCGCGTCCTGCCGGATAACACCCAGGCGGTGATTGACGAGAAAAGCTGGCAGTGGCCGGCGGTATTCAGCTGGCTGCAGCAGGCCGGTAACGTCAGCCGTCACGAGATGTACCGCACCTTTAACTGCGGCGTGGGCATGGTGATTGCGCTGAGCCCGGCCGATGCCGACAAAGCGGTACAGCTGATGACCGCGGCTGGCGAGCAGGCGTGGAAAATTGGCGTGATTAACGCGTCAGATGCTGAAGAGCGTGTGGTTATTAACCCATGAAGAAACTGGTTGTACTGATCTCCGGCAACGGCAGCAATCTTCAGTCCATCCTCGACGCCTGCGAGAGCGGGCGTATCAACGGCAGCGTGGCTGCCGTTTTCAGTAATAAAGCCTCGGCCTATGGTCTGACGCGTGCGCAGCAGGCCAGCGTGCCTGCTCACGCGCTGTCCGCGCAGGATTTCGCCGATCGCGACGCCTTTGACCGCCAGTTGATGCAGCAGATCGACGCTTATGCACCTGATCTGGTGGTGCTGGCCGGTTATATGCGCATTCTGAGCCCGGCGTTTGTCGCGCACTATCACGATCGTCTGCTGAATATTCATCCGTCGCTGCTGCCGAAATATCCCGGTTTACATACGCATCGCCAGGCGCTGGCGAACGGGGACGCGGAACACGGTACCTCGGTGCATTTTGTGACTGACGAGCTGGACGGTGGACCGATCATTCTGCAGGCGCGCGTGCCGGTATTTGCTGACGATGACGAAGCTGAGATCAGCGCCCGCGTGCAGCATCAGGAGCACGCGATTTACCCGCTGGTGATCAGCTGGTTTGTCGAAGGACGCTTGCAGATGCGCGCGGGCAAAGCGTGGTTAGATGGCGAACCGCTGCCGCCGGAAGGTTATGCGCACGATTGATTGACCTTTACGCCGTGCGCTTGCAGGAATTGCGCAATAAATTGCGCCGCTACGGGGCTGTGCCGGGTTTTATTACTACATGATTTCTTTGCGCATTTCGTAGCGGCGCGATTCTTCGCGCTAACCTAACAATACTTACCCAAACCGGCCGGTAATGTAATCCTCGGTGCGCCGCGCCTGCGGTGCGGTGAAAATCCGGTCGGTTTCATCAAACTCCACCAGCTGCCCGTTATGCATAAACGCGGTGTAATCGGATACACGCGCTGCCTGCTGCATGTTGTGCGTCACCAGCACCAGCGTGAAATGCTGCTTCAGCGTGGTCATCAACTCTTCAATCACCAGCGTTGAGATCGGATCCAGCGCCGAGGTGGGTTCATCCAGCAGCAGCACTTCCGGCTCGATGGCGATGGCGCGCGCAATCACCAGACGCTGCTGCTGACCGCTCGACAGCGTCAGCGCATTCTGCCCCAGCTGATCTTTCACTTCGCCCCACAGCGCCGCCGCCCGCAGCGCGCGCTCGCAGGCCTCATTCAGCACGCGACGATCGCGCACGCCCTGCAAGCGCAGACCGTAAACCACATTCTCATAGATCGACTTGGGGAACGGATTGGGACGCTGAAACACCATGCCGATGCGCCGCCGCAGCGCCGGCAGATCCTGGTTCGACTGCATCACCGCGTGGCTATCGAGCAGAATCTCACCTTCGATGCGGCAGCCATCAATGACGTCGTTCATGCGATTGAAGCAGCGCAGCAGCGTCGATTTACCGCAGCCGGAGGGCCCAATCAGCGCCGTGATGCGATGCTTCGGGATCTGCAAATCAATGTTATTCAGCGCCTGGCGTTCGCCGTACCACAGCGACAGCTGATTAACGGTGAGCGCAATAGCGTAATCGGGCGTCATGTGTAAACCTTTTTAGTGCGTCATTAGCCGGTAGCGCTCGCGCAGGCGATGGCGCAGCACCATCGCCAGCAGATTGAGCGACAGAATGATCGCCACCAGCAGCAGTGCCGTGGCATACACCAGCGGTCGGTCGGCGTCGATGTTCGGGCTCTGGAAAGCCAGATCGTAAATCTGAAAACCGAGATGCATAAATTTACGGTCAAGATGCAGGTAAGGAAACACCGCATCGACCGGCAGCTCAGGCACCATTTTGACCACGCCCACCAGCATCAGCGGTGCGGTTTCGCCGGCGGCGCGCGCCACCGCCAGAATCAGGCCGGTGAGCATTGCCGGTACCGCCAGCGGCAGCACCACGCGCCACAGGGTTTCTGCCTGGGTTGCGCCCAGCGCCAGCGAGCCCTGACGCAGATTGTCCGGAATACGCGACAACCCCTCTTCGGTGGCGACGATCACTACCGGCAGCGTCAGCAGCGCCAGCGTCAGCGCCGCCCACAGCAGGCCGGGCGTGCCGAAGGTAGGATTGGGCAGCGAGCGGGAGAAGAACAGCTGATCGAGGGTGCCGCCAATCAGCCAGACAAAAAAGCCGAGGCCAAACACGCCATACACAATCGACGGCACGCCAGCCAGATTCACCACCGCAATGCGCACCAGCCGGGTGAGCGCGTTGCGCCCGGCGTATTCGTGCAGCCAGACGGCGGCCACCACGCCCAGCGGCATGACAATCACCGACATCAGCAGCACCATCAAAACGGTGCCGAAAATCGCCGGCAGCGCGCCATTTTCACTGCCGCCCGAAGTGGGCGAATCGCTGACAAACTGCCAGATCTGACTGAGGAAATGCCCGATTTTCTGCCCGAGGCTTAGGCTGTTTGGATACCAGGCGGCCACCACCTGCGCCAGCGGAATCAGATGATCGTCGCCCTGCACGTCGCGCAGTACCAGCGTATCGCGCTGGCTTTCATGCTGCAGATGCGCCAGCTGCTGCGCCAGCGCGCCGAAGCGTTTATGCAGTGCCGCGCTGTTGGCATCCAGTTCTGACTGATCCTGCAGGCTGAAGTGACCACCGCGCCGCTGCTCGTCAGCCTGCTGTTGCAGACTCTCCAGCTGGGCGTTAAGGCGCGCCATTTCGATACGCCGGATGTTGCTCGCCTGGCGCAGCTGCTCATGCACCTGCTTCAGCCGCTGCTGCAGCAGTGCATCGCGGTCGCGCGCGGTCAGCACCTCGTTGTCTTCACGCAGCTCCACCAGCCAGCCGTAGGCATTGCCGCCACTGCGTCGCTGTAGCACCAGCACTTCTGCCGGGCGTCGGGTTTGCGCTTCGCCCTGACTGACGATGACGCGAAAATCCGGCGCGGCAAAATCGCGGTTACCGGTTTTCACTACGTAGCGCCAGCGATCGCCCTGCTGCTGGCGATCCAGCGTTTCGCCCAGCACCATCAGCGGTGCCCCCTGCGGCGGCTGGAACTGATACTGATCGACCGGCTGCGGCCAGAACGCCCTGACGCCCTGCCAGCCCAGCAGGCCGATTAATAAGGTAAATGCCAGCAGGCAGACGGCGACCGCACCGGCAGTCAGCCAGCGCCAGCGATCGTTTTGACGCAGCGCGCTCATGCCTGCCCCTCATGCTGACTGTAGCGCTGGCGCAGCCGCTGACGAATCAGTTCCGCCACGGTGTTGATCGCCAGCGTGAATATCAGCAGCAGCAACGCACTGAGAAACAGGATGCGATAATGGGCGCTGCCCGCCGCGGCTTCCGGCATTTCAATGGCGATATTGGCTGACAGCGCGCGCAGCCCGGCAAACAGTCCGCCTTCGCTCACCGGCGTGTTGCCGGTGGCCATCAGCACAATCATGGTTTCGCCCACCGCACGACCAAAGCCGATCATCAGCGCAGCAAAAATGCCTGCCGACGCGCCCGGCAGCACCACGCGCGTCAGGGTTTGCCACGGTGTCGCGCCCAGCGCCAGCGAGCCCTGCCCCAGCGCCACCGGCACGCTAAACAACGCATCTTCCGCCAGGGTAAAGATCAGCGGCACCAGCGCGAAGCCCATCGCCAGCGCCGCCACCAGCAGGTTACGCTGCTCATAGTGCGCCAGCTGTTCGCCCATCTGCGTCCACCACAGTGTCGGCAGCCACAGCGTCAGTAACGTCACCAGTAACAGCAGCGGCATCAGCAGCAGCACTTCAAACCCGGGCCGCCGCCAGCGCGCCGGCAAACGCGGACTGAGCACGCCGCACAGCAGCAGCGTGGCGGCCAGCACCAGCGGCAGCAGCATCACGCCAGGCAGCGCGCGGCTGATGTGCGGCGCCAGCCACACGCCAGCGATCAGGCCAATCACCACGCTCGGCAGCGCGCCCATCATTTCAATGCTCGGCTTGACCCAGCGGCGCAGGCCCGGCGACATAAACCATGCGGTATACATCGCCGCCGCCAGCGCCAGCGGCGTAGCAAACAGCAGCGCCAGCGACGCTGCTTTCAGCGTGCCGATCACCAGCGGCATCAGGCTGAATTTGGCCTGATAGCTGTCGCCGGCGGCGGTGGACTGCCATACCCAGTCCGGCTGCGGATAGTTTTCATACCAGATTTTCTGCCACAGATTGCGCCAGCTGAAATCGGGCCACGGATTATCCAGCGCGAACTGCTGCCACTGTCCGGCACGTTCGACGATCAGGCTATCGCCGCGCGGAGACAACGCCAGCGCGCTGATGCCCGCGGCCAGCTGGCGCGTGACAATCGGGCCCGCCTGCTTGCTGGCGAACAGGCGCACCACGCCCTGCGCGTCAAAGCTGGCAAAAACGCGCCGCTGCGCCTCAGGCACGATGCCGAGCACACCCGCGCTGTGCGTGAAGGTGTGAATCTGCTGCAGCCGTGGCCCGTGGTCACCGGTGATGGCAAACCATTGCTGAATGCCACGCGCATCCTGAATCAGTAAGCTGCGCCCGCCTGCCAGCAGTTGCAGGCTGCGCGGTTGCTGAGAC
The DNA here is from genome assembly GCF_059730935.1 of Type-C symbiont of Plautia stali. NCBI lineage: Bacteria > Pseudomonadati > Pseudomonadota > Gammaproteobacteria > Enterobacterales > Enterobacteriaceae > Type-C symbiont of Plautia stali. The sequence continues at coordinate 1,178,977 of NZ_AP035923.1, read as the reverse complement.
AGCGTCTGGGTTTCCCGCAGCTGCGCACCCTGCGGCGTAATCTGCCACACCCGCAACAGCCGTCCGGTACTGGTGTACAGCAGCGTGCCGTCCGGTGACAACCGCATCAGGTCGGCCTGCTCACCGGGCAATACAATCTGGTCGACGCGCTTCTGGCCGGCAAAGGTCAGCAGGCTGATACCGGCCGGCGTCTGTGCGGCGATGCGCCACTGGTGATCGCCCGGCACTGCCAGCGCCATCTGGCTGACCGCGCCCTGCGGCAGATGCAGCGGCCGATCGCCCAGCGGGAAATACCATTCACCGTGCTGGCCGTGGATGAGCGGTTGCATCAGCAACAGATCGCCCTGCATATTGAGCAATACGCTGCCGCCGTCGCTGCTGGTCACCGCCGCCTGCGGCTGGCCGTTCAGCGCCAGCGCGTCGCCCGCTGGCTGGCCGTCGAGCGGAATAAAGCGCGCTTCGTTGCGGCTGATGCGCCAGCCGAGCTGGCCTTCGCTGCCCAGCGCCAGCGCCGGGGCTTTGTCCCACAGCTGCTGACTGAGCGTCGGCTGCATGCCCGGCGCGCTGAACAGCGGCATCACCACCCAAATCAGCCAGAAGAACAGCAGCAGCATCAGCAGTAAAATTCCCACACCGCAGGCCGTGACGATGCGGCGCACGAACTGATCGATGGCGCGTCGACGACGGTCACTAAAGTGGACAGGAATACGATTTATGCTCATGCAGGCCAGAGTTACCCTTGAAGTTATGCCGCTATGTTGCCCGTAGCTGATTGATAAGACAACTGTTGAGGTTGGACAAGGCTGCCATACTCTCGCCATAATGGTGGAGGACACTGAGCGGAACCGCAATTTTGCGTTTATTCCGCCGGACATTCCGTCCAGCAACAGCATCACGGAGTCAGAATGGGTCAGGAAAAGCTGTATATAGAAAAAGAACTAAGCTGGTTAACCTTTAACGAACGCGTGCTGCAGGAAGCCGCTGATAAAAGCAATCCGCTCATTGAGCGCATGCGTTTTCTCGGCATCTATTCCAATAACCTGGAAGAGTTTTATAAAGTGCGCTTTGCCGATCTCAAGCGCCGCATTCTGATTGGCGAAGAACAGGGGACGCCCACCACCCTGCGCCATTTGCTGAAAAAGATTCAGCTGCGGGTACAGAAATCGGATCAGGAGTTCGATGCGCTGTATAACGACCTGCTGCTGGAAATGGCGCGCAACCAGATTTTCCTGATCAACGAGCGCCAGCTGTCACCCAATCAGCAGGAGTGGCTGCGCTACTACTTCAAGCATCAGCTGCGCCAGCACGTCACGCCAATTCTGATCAACCACGACACCGACCTGATTGAGTTCCTGAAAGACGACTACACCTATCTGGCGGTGGAGATTATCCGCGGCGAAGAAATCCGTTACGCCCTGCTGGAGATCCCGTCCGATAAAGTGCCGCGCTTTGTGAATCTGCCGGCAGAATCGCCGCGCCGTCGCAAGCCAATGATTCTGCTGGACAACATTCTGCGCTACTGCCTTGATGAGATTTTTAAAGGCTTCTTTGATTACGATGCGCTGAACGCCTATTCAATGAAAATGACGCGCGACGCCGAGTACGACCTGGTCACGGAGATGGAATCCAGCCTGCTGGAGCTGATGTCCTCCAGCCTGAAACAGCGCCTGACCGCTGAGCCGGTGCGCTTTGTCTATCAGCGCGATATGCCCGATGCGATGGTGGAAATGCTGCGCCATAAGCTGTCGATCTCCAGCTACGACTCGATTGTGCCGGGCGGCCGTTATCATAACTTCAAAGATTTCATCGGCTTCCCGAACGTGGGCAAAGCCAACCTGGAAAATCGCCCGCTGCCGCAGATTCGTCATATCGGTTTTGATGGCTTCCGCAACGGCTTTGATGCCATCCGCAACCGCGATGTGCTGCTTTACTATCCGTACCACACCTTTGAGCACGTGCTGGAGCTGCTGCGTCAGGCGTCGTTTGACCCGAACGTGCTGGCCATCAAGATCAACATTTACCGCGTGGCCAAGAATTCGCGCATTATGGATGCGATGATCCACGCCGCCTACAATGGTAAAAAGGTCACGGTGGTGGTCGAGCTACAGGCGCGCTTTGATGAAGAAGCCAACATTCGCTGGGCGAAGCGGCTGACCGAAGCGGGCGTGCACGTGATCTTCTCAGCGCCCGGCCTGAAGATTCACGCCAAGCTGTTCCTGATCTCCCGCCGCGAGGGCGAAGAAGTGGTGCGTTACGCCCACATCGGAACCGGCAATTTCAACGAAAAAACCGCGCGTATTTACACCGACTATTCGCTGCTGACCGCCGATGCGCGCATCACCAACGAAGTCCGGCGCGTATTTAACTTTATCGAAAACCCGTATCGCCCGGTAACGTTCGAACACCTGATGGTGTCGCCGCAAAACTCGCGCGCCATGCTGTATCAGCTGATTGATAACGAGATTGCCAACGCGCAGCAGGGCAATCCTTCCGGCATTACGCTGAAAATCAACAACCTGGTGGACAATGGTCTGGTGGATCGGCTGTATGCCGCCTCATCGGCCGGCGTGAAGATCAACCTGCTGGTGCGCGGCATGTGCTCGCTAATCCCCGATTTGCCGGGCATCAGTGAAAATATTCGCATCACCAGTATCGTTGACCGCTACCTTGAGCACGACCGCGTCTATATTTTTGAAAGCGGCGGCGATAAAAAAGTATTCCTGTCGTCGGCGGACTGGATGACGCGCAACATCGATTATCGTATCGAAGTGGCGGTGTCGGTGCTCGATCCGCGCCTGAAACAGCGCATACTGGATATCATTGCCATTCTGTTAAGTGATACGGTAAAAGCCCGCATCGTAGACAAAGAATTGAGTAACCGTTATGTTCCGCGCGGCAATCGCAAGAAGGTGCGCTCGCAGCTGGCGATTTACGATTACATCAAGAAACTGGAACAACCCGAATAACGCCTATGCCAATCTCCCATAAAAGTACGCCGAAACCACAGGAATTCGCCGCCATCGATCTCGGCTCGAACAGCTTCCACATGGTGATTGCCCGTGTGGTGGATGGCGCCATGCAGGTGCTGGGACGCCTGAAACAGCGCGTGCACCTCGCCGACGGGCTGGATGCGCAAAATCGCCTGAGCGAAGAAGCGATGGAGCGCGGGCTGAGCTGCCTGGCGCTGTTTGCCGAGCGCCTGCAGGGGTTCAGCGCCGCCAACGTCACCATCGTCGGTACGCACACGCTGCGCATCGCATCCAACGCGGAAGAGTTTCTGCAGCGCGCCGCGGAGGTCATCCCTTATCCGATTGAGGTGATTTCCGGCAATGAAGAAGCGCGCCTGATCTTTATGGGCGTTGAGCACACGCAGCCGGAGAAAGGCCGCAAGCTGGTGATTGATATCGGCGGCGGTTCAACCGAGCTGGTGATCGGCGAAGATTTTGAGCCGCAACTGGTGGAGAGTCGCCGCATGGGTTGCGTCAGCTTCGCCAACCTCTACTTCCCGAAAGGCGAGATTAGCCAGGAGAATTTCCGTCGCGCCCGGCTTGCCGCCGCGCAAAAGCTGGAAACGCTGGCGTGGCAGTATCGTCTGCAGGGCTGGCAATATGCGCTGGGCGCGTCCGGCAGTATCAAAGCGGCCTGTGAAGTGCTGCTGGCGATGGGCGAGAAAGAGAAGCGCGTGACGCCGGAAAACCTCGACATGCTGGTGAGCGAAGTGCTGAAGCACAAATCCTTTGCTGCCCTGAGCCTGCCGGGCCTGTCGGATGAGCGCAAGGCGGTGTTTGTGCCGGGGCTGGCGATTCTGTGTGGCGTGTTTGACGCGCTGGCCATTCGCGAGCTGCGCCTGTCGGATGGCGCGCTGCGTGAGGGCGTGCTGTATGAGATGGAGGGCCGCTTCCGTCATCAGGATATCCGCAGCCGTACCGCGCAGAGCCTGGCAAATCATTACGCCATCGACAGCGACCAGGCACGCCGCGTGCTGGAAACCACCGAACAGCTGTACAGCCAGTGGCTGGAGCAGAACCCGAAGCTGGCCAACCCCCAGCTGACGGCGCTGATGAAGTGGGCAGCGCTGCTGCATGAAGTCGGGCTGACCATCAACCACAGCGGTATGCAGCGTCATTCGGCCTACATCCTGCAAAACTCCAATATGCCGGGCTTTAATCAGGATCAACAGATGCTGCTGGCCACGCTGGTACGCTTCCACCGTAAAGCGGTGAAGCAGGATGAGATGCCGCGTTTCACCTTGTTTAAAAAGAAACAGTTCCTGCCGATGATCTTCCTGCTGCGGCTCGGCACCCTGCTGAACAATCAGCGTCAGGCCACCACGCGCCCCGACACGCTGAAGCTGAGCACCGACGATGGTCACTGGACGCTGACCTTCCCGGCCGGTTTCCTCAGCCAGAACACGCTGGTTCAGCTGGATCTGGAGCGGGAGCAGGCTTACTGGAATGACGTCACCGGCTGGAAACTGATGCTGGAAGAGGAGTAACGCGGGCTTCAGGCCCGCAATAGCACTATGACAACACGCCCCGATAACTATTTTGCGGAGAAATACGGCCTGACGCCGCCCCACTCCGAAGTGCTGGCCGCGCTGCCAAAACTGGAAGTGGGTAATGCGCTGGACCTCGGCTGCGGCCAGGGCCGCAACAGCCTGCTGCTTAATCAGCACGGTTTTACTGTTACCGCCTGGGACAACAATCCGCAGAGCCTGGAGCGCCTTAACAGCATCATCGCGGAAGAGCAGCTGCAACAGATACATACCGAACAGTGCGACCTGAATCAGGTGCGTTTCAACGGTGATTACCAGTTTGTGTTTTCTACCGTGGTGATGATGTTCCTGCAGCCGGCGACCATTCCGCAGCTGATCGCCGATATGCAGGCCAGCACGCGCAAGTACGGTTACAACCTGATTGTGGCGGCGATGAGCACCGACGATTATCCCAACACGCAAAACTTCCCGTTTACCTTTAAATCGGGCGAGCTGAGCCATTATTACCGTAACTGGCACATCGTGAAGTACAACGAAGAGGTCGGTGAACTGCATCGCCGCGATGAACACGGTCAGCGCATTAAGTATCGCTTCGCTACCCTGCTGGCGCAGAAAGCCAGCTACTGATGGCTGGCATCATGATGGTCCGGTCGCCATCAATGGCGTAATGCCGTTCGGTGACGAAAACGCAAGCCGCACCCTATCGTAGCGGCGAGATTCATCGCGCAATAAATTGCGCCGCTACGAAAAGTGCCTCGTTTTTGAACCAATTCAAAGGCTAACTGGCATGAGTTACATCATGCAGGTTCTGGTCGTCATCAATGGCGTAATGCCGTTCGGTGACGAAAACGCAAGCCGCACCCTATCGTAGCGGCGAGATTCATCGCGCAATAAATTGCGCCGCTACGAAAAGTGCCTCGTTTTTGAACCAATTCAAAGGCTAGGTCGTCATCAATGACACCCCTGCAGAGTCGATGACGCACGCTTCGCCCGGCGGCTGATATCGATCAAAGCAACCTTAACCTTTTCTGCTCATTTTTCACGCAGCTGTTGACCTCCCGGTCGGGTTGTGACTAAATGTTGCCACCGCCCAGCCGGGCTTTGACAGGAACCACCCCGCGTGAATAGCGCCATCTCTGCACGAAGACGTCCCAAAACCGGTACCATGACCCGCATCGTTTTGCTGATCAGTTTCTTTATTTTGGTTGGCCGTCTGATTTTCATTATTCCCGGTGCCATCGAGCATCATCAGCAAAAGAAAGCCGCACCTGAACCGGTCACACTGAGCACCAGCGAGACGCGCTAAGGAATTTGCGGGTCATCGTCGCTCTGCCATCACATTGTCCGCCGCGGCAATGCTGCTTGTTACGCCCACTTTACCCGCAACGCGCTACACTTTGACCTGACTTTACAGACACAAAGGACGCGTTATGTCTGCTTCGCACGCACAACAACTATCAGAAACCCGCCAGCGAATTCTGCACCTTCTGCTCAGCGAGCACGATTTAGTCGATGTGCTGCTGGATAAATCCGTCGACCTCAACGCCGCCGAACTGCGCAAAATCACCGGCTGGCGTCAGCAGCTGGAGCATGAACTGCCGCAGCTGCACGCGGCCGACCTGGCGGACATTCTCGAAGCGCTGCCGGAAGAGGAGCGTCTGGCACTGTGGCGGCTGGTGCCCTACGAGCAGCGCGGTCGCGTGCTGGTGGAGGCCTCCGAAACCGTGTGGGCCAGCCTGACGGAAGAGATGACCGACCGCGAAATCCTGCGCGCCATCGAGCCGCTGGATATTGACGATCAGGTCTATCTGGCGCGTTATCTGCCGCGCGATCTCACCGGCCGCCTGCTCACCACGCTCGATCCCAGCCTGCGCGCCCGGCTGCTGGATGTGATTGAGCTGGATCGCGATCGCGTCGGCCAGGTGATGGACTTCAATATCCTGACCGTGCGCTCAGACGTGACGCTGGCGACGGTGCAACGCTTTCTGCGCAAGCGCAAAAGCATGCCGGACGGCACCGATAAAATCTTCATCACCGACGAACACAATCAGCTGCTGGGTGAATTGGCGCTGACCGATATCCTGCTCAACAAACCTAAAACGCTGGTGGCTGAGGTGATGAACGCGCGCCCCACCACTTTCCAGCTGGATGACAAAGCGGAAGAGGCCGCCAGCGCCTTCGAACGCTATAACCTGATTTCTGCTGCGGTAACCGATGCCAAAGGCAAGCTGATTGGTCGTATCACCGTGGAAGATGTGATTGACCTGGTGAACGAAGAGAACGAAAGCAACATCCGTAAGATGGGCGGCATCAGCCAGGGCGAGGACGTGTTTGCACCGGTGCGCAAAGCGGTAAGAAAGCGCTGGACCTGGCTGGCCGTCAACCTGTGTACGGCGTTTATCGCCTCGCGCGTCATTGGTCTGTTTGAGGACACTATTTCGCAGCTGGTGGCGCTGGCCACGCTGATGCCGATTGTCGCCGGCATTGGCGGTAACACCGGCAATCAGACCATCACCATGATCGTACGCGCGCTGGCGCTGCATCAGGTTGAACCCGGCAACTTTTCGTTTCTGATTGCGCGTGAACTCGGCGTGGCGCTGCTTAACGGCCTGTTCTGGGGCGGCATCATGGGCGGCGTAACCTGGCTGATGTACGACAATCTGCAACTGGGCGGCGTGATGATGCTGGCGATGGTGCTGAATCTGCTGCTGGCGGCGCTGATGGGCGTGCTGATTCCGCTGATTATGACCAAACTCAAACGCGACCCGGCGGTCGGCTCCAGCGTGCTGATCACCGCCATCACCGATACCGGCGGCTTCTTTATCTTCCTCGGTCTGGCCACGCTGTTTCTGCTGCACGGCCACTGAAGCGCAGCTACAATCAGCGTTGATCCCTAATCAACTGGAGAGCAGTGATGTTTAACGTGGATGATTTTGTGCAGGCGAAAACCGGTGGTCCAAAAATGCAGGTGCTGCGCGTTGCGGGCGATACGCTGTGGTGCGCCCGCGTTGACGATCCGATCAAAAAAGAGATCGAGGTGAAGGCCGACAGCGTCAATCTCTATCATGAAGACGGGGATTTCGGCGTCTGTTAACGGCTGCGAGCCCGCGCCGCCCGCGAACCGATGCTGTCGCGGCGCGGCGCTGTCTCAGGGCTTATCCTTCTGTAAATTATCCTGCCCCACCCCGCCGATAAACGGCAGCCGCAGACGCAGCGGGGTGAAATCCAGCCCCAGATTCAGTCCCAGCAGATTCACCTCCACGCCCTCTTCCGCTCCCAGCGTGACGCCCAGCACGCCGAGCAGCGACAGCTGCACGCCGCGCCCGGATGGCGGCAGGCCTAGCGGATGCAGCAGCGAACGGAAATCCTTACCGATGGCATTGGCGGGCAAATCGAGCTTCAGCGCCGGCACTTCACGGCCAATGTGAGCGAGGAAGGTATTGCTGTTGGGGCCCGGCCACGCATGATAGGTGTTGGGCCACGGATAGGATTGAATCGCCGCTTCAATCTGCGGGATCATCGCCTGCGCAGCCGCACCGCGATGTGACACCAGCAAACGCGGACGCGCACCGTACCAGTAGCCGTCCGGCAGATTGCTGTTGCGCCGCACTTTATCGCCGCTGCCCCAGCTGATCACCTCATAACGGTTGTAGCGGGTTTCTCCGGCGCGCTTAAAGATAATCCACGGATGCACGGCCACCGCGCCTTTCCAGCCGTAGGTCGGCGCGGCATACACCTGCACAATCGCCTCACTGGCGAAGCGCTGCGGATCCGGTGCCAGCCCGGCCGAATCACGCCGCGCCGTCGCCCAGCCACCGCGTTCGGTGGTGAACTCACCGCTGCGCGTCGCCTGCGCCAGGCTGGCCGCCAGCGACAGTAACACCACACAGAGAAAAGAGAGTAAAACAGCTTTAACAGGCAACATGCATGAACATCCCGGTGGTGAAAAAACGCTCCCGCCATGATGCGCCGAAACGGCAGCGTCTGTATTCACCAACTATGCGGTGGACAAAAAATGCGTTGCGGTGCCCGGTCAGCTGATTTTTCCTTAGTCAGGCAGGGCGATACCACTGATATCGGCGCATATCGCCAGCAACTGCTGCTGTAGCCGTGGATTGCGCGCCTGCGGATTAGCCGCCAGCGCCTGACGGTGATAAAAATACTCCCCGCTGACCCGCGCCTCATCGGCGGTGGCTAACCACACCTGGGTACGATGCGCCTGATCAAGATCGTCGGGTGCCCCGGCACCGCCCATTTTGGTCGGCACCCAGCCTGGCTCCAGCGCGTTGCTGTATACCTGCGGCCAGCGCCGGGCGATGGCAAACGCCAGTATGGCATCATGCAGTTTACTCTCAGCATAGGCCTGCGAAGCGTGCCAGCGCCGCCGCTGCCACAAAATATCATCCAGGTTAGCTTCGGCATGATGATGCATGCCGGAGCTGAGGTAAATCAGCCGCTGCGGCCGTTCAATCAGCGCCGTAAGAATATAAGGTGCCAGCGTGTTGATGGCGAACAGATGCGGCAGGCCATCTGCGGTTAACTGATAAGGCTCGCGATAGCCAACCGCCACGTTGTGGATCACCGCATCAAATCTGCCGAGCGCATTAACCTGCTGCGCCACACTGCGGGCGCCGGCGATGGTTATCACGTCGCCGCTGACCACGGCTTCAGCCTGCGGTAGCGCCTCCTGCGCAGCGCGGGCACGCGCGGCGTTGCGTCCGTGCAGCACCACCTGATGGCCCTGCTCAACCAGCAGTTCAGCCGCCATCAGCCCGAGGCCGGTGGATGAACCGGAAATAAAAATACGTGACATGGAAAACTCCTTAAGCGTGAAGTGAAGCGGCGCGCGATGTCAGCGCCAGCAGCGCACCGAACAGCGCACAGGCCGCACCAAACAGATAGACGGCGGCATAGCTGAAGTGGCTGGCGATGGCACCGGCAATCGGTCCGGAAATACCATAAGCGATGTCGAGAAAAGCAACGAACGCGCCCATGGCGCTGCCGCGACTGGCCGGCGGCACGCGCTTCAGCGCTTCCACGCCGAGGGCGGGAAAGATCAGCGCACAGCCAAGACCGGTAATCAGAGCGCCGGTGAGTGCCAGCGTTTCGTCAGGCGCAAACCACAGCAGCATCTGCCCCAGCGCCTCCACCAGCAGTGAATAAGCCGCCACGCGGTAGCCACCAATGCGATCCGGCAGATGTCCCAGCACCAGGCGCACGGCGATAAAACCAACGCCAAACGCGGTCATCACCCAGCCGGCCAGCTGCCAGTGACGCGCGGCAAAATAGAGCGAGGCGAAGGCCGTCAGGCCGGCCAGTCCGACGCCCTGCAGCATCAGGCCACAGCCTTCACGCCAGATGCGGCCAATCACCCGATAGAACGGCAAACGAGCCCCTCCGACCGCGCGATACCCGCTGGCAGCCGTGGCGATGAGCGCCGCCAGCAGCGGAGCCGCGATGCAGGCCAGCATCGCCGCCGCTAAGCCGACGTGCTGATACAGCATCATACCGGCAGGGGCACCGAGCGACAGCGCGGCAAACATGGCGATGCCGGTCCAGGACATCGACAGACCGGCACGCTGTGGCCCGACCGAGGCGATTGACCAGGCCACGCAGCCGGTGACGAACTGGCTTTCGCCCATACCCGCCGCCAGCCGTCCGGCAATCACCAGCGCCAGACTGACCGCCGGTGAAAAGCCCGGCAGTGCGGCCAGCCAGTAAAGCACGCCAGCCAGCGCGCACACCGCCGCGCCCTGCAGCGCCGAGCGCTTACCGCCAACGCGATCGGTCAGTTGACCGGCGTAACCGCGCGTCAGCACGGTGGCAACAAACTGTATCCCGATCACCAGCCCGACCCACAGGTTGCTGAAACCGAGATGCTGATGGATAAACAGCGGGATTACCGGCAGCGGCAAGCCGACCGCCAGATAACCGCAAAACAGCGCGGCAATCACGCCGGTCGCCGGTCGCGACAAATGCGCAGCTTCAGCCTGCGCGCTTAATGCAGACATAACAGCCTCCATAAATGAACAGACAGCGCGGCAGGCCGCCGCGCTGCGGAAAATCAGGCAAACAAAGGATGGTGATAGCCGCTGGCATTCAGCAGATAGTCGCGCGAAGCGGTGATTTCCGCGTTCAGCTGTGCCACATCGACGTTGAGCAACTGACCATGACGTTTACGCAGTTCACCCGCCACCATCACGGTATCAACATCGGCGCGTTGCACCGCCTGCACCACCGTTGCCGTCACGCTGGTCAGCGGGAAAACGCCGATACCATCGGTGCGCAGCATAATAACGTCGGCCTGTTTACCTGGCGTCAGCGTGCCCGTTTGCTGCTCCAGCCCGGCCGCACGCGCGCCGTTAATCGTGGCCGACTGCAGTACGGCTTCCACGCTAATCGGTGCCGGTACGTCGCTTTCGCCCCGGAAGCGGCGATAGCGCATCGCTGAGCGCTGCTGGTTAAACAGCGCCTGCATTTCACCGAACAGATCGCTGCCGAAGGCGGTATCGAGATCGATACCGAGCGCCGGCGTCATTCCGCGATCGACCGCCTGCTGCCAGGCAAAGCTGTCGTCGTCGAAACCAAACAGCGCATCCGAACGCGGATTAACGGTAATGTTGACGCCCGCGTCCGCCAGCTGCTGCCAGGTGTGCGCCGGTACGCGCGTACAGTGGTTGAAAATGTTGTGCGGACCCAGCAAGCCGGCTTCGGCAAACTCCGCCGGCAGCTGCGCCAGGTCACCAATAAACTCAGTGAGAATGCGCATATCCAGCTCGCGCGCCACGCGCCACCACGCCAGGTTGAGCTGGCCAAACAGGCCAACCTGCACGCGACTGCCGGCGTGGTTCCAGCGGCTGGCGAGACGGGCCAGATCGCCCGGCAGATGATCGCTGGAAACCTGCTTATCCATTGCTGCGCCAACCATGTGCAGCGCACGAATCCCGCTCTCCTGCAGCGCGTCGAGCGCCGCATCGGTATGCGCCGGACTGCGTGAACTGTGGCAGGCATCAATCACCGTGGTGATGCCGGCATCCAGGCAAGCCAGCGCCGTCAGCCGGGTGCTGAGGTACATATCCAGCGGACGGTAGTGCGCGCCGAGCGTTTCTGCCACCACATCGATATAGGCAAACAGGTCGTCAACGTTGGGCATCAGGCGGCGCATCGCGCCCAGCCACATATGGTGATGCGCATCCACCAGACCCGGCATCACGATATGGCCGCGGGCATCAATCACCTGCGCATCGTCGGCGGAAAGGTTTTCCCCCACGGCGGCAATACGATCGTCCTCAATCAGCACATCGCCACAGACGAGGTCGGGCACGCTGGCGTCCAGCGTCAGGATAGTGCCGCCTTTAAAAAGGGTGCGCCGTACAGTCATAACATTCTCCTCAAAAGAGATCAGGAATCCGGCGGTCAGTGCCGGTCGCGTTTCGGGGCACACAATAAGTTGCAGCGCATATTTGATAAAGGTAGGCTCAGGCAAATGATCTTTGCTAAAAATCAAAGATGGAGAACAGGATGAGTTTTGATGGCCGACTATTATCCGGCATGAGCGTGCTGGCAGCCGTGGTTGAAGCCGGCAGCTTCAGCCGCGCCGGTGAGGTGCTAGGGTTGTCCGCCTCGGGCGTCAGCCGGGCGATTTCACGACTGGAACAGCGTCTCGGCGTGCGCCTGCTGGATCGCACCACCCGCACCCTGCATCTCACCAGCGAAGGTGCCAGCCTGTATGAGCGGGCGGCGCCGCATCTGGAAGGGATTGAAGAAGCAGCAAACTACGTTTCCGGCGCCGCCGTGACGGTGCGCGGTACGCTGCGCGTGAGCCTCAATCCGCTGTTTTCCCGCTATGTGCTGGCGGCAAAGCTGCCGCTGCTGCGTGCCCGTTATCCGCATCTGGAACTGACGATTTTGCAGCAGCCCGATGTGGGCGATTTGGTAGCAGAAGGTATTGATGTTGCGGTGCGTTTCGGGCCGCAGCCGCCGTCCACTATGACCTCACGCCTGCTGTTACAAACGCGCGTCCTGACGGTGGCCGCCCCGGACTATCTGGCACGCTGTGGCCGCCCGACGCAGCCGCAGCAGCTGACTGAGCACAATTGCCTGCAATACATCGATCCGCGCAGCAATAAGCCCTTTAGCTGGGAGTTTCATCGTGGCACGCAGCGGCTGACGGTCGCCACCCACGGCCATCTGACCACCACCGATCCGGATTTAATGGTACAGGCGTGCGTCGGCGGTGCCGGCGTAGCCCAGGTGCTGGCGCTGAGCGTGCAACATCTGATCGCCAGCGGTGAACTGGTCGAACTTTTCCCCGACTGGCCTGACGAAACCTATCCGCTGTTTATCACCCGGCCTTCGCGCCGTCTGGCCCCGGCGGCGGTGGAGGCATTTCTCGGTTTTTGCCTGGAGATTTGTGCGGAACAGAGCTGACGCAAATTACCGATTACCCTCAGCGCGTGTTTGCCGGTAATAGCCCACCAGCTGAACGATGAAGGTGAGCGTTGCGAGTAAAAACAGTATCCCACCCAGGGGAATGGTGCCGAGCAGGAACCAGCCCATGACGCCTAATTCATACAGCAACTGGCCGCGATCTTCTCCCAGGATGTAACAGGGATGCACGTTGCCTTCGTCCAGCTGGCAGCCTGCCAGACTGGCGACATATCCGGCGCCCATCGCGCAGATCAGCGGCAGAAACGCGAGAAAAGCCGTACCGCACAGCATCGCAAGATAGAGAATGATGATGGATGTCAGCGAGCGTTTGCCAGGTGGTGCGCGCCTGCCCGCGGCTCTGAAATTAAACAGCACGTTTCCTCCTGAAGCCTCTGCCGTTAACGCCAGATTATTAACACATCCTTATCCCCTGCGACAGACCGGTAAACAAACGCCCGCGGGGTAGCGGGCGCGTTTTTACTGCGACATGACGCCAGGCGTTAAGGGTTGGCGCGGATAATCACTTTGCCGCGCGCATGGCCGGTCGCCACCTTCTCCAGCGCGGAGCGTGCATCATCCAGCGAAAAGATAGCGTCGGTGATGACCTGTAACTGCCCGGCCTGGAACAGGCTGCTCGCCCGGGCAAGATACGGCGTCGCGCTGGCGAAGAAGACAAACTCGCCGTGCTGGCCGCCGACGGGCGTGATGCCAAACTCCACCAGCGTTGCAATGCGCCCGCCGGCGCGCAGCACGGACCAGGAGCGGCTCAGCGTTTCGCCGCCGACGCTGTCTATCACCAGGTCGATATCGCGCGTTGCTGCAAAGTCCTGCGTGCGGTAGTCAATCACCTCATCGGCGCCCAGACTGGTCACCAGCGCGTGATTTTTCGCCGACGCCGTAGCGATGACATAAGCGCCCGCCTGATGCGCCAGCTGGACGGCCATGCTGCCGACGCCACCCGCTGCGGCGTGAATCAGCACGCGCTCGCCGCGCTGCAGCTGGCCCACATCGAACAATGCCTGCTGCGCGGAGCCAAACGCGGTAGGCAGCGCTGCGGCCTGTTCGGCGCTCATCGCTGCCGGGACAAGGCATACGTCATCGGCGGCGATCACCAGGCTTTGGGCAAAAGCCCCGCCTGCGCCAGGTGGCGTGCGCCCGAATACGCGATCGCCCGGTTTTAAATGGCTAACGCGCTCGCCAGCTGCTGTAATCACGCCGCAGAAATCCATGCCCGGCACGTAAGGCAGGTCCACCGGGAAAACCTGCTGCATGTGCCCTGAGATGATTTTCACATCCAGCGGGTTAACGCTCGCCGCTTCAACCTGCACCGTCACCTCATCCGGACTGGCGGCGCGTAATTGACGTTCGCCAATCGTCAGCACATCGGCGGTGCCAAACGTATCAATCAATGCTGCTTTCATTATCAACTCTCCGGTCTGATTCAGGCTTGTGGCGGAAACTGGCCAAGCTGGAGGAACAGGCCAAACCAATCCTCCATGTGCCAGGTGGTGATCAGACGGCCGTCCTCCAGCGCATGGAACTCATGCAGACGGAAGCTCACTTTCTTACCAGTCGGCGCGATACCGAAAATTTCGCCGAGATGGGTGCCGCTGATTTCCGCCCGCGCCGCGATGCGGCCAGGTTCCTGAATCATGTCATGCACCACGATCTGCACGTCCGGAAAAGCCTGCGCCAGCATGCGAATGATCGGCTTGATGCCTTCCGGCCCGGGCGCCTGTCCCGGCGCCAGCGGAATGTCTTCCCATGACGGAGCCAGCACGCTATCGACCAGATCGGGGTTGTTGTCGCTGAAGGCCTGATAGAGCGTCTCTACCGCCTGTCGTTCAATTTTGAGCCGTTGTACGTATTCTGCTGCTGGATTCATCGTTATTCACTTTCAGGTGAGGGTTGGTTGTGGAATTTTGCGCAGCGCCCTACAATTCGTCCAACAAATATTAAATATGAGTGATTATTTGCCGTATGGATTTTCATGGCATCGATCTCAATCTGTTAGTGGCTTTTGACGCGCTGATGAACGAGCGCAACGTCACGCGGGCGGCAACCCATGTGGGCGTCAGCCAGCCGGCGATGAGCGCCGCTTTGTCGCGATTACGCACCCTGTTCGGTGACCCGCTGTTCATGCGCAGCGCGGAGGGTTTACTGCCAACCGCGCGTGCGCGCGATCTGTCCGGCCCCATCGCCGGGGCGTTGCGCCAGCTCGAAGCGACGCTGGTGGCAAAGCCCGTATTTGCAGCGGAAAAAGCGCAAATAAACTTCAAGCTGGGCGTGTCGGAGTATCCGGCTTTCGTGTTGCTGCCTTCGTTAATGCAGGCGCTACAGGACGCCGCCCCCGGCGTGTCATTGAATGTGCAGGCGTTTACCAACCGCGATCATGCGTAGATGCCGGCGCGATTGATGTCGCCATCGGCGTCATGCCTACGCACAGCGATAGCCGCATCATCTCCCGGCCGGTATTGCGCGACGAATTCGTCACCATCGTCGCCAGCAACCATCCGGCGGCCAGACGCGGCATGGACATGGAGAGCTACCTGGCTCTGCCGCATATTCTGGTCTCGCCGGAAGGTGAACTGTACGGCCTGGTTGATCAGGTGCTGGCGCAGCAGGGTAAAAAGCGCCGACTGGGGCTGACGGTCCAGCAGATGTTTACGGTGCCGTCTATCGTGGCGCAAACCCACATGACGGCGACCGTGATGAAGCGCGTGGCGCTGCATGCGCAGGCCAGTCGCCAGCTGGTGCTGTTCCCTCCACCGCTGTCGTTGCCCGAAATGGTGTTCAACCTGATCTGGCACCGGCGCAGCGACGCGCATCCCGCCCAGCAGTGGTTCAGGGAATTTATTGAACTACAGGCGGCGCGGTTGTAGGCGCTGTATCTGAATTCTGCGCTGATCGGGCGATGCGAAAGATGGCAGGATAAAAAAGCCCGCAGTTACGCGGGCTTTGAGGCTTCAGGTGCTGGCGGTTGCCAGTGCGGGCGTTACTCCCACTCAATCGTCGCAGGCGGTTTACCTGAAATGTCATAAACCACGCGTGAAATGCCGTTCACTTCGTTGATGATGCGGTTGGAGACGCGGCCGAGGAAGTCGTACGGCAGGTGCGCCCAGTGGGCCGTCATGAAGTCGATGGTTTCGACAGCACGCAGGGAAACCACCCAGTCGTATTTACGCCCATCGCCCATCACGCCGACGGAGCGCACCGGCAGGAACACGGTAAAGGCCTGGCTGACTTTGTTGTACAGATCGGCTTTACGCAGCTCTTCGATAAAGATGGCATCGGCACGGCGCAGCAGGTCGCAGTACTCTTTCTTAACTTCACCCAGTACGCGCACGCCCAGACCCGGGCCCGGGAAGGGATGGCGGTACAGCATGTCGTAAGGCAGGCCGAGTTCCAGACCGATTTTACGCACTTCATCTTTGAACAGCTCTTTCAGCGGCTCAACCAGGCCCATCTTCATCTCTTTCGGCAGACCGCCCACGTTGTGGTGCGATTTGATCACGTGCGCTTTACCGGTAGCTGAAGCCGCCGACTCAATCACGTCCGGATAGATGGTGCCCTGCGCCAGCCACTTCACGTCGGTCAGCTTCAGTGCTTCTTCGTCGAACACTTCCACGAACACGCGGCCGATGATTTTACGTTTGGCTTCCGGATCGTTCTCGCCCGCCAGCGCGTCGAGGAAGCGCCCTTCTGCCGCAACATGCACGATGTTCAGACCAAAGTGGTCGCCGAACATGTCCATCACCTGCTCAGCTTCATTCAGACGCAGCAGTCCGTTATCGACGAACACACAGGTCAGGCGCTCACCAATCGCGCGGTGCAGCAGCATCGCGGTCACGGACGAGTCCACGCCGCCGGACAGGCCGAGAATCACGCGGTCTTCACCTACCTGTTCACGGATGCGCTCTACCGCATCTTCGATGATTTTGGCTGGCGTCCACAGCGCTTCACAGCCGCAGATGTCGCGCACAAAACGCTCCAGCATGCGCAGGCCCTGACGGGTGTGCGTCACTTCCGGGTGGAACTGCACGCCGTAGAAACGCTTCTCTTCGTTGGCCATGATGGCAAACGGGCAGCTTTCGGTGCTGGCAACCGTCACGAAGTCTGCCGGGATCGCCGTGACTTTGTCACCGTGGCTCATCCACACGTCGAGCAGCGGTTTGCCCGCCGCGCTGATGGCATCTTCGATATCACGCACCAGCGCGCTCGGGGTTGTCACTTCAACCTGCGCATAACCAAATTCACGCTCGTTCGAGCCTTCAACCTTACCGCCCAGCTGCATCGCCATGGTCTGCATGCCATAGCACACGCCCAGCACCGGCACACCGGCGTTGAACACATATTCCGGCGCGCGCGGGCTGTTGTGCTCGGTGGTGCTTTCCGGGCCACCGGAGAGGATGATGCCGTTCGGGTTGAACTGGCGGATTTGCTCTTCGGTGACATCCCACGCCCAGAGTTCGCAGTAGACGCCCAGCTCACGCACGCGGCGCGCGACCAGCTGCGTATACTGAGAACCAAAATCGAGGATCAAAATACGATGTTTATGAATATTTTCAGTCGTCATTGAGGCGTTTCCATTGGGATGGACTTAATAATAAAAGCGCCCGGCTGGAGCCGGGCGGGAAATCTTACGGGATTATGAACCCATGCGGTAGTTCGGTGACTCTTTGGTAATGGTCACATCGTGCACGTGGCTTTCGTTGATGCCGGCGCCGCTGATGCGCACGAACTCGGCTTTGGTGCGCAGATCGTCGATGGTCGGGCAACCGGTCAGGCCCATGCAGGAGCGCAGGCCGCCCATCTGCTGGTGCACGATCTCTTTCAGGCGGCCTTTATAGGCAACGCGCCCTTCGATACCTTCCGGCACCAGTTTGTCGGCGGCGTTATCGCTCTGGAAGTAGCGGTCAGACGAGCCTTTGGACATCGCGCCCAGTGAACCCATACCGCGGTAGGATTTGAACGCACGGCCCTGGTAGAGCTCGATTTCGCCCGGCGACTCTTCGGTACCGGCCAGCATGGAGCCGACCATTACCGCCGACGCGCCCGCGGCGATAGCTTTGGCGATGTCGCCAGAGAAACGGATACCACCGTCAGCGATGACCGGAATACCGGTACCTTCCAGCGCTTCAACCGCGTCGGATACTGCCGTGATCTGCGGTACGCCAACACCGGTAACGATACGGGTAGTACAGATGGAGCCCGGGCCGATGCCCACTTTCACCGCGCTCACGCCCGCATTAGCCAGCGCCAGTGCGCCTGCACCGGTCGCCACGTTGCCGCCGATGATTTCGAGGTCTGGATATTTTGCGCGGGTTTCACGGATACGCTGCAGCACGCCTTCGGAGTGGCCGTGCGAGGAGTCGATCAGCAGCACGTCAACGCCCGCAGCGACCAGCGCATCAACGCGCTCTTCGTTGCCGGCACCGGCACCCACCGCGGCACCGACGCGCAGACGACCCTGCGCATCTTTACAGGCGTTGGGTTTACGCTCAGCTTTCTGGAAATCTTTAACGGTAATCATGCCCAGCAGGTGGAAGCTGTCGTCAACAACCAGCGCTTTCTCGACGCGTTTTTCGTGCATTTTCTGCAGCACGACTTCACGCGCTTCACCCTCTTTCACCGTCACCAGGCGCTCTTTCGGCGTCATGACCGCGGTCACCGGCAGCGTCATATCGGTCACGAAGCGCACGTCACGACCGGTAATGATGCCCACCAGCTCGTTGTCAGCGTTAACCACCGGGTAACCGGCGAAGCCGTTACGTTCGGTCAGCTCTTTCACCTCGGCCAGCGTGGTGGTTGGCAGCACGGTCTGTGGCTCCGTTACGACGCCGCTTTCGTGTTTTTTCACCTTGCGAACTTCATCCGCCTGGCGCTCAATCGACATGTTTTTGTGGATAAAGCCCAGACCGCCTTCCTGCGCCAGCGCAATCGCCAGACCGGCTTCGGTCACGGTGTCCATCGCTGCAGACAGCATAGGAATGTTGAGACGGATGTTTTTGGTCAGCTGGGTGCTGAGATCGGCCGTGTTGGGTAAAACAGTGGAGTGAGCGGGAACGAGCAGGACGTCGTCAAATGTGAGGGCTTCTTTCGCGATTCTTAACATTGCAATATCTCCACCTGGGGCGTTTAAAACAGATAAAATATTGCCGCGGCATTATACAGGCCGAAATCGGTTGCCTCCAGTGTTTTTTCGGAAAAAGTCTTGATCCTCCGGGGCAGGCATGTAGTATCGGTTAATTAACCCTCTGATTTGAAATTTGATCCTCATCACATGTCGCTACCGCCAACCGCCAATATTTTTACTGTCAGCCGCCTGAACACCACGGTGCGCCAACTGCTGGAAAATGAGATGGGCCTGGTGTGGCTCAGCGCTGAAATTTCCAATTTCACTCAGCCCGCTTCCGGTCACTGGTACTTCACCCTGAAGGACGATGGCGCGCAGGTGCGCTGTGCCATGTTCCGCAACAGCAATCGACGCGTCAGCTTTCGCCCGCAGCACGGTCAGCAGGTGCTGGTGCGTGCCAGCATCACGCTGTATGAGCCGCGCGGCGACTATCAGTTGATTATCGAAAGCATGCATCCGGCCGGTGAAGGGCTGCTGCAGCAACAGTTTGAGCAGCTGAAAGCCCGGCTGGCGGCGGAGGGGCTGTTCGACCAGCAGTTTAAACAGCCGCTGCCGGAGCCGGCGCGCCAGGTGGGTGTGATCACCTCCGCCACCGGCGCGGCATTGCACGATGTGCTGCGCGTACTGCATCGCCGCGATCCCTCGCTGCCGGTGGTGATCTATCCGACGGCAGTGCAAGGCGTTGATGCGCCCGCCGCCATCGTGCGCGCCATCGAGCTGGCCAACCAGCGTGACGAGTGCGACGTGCTGATTGTCGGGCGCGGCGGCGGTTCACTGGAAGATCTGTGGAGCTTCAACGACGAGCGCGTGGCGCGGGCCATCTTTGCCAGCCGCCTGCCGATCGTCAGCGCCGTTGGGCATGAAACCGATGTCACCATCGCCGACTTTGTTGCCGATCTGCGCGCGCCGACGCCTTCTGCCGCTGCCGAGCTGGTGAGCCGCAACCAGATCGAGCTGCTGCGCCGTTTGCAGTCTCAGCAGCAGCGCATGGAGATGGCGATGGACTATTACGTGGCGCAGCAGCAGCGCCGCTTCACCCGGCTGCAGCATCGTCTGCAACAGCAGCATCCGCAGCTGCGCCTGGCACGGCAGCAAACCACGCTGATTCAGCTGCAGCGTCGTCTGCAGGAAGCGGTCGACCAGCGGCTGCGCCTGGCGCATCGCCAGCAGGACCGCCTGCTGCAGCGCCTGCAATCCCAGCAGCCGCAGGGACGTATTCTGCGCGCTCAGCAGCAGTTACAGCAGTGGCACTACCGGCTGCAGCAGGGCATGGAAAAACAGCTCAATCACAGCCGGCAGCGTTTTGGTACGCTGGCAGCACAGCTGGAAGGCGTAAGTCCGCTGGCGACGCTGGCGCGTGGCTTTAGCGTCACCACTGATGCGCAGGGTCAGGTGGTGAAAAAGACCCGTCAGCTGCATGCCGGTGATTTGCTGCGTACCCGGCTGGATGATGGCTGGGTGGAGAGTCAGGTGACGACGTTACAGCCGCAAAAAACGCGCAGCCGTAAGGCGTGATAACCTTTTCAGCCGCATAAACGGTTGATAACAGCCCGTAAATCGCGCGCACCGCAGACGCAGCGGCGCGCGATTGATAAGCGGGTCTATACTTTCTGACATATCCATCCGTCAGGGAGTCCGACATGCCTTACAGCGTTATTCCTCCGTACATTCTGCGAAACATTATCGATAACTGTTCCGGCGCACAGCAGGATTACGCGCGGCGCACCCTCACCCACGTGCAACAACTGATGGCGGAACATCCCCATACCACCAGCGCAGCCAGCACCGCGCAGCCCGGCAGCGTACTGCGCGCCATTTACGATGCGGGCAACACACAAAATCTGCCCGGCACCTTAATCCGTGAAGAAGGCCAGCCCGGTAACGGTGACGTCGCCGCCGACGAAGCGTGGAACTATCTCGGCATCACCTATGATTTCTACTGGCAGATCTACCAGCGCAACTCGCTGGACAACAAAGGCCTGAAACTGGATGGCACCGTACATTACGGCAAGGAGTATCAGAACGCCTTCTGGAATGGCCAGCAAATGGTGTTTGGCGACGGCGACGGTGAGATCTTCAATCGCTTTACCATTGCCATTGATGTGGTCGCGCACGAGCTGACGCACGGCGTGACCGAAACCGAAGCCGGGCTGATTTACTTCCAGCAGGCGGGTGCGCTCAACGAATCGATGTCCGATGTGTTTGGCTCGCTGGTGAAGCAGTATCACCTCAGGCAAAGCGCCGATCAGGCCGACTGGATCATCGGCGAAGGGCTGCTGGCGGCGGGTATTAAGGGCAGCGGCCTGCGCTCGATGTCCGCGCCCGGTACCGCCTATGACGATCCGCTGCTCGGCAAAGATCCGCAGCCTGCCGATATGGATCACTATATCGACACGCGCGAAGACAACGGCGGCGTGCATCTTAACTCCGGCATTCCCAATCGCGCCTTCTATCTGGCAGCGACCGCGCTGGGCGGCTTTGCCTGGGAACGGGCCGGTCAGGCATGGTACGACACGCTGTGCGATAAGGAACTACCGCAGGATGCCGACTTCAGCACCTTTGCGCGCTTTACCGTACAGCATGCCGCAAAACGTTTTGATAATACGGTGGCACAGGCGATCCAGTCCGCGTGGCACGAGGTAGGTGTAAGGTGAATATTCAGCTGACCGATGACGCCATCATTGAGCTGGCGCGTGAAGGCGGCATTGCATTTATCCCCGGCCTGCGCAGCGAGCGGCGATTTGCGCTGGCGCAGCTGCCGGAACCGCAGAAGCAGCGCGTGTGCAACGTGCTGGAGCAGGCGCTGCCGCTCGGCGAGCCGGAGGAACAGGCCACCAGCATCGGGCGCGGCGACCAGCGCTATTTCCGCATCCAGATAAGCTACGCGACCCACCGCGAAGCCGGAACGATTGTGATCCTGATTCCGGAAAACGTTGCGCCTCCTGAATTGCAGGCGCTGTGGCGCGATGGCGAAGAATAACTTAGACAGTTCCCACAGCATCGCCGTAACTAACTGACTATACTGGATAACGTGGCTAGCTAGTCCACATCAAAGAAAACACCCTTAGATGAGGTCTCTGCTATGACACAAACCAAGCAACGAGGCGGTGCCGGGAACTTTGCAGAGGACCCGGAGCGCGCCAGGGAAGCCGGTAGCGCGGGCGGCAAAGTCAGTGGGGGCAATTTCAGGAACGATCCTGAGAGAGCCAGGGAAGCTGGAAGAAAAGGAGGTCAAAAAAGCCGTCGCCCCTCTAAGCAGAAGTAAGTAAGGATCCTTACAGGAAGGAGTACGCCACGGAAGGTTAATAAAAAAGGCCGACATCATGATGTCGGCCTTTCTTTTACTGCGGCTTACTTGCTGTCGGGCAGCGCGTAAGCAATCACGTAATCACCGCGATCCGGTGACTGACGCGCACCGCCTGCGGAGATCAGGATGTACTGTTTGCCGGTTTTCGGCGAAACATAGCTGATTGGTCCGCCCTGGCTGCCCACCGGCAGACGTGCTTTCCACACTTCTTTACCGGTTGAGCTGTCGAAGGCGCGCAGGTAGTAATCCTGGGTGCCGGCAATAAATACCAGACCGCCCTGCGTTGCCAGCGTACCGCCCAGCGTCGGCATACCGACCGGCATCTGCGCATGCATTTTGATACCAAACGGACCGGTATCCTGCACCGTACCCACCGGCACCTGCCACACAATCTGACGGGTCTTCATGTCGATGGCTGACAGCGTACCGAACGGCGGTGCCTGGCATGGAATGCCCAGCGGCGACATGAAGCGGTTTTTGTTTACTGCGTACGGCGTGCCTTTCAGCGGTACCGCACCCATACCGGTGTTGATGGCTTCACCGCCGTTGCTGGCAGCTGATTTGGTGGTGTCCTGCGGAATCATCTGCACCCACAGGCCGAGACGCATATCGTTAACGAACATGTACTGGTTGTTCGGATCGAACGAGATGCTGCCCCAGTTCATGCCACCGAGCGAGCCCGGGAAGCTGAGCGAAACATCGGTGTCCGGCACGGTGAACAAGCCGTCATAACGCATGCCTTTAAAGGCAATACGGCAAGCCAGCTGGTCAAACGGCGTAGCACCCCACATGTCTGACTCGGTCAGTTTCTGATTGCCAATGTTTGGCATTTCTACCGAGTGCGGCTGAGTTTTGGTGTACTGCTCGTTCGGGATATGGCCCTGCGGCATCGGCAGCTCTTCAACTTTGGTCAAAGGCTTGCCGGTCAGGCGATCCAGCACCCAGATCATGCCGGTTTTCCCGCCGATCACTACCGCAGGTTTGGTGGTGCCGTCCTTCATCGGGAAGTCCACCAGACTCGGCTGCATTGGCAGGTCGAAGTCCCACAGGTCATTGTGGACCGTCTGATACACCCACTTCTCTTTACCGGTGGTGGCATCCAGCGCCAGCACCGACGCGCCATATTTGTGATCCAGCGCGGTACGGTTGGCACCCCACAGGTCCACCGACGAGCTGCCCATCGGCAGGAACACGGTGTTCATCGCCGGATCGTAAGAGATTGGCGCCCATGAGTTTGGCGTGCTGCGGGTGTAGTCCTGACCTGGCATCAGTACGGCATTTGGATCTTCATTGCCCGGGTCAAACGCCCAGCGCATCTGGCCGGTGATGACGTCGAAGCCACGCAGAACGCCGCCAGGCATGTCTGTCTGTACGTTATCCGCGACGCGACCGCCCACCACAACCGTGGTGCCTGCCACCTGCGGCGGCGAGGTCAGCTGATACTGCGGGTCCGGCGCGCTGCCGAGACCTTGCTTCAGATCGACCACACCGTGGTTGCCGAAGTTTTCACACAGCTCGCCGTTATCGGCATTGATGGCAATCAGACGTGCATCGATGGTGTTCATCAGGATGCGACGCTGGCAGCTATCGCCCGCCGCCAGCGTTACCGCTGGCACCGGCGTGGAGCCCGGCTGCGTTGGCTGCTGTACCGGTTTGGTGGCATCAAAGTACGCCAGACCACGGCAGCGGTTCCACACCTGCGCCTGCGCATTGATTTCGCGCTTCCAGATCTGCTTACCGCTGTCGGCTTCCACCGCAATCACGTTGTTGTGCGGCGTACACAGATACAGGGTGTTACCCACCTGCAGTGGCGTTTCCTGATCTTCTGCACCGTTACCGGTCGGGCTGATCGGCGTGTCGCCGGTATGGAACGTCCAGGCAACCTGCAAGTCTTTCACGTTGTCGCGGGTAATCTGGTCGATAGCGGCAAAACGGTCACCCTGCGGCGTACGGCCGTAGCTGCTCCAGTCCTGCTGCGGTTTGCTTTTATCTACCGGGATCAGCGGCAGCTGCTTGCCGGTGAAAGCCACAGTCGGATGCGGCTGGAACATCTGGACAAAGGTGACCACCATACCAACGGCAATCACCGCTGACAGCGCATATGAAAGCTTCGCCAGCGAGGCCTTGCCTTCACGCTTACGCAGCGCCGGCCAGGTAATAAATGCCAGCACCATCAGGCCGGCCGGCACCATCAGGCGCGACACCAGCGGCCAGAACTGCCAGCCAGCATCGTACAGCGCCCAGATCAGCGTGCCGGCGAAGACCAGAATGAACAGCGTAACCGCCGAGGATTTACGGCGAAAGAACTGAATCGCCGACAGTAACATGACGATACCGGCAATGAGGAAGTACCAGCTGCCGCCCAGGGCCACCAGTTTACCGCCACCGATCGCGAAGAACAGGCCGATCGCCAGCAGGACCAGCCCGAATAACACGGACCAGAGACTCAACCCTTTACCGGGACGAGCGGAATTTTCTGCCATAACACAAACTCTCCTGAAAAAATAACGCGTGGCGGCCGGAATGCGGGAGCAGCCGATCAATGTCTTCCTGGCTGAGCAGGGACAGGAAGTTATCCGTTACGCTTTATTTTATATCTGTTGGTACGGGAGCTACGCCCGTTATGCAGCGCTTGTGAGCGAGGCCGCAGGATCAATATCCGCTGGCATTCGCGACAAGGCGGGCAGGATTGTACCATCCGGTACAATTAAAAGTGAACATCCATAACGCGGTAGTTACTGGGCAATAGCATTTTTGCTACAAACGCAGCGCGAAGCGAGCAGCCAGCGCCACTTCGCGCTATCGCAAACCCTCATTCCATGACGTCTTCCGGGCGATAATGCACGCGCCTGCTGGAGATCAGGCCGTGACCGTGGGTACAGAAATAATCTATGGCACCGCACGCCTTCAGCACCTGCAGCGGCTGCTGGCAGTCGGGACAGCAGGCCAGCGCGGGGAAATGACGCTGGCAGTGCGGGCAGTCGAAGCGTTGTTCGCTGTAAGTGAGCGGTTGCTGACAGTGAGGGCATGGGGTGAGCATGATGACTCCGGAATCGTGGCTGAGGATCGTGATAAACCGGATGTTACGCCAAAGAAAGAGGGCCCATCCGGGCCCTCATCATGTTTAGCGTTTGTTTTTCTTCAGATGCGATATCAGACGCTTACGCTTACGCTGCTGGGTTGGCGTCAGCAGGTTGCGTTTGCCCGCATACGGGTTATCGCCCTCTTTAAACTGGATGCGAATCGGCGTTCCCATCACGTTCAGCGAGCGGCGGAAGTAGTTCATCAGATAACGCTTGTAGGAATCCGGCAGATCCTTCACCTGATTACCGTGAATCACCACAATCGGCGGGTTATAACCACCGGCATGCGCGTATTTGAGTTTCACGCGGCGGCCACGCACCAGAGGCGGCTGATGGTCGTCAGCAGCCATGTTCATGATACGCGTCAGCATGGAGGTATTTACGCGCTTGGTCGAGCAGTCGTACGCTTCGGTCACGGATTCAAACAGGTTGCCCACACCGCTGCCGTGCAGTGCCGAAATAAAGTGCACGCGCGCGAAGTCGATAAAGCCGAGACGGAAGTCCAGCGTCTCTTTCACTTCATCTTTAATCTCCTGCGACAGGCCATCCCACTTGTTGACCACAATCACCAGTGAGCGCCCACTATTCAGGATAAAGCCGAGCAGCGACAGGTCCTGATCGGAAATGCCCGCACGCGCGTCAATCACCAGCATCACCACGTTGGCATCTTCAATCGCCTGCAGCGTTTTGATGACGGAGAATTTTTCCACCGTATCAGTGATTTTGCCGCGCTTACGCACGCCCGCGGTATCAATCAGAATGTACTCGCGGTCATCACGCTCCATCGGAATGTAGATGCTGTCGCGCGTGGTGCCCGGCATGTCGTACACCACCACACGATCTTCACCGAGGATACGGTTGGTGAGCGTTGACTTACCTACGTTGGGACGCCCGACAATCGCCAGTTTGATCGGCAGACCGGTCGGATCGAAGGCTTCTTCCTCTTCTTCCTCCAGCGCTTCACCGTTCTCCTCGGCGGCTAACGCGGCCCAGTAAGCTTCGTTTTCGTCCTCTTCGCTGACTTCCCGCGGCGCGATATCATCCATCCACGGCAGCAGCGCGGTTTCCAGCAGGCTGGTGACGCCACGACCGTGCGACGCGGCAATCGGGTGAATCTCACCCAGGCCGAGCGCGTAGAAGTCCAGCACCGCAGCGTCCGGATCGAGACCATCAGTTTTGTTGGCAACGAGGAACGTCGCTTTATCGCGCGAACGCAGATGATTGGCGATCTGCTGATCCGCCGGCATGACGCCAGCACGCGCATCAACTAAAAACAGCACCACATCGGCCTCTTCAATCGCCAGCAGCGACTGCTCCGCCATGCGGTTTTCCACGCCTTCCTCGGTGCCATCAATACCGCCGGTATCGATAACAATAAATTCGCGCCCTTCCACTTCGGCGCGACCATATTTGCGATCGCGAGTCAGTCCAGGGAAATCGGCCACTAACGCATCACGTGTGCGCGTTAAGCGGTTAAACAGCGTGGATTTCCCCACATTGGGACGCCCAACCAGCGCGACCACAGGTACCATAACACTTGCCTCAGTTTTAAAAATAAATCGCCCGAATGGCGTGATTATAACGGCATTTGCCGTCAGGTTCAGGCCGCAGGCGCCAAGAATATCATGCCTGACTAAAAACAGAACGGCCCCTGACGAATCAGGAGCCGTATCAATGCGTGCGAAACGCTGCCCGTCGGGCCATCGCCTTAACGGGTGATGGCGTAGACCTCACCGCCTTTTGCCTGGATCAGCAGCTTGTCACCGGCCACAACCGGCTCGGTCTGGAAGCCATCGCTGTCCAGTTTCTGCTGCGCCACAAAGCGGCCGTCCAGGGTGTTGATCCAGTGCACGTAGCCTTCGCTATCGGCGACCACCAGGTAACCGTTGAACAGCACCGGAGACGTCAGGTTACGGTGCAGCAGATCGCTCTGACGCCAGATCGCCACGCCGCCATCGGCGTTGAGCGCAATCACGCGGTCATCCTGATCCACCAGATAGATACGACCGGCATCGACGATCAGATCTTTGACGCCGCCGATTTCACGCTTCCACAGAATCTGACCGGAACGCAGATCCAGCGCCGTCAGGTTACCGTTGTAGGCCAGCGCATAGACCACGCCATTGACGATAACCGGCGTGGTGTCGACATCGTTAAGACGATCGATCTCGGTCGCGCCACTTGGCTGGGAGATACGCTGCTGCCAGATCAGCTGACCCTGGTTCATGATCACCGCGCTGACGCGACCGTTATCGCCGCCAACAATCGCGCCGCCGAACGCTACTGCCGGCGCCGATTCACCACGGAGCGACAGCGCTGGCATATCCAGATTCACGCTCCATTTCACCGCGCCGCTGCTCTGATCGAGCCCCTGCAGCATACCGTTGCTGGTGTGAATCAGCACCAGACCATCGCTGACCACCGGACGCGACAGTGCTTCACCGGCCACTTTGGTCTGCCAGGCAATGCTGCCGTCGCTGCTGTTCAGGGCAAATACCTGCCCCCGCTCGCTACCGATGTAGAGGCGATCGCCATTGGCCGTGATGCCGCCAGACAGCAGTGCCGAAATGTTTTTCGAAAAGAAGCCGGTCTTCTCAGAGAGGTTCACTTTCCACTTCTCTTTGCCGTTGCTGGCGTCGAGCGCTTTCACGATACCGAAGCGGTCGGCGGCATACACGGTGCCGTCCTGCCAGGCGGGATGCAGATTGGAGTAGAAATCACCCACGCCGTCACCGACCGAGGTGCTCCACGCGGTTTCCGGCGTGAACTGGTTTTCAACCTTCGGCAGCGGGGCCATTTTCACTACATCTTCTTCGCCGCTGAACAGCGAGCAACCGCTGAGCAGAGTGACTGACATCAGCCCTGGCAGCAGGTATTTACGTAATTCCATGTGCGCTCTCTTGACTGGCTTAACTTAAGTTATTCATCTTCATCTGCAGCATCTGCTTCAGCGCAGGAGAAGCCTGCGATTCCGCACCTTTACTCCAGGCATCGCGGGCGCCCTGCTTATCGCCTTTGCTCAGCAGTGCTTCGCCACGAATGTCCGCCACAATGGCTGTCCAGCCATCACCCTTCACATTGTTCAGGGTAGTAAGGGCGGCATCGGCCTGATTTTGCTGCAGTTGAATGCGTGCCAGACGCAGGTTGATCACCGCCTGCAGATTGGCATCTTTGGTGTCTTTCAGCCCGCTCTGTAACAGCGTGATGGCTTTGTCTAACTGGTTGGCGGCAACGTACTGTTTAGCCAGATCCAGCGCGGCCAGCGCACCGTAGGTGTTGTTGTTCTCGCTGGCGAAGCTGGCGACCGCTTCCAGCGTCTGCGGCTTGTCTGCCTGCATGGCGCTGGTCAGCTGCTGATACTGCGCCGACGCGGCTTTGTCCGCTCCTTCCTGATGGCTGCTCCAGAAACGCCAGCCACCCAGCGCAGCGATACCGACGATGACCCCGACCGCCAGCGCTTTGCCATTAGTGGCAAAGAAGCGACGCAGCGCATCAACCTGTTCGTTTTCGTTGCTGTAAACTTCCACGCAATCCCTCTCCTTAAAATGCCTGTTGCAGTGCTGCGCTTACTGCAGCAGCGTGTGCAGCGTCGCGGCGGCGTCGCTCTGCGCCAGCGTCTGCTGATCGCCGGTGCGCAGGTCTTTAATCACCACCTGGCCCGCTTTCACTTCGTCTTCGCCCAGCACCAGCGCAATGCGTGCGCCCCACTTGTCTGCACGGGCAAACTGCTTCTTGAAGTTACCGCCGCCGAAGTTGGTCATCAGCTTCAGCGCCGGGTCGGCATCACGCAGTTTTTCCGCCAGTTGCATCGCGGCGGACTGCACGCCCTGCCCCGAAGCGATAACATAGACATCAACAATGCGCGTCGGTTCAAATTCCGGATTCACCGCCTGCACCAGCAGCACCAGACGTTCGAGCCCCATGGCAAAACCGACCGCCGGCGTCGCGCGGCCGCCCAGTTGCTCCACCAGACCATCATAGCGACCGCCACCGCACACGGTGCCCTGCGAGCCGAGGCTGCTGGTCACCCATTCGAACACGGTGCGGTTGTAGTAGTCGAGGCCGCGCACCAGGCGCTGATTGATGCGATATTTGATGCCGGCATCGTCGAGCAGCGCGCACAGGCCGCTGAAGTGTTCACGTGACTCCTCGTCGAGGAATTCACCCAGCGTCGGCGCGTCGTTAAGCAGCGTCTGAATATCCGGATTTTTGCTGTCCAGCACGCGCAGCGGATTGGTATACATGCGGCGTTTGCAATCTTCGTCCAGCACCTCTTTATGCTGTTCGAGGAAGGCCACCAGCGCGCTGCGGTAGTTGGCGCGTGCTTCCAGTGAGCCGATGGAGTTCAGTTCCAGCTCAACGTGGTCAGCAATACCCAGCGCTTTCCACCAGCGATGGGTCAGCATGATCAGTTCGGCGTCCACGTCCGGCCCCTGCAGGCCAAACACTTCGACACCCATCTGGTGGAACTGGCGATAGCGCCCCTTCTGCGGACGCTCGTAGCGGAACATCGGACCGATGTACCACAGGCGCTGCTCCTGATTGTACAGCAGACCATGTTCGATACCGGCGCGCACGCAGCCTGCGGTGCCTTCCGGACGCAGCGTCAGGCTCTCGCCGTTGCGGTCTTCAAAGGTGTACATCTCTTTTTCAACCACGTCGGTGACTTCACCGATCGCGCGGCTGAACAGCGGGGTTTGCTCGACGATTGGCAGACGGATTTCACTGTAGCCGTAGCTGGCCAGCACCTGCTTCAGGGTGCCCTCAATACGCTGCCAGATGGCGGTATCTGCCGGCAGGTAATCGTTCATCCCGCGAATCGCTTGAATATTCTTCGCCACGTTAGAATCTCTTAATACAAAAAAACCTGTCCGGCATCATACCTTATGAGGATGAAACCGCACAGGTTCAATCACAACTGGCGTGCGCCGGGCGCACACCGTCCTTTATTTTTCCAGCTGCTGCACGTTGATGCGGCGGCTCTCGTCCAGCATGGTGGCTTTTGCACGGATGCGCGCTTCCAGCTGATCGATCATGTCATTGTTGTCGAGGCGATCGCGCTGACGCACGCCATCTTCGTAGAAACCGCTCTTCTTGTTGCCGCCGGTGACGCCGAGCGTCGAGACCGTGGCTTCACCGGGACCGTTCACCACGCAGCCAATGATCGAGACGTCCATCGGCGTGATGATATCTTCCAGCCGCTCTTCCAGCGCGTTCACCGTGCCAATGACGTCAAACTCCTGGCGCGAACAGGTCGGGCAGGCGATGAAGTTGATGCCGCGTGAGCGGATGCGCAGTGATTTCAGGATGTCGTAGCCGACTTTAACCTCTTCAACCGGGTCGGCGGCCAGTGAAATACGCAGCGTATCGCCAATCCCTTCCGCCAGCAGCAGACCAAGGCCGATCGCTGATTTCACCGCTCCCGCACGCGCGCCACCAGCTTCGGTGATGCCAAGGTGCAACGGCTGATCGATGGCTTTTGCCAGCAGACGGTAAGATTCCACCGCCAGGAACACATCGGAGGCTTTGACGCTCACTTTGAACTGGTCAAAGTTGAGGCGATCGAGGTGATCAACATGACGCATCGCAGATTCGAGCAGCGCCTGCGGCGTTGGCTCACCGTATTTTTCCTGCAGATCTTTTTCCAGCGAACCGGCATTAACGCCGATACGGATCGGAATATTGTGGTCACGGGCGCAATCCACTACCTGGCGAATACGCTCGTTGTTACCGATGTTGCCCGGGTTAATGCGCAGGCAATCGACGCCGTACTCGGCCACTTTCAGAGCGATGCGGTAGTCAAAGTGAATGTCCGCTACCAGCGGCACGTTGACCTGCTGCTTAATCAGTTTGAAGGCTTCCGCCGCATCCATGGTGGGCACGGACACACGCACGATATCCACGCCGACGCGCTCCAGCTGACGGATCTGATTCACCGTGGCTTCGACGTCCGTGGTACGGGTGTTGGTCATTGACTGAACGGCGATAGGCGCGCCATCGCCAACCGGCACCTTGCCGACGTAAATACGTGTAGATTTGCGACGGATAATGGGTGCTTCGTTATGCATATTCTCTCTCCACAATTACCCGGAAAGCGCGCTGCGCGTTATTGCGCACCCAGCGTCAGACGGGCAACCTGGTTATTACGGATAAAACGACTTAAATCAACGGGCTGATTCTGATATTGCACGTCAACCGCACCCGGAGCGCCAATTTTCAGACGATACGGAGCGGTGCCGGACAGGCTGAGTTTACCGCCGCTACGTTGCAATCCGCTGAACAGCTTCTTACCGGTCGCATCGGTGACTTCCAGCCAGCAGTCAGCTTTGAAGTTCATCACCACGGCGTTAGGATCGCCCGCGGGCTGGCTGACGGCAGCGGTACCGGTTGGCATTGAGCCTGCCGGCACGCTGTTGGCCGGCGCCGGTGAGGTGGCCGCTGGCGGTGCGTTATCAATCGGCGCCTGGCTCGGCGACACCACTGCGTTGTCGCTGCTGGTTGCCGTGTTGCTGCTGGTCGCTGCTGGCGCAGAGTTAGTGCTGCCCGCGTTGTCTGGCGTGCTGACCGCACCGGCACCGGTGTCAATCGGCGTACCGGCCGCGTTAGTGTCGCTGTCGGTAGTGCTGTCCGTGCTGTTATCACCCAGCGGAATCGACTGGCTGTTATCGCTGCTGCTGCCGTTCTGGTCAGCCATCGACACCAGATCCGCCTGTGAGGCTTTATGGTTCTGCCACCACCAGGCGCCGGTCAGGCCGACCACCACGAAAATCACCAGCCAGGTGAAGATCATCAACCAGCCGTCACGCTTTTTACGACGCTTACCCAGTGAGAAGCTCTGCATCGGCTCAATTTTCGCCGCACGCACCGGAGCCTGCTTTGCCATCATCGGCAGCAGATCATCTTCAGGTACATGCACCAGACGCGCATAAGAGCGAATGTAGCCGCGCAGGAAGGTCGAGGCCAAATCCGCCGGGGATTTATCCTCTTCAATATCACGCACGGTAGAAAGTTTCAGGCACAGGCGCTCAGCGACGTTTTGCTGGGTCAGCCCCATCTGCTCACGGGCCAGACGCAGGCGTTCACCTGTGGAATGTACTGCAGAATTCTCTTGAGTGGCTTCAGTATTCATTAGCTAAATAACGCTGGTACTGTATCGATTGTGGAAAACTTCGCGCCAACCGGTCGCCATAACGTGTAACGTCAGCAGCGTTTCCCTGTTGCGCGGCGAAACGTATCTGTAACCCCAGACTCTCTGCCGTTGCCGGCAAATGCTGATGGTAAACTTCTAAAAGCAGCGGCACTGAAGCCCACTGCTGCTGTTCAAGCCGTCGTTCCACTTCCGTCAGCAGCATACTGCCCTGCTCCGGTGCGGCATCCAGCGCGAGATCGAACTGCTGGCGCGCGGCGCGATCCTCTCCCGCCTGCAGGTAACAATAGCCCGAAAACAGCAGGGCATCCTGAGCGGCATCGCTGTGCTGCGCTTCAGTTGCCAGCTTAAACTGTTGATGCGCTTCGTCATACTGCCTCAAACCGCAGAGAAACGCACCGTAATTGTTAGCCACATAACCATTCAGCGGCGCTAACTGCTGCGCGCGCTGGTAGTAATGGCGCGTCCGGGCGTTATTCTGCTGTGCCTGCGCGACGCGCGCAAGCGCCAGCGGCACCCGGTAATCGCGCGGCGCGGCCTGCTGCGCGCGCAGCAAATTGCGCTGCGCCGCGGCATAATCCTTCACCGCCAGATAGTGCAATCCCAGCTGCAGCCGGATATCGGCCGCGCCGTGCCGTGCCGGTGCTTCGACACACCCGGTTACAACAAAGCCGGCCAGCAGCGCGGCGGGTAATCCTTTACGCATCTCAGTCTCTCCCTGTCAGTTCAGCGCAGAGACTGCCATGCCTGACGCCCGATGCGTAGCAGCGGGCGCGATCTTTCAGAGCGCCTTCACAGAGATGGCTTCACCGGCCATTTTTTTACGCAGCGTACGCTTGGTGCGGTCGATAACATCGCCGGCCAGCTGACCACAGGCGGCATCAATGTCATCGCCGCGCGTTTTACGCACGATGGTAGTGAAACCGTACTCCATCAGCACTTTGGAGAAGCGGTCGATACGGCTGTTCGAGCTGCGGCCATACGGCGCGCCCGGGAAGGGGTTCCACGGAATCAGGTTGATCTTGCACGGCGTCTCTTTCAGCAGCGCCGCCAGCTCATGCGCATGTTCGGTGCTGTCGTTGACGTGATCCAGCATCACGTACTCAATCGTCACGCGGCCCTGATTGGCGTTGGATTTGCCAATGTAGCGCTTCACCGCCGCCAGGAAGGCTTCGATGTTGTACTTTTTGTTGATTGGCACGATGTCATCGCGGATGGTGTCATTCGGTGCGTGCAGCGAAATCGCCAGTGCCACGTCGATCATATCGCCGAGCTTGTCCAGCGCCGGCACTACGCCCGAGGTCGACAGTGTTACGCGACGTTTGGAGAGGCCGAAACCGAAGTCATCCAGCATGATCTCCATCGCCGGCACCACGTTGGTAAGGTTGAGCAGCGGCTCACCCATGCCCATCATTACCACGTTGGTGATCGGACGCTGGCCGGTCACTTTAGCGGCACCGATAATTTTTGCCGCGCGCCATACCTGACCGATGATTTCAGACACGCGCAGGTTACGGTTAAAGCCCTGCTGCGCGGTCGAACAGAATTTACACTCCAGCGCACAGCCTACCTGCGAGGAGACGCACAGCGTGGCGCGGTCGGCTTCCGGGATATACACGGTTTCCACCAGCTGATCGCCGACGCGAATCGCCCACTTGATGGTGCCATCGCTGGAGCGCATCTCTTCCGCCACTTCCGGCGCACGAATTTCAGCGCGCTGCATCAGCTTGCCACGCAGCACTTTATTGATGTCTGTCATCTGCTCGAAATCATCGCAGCAGTAGTGGTACATCCACTTCATGACCTGATCGGCACGGAACGGTTTTTCGCCCATCTCAACAAAGAATTCGCGCATCTGCTGACGGTTAAGATCCAGCAGGTTAATTTTTTCGTTTTTCGGGGAAACAACCACGGGGGAAGTGGACGACGGCGTCACAATCTGTTCGGACATAATGTTCTCTGGCCTCGTTGTTACACGTTACGGCTCTGGTTAAGAATAGGAAAAAAACAGCGCCCTCGCTGAGCCAGGCTCAACAAGGGCGCATAATTGTACTACATCTGCTGCGTGATGCCAGGGGAACGTCTTAGCCACCGGTTACAAGGTGTAAAGACGCCTGTCCGCATCCGCTACCGCGCACTTAGCGGGTACGTGGGCAGACTTCGTTTTCTGCGAAGAAGTAAGCGATTTCGCGTGCCGCAGATTCTGCAGAGTCAGAACCGTGGGTGGCGTTTTCGGTGAAGCTGTCTGCATAGTCAGCACGCAGCGTACCGGCCAGCGCGTTGTCCGGGTTAGTTGCACCCATCAGATCGCGGTGACGCTGGATAGCGTTTTCGCCTTCCAGAACAGATACCACAACCGGGCCAGAAGTCATGAACTCAACCAGACCATCAAAGAACGGACGGCCTTTGTGCTCCGCGTAGAAGCCTTCAGCCTGCTCTTTGGTCAGGTGCAGCATTTTCGCACCAACGATTTTGAAGCCAGCGCTTTCGAAACGGTTGTAGATAGCACCAATCACGTTCTTAGCGACGGCGTTTGGTTTGATGATGGAGAAAGTGCGTTCGATTGCCATGATTACCTCTGATTAGCATCCTGAAGAAACCGGGAACCCGCTCCCGGTAAGAAAACGCGCCGATTATAGGGAGATCGGCGCGCCTTGCCTATGAGTGAAGAGAGGAATTATTGAAAATAATTGATTTCTGTCGGGGCAAACACGCAAAAAATATGCCATAGCGCTGCGTTTAGCCACGCGTGAAGGACACCGAAGCCAGCTGCCCGGCCTCATCCATCACCACCAGCTGATAACGACCGGGCTCGCGCAGCACCAGCGAGGCGCTGTTTTTTCCCGCCGCCAGTTCCACCGGCTGCCCGTTTAAAAACCACCAGCGCTGCGTACCCTGCCCGCCCTGCACCGCCACCGGCAGCAGTAATACGACCTTACCGGGCAGCGGCTGCACGCGCTGGCCATTGATCACGCCGGTCACCAGCAGCGGCGCGCTGTCCCCCTGATTCAGCGGCGGACAGGTCGCATCCACCGGCGGCAGGCGCTGCGCCCGCTGTTCGCCCGGTGGCAGCCACGGCTCGAGCGGCAGCGGCCACATCACGCGTTCCCGGCTTTGCGCATCCGGACAGTCCGCCGCCACGCGCAGCCCTTTGCTGTTTTGCCAGAAGCGCTGGCGTAAGCCATTGACGCCCTCCTGATCCGGCGCCAGCAGCGTTGGCGGCACGGTCTGATTCAGCACCCAGCTGTAACGCCGCTGCCGGCAGTTCTCGTCGCCGGCGGGCAACGGCTGGCCGCCGGGCCAGCAGATACTGACGGCGCTGACCGTCGCCGGGCGCGCATCGCCGGGTACGCCGCGCGCCGGCAGGTGTCCCGCCAGCAGGTGATTAACCTGCTGCATCACCGGCACCGCCGACGCGTAACCGAACTGGCCGGCAACCGGCGTGGCATCCGGCCTGCCCACCCAGACGCCAATCAGATAGCGCGGCGTGATACCGACGCTCCAGGCATCGCGATAGCCGTAGCTGGTGCCGGTTTTCCACGCCAGCGGCACGACATCGGCGACCGCCCCGCTGGCGGCAGGCTGCGCCTCACCGGCGAGGATGCGGCGTACAATCCACGCCGCGCCGGGCGACAGTAACGGACGCTGCAGCAGCGGCTGCTGCGGCAGCCAGCGCAGCTGCGCAGCATTACCGTGGCGGGCAAAGGCGCTGTAGGCGGCGACAATGTCGTCCAGCCGCGCGCCGGTGCCGCCCAGAACCAGCGACAGATTCGGTTCACCGCCCGCCGGAAAGCGCAGATTCAGGCCGACGTTGCGCAGCCGCGCGGCGACGTTTTTCGGTCCAAGCGCCTCCAGCAGCTGCACCGCCGGCAGATTGAGCGAACGCTGCAGCGCTTCGCTGGCGCTGACCGGGCCATGAAAGCCGCTGTCGAAATTGCCGGGACGATAGTCGCCAAAGCGGCGTGGCACATCCTGCAGCAGCGATTCGCCATGAATCAGACCATCATCCAGCGCCATGCCGTAGACAAACGGCTTGAGCAGCGATCCCGGCGAACGCACGCTGGCAATCATATCCACATGGCCAAAGCGGCTGTCATCATTGAAAGACACCGAGCCGACGTAGCCGCGTACCTTCATGCTGCTGTGGTCGACAACCAGCAGTGCCAGCGAGGTGCGCGGCGGCAGCCGGGTTTGCAGCGACGCTGCGAGGTTCTCCAGTTCACGCTGCAGCGACACATCCAGCGTGGAGGTAATTTTGCTATCGGGCGACAGCGACAGCAGCCGGCGCGCCAGCAGCGGTGCCAGCTGCGGCAGCTGGCGCGGCGGCAGCCATACCGGCTCCTGTTTGATTTCGGCGACGGTCTGCGCCGGCCACACCTGATACTGCGCCAGGCGGTCCAGCACTTTATTACGGGCAGCTTCAGCGCGCTGCGGCCAGCGGTCCGGGCGCAAACGGCTGGGTGCCTGCGGCAGCACCGCCAGCAGCGCCGCCTCGCCGCGGGTAAGCTGCGACGCCGGTTTGCCCAGCCACATCCAGCTGGCAGCGCCGACGCCCTCAACCGTGCCACCAAACGGGGCGCGGTTGAGATACAGCGTCAGGATCTCGCGCTTCGACAGATGCCACTCCAGCTGCAGCGCGCGCCACGCCTGCACCACTTTGCCACGCAGGGTGCGCGGCTGCGGATCAATCAGCCGCGCCACCTGCATGGTCAGCGTGCTGCCGCCGGAGACAATGCCGTGCTGCAGCAGGTTTTGCCCGACGGCGCGCACTATCGCCAGCGGGTTAATGCCGGGATGGTGCCAGAACCAGCGGTCTTCGTAGGTCAGCAGCGCCTCAATATAGGCCGGTGACACCTCGTCCAGCGTCACCGGATAGCGCCACACACCCTGTCGATCGGCAAAGCGCCACAGCGGCGTGCCATCTTCCGCTACCACCACCCGCGCCGGCTGTAACTGGCGCAGCGGCAGCGGATCGAGCCAGTCCAGCAGCCATACTGCGCCCACCAGCAGCAGTAACAGCAGCGCCAGCCCGCACAGGCGTCGGTGGCGCAGCGTCACGGGCGCTTAACGCACATGAAGTTTTTCCGGCGTGGTGCCGATGGCGCGCCACGCGGGCACATACATCGACTCCACCTGCGGTGGCGGCAGACGATAACTGCCCGGCGTCACCGCGCGCGCCAGATACAACAGCGTACCGGGCGTGTAGCCATCCAGCGCCAGCGCGGCGACAAAGCGGTCGTCGCGGAACTCAAGATGTTTAATGTTTGCCTGCTGCATGTCCATCATGCTCTCTTTCAGCGCATCGGCACTGTCGCCCAGGCTGGCGCTGCTGTCGCTCAGGTTTTGATTTTCCAGCTCCAGTCCGGCCGGCAGCAGATCCACCACCAGCGCATCGCTGACGCGCTGACTGGCGCCCACCTTCAGCCGCACCACCAGCAGCTCACCGCTCTTAAGGTTATTGAGATCGGCCGGTTTGCCGTCCAGCGTGAAGTATTCGCGACTGATGCTGAGCACGTTGCTGACCGGTGACGGCGCAGTGCGCGGATAGCCGACCACATTGAGCGTACCGTACAGCGGCGACGGCGTGTCGCTGGTCACCGTCAGGCCCTGCTGCAACTGCTGCGCGCTCAGCCCGAGACTCAGCGGCCGATCGCTGCGCAGCGGCTGGTCCTGCAGCATGGCCTGCCAGGTCTCACCCGGATGCTGCTGCAGCGTCCGCGCGGCGAGGAACAGCGCATTATTCTCCTGGGTGGAGAACCAGCGCTGCCCG
Organism: Type-C symbiont of Plautia stali; assembly: GCF_059730935.1. Taxonomy (NCBI): domain Bacteria; kingdom Pseudomonadati; phylum Pseudomonadota; class Gammaproteobacteria; order Enterobacterales; family Enterobacteriaceae; species Type-C symbiont of Plautia stali. The sequence goes on along the minus strand of NZ_AP035923.1, from coordinate 1,140,609 downwards.
TGCAGCGTTTGCGCCAGTTCAATCAGCAATGGCCCCTGCTGCTCCGGCAGCAGCTGATTTTCCGTCAGCAGCGCCAGCGTTAGCGCGCGGTCACGCAGCGGACTGCCGTAATCGCCCAGCCACATGTCAGGCTGGCGTTGCAGCGCGATGCCCTGCATCAGCGCCAGCTGCGCGCGCTGCGTATCGCCCATCTGCTGTAGCGCCACGCCAAGCTGCACCAGCGCCAGTCCGGACTTCGCCTGGGCGCGTTGGTCATACAGCGCCCGCAGCGCGCCGAGCGGCGCCTGCTGCTGACGCGCCAGTACCAGCCCCGCATAGGCCTGCACGCTAAAACGCAGCGCATCGGCATCGCTACTCCAGCTGGTTTCGATTTGCGCCGGATCCTGCAAATAACGCAGCAGGCGCTGGTCGGCGCGATTAATCACGCCCTCCGGCACGCTGTAGCCTGCTTCGCTGGCGCGCAGCAGGAAGTCAGTGACGTAAGCGGTGAGCCAGAACTCCTCGCTGCTCTCTTTGCTCCACAGGCCAAAGCTGCCGTTACCGCGCTGCATGCCGGCCAGGCGCGCAATGCCGGTGTCAATTGCCGCGCGGCGCGCCTCATCGCTGCTGGTTTTGATGCCCATCGCGCTGAGCTGGGCGTGATTAGTGAAGAGTGAAGGCCAGATACCGCTGGCGGTCTGCTCCAGACAGCCATAGGGATAAGCGTAAAGCTGGCTGATGTAGCTGGCGATATTCAGCGGCGGCTGAGAACTCAGCGACAGCTGGCCGCTCAGCGTGCCAGCCTGCAGGCCGTTGAACGCGCTTGCCATCACCTGCCAGCGCTGCCCGCTGTTCATTACGTTATCGAAACTCAGGGTTTGCGCCGGATAAGCCGGACGCACGCCAATCTTCCAGCGGCGCACGCTCGGTGCCAGCGTCTCGTTCGGCAGGCTCAGCCCCGAAACGGTCACCTGCACGTCGCCCTCACCAAAACCGTCCTGCGCTTTAACCGGAATCGCCAGCGTGGTTCGCGCCCCCTTCGCCAGCTGCACCCTGGCCGGGATTTGGCCGTTGAGTGCAATCAAGCCGCTGGTGTTAACCGTGACGTTCAACGTTTGTGGTTGATCGGTGAGGTTGGTCAAATCCAGCGCCAGTGTTGATTGATCGCCGCTGGCAAGAAAGCGCGGCGTCGCCAGTTCGCTTACCAGCGGTGCGGCGACCACCATTTTACGATCCGCCGCGCCGAAACTGTCTTCGCTCCACACCTGCGCCATCAGCCGCAGCTCGCCGTTGAAGGCCGGTACCGGCAGTTCCAGCGTGCCCTCGCCGCTGGCATCCAGCGTCACCGGTTGCAGCTGCTGCGCCACAATCTGCGCCTCGGTGACCGGCTTTTTACCGCCGCGCGACAGCGCATCGGCATCATCCCCGTCACCGCCAAAACGCAGCGCCGCCAGTTTGCCGCCGCCCTCAATCAACTGTCCGAACACGTCATACTGATCGGCGTTGTAGCGCTTGCGGCCAAAGAAGCCGTTCCACGGATCGGGGGTGGCATAGTCGGTAATGCTCAGCACGCCGCTGTCCACCGCCGACAACAATACCTGCACCTGCTGCGGCAGCGCACCGCCCTCGCGGCGGGCTTTAACCTTGACTTGCACGGTTTGTTCCGGCCGAATCCTGTCCGGTGCCTCAAGCGCCAGCGTCAGGCGGCGCGCGGCGGTTGCCATTGGCAGATGCAACAAGCCGACCGCGCGTTTTGGCGTAGTGCCGTTCGCTTTGTCGCCGTCGCGCACCACAATCGCGCTAAGATACAGATCGTGGCGTTTCCACTCCGCACTGACTGGCACATTAATGGTTGCACCGCCCGCCGGCACATCCAGCGGTTGCCACCACAAGGTGCCGCTGCTCGACTCCACCAGCAAATAGCCTTTGCCGGCCGCCGGGGATTCCACCGTGACACGCGCGGTGTCACCGGGTTGATAGGCGGCTTTGTCGATTTTCAGTTTGACCTGATCCGGACGCAGCGCGCCGGTGCCGTTGGTGTTGTCCTGCCACCAGTAACCTGCCTGGAAACGCACGCTGCTGACGATGTTGTCACCGGCATGCACTTCAAGACGATAGGTGCCCCACTCTACCGGGAAGCTGACTTTCTGGCTGCCGCCCGCCGCAATGCTAATGCGCTGCTGCTCTTCCTGCAGATCTTTTTCATCGTAACGTGACTGCCAGCCTTCACTGTCGGAGAAGCTCCAGAAGTAGTCGCGACGTTCGTGGATCAAACGCACATCAAGATCCTGCGCCGCCAGCTTTTCGCCCTGCGCATTGGCGTACACCACGTCAAATTCGGCGAGGCTGTTTTCCGGCACGGTTGGCTCGTCGTTATAACGATCGGTGCGATAGTCGTACACCGATTCGCTGTTAAACAACGGACGAATGCCCGGCAGCGCGGCCGCAGGCCAGATCGCCTGGGTGGTGCGCCGCGTTACCGGACGACCGCCAGTCTCCAGCAGGCTGGCCTGCAAAATCAGGTTGAGCGGAGAGTGGCTTTCCGCCCAGCTGCTTTCGACCTTAAGCTGCAGCCTGCCGCTGTCGTCCAGCTTTTCATCCACATCATCAAGGCTACGTTTCAGTTCCTCAGTGATGTCGCCAAATTGGTAACCTGGCAACGCAGCGACCGCTTCACGCGCCGGACGCAGGAACAGCTGGCCCTGTAGTTCGTTGCCTGCCGCTGGCGCACCATACAAATAGCGACCTTCGATATCAAAGGTGACGTCGGCATCTGGCGACAGGGGCTGAGTGTTGCTTTTAAGCGACAGCGCCATCCGTTCGGGCAGGAAATCTTCTACATTGAACGGCCAGCTGCGCGGCTGGTTGTCGCCGCTGTTAATACGCAGCGTCCATTTACCGGTCATCGCCGAGGCCGGTAAGGCAAAACGTTGTTGATAAACGCCGTTCTCTGCTTGCCAGACGAAGGTTTGTGCCACTTCACCATTCGGCTGCACCACTTCAGCTTTCACCGGCTGCGGCGGCAGTGGTTTGCCATCGGCATCGCGCAGCAGCGCATTAACGATGACCGTTTCGCCGGGGCGATAGAGATCGCGCGGGCCAAAAATGAAGAACTGTTTGTCGTAGCCTTGCGGGCCATCAATCGGGAATTCGGCCAGATCCAGCGCCGGGCGATTAAGGTCGATGAGCGAAGTCTGGCCTTTACTGGTCGCCAGCAGCAGCTTGCCTTTGGCGTTAGCCGCTAAACGTAAATGACCCTCGCTGTCGCTGCTGCCAGTCGCCAGCTGTTGGCCTTTCTCATCCAGTAGCTGAATGGTGACATCTTCTAACGGCGCACCGCTGGCAAGACTTTGGCTAAAGAGTTCGAGCTGGCCCGGGAAGCGATGCAGCGACAAACCAATGTCACTTAACGTGAACAGTGTCGCCGGTTGCGTGTAGTTGTAGGTGCCGGCCTGTTTCATCACCGCCAGATAGACACCCGGCTGTTTCAGCGCCGCGACGTCGCCGAGCGGCAGCTGCATTTTTTCCCGCGTATTGCGTGCCGGGTTGAGATCGAAGCGGCCGCTGTAAACCAGATCGGCGTTTTTCAGCAGATCGCGCGATTCCCAGTACGACAAATTGTTGCCGTAATTCCACTGGGCGAGAAAATCTGCCAGTGAGGCATTTTTCACCCGGAAGAAATCAACATCGATCTGGTTAACGTTGAGCGCCAGCACCGGCAGTCCCTGCGCCAGGCGCAGCGGCAGCAGCGAGCCACGACTGGCGAAACCGACCATCGGCTGGATGTCGCGCGTGGTGAGTGTCTGGCTGAATGGGCTGGCTAAGGCACTGCCATCCGCGGCCTTCAGGCCGGCATTGACGGTGACGGTGAGCTTGCGCGCCGGCTGCGGATGGCGGAAGCGCAGCACTTTGCCGTTCTGCGCCAGCTCCCAGCCTCCGTCGACCTTGCCGCTGCTGTCATCGGTGAGGCTGATCCAGTGGTTGAAATCCTGCTGACCGTCGAGCGCGCGGTTGAAGGTCAGTACCAGCGCCGCCGCGCCGTCCAGCTGCAGCTCGGAAAGGTCGATCACCGCGAGAGCGTGTGTCGCGGCCTGCGGCGCAGGCGTATCAGCCGCCTGCAGCGACGGCTGCGCGCCGCCCAGTAATGCGCCGCCGATCAGCACGCTGAACAGCAGTCGTTTTACACATCTTGCCATGGTAATTCCCTCACCAGCCCCAAAAGGTTAAACGTGTTGTGCTGCGCAATTTCACATCAAGCCGCCAACTTTAGCAATGTTACCCTTGAGATAGCCTTCACATTCCCGGACACTGGGCCTTTGCCGCTGATGGAGAAGAGGTTGCTATGACAGCCATGTTTGTGTCCGCTGATTGGTTGAATGAACATTACCACGAAGAGCGTTTGCAGGTGCTGGATGCCCGCATGCTGCCGCCAGGTCAGGAAGCGGTGCGCGATATCACGGCGGAGTATCTGGCCGGGCATCTGCCGGATGCGCCTTTTTTCAACATCGAAGCGCTGTCCGATCACACCAGCCCGTATCCGCATATGATGCCGCGCGCAGAGACCTTTGCCGTGGCGATGCGCGAGCTCGGCATCAGCCAGGATAAACATCTGGTGGTGTACGACGAAGGCAATCTGTTCTCCGCGCCGCGCGCCTGGTGGATGCTGCGCGCCTTTGGCTGTGAACAGGTGTCGATTCTGGCGGGCGGCCTGCAGGGCTGGAAAGCCGCTGGCTTCAGCCTGGCTACCGGTCCGGTGAATCTGCCTGAAGGCGAGTTTGACGCGCAGTACGACAGCAGCCAGGTAAAGCGCCTGACCGATGTCCTGCTGATCAGCCACGAGGGCGGCGCGCAGATTGTCGATGCGCGCGCGGCCAACCGTTTCAATGCCGAAGTGGATGAGCCGCGTCCCGGCCTGCTGCGCGGCCATATCCCGCACAGCCTGAATATGCCGTGGAACGATCTGGTGGCCAACGGTGAGCTGAAACCGACCGCCGAGCTGCGCGATCTGTTTGCAAAGGCAGGCATTAAACTGGATCAGCCGATTGTCGCCAGCTGCGGCTCCGGTGTGACGGCGGTGGTGGTGATTCTGGCGCTGACCGCACTGGGCGTGCGTGATGTGACGCTGTACGACGGTTCGTGGGGAGAATGGGGCAGCCGCGACGATTTACCGATTGAGAAATAAGTGTATCCGGTCGCCGTAAGGTGCGCGTTGTCGGATGTTGTGCACATTTATCCGGTCGCCGTGAACGGCGACCCTACATGTAGGGTGCGCATTTATGCGCACCTGGGTAAAATCGGTGCAATTTTGATGACGCATTTATGCGCACCAGGAGAACATCGGTGCAATGTTGATTACGCATTTATGCGCACCTGGTAGCATCGGTGCGATTTACCGGCGCACTGATGCGCACCGGCACTAGATAATCCGCTGGCTGCCTTTGAAATCGCGCAGGAAACTGCCCCAGCGGCGCTCATAAAACGGCGTAATGTGCGCGGTGAAGAAATGGCTGACACCCTGCTCGTTGCTTACCACTTCACAGATATCAATTGGCGCGTCATCGGGCAGCGTATCGGTCGCCACGCTACCGGCCGCCTGAATAATCGCATCAATATCGCTGTCGGCTTCAATCCCAATCAGCAGATTCGCCTGTTCATCGGCACGCTCACGAATGCTGGCAACGTAGGCGCGACGCACCTGTTTGTATTTCGCAAACAGCTGGGTCAGCGAATCGATCATCTGCGCTGGCGGCTCGGCCACTTCTGAAAGAAGCAGCGCATGACCGCCCTCCAGCACCGTTTGCTGGCTCAGCGCACTGCCCTCTTCGCCCAGCAGATGCGCGATCTCACCGGGTGAAAACTCTTTGCCGGCCGGCAGTTTTGGATTGAGGAACAGCGTTTCGCCCAGCGTCATTTCAAACAGCGTGCGCGTCGGTAAACGCAGATACGGCTGCTCACCCTGGATGGCTTCGCTCATCGCTGCTTCTGAGGTAAAGAAAGGGATCACGCTGCCGCCGCCCTCTTTCTCCCAGTGCTGTAATTCTACCGGCGAGGTGGCATCAAACTGCTCTGCGGGACTTTCGCCCGGCACCCAAACATCGGCCTCCAGCAATAGCTGAAAAAATTCCGGACGGTGCGCAGGCTCGGTGGCCGCCAGCTTCAGCACCTCTTCAAGACGGTTACTCATAAGGGATAGGCTTCCAAAAAAGACGGCAGGTTGCAGCCTGCCGTTGTCGGGATTATTTCAGTAACAGATTGGCAATCGTACGCACGCCAAGGCCTGTCGCACCGGCGGACCACTGATCGACCGCGCTTTTGCGATAGGTCGCGGAGCAGTCAATGTGCAGCCAGCCCTGCTGATAGTTGCTGACGAACCACGAGAGAAACGCTGCCGCGCTGCTGGCGCCCGCCGCGTGGGCTGCGCTGGCAATGTTATTCAGATCGGCAAAGTTTGACGGCAGGTGGTTGCGGTGGAACTCGGCCAGCGGCAGACGCCAGAAGGCTTCATTCTCGCTGGTGGCGCTGCCCAGCAGCGACTCCGCCAGCACGTCGTCAAAGGTGAACAGCGCATGGTAATCGTTGCCCAGCGCGGTTTTCGCGGCACCGGTCAGTGTCGCCGCATCAATCAGCAGCTGCGGACGCTGTTCGCTGGCGTCGATCAGTCCATCGGCCAGTACCAGACGCCCTTCGGCGTCGGTGTTCATCACTTCAACGGATTTCCCGTTGCGATAGCGGATGATGTCGCCAAGGCGGAACGCGTTGCCGCTTACCATGTTATCGGCGCAGCACAGGAACAGCTTCACGCGCTTATCCAGGCCGCGCGCAATCGCCAGCGCCAGCGCACCGGTTACCGTTGCCGCGCCGCCCATATCGGATTTCATCGAATCCATAAACGCGCTCTGCTTCAGGCTGTAACCGCCGGTATCAAAGGTGATGCCTTTGCCCACCAGGCAGGCGTACACCGGTGTGCTGTCGTCGCCGCCGGGGTTGAAGTCCAGCGTCAGCAGCACTGGCGGACGCGTCGAGCCGCGGCCTACGGTATGAATTCCGGCATAGCCCTGCTCACGCAGATCCTCACCTTTGATGATGCGATAGCTCACCGCGTCACCTCCTACTTCGCTGATCAGATCGATGGCGCTGTGCGCCAGCTGCTCCGGGCTCAGATCTTCCGCAGGCAGGTTGATGGTGTCGCGCACCCAGTCAACGATCTTCAGGCGACGATCGAATTCGGCCTGATCGGCCTCACTCAGCGTCGGCCATTCGACCTGACGCTGGCCTTTCGGGCTGCGGAAACCCTGCCAGAACGCCCAGCATTTCTCCAGATCCCAGCCTTCGCCGCTCAGCGCGACGTGGCGGATGCCCTGACCGTCCAGCTTGCGTCCGGCACGTTGAATGCTCATCAGCGCATCGGCACCGGTCAGGTGAACGGTCATGCCACTTTCATTGCTGCTCAGCAAGGCTTTCTCGCCCCAGCGCGCATCTGCGGCCTGGGAGCTGAGCGTAATCGTCATGGGTTGTGTTGTCATCGCGTGGCTCCGTTTGCGTTTGTTATCCCTGCGCACTGACCGGCGCAGGGCGAAAATTTAGCGGGAAGTGGCCGGCGTCAGCGCCCGTAAGCGCGTTACCGCCTTATGTACCACCCCGATGGCATAATCGATCTCTTCCTGCGTGGTAAAGCGACCCAGCGAAAAGCGCAGCGAGCTGTAGGCCAGCTGCTGATCCACGCCCATGGCGCGCAGAACGTAGGAAGGTTCAAGGCTGGCAGAAGTACAGGCGGATCCCGACGACAGCGCCAGATCTTTCAGCGCCATGATCAGCGATTCGCCATCGACGTGGGCAAAACTGATATTGAGGATATTCGGCGCGCCCTGTTCGAGTGAACCGTTGAGCTGAACGTCGCTTAGCGTGCTGATGCCCTGCCACAGACGATGGCGCAGCGTAGCCAGACGCGCACTCTCGTCCGCCATCTCTTCGCGCGCGATGCGATAGGCCTCGCCCATGCCGACAATCTGGTGCACCGGCAAGGTCCCCGAACGCATGCCGCGCTCGTGACCACCGCCGTGCATCTGCGCGTCGATCTGCAGTTTTGGTTTACGCCGCACCCACAGCGCGCCGATGCCTTTCGGCCCGTACAGCTTGTGCGCTGAGAACGACATCAAATCCACCGGCAGCGCGCTGACATCGAGCGGCAGTTTGCCCACGCTTTGCGTGGCGTCCACGTGGAACAGGATGCCGCGCGCGTGACACAGCGCGCCCAGCGCGGCGATGTCCTGAATCACGCCGGTTTCATTATTGACGTGCATCAGCGACACCAGCATGGTGTCGTCGCGCAGTGCCGCTTCCAGCATCGCAGGCGTGACGATGCCGTCCGCGCCGGGCTGCAGAAAGGTGACGTCAAAGCCTTCGCGCGCCAGCTGAGCACAGCTGTCGAGCACCGCTTTGTGTTCGGTCTGACTGGTGATGATGTGTTTACCGCGCGCCTGATGCTGCTGCGCCGCGCCTTTGAGCGCCAGGTTATCGGCTTCTGTGGCACCGGAGGTAAACACGATTTCGCGTGGATCGGCGTTGATCAGTTCGGCAACCTGGTTGCGCGCCACGTCAACGGCCTCTTCAGCCTGCCAGCCAAAACGGTGGGAACGGGAAGCGGGGTTACCGAAGGTGCCATCCAAAGTGAGGAACTGCATCATTTTGCTGGCGACACGCGGATCCGCAGGCGTTGTCGCTGCGTAATCCAGGTAGATCGGTAATTTCATTGCGCTAAAACTCCGTATAAAAAATCATACGTCTTTATAGCACGATTCAGCCTCTCCTGGGTTAACAGCAGAGGCTGAACGGGAGAGGATCAGGCGCGCAGATTGACGTTGATGGTTTCCTGCACGCGATGCTGCTGGAAGCGACGGTTGTCAACGCTGTTCTGGCGATCGGCCACGTCGAGGATCTCCTGGTTATTCACCAGTTCCGCCAGCGTGATGTTGTTGAGGAAATCGCTGATGCGCTCGCTCAGGTCGCGCCACAGAACGTGGGTCAGGCAGCGCTCGCCGCCCTGGCAACCCTCTTTACCCTGGCATTTGGTGGCGTCAACGGATTCGTCCACCGCGGTGATCACCGCGCCAACTGCAATCGCCCCGGCGTCTTTGCCTAACAGATAACCGCCACCCGGACCCCGCACGCTGGCCACCAGACCGTGCTTACGCAGACGCGAGAATAACTGCTCCAGATAGGAGAGCGAAATGCCCTGACGCTCTGAAATATCGGCCAGCGGTACCGGGCCCTCGTGCGAGTGCAGGGCAACGTCCAGCATAGCGGTTACGGCATAACGTCCTTTGGATGTCAGTCTCATAGCATACAACCTCGTAAGCGTCCGCCAGCGAGTCGGCGGGTTATCTGAAGAATGGAGGCCAGTCTGACATTCCCGAGTATTTTGGTCAACTATTTAACCGAGTATTTCGCTCAACTATTTAACCTGGTGTTTTACTCAACTATTACCCTTGTCATTTTTGGGTTTTTCAAACGACGACAGCATGCCGCGCAGAATGTTGAGTTCGTCGCGCTCCGGACGCGCACGGGTATAGAGGCGACGCAGTTTGCTCATCACCTGGCTCGGTGTGCCATGGCGGATAAAGCCGCTGTTTAGCATCATCTGCTCGATGTGCTGATAGAAGCGCTCCAGATCGTCAACCAGCGGATACGGCGAGGCTTCGTACTGCGGCTGCGGACTGGCTTTCTCCTGCGCGTCCAGCCACGCCATGCGCACTTCATAGGCGATAATCTGCACCGCCATCGCCAGGTTGAGCGAGCTGTACTCCGGGTTGGCCTGAATGGCGACATGATAGTGGCACTTCTGCAGCTCTTCGTTGGTCAGGCCCACGCGCTCGCGACCAAACACCAGCGCCACCGGTGCCTGCTGGCCCTCTTCCACGCTTTTGATGCCGCATTCACGCGAGTCAAGCATCGGCCACGGCAGCGAGCGCGAGCGTGCGCTGGTGCCAACCACCAGACTACAGCCGGCAATCGCCTCATCCAGCGTATCGACGATCTTCGCCTCACCGATCACATCGCTGGCACCGGCAGCCAGTGAAATAGCCTGCGAGTCCGGTTTCACCAGCGGATTGACCAGATACAGGTTGCTTAAGCCCATGGTTTTCATGGCGCGGGCAACGGAACCCATGTTGCCGGTGTGCGAGGTTTCTACCAGTACGATTCGGATATTTTGCAGCATAATAGATAGCGATAAGGAAATGATGGCGCGCATCCTAACATAAAAGCAGGACATTTGCTGAACACCCTGATATACTCCGCGCCGTTTTCACCCCGTTCTTTAACATCCAGTGAGAGATACCGATGCATCCGATGCTCAACATCGCCGTGCGCGCAGCGCGCAAGGCCGGAAATTTAATTGCCAAGAATTATGAAACCCCGGACGCCGTCGAAGCCAGCCAGAAAGGCAGCAACGACTTCGTTACCAATGTTGACCGCGACGCAGAACGTCTGATTGTCGAAGTGATTCGCAAATCTTACCCGCAACACACCATCATCACCGAAGAAAGCGGTGAGCTGGCGGGCGACGATCAGGATGTTCAATGGGTAATCGATCCCCTGGATGGCACCACCAACTTCATCAAACGTCTGCCCCACTTTGCTGTTTCTATCGCCGTGCGCATCAAAGGCCGCACCGAAGTGGCGGTGGTTTACGATCCAATGCGTAACGAACTGTTCACCGCTGTACGCGGTCAGGGCGCGCAGCTTAACGGCTATCGCCTGCGCGGCAGCACGGCGCGTGACCTCGACGGCACCATTCTGGCTACCGGCTTCCCGTTCAAGCTGAAGCAGCACGCTACGCCGTTCATCAACATCGTGGCAAAACTGTTTACCCAGTGCGCTGATTTCCGCCGTACCGGCTCTGCTGCGCTGGATTTGGCCTATGTGGCCGCAGGTCGCGTTGACGGTTTCTTTGAGATTGGCCTGAAGCCATGGGATTTCGCTGCCGGTGAACTGCTGGTGCGTGAAGCGGGCGGTCTGGTGACCGATTTCACCGGTAACCACGGCTATATGCTGTCTGGCAACCTGGTGGCCGGTAACCCGCGTGTGGTGAAGGCGATGCTGGCAAGCATGCGCGAAGAACTGAGCGAAGCGCTGAAGCGCTAAGCAAAAAAGGCGGCTAAATCAGCCGCCTTTTTTATTACCGACTTTATTACCGACGCTCGTGGGTTAACACGGTGCGCGGCTGGGTACGCCGACCGACACCACCGAGGACCGCCGCCAGCACCGCCTCGATCAGCATCATGAAGAAGGCAAACCAGCTGGCTTTCGCCGTTGCCGCCGCGGCTTTCTCTGCGGCTTCACGCGCTTTCTGCTCCGCTTCCTGCTTCAGTTGCTGATATTTCTGCATCGCCTGTTGATAGCTCTGCTCAGTCTGATTAACGATCTGCTCCGCTTCCTGATCGCTTTTTCCGGTCCGCGCTTTAATAATGTTTTTCAGCGCATCACGGTCTGCAGCCTGCAGCGTATCGGCATGACGACTCAGCACACCACGGATCCAATTGGCAATATCATTGTCGGCATTCTGTGGATTCTGTGCCGTCTGTTTCGCCTGGTTTTGCGCATTATTCGCTTCGCTATTTACATCCTGCTGTAAATTTTCCGGCTGGAGTTCCGGTTTGCCGGTTTGACGCAGCGTGGTTTGCAATTCATTTTGCAAATCATCCAGGTTGATATTATTTTCCTGCAGCTTCTCTTTCGCCATATTGGTCACCGATGGCGCTACGGCAGAAATACCGTTACCCAGGGCATTAAAACCGGAGCCTAAAATATTAAAGGCGCCGCCGATAATACCGCTGGCAAGTGAAATCGCCAGCCACAGCGTAATCAGGGTACTGACACCAAACATCAGCAGACCGTGCAGCGCACCTTCGCGCTGAGCCAGCCGTCCGGCAACGTAGCTACCGACCGCCAGCGCAATCAGCATGCTGGCCCCGGTCCAAATCAGCGCCCCGGTCCCCAGGTGTTCCAGCGGATTTTGTTCCTGCTGGGGATCGATGGTCGTGGCGCCGATCGCGGTTCCCAGCAGCCCCAGTAAAATATGAATGATTAATGCCGCAATCACCCCTGCAAATACGGCACTCCAGGAAATGCGTTTCAACGGTAAACCGCCGTGCGTTTCCACCACCGTTTCCGTGTTGCCATTATTAGTCCAGGTTTCAGGCATATTTATTTCCTCACAAACATTGACGATAAAGAGTAACGCATATAAGAGCACACCCTGTCCTTTTTGATATTATCTAGCGTAGACAGAGAAAACTCTTTTCACCAGATCGTCGGGCAAGAGAAATTAAACTCTGCGTCGCGGGCAAAAAAAAACGCAGCATATTCAGGGAACATGCTGCGCTTATTTTTTAAAGCGTATTAATTAAAAAGGACGCAGACCGCCACCGAAGCCGGGCGTAGCACTGTGCCATAAAATAAAGCCGGCCAGCAGCAACAGCAGGCTGCCAGCCAGCATCACGGCCGGCAACAACCACTGCGCAGTCCCTCTGTTGCTGACCCTGCCGAGGCGCACCGCCAGCACGCGCGAGCGCTGCACCAGCAAACCCAGCAGCGACACGGTGAGCGCGGTGCCCAGCGCCATGGTCAGCGCCGAGACCACGCCCCAGCCATACACGCCAATCACTTTGGCAAACAACAGCATCATGATGGCACCGGAACAGGGCCGCAGCCCCATCGACAGCACCACCAGCGCCTGGGTTCTGCCGCTCACCGCACCGGCCAGCTGTTGCGCGCTCGGCAGGTGGGCATGACCGCAGCCGCAGTCAGCATGGTGCTGATGATGCGGCCATACCGCGCGAATCTGGAGCCCGGTTGCCGGACGGAACACGCGGCGTAACCCCTGCAGCGCGCGCCAGCCCACCCAGACGCCGAGCGCCATCACCAGCAAATAGCTGCCTTTCTCCAGCCAGTAACTGGTGAGATGCAGCTGGCGCGAGGAGGTTTGCAGCACCACCAGCATCAGCGTCACCAGAGCAATTGCCACCGCGCCCTGCAACAGCGCCGCCAACAGCGTCAGCTTCATGCTGGTTTTCAGCTGCGCCGGATGGGTAGCGAGAAAGGTGCTGATCACCACTTTGCCGTGGCCCGGCCCCAGCGCATGCAGCACGCCATAGGCAAGGCTGAACAGCATCAGCATGACACCGGCCTGCTGCGGCTGCTGCGCCACCTGTTGCAGGAGCTGCGTCATCTCACGGTGCAGAACCTTCTGCCACAGTACGCTTTGCAGCAGAATCTGCGGCCAGTGCAGCCACACCATCCCGCCCGCAGAAATCAGCAGCGCAGCCAGCAGCCACAGCGGCCACCAGCGACGGGAAGCGCCAGGCAGTGAAATTAATGACATGTCAGGGTTACCGTCTGGGCAAACTGCTGGCCGAGATCCATATCCTCGGGCGGTGCGTCAGCTTTATCCAGCGACAGCGCGTACTGTTTTAGCGAGTCATCCGGTTTGGGCGTGTGTAAGTCAAACTGGCAATGGGCTTTCACGGTCTCATCCATGGTGATGGCTTGCGGATTGTCATAATACATATCAACAAAGTAACTGGGATCGAAGGTCTGGATGCGGTACTGCCTGGCGCTTAACGACTGCGGTTCGCCGAACGGCACAATGAACTCCAGCACTGCTTTGTTGCCCTTGCGCGACAGCTGATACTCCTGCGGCAGGTTGAGAAATTTCACCCGATTTTTATCCTGCCACACTTCGGTAAAATAGTGCTGGCCCAGCACATTGGCCATTACCTGTGCCGCCAGCTTTTTCCACACCACCTCGCCGGGTTTGGCGTTGCCGGCATCGTACAGCAGATCGGCGGAGGTGATCTCGTCCATGGTCCATACCATCTTCATCGCGCTGAGATGATCGTCCTTACCGATCAGTTCGGTCTGCATATCAATAAAGCTGTGTGGATGCGCCCACACGGCGCCGCTGAACAACAGCGTAAAGCTAACGAGCGCAATTTTCATATGTTATAAAGTAACAAATTTTAAAGTCAGAAGGATACCGGGCCAGAAAAAACTGTGACCCGCCCTGAAGCTCTGAACAAAAGTCATGACAAAGGCCAGGGTCAGCGCGTGGAGTTGGCTATTCTTAGCTGAAAAATGACCTGCGGATAACACGATTGATGAGTTCAGCGCATTCTACTGCTCCCCTCTTCAGCCGCGCCCAGCGTCGTTGCCATCTGCTGCTGCTGCTGTTTCTGCCTGCTCCCGCGTTAACGCTTGAAAAGCTCTGCCAGTTAAATGGCGTGGACCCTGTTGTCGCCCGACAGGATATCGCGGATGTCGGAGATGAGATACAGCGCTTTCACCAGCTGGAATTACACCAGATGGTGGATGGCAGCTTTCGCATTCATGGCACGGAACTGGACCGGCGTTTGTGCCTGCTGCACTGGCTGCGCCGCGCGCTGCGCCTGTCGCAGGATTTCGTCTGCACGCATTTTGCGCCGGCACTGCGCCAGCGGCTGAAGGTGCTGAAAATTGAGAAAGCGCTGTGGGATGAAACCAATCTGCAGGCGCTGATTCAGCACTGCAGCCTGCGGCTGGCGCGCGATTTCACGCCGCGCGACCGGCTGTTTCTGCAAATCTTCATGAAATATGCGCTGTGTCAGCGTCAGACGGCGCTGTTCAGCGAGCGCCAGCGCGCCTGGCTGGCGGCGAAGATTGAACGTAGCGCAGCGGATGACGTGATCCATCACTGGCAGAAACGTTGCCATCTGGCACCGGACGTCAGCGAAACCGATTTCTGGACGCTGCTGTTCAGCCTGATTCACGCGCCAGACGGCAGCCAGCTGGCAGATAGTCAGGCACACAAGCTGATGGCCGCGGTGGAAGCGCTGATCGCCCGCTTTGAGCAACTGGCGCAGACGCGTATCAAAAACCAGCAGCAGCTGAAGCTGCAGCTCTATACCCATCTGGCGCAGGCGCTGGATCGCAGCCATTTTGCCATCGGCATTGATAACAGCGTGGCGCTGGACGTGGCGCGTCTCTATCCGCGCCTGCTGCGAACCACGGCGCGCGCGCTGCAGCACTTCAGCAGCGATTTCGGCACGCAGTTTAGCGCAGAAGAAGTAAGCCTGGTGGCGGTGCAGTTTGGAGGCTGGCTGATGCAGGAGAGCGCGCTACAGGAGAAACAGGTGCTGTTACTGACCGGCGCTGACGCGGCGCTGGAACAGCTGCTGGAGCAGCAGCTGCGGGAAATGATGCTGTTGCCGATCAATATTACCTATCAGGATATGCTGCACTTTCAGCGTGAGGGCGCACCGCGCGATGTGGCGCTGGTGGTGACGCCCTACGCCACCGCCCTGCCGCTCTACTCGCCGCCGCTGATCCACGCTGAGCTGCCGCTGAGCGATCACCAGCAGCAGCGCATTCGTCAGCTGCTGGAGTCTTAAGCCGCGCGTGGCCGCAGGAATAGCGCCGGCAGCGCCACCAGCGCCATCACCCAGAACAGCTGGCCGTGCAGGTGAGTAAACAGCACGCCGCAAACCATCGTCATCACCGCGATGCCGCCGCCCATTGCCAGCGCCGAATAGAGCGACTGCAGACGAATCACCTCTGCGCCTTTACGCGCGGCGATAAAACGCATCGCCGCCAGATGGCAGACGGTAAAGCTGCCGCAGTGCAGAATCTGCGCCACAATCAACAGCGGAAGTGCAGTGCTGGCACCCAGCAGCGTCCAGCGCACCAGCGCGCACACGCCGGACAGCAGCAGCAGATCGCGCGCGCTCCAGCGGCGAAACAGCCGGTTACTCAGGGCAAAAATCACGATTTCGGCCACCACGCCCAGCGACCACAGGTAGCCCACGACCGACGCGGAGTAGCCCGCTTCCTGCCACCAGATGGCGCTGAAGCTGTAATACGCGGCGTGCGCGCCCTGCATTAGCGTTACGCACAGCATGAAACGCCAGACGCTGTTCTCGCGCAGCAGGTCGCGCCACGCCGCCCAGCCACCGCTCGCGCCCTGGCGTAGCTCACCCTGCGGTCGGGTTTGTGGCGGCAGCAGCATGCCGGACAGCATCGCCAGCGCACCGACGCTCAGCAGCAGCAGAATCACCTGCGATGACCAGGCGCTGACCAGCATACCGGTGAGCGCCGAGCTGATAACAAACGCCAGCGAGCCCCACAGCCGTACCGGACCATAGGCCAGCCCGATTTGCTGTGTCCAGGTGGCCGCCAGCGCATCACTCAGCGGCACCAGCGGCGAGAAGAACAGGTTAAAACCAATCATCACCAGCAGCAGCCATAGCCACTGACCGCCCAGCCAGAAACCGAGCGCGAACAGACAGGTCACCAGCGCCAGCAGGCGCAGCGCAACAATCAGCTGCGCTGGATTTTTCACCTGCGAAGCAATCAACAGGCTGCCGGCAAAGCGCGCCACCATGCCACAGCCGAGCAGCAGGCCAATTTTTTCCGCATCCAGCCCGTTGCCTTTCAGCCACACGCTCCAGAACGGCAGATAGATGCCATAGCAGAAAAAGTAGGTGAAGTAGCTCAGTCCCAGCCACCTGGCCGATCCGATGGTCATGTTTCCTCCTGTTGATGCTCAGCCGTGCGCGGAATGGCCGTTACTTTCTCAAAGCCACCTGCGAAAGGGAATAAAAAAAGGATGGCTTGCGCCATCCTTCTTCACACTGCGGGTTTAGCGCTTATCAGGCATAAACCGGCAGACGGGCACAGATATCCAGCACTTTCTGTTTGGTGCGCTCGATAGTGGCTTCGTCGTTGATATTGTCGAGAACGTCAGCGATCCAGCCCGCCAGTTCGCGCACTTCCGCTTCTTTGAAGCCGCGACGGGTCACTGCTGGCGTACCGATACGCACACCGGAGGTCACAAACGGGCTCTTCGGATCGTTAGGTACGCTGTTTTTGTTGACGGTGATGTTAGCGCGGCCCAGAGCGGCATCCGCCTCTTTACCGGTCAGACCTTTGCTCACCAGATCGATCAGGAATAGGTGGTTGTAAGTACCGCCTGAGACGATGTTGTAACCGCGCTCCAGCAGCACTTCCACCATCGCTTTGGCATTCTTCGCGACCTGCTGCTGATAAGCCTTGAACTCCGGCTCCATGGCTTCTTTGAACGCGACGGCTTTACCGGCGATAACGTGCATCAGCGGGCCGCCCTGACCACCCGGGAACACCGCGGAGTTCAGTTTTTTGTACAGCTCTTCGTCGCCGTTTTTCGCCAGGATCAGGCCACCGCGCGGACCGGCCAGCGTTTTGTGCGTGGTCGAGGTCACGATGTGCGCGTGCGGTACCGGGTTCGGGTAGACATCAGCAGCGATCAGACCGGCAACGTGGGCCATATCAACAAACAGCCAGGCGCCGATGCTGTCGGCGATTTCACGCATTTTTGCCCAGTCGCACACGCCAGAGTAAGCAGAGAAGCCGCCCACGATCATTTTTGGCTTATGAGTCTGCGCCAGTTCGGCCAGCTCTTCGTAATTGATTTTGCCGGTTTCATCGATGCCGTAAGGGATAACGTTGTACAGCTTACCGGACAGGTTGACCGGCGAACCGTGGGTCAGGTGACCACCGTGTGCCAGGTTCATGCCCAGAATGGTGTCGCCCGGCTGCAGCAGCGCGGTGTACACCGCGAAGTTAGCCTGGGAGCCGGAGTGCGGCTGCACGTTAGCGTAATCCGCGCCGAACAGCGCTTTGGCGCGATCGATCGCCAGCTGCTCAACGATATCCACATATTCACATCCGCCGTAGTAGCGTTTGCCCGGATAGCCTTCGGCATATTTGTTGGTGAGCTGTGAACCTTGCGCCTGCATAACGCGTGGGCTGGTGTAGTTTTCCGAAGCAATCAGTTCAATGTGCTCTTCCTGACGCACCTTCTCCTGCTCCATAGCCTGCCACAACTCGGCATCATAATCGGCAATGTTCATATCACGCTTTAACATCCGCATCTCCTGACTCAGCAACTTTTTAACGGCAGTTTAAGCCCCGGCTAAGGGGCGAAGGCCAACAGTGTAAACGGTTTTGCCAGGGGACGGTAGCGCCAATCCCCTCTTTTTACGCAAACGATTGGCAAGGCGCTGGCACGGGATTTTTACGCTTTTTAGCCGGGGAAGAAAACCGGATATTTGTTCATCAGCAGCGGGAAAATTTTTCAGCTTTGCGCGCCCGCCAGCAGATTGTCACTCGTCACCCCGGACAAAACCGGGGATTTACAGTGCGCGGCAACAGGCATAACATGCATTTAAAATACATGTTTAAAATTACCCTGAGGATCAGCCCATGCTTGACGCGCAAACCATCGCCACCGTGAAATCTACCCTGCCCGCGATTGCTCAACTCGGCCCGCAGCTGACCGGTCACTTTTATCAGCGGATGCTGACGCAGCATCCCGAGCTGAAGAACGTGTTTAACATGAACAACCAGCGCAGCGGCAATCAGCGTGAAGCGCTGTTTAACGCCATCTGCGCGTACGGCAGCAACCTGGAAAATCTTGCGGTGCTGCTGCCGGCGGTGGAGAAAATTGCGCAGAAGCATGCCAGCCTGAATATTCAGCCGGCGCAGTACGCGATTGTCGGGGAAAACCTGCTGGCGACGATTAAAGAGCTGCTCAATCCAGGCGATGAGGTACTGGCGGCGTGGGGCAAAGCCTATGGCGTGCTGGCTGAGGTGTTTATCCAGCGTGAAGCATCGATTTACCGTGCGTCAGAAGAAAAGGTCGGCGGCTGGCGCGGCGCGCGCGATTTCCGTATCCGTGCGATTACCGCGCAGAGCTCGGTGATCAAGAGTATTGAGCTGGTGCCGAATGATGGAGAGCCGGTGGCGGACTTCCTGCCCGGTCAGTATCTGACCCTCAGTCTGCGCCCGGCGGACAGCGACTACATTCAGCACCGCCAGTATTCGCTGACGCATCTGCCGGATAGCAAAGCCTATCGCATTGCGGTGAAGCACGAAGCGCAGGGCAGCGTCTCCGGCTGGCTGCATCAGCATGCGAAGGTTGGCGATATCGTGCAGTGCGCCGCGCCGGCCGGGGATTTCTTCCTGCAGGCAGCAGCGCAGACGCCGGTGACGCTGATCTCAGCAGGCGTCGGGCAAACGCCGCTGTTAGCCATGCTGGCCAGCCTGGCGGAGCAGCAGCATCCGGCCGCGGTATGCTGGCTGCACGCCGCCGAAAACGGCGCCCAGCACGCGTTTGCTGATGAAGTCGCGGCGCTGGGTGCGCAACTACCGCGCTTTAGCCGCCACGTCTGGTATCGCCAGCCGCAAGCTGACGACGCGGGACGTTACGACGCGCAGGGTCTGATGGATTTAGCCACCGTCTCAACCGCCCTGACCCAGTCCGAGGGTGAGTTCTGGATTTGCGGCCCGCTGGCATTCATGCAGTTTGTCGCGCGCCAGCTGACCGACGCCGGCATCAGCGCCGACCGCATTCACTACGAGGTGTTCGGTCCGCACAAGGTGCTGTAAATGAAAAAGCCTGCACGCGGCAGGCTTTGTGTCTGGTGAGGAGCGAAGGGCTCAGATGGCCTCTTCGTCTTCCTCGCCGGTACGAATACGCACGACGCGCGCCACGTCAAAGACAAAGATTTTGCCGTCGCCGATTTTACCGGTCTGCGCGGTTTTCATGATGGTTTCTACGCAGGTATCGACGATATCATCGCCCACCACCATCTCGATTTTCACTTTTGGCAGAAAATCGACCATGTATTCGGCACCGCGATACAGCTCGGTGTGGCCTTTCTGACGTCCGAAGCCTTTCACTTCGCTGACCGTCATCCCGGTGATGCCCACTTCCGCTAAGGCTTCACGCACATCATCGAGTTTGAATGGTTTGATAATTGCATCGATCTTTTTCATCACAGATCCTTTTTTCGCTCCCTCCATGATGGACGGGTAACTATGAGTATAAGTGTTCCTGACGCTGCCGCAGCAAGCTACTCTTTAAATTCGCTGGCGTCCAGTTCGTGGCGCGACAGCAGCTTATAAAACTCGGTACGGTTGCGTCCAGCCAGACGCGCCGCATGCGTAACATTACCCTTGGTCATCTGCAGCAGTTTGCGCAGATAGTTAAGCTCAAACTGGTTGCGTGCTTCGACAAAGGTCGGTAGCGCCGTGTTCTCGCCGGCCAGCGCCTGCTCTACCAGCGCGTCACCAATCACCGGCGACGTAGTAAGCGCCACGCACTGCTCAATCACGTTAACCAGCTGGCGCACATTTCCCGGCCAGCTGGCACTCACCAGCCGTTTCATCGCATCGACCGAGAAGCTGCGCACAAACGGTTTGTGGCGATCGGCCGACTGGCGCAGCAGATGGTTGGCCAGCAGCGGGATGTCTTCGGCGCGTTCGTGCAGCGCCGGGATCCTGAGATTCACCACGTTGAGACGATAGTAGAGATCTTCGCGGAAGCTTTTCTTCTCCATCGCCTTCGGCAGATCGCGGTGCGTGGCAGAGATGATGCGCACGTTGATGTCAAGATCGCGGTTGCTGCCCAGCGGGCGCACTTTGCGCTCCTGCAGCACGCGGAGAAGCTTCACCTGCAGCGCCTGCGGCATGTCGCCAATCTCATCGAGAAACAGCGTGCCGCCTTCTGCCGCCTGAAACAGCCCTTCGCGCGCACTTACGGCACCGGTGAAGGCGCCTTTGGCGTGGCCAAACAGCTCGGACTCCAGCAGCTGTTCCGGCAGCGCGCCGCAGTTGATGGCAATGAAAGGTTTGCCGGCGCGCGGACTGGCAGCATGAATCGCCTGCGCCAGTACCTCTTTGCCGGTGCCGCTCTGGCCGTTAATCAATATACTGACGTCAGATTGCGCCACCATGTGCGCCTGCTCCAGCAGCCGCAGCATCAGCGGATTACGCGTGACGATCGCTTCGCGCCAGCCGTCATCGCTGACCGGCGCGCGCTGCGCCAGTGCTTCGTCAATCGCTTTGTATAGCGCATCGCGATCGACCGGTTTGGTCAGAAAGCTGAACACGCCCTGCTGCGTGGCGGCTACCGCGTCCGGAATCGAGCCGTGCGCGGTCAGGATGATGACCGGCAGTCCGGTATGGCGCTTCTGGATTTCAGCAAACAGCGCCAGGCCATCCATTTCATCCATGCGCAGATCGCTGATCACCAAATCGACTTTCTCTTTCTGCAGATGACGCAGGGCTTCCGGCCCGCTGGCCGCGGTCGCTACCTGATAACCTTCACTGCTGAGACGCATACCGAGCAGCTTGAGTAAGCCCGGATCGTCATCCACCAGCAGTAAGCGTGCGGCCTGTTTCATGGTTACTGCTCCTCGCTTTGGGCATCGCTGGCACCGTGTGTGCTGTCGCCGCTGTCCGGCGCTTTGCGCGATGACAGCTGACGCTCGATGTCAGTCAGTCGCTGCAATTTACGCTGGGTATCGTCCAGCGTCTGCCGCAGTTGCGTTTGCTGCTGACGCAGGCGATCCAGTTCGGCGTCATTGCTTTGCTGCAGCGCGGCGTAGCGGCCGCGCGCCTCGCTCAGCTCCAGCTGCGCGGCCTGGTTACCGCGCCACAGCTGCAGCAGCGGACGCACCGCCGCTGGATAATCCGCGCTGTAGCTGTCGAGCGTATCAACGTACTGACGGCGCTCCACCGGCGTCACGTTGCCGTTCGCCAGCAGGATGCCCTGCTTAAAGGCGCGCGCCCAGTTCTGTACCGGCCAGCGCCGCGCTTCCGCCCGCGCTTCGGCCGCCGACAGCCGCTCACCGCAGTCGATAGCGCGCTGCCAGTAAAGTGGATTGCTCATGGCTGCCGGTGCTTCAATCTGCCAGACATTCTGGCAATCGGTGGCCAGATAATCCGCCAGGCGCACGTCTGGCTCCGGCAGGTTCACCGCACCGCGCGGCGTACTGCTCTGGGGCGGCGCCTGACAGGCGCTCAGGCCGATGGCAATCAGTGCGCCGACGAGAAATCGGCTGGATGTGAGTTTCATTAATCAGGCATTCCCGGCGCTGGTAGTCAAAATGATACGAAAACAGACGTCCGCGTCCGTGCGCGTGACCAACTGCAAATCACCCTGCATCCTGCGCAGGCAATCTTTGGCGATGCTTAATCCCAGCCCGCTGCCTTTCACCGGCCCTTTGCGCTGCTGGCTCCCCTGATAAAAGGGCTCAAAGATCATCGCCTGCTCTTCAGCCGGAATCGGCGTGCCGGTGTTGGCCACCTCAATCCACACCTGGTTGCCCTTCTGCTGGCTCTGCAGCCAGATGTTACCGGATTCGCTACCGTAGTTCACGGCGTTCGAGTAGAGGTTATCAATCACCCGCTGCAACAGCGTCGGTTCCGCCAGACAATAGCGGGCCTGCAGATCGATATGCGTGTGCATCTGGCGCGCGCTGGCGGGCAGTGAGTGCACCCTGACGACGCTATCAATGATAGCGTCGATAGCCACCGGTTCCAGCCGCATTGGGCTGTCCGCCAGCCGGCGATTGTAGTCGAGCAGTTGTTCAATCAGCCGCTGCAGATGACGGCTGCTGGTGTCGAGAATGGCAACAACTTCCTGCTGTTCCGCATTGAGCGGGCCGGCAACCTGGTCGGCCAGCAGTTCGGTGCCTTCGCGCAGGCTGGCCAGCGGCGTTTTGAGTTCGTGCGACAGGTGGCGCAGAAACTCATGCCGCTGTGCTTCCAGCCAGCTAAGACGTTCGCTGAGCCAGACTATGCGCTGTCCCAGCGAGCGAATTTCGCGTGGCCCGCGAAAACTGACGCTATTGCCCAGCGTTTTCCCCTCGCCCAGCCGGTTAATCATGCGTTCGACGCGCTTAACCGGGCCGATAATCATGCCGGTGAACAGCAGTACCAGCACCAGACTGATTAAAAACAGTATCAGCGCCTGCCAGCCAAAAAACTGGCCGCGATCGGCAATTTCGCGCTGTAGCTGCAGGCCGCGTGAAAACACCACTTCACGCGTGGCCTGCACCATGCGGGTGTTGGCGGCGGAGAATGCCTCCAGCGCGCTCGCCGCCGGTGCCAGCAGATTGCCGTTATCACACTGCAGCTTTTCCAGCTGCGGCAGCGCGCTCTGCAATATTTTGAACGTTGGCAAATCGGGCAGGCTGGCGGCATGGCTGCTGAGCATCTGGCCGTAGCGGCTCCACTGCGTTTGATACAGGCGTGCCAGACTGGCATCGCCCAGCACGCAATACTGGCGATAGCTACGCTCCAGCTCCAGCGCCGTACGCGCCATCGCCTCGCTGCGACGCACGTCGGTGAAGGTGTTGCGGTTAGTGTCCGCCGCCTGATTACTCAGCGCTGACAGGCTTTCCCACGCCTGCCATGCCAGCACCAGCAGCGGCAGCAGCACCAGCAGAAAGGCCATTAAAACCAGTTGCCGCAGGGATCGGGGAAACAGACGCCATCTCTTCACAACCGCGCTTCCTTTGAGGTGAGTTGCAGGCATGCTAGCGAAGTCCGGCAAGGTTAGAAAGGCTGAAAACGAAAACGGCAGGCCTTTTGGCCTGCCGTGAGAGCGACGCCGCAGCATCGCCTGCAAAATAGGTGGAGCCTAACTCAACGTTGCGTCCGGTGCTTGATAACGTTGCAAAGCAAGCGATTATCGGTTGGGTGGACGGCAGGCTCCGTTTGGTGCGTCATTCGATATTTTATGAGCTCAACCGCAGTGCGGGGCAATCATAGACAGGAGAATGAGCAACGTAATGAGTATAGCAACTATCGTGCCAGAAAATAAATAGCCTTGTTAATCAGCATACTGCCAGCTTAGAGAGGGGAATTAACGACGTTTTCGGACCAGCTGGTCTGGAAAAGTGTCGCCGATTAGCAACGGCTTTAACGCGCTAACTTCGCCCCCATAAAAAACAACGGTTTAAATGTCACCTTTTAGCGACAGTTCAGTCATGGGATTGTCGTCATTTTCCGACATGTCACAGATGTCAGGGAATCACACCGGATCGACAGCAGTGCCCACGCAACAAAAAATAAAAAAGGCCGCGTTGAGCGGCCTTTGCACGGTGCCCGTGAATGGGCACCGGTAAGAGACAGGATTCAGGTTTAACCCAGCTGCTTGCGCGCGTTGCGGAAAATGCGCATCCACGGGCTGTCTTCGCCCCACTCCGCCGGATGCCACGAATTGCTGACGGTGCGGAACACGCGCTCCGGATGCGGCATCATAATGGTGACGCGCCCGCTTTCGTTGGTCACGGCGGTGATGCCGTTCGGTGAGCCGTTCGGGTTCGCCGGATAGGTCTCGGTGACTTTACCGAAATTATCGACGAAGCGCAGCGCCACCAGCCCTTTCGCTTCCAGCTCAGCCAGATGCGCACCGTCACGTACTTCAACAAAACCTTCACCGTGCGAGACGGCAATCGGCATGCGTGAACCGACCATGCCGTCCAGCAGCAGTGACGGGCTGGCGGTCACTTCCACCAGGCTGAAGCGCGCTTCAAAGCGCTCGGACTGGTTACGCACAAAGCGTGGCCACAGCTCGCTGCCCGGAATCAGTTCACGCAGATTCGACATCATCTGGCAGCCGTTACACACGCCCAGCGCCAGCGTCTGCGGACGATGGAAGAAGTTTTCAAACTCGTCACGCACGCGGCTGTTGAACAGAATCGATTTCGCCCAGCCTTCGCCCGCACCCAGCACGTCGCCGTAGGAGAAGCCGCCACAGGCGACCAGCGCGTGGAACTCCTCCAGACCACGACGGCCCGCCAGCAGATCGCTCATGTGCACGTCAACCGCGGTGAAGCCTGCGCGGTGGAAGGCAGCGGCCATCTCAACGTGCGAGTTCACGCCCTGCTCGCGCAGCACGGCAACGCGCGGACGCGCGCCGGTGGCGATCATCGGTGCTGCCACATCCTCTTCCGGACGGAAGGTCAGCTGCACGTTCAGGCCAGGATCGTTATCGTCTTTCTTCGCTTCATGTTCCTGATCGGCACAGGCCGGGTTATCGCGCAGGCGCTGCATCTGCCAGGTGGTTTCAGCCCACCAGGTACGCAGGGTGGTACGGCTTTCGCTGTACACCGCGCTGTCGCCGGAGCGGATAACAAAACGGTCGCCCGGCAGCGCTTTACCGATGACGTGAACATTGCTGCTCAGACCGTGATCGGCAAACACTTTTTCCACGGCCGCGCGGTCGGCAGCGTTGATCTGCAGTACGGCGCCCAGCTCTTCCGTAAACAGTGCTGCCAGCGCATCGCTGCCCAGCGCGGCGATATCCGCCTCAATACCGCAGTGGCCGGTGAAGGCCATCTCAGCCAGCGTGACCAGCAGACCGCCATCCGAGCGGTCGTGGTAAGCCAGCAGTTTCTGCTCGCTGACCAGCGTCTGAATTGCATTGAAGAAGCCGGCCAGCTGCGCGGCATCGCGCACGTCGGCCGTTTTGTCGCCCAGCTGGCGATACACCTGTGACAGCGCCGTGGCGCCGAGGGTGTTGGCGCCGTTGCCGAGATCCACCAGCAGCAGCAGGTTGTCGCCTTCCGGCTGCAGCTGTGGCGTCACGGTGCGACGCACATCTTCAACGCGTGCAAAAGCCGTAATGACCAGCGACAGCGGCGAAGTCATTTCGCGCTGTTCAGTGCCCTGCTGCCAGCGGGTTTTCATCGACATGGAGTCTTTACCCACCGGAATGGTGATCCCCAGCGCCGGGCACAGCTCTTCGCCCACCGCTTTCACCGCAGCGTACAGACCTGCGTCTTCGCCCGGGTGACCGGCTGCAGCCATCCAGTTTGCCGACAGCTTCACGCGCTTCAGCGAACCGATCGCGGTCGCGGCCAGGTTGGTCAGCGCTTCGCCCACCGCCAGGCGGCCGGACGCAGCGAAATCAAGCAGCGCTACCGGGGCACGTTCGCCCATGGCAAACGCTTCACCGTGGTAGCTGTCGAGGCTGGCGGTGGTCACGGCGCAGTTCGCCACCGGGATCTGCCACGGCCCGACCATCTGATCGCGCGCCACCATGCCGGTTACGCTGCGGTCACCGATGGTCACCAGGAAGGTTTTTTCCGCCACGGTTGGCAGATGCAGCACGCGGTTTACCGCATCGGCAATGGTAATGCCGTCCCGCACCAGCGCGTCACCTTTCGCCTGCTGGCTGGCCACGTCGCGCGTCATTTTTGGCGTTTTACCCAGCAGCACGTCGAGCGGCATGTCGATCGGTTTGTTATCGAAATGGCTGTCGGCAAGGTTCAGGTGCTGCTCCTCGGTCGCTTCACCAATCACCGCGTACGGCGCACGTTCGCGCTGGCACAGTTCATCGAACAGCGCCAGTTTGTCCGGCGCAACCGCCAGCACATAACGCTCCTGCGACTCGTTACACCACACTTCCAGCGGGCTCATGCCTGGCTCATCGCTGAGGATGTCGCGCAGGTTGAAGTTGCCGCCGCGGCCACCGTCGCTCACCAGCTCCGGCATGGCGTTAGACAGGCCACCGGCACCAACGTCGTGAATAAACAGAATCGGGTTGGCTTCGCCCAGCTGCCAGCAGCGGTCAATCACTTCCTGACAGCGACGCTCCATCTCCGGGTTGTCGCGCTGCACCGAGGCGAAGTCGAGATCGGCATCCGACTGGCCGGACGCCATCGAGGACGCCGCGCCGCCGCCAAGGCCGATATTCATCGCCGGACCGCCCAGCACGATCAGCTTCGCGCCAACCACGATCTCACCCTTCTGCACGTGATCGGCGCGGATGTTACCAATGCCGCCGGCCAGCATGATCGGCTTGTGATAGCCGCGCAGTTCAACGCCGTTGTGGCTGTTGACCTGCTCTTCATAAGTACGGAAATAGCCGTTCAGCGCCGGGCGACCAAATTCGTTGTTAAACGCGGCGCCGCCTAACGGGCCTTCGGTCATGATATCCAGCGCGGTAACAATGCGATCCGGCTTGCCGAAATCCTCTTCCCACGGCTGTTCAAAGCCGGGAATACGCAGGTTGGAAACCGAGAAGCCGACCAGACCCGCTTTCGGCTTCGCGCCACGTCCGGTGGCACCTTCGTCACGGATTTCCCCGCCGGAACCGGTGGCGGCACCTGGCCATGGCGAAATGGCCGTCGGGTGGTTGTGGGTTTCCACCTTCATCAGGATATGCGCGGCTTCCTGATGAAACTCGTATTCGCCCTGCTGCGCATCCGCGTAGAAACGCCCGACCTCAGAGCCTTCCATCACCGCGGCATTGTCTTTATATGCCGACAGGACGTGTTCCGGATGCTGCTCAAAGGTGTTTTTAATCATTTTAAACAGCGACTTCGGCTGTTTTTCGCCGTCGATAATCCAGTCGGCGTTAAAAATCTTGTGACGACAGTGCTCGGAGTTCGCCTGAGCGAACATATAGAGCTCGATGTCGTTCGGATTGCGGCCCAGTCTGGTAAAGGCATCGAGCAGGTAATCAATTTCGTCATCGGCCAGCGCCAGGCCGAGCGTGCGGTTAGCCTGTTCCAGCGCCTCGCGCCCTCCGCCCAGCACGTCTACGCTTTTCAGCGGCTGCGGCTCATGATGCGCGAACAGCTGTTCTGCCGCGCTGAGCTCCGTGAACACGGTTTCCATCATGCGGTCGTGCAGCAGGCTGGCCAGCTGCTGCCACTGCGCGTCAGTCAGCTGCGGTGCCTGTACATAGAAGGCCAGACCGCGCTCCAGGCGCAATACCTGTGGCAGGTCGCAGTTGTGGGCGATATCGGTGGCTTTCGATGACCAGGGAGAAATGGTGCCGGGACGCGGCGTCACCAGCAACAGACGCCCTTGTGGCGCATGTTCGGCGAGAGAAGGGCCGTATTTCAGTAGACGCTGCAGGCGGGCTTGCTGTTCCGCGCTGAGCGGTGCGCTGACATCGGCGAAATGGACGTACTCGGCGTAAATATCACTCACCGGCAGATGAGCGTCCTGAAAGCGGGTCAGCAGTTTGTTTACACGAAATGCCGACAGAGCGGGCGAACCACGCAGAATTTCCATCATTAAAGATCTCTCGTCTTCGAAGCGCCGGGCGACGCTTCATGGGGCGCAACAGGGAAAACGGGCGGTATTATAGAGAAATGGCACGGGTTACGAAACCGTTTGCGCAGAAAAACTGAGCCTCAGGATTTGCCTGAATTTTGCGCAAATCTTGCTATATAAGTTGCCCTGTTGCGCTTTGTTGCGCAAAATGCCCCTCGCTCTGGGAGTGCAAAACAACATAAATACTGCCTTTAAAAGACAGAGGCCTGTGAGCCATTACGAGACAACTATTTGAAACGCCTGAAATTAAATTATCTGTTTATCGGTCTGATCACCGTGCTGCTTGCGCTGGCGCTGTGGCCGTCCATCCCCTGGTACGGGGGCGGAAAAGACGCGTTATCACAGATCAAATCGCGGGGAGTGTTGCGCATCAGTACCGTCAACTCGCCGCTGACTTACTACACCATCAATAATGCACCAGCCGGTATGGACTACGAGCTGGCGAAGCGCTTCGCCGATTATCTTGGCGTGAAGCTGGAAGTCACGGTGCGGCCCAACCTCGGCGACCTGTTTGACGATCTCGACGACGGCAAAGCCGACCTGCTGGCCGCCGGGCTGATCTACAACAGCGAGCGCCTTAGCCGTTATCAGAGTGGCCCGAGCTACTATTCCGTGTCGCAGCAGCTGGTGTATCGCATCGACAAGCCGCGGCCCAAAAACCTTGGTGATCTGAAAGGCCGGCTGATTGTGCAGTCCGGTTCGGCCTATCTGTCAACGTTACGTTTCGCCAAAGCGGACAGCTATCCTGATCTCGACTGGGCCATTTCCACCGATATGGGCCAGAAAGCGCTGCTGGAAGCGGTTGCCGACGGCAAGCTTGACTATACCGTGGGGGATTCGGTGACCATCGGACTGCTGCAGCGCATCCATCCACAGCTGGCGGTGGCGTTTGATATTACCGATGAAGAGCCGGTGACCTGGTATCTGCCGCGTAACGATGACGATAGCCTGAACGCCGCCATGCTCGACTTCTACAGTCAGATGGGGGAAGAAGGCACCATGGCGCGGCTGGAAGAGAAGTATCTCGGCCACGTCGGCACCTTTGATTATGTCGATACCCGCACCTTCCTGCGGGCGATTGATAACACGCTGCCGGATATCAAGCCGCTGTTTGAGAAGTACGCGTCCAGTATCGACTGGCGCCTGCTGGCGGCGATTTCCTACCAGGAGTCGCACTGGAATCCGCAGGCGACCTCGCCCACCGGCGTGCGCGGCATGATGATGCTGACGCGCAATACCGCTGACAGCCTCGACGTGAACGATCGTCTCGATCCGGAACAGAGTATTCGCGGCGGCAGCGAATACCTGCGGCGCATGATGGAAAAAGTGCCGGAGACCATTCCGGAAGATGAACGCATCTGGTTTGCGCTGGCGGCCTACAACATGGGCTACGCACATATGCTGGATGCACGCCGGCTGACGCTTAAACAGGGTGGCAATCCGGACAGCTGGGCCGACGTTAAGCTGCGCCTGCCGATGCTGAGCCAGAAGCGCTATTATGCGCAGACCACTTACGGCTATGCGCGCGGCCACGAAGCTTATAACTACGTTGAGAACATCCGTAAGTATCAGATCAGCCTGGTAGGCTATCTGCAGGAGCAGGAGAAACGGCTGGCGCAGCAGTCGGCGCTGGAAGCGGAACTCGGTGCCGGTTATCCGGCCGTCGAACCGAAGATTGCGATGAACTAATCGGCGCGCAGCGCCTGCCGCTGCGCACGTTTCTGTTCGCGGCGCATACGGAAGAAGTCGCTCAGCAGCGTGGCGCACTCCTCTGCCAGCACGCCATGCGCAATCTCAATCTGATGATTCATGCCCGGATGGCCGATCACATCCAGCAGCGAACCGGCTGCGCCAGTCTTCTCATCCTTCGCGCCATAGACCAGACGGGTAATCCGGCTGTGCACCATGGCACCTGCACACATCACGCACGGCTCCAGCGTCACGTATAAGGTGGTGTCGAGCAGCCGGTAGTTATCAATCACTTTTCCGCCCTGACGCAGCGCCATAATCTCGGCATGCGCGGTGGGATCGCACTGGCTAATCGGCCGGTTCCAGCCCTCGCCAATCACTCTGTCGCCCTGCACCAGCACCGCACCGACCGGCACTTCGCCCTGCTCCCACGCACGCCGCGCCAGTTCAAGCGCGTGGCGCATCCAGTATTCATCAGTTTGTGGGTTCAACGGGCAACTCCTGCGGATTAACAAGGCGGCGCATTATAGACGGAATCCAGCTGCGATTCACTCCAGCTGTTGCAGTTCACCGCGCGGCGTCACGCGCCAGCGGTGCTGGCAGAAAAACAGCAGCGGGTTATCCTGCTTGCTGTCGCTGTAGCCGCTGTACAGCTGCAGCGGCGTACCGATTTTTTCCTCGAGCTGCGCCACTTTTTCATGGCCAAGACAGCGCATGGCTAATACCCGGCCGCCACGGCCCGGCTTCATCTGGCTGGCGATCAGTTTTACGCGCGGCAGAAACGCGGAATCAAAATAGACCTGCTCCACCAGCGACTGCGGCGAGCCGGTAATCAGCCAGACATCGGCGTCTTCACTGCTGAGGTAGTCAGTCAGCCGCTGCTGCACCACCGGAAACGCCGTAACGCGTTCGCGAAACCAGCGGGCAAATTCGGCCTCACGCTGGCGCAGCGTGGCCTCACGATGGCCAAAGGTGATAGCCCACAGCAGCAGGCTCATCGGCCAGCGCGCGGCGCGGCCCTTTATCAGCATACCCATGCCGATGACCGGCAGCAGCGGCACCACCAGCACCAGATTGAGCGGCTGGCGGCGCAGCAGATAACGCATAAATGTGCCAAACATGTCCTGCTGATGCAGCGTGCCGTCCAGGTCAAAAAATACCACGCGGCGATGCGAACCCTTTGTCAAACCCGACTCCTTTTTCTAAACGCGGCGATACCTGCTCTACAGTGTAGCCAGCATCGCGCGCCGGGGCGAAAGCTGTCATTTTTAATTCCAATGGCTACAATGCCATTTGAATAGTTTATTCTCTGCGTCGGCGCGATGTCATCTGACATTCCTGGCCAGACATTTCCTTCCGCGAGCGGCTAAGCTGTGTGCGGGACTATGGATTAAGGATCGGACATGAGTTCATTGCTGCGAATTCGCCAGCTCTACCCACGCCTGGCGCTGAACGAGCGTCGGCTGGCGGATTTTTTGCTGTCGCAGCCTGATCGGGCACGGCATCTGAGTTCACAAAAACTGGCGGAAGAGTCAGGCGTCAGCCAGTCGAGCGTGGTGAAGTTCGCCCAGAAACTGGGTTACAAAGGCTTTCCGGCGCTGAAGCTGGCGCTGAGTGAGTCGCTGGCCGACCGCGATGCCATCACCGTGCACAACCACATTCTGAGTGACGATCCGCTTAAAGTTGTCGGCGAAAAGCTGCTGACGGAAAAAATTTCGGCGATTCGCGCCACGCTGGATATCAACAGCGAAGAGAAACTCACGGAAACGCTGCAGCTGCTGAAAAACGCCAACCGCATTCTGCTGGTCGGCATTGGCGCTTCCGGGCTGGTGGCGAAAGATTTTTCGTGGAAGCTGATGAAGATTGGCATCAACGCCGTCGCCGAGCAGGACATGCACGCGCTGCTGGCCAGCGTTCAGGCGATGGCACCCGGCGATGTGCTGCTGGCAATCTCCTACACCGGCGAACGTCGCGAGATCAACCTCGCGGCACAGGAAGCCGCAGCCATTGGCGCCGATGTGCTGGCGTTCACCGGCTTTACCCCGAATTCGCTGCAGCAGTGCGCGACGGTCTGCCTGTACACCGTCGCCGAGGAGCAGAGCACGCGCAGTGCGGCCATCTCCTCCACCAGCGCCCAGCTGGCGCTGACCGATCTGCTGTTTATGGCGCTGGTGCAGAACGATCCGGAACGCGCCTCCAGCCATATTCGTCACAGCGAGGAGCTGGTGAAAAAGCTGGTCTGATTGCCCCATGATCAGAGTATTCCCCACCCGGCCTTAACCCGAAATTGATCATCGGGCGGGGCAATGCTTTTGTTGCCTGTCGCTATCCTTGTTTCGGCCCGATTAAACGCATTTTCAGCATCGGGCTTGCAGGATAATTTCCGATGTATATGATCAGGGCAAATTTACTCATCTCTCTCGTCATGCTGAAACTTATTTCCCGTTATGCAGGAATTGGCGTTATCAACACCGCGATTCACTGGACGGTGTTTGCGCTTATTCTCAAGCTGTTCGAGTCCGGCCAGGCTATGGCTAACTTTGGTGCATTCTGCGTTGCGGTGACGTTTTCCTTTTTTGCTAATGCCCGCTGGACCTTCTCTTCTGCAGCCACGCCCTTGCGTTACCTGCTTTATGTCAGCTTTATGGGAGGCATGGCGGCGCTGGTTGGCTGGATGGCAGACGCCTGCACGCTTTCCCCGGTGATTACCCTGATACTCTTTTCCTTTATTAGCCTGGGTTGCGGCTTCATCTACTCTAATTACATCGTTTTCAGGGAAGTAAAATGAAATTGTCTCTCGTCGTGCCCGTCTTCAATGAAGAGGAAACCATTCCGCTCTTTTATCAGGCGGTTCGTCATGAATTAGCCGGCTATCAGGTGGAAATTGTTTTTATCAATGACGGCAGTAGCGATGGCAGCGAAAACATCATCAATGCCCTGGCCATCTCGGATCCGCTGGTCATTGCGCTGTCATTTACCCGCAATTTCGGCAAAGAGCCCGCGTTATTTGCCGGACTGGAGCATGCCACCGGCGACGCGGTTATCCCGATTGATGTTGATCTGCAGGATCCCATCGCCGTTATCCATCAACTGGTTGAACACTGGCAAGCGGGTGCCGATGTGGTTCTGGCTAAACGGAAAGATCGCAGCGCCGATGGGCATGTCAAACGTAAAACAGCCGAGTGGTTTTATCACTTCCACAACCAAATCAGCTCGCCGAAAATAGAGGAAAACGTTGGCGATTTTCGTCTGCTGTCGCGCGAGACAGTAGAACAAATAAAAAGCCTGCCGGAAAGGAATCTGTTCATGAAGGGCATTTTATCCTGGGTTGGCGGTAAAACAGCGATTGTGGAATATGATCGGGCTGAACGCATCACGGGGGTGTCGAAATTTAATGGCTGGAAATTGTGGAATCTGGCATTAGAAGGATTAACCAGTTTTTCAACCTTCCCCTTACGCATCTGGAGTTACATCGGCGGTAGCGTCGCGTTACTCTCCTTTCTTTATGGATTCTGGATGATCATCGATAAACTGCTCTGGGGCAATCCGGTGGCGGGTTACCCTTCGTTGCTGGTTTCCATTCTGTTTTTGGGTGGAGTGCAACTTATCGGCATCGGTGTTCTGGGCGAATATATTGGCCGAATCTACATTGAGTCCAAACAAAGACCACGCTACGTAATTAAGAGCAGGAAATGAAAAAAACAGTTTTTGAGCGTCATCCCTCCGCCATGTATCTGATACTGGCCGTCGCTTTACTCATCGGTTATAGCCCGGTTTATTTATCAACATACGGATTTTCCGACGACTGGTTCTATTTGTACGCATCCACTACCGATGCATTCAGTATTTTCAAATGGGATATCTTATCGGGCCGACCTTTTTATGGCGCTATCCGCTACTTCTTCGCTTTCCTGATCGATGACGTGCAGGATTTGACCTGGCTCCGTGTACTCTCATTATTAAGCCTGATTTTACTGGGCGGGTACATCATCCGTTTCCTTGAGCGTCGCAGCATTTTCGCCAGCGCGGTCCAGCGTCTGACGTTTGCCACGTTGATTTGTTTGCTGCCTTCATTTCAGGTTTTTGTCGGCTGGACAGTCTGCTTTCCTTATGTCCTGTCCGTGCTGCTGGCGGGCATCAGTTATTCAACGCTGGCGGAAAACAAAGGCCTGGGCCGGGTGCTACTGTCGGCTATTTGCCTGACGCTTTCCTTTGCGATTTACCAACCCGCAGCCATGAGCTTTTTATTCTTTGCCCTGCTCGATCTGGGCATGACCCGGAATAATTATCAGCGCAGCGCGGTGATCAAGCTGATGTTGATGCTGGGATTTGGCATGGTGATGGCACTTGTACTGGCGAAAGTTCTGCCGCTCGTGCTATTCAATGAAGTACTGGCCAGAACCAATATCACCTTAGCGCCGCTGAAAAAAATCACCTGGTTTATCGCTGAACCGCTCAGAAATGCGCTGTGCAACTTTGATACCGGGCGCTCGATTGTCAGTATTATCATCTCCTGCTCACTGATTATCGTGGGCATTGTGAAGGCACCCGATTTCAAACCGCGTAAAGCTTTTCTGTTCCTATTTTTCCTGCTGGCGGCGGGCATTCCTAATCTTTTGGTGAGTGAAGACTGGGCAGCCTATCGCACGGTTATCGCGCTGTCGTTAATCACTACCTCAGCCTTCATTGCTGGCTTATTCGTGATCTTTAATAAGCTGAAGATAACCACGTCTGCCAGTATCGTTTGCCTTGTTATTGCGGTGCTCTCTTGCATGCTGAATATTCAGAAAGGCTTCTCTACGCCTCAGCAGCGCGAGTATCAGTTGTTAAGCAACGCAATCATAGAGAACGTGCCTGCAGAATACTCTGGCCAGCTTTATTATCGTATCGATAGCGACAACTTACCTGCTGTCGCAAAATCCAAAAAATACGATGAGTTCGGTTCGCTTTCGCTGGGTATGCCATGGACCTTTGCCGGTATGGCCGACGCGATTAAAAAAGAGCACGCGATGAAGTTTTCCTTGCCAAAAGCGCCCGTTATCTACGGCAGCGATCAATGTCCAGGTGACTGTCTGACGCTGGATGCCACCCACGTGCTGGCACCGGTAAAATAAAGGCCAGCGCCGCCACTATTTCGCTTACCACGCAACGGCTCTGCTTACCGTTGCGTGGTTTACTGGCTATGGCGCGACATCAGATCGGCTGGTCGCAGCCACGTCGCCACGTTCTGCTGGCGGCCGAATACTACGCTAAGTCATTTTTTGAACGCCACCCGGCGTGATAATATGCGTGCCGCTCAGGGGATCGCCCCGCTGGTTTACGCCTGCATCGATTGAAAAATCACACTGCAAAGCGCTATTTCAGCAGGCGTTTTGCGCCGGAGAGCGGAATTAACCAAGAATCATGCAATGAAAACAAGCAACTGATGAGCTTATGCCATGGCACTGATAATTACTGAGCGCTGCATTAACTGCGACATGTGCGAGCCTGAGTGCCCGAACCAGGCGATTAGCATGGGTGAATCGATCTATCAGATCGACGCTGACCGCTGCACTGAATGCGTGGGTCATTATGATGAGCCGACCTGTCAGAGCGTCTGCCCGATTGATAACACTATTCTTTCAGACCCACAGCACGTGGAAAGTCGCGACGCGCTGTGGGAGAAATTTGTGCTGCTGCACGCTTAATCTTCGATTATCACCGTGGCGCAGGCGTAGTGACGCTCGTCGGCCAGCGTGACGTGCACATGCTGCACGCCCAGCTGGCTGGCAATCACTTTGGCCTGTTCAAAGAAGCGCAGGCCAGGCTTCCCCAGCGCATCGTTGTACACTTCAAACTGATTAAACGCTAAGCCGCCGCGAATGCCGGTGCCGAAGGCTTTTGCCGCCGCCTCTTTCACCGCAAAACGCTTGGCGAGGAAGCGCACCGGCTGCTGATGCGCCTGATACTGCTGCCACTCAGCTTCGCTCAGCACGCGGCGCGCCAGACGATCGCCAGAGCGTTCAATCACGCCAGCGATACGCTCGATCTCGACGATATCGCTGCCCAGCCCCAGAATGGCCATTAGCGACGCGCTTCCCGCATCAGCGCCTTCATGTCGCTGACCGCCGCTGCAAGACCACTGAACAGCGCACGACCGATAATCGCGTGACCAATGTTCAGCTCATGCATTTCCGGCAGGGCAGCAATCGGCTGGACGTTGTGATACGTCAGACCGTGGCCGGCATTGACCTTCAGGCCGCGGCTGGCGGCAAAGGTCGCAGCGCTGGCGATACGCGCCAGTTCGGCATCGCGTGCCAGCCCTTCCGCTGCTTCAGCATAGGCGCCAGTGTGGATTTCAATGTAAGGCGCACCGCTGGCGACCGCCGCTTCAATCTGGTGCTGATCGGCATCGATAAACAGCGACACCAGAATGCCCGCCTCGCTCAACTGTTTGACTGCCGCGTTGACTTTATCCTGCTGACCGGCCACATCAAGGCCGCCTTCCGTGGTCACTTCCTGGCGCTTTTCCGGCACCAGGCAGACAAAATGCGGTTTGATGTCGCAGGCGATGCCCACCATTTCGTCGGTGACCGCCATTTCAAGATTCATGCGGGTATGAATGGTATCGCGCAGAATCCGCACGTCGCGGTCGGTGATATGACGGCGGTCTTCACGCAGGTGCACGGTAATGCCGTCTGCGCCCGCCTGCTCCGCGACAAACGCGGCCTGTACCGGATCGGGATAATTTGTGCCACGCGCGTTACGTACGGTGGCGATGTGATCGATGTTGACCCCTAACAGCAACTCAGCCATGACAATCCTTAAATGTGTTCAGTATGTTTGCAGTGTAACGCGCGGAGCCTGTCAGGTGCATCACCCGCGCTCGTCGTTTGCCACGTTCGGTCGTTTTTTCGGCACAAACTGACGGAACAGCTCCTGACTCTTCAGCGGCTTACCGCCCAGATAAGGTTTCAGCGCCATGCGCGTGAAGCGTTTGGCGGCACGCAGCGTATCGGCATCGGGAAATTCGCGCTCCCACAGCGCGCGCAGCTGGCGGCCGGTGAAACTGCGCTGATTGACCACCAGACTGGCGATAAAGCCTTTCTCTTCGCGATAGCTGTAGGTCATGCCGTCGTCAACCGCCTCGCCGCTGCCGGCGCAGTGCAGAAAGTCGACGCCGTAGCCCAGATGGCCCAGCAGTGCCAGCTCAAAACGGCGCAGCGCTGGCTCGGGCGAACCATTGGCCGCGGCCAGCGTCTGGATACAGGAGAGATAATCAAAGAACAGTTCGGAGAAGGGAATTTCCTGCTCCAGCACCCGCGACAGCAGCTCGTTAACATACAGGCCGCAGTAGAGCGTGATGCCGCTGAGCGGCAGCGCCAGCGACACCGCTTCGGCGTTACGCAGGGTTTTGACTTCGCCACGGCCACCCCAGCGCACCAGGAGCGGTGTGAAGGGTTGCAGTGCGCCTTTCAGCTGGGAACGGCGCGAGCGTGCGCCTTTGGCAAGGACGCGGACGCGTCCCTGACTTTCGCTGAACAGGTCGAGCAGCAGGCTGGTTTCGCTGTAAGGGCGACTATGCAGCACAAAGGCGCGTTGCCAGCCTTCCATCAATTAGTCGTCTGTATAACCCAGGCTGCGCAGCGCACGTTCGTCGTCCGCCCAGCCCGATTTCACTTTAACCCACAGCTCGAGATGGACTTTCGCCTCGAACATCTCTTCCATGTCTTTACGCGCTTCGATACCGATGGTTTTGATTTTGGCACCTTTGTTGCCAATCACCATCTTCTTCTGCCCTTCGCGCTCGACCAGAATTAAACCGTTGATGTCATAGCCGCCGCGCTCGTTAGAGACGAACTGCTCGATCTCCACGGTAACCGAATACGGTAACTCGGCACCGAGGAAGCGCATCAGTTTTTCACGGATGATTTCTGAGGCCATGAAACGCTGCGAGCGATCGGTGATGTAGTCTTCCGGGAAGTGGTGATCCGACAGCGGCAGGCGCTTGCGGGCGATCTCCGCAATCGCATCCACGTTTTTACCTGTTTCGGCGGAGATCGGCACGATCTCGAGGAAGTTCATCTGCTGGCTGAGGAACTGCAGGTGCGGCAGCAGGATGCTTTTATCCTGGATGTTGTCGACTTTGTTTACCGCCAGCACCACCGGCACTTTGCCGTCACGCAGCTTGTTCAGCACCATCTCATCGTCGGGCGTCCAGCGCGTGCCTTCCACCACAAAAATTACCAGCTCAACGTCACCGATGGAGCTGCTGGCAGCACGGTTCATCAGGCGGTTGATCGCCCGCTTCTCTTCCATATGCAGGCCGGGTGTATCCACGTAGATCGCCTGATAAGCGCCTTCGGTATGAATACCCATGATGCGGTGGCGCGTGGTTTGCGGCTTGCGCGAGGTGATCGACACCTTCTGCCCCAGCAGCTGGTTCAGTAAGGTGGATTTGCCGACGTTAGGCCGGCCGACAATCGCGATAAAGCCGCTGTATGTTTCGAGTTCGCTCATTCGGGTCCTGATTGGGCAGCCTCACTGCTGAGGCTGCGAAATGACAATTTATTCGAGGCCGAGCTTGATTAACGCCTGTTCGGCGGCGGCCTGCTCTGCTTTACGGCGGCTGGAGCCCACGCCCACCACCGGTTCAGCCATCCCACTCACCTGACAGTGAATGGTGAATTCCTGATCGTGCGCTTCGCCACGCACCTGCACCACCAGATAAGACGGCAGCGGCAGATGACGGCCCTGCAGATACTCCTGCAGGCGCGTTTTCGGATCTTTTTGCTTATCGCCCGGGCTGATCTGCTCAAGGCGATTCTGGTACCAGTCGAGAATCAGCTTCTCGACCGTCTGAATGTTGCTGTCGAGGAAGATGCCACCGATCAGCGCCTCGACGGTATCCGCGAGGATGGATTCCCGGCGGAACCCGCCGCTTTTCAGCTCGCCCGGCCCCAGACGCAGACATTCGCCCAGCTCAAACTCGCGCGCCATTTCGGCCAGCGTGTTGCCGCGTACCAGCGTGGCACGCATGCGGCTCATGTCGCCTTCGTCCACGCGCGGGAAGCGGTGATACAGCGCGTTGGCAATCACATAGCTGAGGATAGAATCGCCAAGAAATTCAAGACGCTCGTTATGTTTGCTGCTGGCGCTGCGGTGAGTCAGAGCCTGCTGCAGTAATTCCGGATGAGTAAAAGTGTAGCCCAGTTTGCGCTGCAGCTTGTTAATGAGGATGGGGTTCATGCGATTCCAGTTGTTCTGTGCGTCTGTGACTCTGCATACCAAACAGGGCTGAAGGTCCAGCACGTTCTGTTTGGTGTGCAGTGGCTCCCTGACCCGCAGGAAGCCAACCGTTTTTAAATCAGTGAATACCGCCAATGCGACTCAGTCGCACGCCGGTCGGCCACTGTCCTTCCTGTTTCTCAAAGCTCATCCAGATAGCAACCGCTTTGCCGACCAGATTCTTCTCGGGCACAAAGCCCCAGTAGCGGCTGTCGGCGCTGTTATCACGGTTATCGCCCATCATGAAGTATTGCCCCTGCGGCACAATCCACGTGGCCTGCGGCTGACCCGGCTGCTGATAATACATGCTCGCCTGGCTCTGCGCTT
The DNA here is from genome assembly GCF_059730935.1 of Type-C symbiont of Plautia stali. Taxonomy (NCBI): domain Bacteria; kingdom Pseudomonadati; phylum Pseudomonadota; class Gammaproteobacteria; order Enterobacterales; family Enterobacteriaceae; species Type-C symbiont of Plautia stali. The sequence continues at coordinate 1,101,414 of NZ_AP035923.1, read as the reverse complement.
CGTTCACTAGCAGGATATCGTGCGTGACGTTGCCCAGCGTCTCTTTGCGCGTGCCAAGACGCAGGCCGCCCCGCAGCGTTTCGCCCTGCGGCACCTGGTAGAAACCGTTGCCGGTTTCGTTACCATCAAAGCCGCTGAAGGTCTGGATGAAATCGCTTGGCTCAATGTTGGTATAGGTCACCGGCAGCGCCGTGTCACACTTGCCCGTGCCGCAGCCTGGGTTGATGGTCAGGGTTTTGCTGTAAGGATCAAACACCACTTTGTCGCCCGGCAGACCGATCACGCGCTTGATGTAATCCACGCTCGGATCTTTCGGGTACTTGAACACCGCGACATCTCCGCGCTGCGGATGGCCGGTCGGGATCAGCGTGGTTTGCGTGATCGGATCTTTGATGCCGTAAGCAAATTTCTCCACCAGGATGAAGTCGCCAATCAGCAGCGTCGGCATCATCGAGCCAGAAGGGATCTGAAACGGTTCGAAGATAAACGAGCGCACGATCAGTACCACTGCCAGCACCGGGAACACCGACGCTGCGGTTTCAACCCAGCCCGGCTGCGCGGCCACTTTGGCCAGCGTTTTGCTGTCGAGCGAATTACCTGCCTGAGCCTGTGCCGCCGCCTGCTTTGCCCGGCGCGCCGGGGCCCACTTAAAGCGATCGATACACCAGATGATGCCGGTTAACAGAGTGGCAATCACCAGAATCAGGGCGAACATGTTAGCCATTAAAGTTCCTTATTTGCTGTCTTTACCGACATGCAGAATGGCAAGGAATGCTTCCTGCGGCAGCTCAACGTTGCCGACCTGCTTCATTCGCTTCTTACCTTCTTTCTGCTTCTGCAACAGCTTTTTCTTACGGCTGACGTCACCGCCATAGCATTTCGCCAGGACGTTTTTACGCAGCTGTTTCACTGTTGAGCGAGCGATAATGTGGTTGCCGATTGCTGCCTGAATCGCAATATCGAACTGCTGGCGCGGGATCAGATCTTTCATCTTCTCCACCAGCTCGCGGCCACGATACTGTGAGTTATCACGGTGCGTAATCAGCGCCAGCGCATCAACGCGTTCTGAGTTAATCAGGACGTCGACGCGCACCATGTCAGAGGTCTGGAAACGTTTGAAGTTATAGTCCAGCGACGCATAGCCGCGCGACGTTGATTTCAGACGGTCGAAGAAGTCGAGTACCACTTCCGCCATCGGAATCTCATAGGTCAGCGCAACCTGTTTGCCGTGGTAAACCATGTTAGTCTGCACACCGCGTTTTTCGATACACAGCGTAATGACGTTGCCCAGAAACTCCTGCGGCAGCAGCATATGACACTCAGCGATCGGTTCGCGCAGTTCAGCAATATTATTCAGCGGCGGCAGCTTCGATGGGCTGTCGACGTACACCACTTCTCCGTCAGTGGTTTCCACTTCGTACACAACCGTTGGCGCGGTGGTGATCAGGTCGAGATCGTATTCACGCTCCAGACGCTCCTGGATGATCTCCATGTGCAGCAGGCCGAGGAAGCCACAGCGGAAGCCAAAGCCCAGCGCGGTGGAACTCTCTGGCTCATAGAACAGCGAGGCGTCGTTCAGGCTCAGCTTGCCTAATGCATCACGAAAAGCTTCGTAGTCGTCGGAGCTTACCGGGAACAGACCGGCATATACCTGCGGCTTCACTTTTTTGAAGCCCGGCAGCGCTTTATCCGCAGGGTTGCGCTGCAGCGTCAGGGTATCGCCCACCGGCGCGCCGAGGATGTCTTTGATGGCGCACACCAGCCAGCCTACCTCGCCACACTTCAGCTCGGTACGGTCAATTTGTTTTGGCGTGAAAATACCGAGACGGTCAGCGTTGTACACCTGGCCAGTACTCATTACCTTCACTTTATCGCCTTTACGCAGCGTGCCGTTTTTAATACGGATCAGCGACACCACACCGAGGTAGTTATCAAACCATGAGTCGATGATCAGCGCCTGCAGCGGGCCTTCCGGATCGCCTTCCGGCGGCGGAATGTCGCGCACCAGACGTTCCAGCACATCCGGTACGCCGACGCCGGTTTTCGCCGAGCAACGCACCGCATCCGCGGCGTCGATGCCGACGATATCTTCAATCTCTTCCGCCACGCGCTCCGGGTCGGCCGCAGGCAGGTCGATCTTGTTCAGTACCGGTACCACTTCCAGATCCATTTCCATGGCGGTGTAGCAGTTCGCCAGGGTCTGCGCTTCAACGCCCTGACCTGCATCAACCACCAGCAATGCCCCTTCACAGGCCGCCAGCGAGCGGGAAACTTCATAAGAGAAGTCAACATGGCCTGGGGTGTCGATAAAATTGAGCTGGTAAGTTTCACCGTTTGGCGCGTGGTAATCGAGCGTAACGCTCTGCGCTTTAATGGTGATGCCGCGCTCGCGCTCCAGATCCATCGAATCCAGAACCTGCGCCGCCATCTCACGATCGCTCAGGCCACCGCAAATCTGAATCAAACGGTCAGAGAGCGTTGATTTGCCATGGTCAATGTGAGCGATAATGGAGAAATTTCGTATGTGCTTCATTTATATGAATATCTTCACGTAGAAAATCAGTTGAAAACGTGAGCACAGACACATTCAGGCAAGTGAGCTTTACCCGGAACCCTGTCAGCCTCATTAATGACGACGCATATTACACTGTTAACGCCGCGCGTTAAAGAATGGAACTGCGGGGAATCGCAACAGAATTCAGCGATTAAGACGAAATGAAAAGGCCGCGCAATACGCGGCCTGAACGGGGATCAACTATGGTTTTCCACCCGTAGCGCATCAGGCGGGAGCGCAACGCTGAGAATCACCGGCTGGAACGCTTCGCGATCGCCAAACCGGCTGGAAACCCCTTTGGCAACAATAAAGCCGCCAACGCCACCCAGCAGCGCACCGCAGGCCGCCGCCAGGTCGCTGTGGAACAGCATCTGAAACAGGCCCGCGACCAGGAACAGACCAAACAGTGGCGTCATATACACCAGCAGCGCAGAACCGAGCAGGCTGCTTTCACGAATGCCCAGCTCAATGCGCTGACCCGGCTGTAGCGGCTCCGGACTGGCGATGGTCATCACATGGGCGTTTTTCGGTCCCAACTGGTTGAGCGCATGGCTGCCGCAGCCTTTGCGCGCTGAACAACTGTTGCAGGAGGTTTTCGCTTCCGAATGCAGAGTAGCAACGCCCTCTTTCCATGCCACTACGGTGGCCCATTCTCTCATCATTTTGTGGCACCTGAATCTATGCTGTCCGCGATACGTTTGGCGGTGGTCGGCGGCAATTCGCCTACCACGGTAATTTCACGATTATCGCGCACTTCGGTCTGTACCGTACGACGCCCAGTGCGCAATGACTGTGGCGAACTGCTTTTATCGGCAGGCGTGATGTTGATAGCGAAGCTGAACAGGCCATCGCTGTACAGACGGGATTCTACGGTTTTGTTCATCGCCGGAATATCACGCCGGCTTTGCGAAATCAGCTTCATGCCGGCCGGCAGCCAGCCCGGTTGCCAGCTGAGCTGCACTTTATCGCCCGCCGGTAACGACAGTGACGGCGGCAGATTGGCTTTTTCCAGCCCCTGCATCAGATTGCGCACGCCTTCATCAACGGCAAAACTGATGACGCGGAACTGCTCCAGCGTCTCACCGTCGCGATCCAGCAAATCAATCCGCAGCGGCAATTTGGTATCGACGTCCAGCCACACCACGTAGCTGTAACGCGTGCCGTCTCGCGACACGATGCGCACCACTTCGCACATCTGATCGGCCATGCGGGAACGCCCTACCGGAATAAAATCGTAGGCATCGCCGAGGCGTGAGAAGTCAGCGAACATCAGCGCCGGCAGCGCATCAATAATGTGGTTGCCCGGCAGCGAGAACGGATCGAGACCCGGTTCGAAATAGCTGATGTCGTTGCCGCGCTGGATCACCTCACGGCGCGGTCCGTCCATCTGTAATAGCTGAGCGAACACGCGATTGTCGATGACCGCATGGCGGTAACGCAGGGATTCAATGCCCAGACGTGAGACATTGATATAGGCGAATTCGTAGTTGAGGTTCTGGCTGGCCTGCTCCATCTGCTGTAACAACGCCCCGGACGCAGATGTCTGCGCCGGGGCGGTAGATGACCAAAGCAGGCTGCCTGCCAGCAGGCTAACGGCACACCAAAGCTGCTTCATTACTGCTGTTGAGTTCCTAACGACTGAGTTCCGGGAACGTTAGCCTGCGCCTGTTGCGGCGCATTGCTTTCAAACTGCACCTGATCGGCATGCAGACGGCGTTGCAGTTCGTAATCCTGCAGCATGGCATTCACGCGTCGACGCTGCTCCTGCACCTGCTGATTTGAGCTGTTGGTGTCAAAAGCATCAGACGGCACGCCCAGGCTGACCGGTGACGCTTTACCCATCATCGGTAAGGTATTAAAGGCTGGTGCATCCGAGGTTTCCGTCGCACTACCCGCTGGTGAGCTGTTGTAGTGCTGCACACCGACGATCACCGCCAGCGACACACAGGCCGCCACACCAATCTGCGTGACCTGAGCAACCCAGCCGCCACCGCGACGCCAGAACGGCATTTTCTGCCAGCGCGACGGCTCCGGCTGTGCTTCCGGGATCAACGAAGTCACTTTGCGCACCGGCTCATTTTCGATGGCGGCAGCAACGCGTGCGGAGATATCAAAATGCAGCACTTCGCCCACATCGCCCCGCAGGGTGTCGCGGATCAGATGGTAGCTCTCCCAGCTTTTTTGTAGATCTGCATCCTTCGATAACGACGCCAGCAGCTCGTTATCTAAAGTTTCACCATCCATTAAAGCGGAAAGTTTTTCTTTCTGCATGTTTTGGTACCCTTCCAGTAGCCGTTATCACTGACGTTGGATAAGCGGTTGAACTTTATTATCAATGGCTTCCCGGGCCCGGAAGATACGTGAACGTACGGTACCTACCGGACAATCCATGATGGCGGCGATCTCTTCGTAACTCAGACCATCCAGTTCCCGCAGGGTGATGGCCATACGCAGATCTTCAGGCAACGCCTCAATCGTCCGAAAAACAATTTGTTTCAGTTCGTCTGACAACATTAAGTTCTCAGGGTTCGAAATTTCTTTTAGCGCACCCGCACTTTCGAAATTTTCCGCGTCAATCGCGTCCACATCGCTGGACGGCGGCCGGCGCCCCTGAGCCACCAGATAATTCTTCGCGGTGTTGACCGCAATGCGGTACAGCCACGTGTAAAAGGCGCTATCACCCCGGAACGACTCCAGTGCGCGATACGCTTTAATGAAAGATTCCTGAACCACATCAGGCACATCGCCTGACGGGACATAACGTGAAACCAGGCTCGCCACTTTATGCTGGTATCGGATCACCAGTAAATTAAATGACTTTTGATCTCCTTTCTGAACCCGCTCAACGAGAACCTGATCCGTTAACTGCTCGCTCATCCGAGGTAATGTCTCCCCAAATCTCTTTTATGCGTAAGTGAACTGCCAGCACATCTCATTTATTGTGAGCAAGCATGCGCTTAGAGTCCCGTTCTGGCCTGAAGTTCACCACGACCTGATATTTTCTGTACCGGTGCCCTGACATCGTTGTTGTTGATGGTCTTTCAGTGTAGCGACTTACCGCACTGGTGGTGTCGTTGGCGGCACCGATAATCGCTGGCAGAGTACCCTATGACGCCGCATTTTTCACCTTTATTCCCTGAATTTTCAGCGTGTTTGGTATAAAAAACACTAATCGCTTATTTTCAGACATAACTTACTGAAATCGCATTACAATCTGATTATTGCGTCGAATTATCCCGCGTTTTTTGTTCAAAATACTTCACACCAGCGGCGTACGGGCTTATGCTCGGGGGACCTTTTGTTTAGTAAATTAAACATCATGAACCCCATTCCCGATCATAGCTGTGATGTACTGATTGTCGGCAGCGGCGCGGCCGGTTTATCTCTGGCGCTGCGGCTGGCACCGCACTATAAGGTAACGGTGCTGAGTAAAGCGCAGATTAGCGAAGGCTCCACGCTGTATGCGCAGGGCGGGATTGCGGCGGTGTTTGATGAGAACGACAGCATTGAATCGCACGTCGAAGATACGCTGATTGCCGGCGCAGGCCTGTGCGATCGCGAGACGGTGAATTTTATCGCCAGCAATGCGCGCCCGTGCGTACAGTGGCTGATCGATAACGGCGTGGCGTTTGATCGCGAGCCCCAGGATAACGGTAACGCGCGCTATCACCTGACGCGCGAAGGCGGTCACAGCCATCGCCGTATTTTACACAGCGCCGACGCCACCGGGCGCGCGGTCGAAACCACGCTGGTCAGCCAGGCGCTCAGCCATCCCAATATTCGCGTTATTGAACGCGCCAACGCGGTGGACTTAATCCTCTCTGATAAAATTGGCCTGCCCGGAACGCGGCGCGTGGTGGGCGCATGGATCTGGAATCGCAATCGCGAACAGGTTGAAACCTGCCGCGCCCGCAGCGTGGTGCTGGCCACTGGCGGTGCGGCGAAGGTATATCAGTACACCACTAATCCGGATGTCGCGTCCGGCGACGGCATCGCGATGGCGTGGCGCGCCGGCTGCCGGGTGGCCAATCTGGAATTCAATCAGTTTCACCCTACCTGCCTGTTTCATCCGCAGGCGCAAAACTTTTTGCTGACCGAAGCGCTGCGCGGCGAAGGTGCCTGGCTACTGCGCCCGGACGGTTCGCGCTTTATGCCGGATTTCGATGCGCGCGCCGAACTGGCACCGCGCGATATCGTGGCGCGCGCTATCGATCACGAAATGAAGCGCCTGGGCGTCGACTGCATGTATCTCGACATCAGCCATCAGCCGGCCAGCTTTGTGCGTGCCCACTTTCCGATGATCTATGACAAGCTGCTGACGTTTGGCCTCGATCTGACACAGCAGCCGATTCCGATTGTGCCGGCCGCGCATTACACCTGCGGCGGCGTGATGGTGGATCAACATGGTCGCACCGATGTCGACGGGCTGTATGCGATTGGCGAGGTCAGCTACACCGGCCTGCACGGCGCTAACCGCATGGCATCAAACTCGCTGCTGGAGTGTCTGGTGTATGGCTGGTCGGCGGCCGAAGATATTGTGCGCCGTCTGCCGCAGATGCACGCCGTCGATCACCTGCCGGCGTGGGATGAAAGCCGCGTCGACGATGCCGATGAACGGGTGGTGATTCAGCACAACTGGCATGAGCTGCGGCTGTTAATGTGGGACTACATGGGCATCGTGCGTACCACCAAGCGGCTGGAGCGCGCCCTGCGCCGCATCACGCTGCTACAGCAGGAAATAGATGAATACTATGCGCATTTTCGCCTCTCCAACAATCTGCTGGAGCTGCGCAATCTGGTACAGGTGGCAGAGCTGATGGTGCGCTGTGCGCTGGCGCGCAAAGAGAGCCGCGGGCTGCACTTCACCCGCGACTACCCGCATACGCTGCCCGAGGCACAGCCTACGGTGCTGCAGCCGGTAGCCTAGCGGAACAGATAGAAATCGGTTACCAGGCTCAGCCAGTCCGCCGAGTAGCTTTTATCTTCATCACGAATGGCGAGACGCTCCTGCACGAGTTCGCCTGCGGCGGGTGAAAAGCCCAGCACCAGCCGGTTCGGCGGTCGCTGCGCGTAAGGTGCCACATCATAGCGATAACGCAGATGCCAGCCTTCGGCGCGCGCCAGTGCAATCAGGTTTTCGCCAGCATCCGCGGGCAGCACCACGCAAAACAGCCCCTCTTCTTCAATCAGCTGTGCCGCACAGCGCAGCAGGGTGGGATGATCAAGCGTTGCCGTGCTGCGCGCGGTATCGCGCTCGACGCTGGCCGAGGCCATACCCGGGGTGAAAAACGGCGGATTGCTGACAATCAGCGAGTAGCGTTTTTCTGCCTGCTCACTCCAGCTGACGATGTCCTGCGCGTGTACCGTGATACGATGCGCCCACGGCGACGCGGCGACGTTCTCCTGCGCCTGCGCGGCGGCGCTGCGCTCCAGTTCGACGGCATCAATACTGACGTCATCCGGCGTGCGCTGCGCCAGCATCAGCGCAATCAGGCCGCTGCCGCAGCCAATATCCAGTATGCGCCGTACGCCTGCCACCGGCGCCCAGGCACCGAGCAGCACCCCATCGGTGCCGACCTTCATGGCACAGCGATCGTGCGCGACAAAAAATTGCTTAAACGTGAACCCATCTTTTCTTAACATCGCCCGCGCTGGCGGTTGCGGCTGAGACATGCTTAACGACCATTGAATTTGCTCCTGCCGGAAGTGTAACGTGGTCGCGAAGTGAATTCACCTTCACCTGTGCAACACAAACAGATGAAGATTGTGGCTGAACTGTCTATAATCAGCGCCCCAAACTGAGGTAGACCATGACCGTAACCACATTCTCCGAACTCGAACTCGACGAAAGCCTGCTGGAAGCCCTGCAGGATAAAGGCTTCACGCGCCCGACTGCCATTCAGGCTGAGGCCATTCCTGCCGCGCTGGAAGGCCGTGACGTTCTGGGTTCGGCACCAACCGGAACGGGGAAAACCGCAGCCTACCTGCTGCCCGCTTTACAGCACCTGCTCGATTTCCCGCGTAAAAAATCAGGGCCGCCGCGCATTCTGATCCTCACGCCGACGCGTGAACTGGCGATGCAGGTTGCCGACCAGGCGCGCGAGCTGGCCAAACATACCCATCTCGATATCGCCACCATCACCGGCGGCGTGGCCTATATGAACCACGCGGAAGTGTTCAGTGAAAATCAGGACATCGTGGTCGCAACCACCGGCCGCCTGCTGCAGTACATCAAAGAAGAGAACTTTGACTGCCGCGCGGTAGAAACGCTGATTCTGGACGAAGCCGACCGCATGCTGGACATGGGCTTTGCGCAGGATATCGAGACCATTGCCGGTGAAACGCGCTGGCGCAAACAGACGTTGCTGTTCTCGGCCACGCTGGAAGGCGACAACATTAAAGATTTCGCCGAGCGCCTGCTGAACGATCCGGTAGCGATTGAAGCCGATCCGAGCAAAAGCGAGCGCAAGAAGATTCAGCAGTGGTATTACCGCGCCGACAACCTTGAGCACAAAACCAAACTGCTGGTGCATCTGCTGAAGCAGCCGGAAGTGAAGCGCGCCATCGTGTTCGTGCGTAAACGTGAGCGCCTGCATGAGCTGGTGACCTGGATGCACGAAGCCGGCCTGCGCAGCAGCTACCTCGAAGGCGAAATGGTGCAGGCTAACCGTAACGAAGCGATCAAACGCCTGAATGACGGTCGCGTTAACGTGCTGGTCGCGACCGATGTCGCCGCGCGCGGTATCGACATTGATAACGTCACCCACGTCATCAACTATGACTTACCGCGCACCGCCGATGTCTATCTGCACCGCATTGGCCGTACCGGCCGCGCCGGACGCAAAGGTACCGCAATCTCGCTGGTAGAAGCACATGACCATCCGCTGCTGGGTAAAATCAGCCGCTACGTCAACGAGCCACTGAAATCGCGCGTAATCGATGAGCTGCGTCCGGAAACGCGTGCACCGAGTGCTAAAGTCACCGGTAAACCGTCGAAAAAGGCGCTTGAGAAGCGCAAAGAAAAGAAAGCGAAAGAAGAAGAGAAACCGCGCGTGAAGAAACGTCACCGCGATACTAAAAATATCGGTAAACGCCGCAAGCCAAGCGGCAGCAGCACACCGGAGAGCGGTGCGGAATAAAACAGCATCGCGGCAATTAAATCGCCTCCCTGAGGCGATTTTTTGCTTTCTGGCCTGCTGAAAAAGCACTTTCGCGGCGTAAAATCTCTCAACCTGCCCTCTTCTCTCTTCAGGAAATAAAAAAAGCCGCGCCAGTAAGCACCGGCGCGGCCTGTATTGCTGTGTGCGTTTTCGTCAGCCGATCAATTACAGGCTTTCGGTAAAGGTACGGGTGATAACGTCACGCTGCTGTTCTGGCGTCAGTGCGTTAAAGCGCACCGCATAGCCCGACACGCGAATGGTCAGCTGCGGATATTTTTCCGGATGCTTCACCGCATCTTCCAGCGTTTCACGGCGCAGCACGTTAACGTTGAGGTGCTGACCGCCTTCAACGCGCACCTGCGGTTTCTGCTCCAGTGGAATTTCACGGTAAGCAATCTCGCCAAGGTCGCTGACTGCAACAACCTGATCTTCCGTGAAATCACCTTTTGCGCACAGGCAGCGGGCTTCGGCTTTCTCATTGTCCAGCAGCCAGAACGAGTTCAGCAGCTGCGGATTTTGTGCCTGAGTAATTTGAATACCGGTAATCATAGAGGCCTCCAGGGCTTAGCGCTGCGGCAGGAGCACAGCGCGGTTCTTCGGGTTATGTGATGCTCTGGTATATCACCGCGCTGACCGGCTCGTTTTGACCTGTATCAATTTCGTCCGGCCAGAATTTTTGCCCCCACTCTAATAAATTGATTTATAATAATTTTTATCATTAACTTTTTCTGTAATTGTTCAACTTATTTTTACCCTTCTGCTGCCCCGCCGGACACGCTAAGCTAAAGGCATCAATTTGCAGGGAGTCAATGATGGCTGAGAAGCTGACCTGGCACGATGTGCTGGCTGAAGAGAAAGAAAAACCTTACTTCGTGGAAACGCTGAAAGCGGTAGCCGAAGAGCGTGCGGCGGGCGTGACGGTCTATCCGCCGCAAAAGGACGTGTTCAACGCGTTCCGTCTCACCGAACTGGGCGATATTAAAGTGGTGATCCTCGGCCAGGATCCGTACCACGGCCCGAATCAGGCGCATGGCCTGGCGTTCTCGGTCCTGCCGGGTGTGGCCATTCCGCCGTCGCTGCTGAATATGTACAAAGAGCTGGAACAGGACATTCCTGGCTTTCAGCGTCCGCAGCACGGCTTTCTTGAAAGCTGGGCGAAACAGGGTGTGCTGCTGCTGAATACGGTGTTAACCGTGGAAGCTGGCAAAGCGCATTCGCACGCGCGTTTCGGCTGGGAAACCTTTACCGATAACGTGATCAGCGCCATCAACTCCCATCGCGAAGGGGTGATTTTCCTGCTGTGGGGATCGCACGCGCAGAAGAAAGGCAGCATCATTGATGCGCAGCGTCATCACGTATTAAAAGCACCGCATCCTTCGCCGCTTTCGGCGCATCGCGGCTTTTTTGGCTGTCAGCATTTTTCCAAAGCCAATGCGCTGCTGAGCCAGGCCGGCCAGACGCCCATTGACTGGACGCCGGTGCTGCCCTGAAAACACAAACGGCCGCATCAGCGGCCGTTGTTACACGGGAGCGGCTTAGCCTTTGGCTTTTGATACCGCAACCATCGCCGGACGCAGCAGGCGACCGTTGAGGGTGTAACCGCGCTGCATCACCATCAGCACGTGGTTTGGCGCCACTTCTTCAGACTCCATCATCGACATCGCCTGATGCACGTCCGGGTTGAACGGCACATTAGTTTCGCCCACCACTTCCACGCCGAACTTGCGCACCGCACCCAGCAGTGATTTCAGCGTCAGCTCGATGCCTTCAATCATCGAAGCCAGCTCGGTATTCTCTTTATCCGCCACTTCCAGCGCGCGCTCCAGGCTATCAATCACCGGCAGCAGTTCGTTGGCAAACTTTTCCAGCGCAAACTTGTGCGCTTTTTCCACGTCCATTTCGGCGCGGCGACGGATATTTTCAATCTCAGCCTGCGCGCGCAGCTGGGCGTCACGCACGCCACCCTGCGCCTGCGCTAATTCCGCTTCCAGCTGGGCGATACGCTCATCACGCGGATCCACCTCAGTTGCTGTCTCCGCTTCCGGCTGCTGTTGTTCCTGTTGAATTTCGTCTGAGACTTGCTCGTTTGGGGTGTTCTGTTCTTTACTACTCATGAATTTCTCCGCGTTTTGCACATTCATCTCGCTGGTTGGCTTATTATGGGGATCAGTTTGACGGTTTCAAGTGAACCCATCACATTGCCTGGCCGTTTTGGCTTATGAGGAACACCCGCTAAATGAACAAACACTTTAACTGCATTGGGATCGTCGGCCATCCGCGCCATCCCACTGCGTTAACCACCCATGAAATGCTCTGGCGCTGGCTGACTGATAAAGGCTATGACGTGATCGTGGAACAGCAAATCGCCCGCGAGCTTAATTTGCAGGATGTGCGTACCGGCAGCCTGGCGGACATCGGCCAGTACGCCGATCTGGCGGTGGTGGTCGGCGGCGATGGCAACATGCTGGGCGCCGCGCGCGTGCTGGCTCGTTACGACATCAAGGTGATTGGCATCAACCGCGGCAATCTCGGCTTCCTCACGGACCTCGATCCGGATAACGCGCAGCAGCAGCTGGATGACGTGCTGCAGGGCGATTATTTCGTGGAAAGCCGCTTTTTGCTGGAAGCGCAGGTATGCAAAGAAGAGTGTTCGCCGCGCATCGGCAGCGCCATCAATGAAGTGGTGCTGCATCCGGGCAAAGTGGCGCACATGATTGAATTTGAAGTCTATATCGACGAAGTGTTCGCCTTTTCCCAGCGCTCGGACGGGCTGATTATCTCCACGCCAACCGGTTCAACCGCCTATTCGCTTTCGGCGGGCGGGCCGATATTAACGCCGTCGCTCGATGCGATTGTGCTGGTGCCAATGTTCCCGCACACGCTGTCGGCGCGTCCGCTGGTGATCAACAGTAGCAGCACCATTCGCCTGCGTTTTTCCTCGCTGCGCAGCGACCTGGAGATCAGCTGCGACAGCCAGATCGCTCTGCCGATTCAGGAAGGGGAAGATGTGCTGATTCGCCGCAGCGCCAATCACCTCAATTTAATTCATCCAAAAAATTATAATTATTTTAATACATTAAGTTCAAAACTCGGATGGTCAAAAAAATTATTCTGAAAAGGCTCGCCGGCTACTTTACTGGATAAAAAACCAGTTTATACTGTATGAAAAACCATATCTGTTTTTACATACAGGTGATTGTATGCTGGCACAACTGACCATCAGTAATTTTGCAATCGTTCGTGAACTGGAGATCGACTTTCATCGTGGTATGACAGCGATCACCGGCGAAACCGGCGCAGGGAAATCCATCGCGATTGATGCGCTGGGCCTGTGCCTTGGCGGCCGTGCTGAAGCAGACATGGTGCGTCAGGGGGCCAGCCGCGCGGATATCTGCGCGCGCTTCCAGCTGAAAGCGTCACCCTCTGCCCAGCGCTGGCTGGCGGAGAACCAGCTTGACGACGGCAACGAATGTTTGTTGCGCCGCGTGATCAGTGCCGATGGCCGCTCACGGGGCTTTATCAACGGCACCTCTGTTCCGCTATCGCAGTTGCGCGAACTCGGTCAGTTACTGATTCAAATCCACGGTCAGCATGCGCATCAGCTGCTCCTCAAAACCGATCACCAGAAACACCTGCTGGATGCCTACGCCGCGCACGACGATCGGCTGGCGGAGATGCGCCAGCACTATCAGCGCTGGCACCACAGCTGCCGCGCGCTGGCACAGCATCAGCAGCTGTCGCAGGAGCGTGAAGCCCGTCGCGAACTGCTGCAGTATCAGCTGAAAGAACTCAATGAGTTTGCGCCGCAGCCAGGCGAGTTTGAGCAGATTGATGAAGAGTACAAGCGCCTGGCGAACAGCGGTCAGCTGCTGTCCACCAGCCAGCAGGCGCTGCAAATTCTTGCCGACAGCGATGACACCAACCTGCAAAGCCTGCTCTACAGCGCGCGTAATATGCTGAGTGAGCTGGTCTCGCTGGATGATAAAGTCAGCGGCGTATTTAACCTGCTGGAAGAAGCCGCGATTCAGCTGAGTGAAGCCAGCGATGAGCTGCGCCACTACTGTGAACGGCTCGACCTCGATCCTAATCGCCTGTACGAGCTGGAGCAGCGTCTGTCGCGGCAGATTGCGCTGGCGCGTAAGCACCATGTTTCACCGGAAGCGCTGCCGGTGCTGTATCAGCAACTGCTGGATGAAGCGGAACAGCTGTCGCAGCAGGAGAGCGATCAGGAAAGCCTGCAGAGCGACGTCGTGGCTCATCATCAGGCCGCGCTGGCCTGTGCCGAAGCCCTGCATCAGCAACGCGTCACCTCGGCGCAGGAGCTGAGCCAGCTGATCACGCAAAGCATGCGCACCCTCGCCATGCCACACGGTGAGTTTGCCATCATGCTGGAATTCAATGCCGATCAGCTGACGGCCGAAGGTGCCAGCCGTATTGATTTCCGTGTCACCACCAACCCGGGCCAGCCGCTGCAGCCGCTGGGTAAAGTGGCCTCGGGGGGTGAACTGTCACGTATTGCGCTGGCGATTCAGGTGATCACCGCCCAGAAAATGGAAACTCCGGCGATGATTTTCGATGAGGTTGACGTCGGTATCAGCGGCCCGACGGCCGCTGTCGTTGGCCAGATGCTGCGCCAGCTGGGCGAATCGACTCAGGTGATGTGCGTAACTCACCTGCCGCAGGTGGCGGGCTGTGGGCATCAGCACTTCTTTGTCAGCAAAGAAACCGACGGTGCGATGACCGAAACCCACATGCAGCAGCTGGATAAGCGTGCACGTCTGCAGGAACTGGCGCGCCTGCTTGGCGGCAGCGAAGTCACACGCAACACGCTGGCGAACGCAAAAGAACTTTTAGCAGCCTGACACCGCACTTTTTTGCGGCCTGGTGGTCATATGCTTGCTCTGTAGAGGTTTCCAATAGCTCAAAGGTTTATTATCATCGGCAGTCATATCGCCATAATAAAGCCTGCCGTATGCAGAGTTCAGAATTTGATGGCAACAAAACTGCCTGATGAAAGGCGTTTGGCCCCAGAAAAGGAATGTATAGATGCGCTGTAAAACGCTGACTGCCGCGGCAGTGGTAATGTTGATGATGACCGCCGGATGTTCCACCCTTGAGCGCGTTGTGTATCGTCCGGATATCAATCAGGGGAATTACCTGGTCGCCAACGACGTTTCGAAGATTCACACCGGCATGACGCAGCAGCAGGTTGCCTACACGCTCGGTACGCCGATGATGCACGACCCGTTTGGCAGCAACGTCTGGTATTACGTGTTCCGTCAGGAGCCAGGTCATGAAAGCGTGAAGCAGCAGACGCTGACGCTGACGTTCGACAGCAACGGTACGCTGACGAACATCGATAACAAACCGCGCCTCACCGGCACTGAAGACTGAGTGAGCCGCAACAAAAAAGGCGCCTGAGCGCCTTTTTTAATGCCTGTAAACTTACTTTTTGGTTGCCGCGCGCTCTGCCCGCTGGCGCCGCATCTCTTTTGGATCGGCAATCAGCGGGCGATAAATCTCTACCCGATCGCCATCCTGCAGCGTATCGCTCAGCTTGACCGGACGGCTGAAAATGCCGACCTTGTTGCTGCTCAGGTCGATATCTTTGCGCAGCGTCAGCAGTCCGGATGCCTGAATCGCCTGCTCAACCGTCGCGCCCTCTTCCAGGCTAACCTCACGCAGATACTGCTTATCCGGCAGCGCGTACACCACTTCAACGCTGATGTCAGCCACGGTAAACCTCTTTGGCGCGCTGGGTAAACGCCTGCACCATGCTGTTGGCCAGCTCTTTGAAGATGCGTCCAAACGCCATCTCGACCAGCATATTGGTGAATTCAAAGTCGAGGCTGAGCTCAACCTTGCAGGCATCGTCGCCGAGCGAGATAAATTTCCAGCCGCCGGTCAGCTTGCGGAACGGCCCGTCGACCAGCTGCATATGAATGCTCTGGTTATCGGTCAGGGTGTTACGCGTGGTAAAAGTTTTACTGATGCCGGCTTTAGAAACATCCACCGCGGCGGTCATCTGGTTACCGCTGTTATCCAGCACGCGGCTGCCGGTACAGCCCGGAAGAAATTCAGGATAAGCATCCACATCATTCACGAGCCGGTACATCTGCTCAGCGCTATACGGGACCAGCGCTGAACGGCTAATCTGGGCCATAATGGTTCCTGTTGGTCACAAAACCGTTGAATTATACCATTTTAAGCTACCAAACAAAAATTCACGCCTTTACCAGCTGTGCTAAAATAGTGTGTTTTTTACCGCCCCGCAGGACAGGGGATGCGCCCACAGACTGAGTGATGTAGACTACGCCGCACTATGACAAAGAAAAAAGCTCACAAACCCGGTTCAGCCACAATTGCCCTCAACAAACGCGCTCGCCATGAATACTTCATTGAAGAAGAGTTCGAGGCCGGCATGGCGTTGCAAGGATGGGAAGTCAAATCACTGCGCGCCGGTAAAGCCAACATCAGCGACAGCTATATTTTGCTGCGCGATGGCGAAGCCTATCTATTCGGTTCCACTTTTCAGCCGCTGGCGGTGGCATCAAGCCACGTGGTGTGCGATCCCACGCGCAACCGCAAGCTGCTGTTGAACCAGCGTGAACTGGATTCCCTGTACGGCCGTGTTAACCGCGAAGGTTACACCGTGGTCGCGCTGTCGCTGTACTGGAAAAACGCCTGGGCCAAGCTGAAGATTGGGGTGGCACGCGGTAAGAAAGAACACGACAAGCGCGCGGACATTAAAGATCGCGAGTGGAAGATGGACAAAGCACGAATTATGAAGAATGCCAGCCGTTAACCACTGGAATCTTTTATAATTTTTTGCTAGAGTAAGAAGTCTTGGGGCTGATTCTGGATTCGACGGGATTCGCGAAACCCAAGGTGCATGCCGAGGTGCGGTAGGCCTCGCTAAAAAACCGCAAAAAAATAGTCGCAAACGACGAAAACTACGCTTTAGCAGCTTAATAACCTGCTTAGAGCCCTCTCTCCCTAGCCTCCGCTCTTAGGACGGGGATCAAGAGAGGTCAAACCTAAAAGAGATCGCGTGGATGCCCTGCCTGGGGTTGAAGCGTTAAAACTATTCAGGCTAGTTTGTTAGTGGCGTGTCTGTCCGCAGCTGGCAAGCGAATGTAAAGACCAGACTAAGCATGTAGTACCGAGGATGTAGGAATTTCGGACGCGGGTTCAACTCCCGCCAGCTCCACCAAAATTCTCCATCGGTGATTACCAGAGTCATCCGATGAAGTCCTAAGAGCCCGCACGGCGCAAGCCCTGCGGGCTTTTTTGTGCCCTCAATTTGTCCCGCGAAGTCTGATGCCAACTAATTAAATCCAAACCTTTTAGGCGCTGACCCTGCCCCGAAATCCTGCTCCATTCAGAAACAGAATTCCGGCATGATATTCACTCCCCTGAGCGGAGGTTGTGCCGATGAAAAAGTCACGATTCACCGAAGAGCAGATTGTCTTTGCCCTGAAGCAGGCTGAACCGGGTACGCCCGTACCGGAAGTCTGTCGCAAGCCGGGCATTCCTGATGCCACGTTCTACACTTGGCGCAAAAAGTACGGCGGGATTTCTCCTTCAGAACTGAAACATATGCGGCAGCCTTAAGAGGAAAACCTTCGCCTGAAGAAGCTGGTTGCCGATCTGAGTTCCGAAAAAGCCATGCTGCAGGACGTGCTGGCAAAAAAGAGCTGACGCTGGCACGCCTGCGCGAGTGGGTCAGGGACTTACAGACCCGCTACGGTGCCAGTGAAAGACAGGTTTGCTTTGCGCTGAAGATCAGCCGCAGTTCGTTCCGCTACCGCTCCGTTGCGGCAGACGACAGCGCGCTGAGACTGCGCATCAGGGAGATAACCTAAACCCGCGTCCACTATGGCTACCGCAGGGTGCACGTTATGCTGAAACGGAAAGGCTGGCGCGATAATCACAAGCGCATTTACCGGCTTTACCGCGAGCAGGGATTATCGCTGCGGCTGAAACGCCCCCGCCGCAATAAATCTGCGCTGAAACGTCAATCCCAGCCGCAGGGGCTGTATCCCGGTCACGTATGGGGGATGGATTTTGTCTCCGATGCGCTGTTTGAAGGTCGCCGGCTTCGCCTGCTGACGGTAATCGATCTCAGTACGCGCGAATGTCCGGGGATCTGCGTGGGCCAGAGCCTGCGATCTTCAGAAGTGGCAGAGATGCTGGACATCATCGCGTTGAGATGCCCGTTACCGCAGCTACTGAAAACAGATAATGGCTCTGAATTTGCGCGAAAAGTGCTGGACAGGTGGGTATACGAACGTGATATCCGGATTGACTTTTCACGGCCAGGCACGCCCACAGATAATGCCACGGTGGAATCATTCAACGGCAGGCTGCGTCAGGAGTGTCTGAACGAAGACGGGTTTATGTCCATGGAGGATGCCCGGTGCAAAATCGGGACCTGGCGCATGCACTATAACCAGGGTCGTCCCCATTCTGCACTGGGCTGGATGACCCCGTCCGAATTCGCCGAAAAATCTGCCGGTTGCCAGAATAAGTGACCAACCTGAAGCCGGTTATTCCTGATTATGCATGGAGCATATTCGGGGTCAGGGTCCCCCACATTCAGCGCTGCATTACATTCCAAGCAAAAGGGCTAATAACGGCCAGATGAGGGCGTTTGCTGATGCCGTACGAACAAATTGCGAATGGGGGCGCTTTGGACATACCCCTGACAGATGCCTTGGCTGCAGTTAATACTTAAATTGAGTTCAAGGCATCATTCTTGGCACATCAGAGGTGGTCAAAAATAGACCCTTTACGTGGAATAAGGATTTTCTCATAAAGCTTGGTCGCATAGTCATCCGTCATCCCGGAAACATAGTCGCAAATGACTCGCATTCCTTCCTGCTGACCTAAGCTACTCTGGCGCTCGTAAACTTCTCTTGTTGAGGTAGGTAAAAACCGACACGGATCGCTAGCAAGCACACTGAACAGCTCGACAATCAATTTTTGTCCCTTGAATTCAAGTAACTGTACATTTTCATGCTTAATCACTTTGTCCTTGACCAGCATGAAAATTTTCAACCGTAGTGCTTCGACTGCTTCCGGAAGGACCGCATTATATTTGAGCATGCCACATTCGAATGCTCCATCTTTTACATTGAGCTCAACGCTTGTGATCATCAGGTGAACCAGCATGCCGATGCACTCTTTTCTCCTGTAACTTTCACCAAATAGGCTGTCCGAGACAGATTTGCATGTTCCGGAGAATGTAATGCCGTGGCAATCAGTAAATAATCTTTCATGTCCACTAAAATGCTCCATCCACATCGCTCGTGTCACCATTCCGAGAGAAATAGCGTCTTCCAAGTCGTGCAGTGAATAGGAAATTTCATCGGCAAGATCCATGATGGTAGTATCGAGCGCTTTATAAGAAGCTATTTTATGATCGGATTCGGTTTTACCAAGTTTAAAGGAAGTAAACAGCTTCCGATCCTCTTTAGTAAATGGTGAGAGAGCAAATTCTACGATGTCTCTCTCTGAATCTAAGTAGCATTTTGGAGGTTTAAAATCCGATGACTTAAAGAGCCAGTTCGGCTCTTTGGCAGGGGGCTGACTACTGGCTTTTTTACTCAAGAGAGCTGAGTAATTAACCGGATATTTCAGCACGCCCAGCAGTAGTCTGCGGGTAGGATCTAAGCCGTGTTCCTGAGTGTACTTATCTAGTTTCGAGAGAATGCGCAGCGTCTGACCATTTCCTTCAAAGCCACCATGATTCAGCATGCAGTAGTTAAGAGCTACCTCACCGCCGTGACCAAATGGGGGATGGCCAATATCATGCGCGAGGCATATTGCCTGCATCAGATCGTTATCTGGTAAATACTGCTCTTCCTCTTTACCTTTATATTTGATTTTAAGCTTAGCAAGAAGACCTGAACCGATTTGCGCGACTTCCATTGAGTGGGTCAGTCGTGTGCGGTAGAAGTCACTTTCTCCCAGACCAAGAACTTGCGTTTTGGATTGCAAACGTCGGAAAGGAGAAGAGTGAATCAACCGGGAAAGGTCGCGCTGAGCTTCAGATCGGATCTCTTCCTCTCGAGGATTATTGGAGCCTCGTCTCTCATCCCAGGTGTTTATTTTACTCTGAGTCATATTTCTCCTTATGTTTTTGCTTTGTGCAGTACAGTGTTCTGACATAACTTTGTCACCCAACTGGGTTTGTGCCGTTTAAAATAAAGTGAACCGGAAGATTCAATCCTTTATTTCTCTCGACTGATGGAAGTTCCAAATTAACTAGGGCAAATTTTATTAAAGATGTATGTTTCGGTTCTCAACCTGTTAGAGGGTTACAACTCAACAATCTGATTTTACTTTAAATTCTCGGATAAGTGATATGCCCAATGATTGCACAAATCAGCCTGTAATCGGCTACGTAGAAGACCTCATGGTCCTCAGTACTTTGCTTACCGATGAAGAAAATCTGAGCCCTGTCTTTTAGCTTTTTCTTCCCCGCATCCTTCGCTTCTTCCAGGGCGGCCTCCAACTCGTTTCTAAGTGCTGTGCGTTTAGCTTGGGACCAGCCGCTCCATTCCACATGGAGTTTGTAACTTCGAGAAGGCTTGAGCTTTCCAGATTCATCTTTAACCCATTCTCCCGAAAGCGGAATGACAATCCGATTCTCATCTTGCTCAAATTTCTGCCACAACAACTGTGAGTAGAAAACTCGCAGTTCCGGATAGGGCTGAATCGGATCTTTAAGTTTTTTAAAGACAGTCATGTAAGTATCGGCATCAATATCCGGTATATGAAGTGACATACCTCGATCATACGGGAAGCGAATAAACGCTCTACAAATCTGACGAATAGCATTAACCGGACGACGCGATTGCCGTGTTGGTGCATTGTCTTTCCTGGATGTTGATGATGCAGAACGTGTTGTGCTCGAATTGTTTTCACCACCCGTTGCGTCAGGATCAACAACTGGACGTTTTTCAACCAACTTTAACCCTGCTGGCATCAAGCCCGGTGCACTGTCCAAGAGATGGCGGACACTTTTCTTCTGGCCCTGCTTAACAACAGTGCTCTCAGCATCAGCATCGCAGTTAATGTGTTCTTTTCCTGGCATTTTATTAAACGACGGTCTTTTCTTACTGCCTTTTTGCCAGGCGGAAGGATACATTTCGATTCCGCATCCCCAGCAGACATAACCACTGGTATCAACGATATCCAACAACCAGAGCTCTTCAGCATCCACTTTTTCTCCGGTGCGTTTGTCACGAGCAGATTCCATCCTTTCCTCCGAAAATGAACAGCCCTCGAGTTTTCACAGGTTGAGAGCCTAACAGCCCGGCTTTATCACCTGGCCCAGCGCTATATAGGTTACCTTGTTATCCGCATCTCAGATGCCGTCACCCCTTCAGGTGTTGGAACGAGTGACCACAAACGTGCATCAATGCCATCATTTTGCAGTTTGCGCATGAAATAACGCGCCTGAAGGGCATCATGCGTTGCGATGACAACCTGAAAACCATGGTCAACGATGTAATCACGCAGCAAGTCGAATACGGACGCGGCGTGGACTAGATCATGATGCTGCGTAGGATCGTCCAGCAGTAGGCCGCGCCATGAGGACCACTGATGTTCAAGCGCCATTGAAAGCAGAAATGTCAACTGCAGATCTGTCAACTGAGCTTCGCTTGCAATCGCCGGGACCGGAGCAACTCCTCCATGTAAAGGCACGGACACTTCAGCATGCCCCTTTTTGTAAATACTGCGAAAACCTAGTTTGGTACCCGTAAAACGCTGCTCTCTGACGACGCGCTTCAGGAGCGACTGCCATCTTGGAATGACGGACAGTACATGTTTTTGCACATTCGATATTTCGGCAGACAGTTTGGTATTGAGCGTCTCCATTGCTTGAGATAATTGCAACAACTGCATTCGGCTCGAATTTTCGTTTTCAATGCGCTGCCGCAGGCTGGCAACAAACTCTTCCTCTGATAAGGAGCCACGACGACGATCTATGATGCCTTGCGCTATACGTTTCTGCTCCAGCTTAAACCAGGCTCCAATTTCGACTTTGAGCGTTTGTAACTGTTCTGTTTGGCGTGATAGCTCGGCAACAGATGATTGTAATTGAGTCTCTTTACTCTTCGCCACGTCGACCGCGGGATCGCCGGAGAAAGACAGCTGTCGCCATGAGAAGCGGAGAGCTGCCAGCTTAGCCTGGGCGTCAGTAAACTGTTCTTCGACGCCAGTTAGTCGGTCATTAGTTTCGGTTAACTGAATTTGTTGTCGGTTTAAAGCAGATTGCTCTGCCGCAGCTTTCGTTTCAAGTTCACTGAGCTGGGCTATATTTTTGCTTTGCGCCGCCGACAATTCATCCAGTGTCCTCAAGGGACGCGCATCTGCAATGATTGCTGCTAATGCGGCTGTTGATTGCTCAAGGCTTGCCAGGGCCCCCGCTCGAGCCTCCCGGGCCGTATCCACAGAATGGATCGCCGATTGGTGAGTTGCTTTTGACGCTTCAAGCATTTCAGGTGTAGGAGGAGATGCAAGGTTATGCTGTTTTTCGTCGAGCTGAAGCTTGGCTGAAGCATTTGACTCGTCACGACGCTGAATAGCTGCTTTTGCTAATTCAATCGTATCACCTTCTAAAAGTATGTCCGTTTTGATTTGGTTGATTTCGGATGTTAAAAGAGATTGTCGGGAGCTCAACTCAGTCATGTTACGCTGGCACGTATCTAGTTCAGCTTTGGCATGAGTAACTCCCTCCGCGTGCTGGCGTAACTGATCCAATGCAATCTTAACGCGTCGTTCAGCCTCGACAACTTTCGGATCGATAGCCTCCAATGATTTGGTAATTCTTTCATGGAGGTTTGCAGCACCGTGATCTACGCCACAGACAGGACAGTCCCCTCGATCTTTAGGCAAATATGCCGCAATGGATGCAACGGATTGCCTTATGGTATCAGCCGTTGACGTTAACGTTTCGTGAGCCTGCTTCAACGTCAGTAGCTCTGCTTCAGCGTTGGTCTTTAATACAGTTGCTTGCCCAACTCGCTCCTGCAGTAATTTTTCTTGTGATTCTTCCTGTGTAATGGCTGAGGTAATGGAGATAAGGTGCTGAAGGTTATCCTCCCAGCGCCTGATGAGCTGTCGAGCTGCCAAAAGCTCAGTATCAATGATCTGCAGTGCCTTACGCTGTTTATTGATGAGTTCATGCTCGGCACTGAGCCGTTCACTCCCTTCATGTATATTCCGGAAGGTTGAGGCTAGAGATTCGGCATCGCTTAACGCTTTATCAGCCACTTCCAAGGCCTGCTTGCGTTGTTTAAGGGCCTCTTTGGTTTGCGCCTCCCGGTCAAGCCGGTTAAGCTGCTGGATAATTAAATCCCGTTCGCCTTCTGCCTGCAGCAACTCACGCTGAAGTCGCTCTTGTGTCCCGACGATAAGTGCTCGTTCCTGCTGTTTTTGCGTTAAAGCCTGTCTGGCCGCTATAAGTTCATGACCAAGCTGTTCTGATCGCGTCTGCTCAGCAATGAAACGGCCAATCAGTCCATCCACCTCCACAAGCCCTTCAATTTGCTCCCTGAGTCTTTTCAGACTGACTTGTACTGTTTGCTCTAACGCATCGCGCATGGTTTCCAGGCTATCCACTCCCACTGGCGGCACCAATAGTCCTGCAGGTAATGCCTCTGAGCCCTGAGTTTGCTTCGCGATGTTCGAGATGGATTCTGCGATGCTTTCTTTACTGCGCAGACCGCCCTGAGATTGGGTTGCGGCCATATCCCGTTCAAGCACTAGGCTTTGCCATTCCGCATATTCTGTTTCGAGAAGCTCAACTGCCTCCTTTGCATGCTTAAGCTTATCATTCAGGACTCGGCGAATACTGCCCAGAGCCGTGCTGACCTGGGATCCGTCCTTACCGATTGGCAAACGTTCCAGCTGCGAGCCCGCAATTTTGGCCTCTGCTTTGACAAGCCATTCTCCCTCGCGCTGATCCAATAAATGGGTCAGTCTCAGTAAAAAAGGGATATCTTCCGCGTTCGTTTCCGGGAAAATGGGGCTGAGATCACCCGCCCTTTCTACATTTCCTTGGGGAGTTACCTGGGCAGAGGCGCTTACATCACCGAAATCCAGAATAACTTTAGCCAAGGACTGATTGTCCCTGATGATGGGTGAAAGATTTGCCCCCAGTCTCGAGATACCACCTGTTAGGCTAAATTCAATCGCTTCGAAGAACGCGGTTTTCCCTGTGCCATTTGGGGCAAGAAGAATTGTTGCTCCCGGGCTGAGTTCGATTTTGGTGTTGGCACCATAACGGCGGATATTGGAGAGGGTAATAGATTTGAGCTGTTTCATTGGCGGCCCTTGTCTCCAAACGTCACAGTTTTCAGGGATTGAACTACTTCATCGCCTGTTTTTTCAGAGAGCAGCAGCTCACGCCATTGTTCAATATGAGGTTTAACCCAAGAGTGCACCTGACACAACGAGCTCAGGGATGCCAGCAGCGGATCGTTGATTTCATTCCCCACACTCGCGGGTGTTAACGACGCCAGAAAGCTCCGGTCAAGGAAGGAGTCGATATTTTCCCCCTCTCTGAGCACTACCTTCCTGCAGAAACGATCGTCTGTTTCGAAGCGGGATGCATCTTCAGATTCAATACCTTTGATGAGCATAAACATATAAAGATCTACCGTTTGCGGCTCTGCGAGCATGTCTCGGACATCCGCGGCCCATCGGAAGGCGCTCTGGATATATTCCGCACCACATGGACACTCTGTAATCAACACAGTCCTCCAACCGGCTTTGACTAGTTTGAGACGTTTGAGCCGTACTGCAGCCGTGCCGAAATCAATGGAGGGTGAAACCATGTCGTTCATATCTGGTACATGAACTTCATAGCGACCTTCAGCGCGCTGAGTTATCGCAGTAATGAGTTCTTGAATTGTCGGCATGTCAGGATCCCTTTGTCGTCTTATCAATTGCCGCTTCACGCGCGCGTTGCCTTTCTATCCTTTGCTGGCCGAAGTATTTGCGTACGGACTCAAGCGTCCCCCTACTCAAATGGCGATACATTTCAGATCGGGTCACGAGCAGATGTGGCTGACGCTCTGCCGCCATGCTAGTCGCTGTCTCAGCGTCGTCAGCCATTCCTGCATTTAATAACATTGATGATGGTGCCCGCACGCCAGACAGGATGACGATAGGATCAGGGTCAGGACCGATCACGTCGATTAACGGATCATCAGACAACTCACGGACCCCAGTTCGACCGCTAGCTGGGCCAGACCAGTATTGAAGAGCAATGCTCATTACAGCCCCGCCATCCTCAAAGGATTCCCAGTTATTGTTGCCAGTTGAAAAACCCACAGCTACCAGCAACAAAATTTCCACTGCATCAACGAGCAGGCTTAACGTTCGAGGTCCTAAGCGAAGTGCATGTTTTTCATTCTTGTTTTCCGTTTTCGGATACAGAAGTCTGTCCAGAAATCTGCGGCGGCTTTCAGGGTTAGCCGTGAATCCGACCAGCCATGCATTCCAAACTTCGTCCATAGCATCGGCGAGTGTTGGATCGAAGATTGAGCCGAGCTTATTAGCCACACGCTGAAGCAGGCGCTGCCATAGCACATCGTCCATGGCTTTAGCTAGTGCTTCCGCCTCTCCTCTAACGGTGCTTAATGTATTGAATTCATGAGCCTGCGCGCACGTCAGACGTTCTGTATTCTCAATCCATGGCAGGCCGCTGAAATCATCTTCGGTCCCCCCAAGCGTGTAACCGATTTCCTCGGCAACGCTGTTTCTCCATATGGACTCGCCTAACATTAGGACCTGAATACCATTTGGCAGGTGCAAAGCCATTCGCACAATCGCTGAAGGAAGGGAAAGATTCACTCCGGGAGGGCGGGAGTATGCGGCATACACTCTGAGTTTGCCGGGGGCAGAATGGCTCCCCCACATGTGTTCGACAATAGCCCTTGCTGAACTGATTGTCGGATTGGCAAGGTCAAGCGTACCAGCCAATGACCAAGGACCGCTAGCCGCTGAAAAACCGTCACTTAACTGATATTGAGCCCAAGTTTCTGTATCAGGCCGAAGTTCGCTTCGTAATGCTTTAACAACGTCATGGCATCTTATAGCCGAAACGTCAGTTGTCTCAGTAGCAATATAGTTAATCAGACGTTCCAGTGTGCGCTCCGGATTGCTAAAGTTACGTCCAAGAGAATGAAGCGTTCGTTCTTTTAGTGCCGCATCATTGCCTACACAAACGATATAAACCCGGCGAAGCACGTCTCTAATCTGGGCCCAATCTGTGAATCCACACCAGGTCGTTAGCCATAAGTACGCATTCTGAGTTGGAATATCCTGTCTGCTGGCAAGCTCCTCCAGACTCAGGCCTGGGCGACGGCAAAGTTCACAAAGTTCTTCCAGGTGATTAACGGAGAGATTGTTTTTTATAAGAAGGTGTAGACCGACGAGAATAAGTTTGAACTTACGGTCTGGCGTTTCGTCAAGTTTACCCGATGCAGCGTTGCGGGCTAGGCTCGAGAATGCAGTGTCTAGAACAGAGGGCGTTGGTTCGGTGTCTGATGAGCCGTTTCTGGGTTTCCTTTTGGGCTGTTTAGTCTGATCAGGATTTTTAGTACAAAAGTCAGTTGACTGCCGTTTAATCTGTAAATGCTCGTAGTGGTCTGTTGTGTACATAATCACCACATCATCCCACTCCTCAATGCTTCCCTGCTCGGCACCGATTGCGAGAGGAGTAAGCCTGCCGATCAAGAAATTTTCAAGCATATCTGCCAGACGTTGAGCAATCACCAGCTTCTCATAATCAGACTTCCGCTCTAACCGGAACCTTTTGAGCATTCAGATTATCCTTATTGCATTTTCTTCCCTACGAAAATATCAGATATGCTAACTGAATTGGCAATGATTTTACAGTGAGCCTGATTTTGGCCTGCACCAGTATCAGATATAAACGTCAGTTAGTCGTTTAGGCCCCATAACTCTCTGAATACTCTCTTCTCCAACCCTCTGCAAATTCAGACGGTGCCCAATAATTTAGCGGGGAGTTCACACCACACTCACTATAACCTTCATGTCATTCCCTGAGGTTTCCCGGCCCCCCCAATCAAAAACATTTCCTTCAAATCGCCGGAGCATTGTCATCGCTGGCGCGAAGCGCTGCCAGATCGGCCTGCTGACCAAATATGCCCCAGTTGGCTTCTTCAATTTCCTGTATCACCACATAGACAGGAGCGACCAAAGTGCCTGACGGACGACGGTCCAGAATTGCGGTTGCTCCCTCAATCAACTTCTTCTTTGCTTCCTCATCCAGGCCACCTTTGATGACATATATCTGAAGGGACACAACCGGCAACCATGCGGGTTTATCTCCCATAAAAACGGCATCAGAAGAGTATTCGGCAAAGTAGATCCATACCGTACTACGAACCAGAGGGGAGTCTGGCAGCGCCTCGCAATCGAGTCCCAACTGCGTCAGATCTCTGGCAACCTGTTGACGCTCAGCCGCATCAAAGGTGCCTGCTGGCGCATGAATGATCATTTTAGGCATCAAATACCTCTTATTGCATCAGGGGAACAGGATGGATTCCGCACCGGGCGGAATCCATCATCGGGCAACTAAATTGACTGCCCACCAGAAACTTCAATACGCTGACCGGTGACCCAGCGGTTGTCCGGTCCCAGCAGGCTGGCAATCATCGGACCGATGTCATCAGGCAGGCCCACGCGACCCAGCGCGGTCATGCCGGCAAATGCCTGGTTGTAATCGGGGATGTCACGCACCGCGCCACCAAGGAAGTCGGTCTCAATCGCTCCCGGAGCCACGGTATTCACGGTGATGCCGCGGCTGCCCAGTTCTTTCGCCATATACACGGAGAGTATTTCAACGGCGCCCTTGGCAGCCGAGTAGGCCGAGAAACCTGGGAACGATACGCGGGTCAGCCCCGAAGAGAAGTTGACGATGCGTCCGCCATCGACCAGCAGCGGCAGCAGCGACTGCGTCAGAAAAAACACCCCTTTGACGTGTACATTAAATAACGCGTCGAACTGCTCTTCCGTGGTTGCGGTGAAGTCGGCCATTTCCCCATGCCCGGCGTTGTTGATCAGATGGTCGAACGTTTCGCGTCCCCAGTCACCTTTCAGGATATTGCGCACGGCGGCGACGAAACCCGGGAAGGAAGATACGTTGCTGGTGTCCAGTTGCAGCGCAACTGCCTTACGGCCAAGCGCCTGGATTTCATTCACCACGGCATCCGCCGCCTCTTTACCAGTACGATAAGTCACGATGACATCACCACCATGGCGGGCAATGCTCAGTGCGGTATTACGGCCAAGACCCCGGCTGGCGCCAGTTACAAGAGAAAGGGTTGTCATGAAATATCTCCTCAATAATGGGAGAGTGATTCTAACAATCGACAAACTTCCAGGGTTGCCCAATAATTTTTAATTATTGCCTGATTATTTTTATATTTTTATTTGATGCCGTATTTACTAGAATAACTGCACCATAAATTTTTATTTTATTGCCTGATAATATGAAAAAGCGTGATCACTCGTATGAGGAACGCACTGCACGGGACGATGAATTCAACTCTGCCGGGAGGATGGCGGCTTTGCTGCAGGCGGCACGACATTACGCTGATGAACACCACAACGGAGCGGGGGTTGCCGCAACGCCAGTTGATGGGGTGTTCATTCTGCGCGAGACCGCGCCTACCGCGTTGCAATTCGCCATCACTAAACCGTTGATCGCAATGGTGCTGCAAGGCAGTAAACGCGTGACCATGGGCAGCGATCGTTTTGATTTTGGCGCGGGGGAATCCTTACTGATCACCATGGACGTGCCAACCGTGAGTCAGGTTATCAGCGCCAGTGCCGACACCCCTTATTATTCTCTGGTCGTGGAACTGGATGCGGCGGTGATTAGTGAACTGATGGCAAACATGGTCGGGCTGGAGGCTGCCACGGATTTGCCCGTAAGCATTGATCAGATCGAAGAAGATGTGGCAGAAGCCGCTTTGCGCCTGCTGAACATGCTCAGCAGACCGCGCGCGCTCGCCGTGCTGGGCAGCCAGTTGGTGCGGGAGTTACATTACTGGCTACTGTCAGGACGGCACGGCAGCGCGCTGCGCGCCCTCGGCAGCACTGACAGCCATGCCCGGCGGATTGCGCGGGCAGTCGCGATCATTCGGGCCAATTATGCACAACCGCTGCGCATGAAAACCCTTGCTGACGCCGCCGGTATGAGCCTCTCGGTATTTCATACGCATTTCCGCCATGTCACCACGCTCACCCCGCTGCAATTCCAGAAACAGCTGCGCCTGCTTGAAGCGCGGAGACTGATGCTGACGGAGGGGACAGCCATCGGTATTGCCGCTAATGCGGTGGGATATGAGAGCGTGACGCAGTTTACCCGTGAATATTCACGGCTGTTTGGTTCACCGCCAGCCCGAAATATTCGGGAAACCCGCGCACTCGAGCGTTCAGTCCTGTCCGGTGAGCCTATGAGGCAATAAATTATTCGAGTCTGTCGCTGCCGGGACGTATATTCCGGCAGATGACGGAGTCAACTGGTCAGTTATAGACCACTAGCAACGGAAAAGTTAACTGAATCACCACGCATCATTCAGGTACTTTCGAGCAGTTGATAGTATTGGTTTTAATACTCAGCAATTAAAATTTTATCGTTCGAACCAGTTCGTCGTTCATATCCATGTCGCCACGATAAGAAATAAAACGTAAAGTCCCTCGGGCTTCGACACTAAGTTAGCACAGTTATGTTTATCTAAAGAGTTTGGCATGTAGCCAATCTATTATAGTCGGTTCATGACGATTGCAAGAAAGCGGAGATATAAATCTCATAAAGTGATTTTTTAGTAGGTACCACCTATAACAGGGCTGATGAAGTTTCGATATAGCCTTGTACTTTGATAACTATATCCTCTTAGATACTCTACTAACTTCTTCACCACACCACATTCTAACAAAAATTCGCTTTTACTCTCTATATCGTTGTGCGCTACAATCATAGACCATTCGGTGAGTCGGAAGCTGGCAAAGCCGCGTCCGATTTTTAAGGTCTATCAATACAGGGAACGTTTAGGTGAATAGCATATTTCTAAAAATAGATGGTATAAATGGAGAGTCACAGGATTCATCTCACCAAGGCTGGACGGATGCCAACTCATACTCATGGGGAGTGCGTAGAAATGGTGAAGGTGTCGGGCCCGGTAAAACAAATTACCATAATCTCACTGTGCACTGCCAGGTTGATAAAACCACTGCCCCAGCACTGCTATATGCATCTAATGGTAATAAAATCAGGAAGGTAGAACTTTCTGCCTGTAAGGCTGGAGGAGAACAGGTTGAGTACTATCGGGTGACACTTGAAGGGGTAATAATTTCCGAAGTGCTACTTCGGGATATGGGCATGTCCACTGATGTCGAGTATGAGTTTCAGGCAGACAAGGTTAAGTTTCAATATTGGGAGCAGTCTGCCTCCGGTATTAAAGCCGCAGAATCCCGCATGGGGTGGGACATAAAAAATTCACAGTCCTTCTTCTGATAAGGGGAAATGCGGATGTCTACATCCATAATCTATGGCATGGTTGATGAGTTCAATAAAAACTGTACAGAATTGCTAGTAACTGCCAATCGCGCGGCGGCATTCTTTATCAGTGATGGACTTATCAGAACAGAATACCTGTACGATATTGAGCAAATCGTCCGGGAATACAAAAATGACTTCGCCAGAGAAGAGCGCAACCCCTTCCGTCAAGGCGTTATACTGGATGATTTGAAAAAAGAAGTTGATTTAACGAAGCGTGAATATCAGATTTTAAGAATGAAAAACTACGTCACCTACATTCTTACAGATGTGTTCGAAGAGCATGGGATCATTAAATATGGAAAAATAGCATTAGGTATAGCGTCCGGAACAGCTCAGACAGTTGCCGGTGGCAGCCTTCTTTTAGCTGGTACCCGATTTCATGTCCGCAGATTTCAAGGCGCAGGCATTCTCTTGATGGCTCACGGTGCAAACAATGTTTTTGAATCAGCATCCCCTCTGATTTATGAACAAGCACATGCAGGTATTATCAGAAAAATATATCGTAAAGCAGCTATACTTTCTGGCTTAAACAAAGATTCAGGAGATCTAGCTTATAGTATGGTTGATTTCTCTCTCAATGTATATGCAGCAATACGATCACCAATACTTCAGCAAAACAACAATAGGTTAGTCAAAAAGGGCCTTTTTGAAAAACCCGGCACAGGTGCATTATTCAGGGCCGTAGAAAAAGACTATGTTATGAAATGGAACACTAAAAAAACACCAATGAAGCTTTTTTTTGCGGCAGATACTGTTCGGAAAGGCGTTATGGAATTCCCATTAGGTGGATATAAGCAAGATTTTTAAAAAAAACTTCTAATATACAGATTCACCAGCTTCATTTGGGTGAAGAGACCTAATTTATTTTTCCTGGCCGTATAAATAAAATGCACAACGGCTGAAATAACTATCGCACTAAAAAAATAACCACCCCCTTCTGTTTCACCGACAAAACAAAAAGCCGCCGTAAAAAAGATCAGCATATAGAGATAAATAACGATAACTGAAGACACATCATTGGATAATATCGCGATGACTGAACGCAGGTTAATATCCGAGGTGATTTGCTTTGTAAAAAGCGAATTTATCTCTTTGTAACCAGCTCTAAAACTGAGCAACTCAGACTTATTGAAATCATCACCCCGTATTTTTGATTCAATTTTTTTCAACTTTTTTTGGGTTTTTCCATTCATAATTCCAGCGTCCCTGACCTGACTCATATAGACATTATAATGATCTTGCCTGCTTAATTGGAAGCCCCAAAGTAAATCAACTCACTGCTCAGGGCTTCGGTAATCTCAATCAAAGTCATGCCTGATCGGCTATGGCGAGATTCGAGCTGTCTTTTACGTCTTACTCCAGTACCTGCACAAAAAATCGCACGACTTTTAGGCTTGCGCTGCTGCCCCGCCTTTTCTCTAGCCGACTATGGCACTTAGAACTCATCGTTTACTTATCCTCTGCGTTGCGCCAGCATTACGCATGCATGGCTCCTACGGCACACGGCTGCGCATTTATGCCAGAAACGCCCACAGAAACGGTACGATTCACTTACAGTTTATTCCTAATGCCCTGCGTTGCGCTCTGTGCCACTCTTAACTACGCTCATAACACTTATGATGCTTAATGAGGGAATATATTATGAAAAAGACGATTATTGCGTTATCCGCCATTCTTCTGACTTCTACGGCGTTTGCCGCCACACACGCAACCGATGAAACCGTCGCTGACGCCAAAGCGGGCGCCAATACGGCGAAAGAGAAACTGCATCAGGCGCAGCATCAGGGTGAAGAGCAGCAGCTCAAAGCTAAACATGCTGCCGAAGGTAAAAGCGATAGCCTGACCAGCAAAGCGAGCGAAAACTCACAGAAAGCCTGGAACAGCACCAAAGAAGGCACTGAAAAAGGTTGGGACGCCACCAAAGAAGGCGCGCAGAAAGGATGGAACAAAACCAAAGAAGGTGCCAGCGATCTGAAGAAGAAAGTCTCTGAGTAATAGCGCTAACTATTTTTCCCAAAAGGCCGCGATGCGGCCTTTTTTGTGCCTGCCAGCAACCGGATTGATACAAAACGCTGCGATCCCGCTCCTGGATTCGGGCAAATTCCTAATCAGTGATTGATTAATAAGCAGGCTGCGCGAATAGTAAGCGAACCGGCCATCGGGTGCCAGCACAAGGAGAAAGCACATGGGATATTACGTACTGAGAAAAAGTGATACAGCATCGTCGCAGAAATACTGGTTTGTGCTTAAAGCCAGCAACGGCGAAACCATCGCCACCAGCGAGATGTACAGCTCTAAACAGGCGGCGGAAAACGGCATCCGCTCGGTGCAGCAGAATGGTGCGTCGACCACCATTCACGATGAGACCTGACCTCGCGCATGACTGCGCAGTGATGCGCGAAGGTGGGTCATTGACCCTGCAAGCGGCGCAATGTATTACGCGATCAATCGCGCCGCTAAGCATCTCCGGCGAGCGGGTGCCACGCAGTACCACAGCCCCCTCCCCGAAACGCCACCGGCGCTTTGCATCGGCCGGCCTTTGCCCCTACACTTGCCGCATCGCCCTTAACCATTAATTAACTTTATGTCCGATACATTTCAACGCCAGCCGCTGCCCTTGCCGAATGGCCACAATAAAGTGCTGCTGCACTCCTGCTGCGCTCCCTGCTCGGGAGAAGTGATGGAGGCGATGCTGGCCTCCGGCATCGATTACACCATTTTCTTCTACAACCCGAACATCCATCCGCTGAAAGAGTACGAGCTGCGCAAAGAGGAGAACATCCGCTTTGCCGAGCAGTTTGGCGTGCCTTTTGTTGATGCCGATTACGACAAAGACAACTGGTTCGAGCGCGCGCGTGGCATGGAGTGGGAGCCGGAGCGCGGCGTGCGCTGCACCATGTGTTTCGACATGCGCTTCGAACGCACCGCGCTGTACGCGCATGAACACGGTTTCCCGGTGATCACCAGTTCACTCGGCATTTCGCGCTGGAAGAATATGCAGCAAATCAACGACTGCGGCGTGCGCGCGGCGGCACGCTATCCGGATATGCTTTACTGGGAGTTTAACTGGCGTAAAGGTGGCGGTTCGTCGCGCATGATTGAGATCAGCAAGCGCGAGCGCTTCTATCAGCAGGAGTATTGCGGCTGCATCTATTCGCTGCGCGATACCAACCGCCACCGCGTGGCGAGCGGTCGCGAACGTATCGAAATCGGCGTGCAGTACTATTCGCCGGATGAGTAAGAAAAAAACCTGCTGGCGCTAACCAGCAGGTTAATCATTACCAGTTCAGCAGCTGGCCGCGGTAATCCACGTAATGATGGCCGCCACGCCCGCTAAACTGCTGCAGCTGCGTGACCATGCCCTGCGCACTCTCGGTGACGCTGATATCCGCGCCCTCTCCGCCCATGTCCGTTTTTACCCAGCCCGGATGCAGTGACAGCAGCGTGCTGCCCTGCTGGTGCATCTGCGTCGCCAGCGCGCGGCTCAGCATATTCAGCGCCGCTTTGCTGGCTGAGTAGAGCGGCATCGCCGCGTCACGGTTCTCGTTGAGGCTGGCGAGACGCGACGTGGTCAGGCCCAGCACGCTCTGTTTATCGCGCAGCAGCGGCAGCAGGCTCTCCGCCAGGCGCACCGGCGCCACCGCATTGGTAAAGAACAGCTCGCTGAGCTGCGCATCGTCCACGTCGCGCAGCTGCGATGCGTGCGGACCAAGAATACCGGCGTTAATCAGGATGCAATCAAAGGGTGCGTCGCCGAGCTGCCGGACCAGCGCGTCACGCTGCGCGCCATCGGTGATATCCAGCGCCAGCCATTGCAGCTGCGGATGCTGAAACGAAACCGCCGTGGAACGGTAGGTGGCGGTCACCTGCCAGCCCGCCTGCAGCAGTTGCTGCACCACGGCCAGGCCAATGCCTTTTGACGCCCCAATAATCAATGCTCGCTGTTGTTGGCTCATCTGTCTCTCGCTGGTTGGTGTGCCACGAAAAAGGGCAGGATACCCTGCCCTGTTGTCCTTACCGGAACACTAACGTTAGCACGACGATGACCACCATAATTATCAGCAGGTGGCACACCGTTTTATCCAGGTTGCGTTGTTTCATGACGCCTCCTGCACTCAGAACCACTGGCCAAAGCGCTTGATGTACAGCGTTTTCATGCCCTGCGCCACCAGGCAGTAGCCGAGCAGCGTGGCCAGCAGCCACGGGAAATAGCTCCATGGCAGCGGCACCAGGCCGACCATCGCGCCGAGCGGCGAGAACGGCAGCAGAATGCCGGCAATCATTACGCAGGCGGTGGTCAGCAGCACCGGCAGCGCCGCGCGGCTCTGGATAAACGGAATCTTGCGCGTGCGCAGCATGTGCACCACCAGCGTCTGCGACAGCAGCCCTTCCACAAACCAGCCGGACTGGAACAGCGACTGCATCGCTGGGGTATTCGCCGCGAACACGTACCACATTAGCGCAAAGGTGGTGATGTCAAAAATTGACGACGTTGGCCCAATCCACAGCATAAAGCGTTTGATGTTGCGCGCGTCCCATTTGCGTGGTTTGCGCAGGAACTCGCGATCCATTTTGTCCCACGGCAGCGCCAGCTGTGACAGATCGTACATCAGGTTCTGAATCAGCAGATGAATCGCCAGCATCGGCAGGAACGGAATGAATGCGCTCGCCACCAGCACCGAGAACACATTGCCGAAGTTCGAACTGGCGGTCATGTTCAGGTACTTGATGATGTTGCCGAACGTCTCGCGCCCCTTCATCACGCCCTCTTCCAGCACCATTAAATCCTTTTCCAGCAGGATGATGTCAGAAGACTCTTTGGCGATGTCCGCCGCGCTGTCGACCGAGATCCCCACATCGGCGTCACGCAGCGCCGGCGCATCATTGATGCCGTCGCCGAGAAAACCCACCGTGTGGCCCTGCTGCTGCAGCGCACGCAGAATGCGTGACTTCTGCAGCGGCGTCAGTTTTGCAAACACCGAGCTGCGCGCCGCGGCCTGCGCCAGCTGCTCATCGCTCATCGCGGCAATCGCCTCGCCGGTGAGGATCTCGCCACAGTCGATGCCCACCTGCTGGCAGATGCGCGCCGTCACTACCGGATTATCGCCGGTCAGCACTTTGACCGTTACGCCGTTCTCGTTCAGCGCGGTAATCGCCTTCGCCGCACTCCCCTTCGGCGGATCGAGGAAGGTCAGCAGCCCTTCGATGGTCAGCCCCTGTTCATCCGCGACGCTCAGCGCCTGTTGCAGGCCCGGCTCCGCCAGCGCGCGGCTGGCCACCAGCAGCACGCGGAAGCCCTGCTGATTGTACTGATGCGCCAGCGCCAGCAGCTCCGCGCGACGGGTTTCATTGAGCGGCTGAATCAGTTTGCCTTCGCGTTCGGCGCTGGCAATGCTCAGCATCTCCTCGACCGCGCCCTTACAGATCAGCATCTGCTGGTTGAGGCGGCGGTCACGCACCACCACTGAAACGCGCCGACGCACAAAATCAAACGGCAGCTCATCCACTTTACTGTAGTAGTCGCTCATGTCCGCGCTGATGCGTCCTTTGCCATAGCGCAGGATGGCGCGATCCATCAGGTTAGGCGTGCCGCTCTGGTAATGGCTGTTGAGCCAGCTCAGCATCAGGACGCGCGAGTTCTCTACCCCGGCACAATCGAGATGGTGCTCGAGGATAATGTTGTCCTGCGTCAGCGTGCCGGTTTTGTCGGTACACAGAATGTCCATGGCGCCGAGGTTCTGGATCGCGTTCAGGCGTTTGACGATCACCTTACGGCGCGACATGGCAATCGCCCCTTTGGCCAGATTCGAGCTGACAATCATCGGCAGCATTTCCGGCGTCAGTCCCACCGCCACCGCCAGCGCGAACAGCGAAGCATCCAGCCAGTCGCCTTTGGTCAGGCCGTTAATCAGCAGCACCACCGGCACCATTACCAGCATGAAGCGAATCAGCAGCCAGCTGACGCTGTTCACGCCGCGATCGAAAGCGGTTTGTGTGCGGTTACCGACAATCGATTTCGCCAGGCTGCCGAAGTAAGTTTCCCCGCCGGTCGCCACCACCACCGCTTTGGCGCTGCCACTGGAGACATTAGTGCCCATCAGGCATACGCTGCCCAGTTCCAGCAGCGATGCATCTTTGTCGCTGGCGCTGGCCTGCTTGCTGGCCACGTGGCCGGTGACGTCATATTTCTCCACCGGCAGCGATTCGCCGGTCAGAATTGCCTGGCTGATAAACAGATCGCGTGAGTCGAGCAGCCGCACATCGGCCGGTACCAGATCGCCCGCTGAGAGATAAATGATGTCGCCGGGCACCAGGCTGGTGATGTCCACTTCCTGTTTCTGCGGCGCCTGCTGTACCGATTCCCGGCGCAACACGGTGGCGGTGGTGCGCACCATCGATTTCAGCGCCTGTGCCGCTTTGTTGGTGCGGAACTCCTGCCAGAAGCGCAGCAAACCGCTGAGCGTTACCATCGTCACAATGATGATGACACCGGTCAGATCGGTCTCCTCGCCATGGCGCAGCGGCATCCAGTAGTCGGTGAAATAGCTCACCAGCGCCAGCGCCAGCAGCACATAGATGAACGGATTATTGAAAGCCTGAATCAGCTGCACCAGCGCCGGTGGCGCTTTATCATGTTCCACCTGATTGCGACCATAAATCTGCAGCCGCGCTTCCGCTTCGCGTTCGACCAGCCCCAGCGCATCGCTGCGCAGGCGCAGCAGCGTTTCGTCGGCGGTAAAAGCGGCTTCGTCTTCAATCAGATAGCGTGCGGTTTTCTGACGTGCCGGACGCACGGTGTTCCAGGCTTTTTTTTCCTGGTTGAGTTTCATGTCAGTCATGATGACACTCCTCGTTTATTTTTTTACGGCAATAACGATCCCTGCGCGCCAGGCGCACAAGTCGAAAACATTAATTGTCACGGCGTGACCGGATTAAATTAAAAATAACCTGTCGGGAATTTCCATATTACCTCCCGGAAATAATGGGCGAAGAAAGTCGCTCGCTGAATAACGAGTGAAATAAAATAACCACGGATAACGCTGCGCGCAGCAGCAGCCTGAAGCGGCTTAACGCGCAGGGAAGCTCAGCACGCTGAAGATCAGCGCGCGCATCGAGGCGGAGGAAAAAGTGCGTTTAAAATCATGTGCATGATGCTATTCCCGCGGGCTTCAGCCCGCTGTGGTGTCATTATCAGGGAACAATCATCAGAAACAGGTGAGGATTGCTGCCCGCCATGTTGGCAAGCAGCGACAAAAGAATTCGCGCGTCAGCTTGCCTTGTATTGCCATCGATAAGGGTGACTGTCCAACTGAATTCTCCTGCGTGAAGTTGCGGCTATTATAGGAGGGCGAAAAGCGAAGTAAAGTTAATTATCCTGGGGTTCAGGTTGATTTAATTTTCGTTGCGATTTGGTTGATAAAGCGCGCGGGAATAAGGTGCGTCAGATTAATCCGGTCGCGTTACGCCCTCTTGCTTATAACTGAAGCGCACCGCTTAGAACCTTACGGCATATGCATAGCCATAAATTGACTATTCTTCACTGTAGCGCTCTCGTAAACTCGCGTTACTTTTTTAAGGCAAGGAAACAACATGAAAAAAATTATTCCCTCACTGCTGGCGCTGTCGCTGGTAGCCGCCTTCTCCGCGCAGGCCGCCACGCCGAAAGATACGCTGGTGATTGCGCAGTCTACGGATGATGCGGACAGCTTTGATCCGGCCCAGGGCTTTGAACTAACCACGGTGCAAGCGTTCACTAACATTTATCAGCGCCTGGTGCAGTCCGATCCGGCCAATCCGACCGATCTTAAGCCAACGCTGGCCACGTCATGGCAGCCGGGCAGTGATAACCGCAGCCTGACGTTTGCGCTGCGCAAAGACGCGAAATTCGCCAGCGGTAACCCGCTGCGCCCGGAAGATGTCATTTTCTCGCTGGGGCGCGTGGTGAAACTCAACCTCGATCCGTCCTTTATTCTGACCCAGCTCGGCTGGAATAAAGACAACGTCGACAGCTTCCTGAAAAAGGTCGATGAAGACCACGTACAGATTAGCTGGAGCGCCAACGTCAGCCCGGCCTACGTGCTGAGCCTGCTGTCCGCGCCGGTCTCCTCGATCGTTGATGAAAAAAACCGCGCAGGCCAACGCCAAAAACGGTGATTTCGGCCACGCGTGGCTCGGCACCCACTCGGCCGGCAGCGGCCCGTTCCAGATTCGCAAAGTGGTGCTGCATGAAGCGATACTGCTCAGCGCCAACCCGATTTCACCGGCCGGTGCACCGAAGCTGAAAAACATTCTGATCAAAAACGTGCCGGAGCCGGCAGCGCGCCGTCTGCTGCTGGAACAGGGCGATGTCGATATCGCGCGTAACCTCGGTGCTGACCAGATCGCTGCGCTGAAGGGCAAAGCCGGCGTGAAGACCGAAGCGATTCCGATGGCGTCGCTCTACTACATTCAGTTCAACGTCGGTGCCAATCCGGTACTGAAGAACCCGGCGCTGTGGGAAGCGGCACGTTACCTGTTCGACTATAAAGGTATCGCCAATGACCTGCTGAAGGGCCAGTTTGAAGTGCACCAGACCTTCCTGCCGAAGGGTTTCCTCGGTGCGCTGAACGACACGCCTTACAGCTACGATCCGGAGAAAGCCAAAGCGATTCTGCAGAAGGCCGGTCTGACCAACGTCAGCTTTAAGCTCTCCACCAGCAATCAGCCGCCGTACCTTGATATCGCGCAGGCACTGCAGGGCAGCTTCGCCAAAGGCGGCGTGAAGGTGGAAGTGCAGCCGGGCTTAAGCTCTGAAGTCTCCACCCGCGTGAAGGCGCATCAGTATGAAGCTACGCTCAACGCCTGGGGCGCGGATTACTTCGACCCGAACACCAACGCCGCGTCCTTCGCTTACAACCCGGAAGATGGCAGCAAAACCATTGCTTACCGTTCAGACTGGCACATCCCGGAGCTGAGCAAACAGACGCTGGCGGCGACGGCCGAAGCCGACAGCAATAAGCGCGTTGCGCTTTATCAGGCGATGCAGCGTGAAGTGCTGAAGAACTCGCCGTATGTGATTGGCCTGCAGGCGCGTAACCTGATTGCGCTGCGCGACAATCTGCAGGGCTATGTGCAGGGGATCAACCCGGACATGGTGTATTACGCGCAGGTTTCGAAGTAATGGCAGCGTCAGCGTCATCGGCCGGGTTCGCCCGGCCACTCTGGCAGCGCTTCAGCCGCCTCGTCACCAGCCTGCTGTCGCTGCTGGTGACGCTGGTGGGTTTGTTAGCGTTTACTTTCATGTTGTCGCACCTGTCGCCAGTCGACCCGGTGCAGCAAATCGCCGGCGATCACGCCAGCGAAGCCACCTATGCTCAGGTGCGTCACGACCTTGGGCTGGATCAGCCGGTACTGGTACAGTTCTGGCGTTATATCAGCCATCTGGCGCAGGGCAATCTCGGCCTGTCGCATCTCACCAATCAGCCGGTCAGCGCCGACCTGATGCGCACCTTCCCCGCCACGCTTGAGCTGGCGACCTGTTCGATGATTTTCGCTGCGGTGTTCGGCGTGACACTCGCACTGCTGGCGGCGTGGAAACCGGGCAGCGTCATTGATAACGTGGCGCGCTTTATCTCGCTGCTGGGCTACTCGGTGCCGGTGTTCTGGCTCGGCCTGCTGGGCCTGCTGCTGTTCTACGCCGTGCTGCACTGGTCCGCCGGTCCGGGCCAGCTGGATGATATCTGGATTTATACCCTTGAACCGAAGACCGGCTTTGTACTGATTGATAGCTGGCTCTCCGGCGATGCGGAAATGTTCCGTAACGCGATTGCCCATCTGTGGCTGCCGGTGGTGATTCTCGGCCTGCTGGCGATGGCAGGCATTACGCGTCTGCTGCGCGCGGCGCTGCTGGAAGAGAGCAGCAAAGAGTATGTGGTGCTGGCGCGCGCGAAAGGCGCTGGCCGGGCGCGCATTCTTCTGCGTCATATTTTCCCCAACGTGCTGGGCACGCTGATCACCGTGATCGCCCTCTCCTACGCCACGCTGCTGGAAGGTTCCGTGCTGACGGAAACCGTATTCGCCTGGCCGGGCGTCGGTCGCTACATGACCAACGCGCTGTTTTCCGCGGATGTTCCGGCGATTCTCGGCGCTACGTTGCTGATTGGCAGCTGCTTTATCCTGCTCAATGCCGTGGCCGACGCCCTCACCTGGTTAACCGATCCGAGAACCCGATGACTCAACAACTTCATGAACTGGAAACCGTGCGTCCGCGCCGGCGCCGGGCGCGTATCACCTCGCTGACCATCGGCCTGACGCTGGTGATCGTGCTGGTGGCCATGGCGCTGCTGGCGCCGCTGCTGGCGCCGTTTGATCCTAACGCGCAGGTGATTGAACAGCGTCTGCTGGCGCCGTCGGCGCTGCACTGGTTCGGCACCGACGGCTTCGGGCGCGATTTATTGTCGCGCGTGATTTACGGCGCACGTCCGACGCTGCTGCTGGTGTCGCTGATCCTGGTGCTGACTATCCCGGTTGGCCTGTTAGTCGGCATCACCGCCGGCTACGTCGGCGGCTGGACCGAACGCGTGCTGATGCGCATCACCGATATTTTTCTGTCGCTGCCCAACCTGGTGATTGCGCTGGCGCTGGTGGCGATGCTGGGCCCGGGCCTGATGAACGGCGCGCTGGCGCTGGCGCTCACCAGCTGGCCGCCGTTTGCCCGGCAGGCACGCGCGGAAACCCTGGCATTGCGCCGCAGCGATTACCTCGCCGCCGCGCGCATGCAGGGTATTACCGGCCTGCGCCTGATGTTTGGCCACATTCTGCCGCTCTGCCTGCCGACCGCCGTGGTGCGTGCCGCGCTGAGCCTCGGCGGGATTATTCTTTCTGCTGCCGGGCTGGGCTTCCTCGGCATGGGCGTACAGCCGCCAACCGCCGAATGGGGCTCGATGGTAGCAGAAGGCAGTAAAGTGATTTTCGACCAATGGTGGGTGGCGGCAGCGCCCGGCGCAGCCATTCTGTTCGCCAGCCTGGCGTTTAACCTGACAGGCGACGGCCTGCGTGACCGACTGGATACCCGCCATGCCAAATGATCTGTTAATTGATGCGCAGGGGCTGACGATTCGCAGCCACGACGCGCTGCTGGTGGATAACATCAGCTTTACCCTTGGCCGCGAACGCGTGGCGCTGGTCGGTGAATCCGGCTCGGGCAAATCCCTGACCGCGCGTGCGCTGATGGGCCTGTTGTCGCCCGCGCTGCAGCCGCAGGCTGACCGGCTGCAGGTGGCGGGCGCAGACGCCCTGCACCTGCGCGAGCGCGACTGGATCGGCCTGCGCGGCGGCAAAGTGGCGATGGTCATGCAGGATCCGAAATACGCGCTCAACCCGACGCGCACCATTGGCTGGCAGGTTGAAGAGCCGCTGGTGCTGC
Organism: Type-C symbiont of Plautia stali; assembly: GCF_059730935.1. NCBI lineage: Bacteria > Pseudomonadati > Pseudomonadota > Gammaproteobacteria > Enterobacterales > Enterobacteriaceae > Type-C symbiont of Plautia stali. Next base: position 1,059,682 of record NZ_AP035923.1, on the reverse strand, counting down.
ACCGCAAGCTGAGCCGCGCCGAGCGTAAAGAGAAAGTGTGCGAGATGCTGGACGCGGTGGGCCTGCCCGATCCGCGCCAGCTGATGAAGCGCTATCCGCATCAGCTCTCCGGCGGCATGGGCCAGCGCGTGATGCTGGCGATCGCGCTGATTACCGATCCCGATCTGCTGATTGCCGATGAGCCGACCTCGGCGCTCGATCACGCCATGCGCGATCAGGTGCTGGCGTTGATTCGTCGCCTGGTGGAGCAGCGCAATATGGGCCTGCTGCTGATCAGTCACGATCTGCAACAGGTCTCCGAGCACTGTCAGCGGGTGATGGTGATGTACAAAGGCCGCCTGCTGGACACCCTGCCGGCGGCGCAGCTGTCGGACGCCAGCCATCCTTATACCCGCACGCTGTGGGCCTGCCGTCCGGGGAAAGCCACGCACGGCGAACGCCTGCCGGTGCTGGATCGCGCGGCGCTGGAGAAGATGCATGATTGAATTAGCCAACCTGAGCGTCTCGCACAAACAGGGTTATGAACTGCGCACCGTGGTGCACGATGTGAACCTGCAGGTGGCGGCCGGCGAGTGTTTCGGCCTGGTGGGGCCTTCCGGCTGCGGTAAATCCTCGCTGCTGTGGGTAATGGCCGGACTGAATCCGCACTGGCGCGGCCAGATGACGCTGGCGAATACCGCCGTGCAGCCAGGCAAACCCTTTACCGGCCAGCTGCGGCGTGATGTGCAGATGGTGTTTCAGGATCCCTACGCTTCGCTGCATCCGCGCCACCGGCTGCGCCGCACGCTGGCGGAACCGCTTAAGCTGCTGCGACGCGATAACATCGACGATCGCATCAACGCGGGCTTTCGCCATGTCGGGCTGGATCCGGCGCTGGCGGATCGCTATCCGCATCAGCTGTCCGGCGGACAGCGTCAGCGCGTGGCCATTGTGCGCGCCCTGCTGCTGGAGCCTAAGATCCTGCTGCTGGATGAGCCGACGTCGGCGCTGGATATGTCTGTACAGGCCGAGATCCTGAACCTGCTTAACGATCTCAAACAGAATGATGGCCTGACGATGGTGCTGGTCAGCCACGATCCTGACGTGATCGATCATATGTGCGATCGCGCCGCGCGCATGGCGCAGGGCCGGATTGTTGGTTAGCATGGCATGAGCGCAACGCGGCGCGGTTTATCCCGAAGGCAGATTGCGCCGCTGCCCAACAGCCATTCAGTCATCTAAAGGAACACCGTATGACGGTAAAATTACGTCCGCTGGAGCGGGAAGATCTGCACTTTGTCCATCAGCTGGATAACAATGCCAGCGTGATGCGCTACTGGTTTGAAGAGCCGTACGAAGCGTTTGTGGAGCTTTCTGACCTGTATGACAAGCACATCCACGATCAGACCGAGCGGCGCTTTGTGGTGGAACACGACGGGCAAAAAGCCGGGCTGGTCGAGCTGGTGGAGATTAACCATGTGCATCGCCGGGCGGAGTTTCAGATCATCATCGACCCGGCGCATCAGGGCAAGGGCTTAGCCAGCAGAGCGGCAAAGCTGGCGATGGATTACGGCTTTTCGGTGCTCAATCTCTACAAGCTGTATCTGATTGTCGATCAGGAGAACGAGAAGGCGATTCATATCTACACCAAGCTCGGTTTTGAGGTGGAAGGCGTGCTGAAGCACGAGTTTTTCATCAACGGCGAGTACCGCAACACCATCCGCATGTGCATTTTCCAGCAGCAGTACCTGGCACAGCATAAATCCGGTAATGCGATGGTGAAGCCTACCGCGCAATAGGTTTAATATAAGTCGCAGGCTAAGATTTGAACCTGCCGATAATTTTGAAAATGTATTCAGATTATTTATGGAATAAACACATGGAAATACTCAAGGAGTTATGCCAGGCTTTTAACTACACAGTCAATGACTTATCAAGAATGATTGGTGTTGATGAAAAAGAAGTAAACGCTTGGATAAATAATAAATCCGAACCCGAGCTTAAATATTATCGGGATATGGCCTTGATTTTTGGAACAAGTGTATTTCATCTAAAAAACAATACAGGAAGGATAGTTACTACATCTGCTCATTATTGGATAACACAAGGCGTAATGGATGGTTTCTGGGGACATGCAGGAATAATATTAAACCAATCAAACTACACAAAGTGGTATCCTATCTCAGCTTACGAAAAAGTAAAGATTGAAGATGCCCTCGTCAGTGATTCACTATCGTTATCTTTAGAGACGTTAAATAATCGGCTACTATTAATCCGCAAAAAATCGATAAAACTACTACGTACATTGGACGATGCTTCTGATGGTACTGACGATTGGGAAATAGACTGGGATGATTATCAGGGTCTTGGTTGCGGTGAAATATATAACTTACTACATGAACATTTTGATCTAAACGATTATGATCCAGATTCGTTTTTGGACAATACTTCTGAAAAAGCTCGAGAAGTCATTTCGGCAATAATAAATGAATATAACCTTAATAGCGATAATTACAAAGAGTTAATATATGAAAGCATAATTCATCACACTGATGGCAAGAAAACCAAGATTATAATAAATGAAAACTGCATTCTTGACTTGGTTGAACAATTTGAAGATGAACAGACGTTCATAAGAATCGAGAATTATTTGGGTGATAAACTCTACTTTAATTTTGAGAAACTAGAAATGATTGAGATCCCCTTGTTTTTGTATCATAACAATCAACTAAATGATCAGGAAAAATAATAAAATGAAAAATAAAGAGATAACTACACTGCGTGGTTTTATAGGAATAATACTGGATAACGAAAATGACGAACAATACGATTATTTTTTCAGAGGTCACGCTAACAAGCATTACAAACTTGAGCCCTCGGTCTTTAGAAAAAATGAAAATGGTCAATATAAATGGGAAACCACAGAAGATATATTATTTAGAGAAATGATAATTTCCCACCCTGAAGAATTTGCATCTTCTAAACATACGATTGAAAAGCTTATTAAGATGCAACATTTTTCACTTCCGACAAGATTACTTGATATCACATCAAATCCTCTCATCGCCCTTTACTTTTCATGTAAAAACACAAATCAAACTGAGCTAGATAATAACGGAGAAGTTATAATCTTTAAAGTTAAAAAAGAAATAATAAAATATTATGACTCCGATTCTGCTAGTTGTTTATCAAATCTTGCAAAACTGTCAATCAGAGACAAAAGAAGTATAAGCTTTAATAAAAACACTGAAAACTTCAATGATCAGTTAGTTATCAAAAAGTTAGTTGGATTAGTGAGAGAAGAAAAAGCTCACTTTGAAAATAGGATCTCTCCCAGTACAATTAATGGGATTGTTTGCATAAAAGGAATAAAAAACAATACAAGAATAACATCCCAATCTGGTGCATTTTTCCTTTTTGGCCACCAAGTATCTTTTGATGAAGAGGGAATTAATGAAATTCACATTCAGAGGATCACTATTAAAAACAAACACTCAATATTAAAAGAACTAGACCTTCTTAACATTAACGAAAGCACTGTCTTCCCTCAAACTGATAGCTCAGCTAAATATATAGCTCAAAAATTCACCAGTGAGTTCAAGAAGCATAATTAATATATCAATTAAGAAATTGGCTCAGTATGAAAGTTATTCGGGTGTTAAAAGTCAGTTTATAGTTGGCTTTGAATTTTTATATTATTCAGCAGTACCTGGCGCAGCATAAATCCGGTAATGCGATGGTGAAACCTACCGCGCAATAAGTCAGTGCCCGTCATGAAACGGTGCGCCTGAAGGCGCACCCTACGAAAAACGGTGAAACGCACCACGTGAGTGTGGCTCAGGTCTGTAGGGTCGCCATTCATGGCGACCTGGCATCATGACAGCGCGTTAACCGCCGCGTGCGCCGACCACGTTGAGATGCGGCTGCGGGTGCGCTGGCTTCAGGTCATACATGCCGCCATAAAACGGATCGACCACCAGCCAGCCGGGGAAACCGAGCAGCGGAATATTACCCAGCACGTACCACAGGTTGGCACTTGCTTCGATGGGCAGCGTCAGCGGTACATAGCCCGGACTCTCCAGCATCACCTGATAATGTTTCTTACCGAAATAGGTGCCATTGGATTTCGCCAGATCCACCGTCTGCGGCGTATAGCCCTGCGCCACCGCGCGGCCGGTTTCATCCTGCACGGTGAAACGCGCGCCCTGCGGCACAGAGTCAATTTTTACCGGTTGCGTTTCGGTGCCGACAATGGTGGCACAGCCGCTCAGCAGCAGCGCGCAGGCGGGAAGAAGATGTCGCAGGTTCATAGCAGGTCCGCTTCAGAATCAGAAAGGACAGTCTAAACTGCCCTCTCGACCTTTTCACCCGCCTCAATCGCGCTATCAGTGGCGCTTTTCTGCGCTTTATTACGGTTGACAACAGGCGGCAATCGCCGCGATATCCTGCGGCGTGGTGCGGCAGCAGCCGCCAATCAGCCGTGCGCCCGCCTGTTGCCACTCGGGGAACTTATCGTGCAGCGTGCAGCCAGACGGCGCCGAGTGCCAGCTTTTGCTGACCGCATCATACTGCTCGCCGGAGTTAGGATAGACCAGCAGCGGCTTGTCCGTCAGCGCCTGTAGCGTTTGCAGCGCCGGCGTCACGCTCTCCAGCGCCACGCAGTTGAGGCCGACAGCGACCACCTGCGGCGCGTCATTGATGACTTCCGCCACCTTGCTCAGCGGCGTGCCGTCACTCAGGTGTTGCGCATCGCGCAGCGTGAAGGAGAACCACGCGCTGCTGTGCGGAAACTCCGCCAGCAGGCTAATCAGCGCCTGAATTTCACCAAACGATGGCAGCGTTTCACACGCCAGCAAATCCACGCCCGCCTCAAGCAGCGCCGCCACGCGCGGACGGTGGAAATCCTTCATTTCAGCAGCCGGCAAGGCGTAGTCGCCGCGATATTCCGCGCCGTTGGCCAGATAAGCGCCATAAGGACCGACCGATCCGGCCACCAGCAACGGTGCCTCGCTGCCAGAAGCAGCACGATAATCGTCGCGCGCCCGCTGGGCCAGCGCCACGCTCTGGCGGATCAGCGCGCTGGCCTGGCCGCTATCCAGTCCGCGGGCGGCGAAGCCCAGCGGCGTCGCCTGATAGCTGGCGGTGATCGCCACGTTAGCGCCGGCGGCGAAATAGTCATAGTGCACCTGATAAATCAGCTCGGGATTTTCCATCAGCACTTTGGCTGACCACAGCGTATCGGCCAGATTACAGCCGCGCGCCTCCAGCTCTGTCGCCAGCGCGCCATCCAGAATCAGGGTATCAGTGTGAGTCAGGGCCGCAGCGATGGGGTTACGCGACATCATCGGTCTCCTTAACGTTGAAATCGTGTTGGCGTTTTTGCGTCAGATAATAAGCAGCGTAGCAGAACAGTACAAAAGGAATGCCGCACCATAGCGCGATGCGCTGTGACGGGTCAAAGGCCAGCCCGATACACGCCAGCAGACACAGGGTAAATCCGAGGATCGGCACCAGCGGATAGAACGGGGCGCGGTACGCCAGCTGCTGCGGCGCATTGCCCGCCTGCAGATAGCGACGACGGAACATGTAGTGTGAGGCGCAAATGCTCAGCCACACCGCCACCACGGCAAAGCCGGAAATCGCTGACAGTGCCACAAACACCGTATCCGGGGCGATCACGCTGGAAAACAGCGCCAGCAGGCCGCCGAGCATACTCACGGTGATGGCCAGCTGCGGAATGCCGCGCCGGTTGACCCGGGCAAAGCAGCGCGGCAGCGTGTTTTCATTGGCCAGCGACCACAGCATCCGTCCTGAGGCGTACAGTCCGGAGTTTGCCGCTGACAGGATCGCGGTGAGGATCACGAAGTTGAAAATATCCGCCGCGTACGGGATGCCGATCTTTTCGAACACCAGTACGAACGGACTTTTAACGATGCCCGCCTGATCCATAGGGATCAGCGCGGCCAGCACAAAGACCGTGCCGATAAAGAAGATGATCAGGCGCGCCACGGTGGTGCGAATCGCCAGCGGCAGCGCTTTCTGCGGCTGCTCGGTTTCACCCGCCGCAATGCCGATCAGCTCGGTCCCGGAGAAGGCAAAATTCACCGCCACCATGGTCATCAGAATCGGCAGCGTACCGTGCGGTAGCCAGCCGGAAGCCGTCAGGTTGTGTAATCCCGGTGCCGCGCTGCCGTCTTTCATCGGGATGAACCCCAGCATCGCCGCCGCGCCCAGCACGATAAAGGCAATGATGGTGATCACTTTAATGATGGAGAACCAGAACTCTCCTTCGGCAAAGAAGCGCGTCGAGACACTATTCAGCAGATAAATGGCGACACAGAACACCAGGCACCACAGCCACACCGGCACCGTCGGGAACCAGTACTGCATGCAGAAACCGGCGGCGGTCAGGCTGGAGCCGAGCGCCACCGTCCAGGTGAGCCAGTAGAGCCAGGCCACGGTGTAACCGGTCGCCGGACTGAGGTAGCGCGCGGCGTAGACGTGAAACGCACCGGTTTCCGGCATCGCTACCGCCAGTTCGCCAAGACACACCATCACCAGCCATACCACCAGCGCACCAATCAGATAGGCCAGCAGCGTGCCCGCTGCGCCGGTGGTGGAGATGATGTAGCCGGTGTTGAAAAACAACCCGGTACCAATCACGCCGCCGAGCGACAGCATCACAAGATGCCGCACCTTCATGCTGCGCTTGAAGTTTGCCTGCGAAGGCGTCGGTTCAGTTTGCATTCTTTATATCCATATGGACGTCTAAACTTCTATATGGACACAGAGTTATACGCATCCGCGCGGCAATTTGCAACGTGGGAAAGGGTAAGGATTGGGAAAGCGTGTGCGGCCCCGCCGCGACGGGGCACACCAGTCAGGCGCCGAAGACGCCCTGCAGATAACGCTCAAGCGCCATGCGCGAGCTAAAACCGTGGGGAATACCGTAGTGTTCCTGCGAATCCCCCATCAGGTAGAGAGGGAACTGCGTGTAGTGGTCGCAGGTTTTCATCTCTGATGCGGGTTCAGCGAAGTGCTGACTTTTTTCTTTCAGGGTGGGATGAATGATCAACGCTGTGCGCCCCATGCGGGCTTCGCGATTCACATAGACATAGTTTTCGCCACGGCGATAACCATAAGTTTTGGGTGTCAGGACGTCCATTTCGAATCCTGCTTTTTCCAGTACGCGCGCTACCTCATCCGGACGTAAATACATGCTTGCTCCTCTCTTCTCACAGCCCCGCAACCTTACATCAGCACGACAGCACAGGACATTCGGAATTTCCCTAAAGCCTGGCACACGGCTGCGTTTAGTCACGTTTCGTCTACACTTAGTATTACGTTTTAAGTCAAAGGGAGCGAAAAATGTTTAATCGAACCAGCAAAAACGATGACATTGATATCAATCAGGATGTAAACGAACTGGCCGATTCGCTGGAAGCCTTACTGAAATCTTACGGCAGCGAAGCCAAAGATGAAGTGGATAGCGCACGCAGCCAGGCGCAGGCCCTGCTGAAACAGACGCGCGCTAAACTCAACGGCAGTGGCAACCGCGTGACTCAGGCCGCGCGCGATGCGGGTTATCAGGTGGATGCTTACGTGCATGACAAACCGTGGTACGGCGTGGGTGTCGGTGCCGCCGTCGGTCTGGTGCTGGGCGCACTGCTGATGTCACGCCGCTAAATCACTAAGAAATCATCAGGAGCCTCGCGTATGCGGGGCTTTTTTTTGCGCGTCACTCCGCATTAGCGCGCCGATCCGGTTGCTGTCAGGCCGGTTAAAATTGCCGCAAAACCCTTTACAAAAATTTTTTCCCTGCGCCAGGGCGCACCATCGCTGGCATTCGCCCTAATCCGACTGCTTAAATCACAAAACCCTATATCTGGTGGGCTTGACCACCAATACCACTACATCTAGTATTCAACACATCAACTCGCTACCAGATGTCAGCAGGGACGACGTTCGCAGCAAAAGGGTTTTTGCTTCGTATCTCGCAACCTGACCATAACCAGAGGGAAATACGAATCATGCGCATTATTATTTACACTAAGAGCCAGTGTGTCCAGTGTGACGCGACCAAAAATGCCATGGATCGCAGTGGCATCGACTATCAGCTGATTAACCTCGATAGCCAGCCGGAAGCCATCGATCAGCTCAAATCGCTTGGCTATCGCCAGGTGCCCGTGGTGATGACGCACAACGACCACTGGAGCGGCTTCCGTCCCGACAAAATCGCCGGCCTGCGCCAGCTCGCTGCCGTCGGGGGATAAAGCGATGTTTCCACTGGTCTATTTTTCCAGCCAGTCGGAAAACACGCACCGGTTTATCACCCGTCTCGGCCTGCCTGCGCGGCGTATTCCGCTCGACGCCACGCAGCGCCTGCACATCGACCAGCCCTATATTTTAGTGGTGCCGAGCTACGGCGGCGGCAGCGCGCGTGGAGCAGTGCCGAAACAGGTGATTCAGTTCCTCAATGATGACGCCAACCGGCGCGGTATCCGCGGTGTGATTGCTGCGGGCAATCGCAACTTTGGCGCGGGCTTCTGCCTGGCGGGCGACATCATTGCGCAGAAATGTCAGGTTCCCTATCTCTACCGCTTTGAGCTGATGGGAACCGCCGACGATATTGCCCATGTTAAAGCGGGAGTGACCCAATTTTGGCAACGACAGACACCCTGAACAGCACACAGCTGGACTACCACGCGCTCAACGCGATGCTGAACCTGTATGACGCGGATGGCCGCATCCAGTTCAGCAAAGATCATGAAGCCACACGCCAGTTCTTCCTGCAGCACGTCCAGCCGAACAGCGTGCCATTCGACTCGCACGGCGAGCGTCTGCGCTATCTGGTGGCCGAAGGCTATTATGAAGCCGGGGTGCTGAACCAGTACGATTTCGCCTTCCTGTGCCAGCTGCATGAAGAGGCTGACGCCTGGGGCTTCCGTTTTCACACCTTCCTCGGTGCGTGGAAGTTTTATACCAGCTATACGCTGAAAACCTTCGACGGCAAACGCTATCTGGAAACCTTTGAGCAGCGCGCCTGCATGGTGGCGCTGACGCTGGCGCGCGGTAATGAAACGCTGGCGCGGGAACTGCTGGCCGAGATGCTGAGCGGTCGCTTCCAGCCGGCTACGCCGACCTTCCTCAACTGCGGTAAACAGCAGCGCGGCGAGCTGATCTCCTGTTTTCTGCTGCGCATTGAAGACAATATGGAGTCGATTGGCCGCGCGGTGAATTCGGCGTTGCAGCTGTCGAAGCGCGGTGGCGGCGTGGCGTTTCTGCTCTCCAACCTGCGTGAATCCGGCGCGCCGATCAAGCGCATTGAAAATCAGTCGTCCGGCGTAATTCCGGTGATGAAGATGCTGGAAGATGCGTTCTCCTACGCCAATCAGCTTGGTGCGCGTCAGGGCGCGGGCGCGGTGTGGCTGAATGCGCACCATCCGGATATCCTGCGCTTCCTCGATACCAAACGTGAAAACGCTGACGAGAAGATCCGTATCAAAACGCTGTCGCTCGGCGTGGTGATTCCGGATATCACCTTCCAGCTGGCCAAAGAGAACCGCGATATGGCGCTGTTTTCGCCTTACGATGTTGAGCGTATTTATGGCAAGGCGTTTGCTGATATCAGCATCAGCGAGTACTACGAGGCGATGCTGGCCGACGATCGCATCCGTAAAACCTTCATCAAGCCGCGCGACTTCTTCCAGACGCTGGCGGAAATTCAGTTTGAGTCCGGCTATCCATACATCATGTATGAGGACAGCGTGAACCGCAGCAACCCGATTGCCGGTCGCATCAACATGAGTAACCTGTGCTCGGAGATCCTCCAGGTTAACAGCGCCAGCGAGTATCACGACGACCTGAGCTATCGCCGCGTCGGCAAAGATATCTCCTGTAACCTCGGCTCCCTGAATATCGCCCACGCCATGGACTCGCGTAATCTGGCGCAAACCGTGGAAGTGGCGGTGCGCGCGCTGACGGCGGTCTCCGAGATGAGTGACATCACCTCCGTGCCGTCGGTGGCGGAAGGCAATCGCCGTTCGCACGCTATCGGTCTCGGGCAGATGAACCTGCACGGCTATCTGGCGCGTGAAGGCATGGCTTACGGTTCGCCAGAGGCGCTGGATTTCACCAACCTCTATTTCTACTGCGTGACGTATCACGCCCTGCGCACCTCTAACCTGCTGGCGCAGGAGCGCGGCGCGAGCTTTGACGGCTTTGCGCAGTCGCAGTACGCCAGCGGCGCCTATTTCGACAAATATACCCAACACAGCTGGCAGCCGCGTACTGCCCGGGTGGCGCAGATTTTTGCCGATGCCGGCATCGCCCTGCCCGACCAGGCGGACTGGCAGGCGCTGCGTGCGTCGGTGATGCAGCACGGTTTGTATAACCAGAACCTGCAAGCGATTCCGCCGACCGGTTCCATCTCTTACATCAACCACGCCACGTCGAGCATCCACCCGATTGTGTCGCGCATTGAGATCCGTAAAGAGGGCAAAACCGGCCGCGTGTATTACCCGGCTCCGTTTATGACCAACGACAATCTTGAGCTGTATCAGGATGCCTACCAGATTGGTCCCGAAGCGATTATTGATACTTACGCCGAAGCCACCCGGCACGTCGACCAGGGCCTGTCGCTGACGCTGTTTTTCCGCGATGACGTCACGACGCGCGATATCAACAAAGCGCAGATCTACGCCTGGAAGAAAGGCATCAAAACCCTCTATTACATTCGACTGCGTCAGATGGCGCTACAAGGCACGGAGGTACAGGGCTGCGTTTCCTGTGCACTGTGATGATGACTATGCAACTTAAACAGATTCAGGCGATTAACTGGAACCGCATCCAGGACGAGAAAGATCTCGAAGTGTGGAACCGTCTTACCAGCAACTTCTGGCTGCCGGAGAAGGTGCCGCTGTCCAACGATCTGCCGGCATGGCAGTTGCTCGACCCGCAGCAGCAGCAGCTGACGATTCGGGTGTTTACCGGTCTGACGCTGCTCGACACCATTCAGAACGTCATTGGCGCACCGGGACTGATGGAAGATGCGCTGACGCCGCACGAAGAGGCGGTGCTGTCGAACATCAGCTTTATGGAAGCGGTACATGCGCGCTCTTACAGTTCGATCTTCTCCACGCTGTGTAACACCGCCGACGTGGATGCCGCCTACCGCTGGAGTGAAGAGAATGCCGCCCTGCAGAACAAGGCAAAGATCGTGCTGGAGCACTATCGCGCCAGCGATCCGCTGAAGAAGAAAATCGCCAGCGTCTTTCTGGAGTCGTTCCTGTTTTACTCCGGCTTCTGGCTGCCGATGTACTGGTCAAGCCGCGGCAAGCTGACCAACACCGCCGATCTGATTCGGCTGATTATCCGTGATGAAGCGGTGCACGGTTATTACATCGGCTATAAGTACCAGAAAGCGCTGGAAACCGTTGACGACGCGCGCCGCGCTGAGCTGCAGCAGTTCGCCATCGATTTACTGCTGGCGCTGTATGAAAACGAGGTGGTGTACACCGAAGCGCTGTATGCCGACGTGGGCTGGGCTGAAGAGGTGAAAACCTTCCTGCATTACAATGCCAACAAGGCGCTGATGAACCTGGGTTACGAAGCGCTGTTCCCGGCGGAGTTGACGGCGGTGAATCCGGCGATTCTGTCGGCGCTGTCGCCCAACGCCGATGAAAACCACGATTTCTTTTCGGGTTCCGGTTCATCCTATGTGATGGGTAAAGCGGTTGAAACCGAGGACGAGGACTGGAATTTTTAGTCGCGTGCGTTGCGCGGTAAAGGGTGCGCATTGCACCGTAAGCGGTGCGCATCAATGCGCACCCTACGGTTGGGTTAATCATGTCGCCTGAAATGCCCCCGGCGGTTAGGTTGATGCATCTGTAGGGTCGGCATTGATGCCGACCGGAACGCGCCCCAGCGGTTAGGTTGATGATACATCCACAGGGTCGGCATTTATGCCGACCAGGTTAATTTCATGCCGATCCCACCACGTTCTGGTCATTCATTTTCCTCTCCTGCATTCCCGCCATCCCCCTGAAATAAGGTTAATTCCGCGCGTGATTATTTTACCTATTTAGCGCCATTCATCGCCGGAATATTTCGCCTGACTAAGCGTGATTTATCCGCCTTCCGGCAATAATTCTGGCCGGAACCGGTTTAATTTCACAAAAAATTCAGAAAAAACTTACCCCGTCTCATCCCTTGCAGGCACTGGAATTAGCCACTATCGCGCCATACGTGTCACGCCAGATATTTCCGTCAAGGGTTGTCAGATAATCTCACTATGCTACGGTATAGGCGCTTAAATTTACGCAGGGTACAACAAGAAATAGTCAGACATTTAACCAGGAATTTCATTACTGCATGGCAATTAAACTCGAAGTAAAGAATTTATATAAGGTATTTGGCGATCATCCCGAAAAGGCATTTAAGCTGATTGAAAAAGGCGAGAGTAAAGAGAGTATTCTGGCGAAAACCGGCCTCTCACTCGGCGTCAAAAATGCCAGTCTGGCCATTGAAGAAGGCGAGATCTTTGTCATCATGGGGCTGTCCGGCTCCGGCAAGTCCACTATGGTTCGCCTTCTCAATCGTCTGATCGAGCCGACACGTGGCCAAGTGATTATTGATGGCGTCGATATTGCCAAAATATCCGACGCAGAATTGCGTGATGTGCGCAGAAATAAAATCAGCATGGTATTCCAGTCATTCGCACTGATGCCGCACATGACGGTGCTAAATAATACGGCCTTTGGCATGGAATTAGCTGGCGTGGCGCTGCAGGAGCGGCAGGAAAAAGCGCTCGACGCGCTGCGTCAGGTCGGGCTGGAAAATTATGCTCACGCCTGGCCTGATGAACTCTCCGGCGGAATGCGTCAGCGTGTTGGATTAGCCCGCGCACTGGCGATTAATCCGGATATATTGCTAATGGACGAAGCCTTTTCCGCACTTGATCCATTAATTCGCACGGAAATGCAGGATGAACTGGTAAAACTACAGGCGAAACATCAGCGCACCATCGTGTTTATTTCCCACGATCTGGATGAAGCCATGCGTATTGGCGACCGCATCGCCATCATGCAGGGCGGCGAAGTGGTGCAGGTCGGCACGCCGGATGAAATCCTCAATAATCCGGCCAACGATTATGTGCGCACCTTCTTCCGCGGCGTGGATATCAGTCACGTCTTCAGCGCCAAAGATATCGCCCGCCGCAGCGCCGGCGCGCTGATTCGTAAGGCCGCCGGTTTCGGTCCGCGTTCGGCGATCAAACTGCTGCAGGATGAAGACCGCGAATATGGCTACGTGCTGGAGAAACAGAAATTCATCGGCGTCGTCTCCACTGACTCGCTGAAAGCGGCACTCGCCGCCGGTGAAGGGCTGGATAACGCGCTGCTCGACGCACCGCTGGCGGTTCCTGCCGATACCTCGCTTAACGATTTGCTCTCTCATGTCGCGCAGGCGCCCTGTGCGGTGCCGGTGATCGGCGAAGATCAGCAGTACGTCGGTATCATTTCCAAAAGCACGCTGTTACGCGCTTTAGATCGTGAAGGAGCCCAGCCATGAGTGCACAAAACGCCAATCCATGGGAAAGCGCCAGCCAGACCAGCGCACCACCCGCCACCAGCAACGCCGCCGCCAGCAGCGATCCGTGGTCCGCGACAGGCAGTAGCACACCGGCTGACAGCAGCGCCAGCGCCGCCGATGCCTGGGGCAACGCCGCGGGCAGTACATCGGATGCCGCCAGCAGTGGTGGGCACGATGCCGTCAGCAGCGCCGCCAGCAGCAGCGACTGGCTGAGCAGCGCACCGGCCGCGGCGCCGGAGCACTTCAGCCTGCTGGATCCGTTCCACACCACGCTGATTCCGCTGGATCGCTGGGTCACCGAAGGCATCGACTGGGTAGTTACCCACTTCCGCCCGCTGTTTCAGGGCATTCGCGTGCCGGTGGATTATATCCTCAGCGCCTTCCAGCAACTGCTGATGGGTCTGCCTGCGCCAGTGGCGATCGTCGTGTTTGCGCTGATTGCCTGGCAGATTGCCAGCCCGGCGATGGGCCTCGCCACGCTGATATCGCTGGTGCTGATTGGCATGATCGGTGCCTGGTCCCAGGCGATGGTGACGCTGGCGCTGGTGCTCACCGCCCTGCTGTTCTGCGTACTGATTGGCCTGCCGCTTGGCATCTGGCTGGCGCGCAGTGAGCGCGCGGCGCGCATCGTGCGGCCCCTGCTGGATGCGATGCAAACCACGCCGGCGTTCGTCTATCTGGTGCCCATCGTCATGCTGTTTGGTATCGGCAACGTGCCGGGCGTGGTGGTGACGATTATCTTTGCCCTGCCGCCGGTGGTGCGTCTCACCATACTCGGTATTAAGCAGGTGCCGGCTGACCTGATCGAAGCCAGTGAATCTTTCGGTGCCAGCCCGCGCCAGATGCTGTTCAAGGTCCAGCTGCCGCTGGCGATGCCGACCATTATGGCTGGCGTCAATCAGACGCTGATGCTGGCGCTGTCGATGGTGGTCATCGCCTCGATGATTGCCGTTGGCGGTCTGGGCCAGATGGTGCTGCGCGGTATTGGTCGCCTCGATATGGGCCTTGCCAGCGTGGGCGGCGTCGGTATCGTGATCCTCGCCATCATTCTCGACCGCCTGACGCAGTCGGTAGGTCGCGACAGCCGCAGCCGTGGCAGCCGCCACTGGTACAGCAGCGGGCCGCTGGGTTTGTTGCTGCGTCCATTCAGTAAAAAAGCCTGATTTCTTTGGGTGGCCCGCTGCGGTCGCCCGTCTCCGACGTCACACGTAAAATAAGGAATGACTATGCGCAAGACAGCTCTATTCGCCGCCGTCCTGACCACGGTTGCCGCGACGCACGTGTCCGCCGCCGACCTTCCGGGCAAAGGCATTACCGTTAAACCGGCTCAGAGTACCATTTCCGAAGAGACCTTCCAGACGCTGCTGGTGAGCCGCGCGCTGGAGAAGCTCGGTTACACCGTTGAGAAGCCGAGTGAAGTGGATTACAACGTGGCTTACACCACCATTGCCGGCGGTGATGCCACGTTTATCGCCACCAACTGGCAACCGCTGCATGACGACATGTACAAAGCCGCCGGCGGTGATAATAAATTTTATCGCCAGGGCACCTACGTCAGCGGTGCCGCGCAGGGTTACCTGATCGACAAGAAAACCGCCGATCAGTATCACATCACCAACATCGAGCAGCTGAAGGATCCGAAGCTGGCCAAACTGTTTGATACCAATGGCGATGGCAAAGCAGACCTGACCGGCTGTACGCCTGGCTGGGGCTGTGAGGCGGTGATTAACCATCAGATTGAGGCCTACAAACTGAGCGATACCGTGGTGCACAACCAGGGTAACTACTCGGCGATGATTGCCGACACCATTACGCGCTTCAAACAGGGTAAACCGATTCTCTATTACACCTGGACGCCATACTGGGTGAGCGACGTATTGAAGCCGGGTAAAGATGTGGTGTGGCTGCAGGTGCCGTTCTCCTCACTGCCAGGCGCGCAGAGCAAAGTGGATACCAGACTGGCCAACGGCGCCAACTATGGCTTCCCGGTGAACACCATGCATATCGTGGCCAACAAAGCCTGGGCGGAGAAAAATCCGGCGGCGGCAAAACTGTTTGCTGAAATGAAGCTGCCGATTGGCGACATCAATGCCGAGAACGCCGCGATGCATGCCGGTCACGCCTCAGAAGCGGACATCAACGGCCACGTTGACGGCTGGATCAAAGCTCATCAGGCGGAATTTGAGAAATGGGTCAGCGACGCCATGGCGGCGGCGAAATAAGCCCACGCGGCACCTCGTCTCAGCCACGTGGTGCCGCCATTTTCCGCCCTCCCGCCCCGTCAGTAAGCGAAGCGTGCGCTATAGCGCACTGGTACGTCCTGTTAATTAACACAACATTGAAATAATTTTTTGGGTTATTATTACCCACATATGATTATTTACCCGCTTTTCCCACCAGCTATGTCTCCTTTCCGCCGCCCGCATCAGGTCCGTTGCGCCAGGATGAGTCTGCGTTATCGGTGGCATTCACCCTGCCACAGGCCGGTTATACGGCAGACGACGAACGGAATTCATCACGCCGCTGGTGCTGGCGCGTTACCCGGACTAACCGGTGCCTTGTCGATTAACCCATTGATTTACTCCGGCAAAGCCAGCCGGGAAAAGTGTTTAGAAAACGTAAAGATCAATGCAAAGTGGTGAGCGATACTGTTCATTAATGATTGGCTTTGTTATGGTTAGCCACACAGTTATTCACCTAAGTTATTTTTACTCGCGAAATTATTCAATCCACTGAAGGTTTCGCTTAGCGAATTGATGACGATGGCGGCTTTGTCTGCAAAGCGGCTGGTCAGGGCGCAGAGCCCAGGGTTATGGACCGACCTGGAACGCCAGGTGCTGACAGTGTGACGGTGCAAACAATCACAGGCGGAAAATATGACTACGCTTAATCTGTCACCCTCATTATTATATTTGTTGCAACTAAGAGGTTTTTAATGGAAAGCTCGTTTACTCCCATTGAGCAGATGCTAAACATCCGTGCTAATCGCCACAAAGATTTTCCGCTGCAGGAGATCATCCTGACCCGTCTGTGCATGCACATGCAGGGTAAGCTGCTGGATAATCGCAACAAAATGTTGAAGGCGCAGGGAATTAACGAAACTTTATTCATGGCGCTGATTACGCTGGACGCGCAGGAAAACCAGAGCATTCAGCCTTCTGAGCTGAGCTCGGCGCTGGGTTCTTCCCGCACCAACGCGACGCGCATCGCGGATGAACTGGAAAAGCGCGGCTGGATCGAGCGTCGTGAGAGCGACAACGATCGCCGTTGCCTGCACCTGCACCTGACGGAAAAAGGTAATGAATTCTTACGTCAGCTGCTGCCACCACAGCATCAGAGCCTGCAGTATCTGTGGTCCTCGCTGACTGATACCGAGCAGGAGCAGCTGGAAGCCATCACGCGTAAGTTGCTTAACCGTCTCGATAAAATGGACGAAGATCAGGTTATCGCTTCCCTGTCGCGTTAATAGCAAGAACTGCGACACAATCACCCACCGAAATCGCTATTTTAATCCCCTTTTATCCGGCCAGCGTTGCAAACGCTGGCTTTTTCGACTCGGGCGACCGTGTTGATGGATCAACACATCCCGACTAAATGGCAAACGTGGAGAACGACATGAGTGCGACAGCGGAAGCTCAAAGCCCGCAACAGCCCGCGAACAAAAAGAAGAAGCGCAAAGGTGCGCTGATCCTGCTGGCTATCGTGTTTATCGTGATTGGTGTGGGTTATCTGGCTTACTGGTATCTGGTGCTGCGCCACTTCCAGGAAACCGATGACGCCTACGTGGCAGGCAACCAGGTGCAGGTGATGGCCCAGGTTTCCGGCAGCGTGAATAAAGTGTGGTTCGAGGATACGGATCGGGTGAAAAAAGGCGACATTCTGGTGTCGCTGGATAAAACCGATGCGCAGCAGGCATTCGAGAAAGCGCAGACCGCGCTGGCCACCAGCGTGCGCCAGACGCACCAGCTGATGATCAACGGCAAACAGTATCAGGCTACCATCAAGCTGCAACAGACCGCGCTGGATCAGGCCGAATCCGACCTGAAACGTCGCGAGCCGCTCGGTGCCGCCAATCTGATTGGTCGCGAAGAGCTGCAGCACGCGCGTGATGCCGTGGCCACGGCGAAAGCTCAGCTGGACGTGGCGATTCAGCAGTACAACGCGAACCAGGCGATGATCCTGAATACCGACCTCGAAAACCAGCCGGCGGTAAAACAGAGCGCCGCTGAGCTGCGCGATGCCTGGCTGGCGCTGCAGCGCACCGACATCCGCAGCCCGATGGACGGCTATGTCTCGCGTCGCAGCGTGCAGGTCGGTTCACAGATCTCCACCAGCACACCGCTGCTGGCGGTGGTGCCGGCCACCAACCTGTGGGTTGACGCCAACTTTAAAGAGACGCAGCTGGCAGGCGTGCGCATCGGTCAGCCCGCCACGGTCATCAGTGATATCTACGGCGATGATGTGGAGTATCACGGCAAAGTGGTTGGTCTGGATATGGGCACCGGTAGCGCCTTCTCGCTGCTGCCAGCGCAGAACGCCACCGGTAACTGGATCAAAGTGGTACAGCGCCTGCCGGTGCGTATCGAACTCGATCCGCAGCAAGTGGCGCAACATCCGCTGCGTATCGGCCTGTCCACGCTGGTGAAAGTAGATACCCAGAATAAAGATGGCGCCGCGCTGGCCAGCAATGTCCGCACCCAGGCCGCGTATGAAAGTAACGCGCTGGCAATCGACCTTGCGCCGGTTAACCAGCTGATCGCTGACATTGTCCGTGCCAACGCGCAATAACCTCGCGGGAGGCTGTTATGGCACAAAAGCCGCTTGAAGGTGCGCCGTTAGTTCTGATGACCATCGCCCTGTCGCTGGCGACGTTCATGCAGGTACTCGACTCCACCATCGCTAACGTGGCGATCCCGACCATCGCCGGTAACCTTGGGGCGTCCAACTCGCAGGGCACCTGGGTGATCACCTCGTTCGGGGTGGCGAATGCTATCTCGATCCCGATCACCGGCTGGCTGGCAAAGCGCGTCGGTGAAGTGAAGCTGTTCACATGGTCGACCATTCTGTTCGCGCTGGCCTCATGGGCGTGCGGCATGTCCGAAAGCCTGGAGATGCTGATCTTCTTCCGCGTGATTCAGGGCGTGGTGGCCGGTCCGCTGATTCCGCTGTCGCAAAGTTTGCTGCTGAACAACTACCCGCCGGCCAAGCGCAGCGTGGCGCTGTCGCTGTGGGCGATGACGGTGATCGTTGCGCCGATCTGCGGTCCGATTCTCGGCGGCTGGATCAGTGATAACTATCACTGGGGCTGGATCTTCTTCATCAACGTGCCAATTGGCGTGGTGGTGGTGATGCTGACGCTGCAAACCCTGCGTGGGCGCGAAACCAAAACTGAGATCCGCCCGATCGATATGGTCGGTCTGGTGCTGCTGGTGGTGGGGATTGGTTCTCTGCAGGTGATGCTTGACCGCGGTAAAGAACTCGACTGGTTTGGCTCAACCGAAATCATCGTGCTGACGGTGGTCGCGGTGGTGTCGCTGGCCGTGCTGCTGGTGTGGGAGCTGACCGACGATCACCCGATTGTCGATTTGTCGCTATTTAAGAAGCGAAATTTCACCATCGGCTGTCTGTCGATCAGTCTGGCTTACATGCTGTACTTCGGCTCGATCGTCCTGCTGCCGCAGTTGCTCCAGGAGGTATACGGCTATACCGCCACCTGGGCAGGGCTGGCATCGGCGCCGGTGGGGATCATTCCGGTGATTCTGTCGCCGATCATTGGTCGCTTCGCCCATAAGCTCGATATGCGGCGGCTGGTAACCTTTAGTTTTATCATGTACGCGGTGTGCTTCTACTGGCGTGCGTATACGTTTGAGCCGGGGATGGATTTCGGTGCCTCCGCGTGGCCGCAGTTTATCCAGGGGTTCGCGGTAGCCTGCTTCTTTATGCCGCTGACCACCATTACGCTGTCCGGCTTGCCGCCAGAGCGTATGGCGGCGGCCTCCAGCCTGTCGAACTTTGTGCGTACGCTGGCGGGTTCAATCGGAACGTCAATCACCACCACCATGTGGACAGACCGCGAATCGATGCACCACAGCTACCTGTCGGAGTCGGTTAATCCATTCAATCCGAATTCGCAGCAAATGTATGATCAGCTGCAAAGCATGGGCATGACGCAGCAGCAGGCGTCGGCTTATATCGCCCAGCAAATTACTAATCAGGGCCTGATTATCTCGGCTAACGAGATCTTCTGGGCATCGGCGGGGGTGTTTTTGGTCCTGCTGGTTCTGGTGTGGTTTGCCCGACCGCCGTTTGGCGCGGGCGGCGGCGGCGGTGGCGCGCACTGAGTGACAGAAACAAAAACGGGCCACAGCGGCCCGTTTTTTTATTTATGCGTTCTGACGCCACCATTCGGCGAGCAGAATGCCGGTCGCGACCGAGACGTTGAGGCTTTCAACGTTGCCGGTACCACCAATCGACAGGCTGATATCGCCCTGCTGGAATGCGCTGTCTGACAGACCTTCACGCTCCTGACCCAGCACCAGTACCATTTTGGCTGGCAGCGCCGCCTGCGCCAGCGGCGTACCGGCGTGGCTGGATGTGGTCACGATGGTGTAACCGGCTTTGCGGAATGCTTCCAGACCCGCAGCAAAGCTTTCGCCGCTGATCGCCTGGACGTGCTCTGCACCACCTTCAGCCGTGCGGACTGCGGCACCCGACTCCAGCAGCGAGGCATCATTGACCAGCAAACCTTTGACGCCAAAGTGCGCGCAGCTGCGCATGATACCGCCAAGGTTGTGCGGGTTGCTGACATCTTCCAGCGCCAGTACGCAGTCTTTGCTCTGCGCCTGCTGCAGCCATTCCGCCACCGGCATGCCCATGCGCTTCTTAATAATGAAGCACACGCCGCCGTGGTGTTCAGTCCCGGACGCTTTCGCCAGCTCGGCGTCGTCCACCACGTGATAGGCTTTGCGGTTTGCCGCCAGCCAGCGCAGGGTTTCGCGGAAGCGCGGCGTGACGCTTTGCACGAACCACGCACGGACGATGCTTTCGGGACGGCTCTGGAACAGCGCCTGGCAGGCGTTTTCGCCGTATACGCGCGTCTCTTCCTGACGCTGACGGCGAATCAGTTCCGGGTCGATAACCGGCTTGCTGCTGGCCGCTTCGTCACCCGCATCCGCTTCAGCGGCGACAGGCGGACGTGACACGGTGCGCCACGGTGAATCACTGAAGCCGCGATCGTCCCGATCGCTGCGGCGACCGCGCGCGCTATCGTCACGCGGACCGCGCGAACGGCCAGCATCGTCACGTGGTCCACGCGAACGCCCGGCATCATCGCCACGGGCGGTGCGCGGACGACCGCTCTCTTCATTATTACGGGTGCTGCGAGGACCAGAGCGACGATTCTCTTCCTGGCGCGCAGCAGGACGGCCGCCTTTGCCGGTACGGGGATTTGGCTTCTGACCGCCCTCCTCATCACGTACGTACATCACTTTTACCTTGCCGCTTTTGCCTTTAAATTCGTCGTTCATCTGTTCCTCCAGCATTGAGAGCGCGAAGATTACCTGATGTGTCGGCGCTTAGCTATCAACTATTGAACCTATTGCTTAATCCAGATTGAGCATAGCATTCAACCTTTTCATAATGTTCACCAATCCTAAGATTTACAGGTCCGGTTTGAGGTGACGATGAATACTGTATGTGCCTCCTGTCAGGCAACTAACCGCGTTCCCGAGGAACGTCTGGCCGACGGAGCCAAATGCGGTCGCTGCGGCGATGCGCTATTTAGCGGCGAAGTGGTGAATGCCACGGCGGCCACGCTGGATAAATACCTGCAGGACGATCTGCCGGTCGTGGTCGACTTCTGGGCGCCATGGTGCGGCCCGTGCGTGAACTTCGCGCCGGTGTTTAAAGACGTCGCTGACGAGCGGCGCGGCAAAGTGCGCTTCGTGAAAGTGAACACCGAGGCGGAACCTGCGCTCAGCACGCGTTTTCGCATCCGCAGCATCCCAACCATTATGCTGTTCAAAAACGGTGAGATGGTGGACATGCTGAACGGTGCGATGCCGAAAGCGCCATTCAACGAATGGCTCGACGAATCACTCTAATCCCCCAGGGCCAGCCACGCGCTGGCCTTGTTTTTGCCCTTCTATTACACTGGCGTTTTTCCCTGTCCGCGATGCTATGTCTGATAATGCCGTCCTGCGCCTGCGTGCGCAGCGTTTAGCGCGTGCCACGCGCCCGTTTCTTGCCCGAGGCAACCGCGTGCTGCGCTGTCAGCGCTGCCTGCTGCCGCATAAAAACTGTCTGTGCGCGACCCTGCAGCCGCAACAGGCGCGCAGTCGGTTTTGCCTGGTGATGTTTGATACTGAACCAATGAAACCCAGTAATACCGGTCGGCTGATTGCCGACATTCTGCCGGAAACCCAGGCCTTTGGCTGGTCGCGCACCGAGCCCGACGCCGCGCTGCTGGCGGCGGTGCAGACGGCGGATTATCAGCCGATGGTGGTGTTTCCCGGTGCCTACGCCGATGCCGATCGCCAGGTGCTGACCACGCCACCCACCGGCGGTAAGCCCCCGCTGTTTATCATGCTCGACGGCACCTGGACCGAAGCGCGCAAAATGTTCCGCAAAAGTCCGTGGCTGGATAGCTTTCCGGTGATGTCACTGAATGTGGCAACACCGTCGCGCTACACGCTGCGCGAACCCCATGCGCCGGGCCAGCACTGCACCGCCGAAGTGGCCGCCGCGCTGCTGGAACAGGCAGGTGACGTCCCGGCGGCGCAGGCGTTGCAGCAGCACTTTGAACGCTTTCGTCAAGCCTATCTGGCCGGCAAACCCCACCATCCGATACACGCGCAAGCAGATAATTTCTGAAGCTGGCTCGCAGCCTGACATCGACAAATCGGCAACCGGCGCAAAAGCGTTTACAATCATGCCAATCCCGAGAGCAGGAGCGAATGATGAGCCAACGTGGACTGGAAGCGCTGTTACGACCGAAATCAATTGCGGTGCTGGGTGCGTCGGTAAAACCGGGCCGCGCAGGCTATCTGATGATGCGCAACCTGCTGGCGGGCGGCTTTGGCGGTCCGGTGTTGCCGGTCACGCCCAAATACAAGGCGGTCAGCGGCGTGCTGGCCTGGCCAGACGTGGCCAGCCTGCCCTTCGCCCCCGACCTGGCGATTATCTGCACCCACGCCAGACGCAACCTGGAACTGTTACAGCAGCTGGGAGAAAAAGGCTGTAAAGCCTGCATTATTCTCTCCGCGCCGGCCAGCCAGCTGGAGGCGCTGAAAGCCTGTGCCAGCCAGTGGCAGATGCGCCTGCTGGGCCCCAACAGTCTGGGCCTGTTAGCCCCTTGGCAGGGGCTGAATGCCAGCTTCTCACCGGTACCGATTGCGAAAGGACGCATCGCCTTTATTTCGCAATCGGCGGCGGTTTCCAACACCATTCTCGACTGGGCGCAACAGCGCAACCTGGGCTTTTCGTGGTTTATCGCCCTGGGCGACAGCCTGGATATTGATGTCGACGACCTGCTGGATTTTCTTGCACGCGATGGCAAAACCAGCGCCATTTTGCTCTACCTGGAACACCTGAGCGACGCCCGGCGCTTCGTTTCTGCCTCGCGTAGCGCAGCGCGTAATAAACCGATTCTGGTGATCAAAAGCGGTCGCAGCCATCAGGCACAGGCGATGATCGGCACCGCCAGCGGGCTGGATGCCGCCTGGGATGCCGCCATTCAGCGCGCCGGTCTGCTGCGCGTGCAGGACACGCATGAGCTGTTTTCCGCCGTGGAGTCGCTCAGCCACATGCGTCCGCTGCGCGGTGAGCGCCTGATGATTATCAGCAACGGCGCAGCCCCGGCAGCGCTGGCGCTGGATGAACTCTATGCGCGTAACGGCAAGCTGGCGACGCTGGATGAGCCCACGCTGCAGGCGCTGGCGGCCCTGCTGCCGGAGGGCATCGGGCGCGGTAATCCGCTGGATTTGAAAGATCATGCAACGCCCGCGCTGTACGTGGCCTGCGTAACACAGCTGCTCGACAGCCATGAACTGGATGCGCTGATGATCATCCATTCACCCAGCGCCGTCTCTCCGGCCAGTGAAACCGCCGCGCAGATTATTGCGGCGGTGGCCGCGCATCCGCGGGGTAAGCAGGTGACGCTGCTGACCAACTGGTGCGGAGAACACTCTTCGCAGGAAGCCCGCCGCGCATTCACCCAGGCCGGCATTCCGACCTGGCGCACGCCAGAAGGCACGGTGACGGCATTTATGCACCAGGTTGAGTATCGGCGTAACCAGAAACAGCTACGCGAAACGCCAGCGCTGCCGCTGGGCCTGACGCAAAACAGCGCCGAGGCACATCAGTTGCTGCAACAGGCACTGGATAGCGGCATTACCACGCTGGATACGCACGAGGTGCAGCCCATACTGCAGGCTTACGGGCTGGCGACGCTGCCAACCTGGATCGCCAGCGACAGCCAGTCTGCCGCTAAGATTGCCGACCAGATTGGTTATCCGGTGGCGCTCAAGCTACGCTCGCCGGATATTGCGCATAAGTCGGATGTACAGGGCGTGATGCTCTATCTGCGCAGCGCGGCAGAAGTTGAACAGGCAGCAGACGCCATCTTCGATCGCGTGCGTGAAACGCATCCGCAGGCGCGCATTGACGGCCTGCTGGTGCAAAGTATGGCGAACCGCGCCGGTGCACAGGAGTTGCGGGTGGTGGTTGAGCATGACCCGCTGTTTGGCCCGATCATCATGCTGGGCGAAGGCGGTGTGGAGTGGCAACCGGACAAGCAGGCCTCCGTAGCGTTGCCGCCGCTGAATATGACGCTGGCGCGCTATCTGGTGATTCAGGCACTGAAGAGCGGCAAAGTGCGCAGCCGCAGTGCACTGCGACCGCTGGACATCACCGGTTTGAGTCAGCTGCTGGTGCAGGTATCAAACCTGGTGGTGGACTGTCCGGAGATTCAGCGGCTGGATATTCACCCGCTGCTGGCATCCGCCAATACCTTTACCCTGCTGGACGTGACGCTGCAGCTGGCTCCGTTTCATGGCGACAGTGAGGCGCGGCTGGCGATTCGTCCCTATCCGCACCATCTGGAAGAGCAGGTGCAGCTTAAAGATGGCCAGCGCTGCCTGTTTCGGCCGATTCTGCCGGAGGATGAACCGCAGCTACGTGCCTTCATCGCCCGGGTCACCAAAGAAGACCTTTACTATCGCTACTTCAGTGAGATCAATGAGTTTACCCACGACGATTTGGCGAACATGACGCAGATCGATTACGACCGGGAGATGGCGATTGTCGCAGTACGCCAGCATAACGGTGCCGATGAGATTATCGGCGTGACGCGCGCTATCTCCGATGCTGACAATATCGACGCAGAATTCTCGGTATTGGTGCGTTCCGACCTCAAGGGTCTGGGCATGGGCAGACGGCTGCTGGAAAAGATGATCCGCTATACGCGCGATCACGGCCTGCAACAACTGAACGGTATCACCATGCCGCACAATACCGGCATGATTACCCTGGCGCGAAAACTCAATTTTCGTGTGAATATTCAACTGGATGATGGCATTGTCAGCCTGAATTTACCGCTGGCTGACACCGGTGACCTGGCTGTAGAGAAAGGTAAAAATCCTCCTTAACCGGCCGGTTGATGTTATTATTTACCGTTAGGATCATGATTTGATGGCAAAAGGCCATACAATGAACAGAGAAGAAGTGCACTGTGATGTTGTCTAAATTCAAACGCAATAAACACCAACAACACCTCGCACAGCTGCCTAAACTGTCACAGTCCGTGTCGGATATGACCACGCTTTACTCGCCCGCCGAGTTTCGTGAAACCCTGCTGACGAAAATCGCTACGGCAGAAAAACGCATCTGCATCGCCGCGCTGTATCTGGAAAATGATGACGGCGGACGCAGCATCATGCAGGCGCTGTATGCAGCACGTCAGGCGCGCCCGGAACTGGATGTCAGCATTCTGGTGGACTGGCATCGTGCGCAGCGCGGCCGTATCGGTGCCGCGCGCGGCCTGACGAACGCCGACTGGTATTGCGAAATGGCGGCACAGCATCCCGATATCGCGATTCCGGTGTATGGCATTCCGGTGAACACCCGTGAAGCGCTCGGTGTGCTGCATCTGAAAGGCTTTATCATTGACGATACGCTGCTCTACAGCGGTGCCAGCCTGAACGATGTTTATCTGCATCAGCATGATAAATACCGTTATGACCGTTATCAGCTGATCCGAAATCCGCAGCTGGCGGACACCATGTTTCAGTGGATTGGTGAGAATCTCAAACATTCTGAGGCCGTTAACCGTCTCGACCAGGCCGAACGTCCCTCCAGCCCGGAAATCAAGAATGAAACCCGCCAGTTTCGCCAGGAGCTGCGCAGCTTCAATTATCAGTTTACCGGTGATGCCGGCAACGAATCACTGGCCGTCACGCCGCTGGTCGGGCTGGGTAAACGTAGCCTGCTGAACAAAACCATCTTCCATTTAATGCCCTGCGCCGAGCGTAAGCTCACGCTGTGCACGCCGTACTTTAACCTGCCGGCCATTCTGGTGCGCAATCTGATCCAGCTGCTGCGTCAGGGCAAAGAGGTCGAGATCATCGTCGGCGATAAAACCGCCAACGATTTCTACATTCCGCCACACGAGCCGTTCAAGATTATCGGTGCGCTGCCCTATCTGTATGAAATCAACCTGCGTCGCTTCCTCAGCCGGTTGCAGTATTACGTCAATAACGGCCAGCTGACGGTACGTTTGTGGAAAGATGGTGACAACAGCTATCACCTGAAAGGCATCTGGGTTGATGACGAGTGGATGATGATCACCGGTAATAACCTCAATCCGCGCGCCTGGCGACTCGATCTGGAAAATGCGGTGCTGATTCACGATCCGCTCAACCAGCTGGCAGAGCAGCGCGATAAGGAACTGGCGCTGATCCGTCAGCACACCACGGTGGTGAAACATTTCCGCGAGCTGGAGAGCATCTCTGATTATCCGGCAAAGGTGCGTAAGCTGATTCGCCGTCTGCGTCGCATCCGTATCGATCGCCTTATTAGCCGTCTGCTGTAGCTGATGCGTGCGCTCATCCTCTGTGCGGGATTACTGTGTAGCGGATGTGCGCATGTGGCGCAGGACAGCTGGACCGGCCAGGATAAAGCACAACACTTTTTCTCCTCTGCCGCTCTGGCTGTCGCTGGCAGTGAGATCTCTCAGCATCAACATCAGGGGCGCGGGCAAAATCTGCGCTTCGGCCTGCTCTTTTCGCTAAGCTTCGGCGTGGCCAAAGAAGCCTGGGACAGCCGCCCTGCCGGGAGCGGCTGGAGCTGGAAAGATCTCAGCTGGGATGTCGCCGGTGCGGCCAGCGGCATTGCCCTGTGGAACCTGAGCCAGTAATCACAACGCAATCCCCTTGCCTTTGCGGTGCAGCATCAGCGATACCAGAAATGCCAGCGCACCCATTGCCGAGACATACCAGAAGAAGGTGGTTTCGATGCCGTGCTTCTTCAGCAACAGCGCCACGTATTCGGCCGAACCGCCAAAGATAGCGTTAGCTACCGCATAGGAAAGCCCCACGCCCAATGCACGCACTTCCGGCGGGAACATCTCCGCTTTAAGAATGCCGCTGATCGCGGTGTAGAAACTGGTAATAATCAGCGCCAGCATCACCAGCACGAACGCCAGCCCGCTACTTTGCACATTCTGCAGCAACATCAAAATCGGCACGGTACAGATAGCCGCGCCAGCGCCGAAGATCATCATTGATGCCCGCCGGCCAATCTTATCTGACAGCGCGCCCACAATTGGCTGAATCAGCATGAATACCAGCAGCGCGCCGGTCATCAACGCACTGGCGCTGCGCGCATCCATACCCGCCGTGTTCACCAGATATTTCTGCATGTAGGTTGTGAAGGTATAGAAGCTCAGCGATCCGCCGGCGGTAAAGCCAAGCACCATCAGGAAGGCGCGCGAATGGTTACGCAGCAGGCCAAGGATGCTGCCGGCATCGCGATGTTCCCGGTGCTTTTTCTCGGAGGTTTCATTCAGTGAGCGACGCAACCACAGAGCGACCACTGCCAGAACCGCGCCAAGAAAGAACGGAATTCGCCAGCCCCAGCTGCGCAGCGCTTCATCACTGAGAATTTGTTGCAGTACCACGACCGTCAGCACGGCTAACAGCTGACCGCCAATCAGTGTGACGTACTGGAACGACGCGTAGAAGCCTTTGCGCCCTTCCAGTGCCACCTCACTCATGTAGGTAGCACTGGTACCATATTCACCGCCCACCGATAAGCCCTGAAACATGCGCGCCAGCAACAAAATCACCGGTGCCGCAATGCCGATTTCGCCATAGCCGGGTAAACAGGCGATGACCAGCGAACCAAAACACATCATGCATACCGAGATCAGCATCGAACTTTTTCGGCCGTGACGGTCCGCGATGTAGCCGAATAGCCAGCCACCGATGGGACGCATTAAGAAGCCCGCCGCAAACACGCCGGCCGTTTGCAGCAACTGGGTAGTGGTGTCGCCGGCCGGGAAAAATACATGGGCAAAATAGAGCGAAAAGAACGAGTAGACGTAGAAATCAAACCATTCGACCAGATTGCCGGACGACGCGCCGATAATGGCCCAGATGCGTTGTTTACTGACGGCTGCCGCTTCCGGCTGGGCCGATTTTTGTTGTAAGTCGGTCATCTTTTACCTCATTTCCTTGCGAAGAACATCGCTAAAGCAATGAGTAAAGCATCTGAGAGCAGCGCGGGGGAATCAGAGCCCGTTCAGGATGACAAAATGTGACAGAGCTGGAGTTTTAGGGCGAGATTTTGCAAGGGGTGAAGTGGATTTAGCGATCGCCAGACGTAAAAAAGCCCCGGACTCTCGTCCGGGGCTTCCTTACTGGTTTGATGCCTGGCAGTTCCCTACTCTCGCATGGGGAGGCCCCACACTACCATCGGCGCTACGGCGTTTCACTTCTGAGTTCGGCATGGGGTCAGGTGGGACCACCGCGCTGTTGCCGCCAGGCAAATTCTTTGTGCGCGAAACGAATCTTTTTCGCTGATGCCGCGTTGCCCGTCCTCGCGCTACTCAGTCACATACTTCTGTATGCTCCCTCGTACCGTCTCGTCCGGCGCCTTGCCTCAGCGCAAAATCTTTCGTTTCCGCTAATTTTTCCGTCACAAGCTGAAAATTCTTCCGGTCTCTCAGACCAAAACGCCTCTGGCGTTGTAAGGTTAAGCCTCACGGGTCATTAGTACCGGTTAGCTCAACGCATCGCTGCGCTTACACACCCGGCCTATCAACGTCGTCGTCTTCAACGTCCCTTCAGGACCCTTAAAGGGTCAGGGAGAACTCATCTCGGGGCAAGTTTCGTGCTTAGATGCTTTCAGCACTTATCTCTTCCGCACTTAGCTACCGGGCAGTGCCATTGGCATGACAACCCGAACACCAGCGGTGCGTTCACTCCGGTCCTCTCGTACTAGGAGCAACCCCCCTCAATTCTCCAGCGCCCACGGCAGATAGGGACCGAACTGTCTCACGACGTTCTAAACCCAGCTCGCGTACCACTTTAAACGGCGAACAGCCGTACCCTTGGGACCTACTTCAGCCCCAGGATGTGATGAGCCGACATCGAGGTGCCAAACACCGCCGTCGATATGAACTCTTGGGCGGTATCAGCCTGTTATCCCCGGAGTACCTTTTATCCGTTGAGCGATGGCCCTTCCATTCAGAACCACCGGATCACTATGACCTGCTTTCGCACCTGCTCGAGCCGTCACTCTCGCAGTCAAGCTGGCTTATGCCATTGCACTAACCTCCTGATGTCCGACCAGGATTAGCCAACCTTCGTGCTCCTCCGTTACGCTTTGGGAGGAGACCGCCCCAGTCAAACTACCCACCAGACACTGTCCGCAGCCCGGATCACGGGCCTACGTTAGAACATCAAACATTAAAGGGTGGTATTTCAAGGTTGGCTCCACGCAGACTGGCGTCCGCGCTTCAAAGCCTCCCACCTATCCTACACATCAAGGCTCAATGTTCAGTGTCAAGCTATAGTAAAGGTTCACGGGGTCTTTCCGTCTTGCCGCGGGTACACTGCATCTTCACAGCGATTTCAATTTCACTGAGTCTCGGGTGGAGACAGCCTGGCCATCATTACGCCATTCGTGCAGGTCGGAACTTACCCGACAAGGAATTTCGCTACCTTAGGACCGTTATAGTTACGGCCGCCGTTTACCGGGGCTTCGATCAAGAGCTTCTCCTTGCGGATAACCCCATCAATTAACCTTCCGGCACCGGGCAGGCGTCACACCGTATACGTCCACTTTCGTGTTTGCACAGTGCTGTGTTTTTAATAAACAGTTGCAGCCAGCTGGTATCTTCGACTGGCCTCGGCTCCGGGAGCAAGTCCCTTCACCTACGCGCCAGCGTGCCTTCTCCCGAAGTTACGGCACCATTTTGCCTAGTTCCTTCACCCGAGTTCTCTCAAGCGCCTTGGTATTCTCTACCTGACCACCTGTGTCGGTTTGGGGTACGATTTCGTGTTACCTGGAGCTTAGAGGCTTTTCCTGGAAGCAGGGCATCAGTTACTTCACCGCCGTGGCGGCTCGTCGTCACGCCTCAGTGTTAAAGAAGACCGGATTTGCCTGGTCTTCACACCTGCACGCTTAAACCGGGACAACCGTCGCCCGGATAACCTAGCCTTCTCCGTCCCCCCTTCGCAGTAACACCAAGTACAGGAATATTAACCTGTTTCCCATCGACTACGCTTTTCAGCCTCGCCTTAGGGGTCGACTCACCCTGCCCCGATTAACGTTGGACAGGAACCCTTGGTCTTCCGGCGAGCGGGCTTTTCACCCGCTTTATCGTTACTTATGTCAGCATTCGCACTTCTGATACCTCCAGCATGCCTCACAGCACACCTTCAGCGGCTTACAGAACGCTCCCCTACCCAACAACACATAGTGTCGCTGCCGCAGCTTCGGTGCATGGTTTAGCCCCGTTACATCTTCCGCGCAGGCCGACTCGACCAGTGAGCTATTACGCTTTCTTTAAATGATGGCTGCTTCTAAGCCAACATCCTGGCTGTCTGTGCCTTCCCACATCGTTTCCCACTTAACCATGACTTTGGGACCTTAGCTGGCGGTCTGGGTTGTTTCCCTCTTCACGACGGACGTTAGCACCCGCCGTGTGTCTCCCGTGATAACATTCTCCGGTATTCGCAGTTTGCATCGGGTTGGTAAGCCGGGATGGCCCCCTAGCCGAAACAGTGCTCTACCCCCGGAGATGAGTTCACGAGGCGCTACCTAAATAGCTTTCGGGGAGAACCAGCTATCTCCCGGTTTGATTGGCCTTTCACCCCCAGCCACAAGTCATCCGCTAATTTTTCAACATTAGTCGGTTCGGTCCTCCAGTTAGTGTTACCCAACCTTCAACCTGCCCATGGCTAGATCACCGGGTTTCGGGTCTATACCCTGCAACTTAACGCCCAATTAAGACTCGGTTTCCCTTCGGCTCCCCTATGCGGTTAACCTTGCTACAGAATATAAGTCGCTGACCCATTATACAAAAGGTACGCAGTCACCTAACAAGTAGGCTCCCACTGCTTGTACGTACACGGTTTCAGGTTCTGTTTCACTCCCCTCGCCGGGGTTCTTTTCGCCTTTCCCTCACGGTACTGGTTCACTATCGGTCAGTCAGGAGTATTTAGCCTTGGAGGATGGTCCCCCCATGTTCAGACAGGATACCACGTGTCCCGCCCTACTCGTCGGACTCACAACTCATGCATCTTCGTGTACGGGGCTGTCACCCGGTATCGCGCGACTTTCCAGACGCTTCCACTGATGCACAAGCTGATTCAGGTCCTGGGCTGCTCCCCGTTCGCTCGCCGCTACTGGGGGAATCTCGGTTGATTTCTTTTCCTCGGGGTACTTAGATGTTTCAGTTCCCCCGGTTCGCCTCGTTAACCTATGTATTCAGTTAACGATAGTGTGTCGAAACACACTGGGTTTCCCCATTCGGACATCGACGGCTGTAGCGGTTCATATCACCTTACCGTCGCTTTTCGCAGATTAGCACGTCCTTCATCGCCTCTGACTGCCAGGGCATCCACCGTGTACGCTTAGTCGCTTAACCTCACAACCCACAGGCGTTTTGCAACGCTGCGGACTGCAAGCATTTGAGAGACCCGAACGCATCGTGATTTCATTCTTATTACGGAGAATGAATACGACGCGTCGTTTCAAATTTTCAGCTTGTTCCGGATTGTTAAAGAGCAAATACTTCGCAGCACACCGTCGCCGGTATACTCTGAAGTAAGTTTCAGTACTGTAATGGTGGAGCTAAGCGGGATCGAACCGCTGACCTCCTGCGTGCAAGGCAGGCGCTCTCCCAGCTGAGCTATAGCCCCATACAGTCACTGCAGAGACCATCTACATCCACTCACCAGGAGTCACGTTTCTCACACGGGAAATGTGATTTCGTCTCAGGCAAGGCATGTTTTCGCGAAGCATAGTGAACTATGCGAGCCGGAAACATAACGCGGCATGAGAAGAAATCTGGTAGGCCTGAGTGGACTTGAACCACCGACCTCACCCTTATCAGGGGTGCGCTCTAACCACCTGAGCTACAAGCCTGTAGAGGTTTTTTCTGCTCGTTACTTTTCTATCAGACAATCTGTGTGAGCACTTCGCGGGAAAGTATCTTCAGGTAAGGAGGTGATCCAACCGCAGGTTCCCCTACGGTTACCTTGTTACGACTTCACCCCAGTCATGAATCACAAAGTGGTAAGCGCCCTCCCGAAGGTTAAGCTACCTACTTCTTTTGCAACCCACTCCCATGGTGTGACGGGCGGTGTGTACAAGGCCCGGGAACGTATTCACCGTAGCATTCTGATCTACGATTACTAGCGATTCCGACTTCATGGAGTCGAGTTGCAGACTCCAATCCGGACTACGACGCACTTTATGAGGTCCGCTTGCTCTCGCGAGGTCGCTTCTCTTTGTATGCGCCATTGTAGCACGTGTGTAGCCCTGGCCGTAAGGGCCATGATGACTTGACGTCATCCCCACCTTCCTCCGGTTTATCACCGGCAGTCTCCTTTGAGTTCCCGGCCGAACCGCTGGCAACAAAGGATAAGGGTTGCGCTCGTTGCGGGACTTAACCCAACATTTCACAACACGAGCTGACGACAGCCATGCAGCACCTGTCTCAGAGTTCCCGAAGGCACCAAAGCATCTCTGCTAAGTTCTCTGGATGTCAAGGCCAGGTAAGGTTCTTCGCGTTGCATCGAATTAAACCACATGCTCCACCGCTTGTGCGGGCCCCCGTCAATTCATTTGAGTTTTAACCTTGCGGCCGTACTCCCCAGGCGGTCGACTTAACGCGTTAGCTCCGGAAGCCACGCCTCAAGGGCACAACCTCCAAGTCGACATCGTTTACGGCGTGGACTACCAGGGTATCTAATCCTGTTTGCTCCCCACGCTTTCGCACCTGAGCGTCAGTCTTCGTCCAGGGGGCCGCCTTCGCCACCGGTATTCCTCCAGATCTCTACGCATTTCACCGCTACACCTGGAATTCTACCCCCCTCTACGAGACTCAAGCCTGCCAGTTTCAAATGCAGTTCCCAGGTTAAGCCCGGGGATTTCACATCTGACTTAACAGACCGCCTGCGTGCGCTTTACGCCCAGTAATTCCGATTAACGCTTGCACCCTCCGTATTACCGCGGCTGCTGGCACGGAGTTAGCCGGTGCTTCTTCTGCGGGTAACGTCAATCGGCGAGGTTATTAACCTCACCGCCTTCCTCCCCGCTGAAAGTACTTTACAACCCGAAGGCCTTCTTCATACACGCGGCATGGCTGCATCAGGCTTGCGCCCATTGTGCAATATTCCCCACTGCTGCCTCCCGTAGGAGTCTGGACCGTGTCTCAGTTCCAGTGTGGCTGGTCATCCTCTCAGACCAGCTAGGGATCGTCGCCTAGGTGAGCCATTACCCCACCTACTAGCTAATCCCATCTGGGCACATCCGATGGTGTGAGGCCCGAAGGTCCCCCACTTTGGTCTTGCGACGTTATGCGGTATTAGCTACCGTTTCCAGTAGTTATCCCCCTCCATCGGGCAGTTTCCCAGACATTACTCACCCGTCCGCCACTCGCCACCCAAAGAGCAAGCTCTTCTGTGCTGCCGTTCGACTTGCATGTGTTAGGCCTGCCGCCAGCGTTCAATCTGAGCCATGATCAAACTCTTCAATTTAAAGTTTGATTTGCTGCAACGAGTGCAGCGATGCTCTGTGAATTAAACTTCGTAATGAATTACGTGTTCACTCAGCAAAGACTTGATATTTTTTAAAGCCCGTAGGCTTGTGATATCAATCCTGCGAGTGCCCACACAGATTGTCTGATAAATTGTTAAAGAGCGGTGCGACGCGGCGTTCGGCCTGCTGTCGCGAGGTGGCGTATATTACGCTTTCCTCCTTCAGAGTCAAACACTTTTTTCAGCGTTTTTCTCCGGCGGGGTGAATCACTTCACGCCCTGCTGAGCCGCCTGCGTTGCCGCTTTGCCGTCTCAGTGGTGGCGCATTATAGGGACTTCGTTTCGCCTGACAAGCGCTAATTTGCAGTTTTTGCGCGACCGCTCACTTTCCAGGCAACACGTTGCAAAAACCAGCTGATTCTTGCGAAACAGCATAAAAAAACGGGCCCTGAGGCCCGTTTTTGTCACCTTGCGTTATTGATGTGCGACGATGGCATCGTCCTGCACATCCATTTCGATGGTTTTTCCCGGAACCAGCGCGCCAGACAAAATCTTCTGCGCCAGCGGGTTTTCAATCTGCTGCTGAATAGCCCGTTTCAATGGCCGCGCGCCGTAAACCGGATCGTAACCATTTTCGCCCAGCAGTTTCAGCGCCGCGTCGGAAATGTGCAGCTGATAACCGCGCTCTTCCAGACGCTGATACAGCCGCTGCAGCTGAATCTGCGCAATCGAGGCAATATGTTTTTCACCCAGCGGATGGAATACCACCACCTCATCAATACGGTTGATAAACTCCGGACGGAAGTGGTGTCCGACGACCGTCATCATCACATCTTTCATTTCCGCGTAATCAAGCGCGCCGAAACGTTCCTGAATCAGATCCGAACCGAGGTTAGATGTCATGATCACCACGGTATTACGGAAGTCCACGGTGCGCCCCTGACCATCGGTCAGACGCCCGTCGTCCAGCACCTGCAGCAGAATGTTGAACACATCCGGATGCGCTTTTTCCACCTCATCCAGCAAAATCACCGAGTAAGGGCGACGACGCACCGCCTCTGTCAGGTAACCCCCCTCTTCATAACCGACGTAGCCTGGAGGTGCCCCGACCAGACGCGACACCGAATGTTTCTCCATGAATTCCGACATGTCGATACGCACCATCGCGTCATCGCTATCGAACAGGAAATTAGCCAGCGCCTTGCACAACTCGGTTTTACCGACACCGGTCGGTCCAAGGAACAGGAACGATCCGATCGGCCGGTTCGGGTCAGACAAACCGGCGCGGCTACGGCGAATGGCGTTCGATACCGCTTCAACCGCTTCGTCCTGGCCGATAACCCGGGCATGCAGCTCCTGCTCCATCCGCAACAGTTTATCGCGCTCGCCTTCCATCATGCGGGCCACCGGAATACCGGTCCAGCGCGCCAGCACATCGGCGATCTCGACATCCGTTACGCGGTTGCGTAACAGCTTCATGGTTTTACCTTCAGCCTGCGTGGCGCTTGCCAGCTGTTTTTCCAGCTCCGGAATTTTGCCGTACTGCAGTTCCGACATCTGGCCAAGGTCACCCACACGCCGTGCCTGCTCCATAGCCAGACGCGCCTGCTCCAGCTCAGCTTTGATGTTTTGCGTGCCGGTCAGCGAGGCTTTTTCCGCTTTCCACTCTTCTTCAAGCTCAGCATATTCGCGCTCTTTCTGATCCAGCTCGCTTTCCAGCATCTCCAGACGCTTAACGCTGGCGTCATCCGATTCTTTCTTCAGCGCCTGCTGCTCCAGTTTGAGCTGGATGATGCGCCGTTCGAGACGATCGAGCGGTTCCGGTTTGGAGTCAATCTGCAAACGAATACTCGACGCCGCCTCATCAATCAGGTCGATGGCTTTATCCGGCAACTGGCGATCGGCAATATAGCGGTGCGACAACGTTGCCGCAGCCACAATAGCCGGGTCGGTAATCTGCACATGGTGATGCAACTCGTAACGCTCTTTCAGGCCACGCAGAATGGCGATGGTGTCTTCCACGCTCGGTTCGGCGACGAACACTTTCTGGAAACGGCGCTCCAGCGCGGCATCTTTCTCAATGTACTGGCGATATTCATCCAGCGTAGTGGCACCCACGCAGTGCAGTTCACCGCGTGCCAGCGCCGGCTTCAGCATGTTGCCGGCATCCATCGCGCCGTCGGCTTTACCGGCGCCGACCATGGTATGCAGTTCATCGATAAACAGAATGACGTTGCCTTCCTGCTTCGCGAGGTCATTCAGTACGCCTTTCAGGCGCTCTTCAAACTCGCCGCGATATTTCGCACCGGCCACCAGCGCGCCCATATCCAGCGCCAGAACGCGCCGGCCTTTCAGCCCTTCCGGCACTTCGCCGTTAATGATGCGCTGTGCCAGCCCTTCAACGATGGCGGTTTTACCGACGCCCGGTTCACCGATGAGCACCGGGTTATTTTTGGTTCGACGCTGCAATACCTGAATGGTGCGGCGAATCTCTTCGTCACGCCCGATAACCGGATCTAACTTGCCGAGCTCAGCGCGCTCCGTCAGATCGATGGTGTATTTTTTCAAAGCCTGGCGCTGATCTTCAGCCCCCTGATCGTTCACGTTTTCCCCTCCCCGCAGTTGCTCGATGGCCTTAGCGAGTTTGTCCGCCGTGGCACCGGCAGACTTCAGTAAGTCCGCCAGCGAGCCGCGCGATTCGAGGGCCGCCAGAACAAATAATTCAGATGAAATAAAGTTGTCGCCGCGCTTTTGCGCCAGCTTGTCGCACAGATTCAGTACCCGGACCAAATCCGCTGATGGCTGAACGTCGCCGTCAGTCCCTTCGACCTGCGGCAAACGATTGATGGCTTGTTCAATGCTGGTACGCAGGTTAGCGACATCCGCTCCCGCCGCGCTGAGCAGCGGACGTACCGATCCACCCTCCTGGTTGAGCAGCGCGCTCATCAGGTGCAGGGGTTCGATGAATTGATTATCGTGTCCCAGAGCAAGGGACTGTGCATCGGCCAGGGCCAACTGGAATTTGTTGGTAAGACGATCCAGACGCATGATTCCTCCCATTACAGGTCAAAATGCTACTGGAGATTAAATGAGGTCATCCCTCAAATTTTCAAGGTTAATGACCTGAGTTGTGAGCAAAAAATACGCTTACTGGATCGTCTTGCGGCGTAAGGTTATCTCAGCCAAATCAAAGTTGCCATACGCCCGGTGATTCCGTCGCGTCGGAAGGAGAAAAAATCGGCGCTTTCCTGATAGGTGCAGCGCGCGTCAGCCGTGACAGATCGCACGCCAGCGGCCTGCAGACGCTGGGTTGCCAGCAGCCAGATATCGGCAAAATATTTCTCACCGGCCGGGCGAAAAGCCGCATCGGCAGCGGCATCCTGCGCCAGGAACGCACTGCGCACCTCGGCCCCCACTTCAAATGCCTTTGGACCAATCGCCGGACCGAGCCAGGCATGAATCTCGCTCGCCGGGCAGTGAAACTGTGCCAGCGTCTGCTCCAGCACCCCATGACACAACCCGCGCCAGCCGGCATGTGCCGCGGCAACTTCGCTGCCATCATGGCTGCAAAACAGCACCGGCAGGCAGTCGGCGGTCATCACTGCACACACCACGCCGCTTTCCCGCGTTATCGCCGCATCGGCTCGCGGCAGGGATGCAGCCGCCGGCAGACGCGCCACCGTCTGGCCGTGTACCTGCTCCAGCCACTGCGGCATTGCCGGTAGCGCCAGCTGCCCGACCACGCGCTGACGATTGTGCATCACGCAATCCGCCTCGTCTCCGACGTGCGCGCCGAGGTTGAGGGAATCCCATGGCGCCGCGCTAACGCCGCCGTGCCGCGTGGTCGAATAAGCCTGCACGCGCGCCGGCGCTGGCCACTGCGGCACGATCCAGTCACTCATAGCCAGTCCAGCTGATCGCGGAACTCGTCGGTATCGGCTTTCAGTGCATCAATCAGATCAACCATGTCCTGCGGCAATGGCGCGTGCCACTCCATCTCAATCCCGGTGATCGGATGATAGAGACGCAGCATAGTGGCGTGCAGCGCCTGGCGGTCAAAACCGCGCAGCGTACTGATGAAAGCCTCAGAAGCGCCCTTTGGCGGACGCGGACGACCACCGTACAGCGGATCGCCCACCAGCGGATGGTTAATGTGCGCCATGTGCACGCGAATCTGGTGAGTACGGCCGGTTTCCAGGCGCAGGCGTAAACGCGTATGGGCGCGGAAATGCTCCATGATGCGATAGTGCGTGGTGGCCGGTTTACCCATCGGATGCACTGCCATGTGGGTACGCTTGGTAGAGTGACGCGCCATCGGCTCATTCACCGTACCGCCGGCGGTCATGGTGCCAATCGCCACCGCTTCATATTCGCGGGTGATTTCACGCAGCTGCAGCGTTTCAACCAGATGCGTCTGCGCCGGTACCGTTTTGGCCACTACCATCAGTCCGGTAGTGTCTTTATCCAGACGGTGCACGATGCCGGCGCGCGGCACGTCGGCAATCGCCGGATAATGATAAAGCAGCGCATTCAGTACCGTGCCGTCCGGATTACCGGCGCCAGGGTGGACCACTAAGTCGCGCGGTTTGTTGATCACCAGGATGTGGTCATCTTCATAAACAATATCCAGCGGAATATTTTGCGCTTCCCAGCGCTGCTCCTCTTCGATCTCGGCATCAATCGCCACCTGCTCACCGCCGAGTACTTTCTCTTTCGGTTTATCGATGATGGTGCCGTTGACGCTGACCCGACGCTCAAGGATCCACTCTTTTATGCGGGAACGTGAATAATCAGGGAACAATTCCGCCAAAGTCTGATCTAAGCGTTGTCCAAGCTGTGCTTCGGACACCGTTGCGGTGAGTTGAACTTGTTGTGCCATATACAGCTTCTTCGTTAACGTTGGGTTTTCACGGCGATGCCGTTTAATATAATGTGCTATCGTACTGGTCATTACCGGGAGCTATACGGACAGCTTCCGCCATAACACTTTGAGGATAATCATTTCGTCATGACGCGTATGAAACATCTGGTGGCTGCTGCCACACTGAGCCTGAGCCTGGCACTGGTGGGCTGTTCCGGCTCATCGGACCCGGTCCCGGACAGCCCGCCGTCTGAAATTTACGCCACAGCGCAGCAAAAGCTGCAGGACGGTAACTTTAAAGCGGCGATTAAGCAACTGGAAGCGCTGGATAACCGTTATCCGTTTGGTCCTTACTCGCAGCAAGTGCAGCTGGATTTGATCTACGCGTACTACAAAAATGCCGATCTGCCACTGGCGCAAGCCGCCATTTCCCGCTTTATGCGCCTGAACCCGACGCACCCTAACATTGATTACGTGATCTATATGAAGGGCCTGACGGACATGGCACTGGATGATTCCGCGCTGCAGGGCTTCTTCGGGATCGATCGTTCCGACCGCGATCCTACCCATGCGCGTGATGCATTCCGTGACTTCTCTCAGCTACTGCGCGGCTATCCGAACAGCCAGTACGCGGCAGATGCGCAGAAACGTCTGACGTTCCTGAAAGATCGCCTGGCGAAGTATGAGCTCTCCGTGGCGCAATTCTATACCAAGCGCGGTGCCTATGTCGCCGTTGTTAATCGGGTTGAAGGTATGATGCGCGATTATCCGGACACCCAGGCCACGCGTGACGCGCTGCCGCTGATGGAAAATGCCTATCGCCAGCTGCAGCTGACGACGGAAGCCGACAAAGTCGCGAAAATCATTGCGGCGAATAGCGCGTCCTGATTTTCGTGCCATTAAAAAAGCAGCCGCTGTGGCTGCTTTTTTTTGGTCAGAAAACCGTCTGCAACAGGTTTTTCCGCTACGGTTAACTCATCAATCTTGCCCCTATCCCTGCTGTGCATCAAGCTTTTTTCGCCCTTTTCCCGGCCTTTCTCACAATTCGCTGGCATTGACAAAAAGTGACATTCCAATGTGATCCAGATCACACATTTTCCTGATTTGCGCGGTATGCTGGTCCTACCCAGACGGAAATGACAGAGAGGTTTAACTATGATTCTGAACATTACCAGCAAACAAATGGAAATCACTGTGGCAATCCGCAACCATGTCGAAGACCGTCTCGCCAAGCTGGAAAAATGGCAAACCCACCTGATAAATCCGCACATTGTGTTATCGAAAGAGCCGAAAGAATTTGTGGCCGATGCCACCATTAACACGCCAAACGGCACGCTGGTCGCCAGCGCGAAACACGATGATATGTATACGGCCATCAATGACCTGATCGCCAAGCTGGAGCGCCAGCTAAATAAAGCACAGCACAAGCCTGAAGCACGGCGCGCCACCAGCAGTGTTAAAGATTTCACCCCTGCCGGGTAATTTATCGCTTTTCAGCAACGCGCCTGCGGGCGCGTTTTTTATTGACAGCTTTTAAGCTGTGCGGTTACTCTCAGTTCACTTTATTGCCGGAATTGATCATGAAACTGCTGCCGTTCTTCTTCGCATTCTTTTTTACCTTCCCCTGATTGGGAGGCGATTCGTCGTGTGAAAATGAATGCGAAGACGAACAACAAAGCCTCCCAACCGGGAGGCTTTTTTATTGGACATTTTACAGGTGAGCCCTATGAATCCCGAGAATCCGCTGCTGGCGTTACGCGATAAGATCAGCGCCGTCGATGCCAGGCTGTTAACGCTGCTGGCTGAACGGCGCGCGCTGGCCGTTGAGGTAGCGCAGGCCAAGCTGGCCACCCACCGCCCGATTCGTGACGTCGAGCGCGAACGCGCCCTGCTGGAAAATCTCATCGCGCTGGGTAAAAAACATCAGCTGGATGCGCACTACATCACGCGCCTGTTCCAGTTAGTGATTGAGGATTCGGTGCTGACCCAGCAGGCGCTGCTGCAGAAAAACCTGAATCATCCACATGCGCATGCGCCGCGCATCGCCTTCCTCGGCCCAAAAGGCTCCTACTCGCACCTTGCCGCCCGTAAATACGCCACGCGCCACTTCGATTCGATGGTGGAAATGGGGTGTCTGAAATTCCACGACATCATTCAGCAGGTTGAAAGCGGTCAGGCGGATTACGCGGTAATGCCGATTGAGAACACCAGCTCCGGCTCGATCAATGACGTATACGATCTGCTGCAGCAAACGTCGCTGTCGATCGTCGGCGAGCTGACGATTCCTATCGAACACTGCGTGCTGGTTAGCGGTAATACCGATTTGCAGCAGATTGAAACCGTGTATAGCCATCCGCAGCCGTTCCAGCAGTGCAGCCAGTTCATCAACCGCTTCCCGCAGTGGAAAATCGAATACACCGAAAGTACGGCGGCGGCGATGGAAAAAGTAGCCGCGATGAACTCGCCGCACGTGGCCGCGCTGGGCAGCGAAGCCGGCGGTGAGCTGTATGGTCTGCAGGTGCTGGAGCGCAACCTGGCGAATCAGCAGCAGAACCATACCCGCTTCATTGTGCTCGCGCGTAAACCGATTGAAGTCTCCAGCCAGGTGCCGGCCAAAACCACGCTGATTATGGCGACGGGCCAGCAGGCCGGCGCGCTGGTTGAAGCACTGCTGGTGTTGCGTAATCACAATCTGATCATGAGCAAGCTGGAAAACCGGCCAATCAACGGTAACCCGTGGGAAGAGATGTTTTACATTGATGTGCAGGGCAATCTGCAGTCGGAGAATATGCAGCAGGCGCTGGAAGAACTGCGTGCGCTCACGCGTTCACTGAAGGTGCTGGGCTGCTATCCCGGTGAGAACGTGGTACCGGTAGAACCGCGTCTGTAAAACAAAAAGGCATCCTCGCGGATGCCTTAATCATTACTGGCGACTGTCGTTGGCGGAGCGCAGCATGCTGCGGCTCTCGACAAGGAAGCGTTTCGCGTAGTCACCAAACCAGTGTTCCACACGCTCAAAGCTGTTGATGAACGCCTGTTTATCGCCCTGCTCCAGCAGCGTGATGGCTTCACCAAAACGCTGATAGTAGCGTTTAATCAGCGCCAGATTACTTTCCGACGACATGATAATGTCGGCGTACAGCTGTGGGTCCTGCGCAAACAGCCGTCCCACCATCGCCAGTTCGAGGCGATAGATAGGCGAGGACAGTGCCAGCAGTTGATCCAGATTGACGTTCTCTTCCGCCAGATGCAAACCATAAGCGAAGGTGGCGAAGTGGCGCAGCGCCTGAATGAACGCCATGTTTTGATCGTGCTCAACCGCACTGATG
This sequence comes from Type-C symbiont of Plautia stali, assembly GCF_059730935.1. NCBI lineage: Bacteria > Pseudomonadati > Pseudomonadota > Gammaproteobacteria > Enterobacterales > Enterobacteriaceae > Type-C symbiont of Plautia stali. Next base: position 1,017,656 of record NZ_AP035923.1, on the reverse strand, counting down.
CGGTGTAAGCGCGCGCCCCACACCTGAATCTGCTCCAGGAACCACTGATAGGCTTCCGGCTGACGGCCATCGCACCATACCACCACCTGCTTCGCCAGGCTGCCGCTGTCCGGACCGAACATCGGATGCAGTCCCAGTACCGGGCCGCTGTGCGCCGCCAGCATCGCCTGCAGCGGACGGTTCTTCACCGACGCCAGATCCACCAGAATGCAGTCATCAGGCAGCGTTGGCAGATCGGCAATGATCTGTTCGGTCAGGTGGATCGGCACGCTGATGATCACCATGCCCGCATCGTGCAGCAGTTCATCCGCGCGCGGCCAGTCATCTTTATCAAGAATACGCACCTGATAGCCGGAGAGCGTCAGCATCTTCTCGAACAGACGTCCCATCTGACCGCCGCCGCCGACAATCACCACCGGACGCAGTTCAGGACAGAGCGTTTTGAAGCCTTTGTCATTTTCATGCGCATAGGATTCACGCATCAGACGACGCAGCACATCTTCGATCAGGTCCGGCGACACGCCGAGCGCTTCCGCTTCCTGACGACGCGACGCCAGCATACTGGCCTCGCGCTCAGGCACATAAATCGGTAAACCGTAGCGGCTTTTGACTTCGCCGACTTCGGCCACCAGCGCCAGTCGTTTCGCCAGCAGCCCCAGCAGGGCTTTATCTACTTCATCAATTTGATCGCGCAGCGCGGTCAGTTCAGCCACCATGACTCATTACACCTCGTGTGACAGACGCGCCGACAGCACTCCCTGCAGATCCCGATGGATTTCACGCAGCATAGTTTCAGTGGTTTCCCAGTTGATGCAGGCATCAGTGACGGAAACCCCGTACTTCATCTCGCTACGCGGTTGCTCAGAAGACTGGTTGCCTTCGTGAATATTACTTTCCAGCATCAGGCCAATGATGGAGCGGTTTCCATCTTTAATCTGCGCGATAGCCGATTCGGCTACGCCAGGCTGACGGCGATAGTCTTTGTTAGAATTGCCATGGCTGCAATCTATCATTAAGGCCGGACGCAGTCCCGCTTTCAGCATCTCTTTTTCACACTGCGCGACATCTTCCGGGCCGTAGTTTGGCGCTTTGCCACCGCGCAGAATCACGTGACCATCCGGGTTGCCCTGAGTTTGCAGCAGGCACACCTGACCGGCCTGGTTAATGCCGACAAAGCGGTGCGGCATCGCAGCGGCGCGCATGGCGTTGATTGCGGTGCCGAGGCTGCCATCGGTGCCGTTTTTAAAGCCTACCGGCATCGACAGGCCAGACGCCATTTCACGGTGCGTCTGCGATTCTGTGGTACGCGCCCCAATCGCCGACCAGCTAAACAGATCGCCGAGGTATTGCGGGCTATTTGGGTCGAGCGCTTCGGTGGCCAGCGGCAGGCCCATCTCCACAAGATTGACCAGCAGCTGACGCGCAATGTGCAGGCCGGCTTCCATATCAAACGAGTTGTTCATGTAAGGATCGTTGATTAACCCTTTCCAGCCGACGGTGGTACGGGGTTTTTCAAAATAGACGCGCATAACGATATACAGTTGATCCTTCAACTGTGCAGAGAGTGTTTGTAACTGACGAGCGTAATCCAGTGCGGCTTCGGTATCGTGGATCGAGCAGGGACCGCACACCACCAGCAGACGCGGATCGCGACCCGCGATGATATCCGCGATGGTCTGGCGGGAAGCGGCAATTTGCGCTTCCTGCGCCGCAGTCAGCGGGAACTTCGCTTTCAGTTCCTGTGGCGTAATTAAAATCTGTTCGTCGGCGATATGCACATTGTTCAGCGCGTCTTTTTGCATGATGGCGATCCTTTTTCACTCGTTATGCGGTTTTACGATCCTCACTGAGGATGACGCTTACTTTACCACAGCATGTAAATCATGCAATCCATGCATGTACACTTTTATTACCACTCTCTTTAAAACTACAAAATAAAAGTTAATTAAAATATATAAATCATTAAGTTAACAACCTTAAAACCTGTAAGATCCATCAAACAAAAATGTAAATTTTTAATTACACCAATCTGACCAGGCCAGATGTTTTTTCCTTACGATATCGCTAACATGCTGTTATCCATTTGATTAATTCAGGATCGCTTTATGTCCATCCCTCAAGTCGCCCTGCGTCCCTTTACTCTGCAGGATGCCGAAGCGTTTACGTATGCCGTTAATCAGTCTCTGGGCAGCCTGCAGCCGTGGATGGTATGGGCTCATGCGGATTACAGCGTTGATGAAGCCGTCAGCTGGATCAACTTCACTCATCTGCAGCGTCAAAAGGGTGAAGCTGAAGAGTTCGCGATTGTCGATGGCAACGATCGGTTGCTGGGCGGTGCTGGCTTACGTTATGCGCGTCAGCCCGGTGAGTTCAGTGCGCTGGGCTACTGGGTTCGCAGCGAGGCGCAGCAACAGGGCGTTGCCCGCCGGGCGGTGGCACAGCTGGTGAATCTGGCGTTCGCCCAGCCACACATAACTGTGCTGGAGATTCTTGCTGCAGAAGAGAATCACGCCAGCCGCGCCGTGGCCCTGCGCAGCGGCTTCTCATTTGTGGATTACCGCTACGGGTTGATTGTGCTGGAGAGCGGGCCGGTCAACACGGCGATCTATCACCTCAGACGCCCATAAAAAAAGGGGCTGGCCTTATGGCCAACCCCTTGTTTGCTATTAACTTTGGGATGTCGCTTACGCGCCAAGACGCTCTTTGATACGAGCTGACTTACCGGTACGCTCACGCAGGTAGTACAGTTTGGCTTTACGCACAGCACCACGACGTTTGACAGTAATGCTGTCAATTACCGGAGAGTGAGTCTGGAAGACACGCTCAACGCCTTCGCCGTTAGAAATCTTGCGAACAGTGAATGCAGAGTGCAGACCGCGGTTACGAATAGCGATAACCACGCCCTCGAATGCCTGCAGACGTTTCTTAGAACCTTCAACGACCCATACTTTCACTTCCACGGAATCACCCGGACGGAAGGAAGGTACGTCCTGTTTCATCTGCTCTTGTTCAAGTTGCTTGATAATGTTGCTCATAATTAAATCTCTTATCCTGGGTAAACTGATAGTCAGGGAAGATTACTCTTCCACCTCATCGTTTTGTTGCTGCTGATGTTCCCGCTGGAACTCACTTAGCAACCTTGCTTGCTCTTCAGTCAGAGCCAGGTTTTCCAGAAGTTCAGGTCTTCTTAGCCAGGTACGGCCCAGCGACTGTTTCAGGCGCCAGCGGCGAATATCGGCATGGTTGCCCGACAGCAGAACTGGCGGAACCTCCATCCCCTCTAACACTTCAGGTCGGGTATAGTGCGGGCAATCCAGCAAACCTTCCGAGAACGAATCCTCATCGGCTGACGCCTGTTTCCCCAGCACGCCAGGAATAAACCGGGCGACCGAGTCAATTAACGTCATCGCTGGCAGCTCACCGCCACTGAGCACGTAATCACCGATTGACCATTCTTCATCAATCTCAGTGTGAATCACACGCTCATCTATCCCTTCATAACGACCGCAAACCAGAATTAACTTCTGGCTGGTCGCCAGTTCGCAAACGCCTTGCTGGTCAAGTTTGCGACCCTGAGGTGAAAGATAAATCACCTTAGCGCCTTCTCCCGCCGCCGCTTTCGCTGCGTGGATAGCATCCCGTAAGGGTTGCACCATCATCAACATACCCGGTCCGCCGCCGTAAGGACGATCGTCCACGGTACGGTGCCGGTCGTGCGTGAAGTCACGTGGACTCCAGCTCTCTATGTTGAGCAGGCCATTTTTTACTGCCCGGCCAGTTACCCCGTACTCGGTAATAGCGCGAAACATCTCTGGAAACAGGCTAATAACACCAATCCACATCGCGTTCGCCGTTACGTTACCGGATTGTCCGGAGATCAAAAACCAGGATCCCAGTCTACTTCAATGGTGCCAGTAGCGAGATCGACTTTCTTGATAACCTGTTCATCAAGAAACGGTATTAACCGCTCCTGTACACCGAATGCATCTTTCAGGTTTGCCTTTACGACGAGAACGTCGTTCGAGCCGGTCTCCATCAAATCAATGACTTTGCCCATCTCGTAGCCGTCGAGGTTTACCACTTTGCAACCCATCAGGTCTTTCCAGTAGTAATCGCCCTCTTCCAGCGCCGGCAGCTGCGTGGAGTCAACCGTAATTTCGCAATTGGTCAACTGTGCCGCAGCGTCCCGATCGTCAATGCCTTTGACTTTGATGATCAGGTCCTGATTGTGGTGCTTCCAACCCTCAAGCTCGACCTGCTGCCATTGACCGGCGCGCTGGATAAACCAGGGTTGATAGTCGAAGATGCTTTCAGCGTCTTCAGTGGAGGAAAACACTTTGAGCCAACCCCGAATTCCGTAAGCGGCACCCATTTTGCCCAGAATGATTGGGTTAACGGGAGGCTGTGCGGCAGGTTTACTGCTCATGCTCACCACCGTGACAGATTAAGCTGCTTTTTTTGCTTCTTTGATCAGCGCGTTAACGCGATCAGAAAGCGTTGCGCCCTGGCCAACCCAGTGCTCAATACGGTCCAGATCCAGACGCAGACCTTCAGCCTGACCAGAAGCGATCGGGTTGAAGAAACCTACGCGCTCGATGAAACGACCGTTGCGAGCATTGCGGCTGTCAGTGACGACGACCTGATAGAACGGACGCTTTTTAGCGCCGTGACGTGCCAAACGAATGGTTACCATAACATCCTCTTTAGTTAATAAAACAACCGGGCCCCATCGAGGAACGGGGCCCGGGTGCAATATAAAAAGCCCGAAAATTTTACTCATTTTGGCGCAAAAAGCAACCTGAGTGTCTCACTTTTCTGGTTCGGGCTCTGTCGCCTTAGCGGCCGGGGAATCCTGGCGGCATCATGCCTTTCATGCCACGCATCATTTTGGCCATGCCGCCCTTCTTCATTTTCTTCATCATGCGCTGCATATCATCAAACTGCTTCAGCAGCCGGTTGACGTCCTGCACCTGCATACCGGAACCGGTAGCGATACGGCGCTTGCGCGAACCTTTGATGATCTCTGGCTTCTCACGCTCTTTGCGCGTCATCGAATTGATGATGGCCTCCATGCGCACCAGCACTTTGTCATCCATCTGCGATTTAACGTTATCCGGCAGCTGGCCCATGCCCGGCAGTTTGCCCATCAGGCTAGCCATGCCGCCCATGTTGCGCATCTGCTTAAGCTGCTCCAGGAAGTCGTTAAGATCGAAACCGTCGCCGGTTTTAAGCTTCTTCGCCAGCTTTTCCGCCTGCTCGCGGTCAACTTTGCTCTCAATATCTTCAATCAGCGACAGCACGTCGCCCATGCCGAGAATGCGCGATGCGATACGGTCCGGATAGAACGCTTCCAGCGCATCGGTCTTCTCGCCCATCCCCATAAATTTGATTGGCTTGCCAGTGATGTGACGAATCGACAGCGCCGCACCGCCGCGCGCATCGCCGTCGACCTTGGTCAGGATCACACCGGTGAGCGGCAGCGCTTCGTTGAACGCTTTCGCGGTATTGGCGGCATCCTGACCGGTCATGGCATCGACGACAAACAGCGTTTCAACCGGATTGATCGCGGCGTGCACCTGTTTGATCTCATCCATCATCGCTTCGTCAACGTGCAGTCGACCGGCGGTATCCACCAGCAGCACATCGTAGAACTGCAGACGCGCTTCTTTCAGCGCGTTGTTAACGATATCCACCGGCTTCTGGCTGAGGTCGGACGGACAGAAATCCACACCGACCTGCTGCGCCAGGGTTTCCAGCTGTTTAATCGCCGCCGGGCGGTAGACGTCCGCAGACACCACCAGCACCTTTTTCTTGTGCTTTTCGCGCAGGAATTTACCAAGCTTACCGACGCTGGTGGTTTTACCGGCACCCTGCAGGCCCGCCATCAGCACCACGGCCGGCGGCTGAGCATTGAGGTTCAGCGCGTTATTTTCGGCCCCCATCGCCGCAACCAGTTCGTTGCGCACGATTTTGATAAACTCCTGACCCGGCGTCAGGCTTTTGTTTACATCCTGCCCCACCGCGGCTTCTTTCACGCGGTTGATGAAATCGCGCACTACCGGCAGCGCAACGTCGGCCTCCAGCAGCGCCATACGCACTTCGCGCAGCGTATCTTTGATGTTGTCTTCGGTCAGCCTTCCGCGGCCACTGATATTGCGCAGGGTTTGCGACAAACGATCGGTTAAATTATCAAACATGCTCTCTCACTTAATAGCGTAGCGAGGCCGCCAGGGCGACACAATGCGGCGGATTATAACACGAAGCCAGGCCGATCTCTGCAATTGACCGTGAGATCGTTTGGAGCCTGCTGCCGCTGGCGCTATACTGCTTTTTTCCTTATCTGACCGACACCTGAAAGGATCTATGTTCGTTTTCGCGATCGTGGCGCTGTTCGCCTACTCTCTCAGTCTTGCATTGATCATTCCGAGCCTGCTGAAACGCAACAGCGGCTGGCGGCGTTTTGCCGTGTTATCCGCCTGCGTGGCGCTGATTGCCCATGCGGTAGCGCTGCAGCAACGCATATTTGCCGTCGATAATGGACAAAACCTTAGCCTGCTGAATATTGGTTCGCTGGTCAGTTTGCTCATCTGCGCCATCATGACTATCGTCGCGTCGCGCAATCGCGGCTGGCTGCTGCTGCCGATTGTTTACAGTTTTGCGCTGATCAATCTGGCCTTCGCCACCTTTGTGCCAAACGCCTTTATCACCCATCTTGAGACCACGCCTGGCATGATGGTGCACATCGGTCTGTCGCTGTTTGCCTATGCCACGCTGATCATCGCGGCGCTGTATGCGCTGCAGCTGGCGTGGATCGACTATCAGTTAAAGAACAAAAAGCTGACGTTCACCCAGGATATGCCGCCGCTGCTCAGCATTGAGCGTAAGATGTTCCACATCACGCAGATAGGCGTGGTATTGCTGACGCTGGTGCTGTGCACCGGCCTGTTCTTTATGAATAACCTGTTCAGCCCGGAAAACATTGATAAAGCGGTGCTGTCGATTATCGCCTGGTTTGTCTACATCGTGCTGCTGTGGGGCCACTATCATGAAGGCTGGCGCGGTCGCCGTGTGGTGTGGTTCAACTGCGGCGGTGCGCTGCTGCTGACCATGGCCTATTTCGGCAGCCGCGTTCTGCAGCACCTGCTCACCTCTCACTAAAGGAATTTTTGCGTTGGAACATGTTTCAACCACCACGCTCATTATCACGCTGATCATTATGGTGCTGGTCTCGGCCTACTTCTCGGGTTCAGAGACCGGCATGATGACGCTCAACCGCTACAAACTTCGCCACAAAGCCAAAAGCGGCAACCGCAGCGCGCGTCGCGTTGAGAAACTGCTGCGTCGCCCCGACCGTCTGATTAGCCTGGTGCTGATCGGCAACAACCTCGTGAATATCCTCGCCTCGGCGCTCGGCACCATTGTCGGTATGCGCCTGTACGGCGATGCCGGCGTAGCCATCGCCACTGGCGTGCTGACCTTCGTGGTGCTGGTGTTTGCCGAAGTGCTGCCTAAAACCGTCGCGGCGCTCTATCCGGAAAAAGTTGCGTATCCCAGCAGCTTTCTGCTGACGCCGCTGCAGTACGTGATGCTGCCGCTGGTGTGGCTGCTCAATACCATTACCCGCATTCTGATGCGCATGGTGGGCATTAAAACCGAAGGGTCGATTAACTCCGCCCTCAGCAAAGAAGAACTGCGCACCATCGTGTATGAATCCCGCTCGCTGATGTCGCGCCGCAACCAGGACATGCTGCTGTCGGTGCTGGACCTTGAGAAGGTCAACGTTGACGACATCATGGTGCCGCGCAATGAGATCGTCGGCATCAATATCAATGATGAGTGGAAGTCGATCGAGCGTCAGCTCAGCAACTCACCGCATGGCCGTATTGTGCTGTTCCGCGACTCACTGGACGATAGCGTCGGCATGCTGCGCGTGCGCGAAGCGTGGCGCATGATGGCCGAGAAAAAAGAGTTCAATAAAGAGCGACTGCTGCGCGCTGCCGATGAAATCTACTACGTGCCGGAAGGTACGCCTCTTAACGTGCAGCTGGTAAAATTCCAGCGCAATAAGAAGAAAGTGGGGCTGGTGATCGATGAGTACGGCGACATCAAAGGGCTGGTTACCATCGAAGATATTCTGGAAGAGATCGTCGGCGACTTTACCACCTCCATGTCACCGTCACTGGCCGAAGAAGTGATGCCGCAAAACGACGGTTCGGTACTGATTGAAGGCAGCGCCAACGTGCGGGAAATCAATAAGGCCTTCAACTGGACGCTGCCGGAAGAGGAAGCGCGCACCATCAACGGTATGCTGCTGGAAGCGCTGGAAGAGATCCCGCAGATGGACACGCAAGTACAGGTTGGCCATTACGACATTGATATTCTTGATGTGCAGGACAACATGGTGAAGCAGGTGCGCATTACGCCGCATCAGCCGCTGAAAGCGTCCATCGGTTCCTGAGACGATAAAAACAAAACGCCGCGATAATCGCGGCGTTTTTTATGGCAGAAGCGGCAACTAGAGTTGCAGCTCTTTCAGCTTTTCAGCCGGCAGCTTCAGATCTTCATTGCGGTTAACGCCAATGTCGTGCGCCAGCACGTTGCGCGCAATCTGCTGCGCTTCGTCCAGTGAGTGCAGCTTGTAGCTGCCGCACTGGTATTCGTTCAGTTCCGGAATCTGGTTCTGATCTTTTACCTTCAGCACATCTTCCATCGCGCCTTTCCACGCTTTTGCCACGCGCTGCTCGTCTGGCGTACCAATCAGGCTCATGTAGAAGCCGGTGCGGCAGCCCATCGGTGAGATATCGACGATTTCCACGCCGTCACCGTTGAGGTGGTTACGCATGAAGCCCGCGAACAGGTGCTCCAGCGTGTGGATGCCGCGTTCGGTCAGGATGTCGATATTCGGACGGCAGAAACGCAGATCGAAAACGGTGATGGTATCGCCATGCGGAGTGTTCATGGTCTTCGCCACGCGTACCGCTGGCGCGCCCATGATGGTGTGATCAACAGTAAAACTATCCAGTAGTGGCATACGTCACCTCCTGTTTTGAGATTTTTTTTAAAACGATGAAACTTTTCTGTTCGCCCAACGTCTGAATATATGAAAGACGCGCATTTGTTATCATCATCCCTGACAACAGAGATGTTAATTTAGGCCACAGTGATGTGGCCATTTTCTTTTCTAGCCTTCGCGACCTGCCAAATAGCTGGCAAAATCCAGTGTATCACTCTGCTCCAGCTGCTGCTGTTTCAGCACCGACTCCTGCGCCTGACGGCTAAAATCGGCTTCGGTGAGAATTTCCAGCGGCTCTTCGCACAGCAGATGCCGATACTGCTCGGCCAGCGCCACGCCGGCTCCGGTCAGCCCCTGCTCTTTAATGGCTTGCAGAATGCGCGCCGAATAGGTTAGCTCAGGATCGTCAAACGACGCTACCAGTTGATCGCAAACCTGTTGATATTGCGTGCTGCCGTCGTTGCTATCCAGCACTTCAGCCACCCGGCGCAGATCGGCAAACAGCGCTTTACCGACATCAACCAGCAGATGTTCCGTATCACTGCAGCCCACGCCGATCACCTGACCCGGCTTGCGCCCTTCCAGCACCACGCGGTTCCAGTTTTTCCGGCTGCACAGCAGCTCATCTGCGCTCATCTCCGGCGCATCGGCCAGCGTACACCAGATCAGGAACAGATCGAGGAAGCGCGCCTGATCGGCGTCCACACCGATGGCAGAGAACGGGTTGATGTCCAGTGAACGCACTTCAATATACTCAATGCCGCCGCGCAGCAGCGCATCGGACGGTGCCTCACCCGAGCGGGTCACGCGTTTCGGACGAATCGGCGCGTACAGTTCGTTCTCGATTTGCAGCACGTTGGTATTGAGCTGCAGCCAGTTACCTTCCGCGTCTTTGGTGCCCATCGCCGCATATTCGGCAGACGGCGTTTTGATCGCCGCTTTCAGCGCAGCGACATATCCTTCCAGCGAGTTGAAGGTAATGCCCAGCCCGCTTTGTGATTTATTGGTGTAGCCCAAATCACTCAGGCGCAGCGAAGTGGCATACGGCAGCCACAATGTTCCTTCGCCGTTGGTTTCGAACGGCAGCTTACTTTCTCGTCCCTGCAGGAAGGAAGAGCAGATGGCTGGCGAAGCGCCAAATAGGTAAGGAATCACCCAGCCGTAGCGATAGTAGTTGCGGATCAGGCGCAGATAGCCCGCCGAGATGGTCTCTTTGCCGCTCTCCGCGTCTTTGACATCCGCCCACTCCTGCCAGAACGACAGTGGCAGCGAGAAGTTATAGTGCACGCCAGAAATAATCTGCATCAGCGCGCTGTAGCGGTTTTTCAGCCCCTGACGATACAGGGTTTTCATTTTGCCGATATTGGAGCTGCCGTACTGCGCCAGCTCAATGTTGTCCACATCTTCAACATAGCCCGGCATACTGAACGGCCACATGCGCTCGTCGCCCAGCTCGCGCGCCACGTGACGGTGGATGTCACGCAGAAACGCAAGGGAGCGATCGATGTTCTGATCCACCGGGGTGATGAACTCCAGCAGCGTTTCAGCAAAATCGGTGGTAATCCAGTCGTGCTTCAGCGCTGAACCCAGCGATTCAGGGTGGCCAGTGGTAGCCAGATGACCATTCGGCTGGACGCGAAGTGTTTCACGTTCAATGCCACGGCCGATACCCTTTAACGCGTCGGGATGCGCTTCCAGCCAGGAGAGCGCTTTTGATACGTCCGGGATCACATTAACCTCCCGCTGTGTGAATAATTTATTTTTGTTCAGCATAATGTTAACCGTAGCCTCGAATCTGTGCGAATCAATGCCACCATTGCATACCTTGTAAAGTGGCGGTCGCGATAACGATATAACGCAGCGTTTTACCCAGGGCGAGAAACAGCACGCAGGGTAGCCAGGAGAAGCGCAACCACCCTGCGAGCACGCAGAGTAAATCGCCCACCACTGGCAGCCAGCTAAACAGCAGCGCTGCGGGTCCCCATCGTTGTAGCCACGTCATTGCTGTGTCGTGCCATCGCCCCTGCCCTGTTGCTGGCATCAGGCGACCAAGAAGAATGTTGGTCAGGCCGCCCAGCGTGTTTCCCACTGATGCAGCCAGTAACAATCCATAGACCGACCCTTTCTGGGCGATCAATAACGCAATCAGCACCGCTTCTGAGCTGCCCGGAAGCAGCGTTGCACTCAGAAAGCTACTGCCGAATAACGATCCATACGTCAGAAATTCATTCACAGTAAACGGACATCAACCACATCCATGCCCGCCGCTTTAGCCGCCTGTACGCCAAAGTCAGCATCCTCGAATACCACGCAGCGCGCAGGCGCAACGCCCATCAGCTCTGCACAGCGTAAGAAGGTATCAGGCTGCGGCTTATGACGCTGGACATCGTCCGCGCCGACTACCGCATCAAACAGATGATAAACGTTGAGCGCTTCCAGCAGCGCTTTGGCTAAGCTGTGTTCGCTGCCGGTGCCAACCGCCATCGGACGGCGACCGTGATAGGCTTTGACCACCTCCATCAGTGGCAGCGGACGCACGTCTTCCAGCAGCATCGCTTTCAATGCCGCAGTTTTCTCTGCCGCCAGCTGATGCGGATCGTGCTGCGCCTGATTCTGTTCCAGAATGTAGCGGGCCAGTTGCCAGGTGGGTGCCCCGTTGAATGCCACCATCTTTGCTTCGTCCATGGTGAAACCATAGCGGCTCAGCACCTGCTGCCAGGCTTTTCGATGTGTCGGCTCGGTATCAAGAATGGTGCCGTCCATATCGAAAATCAGGGCGTCATAGTGGTCGTACATTGTGACTCCATTAACACCACAAAATGAGCCATTACTTTAGCGTAATGCGCTCAGGTTGTCGCCAGGCAGGCTTAACCGCAAATGCTTTGAAAGCATTAGCAATTTTCGTTTTCAGAATAAGGTCAGAGCGCGCGACCGGCGATAAATGGCGGTAAATGCAGTGATTTTTTGATGGAGACGGCGCGTGAGAAAATCTTTCGGAATGCGGATATTGAATCGGGTCAGGAATGAAGCGGAACAGCGCACAAGGGCAGTTTGCTTTTTATTTGATGGTGCATCCAGGAGGATGATTCGGCTGGCGCCTCACCCTGCGGGCCGTTGCTGAAGCAACGTTATCCTCCTTAGTACGTCCTGAACGATTATCGCATCATGACACACTGAGGCACTTTCCATCTTGCAGAAGATGGTGCATCCAGGAGGATTCGAACCTCCGACCGCTCGGTTCGTAGCCGAGTACTCTATCCAGCTGAGCTATGGATGCATTGAGATTTTCTTTCGATGAACAAACTGAACAGACTTGAGAATAACACAGAGAATGGTGCATCCAGGAGGATTCGAACCTCCGACCGCTCGGTTCGTAGCCGAGTACTCTATCCAGCTGAGCTATGGATGCATTGAGAGATTTTCTTACGATGGACTAACTGAAATCAACCTGGGAATGATACAAAGAATGGTGCATCCAGGAGGATTCGAACCTCCGACCGCTCGGTTCGTAGCCGAGTACTCTATCCAGCTGAGCTATGGATGCATTAAATGATTCTTGTACAACGCAGGGTGCTAACAACTCACCATGAAAGGAACTACTCGTTCACTCTTACTACTCTGAAGTAAATACCATATCCGAAGATGGTGCATCCAGGAGGATTATTCGGCTTGCGCCTCACCCTGCGGGCCGTTGCTGAAGCAACGTTATCCTCCTTAGTACGTCCTGAACGATTATCGCATCATGACACACTGAGGCACTTTCCATCTTGCAGAAGATGGTGCATCCAGGAGGATTCGAACCTCCGACCGCTCGGTTCGTAGCCGAGTACTCTATCCAGCTGAGCTATGGATGCATCGGAAAATGGCGGTGAGGCGGGGATTCGAACCCCGGATGCAGCTTTTGACCGCATACTCCCTTAGCAGGGGAGCGCCTTCAGCCTCTCGGCCACCTCACCTTACGCGTTCTTGCGAACCGTGCTTTTGAACTTTGTTTCCGCTCATCGGCACTGCGTGGCGCACATATTACTTTCCCGGACTTATAAGTCAAACAATTTTTCCCGACTTTTTACCGATTCAGGTTTGATTGCGCAAATGACGTGCAATCCGCATGTTTTGCCGACAAAAAGAGTGATTTATCAACAGTAAAAGCGTGCGGCAGCCGACATAATTCGCGGAAAAATCAGGAGAGCGTGAACGGATAAAAATAACGACGGGAGGGAGAGAAGCGGTAGCGCCTCGCCACACAGCGAGGCACTGAATACGTTATTGAGGTGTACTCTGTGTTTTTTCAGCCTGGATGCGCTGATAGATCTCTTCACGGTGAACCGACACTTCTTTTGGCGCGTTTACGCCTATGCGGACCTGGTTACCCTTAACACCCAGCACCGTTACAGTTACCTCATCACCAATCATGAGGGTTTCACCAACTCGACGAGTTAGAATAAGCATTCTTTGCTCCTTGAAAGATTAAAAGAGTCGGGCCTGTTCGGTCTCCCGGCCATATCCATCATATAACGCTGAACAATGCCTATGACAAATACACCATTGTGTTCTGCCATGCCAATACATTCTGCTGATAGTTAGTTTAGCCGAAATACACTACATCAACCGGACTTTGTCATTACCTGGTGCACACCGCGTTAAAAAGCGCCGAAACAGATGTTCCTGGCGCTCTTCACGATGCTTAATTTTATTTCGTTACAGCCGGTTACTCACCCACTCCGGCACGCCAGCCAGCGCGCCAGAAAGTGCCTGGGCGTCGGTTCCGCCAGCCTGCGCCAGGTCCGGACGCCCGCCGCCTTTACCGCCAACCTGCGCAGCCAGTTCGCCAATCAGCTCACCGGCCTTCACCCGATCGGTCAGATCTTTGGTGACGCCAGCAATCAGCGACACCTTACCTTCTGCAACGGTTGCCAGTACGATGACAGCAGAACCAAGCTGATTTTTCAGATCGTCCACCATCGTGCGCAGCATTTTTGGCTCGACATTGCTGAGTTCGCTTACCAGCAGTTTCGCGCCCTTCACCTCAACCGCTTTGCTACTCAGTGAAGCGCTTTCCTGCGCCGCTTGCTGATCGCGTAGCTGTTGCAGCTCTTTCTCCAGCGCACGCACGTTTTCTACCAGTCCGCGCACTTTCTCGTTCAGATTACTGTGGTTGGCTTTCACCACCTGAGCAATATCGGTTAGCTGATCGCTCTGCGCGTGCAGTTGTGCAATCGCGGCTTCACCGGTCACCGCTTCGATACGGCGAATACCCGCCGCCGTGCCGGCTTCGCCCTGAATGCGGAACAGGCCGATGTCACCGGTGCGGGCCGCGTGTGTACCGCCGCACAGCTCAATGGAGTACTCGCCCATGCTGACTACGCGCACACGCTGATCGTACTTCTCACCGAACAGCGCGGTGGCGCCCAGCGCTTTCGCCTCTTCCAGGTCCATCACGTTAGTGGTGATAGGCAGGTTGCGGCGAATCTGGGCGTTAACGATATCCTCAACCGCACGAATCTGCTGCGGCTTCATGGCTTCGCCGTGTGAGAAGTCAAAACGCAGGTACTTGTCGTTGTTAAGCGAGCCTTTCTGGCCAACGTGATCGCCCAGCACTTCGCGCAACGCTTCGTGCATCAGATGCGTCGCTGAGTGGTTAAGGATGATGCGCGAACGACGTACTTCATCGACCTGCGCCTGCAGGCGATCGCCCACCCGCAGCTGACCCTGGCGTAGCTTACCGATATGACCAAAGGCTTTGCCATATTTTTGCGTATCCTGCACGCTAAATTCAGCATTTTGCCCGGTCAGAACGCCGGTATCACCCACCTGGCCGCCAGACTCACCGTAGAACGGTGTCTGATCCAGAATCACCACCGCATCCTGCCCGGCAGTAACCTGCTCAACCTGCTGGCCGTCCACAAACAGCGCCTGCACCGTCGCCTCGAGCGAGAGGTGGTCGTAACCTTTGAATTCAGTCGGCGTATCAAAGCGGATAACCGTGTTGTAATCGGTACCGAAGCCGCTGGCTTCACGCGCACGCTGACGCTGCTGCTCCATCGCCGCTTCAAAGCCCGCTTCGTCAATCTTCAGATTACGCTCACGGCATACGTCAGCAGTCAGGTCCGCCGGGAAGCCGAAGGTGTCATACAGACGGAAAACCGTTTCGCCGTCGAGGGTGTCGCCTTTCAGCTTCGCCAGCTCGTCGTCCAGCAGTGCCAGGCCACGCTCCAGCGTTTTAGCAAACTGCTCTTCTTCATTTTTCAGGGCGTTCTCAACGTGCTTCTGCTGACGCTTGAGATCCTCACCTGCTGCGCCCATCACCTCGATCAGCGGAGCCACCAGTTTGTAGAAGAAGGCTTCTTTCGCGCCCAGCATGTTGCCATGACGCACCGCGCGACGAATGATGCGGCGCAGCACATAGCCACGGTTTTCATTCGACGGGATGACACCATCGGCAATCAGGAAGGCACATGAACGGATGTGGTCGGCGATCACGCGCAGTGATTTATTGTTCAGATCGGTGGCGCCGGTTACCTGCGCCACCGCGTTAATCAGCTTCGCGAACAGATCGATTTCATAGTTGGAGTTCACATGCTGCAGTACCGCGGCGATACGCTCAAGGCCCATACCGGTATCCACCGACGGTTTCGGCAGTGGCTGCATGGTGCCGTCGGCCTGACGGTTGAACTGCATGAACACGATGTTCCAGATTTCGATATAGCGATCGCCATCTTCTTCCGGACTGCCCGGAGGGCCGCCCCAGATATGGTCGCCGTGATCGTAGAAGATTTCGGTGCACGGACCGCAAGGGCCGGTGTCACCCATCTGCCAGAAGTTGTCAGAGGCGTAAGCACCGCCTTTATTATCGCCAATGCGGATAATACGTTCGCGCGGTACGCCGATGTCATTAGCCCAGATTTCAAAGGCTTCGTCATCGGTTTCGTATACGGTTACCCACAGACGCTCTTTCGGCAGCTTAAACCACTGCTCGCCCGTCAGCAGTTCCCAGGCGTAGGCAATGGCTTCTTTCTTGAAGTAGTCGCCAAAGCTGAAGTTGCCCAGCATTTCAAAGAAGGTGTGGTGACGCGCGGTGTAGCCGACGTTTTCCAGGTCATTGTGCTTACCGCCGGCACGCACGCAGCGCTGCGACGTGGTGGCACGCGAATAATCTCGCTTGTCCTGACCAAGGAAAACGTCTTTAAATTGCACCATGCCGGCGTTAGTAAACAGCAACGTCGGATCGTTGTTTGGTACGAGGGAGCTGCTGGCTACAACCTGATGTCCCTTGCTATGAAAAAAGTCGAGAAACGCTTGACGGATCTCAGCAGTGCTCTTGCTCATAAAATTCCTGGAATCACGCTAACGAACGTTCCCTTTCGCTGGCAAACCGCATGCGCCCGGCCCGCCACTGACTGAGGAACAAAAAGTGGGAATAAGATAAATTTTCTTCAATGGGAAGTAAAATCCCATCGCCTTTCAGTCGTCAATATTTCTGAAAATCGCCTGAATGTCTTCCATCATAAAGCCTTTCGACATCAGAAAGCGCTGGACTTTGCTTTTTTCCGCCCAGCTTTGCGGCAGCGGTTCGCCGAATTTACGTTTAGCGACCTCGGCCGCGCAGTGGCTCCAGTCAACCTCGCTATCGAACAGCGCCTGGTTGATCTCATCACGGTCGATGCCTTTTTGCTGCAGCTCCATGCGCACCCGCTGTGGACCATAGCCTTTGCGCGCTCGACTCTGAATAAAGCGTTCAGTAAAACGCTGGTCGTTGAGCCAGCCATTCTCCTGACACCAGTCGAGCACTTTCTCCAGCAGCACTTCCGGTATCGGCTGGCTCTCCTGTTGCTGCAGCCAGGCCGCACGCTGATTGTTCAGCTGCAGTTTGCGTTTCAGCTCGTCGCGGCTATGGTCGCGCTGCGACAAAATACGCATGGCACGATCGAGTACCCGGGAAAAGGTTGGCTCCGGAGCCTGTGATGAGGTCGATGACATAGGATTACCTTGTTGTGACTGTTGCGCAGGGTAAAGCAAGAAGGCAGAGAGGAAAAGCACGGGCGGGAAAAAGCAAAACGGGAGCATTGCTGCTCCCGTGGGTATGGTTAGAAATCTTCGTTGGTTTCGCTGGCTTCTTCGTATTTATCAGCCGCGCTATCCGCTGTCGCCGCTTCCGCCGTCGCACCGGTCAGCAGCATGTCACGCAGCTTAACGTCGAGCTCATTGGCAATCGCCGGATTCTCTTTGAGGAAGTTGGTAGCGTTCGCTTTACCCTGGCCGATTTTATCGCCGTTGTAGCTGTACCACGCACCGGCTTTTTCCACCAGTTTGTGCTTCACGCCGAGGTCAACCAGCTCGCCGAAGGTGTTGATGCCTTCACCGTACATGATCTGGAACTCAGCCTGCTTAAACGGTGCTGCCACTTTGTTCTTCACCACTTTAACGCGGGTTTCGCTCCCCACCACTTCGTCGCCCTCTTTAATGGCGCCGATACGGCGGATATCCAGACGCACGGAGGCGTAGAATTTCAGGGCGTTACCACCGGTGGTGGTTTCCGGGTTACCGAACATCACACCAATCTTCATACGAATCTGGTTGATGAAGATCAGCAGCGTGTTGGACTGCTTAAGGTTACCCGCCAGCTTACGCATCGCCTGGCTCATCATACGCGCAGCCAGACCCATGTGCGAATCACCGATTTCACCTTCGATTTCCGCTTTCGGCGTCAGCGCCGCCACGGAGTCAACGATGATCACGTCTACCGCACCCGAACGGGCCAGCGCATCACAGATCTCCAGCGCCTGCTCACCGGTATCCGGCTGCGAACACAGCAGGTTATCAATGTCGACGCCCAGTTTCTTGGCGTATACCGGATCCAGCGCGTGCTCGGCATCAATAAAGGCACAGGTTTTGCCTTTACGCTGCGCAGCAGCAATGACCTGCAGGGTCAGCGTGGTTTTACCGGAGGACTCAGGTCCGTAGATCTCAACGATACGGCCCATTGGCAGGCCACCCGCGCCCAGCGCGATGTCCAGCGACAGGGAGCCGGTAGAGATGGTTTCAACATCCATCGAGCGGTCTTCACCCAGGCGCATGATGGAGCCTTTACCAAATTGTTTCTCAATCTGGCCCAGCGCGGCAGCTAAAGCCTTCTGTTTGTTCTCGTCAATCGCCATTTCCACTCCTAATCATGCCGGGTGAGCGGGCACCGTGTATGCCTGCTCGTTCTGTTGCCGCTAATTATACTGTATAGTCATACAGTATCAAGTTTAATTTGTCAGAAATTCATCCAGCAGCGCCTGCAGCGCCCAGCTGACCGACTGACGCCGGACAGCATCGCGATCGCCGGCAAACTGCTGGCGCTGCGCCAGCACGCGGCCCTCCGGACCCGCCAGCGCAAACCAGACGGTACCGACCGGCTTTTCAGCCGTGCCGCCATCCGGTCCGGCGATGCCGCTCACCGCAATACCGTAGCCAGCGCCGGCCGCGGCACAGGCGCCGGTCACCATTTCGCGTACCGTTTGCTCACTGACGGCACCGTGCTGCGCCAGCGTCGCCGCCTGCACGCCAACCATCTGCTGCTTGGCCTCATTGCTGTAGGTAACAAAGCCGCGCTCAAACCAGGCCGAACTGCCACTGATATCAGTAAACACTTTGGCAATCCAGCCGCCGGTACAGGACTCCGCCGCCGTCACCGTCGCCTGACGATGCCTGAGCTGTTCGCCAATACGGCGGCTGAGCTGCTGAAGTTGTTCGTCGTTCATCGCCTTCTCCTGTTGTGGCGCTTCACGTTAGCAGTAAATGGTGCGGCGACAAGCCCTTTTCAACCGCCGCCGTCGCATTTTGCGCACTGCGTTCCGGCAGGGTCAGCGCATTTTCACCGCCACCATAAATAAACGCGGGAAGGCCAGCAAAACCTGTCCATTACTGCGCGTCGGGTAAGCGGGCAGCAGCGCCTGATGATAGTCGTGTAAAAAGTCCGCCTGCTGCGCCTCATCCAGCGCGGCAAGGAACGGACGCAACCCGGTGGCACGCAGCCAGCTGATGATCGCCTGCGCATCCGCCATCGGATGATAGTAAGTGGTGCGCCAGATATCGACCTGACAGCCTGCATCGCCTAATAAATCATAGTAGCAATCGCTGCTCAGCAGGCGTTTACGCTCTGCCGCCTGAGGCGAAATATGCGCCTGCCAGCGTGAGCTGGCGGCCACCTCACGCATCAGACGATGCGACGGCTCCTGCAGATTATCCGGCATTTGTACCGCCAGTGCACCGCCCGGTGCCAGCTGGTTGACCAGATGCGGCAACAAGGTTTCGTGGTCGGTCAGCCATTGCAGCGACGCGTTGGCATAAATGACCTGTTGCGGCTGCTCAGGCTGCCAGCTGCGGATATCGGCCTGACGAAAATCACAGCCCGGCAGGCGTTGCCGCGCCTGTTCCAGCATCGCCTCAGAGCTGTCGATGCCGGTGATGTGCGCCTGCGGCCAGGCCTGCGCCAGCAGTTCCGTACTGTTGCCCGGGCCACATCCCAGGTCCGTAGCAAAGCGCACCTCGTTGACGGGAATACGCGCCAGCAACTCCTGTGCCGGACGCGTACGCTCAGATTCAAACTGACGATACAGCTGGGGATTCCAGTCTTGCATAGCAACGCTCCTGTCTGTGTGGAAGAGTCACACACTACCTGTTTTGCTGCGCGAGGCGCGAAGAGAAAAGTGCGGTTGCCGAAAAAGTGTGGGTGGCGCAGCGGAGTCAGGGCTGCAGGCTCAGGCGAGGTGATAGCGCGCACGGGCGCGGATGTCATTACTTCCGCATCCTGCGGGGGAAAAGCAACAGGACGGCACATGGCCGTCCTGCAATTAGTTCTTTTTCACAAACTCAGATTTGAGTTTCATCGGACCGAAGCCGTCGATTTTGCAATCGATATTGTGGTCACCTTCAACCAGACGGATGCTTTTCACTTTGGTGCCGATTTTCAGGGTGGAAGAGCTGCCTTTCACCTTGAGATCTTTCACTACGGTTACGCTATCGCCATCTGCCAGCAGGTTACCGTTGGCATCGCGCACCACCAGCCCTTCGCTGCTGTCATCCGCGCTGGCGGACCAGATATGGCCGCAGGAGGGGCAGTTCAGGTTTTCACCCTCCTGCCAGGTGTAATCTGCCTGGCAGGCCGGGCAGGCAGGTAAAGTCGTCATACATATTCCTCAGTGGTCGGTATGCGATGAAGAAGGCACCGCAAAACGGGCGCCATCTTATACCCTCATACTTTATAAGGACAGGATTAAAGCATGTTGCCCTGACGCGCCTGGGCGACCGCCTGCCCCAGCTGCCACACCGCCATGGCATAGTGCGTGCTGTGGTTGTAGCGCGTAATCACGTAGAAATTAGGCAGACCGTACCAGTATTGATAGCTGGTGCCGAGATCCAGCCGCAGCAGGCTGACCTGGCTGTTGCCGTCCAGCGAACCCTGCGGTGCCAGACCGCTGGCCGCCAGCGTATTCACTGAATAAGAGGTTTTGAAACCGTTCTCCAGCGCCGGTGCCTGACCGCTGGCGGGCACGGCGACGTTTTCACCGGAACGCCAGCCGTGCGCTTTAAAGTAGTTGGCAACGCTGCCGATGGCATCCACCGGATCCCACAGATTGATATGGCCGTCGCCGTTAAAATCGACCGCATACTGCTTATAGGAGGACGGCATAAACTGGCCGTAGCCCATGGCACCGGCGAAAGAGCCGCGCAGATCCAGCGGATCGTCCTGCTCGGTGCGCGCCATCAGCAGGAAGGTTTCCAGCTCGCTGCTGAAGTAAGCGGCACGGCGCGGATAGCTAAACGAGAGCGTCGCCAGCGCATCCAGCAGACGGGTTTTGCCCATCACCCGACCCCAGCGTGTTTCCACCCCGATAATCCCGACGATGATCTCCGGCGGTACGCCATACACCTGCTGGGCGCGCTGCAGCGCATCCTGATATTGATTCCAGAAGGCGACGCCGTTCTGCACGTTATCCGGGGTGATGAATTTATTGCGATAGCGAATCCACGCGCCGTTCGGCCCGCTCGGCGGCGTATAGCTCGGTGCCTGCTGATCCATCAGGCGCAGCACGTAATCCAGTCGCTTCGCCTGACCAATGACCGCATGCAGCTGGTCGCGGTTGAAACCGTGCTTCGCCACCATCTGATCGATAAATTGTTCCGCCGCCGGATTACCGGCAAAGTCGCCAAACATCGGCTGAATGGCGTGAGAAGGTTCCAGTAAAAACCCCCCTTTCGGTGCAGGCACAACGGCGGATTGCTGCTGGGGGGCAGGCTTACTGCTGCAGGCAGCAAGCAAACAAATAAGCGGAAGAAGAGCAACCTTAAAACGCATCGGATATCCATAAGCCAGATGAAACACGAATGCTCATGGTAATCGTTCAACGAAGCGACTTACAGAGCAATGTCGTAAATTTACGCCCGTTGTGATTCTGCAGTTATGACCAGCCCTATCTCTGGTCAGGTAATGAAAACGCCGCTGAGGTAAGGGGTGCACTGACCGAACTGACGCTCACCTGTAGCGCGGCAGCGGCCTCGCACGGCCGCGGCTAAGCGCCGAATTTGCGTGCTGGCTCCACAGTTTTCCCCGCCGCGTAAAATTTGCTTTTTACCGCCTGTCGCAATTTGATATGGTCGCCAGCCAGAAACATCGGCTGGCGGATGAAGCGGGCTGCGCAAAAATGCTAACATTTGCCCTTTCGTTATCCGCCAGTGTGATAACCATCCATCCCCGGCTGCCCCCTGTCCAGCCAGCGGAAATCAAAAGAGTGAATCCTGAGTGAGAATGAGATGAAAGGAGCAGAGCAAATGGACTTCAGTGGCCACACCCCCATGATGCAGCAATACCTGCGCCTGAAGGCCGATCATCCTGACATCCTGCTGTTTTATCGCATGGGCGATTTCTATGAGCTGTTCTACGACGATGCCAGACGCGCATCGCAGCTGCTGGAGATCTCGCTGACCAAACGCGGTGCGTCCGCCGGGGAACCGATCCCGATGGCCGGCGTGCCCTATCATGCCGTGGAGGGCTATCTGGCGAAGCTGGTGCAGCTGGGCGAATCGGTGGCGATCTGTGAACAGATTGGCGATCCGGCACTCAGCAAAGGGCCGGTTGAGCGTAAAGTGGTGCGCATTGTAACGCCCGGCACCATCAGTGATGAAGCGTTACTGCAGGAGCGCCAGGATAACCTGCTGGCAGCCATCTTCCAGAGCCAGCGCGGTTTTGGCTATGCCACGCTGGATATCAGCTCCGGGCGTTTCCGCCTTAGCGAGCCGGGCGATGTCGAGACCATGGCGGCCGAACTGCAGCGCACCAATCCGGCAGAGCTACTTTATCCGGAAGATTTGCAGGCCATGACGCTGATCGATCAGCGCCGCGGGCTGCGGCGGCGTCCGCTGTGGGAATTCGAAATCGACACCGCACGTCAGCAGTTAAACCTGCAGTTTGGCACGCGCGATCTCAGCGGCTTTGGCGTCGAGCAGGCGCATCTGGCGCTGCGCGCGGCGGGCTGTCTGCTGCAGTATGTCAAAGATACGCAGCGCACCTCACTGCCGCATATTCGTTCACTGAGTATGGAGCGCCAGCAGGACAGCGTCATTATGGATGCGGCCACCCGGCGCAATCTGGAAATCACCCAGAATCTGGCGGGCGGCAGCGAAAATACGCTCGCGGCGGTGCTGGATAAAACCGTCACGCCGATGGGCAGCCGCATGCTGAAGCGCTGGCTGCATATGCCGCTGCGCGACGTAGCCACCATCACGCGCCGCCAGGAATCAATTGCCGAACTGCAGTCGCTGAGCGAAGAACTGCAACCGGTGCTGCGCCAGGTAGGCGATCTGGAGCGTATTCTGGCACGTCTGGCGCTGCGCACCGCGCGTCCGCGCGATCTGGCACGCATGCGTCATGCCTTCCAGCAATTACCAGAACTCAATACCCAGTTAGCGGGCGTGGCCGCACCTCATCTGAATGTGCTGCGCGACCGGATGGGGGATTTCAGCGAACTGCGCGAACTGCTGGAAAGCGCCATTATTGAATCGCCGCCAGTGCTGGTGCGCGACGGTGGTGTTATCGCGCCCGGCTATAACGCCGAGCTGGACGAGTGGCGCGCGCTGGCCGACGGCGCCAGCGACTATCTTGACCGCCTGGAGATTCGCGAGCGCGAAAAACTGGGGCTGGATACGCTGAAGGTTGGCTTCAACGCTGTGCACGGCTATTACATCCAGGTCAGCCGCGGACAGAGCCATCTGGTGCCTATCCATTACGTCCGCCGCCAGACGCTGAAAAATGCCGAGCGCTATATCATTCCCGAACTGAAAGAGTACGAAGACAAGGTCCTCACGTCGAAAGGCAAAGCGCTGGCGCTGGAAAAGAGCCTGTATGACGAGCTGTTCGATCGCCTGCTGCCGCACCTCGAAGCGCTGCAGCAGAGCGCCGCGGCGCTGGCTGAACTGGACGTACTGGCCAACCTGGCCGAGCGCGCCTGGACGCTCAACTATTGCCGCCCGGTGCTGCAGGAGAAAGCCGGGATTCGCATCACCGCCGGTCGCCATCCGGTGGTGGAACAGGTGCTGAAAGAGCCGTTCATTGCCAACCCGCTGTCGCTCTCGATGCAGCGTCGCATGCTGATCATTACCGGCCCCAACATGGGCGGTAAGAGTACTTATATGCGGCAGACGGCCCTGATTGCGCTGATGGCCTGGATCGGCAGCTATGTGCCAGCGGAAGAGACGGTGATCGGCCCCATCGATCGCATCTTTACCCGTGTCGGTGCCGCTGACGATCTCGCCTCCGGTCGCTCTACCTTTATGGTCGAGATGACCGAGACCGCCAACATTCTGCATAACGCCACCGAAAACAGCCTGGTGCTGATGGACGAAATCGGCCGCGGGACGTCCACTTATGATGGCCTGTCGCTCGCCTGGGCCTGTGCCGAAAGCCTGGCGAATCGCATCAAAGCCATGACGCTGTTTGCCACCCACTACTTCGAGCTCACGACCCTGCCGGAGAAAATGGAAGGCGTGGTGAATGTGCATCTTGATGCGGTGGAACACGGTGACACCATCGCCTTTATGCACAGCGTGCAGGATGGCGCCGCGAGCAAGAGCTACGGCCTGGCCGTGGCGGCGCTGGCCGGTGTGCCGAAAGAGGTGATTAAGCGTGCGCGCCACAAGTTAAAAGAGCTGGAAGCGCTGTCGGGCAGTTCTGCCGGCTCAACGGTGGAGGGCTCACAGCTGCCGCTGCTGGTGGCGGAAACCTCGCCGGCAGTGGAAGCGCTGGAAGCGCTCGATCCGGACAGCCTGACGCCCAAACAGGCGCTGGAGTGGATTTACCGTCTGAAAACCCTGATGTAATCAGTCACCGGCGCGTGCGCGGCGCGCCGGCCTGAATGACAGGCATAAAAAAACGGTGACCTTATGGTCACCGTTTTTATTGCCAGCTACGGCTTATTCGCGGAACAGTGCTTCGATATTCAGACCCTGCGTCTGCAGAATTTCACGCAGACGACGCAGACCTTCTACCTGAATCTGACGGACACGCTCACGGGTTAAACCGATTTCGCGGCCCACATCTTCCAGCGTTGCCGCTTCATAGCCTAACAGGCCGAAACGACGTGCCAGCACTTCACGCTGCTTGGCATTGAGTTCAAACAACCACTTAACGATGCTCTGTTTCATATCATCGTCCTGCGTGGTGTCTTCCGGACCGTTATCTTTCTCATCGGCCAGGATATCCAGCAGCGCTTTCTCGGAATCACCGCCTAACGGCGTATCAACCGACGTAATGCGCTCGTTGAGACGCAACATACGGCTTACGTCATCAACTGGCTTGTCCAGCTGCTCGGCGATCTCTTCCGCACTCGGCTCATGGTCCAGCTTGTGCGACAGTTCACGCGCGGTACGCAGGTAAACGTTCAGTTCTTTAACAATGTGAATCGGCAGACGAATAGTACGGGTTTGGTTCATGATAGCCCGTTCAATGGTCTGACGAATCCACCAGGTGGCATAAGTTGAGAAGCGGAACCCGCGTTCCGGGTCAAACTTCTCTACGGCGCGAATCAGGCCGAGATTACCCTCTTCAATCAGATCCAGCAGCGCCAGACCACGATTGCTATAACGACGGGCAATCTTTACCACCAGGCGTAAGTTACTTTCGATCATGCGACGACGAGAAGGAATGTCACCGCGTAATGCGCGACGGGCGAAGAACACTTCTTCTTCCGCCGTTAACAGTGGTGAATAACCAATCTCGCCGAGGTAAAGCTGCGTCGCATCCAGAACGCGTTGCGTCGCACCCTGTGACAGCAACTCTTCTTCAGCTACTTCATTATCACCAGGTTCGTTCTCAACGAGAGCCTTCTCATCAAAAACCTCAGCTCCGTTCTCCTCGAATTCCGCATCATCGTGTAACTCATTAACTTTCAGCGTATTCTGGCTCATAAGCGGCTCCTACCCGTGATCCAAGGGCAGAACACCTAAGGTTCTGCCGGATTATCGCTGCGGTAAATAACGCAACGGGTTTACGGATTTCCCCTTGTAACGAATTTCAAAGTGCAATCTTACTGAACTGGTTCCGGTGCTACCCATGGTAGCGATTTTTTGCCCCGCCTTAACTTCCTGTTGTTCCCGGACCAGCATGGTATCGTTGTGGGCGTAGGCACTCAGGTAATCATCGTTGTGTTTGATGATGATTAAATTACCGTACCCGCGGAGCGCGTTGCCTGCGTATACCACTCTTCCTGATGCAGTGGCGACGACAGGTTGTCCACGCGACCCGGCGATATCGATCCCTTTGTTTCCGCCTTCCGCAGCGGAGAAGTTATCGATGATCTTCCCATCAGTCGGCCAACGCCAGCTTCCCACTGGTGTTGTGCTATTAGTTGTGCTGCTAACTGTGGGCGGTGCGGTAACCGGAGCTGTGGTCGTTGCCACATTATTTGCCCCTTTCGACGGCAGCATTTTCCCGCCTGTCGAACCCGAATCATCAGAATACGTAATAACAGGTTGCTGTGCAACAGGGGTAGATTTAATTTGCGTCTGATTCGATGCCACCGGAACGCCGCCCTGCGTGGCATCCGCTGCGGTTATCGCGTTACCACCGGTGATGGTCTGACCGTTACCGTTACCCACCTGTAACGTCTGCCCGGCGCTCAGGCTATAGGGGGCCGCGATATTATTGCGCTGTGCCAGATCGCGGAAATCATTGCCGGTAATCCAGGCAATATAGAACAGCGTATCGCCTCGCTTAACGGTGTAGGTTTCACCGCCGTAGCTGCCTTTAGGAATATTCCCATAATTGCGATTGTACACAATACGACCATTTTCGGTGGTCACATTATTATTGCCACTAACCATTCCACCCGCAGGCGCGGCTGATGGTGTACCACCGCTTAACATTCCACCACGCGGCATCGCCGGCACGGTGCTGTTCTGCGCGGCGATCATGCCGCCGCCTGTGGTGGGAGCAGCAGCCATACCGCTATCACCGCTGTTGCTGCCAATCTGGCTGATGGGGGCTTGTGTGTTGTCGCCAGAGCTACAGCCTGCCAGCCAAAAACCGACCAGTGAAAGTGCCGCCAGACGGCGTAATTGAAATACTGTGCTTCCCGTGCTCATTGATCCCCCGTGATGGCAATCCTGGATAAAACTGTGTGTCGACGTTGACCGCATGATTCACTATCTGTGCCGTCAAAAACGCGCTTTCGCATTGATTAACAAGGATAGTAACAATATCAACTGCGCCATGCCATGTAACGATTGTGAAGAAATACGTAAGATGGCTTTATGCCAGATCGCCCTGAACCAGCGGCACAAAGCGCACCGGCTCAATCGTTTCTTCAATGATTTCACCACCCTGACGACGCAGGCGCTTAAGTACCTGCTGGTCCTCACCCACCGGCAGCACCATTTTGCCGCCTTCTCCCAGTTGCGCTATCAGCGCAGTCGGAATTTCTGGCGGTGCGGCAGTCACAATAATGGCATCAAACGGCCCCCGCGCGGCCCAGCCCTGCCAGCCGTCGCCGTGGCGTGTGGAAATGTTATGCAGATCGAGCTGCTTCAGGCGGCGTTTCGCCTGCCACTGCAGCCCTTTGATGCGTTCAACCGAGTAAACGTGGTTAACCAGATGCGCGAGAATGGCGGTCTGATAACCCGAACCGGTGCCAATTTCCAGCACGCGCGAAGTCGGGTTCAGTTCCAGCAGCGCCGTCATGCGCGCCACCATATAAGGCTGAGAAATGGTCTGGCCGTTGCCAATTGGCAGCGCCACATTCTCCCAGGCTTTATGTTCAAAAGCCTCGTCAATAAAGCGTTCACGCGGGACATCAGCGATGGCTTTCAGCAGATGCTCATCGTGAATACCCTGCGTGCGCAGTTGGGCCAGAAGCGTTTCGATGCGCCGGTTTACCATGCCGGGTTCACCTCAGCCTGGTACAGCCCGTCGCCTGCCCTCTTCCGCGCCGCGCCGGCGCCAGGATCAACCTGTCGTAATGTCTTCACGCCAGGGAACACGCCAATGCCGGGAGTCTGAATTCCATCATCGTTGCTGAGCCGTATCCGCATCTGATTCTGACCTTTTTCATTAACCGGTCCACCGACCGCCGCGCCCGTTTTGCGCCTTCAGCGGCGCAAGCGGTCCTGCGCTGGCGGCACAAGGATGTTTGCATTCTAGCGGTGAGGCGCGGGAAGTGGTAGGCGTAAATCACGCAACCGTCGGCAGTTGTCGCAACAATAAGCAGTCAAACGCAATGGCAACCGGTAAAAAGCCCGGCGAAAAGCCGGGCTGATTTATCACCTCAGTGACGATCAGGTAAGCTCACCGCATACAGATACCAGGCCGAGTGCGGCAGCCAGCCTTCCGCCCAGCGCCAGTCTTCATCCTTCCGTGTGACCGCATAACCTTCGTCAAAGGCGATACCGTCCGCCACCTGATTCGACGCGCCGGTGATGCCGTTGACGATACCGCCCGGCAGCGTGGTGTATTTCCACGAATTGAAGAACAGATAGCTGATGTGACGATAGCCGCTGCCGGTCAGCATGCTGACGTCGTACGGATTATGACCGAGGATCCAGTTGAGCTGATCCCAGGCATAACTCTGCAGCTGCTGCGTAAAGGCTTTATCGTCCGCGAACAGCGGCATCGCCTGACGGGCGGCGGCGGCCAGCGAGGCGATACGCGCGTTTTCGCCCTGCCACCACGGCGCAGCTTCGCTGTCGTGCGGGAAGAAGAAGCTGGTGCGCTTCACGCCGTCTTTCAGCTGAATCAGCTGGCGCGCATAGCCAAACGGGTTATTGCTCTCTTTGGTGACCGCCAGCTCAAAGCCCAGCGAGCGTTTTACCGTCTGGCGGATGTTCGCCTGCTGCGCCTGCGGCGCGATGCGCGCGTACTCCAGCAGCGCGATCACCGGCAGACCGGCATCGGACGGATGGAAGAACGGGCGTTTTTCGCCGTCGGCACGCCAGTAGTCATGCCAGTTATCCAGCGACGTCAGTCGCGCCATCAGGCTCTCCGCACGCTGCTGCGCCGCAGCCAGATAGACCGCTTTTTGCGAGGCGCGATACAGCTCGGTAGCCGCCAGCAGCGCGGTGTAATCATCCACGATGTTCTCTTTGCCGTCGTTCACCATGCGCAGATTATTTTTCTGCAGGAAGGCAAAGGCATCTTCTGCGGTTTGCAGATACTGCTGCCGCGTAAAGTTACCGTCATTTTCCATGGTGCTGGCCAGCGCCAGCGCGGCAATTGACATGCCGGCACCGGATCGGAAGCTGGCCTGCCACGCCAGCGGGCCGACCGCCTCTTCTTCAACAATGGTGGAATCTGACTCCTTCTCTTTAATCTGCGTGCGCCAGTTGGGATTGGCGATCACCCGGTCCTGAGCCAGCTTCTCTTTGCCCGGCGACGAGATCGCCTGGAAGAAGGATTCACCCGGCCGCTTCATGCGCACCAGGAAATCGGCACCGTACAGCCCTTCGTCGAGCATGCGCCGGCGATACTCATCAAAGTTCGGGTTATCCCGCGCCCCGAGATTTTGATAACCGCGCAGTAAACTCCACGCCACCAGCGGCGCCTGCTGCGGATTGAAATAAGAGGTCAGATTCTGGTGCGACAGGTGCACGCCGTAATCGCCGGTGGCGTCATACCAGCCGCCGTGGACGTCAACCGTACCGCTGCCGGTGCCCGGTGGCAGCGGCAGTTTGCGGTCCGCCTTATCGAACAGGCCGGTGACGCGCTGGCTTTTGAAATAGGCAATCACATCGGACAGCGTATAGCGCTCGAGCAGATCGGCACCAATAATGAACGGCCCGGAGCGCACATCGCCGTCACTGCTGGTGGTTTGCAGCACGTAGCGGCCTGGCGTTTGCCAGCCGGAGAAATCGGCACGATAGAAGGTGCGATCGCCCCAGCCCGGCACGTCACCTTGCGGCTGCAGCGTGCCGCTCAGCACCGCTTTATTGGTCTCATTATCCAGCAGGGTAAATTTCACCGGCGGTTTAGTGCGCGAGTCGCCGGTCAGCTGCACGATGGCGTTTTTCGGCGCGGCAACATCGTAGCCGACCTGATTGATTAAAACGTGGGTTTCGGCGTGCGCCAGCCCGGCCAGTAACAGCGCTGCGGTCAGCGCGGAGAAGCGAATCCTCATGGTCATCATCCTTAGTGTCGTGAGTGATTGAACAGGCTAAAAGGGGCAATCATCATGAATTTGACGTCCTTTTCATCCTGGAAAACGTTGCCATAGCCGCCGCCCCAGCTGGGGTTATCGCTATGATTGTTGTAGGCGGTGAGATGCAGCTTGAATACCGTGTCTTTGGCCCAGCCGGACTGCACCTGCCACACCAGATCGCCATTGATGGCGGTTTCCGTCAGGCGCTGCTGCTGCGACCAGTCGCCGCCGCGCGCCGGTTTACCGTCCCAGCCCCAGGCAAACGAGCCACCGATGCTGACGCCTGGCCAGACGATGTCGCTGAGATCGATCATCAGGCCCGCGAACAGTGCTTTTTCGCCGTCGGCGTTGAAGTCAGAGCGCGAATCCCACCACATATCGATGCGGCCCGCGGAGTTGGGATAGATCGGCGTCATCGCCACGGTGTAGTAACCCTGTTTCCCCGGTGCGTGTACCGCGCTGCCCTCGAGCCGGAACTGGTAGCGATCCCACTGGTACGCCAGCGTCAGGCCCTGCTGCCAGGCAAACTCATCGTAAACATCATGCCGACCGGTACGATCCTGCGAGCCGTAGAACTGCCAGCTGACGCTGAACGGGTTATCCCACAGCGTCAGCTGGCGTGCCGCTTTGGCGAAATATTTGTCGAGATAATGCGGAGATTCCCCCCACGCCAGCTCCAGCGTGTTGCCGTTTTTGAAGTCATACTTCGCACCCAGCGAGTGCAGATAAGGAATGCGTGTTTGCCGGTCGATTTCGCGAAACTCGTACATTTTGCGATACCACGGTGCTTTGTACTTGTTGGCGCCCATCCACGACAGCGACAGCGCGCCGGCAGCGCCATAGTCATAGACTGCCCCGACTTCCACGCCCTGGTAAGTGCCGGGCAGAAATCCCCATTGGGTGCCAAGCAGCGTCTGACCGCTCGGCTGGATATAACCGGCCCGCAGCCAGTAGTCGCCGGCTTTGAGTTTCAGCGCGGCACGGTAGAGATCCAGCCCGTTACGTTCGCCGACGCCACGGTCTTCCCACATCGAAGGCCCGTGACTGAAGCTGATCTCGTTGGGATGCGCCGGGCTGCCTTCAAACAGATCCCAGGTGGCGAAGGCCGCCACATCAATGCCCACGGTATCGGCCAGATAGCCGGACTGATAATCGAGCGCGCCGGTCAGCGTGCTGTGATGCAGGTTGGTCTGATAGTGCTGATAGTGCGTGCTGTGCGGATCGAGATCTTTACGCTCACGGTGGCGCTGCCAGTAATAGACGGTGCCCTCCAGCGTGCTGTCTTCAACAAATCCTTCCGCCAGCGCCGGCGGTGCCGCGCCCAGCATCAGGGTGGCCAGCGGCAGCAGCGCTGCCTTTTTTCTCCTGGTGAATGTGTTCATGACCTTTCCTTAAGGTGCACGCGGCCCTGCGAAGCAGCCGCATGCGATTTCCCTGTTTTGGTGTTAACGAATCAGCGCATCAGGCGCCGGTTTTATTCACGCTGCGCAGCGTCCAGCGGCCGTAAATCAGCGTCAGAATGAATGGGGTGAGGAAAGCCACGGCAATTGCCGCCACTTCATAGATCATCTTCGACTCCGGGCCTTCGAACAGGCCAAGTTCAAACACATTCAGCACCGGCAGGAAACTGTAAGTTTTCACCTGCAGCAGCCCGGTGATGCCACCGCCGAGCGCCGCGCCGATGCAGCCGAAGATAAACAGCATGCGGTACTTGAGATTGACGCCGTACAGCGCCGGTTCGGTGATGCCAAAGAACGCTGACAGCGACGCCGAGATTGCAATCTGCCGGTCGCGCAGGCTGCGGGCGATGAAGATCGCGCCGGTAACCGCGCCAAACTGCCCCATCACCGCCGACATAAACATCGCCATGATGGTGTCATAGCCCTGCACCTGAATATTGATCAGCGCCAGCGGGATGATGCCCCAGTGGACGCCAAACACCACAAACAGCTGACCTATGCCCGCCAGCAGCGCGCCGGAGATCATCGGGCTGAGCTGATAGAGCCAGCTGTAGCCGCTGGCGATGCCGACGCCAACGTAATCCGCCAGCGGGCCAATCACCGTGAACACCACAAAACCACAAATCAGCAGCGACAGGCACGGCACAAACACCAGCGCTGCCACCTCGGGGATCCACTGTTTCAGCCGGCGCTCAACCTTGCTCAGCAGCAGCACCGCCAGAATCGCCGGAATCACCGCGCCGCCGTAAATCTTCAGGCTGATGCTCAGGCCGAACAGCGCGAAGTGCGCCGGCAGATCCGGCTGGGTCAGCGGAAACACCATCGCCGCCGTCAGCGCCAGCGCGGTGAAACGGCTGGCGCCGAAACGGTCCGCCGCGGTAACCGCAATAAACAGTGGCAGAAAGACAAACACGCCGCTGGCCAGCGCGTTGAACATGGCGAACAGCAGGTCATCGTCCGCCACCCAGCCCTGTGTCTGTAGCAGCACCATGATGCCTTTGATCACCCCGATGCCGGCCAGTACGCCAATGTAGGGCGTGAAGATAGCGCCCAGCGTGGCCAGCATTTTGCCCGCAACGCCGCGCTCGTCTTTGCCGGGCTTCACCGGCTCGGCCACCGGCGCTGCGCCCTGCTGCATCGCCTGATACAGCTGTTCGACCTGCGGCCCGACCACAATCTGCAGCTGTCCGGACGCGTTCACCACGCGGATGACGCCCGGCAGGCTACTGATGGCCGGCATATCGACACTGGCCAGATCGTTTATCGTCAGCCGCAGCCGCGTGGCGCAGTGTGAAATGTGGCTGATATTATCGTCGCCGCCGACCTGTTCCCTGATGGCCTGCGCCAGCTTCACGTAATCGAGTTTCATTGTTGTTATCCTTATGGCTCGCGCCCGGCGTTAGTCGTAATCACCCGGTTTGGTTTTGCTCTTCATCGCCACGCCAAAATCAGTGAATATGCGCTGCGGCAGATTATTGCCTTTGGCTTCAGCGATGTGATGCGCGAGGATCTGGAACGGAATCACCATCAGCAGCGGCGCCATCCATTCGCTGACCTCCACGCCGAGTGCCAGCGTGCGCGCATCATCGCTCTCCCCGAGACACAGACTCCAGACGTGCGGTGTCACGCGCTGCTCATACTGGCGCAGCAGCTGCAGGCGTTCGCGCACCGGCGCCTCGACGTCGATGAAGAACAGCCGGTGCTGCGGATTGATTTCGAAATAGGGGCCATGCATAAACGCTTCCAGTTCAATGCCCTGCGACGGCACGCGCACCGTTTCGCTGAATTTGGTCTCCATCTCTTTGATCACGCCAATCGCCGGACCAAAGCCAATCGAGATAAAGCGTGGCGCCGCAGTGAGATCGTCCTGCCAGCGCTGCCAGAAGCGCTCGGTGCGGGCGATGATGTCCGGAATCGCGTCGACGCCGCGCTGCAGTTGCGCCAGCGCCTGCTGCTCCTGTTCTGCGCTGAGACGACCGCTGTGGCGCGCGCTGTGCACGCCAATCAGCATCAGCGTCAGGATCGTGGCGACATAGCCTTTGGTGACATAACCGACGCGCTCCTCGCCGTTCATGATGTCTACGGCATGATCCACCGCCTGCGCCAGCGGACTGGTGATTTTGCTGGTGATGCCCCAGGTTGCCACGCCGTGCTGTTTTTTCAGCGCGTCAATCGCCGCCAGCGTCGAAGTGCTCTCGCCGCTCTGTGAAATCGCGATCACCAGATCGGTCGCCGGGTCCCACTGCTCGTAATGCTGAAAATGGAACGGCTCCTGCACGCTGATGCGTACGCCAGTCAGTTGCTCAACGTAATATTTGGCGCTGAGCGCGGCGTTGATGCTGGAGCCGGTGGCCAGAATCAGCACTGTTTTCGCCTTGCCCAGCACCGGTAATCCCTGCGGATAGCACGCCAGCAGATGGCTCAGCACCTCGGGTTGCTGGTGGATGTAGGTCATCATGGTGGGTTTCATTACCGCTCCTTAAACTGTTTTCCCGCCAACCTGAAAACGTTTTCAGGTTATGAGCCAACTTATTTAATGGCGCATATTAAGTCAACGTGAGGATCGTGAAATTGCGATCGCGCTAACAAAGCGCAACGAAAGCAGGCGGAACGTTTAAGGAGAGAAGATCAGGCGGATTCGCCGGGGATCAATACCGGCTTTAGCGGTGTGCTGCAGCGCGCGTGCGGGCTTAGGCTGCCGTCCAGCTGCGCCATCATCATGGTGATAATGTTTTGCCCCAGCTGCGGATTCTGGTGATCGACACTGGTCAGGCGCGGGATAAAATACTCGCTGCCGGGGAAGCGCTCGCAGCTGATGACCGCGACCTGCTCAGGCACGTCAATGCCGCGATCGCGTAACGCGCGGATCGCGCCCATCGCCACGCGATCGTTGATCGCCACCAGCGCCTGCGGTTGCTCTACCTGCTGCCACAGCGTATCAACCGCCTGATAGCCGTGTTCAGGATAGAAGTTATTCAGGCAGATCCAGCTGTCGCGCGGCGTAATGCCGGCCTGCTGCAGCGTGGCGTGGAAATGACTGACGCGCTCGCGCGTCACCCACACTTTGCGCGAACCGCCGATGAAGGCGATATCACGCAGGCCGCGCGCCAGCAGATGATTCACCGCCAGCCCGACGCAGTGCTGCTGGTCGCGCATCACGCACGGCCATCGGCCAGCAGGATGCGGCTGCCCCACCACCACCACCGCCATTTTGTCCATCAGCGATTCCAGCAGCGTCAGGTAGCCGGCCGGAATCGGCGCATAGTCGCTGTGGCCGCCGAGCACGATCACCCCATCGATCTGGCTATCGATAATCGACTGAAAAATCGCGCTTTCGTCATCGTCGTGCTGAGGGCTGCGGTTGGCCGACTGGGTATCGTACAGGGTGATTTTGTAACCGATGGCCAGACAGGCCTGCTGAATCTGCGCCACCAGCGTGACGAAGTAAGGGTTAGTGATGTCAGAGACAATCACCGCG
Organism: Type-C symbiont of Plautia stali; assembly: GCF_059730935.1. NCBI lineage: Bacteria > Pseudomonadati > Pseudomonadota > Gammaproteobacteria > Enterobacterales > Enterobacteriaceae > Type-C symbiont of Plautia stali. The sequence continues at coordinate 983,042 of NZ_AP035923.1, read as the reverse complement.
AGGGTGTAGCTCTGGCGCGATATCATGCCGCGTGCCATCAGGTTGGGGCTGAACTGATGCTCGGCGATCACCTGTTCCACCCGCGTGCGGGTTTTTTCCGATACCCACGCATGCTTGTTGAGCACGCGCGAGACGGTAGTGATCGACACACCGGCGAGTACGGCAATATCCTTGATGGTGAGATTTTTGCTCATCGTCGCCGGGTTCGCTTATTCGTCGCCGAGCGGGGCCGCCGCGCCGTTGCTCAGCAGTTCACGCACTACGCTGGTGGCAAAACTGCCGGCCGGCAGCCAGAACTGCAGCTCGAGCGTGACGTCATCCCACCAGTTCCATTGCAGATCTTTCGGCACCACCAGCATGGCGCGCCGCGCCGCATCGACGCGTTCACGCTCCAGCAGGCCCAGCAGATCGGCCGCGCCCGCCAGCTGCTGCTGTTCAAACGCCAGCGTTTCGCCCTGGGTGCCCAGCTCGCCACGCCCGGCCAGCGGTGCGGTGATGCGCAGCTCGTGGTTATCCACACGCTGCTGCAGCGCAGGTAACTCGTCCGTCTGGGCAACAAACCAGCTGCCGCGCCCGCTGAGCTGCAGCGCATCGCCGGGCTGCACGCGATCCAGCGCACCGTCACGCTGCAGGCGCGCGCTGGTCAGCTGATTGAACAGCTGGCTGCGCGCCGCCGACAGCAGAATGCCTTTCATACTGCGGTCGCGTGGACGGAATTTCTCCTCTGCCCACAGGCGCGCCTGCGTCAGGTTATTGCCGCCGCGGCCAAAGCGCTGTTCGCCAAAGTAGTTGGGCACGCCCTGCTGCTGAATTCGCTGCAGCCGCGATTCCACCTGCGCGCGATCGGACACCTGACGTACCACCAGACGAAACGCATTGCCCGCCAGCGCGCCGGTGCGCAGTTTACGCTTGTGGCGAATCACCTGCAGGATCTCCACGCCTTCCAGCTGGAAGCCGGCAAGGTTGGGCATCGCCGTGCCCGGCACGCGGAAGCACAGCGTCTGCTCGGTGACCGCGTGGCGATCTTTCATGCCGGCATAGCTGAGATCGCGCTGATGCACGCCGAGGAATTTGGCGATTGCCTCAGCGACAAAACGCGTGTTGCAGCCAATTTTGCGGATGCGCACCAGCAGCTGTTCGCCTTCGCCATCATAGGGATAGCCGAGATCTTCAATCACTACGAAATCTTCGGGACTGGCTTTGATCACCCCGGTAGCAGCGGGTACGCCGTGCAGGTAGAGCAGTTCACTCATGCCCGATCGGCCTTCACCAGCAGCGCCACGGCTTCGCAGGCGATGCCTTCACCGCGACCGGTGAAGCCCAGCTTCTCGGTGGTGGTGGCTTTGACGTTGACATCATCCATGTGGCAACCGAGATCTTCGGCGATGTTGACGCGCATCTGCGGCACGTGCGGCAGCATTTTCGGTGCCTGAGCGATGATGGTGACATCGACGTTGCCGATGCGGTAGCCCTTCTGCTGGATGCGGCGCCAGGCTTCGCGCAGCAAACCGCGGCTGTCGGCGCCTTTGAATGCAGGATCGGTATCCGGGAACAGTTTGCCGATGTCGCCCATTGCCACCGCGCCCAGCAGCGCGTCGGTCAGCGCATGAAGCGCCACATCGCCGTCTGAATGCGCAATAAAGCCCTGTTCGAAGGGAATACGCACCCCGCCAATCACCAGCGGACCTTCGCCGCCAAACGCGTGCACGTCAAAACCGTGACCGATACGCATCATGCGTGCTCCTTTAACTGAATCTGAGTGAGATAGAAGGCCGCCAGCGCCAGATCTTCCGGCCGCGTTACCTTAATATTGTCGCTGCGTCCGCTGACCAGCTCAGGATGATAACCGCAATACTCCAGCGCCGAGGCTTCATCGGTGATGGTCGCGCCTTCATTGAGCGCGCGCGTCAGGCAGGCGGTCAGCAGCGCATGCGGGAAAAACTGCGGCGTCAGCGCATGCCATAAGTCATCGCGTTCAACGGTATGCGCAATGGCACCTTTGCCGGGCTCCGCGCGCTTCATGGTGTCGCGCACCGGTGCCGCCAGAATCGCGCCGACTTTGCTGTGCTCACGCACCGCCAGCAGACGCGCTAAATCATCGGGATGCAGACACGGCCGCGCCGCGTCGTGCACCAGCACCCAGGCGCTGTGGCGGATGGTCTGTAATCCGGCCAGCACCGATTCGGCGCGGGTTTCGCCGCCGGTGACGCGCAGCACACGTGCATCCTGCGCCAGCGGCAGGCTATCGAACCAGCCGTCATCCGGGCTGACTGGCACCACCACCTGCTTTACCGCCGGATGCGCCAGCAGGCGCGCCACGCTGTGCTCGAGCAGGGTTAACGGACCGATGGTGAGATACTGCTTCGGACAGGCGGCCTGCATGCGGCTGCCGATACCGGCAGCCGGCACCACGGCAATCACATCCGCAGAGGAAGAGAGCTGATTCATGGTTTATCGTTGTTGATTCTGCGCCGCTTGTTGCGCATTACGTTTGTTTTGGTCTGGCACCAGACGATAGAAAGTCTCGCCAGGCCTGATCATGCCCAGCTCGCTGCGTGCGCGTTCCTCAATCGCCTCTGAACCGCCATTGAGATCGTCAATTTCGGCAAACAGTTGATCGTTACGCGCTTTGAGTTTGGCGTTATTCGCCTGTTGTGACGCCACGTCTTCGCTGACGCGCGTGTAATCATGGATACCGTTCTTGCCCAGCCACAGAGAGTATTGCAACCATCCCAGCAGCACGAGCAGCAGTAACGTCAGTTTTCCCATCCCCGCCCCCTGAAAAACGGCTCAATCATCCCATAACTTGACGCCGGACTCCACTGCGGCAGCGAAAATGGCGCGCAAGCAGATTTGTCTGGACAAATAATGACGGGGAAAGCGCCGGACGGCAGGTAAAGTTTTGTAACCTGCCGATGCGTTTGCACATCAGCGCCGGATTACCAGCCGGAGAGAAAGGAGAACAGCAGCCAGAACAGGCACACCACCACCAGGGCGGTGATCAGGCCGCTCCACCACAGCCGGCCACGCAGCATCAGGCTGAGCACGATGCCAATCAGCACCGAAACCGGCAGCAGCGCAAGGAAAAAAGGCCAGGTGTAGAGAAAGAAAAACAGCGTGTTAGAGCCGTACAGCAGAAACGGGATGCCCAGCGCACACCAGTACGAGAGAAAGCCGATCACGCCGCCCGGCAACGATGAGCGTGGCTCATCCGGGGTGCGTTCATCTTTGCGTGCCAGCATGGGGGTAACGTTCTGCATAGAGATCCTGTTGACGCTAAAGCGCGGCAAACCGTGAGATTTGCCGCTGTCGGTTCAGGATCTGATGATATCGTGGTGGCGCAGCAGGTCTAACAATTGGCCGGTCAGTTTTGTAACCAATTGTTCACCATCCAGCTGGATTTCCGGCGCGTCCGGCGCCTCGTAAACGCTGTCGATACCGGTGAAGTTACGTAGCTCGCCGGCACGGGCTTTTTTATACAAGCCTTTCGGATCGCGCGCTTCGCACACCGCCAGCGGCGTATCGACGAACACCTCGATAAACTGCCCGTCACCGAGCAGATCGCGCACCATCTGGCGCTCGGCACGGTGCGGCGAGATGAACGCCGTCAGCACCACCAGTCCGGCATCCACCATCAGTTTCGCCACTTCGCCCACGCGCCGGATATTCTCTTTGCGGTCTTCATCGCTGAAACCGAGATCGCGGCACAGGCCGTGACGCACATTGTCGCCGTCCAGCAGATAGGTGCTGACGCCCAGCCGGTGCAGCGCCTGCTCCAGTGCACCGGCCACGGTAGATTTACCCGAGCCAGAGAGCCCGGTAAACCACAGCACCACGCCACGATGGCCGTGCTGCTGTTCGCGTTCAGCGCGCGTGACCGGATGGTCATGCCACACCACGTTTTCGTCGTGCTGCGCCATTACTGACCGCCCAGCAGGTCGCGCGCGTTCCAGTGCGGGAAGTGACGGCGCACCAGCGCGTTCAGCTCCAGCTCGAAATCACTGTACTGGCCAGCCTGACTGCGCGCGGCGCTCAGCGGCTGATGGATCATGCCGGCGCCGACGGTCACGTTGCTCAGGCGATCGATAAAGATCATGCCGCCGGTCACCGGGTTCTGCTGGTAAGCATCCAGCACCATCGGTTCATCGAAGGTCACTTCTACCAGACCGATGCCGTTGAGCGGCAGGCTGTCGACCGCGCGTTTTTCCAGCGTATTGATCTCCACCTGATGGAGAATCTTTTCGACGCGGCCACGCGCTTTCTTGCCGGCAATTTTCACTTCATAGCTTTGTCCCGGCTGCAGCGGCTGTTCCGCCATCCACACCACGTCGACGGTCGCGGACTGCACCGCCTGCAAATCGGCTGCGGCATCCACCAGCAGATCGCCACGGCTGATGTCGATCTCATCGTTCAGCACCAGGGTAATCGCCTCACCGGCGGCCGCCTGCTGCAGGTCGCCATCAAAGGTGACGATACGCGCAACGCTGGATTCCACACCGGACGGCAGCACTTTCACTCGCTGGCCGACGCTGACCACGCCCGATGCCAGCGTACCGGCATAGCCACGGAAGTCGAGGTTCGGCCGGTTAACATACTGCACCGGGAAGCGCATCGGCTGCGTGTCGACCACGCGCTTCAGCTCTACCGTTTCCAGCACGTCGAGCAACGTCGGGCCGCTGTACCACGGCATGGTTACGCTCGGGGTGGCGACGTTATCGCCTTCCAGCGCCGACATCGGCACAAAGCGGATATCAAGATCGTCCGGCAGCTGCGCGGCAAAATCGAGGTAATCCTGTTTGATCTGCTCGAAGGTCTCCTGGCTGTACGCCACCAGATCCATCTTGTTGATCGCCACCACCAGATGTTTGATGCCCAGCAGCGTGGCAATAAAGCTGTGGCGACGGGTCTGATCCAGCACGCCTTTGCGCGCATCGATCAGCAGGATCGCCAGATCGCAGGTTGAGGCACCGGTCGCCATGTTGCGGGTGTACTGCTCGTGCCCCGGCGTGTCGGCGATGATGAACTTGCGCTTCTCGGTGGAGAAATAGCGATAGGCCACATCGATAGTGATGCCCTGCTCGCGCTCGGCCTGCAGGCCATCAACCAGCAGCGCCAGATCGAGTTTCTCGCCCTGGGTGCCGTGGCGTTTGCTGTCATTGTGCAGCGACGACAGCTGATCTTCATAAATCTGGCGCGTATCGTGCAGCAGACGGCCAATCAGCGTACTTTTGCCGTCGTCGACGCTGCCGCAGGTGAGGAAACGCAGCAGGCTTTTGTGTTGTTGCGCGGTCAGCCAGGCTTCAACGCCGCCCTGCTCGGCAATCTGTTGGGCAATAACGGTATTCATCGGCGTCTCCTTAGAAATAACCCTGACGTTTTTTCAGTTCCATCGAACCGGCCTGGTCGCGGTCAATCACGCGCCCCTGACGTTCACTGGTGGTGGAGACCAGCATCTCTTCAATGATTTCCGGCAGCGTCTGCGCCTCGGATTCCACCGCGCCGGTCAGCGGCCAGCAGCCGAGGGTGCGGAAACGCACCATACGCTGCTTAATCACTTCACCCGGCTGCAGGTTGATACGATCGTCATCAATCATCATCAGCATGCCGTCGCGCTCCAGCACCGGGCGCGGTGCAGCCAGGTACAGCGGCACGATTTCGATGTTTTCCAGGAAGATGTACTGCCAGATATCCAGCTCGGTCCAGTTGGAGAGCGGGAACACGCGAATGCTTTCGCCTTTGTTGATCTGGCCATTGTAGTTGTGCCACAGCTCCGGACGCTGGTTCTTCGGATCCCAGCGGTGGAAACGATCGCGGAACGAATAGATACGCTCTTTGGCGCGCGACTTCTCTTCGTCACGGCGTGCGCCACCGAATGCCGCATCAAAACCATATTTGTTCAGCGCCTGCTTCAGGCCCTCGGTTTTCATGATGTCGGTGTGTTTGGCGCTGCCGTGCACGAACGGGTTAATGCCCATCGCCACGCCTTCCGGGTTACGGTGCACCAGCAGCTCTGCGCCCATCGCTTTCACGGTGCGATCGCGGAACTCGTACATTTCACGGAATTTCCAGCCGGTATCAACGTGCAGCAGCGGAAACGGCAGCGTGCCCGGATAGAAGGCTTTGCGCGCCAGATGCAGCATCACCGAGGAGTCTTTACCGATGGAGTACATCATCACCGGATTGCTGAACTCGGCCGCCACCTCGCGGATGATATGGATACTCTCTGCCTCCAGCTGGCGCAGATGAGTGAGACGATTTTGGTCCATAATTTTTCCTCAAGCCAAATTGACAACGGCGGACTCGCGAGCCCCCTGCTGTGCCGAATGTTGGAACCAGGCAAGTTGCCCGTGCAGATTCACCACTTCGCCAATCACTAATAGCGCTGGCGTCGGCGCGGCAGCTGCCAGCGCCTCGAGTTGTGCTAAGGTGCCGGTCAGCACCTGTTGATCCTGGCGTGTGCCGCGACCAATCACCGCCACTGGCGTTGACGGCGCGCGGCCGTGTTCGATCAGCCCGGCGGCAATTTCCGCCGCTTTCACCGTGCCCATGTAAATTGCCAGCGTCTGACGCGCGCGCGCCAGCGACGGCCAGTCGATACCGTCGCCGTCGGCGCGGCAGTGACCGGTGATAAACAGCACGCTCTGGGCATAATCGCGGTGGGTTAACGGAATACCGGCATACGCGGTAGCACCCGCGGCCGCGGTGATGCCCGGCACCACCTGGAACGGAATGCCCGCCGCCTGCGCCGCCTGCAGCTCTTCGCCGCCGCGGCCAAAAATAAACGGATCGCCGCCTTTCAGGCGCACCACGCGCTTCCCCTGCTGCGCCAGCGTCACCAGCAGCTGATTGGTCTCTTCCTGCGGCACCGAATGGGCGCCAGCGCGTTTGCCGACGCAGATACGATCGGCATCGCGTCTTACCAGCTCCAGCACCTCGTCGCTGACCAGATGGTCATACAGCACCACATCGGCCAGCTGCATCACCTGCAGCCCGCGCAGCGTCAGCAGACCGCTGTCGCCCGGTCCGGCACCGACCAGCGTGATTTCACCCTGATTATCGGAGGTGTTTTCCAGTTCGCGATCGAGCGTGCGGCGCGCTTCGTTGACGTTACCCGCCGCCATCTGGCTGGCAAACAGGCCATTAAAAGCCCGCTCCCAGAAGCGACGACGGTCAGACATTTTGTGGTAACGCTGTTTGACTTTGTCGCGCCACTGACCGGCCACTTCGGCCATCTGCCCGAGATTGGCGGGCAGCAGCGCTTCGATTTTTTCACGCAGCAGACGCGCCAGCACCGGCGCGGTGCCGCTGGAGGAGATCGCCACCACCAGCGGTGAGCGGTCAACAATCGACGGGAAGATAAAGCTGCATTTCGGCTGGTCGTCGACCACATTCACCAGCTTGTGGCGCGCATTGGCGGCATCAAATACCTGCGCGTTGAGGGCGTTATTGTCGGTGGCGGCAATCACGAGGAAAACATCGTCCAGCTGCGCCGCGTCGAAGTGTTGAGCAATCCACTCGATGGCGTTAATGTCGCGCAGCGCCTGCAGTTCATGGCCGAGCTCGCGCGCGGCCACCCGCACGTGCGCACCGGCACGCCGCAGCAGCTCAATTTTACGCGCAGCGATTTCGCCACCGCCGACCACCAGCACCGGACGGTTTTTGAGATCGGCAAAGAGAGGCAAGTAATCCACGTTAACCTTGTTAGTTTTACAATAAGTTAACGCGACTATACGTCCCCGCCTTCTGGCAGATGAAATTACGAATTAGCATGAGTAGTTACCAAATGGAATAACGCACCGGGATTGCTGATAACAATTTGTGCTTAACAAATGATATTGCTGGTGTTTCGGAGCGATACAAATTGTGCAGGCGGCGTCACAGTTTCATACTAACTCAGAATTTTTTTACCCTGACGGGATGTCAGAAAAGGACAACCACTATGTTTGCCACTCTCCGCCGCAGCGTGCTGGCCGCACTGATTGCCGGCGGTTTGCCTCTTTTGGCGCAGGCTGCAGCGAGCGCCCCTGGCCACTTTGCCGAACAGCAGCTGCGTCACATCGCCACCTATTTCCCCGGCCGCATGAGCGGCAGCCCCGCCGAGCTGATGACGGCAGATTATCTGCAGCAGCAGTTCACCCAGCTTGGTTATCAGAGCAATACCCGGCAGTTTAATACCAGCTATAACTGGCTGGAGAAACAGGGCATCACGCGCCGCCATAAAGTGACGGCGACCTCGGTGATCGCCGCACGCGCCGGCAGCGTGCCGCAGGAGATTCTGATCGTCACTCATCTGGATACCTGGACACCGCTCAGCCAGCACGAGGCAGATAATAATCTCGGCGGCCTGCGATTGCAGGGCGTGGACGATAACGCTTCCGGGCTGGGCGTGATGCTGGAGCTGGCGCAGGCGCTGAGTCAAACGCCGCTGCACTATGGCGTGCGCTTTGTGGCGCTGAGCGCAGGCGAAGCCGGTTTACACGGTATGGATGATTATCTGGCGCGCATGAGCGTGCAGGAGAAGAAAGATACGCTGCTGGTGATCGATCTGAATAGCCTGATCGTTGGCGATCGCCTCTACTTTAATAACGGCATGAATACGCCAGCGGCGGTACGCAAGCAGACCAGCGCGCGCGCCCTGCAGATTGCGCACCGTTACGGCATCACGGCCGCCAGCCACGTGCTGACCGCACGCGACTACCCAGGCGTTAATCCGTTTGATAAAGCCGGGATTCCGCTGCTGGACGTTACCGCAGCCAACTGGGCGCTGGGCAATAAAGCCGGTGAGCAGCAGCGCGCCCGTTCACCGCATTTTCCGGAGGGTACGGTGCGCCACCAGACCGGGCGCGATAATCTGAATTACATCGACCACTGGCTGCCGGGGCGCATCCATCAGCGCACGCGCGACAGCGTACGTATTTTGCAGCCGCTGCTGACGGAGCTGGCTAATCCGACGTTGTAAGATCCTGCCGATTTTTGCGGGTGCGCACTGCTGCACACCCGCAGCAATTGCGCCCGTCAGCCTTCGTGTAACCCGCATTCGCGTTTGAGGCCGAAAAAGCGCGTCTCTTCCTCAGCCATCCCCGGCTCCCACTTGCGCGTGGTGTGCGTGTCGCCCACGGAGAGGTAACCTTCGTCCCACAGCGGATGGTACTTCAGCCCATGCTGCTTCAGATACTGGTGCACCTGACGGTTATCCCAGTCGATGATCGGCAGGATTTTGAACACGCCACGCTGCACGGCCAGTACCGGCAGGCTGGCACGGCTGCCGGACTGATCGCGGCGCAGGCCGGCAAACCAGGTCTGCGCACCCAACGTTTGCAGCGCGCGGTTCATCGGCTCGACTTTGTTAAGCTGGTTGTACTGCTCGATCCCTTCAACGCCCTGCTCCCACAGCTTGCCGTAGCGCGCTTCCTGCCACGCGGGTGAGGTTTCGGCGCGGAAGATCTGCAGATTCAGGTTCAGCTGCTGCGTCAGTTCATCAATGAAGCGGTAGGTCTCAGGGAACAGATAACCGGTATCGGTGAGGATCACCGGAATATCCGGGCGCTGCTGCGTGACCATGTGCAACAACACCGCCGCCTGAATACCAAAACTCGACGACAGCACAAAGGTGCCCGGCAGCTGCTCCAGCGCCCAGCTGACGCGCTGTTCGGCAGAGAGCTTTTCCAGCTGGACGTTGCTTTCCGCCAGCGCCATGATGCGATCGACTTTGCTGACGCTGTTCAGGCTGGCGAGATCGGGTAGTGTCATACTGCCTCCGGGTCCCAGAAATCACGGGCGGGATCGACCACCGGCTGCACAATGCCCGCGCGAATCACGAAGTCACCAAACCCTTCATCCGCCGTGCGCTCGCTGGCCCAGCGCGCCACCAGCTCATCGATGCTGGCGAGGATTTCGTTTTCCGTGATGTTTTCGCGGTACATGCGCGGGATGCGCGTGCCGATGCGATTACCACCAATATGCAGGTTGTAACGGCCCGGCGCTTTGCCCACCAGGCCCAGTTCGGCCAGCATGGCACGGCCGCAACCGTTCGGACAACCGGTAACGCGTAACACTATGTGCTCTTCGCCGACGCCGTGGCGGTGCATGATCTCCTCCACTTTGCTGACGAAGGACGGCAGGAAGCGTTCGGCTTCAGCCATCGCCAGCGGACAGGTCGGGAAGGCCACGCAGGCCATGGAGTTTTCACGCTGCGGCGTAACCGCTTCCATCAGGCCGTGCTCACGCGCAATGGCTTCGATCTGCGCTTTCTGCGCCTCCGGTACGCCGGCCACAATCAGATTCTGATTGGCGGTCAGGCGGAAATCGCCCTGATGCACTTTGGCAATCTCCGCGATACCGCGCTTCAGCGGACGGCCCGGATAATCCAGCAGGCGACCGTTTTCGATAAACAGCGTCAGGTGCCATTTTTTGTCGATGCCCTTCACCCAGCCGATGCGATCGCCACGGGTGGTAAATTCGTATGGGCGAATCGGCTCGAAGGTCAGGCCGGCACGCTTCTCGACTTCGGCTTTAAAGGTCTCGACGCCGACGCGCTCCAGCGTGTATTTGGTTTTGGCATTTTTACGATCGGTACGGTTACCCCAGTCGCGCTGCGTGGTGACCACCGCTGCAGCCACATCAAGGATCTTCTCCACCGGCAGATAGCCAAACTCGCTGGCGGTGCGCGCATAGGTGGCTTTGTTGCCGTGCTCAATCGACAAGCCGCCGCCGACCAGCAGGTTAAAGCCAATCAGCTTGCCATTCTCCGCAATGGCGATGAAGTTCAGATCGTTCGCATGCAGATCGACATCGTTATGCGGCGGCACCACCACGGTGGTTTTAAACTTACGTGGCAGATAGGTCTCACCGAGGATCGGCTCCTGATCGGTGGTGGCGACCTTCTCCTGATCCCACCAGATCTCGGCGTAGGCGCGCGTCTGCGGCAGCAGATGCTCGGAAAGCTTTTTCGCCCACTCGTACGCTTCCTGATGTAGCTCTGACTCCACCGGGTTCGAGGTACACAGCACGTTACGGTTGACGTCGTTGGCGGTGGCCAGCGCGTCCAGTCCGACTTCATGCAGCATCTGGTGAGTTGGCTTGACGTTCTTCTTCAGAATGCCGTGAAACTGGAACGTCTGACGGTTAGTCAGGCGAATGCTGCCGTACAGCGTTTTGTCGGTGGCAAATTTATCAATCGCCAGCCACTGCGTTGGCGTGATGATGCCGCCCGGCAGACGGCAGCGCAGCATCATCGCATGACGCGGTTCCAGCTTCTGCGCGGCGCGCTCGGCACGGATGTCGCGGTCATCCTGCTGGTACATGCCGTGAAAACGGATCAGCAGGAAGTTATCGCCGGTAAAGCCGCCGGTCAGGCCATTGTCGAGATCTTCTAAAATGGTGCCGCGCAGGTAGTTGCTCTGCTTTTTCAGACGCTCGGCGTCGGAAAGTTTGCCTTCAACCACCAGCGGTCCAGGATGTTTTTCGCTCATTAGTAAACGTCTCGCTGATAACGGCGCTCAATGCGCAGCTCACTTAAAAATTCGTCAGCGGTTTCACGATCCATGCCGCCGTGTTCGACCACCACATCCAGTAATGCCTGTTCAACGTCTTTCGCCATGCGATTGGCGTCGCCGCAGACGTACAGGTGCGCGCCCTCTTCAATCCAGCGCCACACTTCCGCTCCTCTGGCGCGGATTTTATCCTGTACGTAAATCTTTTCGGCCTGATCGCGTGACCACGCCAGATCGATATGGGTCAGCAGACCGTCTTTGACATATTTCTGCCACTCCACCTGATAGAGGAAATCTTCGGTGAAGTGCGGATTACCAAAGAACAGCCAGTTTTTACCGCTGGCACCGTCGTTTTCACGCTGCTGCATGAAGGCGCGGAACGGGGCAATGCCGGTGCCCGGGCCGATCATGATCACTGGCGCATCCGGATTGGCCGGCAGGCGGAAATTATCGTTATGCTCGATGAACACGCGGATTTCGCCATCTTCTTCCAGACGATCGGCCAGCCAGGTAGAAGCGCCGCCGCCGCGCTGACGGCCGTCAATTTCATAACGCACCGCGCCGACGGTGATATGCACTTCGGTTTCGCTCTCCGCCTGCGACGAGGCGATGGAGTAAAGCCGCGGCGTCAGCGGACGCAGCAGGCCAGTCAGCTGGCCGGCGTTCAGTTCGGTGGGTGCCTGGCGCACCATGTCGACAATCGGGAAACTCTGCGCGAAGCTTTGCAGCTTCGGCTTGTCGCCCGCCAGCGCCAGCAGCGCCTCGTTGCGCGACAGAGCCGCATACTGCTCGACGATCTGCGGCGTGTTGACCGTCAGCTCAAAATGTTTCTGCAGCGCCTCGGCCAGCGGCAGGGTTTCTCCGCGCACCTCGACCTGCTCATCGCCTTTCAGCCATACCAGCTGCAGCAGCTCCTGCACCAGTTCCGCATCGTTTTCATACCATACGCCGAGCGCATCGCCTGGCTGGTAACGCAGACCGGAACCTCCCAGATCGATTTCAATATGGCGCACGTCTTTATCTGAGTTGCGACCGGTAATTTTCTGGTTCAGAGCAAAGCTGGCGGTGAGCGGCGCTTCTTTGGTGTAAGGACTGCTGTCCACCAGGTTGACGCTGCCAGCCGCGCTGGCTGCCAGCTGCGCTGCCGGTTCCGCCGGCACGCGCGCTTTGAGAATATCGGTGAGCTGCAGACGCCAGGCGCTGGCCAGCTCGCTGTATTCAACATCGGCATCCACGCGATCCAGCAGGCGTTCGCCGCCCAGTTCGGCCAGACGCTGGTCGAAGTCTTTACCGGCCTGACTGAAAAATTCATAGGAGGTATCGCCAAGACCGAACACGGCAAAGGCGGTATCACTCAGCTTCGGCGCTTTCTTCGACAGCAGGAATTTATGCAGCGCCACCGCCTCTTCCGGCGGTTCGCCCTCGCCCTGCGTTGAGGTCACGATGACCAGCAGTTTTTCCTGACCGATCTGTTTGAATTTATAGTCGCCGGCATTCACCAGGTTGACGCTCAGTTTCGCCGCCAGCAAATCGTCACGCAGCTGCTCGGCCAGCCGGCGCGCATTGCCGGTTTGGGAGGCGGAGATCAGCGTAATGCCCGGCACCTCAGCGGCGACTGGCGCAGGCGCGGCAACGGTGCCCGGTGCCTGATTAACCATGCCCCAGAAGTAGCCAGAAAGCCATGCCAGCTGCGTTGGATTAAAATCGGTGGTCGCGGCCTGTAAGCGCGCAATTTGCTCCGGGGATAGCGGAAGCATCGCTGGGGGTGCCTGAGTCGTCATCGCGTTAAAAATTCCAGTGTCAGAAATCCGTACCGGGAAGCGGCGGAAGAGTGGGTAGGTTACCGGCCTGTATATTAACGATTAAATAAGGCTTCGACATAATAAATAACCAAAATGACTAAGTGGTTTTTTGGGTCAACCTAACCAGTAAAAGTGGTAAATAAAGTTGTCGTAATTCAATCAGTTAATTTACGGCGTAAACGGCACATCAGCAGAAATGCCCTTTTCAGCGCTGGCGGGTGCGAAAAATCTGCTTTTCAGGTAGACTTCAGCGGTTTTTACGTCTGAGAGCCATTATGTCTACCACGCTGTTTAAAGAGTTCCAGTTTGAAGCGGCCCACCGCTTACCTCACGTGCCGGAAGGGCATAAATGCGGTCGTCTGCACGGCCATTCATTTCTGGTGCGACTGGAAATTACCGGTGAAGTGGATGCGCATACCGGTTGGGTAATGGATTTTGCCGAACTGAAGGCGGCGTTCAGGCCGATCTACGATCGCCTCGATCACCATTATCTCAACGATATTCCCGGTCTGGAGAACCCGACCAGCGAAGTGCTGGCGAAATGGATCTGGGATGAGATGAAGCCGATTCTGCCTGAGCTGAGTGCGGTGATGATCAAAGAGACCTGCACCGCAGGTTGCGTCTATCGCGGCTGACAGCCGCGGTAAAGGTCAGAAGGTCGCCATCAATGGCGACCCTGCGGTGCAGAGCGGTTTTACAGGGTGTGCATTGATGCGCATCGTCTACCATTGGCCAGGTCGCCATCAATGGCGACCCTACGGTGTAATGCGTTTTACAGGGTGCGCATTGATGCGCACCAGCCACAATTGCGTTGATTTTGCCGGGTGCGCATTCGGTGAATCAGGCGATGTTCAGGTATTTGTGCGTCTGCATCGAAAGCCGCCAGTTGCGGGCAATGCAGGTTTCAATACACAGTCTGGTCGCCGCCTCGCCACGGCTGATGGGCTGCAGCGCCACAATGCGTTTTTTCTCATCCTGCAGGCCAGCCAGCAGCGCATCCAGCGCTTCCACGTCCCGCTCGCGCGCCACCGGATGTTTGATCTCATCGGCACGCTGCAGCGCCTGCGGCAGCACATCGTAGCCACCCCGCATGTTCACCTTCGGCGACACCGTCACCCAGGTGGCAGCGGAACAGTGCACTTCATGCGTGCCGCTGGTTTCAATCTGACACTGAAAACCAGCCGCTTCCAGCGCTTCGGTCAGTGGACGTAAGTCAAAAATTGCCGGCTCACCGCCGGTGATCACCACATGGCGGGCGGTCCAGCCCTGACGCTGAATGCTCTCAATCAGCGTGGCCGCATCGGCGCTGCCCCAGGCATCGCTCTCCACGGTTTTGACCAGAATGTCCCCCAGCGACGTCTCCCGATCCGCCCGCGTTTCCCAGGTATGTTTGGTATCACACCAGCTACAGCCCACCGGACATCCTTGTAAGCGGATAAAGATGGCCGGCACGCCGGTGTAAAAACCTTCGCCCTGCAGCGTCTGGAACATTTCGTTAATCGGGTAGAACATTTTTTACTCACGTCAGAAATTCGAGGCGCAGATTATGGCAGATTTTGTGCGTCGCTTCACAGCTGCTTCGTGCCATAAAAAGCAAAAGCCCCGCACGAGGCGGGGCTTGATGTCAGGCGATGTGGCCGTTTAGCCACATCCGCAGGCGATTACGCCTGGCCTTTAACTTCTTTCAGACCGTTGAACGGCGCTTTGTCACCCAGCGCTTCTTCGATACGAATCAGCTGGTTGTACTTAGCAACGCGGTCAGAACGGCTCATAGAACCGGTTTTGATCTGGCCAGCGGCAGTACCGACCGCCAGGTCAGCGATGGTCGCGTCTTCAGTTTCGCCAGAGCGGTGAGAGATGACCGCGGTGTAGCCAGCGTCTTTCGCCATCTTGATCGCAGCCAGGGTTTCGGTCAGAGAACCGATCTGGTTGAATTTGATCAGGATAGAGTTAGCGATGCCTTTCTCGATGCCTTCTTTCAGGATTTTGGTGTTGGTCACGAACAGGTCGTCGCCCACCAGCTGAATTTTGTCGCCCAGTACTTTGGTCTGGTAAGCGAAGCCATTCCAGTCAGACTCATCCAGACCGTCTTCGATAGAAACGATTGGGTACTGTTTGGTCAGGTCTTCCAGGAAGTGGGTGAACTCTTCAGAAGTGAAGGCTTTGTTGCCTTCGCCAGCCAGCACATATTTGCCGTCTTTGTAGAATTCAGATGCTGCGCAGTCCATCGCCAGGGTGATGTCTTTGCCCAGCTCGTAGCCTGCTGCTTTAACGGCTTCGGCGATAACGGCCAGCGCTTCGGCGTTTGAACCCAGGTTTGGCGCGTAGCCACCTTCGTCACCCACCGCGGTGTTCATGCCTTTGGCTTTCAGGACTTTAGCCAGGTGATGGAACACTTCAGAACCCATACGGATGGCTTCTTTCACGGTTTTCGCGCCAACCGGCTGAATCATGAACTCCTGGATATCAACGTTGTTATCCGCGTGCTCACCACCGTTGATGATGTTCATCATTGGCAGTGGCATAGAGTATTTGCCCGGGGTGCCGTTCAGTTCTGCAATGTGTGCGTACAGTGGCAGACCTTTAGACGCCGCTGCTGCTTTCGCTGCTGCCAGAGAAACCGCCAGAATGGCGTTTGCACCGAAGTTGGATTTGTTGTCAGTACCGTCCAGCTCGATCATGATCTTATCGATGTTCGCCTGGTCTTTGGCATCTTTGCCTTTTACCGCGTCAGCGATTGGGCCGTTAACCGCAGCAACCGCTTTGGTTACGCCTTTGCCCAGGAAACGAGACTTATCACCGTCACGCAGCTCCAGTGCTTCGCGTGAACCGGTTGATGCACCTGATGGCGCAGCAGCCAGACCAACGAAACCGCCTTCCAGATGCACTTCTGCTTCTACAGTCGGGTTGCCACGGGAGTCGATGATTTCGCGACCGATGACTTTAACGATTTTGGACATTCGATTTTCCTCAGTACAAGTTAGTCAATCCTAAGACAAACAACGCGCGAAAAGTTCGCGCGCTGTTCGTTAAACTCTTACTTCGCTAAACGCTTCTGGTGCTCCTGCGCGGCTTTCACAAAGCCAGCGAACAGCGGATGACCATCACGCGGGGTCGACGTGAATTCCGGGTGGAACTGGCAGGCTACAAACCATGGATGATTCGGGATCTCGATGATCTCCACCAGTTGATCGTCGCCGGAACGGCCTGCAATGTGCAGACCCGCCGCTTCAATCTGCTTCAGCAGCAGATTGTTTACTTCGTAACGGTGGCGATGACGCTCAGTAATGACGTCAGAGCCGTACAGCTGGCGCACTTTGCTTTCCGGCGTCAGCTGGCACTGCTGGCTTCCCAGACGCATGGTGCCGCCCAGATCGCTCTGCTCGGTACGCTGTTCAACGTTACCGTTTTCATCGCGCCATTCGGTGATTAACGCAACCACCGGGTACTTACAGTCTGGCACAAATTCAGTGGAGTTGGCGCCTTCCATCCCGGCCACGTTGCGCGCGAATTCCATCAGCGCAATCTGCATGCCAAGGCAAATGCCGAGGTACGGAATGTTGTTTTCACGCGCGTATTGCGCGGTCAGCAATTTCCCTTCCACACCGCGGTAACCGAAGCCACCAGGAATCAGGATAGCATCAAGATCTTTCAGAATTTCGACGCCGCGCGTTTCCACATCCTGCGAATCGATCAGCTTGATGTTAACGGTGACGCGATTTTTCAGGCCGCCGTGCTTCAGCGCTTCAATCACGGATTTGTAGGCATCCGGCAGTTCGACATATTTGCCGACCATACCGATGGTCACTTCGCCGCCCGGATTGGCTTCTTCGTAAATCACCTGCTCCCACTCGGCCAGATTGGCTTCCGGCGCGCTCAGGTTAAAACGCTTGCAGATGTAATCATCCAGACCCTGCGATTTCAGCAGGCCCGGGATCTTGTAGATCGAATCTACGTCTTTCAGCGAGATAACCGCTTTTTCCGGCACGTTACAGAACAGGGCGATCTTCGCGCGCTCGTTAGCCGGCACCGCGCGGTCTGAACGGCAAATCAGCACGTCAGGCTGAATACCAATCGACAGCAGCTCTTTAACCGAGTGCTGAGTTGGCTTGGTTTTCACTTCACCCGCCGCCGCCATGTAAGGCACCAGCGTCAGGTGCATATACATGGTGTGTTCACGGCCAACATCGACCGCCATCTGGCGAATCGCTTCCAGGAACGGCAGGGATTCGATATCACCCACGGTTCCGCCGATTTCCACCAGCACGACGTCATGCCCTTCGCCACCTTCAATGATGCGCTCTTTGATGGCGTTGGTGATGTGTGGGATAACCTGAATGGTCGCGCCCAGATAGTCGCCGCGACGCTCTTTGCGCAGCACTTCTGAGTAGATACGGCCGGTAGTAAAGTTGTTGCGGCGCGACATTTTGGTACGGATGAAGCGCTCGTAGTGACCTAAATCCAGATCGGTCTCGGCCCCGTCATCGGTGACGAACACTTCACCGTGCTGCGTAGGGCTCATGGTACCCGGATCGACGTTGATATACGGATCGAGTTTCATGATGGTCACATTCAGACCACGTGCTTCAAGGATGGCTGCGAGGGAGGCTGCGGCAATGCCTTTGCCCAGAGAGGAAACGACCCCGCCGGTCACAAAAATATAATTCGTTGTCATGCTGAACCTGAGAGTTTAGGTTTAAAGACGGTGGAATAACCAGGACGGGAAAACAGTATACCCGAAGTCGTCCGCAGCCACAATTGATGAATCACACCATCCTCCTCGCATTACAGCCTGTAACATAGCGGAGAGTGCCGGGTGAAATGTTGACGTACGTCACAAAGTTGCCGACTGGCTGAATCGAGTAAGCTCAGGCGGTGATTTTATGCGCAGCGCTGGAATAATCACCTGCGCTGCGCAGAGAGGCTGAATAAGGTTATTCGCCGGCTTTGACCTGCTGCCAGGCGGCTTCCATCTGCGCCAGCGTAGCCTGTTCCATGCTCAGCCCCTGGGCCTGAATAATATTCTCTACCTGACGGAAGCGGCGCTCGAACTTGTCGTTGGCCTTTTGCAGCGCGGTTTCCGCTTTGCTGCCAAGATGGCGTGACAGATTGACGGTGGCGAACAGCAGATCGCCAATCTCCTCTTCCAGCTTGTCGCTGTCCACCACCGCCTGCTGCGCTTCATGCATTACTTCGTCGATCTCTTCATGCACTTTATCCAGCACCGGCCCGAGGCTGTCCCAGTCGAAGCCTACGCTGTGACAGCGCTTCTGGATTTTATAGGCGCGCATCAGCGCCGGCAGCGCTTTAGGGATATCGTCCAGCACCGAGTGCTGCGACTTCTCCGCACGCTCGCGCTGCTTGATCGCTTCCCAGTTTTTCAGCACTTCAGCCGTGGAATCGACCTGGACTTCGCCGAAGATGTGCGGATGGCGACGCTCCAGTTTGTCACTGATGGCGTTGCAGATGTCATCGAAGTTGAAACGCTGCTGCTCCTCGGCCATGCGGGCGTAGAACACCACCTGAAACAGCAGATCGCCCAGTTCGCCGCGCAGATCGTCAAAGTCTTCGCGCTGGATGGCGTCGATAACTTCATAGGTCTCTTCCAGCGTATACGGCGCGATAGAGGCAAAGGTCTGCTGGCGATCCCACGAGCAGCCGCGCACCGGATCGCGCAGGGTTTGCATGATGGTGAGCAGGCGGTTTAAAGCAGTCATTAAAGTCCCCGGAACAACAAGATAAAAAGCCGCCATTAATGGCGACCCTGCAGGATAATTACGCGGTTTTGCCCGGGTGCGCATTGCTGCGCACCGGTCTCAGCAGGGCTTAATGTAAGCGGCGCGCATCGATAATATCCGGCACCTGATTAAGGCGCGCCAGCACGCGACCCAGCACCTGCTGGTTATAAATCTCGATATCCATATCGATGGTGGCGAGCTGCTTTTTGGTGTCGCTGCGGCTGGACACGCCCAGCACGTTGACCTTTTCATTGGCCAGAATGGTGGTGATGTCGCGCAGCAGCCCGCTGCGATCGTTGGCCGTCACGCGTACCACCAGCGAATAACCGCTGGAGTAACTTTCGCCCCACACCGCATCGACAATGCGTTCCGGTGCATGCGAAATCAGTTCGCTGAGCTGATCGCAGTCGGCGCGGTGAATCGAAATGCCGCGCCCCTGGGTAATAAACCCGACAATATCATCGCCCGGAATCGGCTGGCAGCAGCGCGCAATGTGGTGCAGCAGATTGCCGACGCCCTCCACCACCACGCGGCCACTCTCTTTGCGCGCCGACGACGGCTGATGCGATTTCTGCGTCAGCTGACGCAGCGCCTCGCGATCTTCCTCTTCAGCGCTCGGCTTGTTGAGCTTCGCCTGCAGGAAGTTAACCATCTGGTTAAGACGGATATCCCCGCCGCCAATCATCGCCAGCAGCTCATCCTGTGAGCTGACGTTATAACGCGGCAGCAGCAGCTTCTCGGCTTCGCGCATGCTGATATCCAGCTGGCCCAGCTCGCTATCCAGAATCTGCCGGCCGGCCGCGATATTTTTGTCGCGATCCTGTTTACGGAACCAGGCATGAATCTTCGAGCGCCCGCGGCTGGTGGTGATATAGCCGAGGTTGGGGTTCAGCCAGTCGCGGCTCGGGTTCGGCTGCTTCTGGGTGATCACCTCAATCTGATCGCCCATCTGCAGCTGATAGGTAAAGGGCACGATACGGCCGCCGATTTTGGCACCGATGCAGCGATGACCAATATCACTGTGAATGTGGTAGGCAAAGTCGAGCGGCGTGGAACCGGCCGGCAAATCGACCACGTCGCCCTTTGGCGTAAACACGTAAACGCGGTCATCAAATACCTGGCTGCGCACCTCTTCCAGCATCTCGCCGGAATCCGCCATCTCTTCCTGCCAGGTAATCAGTTTACGCAGCCAGGCGATGCGCTCTTCGTGCCCTGCGGCACCGCGCGCGTTGCTGGCCGTCGGTCCTTCTTTGTACTTCCAGTGTGCCGCGACGCCCAGTTCAGCGTCCTCGTGCATCTGGCGGGTACGGATCTGAATCTCGACCGTTTTGCCCTGCGGGCCCAGCACCACGGTATGAATCGACTGATAGCCGTTTGGCTTGGGATTGGCGACGTAATCGTCAAACTCGCTAGGCAGATGACGATACAGCGTGTGGACGGTGCCGAGCGCGCCGTAGCAGTCCTGCAGACGTTCAGCGACAATGCGCACTGCACGCACGTCGAACAGCTCATCAAACGCCAGCGACTTCTTCTGCATTTTGCGCCAGATGCTGTAGATATGCTTGGGACGGCCGTAAACTTCCGCACGCACGCCCTCTTTTTGCATCTCTTTACGCAGGTTATCGACGAAGTTATCAATGTACTGTTCACGATCGATGCGGCGTTCATGCAGCAGTTTGGCGATGCGTTTGTATTCGTCAGGATGCAGGTAGCGGAAGCAGTAATCTTCCAGCTCCCATTTGAGCTGGCCGATCCCGAGACGGTTGGCCAGCGGCGCATAAATGTTGGTGCTCTCTTTCGCCGCCAGCACGCGCTCATCTTCCGGCGCATCTTTCATCTCGCGCAGATGGGCAATACGTTCTGCCAGCTTGATGACCACGCAGCGGAAATCTTCCACCATCGCCAGCAGCATGCGGCGCACGTTATCCACCTGCTCCGAGGCCATCGAGTCGTTGTGAATGGCTTTCAGCTGACGGATGGCGTCCATATCGCGCACGCCGTGCACCAGCGAGACGATGCTTTTGCCAAAGGCCTTTTCCAGATCCTCTTCACTCACCACGCCCGCATTGGCCAGCGGGAACAACAGCGCGGCGCGCAAACTGTCGATGTCCATACTGAGCATGGTGAGAATTTCCACCATCTCAATACCGCGCCACAGCAGCAGAGCCTGATCTGGATGGTCGTGCGTTTCGGCTTCACAGTAGCGCCATGTTTCCGCCAGTCGTTCGCAGGATTGCGGATTACTGATACTCAAGCTGGCGATCCACTGGTCAAGGGCAAATTCCCCGGCCGTATTTAAATGCGCACTTCTAACCGCAACCATATCCTCTCCTGCCACAGCGACTTAAACATCGCTTATGTTTTGCTAAACAGCACCATGGATTCGAGATGGCTGGTATGAGGGAACATATCCAGCATCGCGACCCTTTCCAGATGGTAGCCCGCCGACAGTAATGTCTGACTGTCGCGGGCAAGTGTTGTCGGGTTACAGGAAACATAGACCACGCGTTGCGGCGCAAGTTTAACGATGTGCGACATCACGCCCGCGGCCCCGGCACGCGCCGGATCCAGTAACACCTTATTAAATCCCTGCGCCGCCCAGGGCTGGCGCGAGACATCTTCCTCTAAATTGTGCTGGAAGAAGCAGACATTTCTGAGATTGTTAAGCTGAGCATTATACTCTGCCTGGCGCACTAATGCTGCAACGCCCTCCACACCCACCGCATTTTGTACGAACTTTCCTAGCGGCAATGTGAAGTTGCCCATGCCGCAGAACAGATCGAGCACCCGATCGTCCGGCTGCAGATCCAGCCAGGCAATCGCCTGTGCCACCATCTGCTGATTCACGCCATCGTTGACCTGAATGAAATCCTGCGGGCTAAAGGTTAGCTGCAAATCAAACGAGCGGTAGTAAGGCTGCTCGGCACCGAGCGCCTGCAGCGCGTCACTGCCGTCCGCCAGCCAGATCATCAGCCGGTGCTCATGCGAAAAACGTTCCAGTTTTGTCCGGTCCGCAGCGGAGAGCGCATCAAGATGGCGCAGCACCATTAGCGGACCGTTATCCGCCAGCACCAGTTCCACATGCCCCAGCCGTTTCGCTGCGTGCAGGCTGCTGAGACAGTGGTGCAGCGGCTGCAGCAGCGCCTCAAGCTCGGGCACCAAAACGGGGCATTGCGTCACATCAATCAGATCGTTACTGCCCGCCTGACGGAAGCCCATCTGCAGGCGCTGCTGCTTCGGCAGCCACTGCAAACCGAGACGCGCGCGCCGGCGATAGCCCCAGGGCGCAGCGCTGATGATCTCATCCACCTGCACCGGCAGCGCCGCTTCCTGACTCAGCATGCGGCCCAGCGCCCGCGCTTTGCTCTCCTGCTGCAGCGCCACGGACACGTGCTGCTGCTGGCAGCCGCCGCACACGCCGAAATGGATGCAGCGCGGTTGCTGGCGCTGCGGGCTCGGTTGTGTAATCTTTTTGGCTTTGCCGCGCGCAAACTGACGCTTATCTTCGGTCAGGATCACCTCGGCCTGTTCGCCGGGCAGCGCGCCGCTGACAAACAGCGTTTTACCGTTATGGCGCGCCACGCCCTGACCAAAGGGATCGAGCTCGTCAATGGTGACGCTGAGACGTTGCTTCGTCGTCACGCGCTGTTTTGCGGAGTAAAATTGCGCCATAGTGTTGTGAATTCTCAGTTTTCATTAGGTGTGCAGCCGTACGCGGTTTTTGCACAGGGATAAAATGCCAGGAGTCGCCAGGCCACAATTATGACCAAATACAGCCTGCGGGCGCGAATGATGATTCTGATACTGGCGCCGACGCTGATGATTGGCCTGCTGCTCAGTACCTTCTTCGTGGTGCACCGCTACAACGAACTGCAGCACCAGGTGCGCGATGCCGGCGCTAACATTATCGAACCGCTGGCGGTGTCGAGCGAGTACGGCATGACGTGGCATAATCGTGATGCGATTCGCGAGCTGGTCAGCCTGCTGCATCGCCGTCATTCCGATATTGTCCGTGCCATTACGGTTTTCGACAACAACAATCACATCTACGTCAGCTCCAATAACAACCAGAACCTCGCGCTGCTGCAAAAAGCCGATATTTCCACGCTGGCGGATGGCGTGTCGGTGGAGCGACACGGCAACCTGATGGTGCTGCGCACGCCGATTATCTCTGAACGCTATTCGGTGGACGAACTGCCGGGTGAAGACGCCAAGCCGGCAGGCAATCCGCTGGGTTATGTGGCGATTGAGCTGGATCTGCAGTCGGTGCGGCTGGAACAGTACAAAGAGGTGTTTGTCGCCACTCTGCTGCTGCTGTTCTGCCTGTGTATCGCCATGCTGTTTGCCTATCGACTGATGCGCGACGTCACTGGCCCGATTCGCAATATGGTTACCACCGTGGACCGCATCCGGCGTGGCCAGCTCGACAGCCGCGTGGATGGCTACATGCTGGGCGAGCTGAGCATCCTGAAAAACGGCATCAACGCCATGGCGATGTCGCTCACTGCCTACCATGAAGAGATGCAGCAGAACATCGATCAGGCAACCTACGATCTGCGCGAAACGCTGGAGCAGCTGGAGATTCAGAACGTCGAACTGGACCTGGCGAAAAAGCGCGCCCAGGAAGCGGCACGCATCAAGTCGGAGTTTCTCGCCAATATGTCGCACGAGCTGCGCACGCCGCTCAATGGCGTGATTGGCTTTACCCGCCAGATGCTGAAAACCGGGCTGAGCACCAACCAGCGTGATTACATGAGCACCATTGAGCGCTCGGCCAATAACCTGCTGAGCATCATTAACGACGTGCTCGATTTCTCCAAACTGGAAGCTGGTAAGCTGGTGCTGGAGTCGATCCCGTTCCCGCTGCGCGCCACGCTGGATGAAACGCTGGTGCTGCTGGCGCCGTCCGCGCATGAGAAAGGCCTCGAGATCACCGTGTGCCTGGAGAAACAGGTGCCGGATAATGTGATTGGCGATCCGCTGCGTCTGCAGCAAATTCTGATCAACCTGATTGGCAACGCCATCAAATTCACCGAGCGCGGCCACATTGATCTGCGCGTCGAGCTGCGTCATCTCAGCATCACGCGGGCGGAACTGGAGATTCAGGTGCACGATACCGGCATCGGTATCTCTGAGCAGCAGCAGTCGCAGCTGTTCCAGGCATTTCGTCAGGCGGATGCCAGTATTTCGCGCCGTCACGGCGGTACCGGTCTTGGCCTGGTGATTACGCAGAAACTGGTGCACGAAATGGGCGGTGAGATCGCCTTCCACAGCCGGCAGAATCAGGGCTCCACCTTCTGGGTACAGGTACATCTGGATCTCAATCCTAATGCACCGGCGATTCCACGCATGCTGGACGATCTGCACGCCACACCGCTGGCTTATATCGAACCCCATCCGGCGGTGGCGAAAGCGGTTCAGGAGATGCTGAGCATTACGCCTTTGCAGGTGCAGCACTTTGCCAGCCTTGACGATCTGCCCGACGCCCATTTCCCGCTGCTGCTGATGGGGCTGCCGGTCAGCGATCCGCATCCGGCTACGCTGTCCGATGCGCTGATTGCCCGCCTGCGCGCACACGCCGACTCGGTGCTGCTGGCGCTGCCGAGCGAAATGATGCTGTTCGCCGATGATTTGCGCGCGCGCGGTATCGCCGGCTGCATTGCCAAACCGGTGTCGCTGACGCGATTGCTGCCGATGCTGCTCGATCTCAACATGCGTCACAGCGACGCCGCCCCGCGCGGCGTAAGACAGCCGCTGACGGTGATGGCAGTGGATGATAATCCGGCCAACCTGAAGCTGATCGGCGCATTGCTGGAGGAGCAGGTCCAGAACATCATTCTGTGCGACAACGCCAGTCAGGCGATTCATCAGGCGCGGCAGCAGCGGCTGGACGTGATTCTGATGGATATTCAGATGCCGGACATCGACGGCATCCGCGCCAGCGAGATCATCCGCAGCCTGCCACAGCACGCCAGCACGCCGATTGTCGCGGTCACGGCGCATGCGCTGGATGGCGAACGCGAGCAGCTGATCGCCGCTGGCATGAATGATTATCTCGCCAAACCGATTGATGAGGACAAGCTGAAGCAGCTGCTGCAGCGCTATGCGCCGGGCAGCGTGGCGAGCGCGGTGCGACAACCGGCGATCGCGCCCTCACTCGACTGGGCGCTGGCGCTGCGCCAGGCGGCGAATAAAGCCGAGCTGGCGCGCGATCTGCTGCAGATGCTGCTGGATTTTCTGCCGGAAGTGGAGCAGCGCGTGGCGCAATGTATGGCGCAGAATGACGTCGATGGGCTGCGCGAGATTATCCACAAGCTGCACGGCAGCGCCAGCTACAGCGGCGTGCCACGGCTGAAACAGCTGTGTCAGCAGCTGGAGAAGAGTCTGCATCAGGAGAGCGATATCGCAGCGCTGGAACCAGAACTGCTGGAGCTGAGCGACGAGATGGCGAATGTGGCGCGCGAAGCGCGTCAGGTGCTGGGCGTGGCGTAGTGAGGGTTGTGGGATGTGCGTTCTGGGTTGTGCGCTGGGCCCTCACCCTAACCCTCTCCCGGCGGGAGAGGGAACCGTGCGGTGCGATGAAGAGGAACAGCGCGAAATCCAAATCCGTGCACCATCAGCCCCCTCTCCCGCCTGCGGGAGAGGGCTGGGGTGAGGGGAAAACCGCACCGCCTCCCCCTTATAACCCCTGCCCCACCTTAATCGTGGCAGCAACATTCCTTGCCGTCAGGCGGACATTCTGCGCGGCATTGGCCAGCGCCTCTTCCAGCGAACAGATACCCGACAGCACGCTGTACACCGCGTCGATCCCGTGCTGATGCACCACACCGACATCCGCCGTCAGGCTGCCGGCAATACCGATCACCGGCTTATTGAACTGCTTCGCCACCTGCGCCACGCCAACCGGCACTTTGCCGTTGACTGACTGACTGTCGATGCGCCCTTCACCGGTAATCACCAGATCGGCATCCTGCACCTGCTGCGCCAGCCCCAGCGCTTCGGTGACAATCTCAATGCCGCGCCGCAGTTCCGCGTGGCAAAACGCATGCAGCGCCGCGCCCATGCCGCCGGCTGCGCCACCGCCGGCGATGTGCAGCACATCAATATCCAGGTCGCGCTGAATAATCGCGGCGTAATGGCCGAGCGCGGCATCCAGCTGCTGCACCAGCTGCGGCGTTGCCCCCTTCTGCGGGCCAAAAATCGCCGACGCCCCCTCTTCGCCAATCAGCGGATTGGTCACGTCGCACGCCACTTCAATGCGGCACTGCAGCAGGCGCGGATCCAGATCGGCGATCTCAATCTTCGCCAGCTGCGGCAGTGCCCCGCCGCCGTAGCCAATCCCGCTGCCGTCGCTGTCCAGCAGCCGGGCACCGAGCGCCTGTACCATGCCGGCACCGCCGTCGTTAGTGGCGCTGCCGCCGATGCCGATGATGATGTGATCGACGCCGCGATCCAGCGCGTTTTTGATCAGTTCACCGGTACCGTAGGAAGTGGTGATCAGCGGATCGCGCTGTGCCGCAGGCACCAGCTCCAGCCCGCTGGCCGCCGCCATCTCAATAAAGGCAGTACGCGCATCACCGGATAATCCGTAAAACGCGTCGACCGGCTCGCCGAGCGGCCCGGTCACCGTCAGTCTGACGATGTTGCCCTGGGTTGCCGCCACCATTGCTTCAACCGTGCCTTCTCCGCCGTCGGCGACCGGTATTTTGACATAGTCAGCGGCGGGGAAAATTTCGCGAAATCCCGCTTCTATCGCGGTAGCCACTTCCAGGGCGGACAAACTCTCTTTGTATGAATCCGGTGCGATGACAATTTTCATAGGCAATCCGAGCGCGGTAGGTGACGGAAATCCGTCTGGCTAAGGCAGTACAGCGTCCGGCATCCGCAGACACCGGACGCGGGCACTACCGGGTGATCTCAACTTTGGCTAATTTTTCATAATAGCAAGCCAGCGCGCTATGATCGGACGTACCCTGCCCGTCGACTTTTAGCGCCTGCATCATCTCCATCACCGCTGCGGTCAGCGGCAGATGTGCGCCAATGCCGTGTGAGGTATCAAGCGCATTGGCTAAGTCCTTGATATGCAAATCGATACGGAAGCCAGGCTTAAAGTTGCGATCCAGCACCATGGGCGCTTTGGCATCCAGCACGGTGCTGCCCGCCAGACCGCCGCGAATCGCCTGGTAAACCAGTTCCGGATTGACGCCGGCTTTGGTGGCCAGCGACAGCGCCTCTGACATCGCGGCAATGTTGAGCGCCACAATCACCTGGTTGGCCAGTTTAGTGACGTTGCCCGCGCCGATATCGCCGGTGTGCACCACCGAACCGGCCATCGCCTTAAGAACATCGTAGCACTGATCAAACAGCGCTTTATCGCCGCCGACCATCACCGACAGCGTGCCTTCAATCGCTTTTGGCTCACCGCCGCTCACCGGCGCATCCAGCATTCTGATGCCTTTTTCTGCCAGCACATCATGCACTTCGCGGCTGGCCAGCGGCGCGATGGAGCTCATGTCGATCACCACCAGCCCCGGCTTCGCCCCTTCGATAATGCCGTTCTCGCCCAGACACACCTCTTTCACCTGCGGTGAGTTCGGCACCATGGTGATCACCACATCAACCTGCGCGGCCAGCTCTTTCGGCGTTTTCGCCACGGTGGCACCCAGCTCCACCAGTTCGGCTTCGTTGCTGGCGTTGTGGTCGCGCACCACCAGGGTGTAACCGGCTTTCACCAGGTTTTTACTCATCGGTTTGCCCATGATGCCGAGGCCGATAAATCCAATTTTCATTGCCTTTCCCCTTCGTCAGTTACTGCTTAAATTTGTCGCACAGCGCCTGCGTGGCGTGGCGGAAAACACCCAAATCGCTGCCGACGGCAACAAAGCTGGCACCCCATTCGAGATAACGGCGTGCGTCAGCCTCCACCGGCGCCAGAATCCCGCTCGGCTTACCGGCGGCTTTGGCACGCTCAAGGATGTAACGGATGACTTTCAGCACTTCCGGATGCGCCGGCTGGCCAAGATAGCCCAGCGCCGCTGACAGATCGCCCGGGCCGACAAAGATGCCGTCTACGCCGTCCACCGCCGCGATGGCGTCAATGTTGTCCACCGCCTGCTGGGTTTCGATTTGCACCAGCACGGTGATGTTGTCATTGATGGTGGCGTTGTAGTCCGGCAGCGTGCCGTACATATTGCTGCGATGCGAAACCGACACGCCGCGTATACCGGCTGGCGGATAGCGGGTCGATGCCACCGCGCGCGCCGCCTCTTCTGCGGTTTCCACAAACGGAATCAGGAAGTTATAGAAGCCAATATCCAGCAGACGCTTGATGATGATCGGCTCATTGCACGGCGGTCGCACCACCGGCGCGCTCGGGCTGCCTTTCAGCGCCATCAGCTGCGGAATAAAGGTGGTGATGTCGTTCGGCGCGTGTTCGCCGTCCAGCACCAGCCAGTCAAAGCCCGCCAGCCCCAGCACTTCCGTGGTGAGAGGATTGGCAAGGGCGCACCAGCTGCCAATCAGGGTTTCCCCTGCCAGCAAACGACGACGAAAAGGGTTGGGCCAGGCATTGCTCATGATCTCTACTCCTGTTATTTAGCACCGCCGCCCGCGGGCGCGCGGAATAAAATCAGCGCACCAGGCACGGACGCTTGTTATCAAATGTCCAGTTCGGCACGAGGAACTGCATCGCCTGCGCATCGTCGCGCGCGCCCAGTCCATGCTGCTGATACAGCGCATGGGCCTGCATCACCTGATCCATGTCCAGTTCGACACCGAGACCCGGCTTCTGCGGCACCTGCACCATGCCGCCCTTGATCTGCAACGGCTCTTTGGTCAGGCGCTGGTTGCCCTCCTGCCAGATCCAGTGGGTGTCGATGGCGGTAATGGCGCCCGGTGCGGCGGCGGCCACATGGGTGAACATCGCCAGCGAAACATCGAAATGGTTGTTGGAGTGCGAACCCCAGGTCAGGCCGAAGTCGTGACACATCTGCGCCACGCGCACCGAGCCCTGCATGGTCCAGAAGTGCGGATCGGCCAATGGAATATCGACCGACTGTAGCGACAGCGTGTGGCCCATCTGACGCCAGTCGGTGGCGATCATATTGGTGGCGGTAGGCAGACCGGTGGCGCGCCGGAACTCGGCCATCACTTCACGTCCGGAGTAACCCTGTTCAGCGCCGCACGGATCTTCTGCATAAGCCAGCACGCCTTTCAGCTGTTTACCGAGCAGGATGGCCTCATTCAGCGACCAGGCCCCGTTGGGATCGAGCGTCACGCGCGCCTGCGGGAAACGCTTCGCCAGTGCGGTTACTGCTTCGGCCTCTTCACCGCCGCGCAGTACGCCGCCTTTCAGTTTGAAATCGTTAAAGCCATATTTTTCGTAGGCGGCTTCTGCCAGGCGCACCACCGCGTCCGGCGTCAGCGCTTCCTCATGCCGCAGGCGATACCAGTCGCACGGATCATCGGTCTGGCTCTGATACGGCAGTGACGTTTTGCGGCGATCGCCGACGTAAAACAGGTAGCCGAGCATCTCGACGCGGTCACGCTGCTGTCCTTCGCCCAGCAGCGACGCCACGTTGACGCCCAGATGCTGGCCGAGCAGATCCAGCAGCGCCGCTTCGATGCCGGTCACCACGTGAATGGTGGTGCGCAGGTCAAAGGTCTGATTGCCGCGCCCGCTTGCATCGCGATCGGCAAAGGTGGTGCGCACCAGGGTGAGGATATTTTTGTACTCGCCGACGGTTTTTCCGGTTACCAGCGCCGCCGCGTCTTCCAGCGTCTGACGAATTTTCTCGCCGCCGGGGATCTCGCCCACGCCCGTGTGGCCGGCGTTATCTTTCACAATCACGATATTGCGGGTAAAAAACGGCGCGTGGGCACCGCTCAGATTCAGCAGCATGCTGTCGTAACCGGCCACCGGAATGACCTGCATTGCTGTAATTTTCGGGGTGTGACTCATTTCCTGCTCCTTATGCATGGCGGCGTCCAAAAGCCGGACGCTTGCGGTCGAACGACCATCCGGGAACCAGATATTGCATTGCCGTGGCGTCATTACGTGCGCCTGCCGGCAGCGATTGATACAGGGCGTTAGCCTGGCGCAGGCGATCCCAGTCCAGCTCAACGCCGAGGCCGGGCTTGTCCGGCACGGCAATTTTGCCGTTGCGGATCTGCAGCGGCTCTTTGGTCAGACGCTGGTCGCCCTCCTGCCAAATCCAGTGGGTATCGATGGCGGTCGGTTTACCCGGTGCCGCTGCGCCGACGTGGGTAAACATCGCCAGCGAAATGTCGAAGTGATTATTGGAGTGGCAGCCCCAGGTCAGCCCCCACTCATCACACAGCTGCGCCACGCGTACCGCGCCGCTCAGCGTCCAGAAGTGCGGGTCGGCCAGCGGAATATCGACCGCGTTGAGCATCACCGCGTGGTTCATCTCCCGCCAGTTGGTGGCGATCATATTGGTGGCGACCGGCAGACCGGTGGCGCGGCGAAACTCGGCCATGACTTCGCGCCCGGAATATCCCTGCTCGGCACCGCACGGATCTTCGGCATAGGTCAGCACCTCGTGCAGGCCTTTGCACAGCGCGATGGCTTCATCCAGATGCCAGGCGCCGTTGGGATCCACGGTGATGCGCGCGTCCGGGAAACGCTGCTTCAGTGCCACTGCCGAGGCAATCTCCTGCTCGCCCGGCAGCACGCCGCCTTTCAGTTTGAAATCTTTGAAGCCGTACCTGTCCTGCGCCGCTTCGGCTAAGCGCACCACCGCGTCCGGCGTCAGCGCCTCCTGATGGCGCAGGTGATACCAGTCGTGACCGGCCGCGTCGCCGCTCTGATACGGCAAATCAGTTTTACGCCGATCGCCAATGTAAAACAGGTAGCCCAGCACCGTGACCTCATCGCGCTGCTGACCTGGCCCCAGCAGCTCGGCTACTGGCACGCCGAGGCACTGGCCGAGCAGGTCGAGCAGCGCCGCTTCCAGCGCCGCCACCGCATTGACCCGCAGCTCAAACGTCCAGGCGCCGTTGCCGAAAGTATCGAAATCCGCCGACTGGTTGCCTTTGTGCACCTGTTGCACCAGCCGGTTCATGCGCGCCACCTGCTGCCCTTTCACCTGCGGTATTGCCGCGACCAGCGTCTCATAGATGGTTTCACCGCCCGGCGCTTCGCCGACGCCGGTGTGGCCGGCGCTGTCGGTCAGCACCACGATATTGCGGGTGAAGCAGGCGCTGTGCGCGCCGCCGATGTTGAGCAGCATGCTGTCGTAACCCGCCACCGGAACCACCTGCATGTCGGTAATCACCGGGGAACTTTGCGTATTCATATTCGGTTCCTTATGACCGGGGTTTGAGTTCGACACGTTTGATATCGCCGGTTATCACCAGGAAGCTGAACGCCGCCACAAACGCATGGATGCCGACATAAATCAGCGCCCCTTCAAACGAACCGCTGGTGGCGATGATGTAACCAATGGCAATCGGCGTGACGATGCCAGAGAAGTTACCGAACATATTGAACAGACCGCCGCTCAGGCCGCTGATCTCTTTGGGTGCGGTATCGGCCATCACCGCCCAGCCCAGCGCGCCAATGCCTTTACCAAAGAACGCCAGCGCCATAAACAGCACCACTACCCATTCGGTTTCGGTGTAGTTACACATCACCATGCTGATGGAGAGCAGCATACCGATGACAATCGGGGTTTTACGCGCGATGTTTAGCGAGCCGGTTTTACGCATCAGATAATCTGAAATCACGCCGCCCAGCACGCCGCCGAGGAAGCCGCAGATGGCGGGAATCGAGGCGATCATGCCGGCTTTAAGAATCGACATGCCGCGCGCCTGCACCAGATACACCGGGAACCAGGTAATAAAGAAGTAGGTCAGGGCGTTAACGCAGTACTGACCGAGATAGATCCCCCACATCATGCGGGTGGAGAGCAGTTGCTTGATTTGAAACCACTTCTCATCCCAGCTCACTTTACGCTCGGCTTTCTTCGCATCCATGTTGATCAGCGCACCGCCCTGCTCCATGTACTCCAGCTCGGCTTTGTTCACGCCAGGGTGATCGTTCGGGTCATGAATTACTTTCAGCCAGATAAAGCTGAGAATGATGCCCAGCCCGCCCATGAACCAGAACACGTGCGCCCAGCCCACCTCGGCCACCAGCCAGCCCATGATCGGTGCGAAAATCACCGTGGCGAAGTACTGGGCGGAGTTAAAGATGGCGACGGCGGTACCGCGCTCCTGCGCCGGGAACCAGGCAGCAACAATACGGCTGTTACCCGGGAAAGACGGCGCTTCCGCCAGTCCCACCATGAAGCGCAGCAGGAACAGCGACACCACAATGCCGAAGCCGCTAAAGATGTCGACAAAGCCCTGCAGCAGGGTAAACAGCGACCACAGGAAGATGCTCCAGAAATAGACCCGTTTGGAGCCGAAGCGGTCCAGCAGCCAGCCGCCAGGAATCTGACCAATAACGTACGCCCACGAGAAGGCGGAGAAGATGTAGCCGAGGCCGACGGAATCGAGACCGATCTCCTTCGACATCGCCGAACCGGCAATCGAAATGGTGGCCCGGTCACCGTAGTTGAACGAGGTGACGATAAATAACATCACCACAATCCAGTAACGGGCGTTGGTGCGCTTCTGCACCGCTGCCGCTGTCTGGCTGTAACTATTCATGATGCACTCCTGAAATATAGCGAACGCTACATTCACTCTGACTGCATACACATCGCGTTGGGTATCAGAATGATTTTGGGTTAAACACGGCGATTGTTGTTATGGCAAAACGATGTTGCGTCGTGACGAATAACCAAACGTTGAAGAACGGCAATCAGTATAGGAACAGCATCGCCGCGAAACACTGGAGGAACGCCCGAGGATAATCCCCAATCCGGCACAATTTTGTGGCATTTGCCCATAACGCTGCGGCGTGGCTCACGGAACCCGCCATCCAGCCGCCAGATTGCTGTAAAAGCGAACAGCAAGCGTACGCTTTGTGAGGCTCTTCACTTGCGTTTGGTAAAACGAACCAAACTGCGCGCCGATCGCGGCACAAAGCCAGTCAGTTGCACAATGCGTGGGCCAATACCCCTGCTTATACTGAGGCTGGCAAATAACGATGATGTGACGGACGTGATTTCAACCGCACCGCTATGACCGGTGCGACGAACCGGAAGGTGAGCAATGAACCGACCTCTGACAGACAAACCGCGCTACATTAAAGTGCACGACGCCGATAACGTGGCGATTGTGGTCAACGATCAGGGATTGCCCGCAGGCAGCCGCTTTGATGACGGTCTGCAGCTGACTGAGCATGTGCCGCAGGGGCACAAAGTGGCGCTGAGCGATATCGCCCTGCACGGTGCCATCGTGCGTTACGGTGAAGTGATTGGTACGGCGCTGCGCCCGATTGCGCGCGGCAGCTGGATTGAGGAGTCGCTGGTGGCGCTGCCCGCCGCCCCACCGCTGGCCAGCCTGCCGCTGGCATCTAACGTGCCGCCGCCCCTGCCACCGCTGGACGGCTACACCTTTGAAGGCTATCGCAATGCCGACGGCAGCGTCGGCACGCGCAATCTGCTCGGCATCACCACCAGCGTGCACTGCGTGGCGGGCGTGGTGGATTACGTGGTGCAGCTGATTGAGCGCGATTTGCTACCGCGCTACAGCAACGTCGATGGGGTAGTGGCGCTCAACCATTTATATGGCTGCGGCGTGGCGATCAACGCACCGGCGGCGGTGGTGCCGATTCGCACCATTCACAATCTTGCGCTGAATCCTAATTTTGGCGGCGAAGTGATGGTGGTGAGCCTCGGCTGCGAGAAATTACAGCCGGAGCGCCTGCTCACCGGTACACCGGACGTACAGGCCATTTCGCTGGATGAGCGCGATATCGTGCGCCTGCAGGATGAGCGTCACGTGGGCTTTGGCGCGATGGTCGATGAAATTCTGCAGGTGGCCGAGCGCCATCTGAAAAAACTCAACCAGCGTCAGCGCGAAACCTGCCCGGCGTCAGCGCTGGTGGTCGGCACCCAGTGCGGCGGCAGTGATGCGTTTTCCGGCGTGACGGCCAATCCGGCGGTTGGCTTTGCCTCGGATCTGCTGGTGCGCTGTGGTGCGACGGTGATGTTCTCGGAAGTGACCGAGGTACGCGATGCGATCCATCTGCTGACGCCGCGTGTGGTAAACGAAGCGGTGGGCAAACGGCTGCTGGAGGAGATGGCGTGGTACGACGATTATCTGAGCCAGGGGCAAACCGACCGCAGCGCGAATCCGTCGCCGGGCAATAAAAAAGGCGGCCTGGCCAATGTGGTAGAAAAAGCGCTGGGCTCAATTGCCAAATCCGGCCGCAGCCCGATTGTCGAAGTGCTGTCACCCGGACAGCGCCCGACGCAGCGCGGGTTGATTTACGCCGCCACGCCGGCCAGCGATTTTGTCTGTGGCACCCAGCAGATGGCTTCCGGCATTACGCTGCAGGTGTTCACCACCGGGCGCGGCACGCCTTACGGTCTGGCGGCAATTCCGGTGATCAAAATGGCGACGCGCAGCGCGCTGGCGAACCGCTGGCATGACCTGATGGACATCAATGCCGGCACCATCGCGACGGGCGAAGAGAGTATTGAACAGGTCGGCTGGCGGCTGTTTGAGCTGATTCTGGATATCGCCAGCGGGCGTAAACAGACATGGTCAGATCGCTGGGGAATACGTAACCAGCTGGCAGTATTCAATCCGGCACCGGTGACGTGATGTGCGCAAACCTGGAGGAAGAGGAAGCTGTTCGGGTGAACCATTAAGTTTCATCCCTGCAGCCCCCCGCGCACAGGCTGTTCCCTCTCCCGCCTGCGGGAGAGGGTTAGGGTGAGGGCGTGAACCAGGCCAAACTACAACAGCTTACCCCAGCTCTCCACCCACGGCGTGGTCACTGACTCGGGCTCCGGATTTTCCGTCGCATCCACCAGCAGCACCTCGCCAATACGCTGCGCCTGCTGCTCCTGCAGCGTGGCATCAAAAGTCTTTCCAGCCCCGCAGAAATGGTCGTAACTGCTGTCGCCTAAAGCGATCACGCCATAGCGCAGCTCAGGCTGATAGCCCAGTTCATCGCGCACCTGCACATACAGCCGCGCGATATTGTCCGGAAAATCGCCCTGCCCGGTGGTCGAGGTAACAATTAACGCGACCTCTTTGCTGTAAGCCTGCCAGTCGGCCAGTGACGGATCTTCAAACACCTTCACCTCATGCCCCTGCGCTTCCAGCACCGGCTGCGCCTCTTCGGCAACCAGCAGCGCGTTGCCGTACACCGTACCTGTAAAAATGCCAATCTTTGCCATTTTGCCGCTCCTTTATTCTGTCGGCTTATCCTGGACTGCCTCAGCGGCAAACTCAACCCTCGGCACCTCGGACAGTTGCTGCTGCCAGCCAAACGATTGCAGCATCTGCTGCCAGACGCGATCCAGCCCGGCGCGAATCACCAGCGGTTCGCCGGTCACCGGATGCGTTAGCGTCAGCGCACTGGCGTGCAGCATCAGTCGATCCATGCCAAAGTGGGCTGCGGCACCGCGGTTCTGCCGCAGATCGCCGTGCGAGCTGTCACCAATAATCGGATGACGCAGGTGCGCCATATGGCGTCGCAGCTGATGCTTGCGCCCGGTGTGCGGCGACAGCTCAACCAGCGTATAACGTGTGCTGGGATACTTACCGATAGCCACTGGCAGTTCCGCCTGCGCCAGCGCGCGATAATCGGTGACCGCCGGCTGCTGCGCGCGCGGTTCCGTGACAAACTTGTCCGCAATTTTATCCAGCTCTTCCACCAGCGGATAATCCAGCGTTGCGCTACCGTCCAGCCAGCCGCGCACCACTGCGTGATAGGTCTTCTGTATCTGATGCTGCTCAAACTGCTGCGCCAGCAGCCGCCCGATTTCGCTGGAGAGCCCCATTAGCAGCACGCCAGACGTGGGACGATCGAGGCGATGCGCGGTAAATACGTGCTGACCAATCTGATCGCGCACCGTCTGCATCACCACCACTTTCTCTTTGCGATCGAGCCAGCTGCGGTGCACCAGCCAGCCCGCCGGTTTATTTACCGCAACCAGCCATGCATCCTGATAAATGATCTCCAGCATCAGGCGTCCGGCGGCGCAAACAGCGCATCAAGCTGGCTGAGCGTCAGCAGCAGCGCTGCATGGCCCGGCGTGGTGGGCGGCAGGGCCATCTCATAATAAGGTGTAACGGCGAAGTTTTGCGGCAGCGCGGCGCCGGCGTCAAGCAGCGCCTGCATGCGCGGCAGCAGGACCCACTGCAGCCATTCGAGCGGCTGCAGGGTATCGAGACAGAAAGGTTGCGTGCTATTAAAGGCTTCCGCCGCCGGGGCGTGCGTCTGCCAGTGGCCGTGTTCGCGCATCACCGCTTCGACCTGCTGCAGCCGCTGAATAATCAGGTGCGTCGACATACGCTACCTCCGCGTCAAAAAGGGGCGGCAAGCATATCATTAGTGGGTGCGCGCGCAAAAACGGCATAAAAAAAGGGAGCACTGTGATTACAGTGCTCCCGGTTCGTTTGCAGCATTCCCGCCACCGCTGTGCTCCCTGCTCATCCTTGACAACTGTTCCTGCGCTTTCCGTCGCCTGTCATCGTGACATTGGTCCTTAGCATCCTGGCCCGCCACATCCCGCGTGGCTCTCATTCTCCATCCTGGAGGTGTCCTTTACTCACTCCGGAGTGTCCCGCTTCATCCTGAAGCCTTCCCTGTGACGTAAACTCGGTTACGTTCCTGCCGCCTGGCTGACATTCTCCTGAACGTCTCTCAATCCGTGGCTTCCTGCCAGTGGTGACTATTCTGGCAGAAACCATCGCAATAACAAGTCAGTAAGCGCTGTTAAACGATTAAGCCATGTCTGTATTTTCGGATTGATGCCATAACTGCATGATTCACAATATTTTTACATTGCGGACTTCCGGAAGTCTGCGCAATGTTCTGGCGATCTCGCACAACAGTTGTGAGAGATCTCTTACAAAGGCTGCGAGAAAAGTCTGCAACTCACGAACTAACCGGTTGTAAAGCATTAAGAAATGTCTGAATATCCACCGCCAGTTTCTGCCGTTTTTTCGTTCCCGGCTGCTCCACAATCACCTCACCGGTCAGATTACACACCGCGATAACATCCTGCTCCGAATCTGTAGTGGCGATAAACAGCGTCGGGCTCTGTTTCAGACGGCGCTTCATCACCAGATGACCAATCAGGTTCTCCTGCAGGCGGGTAAAATCGTCCTCGCTCCACACCTGCAGCAGCGTCAGCGGCTGCTGCGCAAACTGCGCATGCATGTCGCCGGCAAATTGCGTGGTATAGAACGTGGTGAGGTCCGGCTGCAGCTGAATATCCAGCGCGCGCTCAACGGCTGCCAGCGAGGCTGGCAGGGTAAAGTCCTGCGGCTGCCACAGGACGCGCTCATCCAATTCACTGATGATGCAGGGCGACGGCACGCCGTACAGCTCTGCGCTGGCGGGAAAATGGCCGTGCTGCTGCTGCCAGTGCGCTACATAACGGGCGGTAAAATCGCGCAGGGCCTCTGCGGTTTGCTGCATCATTCATCTTCTCGCTGGTGATCGGTTACACTGACTCCCTTTGATGGATTTTAGTGGTAACCGTTATGTCTTCTGAAAACCGGGATACGGCGCTGAGCGGCCTGACTTTAGGTAAGCCCACCGCGTATGTTGATCGCTACGATAACACGCTGCTGCAGGCGGTGCCGCGCAGCCTGAATCGCGAGCCGCTCGGGCTTTATCCCGATAACCTGCCGTTCCACGGCGCAGATATCTGGACGCTGTATGAACTCTCCTGGCTAAACAGCAAAGGCGTGCCGCAGGTCGCGGTCGGCGAAGTGGTGCTAAGCGCCGACAGCGTGAATCTGATCGAGTCCAAAAGCTTCAAACTCTATCTTAACAGCTTTAACCAGACGATTTTCGCCGACTGGGGCGCCGTGCGGCAAACGCTGGAGCGCGATCTCAGCGCCTGCGCTAACGGCAAGGTCAGCGTGGCGCTGTTTCGCCTGAGCGAAGTGGAAGGTCAGCCGATCGGGCACTTCGCTGGCGATGTCATCGACGAGCAGGATATCACCATCAGCGATTACGGCTTTAACGCTGATTACCTCGCCAGCGCAACGGGCAGCGAAGTAGTTGAAGAGACGCTGGTCAGCCATCTGCTGAAATCGAACTGTCTGATCACCAATCAGCCGGACTGGGGCTCGGTAATGATTCGCTATCAGGGCCCGCGTATCGATCGCGAAGCGCTGCTGCGCTATCTGATTTCGTTCCGCCAGCACAATGAGTTTCACGAGCAGTGCGTCGAGCGTATTTTTAACGATATTCAGCGCTTTTGTCAGCCAGCAGCATTAACCGTCTACGCGCGCTACACGCGGCGCGGCGGGCTGGATATCAATCCGTGGCGCAGCAATGTCCCCTTCACGCCGGGCTACTCCCGCCTGGTGCGCCAGTAACAGATTGCGAGATGTCTCGCAGGCCGCCGCACGGATGCGCGGTTCCACTTGAGCATTCGCGGCCGACAACGGTACTCTGGTACAGGCGCGAGGGCGACAGCGTGCTTACCGAAGGATTTTCGTCACTGCGCTCAACGGGTTAAGCGCAGCGTCATCAGTCACGCATTTGCGTGTAAAGGAGTTCTCTTGATTACACATATCAGCCCGCTTGGCTCAATGGATCTGCTCTCCCAGCTGGAAGTCGACATGCTGAAGCGCACTGCCAGCAGCGATCTCTACCAGCTGTTTCGTAACTGCTCGCTGGCGGTACTCAACTCCGGCAGCCAGACCGACAGTAGCCACGAACTGCTTTCCCGCTTTGAAAACTTTGACATCAACGTGCTGCGCCGCGAGCGCGGCGTGAAACTGGAGCTGATCAACCCGCCGGAAGAGGCGTTTGTTGACGGCCGGATTATCCGTTCGCTGCAGGCGAACCTGTTTGCCGTACTGCGCGATATTCTGTTTGTTAACGGTCAGCTCTCAGCGGCGGATCGTTTACAAAATCAGGACGTCACCGACTCCGCGCACATCACCAATCAGGTGTTCTCCATTCTGCGCAACGCGCGCGCGCTGCACGTGGGCGAATATCCCAACACCGTGGTGTGCTGGGGCGGTCATTCCATCAACGCGGTCGAATATCAGTATTGCCGCAATGTCGGGACGCAGATGGGCCTGCGCGAACTGAACATCTGTACCGGCTGTGGTCCGGGCGTGATGGAAGCGCCGATGAAAGGGGCGGCGGTAGGCCATGCACAGCAGCGCTATCACGACAGCCGGTTTATCGGCCTGACCGAACCGTCGATCATCGCTGCGGAGCCACCTAACCCGCTGGTGAATGAACTGATCATCATGCCGGATATCGAAAAGCGTCTGGAAGCCTTTGTGCGCATCGCGCACGGCATCGTGATCTTCCCGGGCGGCGTAGGTACAGCTGAAGAGCTATTGTATCTGCTGGGCATTCTAATGAATCCGCAGAACAGCGATCAGGTGCTGCCGCTGATCCTCACCGGGCCGAAAGAGAGCGCCGATTACTTCCGCGTGCTGGATGATTTCATCGTTAATAC
Source organism: Type-C symbiont of Plautia stali (assembly GCF_059730935.1). Taxonomy (NCBI): domain Bacteria; kingdom Pseudomonadati; phylum Pseudomonadota; class Gammaproteobacteria; order Enterobacterales; family Enterobacteriaceae; species Type-C symbiont of Plautia stali. The sequence continues at coordinate 943,422 of NZ_AP035923.1, read as the reverse complement.
GCTGGGTGAAGCTGCGCGCCGGCATTACAAAATTATCATTGATGATGCTGCGGAAGTGGCGCGTCTGATGAAGAAAGCCATGCCGCAGGTGAAAGAGTACCGCCGCGAAACCGGCGATGCTTACAGCTTTAACTGGTCGATTCGCATTGCGCCGGATCTGCAGGTGCCGTTCCTGCCAACCCACGAAAATATGGCCAACCTCAAGCTGTTCCCGAATCAGCCAGCAGAAAAACTGGCGGCGGATCTGCGGCGTGCCTTCTCGGGCATCGTGGCCGGTAACGTCAAAGAGATGGGGATCCGCGAAATCCGGGAAAAAGGTCCGTATCAGCTGCAAGGCGATGCCGATCTGATGCACCGTATGGACGAACTGCTGCAGGGCTTCGTCGCGCAGCAGCGCATGAAGCTGCCCGGCAGCGCTTACATCCCCTGCTACGAAATCATCAAATAACCCATCAGGAAGGCAGCCTGCGGGCTGCCGGTATCACTATGTCGCTTCATCTGCTTATTATCGACGCGCTCAATCTGATCCGCCGCCTGCACGCGGTGCAGGGTTCGCCCTGTCGTGAGGCCTGCGTGGCGGCGCTGCATCAGCTGTTGGGCCACACGCGACCAACGCACGTGGTGGCGGTGTTTGACAGCCATGACCGACAGCCTGGCTGGCGTCATCAGTTATTGCCGGACTATAAAGCGGGTCGCCCGCCGATGCCGGACGATTTACAGCAGGAGATGGCCTCGCTGCAGGCGGCCTTTGAGGCCAGCGGTGTCAGCTGCTGGGTTGCCGAACATGATGAAGCGGACGATCTGGCCGCGACGCTGGCAGTGAAGATGGCCGACGCCGGTCATCAGGCCACCATCGTTTCCACCGATAAAGGTTACTGCCAGCTGCTGGCGCCGAGCATCCGCATCCGCGATTATTTTCAGAAGCGCTGGCTGGACGTGCCGTTTATCGAACAGGAGTTCGGCGTCGCGCCGGCCCAGCTGGCGGATTACTGGGGCTTATGCGGTATCAGCAGCAGCAAAATTCCAGGCGTGCCCGGCATCGGGCCGAAAAGCGCACGGGAACTGCTGCTGCAGTTTGGTTCGCTTGAGGCCCTGTATCAGCAGCTGGATCAGGTACCTGAGAAGTGGCAGAAGAAGTTACGCGATCACCGCGCAATCGCCGAGGTGTGCCGACAGGTGTCAACGCTGAAGCGGGATTTGGTGTTGCAGGGGAATTTAAATACGCTGCGGTATCAGGGTCCGGCGCGTCATTGAGGTCGCCATGAATGGCGCCCCTACAGCAGCACGGCAAGCCTGAGCTGGTCAGGCAGGTTTCAGTCCCATTCCGCAACGATCGCGGGTTTGGTTGCGGCGCAATTTATTGCGCGATGAATCGCGCCGCTACAAATGTTATGCGGCCTGCAGTTACCTGCATTAATACGAAGCAGCCAATCTGCGAAATAATTTGTGCTAGCGCAAGGCGGCAAGCCTGAGAGTCCCCGGGAGCATACATCAGTATGTGACCGGGGCGAGCAGGCGCAGCCAACGCTGCGGTAGTGCAAAGTATGAAGCAGAAGTTCTGCGAAATAATTTGTGCCACCGCAGGACGGCAAGCCCGAGCTGGTCAGGCAGGTTTCAGCCCCATTCCACACCGGTTGCGGTTTTGGTAGCGGCGCAATTTATTGCGCGATGAATCGCGCCGCTACAAATGTTATGCGGCCTGCAGTTACCTGCATTAATACGAAGCAGCCAATCTGCGAAATAATTTGTGCTAGCGCAAGGCGGCAAGCCTGGGAGTCCCCGGGAGCATACATTAGTATGTGACCGGGGCGAGCAGGCGCAGCCAACGCTGCGATTGAAGCAGAACTAGCGTTCGTCGCGCCGTCCGCCGACTGCCGCCCAAATCCGGCGCACATGCACGGTCACTTCTTCGCGGTCGTGATACAGCTGGCGCGCCTGGATCTGAGCGTTTACGCCCTTCTCCTTCAGCGCCGCGTCCATCATTGCCAGGTTCTGCGTGACTTCTTCATAGCGCTTTTTCATTGGCAGCTTGAGGTTGAAGATCGCCTCACGGCACCAGCCGTTAACCAGCCATTCGGTCATCAGGCTGGCGACGCGCACCGGTTTTTCCACCATGTCGCACACCAGCCAGCTGATGTTGCTGCGCGGCGGGCGGAATTTGAACCCGTCTTCGCGGCAGTGCGTAACCTGTCCGGTATCCATCAGGCTGGGCGCCATCGGGCCGTTATCCACCGCGTAGACCCACATGCTGCGCTTCACCAGCTGATAGGTCCAGCCGCCGGGGCAGGCACCAAGATCGACCGCATACATGCCGCTGCCCAGCCGTTCGTCCCACTCATCGGCCGGCACGAACACATGGAATGCTTCTTCCAGCTTCAGCGTAGAGCGGCTTGGCGCATCGGCCGGGAACTTCAGGCGCGGAATGCCCATGTAAAACGGCGAGTTGTTGTGCGGCAGCGAATAACCCACGTAGCAGGTGCCCGGCGCGATAAAGAACACATGCACCACCGGACGTTTATTGCTCTCATAATTCAGCAGGATTTTGCTGTCGCGCAGGCTGGCGCGCAGCGGTACCGTCAGCTTGCGGCAAAATTTGGTCAGCTCTTTGGCTTCATTGGTGTCGGGCACTTCAACGCGCAGCTCGCCGCCTTTCTCCACCACGCCGCTCAGCATGCCAACGATCGGGGTAATACGATCTTCCGGCGGGAGATCGCGCAGCAGCTCGCCCACCACCAGCATTTGCCGGGCAAAAATCAGCTCTGCGAACGGCAGCGTGGCGATCAGTTTTTCCGCCTCTTCTGGCTGATAGCACTCAAACAGCACGTAACCGGCGTCATCTTTAACACGCGGAAAACCGTAGATTTCACGTTCCGCTGCTTTGGCACTGATTTCTGCCGCACACTCTTTCTCAAATCCCGGACGGCAATAGAGTAAAACTTTATTCATGGCGATCTGCCTTTCGTTTCAGACGCAGCGCGCCAATCAACATCAAAAACCAGCCAATCAGGAAGCACAGGCCTCCAACCGGCGTAACAAACACCCAAAACTTCAGGTGCGACAGCGCCAGACAATACAGGCTGCCGCTGAACAGGACGATACCCAGCGCCATCGCGGCGCTGCTCCAGTAAAACCAGATATTGGCGCGACGCAGCATCGCTGCGCCAATACCGATAATCGCCAGCGTATGATACGCCTGATATTCAAGGCCGGTATGGATCCACGCCATCTCGGCCGCGCCGAGCGCTTTGCTCAGCACGTGCGCCCCAAAAGCACCAAACGCCACCAGCAGAAAGCCGCTAATGGCGGCAAATATAAACATGGCACGACTGGACATTCATTTATCCTCAAGGTGAAACCGCACATCACTGTGCGGCAGGCAACGCGTTAGTGATCGTAGCGGAAGCGGAATTTTTCTTGTTCAGTTGCGGCTTTTTCCAGAATCCACTGCCGAAAGGCGGCTATTTTACCCAGTTCTGCCTGGCTGTCATGACAAACCAGATAAAAAGCATTTTTACTCACTAAGACATCGTTGAAAGGACAGACCAGCCGTCCGGCCTCAATTTCACTCTGCGCCATCACATTATTGGCCAGCGCCACGCCCTGGCCGTGGATCGCCGCCTGCAGCACCATGGCGCTGTGGCTGAAGATCGGCCCCTGCTGAACATTAATGTGCTGCAAGCCCAGCTGACGAATATAGGATTGCCAGTCACGGCGCGAGGCGTCATGCAGCAGCGTGAAATGCGCCAGATCGGCCGGTGATTTGAGCGGATTGTCGCCGGTCAGCAACAGCGGCGAGCAGACCGGCAGCAGATATTCGGCATACAATTTTTCTACCCGCAAACCGGGCCAGTTGCCGCGGCCGTAAAAAATCGCCACGTCGACATCGTCGGCCAGCTTCTCCTCATCACGGTCCACCGCCTGGATACGTACATCAATGCCCGGATAAGCCAGATTAAAGCTGGAGAGGCGCGGAACCAGCCACTGAATGGCAAAACTCGGCAACAGGCTGACGGTGAGGGCCCCTTTGGCACTGCGCGCCTGCAGTTTGCGCGTGGCATCGTTCAGTGCCGAAAAAATCTCTTTGATATCGAGATAGTAGCTTTGACCCTCTTCGGTCAGTAACAGCGAACGATTGCGCCGGCGAAACAGCTTGAGACCGAGAAAATCTTCCAGCGATTTAATCTGATGGCTGACAGCCGCCTGGGTTACAAACAGCTCCTCAGCGGCTTTGGTGAAGCTCAAATGACGGGCCGCAGCGTCGAAGACGCGAAGAGCATTAAGCGGCGGAAGGCGTTTTGACATGGTTTTCCGTACCCGGATTGACGGCGTAACACTACAACTTATACAAAGTCGTTACGTATTAGATTTTTTAATCCGAGACATTATAATTTGTCCGTTGAGGAAGCTCCAGCAAATACCTATAGTTGCCGCACTTCCTGAGCCGGAACGAAAAGATTTCTGGAAACGTGCGAGAGATCGCAGACTTTTAGAGAGCTTTTGGCTTGTGGTCGTGATGTTGTGTTTGCATTTTGATCTGACGATTGCAGATCAAACTTTTAATTCCTGTAGATTTACCCTGTCTGTCCATAGTGATTTTAAATAGCACCGCAAATTGCGGTGCTTTTTTTTACCTGCTAACCGGGCTTACTGGCCCATTTCCACCATCTCTTTCACATCTGAGCGGTTAATCTGCTGCTCGTTGCCATTGGCATCTTTATAGCTGATCATACCGGTTTCATCGTCAACTTTTGGTTTGCCATCCGCAACAATGGTGCGACCATCATTAGTATGCATGACGTAGTTGCTGGAACAGGCGGCCAGGGTAAAGGCCATGGTGCACACGGCCAGCACTGCGGCGAGTTTATTCATCTTCTATCTCCTTGCAGATTGATTGCATTAAACCACCCGCGTGCGCTGATCAGTGGCAGCAAACAGAGCGATCGACTGGAACAGACCGATTCGTTATGCGGGTTTCGGTTCAAACCTTGCAATAATTAGCATAACGCGCTTTTCCAGCTTTGCCAGGCCACGGCGTGGCTTTCAGCCTGGTCCTAACATCCAAGTAAGTGAGCTGAGTATGACCCATTTCTCTCCTGGCGAGTTTCGTCAGCAGTTTCCCGCGCTGAGCGATGCGGGTGTCTATCTCGACAGCGCTGCCACCGCGCTAAAGCCGCAGGCGGTGATTGACGCGACCGCGCAGTTTTATTCGCTGAGCGGCGGCACCGTCCACCGCAGCCAGTTCGCCGCTGCCCGCGCGCTGACGGCACAATATGAACAGGCGCGGGCGCGCGTGGCGCACTGGCTGCAGGCGGCGGACGATCGGCAAATCGTCTGGACGCGTGGCACCACGGAGGCCATCAACCTGGTGGCGCACAGCTGGCTGGCGCCGCGCCTGCAGCCGGGCGACGAGATTGTGGTGAGCGAAGCCGAGCACCACGCCAATCTGGTGCCGTGGCTGATGGTGGCACAGGCCAGCGGTGCGAAAGTGATAAAGTGGCCGATTGGCGCAGACCGGCGGCCGGATATCGCCCTGCTGCCGCAGTTACTTAACGCACGCACCCGGCTGCTGGCGATAGGTCAGATGTCTAACGTGACCGGCGGCTGTCCGGATCTGGCGCAGGCGATTACGCTGGCGCACGGCGTCGGGGCGAAAGTGATGGTGGATGGCGCGCAGGGCGTGGTGCACTGCCCGCCGGATGTGCAGGTGCTGGATATCGACTTCTACGCCTTTTCCGCGCACAAGCTGTATGGTCCGATGGGCACTGGTGTGCTGTACGGCAAAGCGGAGCTGCTGGACGCGATGCCGCCGTGGCAGGGCGGCGGCAAAATGCTGACGCAGGTCGATTTCAGCGGCTTCACGCCGCAGCCGGTGCCGTGGCGCTTTGAAGCAGGCACGCCGAACGTGGCGGGCGTGGTCGGGCTGAGTGCGGCGCTGGACTGGCTGGGGCAGTACGATGCGGAAAAAGCCGAACGCTGGAGCCAGCAGCTGGCCAGCCTTGCCGAAGAACAACTCAGCGCTATTCCCGGCTTCCGCAGTTTCCGCTGCGGCAGCGCCAGCCTGCTGGCGTTTGATATCGCCGGTATTCACCACAGCGATATCGTGACGCTGCTGGCGGAACAGGGCATCGCGCTGCGCGCCGGCCAGCACTGTGCCCAGCCGCTGATGGCGGCGCTTGGCGTCAGCGGCACGCTGCGCGTCTCATTTGCCCCCTATAATAATCTGCAGGACGTGGACGCGCTGGTGCGCGCCATGCACCATGCCGTGGATTTACTGAGTGAGTAACGTAATGACATCAGCCCTGCTTGCCCCCCATCCGTTTGGTGACCTGATTACCGAAGCCAGCCTGACGGAGAAGTTTGCCCATTTTCATCAGTGGGAAGATCGCTACCGCCAGCTGATTCAGCTCAGCCGCCAGCTGCCGGCACTGCCGGAAGCGCTGAAAACGGCGGAAATTGAGCTCTCCGGCTGCGAAAACCGCGTCTGGCTCAGCAGCCAGCAGCGGGCCGACGGTACGCTGCATTTTTACGGTGACAGCGAGGGACGCATCGTGCGCGGATTGCTGGCAGTGCTGCTGACAGCGGTGGAAGGAAAAACGCCCGCCGCGCTGTTAGCCACGGACCCGCTGGCGCTGTTTGATACCTTAGGGCTGCGCGCGCAGCTGAGTGCCTCGCGCAGCAGTGGTTTACAGGCGCTGGCTGAGGCAGTACAGCGCGCCGCCCGCGCGCATCAGGCAGACTGACGCGCCGCGCGCGCGAGAAATTTTTTCAGCGCGTGCGACACCGCAACAAAACCAAAGGTGGCGGTCACCATGGTGGCCGCACCAAAGCCGGCGGCACAGTCCATGCGCTTTGGCCCTTCCGCCGTGCTGCGCGAAGCGCATACGCTGCCGTCCGGCTGCGGATACACCAGCGCCTCGGTAGAGAACACGCAGTCGATCCCCAGTTTACCCTTGCTGTTTTTCACTACGCCAAAATCACTTTTCAGCCGCTCGCGCAGTTTGGCAGCCAGCGGATCCTGAATGGTTTTGGCTAAGTCACTGACCTGAATCTGCGTCGGATCGATCTGTCCGCCGGCGCCACCGGTAGTGATCAGCGGGATCTTATTACGCCGGCACCAGGCGATCAGCGCAGCCTTAGGGCGCACGCTATCAATCGCGTCAATCACATAGTCGAACGCCGCCGCCATCAGCTCAGCGGTATTGTCCGGCGTGATAAAGTCATCGATGCAGATCACCTCACACTCCGGATTGATGGCGTGGATACGCTGCGCCATCACCTCGGTTTTCGCCTGACCGACATGCCCCTGCAACGCATGAATCTGACGGTTGGTATTGGTAATACACACATCGTCCATGTCGATCAGGGTAATTTTACCGATGCCGGTGCGCGCCAGCGCTTCGGCCGCCCAGGAACCGACGCCGCCGATGCCGATGACGCAGAAATGCGCGTCAGCAAAACGCTGCAGTGCTTCCTGCCCGTAGAGACGCGCCGTGCCGCCAAATCGCTGGCGCCAGGCGTCGCTGACAACTTTCATAGCTAACCTTTTAGTACGATGCGCAGACGCGCACCCGACAAACCCAGGGTGCGCAGCCTATCAATTTGCGCCGATAATCAATGAACCATTATTGCCGTTTTGCGGATTGCTGAACAGCGGCTGGCCAGTTCCCGGTGCGGCTTTCAGCACCCAGACGCGGCCATAATGGTTGTAGAAGCCCGCCAGATGCGCCGCATCCGGGCCGACGCCCTGGTAGATATCGAAGTGCTGGCCTTTGATCGCGCCGCCCACGTCCAGTGCGACCATCAGGCGCATCTCATATTTGCCGTTGAATTTGCCCTTCTCATTCAGCTGCGGCACTTCAGCCAGCAGCGCCGTACCGGCGGGAATCAGCGAACGATCGGACGCCACCGAGGCTTTGGCAATCAGCGGTACCGCGCTGGCACCGCGCACCGGCACATACTCTTCCGGCTTAAAGAACACGAACGACTGATTGGTTTCCAGTACGTTGCGCACTTCCTGCGGTGAGTGCTCCTGCGCCCACTGGCGAATCGCCTGCATCGACATGTCTTCGCGCTTCACTTCACCGCGATCGATCAGCTCTTTACCAATACTGTGGTAAGCCCAGCCGTTCTTGCCGCCGTAGCCGAAGAAACGCAGCGGACGGCCATCGCCGAAATCGACATAGCCGCTGCCCTGCACGTCCATCATAAAGTTGTCGATCAGCGAGTTACTCCAGGCAATCACATAACGCTCATCCAGTGCGCCACTATAGATAGAAGCGCGGCTTGGCAGCTTCTGTCCGCGCGGACGCGGCGGCATGCGATAAATCGGATACTGGAATTCGCCCTGACGGGTATAACGCGCTTCCACCACCGGCGTATAGTAACCGGTAAACTGTACGTTGCCGTAGCTGTCGGTGCCTTCCATCTGATAGGCGTTCAGGCCGAACTGGCGCAGCTGACGCGTATCGGCGCCGGAGAGCAGCCAGTTCTGAATCGCACTGTAAGTGCCGAGGTTGCGGCCATACAGACCGGACGACGCCGACTGGATCTGCTGCACCTGCAGGCCGAAATCACGGCCATTGACCGGACGCCCTTTGGCGTTCGGCTCATTCACCAGCCCGAGCGGTTGCTCCAGCTTGCCATCAATATATTGCTGACCGCGATCGGTCGGCTTAGAGCTACAACCGGCTAACAGCGCCAGAAATGCGCCAGTAAGTGCATACTTCGCCCAATGTCCTTTCATTACCTTCTCTTTTTAAGCTGGTTGTTTGCACGGCGACGATAGCAAAGGGGCAGACAGAATGAAATCTGCCGCAGGCTAGCGCGCTCACATCTGTATAATAAATCGCCCAATGGCCAAATAATTCAGCAACTGTTTGTCTATTTAGCGCTTTAACGCAAAAAAGGGGTTGCATCATCATACGCCCGGTGTATAGTGCGCATCCACGGACGCGGGGTGGAGCAGCCTGGTAGCTCGTCGGGCTCATAACCCGAAGGTCGTCGGTTCAAATCCGGCCCCCGCAACCAATTCTTCGTGATGAAGAGACAATGTGGCAAGTCGCTAAGCGCGACAGACGGACGCGGGGTGGAGCAGCCTGGTAGCTCGTCGGGCTCATAACCCGAAGGTCGTCGGTTCGAATCCGGCCCCCGCAACCAATTGTCTTAACGAAGAATACAATGTGCAAAGTCGCTCAGTGCGACAGACGGACGCGGGGTGGAGCAGCCTGGTAGCTCGTCGGGCTCATAACCCGAAGGTCGTCGGTTCGAATCCGGCCCCCGCAACCACTTCTTCTGACGAAGAACATCACAACACCCTGACGGGTGTTTTTTTGTTTCTGCGCCCGGTAAAAAAGCGGCATCGCTGCCGCCCTGCCCTAACGTCGTGCCAGCACGCCGCCTTTGTCAAAATACGCCTTAATACCGTGCAGAATGGCTTCCGCCACCTGATGCTGATAGCGCGGCGTACGCAGCTTCCGCTCCTCTTCGACGTTACTGATAAACGCCGTTTCCACCAGAATCGACGGGATATCCGGCGCTTTCAGCACCGCAAAGCCGGCCTGATCCACCGTGCGTTTATGCAGATGGTTAATGTGGCCCATGCGCGTCAGCACTTCTTTGCCAAACTTCAGACTGTCGCTGATGGTCTGCCGCTGCACCATATCGAACATGGTGTGGTCGAGATAGCGATCGCCGCTCATGCTGACCCCGCCGATCAAATCCGCTTCGTTCTGCGTCTGGGCGAGAAAGCGCGCAGCGGCCGAGGTTGCGCCGCTGGTGGAGAGCGCGAAGACCGAAGAGCCACGCGCCGCCCGGCTGGTAAAAGCGTCGGCGTGAATTGAGACAAACAGATCGGCGCGCTGCTTGCGCGCTTTCGCTACCCGCACGCGCAGCGGTATAAACACATCTTCGTTGCGCGTCATGTAAGCCTTCATATTACGTTCTTTGTCGATCAGCGCTTTCAGATAGCGTCCAATCTTCAGCACGATATCTTTCTCGCGCGTTTTGTACTTGCCGTGCGCCCCGGGATCTTCCCCGCCGTGACCGGGATCGATCATGATAATAATCGGTCGATCGCGCCCGGCTTTACCCGGTAGCGGCGCCTGCGCCGGTTGATCGCGCTCCAGTTCGCCCTGGTTGTAATCCTTCAGTAACGCCAGCAGCGGATCCTCTTCCTGTGACGACTGGCTGGGATAGAGATCGACCACCAGCCGGTGGCGAATACCCGCGACCGGATCGAGGGTGAAGGTTTTCGGTGCCACGCTGCGCTTCAGCTCCAGCACCACGCGCACCGTGGTGGGATCGAACTGACCGACGCGCGCGGTTTTAATGTAGGGATCGTCCACCCGCACCAGCTTATCGATGCCTTTCAGCGCGCTGTTGATGTGCAGGTTCTGGATATCGATCACCAGCCGTTCGGGATTGCTCAGCGTGAACTGCTTATAGTGCAGCGCGACGTTGGATTCCAGCGTCACGCGCGAGTAAGTCGAGGATGGCCAGATGCGCACGGCCACAATGTGCTGACTTGCCGCAAAACCGCTGCGCGTCACGCTCAGCAACCACAGCGCACCTGCGCCCTGTAAAAGTCGTCTTCGGGTAAAAGCTTCGGACATGCCGCTCCAGCTACTGTGTTATGTCTAAAAAATCGTCAGTTGACGAGCAGAAGGCGAAAACTTTATTCAATGAGGAATGTCTTGTCTTGCCGGAAAAACCAGATAATGCAGTCTGTTAGCGTGGCTTGCATCAGGAAAATCGTAAAGTAACGTCAGGTCCGATGCTTGCAAAAAGTGGCGAAAGAGCATAAAAATACATAAATTTCGAATAACCATTCACAGAGGGTTTGCCGTGAAGGAACGCAGTACCGAACTGGTTCAGGGTTTTCGCCATACCGTTCCCTATATTAATGCCCACCGTGACAAGACGTTTGTCATCATGCTGGGTGGCGAGGCCATCGAGCATGAGAACTTCTCCAGCATCGTTAACGATATCGGCCTGTTGCATAGTCTCGGCATTCGCCTGGTGGTGGTTTATGGCGCGCGGCCGCAGATCGATGCCAGCCTCGCGCAGCAGCAGCTGGAACCGATTTATCACAAACACACCCGCGTGACCGATGCCCAATCGCTGGAGCTGGTGAAGCAGGCGGCCGGGCGTTTACAGCTCGATATTACGGCGCGTCTGTCGATGAGCCTGAATAATACGCCGCTACAGGGCGCGCATATTAATGTGGTGAGCGGTAACTTCATCATCGCTCAGCCGCTGGGCGTGGATGACGGCGTCGATTACTGCCACAGCGGCCGCATCCGCCGCATTGACGAAGAGGCGATCCATCGTCAGCTGGATAACAATGCCATTGTGCTGCTGGGGCCGGTAGCGGTCTCGGTGACCGGCGAGAGCTTTAACCTGACCTCGGAAGAGGTGGCGACGCAGCTGGCGATTAAGCTGAAAGCCGAGAAGATGATCGGTTTCTGCTCCGAACAGGGCGTAACCGATCGCGAAGGCACCATCATTTCCGAGCTGTTCCCGAACGAGGCGCAGACGCGGATTGATGAAATGGAGAGCGACGGTGATTTTCTCTCCGGCACCGTGCGCTTCCTGCGTGGCGCGGTCAAAGCCTGCCGCAGCGGCGTGCGCCGCAGCCATCTGATCAGCTATCAGGAAGATGGCGCACTGCTGCAGGAGCTGTTCTCGCGTGACGGTATCGGTACGCAGATTGTCATGGAGTCGGCCGAGCAGATTCGCCGCGCCAACATCAACGACATCGGCGGGATTCTTGAACTGATTCGACCGCTGGAGCAGCAGGGCATTCTGGTGCGCCGTTCGCGCGAGCAGCTGGAGATGGAGATCGACAAATTCACCATTATTCAGCGCGACAATATGACCATCGCCTGCGCAGCGCTCTATCCGTTCCCGGACGAGCAAATCGGCGAGATGGCCTGCGTGGCGGTGCATCCCGACTATCGCAGCTCGTCACGCGGCGAGCTGCTGCTGGAGCGCGTGGCGCTGCAGGCACGGCAGATGGGGCTGAAGAAGCTGTTCGTGCTGACCACGCGCAGTATCCACTGGTTCCAGGAGCGCGGCTTCACGCCGGTGGATATTGAGTCGCTGCCTGAAAGCAAAAAGCAGATGTACAACTATCAGCGTCGTTCCAAAGTGCTGATGGCAGACTTACGCTAAGCGCCACTGCTCATCAAAGCGCCGCTGAGGGCTATTCCCCGCGGCGGCGCAATCATCTGCCCTCTTCTCCCCCTAAGCGATCCAGCAACCCGCTGCGCCGCTGCGTGCGCAACTGCACCGCACGCCGGAACACCGCTTCATCACTGAACAGCGTCAGCTGGCTGCGCGCCCGGGTAATAGCCGTGTATATCAGCTCGCGCGTCAGTACCGGCAGGAACTGAGCCGGCATCACCAGCGCGGTGTGGTCAAACTCTGAACCCTGTGATTTGTGCACCGTCATCGCCCATGCCGTGTCATGGGCCGGCAGGCGACTTGGCTGTACCGCTTTGATGCTGCCATCAGGCAGCGGGAAGAACACCTTGAGCAGCCCTTCCTCATCGAACAGCGTAATGCCGATGTCACCATTGAACAGGCCGAGCGCGCTGTCGTTACGCGTCACCATCACCGGACGCCCCTGATACCAGCGGCTGCCTCCTGCCGGACGACGAATCAGCTGCAGCTGCATCAGCTTGTGCTCAATACGCTGATTGAGCCCCTGCACGCCAAATGGCCCTTCACGCAGGGCGCACAGCAGCTGATAACGGCCAAACGCAGCAATCACCTCGGCCGGTGCAGCACGCTGGTTAATCAGCTGGAGAAATGGCCGATAGCCTTCGGCAATCTGCGTCAGCATCGCCTGATACGCTTCGGCATCGTTGAGCGGCTGGCGCACGATATCACTGAAGCCCGCCTGAAAGGCCGCCTCGACCGCCTGCGCTTCGCCGGCGTTGACCGCCGCAGCCAGCTGACCGATGCCGGAGTGCGCCGCGAAACGGTAGCTTTTGCGCAGCAGGCAGATGGCATCGCGCACCGCCGGGGCCACCGCATCATCGGTGCCGGCAACCTCGCAGCCGGTCAGCGTGGTGAGCTGCAACGCGCGCACCGGACTGTAGCCCGCCTCGGCACAGCGGCAGATATCCCCGAGCACCGCACCGGCTTCAACCGAGGCCAGCTGGTCGCGATCGCCGAGAAAAATCACCCGCGCGTGATCGGGCAGCGCGGCGATCAGGTTTGCCATCATGCCAAGATCGACCATCGAGGCTTCATCGACCACCAGCACGTCGAGATGCAGCGGATTACCGGCGTGGTAGCGCAGGCGCTGCGTCTCCGGCTGGGCACCGAGTAAACGGTGCAGCGTGGTGGCTTCTGCCGGAAAACGCTGGCGCTCCGCATCGCTGACGTCGAGACTGCGCAGCGCCTTACCCAGCGACTCGGTGAGCCGCGCCGCCGCCTTGCCGGTAGGGGCGGCCAGCTGAATGCGCAGGGTTCCCTCACTGAGGCGAATCAGCGCCGCCAGCAGCTTCGCCACCGTGGTGGTTTTGCCGGTGCCAGGCCCGCCAGAAATCACCGCGGTTTTTTGCGTCAGCGCCACCGCCGCCGCAATTTTCTGCCAGTCCTCAGGCTGGCTGCCGAAAAAGGTATCCAGCACGAGGCGCACCTGTTCGGGCGCAAACAGCTGCGGCGCCGCCTGTGGCTGGAAGAAGCGCGCCACTTCCCCTTCGTGATGCCAGAGCCGGTGCAGATAGAGCCGGTTATCACGCAGCACCACCGGTGCCGGGCGATCGCTGGCGCTGAGCGCCTGCCAGTCCGCCAGCAGCGCCGGCCAGTCCTGCGGCTCGCCGGCGGCCTGCCAGATGGCGTGCGCCAGCTCCGGATGACGACCGCTAAACAGCCCTTCGCGGGTAAGCTGCGACAGCGGCAGGCAGACGTGACCGTCACCGGCTTCCGCGCTGAGACAGGCAGCCGCCAGCAGATGCGCGGGCCGATCGTCGTCGGCCAGCAGCCGGGCAAACTGAATATCCAGCGCCCGCAGCAGGCGCAGTTCTGCCGCCTGTGCCAATAGCGTACTCATGCTACTCATGCTGCTGCTCCCGGCCCGCGAAACAGGCTATCCAGTTGTGAAACGAAATCTGACGTCGGTCGGGTATGGAACACCCCGTTATCCGGCGAGCTGCCATCCATGCCGCGTAAAAACAGATAGAATACGCCGCCAAAATGCTGTTCATAATCGTAATCCGTCAGGCGGTGCTGCAAATAGCGATGCAGCGCCAGCGTATACAGCTGATACTGCAAATCGTAACGGTGGTCGATCATCGCCTGCGCCATCGCCTGCGGTGTGTATGCCTGATGGCTCTCGCCCAGCCAGTTAGATTTGTAATCCAGCAGATAGTATTTGCCCTGCCAGCGAAATACCAGGTCGATGAAGCCTTTCAGCATGCCCTGCACCTGACGGAAGTCGAGCGGCGGCGCCTGACGCGACAGCGGATCCTGCCGCATCAACGCGTCCAGCGCCGGTGCCGTCAGCAGTCCATCAATCGGCAGATAGAACTCCATCTCGATCAGGCGATTGCCCGGTGTGATGTCGCTCAGCCGGATCCCTTGAGTGTTGAGCGGCGTGTTCACCACGCGGGTAATCCACTCGCTCAGCATCGGCTGCCAGTGCAGCGGATAGCCGCTCTGCTGTAACTGCTGTTCCAGCTGCGGCGCTAAAGGCGGCTGGGTGAAGTCGAGCGATTCAAACAGCGTATGCAGGAAAGTCCCGGGCGCTGCGCCACGCGGGAAATGGTGCGGCGTCAGCGCGGCTTCCAGCACTTCCGCCTCGCGATCTTCCCCGACCGCTTCCGCATCGAAGCCCGGCATCACATCCAGCAAACGGTGACTGCCGTGCTGCTGCAACCCGGAGTAGCTGGTGACACGCCACGGATCGGCCAGCGCGCGCGTGACGCTGCGCGCATCCAGCTCATCGTCAACCTCGTCCAGCGCCTGCCAGCGTTCATGGCCCTGCGGCTGCGCCAGCACCACTTCGGTTCCGGTCACGCTGATGTCGTGCAGTAAACTCGCCAGCTGTTCTGCGGTGGCCGGCTCGCCGCGCTGCAGCAGGAAACCCAGCGCGCTTTTATGTAAATCGCTCTCGCCCTCTTTCTTGCGCGTGCCGCGAAACAGCGGTGCCACGCCGACGCTGCAGTGATACACCGAACGCGTCAGCGCCACGTACAGCAGGCGTAAATCCTCTGCCAGCCGCTCCTGCTCTGCCAGCGCCAGACTTTGCTCATCATTCTGCAAATCCAGCACCGCGTTGTAATGCTCGCGGTCGTGATAGAGCGCGATATCGGCCTCGCGGAAACCGGCGGCAAACGGCAGCCACACCAGCGGATACTGTAACCCCTTGGATTTATGGATAGTGACAATCTGCACCAGGTGGCGGTCGCTCTCCAGCCGCAGCTGCTGGCTGGCCGACTGGCTGTCCGGTCGGGCGATTTGCTGCGCCAGATAACGCACCAGCGCGTGCGGACTGTCGAGCTGTGCCGCCGCCTCCTGCAGCAGTTCGCCGAGATGCAGCAGATCGGTCAGGCGACGCTCGCCATTCTCTGAGGCCAGCAGATTTTCTGCCAGCTGGCGCTCCAGCATCAGCTGACGCAGCATCGGCAGTACGCCACGCTGGTGCCACAATTGCTGCCAGCGGGCAAAGGTATCCACCAGCGCATCCCAGCCGCGTGCATCCTGATCCAGTGCGTCCAGCTGCGCGGCATCAAAGGCAAACAGCGACGTGGCCAGCGCGGTGCGCAGCATCCGCTCCTGCTCGGGTGCAAGGATCGCCTGCAACAGCCACAGCAGTTCTCGCGCCTCGGGCGTGGTATACACGCTGTCGCGGTTGGAGAGATACACCGAAGGGATGCCGAGCTGATTGAGCGCGGCGCGAATCAGATTGGCTTCGTTCCGGCTGCGCACCAGTACCGTGATGTCCGAGGCCTGCACCGGCCGCTGATCGGGGGTTTTGCCCAGCAGCGCGCGCTGTTGCTGACCCGCCTGCAGCCAGCGGCTGATATCAGCGGCGCACTGCTGCGCCATCAGCTGCTGGTATTCGCTGACGCTGCAGCCTGCGCCCGGCTGTAGCCAGAAGCGCAGCGCGGCCTGTTCCTCGCCGTCGATACTCAGCGACAAACGCTGATTGGGCGGCGCGGCATTGACCGGCAGAAACGGGATGTCCGCAAACAGAAACGGTGCGGGCTGGCGCATAAACAGCTGATTGACGCTCTCCACCATCGCCGGTGACGAGCGCCAGTTGGTATCCAGCGTGTAGTGCGCGTGAACTTCACCGCGCGCGCGAATATAGGTAAAGATGTCCGCACCGCGGAAGGCGTAGATAGCCTGTTTCGGGTCGCCAATCAGCAGCAGCGCATGCTGCGGCTGCTGTAAATAGAGCGTGCGGAAAATACGGTACTGCAGCGGATCGGTATCCTGGAATTCATCAATCAGCGCCACCGGAAAGCGCTGGCGAATCGCCTGCGCCAGCTGCTCGCCGCCGGGCTGTTGCAGCGCCTCGTCCAGCCGGCTCAGCAGATCGTCAAACCCCAGCAGCGCCTGCAGGCGTTTCTCTTTACGCACCGCGTGACGCACCTCCACCAGCGCGCGTGCAATCACCAAATCGCGCAGCGACAGCGGCTGCGCCAGGAACGTATCAATGGCAGCAAACAACGGGTGCTGTGGTGGCGCGCCCTTTTTAGTTTTTTCATTGAGCACCTGCTGACCGAAACGCGCCAGCTCGGCGGGGATCTGGTAATCCGCGGTCTCGCTCTGCGCCCAGGCGCTGACTTTGCTGACCCACAGCGGCAGGTTTTTGCTGCTGTAGCTGCGCTTATCGACATCAGACTGCCCGACCAGCGTCAGCACCTCTTCGCCCAGCGCCCGCCACTGCGCTTTCATTTCGGCAATACGCGCCAGGTTGCTGCTGTGGCGCGATGTCAGGGTTTCACTGTCGTGCGGCGCCAGACGCAGGCTGGGCGACTCGCCCTGCAGCCACGGGCGCAGCGTCGACAACAGCTGTTCCGGCCCGCTCCATTCCGCAACGATGACGCGCGCAATATCCAGCGTCAGCGGATAGCAGTGGCGCCGCCAGAAATCCGCCGTCGCCTGACGCAACAGCTGCTGTTCATCTTCAATCAGCTGCTGCTCGAACAGCATACCGGACTCAAATGCATTGAGATTGAGCATGCGCTGGCAGAAGCCGTGAATGGTGAAAATCGACGCCTCGTCCATCTGCCGTTCCGCCGCCAGCAGCAGCGAGGCCGCCTCAGCGGGCTGGGCAATGTCGGCCAGCAGCTGCATCAGCATCGGATTTGCGCTGACGCCGCGCAGACAGGCCAGCCGCAGCTCATGAATATTTTCCCGGATACGGCCGCGCAGTTCGGCGGTGGCGGCTTCGGTAAAGGTCACCACCAGAATCTCTTCCACCGACAGCGGGCGCGCATAGGCATTTTGCCCGCCGAGTCCCAGCAGCAAACGCAGGTAGAGCAGACCAATGGTAAAGGTCTTACCGGTGCCAGCGGAGGCCTCAATCAAACGCTCACCCTGCAGCGGCAGCGTCAGGGGATTGAGCGATTCAGGGCGCTGACTCATGGCGCATCACTCTTCACGGAGAGCGACTGCTGCAGCCGGGCGACTTCATCCCAGGTGGTAAAGCCCGGCAGCGGCGCGTAATCCGCATCGTGGGTGCCATCGTGACTGCCGCCAATCTGCGAGATCATCGCCATGCCCTGCTGCGCCAGCACGGCCTGATGGAAAAAGTCAGCCAGGCTGGCCGGTGTCAGCTGCTGAATTTGCGCAATGGCTTTTTCGCGTGTATCAAACGCGAAGTTCTGGCGATTGAAATCACGACTGTAACGGTTGGCCTCTTCATCCAGCGTTTGCGGACGCTGTTTCAGATCGTTGATCAGTGCCTGCTGATACTGGGCGAAATCCTCCGCTTTCATGCTGCGCAGACGCTGTTCCGCCTGCGGATAGAACGCCTGGAAACGCTGCAGCAGATAAGCGGGCGGTTTACTGTTGCTTTGCAGCAGGAAGCCAATGCCCCACTGGCGACCAATCGGCATCTGATAAGCGAACACCGCATAGCCCAGCTGCTCCTCGGTGCGCAGCTGATTGTAGAACCACGGCTGCACAATCTGGCTCAGCATGGTGCTGTTAGCCATACTTTGATACTCGCTGTAGCCGAGCGGCACATACAGCGTCGCCAGCGCTGAGTCGGTGCTGCTGCCGGTTTTCTGCAGGTTGGCTTTGATCGGCTTATCCACCACCACATAATTGCTGTGCCAGTAACCGTGCCCCGTGCTGTGCAGCTGCTGTTTAAGCTCTTCGCCCAGCTGCCTGACGCGATCGGCCGACAGGTTGCCGACCACCATCATTTCCGGCGTGGCGTGCTGGATCAGCGCATCGCGGTAATCCATCACCTCCTGCAGCGTGATCTGTTTCACCAGCTGGCGTCGCGCCTCACGCTGGGTATAAGGCAGCTGGGACAGCATTTGCATCGGCTGAATCGCCTGTTCAAACGCTTTGCCCTTTTCCGCTGCTTCCAGCCGATCCAGATACCAGGATTTCGCCTGCTCCAGCTGCTGCGCATCCGGCTGGAAGTTGGCGTAGCCTTCAACCAGCTTTTTCAGCAGCTCCGGCAGGCGCTGGGTGAAGCCGCTGGCATTGAATACCAGCCCGTCGTCCTCACCGGTGGAGAAGCTGATGCCGCCCACCGAAGCCTGCGAATTCAGCTCATCCAGCGCCAGGCTGGAGAGGTAGTCGTTGAGACCAAACAACACCTGCTGGCGCGCATCGCTGATCGCGGATTTGTTACGCAGCGCGAGCGTAATAGCGGCCTTCGGCTCGCTGGCGTAGAACTGGCTCGGCATCCAGTAGATGCGCATGCTGTCGCCATTGGTCAGCGCCACCGGATGATCGTAATGCTTACCGTCAGAGGGGATGAGGGAGAAATCCGACGGAATGTAGGGATTCAGGGTCGGCAGCGACAGCGGAATCTGCTGCGCCTGCTGCTGCCAGTCGCTAAACTGCGCGGCGGTGATTTTATCCACCTGATAAGGCGCATTCACAAAGTAAGCCTGTTTGTTGTGCGGCTCAGCGGGACTGATGTACCAGATGCGGGCGTTCTGCGGCGTCATCTCAGCCAGACGGGCGTTGATCGCGGCCGCATCATAGCGGTCGGCCAGATAAGGCGCATCCAGCGTGTGCGTTACCGGCACGCGCAGCATGGTATCCACCAGCCACTCAATGTAATCCATATCGCGGGTAATTGATGGATAGCGGAAATCCAGCGCCAGCACGTGCGCAACTTCATCGAAATAGCGCTTGTCGATGCCTTGTTTGCGCAGCATATCAAGGTAGCTGAATACTGCAGCCACCACGCGATCGCGCTGTGCCAGGCCTTTGTCGGTCAGCGAAACCGAGATGGCAAACACGCCGCTGTTGCGCTCGGTCATCGGATCCGCGCCGGCATTGACGCCATCCGCCAGTCCCTGCTGCTGCAGCCAGTCGTTCAGGGTATTTTTGCTGCGGTTGCCCAGCAGATAACTGATTAAGGTGTCGGTTTTGCTACGGAACTGGTCGCTGTCGTTGGCGATGCGAAACTCAATTTTCAGCTGCTTGCGCGGCTGTGCTGGCACGTAATGAATGATGATGCCTTTCTGCGCATCGGTGACCACCGGCACGGTAATGTCCGGCACGCTGGCCTGATGATTGGCCACGCGACCAAAGGTCTGTGCAGCGATCGTCGCCATCTCCGGCAGCGGTTTGTTACTGTAAATCACCGCTTTCATCAGATTCGCCGAATAGTGGCGGTGATAGAAATCGAGCAGCGCCTGATGCAGGTTGCTGTCGGGTTTGTCACTCAGGGTATCAAGGTTACCGCCCGAATAGCGCGAGCCGGGGTGCGCCGGGTTGAGGGTTTCCGCGCCAACCTGCGCCATACGCAGCCCATCGCGCGAGCGTGCCATCGTCAGCTCAGCGTTAACCGCATGCCGCTCGCGGTCCGCGTTGGTCGGGTCGAGCAGGGGTTGCGCAATCGCATCCGCCAGACGATCCACCGCCGGTTGCAGCGCATCGTTTTCGACTTCCAGGTAAAACGCGGTGCGGTACGAGGCTGTGCTGGCATTGTGGCTACCACCGTGCTTCTTGAGAAACTCCGCCAGGTTATCCGGCTGCGGATAATTTTTTGACCCCATCAGCACCATGTGTTCCAGATAGTGTGCCAGGCCCAGCTGACTGTCGGGATCGTCCAGAGAACCGATCGGTAACGTCAGCGCTGCCAGCGATTTCGGCGCGGCAGCATCTGACACCAGCAGCACCGTCATGCCGTTGCTCAGGGTAATGGCCTGATAACTGCGCGGATCGTGATCGCTCTTGCGGATGGTTTCATCAATCGGCTGCCAGCCGCGCCCGTCGTCGGCAAAGGCATTCAGCGCCAGCATGCTCAGCAGCAGCGCTCCTATCCAGCGTGCGTAAATCCGCATTTCAACCCCTTAACGTTACCCTTATCCGCCGGCGTTGCGCCGGTCGGGATACTCAAACACTTTCTTATAAGACGGTGGCTGCCAAGGTACAGGCCGCACTTCCGTTGCTATTCATCATCCTGATGCGCGAGGCGCACCGGCAAATACCACTGACGCGCCGCAGCGATGATCTGCTGCTGCGTCGGCTCGTCCAGCGTGCGGCACAGGCGCTGCAGATAGGGATCGCTGCCTTCGCCTTCAACCTGGTAGCCACCCTGCCACGCCTGCAACAGCTTGTTGAGCGCCTTTTTCTGCGTGGCGTCATCTTCCTGAAGCTGGCCGGATTTGCTGTCAAAGCTGGCGTCCAGCCACGCGCCGCCGGATTTATTCAGCAGCAGCAGCGGCTGCGCCAGACCCGCCTCACAGGCGGCCACATATTCAGCCAGCTGCGCCTGCGCCTGGGCAGGTGCCACGGCCGCGAAGCGCCAGCGGCTCTGTTTGCGACCATACATGCGGCTGGTGCCGTTGCCGCCCAGCGCACAATACACCAGATGTTCCAGCCACAGCAGCAGGCCATCGTTGATGTTGAGCACGCCCGGACGCCAGCGTAACAGCCCATCAGCTTGCACCTGAGTCAGCCAGCCGGTCAACTGCGTTGCGCCCAGCGTCAGGTTGACTTCCCAGCTCTCCGCCGGCAGCCGCTGCGCGCTCACTTCCGCCGCCACTTCCTGCATCTCTTCGGTCTGGCTTTGCCAGAAAAGTTCCCCGAAGGCGCCGTAAGGCAGATTACCGGCGGCGCGGTGGTGCGCATACAGCTGGGCCGGATCGTCACCGTTGACCAGCGTATTGAGCAGTTCAGCATTAATCTGATAGCGCTCCAGGCTGTCCGGTGCGAACGGTTCGCTGTCCGGCAGCTCGCTCTCCTCCATCCAGAAAGCCACGCCGAGGCGCTGCTGGAACCACGCCCGCACCGGATGACGCCAGAAGCGCAGCAGCTGCTCCAGCGACAGCGTGGTCAGCGGCTGAACCGGCAGCGGCTGGACAAACCCGGGCTGCGCCACGCCGCTGCCGGTCGCCGCAGGCAACCATTCTGCGGCGAAGCTCTGCACGTGGCTTCCCGGCTGAAAATTTTCCGCTGCAAACGGCATGCGGCTGTGCAGGCGTTGCAAATGTGCCCGCACCCGCTGCTCACTGACGTCCGGCTCACAGGCTTCATCGCCCGGCAGACAGAAGCTTTGCGCCAGATAATCCACCAGTTCAGTCACCAGCACCGAGGGATAGCGCTCGGTATTGTCCTGAATCGCCCGGCCAATGTAGCTGATGTACAGCTGCTGCTGCGCCGAGATCAGCGCTTCAAGGAACAGATAGCGGTCATCATCACGCCGGCTGCGATCGCCTTTCCGCGTCTGCTGCTGCATCAGGTCAAAACCGAGCGGCGCCAGGGTGCGCGGATAGACGCCGTCGTTCATGCCCAGCAGGCACACCACTTTAAACGGGATGGAGCGCATCGGCATCAGCGTACAGAAGTTGATCGGCCCGGCCAGGAAGCGCTGGCTGATGCGCTGCTGATCCAGGCGCGCACGCAGCTCATCGCGCAGCAGCGTGACCGGAATCGGCTGCTGATACGCGGCCTGCATCCCCTGTTCAATGATCTCCTGCCACTGCGTTTCGACCAGCAGCAGCGCCGCCTCGCTGTCAGCATCGCCGCTGAAGAAGCTGTCGATCAGCTCGCGGCACAGCGGCAGCCATTCGGCCAGGGTGCGCGTCTGCGCAAGGCGCGTGCGCCAGCTGTCGAGCCGCGCCAGCAGCTCGGCCAGATGGCCCGCCAGCTCGGCGATCAGGCCGCTGGATTCGTCATACGGCAGAATGCCCTGCCAGTCGCCGTTGCGGCTTTCCAGCGCGTAGCCCAGCAGCATACGCTGCAAGCCGAAGCGCCAGGTGTGCTGGCCGGTGACCGGCAGCGCCAGCGCTTCCACGCTGGCGTCATCCAGTCCCCAGCGGATGCCGGATTCCATCACCCAGCGGCGCAGCAGGCGCAGGCCGCTCTCCTCTACGGAGAAACGCTGTGCCAGCGCCGGCACCTCGAGCAGCGCCAGCACCTCTTCTGAGGCAAAGCGACTGTCCGGCAGTGCCAGCAGGCTGAGCAGCGCGAGGATGGCCGGATGCGCCTGACTGGCGCGCCGGTCAGAAATGGCGAACGGCAGATAGCGCTCAGGCGGCGCACTGGCAAAAGCCGCCTGAATAAAAGGCGCGTAGCTGTCGATGTCTGCCACCATGACGATGATATCGCGCGGCTTCAGCTCCGGATCGGCTTCCATCAGCGCCAGCAGGTGATCCTGCAGCACTTCCACTTCACGCTGGGCGCTGTGACACACCTGCAGCGTGATGGAGCGATCGTGCGGATCGAGCCGGCGCTTGTCCATGCTGTCTGCCAGCTCGCCAGCGCTGAGCCCAATCACCGCGCGATCGTCAAGATTGAGCAGATCGGCCTGCAGGCAGTGCAGCAGATTATCCGGTGACATCTCCACAAACGCATCGATGTCGTTGGCGGCTGACTCCATCTGGCTCAGCAGAAACAGGTTGTCGCGGCCCAGCTTGCCCCACGAGGCCAGCAGTGGATTGGTCAGCTGCTGCTCGCCCAGTTCGTTAAACAGCGCTGGCGCGGCATCCGGGTCGCGGAACAGCGGCTGCGTCTCCTGCGAATGCAGGCGCAGCCGCTGGCGGCTCTGCAGCTTCGCGAGGAAGGCGTAATCCTGAATGTCGCCCCAGTAGTGACGACAGGGATTGGTAAACAGCAGGTGAATATCAATATGGCGGCCCAGCGCTTCCAGCGCCTGCAGATAAACCGGCGGCAGCGCAGAGATACCGCAGATGAAGACGCGCTGCGGCAGTCCCGGCGGCGGCGTTGACGCCTGCTCCAGCGCCTGGATAAACCGTGCATAGAGGTTGGCACGGTGCCACATCGGCTGACCGAGGCTGCGCGTGAATTCGACCAGATCGCGCCACAGCGCCGCCTGCCACTGCTGAGCATCGCTCAGCCCGTCCACCTGTTCGCCGCGCTCCCAGCGGTTCAGCCAGTCGGAGCGGTAAACCAGATACTGGTCGAACAGATCCGCCACGCGCGCGCTGAGCTGGTAAAGTTTGCGCTGATCGTCGTCGTCATGCAGATAACTGCGCAGCGGCTGAAACGCCTCCTGCTCCAGCAGCACCGGCAGCCGGTGCATCAGCTTCCAGCTCATACTGGCTTTGGTGAAAGCACTCTCTTCCGGGATATCCGGCAGCACTTTAACGAACATGCTCCAGATAAAGCTGGCGGGCAGCGGAAAATCAATGTTGGCGGCAATGTTGAAGCGGTTAGCCAGCTCCATCTGCAGCCACTGCGCCATGCCCGGGCTCTGTACCAGCACCTGCTCAGCCGCGAGCGGATCGGCCAGCGGCTGGAGTTTTATCAGCTCTACCGCTAAGTCTTTCAATAAATCTAACCGATTGGAGTGGTAAACCCGGAACATAAAACTCCTTAAAGAAGGGAAAGCGCAGCCCGGTCACTCTACCCTTAATCGTCTGGCCTGCCTACCCGCCGGCATCACCTTCGCGGCAATTGAGCCGCGCCAGCGACGCCGTGCGCTGATGGGGTCCGGTGACGGTAACGCGATCCAGCACGCAGCCACCAGGTAAACTCTGCGGCTGGTGCACAATGTGCCAGCCGGCGGTATCACGCCCGAGCAGCGCCTGCCCGGCTACCTGCCACGCCTGGCGCTGCTGCCACTGCTGGCTAAATCCCAGCGCCAGTGCGCGATGATACTGCAGCAGCGTGCTGATGGTCATCGCCAGCAGCAGCATCGCGACCAGCGTTTCCGCCAGGCTAAAACCCTGCTGTCGCCTCTGGCAACTGACACTGCTCCGCCTTTGCCAGCGGGCAGTAGTCGATCCAGCCATGCGGCTGTGGCTGCAGCTGACCGTTGTGCAGCGACACCCACTGATAGAGCACGAGCGCGCGTCCGGTGCCGCGCGCCAATAATAAGCCATGATTCTCCTCCTGCCGCAGCAGACAGCTTTGCCACGCGTCGGCCTGAGCGGTCTGACACTGCCAGCCCGCGGCCTGCGGCCAGTTTTGCTGCCGGCCCCACGTTAAAGCGGCCTGCGCCTGCCAGAAATCCTGCTGATGCTGCTGCTCGTCGGCGACCAGCGCCATGCCCTGCGTCAGCTGCGTGCGCGCGGCGTGCAGCGTGAGCCCGCCCATCAGCAGTAACATCACCACCATGCCTAGCGTGCTGTTGCCGCGCTGCTTCACAGATTCAGCCCCTCCGCTATCATCGTCAGCTCTGCCTGCTGGCGGCCCGCCGTGGCGGCCATCTGCAACAGCAGCCGCGTGCCCTGGCGCTCAACCCGGAAGGTGCTGAGGGTGAGGAATGCCGGATCGGTGATGCGCTCCCAGCCGTTGCTGTTGCACTCGTCCACTCCGCGCTGCATCTCCAGCTGTCCGTTGCGCAGACGATAGCCGTAATAATCGCTTTCACTGTGACCGACACCTTCCCAGCGTCCGTTACTGTTTTCGTCCCAGCGCAGCAGTACACAGCTGCCGCTGCTCATCAGCGTGAGCGCCGCACCGGCGCACTGACCGTGACAGTAACCGGCACGGCGCAGCGCTTTGGCCAGCGAGCCGGCAATCTGCTGCAGCTCCTGTTGCAGCTGGACCCGCTGCTGCAGGCGCAGGTTCTGCTCCAGCAGCAGCGGCAGAAAGCGGCCGACGCTGACCATCAGCACTGCGCCAATCGCCATGGCGATCAGCATCTCCAGCAGACTGAAGCCCCCCTGCGCTATTCGCATCCCTTCTCTCCTGGCTGGCAGACCCGGATGCGCGCCCGGGCGGAGAGGATGACGCGCCAGCGGCCAGCTGCGCTCTCCAGTTCGATACTGCCGGGCCGGGCCACATCGCGTCGGCCGTAAAAGCCCGGCTCGCCGATCAGCGCAGTAATACGCACTTCGCGATAAGGCGGCCGGAACAGCCAGCGCGACGGCAACTGACACCCTTCTGCAGGCTGCGGCCCGGTGCCGAGGCAGCCGTTTTCGCCCGGTTGCAGCCACAGGCTGAGGTCGCGGTTGTGCCAGCTGGCGTGCGCGCGCAGCCGCAGCAAAAAGCTCTGCAGCTGCAGAACGCTGTCACGCAGTTGCTGATACTGTTGCCAGCGCTGCCAGCCCTGTAAGGCTGCGATGCTGAGGATGCCGGCAATCACCATAACCAGCAGCAGTTCCGGCAGCGTAAAGCCGGCGTTTTGGGTTCTGTTCATAACCGGCACTCTGCGCCTGCCGGATGAAAAGCAACAGCGGCAAATAGAGAAGATGGAAAGCGTGCCGCAGGAAAGTTATGCCCGGTGCAGACAACACCCTTTTTTTGCGCGTCGGATTCAGAAAATCCCCGCAGAAGCGGGCGGAGGCCAGGCAAAAAAAAGCCCTGCGCGATGGCAGGGCCTGATGCTGAAGAGCGGCAGATTACACGGCAACCGGCGCTTTGATCGCCGGATGCGGATCGTAGCCTTCGATCTCAAAATCATCGAACTGGTAATCAAAAATCGACGCGGGCTTACGCTTAATCACCAGTTTCGGCAGCGGTCGCGGTTCACGCGTCAGCTGCAGTCGCGCCTGTTCGAGATGGTTGCTGTACAGGTGCGTATCGCCGCCGGTCCAGACGAAATCACCCACCTCAAGATCGCACTGCTGTGCCACCATATGCACCAGCAGCGCATAGCTGGCGATATTGAACGGCAGGCCGAGGAAGATATCGCACGAACGCTGGTACAGCTGGCACGACAGCTTGCCATTCGCCACGTAGAACTGGAAAAACGCGTGGCACGGCGCCAGCGCCATCTGATCCAGCTCACCGACGTTCCATGCCGAAACGATAATGCGGCGCGAATCCGGATCGCGTTTCAGCTGCTCAATCACCTTGCTGATTTGATCGATCTCTTCGCCGGAAGCCTTGCCCCAGCTGCGCCACTGCTTGCCGTAGACCGGTCCCAGATCGCCGTTTTCATCCGCCCATTCGTCCCAGATGGTGACCTTGTTCTCTTTCAGGTAGCCGATGTTGGTGTCGCCTTTGAGGAACCACAGCAGCTCATGAATGATTGAGCGCAGATGCACCTTCTTGGTGGTGACCAGCGGAAAACCGTCCTGCAAATTGAAACGCATCTGGTGGCCAAAGATGGAGAGCGTGCCGGTACCGGTACGGTCGGCCTTTTCTGCGCCTTCATTCAGCACATGTTGCATCAAATCCAGATACTGTTTCATTTTACCTCACGCGTTTGTTGCTGCGGGCGACGACGATACGCCCAGACCATCATAATCACTCCGGCCAGAATCATCGGGATCGACAGAATCTGGCCCATACTGATACCGCCTTCGAACAGGCCAAGCTGGGCATCCGGCTGGCGGAAAAACTCCACGATAATGCGGAATGCGCCGTAGCCAATCAGGAACAGGCCGGAGACGCTGCCCATCGGGCGCGGCTTGCGAATAAACAGGTTGAGAATGATAAACAGCACGATGCCTTCCAGGCACAGCTCGTACAGCTGTGACGGATGGCGCGGCAGCACGCCGTACGTGTTCAGCAGTTCCTGATATTGCGGGTTGTTGGCCGCCAAAGCGAGGTCTTCGCTGCGCGAACCCGGGAACAGCATGGCGAATTTAAAGTCAGGCGCCACGCGGCCCCACAGTTCGCCGTTGATGAAGTTGCCGAGACGGCCAGCACCGAGACCAAACGGGATCAGCGGCGCAATGAAATCAGAGACCTGGAAGAAGGTGCGTTTGGTACGGCGGGCGAAGATTAGCATCACCACGATCACCCCAATCAGACCACCGTGGAATGACATGCCCCCGTCCCACACTTTGAACAGATAGAGTGGGTTGTCGAGGAACAGCGGCAGGTTATAGAACAGCACGTAGCCGATGCGGCCGCCGAGGAACACGCCGAGGAAGCCCGCGTACAGCAGGTTTTCAACTTCTTCTTTCTTCCAGCCGCTGCCGGGTTTGTTGGCGCGGCGCACCGCCAGCCACATAGCAAACACAAAGCCTACAAGATACATCAGGCCGTACCAGTGCAGCGAAACCGGTCCGATGGAGAAGATCACCGGATCGAATTGGGGAAATGAAATGTAGCCGTTAGTCATCTTTCACCATGTTTTTTCTGCCCGCAAAAGGGCGTGGCTAAAGGGCCATACAATAAAAGGCTGCGCATCATAGCACAGCCGCTTTTCACAATTTCCGCAGAAATGTAAACAGTTAACGTCCGCCGCGAATCAGTCCGCCCAGGCCGCGCCGTTCCATGAAGGCCGACACCAGATGGCGCACTTCCGTTGCGGTGTGCGCCATCACGCCCTGCTGGCTCAGTTTCTGCGCCTCTTCATAATCGAGGTGGCGCAGCAGGTATTTGACGCGCGGAATGTTCTTGCCGTTCATGCTGAGATGGTGATAACCCAGACCCACCAGCAGCGCGACGCACATCGGATCGCCCGCCATTTCACCACACAGGCACAGCTCAAGTTTGGCCTGGCGGGCTTCACTGGCGATGGTTTGCAACGCCCGCAGCATCGCCGGATGCAGCGAATCGTAAAGGTTGGCGACGCGGGTATTGTTGCGATCGACCGCCAGCAGATACTGGGTGAGATCGTTGGTGCCGACGGAGATAAAGTCCACGCGTTGCGCCAGATGCGGGATCAGAAACAGCATCGACGGCACTTCAATCATCACGCCAATACGCGGTTTTGGAATGGCATAACCGAGCATCTCTTCCACTTCGCGACCGGCGCGATCGATCAGGCGCCGCGCCTCTTCGATCTCGTCAATATGACTGATCATCGGCAGCAGAATGCTCAGGTTGCCCGAAGCGACGTTGGCGCGCAGCATGGCGCGCACCTGCACCAGGAAGATCTCCGGCTGGTCGAGCGTCAGACGAATGCCACGCCAGCCGAGACAGGGGTTCTCTTCACTGATCGGCATGTAAGGCAGCTGTTTGTCAGCGCCGACATCCAGCGTACGCAGCGTCACCGGTTTATCGTAAAACAGTTGCAGCATGCCCTGATATTGCGCCACCTGCTCCTCTTCCGACGGGAAGCCGCTTTGCAGCATGAACGGAATTTCGGTGCGATACAGGCCGATGCCGTCAACCCAGTTGTCGAGCGCCTGTTCGTGTTCCGGGCTGAGACCGGCGTTGAGCATCACCTGCACGCGCTCGCCGCTTTTCAGCTCGCCGGGCTGTTCCACCACGTCTTCGGCCATTTTGCTCAGCGCGTTCTCTTCGCTGATCAGCCGCTGATACTCCTGCACCAGCACCGGCTCCGGATCGATCAGCACTTCGCCGCGATAGCCGTCCACGATCAGCAGCCGCTTGTTGAGCTGCGACGGCAGGATATCCGCGCCCATCACGGTCGGAATACCCATGGCGCGCGTGAGGATCGCCGCGTGCGAGTTGGCTGCGCCATCGCGCACCACCACACCCGCCAGCCGCTCCTGCGGCAGCTCCGCCAGCGTGGTGGCGGTGAGTTCATCGGCCACCAGCACAAAGCGTTCCGGCCAGGCGTTGGTGCCCACCAGCGTGTCGTCAAGGTGGAACAGCAGGCGCTGGCCGAGCACGCGCAAATCCCCGGCGCGCTCGCGTAAATAGTGATCCTGCAGGCTGGCAAACTGTGCGGCAAACTTCTCGATCACCGTTTTGACCGCCCACTCGGCTACCGATCCGCGCTCGATCTCGGCAAATAGATCTTTTTTCAGTCGCGCATCGGTGAGCAGGTGCGAGTAGAGATCGAAGATCGCCGCGCTCTCTTTCTGCACGCTGGCCGCAAAACGCTTGCTGAAGCGGCGAAACTCGTTACCCGCCTCGCCCATGGCGACAATCAGGCGCTCGCGTTCACGCTGTGGATCGAGCGTAGAGGCGGCGGACACCTGGTCGAGCAGCGGCTGTGTTTCATCAACCCAGCCAGGTGCGACGGCGACGCCCGGCGCAGCGGCAATCGCTTTGACGCGCGTCTGGCGGAACTGACCGAACAGCTGGCCAAGCTGCGACTGCGACAGCAGCGCGGCCATCTGCGTGGCCAGCGTAACCAGAAATGACTCTTCGCTTTCGTCGAACTGACGATGCTCTCGCTGTTGCACCACCAGCACGCCGAGCAGCTGACGCCGGCTGATGATTGGCACACCCAGAAACGAGCGGTAGCGCTCTTCTTTGACGGAGGGAATGTATTTGAAGCTGGGATGACTTTGCGCATCGGCGAGGTTGATCGGTTCGGCCAGGCGGCCCACCAGACCGACGATACCTTCGTCGAACGCCAGCGTAACCGTGCGGCCGCGCGGCTTTTTCAGGCCGCGCGTTGCCATCAGGTAGTAGCAACGCCGATCGTGATCGGCGAGGTAAACCGAGCAGACCTCGGTCTCCATCGCCAGGCATATTTCGTTGACCAGAATGTCGAGTGCTTCATTCAGACGCGGTGCACTCGCCACTTTTTCTACAATTTCGCGCAACTGAGTGAGCATAAAGGGCGTGGCCTATCCTCTTTTACGTCGATGGGCGGCGTTGTTATTGCGCTGCCCCGCACTCTCCTGCATAGACATCACCACGCCAGCGAATTCCTTCATGACGCGGCGATACACATCGCGCTTGAAAGAGACAACCTGACGTACCGGATACCAGAAGCTGACCCAGCGCCAGCCATCGAACTCCGGCGTGCTGCTGTGTTGCACATTGATATCCGCGTCACTACACATCAACTGCAGAAGAAACCACTTTTGTTTCTGGCCGATACACACCGGCTTTGTGTCCCAACGCACCAAACGTTTTGGCAACTTGTAACGTAACCAGTTACGGGTTGAAGCAAGTATTCGAACATCTTTGCGGTGTAAACCCACTTCTTCGAACAGTTCGCGATACATCGCCTGTTCAGCGGTTTCACCCGGATTGATGCCTCCCTGAGGAAACTGCCAGGAGTGCTGTCCAAAGCGCCTGGCCCATAACACTTGTCCTTGCCTGTTACAGATTACGATACCAACATTCGGGCGGTAGCCATCATCATCGATCACTGGACTACCTCAAAGCTAAATTTGAATAGCCTGATTGTTTCATACTCCTTACAGGCGGTAAACCACTGGATATCCGCGCCGCTGACCGGATAACAATGGGATAACTCACAGATAATAGCCATGTTATAAACAGACAGGGGCATTTAACGGCGATCTTATTCACCTTTTCTGTGGATAGCTTTGTGCAGAACACGGGAATGAGTTGAATAACCGCTTCGGAAAATTCTCATGCACGCCGGGAAGAATAGCACTAAACCCCAAATTTATCATAGTGATAGCCAATTAACCCGTTCAGATACACGGTGTGAAAGCCGGTTATTCTTCCCCACGCGGTTACCGCTGCTCAAAGATCCATCACCGTTGATTTTATCCACAGAGAATGTCCTAAACCTGGGCAGAGAATGGAAAAAAAGCGCGCAGTTCGGCAAAGTCAAGGCTGTAAATGGAAACAGGGGTGGGCAAAACGTGGGGTTATCCCACTTTTCTGTGGATAACTGGGTTTAAGATCCTGTTCATTGTCGATAACAAACCGGGATAACCGCCTCTTACCTTGGATAGCTCCTGGTCAATCGCGCTAAAAAAGCATGCTGAATCATGCTATTATCACGTTTACATTGTCCGGCACGGTGTGGACAACACGCGCTGACCTTTACTGACCATATTTTGACCAATGCGAGTTTTATCATGAATTGCCCTGCCGCCTTGCCTGCTGCGCCCCGTAACGAAGCCGAACTGCTCCAGCGTGCCCAACAGCTGGCTGGTCAGAGCTTTGCCGCGCTGGCCGCGCAGCTTGGCCTGCCGATGCCCGCCGATTTACGCCGTGACAAAGGCTGGGTCGGTATGCTGCTGGAGCTGCTGCTGGGCGCCAGCGCCGGCAGTAAAGCCGAGCAGGATTTTGCGCATCTCGGTATTGAACTCAAAACCATTCCGGTCGACGCGCTGGGTAAGCCGCTGGAAACCACCTTTGTCTGCGTGGCACCGCTCACCGGCAACAGCGGCGTTACCTGGCAAACCAGCCACGTGCGCCACAAGCTGGCGCGGGTGCTGTGGATCCCGGTGGAGGGCGATCGCACCATTCCGCTGGCCGAGCGCCGCGTGGGTTCGCCGCTGCTGTGGCAGCCGAATGCGCAGGAAGAGCAGCAGTTACGTGAGGACTGGGAAGAGCTGATGGACATGATCGTGCTTGGCCAGGTGGAGCGCATCACCGCCCGCCACGGCGCGTGGCTGCAAATCAGGCCAAAAGCGGCCAACAGCAAAGCGCTGACCGAAGCCATCGGCGAACACGGCGAGCCGATCATGACGCTGCCGCGCGGTTTTTATCTCAAGAAGAGCTTTACCGGACCGCTGCTGGCACGGCATTTTCTGCTGTAATTCCCGGTACAACTTCGCCCTTGCAGGATCGCTTTAGGCAGCGCCGCCTGCGCCGTGTATAATTCCCGTTTACTTTTCGTTTAGGAATGAAGGATTCATGTTTGACTGGATTGCTGATCCCAACGCCTGGCTGGCGCTGGGAACATTAACCATTCTGGAAGTGGTGCTGGGTATCGATAACATTATTTTCCTGTCTCTGGTGGTCGCGAAACTGCCGCAGCACCAGCAAAACCGGGCGCGCCGGCTGGGTCTGATGGGGGCGATGTTGATGCGCCTCGGGCTGCTGGCCTCCATCGCCTGGGTGGTGAGACTGACGCAGCCGTTGTTTTCCATCATGGACCACGCCTTTTCCGCGCGCGATCTGATTCTGCTGTTCGGCGGCCTGTTCCTGCTGTGGAAGTCGAGCATGGAGATCCATGAAACCATCGAAGGCGGCGAAGAGGAGCATAAAACCAATGTGCACTCTTTCTTCGGCGCCATCGTGCAGATCATGCTGCTCGACATCATCTTCAGCCTGGATTCGGTGATTACCGCCGTCGGTCTGTCCGATCACCTGTTCATTATGATGGCGGCGGTGGTCATTGCGGTGCTGATGATGATGGTGGCCGCGCGCGCGATTGGTGAGTTTGTTGAGCGGCATCCGTCGGTCAAAATGCTGGCGCTGGCGTTTCTGATTCTGGTCGGCTTTACCCTGATCCTCGAGAGTTTTGGTATGCATGTACCAAAAGGTTACATTTATTTTGCGATGTTCTTCTCCATGGCGGTAGAGTGTCTGAACCTGATGCGCAGCAGGAAAAACAAAGCGTAACCTGTCAAGGGCGAGCGCATCTCGCCCTGTTATTTTAGGAATGATGCGATTACTCCAGCTGGCAAAAGCATTTATTACTACACTTTTGCTGTTGAAGTGGCTTGAGGGAGCTGAGAATGAAAGGGTTGGTAAGTGCAGTGGGCCTGCTGCTGGCGGCGCTGGCATTAAGCGGTTGCAGCAGTGATTACGTTATGGCCACCAAAGATGGCCGCATGATTATGACCGAAGGTAAGCCGTCGATTGATAAAGAAACCGGTCTGGTGCAGTACACCGACGAACAGGGCCATGTTATGCAAATTAATGGTGACGAGGTTTCCACCATCATTGAGCGTTAAGTGCCAAATTGCCTCGCCTGTACGCGTTTTCCCCCTGTGCAGGCGATTTCCCGAACTTTCCCCCCTTCCTTCTGCGCCACTTCACAGGCTATAGTCCCAGAGAACACAACATTCCGTTTCATAATGAAAAAAGGAAGCCGGCAATGCATTATCACCGTATCCCCCATAGCACGCTGGAAGTCAGTCAGCTGGGGTTAGGCACGATGACGTTTGGTGAGCAGAATAGCGAAGCCGACGCCCACCAGCAGCTTGATTACGCCGTTAGCCAGGGTATTAACCTGATTGATACCGCCGAGATGTATCCGGTGCCACCGCGTCCGGAAACCCAGGGCCTGACCGAAAAATACATTGGCAGCTGGCTGCAAAAGCGCGGCAGCCGCGACAAAATCATTCTGGCGAGTAAAGTCGCCGGCCCGGTGCGCGGCAGCGATGCGCTGATTCGCCCCAACCAGGCGCTGGACCGCAAGAACATCCGCGAAGCGCTGGACGCCAGCCTGAAGCGCCTTAATACCGATTACCTCGACCTCTACCAGCTGCACTGGCCGCAGCGCCAGACTAACTACTTTGGCAAGCTCGGTTATCAGTACAGTGATAACACCGCCACCGTTACGCTGCTGGAGACGCTGGAAGCGCTGACCGAACAGGTGCGCGCGGGCAAGATCCGTTACATTGGCGTCTCGAACGAAACGGCCTGGGGCGTGATGCGCTACCTGCAACTGGCGGAGAAGCACGAGCTGCCGCGTATCGTCACCATTCAGAATCCGTACAGCCTGCTGAACCGCAGTTTTGAAGTGGGTCTGGCGGAGATTAGCCAGCATGAGGGCGTGGAACTGCTGGCTTATTCCAGCCTGGCCTTTGGTACGCTGAGCGGCAAATACCTTAACGGGGCGAAACCGGCCGGCGCACGCAATACGCTGTTCAGCCGCTTTACCCGTTACAGCGGCGAGCAGTCACAGCAGGCGATTGCTGCCTACGTGGCGCTGGCGAAACAGCACAACCTTGATCCGTCACAGATGGCGCTGGCCTATGTGCGGCAGCAGCCGTTTGTGGCCAGCACCCTGCTCGGTGCCACCACCATGGAACAGCTGAAGGTTAACGTGGAGAGTTTCAACCTGACGCTGAGCGGCGAGGTGTTAGAGGCGCTGGAAGCGATTCACCGTCAGTATACGTATCCGGCACCGTAATCTCCCTGGTGCGCGTTAACGCGCACCCTACAGGGGTTTGTTACCCTCGCGTACCTGCTGCGGTTTTGGTGCGTGTTAACGCGCACCCTACAGGGTTTGTTACCTTCGCGTATCTGCTGCGGTTTTGGTGCGCGTTAACGCGCACCCTACAGGGTTTATGGCCCTGGCGTACGTGCTGCGGTTTCGGTGCGCGTTAACGCGCATCCTACAGGGTTTGTGTTACCCTCGCGTACCTGCTGTGGTTTTGGCGTACGCGCCGGGCCAGGGTAGGGTCGCCATTCATGGCGACCTGGTCCTTTTCTGCGCCGCTCAGCGACGCGCTCTCCACCACAACACGGCAATCGCCATGGCGAACAGCGCGCCGAAGCCCACGCCCGTCGCGACCGCCGGCGTCCCCAGCTTAATCGCCACAGTATACAGCCCCAGCATCAGCAGCATCGCGCTGTTCTCACCCAGGTTTTGCACCGCAATCGCGTTGCCAGAACCCACGGTATCTTTGCCGCGCTCCTGCAACAGCGCGTTGAGCGGCACCACAAAGAAGCCGCCGAGCGCACCAATCAGCATCAGCAGCAGATACGCATTCAGCAGGCTATGCTGCAGCGAGAACAGCACCACCATCACGCCAATCAGCACGCCGGCTGGCATGCAGCGCCGCACCGTTTGCAGCGTGACCAGTTTTGCCGCCGCGCCCGCGCCGATAACAATACCGATCGCCACCATGGCATTTAACGTGGTCGGCGTTTTGTTGTCCGTGATGCCGAGCGCCACCGGCACCCACAGCACCAGCAGGAAGCGCAGCGTGACGCCGGCGCCCCAGAACAGGCTGGTGCCGAGCAGCGAGAAGCGGGTTTCACCGTTACGCCACAGCAGCTGTGCCGAGGCGATAAAGCTGCGCAGCATCGCGCCAGCGTGCCAGCTCTGGCCGGGGCGCGCTGGCTGCAGACGCGGAATGAACAGGTTCGCCACCACCGCCAGTGCGTAAGTGAGCGCACACACCACCAGCGCCGCCAGCAGATGCCAGTCGGCGAGCACGCCGCCTGCCACCGAGCCGAGCAGAATCGCCGCGATAGTCGACGACTCCATCAGCCCGTTGGCTTTCACCAGCCGCGCGCCGCTGGTGATCTCCGTCAGGATGCCGTATTTCGCCGGCGAATACGCCGCCGCGCCGACCCCTACCAGCGTGTAGCCGAGAAACGGATTAAAGCCGAAGCAGATTACCAGCGCACCGAGCAGCTTAAGGCTGTTGGCAAACATCATCACCCGCCCTTTGGCAAAGCTGTCGGCCATCTGCCCGACAAACGGCGCGAGCAGAATGTAAGTGGCCACAAACAGCATCTGCAGGATCGGCTGGCTCCAGTCCGGATAGAACTGACTTTTCAGCAGCGCCAGCGTGGCGAACAGCAGCGCGTTGTCGCCAAAGGCAGAGAAAAACTGTGCCACGATCACCGCCAGCATACTGCGCGACAGCAACGGCGCGTCCGGATTCACCGACTGACTCATGCCCGCTCCTCTTCTGCCAGCTGTTTCAGGCTGACGTAGTCTGGTTTACCGCTGCCCAGCATCGGCAGCTGTTTCATGTAGCGAATGTCGCGCGGCACGGCCAGCTCTGGCGCCCCCATCTCACGCGCGGCCTGCTGCAGCCGGTCGCGGCTGAGTTCACTGTCGGTGGTAAACAGCACCAGCGCTTCGCCACGCTGGCCATCGGGCCGCAGCGACGCCGCGTGCTGTTTCTCCGCCGAGGCTTTCAGGGCAATCTGCTCCACGCTCTCCAGCGACACCATCTCACCAGCGATTTTGGCGAAGCGTTTAGCGCGCCCCTGAATCTGACAGAAACCGCCCTCGTCAAAGCTGACAATATCCCCGGTATCGTACCAGCCGGCTTCCTGTTCGCCTTCGCCGTTATCCGCCACCGGTGGCTCCAGCACGCCGGGGTTTTCCACCCGCAGGTAGCCGTTCATGATGTTCGGACCGCGCAGCTGCAGCCGTCCGCCCTGCTCAATGCCGGGTACCGCAATCAGACGTGAATCCATGCCCGGCAGAATACGGCCGACGGTATGCGATTTGGCGGCCATTGGTACGTTGATTGCCACCACCGGTGCACATTCGGTCACGCCGTAACCTTCAAGGATGCGGATGCCGTACTTCTCCATGTAGATCTGGCGCGTGCCTTCCTGCAGCTTCTCGGCACCGGCGACGACGTAGCGCAGCCGGGCGAAATCGTACGGGCTGGCAAAGCGCGCATAGTTGCCGAGGAAGGTGGAGGTGCCAAACAGCACGGTGCAGTTACGGTCGTATACCAGCTCCGGCACGATGCGATAGTGCAGCGGGCTGGGATAGAGAAATACCTGCGCGCCGGTCAGCAGCGGCGTGAACAGCCCGACGGTGAGACCGAAGGCGTGGAACAGCGGCAGCGCCGACATAAAGCGATCGCGCGGGGTGAAATCCGCCACGGTGCGAATCTGCTCCACATTCGCCAGCAGGCTTTTATGCGAGTGCACCACACCTTTGGGATTGCCTTCCGAGCCGGAGGTAAACAGCACCATTGCCGCGTCTTCTGGCTGCTGGGCAACCTGTGCCCGGCGTGGCAGCAGCAGGTGCGCGAGGATCCACAGTTTGTCCTGCAGCGTGACGGTATCCTTCAGATCCTCCAGATAGATCCACTGCACCTCCGTCAGCCCCTGCGGCAGGTGCCACAGGTTGCCCTTCTCGAGGAACTGGCGCGAGGTAAACACGGTTTTCACCTGCGAGGCGGTCAGCGCCGCGCGCATGCCGTTGATGCCGGCGGTGTAGTTGAGCATGGCCGGCACGCGACCGCGCAGTGAAGCCCCGAGAATCGCTGCCGCGGTCACCGTGGCGTTCGGCAGCAGCAGGCCAACGAATTCGCCCTGCTGGCTGTAGCGCTCCAGAATGCGTCCGACGCCGAGCGCTTTTTTCAACAGTCCGGTGTAGCTGTCCGGCTTAAAGTTGATGTCTTCGATGCAGGCTTTACTCAGCCCGTAACGGGTGCGCGCATTGAGAAAAGCGTCGAACAGCGTTTCGCGCGGGCGCACCGCCATGCGCGCTTCCATCATCACATGGTGTAAATGCTCACCGGCCAGCACGCGGCGGTCGCGCGCGCGTTTCGCTTCCGGCATGGGAATTACCGTGGCCGGCAGCACCGTCAGGGTAATGCGCGGGAACAGGCGGCGTTTAAACACCCCGGCCAGGCGGCCAAACGGCGTGTACTCTGCGCCTTCAATGCGCATCGGCACCACGGTGGCGGCGGATTTCGCAGCGACGAAGCCAGCGCCGCTGTAGATTTTCATCAATGAGCCGGTGACGGTAATGCGCCCTTCCGGAAAGATCACCACCGGACGCCCTTCGTTGATCATGCGCACCAGATGTTTGATCGACATCGGTTTGGTGGGGTCGAGCGGCACGAAGTCGATGACCGGCCTGAGCAGGCGCATATACCACTGTTCGCTGATCGAAGAATAGACGGCGAACACCGGTTTGATGGGCAGAAACAGCGCCAGCAGCACGCCATCGAGAAACGACATATGGTTTGGCGTGATCAGCACTTTTTCTTTGTGCAGGGCAGTCAGATCGCCACGCAGCTCAACGCGCCATAACAGGCGACAGAGGAAACGCAGAACGGTAAATAGCATGCCAGCTCCTTAGCAGCGGTAAAAAATGGTTCTTACCTTGCAGGATCCGGGGATGTTCGACAAGTAGCGCAGTGATTTATCGTGATGAATTCAGGGTGATTCGCCCTGCCAGCCGCCGCCCAGCGCGGCGATCAGCGCCACGCTGCTCACCCACTGGCTGCTCTGCAGCGACAGCAGGCTCTGCTGCTCGCTCAGGCTGCTGTTTTCCGTGGTAGCGACATCAAGGTAATCAATCATGCCGGCGTCATACTGGTTGCGCGTTACGCGTGCTGACTCCTGTGCCGCCACGGCGGCGCGCTGCTGCGCGGCGATTTCCCCCTGCAAGGTATTCAGTTCCACCAGGTTATCTTCCACTTCTCCCAGCGCGCTCAGCACCGTCTGGCGATAGGTGGCCACGCTGGCATCATAGGCGGCACGCGCCTGCGCCACTTTCGCCGAGGTCGCGCCAAAGTCGAGCAGCGTACCGCTGAGCTCCGGCCCCAGCGACCAGGCGCGATTCGGCAGCGACAATAAGCTGTGGATCGCTGAGGCGGTCACGCCACCGCTGGCGCTGAGCGTCAGGTCGGGATAATAACCGGCAATCGCCACCCCGACCGCCGCGTTGGCGGCCGCCACGTTACGTTCGGCATAGGCGATGTCCGGACGGCGCTGCAGCAACGCCGAAGGCAGGCTCTGCGGAATGGACGGCAGCGTGGCATCCAGCTTCGCCACCAGCAACGTAAAGTCGGCTGGCGCACGCCCCAGCAGCAGCGCCACCGCGTGCTCCAGTTGCGCGCGCTGCCACTGATAATCCTGCGCCGAAGCGCGGGCGCTCTCCAGCTGCATCTGTGCCTGCGCCAGGGTTGCGCGGGATTCGCTACCGGCGCGGTACTTGTTGTTAATCACGCTGAGATAGCGCTGATAAGCTTCAATGCTGCGCTGATAGAGCGCGATCTTTTCGTCGATGATGCGCAGCTGAAAATAGTCCTGCGCCAGTTCTGACTGGGCGCTCAGCGTGACATTGGCCAGTTCAGCCTGGCTGGCCTGCGCGCTGGCCTTATCTTCTTCCTGGGTGCGGCGCAGTTTGCCCCACAGATCCAGCTCCCAGCTGGCATTCAGCGTAGCGCTGTGGCTGTTGCTGACGCTGCGCTGACCGCTGGTGCTGGCACGGCTGCCGCTGCGCGTGCTGCTGACATCGTAGTCGAGTGAGGGAAACAGCGCCGCGCGCGACTGCGCGCTCAGCGCCTGGGCTTCGCGATACTGCGCCGCATAACTGGCGACGTTCTGGTTAGAAATGCTCACCTGGCGCAGCAGGCTGGACAAGGTGGCATCGTGATACACCGTCCACCACTCCCCTTTGCGACTGGCGTCCTGCGGCGTGGCCTGCGTCCAGCCTTTGGCCTCTTTATAGTGCGTCGGCAGCGCCATCGCCGGACGCTGATAATCGGGGCCAACGCTACAGCCAGCAACCAGTAGCGCCGCCGTCAGCGCGCCAATGTTCATCATTTTCATCAATCAGGATTCCACATGACGCACGCGCCGCCACTGACGCTGGGTGGCGCGGCTGAGACGATCCAGCCAGAGATAGACCACTGGCGTGGTAAACAGGGTCAGCAGCTGGCTCAGGGCCAGACCGCCGGCAATCGCAATCCCCAGCGGACTGCGTAAATCAGCGTCGCCACCGCTGCCCAGCGCCAGCGGCAGAGCGCCGAAGAAGGCGGCCAGCGTGGTCATCATGATCGGCCGAAAGCGCATCAGGCACGCCTGCGTAATCGCCTGCTGCGGCGACAGCCCCTGGCTGCGCTCGGCGTGCAGGGCAAAATCGATCATCATGATGGCGTTTTTCTTGACGATACCGATCAGCAAAATGATGCCGATCAGCGCAATCACCGTCAGCTGCGTATTGGTCAGCAGCAACAGCAGCAGCGCCCCGACGCCTGCCGACGGCAGCGTGGAGAGAATGGTCAGCGGGTGAATGTAACTCTCATACAGTACGCCCAGGACGATATACACCGCCGCCAGCGCCGCAATAATCAGCCACGGCATGGTGGCGGTGAGCTGAGAGAACGCTGCGGCGGTGCCGGCAAAGCCCGCCTGAATGCTGGAGGGCAACCCCAGCTGTGCCATCGCTTGCTTAATCAGCGTCTGCGCCTGCTCCAGCGACACGCCGTCGTTGAGGTTGAAGGCGATGGTGCTGGTCGCTGACTGGCCCTGATGCGCAACCGACAGCGGCGCGTTGCCGCCGCTGAAGCGGGCAAAGGCCGCCAGCGGCACGCGATCGCCGCTGTCGTTAATCACATACAGTTGTTGCAGCATGGCCGGATCGCGCGTGTCGCTGTCCTGCAGGGCCATCACCACATGGTACTGATTGAGCGTGTGATAGAGCGTGGCAATCTGTCGCTGGCTAAAGGCATTGTTCAGCAGCGTGTCCAGCATCTGCACGTTGACGCCCAGCCGCGTGGCGCGGTCGCGATCGATGTTGATCACCACCTCCTGTCCGCCGGTTTGCGCATCGGAATCCACGCTGTTGAGTTGCGGTATCGCGGCCAGCGCCGCCTGGACTTTCGGCGTCCAGCGGCGCAGCAGGTCGAGATCGTCAGCCTGCAGGCTGTACTGATAAGTGGCGTTGGCGCTGCGCCCGCCGATGTGCAGATCCTGCGCGGCCATCAGGAATAGCTGCGCCCCGGCAATATGGCGGGTTTTCAGGCTCAGCCGGTTAGCCACTTCGGTGGCACTGGCGCTGCGCTGGTCAAAATCTTTCAGCCGGACAAAAAAGTTGGCGCTATTGCGCGAGCCAAACATGCCGCTGCCCATTGACGACATCACGCTGTCTACCGCCGGATCGGCCTCAATGATTTTGGTGAACGCCAGCATCTTTGGCTTCATCGCCTGGAAGGAGATGTTCTGGTCAGCGCGCAGGGCGCCCATCAGAAGGCCGGTGTCCTGATTGGGGAAAAAGCCCTTTTGCACCACGCTAAACAGAAACAGATTGAGCAGCACGGTGAGCAGCAAACTCAGCAGGGTGATCTTCTGGTGCGCCATCACCCACGCCAGGCCACGCGCGTAGGCGGCCAGCAGCGCGTTGAGCGCATTTTCGATTAGCTGATAGAGCGGATGCGGCCGCCGGGTGACCTGCGGCTTCGGCCGCAGCAGCCGGGCGCACAGCATCGGGGTCAGGCTGAGCGAGACAAACATGGAGATCAGCAGCGAGACCGTCAGCGTCACCGCAAATTCGCGGAACAGGCGGCCAACAATGCTGCCCATCAGCAGAATCGGGATAAACACCGCCACCAGCGACACCGTCATCGACAGCACCGTAAAGCTCACCTCATGGGCACCGCGCAGGGCGGCACGCAGCGGACTCAGACCGGCTTCGATATGCCGGGTGATATTTTCCAGCACCACGATGGCGTCATCAACGACAAAGCCCGTGGCGATGATCAGCGCCATCAGCGACAGGTTATCGAGACTGTAGCCGAGCAGATACATCACCGCGCAGGTGCCGATTAACGACACCGGCAGCGCCAGCGCCGGAATCACCACCGCCTGCAAATTACGCAGGAAGACAAATACCACGGCAATCACCAGCAGCATTGCCACCAGCAGCGTCTCTTCGGTGTCATACAGGGAGGCGCGCACCGTTGGCGAACGGTCTACCACCACTTTGAGCTGGGTATCGGCAGGCAGATCTTTCTCCAGCTGTGGCAGCTGCGCTTTGATGGCATCAATGGTGTCGAGCATGTTAGCGCCGGCCTGACGCTTGATGGCGATCATCACCGACGGCTGTGAATTGAGAAAGCCGGCCTGATACTGATCCTCCACCGAGTCATACACCGTGGCGACGTCATGCAGTCGTACCGCCTTACCCGCCTGGTAGCTGACTATCAGGTCGCGGTACTGTGCTGCTTTGTCCAGCTGGCCGTTGCCGTCCACCATCCAGGACTGGCTGCTGCCCTGCAGCATGCCTTTCGGCAGATTGGTGGTGCTGCTGGCGACGGCGCTGCGCACCGTATCCAGCGCAATGCCATAGTGCGTCAGCTGTTGCGGCTGCAGATCGATGCGGACCGCCGGCAGCGCGCTGCCCATCAGCGACACCTCGCCCACGCCCCTGACCTGGCCCATCGCCTGTTCAATTTTGCTTTCGGCGAGGTCATACAGTTCACCCGGCGTGCGCGTGGCGGAGGTAAGCGCCAGCATCACAATCGGCGCGTCCGAGGGATTCGCTTTGCGATAGGTCGGCAGCGACTCCATAGCACTCGGTAACAGGCTGCGTGCCGCATTGATCGCCGCCTGCACGTCGCGCGCCGCACCATTGATATCGCGGTCAAGTTCAAACTGCAGTATCACGCTGGTCGAGCCCTGCGAGCTGGTCGATGTCATCTCCGTCACACCGGCAATCTGGCCGAGCGAACGCTCCAGCGGCGTCGCCACCGTGGCCGCCATGGTTTCCGGGCTGGCGCCGGCCAGGCTGGCGCTGACCATGATGGTAGGAAAATCCACCTGCGGCAGCGGCGCGACGGGCAGCAGCCGGTAGCCCAGCGCCCCGAGCAGCAGGATCGCCAGCGTCAGCAGCAGCGTGGCAACCGGGCGAAAGATAAACAGCCGGGTGATGTTCATGGCTCGCCCCGCGCCTGCTGCTGCCGGCGCTGCACGTAGCGCTTACCGCGCTGCGCCAGCCCATCAAACCACAGATAGATTACCGGGGTGGAGAACAGCGTCAGCACCTGGCTCACCAGCAGGCCACCGACAATCACCAGCCCGAGCGGCTGACGCAGTTCAGCACCGGAGCCGGAGGCCAGCATCAGCGGCAGCGCCCCAAGCAGCGCCGCCATGGTGGTCATCAGAATCGGCCGGAAGCGCAGCAGGCAGGCTTGGTGAATCGCTTCGCGCGGCGTCATATGCTGCTTATGCTGCGCCTCCAGCGCGAAGTCGATCATCATAATGGCGTTCTTTTTAACGATGCCAATCAGCAGAATGACGCCAATTAGCGCGATCAGGCTGAATTCGCTGCCCGCCAGCATCAGCGTCAGCAGCGCCCCGACCGCCGCCGACGGCAGCGTGGAGAGAATGGTCACCGGATGGATAAAGCTCTCATACAGAATGCCCAGCACCACGTACATGGTGATCAGCGCCGCCAGAATCAGCCACAGCGTATTGCCGGTGGCACTCTGAAACGCCGCGGTTTCACCCTGATAACGCAGCGTTATGCTGGCGGGTAGTTTAAGCTGCTGCGTGACCTGCGCAATCGCCCGCTGCCCCTCCTCCAGCGAATAACCGGGGTTAAGATTGAACGACACCATCACCGCCGGGAACTGATTCAGGCGCATGTGCATCAGCGCCCCGGTCCGCGCATGCACGCTGGCGATGGCGGTGAGTTTCACCATGCCGGTGGTGGTGGTCTCACTGTCGCTGTCACTGCTGGTTGATGCACTGCTGCTCACCGGCAGATAAACGTCATCAAATGACGCCGGCGACTGCTGATACTGCGGCGCCACTTCCAGCACCACGCGATACTGGTTCGCCTGGGTAAAAATGGTGGAAACCAGCCGCTGACCAAAGCTGTTGTACAGCGCGGTATCGACGTCAGCTGCCGTGATGCCGTAGCGCGCCGCTTTATCGCGATTCAGCTCCACATAGGCCACGCGCCCCTGATCCTGCAGGTTGCTGACCACGCCATTAAACTCCGGGCGCTGCTGCAGCGCAGCTATCAGCTGCGGCGTCCAGCGCACCAGGTTTTCGCTGTCGGCATCATCAAGGGTGAACTGGTACTGGCTCGGCGTCACCTGATCGTTGACCGTCAGGTCCTGTGCTGGCTGCAGATAAAGCTGAATGCCGGCGACCTGGCGCGCCGCCTGCTGTAGCTGCGCAATCACCTCATCGGCTTTGACGTCGCGCTGGTCAAACGCTTTCAGGTTGATCTGCAGGCGTCCGCTATTGAGGCTGGTGTTATTGCCGTCGATACCAATGGTTGAGGACACACTCTCGACCGCCGGATTTTGCAGGATCACCGTTGCCAGCGCCTGCTGACGCTGCGCCATCGCCGTGAAGGAGACATCCTGCGACGCCACGGTCACCCCCTGAATCAGCCCGGTATCCTGCGTGGGAAAGAACCCTTTCGGGATGGCCAGATACAGCAGCGCGGTGAGTGCAAAGGTTGCCAGCGCCACCAGCAGCGTCAGCTTCTGATGGTTGAGCACCACGCTGAGCAGGCGGTCATAGCCGCGGACCAGTTTGTCAAACAGCTCGCCGCCTTTGCGCGCAAAGCGTGACTGCTGCGCCTCAGGAATATGCCTTAACAGCCAGGCACACAGCATCGGCGTCAGCGTCAGCGACACCACCATCGACACCAGAATCGACACGGCCAGGGTGATGGCGAATTCGCGGAACAGCCGTCCGACCACATCCCCCATAAACAGCAGCGGAATCAGGACCGCAATCAGGGAAAACGTCAGGGAAATAATGGTGAAGCCAATCTGCTGCGAGCCTTTTAACGCGGCCTGCATCGGCGTTTCCCCCTGCTCCAGCCGGCGCGAAATGTTCTCCACCACCACAATCGCGTCATCAATGACAAACCCGGTGGCGATGGTCAGCGCCATCAGCGACAGGTTGTTGAGGCTGAAATCGGCGAGATACATCACGCCAAAGGTGCCAATCAGCGACAGCGGTACTGCCACGCTGGGAATCAGCGTCGCCGCCACGTTGCGCAGAAACAGGAAGGTCACCATCACCACCAGTGCGATCGACAGCATCAGTTCAAACTGTACGTCGCTGATCGAGGCGCGGATGGTCTGCGTGCGATCGGCGAGCACACGCATTTTCACGCCATCCGGCAGCGCCGCCTGCAGTACGGGCAGCTGCTTTTTAATGCTATCCACCACCTGAATGACGTTGGCGCCGGGCTGGCGCTGCACGCTGATGACAATCGCCGGACGGTTATTGGCCCACGCCGACTGAAAGCGATTCTCCGGCCCCTGTTCGATATGGGCGATATCTTTCAGCCGCAGCGCCGCACCGTTCTGCCAGGTGAGAATCAGATTGC
Organism: Type-C symbiont of Plautia stali; assembly: GCF_059730935.1. NCBI lineage: Bacteria > Pseudomonadati > Pseudomonadota > Gammaproteobacteria > Enterobacterales > Enterobacteriaceae > Type-C symbiont of Plautia stali. The sequence goes on along the minus strand of NZ_AP035923.1, from coordinate 898,514 downwards.
CGTATTCGGCCGCGGTGCGCAGCTGGTCGTTGGCGTCGATGGTCACCGAGTGATATTTGCCGTCGAAGCCGCCTTTCGAACCGTTGACGTTGCTGTTGGCGATCAGCGTATTGACGTCTTCCAGCGACAGCTTGTGCGCCGCCAGCGCTTTTGGATCCATCTGCACGCGAATCGCCGGCTGATTACCGCCCGCCAGGGTCACCATCCCCACACCGTTGATTTGCGACAGCTTCAGCGCCACGCGCGTGTTCACCAGATCCTGCACCTCAGTCAGCGGCAGCGTGTCGGAACTGGCGGCCAGCGTGATCACCGCACTGTCGGCCGGATTGACCTTTTTATACGTCGGCGGATTGGGCAGATCGTCCGGTAGCAGATTATTCGCTGCGTTGATTGCCGCCTGAACTTCCTGTTCAGCGACGTCAAGCGACAGATCGAGGCTGAACTTTAGGGTGATAATCGATGATCCGCCCGAGCTGGCAGACGTCATCTGGCTAAGACCGGCCATCTGACCGAGCTGACGCTCCAGCGGCGAGGTTACGGATGAGGCCATCACGTCCGGGCTGGCGCCAGGATAAAGGGTAGTAACCTGAATGGTCGGATAATCCACCTGCGGCAGCGCCGAGGTGGAGAGAAAGCGATAAGCGAACAGGCCGGCGATCAGCACGCCGATCATCAGCAGAATCGTCGCCACCGGGCGCAGGATAAACAGACGAGACGGATTCATGGCTGGGTACTTTTGCTGTCGTCAGCCAGCTGGACTTTGCTGCCGTTAGTCAGACGATCGATCCCCTCGGTCACCAGACGATCGCCTGGCGCCACGCCCTGCAGGATCGCCTGACGATCTTCCCCCAGTGCCGGTCCGGTGGTGACCGCTTTTCGCGTCACGCTATTATCTTTGTTGATAATAAACACAAAGCTCCCGTCGCTGCTCAGCTGGAGCGCCTGCGCCGGAATCACCGTCGCGTTTTTCAGCGTGCCGGTTTGCAGACGCAGATTAACGAACTGGTTGGCAAACAGCGCTTCGTCCTGGTTAGGAAAGCTGGCTTTCAGTTCGATGGTGCCGGTGCTGGTATCGATCTGATTGCTGATGTACTTCACCTCACCCTGCGCCAGTACGCTGCTGTTGTCCTGATCGAAGGCCGTCGCGGGCAGGCTCTGGCCGTTGCGCAGTGCGCGCGTCAGCTGCGCGATGTAGCTCTGCGGCACGCTGAACGTCACGGCGGCAGGCTGCATTTGCGTCACCACCACAATGCCGGTGGTGTCGCTGGTCTGCACCATATTGCCGGGATCGACCAGCCGCAGGCCCACGCGACCGCTGATCGGCGAGGTGATGCGGGCATACTCAATATCCAGTTTTGCGCTGGCGATTTGCGCCTGATCCGCCGCCACCGCGCCCTGATACTGGCCGACGGTAGCAATCTGGCTATCCAGATCCTGGCGCGACAGCGAGTCCTGCGCTGCCAGCTTTTTGTAGCGTGCCAGCGTCAGTTGCGCACTGTGCAGCAGCGCCTGGTTCTGGCTGAGATCGCCCTGATACTGCGCCAGCGTCGCCTGATAACTGCGCGGATCGATCTGCGCCAGCAGCTGACCGGCGCTGACTTTCTGCCCTTCAGTAAAGAACACCTGCTGCAGCTGCCCGGCCACGCGGCTGGTGACGGTGACGCTGGCGTTGGGGATCACCGTGCCGAGCGCATTCAGGTACACCGGCACGTCGGCCGTCGCGGCAACGCCGCTGTGCACCAGCGTTGCCGGGCCGCTCATCTGCGCCGCGCCGCGATGACCGCCTGGCGGCAGGTCGCCGGGTGCTGCGCCCCGCTTGCCGCCTGCCACACGCCAGATCACGCCTGCCGCGATCAGCAGCACCAGCAACACAAGCAGCCATTTCAGCCAGCGGGAGAAACCAGAACGGGGAGCATGGATAGTCATCAGCGTCTTCAGATCAGCAAAAGTGTGGGTAAAAACCCCGGTAAGCAGGGGATTATTTCAGCGAAAATCATCACGACGCGCATTATCGGCGGATCGCCAGAACGTTTTCTATACGCAAACCGTAAGCGTTTCGTTAAGAGATGCAGGATTTAAACCGCGCCCGGCAGCGGTCGGTGATGGCGCGCGCAGGCGCTATAAACGGGAGAGGAGGACAACTTACAGGCAAAAAAAACCCACGCATCCGCGTGGGTCGGTGCAACCGAACAGGGTGAATACCATAAGGGTATCGCTGCCACAGCAGCCGATCTTCACACCAATCAATACCTCTGGGACCTTTATCGTCGCGCAATGGCGGCACGGATAACAGCCGCAAATCGCAACGGAGTTCGGCGAAATGCAACGAGGTGTGAAAAGCTCGACTGTGCGTTTACATCCTGATTTCGTTAAGATTTATCTGATGCCGGTTTACTGTAAATCGCGTCTGGTGCCACGTTCATGTGTTTCAGCACCGGCCCCATGATGTTGCCAAATACCGGCGCGGCCACCGATCCGCCAAAGTGATCGCCAGCGGTAGGATGGTTAATCATCACCACCAGCGCCACTTCCGGATGGCTGGCCGGCGCGATGCCGGCGGTGTAGTTGACATAGCCGCCGTCATATTTGCCGCTGCTGCCCATCTTCTCCGCGGTGCCGGTTTTGGTCGCCAGCCGGTAGCCCGGAACCGCTGCTTTCACCCCGGTACCGCCCGGCAGCACGTCACTCTCCAGCATGTGCACCACGGTTTGCACGATCTGCGGATCCGCCACCTGCCTGCCCAGCACCGGTGGCGTCACTTTGGTGATCGACAGCGGGCGATAGACGCCATACGAACCGAGCGTGGCGTACTCACGCGCAATCTGCAGCGGCGTTACGCGCAGACCGTAACCGAACGAGAAGGTGGCGCGCTCGATGTCCGCCCAGCGCTGGCGATGCAGCGGGAAGTAACCCACGCTCTCACCGGTCAGCCCCAGCCCGGTCGGCTTGCCGAGACCAAACGCCTGGTAGGTGTTCACCAGCGCTTCCGCCGGCATTGCCAGCGCGATGTGCGACACGCCGATGTCGCTGGATTTCTGCAAAATGCCGGTCATGGTCAGGCGTGGCCAGTGGCCAACATCACGGATCAGGTGGCCGTTGACGCTGTAGGGCGTGGTGTCGATCACCGAATCGGGGCGAACCAGATGACGCTGCAGCCCTTCCATCACCACCAGCGGTTTCACCGTCGAACCGGGCTCGTAGCTGTCGTTGATGGCGGTATTGCGCATTTGCGCCGGCGTGGCGTTGTCATAATTGTTGGGGTTGAACGAAGGATAAGACGCCATAGCGAGGATCTCGCCGGTGTCGATCTTCACCAGCACCGCCGCGCCCGAATCGGCCTTGTTGAGCAGCACGCCGTCGCGCAGCTTGCTGTACAGCGTAAACTGGTCAAACTTATCGATGCTGAGCTGCACCGTCGGCGGCTGCTTCGGCGGCTCGTAATCGATCATCGCAATAATGTTGCCGTCCCCATCCTGGCGATACACCTCTTTACCCGGCTCGCCCTGCAGTACCCGGTCAAAGCCCTTCTCCAGCCCGTTAAGCCCGTTATTGTCCGCCCCGACGATGCCAATCAGCGGCGCCGCGGCCTCACTCATCGGATAAAAACGGCTGTCGTCATACACCGAACTGATGCCTTTCAGATGCAGTTCTGCAATATCTTTGGCAATGCCCAGCTCGATTTTGCGCCCGAGATAGAGGAAGCGCTTTTTCGGATTGGCGGTGATCTGCGCGCGCAGCTCGTCCGGTCGCAGATTCAGCGCCGCCGCCAGATAGCTCCATTTGGCGCTGGTGAAATCGGGATTGGCCTCCAGCACGCGCAGCGGATCGGCGATGATATCGCGCGATGGCACGCTGAGCGCCAGCGCCTGGCCGTCGCGGTCGAGCAGCGTGCCGCGGTTGGTCGGCAGCGTCACGGTACGCAGCGAGCGCTGGTCGGCCTCGTGCTCCAGCATCGGATGATTGATCAGCTGCAGATCGCCGACGCGCGCCAGCAGCAGGCCCATGCAGCCTAATACGCCCAGACAAATCAGACGAAAACGAAACGGGTTAAACGGGGCTTTAATCTGGTCTTTTCCCAGAAATTTTTTAATCGGGGGCATGGCGATCCGCTGCGATAAAAGATGAATCCAAAGGGGTTAGCTGCAGTTATAAAGAAAGGTAAAGCGAGTTGACAGGAAAACAATGTATCAGTTCGTTTATGCCCGATTGAGGTCACCGCAACGGGACGCTTCACACCGGCAGATCGCAGGCAAAAAAAACCTGCGCATCTGCGCAGGTCGGTGTAATCAAGAAAACTGTTGATGTTCACCCATCAATACCTCTGGGACCCTGACTGTAGCAAGTTGCTCAGCGCAGAAACTATCACTCAAACGCAACAGTTACCGGCAAAATGTAACCAGCGGTGAGATTGTTAGCCGATTGTGCAACTGGCGTGTTTTTTGATTTCCACCAGGCAGCTCATGGCGTTCGGGCCCTGAGTTAACGACGAGGTCCCGATGTCGAGCGTCAGCACGTTAGGGTTGCCGGCGCGGTCCCACGGCTGCCACGCTTTGCCAAAACCGGGATCGAACCAGGCGCCGGTGGCGATGATCACCACGCCGGGCGTCAGGCCGTCCGTCAGGCGTACGCCAGCCAGCATACGGCCACGCGCGTTGCTCACTTCAATCTCATCGCCGTCACTGATACCGCGCGCGGCGGCGTCGTCAACGTGCATATACAGCGTTTCGTGACCGGCAGTTTTGCCGGCCTGCACCGTGGCGGTGGCATCCAGCTGACTGTGCAGGCGATCCGCAGGCTGCACCGAAATCATGTGCAGCGGGAACTGCGCGCTGAGCGCTGCGCCAAGCCACTCCTGCGGCGCGCGCCACTCCGGATGCCCGGCGAAATCCGCCAGCTGGTAATCGGCGATGGTCTGGCAAAACAGCTCAATTTTGCCGCTGGCGGTGTGAATCGGATGCGCCTGCGGATCAGCGCGGAAATCATCCATAAACACGTACGGCTTGCCGCCCTGCGGAATCTCAACAAAACCGCGCTGCCAGAATGCCTCGAACTCCGGGAACGCGATGTCCAGCTGCGCATGCGCCTGCGCGCACTGCTGGTAAAGATGCTCAATCCACTGCATCTCGTTGCGTCCTTCGGTAAAGCGATCGCGGTAGCCAAGGCGATCGGCCAGATCGGCAAAAATATCAAAGTCGTTACGCGCCTGATGCTGCGGTTTAATTGCCTGGTGCATCGCCAGCACGAAGCGGTCACGCGAGGAGCCGCCAATGTCGTTGCGCTCCAGCGTGGTGGTGGCCGGCAGCACGATGTCCGCCATCTGCGCCGCGGGCGTCCAGACGATATCCTGCACGATGACCGTATCCGGACGCTGCCAGCCCTCGACCAGTCGGTTGAGCTGCTGGTGATGGTGGAACGGATTGCCGCCTGCCCAGTGCACCAGGTGAATGTCGGGATAGTGCAGCGTCTCGCCCTGAAACGCATACGGCTGGCCGGGATTGAGCAGCATGTCGCTGATGCGCGCCACCGGGATCGACAGGTTCGCCGGATTCGGGCCGGTGCTCATCAGCGGCGCCGGGCCTTCCTGGCGCGGATTGCCGACGCTGTTCATCGAGCCATGGCCAAAAGAGAAGCCGCCGCCCGGCAGTCCCGGCTGGCCCAGCATCGACGAGAGCGCAATCATCATCCAGTACGGCTGCTCGCCGCGATGGGCGCGCTGCACCGCATAAGCACAGGTGATGAAGCTGCGTTTGCCCGCCAGCTGCTGCGCCAGCAGCGCGATACGCGCCGCCGGGATGCCGGTTATCGCACTGGCCCACGCGGGCGTTTTTGCCACGCCGTCGCTTTCGCCCAGCAGATAGGCACGCAGCTGCGGCCAGCCGGTGCAGTGGCTGGCGAGGAAAGCCTCATCGATCGCGTTGCGGCGGGTAATTTCATAGCCGAGCGCCAGCATCAGCGCCACGTCAGTGTTCGGGCGAATCGGAATCCACTCGGCGTTAACGAATGCCGGGCAGTCATCGCGCATCGGGCTGATGTTAATGATCGGCGTGCCTTTGGCGCTCAGCTGCTGCAGCGCCGGTTTCAGGCTGTGCTCGCCGGCGCCGCCGGAGGCCACCTGCGCATTTTTCAGCGCCAGGCCGCCAAAGGCGACGAAAATTTCTGCGTGCTCCACCACCTGCGGCCAGTCGGTGACGCGGCCGGTGAGCGGCATATAAGTGCCAATCACGTACGGCAGAAAGAACTGTGCCGCACCCCAGCTGTAGTTACCCTGCTGATCAACGCCACCGCCGCCCTGGAAATAGAAGCGACGAATCAGGGTGCGCGCATGGTTAACGCGACCGGCTGATGACCAGCCGTACGAACCGTTGAAAATGCCGGAAGCGCCGTAGCGGTCGCGCACCCGGCGGTTCTCTTCCGCCACCAGATCGAGCGCGGTGTCCCAGTCCACGGCGACAAAATCTTCCCGGCCGCGCAGCGTGCGATCGCTGTTTTCACGCGACTTCAGCCACGAACGGCGCACCATCGGCTGACGGATGCGTTTATCCGAGTACACCAGTTCAGGGATAGTGTGGATCATCGGGGAAGGATCGGCATCGGCGAAGAAAGGTTCGCAGGCAATCAGGCGCTGATTTTCGGTGACGGCGGTAAACGCGCCCCAGTGCGCAAGGTGCGGCACACGAGTTTTCATGGTTATGGGTCCGGCAGGCAGGTGTGATTCAGGCTGGCAGCATAGCACGGTGCCGTTACCGGGCTAAAGCCTCACCGTGAGCGTCTGATTTTCCGCACTTTTGCGACAGCGCTGACATTCTGGCGGGTTGCGGCTGCCGGGCTTTTCCGTAACACTGAGAGCATGTGTAAACGTTTTCCCGGATGTCGACCATTGCATGGCTACTATTAAGGATGTTGCCCGCATGGCGGGGGTGTCGGTCGCGACCGTGTCCCGCGTCATCAATAATTCGCCCAAAGCCAGCGAGAGTTCGCGCCTCGCCGTTACCCAGGCCATGGAACAGCTGCAGTATCACCCGAACGCCAATGCCCGCGCGCTGGCGCAGCAATCCACCGAAACGCTCGGGCTGGTGGTAGGCGATGTGTCAGACCCGTTTTTTGGCGCGATGGTGAAAGCGGTCGATGAAGTCGCCGGGCAAACCGGCAACTTTCTGCTGATTGGTAACGGTTACCATAATGAGCAGAAAGAGCGTCAGGCGATTGAACAGCTGATGCGCCATCGCTGTGCTGCGCTGGTGGTGCACGCCAAGAAAATTCCCGATGACGATTTAGAGCTGCTGATGAAGCAGGTGCCAGGCATGGTGCTGCTGAACCGGCTGCTGCAGGGGTTTGAGTCACGCTGCATTGCGCTGGATGACCGCTACGGCGCCTGGCTGGCTACGCGCCACCTGATTCAGCAGGGTCATACGCAGATCGCCTTTATCTGCTCGACGCACACCATTTCTGACGCCGAAGATCGGCTGCAGGGCTACTACGATGCGCTGAAGGAGCACGGTCTGCCGTGCAACGACCGGCTGGTGGCGTGGGGAGAACCGGATGAGGTCGGTGGCGAGCAGGCAATGACGGAACTGCTCGGACGCGGCAAGCAGGTGAGCGCGGTGGCGTGCTACAACGATTCGATGGCCGCCGGTGCGCTGGCGGTGCTGAGCGATAACGGCATTCGCGTGCCCGAAGAGATGTCGCTGATTGGCTTTGATGATGTGCTGGTGTCGCGCTACGTGCGTCCGCGCCTGACCACGGTGCGCTATCCGATTGTGACCATGGCGCAGCAGGCCGCGCAGCTGGCGCTGGCGCTGGCCAACGGCACCGCGCTGCCGGAGGTGACCAATATGTTTAGCCCGACGCTGGTCAGGCGGCATTCGGTGGGTGGACCAGGTTAAACGAGTGCGGGCTTTCCCTCACCCTAACCCTCTCCCTGAGGGAGAGGGAACGTTCCAGAGCGCGCGGCAAGGAGAGCGCGGTCAGCCCCCTCTCCCGCTTGCGGGAGAGGGTTGGGGTGAGGGCCAGCGCGCGCGGTCAGCCCTTGCGGAAAGGGGACGTTCCAGAGAGCACGGTCAGCCCCCTCGCCCGCTTGCGGGAGAGGGTTGGGGTGAGGGCCAGCGCGCACCCAACCTCCTATAAATCCTGCGAATACACCTTCACCTGCACCTCAGGAAACTCCAGCGCATCACACTGATACTGCCAGCCGAATCGCTCGTAGTAGCCGCCAAACGTTGACCACAGCCACACCGTTGCATAGCCGCGCTGGCGGGCATAGTCCAGCACGTGCTGCTGCAGGGCGGCGCTCAGTCCCTGCCCGCGCGCCGCTTCATCCACATACAGCGCGGCAACCCACGGATAGAGATCCTGACGGCTAATCAAATCGCAGCGCCAGAACCCTACCGTGCCGTGCGGCACGTCATCCTCGTCCAGCGCGACAAAGGTCACCGGAAATGCGGCACCGTTCAGGCTACTGCGTACAATGCTGTCGTAAAACGCGCGCGAGGTGCCGTCACCAAACGCCTGCCATAGCCAGTCGGTGATCTGGCTGGCGTGATGCGGCACACTGCTGAGCGGCACGATGCGCATCAGTTCAGCTCCAGCGCCAGCAGTTCCTGAATGGTCTGCGCACGGCGAATCTCACGCGGCACGCCCTGCTCAAACAGCACTTCCGGGATCAGCGGACGGCTGTTGTAGTTGGAGGACATTGATGCGCCGTAAGCGCCGGTATCATGGAACACCAGATAATCGCCGACCTGTGCCGCTGGCAGCGCGCGGGTTTCCACTTTGCCCCCTTCCAGCTGGGTAAACACATCTCCCGACTCACACAGTGGCCCGGCCACCACGCTCTCCACATGCGCCTCACCCGGCGCGCTGCCATCGGCAGGCAGCAGCGAAATATGGTGATAGCTGCCGTACATCGACGGACGCATCAGATCGCTGAAACCGGCATCCACCAGCACAAAGTGACGGCTGCCCATCTGCTTCACCGCCCGCACCTGCGACACCAGCACGCCCGACTCCGCCACCAGGAAACGGCCCGGCTCGATCTCCAGCTTCACCGCATGGCCGAGGTGCGCCGCGATACGCTCGCGCGCGCCGTTCCACAGCCCGTAATAGTGCTGCGTATCAATCGCCTCCTCACCAAAGCGGTAAGGAATCGACAGCCCACCGCCCGCCGAAATGGCCTGCAGGTCCTGGCCAAAGGCCACTACCTGGTCGACCATCGCGTCGCACACCTGCTGCAGATGGCCGTAATCGACGCCGGAACCGATGTGCATATGTAAACCTATCAGCTGCAGGCCATGCTGCTGAATCGCCGCCAGCGCCAGCGGCAGATCGCTGTGCCAGATGCCGTGCTTACTGTTTTCGCCGCCGGTATTGGTTTTCTGGCTGTGACCGTGGCCAAAGCCCGGATTAATGCGCAGCCAGACGCTGTGACCCGGCGAAACCGCGCCAAGCTGATGCAGCATATCCACGGATCCGGCATTTACCGGCACCTTCAGCTCGGCGATGCGCGCCAGCGTCGGCGAGTCCAGCACATCGGCGGTGAACACAATATCCTCGCCGCCCGGCTGAAAACCGGCAGCCAGCGCACGTTCGATCTCGCCGAGCGAGACCGAATCGACCTTGACGCCGGCAGCGCGCATCAGCCGCAGAATATGAATATTTGAGCAGGCCTTTTGCGCAAAGCGCACCACGTCAAACGCGCTGAGCTGCGCAATACGCTGCTGAATGATTTCGGCATCGTAAGCCCAGAACGGGCCGCTGTAGCGCTGCGCCAGCGGCAGCAGATTTGTGGCGTTAAGCGCCGTCTGGGAATCGTTAAGTGGACGTGGCATGAGCATTCTCCTGAGTCGTTGCTGTCATTTAGCCACAGCACAGTGATGCAGAAAAATATCTGTTTAAGCATCAGCTATGCAAATATGATATGGATGACACGGAGGCAAGGATGGCAAAAATTAACTGGCGGCATATCGAAATCTTTCACGCGGTGATGACCAGCGGCAATCTGACCCAGGCCGCCACGCTGCTGCACACCTCGCAGCCAACCGTGAGCCGCGAACTGGCGCGGCTGGAGCAGCAGCTGGGCTTACAGCTGTTTGAGCGGGTGCGCGGCCGCCTGCAGCCCACCGTGCAGGGGCTGCGGCTGTACGAAGAGGTGCAGCGCTCGTGGTACGGTCTGGATCGCATCATGGATGCCGCCGAAGGGCTGCGCAATTTCCGCCAGGGCGAGCTGTCCATCGCCTGCCTGCCGGTTTTTTCCCAGTCGCTGTTACCGCCGCTGCTGCAGCCGTTTTTACAGCGCTATCCGCAGGTGAGCCTGAATATTATTCCGCAGGAGTCGCCGCTGCTGGAGGAGTGGCTGTCGGCGCAGCGCTACGATCTCGGTCTGACCGAAACCCAGCATGCACCCGCCGGGACTGAACGCCTGGCACTGCTGACCTGTGATGAAGTGTGCGTGCTGCCGCCGCAGCATCCGCTGTGTCAGCGGGCGGTGCTGACGCCGCAGGATTTTCACGGTGAAAACTATGTCAGCCTGTCGCGCAGCGATAGCTATCGTCAGTTGCTGGATGCGCTGTTCCATGAGCAGCAGGTGGAGCGGCGGCTGGTGCTGGAGACGCACAGCGCCGCGTCGGTGTGCGCGATGGTGCGCGCCGGGGTGGGTATTTCGATTGTTAATCCGCTGACGGCGCTGGATTACGCCGACAGCGGCGTGGTGATGCGCCGCTTCAGTATTGCCGTGCCGTTCACGGTGAGCCTGGTGCGGCCACAGCATCGGCCGGCATCGGCGCTGGTCGATCACTTCTGCGACCACCTGCAGCAGCAGGTGGCCACCTTTCCGCAGCGCATCGCCCAGCGGCTGGCTTAAGCGCGCACCGTCTCGCGCTGACCGCCCGATTTGCGGAAGGTCAGCAGACAAACCACTAAGCCCGCTGCCGCCAGCGCTGCTGCCGCGACCGGCACCGCCGTCAGGCCATAGCCTTTGTCGATCACTGCGCCGCCCACCCACGCACCAAGTGCGTTACCGACGTTGAAGGCCGAGATGTTGAGCGTCGACACCAGGTTCGGCGCGTCTTTGCCGTGGCGCACCACGTTGATTTGCAGGCCCGGCACGGTGGCGAAGGTCGCCATCGCCCACAGGAACAGGGTTATCTCTGCCAGCCACAGTGCATGGCTGGTCCAGCTGAACAGCAGCGAGAACACGGCGATCAGCGAAAAGCTGAGGATCAGGCTGAACGACACTTTCCAGTCCGCCAGTTTTCCGCCAACAATGTTACCCACCGTCAGGCCAGCGCCAATCAGGAACAGCGTCCAGCTGACACCGCGATCGCTGATGCCGGTCACCTGCAGCAGCAGCGGCGCAATGTAGCTGAACAGCGCAAACATCGCGGCGGCAAAACACACCGTCATCAGCAGTGACAGCCACAGTTTGCCGTTGGCCAGCGCGCTGATTTCGCTTGCCAGGTGCACCGGTTTTTCATCTTTGTTAGTCGGCAGGCTGACGATCAGCGCGATGAACGCGAGGATGCCAATAATCGCCACGCCCCAGAAGGTGGCGCGCCAGCCAAACAGCTGACCAAACCAGGTGCCGAGCGGCACGCCCAGTACGTTGGCCAGCGTCAGACCGGTAAACATTAGCGCCACCGCCGACGCCTGACGGCTCGGTGCCACCAGGCTGGCCGCCACCACTGAACCGATGCCGAAGAACGCACCGTGACACAACGCGGTAATGACGCGCGCCAGCATCAGCAGGTTATAGGTATAAGCCAGCGCACAGAGTACGTTGCCGATGATGAAGATGATCATCAGCAGAATCAGGGTACGTTTACGCGGCAGTTTCGCGGTCAGCAGCGCCATGATTGGCGCGCCGATAGCCACGCCCAGCGCATAGCCGCTGATCAGCCAGCCCGCAGAAGGAATCGACACCTGCAGGTCACCCGCCACTTCCGGCAGTAACCCCATGATGACGAACTCCGTGGTGCCGATGGCGAACGCACTCAGCGCCAGCGCCAGTAATGCAACAGGCATAACACACTCTCCCAAAATAATTTTGCAGGCGGGCCGCACGACGAACGCCGTACGGTTAAGACAGACGCGTATCCCTCCGACAGTGCGGGGATGTTTATTTTTGAACTGCGTCACAGTCTGCTATTAAAGCACAGCCTCCGGCTATCAACCACCCGGGCGGCAGCAAGGCTATTTTGCCTGCGCGGCAATAATGCCGGCGCTAAAAAGTGTCGCTTATGCATCACTGAGACAGGACGGCGATAACAGACTACGCTTGATAACAGGTTGTGATCGCTGTCACAGCGACGGCGCTTTCTGGCGTTAAATCAGGCAGTAAAGGATGGTCGCACATTGCCGATACCCCAATGGATTGCCCGGTAATGCGGCGTCAACACAACAGGGGGACAGAGTTATGCGATGGATCATCGCGCTGGCGATCGGCGGCTTAAGCGGCTGTTCGGTCGGGCACTATGAATACAGCTCAGAAGCGGCCAGGCGCGTCGATATGACCGTTACCGGCATCCCCACCGTGCTCGGCATGGGTGCGCTGGGCACCACTATCCCCCTGACGCGCGAATATAGCCTGACGGCGGCACACGTGGCCAAATATTCGCTGTATCGGGTGAAGGCCTGGCATCCGGAGTGCGATATCGCCGTGGTTTATCATGCGAATAAAGAAGCCAATCTGCCCCCGCAGTTCCGCAACAGCCATATCGGCGACAACGTTAATCTGTATGGGTATAGCTTTATCTCCGCGCTGCCGGTGGCATCAAGCGGCAAAAATCTGATCAATACGACGCTGAGCAATGACTGGAATAAGGCCAGCTGCGTAGTGGTGGCGGCCAATGCCGGCGTGGTGAAAGGCATGTCCGGCGGCGCGGTGTATAACGCCAGCGACGACACGCTGGCCGGGGTGATTGTCGGCTATAGCAGTCGGATTGATGATAATAAGAGCGGCAAAACGCTGTTTAAAGATGTGGCGCTGTATGTGCCTTATGCGCGGTTCCAGGCGTGGCTGGATGGGGTGGTGAAGTCTTAGGTTGGGTGCGCGCTGATGCCCTCACCCCGGCCCTCTCCCACGGGGAGAGGGAGAATACCACAGCGGTCCTCTGCCACAGGGGGAGGGAGAAAACCACAGCGGCCCTCTGCCACAGGGAGAGGGAGATAACCACAGCGGCCCTCTCCCACCGGGGAACAGGCAAGTCCCCTCTCCCCATGGGAGTGAGGGTGAGGGCAACCTGATTACTTACCGGTCGGGCGCAGAGCCGGGAACAGGATCACGTCACGAATGGTGTGGCTGTTGGTGAACAGCATGACCAGACGGTCAATACCAATGCCCAGACCCGCAGTCGGTGGCAGACCGTGCTCCAGCGCGGTGACGTAGTCTTCGTCGTAGAACATCGCTTCGTCATCACCGGCGTCCTTCGCGTTAACCTGCTGCAGGAAACGCTCGGCCTGATCTTCCGCATCGTTCAGCTCGGAGAAGCCGTTACCGATTTCACGGCCGCCGATGAAGAACTCAAAGCGGTCGGTGATTTCCGGGTTCTCGTCATTACGACGCGCCAGCGGTGACACCTCTGCCGGATACTCGGTGATGAAGGTTGGCTGAATCAGGTGCGCTTCGGCGGTCTCTTCGAAGATCTCGGTCACCACGCGGCCCAGACCCCAACTCTTCTCCACTTTAATGTGCAGCGCGTTGGCAATCGCCACTGCTTTATCAAAGTCATCCAGATCGGCGAGGTCCGTCTCAGGACGGTATTTCTTGATCGCTTCACGCATGGTGAGCTTCTCAAACGGCTTGCCGAAATCGAAGGTGTGCTCACCGTAAGGCACTTCCGTCGTGCCCAGCACGTCCTGCGCCAGGGTACGGAACAGACTCTCGGTCAGTTCGATCAGATCTTTGTAATCCGCATACGCCATATAGAGTTCCATCATGGTGAACTCTGGATTGTGGCGCGGCGAAATCCCTTCGTTACGGAAGTTACGGTTGATCTCAAACACGCGATCGAAACCGCCAACCACCAGACGCTTCAGATACAGCTCCGGCGCAATACGCAGGTACATGTCGATGTCGAGCGCGTTGTGATGAGTGATGAACGGACGCGCGGATGCGCCGCCAGGAATCACCTGCATCATCGGCGTTTCTACTTCCATAAAGTCGCGGTTAACCATGAACTGACGAATGCCGGCCATGATTTGTGAGCGAATTTTGAAGGTCTTGCGCGAATCGTCGTTGGAGATCAGGTCAAGGTAACGCTGACGGTAACGGGTTTCCTGATCGGCGAGGCCGTGGAATTTGTCCGGCAGCGGACGCAGCGCTTTGGTCAGCAGGCGCAGCTCAGAGATATGGATCGACAGCTCGCCGGTTTTGGTTTTGAACAGCTTACCGCGCGCGCCGAGGATATCGCCGAGATCCCACTTTTTGAACTGCTCGTTGTAGACGCCTTCCGGCAGATCGTCACGGGAAACGTAGATCTGAATCTGACCGCCCACATCCTGCAGGGTGGCGAACGACGCCTTACCCATGATGCGGCGGGTCATCATACGACCGGCTACGCTCACCTCAACGCCGAGCGCTTCCAGCTCGTCGTTCTCTTTGCTGTCATAGTCGGCATGCAGACGATCGGAGGTGGTGTCACGGCGGAAATCGTTAGGAAACGCCACGCCCTTTTCACGCAGCGCGCTGAGTTTTTCGCGACGCGCTTTCAGTTCGTTGTTTAACTCAAGGGCGGCATCAGCGCTCTGCGGTTGTTGTTCAGACATGTCGGTTCCTTATAGCCCTGCTTTTAAACTTGCTTCAATAAAACGGTCAAGATCGCCATCCAGTACGGCCTGGGTGTTACGCGTCTCTACGCTGGTACGCAGATCCTTGATGCGCGAATCGTCAAGAACGTATGAACGGATCTGGCTGCCCCAGCCGATGTCCGACTTGTTCTCTTCCGCCGCCTGCTTGTCGGCATTCTTCTTCTGCATTTCGTATTCATACAGCTTGGCACGCAGCTGTTTGAAGGCCTGATCTTTGTTCTTATGCTGCGAGCGGTCGTTCTGGCACTGCACCACAATGTTGGTCGGCAGGTGAGTAATACGCACCGCGGACTCGGTTTTGTTAACGTGCTGACCACCGGCACCCGAGGCGCGATAGACGTCGATACGCAGGTCGGCCGGGTTGATTTCGATGTCGATGTTGTCATCCACTTCCGGGTAAATAAATACCGAACTGAATGAGGTGTGACGACGACCGCCGGAGTCGAACGGGCTCTTACGCACCAGACGATGAACGCCGGTTTCGGTACGCAGCCAGCCGTAAGCGTAATCACCGATGATTTTGATGGTGGCTGATTTGGTACCGGCCACTTCGCCTTCGGACTCTTCGATGATCTCGGTTTTGAAGCCTTTGGCTTCCGCCCAGCGCAGATACATACGCAGCAGCATGCTGGCCCAGTCCTGCGCTTCGGTGCCGCCGGAGCCGGCCTGAATATCCATGTAGCAGTCGGCGCTGTCGTATTCGCCGGAGAACATGCGGCGGAACTCCAGTTCACCCAGCTTCACGTCCAGCGCGTCCAGCTCGACCACGGCTTCGTTGAAGGTCTCTTCGTCGTCGGCTTCAACCGCCAGCTCCAGCAGACCCTGCACATCTTCCAGCCCCTGCTGCATCTGGTCGAGCGTTTCAACTACCGCTTCCAGCGAGGCGCGCTCTTTGCCCAGCGCCTGCGCGCGTTCAGGTTCGTTCCAGACGTCCGGCTGTTCCAGCTCGGCGTTTACTTCTTCGAGGCGTTCTTTCTTGGCATCGTAGTCAAAGATACCCCCTAAGAACGCTGCTGCGCTCACTGAGGTCCTGGATACGATTTTTGACCGGATTAATTTCAAACATGGCTTTTCAGTCTTTTTTGACGATTCGGTGAGAGGAGATAAAAGTAACGCGCTAGTTTACCCGAAAGCGCGCCTGGTTTGTAGCTTTGCACATCAATGGCTATACCGCGTATGAACCGGCAGAAAATAATTGCGCCAGTTCTGGAAACCGGCAGGTATGGCGGTTGCCAGAAATCCCGCTGTCACTCGCCATCGGCGCGGTGCGCCTTCAGAATTTTCCTACATAATCACGGCAATAAACGCCAGCTGGCGTCATTAAAACCCATGATTTCTCAAACAAAATCATTAAAACTCCACCATCAGAAATGTCTGGTTCGAAGCGTGATATAGCGCGATTAGCCTGCGCAATGCTGCGCTGTCCTGGCCATCAACCGGCCAGTGCGCACCTTATCCTTTCTGCACCCTGGCGGAATCTCAGGGGTTCGTGCTTCATCTATTGCGTTCTGTCTGTCAGCCACGTTGCTCAGGAGTATTCGTGACAGGGAAAGACTGCATTCAGGCCCGTTAACGTGAACGGGCGACAACATGCCCTGAGAGGCATGAGGAGTTGCCATGCATTATCCTGTTGTTACTTTTCGATCCTCACCGCGCCTGCTGGCGCTGATCATCCCGTTTCTGCTGAGCGCCTGTGGTGGCGGCGGCGGCGGCGGCGGTGGTAGCGGCGGCGGCGGCACCCTGACCCCGGTCACGCCCGTTATTGAACCCACAGTGCCGGCCATCGCTGCCAGCAGTAAAGTGGGCATCATTGACTCTGGTCTGGCCCCGGGCCGCAGCGAAATTAATTACGCCAACGTGAATTTCTCCAGCTATGTCGGCAGCAACACCACGCTGAACGACAACATGGGAATCAACGGCCACGGCACGCTGGTGGCGATGACGCTGCTGGGGCTGTCGCCTGACAGCGCGCTGTATGTGGCGCAGGCGTCACAAAATAATATTTTCAGCTACGACAATACTGCGCGCGCCGTGCAGGGATTAGTGGCACAGGGTGTACGCATCTTCAATATGTCCTACGGTTCGCAGGAGCGCCTCACCAGCCAGCAGGCGTTAACCGATGCGCGCCAGCGCTATCAGTCGCTGTATCAGGGGCTCAACGCGGTGGCTGCGGCAGATGGGCTGGCGGTGATGATCACCGGCAACAACAGCGGCGCCACGCCGGCACCGGACGTGCTGACACCGCTGATGTATAACGACCCGCAGCTGGCGCGTAATCTGCTGGCGGTGACCGGTATCCTGAGTCATACCGGTTATGACCTGCCAGGCCGCGCAGCCGGCACCGGACCGTTTGACGCCTGCGGCGCGGCCGCCGCGTGGTGCCTGACCGCGCCGGGCTATACCGATTACCTGTATCAAAACTCCGACGGCAGCTGGGTGCAGGCGCGCAGCTACGGCACCTCGTTTGCCGCACCGCGCGTGACGGCTGCGGCCTCGCAGCTGCTGCAGCGTTTCCCGTGGATGAGCGGCCATAACCTGCAGCAAACCCTGCTGACCACCGCCACCTACCGCAGTGATGCGCACGATAACGTCGCCGACAGCGCGAACGGGCGGCCATACAATGAGACGTTCGGCTGGGGCGATCTTAACGCCGCCAAAGCCTTAAACGGGCCGGGACAATTCTGGGCAGAGGACTTCAGTGCGCGCCTCGACGGCGGCCAGTATGTGTTCAGCAATGACATCAGCGGCGATCGCGGGCTGGTGCTGGACGGCAGCGAACGCGGCGGTACGCTGCAGCTGACCGGTAACAACAGCTATCAGGGTCTGACGCAGGTCTCCGCCAATAGCCTGCTGATTGACGGTGCGATTGCCGGCAATGCGCTGGTAAACGGCAGCGGCAAACTGGGTGGCAGCGGACGCATCGGCGGCAATCTGGTCAACCAGGGATCGGTTAACGGCGGCCTGCAGGTGGCGGGCAACTATCAGCAAAGCGCCAACGGTACGCTCAACGTCACGCTGAACAATCCGCTGCGCGTGACCGGCAACGCGGCGCTCGACGGCACGCTGAATCTCGCGCCGCCCTCCGCCAGCTACGTGGTGAAACAACAGGAAACGCTGCTGACCAGCGGCGGCGGCGTAAGCGGTCAGTTTAGCCAGGTCAATACCGGCGTATTTCTCGACGGTTCCGTCAGCTATGACGCCCACAGCGTTACCGGCCAGCTGACGCGCAAGAACACTGCCGCAGCGGCACAGGCGATGGGAATCGATAGCACCAGCGCGCAGCAAACCAGCCGCAACCTGGAGCAGGCGTTTGAGCTGGCGGACCGCTGGCAGGGTCAGGCGACGCTGAGCAGTGCGCAGCAGTCAGCGCTGGCGGCCGCAGGCGCCTTCCAGACGCTGGCGGACACCCGCAGCGCACAGGCGGCGATCAACTCCCTGTCCGGCCAGGCGCATGCCTCCGGCAATGCGGTGCTGTTCAACGCGCTTGATTATCAGACGCGCCTGCTCAACAACCGCATCGATGATGCCAGCGAACAGGGGCGCTTCGGCTTCTGGCTGGAGAGCGGTCAGCTGCGCGGTTCGCTCGACCAGGACGGCTATCTCGGCAACCGCTATCGCAACACCCTGACCGCGCTGGGTGCCGACAGCGATTTTGGCCTGCCCGGCCTGCGCCTCGGCATCGCCTGGACGCACACTCAGCTTGATGCCACCTATGACGACACCGGCGGCAACAGCCAGAACAGCCTGCAGGGCGTAATGCTGTATGGGCGCTATGCGGTGACGCCAGCCTGGTACTGGCAGGGCAATCTCAGCTATCAGCATGGACGCGACAAACTGCAGCGCCTGGTGCTGCTGGATGAAGCTGCACCGGTTTCCTCTTCCGCCCGCACTGACAGCTGGCAGGCGGCGCTGCAGAGCGGCTATCGCTGGACGCTGCAGGAGGATTATCGCATTGAGCCCTATCTCGGCTGGCGTGAAACCGGCCTGCAAACCGGCAGCTTCAGCGACAGCGGCAGCGCGTTTGGTCTGCAGGGCGACGGCGACAGCTATCGCCGCAGCGTCGGTTACGGTGGCCTGAATCTCAGCGCGCGCCAGGACTGGTCGGCGGGCTGGTGGAGCATGCTGAGCCTGTATGGCGAATACCAGTACGCGTTCAGCAATCCGTCGATGGACGTCAGCGCGCGCTGGAGCGGCTTCGGCAGCGGTCAGCAGAGCTTCACCATCCCGGGTATGCAGCTCGATCGCCGCTCGCAGTGGTTTGGTGCGCGGGTTGATCTGGTGCAGTCGGCACGCGCGCGGCTGTTTCTGCGTGCCGACCGCCACGTGGCCGATAGCGGCGATGAGAAGGTGCTGCGCGGCGGTGTCGACGTCACGTTCTAAAGGTTACGACTGCGGCCAGATATGGTCGATGATCAGCTGTACCGAGCGATTGCCGCGGTATTCGTTGATATCCAGCTTGTAGGCCAGCTGCACCTGACGCACGCTGCTGTCTGGCCACAGGCTGGTGTCGACGTTAAAAGCGATACCATCCAGTAACGGGCCGCCGCCCAGCGGCTCGACCATCACCTTAAGGTGACGCTCGCCCACCAGACGCTGCTGCAACAGCTTAAACTGACCGTCGAACACCGGCTCCGGAAACGCCTGGCCCCAGGGGCCGGCTTCCCGCAGCATTTCCGCGGTGTGCAGGGTAAACTCCTGCGCATGCAGTTCGCCATCGGACCACATCACGCCCTGCAGCGCCTCGCCTTCCAGCCATTCGTCGATCAGCGCGGCAAAGCGCTGGCGGAACTCATCGTACTTCGCCTCTTCCAGCGACAGCCCCGCCGCCATGGCGTGCCCGCCAAATTTGATGATCAGGCCAGGATAGAGCGTGTCGATGCGTTCCAGCGCGTCGCGCAGGTGCAGCCCGGCAATCGAACGGCCAGAGCCCTTCAGCGTGCCGTCACCGGCGGGCGCGAAGGCGATGACCGGGCGGTGGAAGCGCTCTTTCAGGCGTGACGCGAGAATGCCAACTACGCCCTGATGCCACTCCGGGTGATAAAACGCCAGCCCGAGCGGCAGATCGCGATGCTGGCGCTCCAGCTCATCGCACAGCGCCAGCGCCTCGCTCTTCATGCCCTGCTCAATCTCTTTGCGCGTCTGATTAAGCGCATCAAGTTCGCTGGCCAGCATGCGCGCCTGGGCAATATCTTCTGTCAGCAGCAGCGCAACGCCAACCGACATATCGTCCAGCCGGCCGGCAGCATTGAGGCGTGGCCCGACGGCAAAACCGAGGTCGCTGGCCGCCAGCTGACGCGCATCGCGGTTAGCAATCTCCAGCAGCGCGCGGATGCCGGCACGGCATTTGCCGGCGCGGATGCGGCTCAGCCCCTGCCACACCAGAATGCGGTTGTTGGCATCCAGCGGCACCACGTCGGCCACGGTACCGAGCGCCACCAGATCCAGCAGTTCGGCCAGATTGGGTTCACTGCGTCCGTCGCTGAACCAGCTCAGCTGACGCAGATGGGCACGCAGCGCCAGCATCAGATAAAACGCCACGCCCACGCCTGCCAGCGAACGCGACGGGAATGCGCTGTCGCTCAGGTTAGGGTTAACGATGGCCTCTGCCGCCGGCAGCGTTTCGCCCGGCAGGTGGTGATCGGTGATCAGTACCGGAATACCGTGCTGGTGCGCGGTGTCGACGCCCGCGTGCGACGAAATACCGTTATCCACGGTGAGGATCAGCTCCGCGCCGCGCGCGCGCGCCTGCTCCACCACTTCCGGGCTCAGGCCATAGCCGTCCTCAAAGCGGTTCGGCACCAGATAATCGACGTTGCCGCCCATGCTGCGCAGCGCCAGTACGGTGAGCGCAGTGCTGGTGGCACCATCGGCATCGAAATCGCCCACCACCACGATACGGCGTTGCTGCTGCAGCATCTGGTGCAGCAGCGTCACGGCGCGCTCAATGCCGCCAAGGCTTTGCCACGGCAGCAGGAATTTCGCGCCGCGTTCCAGTTCGGCGGCGTCTTTGACACCGCGCTGCAGGTAGAGACGACGCAGCAGCGGCGGTAAATCATCGGGTAACTGCGCGTCGGCCTGGGCTTCACGCCGACGCAATTCTACAGAGTGCATCACTGTGTCTTAACCACCACGCTTCTGGCCGTCCAGTACCTGCTTCAGCTCCTGCGGTCCCTGGTAGCCAGGAATCATCATGCCGCTGTCGGTGAGGATGGCGGGCGTGCCCTGAATACCAAACAGAATGCCCAGCTTGTAGTGCTGATCGAGATTGATTTTGCAGCTCGCCGGCGCATCCATTTGCGGTGCGTCGCCTTTCATTGCGGCATCAAACGCCTTGTTGCGATCGGCGCTGCACCAGATGGCGGTCATGGCTTTCTCCACCTGGCCGTGCAGGCCTTCACGCGGGAACGCCAGATAGCGCACGGTGATGCCCAGCGCGTTGTAGTCAGCCATTTGCTCGTGCAGTTTGCGGCAGTAGCCGCAGGTGATGTCGGTGAATACGGTGATCACGTGCTGCTCTTTCGGCGCTTTGTAGACAATCATTTCCGGTGCCAGCGCGGCGACTTTTTTCTCCAGCAGCTGATTGGTGACATTCACCGGCTGCGCGCCGCTGACATCGTACAGCGGGCCCTGAATCATGTGCTTGCCGTCTTCGGTGACGTACAGCACGCCGCTTTCGGTCATCACCGTTTTGATACCCGGCAGCGGCGACGGCTGGATTTCCGCCTGCTGCATACCCAGTTTTTTCAGTGATTGCTGAATCGCGCTGTCATCGGCATGGGCCAGCGCAGAAAAGGCGCTGACCAGCAGAGCCAGCGTCGTAACGGTTTTTTTCATCTCAAATCCTTGTTGCCGCTGCTCAGGCGCGCGGATGATGCTGTTGATGTAACTGACGCAGGCGCTCAGTCGCCACGTGCGTGTAAATCTGGGTGGTCGACAGGTCGCTGTGCCCCAGCAACATCTGTACGACGCGTAAATCGGCACCATGGTTCAGTAAATGTGTGGCAAATGCGTGGCGCAGCACGTGCGGTGACAGCTTTTCGCTGTCGATGCCGGCAAGGGTGGCATAGTGTTTGATGCGATGCCAGAAGGTCTGGCGTGTCATCTGCTGCGCGCGGTTGCTGGGGAACAGCACATCAATGGTCTGCCCGTTCAGCAGCCACGGCCGCCCGTGTTCCATATAATGCTCCAGCCAGTAAATTGCTTCTTCACCTAATGGCACCAGCCGCTCTTTATTGCCTTTACCGATGACGCGCACCACGCCCTGACGCAGGCTGACATCACTCAACGTCAGACCGACCAGCTCAGAGACGCGCAGCCCGGTAGCGTAGAGCAGCTCCAGCATCGCTTTGTCACGCAGTTCAAGCGGTATGTCCGTTGCCGGCGTCTGTAACAGGCGCTCGACCTGATTTTCTGACAGGTCTTTTGGCAGGCGCTGCGGCAATTTCGGCGCTGATAACAGCGCGCTGGGATCGTCACTGCGCAGCTTTTCGCGGTACAGATACTGAAACAGACGGCGCATCGCGCTCAGAGTACGCGCTGAGCTGGTGGCTTTGTAACCGCCCTCAATCCGCTCAGCCAGAAACTGCTGTAAATCAGCGGCTTCCAGCGTCAGCAGCGTGCGCTCATGGTGGTGCAGCCAGGCAGTGAGCGTCTGCAAATCCTGACGATAGGACGCCAGCGTGTTCTGCGCCAGGTTGCGCTCAATCCAGAGCGCGTCGAGAAACTGTTCTATCAGATCGCTGTCCTGCACTGTTGCCCCTCGCCGTGTGAAATCGTGCTCATTATGCCTGAAACTGGCCTGCTTCTGGTACAATTGCGCCAGAGTGAGTTTCAGTCAGAGCATTAATTGCATGAATATCGGTCTGTTTTACGGTTCCAGTACCTGTTACACCGAGATGACGGCGGAGAAAATTCGCGACTTTATCGGTGAAGAATTAGTCACACTGCATAACCTGAAAGATGACGATCCGTCGCTGATGGAGCAGTACGATTTACTGATTCTCGGTATTCCGACCTGGGATTTCGGCGAGCTGCAGGAGGACTGGGAAGCGGTGTGGCAACAGCTGCCGGCGCTCAACCTGCAGGGCAAAATTGTGGCGCTGTACGGCATGGGCGACCAGGTCGAGTACAGCGAATGGTTCCTTGATGCGCTGGGTATGCTGCACGAACTGCTGCTGCCGATGGGCGTGCAGTTTGTCGGTTACTGGCCGCTCGACGGCTACCAGTTCACCAGTAAAAAACCGCTGACCGCCGATGGTCAGCAGTTTGTCGGTCTGGCGCTCGACGATGTCAATCAGTTTGAGCTGAGCGAAGAGCGCGTTGAGCAGTGGTGCGAACAGATTCTGACCGAAACCGCCGCGCTGCTTTAATGCGGCGTCGCGCCATCCAGCAAAAAACAGCGGGCGCGTAACGCGCGCCACGCGTCGGGCGGCATGCTGTCGTGCAGCAGCCACAGCCGCCAGCGCTGCCCGCGACGGTTACGCAGCACCAGCAACACGCCCCACGGTAGCCAGTCCGGCTGCCGTTGCGCCTGCCAGCGCTCACCGCGCCAGTACCAGTCACCCTTGTCATCCAGCATGAGCGCTCCGCAGCGCTGCTGCAGGCGACGCGCGTTACGCCAGCACTGCAGGGTCAGCAGGATGACTACCACGACCTGAACCCAGGCCCAGCCCGCCGGCCAGTGGCAGCTCAGCAACAGCGCGCCACACAGCCCGAACAGCGTCACATTCAGCGCCCGCGCGCTGCGTGACGCGCGCAGATCACATTGCCACCGGCCCGCGTTCACGGTTGCGCTGCTGAATCAGTTTCACCATGCGTTTGAACTCGGGATCGGCCGGTTCGCCGTGGTTCATCATCCAGTTAAACAGGTCCGGATCGTCGCTCTTCAGCAGCGCGACAAACACCTGCTTGTCGCTGTCGCTCAGCGAATCATACTCATATTTAAAGAACGGCATGATCGAGACATCCAGCTCCAGCATGCCGCGACGGCATGCCCACTGGACGCGCGCTTTGTCATGAATATCCATGTGTCTTCTTCCACAGCTGATAACAGTGGCGCTCAGTGTACCTGCTTTTTCGCCGCGCTGCAGGCGTGCAACCGGACGCTGCGCGCGGTGACGCACAGCAATGCCACCGGTTACAGGGTTATCACGCGATTTGTGCGCCAGATTCCGCAAACAGGTTGCAATGGCGCACTGCTCTTTTAACATTGGTAAGCATATTACTGGATAAACCTTATTGATCAGGACGGACTCATGCCGATTTTCACCCTTCCGCCTCGCCAGCCCGCTGCGGCGTCGCGCCTGCCTTTAACGCTAATGTCGCTCGACGAGTGGGCGCTGGTGTCGGTGCAGGGCAAAGACAGCACCTCTTATCTGCAGGGTCAACTGACGCTGGACGTGGCGGCGCTGGACGCAGCGCAGCATCGCCCGGCGGCGCACTGCGATGCCAAAGGCAAAATGTGGAGCAATCTGCGGCTGTTTCATCGCGGAGAAGGTTATGCCTACCTGGTGCGCCGCAATCTGCGCGAGCAGCAGGTAACTGAGCTGAAGAAGTATGCGGTGTTCGCCAAAGTGACCATTGCGGCCGATGATGACGCGGTCCTGCTCGGCGTTGCCGGTTTTCAGGCGCGCGCCGCACTGGCTAACGTTTTCACCACGCTGCCGGATGCCACAACCCCAGTGGTGCAGCAGGATGACACCACCCTGCTGTGGTTCGCCGAGCCAGCCGAACGTTTTCTGCTGGTCACCACGCCGGCGCAGGCCGAAGCGCTGCAGCAGAAGCTGGCCGGGGAAGCGCAGCTGAATGACAGCACGCAGTGGCTGGCGCTGGATATTGCGGCGGGCGTGCCGGTGATCGACAGCGCCACCACGGCGCAGCTGATTCCGCAGGCCACTAACCTGCAGGCGCTGGATGCCATCAGCTTCAAAAAAGGCTGTTATACCGGCCAGGAGATGGTGGCGCGCGCCAAATTCCGCGGCGCAAACAAACGTGCGCTCTACTGGCTGGCGGGCAGCGCCAGCAAAGTACCGGACGCGGCCAGTTCGCTGGAGTTGCAGATGGGCGACAAATGGCGTCGCACCGGCACGGTACTGAGCGGCGTACAGCTGGATGATGGCAGCGTGTGGGTGCAGGCGGTGCTGAACAACGATCTGGAGCCGGACAGCGTGCTGCGCGTTGAAGGCGATGAAAACGGTAAGCTGACCATTCAGCCGCTGCCCTATTCGCTGGAAGAGTAACGGTTACGGCTGGTATGCCGCAGGGTCGCTATCAGTGGCGACCCTGGCCTTGTTACATCACGTAAAAATAGATGGCGCAAAAGTGCAGCACGCTGCCGCCCAGCACGAAACCGTGCCAGATGGCATGATTGTACGGAATACGGCGCGACACATAGAAAATCACCCCGAGCGAATAGACAATCCCGCCCGCCGCCAGCAGCCAGACGCCGCCGGCCGACAGTTTGGTTGCCAGCTGATAAATCACCACCAGCGACAGCCAGCCCATGCTGAGATAGGTCACCAGCGACAGCACTTTAAAGCGATGCGCAATGGTCAGCTTAAAGATGATGCCCGCCAGCGCCAGACTCCAGATCACCACCATCAATCCCTGCGCCAGCGGTGATTGCAGCCCGACCAGCAGAAACGGCGTGTAAGTCCCGGCGATCAGCAAATAGATGGCGCAGTGGTCAAATTTCTTCAGCCAGTATTTGGCGCGCTGGTGCGGAATGGCGTGATACAGCGTCGAGGCGAGGAACAGCAAAATCATGCTGCCACCGTACAGGCTATAGCTGGTAATGGCAGTGATATTCGCCTGCATTTCAACGGCCTGGGTCAACAGCAACACCAGCCCCACGATGCCAAACACACAGCCCAGGCCGTGGCTGATGCTGTTGGCAATCTCTTCGGCCAGTGAATAGCCCTGGGCAATAAGTCGGTTCTGTACCATGGCGTCGGATTCCTGAACATCGTAACGAAAGTTGTGCTTTTTCTGTGCACCAGAGTAGCGAAGAACAATTTCAGAGTACACATGTACGCTAAAATTATTCTGTGAAGAGGTGTGACAACCCAGCGGCAAACCAATCTGTTACACTGAGGCTTCTTTTTGCCGTGAGCGCCGCCCGAATGTTTTCACACAGCGACCTGTCCCGTTTGAATGACCTTGAGATGCAGGTTTATCACTTCATCATCAAACACCGGGAAAGTGTCAGTTATATGACCATCCGTGAACTGGCGGCGCAGGCGGGCGTCTCGACCACCACGGTGCTGCGCTTCTGCCGCAAAATGCACTGTGACGGCTGGTCAGAATTCCGCATCCGTTTTCGCCTGGCGCAGGAGCAAAGCGCGCCGGTGCTGCTGCCCTCCGGCGTCGGAGAAATGCTGAGCTTTTTTAAAAGCATCAATAACGCAGAATTTGATCAGCAGATTGCCACCGCGGCGCAAATGATTATTGAGGCTGAGCACATTTTCTTTATTGGTGCCGGTACTTCAGGCAGTCTCGGCAAATATGGTGCACGCTATTTTTCTAATATTGGTAAATTCAGCCATCACATCGATGATCCTTATTACCCGGTGAGTAAGAGCGCCTGGGAAAATGCGCTGGCGATTATTTTATCCGTCTCTGGCGAAACCGAAGAGATCCTGCGCTTTGCCAGTCAGTTCAGTCTGTATCACTGTAAAATCATCTCCATCACCAATCACGACAACTGCTCGCTGGCGAAAATGGCGGATTTCAATCTCTCCTATCATGTGCCGCAGGAGAAACTGCCTGACCGCTACGATATTACCACCCAGATACCGGTGATTTATATTCTGGAGACGCTGGGCCGTTATATTGCCCGACTCACGCAGGTATAAAACAGCCTGTTTTTCAGTGGTAACAAGTCACATTTCCGCGCCGGTGTTATAGCGTGACTTTGCTATTTCAGTTGTTACACTGCGGGCAGTATTATTTTCGCCAACAGCGTGACGAGGTATTGAAATGAGTGAAGGATTGCAGTTACCCAGCGGATTTCTCTGGGGCGGCGCGGTGGCAGCCCATCAGGTTGAGGGCGGCTGGGATCAGGGCGGCAAAGGCGTCAGTATCGCCGATGTTCTCACCGGCGGCGCACACGGCGTAGATCGCGTCATCACGCCCGGCGTTCAGCCCGGCCAGCACTATCCCAACCATCAGGCGGTGGAATTCTATTCGCACTACAAACAGGACGTGGCGCTGTTTGCCGAGATGGGTTTCAAATGCTTCCGCACCTCGATTGCCTGGACGCGCATTTTCCCCGACGGCGATGAACTGCAGCCCAATGAAGCCGGCCTGCAATTTTACGATGACCTGTTTGATGAACTGCTGAAATATGGCATCGAACCGGTGATTACCCTGTCGCACTTTGAGATGCCTTATCATCTGGTTAAAGAGTACGGCGGCTGGGCTAATCGCAAAGTGGTCGATTTCTTTGTGCGCTTCAGTGACGTGGTGATGACGCGCTATCGCCACAAAGTGAAGTACTGGATGACCTTCAATGAAATCAATAACCAGCGCAACTGGCAGTATCCGCTGTTCGGCTACTGCTGCTCCGGCGTCGTGTTCACAGAGCATGAAAAGCCGGAGCAGACGATGTATCAGGTGATGCATCACCAGTTCGTTGCCAGTGCCAAAGTGGTGAAGCGCGGCCACGAAATCAACCCGGATTTCCAGATTGGCTGCATGATCGCCATGGTACCGGTCTATCCGTTCTCCTGCCATCCGGACGACGTGATGCGCGCGCAGGAGTCGATGCATCAGCGC
Organism: Type-C symbiont of Plautia stali; assembly: GCF_059730935.1. Lineage (NCBI taxonomy): Bacteria > Pseudomonadati > Pseudomonadota > Gammaproteobacteria > Enterobacterales > Enterobacteriaceae > Type-C symbiont of Plautia stali. The sequence goes on along the minus strand of NZ_AP035923.1, from coordinate 870,941 downwards.
TACGTGTTCAGCGACGTGCAGATGCGCGGCGCGTACCCGGCTTATACGCTTAAAGAGTGGGCGAGCAAAGGCTATCACATTGCGATGGAAGCCGATGACGCCGAAACGCTGCGTCAGGGCTGCTGCGACTACATCGGTTTCAGCTACTACATGAGCAACGCGGTGGACACCAAAGCCAGCGGCGTCGACGACCCGATCACCGGCTTCGACGGCGTGGTGCCTAACCCGCATGTGAAAGCGTCCGACTGGGGCTGGCAGATTGATCCGGTCGGCCTGCGCTACGTGCTGAATGCGCTGTATGAGCGCTACCAGAAGCCGCTGTTTATCGTTGAGAACGGCTTTGGTGCCATTGATAAAGCCAATGCTGAGGGCGTGATCGAAGATGACTACCGCATTGATTATCTGCGCGCGCACATTGAAGAGATGAAAAAAGCGGTGGCGCTGGATGGCGTTGATCTGCTGGGCTATACGCCGTGGGGCTGCATCGACTGCGTCTCCTTTACCACCGGCCAGTACAGCAAGCGCTACGGCTTTATCCACGTCGATAAAAACGATGACGGCAGCGGCAGCTTTGCCCGTTCGAAGAAGAAGAGTTTCGCCTGGTATCAGCAGGTGATTGCCAGCAATGGTGAAGTGTTGTAACCGCTAATGGCGCGCGACGTATAGATGTGCGCCGCGCGCAGACAGGCTGTGAAGTGCGACTCAACGGCCGCCTGATGCATCAATAAAGCTGCCGGTGACGTATGAAGCGGCGTCACTGGCCAGCCAGACGATGGCGGCAGCGATCTCTTCCGCCTGGCCGCCGCGCTGCATCGGCAGCGATGCCGCGAGACGATCAACGCGCCCCGGCTCGCCGCCGTCGGCATGCATATCGGTGTAGATCAGCCCTGGCCGCACGCTATTGACGCGAATCCCCTGCGCCGCCACTTCCAGTGACAATCCTCTGGTCAGCGTGTCCATCGCGCCTTTCGACGCCGCATAATCGACATACTCATTGGGCGAGCCGGTACGCGCGGCCGCTGACGAGACATTAACAATAGCGCCGCCCTGACCGCCGTGTGCGGTGCTCATGCGTTTTACCGCTTCGCGGCAGCAGATAAACGTGCCGGTGACGTTGGTTGCCAGCACGCGCTGAATGCGCGCAGCATCCAGATCCTCAACCCGGCACTGGGAGAAGAGAATACCGGCGTTATTCACCAGCACGCGCAGCGCGCCCGGCTGCTGATCCAGCTGGCGGAACATGCGCACCACCTGCGCTTCATCAGCAATATCCGCCTGTAAGGCAAACGCGCTGCCGCCCTGCGCTTCGATATCTGCTACCACCTGCAACGCTTCTGCTTCGCGCTGCCGGAAATTGATTGCCACGCGATAACCCGCCTGCGCCAGCAGCAGCGATGTTGCCCGTCCAATTCCGCGGCTACCGCCGGTGACCAGTGCCAGATCCATATGTTTCTCCCATAAAAAAAGGCCGACAAATCGGCCTTTAGTATTACTGAAGGGTTTGGATTACGCCTGCAAATTACTGGTATTCACTCATCGGAACGCATGAACAGAACACATTGCGATCGCCAAACACATCGTCGAGACGCTTAACGGTCGGCCAGTATTTGTTGGCGCTGCCGGCCGGGAAGACCGCCAGCTCGCGGCTGTACGGATGAGTCCAGTCGCCGACGATTTCCATCTGGGTATGTGGTGCATTCACCAGCGGGTTGTCGTCAGCCGGCCATTCACCGTCGGCTACGCGATCGATTTCCATGCGGATCGCCAGCATCGCGTCAATAAAGCGGTCCAGCTCGATTTTGCTCTCGGACTCAGTCGGCTCGACCATCAGCGTGCCGGCGACCGGGAACGACATGGTCGGCGCATGGAAGCCATAGTCGATCAGGCGTTTCGCGATATCCAGCTCGCTGATGCCGGTCTGCTCTTTCAGCGGACGAATGTCGAGAATGCACTCATGCGCCACGCGGCCGTCGCGGCCGGCGTACAGAATCGGGTACGCCGACTGCAGCCGGCTGGCGATGTAGTTGGCGTTGAGAATCGCCACCGAGCTGGCCTGTTTCAGCCCTTCTGCGCCCATCATGCGAATGTACATCCAGCTAATGGGCAGAATAGATGCGCTACCGAACGGCGCCGCAGAAACCGCGCCCTGCTGGGTCAGCACGCCGTCAATCTGCACCACGCTGTGGCCCGGTACGAATGGCGCCAGATGCGCCTTCACCCCGATCGGCCCCATGCCCGGACCGCCACCGCCGTGCGGAATGCAGAAGGTTTTGTGCAGGTTGAGATGCGACACGTCAGCGCCAATGTAGCCAGGCGTGGTGATCCCGACCTGCGCGTTCATGTTTGCGCCGTCGAGGTACACCTGGCCGCCGTACTGATGCACGATCTGGCACACTTCGCGAATGGTCTCTTCGTAGACGCCGTGCGTCGATGGATAGGTCACCATGATGCACGACAGCGCGTCACCGGCCTGCGCTGCTTTTTCACGCAGATCGCCGAGATCGATATTGCCCTGCTTATCACAGGCCACCACCACGACCGCCATGCCCGCCATCTGCGCGGACGCCGGGTTGGTACCGTGCGCCGAGCTCGGGATCAGACAGATCGTGCGGCCCGCTTCATTACGGCTCTCATGATAGCGGCGGATGGCCAGCAAACCGGCGTATTCGCCCTGCGCACCAGAGTTCGGCTGCATGCACAGCGCATCGTAACCGGTGAGCTGGACCAGCCACTGGGACAGCTGGCCGATCATCTGCAGATAACCGCTCGCCTGCTCTGCCGGGCAGAACGGGTGCAGCTCAGCGAATTCCGGCCAGGTGATCGGAATCATTTCGGCGGCGGCATTCAGTTTCATGGTGCATGAGCCGAGCGGGATCATCGCCTGATTCAGCGCCAGATCCTTTTTCTCCAGGCTGTGCATGTAGCGCATCATCTCAGTTTCGCTGTGATGACGGTTGAACACCGGATGGGTAAGGAATTCGCTGGTACGTTGCTGGCCTGCCGGAATGGCGCTGTTTTCCGCCGCCACCGCGGCGTCCAGCGCCTCGATATCCTGGCCGTGCGCGTCGCCCAGCAGAATGGCAAACAGCGCCAGCACGTCTTCACGCGTGGTGGTTTCATCCAGCGTGATACCGACCGCATTGAGGATATCGCTGCGCAGGTTGACGCCGAAGCTCAGCGCACGGTTCAGCACCGCCGCTTTGTCCGCGACTTCAACGGTCAGCGTATCGAACCAGCTGTGATGGCGCAGCTTCAGGCCGCCGTTTTGCAGGCCTGCTGCCAGAATCGAGGTCAGACGGTGAATGCGCGAGGCGATGCGCTTCAGTCCGGCCGGGCCATGGTAAACCGCGTACAGGCCGGCGATATTCGCCAGCAGCACCTGTGAAGTACAGATGTTGGAGTTGGCTTTCTCACGGCGGATGTGCTGTTCGCGCGTCTGCATCGCCATGCGCAGTGCAGTGTTACCTGCGGCATCGCGTGACACACCGATGATACGGCCCGGCATGGAGCGCTTGTGCTCATCACGGCTGGCAAAGAAGGCCGCGTGCGGACCGCCGTAGCCCATCGGTACGCCAAAGCGCTGGGCGGAACCAAAGACGATATCAGCACCCTGTTTGCCCGGCGCTTCCAGCTGCACCAGCGCCATGAAATCCGCCGCCACGCTCACCACCACTTTGCGGCTTTTCAGCTCAGTAATCAGTTCACGGTAGTCGTGCACCTCTCCGCTGGTACCGACCTGCTGCAGCAGCACGCCAAACAGATCGTCGTGCTCGCGGGCTTTTTCGGCGCGATCGATAATCAGCTCAAAGCCAAAGGTTTCAGCGCGGGTGCGCACCACATCCAGCGTTTGCGGATGGATGTCATCGGCGATAAAGAATTTGGTCGCGTTTTTCAGCTTGCTGACGCGTTTAGCCATCGCCATCGCTTCGGCGGCCGCGGTGGCTTCATCCAGCAGTGAAGCTGAAGCAATATCCAGCCCGGTGAGATCGAGCGTCAGGGTCTGGAAGTTGAGCAGCGCTTCCAGACGGCCCTGCGACACTTCCGGCTGATACGGCGTGTAGGCCGTGTACCAGCCCGGGTTTTCCAGCATGTTGCGCAGAATCACCGGCGGGGTGATCACGGCGCTGTAACCCATTCCAATCCAGGATTTGTAACGCTGATTCTGGCTGGCAATGGCTTTCAGCTCTGCCAGCGCCTGCTGTTCAGTCGCGGCATCGCCTACCGCCGGCGGGCCTGGCAGCTGGATATCAGCAGGCACAATTGAAGCGATCAGCGAAGCCAGCGAGCTGGCACCAATCGCTTCCAGCATGGTGGCCTGCTGCGCGGCATCAGGACCGATATGGCGCTCAATAAAAGCACCGTTATGTTCGAGCTGGCTGAGAGTCTGGGTCATTTACAGTACATCCTGAATCGGGCTGGGTGACAAAATGGCATTAAATCAGGCAGATAAAAAAGAAGGCACCGCAGTGCGGCACCTTCAGAGACTACCGGTTACTCGTCGATGGACGCTTTGTAGGCGGCAGCATCAAGCATCGCGTCGAGCTCGGACTCGTCGCTGGCTTTGATGCGGAACAGCCAGCCGGCGGCGTACGGTTCGCTGTTAACCAGCTCCGGGGCATCGCCCAGCGCTTCGTTGACCGCAACAATTTCACCGCTCAGCGGGGCATAGATATCCGATGCCGCTTTCACGGATTCGGCTACCGCACAGTCGTCACCGGCGGCAAAGCTGGCACCCACGTCAGGCAGGTCGACAAACACCATGTCGCCCAGCAGTTCCTGCGCGTGTTCGGTGATGCCCACGGTAAACGTACCATCAGCTTCTTTACGCACCCACTCGTGGCTATCACGGTACTTCAATTCATTTGGCACATTGCTCATCGCCATTTCTCCTGAAAAAAAATTACTGAGCGACCGGCTTGCCGGCGCGAACAAAAATAGGTTTAGTCACTTTCACCGGCATTTCACGATTGCGGATTTCAACAATCGCCTGCTCACCGATACTGGCAGGCACGCGCGCCAGCGCAATGCTGTAGCCCAGCGTTGGCGAGAAGGAGCCGCTGGTAATGATGCCCTGCTGCGGCTGTCCCTGCGCATCGGTAAAGCGCACCGTCAGACCGTTACGCAGCACGCCTTTTTCGGTCATCACCAGCCCGACCAGTTTTTCCGTGCCGTTCTCGCGCTGCGCTTCCAGCGCCTCACGGCCAATGAAGTCACGGTCGGCGGGCTCCCAGCTGATGGTCCAGCCCATGTTGGCGGCCAGCGGCGAAACGCCTTCATCCATCTCCTGACCATACAGATTCATGCCGGCTTCAAGACGCAGCGTATCGCGTGCGCCCAGTCCGGCTGGTTTCACGCCTGCGGCCAGCAGCTGCTGCCAGAAATCTGCGGCCTGAGCGGCAGGCAGGGCGATTTCATAACCGGCTTCACCGGTATAACCGGTCGTGGCGATAAACAGATCGCCGGCCTGTACGCCAAAGAACGGCTTCATGCCTGCCACCGCGTCACGCTGTGCCGCGCTTAACAGGCTCTGTGCTTTTTGCTGCGCGTTCGGCCCCTGTACGGCGATTAGCGCCAGATCGTCACGCTCGGTGAGCGCAACCCCAAACGGCTGCGCATGCTCAGCGATCCACGCCAGATCCTTCTCGCGCGTGGCGGAATTGACCACCAGGCGGAAGAAATCTTCGCTCATAAAGTAAACAATTAAATCATCAATGACGCCAGCTGAAGCATTCAGCATGCCGGTATAGAGGGCTTTGCCGGGCTGGGTCATTTTGGCGACGTCGTTGGCCAGCAGGTAACGCAGAAATTCACGGGTGCGCGCGCCGTGCAGATCGACAATGGTCATGTGGGAAACGTCAAACATTCCGGCATCGTTGCGCACCGCATGGTGCTCATCCATTTGCGAGCCGTAGTGCAGCGGCATCATCCAGCCGTGGAAGTCCACCATGCGGGCACCGCAGGCCTGATGCTGTTCGAATAGAGGCGTTTGCTGAGTCATAACCATCCTGTGAAGACAAGTGAGTGTGACGCGCCTGCGCCGTCAGTTTTGAGCGACGCAAACGTTCTCTTTACGCTGAAGTTACCACCGAATACGGCAATTAACCATAAGGAAAACGAGGGTGAAACCTTATCATCCTTTGTGCTGCCCCGGCAGCTATGCCAGCACATCTCACTGCATTTATGTGATTTACCGCGCATATAATTCACCTGATGCGCAGTAATTCAGCCGAATAATGGAAGCTGTACCGCAGACAAGGGAAATGGTTCGGGGACGAAAAGCATTTAGGATTAGTTAAAGTAATGCGGATTGAGGCCTGAAATTAGAATAAATCAAATGAAGGGCAATTTGGGTGCAGCGATGCACAATAATGGTGCCGGGGCAGGTTTTGCAGTGACGTTACCGGGTGCGCACAGGGTCGCGATGGATGGCGACAACGCTGTGCAGTTCGGTGATTCATGAGCGGCAGCCGACTGCCACGCCCACCCTTGAGGGCGATCGCGTAACGTCAGTGCAGGAAAAACGGCACCTGAAAGGGTGCCGTAATAAGGAGGGTTAGCGGATCCAGCCGGGCAGGTCGTTGAGGCCCATGGCCTGCTTCAGCAGTAACGGCTTCACGCCAGGCAGCGTATCGGCCAGCTTCAGCCCGACGTCGCGCAGCAGTTTTTTTGCCGGATGGTGCCCGGCAAACAGCTCACGGAAACCCTGCATGCCGGCCAGCATCAGCGCTGCGCTGTGCTTGCGGCTGCGTTCATAACGCCGCAAATAGAGATGCTGGCCGATATCTTTGCCCTGCTGATGCAGACGGCGGATTTCGCCAATCAGCTCGGCGGCATCCATAAAGCCGAGGTTAACCCCCTGCCCGGCCAGCGGATGGATGGTATGCGCCGCATCGCCCACCAGCGCCAGCCGGTGCGCAGCAAAGTTGCGGGCGTAACGGGCCATCAGCGGGAAGGTTTTCCGTTCGCTTTCCACCTGGCACAGACCAAGGCGCATATCGAATGCCACCGACAACTGCTGGTTAAACAGCGCTTCCGGCATGGATTGCAGTCGCGCCGCTTCCTGCGGTGACAGTGACCAGACGATGGAGCACAGGTGCGGATCCTGCATCGGCAGGAAGGCCAGAATGCCGTCGCCGTGGAACACCTGGCGCGCGATGGCATCGTGCGGCATATCGGTGCGTACGTTGGCCACCAGAGCGTGATGTTCGTAATCCCAGAAAGTAATCGGGATATCCGCTTTGTCACGCAGCCACGAGTTTGCCCCGTCCGCAGCAATCAGCAGGCGCGCGCTCATCATGCTGCCGTCCTGCAGGGTAATAAAGGCTTCGTTATCGCCAAACGCCACCTGCTGCAGCTGAGCCGGCGCAATCAGCGTCACGTCGCTGCACTGACTGGCGCGCTGCCACAGTGCACTGTGAATCACCTCGTTTTCAATGATATGTCCGAGGTGCGACAGCCCCTGCTGCTCGTCATCAAAGCTGATCGAGCCAAAGCTGTCCTGATCCCACACTTCCATGCCGTGATACGCGCTGGCGCGCAGCGCGAGAATGGTGGACCAGACATCAAGTTTTTGCAGCAGACGCTCGCTGGCGGCGTTGATGGCCGAGACGCGAACCGACGCTGGCGCCGCCGCATCAAATTGTGGCTCAGGCGCTTTTTCCAGCACCGCAACGCGCAGGCCGCTGCCCTGTAAGCCACAGGCCACCGCCAGACCGACCATGCCGCCCCCGGCAATCGCCACATCAAATGTTTGCATTGCTGCCCCTTAATTCATGCTTAACGCTTAACCCAGCCGAGCGTGCGCACGGCAAGTGGGTTTCGCAGCCATGGCAGGTGGTCCATTGCCACCAGCCCAAGATTTCGTCCTGCCACCAGCGGGGCATAACGGTTGGCGAACAGCCGCACCAGACCGTCGGTGACGCCAATGGTCGCCACGCGATCCGGCTGGCGGCGCGCAGCAAAATGGTGCAACACCGCGTGGCTGCCCGGATCCTGCTGGTAACGATGCGCCGCCGCAAGGGTTTCCGCCAGCGACATCACATCGCGCAAACCGAGGTTAAAGCCCTGCCCGGCGATCGGATGCAGCGTCTGCGCCGCATTGCCGACCAGCGCCAGCCGGTGCGTCACCTGACGCTCTGCGGTCTGTAGCGCCAGCGGATAGATTTCGCGCTGGCCGGCGTGAGTAAAGCGCCCCAGCCGCCAGCCAAAGGCGCGCTGTAATTCATGCAGGAAGGTGGCATCGTCCCACTGCTTAACCGTGGCTTCGGCCGTCGCCGGATGACACCACACCAGCGACAGACGGTTGCCGGACATCGGCAGCAGCGCCAGCGGGCCATGCCGGGTGAAGCGCTCAAACGCGCGGCCCTGATGCGGCAACTGCGTCGCGACGTTGGCAATCACCGCCAGCTGCTGGTAGTCGTCGCGCTGCCAGCGCATGCCGCAGGATGCCGCCAGCGGCGAGCGTGCGCCGTCAGCGGCCACCAGCAGCGCGCCCTGTAACGTTGCGCCGCTGCTGAGCGTCGCCTGCACGCTATCGGCGCTGCGGGTTACTGAGGTCACGTGATCCGGGCAGCACAGCGTCACGCCGGGTGCCTCACGCAGACGTTTAAACAGGCGCTGTCCCACGTCATACAGCTCGACCACGTTGCCCAACGCCGACAGCTGATAATCCTCAGCCTGCAGCTGAACAAACCCGCTGTGCCCGCGATCGGAAACGTGGATGTGGGTAATGGGCGTGGCGCAATCCGCCAGCGAACGCCACAGGTCAATTTCCGCCAGCTGCTGACATGTGCCCGCCGCCAGCGCGATGGCGCGCCCGTCAAAGCCCGGGTGCGCGCGGCTGTCCGGCTGATGACGTTCAATCAGCGTCACCGGCAACTGGCCCTGCGTCAGATGCGAAATCGCCAGTGCCAGCGTGGCGCCGGTCATACCGCCGCCTGCAATCAGGATACTCATACGCTGCGCGCCGCCGCCATCAGTGCTTCGATCGCCTCAGCGTCTTTTACCACGCTGTCGGTCAGGTTTTCATTACCGTCGGCGGTGATGACGATGTCGTCTTCGATACGGATACCGATGCCGCGATACTGCGCCGGCACTTTGGCATCCGGCGCGATATATAGGCCCGGTTCAACGGTGAGCACCATGCCAGGCTCAAGCAGGCGGTCGCGGCTGGGCGTGCCGTAGTGGCCGACGTCATGCACGTCCAGCCCCAGCCAGTGACCAAGGCCGTGCATAAAGAACGGACGGTGCGCCTGCTCTTCAAACAGCGTATCGATATTGCCTTCCAGAATGCCCAGATCGACCAGACCGGTGATCATGATACGCACCACTTCGTCGTTGACTTCATGGATGCTGATGCCCGGGCGGAACATCGACAGCGCCTTATACAGCGAGGCGAGCACGATGTCGTAGATCTCGCGCTGCGGCTGGCTGAATTTACCGTTAACCGGGAAGGTGCGGGTAATATCGCCGGCGTAGCCATGGAATTCGCAACCGGCATCAATCAGCACCAGATCGCCGTCGCGCATTTCGCTTTCGTTTTCGGTGTAGTGCAGAATGCAGCCGTTCTCACCGGAGCCCACAATGGTGTTGTAAGACGGAAAGCGCGCGCCGTGGCGGGTGAATTCGTGATGGATTTCGCCTTCCAGCTGATATTCAAACATACCGGGGCGGCACGCCTGCATCGCACGGGTATGTGCCAGCGCGCTGATTTTTCCTGCGCGGCGCAGAATGGCGATCTCGTCTTCGCTTTTAAACAGGCGCATCTCATGCACCCAGGGACGCCAGTCGGTCAGCGTCTCCGGCGCGCTGAGGTTTTGCCGGAAACCGCGGCGCAGTTTCTCCAGCGCGCTGAACACCAGAGTATCCGCTTCCGCGTATTCACCCTGTGCGTGATAGACCACGTCGAGTCCGTTGAGCAGCTGGTGTAGCTGCTCGTCAATCGCATCCCACGGCAGCGCGCGGTCAACGCCCAGCTTCGCCGGTGCGGCTTCCTGACCAAGCCGACGCCCGAACCAGATTTCGGCCGTCAGGTCGCGTACGCGGTTAAACAGCACGCTATGGTTATGATTGTCATCGCTCTTGATTAATACCAGCAGCGCCTGCGGCTCGTTGAAGCCGGTGAAGTACCAGAAGTCGCTGTTCTGGCGAAAGGGATATTCGGTGTCGTTGCTGCGCGTCACTTCAGGTGCAGCAAAAATCAAAGCCGCGCTGCCGGGCGCCATGCGGGCGATCAGCGCCTGACGACGTTGCCGGAAAGTTTCCAGTGTAATCATATTTGCACTCCCTGTAGAAAACGGGCAGCGACCTGCCCACGATGACGCGCTTAGTGTAGCGTAGGTTTTTGCACTTCCGGTGCGGTCGGCGTGCGTGGCCGGGTGAAGGTGTCATGGCACAGCAGCGCGGCAACGCGCACGTACTCAATCACCTCTTCCAGCGACTGTTCGAGCTCTTCCTGATCTTCATCTTCATCGTAGCCAAGTTGCGCAATGGTGCGCAGATCGTCAATCGCTTCGCCGGTCTCACCGGTCACTTTGTCCAGCTTCGGCTGCGTCACGCCCAGGCCCAGCAGGAAGTGATTGACCCAGCCGGCCAGCGCGTCAGCACGATCGAACACCGTGATGTCCTCCTCATCCGGCAGCATCAGCTGGAACAGGAAACCCTCTTCATCCAGCGTGTTGGCCAGGTTTTCATGCAGCGCCTGCAGCGGCTGCGACAGGCTTTGCGAGAACGCCATGCCCTCGTTAGTCAGGTCGTGCACCAGGGTTTTCCAGCTGCTGTCCTGATTGCCGCCGCACAGAATGCCACACAGCAGTCCGTGCATCTCGGCGGGCGTCATGCCTACGCCCTGCTGGGAAAGTGCCGCGGCCAGCGCGTTGTAAGTGGGTGTTGCGTTCTGTAAAGACATAAGCTTTGGTCGTCGTTGGCAGAATAAGTTCGTGTTATGCTACCACCAGGTGCCTCAGGGTTTCCAGAAAAGGGGTTGTAACTTATCACGCGGGTCTATATAGTTGCGCACCTCCCAACCCATTGACAGGTAAGGGAGATGCGAACGAAGTAATCAGTCAGGATGGTGGCATGTCTGCACAACCGGTAGATATTCAGATTTTTGGTCGTTCATTGAGAGTGAATTGTCCGCCTGAACAGCAAGATGCGCTGAATCTGGCCGCAGAGGATCTCAATCAACGGTTGCAAGATTTAAAAGTTCGCACTAGAGTCACAAATACAGAGCAGCTGGTGTTCATCGCCGCGTTAAACATTTGCCACGAGCTGGCACAAGAGAAAGGTAAAACGCGCGATTACGCAGCCAATATGGAACAACGCATCCGTATGCTGCAGCAGACCATTGAGCAGGCATTAGTTGAGCAAGGTCGCATAACTGAACGTCAGGGCCCTAAATTCGAATAACACTTCATGGTACTCGTGTTAGAGTAACGGTGAAGTCAATTTTCTCTGAGATGTTTGCAAGCGGGCCAGTCCCCTGAGCCGATATTTCATACCAACAGAGTGTGACGCTCTGTAACCTGTGAGCATGCTCGGTCCGTCCGAGAAGCCTGATGGTTACGACGGCATACTCACCTTGAACCAAGGGTTCAAGGGTTACAGCCTGCGGCGGCATCTCGGAGATCTCCTCTTAGTTCCACCCTGTTATTCCCGGTGTGATAATGTGGCTATCAACAGCCTTATCAGCCGGGGACATCATGCCAGCACCTTCTCTTCTCGACCGACAGGATATTCGTCAGCATGTGCGCCATCTGCGCCGCAATCTTACGCCTGAGCAACAGGTTGAGGCCGCCGACCTGCTGGCTGAACATGCCATTAATTTTGCCCCGCTGGCCAGCGCACAACGCATTGCGCTGTTTCTCTCCGTCGATGGCGAAATCAATACCCGACCGCTGATTGCCAAACTGTGGCAGCAAAAGAAGCAGGTCTTTCTGCCGGTGCTGCACCCATTTGCGCCCGGTCACCTGCTTTTTTTGCGCTACACGCCAGAAACCCCGCTGCGACCTAACAAGCTGCGCATCCCTGAGCCGCCGCTGGATATTACGCAGCTGGCCACACTCGATCAGCTGGATGTGATGCTGGTACCGCTGGTGGCGTTTGACGCGCAGGGACAACGCTTAGGCATGGGCGGGGGTTTTTACGATCGCACGCTACAGCACTGGCAGCAGCATGGCTTTTTACCGCTGGGTATTGCGCACGACTGCCAGCGCGTGGATGCGCTGCCGGTGGCGGCCTGGGATGTGCCATTGCCGGCGATTCTCACGCCGTCAAAGCTGTGGCAGTGGGAAACGCTGGCGGGATAAAGACAGGGCGCCCAGCGGCGCCCTGCACTGTCAGTACAGCAGACGGGCGCGCATGGTGCCCGGAATCGCCTTCATCAGCTGCAGCGCTTTCTCCGCCACATCCTCTTCGGCATCAATATCGATAACCACATAGCCCATCACTGGCGAGGTTTGCAGATACTGAGCGGCAATGTTGATGCCCTGCTCGGCAAAGATCTGGTTGATGGCGGTCAGCACGCCCGGGCGGTTTTCATGGATGTGCAGCAGGCGGCTGGCGCTGGCAGCGTGCATCGGCAGCGAAACTTCCGGGAAGTTTACTGCGGAGAGCGTCGAGCCGTTGTCAGAGTACTTGGCCAGCTTGCCAGACACTTCCAGACCGATGTTCTCCTGCGCTTCCTGCGTTGATCCGCCGATGTGCGGCGTCAGGATCACGTTGTCGAATTCGCACAGCGGCGAGTTGAACGGATCGCTATTGGTTGCAGGTTCAACCGGGAAGACGTCGATGGCGGCACCGGCGAGGTGCTTGCTGGCCAGCGCATTACACAGCGCCGGGATGTCAATCACGGTGCCGCGCGCGGCGTTGATCAACAGCGCGCCGGGCTTCATCAGTGCCAACTCTTCGCTGCCAATCATGTTCTGAGTAGATGGCGTTTCCGGCACGTGCAGGCTGACCACATCACTCATGTTCAGCAGGTCAGAGAGATGGCGCACCTGGGTGGCATTGCCCAGCGGCAGCTTGTTTTCGATATCGTAGAAAAATACGTGCATGCCGAGGCTTTCCGCCAGCACGCCGAGCTGCATCCCGATATGGCCGTAGCCAATGATACCCAGCTTCTTACCACGCGCTTCGTACGAGCCGGTGGCGATTTTATTCCAGATGCCGCGGTGGGCTTTGGCGTTGGCTTCCGGAATGCCGCGCAGCATCAGCAGCATTTCGCCGATTACCAGTTCCGCGACCGAACGGGTATTGGAGAACGGGGCGTTGAACACCGGCACGCCGCGTTTCGCTGCCGCGCTGAGATCAACCTGGTTAGTACCAATACAGAAGCAGCCCACCGCCACCAGCTTTTCAGCCGCCGCGAAGATCTCTTCAGTCAGTTGGGTACGGGAACGGATACCAATGAAGTGGGCATCGCGGATGGAGGACTTCAGCGTCTCAGCATCCAGTGCGCCTTTGTGGAACTCGATGTTGGTGTAACCTGCGGCGCGCAGATTATCCAGCGCACTCTGGTGAACGCCTTCCACCAGCAGGAACTTAATCTTGTCTTTTTCCAGTGATACCTTTGCCATTTCCCGACCCTATTCAGAATTCAACGAGGACTACCATAAGGTAGCCTTCTGTCAAAATATCAAAATTTTCCGGCGCGGCAATACAAACGATTGCCTGCACGCCAGCACGCGCCCACGTGCAGACAACACAAATCCACACAAAATCGTGAGATGACGAGAGCGCAAAGTACGAACCTGCTGTTGATGAATCATTTGTGACATAAGTCACCAAATTTCACTGCAGCAAGAAAAGATGTTTTGCGGATGGAAATAACCGGCGCTGGCGGCGCGCCGGTGAGATCAATTGGTGATGGTTTTCACGCCGTCCGGCGTGCCAATCAGCGCAATATCCGCTCCGCGTGCGGCAAACAGCCCCACGGTGACGACGCCCGGCAGCGCATTGATGGTTTTTTCCAGCGCAATCGGGTCAAGGATGCGCAGATTATGTACGTCGAGAATAATGTTGCCGTTATCCGTAACCACGTGCTGACGATACTCCGGCAGGCCGCCCAGCTTCACCAGCTCCCGCGCCACATAAGCGCGCGCCATCGGAATCACCTCCACCGGAAGCGGGAAGTTGCCCAGCACATCGACCTGCTTGGACGCATCCGCGATGCAGATAAATTTCTGCGCCACCGCCGCGACAATTTTCTCGCGCGTCAGCGCTGCGCCGCCGCCCTTGATCATCTGCATCTGCGGATTGATCTCATCAGCACCGTCGACATACACCGACAGCGCATCCACATTGTTGAGATCGAACACCGGAATGCCCAGCGATTTGAGCTTTTCGGTTGAGGCTTCCGAACTGGAAACCGCGCCCTCGATCTGATCCCTGATGGTACCAAGCGCGTCAATAAAATGCGCCGCCGTTGAACCGGTGCCTACGCCAACAATGGTGCCTGGCTGCACGTACTGCAGCGCTGCCCAACCTACCGCTTTTTTCAGTTCATCCTGGGTCATGGTATGTTTAAAACCTGTGCGACATCGAAGTGCGCGTAGTATAAAACAAGGCGCTGTCAAAAAGCGCGGCTGACCGACGTTGGATGTAAGCCTTTGGAAGCCAGCCCGCAAAAACGCGTCGGCCGCACAGCTTCGCCGTTTTATGGCATAGTAGTTTCCACCCTGAACGAGAGAGAACAACAATGAAACGCCCGGATTATCGAACGCTTCAGGCGCTGGATGCTGTGATTCGCGAACGCGGCTTTGAGCGTGCCGCCCAGAAGCTGTGCATCACGCAGTCTGCGGTGTCGCAGCGCATTAAACAGCTGGAAAATTTATTTGGTCAGCCGCTGCTGGTGCGTACCGTGCCGCCGCGCCCGACCGAGCAGGGACAAAAATTGCTGGCGCTGCTGCATCAGGTGGAGCTGCTGGAAGAGGAGTGGCTGGGTGATGATAACGGTGGCACCACGCCGCTGCTGCTGTCGCTGGCGGTGAACGCCGACAGTCTTGCTACCTGGCTGCTGCCGGCGCTGAAAGATGTGCTGGCCGACTCGCCGGTGCGCCTGAATCTGCAGGTAGAGGATGAAACCCGCACGCAGGAGCGTTTACGACGCGGTGAGGTGGTCGGGGCGGTGAGTATCCAGCCGCAGCCGTTGCCAAGTTGCCTGGTGGATCAGCTGGGTGCGCTGGACTATCTGTTCTGCGCCTCGCCGGAGTTTGCCGCGCGCTATTTCCCCAATGGCGTGACACGCTCGGCGCTGCTGAAAGCCCCGGCGGTGGCGTTTGATCACCTCGACGACATGCATCAGGCCTTTTTGCAGCAGAACTTTGATTTATCGCCGGGCAGCGTGCCGTGCCACATCGTGAACTCATCAGAGGCTTTTGTGCAGCTGGCGCGTCAGGGATCGGTGTGCTGTATGATTCCGCACCTGCAGATTGAGCGCGAGCTGGCGCAGGGAGAGCTGGTTGATTTGACGCCGGGTCTGTATCAGCGCCGGATGCTGTACTGGCACCGTTTCGCGCCGGAAAGCCGTCTGATGCGCAGCGTGACCGATGCGCTGATTGCCCACGGCCACCGCGTATTGCGCCAGGATGAAGTTGCGGCTTAGCGCCGTTCAGATTAGCGCACAACAGTCGTAGCGGCGCGATTCATCGCGCGTTTTAACAGCGGTTCTGCTGCTGGAAAGCGCGATGAATCGCGCCGCTACAATTTTACAGGCTAACTTACTGCGCCGTATTCGGTTTGATTTCGAATACCACATCCACCTGATCGTCAAAATGGATGCTCTGCTGCTCGTAGGTCTGCTGCGCGGTGGTGTCCGCTGCGGCACCGGCCGCTTTGTACATGCGCGCCATCGGCATCGGCTGGTAGTTAGCCACGTGATAGCGAATGCTGTACACCGAGCCCAGTTTGGCATTGAAGCCTTCCGCCAGGGCGCTCGCCTGCTGTGTGGCATTGGCAATCGCCGCTTTACGCGCCTGATCTTTGTAGCTGTCTGCGTTAGCCACGCCCAGCTCAACAGAACGAATCTCATTCAGGCCCGACTTCAGCGCGCCGTCCAGCAGCTCATTCAGCTTATCCAGCTGGCGCAGCGTCACTTCCACCTGACGCACCGCACGGTAGCCTTTCAGCACCGACTTGCCCTCTTTGGTGTAGTCATACTCCGGCTGGGTGCTGAGATTAGCCGCATCAATATCTTTCTTCTCGATGCCGTTCTTTTGCAGGAAATCAAAATATTGCGCCACGCGGTCGTCAGCCTGTTTTTTTGCATCCGCCGCGTCTTTCGACGAAACATTCACCACGATGGAGAGCGTCGCCATATCCGGACGGGCATCCACACTGGCCTGTCCTGATGTCACCACGTGCGGTCCGTTCGGCACTTCTCCCGCCTGGACCAGACCGGACAGTGCGCCCGTGCTCATTACGGCGGCCAGCGCCAGTGCTTTCAGTTTCACGAAAGTCCTCCTTGAAGGGTTCAATTTGCAGGTCGCCACTATGGCGAAACCCAAAACACATTACTATGCGTGATGGTCTGAGTTTGAAATTAGCAAAAAGTTCGGCTTTGCTCAGGTTTAACGTATCCGCGATCGCAAATTTATCGCTACAGATTCGCTGAAAAGCGCCGCCTGCGTTTCTATTAAAGAAACACTTCTGCCCCTCGGGAGAGTTGTATTATGACAGAACAGCCACTTAGCCAAAGCGCGGTCAGCGTGCGAGCCGGACGCACACGCTTTATGATGCTGGCACTGGTGTTTATCAACATCATCATTAACTACATGGATCGCACCAACCTGTCGGTGGCCGCCACGCAGATGGCCGGTGAACTGCGCTTCACGCCGCTGGAGATGGGGCTGATCTTCTCGGCGTTCGGCTGGATCTATGCGGCGCTGCAAATTCCCGGCGGATTCCTGATCGATCGTCTCGGCGCGCGGCTGGTATACGGCGCGGGGCTGTTTGCCTGGTCGCTAATCACCGCGCTGCACGCTTTTGCCAGCAGCTTTGGCGCGCTGTTCGGTCTGCGCCTCGGCGTCGGCGCCTTCGAGGCACCGGTGATGCCGGCTAACAATCGGGTGATTTCCAGCTGGTTCCCCGAGCAGGAGCGTGCCAGTGCAATTGGCATCTACTCGTCCGCACAGTTTGTTGGCCTCGCCTGTATGACGCCGCTGCTGTTTCACGTGCAGGCTGCGTTTGGCTGGCGCGGGCTGTTTCTGATTACCGGCGTGGCGGGTATGATTTGGGCGCTGGTGTGGTATCTGCTGTATCGCGAGCCGAACCAGCACAAAGGGGTATCAGAGGCTGAACTTAACTATCTGCGTGACAACGGCGCACTGCTGGAAAATCGCCAGGGCAGCCAGCCGCCGCGTGCACGCTGGGCCGATCTGGCGCAGATGTTTCGCAGCCGCAAGCTGGTCGGCATCTATATTGGCCAGTTCACCATCTCTGCCACCTTCTGGTTTTTCCTCACCTGGTTTCCCACCTATCTGGTGGAGTATCGCCACATGGACTTTATCAAGAGCGGCTACGTGGCGTCGCTGCCCTACTTCGCGGCGTTTTGTGGTGTGCTGCTGGCTGGCTTTGCCTCAGATCGCATGATCCGGCGCGGCGTCTCAGCCAGCGTGGCGCGCAAGCTGCCGGTGATCCTCGGCCTGTTCCTGACGCTGTTCATTCTGGGTGCTAACTACACCGAAGATTCGCGGCTGATCATCCTGTTTATGTCGCTGGCGTTTTTTGGTAATGGCCTGGCAACCATCACCTGGGTGTTTGTTACCGCGCTGGCGCCGCGCCATCTGATCGGTCTGGCCGGCGGCGTATTTAACTTTACCGGCGCGCTGTCATCGATCGTGGTGCCCATCGCCATCGGCGCCCTGATTGACGGCAGCAACTTCGCGCCGGCGCTGGCCTTTATCGCCGTGCTGGCCGCTATTGGCATCTGCAGTTATCTGTTTGTGGTAGGAAAAATTGACCATGTCAGCGCGCGCTGATGAGCCGTTTCGCCAGCGCGCGCAGCTGTTGCAGACGCTGCGCCAGCTGGTCCTCATCGGCCTGCCAGATTTTGGCGAAGGCCAGCGCCGCGCGATTGTTATTGATCGGCTGCGCCATGCTGATTTCACCGTCCTCGCGATGCCACACCAGATAATCCCCGGTGCGTTTGCGCGCCAGCAGCGGCGCAATCTGCGTCCACTGTTCGTCAGTGAAACGCGGCCGCAGCACCTCATCACTCTCCGCCGCCAGCAGCGCGACGCCAATCACCGACTGCCACGCTGGCAGCATGCGAAATCCGGCCAGCGCCTGGCTGGTACTGGTGCGCTCGCCGGGCTCCGAGTGCCAGATGTAGATCACCTGGTCCTCCCACAGCACGCCAAGCGCCACCACGATATCGCGCGGCGCGTGCGCCTCCAGCTGCGGCAGTGCCGAAGCAAACAGCGACGATCCACGAATGGCCTGCGCCGCCAGCGCATGAATGCCCGGGCCCGGCAGATAGCGCCGGTGTTCATCCTGAATCGTCAGGCCGATGGACGCCATGGTCATCAGCAGACGGTTTACCCGCGTGCTGTTCATCCCCATCTGGCGCGCCAGTTCACGGCCGCCGACCGCTTTGTCACTGGAGACCAGATATTGCAGGCAGCGAATTCCGTCAATCAGGCTCTGGTTGGGTTGCGAAGACATAAATCACCTTGTGACGGTAAAAATTCAATCTTAGCAGCCTTCAGGCGGGAGTAACCTCATGATGCAAACTTTCTCTTCTCAGGCCGCGCGTGCCTTTCCGTTGCAGTCGTTACACGCCGATGTGCTGGTCGCCGGTGGCGGTCTGGCTGGCGTCTGCGCCGCGCTGGCTGCGGCACGCGCGGGCCAGCAGGTGGTGCTGATTCAGGATCGCCCGGTGCTCGGCGGCAACGCCTCCAGCGAAGTGCGGCTGTGGGCCAACGGCGCGACGTCGCATATGGGTAATAACAACCGCTGGGCGCGTGAAGGCGGCATCATGGGCGAGATCATGGAGGAGAACCTGTGGCGCAACAAAGAGGGCAACCCGGTGCTGTTCGACATGGTGCTGCTGGACATCGTGCAGGCGCAGCCGCGCCTGACGCTGCTGCTCAATACCGTGGTCAGCGACATCGAAAAATCCGCGCAGCGCCTGCAGGCGGTTCAGGCTTTCAACGCCATCAATCAGACCCGCTATCGCGTGACGGCCGACCAGTTTATCGATGCCAGCGGCGACGGCGTGCTCGGCTATCTGGCCGGGGCAGCGCACCGTGTCGGCGCAGAATCACCGCAGGAGTTTGGCGAAAAAATGGCGCCGGGCGAGCAGTTTGGCCACAAGCTCGGCCACTCGATTTATTTTTATACCAAACGCAGCGCGCAGCCGGTGCGCTTTGTACCGCCATCCTTCGCGCTGAAAGAGATCACCGCCATTCCGCGCTATAAACGCCTGAGCTCCGATCTCAACGGCTGCGATCTGTGGTGGCTTGAGTGGGGCGGCCGGCTGGATACCGTGCATGAAAGCGAAACCATCAAGTGGGAGCTGTGGAAGATTGTCTGGGGCGTGTGGGATTACATCAAAAACTCCGGCGAGTTTGCCGATGCCGACACGCTGACCATTGAATGGGTCGGGCTGATTCCCGGCAAGCGTGAGAGCCGACGCTTTCTCGGCGATGCCCTGCTGTGTCAGCAGGATATCATCGCGCAGCGCGACCACTACGATGCGGTGGCCTACGGCGGCTGGTCGATTGACCTGCATCCGGCCGACGGCGTGTACAGCGCTCACGACGGCTGCCGCCAGTTCCACAGCAAAGGCACTTACACCATTCCGTTTCGGGCGCTGTACAGCCAGTCGCTGGATAATCTGCTGCTGACCGGTCGGCTTATCTCTGCCACACACGTTGCCTTTGGCAGCGCGCGCGTGATGTGCACCTGTGGCGTGCTGGGCGAAGTGGTGGGCCGCGCGGCAGCGCTGTGCCAGCAGCATAACCAGACTCCGCGTCAGCTGGCGCAGCCGGAGCATATTGGTCAGCTGCAGCAACAGCTGCTGCGCCACGGCGCGTTCATTCCGCGTCAGCAGCTGGCGCATCCGGCCGGTGCCGCTCAGGTCAGCGCCAGCAGCACCTTCGCGCTGCATGCCCTGCCGGCGGATGGCGGCTGGCACGCCCTAACCTCACGCTGCGCCCTGCTGCTGCCTCTTAAAGCCGGAGAACGCCTGCCCGCGCTGACGGTGCGGCTGCGGGCGTCATCCGCGCAGACGCTGCAGGTTTCACTGCTGACCAGCGACAATCCGGCCAACACCTGCGGCGATCGGCTGCTGGCCACGCACAGCCTGCAGATTGACGCTGAAGAGGCGTATTCGCTGCCGTTTGACTACCGTGCGGAATGCGATCGCTACCTGTTTATCGCCTTTGAAGAAAATCCGGCGGTTGAAGTGGCGCTCACCCGCCAGCGCCTGCCGGGCATTATGATGGTCTTCAACAGCCTCAATCCGCGCGTCGCGAAACGCACCCGGCAGATAAACGACGGCGATTACGGCGTGGAAGAGTTTGATTTCTGGCTACCGCGCCGCGCGCCCAATCAGATCCTGATCGCGTTTAGTCTGGCGACACCGCTGCGGCTGTGGCACTGCGACTATTTGCTCAATGGTAAACTGCGGCCGGAAAGTCACACCAACGGCTGGCTGCCGGCAGCGGACGATCGCCAGCCGTGGGTGTGCTGGCAGTGGCCGGACGCGCAGCGCGCCAGCCAGATTACGTTGCTGTTCGATAACGATTTCGATCATGCGATGGAAACGGTGCAGATGGGCCATGCGCAGGCGGTGACGCCGCACTGCACTACCCACTATCGCCTGTGGCTGGATGACAGGCTGCTGGCCGAGGTCAGCGATAATCATCACTCGCTGTGCCATCATGCGCTGCCCCCGGATACCGCGTTCCGCCAGATTCGGCTGGAGCTGCTGGCCAGCGCAGGCGCCCTGCCCGCGCTTTACGGCCTGCATGTGCATCACCAGCCGGCGATGCCCTGACGCGCCAGCTGCAGGGCGATAAACCACATCACGCCGCCCACCAGCAGATTAATGATGCGCTGCGCCCGTACGGTGCGCAGGCGCGGCGACAGCCAGGCGGCCAGCAGCGCCAGACCGAAAAACCACAGCAGCGAGGCGCTGGCGGTGCCGAAAGCGAACCAGCGGCGCGCCTCCGCCGACGGCAGCTGACTGCCGAGGCTGCCGAGCACCACGAAAGTGTCGAGATAGACATGCGGATTGAGCCAGGTCACCGCCAGCATAGTGGCGACAATGCGCCAGCGCCCCTGCTTCAGCGCCGCCTCTGACGCCAGCGTGACATCACCCTGCCAGGCACTGCGCAGCGCGCCCCAGCCATACCACAGCAGAAACGCCACGCCAGCCCAGGTGATCAGCATCAGCAGAACCGGTGACTGCTGCAACAGCGCGCTGCCGCCAAATATTCCGCCACAGATCAGCGCAATATCGCTCAGTGTGCACAACGACGCGGTCATCAAATGGTAGTGGCGCTTAATGCCCTGGTTCAATACGAAGGCGTTTTGCGGGCCTAACGGCAGGATCAGCGCAGCACCAAGGGCAAGCCCTTGTAAGTAAACAGATAACACAGAAGAGTTCCTGAAAAGGGGTGTTGCTGTGCAGTATAGTGAGGCGCGGATATTAGCGGAAATGGAAAGAATTAATCGGTCATTAGCGTAGCTGATAAAACAAGGGCACCCGCCGGTGCCCAGATAACTTACTCGCTGCGCGCAGGCTGCTGCGCCTCGCTCTGCACCTGATGCAGGTGCACGTCCATCTGCGGATAAGGAATACCGATACCGTGCGCATCCAGCGTGCGCTTGAAGTTCTTCATCAGATCCCAGTAGACGTTCTGCAGATCACCGCTTTTGCTCCAGCAGCGCACCACAAAGTTCAGCGACGAGGCCGCCAGTTCGTTCAGGCCAATCTGGATACCCATATCTTTCAGCACGCGCTCGTCCGCTTCCACCACGTCACGCAGCAGTGCGATCACCTGATCGACATCCGCATCGTAGGCGACGCCAATAATGAACTCGTTGCGACGCATCGGCTCGCGCGAGAAGTTGACGATGTTGCCGGCGATGATTTTGCCGTTTGGCACCACCACAATTTTGCCGTCAGCGGTTTTCAGCGTGGTCGAGAAGATCTGTACATTCTGTACGGTCCCCATTACGCCACCGAGATCGACGAACTCACCGGTGCGGAATGGACGGAAGGTCACCAGCAGTACGCCTGCCGCCAGGTTGGAGAGCGATCCCTGCAGTGCCAGACCGACGGCCAGACCGGCAGCACCGAGCACGGCAATCACCGAGGCGGTCTGCACACCGACGCGGCCCAGCGCGGCAATAATCGTGAAGGCAATGATACCGTAGCGCACCAGCGCCGAGAGGAAATCAGCCACGGTGGCATCAATATGACGCGCGACCAGCAGGCGATTGACGCCGTTCGATACCACGCGCGCGATAATCATCCCGACAATAATGATGGCGATAGCCGCCACGATGTTCACCGCATAGCTGAGGATCAGCGCCTGGTTGCGCACCAGCCAGCCACCTGCATTGTTAATGCCGTCAACGACGTTAAGATCTTCCATTTGTTAGCCCTGTTGTTGAGTTTCCCGCAGGAAAGTACAAAAACTGCCAGATTCAATCCGACACTCCCGAGTACAAGGGTAAACAATAATGGGGCGAAGCGCCAAAAATGTGCTGTATAAACCGGGATTTCCAGACGGGACGCATAAAAAAAGGCCCTTTCGGGCCTTTTTTGTACGGTAAGCAAAAATTACAGTACGTCGACAGCGTTCAGTTCTTTGAAAGCCTGCTCTAAGCGCACAACCATGGAAGATTGTGCCGCACGCAGCCAGACGCGTGGGTCGTAGTATTTTTTGTTCGGGCTGTCAGCGCCGTTCGGGTTGCCAAGCTGACCCTGCAGGTACGCTTCGTTGGTTTTGTAGTACTGCAGGATGCCGTCCCAGGTTGCCCACTGGGTATCGGTATCGATGTTCATCTTGATCACGCCGTAGCTGATAGACTCTTCGATTTCTGCAGCAGAAGAACCGGAACCGCCGTGGAACACGAAGTCCAGCGCGTTGTGCGGCAGGCCGTGTTTCTCTGAAACGTATTTCTGCGAATCACGCAGAATGGTTGGGGTCAGTTTCACGTTGCCTGGCTTGTACACGCCGTGCACGTTACCGAAGGACGCAGCGATGGTGAAACGCGGGCTGATTTTGCTCAGCTCGGTGTAAGCGTAATCTACGTCTTCTGGCTGAGTGTACAGTGCAGAAGCGTCCATGTGGCTGTTGTCCACACCATCTTCTTCACCACCGGTGCAGCCCAGTTCGATTTCCAGCGTCATATCCAGTTTCGCCATGCGCGCCAGATATTTAGAAGAAATCTCGATGTTCTCTTCCAGTGACTCTTCAGACAGGTCGATCATGTGTGAAGAGAACAGAGGCTTACCGGTTTTTTTGAAGTGCTCTTCGCCAGCATCCAGCAGGCCGTCGATCCACGGCAGCAGTTTCTTCGCACAGTGGTCGGTGTGCAGGATTACTGGCACGCCGTACTGTTCAGCCATCAGATGCACATGGTGTGCACCAGCGATTGCGCCGAAAATCGCAGCGCCCTGAGGTTTGTCGGTTTTGAAACCTTTACCGGCGATGAAGGCAGCACCACCGTTAGAGAACTGAACGATGACCGGCGCTTTAACTTTAGCCGCAGCTTCCAGTACCGCGTTGATGGAATCCGTGCCGACGCAGTTAACGGCTGGCAGAGCGAATTTGTTTTCTTTCGCTACTTTGAAGATTTTCTGAACGTCATCACCAGTGACAACGCCGGGTTTTACGAAATCAAAAATTTTAGACATGGTTGTGTCCTGTTTCGTTTATCGTCCACTCCCCAATGGGAATGCGATCTGTTCGCCCACAGCGGGCAAGCCTTCAGACAGCGCCGAAGCGCTGCCCCCAAAAATTACTGCTTCGCGCGCTCTTCCAGCATGGCAACTGCCGGCAGTTTTTTGCCTTCCACGAACTCGAGGAACGCACCGCCACCGGTAGAGATGTAGGAGATTTTGTCCTCGATACCGAACAGGTCGATAGCCGCCAGGGTATCACCGCCGCCGGCAACAGAGAACGCGTCGCTGTCTGCGATAGCGTTGGCAACGATTTCGGTGCCCTTACGGAAGTTCGGGAACTCAAACACGCCAACCGGACCGTTCCACAGAATGGTTTTTGCCTCTTTCAGCAGTTTCGCCATGTTCTGTGCGGTTTCGTCACCGAAGTCCATAATTTCTTCGTTATCCGCTACTTCGGAAACCTTTTTCACGGTTGCCGGGGCAGTTTCGGAGAATTCCGTGCCGACGCGTGAATCGGTCGGTACCGGAATGCCGTACTGGTCGCGCAGGCCTTTAGCGGCCTCAACGAAGTCTGGCTCATACAGCGATTTGCCGACGTTGTTGTCGATCGCCACGAAGGTGTTAGCGATACCGCCACCGACAATCACGGTATCAGCGATTTTCACCAGCGACTGCAGCACGTCGAATTTGGTCGACACTTTAGAACCACCCACCACGGCGACCAGCGGACGCTGTGGATTGCTCATCACTTTGCCCAGCGCTTCCAGTTCGGCAGACAGCAGCGGACCGGCACAGGCGATAGGGGCGAATTTGCCCACGCCGTGAGTAGACGCCTGCGCGCGGTGCGCGGTGCCGAATGCATCCATGACGAACACGTCACACAGCGCGGCATATTTCTTCGACAGGGTTTCGTCGTCTTTTTTCTCGCCTTTGTTGAAGCGAACGTTTTCCAGCACCACCAGTTCACCCGCGCCCACTTCCACGCCGTCGAGGTAGTCTTTCGCCAGGGTCACGTTAGTGCCGTTCAGTTTTTCTTTCAGGTAGTTAACAACCGGCAGGAGGGAGAACTCTTCGTTGTATTCACCTTCGGTCGGGCGACCCAGGTGAGAGGTAACCATCACTTTCGCGCCCTGTTTCAACGCCGCTTCGATGGTAGGCAGAGAAGCACGAATACGTGCATCTGACGTCACTTTCCCTTCTTTCACTGGTACGTTGAGATCGGCACGGATCAGAACGCGTTTACCAGCAAGATCCAGATCGGTCATCTTAATTACAGACATGGTGAACCCTCTCGTTGATTCTCATAAGTTTTGCCAGACGCAGTCCGCGTCTTACCTGAAACCGCTTGCGGCCATTGCTAACGTGGTGTCGATCATGCGGTTAGCAAAGCCCCATTCGTTGTCACACCAGACCAGGGTTTTGATCAGGTGGTGACCGCTGACCCGCGTTTGCGTGCCGTCCACTATGGCACTGTGCGGATCGTGGTTAAAATCTACTGAGACTAACGGTAATTCCGTATAGTCAACTATACCACGAAATGCCCCCTCTGACGCGTTTTGCAGCAACGCGTTGACCTCACACGCCTTCACCGCCTGGCGCACCGAAACGCTCAGATCAATGGCGGTCACGTTGATCGTCGGCACGCGCACCGCGATAGCCTCGAAGCGATCGTTAAATTTCGGAAAAATACGGGTAATGCCAGCGGCAAGACGCGTATCGACCGGAATGATCGACTGACTGGCGGCACGGGTACGGCGCAGGTCGCTGTGATACGCGTCAATCACCTGCTGATCGTGCATCGCCGAGTGAATGGTGGTTACGGTGCCCGACTCAATGCCAAAGGCGTCATCCAGCAGCTTGATCACCGGAATAATGCAGTTGGTGGTGCAGGATGCGTTGGAGACAATGCGGTCAGTTTGTTTAAGAGCCTGTTCGTTAACGCCGAACACTACGGTGGCATCCAAATCGTTGCCGCCGGGATGCGAGAACAACACTTTCTTCGCGCCAGCCTGCAGATGCGCTTCACCATCGTTGCGGCTGCCGTACACGCCGGTGCAGTCCAGCACGATATCGACATTCAGCTCGCGCCACGGCAGCGCGGCAATCTCAGCCTGATGCAGGATACGGATGGTATCTTCGCCAACCCACAGCTGATCGCGCTCCTGGCGTACCTCAAAGGCAAAGCGGCCGTGGCTGGTGTCGTACTTAAGCAGATGCGCCATGCCAGCCGCTTCCGCCAGTTCGTTAATCGCCACTACGGTGATTTCCGCCCGGCGACCGGTTTCATACAGCGCACGCAACACGTTGCGCCCGATACGACCAAAACCATTTATTGCGATACGAATGGTCATCTCACTTCCTGCAGCCACACCTGAAAAAACGTGCCAAATACCTTGAGCGTTTCGCTGCGTTTTGTACAGGGAATTCTTGCCCGGTTACGGTTGCTGACGGAGAGCACACGGCTGCAACTGAAACGGTTCAGCGAGAATAAAGCATGGAAGGAATAACAGGAATGATTGCGATCAACTGTGCTGCTGATTATTGGATCTGCGTCACAAATTCAGGCAATGGCGATTATTACTGCAGGAATAATTGAACCGTTTCAGGTTGAGGTGATAACAGGCCCGCCGATCTGCTCATGGGTGGCGCGGCGCAATTTATTGCGCGTAGTTAAGCCTGAGGATGGCAGCAGAACTGCGCGATGAATCGCGCCGCTACAACACGCAGCGGCGCGATGGGTTACGCGAAATTACAGAATCGATTTCGCGGTTTTCACCACGTTAGCCACGGTGAAGCCGAACTCTTCGAACAGCTTCTCAGCTGGCGCTGACTCACCGAAGGTGGTCATGCCAACGATGGCACCGTGCAGGCCGGTGTATTTGAACCAGTAATCCGCAATACCGGCTTCGATAGCAACGCGTGCGCCAACTGCTTTCGGCAGCACAGACTCACGATAAGCTGCATCCTGCTTATCAAACGCATCGGTAGACGGCATGGACACAACGCGCACCTTACGACCTTCCGCGCTCAGCTGCTCGTAAGCGCCGACTGCCAGCTCAACTTCAGAACCGGTCGCAATCAGAATCAGCTCCGGCGTGCCGTCGCAATCTTTCAGCACGTAACCACCGCGCGCCACGTTAGCCAGCTGCTCAGCGCTACGATCCTGCTGCGCCAGGTTCTGACGCGAGAAGATCAGGGCTGATGGACCGTCAACGCGCTCGATAGCGTATTTCCACGCCACCGCAGATTCCACCTGGTCACATGGACGCCACAGGCTCATGTTCGGGGTGGTGCGCAGGCTGGCCATCTGCTCAACCGGCTGGTGCGTCGGGCCATCTTCACCCAGACCGATAGAGTCGTGGGTATAAACCATCACCTGACGGATTTTCATCAGCGCCGCCATACGTGCCGCGTTACGCGCGTACTCGACGAACATCAGGAAGGTTGCGGTGTACGGCAGGAAGCCACCGTGCAGCGCAATACCGTTGGCGATGGCAGTCATACCAAACTCACGCACGCCGTAATGAATGTAGTTGCCTGCGGCATCTTCATTGATCGGCTTCGAGCCGGACCACATGGTCAGGTTGCTTGGCGCCAGGTCAGCCGAGCCGCCCAGATATTCCGGCAGCAGCTTACCGAAAGCTTCGATGGCATTCTGCGACGCTTTACGGCTGGCGATTTTTGCCGGATTAGCCTGCAGCTGCTCGATGAACTTCTGCGATTCCGCCTGCCAGTTAGCAGGCAGCTCGTTGTTCACGCGGCGTTTGAACTCTGTGGCCAGTTCCGGATGCGCAGCGGCGTAAGCAGCAAACTTCTCGTCCCAGGCTTTCTCTTTCGCCTGGCCGGCTTCTTTGGCATCCCACTGTGCGTAGATATCAGAAGGAATTTCAAATGGGGCGTAGTTCCAGCCCAGCTGTTTACGGGTCAGTGCGATTTCGTCGTCACCCAGCGGGGCACCGTGCGAATCGTGCGTACCGGCTTTGTTCGGGGAACCGAAACCGATGATGGTTTTGCACATCAGCAGCGATGGCTTGTCGGTGACCGCTTTGGCTTCTTCTACCGCTTTTTTGATCGCGTCGGCGTCGTGACCGTCTACGCCACGCACCACGTGCCAGCCGTACGCTTCGAAGCGTTTGGCGGTGTCGTCGGTGAACCAGCCATCCACGTGACCGTCGATAGAGATGCCGTTGTCGTCATAGAACGCCACCAGCTTGCCGAGTTTCAGGGTACCGGCGATGGAGCACACTTCGTGCGAGATGCCTTCCATCATGCAGCCGTCGCCCATGAACACGTAAGTGTGATGGTCTACGATGTCATGGCCCGGACGGTTGAACTGCGCCGCCAGCGTGCGCTCAGCAATGGCGAAGCCCACGGCGTTCGCGATGCCCTGACCCAGTGGGCCGGTAGTGGTTTCCACGCCTGCGGTGTAGCCGTATTCCGGGTGGCCTGGGGTTTTAGAGTGCAGCTGACGGAAGTTCTGCAGCTCGCTCATCGGCAGGTCATAGCCGGTGAGGTGCAGCAGGCTGTAAATCAGCATCGAGCCGTGGCCGTTGGACAGCACGAAACGGTCGCGATCTGCCCACAGCGGGTTAGTTGGATTGTGGTTCAGGAAATCACGCCACAGCACTTCAGCGATATCGGCCATGCCCATTGGGGCACCCGGATGTCCCGATTTCGCTTTCTGTACTGCATCCATACTTAACGCGCGAATGGCGTTGGCAAGCTCTTTACGAGAGGGCATCTTCTACTCCAGGTCGGATTAATGCTCCGCCACGCTTAACTGATTGTAATTAATGAGTTATAAGGCGAAGCGAGAAAAAAGTCGCACATCAATGTACATGAAAATCGGGGCAAAAGTACATGTATCAGGATGCTAAATCTGCGGTTCAGGGTTGCATTTCGGGTCCTGTCTGCTAGCCAATCCGCCCCTGGCACGCTATAACCAATGCATTTAAACACCTGCGTGGTTTTTCAGGTGTTTGTTTTCTCTACTTGTTACTCAAAGGATGCTGATATGAAAATTCGCGCCATGGTTGTCGCGCTGGGAATGGTTTCGCTGCTGAGCGGCTGCGAAGGAATGGATAATAACGCACTGTTGCAGTCTGGCGCGCAGGCGTTTCAGGCTTACTCGCTGAATGATGCCCAGGTTAAAGAGCTGAGCGATCAGTCATGTGCCCAGATGGATAAAGAGAACCAGCTGGCACCGGCCAACAGCAGCTATCAGCAGCGGCTGAACAAAATCGCCGCCGCGCTGGGCGATAACATCAACGGTGTACCGGCCAACTACAAGGTGTATCTGACCAAAGACGTCAACGCCTGGGCGATGGCCAATGGCTGTATCCGCGTTTATAGCGGTCTGATGGATATGATGAGCGACAACGAAGTGGAAGGCGTGCTCGGCCATGAAATGGGCCACGTCGCGCTCGGCCACACGCGCAAAGCAATGCAGGTGGCTTTCGCGACCACGGCGGCACGCAACGCTGCGGCGTCGGTGGGCGGCGTGATTGGTTCGCTATCGCAGTCACAACTGGGCGAGATGGGCGAGAAACTGGTTAACGCGCAGTTCTCACAGACCCAGGAGTCGCAGGCGGATGACTATTCGTACGATCTGCTGAAGAAGCGCGGCATTAATCCGCTTGGTCTGGCGACCAGCTTCGAGAAGCTGGCGAAGCTGGATCAGGGCCGCCAGAGCTCAATGTTTGACTCGCATCCGGATTCTGAGTCGCGCGCGCAGCATATTCGCGACCGCATCGCGGCGGATGGTAAGTAGTTGCCGATCTTCCCCTCACCCCAGCCCTCTCCCGCACGCGGGAGAGGGAGCAGTCCGTGCTGTTCTCACCGCTCGCTCGATCGGTTCCCTCTCCTGGGGGAGAGGGCGCAGTTCGTGCTGTTCTCACCGCCCGCTCGATCGCTTCCCTCTCCCGCATGCGGGAGAGGGCGCAGTCCGTGCT
The DNA here is from genome assembly GCF_059730935.1 of Type-C symbiont of Plautia stali. Taxonomy (NCBI): domain Bacteria; kingdom Pseudomonadati; phylum Pseudomonadota; class Gammaproteobacteria; order Enterobacterales; family Enterobacteriaceae; species Type-C symbiont of Plautia stali. Next base: position 841,130 of record NZ_AP035923.1, on the reverse strand, counting down.
GTTCTCACCGCCCGCTCGATCGGTTCCCTCTCCTGGGGGAGAGGGTCAGGGTGAGGGCAGCCGTCCGCACTGCCGCTTAACCTTTATTCGCCGCCTGCACGTGCAGCATATCCAGCGCCAGCGTCGCAGCGGCCAGTGAGGTCAGGTCGGCGTGATCGTAGCCCGGTGCCACTTCCACCAGATCCATCCCCACAATGTTCATGCCCTGCAGGCCGCGAATCAGCTTGGTGGCTTTATCGCTGGTCAGGCCGCCAATCACTGGCGTACCGGTGCCTGGCGCATGGGCCGGATCGAGGCAGTCGATATCAAACGTCAGGTACACCGGCAAATCGCCCACGGTGCGCTTCACTTCGGCCAGAATATCGTCCACGCTGCGGTCATTAACCTGCGCGGCGTCCAGCACGTTGAAGCCCAGGCTCTTATCGAACTCGGTACGGATACCAATCTGCACCGAATGCTGCGGATCGATCAGCCCTTCCTGCGGCGCAGTGTAGAACATAGTGCCGTGGTCAAAAGTCGGGCCGTTGGAGTAGGTATCGGTATGCGCATCGAAGTGCACCAGCGCCATCTTGCCGAAGTGTTTGGCGTGCGCGCGCAGCAGCGGCAGCGTGACATAGTGATCACCGCCAAAAGTCAGCATGCGCTTGCCGTTCGCCAGCAGCTTTTCCGCGTGCGCCTGCAGCTTGTCGGACAGATCCTGTGAATCACCGAAGGCGTACACCAGATCGCCGCAGTCCACCACGTTGAGGCGCTGACGCAGATCGAAATCCCACGGCCAGCGGCAGCCTTCCCACGCAAGATTAGTGGAGATCTGACGGATCGCCCCCGGCCCTAAACGGCTGCCCGGCCGGCCTGACGTCGCGGCATCAAACGGCACGCCGGTAATCACCCACTCGGCGTCGCTGTCGTAAGGCTGGAAGTTCAGCGGAAAACGCATGAAACCGAAGGCGTTTGAAACCAGGGAGTTGTCGTACTGATTGCCCAGCGTGTTGTACATAACGAGTCCTCTTAAATCCTTAAATCGGTTAGCCAGTTAAGGTATAGATGAAAAAAATCCCCTCCGCGTCGTTAGGCCCGACGAGGAAGGGATTGATGGGCGTGATTATCGCCGAGATTGCCGCGCATCGCAATTAGCGCTCGCGCATCGCCTCTTTGGCCTTGTTAAACGGTTTGACCAGATAATCCATGATGCTCTTCTCGCCGGTTTTGATATCCACGGTAGATACCATGCCCGGGCTGATGGCAAAGCGCCGGCCAGCCTTATTCTGCACATAGTCGTTATCAGTACGAATAAATACGCGGTAGTAGTAAATCTCCGGTTTGACTTCGTCCTGGATGGTATCCGGCGAAATGCTTTCCACCACGCCGTTGAGGCCGCCGTAGATGGCGTAATCGTAAGCGGAGATTTTTACCACCGCGCGCTGGCCCGGATGGATAAAAGCAATATCGCGCGGCGACAGGCGTGCTTCTATCAGCAGCCGATCGTTCATCGGTACGATGTTCATCAGCTCACCGTTGGGCGGAATCACCCCGCCCACCGTCGAGACTTTGATGTTTTTCACGATGCCGCGCATCGGCGCGCGAATGGTCAGACGCGTGACGGTATCTTCGCGTCCTTTAATCACCTGCGCCAGGCTGTCGGCTTCGGCGCTGGCCTTCGCCAGCTCTTCGCGCGCCTGCACATAATACTGCGAGCGCATATCGGTAAGTTTCAGCTCAAGGTCGGACTTATCGCGCTGTAAGCGCAGCACTTCCACGCTGCTGGCGGCACCGGTTTTCGCCAGCCGTTGGGTGATCGCCAGTTCGCGATTAGCCAGCGCCAGCGACTCCTTAAACTGCCGGGTGGCATCATTGAGCTGGGCGCGTTTGGTGTTATACAGCCGGGTTTCCGCCGCGATAAGATCCGGGTAGCCCTTCAGCTCGGCGGGAAACGTGAGCGGATCATCGTTCACTTCCGCACGCAGGCGCGAGGCCGCTGCCAGCGCGGCCCGGTAGCGCGCCGCGCTCTCGCCGACGCTGGACTGCGAGCGCGTGGCATCCAGTTTCGCCACGATCTGCCCGGCCTGCACGCGATCGCCCTCATGCACATACAGTTCCGTGAGAATGCCGCCCTCCAGCGACTGCAGCACCTGCTCGCGCGAACTGGGGATCACCTTCCCGGTGCCGGTTGAGACCTCATCCAGCATGCCAAACCACGCCCACACCAGCGCCACCACGATCAGCGCGGTGCTGATGACGATCAGCCGCACTGCGCCGGTATAGTGGCTTTCCGATTTCAGTTCGCCGAGCAGATCGTCGGACGAATCCACTTCCGCGGCGGTCACCAGCCGCAGTTTTGCCGGCAATTGTTTCATCATGCCTGTCCCTCCCCCGCCGCTCCGCTGGCGCGCGGTGCCGGCAGCGCGTTCTCTTTCGGGCTGTCTATTACCAGCTGCCCCTCTTTCAGCACCAGTATGCGATCCACCAGCGACAGAATTGCCGCGCGGTGCGTCGCCACGATCAGCGTGCGGCCATTCAGCCAGGCACCCAGCCGCTCAATAAAATCCTTCTCGGTATGATCGTCGAGCGAAGCGGTCGGCTCATCCAGCAGCACGATATTAGGATCGCGCAGCAACATGCGCGCCAGCAGCAGCGACTGGCGCTGACCGCCGGACAGCCCGACGCCGCCCTCCATTATCGGATGATCGAGCCCGAGCGGCAGACGGCGAATGAAATCGGCCCCGCCACTGACCGTCAGCGCGGCAAAAATCGCCTCGTCGGTGGCGTGCGCCGCGCCCATGGTGAGGTTTTCCCGCAGCGTACCGTGGAACAGCCGCGCGTTCTGCGTCAGCAGCCCGACGTTGCGCCGCACGTCCGCGACATCAATATGCGGCAGGCTGAGGTTGTCCAGCCGCAGCTCGCCGCCCACCAGATCCATGCCGCCGGCCATCGCCTGCAGCAGCGTGGATTTGCCAGAGCCGTTGCGCCCCAGCACGGCGATACGCTCACCCGGCTTGATGGTCAGCGTCTTGATGCGCAGTGCCACCGTCAGCGAATCGCTGTAGTAGCGGAACATGGCATCGGTGAACTGGTAGTGGCCAAACAGCACTGGACAGTGAATGCGCGTTTCGTCTTTACTGTTCTCCACCGGCAGATTCATCAGCGCATCGAGGCTGCTCTTCGCCGCTTTCACCTGCTGCCAGCGCGCCAGCACGCCACACAGCGTCGCCATTGGCGCAATCATGCGCGAAGACAGCAGCGACGCGGCGACAATCGCCCCGGTGGTGATATCGCCGTTGATCACCATCGGCGCCCCGACCACGATCACGCTGGCGTACACCAGTCCCTGAATGGTGACGCCCCAGCTGATCAGCGCATGCATCACTTTGCGCATCTCGACGCCCGACTGCGCGGTGATGCGGATATAGCTGTTCCACTGCTGCAGAAAGCGATCCTCCGCCTGCATTAGCTTGATATCTTCCAGCCCCTGCACGCTCTCCACCAGCACCGCGTTGCGCAGCGTCGACTCTTTCAGGTTTTGCTGCGCCAGCTTTGCCAGTTTTTTCTGGCTCAGCACGCCGGGCAGGATCATCAGCAGCACCGCCACCGGCGCGATCCACGCCAGCTGCGGCGCGATGATCGCCATCACCAGCATAAACAGCAGGAAGAACGGCATATCGACGATCGCCGTCACCGTGGTCGACGTCACCATTTCGCGCACCGCTTCCAGCTCGCGCAGCTGCGAGATAAAGGTGCCGGTCGATCGCGGTACCGCGCTGTTACGCAGCCGCAGCGCGTGGCCGAACACGCGGTCGGAGACGCGCATATCGGCGCGCTTGCCGAGCAGATCGGTGACGTGATCGCGACCGACGCGCAGAATATAGGTGAACACCACCGAGAGGATCACCCCGATATATAGCACGTACAGCGTGGGGTACGACTGCGCCGGGATCACCCGATCGTACACCTGCATCGAGAAGATGATGCCGACCAGCGCCAGCAGGTTGATCAGGAACGATCCCAGCATCACGTAGCCGTAAGGACGCATGTCGTGCAGCACCAGACGGCGCAGCCAGTCGGGTCTGACCGTGGCGAGATAGCGATCGACACGGCTATCTTTGGCGGCCGTCACCGGGCGCAGCGCCGCGGCGTAGCGGATCTGCGGCAGCAGCGTGTTCAGCGCGATCGGCGCCGGTTGTTCATCGCCGGCCAGGTGCACGCGCACCGTGTCATCGCCATCAAAGCTGGTGATGACGCCAACCTGGCCGTCGCTCAGTTCCACCGCCAGCGGCAAGCGCCAGCTGCTGATCTCCCACTGATGCTCTTCATACAGCTGCAGCGACAGCCCGGCCTGACGCGCCAGATGGCGCAGTGCTTTATCACGTGACTGTTTGCCCTGCCATTCGCTGGCAGCCATGATCATGCCCGGCGAGCACGGCAGGCGATAATGGGTCGCGATGAGAATAATGGCGGTGGCCCAGCCGTGTAGCGGCACCTCGCCACCGGCGGCGCTGGCGGGATTGCCATTGGGGGCGTCCGGAATCTGTAATTGCGTCATGGCTGGATCTCCACGGACTGGATGCGCTGGTTATTCAGCGCAAACGCTGACCGCATCTGCCCGGTGCTGTATAAGCAGTCGAGCTGCAGTGAACGTAACTGACTGATGGTTTGCTGCATGGCGAAGCGCGTCTGAAACACTTCCTGTTCGGCGTTGAGCACGTCCAGCAGCGGACGGGTGCCGAGCTGCAGATACTGATCCTGATACAGCTGCTGCGTCTTCTCGCCCAGCGTCTGCTGACGCGACATGATCGCCAGGCTCTGCGACAGGCTCAGCGCTTCGGTTTGCGATTCGCTGAGCTGCTGCTGCGCTTTGAGGCGCGCCGAGTTCACCGCCGCATTGGCCGCCTGCAGCGCGCTGGCCGCCGCATCGCGCGCCGCGGTAATGCCGCCGCCCTGATACAGCGGCATCTCAACTTTGACGAACGCGGAATACTGGGTGCGGTCGAGCGTTTCGCTGCCGGAGTAGTGATTGTTGAGGTAATGCGTGACCTGCGGTTCCAGCGAAATGGTGGGTAAATTCTGCGCGTTGGCGTTATCTAGTTTAGCCTGCGCCTGCCGCGCCTGCGCCCACGCCGCCAGCACCGCCGGATTGGATTTGTCGTCAGCTTTGCCCACCGCGCAGGCGCGCGTCAGGCTGGGCGGAAACGCATCGCTGACCTTCTTCACCAGTGGCCAGCCGAGATAGCTGGCCAGCGTGGCACGCCAGCGGTTGAGGCTGGCCTGATACTGGGTCAGCGTGGTGCGCGCGCCTTCGATACGCGCGTCGGTCTGCGTGGCGTCCGAGAGCGATGCTGCCCCCTCTTCATTGCGCTGACGCGCCAGATCGCCAATCTTACTCAACGCCGTCAGCTGATCCTGGGCGATCTTCACCAGTTGCTGATAGCCCTGCACCTGCACCAGCGCGGCGGCGGTGTCGTGCGCGACGGTATCAATACTCACCAGCACGCTGGCCTGCTCCTGCGCCACCCCGGCTTCGGCGGAGCGCACCGAACTGCTGACTTTGCCGAAGTCATACAGCATCTGCGATACCGACAGCACAAATGACGGGCTGAAGCCTTTCTCGCTGTAGGCGTTGCTGTAGCCGTTGTTCATGCCGGCGCTGATTTGCGGATAGTATTTGGCCTGCGCCACATCGACCTGGCTGGCCTGCTCCAGCATTTTGCCAATTGCCTGCGCGATGTCCGGATGCCACTGGATGGCACGCTGTACTGCCTGGTTAAGGGTTAAGGTATCCGGCACGTTAGCCAGCGCGGGTTCGGCCACCTGACCGGTTAAGGAGGGAAGATCCTGCTGCTGCGCCAGACCGGCTGAGGTTATGCGCCCCGCCTGCGTCACGGCATCACTGGCAGCCATAAGATGAGAACTGTGAAAAAACACAATGCCAGCACACAGGGCGCTGAGCTTACAGGTACGGCGAGTTGTTGCGCCTGATTGCATCAGATCCATCGATTGTTCACCAGTAAAAGAGAGAAAGGGGCACCTCCCTGTGCCCGTTATGCTTCCCTGCGTTACACCCACTAAGCCGTGTGGTTTTGATGCGGTTGCTGCAGCAACTCCTCCAGTGAGACGTTTACGCCTTCCAGGGTAATCAGCTGCGTACTGCTGTACCCCGTGCCGCTGCCGTCACGGTCAATCGACAACACCGTATTGCCGTCCGCGGTATGATCCACTTTCACAAAGTCATTGATATTACTGGTGGAATCATTCCAGCCGATCAGCAGACTGCTGACGTCGATCTTGTCACCCTGCGCGACGTTAAAGTCGGTCCAGGTGTCGTGACCGTTGCCGCCGGTGGCATCTGCGCTGCTCAGCAGGTGGTAAACCAGCGTATCTGCGCCGGCACCGCTGGTAATGGTGTCGTCGTAGGCGCTGCTGGTGAGGCTGTCAGCCGCGGCGCTGCCCGTGATGGTCGGGTGAAGCTCAATGGTAAAGGTGTTGCTGGTGATGGTGCCGTCGGACGACGCCAGGGTGTAGGTAAACACCTCCTTATGCGTGATGTTCTGGATATTCACATCCGCGTTCAGGGTATAGGTATAGCTACCGTTGGCGGCGATGGTCAGCACACCAAAGTCCCCGGCCACCGCCGTGCTGCCCACGCTGCTCACGGTGGTGAGATCGCCGTGCTCATTGAGGATGCTCAGCGTGCCGCTGTGGCTGACATTGCTGTCTCCCCAGATGCTGCCGCTGGCATCATGCTCGCTGCTGGTGGTGGTTTCCGCCGCCAGACTGGTGGTGGCGAACAGCGCGGTGGCCGCACCGTTATGCAGCGTCACCGTCAGCGTCGCCGAGGTCACTGCACCGCTGGCATCCCGCACCGAGTAGGTGAAGGTGTCTGCGGATGGCAGGGTATCGATATCCAGCCCGGCCTTAAGCGTGTAGGTGTAGTTACCCTTCGCATCAATGGTCAGCGTACCGTAGGTGGTGTTGATCACCGTATTGCCGCTGGACGCCACCGCGCTGCTGCCCACCGACGCCACCGCCGTGCCGGACGGAATCGTCCCGGCGATCGAGCTGGTGTCGTTGGTCAGCAGGTTACCGGTGACCGTCGCGGCGGTGGTGACCGCCAGCGTGGTGAAATCCGACACCGTGCTTACCGTGGTGGTTGGCAACACGCTAATGTTGGTGGTGGCTGCGACCACCACCGCATAGTTGCCGGTCCCCAGTCCGGTGTAGGTGACGTTTGCCCCTTTCAGCGTACCGATCGTCAGCAGCGCGCTGATGTAGTTGGTCTTGATACTGATCAACTGCCACGAGCCGTTCGCCTGCTGTTCGTACAGGTTTAACGAATAGTTGGCGGCCACGCCGAGACTGGTCACCGAACCGTTGAGCGTCACGGTACGGCTGTCATCGTTACCCACGCTGAACAGGTAAGCATTACCGTTGTTCAGTACGCTGGCATTGAGCACCGTACCCAGCCCCACGGTCAGCAGCGCGGTGTGCGACGAGTTGACCGTACCGTTGTTCACCGTTGCCTGCGTGCTGGTGTAATCCACCTCATTGCTGTCGTTGGTCGCCACGATGCGAATCGCACCGGTCAGCGAGGCCCCCGGCGAGACGTTGCCGGCGCGATCCGTCTGGATCACCGAGAGCGGCGCACCGGTGATCTGCGCGGTGGTGAGCGTCACCGACCAGTTGCCGCCGCTGCCGACCGTGGTGGTACCGAGCGCGTTGCCGCTGGCATCGCGCACCGTTACCGTCGCCCCCACTTCACCGCTACCGGTGACAAGGGTACCGGCGCTGTTGATCGCCAGCCCGCTTACCGCCGTCGGAGGCAGGGTATCGACGTTCACCGTCGCCGTGATGTTGCCGGTGCTGACGTTACCCGCCGCATCGGTCACCGTGGTGCTCAGCGTGTGCGCGCCGTTCGCCAGCGTGGCGGTGGTGAAGCTCCAGCTGCCATCACTCCCCGCGGTCACAGAACCAATGGCGCTGGTACCGTCGTAGATGGTGACCACGGCACCCGCTTCCGTGGTGCCGCGCAGCGTTGGCGTGGTATCGCGCGTAAAGGCGCCGTTCGCCAGCGTCACCGGCGTACCGCTGATGTCATCAATGATGGTCAGCGTACTGGCGACCGGCACCACGGTGTCGACGATCAGCGTGGTCGACACCTGCGGGCTGACGTTGCCCGCCGGGTCGGTCTGCGTCACGTTCAGCGTGTGGCTGCCGTTGCTCAGCGCGTTACCTACCACGAAGCTCCAGCTGCCGTTGCTGCCCACCGTGGTGGTGCCCAGAAATGTGGTGCCGTCGTACACCGTGATGCGCGCGCCCGCCTCGCCATTGCCGCTCAGCAGCGGCGTGCTGTCGTTGGTGACGCCATTATTCGGAATGGTCACCGCCGTGCTGCCGTTGTTGTTGAGCGCCAGCAGATTGGTGATGGCCGCCGGTGCCGTGGTATCGATGATCACCGTGGCCGCGGTGGTACCGCTGACGTTACCTGCGGCATCCGTTACCGTCACCGTGATCGGGTGCGGCCCGACGCTCAGCGCTGCCAGTGGCGTGAAGCTCCAGCTGCCGTCCGCCTGCACAATCGCCGTGCCCAGTGCCAGACCGTTGTCCAGAATGGTGACGCGTGCCCCGGCCTCCGCTGCGCTGACGCTGCCGCGCAGCGTTGGCGTGGTGTCGTTGGTCGCACCACCGTTGACGATGGTGGCACCGGTAGCATCATTAATAATGGTGAGACTGGTGTTCGCTGGCGCCACCGTATCCACGGTGAGGTTAATCACCTCAGAACGGGGACTGACGTTGCCCGCGCTGTCGGTCACCGTCACGCTCAGCGCATGGGCGGCATTACTCAGCGTCGGCGAGACGAAGCTCCAGCTGCCGCTGGCGTTAGCCTGCACCGTTCCGAGCAGCGTGTTGCCATCGTAAACCGTGACAATCGCGTTCGCTTCCGCCGTGCCCTGCAGCGTCGGCGTGCTGTCGTTGGTGACTCCGTTATTGACGATAGCCACACCGGTGACGTCGTTGGTCAGCGTCAGCCCGGTTGCCGCCAGCGGCGGCGCGGTGTCGACGGTCAGCGCAAGGGACGCTGCGGGACCGGTATTGCCTGCCGCATCGGTGGCCGTCACGCTGAAGGTGTGTAAACCGTCAGACAGGATGCCAGTGACGAAGCTCCAGCTGCCGTTGCTGGCGGCGGTTACCGAACCCAGCACCGTATCACCATCGCGGATGGTCACAATGCTGTTGGCTTCCGCCGTGCCGCTCAGGCGTGGCGTGCTGTCATTAGTGACGCCACCCGCCGCAATCGCCACCGGCGTGCTGCCGTTGTTGTTTACCGCTGCCAGCCCGGTGATAGCCACCGGCGGCGTGGTGTCGATCACCAGCGTGGCGCTGGTGGTGGCACTGACGTTACCGGCCGCATCGGTGACCGTGACGTTGAGCGTATGGAGCGTTTCGCTCAGCGCCGTGGCTGGCGTCAGCGTCCAGTTACCGTCACTGCCCACCAGCGCGGAACCGACCAGCGTGGTGCCATCCAGCACGGTGACGATGCTGCCCGCCTCCGCCCGGCCGCTCAGCACCGGCGTGGTATCGCTGGTGACGCCGCCATTCGGGATGACGCTGCCGCTGACGTCGTTGGTGACCACCAGCGTGGCCGCGCCCGGCGCAACGGTATCGACGGTGATAGTTACCGGCGTGGTGCGCGGGCCGGTATTGCCCGCCGCATCGGTGACCGCCACGCTCAGCGCATGCGCGCCGTTACCCAGCGTCGGTGAGACAAGGCTCCATGCGCCGCTGCCGTTCACGAGCGCTGTGCCGAGCAGCGTGTTGCCGTCATAAACGCTAACCGTGGTGTTGGCCTCGGCGCTGCCGCTCAGCGTTGGCGTAGTGTCGTTAGTCGCGCCGCCAGCCGGTATGCTGACGCCGGTAACATCGTTAGTGATGGTCAGGTTGGTAGCCACCAGCGGTGGCGTCGCATCAACGATCAGCGTCACGCTGAGCGCCTCGCCGGTGTTACCCGCCGCGTCCGTTTCCGTGACGCTGAAGGTATGGCTGCCGTCGCTCAGTGCCGCAGAGGTGTAACTCCAGTTACCGCTGCTGCCGACCGTCAGCGAGGCCACCACATCGCCATCGAGGCGAATGGTCACCACGCTGCCCGCTTCTGCCACACCGCGTAACAGCGGCGTGTTGTCATTAGTGGTACCGCCGTCAGCAATCGTCACCGGCGTGCTGCCGTTGTTGTTGCTGGCCGTCAGCGTCAGATCGTCCGGCGCCAGGGTATCAACGATCACCGTCGCGCTGGTGCTGGTGCTGACGTTGCCCGCCGCATCGGTCACCGAAACGCTCAGGGTGTGCGATCCTTCACTCAGCGCTGTCGCTGGCGTGTAGCTCCAGTTGCCGCCGGACGGCACGGTCAGCGTGGTCAGCACATCACCATTGTTGAGGATGGTGACCGTGCTGCCCGCTTCCGCTACGCCGCTCAGGGTTGGCGTGGCATCGCTGCTGTAGCCGCCGTTGAGCACCGGCTGCGCGGTATCATCGTTGGTGATGACCAGCGTCGAAGCGTTCGGTGCGATGCTGTCCACAGTGAAGTTAAGCGCCGCGGTGAGAGCACTGCTGTTCCCCGCCGCATCGCTGACGCCCACGCTCAGCGCGTGCGTCCCTTCGCTCAATGCAGGCGTGGTCAGCGTCCAGCTTCCCCCTGCGCCCACCACCACCGACGCGATAGCGGTGTTGCCATCGTACACCGTGACCAGGCTGCCCGCATCGGCGCTGCCGCTGAGTACCGGCGTGTTGTCATTGATGACGCTGCCGTCGCTAATCGGCACCGCCGTGCCGCTGCGATCGTTGCTGATCACCACATCAGCGGCCACCGCCGGCGCGGTGGTATCCACGGTGAAGCCGAGGGTAGCCGATCGCGTCCCCTCATCACCGCCAGGGTTTTGCGCGGTGATGTAGTAGGCGTAGCTGCCTTCAGCCAGCGTCGGCGTATAGCTCCACTGGCCGTTAGCATCCGCCGTAACGCTGGTGATTACCACATCCGTATTAGCGTCATAAATACGAATCAGCTGACCGGCTTCGGCAGAGCCGCTGAGCGTTGGCGTGGTGTCGCGGGTTACCGCGCCGTCTGCCAGCGTCACCAGCGTCGTGCCCGTGTCGTCAGTGATTTGCAGCGTCGAGGTGGCTGGCGGCAGATCGGCCTGCACGTCAAGGCTGAACGCAGGCGTTGCCGTACTGACGTTGCCCGCCGCATCGGTGACGGTCACGGTGAAGCTGTGAGGTCCGTTGTTGAGCGCCGCGGTCGTAAAGCTCCAGGCACCGCCAGAGCCGGCCAGCGCAGTGCCCAGCAGCGTGGTGCCATCGTAGATGTTCACCGTGCTGCCGGCTTCTGCCGTGCCGCTCAGGGTTGGCGTGTTGTCATCGGTTGACGCGCCGTTGTCCAGCGGGCCCGTCGTGCCGCCCACGTTATCGGCAACCACCAGGTCTGGAACCGCGTCTGGCACCAGCGTATCGACGGTGATATTCACCGGCCCAACCGGCTCGCTGACGTTGCCAGCGGCATCCACCACCTGCACCGAGAAAGCGTAGCTGCCATCCTGCAGCGCGCTGGTTTCAAAGCGCCATGCGCCATTGGCATCGGCGACCACCGAGCCAATCACCGTATCATCCTGCAGCAGATTGATGATGGCACCGGCCTGCGCCGTTCCGCTCAGTACCGGCGTGGTGTCGTTGGTAAAGCTGCCATCCACCAGCGGCAGAGCGGTCGGACCGTTATTGGCGTTGACCTCAAACGACAGCACCGGATCTGGCCCGACGGTATTAACCGTCACGCCAATGCTCACCGGGTCGCTGACGTTACCCGCGTTGTCACTGACGACGACCGTCAGCGTGTAGCTGCCGTTATCCAGCGGCAAGGTGTTCAGGCTCCAGTTGCCTTCGCTGTCCACCGTCGCCGACCCCACCAGCACGTTGCCGTTGTACACGTTGACGAGGCCACCCGCCTCACCGCTGCCGCTCAGCAGCGGCGTGTTGTCGTTGGTGGCGCCACCGTTGGCGATGGTGACTGGATTATCCGGATCGTTGTCATTCTGCAGCAGCACGGCGCTGACCGGCTGCGGCGGCGTAGCATCAACCTGAACGGTGAAGCTGGAAGACGGCGCACTGACGTTGCCGAGGCTGTCCGTCACCGTGGCCGTCAGGGTGTGCTGACCATCGGTGAGCACGGGCGACAGGAACACCCATTCGCCGTCCGCATTGGCGGTGGTCGAACCCAGCACCACATTACCATCGTAAATGGTCACCAGGCTGTCAGCCTCCGCCGTACCGCTCAGGCGTGGCGTGTTGTCATTGGTAAAGGTGCCATCGGGTACCAGTACCAGATCGGTACCGTTGTCGTTATTCACTTCCAGCGTGGCCTGGGCCGGAGCCTGGTTATCCACGGTAAAGGTAATCGGTGCCGACGCCGGCCCGGTGTTACCGGCCGCATCGGTGACCGTCACCGTCAGGCTGTGCGCCGCGTTGGTGAGGGTTGGCACGTTGAAACTCCACGCGCCGTCACTGCCCGCAATCGCCGTACCAATCGGCGCGCCATTATCCAGAATGTTCACCGTGCTGCCCGGCTCAGCAACGCCCGCCAGCAACGGCGTGGTATCGCTGGTGGTCGATCCCGACGGAATATCTACCAGCGCACTGCCGTTGTCATTGGAGAGACTGATTTCCGTCACCTGATCCGGGGCGGTGGCATCAATCACCAGCTGTGCCGTGACCGGCGCGCTGACGTTGCCCGCCGCGTCGCGCGCCACAACGGTTAAGGTGTAGCTGCCGTCACTCAGCGCACTGGCCGGCGTGAAGCTCCAGCTGCCGCTGCTGCCGACAGTGACGCTGCCCACCGGACCGTTCTGCGAGGTAATCACAATCAGGCTGCCCGGATCGCCGCTGCCGCTCAGCACCGGCGTGTTGTCACTGGTTAAGCCGCCGTTCGGGATGGTGACCGGATCGCCGTTGCCATTGTCGCTGGCGACGCTCAACTGGGTGACCGCCGATGGTGCTACGGTATCGACGGTGATCGCCACGCTGGCGCTCGGTGCACTGACATTGCCGGCGACGTCGGTGACCGTCACGCTGAGGCTGTGCGAGCCATCGGTCAGTTCAGGTGAGAAGCTCCATGCGCCATCGTTATCTGCCGTCGCCGTGCCAATCGGCGTCTGCCCGTCATAGACGATGATGGTGCTGTTCGGCTCCGCCGTTCCGCTGAGCAGCGGCGTGCTGTCATTGGTGTTGCTGCCTGAAGTGATTGGCGTGGCCGGATCGACATTGTTGTTCACCAGCAGCAGATCGACGACCGCGTCCGGCGCCGTGGTATCCACGGTAAAGCTAATTGGCGCGGAAGGATCGCTGACGTTACCCGCCGCATCAGTCACCGTTACCGTCAGGCTGTGATCGCCCTCGTCCAGCGTACCGGTAACAAACTGCCAGCTGCCATCGGCGCCCACGGTCACAGAACCGATCGGCGTTGTGCTGTCGCCATCGTAGACAGTGATGATACTGCCGGCCGTGGCGCTGCCGGAGAGCTGCGGCGTGGTGTCGTTGGTCGCGCCATTGGCGGCAATCGCCACCAGCGTGCTGCCATCGTTATTGCTCAGCACCACGTCCACTGGCGCTGCCGGTGGCGTAAGATCAACGGTGAAGGTGTACGGCGCGGACTCCGGCCCGACGTTGCCTGCCGGATCGGTGACGCTGGCCGTCAGGCTGTGACTGCCCGCTTCCAGGGCGGTATCTGGCGTGAAGCGCCAGCTGCCGTCATTGCCGGCGGTAGCCGAGCCGATGATCACGCCGTTGTCGCGCACGATCACCACGCTGTCAGGCTCGGCGCTACCGCTCAACACTGGTGTGGTGTCGTTGGTCGCCCCGCCAGAGGCCACCGGTACGGCCGGATCAACCTCATCGTTCACCAGCAGCAGGCCGGTCGGCTCGGCCGGTGCCGTGGTATCCACGGTAAAATCAATCGCCGCGGACGGTGCGCTAACGTTGCCCGCCGCGCTGGTTACCGTGGTGGTCAGGCTATGTTCGCCCTGGCTCAGCGTCGGTACCGCATAGGTCCATGTGCCACCGGCACCCACCAGCACGCTGCCCAGTACCGTGTTGCCATCGAGGATGGTGACGGTACTGCCGGCATCGGCGGTGCCGCTCAGCTGCGGCGTGGTGTCGTTGGTCGCGGTGCCGCTGTTAATCGGCTGCAGCGTCTCGCCGTTATCGTTGTTCAGCACGACATCAACGGCGGCAGACGGCGTGGTGAGATCGATTGTGAAATCAAACGCATCAGACACCGGCCCGCTGTTGCCCGCCGTGTCGGTGACAACGGTGGTCAGGCTATGCGTGCCCGCCTCCAGTGCCGGATCCGGCGTGAAGCTCCAGTTGCCGTTTGCATCGGCCTGCGCCGAGCCAATCACGCTGCCATTGTCGTAAATCGCGACGAGGCTGCCCGGCTCCGCGCTACCGCTGAACAGCGGCGTGGTGTCATTAGTGACGCCATCCGCAGCGATCGGCAGCGGCGTTGCGCCCTGATCGTTAACCAGCAGCAAGTCTGCGGCGGGCGCCGGATCGGTGAGATCGATGTTCACCTCCAGCGGAGCAGAAGGTGCGCTGGTATTGCCAGCCGGACTGGTTTCGGTCGCCGTCAGGCTGTGCGGCCCTTCGCCCAGCGCGGTGGCTGGCGTGAAGCTCCAGCTGCCGTAGTCGTTGACCGTGGTGGTGCCCAGCACGGTATTGCCATCCGAGACGGTGATGGTGCTGCCGGCGGTGCCGCTGCCGCTCAGGACCGGCGTGGTGTCGTTAGTGGCACCGCTGGTGATCAGCACCGGCGTGCCGCTCTGATCATCACTGAGCTGCACATTGCCCGGCGCGGCTGGCGTGGTGGTATCAATGGTAAAGCTGAGGGCGGCCGAGGGTTCGCTGGTATTGCCAGCGGTATCGGTCACCGTCGCCGTCAGGCTATGGTCGCCCGCTGCCAGCACCGGTGCGGTGAAGCTCCAGCTGCCGTCGTTGCCGACGGTGGCGGTGCCCAGTACCGTATCGCCATCGGAAATGGTCACGGTGCTGCCCGGTTCCGCGCGGCCACTGAGCACCGGCGTGGTGTCATTGGTGAGGCCATTGCTGACCGGCACCGGTGTACCGCTCTGGTCGTTGCTGAGCAGCAGCTCGCTGGCCACAGCAGGGGCGCTGGTATCGACGATGACAATCACCGCCGTACTGCCCGGCCCGGTATTGCCCGCCGTGTCGGTAACGGTGGACGTCAGGTTATGCTGCCCTTCGCTCAGCGGATCGGTCGGGGTGAAGCTCCAACTGCCGTCGCTGCCTGCCGTCGCTGTGCCCAGCACCGTATCGCCGTCGCTGACGGTCACCGTGCTACCGGGTTCAGCGGTACCGCTCAGGGTTGGCGTGGTGTCATTGGTGCTGCCGCCCGCGGCAACCGGTGTGCCGTCGCCATTGCTAAGCTGCAGATTGCCTGCCGCCGCCGGTGCCTGCGTATCGACGGTGACGGTTACCGGTGTTGACGCCGGTCCGGTGTTGCCAGCCGCATCGGTCACGGTGCTGGTCAGGCTGTGGCTGCCATCGCTGAGGGGCGGCGTGGTGAAGCTCCAGTTGCCATCGTTGCCCACCGTGGTGCTGCCAATCACCGTATCGCCATCAGAGATAATGACCACACCGCCGGCTTCACCGCTGCCGCTCAGGGTTGGCGCAGAGACGTTAGTGCTGCCTGTGCCCAGCGGATCGCCGTCATCGTTGGTCAGCTGGATGCCTGTCGGTGCCGCGGGCGCGACGGTGTCGATGGTGATGGTGATCACCGGCGAATCCGTCACCGTGCCGCTGCCGTTATCGGCGCTGGCGCGGAATGCGTAGGTGCCGTCGGCCAGCGCTGCTGGCGTGAAGCTCCACTGTCCGTTGCTGCCCGCGACCACGCTGCCCAAAACCGTGCTGCCGTTGTACAGGGTGACGAGATCGCCCGCCCCGGCCTGGCCGCTGAGAATCGGCGTGCTGTCGGTGGTGCTGTCGTTATTGGCCAGTTCGACCAGCGTGCTGCCGTTATCATCGGTGACAATCAGCAGGCTGCTGGTGGCCGGCACGCCCGCCTCAATGTTGACCGTGAACACCGGCGATGCCGGACTGACGTTGCCGGCCGCGTCAGTCACCGTGGTGGTCAGGCTGTGCTGCCCGTTGGTGAGCGCATCTGGCGTAAAGCTCCAGCTGCCGTTGCTGGCGGCGGTCACGCTACCGAGCAGCGTGGTGCCGTCATAGATACGCACCACCGCGCCCGCTTCTGCCGAACCGCTCAGGGTTGGTGTGCGATCGTCGGTGGTCTGGCCGGAAGCCAGCGCGCCGGTGGCGCTGCCCGCGTTATCCGTCACCTGCAGGCCGCTGACGGCGGCAGGCGCGGTGGTGTCAACGCTAAAGGCGATCGGCGTTGATGCCGGGCTGACGTTGCCGGCGGCATCGGTCACCGTGGTGCTCAGGCTGTGATTGCCCTCGCCCAGCGCTGGCGTGGTGAAGCTCCAGCTACCGTTACTGCCCACGCTGACGCTACCGAGAACGGTGTTGCCATCGCGAATCGTGACAATACTGCCGGCTTCCGCCGTGCCGCTCAGCAGCGGTGTCGCATCGTTGATCGCGCTGCCGCCTGTCACCGGCTGTGCGGTACTGCCGGCATCGTTCAGCAGTGCCAGATCGCTGGCTGCCGCCGGTGGCGTGGTATCAACCGTAATGTTCAGGGTGACGGTGTCAATCACATTGCCGTCAACGTCGGTAATGGTGGCGCTGAACGCGTGGCCGCCCTCACTCAGGTTGCTCAGGGCAAAGCTCCACTGCCCATTGCCGTCGGCGGTGGTGCTGCCGAGCAGATCGCCGCCGTCAAAGATGCGGACGAGGCTGCCCGCACGGGTCAGGCCGGCGAGGGTCGGGCTGTCGTCATTGGTGACGGCGCCGTTTTGCAGTGAGACGAGGGTATTGCCGCTGTCGCCCACCAGCTCAATGCTGGCGCTGGCGGGCGGCAGCGCAGCGTCCACATTGACCACAAATTCCGCGGTCGCGCTGCTGACGTTGCCCGCCGCATCAGTTTGCGTAACGGTCAGGCTGTGGCTGCCGTTGCTGAGCGCTGGCGTGGTAAAGCTCCAGCTGCCGTTGGCCCCGACAAGGGTATTGCCCAGGAGCGTGCTGCCGTCGTAAATGCTGATCAGCGCACCGGCTTCGCCGCTGCCGCTCAGGGTAGGTGTGTTGTCATCGGTGGTAGCGCCCGACGTCAGCGGGCCCTGGCTGGCACCCACGTTGTCGCTCACCTGCAGATCGCCGATCGCCGCCGGTGCGGTGGTATCGACGGTGACCACGATAGCCGCTGACGCCGGACCGGTATTGCCGGCGCTGTCGGTTACCGTGGTAGTCAGGCTGTGATTGCCGTCGCTGAGCGCTGGCGTGGTGAAGCTCCAGCTGCCGTTACTGCCGACGATAGCCGTGCCGAGCACGACGTTGCCATCGCGTACCGTAACGGTGCTGCCGGCCTCTGCCGTGCCGCTCAGCACCAGCGTGTTGTCATTGCTGCTGCCGCCGGCGGCAATCGGCGTCACGGTGCCATTGCTGTCGCCGGTCAGCAGCAGATCGCCTGCCGCGCCGGGCGCCACGGTATCAATGGTGACCGTCAGGGTGACGGAGGTGGTGACGTTACCGGCGGCGTCGGTGGCAACCGCGCGGAACGCGTAAGTACCATCTGCCAGCGTGGCGGGAGTGAAGCGCCACTGACCACTGCCGTCGGCAATGGTACTGCCCAGCAGCGTGGTGCCGTTGTACAGCGTGATGACGGCGTTAGCGCTCGCCAGGCCGCTCAGCACCGGCGTGCTGTCTTTGGTACTGGCGCCATCGCTCAGCGTGCGCAGCGTGGCATCGCTATCGTCGGTAATTTGCAGCGAACTGCTGGTTGAGGGCAGGCCCGCCTGAATCGTCACCACAAACGGCGAGGACGCAGCGCTGACGTTGCCGGCAGCGTCCGTCAGCGTCACGGTCAGGCTGTGGCTGCCATTGCTCAGCGCTGGCGTGGTAAAACTCCAGTTGCCGTTCGCGCCCACCAGCGCCGTGCCGAGCAGCGTCTGACCATCGTAAACGCTGACGACAGCGCCCGCTTCACCGCGGCCGCTCAGGGTCGGCGTGTTGTCATCGCTGCTCGATCCGTTTGGTACCGGCGTGGTGCTGCCGCCGCTGTTGTTGGTCAGGGACACGTCCGTGGCAACTGCCGGTGGCTGCGTATCGACAGTGAAATCAACCGGGCTGGTGGCAGGACTGGTGTTGCCGGCAGCATCGGTGACGGTAACCGTCAGGCTGTGCTGCCCTTCACCCAGAGCGGGTGTCGTGAAACTCCAGCGGCCATCGGCACCGACGGTGACCGTACCCAGCAGCGTGGTGCCGTCGTAAATACTGACAATGGTCCCCGCTTCGGCCGTGCCGCTCAGCGTAGGCGTGTTGTCATCGGTGCTGGTGCCGCCCGTGATAGCGCCCTGCACGCTGCCCGCGTTATCCGTGATCAGCAGATCGCTGACCGCCGCTGGTGCCGTGGTATCACCGCCGCCGCCATTGTCGCCGCCGCCATTATCCCCACCACCGCCGCCGCCACCGCCGTTGTTACCGGCGATCAGCGCACCGATACCGGCCAGTGCGGCGCCGGCGATACCAAAGGCGGTCAGTGTGCCGTCACCCGTGACGTTTTCCGCTAACAGCCCTTCCGTGCTGTCGATAGAGACAAACTGGAAGCCTTCTGTGCCGGGATCCTCCACCCACCACAGCGCGCCTTTGTCGTCCTGCAGCACCAGATCGCTGTCGCCGTTAGCATCGTAGAATTTATGAATAACAACGACTTCACCGGATTTAGTGGTGACCACTAAATCACTACCATTGCGTGTGAAAGACTTAATATCAGCCTGATTAAGGTTGAGCTTAACCACACTGGGAGCAGTCAAATTAACCTGATTACCGCTCACTTCAGTAGCAATCGTTCCGCCTTTAGGCGTTACAGAGATATTGTTCATTTTATCGATATCCCGCGCAGTTATAAGCTTAATGGCATCCATAAAAACGCCCGGTATCGCCAGACACCGGTATTCTTCGCGAATAATTCAATGAATTACTCACATCCTCTCCAGGCCGGTTTCATCTGCCAGAGGCACAGTGAAAACGCGCTGAGTCGTTATTTGCCGCCCGTCCGAAAAAACAGCTCTGCCGAACTCTTTTCAGACTTGCGCCAACAAATCAGTGAGATAGACGCTCTTCCAGTGGTAGCCTTGCATGCCGTAAATTGATTTTTGCGACAGCAAATCAACCTGACGTTGATGTTCAACGCCCTCAATAATCACGCCGCGACATAATTGATTGAGGTGGTCGAGCAGAATGTCGAAAGTGCGATCTTCGCCAAATTGCCAAAAAAAATTTTTATCAATCTTGACGATGTCGAATATTCCGCTATCGAGCATGGTCAGGTTGGAAAAACCCGGACCAAAGTCATCGAGCCATAACGGGGCCGGCGTGATTTTGGCTACGCCTTTCAGGATCAGCAGGTCGGCACTATTAAAACGTGCGGTGAAGAAGGCAGAGATTTCCAGCCGTAATCGCGTCAGCGCGGCCAGTTTTCTCTGTATTTCAGCATCTTTAAAAATGCCTGAAACAATATCTCTGTCTACATTAACGCTGATGACCTGCTCAAACCCCGCATGGTAAAGCTGAATAAGTTTTTCGACCTGGTGGAGGAATAACTGCCATTTTTCGTCAGCAGAAAGCCGACTGAAGAACCCTGCATCCCTGTCAGGGTTACGCTTATTATTGGTATCTGCATCATCTGCGAAACGCGTCAACAATTCCCATGCCACCACTTCACCGGAAATAGCGTGAACCGGCTCCAGCATCAGAATGTAGTCGGATTTGCAGCGCATTTTACGATCCTTACACTGGCTGATAGCGCGTTAAACCGTCAGCTTTTCTCATGTGATTCGTAAGGGAAACATCGATAAAACTTAACACCTTAACTGAAGGTTAACTTACAACTTACATTTTGAAAAATAGATTTCAGTGAACAACAGCGTGAACTTTAATCGTTTAAACCAATCAATAAATCTTCATTTTCACTGCATGTTTCATATAAAGATCAGATAATTCTTAGATTTCAGATTTTACTTATCGGCCCTGACAAAAAAATAAAACCAATAATCAATTGATTAATAAGCAATTAATTATAAAGCATTGGTATAAATTCTGGCTTTGTGCTTAAGATGGGATATTGCACTGCTTAAAGCGGGATTCCAGAAAGCGTCAAAAAACCGACAGTCTGCACATCGCTCACCCACCGCCTTATGCTTAAATTTTTATTATAGATAGCCAGGAACTCATAAAAGAAAGATTGGTCATTTGCGGGCTGGTACAACACTAAGCCACAGATTTAAAAAACGTTTTTTTCGCTG
Source organism: Type-C symbiont of Plautia stali (assembly GCF_059730935.1). Classification (NCBI taxonomy): domain Bacteria; kingdom Pseudomonadati; phylum Pseudomonadota; class Gammaproteobacteria; order Enterobacterales; family Enterobacteriaceae; species Type-C symbiont of Plautia stali. The sequence goes on along the minus strand of NZ_AP035923.1, from coordinate 820,668 downwards.
CCGATGCGCTTTCGCTGCTGAATTAAGCAGATAGCTTTTGTTAATAAACGGTTTGAATTTGCTGTTTCGGCCGGGATAATTTCAGAGTGATAGCGATCACGAATTGAATAAATGGCAGGAAGGATTGTCAGGGAAGGTGATAATAACGGGCTCCAGCCGGAGCCCGTTGCGGGAAATACACTTACTCGTCTTCGAGATAGGTATAGCCGTAAAGCCCACTCTCAAACTCTTCAAGGAACTGCGCCCGCAGCTCTTCGTCAATATCCTGCTGCTGTTTTACCTGATCGCGGAATAACGTCATCAGATCGTTAGGATTGAGCTGCACGTATTGCAGCATATCCGCCACGGTATCACCTTCATCAGACAGCTGCACTTCTACACTGCCATCCGGGAAGGCGAAGACGTCAACCGCTTCGGTATCGCCAAACAGGTTGTGCATATTGCCGAGGATTTCCTGATACGCCCCGACCATGAAGAAGCCCAGCATCGGTGGATTATCCACATCGTACTCCGGCATTGGCATGGTGGTGGCAATACCGTCGCCGTCAACGTAGTGATCAATAGTGCCATCGGAATCACAGGTGATATCCAGCAGTACCGCACGCCGCTGCGGAGTTTTGTTCAGCCCTTCCAGCGGCAGCACCGGGAACAGCTGATCGATGCCCCACGCATCCGGCATCGACTGGAACAGCGAGAAGTTGACGTAAATCTTGTCCGCCATGCGCTCCTGCAGCTCATCAATGATGGGCCGATGGGCGCGGTTGCTCGGGTCAAGGTGCTGCTGAATATAGTGGCAGATGCTGAGATACAGCTGCTCTGCCCAGGCGCGCTGACCGAGATCGTAGGTGCCTGACGAATAGCCGGTATGAATGTCGAACAGGTCCATCTGGCTGTCATGCAGCCATTCGCGCAGCGAACGGCGTACGCTCGGCTCGTGCATCTCCTGCCAGGTATCCCACAGGCTCTGAATCGGGCGCGGTGAGTCGGCATCCGGTGCGACCGGCGTACTGAATTCATTGCGCTCAACGCCGATGATGTTGGAGACCAGCACGGTATGATGCGCGGTCACCGCACGCCCCGATTCCGTAATCACGGTCGGATGCTCCAGACCGTGCTCTTCACAGGCGTCACCGATGGCCCAGATCACGTTATTGGCGTATTCGTTCAGGCCGTAGTTGACTGAGCAGTCTGACTGCGAACGTGTGCCTTCGTAGTCAACCCCAAGCCCGCCGCCGACGTCAAAGCACTTGATGTTGACGCCCAGCTTCGCCAGCTCAACATAGAAGCGCGCCGATTCACGCACGCCGGTGGCGATATCGCGAATATTGGACATCTGCGAGCCGAGGTGGAAATGCAGCAGCTGCAGGCTGTCGAGACGACCCGCTTTGCGCATGATATCGACCAGCTGCAGCACCTGCGATGCCGCCAGACCAAATTTGGATTTCTCGCCGCCGCTCGACTGCCACTTACCGGAGCCCTGCGATGCCAGACGGGCGCGGATGCCGAGGCGCGGCACCACGTTAAGCCGCTCGGCTTCTTCCAGCACCAGGCGCACTTCGGTCATCTTCTCAATCACCAGATAGACTTTATGGCCGAGCTTTTCACCAATCAGCGCCAGACGGATATATTCGCGGTCTTTGTAGCCGTTACACACAATCACCGAGCGGGTTTTCCCGGCGTGTGCCAGCACCGCCATCAGCTCAGCTTTGGAACCCGCCTCCAGCCCCAGCGGCTCGCCGGAGTTGACCAGCGATTCAATCACGCGCTTATGCTGGTTAACTTTGATCGGGTAAACCAGGAAGTAGTCGCCCTTATAGCCGTAGGATTCACGCGCGCGTTTAAAGGCGGCATTAATCGAACGCAGACGGTGCTGCAGAATTTGCGGGAAGCAGAACAGCGCAGGCAGGCGCTGGCCGTCGGCCTCGCGCTCTTTAACCAGCTTCGCCAGGTCAACGCGCACCTCCGGCTGATCCGGATCCGGGCAGACGCTGATGTGGCCGAGTTCGTTGACGTCGTAATAGTTGTTTCCCCACCAGGCAATGTTGTAGGTGCGCAGCATTCTGCTTGCGTCCTGATCGTTCATCGCCACCTCCTGCATTGAGCGGAGTACACCCTGTTCGCCAGCTGACGAACCCTTGATATTCTTCATGTCGTCAGACATCACGAACCTCAATTTTCCGTTGAAATATGAAAAAGTTGCCGGATTTTGCTGCTACTGCGCCGGATGGAAATTTCCTCATTCTGCTTATCTTGCCTCAGCAGGTTACCGTGCGCCTTACTGAGGTTAAGTGTAAAACACCGTGCCGGAAGCGGTGAACAACGGGGCAAAATCGTCCCGCATCACCTCACCACAGGCGAGTGAAACACAGCAGAGATACTGGGGGAATAGCTTAGCCGGCGCTCGTGTCGGGATAATTACCGCAGCGCAGAAAACTTCGACGAGAGAAAAGAGCAGAACTGGAAATGGAAAGGCGTGCCAGCGCGCCAGAACGGCGCCGTGAACCGAAGAGAGCGAAAATGTGGTTCATTGTTTTTATCACCTCCAGCGCCTGCTAACAGCATGCGGAAACGGAGTGGATGAAAATCAGATCAACAGCCTCTGACAGCGCGACGCACGGGGGCGTCATCCATGGGACAACTGCGGCGTTTTATACAGTCTGACGCGGCAAAATGCAAAATCTTTGTCGGCGCGCTGCGGCGGGTGTCAGGAAAATATTCCAGTTGATCTGTAGCGATAAATGCGGATGGCGAAAAAGCACTGGAAAAACGCGCACTGAGTGACCTAAAATAGCCGTCCAGATGGTTTTCCATCTAAACTGATTAACATCCAGGCGGTGTGAGCCTGGTACGCTGACACTTCCTACTGCTTGCGGCTTTGCCTGAAGGGGCGTCGAGCTGGCATCATCCCGCTTACGCTATGCAGTCGAATTCAAACCATTTGCAAGGTAAAGAACAGAATGGCTAAACACCTTTTTACATCCGAGTCCGTATCAGAAGGACATCCTGATAAAATCGCCGATCAGATTTCCGATGCCGTGCTGGACGCCATCCTTGAACAGGATCCCAAAGCACGCGTCGCCTGCGAAACCTACGTAAAAACCGGTATGGTGCTGGTTGGCGGTGAGATCACCACCAGCGCCTGGGTCGATATCGAAGAGATCACCCGTAATACCGTACGTGAAATCGGCTATGTTCATTCCGATATGGGCTTTGATGCTAACTCCTGTGCGGTGCTGAGCGCGATTGGTAAACAGTCGCCGGACATCAACCAGGGCGTAGACCGTACCGATCCGCTGGAACAGGGCGCGGGCGACCAGGGCCTGATGTTTGGTTACGCCACCAATGAAACCGACGTGCTGATGCCGGCACCGGTGACCTACGCGCACCGTCTGGTGCAGCGTCAGGCTGAAGTGCGTAAAAACGGTACGCTGCCATGGCTGCGCCCGGATGCCAAAAGCCAGATTACCTTCCAGTACGACGGCGGCAAGATTGTCGGTATCGATGCGGTAGTGCTGTCAACTCAGCATTCAGAAGAGATTTCACAGGCCGATCTGCGTGAAGCGGTGATGGAAGAGATCATCAAGCCGGTACTGCCGACCGAGTGGATTAACGCCAGCACCAAATACCACATCAACCCAACCGGTCGTTTCGTGATCGGCGGCCCGATGGGCGACTGCGGCCTGACCGGTCGTAAAATCATCGTCGATACTTACGGCGGCATGGCTCGTCACGGCGGCGGCGCGTTCTCCGGTAAAGATCCGTCGAAAGTTGACCGCTCAGCGGCTTACGCTGCGCGCTACGTGGCGAAAAATATCGTTGCCGCTGGCCTGGCCGATCGCTGTGAAATCCAGGTTTCTTACGCGATTGGCGTGGCAGAACCGACCTCTATCATGGTGGAAACCTTCGGTACCGAGAAAATTTCAACCGAACAGCTGACGCTGCTGGTGCGTGAGTTCTTCGACCTGCGTCCATACGGTCTGATTCAGATGATGGATCTGCTGAAGCCAATCTACAAAGAAACCGCTGCCTACGGTCACTTTGGTCGTGAACACTTCCCGTGGGAACAGACCGATAAAGCCGCCCAGCTGCGCGAGGCCGCAGGCCTGTAATCTACGCGGGTGCGGGCAACGGCTCTCACCCCGCTCTTCTCTTAGCGGAGAAGGTAAATCGAGCCCGCGCAAGCGGGCTTTTTTACCGGCGAAATTTCCACTCTTTCGTCCCTGACCGCTTCCCCTATCCCGCCTTTGCACCATCACACTTTTTGTCTATACCACCGCAGGCGCATTTTTCAGCGCTGTCTACACTGTTAGCACTGCGCTTACAACAAAGTGTTAACGATTACATTTTGAAATCCTTTTAATATCTTCAATTTAGAGATTTTTCAGCGTAGTAACGGTGATGAAAATGCGTTATTTTCAGCGTCGTCTGATAGCCGATATTTATAGTGATGTCAGAAACTTAAAGGGTGCTATACCTTACTGGTTATGTGACTGATTCGGGCAAAAAATGCTGGATTACAGGGTTTCAGCGTGTGTAACCGATTACATCGATGTGATCGCACTCACTTTTTCCCGCAGGCAGCTTACTTAACATTGATAAAAACAAAGATGGATAAACTTCGGAGGCAATATGCCTGGTAATACTCACAAAAGCAGAACCTCAAACAAGGCGATGACCCTGTTTGTCTGCTTTCTGGCCGCTCTGGCGGGCCTGCTGTTCGGTCTGGATATCGGCGTTATCGCCGGTGCCCTGCCCTTCATCGCGAAAGATTTCAACGTTACCGCACATCAGCAGGAGTGGATCGTCAGCTCAATGATGTTCGGTGCTGCGGTCGGTGCTGTGGGCAGCGGCTGGATGTCTTCGCGTCTCGGCCGTAAAAAGAGCCTGATGGCCGGTGCCATCCTGTTCGTTATCGGTTCACTGTGGTCGGCGATGGCGCCAAACCCGGAAATGCTGATTGCCGCACGCGTGGTGCTCGGCCTTGCCGTCGGCGTTGCCTCTTATACCGCCCCGCTGTATCTCTCGGAAATCGCACCGGAGAAGATCCGCGGCAGTATGATTTCCCTGTATCAGCTGATGATCACCATCGGTATTCTCGGCGCTTACCTGTCTGACACCGCGTTCAGTGCCTCGGGCGACTGGCGCTGGATGCTGGGCATCATCACTATTCCGGCGGTGCTGCTGCTGGTTGGCGTGGTGTTCCTGCCAAACAGCCCGCGCTGGCTGGCGGCGAAAGGTGACTTCCGCGATGCACAGCGCGTGCTGGATCGCCTGCGTGACACCAGCGAGCAGGCGAAACGCGAGCTGGATGAGATCCGCGAAAGCCTGAAGATCAAACAGTCCGGCTGGCAGCTGTTCCAGAGCAATAGCAACTTCCGCCGCGCGGTGTTCCTCGGCGTGCTGTTGCAGGTGATGCAGCAGTTCACCGGCATGAACGTCATCATGTACTACGCACCGAAAATCTTCGAAATCGCCGGCTTCGCCAATACCACGCAGCAAATGTGGGGCACCGTGATCGTAGGTCTGGTGAACGTGCTGGCCACCTTTATTGCTATCGGTCTGGTGGATCGCTGGGGCCGTAAACCCACGTTGGTGCTGGGCTTCCTGGTGATGGCAGCCGGCATGGGTATCCTCGGTACCATGCTGCACATTGGCATTAACTCTGCCGGTGAGCAGTACTTTGCTATCGCCATGCTGCTGATGTTCATTGTTGGCTTCGCGATGTCAGCCGGTCCGCTGATTTGGGTACTGTGTTCTGAAATTCAGCCGCTGAAAGGGCGTGATTTTGGTATCACCGTCTCTACCGCGACCAACTGGATTGCCAACATGATCGTTGGTGCCACCTTCCTGACCATGCTGAACTCGCTGGGCAACGCGCCGACTTTCTGGGTCTACGCCGCGCTGAACGTGTTCTTTATTCTGCTGACGGTCGCGCTGATTCCGGAGACCAAAAACGTCTCGCTGGAGCACATCGAGCGCAACCTGATGTCGGGCAAAAAACTGCGCGATATCGGCCAGCAGTAAGGCCAGATGCGTTAACCGGGGCTGCCGCAGGGCGGCCCTTTTTTTTATCTGCCGCCTGTGCGCATGCAGTTGCGTACCCCGCGGCAACGCCTTATGCTGCCGCACATGAAAACGCCACGTCTGCCCATCGCCCTGCAACAAGCCGTCATGCGCTCGCTGCGCCATTTTTTGCAGCTGGCTCAGCAAAAACTCGAACGTCATTTCGAAGAGCCGACGCTGGTTTATCAGCAGCGCGGCACGGCCGCAGGCACCGCGTGGCTGGAGCAGTGGCAAATTCGCCTCAACCCGGTGCTGTTGCTGGAAAACCAGCAGGCTTTTATTGATGAAGTGGTGCCGCATGAGCTGGCGCATCTGCTGGTGTGGAAAACCTTCGGCCGCGTGCCGCCGCACGGCAAAGAGTGGAAGTGGATGATGGAGGACGTGCTGGGCGTGCCCGCCCGCCGCACCCATCAGTTCGCAATCACTTCGGTGCGCAGCAATACCTTCCCCTATCGCTGTCGCTGCCAGCAACATCAGCTGACGGTACGCCGCCATAACCGCGTGGTGCGTGGTGAGAGCGAATATCGCTGTGTGCATTGCGGTACGCTGCTGCAACCCGGTGAATACGCAGCGGATTAGTCCGCGATTCTCATTCCCCGCGCCCGGCCATTCTGTTACGCTGCCGCCCTTTTCGGTACCAGGTTATTTTTTGGAATATGTCTCGCAAAACGCTGTTATTACTCTCTCTGCTGGTCGCGCCGCTCAGCGCGTACAGCCTCAGTCTCACCCATTACAACCAGAACAATTTTCAGCAGGCGAAAGTGGTCGCGGCAAAGATCAACGCGGATGCGCCGGCGGATTTTTATTGCGGCTGCAAAATCAGCTGGCACGGTAAAAAAGGCGTGCCGGATCTGAGCAGCTGCGGCTATAGCGTGCGCAAGAACGCCAACCGCGCGGAACGCATCGAGTGGGAACACGTCATGCCGGCATGGGAGTTTGGTCATCAGCGTCAGTGCTGGCAAAATGGCGGACGCAAAAACTGCAGCAAAGACGCAGATTACCGCCGCATCGAAAGCGATCTGCACAACCTGCAGCCAGCCATCGGCGAAGTGAACGGCGACCGCAACAACTTCCAGTACAGCCAGTGGAACGGTGGCGAGCAGCCGTACGGTCAGTGCAGCATGAAGATCGATTTTAAGCAGAAGCGCGCCGAGCCTCCCGAGCGCGCGCGCGGCGCCATCGCCCGCACCTACTTCTATATGCGCGACCAGTATCATCTGCGCCTGTCACGCCAGCAAACCCAGCTGTTCACCGCGTGGAACAAGCAGTATCCGGTCACACCGTGGGAGTGCGAACGTGACCAGCGCATCGCCGCGGTGCAGGGAAATCACAATTCCTGGGTACAGCAGGCTTGCCAGCGCTGAAAGCGCTACCCTACACTAGCTTTTTTCGATTGGGCCGCATCGCGCGATGCGGCATAACGCCGGCAGGAACCGCATGCGCATACCCCGCATTTATCACCCCGAAGCTCTAACCGTTAACAGTGAAGTTCTGCTTGATGAGGATGCCGCCAACCACGTCGGCCGCGTGCTGCGCATGAGCGCCGGACAGCAGATCGAGCTGTTTGATGGCAGTAATCTGACTTTTAGCGCCGAAATCACCCAGGCCGACAAAAAGCGTGTAAAAGTAAAGGTCCTTGCCAGCCAGCCTGACGATCGCGAATCCCCGCTGCACTTACACCTCGGTCAGGTGATGTCGCGCGGTGAAAAAATGGAATTCACTATCCAGAAATCGATCGAACTGGGCGTGAATGTGATTACGCCCTTGTTTTCTGAACGCTGTGGCGTAAAGCTGGATGCCGAACGCCTGGCGAAAAAGATTCAGCAGTGGCAGAAAATTGCCATCGCCGCCTGCGAGCAGTGCGGTCGTAATCGCGTGCCGGAAATCCGCGCCGCGATGACGCTCGAAGCCTGGTGCGCCGAAGCGGATGACGGCCTGAAGCTCAACCTGCATCCGCGCGCCAGCCACAGCATCAATACGCTGCCGCAGCCGGTTGAACGCGTACGGCTGCTGATTGGCCCGGAAGGCGGCCTGTCGGCAGAGGAAATTGCCATGACGGCGCAGCACGGCTTTACCGATATCCTGCTCGGTCCGCGCGTTTTGCGCACCGAAACCACGGCGCTCACCGCCATCACGGCACTTCAGGTGAGGTTTGGTGACCTCGGTTAAGGGATACTTTCAGCCCGAAGACACACGCAGATAACTGACCAGCACAACGCTTTCGCACGGAACGGGGTGGCTGAATTCCCCTTTGAGGAGAGAATAATGATTAAGCTTGGCATCGTTATGGACCCGATTTCGTCCATCAACATTAAAAAAGACTCCAGCTTCGCCATGTTGCTGGAAGCACAGCGCCGCGGTTATGAAATTCACTACATGGAGATGGGCGATCTGTCGCTGCGCGGTGGCGTGACTTACGCGCGCACCCGGCTGCTGAGCGTCGAGCAGAACTACGATCAGTGGTACACGTTTGGCAGCGAGCAGACTATCCCGCTGGCCGATCTTAACGTGGTGCTGATGCGTAAAGACCCGCCGTTTGATACCGAGTTTATCTACGCAACCTATCTGCTGGAGCGCGCGGAAGAGCAAGGCACGCTGATCGTTAACAAACCGCAGAGCCTGCGTGACTGCAACGAAAAACTCTACACCGCCTGGTTTGCCGACCTGACGCCAGACACGCTGGTGACGCGCAACAAAGAGCAGCTGCGCGCGTTCTGGCAGGAGCATGGCGATGTGATCTTCAAGCCGCTCGACGGCATGGGCGGCGCGTCGATTTTCCGCATCAAAAAAGATGACGCCAACTTCGGCGTGATCACCGAAACGCTGACCAACCACGGTCAGTTCTTCTGCATGGCGCAAAATTATCTGCCGGCGATCAAAGACGGTGATAAACGCGTGCTGGTGGTCGATGGTGAACCGGTGCCATACTGCCTGGCACGCATTCCGCAGGGCGGCGAAACCCGTGGCAACCTCGCCGCCGGTGGCCGCGGCGAAGCCCGTCCGCTGAGCGACAGCGACTGGGAAATTGCCCGCCGCGTAGGTCCGACATTGAAAGCCAAAGGGCTGATTTTTGTCGGCCTCGATATTATCGGTGATAAACTGACAGAAGTTAACGTCACCAGCCCAACCTGCATCCGCGAAATCGAGGCGGCGTTCCCGGTCTCCATCACCGGCATGCTGATGGACGCGATTGAAAAACGTTTGGGCTGAGGATGCCGCAGGAGTGAGAGCTCCGTGAACCACCCAAAGCCGGTGCAGCCGTTCAGCACCGGCTATTTTTGGTAAACGAGTGAGAATGAATTTACAGCACCATTTCTTGATTGCGATGCCGTCGCTGCAGGACCCTTTCTTCAAACGCTCGGTGGTGTATATCTGCGAGCATAACGAAGAGGGTGCCATGGGTTTGATCGTTAACAAGCCGATGGACAACCTGACGGTCGAAGGCATCCTGAAAAAACTTAAGATCAGCCCATCAGAACGCGATCCTGCCATCAAACTGGACAAACCGGTGTTTGCCGGTGGTCCGCTGGCGGAAGATCGTGGCTTTATTCTGCACTCGGCCCAGCGCGTGTTCTCCTCCAGTATTCGCATTTCTGACAATACGGTGATCACCACTTCACGCGATGTGCTGGAAGCGATCGGCACGCGTGAACAGCCAGAGAACGTGCTGGTAGCGCTGGGTTATTGCGCATGGGAGAAGGATCAGCTGGAAAATGAGCTGCTGGAGAATGCCTGGCTGACCACGCCGGCCAATACGCAGATCCTGTTCCAGACGCCGATTGCCGAACGCTGGCGTGAAGCCGCGCGCAGCATGGGTGTGGACATCCACAACATGACCAGCGATGCAGGGCACGCCTGATGGCCAGTGAAACGCTGCTCGGCTTTGACTTCGGTACCAAAAGCATCGGCGTTGCCATCGGGCAACAGCTGACCGGCACTGCGCGCCCGCTCACCGCGCTGAAAGCGCAGGACGGCACGCCGGACTGGGAGCTCATTGGTAAGCTGCTGAAAGAGTGGCAGCCGGATTACGTGGTGGTTGGCCTGCCACTCAACATGGACGGCAGCGAACAGCCGCTGACGGCGCGCGCACGCAAGTTTGCTAACCGGCTGCACGGCCGCTTCGGCGTGCGTGTGGAGCTGCAGGATGAGCGCCTGAGCACCGTTGAAGCGCGTGCCGATCTGTTCGAACGCGGCGGCTATCGCGCGCTGCAGAAAGGCCATATCGATTCGCAGTCCGCGGTGATTATCCTGCAGGACTGGTTCGAGACGCATTAAATCAGCCCGGACACGGCCGCGCGGTTTCGCGCCGCCGTGTCGACGGTTCTCAGGGCACGTCGCCGCTCAAATTAATCCCGCCTCACGCCGGGCCTGCTCGCTCTGAGCGAAAGTCTGCATCCCTGCCTGCGCGCCGGTCTGCAACACACCGGGCAGCTGATGCATTTTGCCTTCGCGGATCAGGTTAGCGACCGCCGGCGTCGCCACCAGCACTTCAAACAGGCCAATGCGGCCACCGGCTTTGGCGGCGACTAAACGCTGCGCCAGCACCGCTTTCAGGCTGCCGGCCAGCTGCGTGCGTACGAGGTTTTTCTCCTCGGACGGAAACACATCCACCAGCCGGTCCACCGCCTGCGTCGCGCCGCGCGTATGCAGCGTGGCCAGCACCAGATGGCCGGTCTCAGCAGCGGTCAGCGCCAGGCGGATGGTTTCGCTGTCGCGCAGCTCACCCAGCAGGATCACATCCGGGTCTTCACGCAGCGCCGCTTTTAATCCGAGCTGAAACGAAGCGCAGTGCGCGCCGATTTCGCGCTGCTGAATCAGCGAACGCTGGCTGTGATGGACGAACTCGATCGGATCTTCCAGCGTGATAATGTGGCGCGCCTGCTGACGATTAAGGCTATCCACCAGCGCCGCCAGCGTGGTGGATTTGCCGCTGCCGGTCGCGCCGGTGATGAGGATAAGCCCTTCCTCCAGCTGCAGCAGCGAGCGCACCACGTCCGGCAGCTGCAGGCGCGCTATATCCGGTGGCTGACTGGCAATCAGCCGCAGCGCCAGCGCCAGTCCGTGACGCTGGCGGAACAGATTGGCGCGCAGCCGGCTGCCGTTGCCGAGCATGATGGCGAAATCGACGTGACCGCTGCCAGCTAACTCGCTGCGCTGCGCGGCGCTAAGCCACTGCTCGCTAAAGGCCTGCAGCCAGCGCTCAGGCAAGCTGTGCTGTTGCGGTATTGGCTCCAGTACGCCCTGCCGGCGCCAGTGCGGTAAATGTCCGCTGCAAAGGTGCAGATCGGCCGCATTATGCTTTACACTAAGCGCCACAACGTCATCCAAATCCATTTAACTTCTCCTGACTATGACTTCCATTGAGCACAACTTACAGCAAGTGCGCGAGCGGATCGCTGCTGCCGCCGCGCGTTGCGGCCGCGCGCCAGAAGAAATTACGCTGCTTGCAGTGAGCAAAACCAAACCTGCGAGCGCTATCGCAGAAGCCATTGCCGCCGGACAGCGCGCCTTCGGTGAAAATTACGTGCAGGAAGGGGTTGAAAAAGTTGCCGAACTGGCCGCACATCCTGATCTGCAATGGCACTTTATCGGGCCGTTACAATCCAATAAAAGCCGTCTGGTGGCGGAAAACTTTGCCTGGTGCCATACCGTTGACCGTCTGCGTATCGCGCAGCGGCTGAACGATCAGCGTCCGGCCGCGCTGCCGCCGCTCAACGTGTTAATTCAGGTAAATATCAGTGACGAGCACAGCAAATCTGGCATCATGCTGGAGGCCGTCGCCGGGCTGGCACAACAGATTGCCGCCCTGCCGCGTTTGCGCCTGCGTGGGCTGATGGCGATTCCGGCGCCCGAGCAGGATTACGCGCGCCAGCTGGCGGTGTGCCAGCAGATGGCCAGCGCGTTTCGCGCCTTGCAACAGGACTATCCAGGCGTCGATACGCTTTCTCTGGGAATGAGCGACGATATGGATGCGGCGATTGCCGCAGGCAGTACGATGGTGCGCATCGGCACCGCGGTATTTGGCGCGCGGGATTATGCACGCCCTTCACAACAATAATTGAGGAACCTCATGTTAACACTGACGTTTTTAGTCAAAACGCTGATTGATCTGTACGTGATGGTGCTGCTGCTGCGCATCTGGATGCAGTGGTCACGCTGTGACTTTTACAATCCGCTGGCGCAGTTTGTCGTGAAGATCACCCAGCCGATTGTTAAACCGCTGCGCCGCATTTTGCCGGCGCTGGGACCGATTGACACCGCGTCACTGCTGCTGGCATTCGTGCTGACCACGCTGAAATATCCGATTCTGCTGCTGATTCAGGTCGGGGTGTTCTCCGTCGATCCGACCAACCTGCTGGTGGGCCTGCTGTCACTGGTCAAATCCGCCGGCTATCTGGTGTTCTGGGTGATCATCATTCGCTCGCTGATGAGTTGGATCAGCCAGGGACGCGGTGCGATGGACTATGTGCTGATCCAGCTGACCGAACCGCTGATGGCACCGATTCGCCGTATCCTGCCGGCGATGGGCGGCATTGATTTCTCGGCGATGATCGTAATTCTGGTGCTGTATGCGCTGAACTTCCTCGGTATGGATCTGTTCCCGGGTCTCTGGTACCTGCTGTAATTCGTTAATCTGGAACTGTTATGCAAAAAGTTGTGCTCGCCACCGGTAATCCGGGCAAAGTACGTGAACTGGCCGATCTGTTAGCGGCCTTCGGCCTGGATATCGTGGCGCAAACCGAGCTGGGCGTAGAGTCTGCCGAAGAGACCGGGCTGACCTTTATCGAAAACGCCATCCTGAAAGCGCGTCACGCTGCGCAGATCACCGGCCTGCCGGCGATTGCCGATGACTCCGGGCTGGCGGTCGATGCGCTGGGCGGCGCACCGGGCATTTACTCGGCACGCTATGCCGGCGTTGATGCCAGCGACCAGCAGAATCTCGACAAACTGCTGCAGGCACTGGAGCTGGTGCCGGACGGCGAGCGCCAGGCACAGTTCCACTGCGTGCTGGTGTACGTGCGTCACGCCTCCGACCCGACGCCGCTGGTGTTCCACGGCAGCTGGGCCGGGGAGATTACCCGCGCAGCTGCCGGTGAAGGCGGTTTCGGTTATGATCCGATCTTCTACGTGCCGGCGCTGGGTAAAACCGCCGCCGAGCTAAGCAAGGATGAAAAGCGTGCCGTGTCGCACCGGGGTAAAGCATTGACGCTGCTGCTGGAAGCGATGCGCAATGCCTGAGTTACCACCGTTAAGCCTTTATATCCACATCCCGTGGTGCGTGCAGAAGTGTCCGTACTGCGACTTCAACTCGCACGCGCTTAAAGGCGAAGTGCCGCACAGTGAGTATGTGCAGCATCTGCTCAACGATCTTGACCAGGATCTGCCGCTGACCGCCGGGCGCGAAGTGCGCACCATTTTCATCGGCGGCGGCACGCCCAGCCTGCTGAGCAGCGAAGCGATGCAGCAGCTAATGGATGGCGTGCGTGCGCGCCTGCCGCTGGCGGCGGACGCCGAAATCACCATGGAAGCCAATCCGGGCACGGTGGAAGCCGATCGCTTCAGCGGCTATCAGCGGGCGGGCATTAATCGGATTTCGATTGGCGTGCAGAGTTTCAGTCCGCAAAAGCTGACGCGCCTGGGGCGCATTCACGGTCCGGACGAGGCGGTCCGCGCGGCACAGCTGGCGGCCGGTCTCGGCCTGCGCAGCTTTAACCTCGACCTGATGCACGGCCTGCCGGATCAGTCGCTGGAAGAGGCGCTGGACGATTTGCGCCAGGCGATTGCCCTCAATCCGCCGCATCTGTCGTGGTATCAGCTGACCATTGAGCCCAACACGCTGTTTGGTTCACGCCCGCCGGTATTGCCGGATGACGATGCGCTGTGGGATATCTTTGAGCAGGGTCATCAGCTGCTGAGCGCCGCAGGCTATCAGCAGTATGAAACCTCGGCCTACGCCAAACCGGGCTATCGCTGCGAGCATAACCTGAACTACTGGCGCTTCGGTGATTACCTCGGCATCGGCTGTGGCGCGCACGGCAAGCTGACGCAGCCGGACGGGCGCATTGTGCGCACGGTGAAAACCCGTCATCCGCGCGGTTTTATGAAGGGCAACTATCTGGATAAGCAGCATGACGTGCCGGACGAGGACAAGCCGTTCGAGTTCTTTATGAACCGGTTCCGCCTGCTGGAAGCCGCGCCGCGCGCCGACTTTCAGCGCTACACCGGGCTGGACGAGGCAGTGATTCGCCCGCAGATCGACGCAGCCATCGCCGCCGGTTATGTGCAGGAGCAGCCAGAGCACTGGCAGATTACCGAAAAAGGCAAACTGTTCCTGAATTCGCTGCTGGAGCTGTTCATGTAAATTCAGCGGAGAAGGCGCGCGCCTTTTCCGCTGGCAGCCGTGCTGTGCGGCACGGCTGCATCTGTTACGCTCAGGCGACCATCACCTCATTATTGATTAACAGCGTCGCGCTGTGGTCGAGACTCTCAAACACCTGCCACACTTTGCCACCGCTCTGCTGCGTCCCCTGCTGCTGCCACTGCTGATAAAATTGCGTGCTATCGCTGAGCTGTACCACGTCGCCGGCATCACCATCAATCAGCCAGCTGCGCGTGCGCTCTGGCAGCAACACATCCTGATGCGCCTGCTGCAACAGCTGCTGCGCATCCAGCTGCAGCAGATTGTCTCCTGAGCCAGTGAGATCGATATGCTGCAGGCCGCTGATATGCTGCGTCAGCTGCTGATAATCAAGCTGCTGATGTTCTCCTTCCAGCACCAGCGCAGAGAAGCCCTGCAGCGGTTGTCCGCTGTGCGCCGCCAGCCACTGCTGCACATCATTCAGATGCAGCTGCGCGCCCTCCTGTTCCTGCGTTTCCGGCAGCGTATGGTGCTGTACCAGGCTCTCGTCTTTGCCCCAGCGCACAGTATCAATAATCCAGCCGACATCGCGCTTCACCAGCACGTTCCAGCACAGCACTTTTTTATAGGTATCCGGATCTTCGCCCGAATGGACGTCAATATAGCCAATCTGCTGGCCCGCCGGAGCCTGCCAGCTAAAGGTGTTCAGGCCCTGCTCAGACCGGCTGGCGCCACCGGGCTGCAGGTATTCGCGCCCCAGCAGCTCGCCGCTGGGGGAGAAGATATCCACGTAGGTATCGCAATTGTGGAGATAGCCATAATTGAACTCCACGTAATTGGTGGCGCCAAAATCAAACTGCACGACCGAATGATCCAGCATCTCAATCGCTTTGCTTTCATAGCCATCTGGCCGGTTCATGATGCCGGTATAGAAACAGTTGTTGGTGGTGCCATGTTTCAGTTCGGTGACTTTCAACCCGCCGTACTGATACACACGGCCGGTTTGCCAGCTGGTATTGGCGCGACAGTTCCAGTTCTCTTCGCCAGAACTGTGCTTTACGCCAGAGTCATAGTTAATCGCCCAGTTGGGCGCATAGTCACTGACGTTACCCGCCACATCGACCGCTTTTACCGTAAAGTTGTTGCTGCCCGGCTGCATGTCGCGGTCCGGGGTAATCTGCCAGCGCCCATCGGCCCCCACCGTCGCGCTGCCGGCTGCCACGCCGTTCTGGTACAGCGTCACCTGACTGTAAGGCTCAGCCTGTCCGGAAAAATCGAGCCGCTTATCGTCGGTGGTCTGGCCCGGCAGCACCGGCTGGATGGTGCCGACGTCATCGATAGCCTGCAGGATGGTGGGCGTGTTGATACGGGTGTCGATGGTCAGCGTCCAGCTGTCGCTCCATTGACTGACGTTGCCGGCTTTATCGCTGCTGCGGCTGCGAAAACGCCAGTCGCCGTCCGGCAGCAGATCCTGCGGCGGCGTCCAGTGCCAGTGGCCGCTGCTGTCGACGGTGGCCGTACCGCCGACAATCCACTTTCCGCCCGGTGCGGCATACTGAATGCGCACCACGCTGCCGGGCTCGGCTTCGCCGTGCAGTTCCGGCCGGACATCATCGGTGGGTTTGCCGCGGCCAAACTGGCCCTGATACAGCCCGCGATTGTCGTCGTAATAGCTGAACGTCGGCGTTTCCGGGGTAAGCGTATCGAGATGAAAGGTCCACTTCGGCGACGGCTGACTGCGGTTGTCGGCGCGGTCCTCGGCCTGCGCCGTCAGGTTATAGGTTCCGTCCTGCGGCAGATCGAGTTGTGCCTGCCAATTGCCCTGCGCATCGGCACGGACAGAGGCGAGAAGTTGGTTGCCATTATAGAGATAAACCAACGCGTTGCCTTCGGCCTGCCCGCGTACCACCGGCTGATCATCGTTGGTATAGCCGTTACGGCGGATGCTGTTACCGTCCTCCACGCCGCCGGCAACGTGGTCTTCAATCGCTTCGATGATCGGTCTGGCGGGCGGATGGGTATCGATATTGTAATCCACGCGCGTGGGTGCGCTGTGATTGCCGGCGGCATCCACGGCGGTAAAGGTGAGCTGGTATTCACCATCGGCCATCGGCTGCGGCGGCATCCACTCGAAGTGGCCATTGATCACCGGCACGTGTAGCGGATTGCCACCGTTAACCGTCACGATGACTTCAACGGCGTCCGGCGTTTGTACCGTTCCCTGCCAGCGTTTTTGCGGATCGTTGTACCAGCCGCGTTCGGCAACGATAACCACAGGGGGGGATAAAACCGGGTGTGAACTGGAAGCAGAGGTGTCAGAAAATAACATAAAATTTCCTTAAAAATTAATAAGTTCAATAGGCTGAATGCCCGTTGATATAGTTATTAATGCGGAAATTTTGTCGTTATCAGATTCGTCCCGAATCTAAGACAACCCGTTAAATCTTGGCTTAAAAGTTGCGGGGATAAAAAAGGCGCCACTGTTCAGAAGAACAATGACGCCGTGATGTTCCGTGCATTCAGCGGCAACGCGGCTGGCTTAGCCCTTTACGTTCTGCATCAGCGTCTTGCGCTGGCTCTCCAGTGCGGTCACCCGGTTACACACTTCATGACCGAAGTTCTGGAAATCCTGCTCCTGATTGTTCCATTCAGTCTGAATCGACTGCTGTAGCCCGCCGAGGTTGCCCATCAGCGCCTGTAGCGGATTGCTGCCGCTGGCGGCCTGTTTGGTACCCATCTCGTTCAGGCTATCCTGCAACACCCCGCCCAGCGTGCTCTGCACCAGCTTCTCGCCGTCGGCGCGCACCTGCTCAATGGCCTGATGGTGGAAAGTCAGGCCATCCGGGCGATGCTCGATGATGCGGTTCATCTGCTGCTTCAGCTGACCGTTCAGCGTGGTCAGGCGATTGCGCACATTGCTGTCCGAGCCGAGTTTTTCGACAATCACTTTATCCAGCGCCACGCGGCCCCGCTCCAGACGGGTGGTTGCGCCGCTGTCGACCCACGGCAGATCGCGACGCAGCGCGTTCTGGTAGTCAATCGCCTGCTGGCGCGTGGCGTTATCGACGCTCACCGACTTGCCGTTGAACTGCACATCGCCCTGCGGCGTGATTTCAAGGTTGCCGTTGCTGCCCACCACCTGCACGCTCTGGGGTTTGATGATCACATCATCCTTTGGATTGACGCTGCACTGATAGTCAGCATGCGCCTGAGCCGCCGCCAGCAGCAGCGCGGCGAGAAGAGCCTTACGAACCATGAAATCTCCTGAGTATTCTGTGCGGGAAAGAGCAAGACAGTTTGCGGTTGTTACCAGGTCGCCATAAATGGCGACCCTACAAAGGACCATCCCCCGCAGGGTGCGCATTTATACGCTTCAGCATGCGGTCCAGGTCGCCATAAATGGCGACCCTACAAAGGACCATCCCCCGCAGGGTACGCATTTATACGCATCAGCATGCGGTCCAGGTCGCCATAAATGGCGCCCCCGTAAGGGCAATCCCCTGTAGGGTGCGCATTTATGCGCACCAGCATACTGTAATAAAACTTAGTCCCACCAAACGTCGAAGAGTTCAGTGACCTGAATATCGGCGAGATTTTTCTTTTCCAGCCAGTTACGCACCAGCTCGCGGTGCGCGTCGGTGCATTTGCCGGTCTGCTGCAGACACACCAGCCCTTCCCACACCAGATAGCCGCTGCCGTCATAGGCCAGACCATTCGGATCGATCACCTCATTGATGAACTGATCGAGCGTGGCATCCACCTCTTCCTCGCTGGTGCCTTCGGCAAAACGCCAGGCAACAGAGAAGCCCAGCTCCTGAAACTCATCAACATGCAACTTTTTACGTAAACGGCGGCTACGTTTTACAGCCATTATTTCACCCTCTCAAACATCAGATCCCATACGCCATGGCCCAGTCGCTGCCCGCGCTGCTCAAATTTGGTTAACGGACGCGTTTCCGGACGCGGCACGTAATTCTGGCTCTCCGACTGATTGCTATAGCCATCGATGCTGCTCATCACTTCCAGCATGTGCGTGGCGTACTCTTCCCAGTCGGTCGCCATGTGGAACACGCCGCCCAGCTTCAGCTTGCGCAGCACCAGCTCGGCAAACGGTACCTGGACGATGCGGCGCTTGTTGTGGCGCGCCTTATGCCATGGATCCGGGAAAAACAGCTGCACCATGCGCAGCGAATTGTCCGGCACCATGTTTTCCAGCACTTCCACCGCGTCGTGACACATCACGCGCAGATTCTGCACGCCAGCCTCTTTGGCCGATGCCAGACAGGCACCGACGCCCGGCGCATGCACTTCAATGCCGAGGAAGTTCTGATGCGGATTGTTCTGCGCCATGGTCACCAGCGAGGCGCCCATGCCAAAACCAATCTCCAGCACCAGCGGCGCTTCGCGGCCAAACAGCGCAACCATGTCCAGCGGCTGCGGCTGATACTCGACGCCCATCTCCGGCCAGTAATTGTCGAGCGCGAGCTGCTGTCCTTTCGTTAAGCGCCCCTGGCGGCGCACAAAACTGCGGATACGGCGCAAAGGCCGCCCGTTCTCATCAAATTCCGGGGTGATGACGTCATTAATCATGTTGAAACCTGCTGGTTAGCCTGTTCAGGGAAACGGGCATTATGCAAAGTTAAGTAACAGAAGCAAGCCTTTGCAATCTTCCGGTTTACACCCTGATGTCTCTGTGCTGGAATTCCTGCCTGATTGTAGAGTAAACACGGAAAATTTCCTTCTTATGATGCAGGCGCCGCAGTTCGCGCAACAGGTGCTGGAGTGGTACCAACGCTTTGGCCGTAAAACTCTGCCGTGGCAGCTGGAGAAAACGCCCTATAAGGTGTGGCTCTCCGAAGTGATGCTGCAGCAGACGCAGGTTGCCACCGTTATTCCCTATTTCGAACGCTTTATGGCGCGCTTCCCCACGGTTGCCGACCTGGCCGCCGCGCCGCTTGATGAAGTGCTGCATCTGTGGACCGGCCTCGGCTATTACGCACGGGCGCGTAACCTGCACAAGGCGGCTAAACAGGTGGTTGAGCTGCACGGCGGCGTATTCCCGCCTCATTTCGATGACGTCGCGGCGCTGCCGGGCGTCGGCCGCTCCACGGCGGGCGCGATCCTGTCGCTGTCGCTTGGCCTGCATTTCCCGATCCTCGACGGCAACGTAAAACGCGTGCTGGCGCGCTGCTATGCAGTGAGCGGCTGGCCGGGCAAAAAAGAGGTGGAGAAGCGCCTGTGGCAGATCAGTGAAGACGTCACGCCAGCGGAAGGCGTCAGCCAGTTCAATCAGGCGATGATGGATCTCGGCGCGTTAGTGTGTACTCGCTCCCGCCCGAAATGCGAAATCTGCCCGCTGAATAGCGGCTGCGCGGCTTATGCACAAGGCAACTGGGCTGATTATCCCGGTAAGAAACCGAAAGTCACGCTACCAGAGCGCAGCGGCTGGTTCCTGATGCTGCAGCACGGCGACGAGGTGTTTCTGGAACAGCGTCCGCCGGTGGGTTTGTGGGGCGGCCTGTTCTGCTTCCCGCAGTTCACCAGTGAGCAAGCGCTGACTGACTGGCTGGCGGCGCGCGGCATCCACGCGAAGCCGCAGCAGCTTACCGCGTTTCGCCACACCTTCAGCCATTTCCACTTAGATATTGTGCCTATGTGGCTGGCGTGGCCTTCCTCCGGGTCGCTGATGGATGAAGCCGGCGGTCTCTGGTATAACTTAGCGCAACCACCGTCAGTGGGGCTGGCCGCGCCGGTAGAGCGCCTGCTGCATGAGCTGCGCCATCCCCGGCAGCTTCAACTGCGAACCAGTTTGACCGAAGAGGAAGAGTAATGAGCCGCACTATTTTTTGTACTTATCTGCAACGCGACGCTGAAGGCCAGGACTTTCAGCTCTATCCTGGCGAACTGGGTAAGCGCATCTACAATGAGATTTCCAAAGAAGCCTGGCAGCAGTGGATGTCCAAGCAGACCATGTTGATCAACGAGAAGAAGCTCAACATGATGAACCCGGAAGATCGCAAAGTGCTGGAGAAGGAGATGGTGAATTTCCTGTTCGAAGGCAAAGATGTGCACATTGAAGGTTACACCCCGCCAGAAAAATAAACGTTCAGGGCCTCCCTTTGAGGCCCTCTTTTTCGAGTCAGGCACGCATTCACAATGAATAAAAAACTGATAGCACTGCTGGTCATCGCACCCCTGTTAGTCTCCTGCTCCGGACAAAAAAAATCGCAGTACCATGAAGAGTGGGTTAAGGACACCAACGGTTTTGACATTCTGATGGGGCAATTTGCCGCCAACATCGAGAATATCTGGGGAATCAATGAGGTTCTGATCGCCGGACCCAAGGACTACGTCAAATACAGCGATAACTATTACACCCGCAGTCACATCAACTTCGACAGCGGTAGCATCACCATTGAGACCATTTCCGGCACCGATCCGATGGCCAGCCTGCGTCAGGCCATCATCACCACGCTGTTGATTGGTGACGATCCAGGCAACGTCGATCTCTACTCCGACGCCAACGATATTCAGATCAGTAAAGAGCCGCTGCTGTACGGCCAGGTGCTGGATAATACCGGTCAGCCGATCCGCTGGCAGGGACGCGCCGGTAACTTTGCTGATTACCTGATTCAGAACAAACTGCAGAAACGCACCTCCGGGCTGCACGTTATCTGGTCGGTGACCATTCCGATGGTGCCTAACCACCTCGACAAACGTGCGCACAAATATCTGCCGCTGGTGCGCAAAGCGGCCGAACAGTATGGCGTTGATGCCTCGCTGATTCTGGCCATCATGCAGACCGAATCGAGCTTCAACCCTTATGCGGTAAGCAACGCCGATGCGCTGGGTCTGATGCAGGTGGTGCAGCATACTGCCGGGGTCGATGTGTTCCGCATGAAGGGCAAATGGGGTAAACCGAGCCGCAGCTATCTGCTCGATCCGGCCAATAATATTGATGCCGGTACCGCTTATCTGTCGCTGCTGCAGAAGAGCTATCTCGGCGGGATTCAGGATCCGCTATCACGCCGTTACGCAGTGATCACCGCTTATAACGGCGGGGCGGGCAGCGTGCTGCGCGTGTTCTCCAGCGATAAAGACCGCGCCTTCGCCACCATCAACGGCATGTCACCGAGCCAGGTGTATCAGACGCTGACCACCAACCATCCGTCGGCCGAGTCGCGCCGCTATCTGTACAAAGTGAGCCAGGCACAGCGCAGCTACCACCGTTATTGATTAGCGCTCATCGCCACCTTCTCCCGCCCGCGGGAGAAGGTGGCGTGCGGTGGGGGAACAGCCCCTCTTATAACATCATATTCGCCACTAACCGCTTGTGCCCGCTGTCATCTTCCTCGGTGTAAACCCCCTGCAACTCCGGTGAAAAGCCCGGCAGCAGATTGATACCCGCTTCCAGCGCGAGGAAATAGCGCTGCACTGCCCCGCCCCAGGTTTCGCCTGGCACCACACACAGCACACCCGGCGGATACGGCAGCGCCCCCTCGGCGGCAATGCGCCCTTCGGCGCTGGCGATCGGCACCAGCTCAACGTCACCGCGAATATACGCCTGATGCGCATCCTGCGGATTGACCTCGACTTTCGGGAAACACGCCTGACGGAACATGTCGCGCTGCAGATCCTTGACGTCGTAGCTGACGTACAAATCGTGCATCTCCTGGCACAGGCGACGCAGCGTGTAGCCCTGATAGCGCTCGACGTGCCTGCGATACACGCTCGGCAGCACTTCGGCCAGCAGCGCATCCTCACGCACGTGCTGTTCAAATTGCTCCAGCATCGCCACCAGATGCGCCATTTTTTCCGGCGTTTCCGCTGGGGTCAGCAGGAACAGGATTGAGTTGAGATCGCACTTCTCCGGTACGATACCGTTCTCGCGCAGATAGTTGGCGAGAATGGTGGCCGGAATGCCAAAGCGGGTGTATTCGCCGCTGGTGGCATCGATGCCTGGCGTGGTGAGCAGCAGCTTGCACGGGTCCACCAGATACTGTCCGGCATCGTAACCGGCAAAACCGTGCCACTTCGCGCCCGGTTCGAAGCTGAAATACGCCGGATCGGCGGCGATGGTGGCGGTTTCTGCCGCCTGCCATGGCTTGCCGTGCACCTGCTCCGGCAGGAAGGGCTGAATCAGGCTGCAGCGCTCGAGGATCGCTTTGCGTGCCTCAATGCCCAGCGTGACGCAGTCGTGCCACATGCTGCGCCCCGCTTCGCCCTGATGCATTCTGGCGTTGATATCCAGCGCAGCGAACAGCGGATAGAACGGGCTGGTTGAGGCGTGCAGCATAAACGCGTTGTTCAGGCGCTTGTGTGGGCAGAAGCGTTTCTGGCCGCGAATATGGTTATCTTTCTTGTGAATCTGCGAAGTCTGCGAGAAGCCCGCCAGCTGCTTATGCACCGACTGGGTGACAAAGATCCCCGGGTCGTTCTCGTTAAGCTCCAGCGTCAGCGGCGAGCAGCCGGCCATCAGTGGAATAAACTGCTCATAACCCAGCCATGCCGAATCAAACAGAATGTAGTCACACAGATGCCCGATGCGATCCACTACCTGGCGCGCGTTGTATACCGTGCCATCGTAGGTGCCAAGCTGGATAATCGCCAGCCGGAACGGACGCGGCTGATCCGCGCGCTGTGGCGCGACCTGGCGCACCTGCTCGCGCAGATACGTCTCGTCGAAACAGTGCGCATCGATGCCGCCAATAAAACCAAACGGATTACGCGCCGCTTCCAGATAAACCGGCGTGGCGCCTGCCTGGATCAGCGCACCGTGGTGGTTAGATTTATGGTTATTGCGGTCAAACAGCACCAGATCGCCGCGCGTCAGCAGCGCATTGGTCACCACTTTGTTGGCGCTGGAGGTGCCGTTCAGCACGAAGTAGGTTTTATCGGCGTTGAACACGCGCGCGGCATATTTCTGCGCATCCTTGGCCGAGCCTTCGTGGATCAGTAAATCGCCCAGCTTGACGTCCGCGTTACACATATCGGAGCGAAAGACGTTCTCGCCGTAGAACTCATAAAACTGACGTCCGGCCGGATGGCGGCGGAAAAACGCCCCGCCCTGATGGCCCGGACAGGCAAAGGTGCTGTTCTGCATATCGACATAGCGCGTCAGGGTGTCGAAAAACGGCGGCAGCAGTTCCGCCTCGTACGCCTGCGCCGCCTGCTCCAGCGCCTGCCACTCTTCCGCTGCGCCGTTGATCTCTCCGGTCACGCCCGGCAGCGTCAGCACCGCGTCATCAAAGGCGTTCGCGACAAACACCGGCAGATTGAAGCCAGTCTGGCGCAGCAGCGTCAGCACGCCGCTGCGTGTATCGGCCAGCGAGACCACTACCGCGGCCACGTCGGTGAAATCGGTATTATCCAGCGTCACCACGTCGCGCGCGGTGTTGAGACTCAGGCTTGGCGCTACCGCTACGCTGGCAGCAATTTTCAATGGGTTCATAACACAAATCCCCGTAATGAAGGATGAGTGGGTGCCAGTGGCACAGCAATGAGGAAATTTCCCCGGCGAATAACGTCCGGCGGCCGCAACCGATAGACATCAGTAAAGCCAGATCGCGTCTGTCTTTACTCATATCCAACAGCGAACGGGGCGTAGCCTCACCGCATGGTGAGCGGGAAATGCGAACAACAGATGACAGAGGCGCGCTTGTCATGAAGCGCACGGCGACAAGTGCAGATGTGCATTGTACCGGACATGGCGGCGTCCTCAGCGATGAAGATGGGGAAGAAATTCGGGCGACATGATGGCATCTTTTTTTACCGGGAACAACCAATCAGGGCGGAATTTTGATGCAGAACGTCAATGTGCTACTTCATTGATTTACATGAATAATAGTTAAGGCGCCTATTTTTAACTGCCTGAATAGTCGAAGATTACGCAAAGTTATGCAGAATGTAACGCCGGTGCGATAGCGACCGCCTGCCGCGCCCATCCGCCTGGCACTCCCTGCAGCAGAAGCGTACTATGGAGCGCACTTCTCCCAACCAGCCGGAGGCTGCATGTTCAAGGCACTGGTCATTGAAAATGATGAACAGGGATACCGCACATCCCTGCAGGATCTGTCAGAGCAACAATTGCCCGATCAGGATGTTACCCTCGAAGTAAGCTACTCCACCCTCAACTACAAAGACGCGCTGGCCATCTGCAATAAAGGGCCGATTGTGCGCCAGTTTCCCATGGTGCCGGGCATCGATTTTGTTGGCCGGGTGATCCACAGCCGTCATCCGGAGTGGCAGCAGGACGATGTTGCGCTGCTCACCGGCTGGGGCGTGGGTGAAAAACACTGGGGTGGGCTGGCGCAGAAAGCCAGCGTCTCCGGCGACTGGCTGGTTAGCGTCCCGGCGGCGCTCAGCCCGCTGCAAACCATGGCGATTGGCACCGCCGGCTTTACCGCGATGTTGTGCGTGCTGGCGCTGGAAAAACAGGGCATCACACCGCAGCACGGTCCGGTACTGGTTACCGGTGCCAGCGGCGGCGTGGGCAGCTTCAGCGTGAGCCTGCTGGCGCGTCTCGGCTATGAGGTCGTGGCATCCAGCGGCCGCGCCAGCGACAGCGCCTACCTGCTCGATACGCTCGGCGCCTCCGCGATTATCGACCGTAACGAACTGAGCGCGCCCGGCAAACCGCTGGCGAAAGAGCGCTGGGCCGCCGCGATCGATAGCGTCGGCAGCCACACGCTGGCCAATGTGTTAGCCGGGATCCAGCGCAACGGCGTGGTCGCCGCCTGCGGCATGGCGCAGGGCCTCGATCTGCCCACCAGCGTCGCGCCGTTTATTCTGCGTGGCGTTACGCTTGCCGGCGTGGACAGCGTGATGTGCGCCAAACCGCTGCGTCAGCAGGCGTGGCAGCGTCTGGCGGAACTGGTTGACGGCGCGCTGCTGGAGCAAATGACCAAAGTGATTCCACTGAGTGAGGCGCGCGCAGGCGCAGAACAGCTGCTGGCGGGCCAGGTGCGTGGGCGGCTGATTGTCGATTGCCGCCAGGCGCCCTGACCCGGTGCAGGTGCAGTTATGGCCGCAGCTGTATCTGCGGCCGATCCTGCGCTGGCGGCGTAACCACCTGCAGGTCGGCCTGATACCAGCGTGTCAGGATCGGTTCGGTCATCACCGCGTGCGGCGCGCCCTGCGCCACCAGCTGGCCGTGGTGTAATAACAACACCCGATCCGACCACAGTGAGGCCAGATTCAAATCGTGCAGCACCGCGCAGACGCTAAAATGGCCATTGCGCGTCAGCCGGTGCAGCAGGCGCAGAGTAGACTGCTGCCAGTAGAGATCGAGCGCGGAGGTGGGTTCATCCAGCAACAGCCAGCCGCGCGGGCCGTCGTCATGCCACAGCTGCGCCAGCACCCGGGCCAGCTGCACGCGCTGCTGTTCCCCGCCCGACAGCGACCGATAGTCGCGCTGCGCCAGTGGCGCGCTGCCGGTTAACTGCATCACCTCCTGCACCACCGCCTGGCAGTTACCGGTCGGCCAGGGTGCGCGCCCCATCGCCACCACGTCGGCAGCCGGCAGCGGAAAGGTGACGCTGTTTTGCTGGCGCATCACCGCGCGGCGCTGCGCCAGCGGTTCGCGCGGCCAGGCCGCCAGTGGACGATCGCCCAGCCAGCATTCACCGGCGTCCGCGTGCAGAAAGCCGGTCAGCAGCCGCAGCAGCGTCGACTTACCGGCACCGTTAGGACCGATCAGGGCAACCATTTCGCCCGGCGGCAGCGTCAGGGAGACATCATCGATTAAGGTACGCGTTCCCCGGCAAAACCGCAGTCCGCGCGCCTGCAACTGCTCACTCATTCAGCCCCCTTTGCTGGCGCAGAATCTGCCACAGGAACCACGGCCCGCCCAGCAGACTGGTTAGCAGCCCGACCGGCATTTCGGCCGGAATCACCACGGTGCGCGCCAGCGTATCCGCCAGCAACAGCAGAATCGCTCCCGCCAGCGCCGCGCCCGGCAGCAGCCAGCGGTGGTCACTGCCGAGACAAAAACGCATCACGTGCGGCACCACCAGCCCGACAAAACCGATAATGCCGCTGACCGCCACCGCCGTGCCCACCAGCAGCGCACTCAGCACCAGCAGCTGGCGCTGCGTGCGTTTAACATCGACGCCCATATAGTGCGCGTCCTCTTCGCCCAGCTGCAGCAGATTGAGGCGACGCGCGCGCGTCTGTACCAGCAGCAACGCCGGAACGATCAGCAGCGCACACACCAGCAGGCTCGGCCACTGGGCACCCGTCAGGCTGCCCATGCCCCACAGCGACAGCTGACGCAGCTGCTGGTCGTTGCTCAGCCACGACAGCACGCCAACCGCCGCGCCGCATAGCGCATTAATCGCAATGCCCAGCAGCAGCAGGCGCGCCAGCTGGCTCTGCGCCAGCCGGCTAAAGCTGAAGATCAGCAGCGTCACTACCAGGCTGCCGGCAAACGCTGCCAGCGAAGGCAGCCACAGCGCCAGCAGCGGCGGCAGGCTGACCGGCAACACCACTGAGAGCGCCACCGCCAGCCCGGCACCGCTGCTGATACCCAGCAGTCCGGGATCGGCCAGCGGATTACGAAACAGCCCCTGCATCACCGCACCGGACACCGCCAGCGCCATGCCAGTCAGCACCGCCAGCAATACGCGCGGCAGGCGAATTGTAAGCCAGATTTGCCAGGCCAGATCGCTGAGCGGCGCCTGCCACAGCGTGCGCAGCGACAGCGGCATCGCGCCGAGGTTGGCCGCCAGCAGCATGCACACCAGCATGCTGATACTCATTAACATCAGCCAGCGCATCATCAGGCGGTTAATCATGCTGCGCGGCTTCCGCCGCATGGCGCAGGCGCAAAATCGCGCCCGGCGTATCAAGGCCGAAACTCAGCAGCGCCATCTCATCAATCACCAGCAGCGCGTGATGCTGGCCGGCCGGCGTCAGCTGCAGGCCCGGCAGCGCCCACACCGCCTGTTCGCCTCCCAGCGTGCGCAGCCCCTCTTCGCCGACCACCACCAAATCCGGTGCTGCCGCCACGACGCCCTCCTGTGACAGCTGCTGATAGTGCGGCACCGCGCCCATGGCATTGACCAGGCCGGCAGCGCGAATTGCGCCGTCAGCGCCGGTCTGCGCACCAGCCGCCTGGGTGCGTAAGCCATCGTGCGCCATGATAAACAGTACTTTCACCGGCAGCGGCTGCTGCGGTAGCTGCGCACGCTGTTTGTTGACCTTGTCGATCAACGCGCGGGCCGCCTGTTCACGCTGCAGCGCGTTGCCAATGGTGGCGATTTTGTCCGTGATGGCATCGAGGCGGTTATCCCCACTGACCTCCACCACTGTTACCCCGGCGTCCGCCACCTGCTGCAACACCAGCGACGGTTTAGCCAGCGCGCTGGCCAGTACCAGCGTCGGTTTCAGTGCCAGAATGCCTTCCGCGTTGAGCTGGCGCATATAGCCGATATCCGGCAGCCTGGTGGCCGCCGCCGGATGCTGGCTGGTGCTGTCGCGCGCCACCAGCTGCGCCTGCGCATCCAGAGCGTAGACGATCTGCGTTACATCGCCCCCGATAGTAATGATGCGCTGCGCCGCCCACGCCGGCAGCGTCAGCAGAGCAAGCAGTGTCAGGATCAGCGCTTTCATGCGGCGGCTCCTGTCGGCGTCAGCGCCGTCACCTGCTCGCGCCAGCGTGCCTGTTCCGGCGTGCCCTCGCTGCGCTGGCCGTACAACTGGGCAATCTGCGTGCCATCGGCAGCGAACAGCTCCAGACTGGTGACGAAGCCATCGCCGCCCGGCTTGCGCGTCACCCAGCTCTCGTGAATGCGATCCGCCATCAGATGCAGCGTGAACGTGGGGTTAAAAACGTTAATCCAGTTATCCAGCGGCACCACTTTCCCGATAGTGCCGGTAAAGATCTGGGTACAGCCGCGATTGCCGACGAAAATCATGATTTCATTGCCATCCTGCTGTACCTGGGCCAGCAACGTTGCCAGCGCGGTGTTGCTCACCTGACGCGCTAAATCATCCGGCACCGCGCGAAACGCCTGCGGCCGCGAGAGATGGTGACGCTTCAGCAGGCCAAAGAACTGATGCACATCGGTCATGGCACGCCACTCCGCTTCGACAGTGCCGGCATCCACCCTGTCGCTGAACGGCGTGGCACTGACCGGCTGCGGCTGCAGCTGAGGCGCGTGCGCCAGCCGGAAGCGCTCAATCAACGCTTGCCACGCCGGCATCTCCGTGTGCGCGGTGGTGTAGATTTTCAGCACCGCATCAGCGTGACGATCGAAAATCTGTATGCTCTGCCGTTCGCCGTGCGCGGTCTGCTCGTGCAGGAAGAAAGCACTGTGCCACTGCGCGGGAAACAGACGCTGGTCGAGCGCACGCGGATTAAGCACCATCCCGCCATGTTCGCCGAGATGCAGATTGCTGTAGGTTCCCACCTGTTCGTGCACCGCCCAGGCATTGCGCGTAATACTTTTGGTCTCACCCACTGCCGCCAGCGCCGTCAGCAGCGCCGGAAAATCGGCGCGCAGCGGCTGCGCGTCGTGGCCCACGCGCGCTTCGCACAGCTGTGCTTCCCCTATGCCCATCAGCGCAGCTAAATCACGCGCGTACATTTTTGGCTGCTGGCCTTTCAGCGCCAGATAGTGTTGATAGCGTTGATGCATTGCGCTTGCTCCCGTGAAAATGCCCTGCGCCACCGCAGGGCGAAAAGTGATTAGAAGTCGACGTTCACGCCCAGTTGCCAGGTGCGTCCCGGCATCACGGCCAGATTGATGTCGTTGCGCTCCTGCGCGCTGGCGCTGGTCAGCGTGCGGCTGCTGAGGTAATCCCAGTATTTACGATCGGTAATGTTGTAGACACCGCCGCTCAGCCTGACATTTTTCGTCAGCTGCCAGTACGCGGTGGCATCGATCAGGCCGTAGCCCGGCACGCGCATGTATTCGCTGCTGGCGTCGCTGATGGCCGCCCCGCTGTTGCTGTAGCTCTCACGGTTGGTGGCGCTGGCCTGTTTGCCTTTGACGAAGGTGGCGGTGAGCGCCGCGCCGTAACCGCGCGCTTTGTCGTCCCACGCGACGCCGACAATCGCTTTTAGCGGCGCGACACTGTCGAGATCGATGTATTTGTCGCCCAGATAGCGGGATTTCGCTTTCCCCTCGCTGTAGCCGAGCGCGAACGTGCTGCTCAGGCCATCCACGGTCGGGAACCAGCTGCCGTAGTTGACGCGGGTGCTGATCTCCGCCCCATAAATGTAGGCTTTGTCGCGGTTCTCAGCCTGATAACTGGTGTAGATGTTGGCCGGAACATTGACGAACATCGCCGGATTGGTGGCGCGGCGATAGCGGGTGTAGGCAATAAAGTTTTTGTAGGTGTTGTAGAACACCGAGGTATTGAGGGTGATGCCGTCGGTCGGCTGTCCTTTCAGACCCCACTCAAAATTGTTGCTGGTCTCGGTTTTCAGATCGGCATTACCAATCAGCGCATACTGCGCGCTGCCGGCGTAGCTTGAACCAAGGTTCCACGAACCGTACAGCTGGCTGGTGGTCGGGAACTCCACGCCGCGCTTATATTGCAGCCAGGTGGTGAGCGCCGGATTGATATCGTACTGGAAGGTCAGTGACGGCAGTACTTCGGTGTCTGAATTGGTCTTGCCGTACAGTTTTTCCACCTGCTCTGCGGTCAGCACCGTGCTGCCGTTGGTCAGATCGCCGAGGTTCTTCGGTTTGGTGCTTTGATGAATAACGCGCACGCCGGGAATCACCGCGAAATTGTGGCTATCGAGATCGAAATTGATTTTATCCTGCAGATAACCGGCCACGGTCCAGGAACGGCTGTCCGACTGCGGCTGGGTGATGGTGCCGAAGGTGCCCGGGTTCGGCTCCTGGCGGAACGGACGCTCGCTGTTCTCCACGCGCGCGTTGATGCCGCCGCTCAGCTCGTGGCGGCCGAGGATTTTGCTGGCGCGCGTGTCAAACCCTAAGGTATCGACGTTGTAGTCAGAGTAGACGAAGCCGTACTGACTGGCGCTGGTCGGTAACCAGGTGGTGTCGTGCGCCTCGGTTTGCTGCCAGTAAATTCGCGTGGTCAGCGTATCGATCATCTCGTTGTACGGCGTCCACTCGTCGGCAAGGTTAATGCCCCAGCGGCGCGAATCGCTCTGCTGTTGCGCAGTGCCCCAAATAGTGTTGCCGCTGCTGCTGTCCCAGGTATCGTAGTGGGTGTGATTGGTTTTGTGGTAGTAGTCGAAGGTGGCGCTCAGCTTGTGCTGATCGTTTGGCTGCCAGATGCCCGACGTCATAAAGGCATCCGAGTGCCAGTTGGCCGGGTAGGCGTCTTTTACGCCACTGTTGTTGCGCGTCTGCTGGCCGTCGCGGCGGCTGTAGACAAACAGGCCGCGCAGTTCATCATCCCCTGCCGCCGCAGTGATGCCGTTGTGCCAGCTGCGATCTGCCGAACTGTAGTCGCTCTGATAACCGAAATAGTGGGTTTTATCGCTGCTGAGGTAGTCGTCCGGCGACTTGTTATGAAACGATACGTTACCGCCGATTGCGGTGTTAGGTTGTTCCACCGATGTAGCGCCCTTCTCAATTTCGACGCTGCCAAACATATACGGGTCGATGTAGTCGCGACCAATACCGAAGGTATTGTTACCGGCGCGACTGACGTACGGACGACCGGTGGCATCCGGTACCGGAATGCCATCAATATCCAGACCGACACGGTTACTTTCCAGCCCGCGAATGTTGTAGCCGGTATAGCCTGCACGGTCAAAGCCGCTTTTACCGGCTGACGAACCGCCCGCCGCGCCAGTGGCGCTGACCAGCGGCTCATAACGCATGATCGAACCGAAGTCATTGGCGCCGCGTTTTTGCAGATCGCTGGCGGTGAGCGTGGTTTTGCTGCCAGCCTGCTGCTTAGGTGCGGTAACGGTCATTACCGGTTCATTGCTGCTGTTGTTCTCTGCGGAACGCGCCAGCGTACTGCTGTCGCTGGCGGCATAGCTGCAGGCTGCGTGAATGGCTGAAGCAAGAACAGCGACTTTACACAGACGCTGCTGAACAGTTCCCTGAAGGTTGAAAGACATGCGCGAAATACCTGGTTAATTGTTAGTATTCGCTCACTTATTTGCTGCCAGAAAACCACGGCTCTATGCTAAAAACCGTGAAACAGCGCGTCACGCTGGCCAGATAATGTTATCGATCCCGGCACCTGTGGCACAGTGTCATGCGCGCTTCAGTGCACAGCTGCCGTATATAACTGGCCGCGGTGCCGCAGGGATGCCTGTGGTATTTATAGAGAGTAAAATGATGGCGAAAACAATTTAATGCAATTGGTAATCATTATCAATATCATTTGCATCAAGATGTATCTTTGTGCGCACAATTTGTTAACCCATGATTAATCAAGCACTAACAGGAGGGATAGGATGGCAGATAAACCGGCAGTAACCATTCACTACTGTACTCAATGTAACTGGCTGCTGCGTTCGGCGTGGATGGCGCAGGAGCTGCTGCATACCTTTGCCGGCGATCTCAGCGCGGTCACGCTCCAGCCCGGCAGCGGCGGCGTGTTCGAGATCAGCATTGATGGTCAGGTAATTTGGGAACGCAAACAGGAAGGCGGCTTTCCCGATGCGGCAGCACTGAAGCAGCGGGTGCGCGATGTCTGCTGGCCGGATCGCGAACTGGGGCACGTGGACAAGAAGAAACCGTAACGCGCTTAGCTGTTGGCGATCTTCTCTGCCGCGTCCTGCAGCGCCGCCACGACAATTTCCACCGTGGCCGGTGAAATCTGCTCCTGCGACAGCCGGTGATTGAGCGTATAGCGAAGCGTATGGATTGCCTGCTCTACCTGCGGAATGCTGCGGTTGTTGACCAGGATCGCCAGCGAAGTGAGCCGCCCGATAATCACCGCCACGTTTTCGCCATTTTCCGCCAGCAGCGCGCGGCCCGCATCGTTGAGCGCGTAGGCTTTGCGCGTGGCCTGGGCATCCACCACGCGAATGGCGTCCATCTCTTCCAGCAGCGTCAGGTTGGGATAAATAATGCCGGGGCTGGGGGAATATTCGCCTTTCGACAACTCTTCCACCGATTTGATCAGCTCATAACCGTGCGCCGCGCCGCTGGCCAGAAAGTGCAGCATCAGCAGGCGAATATCACTGGCATCCAGCATCCTTTCGCGCCGCTTTCTGCGTGCGCCGGCACAGCTGGCACGCTGTGCCGCATCGGCGTGCTCTGGAACATCCCGCTGCTGTTTCATCGCCTTCCCGGGGTCAGTTGAGGGAGGTTGATAGTAGTCTGGTGCCTGGTAAAATTCAACACAGGCGGCAGCGGGCGGGCGCCGGTTATTTCTGATGCCAGTAAGCGACGGCGCGCACCAGGTCGCTGTGCGCCGCACGTTGCTGAGTAAAGTAATCGCTCAGCTGTTTCACCGCCGCGCCTTCGCCGGTCAGCCAGATGAAGTAGTCATCAGCAGGCAGCACAATCGGGTCCAGCAGCGGCGTCAGCGCCTCAGCCTGCATGTTGCCGCTGCCGAGCCAGCTCACCGTGACATCCGGCAGGTCACCAAGATACGCGCGGCCGACTGGCTCATCAACACAGGCCAGCAGATGAATCTGTTGTGCATGCATTTCCTGATAGCGGCGCTTAAATGCCGGCAGACCGGTCTCATCGCACACATAAATCTGACAGGCATAATCCACCGGCACGACGCATGAGCCGCGCGGGCCGCCCATCGCAATGCGATCGCCCGGCTGAGCGGCACTCGCCCAGCTGCTGGCGACGCCGCCGTCGTGGATGTAAAAATCCAGCGTCAGCGAATCGCTGCCGTTAAAGGCCAGCGGCGTATAGTCGCGCGCCGCCGGACGTACGCCGTCAGGCCAGACGATGCCTTCGTCGGTCATGTGTGGCAGCGCCAGCGCACCGCCCGGCGTATCCGGGAAAAACACTTTGATGTGGTCGTCAAAAGAGGGCGAGTGAAACCCCGCCAGATCGCTGCCGCTAAAGACGATGCGCCAGAAGGCATCGGCCACCCGCGTTTTGCTGGCGACGGTGATGTGACGGAAGCGTAATTCATTGCGCACGCGTTGTGGAGCGCGATAGTGAGTCGGGTTTGGCAACGTTTCTCTCCCTGCAGCGACGGTCCCGCGCTACTGCGCTGCCGCACACCGCTGATGGTGCATGTTATCGAAAATCATTCTCATTAAACGCCTTGCAAGATACCTATGATATATTTTCGACGCAATGCCGAAAAATGCTATTGGCGAAAACGGAGCCGGTTTTTGCAAGGTGAGGAAGCGTTTTTTAGTGGAGATTTTCACGGCTTGAGGTAGTCGCAAGCCGCACGATATTTGTAGCGGCGCGATTTATCGCGCAATAAATTGCGTCACTAGCGAAAATGCTGCCGTTTTGACAGGAGGTGAGCTGTTAAAGCGTTGAATGACTAAAAACAATGCCGTTGAATATTTGCACGGCAGAACTGCGCATAAAAAAAGCGGAGAGTTGCCTCTCCGCTTGTTACTGTCTGCGCACCCGATTAGCGGGTCAGATCGTCAAAGAACTTCTTTACGCCGTCGAAGAAGCTTTTCGAACGCGGGCTGTTTTTCTCGCCGGTAGGTCCGCCGAAGCTCTCTTCCAGCTCGCGCAGCAGCGCTTTTTGCTTGTCGTTGAGGCTGACCGGGGTTTCCACCACCACGCGACACAGCAAATCGCCGACCGCACCGCCACGCACCGACTTCACGCCTTTGCCGCGCATGCGGAACAGCTTGCCGGTCTGGGTTTCTGCCGGCACTTTCAGCTTCACGCGACCGTCGAGCGTCGGCACTTCAATCTCGCCGCCCAGCGCTGCCATGGCAAAGTTGATCGGCACTTCGCAGTACAGGTTGTTATCTTCACGCTCAAAGATCGGGTGTTTCTTCACCGAAACCTGCACGTACAGATCGCCAGCCGGTGCGCCGTGTTCGCCCGCTTCACCCTCTCCGCTGAGGCGGATACGGTCGCCGGTATCGACGCCTGCCGGGATTTTCACCGACAGCGTTTTCTGGCGCTCAACGCGGCCATGGCCGTGACAGGCGTTGCACGGATCTTTAATCACCGAGCCGCGACCGTGACAGGTCGGACAGGCTTGCTGCACGGTAAAGAAGCCCTGACGCATCTGTACCTGGCCCGCACCGTGACAGGTCGGACAGGTCTGCGGCTGGGTGCCCGCTTTGGCGCCGCTGCCGTGGCAGACATCACACTCTTCCAGCGTTGGAATGCGGATCTCTTTGGTCACGCCGCGTACCGCTTCTTCCAGCGTCAGTTCCATGTTGTAGCGTAAATCGGCGCCACGTGAGGCGCGCTGACGGCGACCACCACCAAAGATATCGCCGAACACGTCGCCAAAGATATCGCTGAAGTCGGCACCGCCGCCACCAAAGCCGCCGCCGAAGCCGCCACCACCGCCCTGCTCAAACGCCGCATGACCGTACTGATCGTAAGCTGCACGCTTCTGCGCATCGGTGAGGATCTCGTAGGCTTCCTTGACCTCTTTGAATTTCGTCTCGGCCTCTTTATCGCCCGGATTACGGTCCGGGTGATACTTCATCGCCAGGCGCTTATAGGCCTTTTTGATTTCGCGCTCATCGGCGGATTTTGAGACGCCTAAGATCTCGTAAAAATCACTCTTAGCCATTTTTCTCTGCCCTTAACATGATCGCACGGGCGTGGAGAGATCTCCGACGCCCGTGCTGGTTTCAACGGCTGTCAGGCCAGCCGTCGCGCCCGGTCAGGGGCAATTATTTTTTATCTTTCACTTCTTCGAATTCAGCGTCGACAACGTCGTCATCTTTCTTCGCCGAAGCGTCGCCGGCATCCGCTGCGCCGGCCTGAGCCTGTTGCTGCGCCAGTTCCATCAGCTTGCTGGACACTTCCATCAACGCCTGCATTTTGGCTTCGATTTCTGCTTTATCTTCGCCTTTCAGCGCGGTGTTCAGCTCGTTCAGGGCAGACTCGATCGGTGCTTTGTCTTCCGCTGACAGTTTGTCACCGGCTTCGTCCAGCTGCTTACGCGTGCTGTGCGCAATCTGGTCACCCTGGTTACGCGTCTGCACCAGCTCTTCGAATTTACGGTCTGACTCGGCGTTAGCTTCCGCGTCACGAACCATTTTTTCGATCTCTTCCTCGTTCAGGCCAGAAGACGCTTTGATGGTGATCTTCTGCTCTTTACCGCTGTTTTTGTCCTTCGCAGACACGTGCAGAATACCGTCAGCATCGATGTCGAAGGTCACTTCGATCTGTGGCATACCGCGCGGCGCAGGCTGAATACCGTCGAGGTTGAACTGGCCCAGCGATTTGTTATCCGCCGAACGCTTACGCTCACCCTGCAGCACGTGAATGGTCACGGCAGACTGGTTGTCTTCAGCAGTCGAGAACACCTGGCTGTGCTTGGTTGGGATCGTGGTGTTCTTGCTGATCAGCGACGTCATCACGCCACCCATGGTTTCGATACCCAGCGACAGCGGGGTCACGTCCAGCAGCAGAACGTCTTTTACTTCACCAGCCAGCACGCCGCCCTGTACCGCAGCACCCACAGCGACCGCTTCGTCCGGGTTCACGTCTTTACGTGGCTCTTTACCGAAGAACTCCGCCACTTTCGCCTGCACCATTGGCATACGCGTCTGACCACCGACCAGGATCACGTCGTTGATGTCAGAAACCGACAGGCCAGCGTCGTTCAGCGCCACTTTCAGCGGCTCAATCGAACGGGTAACCAGATCTTCCACCAGTGATTCCAGCTTCGCGCGGGTCACTTTAATGTTCAGGTGCTTAGGACCAGTCGCATCCGCCGTGATGTACGGCAGGTTAACGTCGGTCTGCTGCGCAGAAGAGAGCTCAATTTTCGCTTTCTCTGCCGCTTCTTTCAGGCGCTGCATCGCCAGCGGATCGTTGTGCAGATCGATGCCCTGATCTTTCTTGAATTCGGCAACCAGGTAGTTGATCAGACGGCTGTCGAAGTCTTCACCACCCAGGTGGGTATCACCGTTGGTCGCCAGTACTTCAAAGGTTTTCTCGCCGTCGACTTCGTCGATCTCAATGATAGAGATGTCGAAGGTACCGCCACCCAGGTCATATACCGCGATGGTGCGGTTGCCCTGACCTTTATCCAGGCCATACGCCAGTGCCGCTGCGGTCGGTTCGTTGATGATACGTTTTACGTCCAGACCCGCGATACGGCCGGCGTCTTTAGTTGCCTGACGCTGCGCATCGTTGAAGTAAGCTGGAACGGTAATAACCGCTTCAGTTACCGGCTCACCGAGGAAATCTTCCGCGGTTTTCTTCATTTTTTTCAGCACTTCTGCAGAGATCTGCGGCGGTGCCATTTTCTGGCCTTTCACATCCAGCCATGCGTCACCGTTGTCAGAACCGATGATTTTGTACGGCATGATTTTAATATCACGCTGCACTTCTTCGTCCTGGAAACGACGGCCGATCAGGCGCTTGATTGCAAACAGGGTGTTCTGCGGGTTGGTCACCGCCTGACGTTTAGCCGGTTGACCGACCAGAGTTTCGCCATCCCCGGTATATGCAATGATTGACGGTGTGGTGCGATCGCCTTCGGCGTTTTCAAGCACGCGTGCTTTGCCACCGTCCATAATCGCCACACATGAGTTGGTTGTACCCAGGTCAATACCAATAATCTTACCCATCTAAACGTCTCCCACTTAAATTCTTTGCCAAATTGGGTTGTGAAGCAGAGATGCGGTCACGCTGACCACTTTCAACTGCTGCGGCAGATTTTTTTGCTGCCTCACAATGCTTGATGACAACTAAATGGGGCCGCTTCGAAGCGCATCAAGGGTTAAAACTAAAAAAAATTTAGATTCTCTTACCGCGTGAGATCAAAGTGCGGCAAAAGCCACCTGATTATGATGCAGCGCCCCGCGCCCCACCGCTGTTGGCGCGGGCGTTAAACCTATAAACAACAACGCTGCTGCTGAGGAATTATGGGCAACACCACGCTGGCGAATCCCGCCCCACTGGGCCTGATGGGTTTTGGTATGACTACCATCCTGCTCAACTTGCACAACACCGGTCTGTTTGAAATGGATGTGATTATCCTGGCGATGGGCCTCTTTTATGGCGGCATCGCGCAAATCCTTGCCGGGCTGCTGGAGTATAAAAAAGGCAATACCTTCGGCCTGACCGCCTTTACCTCGTACGGCAGCTTCTGGCTGACGCTGGTGGCGATTCTGCTGCTGCCGAAAATGGGACTGGCTGCGGCCGCCGATGGCCATTTCCTCGGCGCTTACCTGGCGCTGTGGGGTATCTTCACGCTGTTTCTGTTCTTTGGCACGCTGCAGGCCGCGAAGATGCTGCAGTTTGTGTTTGCCAGCCTGACGCTGCTGTTTGCGCTGCTGGCTATCGGCCATCTGCTGGATCACGCGGCGCTGCTGCGCATCGCCGGCTGGGTGGGCATCGTCTGTGGTGCCAGCGCCTTTTATCTGGCAATGGGCGAAGTGCTGAACGAGAAGTTTGAGCGCAGCGTGTTGCCGATTGGCGAGTAATCAACTGCGCGCGGAGCCGTGCCGCTCCGCGCGCTGCCATTACGATGAATGCAGCGAGACATCCAGCTGCGCATTAGCCTGGCGGCTGTCATGCCATAACCACAGCGCCACCAGCATGCCGATCAGCGCCAGCGCCAGCACATACCAGGCCGGCGCCATCGGCGTCAGCGACATCATTAGCGTCACGCTGATCGGCGTCAGGCCGCCAAAGATGGCGTAAGACACGTTGTAAGAGAAGGAAATGCCGGTGAAGCGCACCGCCGCCGGAAACGCCCGCACCATAACAAACGGCACCACGCCGACCACGCCCACGCTCAGTCCCGCCAGACCGTACCAGATGAACAGCATCTGCGGCGTGCCGCCAAGCTGCTGGAAAAAGCTCCAGCTGCACAGCGCCAGCAGCAGCGACCCGATCAGCAAGGTACGCGCCGCACCGTAGCGATCGACAATCCAGCCCGCCAGCACGCAGCCGATCAGCAGCATCACGGTCGCGAAACTGTTAGCCTGCAGACTGAGCGCCGCCGGCACGCCATGCTGCTTCTGCATCAGCGTCGGCGCCATCAGAATCACCACCACAATACAGGCTGATAATAGCCAGGTAAGCAGCATCGACACCGCAATGCCGCGCTTATGGCTGGCGAGAATGGTCTGTAGCGGCAGCTTTTCCGCCAGCGCCTTGCGCTGCTGCATCTGACGAAATACCGGGGTTTCATGCAGCCAGCGACGCAGATACATCGCCAGCAGGCCAAACAGGCCGCCGAGGAAGAAGGGAATGCGCCAGCCGTGATCGCGTATCGCCGCCGGCGAGAGCGAAGTATTCAGCACCGTCGCCACCAGCGAACCGAGCAGAATGCCGGCGGTTAAGCCTGCAGTCAGCGTGCCGCAGGCAAAACCGATGCGTTTCTCCGGCACATGCTCAGCAACAAACACCCACGCGCCCGGCACCTCGCCGCCAATGGCCGCGCCCTGCAGCACGCGCATCAGCAGCATCAGTAACGGTGCGGCAATGCCAATGCTGGCGTAGGTGGGCAGCGCGCCCATCGCCAGCGTCGGCAGCGCCATCAGCAGAATACTCAGGCTGAACATCTTCTTACGCCCGACTTTGTCGCCAAAGTGCGCCATGATGATGCCGCCCAGCGGGCGCGCCAGATAACCGGCGGCGAAGATGGCAAACGTCTGCACCTGACGCAGCCATTCCGGGATGTCTGGCGGAAAGAACAGCTCGCCAATCACCGCAGCGAAGAAGACGAAGATGATAAAATCGTAGAATTCCAGCGCCCCGCCCAGGGCAGCCAGCGCCAGGGTTTTGTAGTCCTGGCGGTTGAGTTGACGCGTTGTCAGCGAATCCATAAGAGTGCGGTATCCAGAGGCCATGTCAGTATAGTTGTAAAGCTTCGGTTACTATACCGTCAATATTTTGCCACACCAGTCACTCTGCATTTTATGCCTGAAAACGGCAATTTTCAGACGTTTGTCTCACGCCGTGCGCTTTTCGGGCGAAAAGCTGCTACCACCTCCGGGTGGGTTTCGACGTAAGGCCCTTCCAGCAGCTGTAAACAATAGGGTACAGCCGCGAAAATCCCTGGCACTTTCACCGTACCGTCATCCGCTTTCAACCCTTCCAGCGTCTCATTAATCGATTTCGGCTGTCCTGGCAGATTGAGGATCAGCGACTGCTTGCGGATCACGCCCACCTGGCGTGACAGAATCGCGGTCGGCACAAACTGCAGGCTGATCTGCCGCATCTGCTCGCCAAAGCCGGGCATCTCGCGGTCGGCTACCGCCAGAGTCGCATCCGGCGTGACGTCGCGCCGGGCCGGACCGGTACCGCCGGTGGTCAGCACCAGGTGGCAAAAACGTTCGTCGACCAGCTCGCAAATCGCCTGCTCAATCATCGGCTGTTCATCCGGAACCAGGCGGGTTTCAATCTCAAACGGTGTCGCCAGCGCAGCGCTAAGCCAGCTTTCCAGCGCCGGAATGCCCTGATCCTGATAGATGCCGTTAGCGGCCCGATCGGACACGGAAATTAAGCCAATACGTAAAGTATCCATAGAGTTATCGCTGTGTTGACCGCGGGGCGGTGAGAAAAAGGGGAATGGCAGAAAGGATAATACAAAGCATCAGCGAGGGAAACGCGAAAACCGTGGCGACCGGCAGCCGCCACGGCACATCACCTTACAGCAGTTCGGCGATCATCTTCTCAAGTTTGCCCTGGTCGATGGCAAAGTTGCGGATACCTTCGGCCAGTTTGGTCACCGCCATTGGATCCTGGTTGTGCTGCCACAGGAATTCCGCTTCGGTCATTTTAGCCGGACGCGCTTTCACTTCGCCGCTGTAGCTCAGTTTACGCTCTACGCTGCCTTCGCTCTCGGCCAGCTCTTTCAGCAGGCCCGGAGAGATAGTCAGGCGGTCGCAACCGGCCAATTCAATGATTTCGCCGACGTTACGGAAGCTGGCGCCCATCACCACGGTTTCATAGCCGTGCTGCTTGTAGTAGTTGTAGATTTCAGACACTGATACCACGCCTGGATCTTCATGCGCTGCGTACTCTTTCTTGTCGGTGTTCTGCTTGTACCAGTC
Source organism: Type-C symbiont of Plautia stali (assembly GCF_059730935.1). Taxonomy (NCBI): domain Bacteria; kingdom Pseudomonadati; phylum Pseudomonadota; class Gammaproteobacteria; order Enterobacterales; family Enterobacteriaceae; species Type-C symbiont of Plautia stali. The sequence goes on along the minus strand of NZ_AP035923.1, from coordinate 780,151 downwards.
GAGGATACGGCCAACAAATGGCGAAATCAGGAACACGCCCGCTTCGGCACAGGCACGCGCCTGGGCGAAGGAGAACAGCAGCGTCAGGTTACAGTTGATGCCTTCTTTCTCCAGCTGCTCCGCCGCGCGGATGCCCTGCCAGGTTGAGGCCAGTTTGATCAGGATACGATCGTTGCTGATGCCGGCATCGTTGTACAGTTTGATCAGGCTGCGTGCTTTCGCGATGCTCGCTTCGGTGTCGTAAGAGAGACGCGCGTCAACTTCAGTAGAGATACGTCCCGGGATCAGTTTGAGAATTTCCAGACCAATGTTGACGGCCAGCTTGTCAGAAACCAGCGCCAGCTGCTCTTCTTTGTTGCTGCTCTGCTGACGTGCCCAGCTAATGGCTTCGTCAATCAGTTTGCGGTATTCAGGGATTTGCGCAGCGTTGAGGATCAAAGAAGGGTTAGTAGTGGCATCCTGCGGTTGGTAGAGTTTCATTGCCGCGATATCACCGGTGTCGGCGACCACAGTAGTCAGCTGACGCAAGGAAGTAAGTTTGTCCGTCATGGTTCTCTTTTCTCTTAAGTTGACTGTCAGGGTGTAAAAGGCTGTTGCGATAATATCACGCAGGCTAAGCGGCGCAACATCGCCGCGTGCCCTTTACGATAGCGCTAACAAATGGGAGCAATTTGCCGATCCGTGCAGCTTTTTTGCTACACTCGTCGCGACATTTTTCCCATCCATCCCCTGAAAACAGCGGGTCAACGAGGACAGACACAATGCTGATGGTTATCTCGCCAGCCAAGACACTGGATTATGAAAGCCCGCTGGCAACGTCACGGTTTACTCAACCGGCGCTGTTAGAAAAATCACAGCAGCTGATTGACGTGGCGCGCGATCTTTCCCCGGCGCAAATCGCTTCGCTGATGGGCATCAGCGACAAACTGGCGCACCTCAACGCCGACCGTTTCAGCCAGTGGCAGCCGCCCTTCTCACCCGATAACGCGCGGCAGGCGATTCTGGCCTTCAAAGGTGATGTTTATACCGGTTTGCAGGCTGAGAGCTTCAGCGAGGCCGACTTTGATTTTGCCCAAAAACACCTGCGCATGCTTTCGGGGCTGTACGGCCTGCTGCGCCCGCTGGATTTGATGCAGCCGTACCGTTTAGAGATGGGCATCAAACTGGCGAATCCGGCCGGCAAAGATCTCTACAGCTTCTGGGGCGACCTGCTGACGCAAAAGCTCAACGACGCGCTGGCGGAACAGGGCGATGACGTGCTGATCAACCTCGCCTCCGATGAGTATTTCAAAGCCATCAAGCCGAAGCAGCTGAATGCCGAGCTGGTTAAGCCGGTGTTCCTCGATGAGAAAAACGGTAAGTTCAAGGTGATCAGTTTCTACGCCAAAAAGGCGCGCGGGCTGATGAGCCGTTACGTGATTGAGAAGCGCCTGACGAAACCAACGCAGCTGAAGAAGTTTGATGTTGACGGTTATTTCTTTGATGCGGCGGAGAGTAAGGGTAACGAGCTGGTATTTAAGCGCCGCGAGCAATAACGCCAGCTTCACCTGAATCGTAGCGGCGCAAATCATTGCGCGTCTGTTAAAAACCCGCGCGTTAAATCGCGCCGCCAGAAAAATGCATAACGGGCCGATGTGACCGGCCCGTTGGGTATTTACTTCAGCAAAAACGCCCGCAGCGCGGCGAAATCCGCCTTCATGGCATGCGACAGCAGCGGCAAATCGGCGCGCGCGGCCAGCGCTTCCGGCAGCGGCAGCGGCTGGCCGAGAATCTCTTCCACGCTCTCCTTAAACTTCGCCGGATGCGCGGTGCCGAGGAACAGGCCAAACTCCCCTTCCTGCAGCTGATCGCGCAGCAGACGATAGGCAATCGCCGCGTGCGGTTCTGACAGGTAACCCAGCTCTGCCAGCTCGCGCATGGTGGCTTTGGTGGTCTCATCCGACACCGCGCCGTAGGCCAGATCGGTCAGGCGCCAGGTTTTGCGGCGGAACAACTCTTCCACGCGCGGCCAGTTGTTAGGCTGGCTGACATCCATCGCGTTCGACAGCGTTGCCACGGTCGCGTTCGGCTGCCACTGACCGTCGGCAAGGAAGCGCGGCACGGTATCGTTGGCGTTGGTCGCGGCGATAAAACGCTTGATCGGCAGACCGAGCGATTTCGCCAGCAGGCCGGCCGTGAGATCGCCAAAGTTACCGCTTGGCACCGACACCACCAGCTGATTACGTTTCTCCTGCGGCAGCTGCGCTACCGCCTCGAAGTAATAGCAAATCTGTGCCAGCAGACGGCTGATATTGATGGAGTTAGCCGAGTTCAGGCCGATGGCTTTCTTCAGCTCTTCATCATCAAACGCCTGCTTAACCAGCGCCTGGCAGGCATCGAAGTCGCCATCGATCGCGATAGTTTCAATGTTGCCGCCCAGCGTACAGAACAGCTTCTCCTGCAGCGGACTGATTTTGCCCTGCGGATACAGGATGACCACGCGCACGTTTTCCATGCCGTAGAACGCGTGCGCTACCGCTGCGCCGGTATCGCCGGAGGTCGCGGTCAGAATGGTGATCTGCTCATCCGCGCCAGACACGTACGACAGCATCTGCGCCATAAAGCGCCCGCCGAAATCTTTAAACGCCAGCGTCGGACCGTGGAACAGTTCGAGGCAGGCCACATCGTCGCTCACCTGGCTCACCGGTGCCGGGAAAGCAAAGGCGTTCTTCACGCGCTCGGCCAACTGGTGCGCGGCAATTTCATCGCCGATGTAAGCAGAGAGAATCTTGCTGCTGCGGCTGACGAAATCCATCTCCAGCATCGCATCAATGTCGGTCAGCTCGAATTCCGGCAGTTCCAGCGGGAAAAACAGCCCCTGCTGCGAGCCGAGGCCCTGTTTCACGGCCTGCGCGAAGCTAACCTGCTCGTTGTGATCCTTAAGGTTGTAGAGTTTCATGCGTTATCCCAGTTTACGTGCGCCAGCCGTATCAAGACGGCAGATATGGACGAAGCCTTCCTCGTTCTGCAGATAGTGCTGGCTCAGCCAGTCCGCCATCCGCTGTGCCGTTGCCATCTCGTTGCAAACGGCGAAAAGTGTCGGGCCAGAGCCCGAAATACCGCAGGCCAGCGCGCCAATGTCGCTGGCCGCCTGCCGCGCCTCCGCAAAGCCCGGCAGCAGTTTGGTGCGATACGGCTCGGCGATCACATCCTGCATCAGTTTAGCCGCCAGCAGCGGCTGACGGGTGTGGCAGGCGTGAATAAAGCCAGCCAGCAGACGACCATGTTTGATGGCATCCTGCTTGCGATACTGCGCCGGCAGGATGGCGCGTGCTTCCGCCGTAGAGACTTTGATGCCTGGATAAGCCATTACCCACAGCCAGTCATCAAAGCACGGCACCTCCTGGCTGATGATCCCGTTCTCTTCAATCATCAGCTGTACGCCGCCGAGGAAGCACGGCGCGACGTTGTCATAGTGCACGCTGCCGGAGATGCGCCCTTCCAGCTCGCCCATCAGCGCCAGCAGCTCGGTGTCGTTAAGCGGCTGGCCGCAGAACTCATTCATCGCCATCAGGCCGGCCACCACCGAGCAGGCGCTGGAACCGAGGCCTGAACCAATCGGCATGTTTTTCTCCAGCGTCATCGCCACCGGAACGTCTTTACCAATCGCCTGGCAGAAACGCTGCCAGCACTGGTAAACGATGTTGTCCTGCGGATCGGCGGGCAGTTTGCTGACAAAGCGCCCTTTATTCTGCAGGCTAAACTGCTCTGCCGCTTCGACCGACACGCAGTCGCCCAGCAGCGAGCCATCCACCGGCGAAACCGCCGCGCCCAGCACATCAAAGCCGACGCTGACGTTACCTATCGAGGCCGGTGCATAAATTTTTACCATCATTAAACTCCCAACTTCCACGTCAGCGTGCGCAGCAGATCGGCAAACACACCCGCCGCGGTGACATCATTCCCCGCGCCATATCCGCGCAGAACCAGCGGGATCGGCTGATAATAGCGGCTGTAAAACGCCAGTGCGTTTTCGCCGTTCTTCACTTTGTACAGCGGATCGTTGCCGTCCACCGCATCGATTTTAACTTTGCAGGCGCCGCCCTCTTCAATCGCGCCGACGAAGCGTAACACTTTACCCTCATCACGCGCTTTGGCAACGCGCGCGGCAAAGGCGTTGTCCAGCTCCGGCAGCCGCGCCATAAACTGATCGACGTCGGCGATGTCCGTCAGGCTGGCGGGCAGCAGCGGTTCGATATCGATGTCGCTCAGCTCCAGCTGATGACCCGCCTCACGCGCCAGAATCAGCAGCTTACGCGCCACGTCAGTACCGGACAGGTCGTCACGCGGATCCGGCTCGGTAAAGCCCAGCTCGCGCGCCATGCGGGTAGCTTCGGACAGCGTCACGCCCTCATCCAGCTTGCCAAAGATAAACGACAGCGAGCCAGACAGGATGCCGGAGAATTTGATCAGCTCATCGCCGGCGTTCAGCAGGTTCTGCAGGTTTTCAATCACCGGCAGACCGGCACCGACGTTGGTGTCGTAAAGGAACTTACGGCGCGATTTCGCCGCCGCCGCACGCATCTGCTGGTAGTAATTCCACGACGAGGTATTGGCCTTTTTATTCGGCGTGACCACGTGGAAACCTTCGGCGAGGAAGTCTGCGTACTGATCGGCCACCGCCTGGCTGGAGGTACAGTCGACGATCACCGGGTTGAGCAGATGGTACTCTTTCACCAGACGAATCAGCCGGCCGAGGTTAAACGGCTCTTTGGCTTCCGCCAGCGCCGCCTTCCAGTTGCTGAGGTCGATGCCGTGCACGTTGGTCAGCAGCGCATGCGAATTGGCGATGCCGCACACGCGCAGATCGATATGCTTGCCCTTCAGCCACGCCTGCTGACGGTGCAGCTGCTCAAGCAGCGCGCCGCCGACGCCGCCGACGCCCACCACAAACACTTCGATCACCTGATCGGTGGCGAACAGCATCTGATGCACCACGCGCACGCCGGTGGTGACGTCATCGTTGCTGACCACGACCGAGATGGAGCGCTCAGAGGAGCCCTGCGCAATCGCCACGATATTGATGTTGGCGCGTGCCAGCGCCGAGAAGAATTTAGCGGAGATGCCGCGCAGCGTGCGCATGCCGTCGCCCACCACCGAAATCACCGCCAGCTGCTCCAGCACGTCGAGCGGATCGAGCAGGCCATCTTTCAGTTCGAGGTAGAATTCCTCTTCCAGTACGCGACGTGCGCGCGCCTGCTCGCTCTGCGGCACGCAGAAGCTGATGCTGTATTCGGAGGAGGATTGAGTAATCAGCACCACGGAAATGCCGGTGCGCGACATCGCGGCAAACACGCGCGCCGCCATGCCCACCATCCCTTTCATGCCCGGACCGGAGACGTTAAACATCGCCATGTTATTCAGATTGGTGATGCCTTTTACCGGGTTCTCATCCACTTCGCCTTCGCCGCCAATCAGAGTGCCCGGCGCCTGAGGATTGGCGGTATTTTTGATTAAGCACGGAATCTGGAACTGAGCAATCGGCGCGATGGTGCGCGGGTGCAGCACTTTGGCACCAAAGTAGGAGAGCTCCATCGCCTCCTGATAGGACATCGACTTCAGCAGACGCGCATCCGGTACCTGACGCGGATCGCAGGTGTAAACGCCATCGACATCGGTCCAGATTTCACAGCAGTCCGCGCGCAGACACGCCGCCAGCACGGCCGCCGAGTAGTCGGAGCCATTACGCCCCAGCACCACCAGCTCGCCCTTCTCATTGCCGGCGGTGAAGCCCGCCATCAGGATCATGTGGTCGGTCGGGATCTGGCTGGCCGCGATACGCCGGGTGGATTCGGCGATATCCACGGTCGATTCAAGATAGTGGCCCACCGCCAGCAGTTTTTCGACCGGATCGATCACCGTCACTTTGTGGCCGCGCGCCTGCAGCAGCGCTTCCATGATGGCAATCGACAGCTTCTCACCGCGACAGATAATGGCGGCGTTGACGGCATCCGGGCACTGGCCCAGCAGGCTGATGCCGTGCAGCACCTGTTTCAGCTGCGCAAACTCCAGCTCAACGCGGGTTTTCAGGCCATCGTAATCGAAACCTGGCTGAGCATCGGCCAGCCCCTGCAGCAGTTCGGCAAAAATGCGTTCGGCATCGCTGATATTCGGCAGCGCATCCTGGCCGCTGATGGTTTTCTCAATCATCGCTACCAGATGATTGGTGATTTTCGCTGGCGCAGAGAGCACGGTGGCAACCTGTCCCTGTTGCGCGTTGCTTTCCAGAATATCTGCCACGCGGAGAAAACGTTCCGCATTGGCTACCGAGGTTCCGCCGAATTTCAGCACTCGCATGATTGAAGCTCTCCTGAATTTTTGCCGAAAAAAAAGCCCGCACTGTTGAGGTGCGGGCTTCTTTCTTTTGTTTTTCCTGTATGCGTCAGCCCGCACCGTTACCTGTGGTAATGGTGGTGGTAATAATAATGGTGGTGTTCAGGCTGTGGTTACGCATTGAGATTTTTTCTGTCTGTCTTTGTCTTGTCCGTCTGCCTTCCAGAAGTAAAGCAAAGCGCACGTTAAGTCAACGAATTTGTCTTTGCACCCGAATGGTGCTGCTGCGCAGTGCTGCGCCGCAGACGCCGAAACGGATTGCGATCGTTCAGACAGCGTCACAGACGCCCGATCACTCACTGTCCGGAGCCGGTTTTCCCGAGCAATTATCTATAAGTTTTTTTTCTACGTCGTGCAGCAAACGGTGCAGCATGGCGCTGTCGCGCTGCTCCAGCAGACCGATGCGCTGATCGATCCAGTCCGCCAGCTTGGCATCATTGCTGACTTCCAGCGTCACCAGCAGCTGATGAAAGCGCTGGCGCAGCGCCTGCAGCTGCTGCGCGTTAGCCGCCTCAACCGGCGCGGCCGCTACCTGGTGCAGCGCCGACAGCTGATAGCAGTACACCATCACCGCCTGGCCGAGATTCAGTGAAGGATAGTCCTGCGCCATCGGAATGCCGGTCAGCAGATCGACCTGTTCCAGCTCCTCATTAGTCAGCCCACTGTCTTCACGGCCAAACACCAGCGCGATGCGATTCAGCCACTGACGCTTCTCCTGCAGGATGGTTTCGACCTGCGCCGGCGTGGCGTAATAGCGAAACTTCGCCCGGCTGCGGGCGGTAGTGGCCAAGGAAAAATCGACATCCGCCAGCGCGGCGCTCAGCGTGTCATAGGTTTTCACGTGGTCAAGAATCTCACCGGCGCCGTGGGCCACACGCCGCGCGGCCGGATCCTGCCAGGCGTCACTGGCGACAATACGCAACTCGCTAAATCCCATGGTTTTCATGGCGCGGGCAGCCGCGCCGATATTCTCCGGGCGAGCGGGTGAGACAAGGATCAGGGGGAAATGCATGATTTTTCCATCGAACGGTTAATAACCCGACCTATGTTGGCATGCAGGCGACAAAATACCAACCGCACGGGCCTGAGAAAATAAGATGTTAAGGATGTTAAAACAGGGCAAAAATGCCGGGCAGGCGTAATTATGCGTAATAAGCAAAATTTATGCGCCAAACCGATATTAAAACATTATTTTTCATGCAATTGAAAAGTTATTACCTGCAGGTTTTACTTTTGCGCTGATGCAGCTGAAATGTAGCGAAAATGCTGCTTTTTGTGAGCTAAGCTGGCATTCCAGTAGAAGTTTTTCATAAAAGTGTTAACGTGCTACACTTGCATTTGATATAAGTCAACGAAGCGTTGTTTTTATGCTTATCGGTTGTTGTTGGTGCTGTTAGGTTGCTGTTAATACGGTTAGGATAAGCGCCAGTCCGATACCCACGGGGCACGCAAATATTCATCCTGACTGGCTGAGCTAACACTGAAGTTGACGTAGATGGATGGTGTATTCCGAAGATCATTTCGTACACCGGTTGCGAACGGCCCACTGTTCAGTGGAACAGTTATGGCAACCGCCGTACGCCCTGTTTTCGATTTGTTGGCAAATTTTAGGTAGCGAAACATGCAGACCCCGCACATTCTTATCGTTGAAGACGAACTGGTCACGCGTAACACCCTCAAAAGTATTTTTGAGGCCGAAGGTTACGTGGTCTATGAAGCCACCGACGGCGCCGAGATGCATCAGGTTTTGACCGATAACGACGTCAATCTGGTGATTATGGATATCAACCTGCCGGGCAAAAACGGTTTACTGCTGGCGCGTGAACTGCGCGAACAGGCTAACGTCGCCCTGATGTTCCTCACTGGCCGTGATAATGAAGTGGATAAAATCCTCGGTCTGGAGATCGGTGCCGACGACTACATCACCAAGCCATTTAATCCACGTGAGCTGACGATTCGTGCGCGCAACCTGCTGTCGCGTACCATGAATCTGGCGATGCCGAGCGAAGAGCGCCGTCAGGTCGAGAGCTATCGCTTCAACGGCTGGGAACTGGATATTAACAGCCGCTCGCTGATCAGCCCGAACGGCGATCAGTATAAGCTGCCGCGCAGTGAGTTCCGCGCCATGCTGCACTTCTGTGAAAACCCAGGCAAAATCCAGACGCGTGCTGACCTGCTGAAGAAGATGACCGGTCGCGAGCTGAAGCCGCATGACCGCACGGTGGATGTCACCATTCGCCGCATCCGCAAACACTTTGAGTCGACGCCGGATACGCCGGAAATCATCGCCACTATCCACGGCGAAGGCTACCGCTTCTGCGGCGAGCTGCAGGATTAAGCGTCCGTCGCGAAACAAAAAAACGCCCGTCAGGGCGTTTTTTTATCGGCTCAGTGCCACGGCATAATCGGCACCGCGCTCAGCGCATTTTTCGGTGAGCCATCGACCACTTTATCCGAATAGCTCAGGTACACCAGCGCATGACGTTTCTGGTCAAAGAAGCGCACCACCTGCAGCTTTTTAAACACCAGCGAAGTGCGTTTGCGGAACACCACTTCACCCTGCGCCTTGCCCTGCGCGATTTTATCGCTAAGCTCTATCGGTCCCACCTGCTGACAGGAGATGGCCGCGTCGGAAGTATCTTCCGCCAGACCCAGTCCGCCCTTAATACCGCCGGTTTTTGCCCGGCTGATATAACAGGTTACATTTTTAACGTCGGGGTCGTCGAAGGCTTCCACCACGATCTTATGATCGGGGCCAAACATCTTGAATACGGTGTCAACGGAGCCGATCTCCTCGGCCAGCACGCTCTGACTCAACATAAATGTTGCCAGCGTGACTATAAGATTGCGAGCTATTGTCATTGAGTTACCATTGCAAACGGAATAGATGTGAATGTAATGTACTGTTAATCGAACCGAGAACCAAACCTAACGGGTCACAACCCGCATTGATGTAGCACAGTTAACTGGCAAACCACCCCCGCGCCGTTGTGCAATTCGTGCTACTATTCGGTGACTTCATCGTTGCGCCACCAGAGAGTTATGAGGATGTTTTATGGACCAAGCCGGTATCATTCGCGATTTGCTTGTCTGGCTGGAAAGCCATCTGGATCAACCCCTTTCGCTCGATAACGTTGCGCTAAAAGCGGGCTATTCCAAGTGGCACCTGCAGCGAATGTTCAAGGAAGTTACTGGCCACGCCATCGGCGCGTATATCCGCGCCCGCCGGCTGTCCAAGGCCGCCGTCGCGCTGCGTCTCACCAGCCGGCCGATCCTCGACATTGCGCTGCAGTATCGCTTCGATTCGCAGCAAACCTTTACCCGCGCGTTTAAAAAGCAGTTCAATCAGACACCTGCGTGGTATCGCCGCTCGTCGGAGTGGAATTCGTACGGCATTCGCCCGCCGATTCGCCTCGATGATTACCCGATGCCGCAAGCGCAGTTCGTCACGCTGCCGGAAACGGTGCTGGTGGGGCAAACGCAAAGCTATACCTGCACGCTGGAGCAGATCTCCAGCTACCGCGACGAGATGCGCATCCACTTCTGGAAGCAGTTCCTGCTGGAGACCGATACCGTGCCGCCGGTGCTGTACGGCCTGCATCAGGTACGCGCCAGCCATGAGAAGGATGATGAGCAGGAGATTCTGTACACCACGGCGGTGCCGGCCGACCAGCAGGCGCTGAGCATGCAGTCAAACCAGAGCGTGATTCTGGAAGCCGGGGAGTATGTGCAGTTCAGCTATCAGGGACCGCGCACTGCGCTGCAGGAGTTTATTCTGCTGCTGTACGGCACCTGTATGCCGACCCTCGGCCTGGTGCGCCGTCAGGGCCAGGATATTGAGCGTTTCTATACGCACGGTGGCAAGAAGCGCAGCGAGCCGCCAATGGAGATTCGCTGCGAATATCTGATTCCGATTCGTCCGCAGCAGTAACGGGCGGTGCGGATGGTCGCCATGAATGGCGACCCTACAGAAAATTAACCGTTTGTCGCCGATGCGGATTGCCTATGCCCTCGTAGGGTGCGCATTCATGCGCACCAATATGCGATCATTTATACGCACCGATTCAACCGCAGCAACAACCCCCACCGTTTGTCGCCGATGCGCATTGCCCGTGCACCCCGTAGGGTGCGCATTCATGCGCACCGATTCAACCGCAGCAATAACCCCCACCGTTTGTCGCCGATGCGCATTGCCCATGCCCTCGTAGGGTGCGCATTCATGCGCACCGATACGCGATCATTGATACGCACCGATACGCAGTCATTCTGCGCCTTGCGCTACCGCGCTTAACGCTGCAGCTCATCCAGCGCCGGGGCATCCAGATGCGACACATCGCCGGCCGTCTCCACCACCCAGCCGGCGGCGAGCCAGGCGCTTTGCTGATGATCGACGCGCGAAATCGAGCAGTTACGCAGACGCAAACGGCGCTCCGCATGGGCCGGCAGCCCGAGAATGGTACTCACCAGCACGCCCAGCGCCATGCCGTGGCTCACCAGCAGCGGACGGCTACCCGCCGGCAGATCGAGACAGGCGTTGAGCGCGGCATGCATGCGCGTCGCCATCTCCTCCATCGACTCGCCGCCCGGAATCCGGCCGCCTTCGGTGCCATCCACCAGCGCTTTACGCCAGCTCTCCTCTTCCGCCGTCAGGCCGTCGAGCGGGCGCTGCTCCAGACAGCCCATATTGAGCTCGCGCAGGCGGGCATCGAGCGTCACCGTACAACCGCAGGCATCAGCGATAATCTCCGCGGTGCGCCGGGTACGTCCTAAATCGCTGGCAATCACGTGAGTAATGCCCAGCGATTTCACGCGCTCGCCCACCTGATGCGCCTGCTGCTCACCTTTATCCGTCAGCGGACTGTCGGACTGCCCCTGAATGCGTCGGGCCGCATTCCAAACCGTTTCACCGTGACGAACAAGATAGACCTGTAACATGCTTAATTTCCGTTATACTGCGACAAATTTGTCTTGAGGGTTCAGGTAATTATGTACCATGTTGTCGCAGCCACCATCAATCCGGCAAAAATCCGCGCAATTGCTCAGGCGTTCAACGACGTTTTCGGCGAAGGATCCTGCCATATTGAAGGGGTCGAGGTCGAGAGCGGCGTCGCCGCGCAGCCCTTAAGCGATGCCGAAACGCGAACTGGCGCACGCCAGCGCGTGGCGAACGCGCGGCATGTGCGGCCACAGGCGGATTACTGGGTGGCGATTGAAGCCGGCATCGAAGGTGACTGCGCCTTTGCCTGGATGGTGGTGGAGAATGCGCAGCAGCGCGGCGAATCCCGCTCTGCCAGCTTTACGCTGCCACCGGTGGTGATGGCCGGTCTGGCTGCCGGGCATGAGCTCGGTGACGAAATGGCGCGCTTAACCGGCGTGGAGAATATCAAACACAAGGGCGGTGCGATTGGCGCCTTCACCCACGGCCTGCTGAGCCGCTCCAGCGTCTATCATCAGGCCCTGATTCTGGCGCTCTGTCCGTTTACTCACCCGCTGTATCAGCAGTGATCAGCTGCGCCCGAGGCGCGCTTCCAGCCAGCGTTTCAGCTCGGGCGGCGCCTCTTTCAGGCTATTGGATCCACGGGTGATGGTGGCAATCCCGACGCCCAATTCGTTTTTCAGCTCGCGCTGACTGATATCACCGTTGATCAACGCTTCGATAATGCGCAGGCGCGTGCCTAAGGCTTCGCGCTCATCCGGCGTCATCATCAGCTGCAGGAGTGGCAGCGCTACGTCATCGGAAAACGCGTTGTGCATCAGGTCGATGAAACGCAGCCAGTTGTCTTCAACCGGCTGCGGGGAAAGGGGTTGGCTCATGAAGGCTTCCGTACTCATTAACGAGTACGGAAGCATAACACAGTCAGTAACGGCGATTCCACTCGCCGTCGGCCAGAATCTTATCCGGCTTACCCATGAAGTAGCGGTAATAGGCATCGTAGGCCAGCACGTTTTTTACGTAGCCGCGGGTTTCCGAGAAGGGAATGGTTTCGATAAACGCCACCGCATCCAGTTTGCCGCCGCTGGTATTCAGCCAGCTGCGCACCCGCCCCGGGCCGGCATTATAGGCGGCAGAAGAGAAGATGCGGTTCTGACCAAACTGCTGATAGACATACTCCAGATACTGCGTACCAATCTGAATATTGGTCTGCGGATCGAGCAGCTGGCTGCTGTTAACGTAACCCGGAATGTTATACATCTTCACGGTATGGCTGGCGGTGCCCGGCATCACCTGCATCAGGCCACTGGCGCCAACTGGTGAGCGCGCTTTCGGGTTCCACGCGCTCTCCTGGCGGGAAATCGCCATGGCGTAGCTTGGCGTGATGCCTTTATCACTGGTGTATTGCTGATACAGATTGCGCCACGCCAGCGGGAAACGCTCTTTCAGGCTATCCCACATTTTCGCGGTGATGGTGGCCTGCACGCTGAGATCCCACCAGTCCTGTTCATTGGCGTAGCGCGCCAGCATCTGCTGCTGGGTACGGGTTTTACTGCTGATCAGGTTGGCCCACTCGCTGCGCGCCAGGTTATCCAGCCCCCAGTACATCAGCTCGCGCACGCGCGCCATCTCCGGCCCCTGCACCACGCTATTGTCCGCCGCCGGGGCCTGATCCACCTGCAGCGGATACTCTACGCCCAGCCGCTGTGCCGCCACCATCGGATAGAAGCCGCGCTGCTGCATCAGCTTACGCAGAATCTCTTCCGCTTCCTCTTTGCGCCCCTGCGCCATCAGTAAATCGGCCTGCCAGTACTGCCACTCATCTTTCTCTTTGGCTTCCACCGGCAGACGGGCAATCCAGGTGTTCAGGCCGCGACGGTCGTTTTCACTCAGCGCCAGCCGCACGCGCCGCTCAATCAGCGCGGTGGATTCGCTGTTCATCACCACCGCATCGCGCCAGCGCGCCTGCTCCGAGGTGAGATCGGCACCCATCATGCGCCACACCACCGTCTCTTTCAGATCCTGCTCTTCCGCCGGGCTCATCTTCTGCGCCTGAACCAGCTGCGGGATCATCATGCGCGCATTGTCCATATCCTGACGCGCCACGCGGGCAAAGGCGTAGCTGGTGGCCATGCGGGTAAAATCGGTCGGGCCGAGGGTGCTGGCAAAGGTGGTGACGGTCTGGGGATTTTGCTGCAGCGCAATCAGCGCGCTGGCGGTGGTTTGATAATCCGCCGGCAGCATTTTCGCCAGGTAATTGACCAGGCTGTCGTTGCCGGCTTTCATCGCCAGGCGGATGCGTTCGAGGATGGTGATCGGCGACAGCTGCCCTGAGGCCTGCCACACCGAGAACAGCTTGTCGCAGTCGTTCGGTAACGCGGTGCCGCGCAGCCAGATGGCTTTGGCCCCGTCAAACGCCGCCTGTTGCTGACCGGTCGCCCATTTGGCGTAGTACCAGTTACAGCGCGCCTGCACCGGCTTTGGCTCATCCGGGCTGAAGCTGAGCACGCCCGGCCAGTCCTGGCGGTGCGCCAGCACGTTAACAAAGCGCGTCTGCAGCGAACGCGCCGGCGGCAGCGTCGGATACTGCTGAATAAAGTTTTTCACCGCCAGCCCGGTCTCCTGATCGAGATCCTGCGCCAGCAGGCGGTACTGCAGGTACGGATAGAGCGGATAATCCTGCAGCGTTGGCATCAGCTGCTCAACCTGGTCCATCTGTTTGTTGTCCCAGGCCTGTTTGATTTGCGCATAGCGCTGTCGTTGCTGATCCAGCGAATCGGCCCACACGCTGCCGGCCGTGCTGACCAGACAGATCCCTATCATCCAGTTACGCCACTTCTCCACTCCGCTCTCCTCATTGCTGCGCTCCAGCTTATGCCGGACTCCCTTCATGCTAACCAGGCCAACCGGCTCTTGCCACGTTCTTCACAAAATTTACCCAGGCGCACCGTGATTGTTCAGCGCCTGCGCCGCAATTGTGCAAATAATCATCAGAAAAACTTATTACCCAGCAAATAGCTATGCGTTTTCATTCAGTTACAACTCTGGCACGTGCTTTGCTCTGTTGAATGCCATCTTGTATACCAGCTGGAATTCACTCATGGCATCGACCTTCGGTTTTACGCTTCAGGATTGGCAACGTTGCGCACAGCAGGATGCACAGCAGATCCCTGCACTGCTGGCCGCACATCTCGACGCATTCGATAACCAGGATAATGCCTGGCTGTACCTCGCTTCGCCGGCCCAGTTGCTGGCGCAGGTTGAACCGCTGCTGGCGGCGTATCAGCGCAATCCGGCTGCGCTGCCGCTGTTTGGCGTGCCGTTTGCCGTTAAAGACAACATTGACGTGGCAGGCTGGCCGACCACCGCCGCCTGCCCGGCGCTGACGTATCAGGCCGCAGCCGATGCCTTCGTGGTGGCCAGGCTGAAAGCGGCAGGCGCTATCGTCATCGGTAAAACCAACCTCGATCAGTACGCGACCGGTCTGGTTGGCACCCGCTCGCCGTATGGCGCGGTGAGCAACACCTTTAATCCGGCCTACGTCAGCGGCGGCTCCAGCTCCGGCTCCGCGTCAGTGCTGGCGCGCGGCCTGGTCGGCTTCTCGCTCGGCACCGATACCGCCGGCTCCGGCCGCGTGCCGGCAGGTTTTAACAATATCGTCGGACTGAAGCCGACCAAAGGCTGGTTCTCGGCCAGCGGCGTGGTACCGGCCTGCCGTCTCAATGACACCATCTCGGTGTTCGCCCTGACGGTTGCCGATGCCTTTAGCGTCGCCAGCATCGCGGGCGGCTACGACGCCGGTGACGCCTATGCGCGCCAGTCGCCACGCAGCGCACCGGCCAGTTTCCAGCCGCAACCCTCGCTGGCGATCCCTGCCGCGCCGCAGTTTTACGGTGACCAGCAGGCGGAAGCGGCGTGGCTCAGCGCGCTGGAGCAGCTTACGGCGAGCGGTGCGACGCTGCACCCTATCGACTTCGCCCCTTTCCACCAGCTGGCAGAGCAGCTCTATTACGGCCCGTGGGTGGCTGAGCGCACCGTGGCGGTCGGTGAGATGCTCGACCGCCCGGAAGAGATGGATCCGGTGGTGTACGGCATCGTCAGCAGCGGCCGCCAGTACAGCGCCGTCGAGGCGTATCAGGCCGAATACCTGCGTGCCGAACTGACGCGCCAGATCCAGCAGACGCTGGCCCGGTTCGATGCGCTGGTAGTGCCGACCTCGCCCACCATCCATACGCTGGAAGAGATGCAGCAGGAGCCGGTGCACTACAACTCGCAGTTCGGCACCTATACCAACTTCACGAATCTGGCCGATCTCAGCGCGCTGGCGCTGCCCGGCCCGTTCCGCGCCGATGGACTGCCCGCGGGCATCACGCTGATCGCCCCGGCGTGGCACGACCGCGCGCTGGCGGCGTTTGGCCTGCGCTGGCAGCAGCAGCTGGCGCTGCCGCTCGGGGCCACCGGCAAAGCGCTGCCGCCGCAGCCCGCCGCGCTGCCGCCGTCACCTGACCACGTGCGCGTGGCGGTGGTCGGTGCCCATCTCACCGGCATGCCGCTGAATTTCCAGCTCACCACGCGCCAGGCGGTGTGGGTCGAAGAGACGCAAACCGCCAGCCACTATCGCCTGTTCGCCCTGCTTGATGGCCCGATCAAAAAGCCCGGCCTGCTGCGCGGCGACAGCGGCGCGGCCATCACCGTTGAACTGTGGGACATCCCGCTGGCGCGCTTTGGCGAATTCGTCGCGGAAATCCCGGCACCGCTCGGCATCGGCTCGCTGACGCTGGCGGATGGACGCATCGTGAAAGGCTTTATCTGCGAACCGGCAGCGCTGACGCAGGCGCTGGAAATCACTGAATTCGGCGGCTGGCGCAACTGGCTGACGTCACAGGGGAATCACTAATCATGTTCAGCACCGTTCTGATTGCTAACCGTGGCGAAATCGCCTGTCGTGCCATCCGCACCCTGAAGCGCCTCGGCGTAACCAGCGTGGCGGTCTATTCGGATGCCGACCGCAACGCGCGTCACGTTACCGAAGCCGATGTGGCCATCGCCCTTGGCGGTGACAAAGCCAGCGACAGCTATCTGCGCATCGACAAAATTCTGGCCGCCGCGCAGCAAAGCGGCGCGCAGGCCATCTGGCCCGGCTACGGTTTTCTGTCGGAGAGCCTGCCGTTCGCCGCCGCCTGCGAAGAGGCCGGCATCGCGTTTGTCGGCCCGACCGCGCAGCAGATTGGCGAATTTGGTCTCAAGCATCGCGCCCGTGAGCTGGCAGCCAGCGCCGGCGTGCCGATGACGCCGGGCACACCGCTGCTCAGTTCGCTGCAGGACGCACTCAGCGCGGCGGAAGACATTGGCTATCCGGTGATGCTGAAAAGCACCGCCGGCGGCGGCGGCATCGGTCTGACCCGCTGCGCCGACGCCACGGCCCTGGAAAACGCGTGGGAGAGCGTGCGCCGTCTGGGCGAGCAGTTTTTCAGCGATGCCGGCGTGTTTCTTGAACGCTGCATCGACCGCGCGCGCCACGTGGAAGTACAGATTTTTGGCGACGGCAAGGGCAAGGTGATTGCGCTGGGCGAACGCGACTGTTCGCTGCAGCGCCGCAATCAGAAGGTGGTGGAAGAGACGCCGGCCCCTAATCTGCCGCAGGCCACGCGTGAAGCGCTGCTGGCTTCAGCGGTGCGGCTGGGCGAGCTGGTTAATTACCGCAGCGCCGGCACCGTGGAGTACATCTATGACGCCGCGCAGGACGCGTTTTATTTCCTCGAAGTGAACACCCGCCTGCAGGTGGAGCATCCGGTGACCGAGTGCGTCACCGGCCTTGACCTGGTGGAGTGCATGCTGCAGGTGGCGGCAGACGATGCCATCGACTGGGATCGTCTGCAGCAGCCACCGCACGGCGCATCAATTGAGGTGCGGCTGTACGCCGAAGATCCGCTGAAAAACTTCCAGCCGAGCCCGGGCGTGTTAACCCACGTCAGCTTCCCGCCGGGGGTGCGCGTCGACGGCTGGATCGAGACCGGCAGCGAAGTGACGGCGTTTTACGATCCGATGGTAGCCAAACTGATCGTGCATGGCGAAACGCGCGACGCCGCGCTGGCGAAGCTGCAGCAGGCGCTCGATGCCACTCAACTGCACGGCATCGCCACCAATCTCGATTATCTGCGTCAGATCGTGGCGACCGACGCCTTCCGCAGCGGCAACGTCTGGACGCGCTTCCTTGATGGCTTTACGCCGGCAGCCAGCGTCATCGAAGTGCTGCAGCCGGGCACGTTCAGCAGCATTCAGGACTTTCCCGGCCGCCTGGGCTACTGGGACATCGGCGTGCCGCCGTCCGGCCCGATGGATGACTTCGCCTTCCGCCTGGCCAACCGTATCGTCGGCAACCACGCCAGCGCCGCCGGGCTGGAGTTCACCCTGCAGGGCCCGACGCTGCGTTTCCACAGCGATGCACTGATTGCGCTGACCGGTGCCGACTGTCCGGCCGATCTCGACGGCAGCGCGGTCGACTACTGGCAGCCGGTGGCGGTGAAAGCCGGACAAACCCTGACGCTGGGCCGCGCGCAGAGCGGCTGCCGCACCTATTTAGCGGTGCGTAATGGTTTCGATGTGCCGGAGTATCTTGGCAGCCGCGCCACCTTCTCGCTGGGTCAGTTTGGCGGCCACGCCGGACGCACGCTGCGCGTCGCCGACATGCTGCCGATCTCTCAGCCGACGCTCGCCGCCTGCACCACGCCAGCCCCGGTCAGCGAACCTGAAGCGCTGGATCGCGCGCTGGTGCCGCACTACGGCAGCGAATGGCGCATTGGCGTGCTGTACGGCCCGCACGGCGCACCGGATTTCTTCACCCAGGCCGCCATCGATGAGTTCTTTGCCAGCGACTGGCAGGTGCATTACAACTCCAACCGGCTGGGCGTCCGTCTGGTCGGGCCTAAACCCAGCTGGACGCGCGCCAATGGCGGTGAAGCCGGGCTGCATCCGTCTAACGTACACGACTGCGAATACGCCATCGGCGCGGTGAACTTTACCGGTGACTTCCCGGTGATCCTGACGCACGACGGTCCGAGCCTTGGTGGCTTCGTCTGCCCGGTCACCATCGCCAAAGCCGAGCTGTGGAAAGTCGGCCAGGTCAAACCGGGCGATCGCATCCGCTTCCACCCGATCAGCGCTGACGAAGCGGTCGCGCTGGAGAAAGCTCAGGCGCACAGCGTAACCACGCTGCGCAGCCAGCACGCACCGGCCTTCGCGGTGCCTTCGCTGGCGGCGAGCGACATCGGTTCTGCCACCCTGTTAGCGGCGCTGCCGGCGACCGCCACCACGCCTGCGGCGGTCTACCGCCAGGCGGGCGACAAATATGTGCTGATTGAGTACGGCGATAACGTGCTGGATCTGGCGCTGCGCCTGCGCGTACACCTGCTGATGCAGGCGCTGCGCCAGCGTGCAGAGCCCGGCATTGAAGAGCTGTCGCCCGGCGTGCGCTCGCTGCAGGTGCGCTATGACAGCCTGGTAATTGGTCAGCAGCAGCTGATGACGCTGCTGCTGGAGCTGGAAGCCGGGCTGGACGACGTCAGCGCGCTGAAAGTGCCGTCGCGCATCGTCTGGCTGCCGATGGCGTTTGAAGACAGCGCCACGCTCGGCGCGGTGGAGCGTTACAAAGAGACGGTTCGCGCCAGCGCGCCGTGGCTGCCGAATAACGTTGACTTCATTCAGCGCATCAATGGACTGGCGAGCCGCGAAGCGGTACGCGACACCCTGTTTGCCGCCAGCTATCTGATTCTCGGTCTCGGCGATGTCTATCTCGGCGCGCCGTGCGCGGTGCCGATCGATCCGCGCCATCGCCTGCTGAGTTCTAAATACAGCCCGGCGCGCACCTTTACCGCCGAAGGCACGGTGGGCATTGGCGGCATGTACATGTGCATCTACGGCATGGATTCACCGGGCGGCTATCAGCTGGTGGGGCGCACGCTGCCCATCTGGAACAAGTTCCTGCAAAACGATCAGTTTGCCGCCGGCGAACCCTGGCTGCTGCGCTTCTTTGACCAGGTGCGTTTCTATCCGGTGAGCGAAGCGGAACTGACGCAGCTGCGCGACGATTTCCGCGCCGGTCGTGCCCGCATCCGCATCGAGCAGAACGAGTTTGATTTCGCGGCGCATCAGCAGTTCCTCGCCGACAACGCGACGGAAATCAGTGCCTTCCGTGAACGTCAGGCCGCGGCGTTTGAGCAGGAAGTCACGCTTTGGGCGCAGGAAGAGCAGGAAGCGCCGCTCACCAGTGAAGAGACGCTGGTGGTGGCCGACGCAGAGGACGACGCGCTGGCAGTGTGCGCTGACATGAACGGCAACATCTGGAAAGTGCTGGTTGCGCCGGGCGATACGGTGCAGGCCGGTCAGACGCTGATCATCGTGGAAGCGATGAAGATGGAGCTGGCGATTGTCGCGCCGCAGGCCGGCACGGTGAAACGCATTGCCTGCCAGGCGGGCCGTCCGGTGAGTCCGGGCGACACCCTGCTGTGGCTGGCTTAAGGAGCAGGTATGAACAGTAGCGCGCCCCGCAGCAAAGGCCGTCCCGAAGCGCTGGCCGAAAAGGTTTATCAGGCGCTGAAGCAGGACATCTTTGAATTCCGTCTGATGCCGGGTGACCGCTTCAGCGAAAACGAAATCGCCGATCGGCTGGCGGTGAGCCGCACGCCGGTCCGTCAGGCACTGTTCTGGCTGGAGCGCGAAGGCTACGTCGAGGTGTGGTTTCGCAGCGGCTGGCAGGTGCGGCCGTTCGATTTCGCCTACTTCGAGGAGCTGTACGACTTCCGCACCGTGCTGGAACGCGAAGCGGTGCGCCGCCTGTGCGCGCTGCCGCCGCTGGCCTGCGCGGAAACCCTGACCGCGCTGAAAACCTTCTGGATCGACGATGCCCGGCTGGAAGATGGCAAAGCGGTATCAGCGCACGACGAAGCGTTTCACATGGCGCTGGTGGCCGCGGCGGGCAATCAGGAGATGGCGCGCATCCACGCCGAGCTGACAGAAAAAATCCGCATCATTCGCCGTCTCGATTTCACGCGGGACGATCGGGTCGATGCCACGTACCGCGAGCACGCTCAGATCTTACGGGCGATTTTTCAGCAACACACCGAGGAGGCACAGCGCATTTTAACCGACCACATTGCCGTCAGTAAGGCCGAGGTCAGGAAGATTACATTGCACATGTTACAGCAGGCTCGGCTTCAACCCATTGAATAACAACAGATAACACAGTTAGGGGTTTAAATGATGAAAAGACGTTCGTTGCTTAAAGCGTTCGCGCTCACCGCTACCGTTGCCAGCATGGGCCTCGCCTTTACCGCACAGGCGGCAGACACCATCAAAGTCGGCATTATGCATTCGCTGTCCGGCACCATGGCGATTTCCGAAACGCCGCTGAAAGATGTGGCGCTGATGACCATCGATGAGATCAACGCCAAAGGCGGTGTGCTGGGCAAGAAGCTGGAACCGGTGGTGGTCGATCCGGCCTCTAACTGGCCGCTGTTCGCCGAAAAAGCGCGCCAGCTGCTGACTCAGGACAAAGTGGCGGTGGTGTTTGGCTGCTGGACGTCGGTCTCGCGCAAATCGGTGCTGCCGGTGTTTGAAGAGCTGAACGGCCTGCTGTTCTATCCGGTGCAGTACGAAGGCGAAGAGATGTCGCCGAACGTGTTCTACACCGGCGCCGCGCCGAACCAGCAGGCGATCCCGGCGGTGCAGTATCTGATGAGCGAAGATGGCGGCAGCGCGAAACGCTTCTTCCTGCTTGGCACCGACTACGTCTATCCGCGCACCACCAACAAGATTCTGCGCGCCTTCCTGCATAGCAAAGGCGTGCAGGATAAGGATATCGAAGAGGTGTACACGCCGTTTGGTTACAGCGATTACCAGACCATCGTGTCCAATATCAAAAAATTCTCCGCCGGTGGCAAAACCGCGGTGATCTCCACCATCAACGGTGATTCCAACGTCCCGTTCTACAAAGAGCTGGCGAACCAGGGCATTAAAGCAACCGACATTCCGGTGATTGCCTTCTCGGTGGGGGAAGAAGAGCTGCGCGGCATCGACACCAAACCGCTGGTCGGTCAGCTGGCGGCGTGGAACTACTTTGAGTCAGTGGATAACCCGACTAATGCGAAGTTCGTGGCCGACTACCGCGCTTACGCCAAAGCGCACAACCTGCCGAACGCCAGTACGGTGGTAACCAACGATCCGATGGAAGCCACCTACGTTGGTCTGCACATGTGGGCGCAGGCGGTAGAGAAAGCCGGCACCACCGATGTGGATAAAGTACGCGCCGCAATGGCCGGACAGACTTTTAAAGCGCCGGACGGCTTCACGCTGACCATGGACAAAACCAACCACCATCTGCACAAGCCGGTGATGATTGGTGAGGTGGAGGAGAACGGCCAGTTCAACGTGGTGTGGCAGACCGAACAGCCGGTGCGCGCCCAGCCGTGGAGCCCGTATATCGCCGGGAATGATAAGAAGCCGGACTATCCGGTGAAGTCGGCGCAGTAAGGGGAGGCTGACGGTCCTCGCCCTCTGGCCCTCACCCTAACCCTCTCCCGCTTGCGGGAGAGGGAACCGATCGAGCCAGCACGCCGCTACCGAACTCACCTGTAGCAGCGTCTCCCTCTCCCTGTGGGAGAGGGCCGGGGTGAGGGCCTTGCACCGCACTCACCCGTTTTTCTCCCTCTCCCTCCGGGAGAGGGCCGGGGTGAGGGCCAGACAACGCCTTAACCCCGGTGAGGGCCATACCGCACCCAATGTAACCATAACAGGATGATCACCATGACACTCCGCCGTATTCTCAGCTGCCTGCTGTTACTGCTGCCGTGGCTGGCGCAGGCCGGTGATAGCGCTGATTTCGCCGCTGCCAGCCGCACGCAGCAGGCGACATTGCTGCAGCAGTGGGCTGCGGCGCCGCAGGCCAGCCGCTTGCCGCTGCTGCAGGCGCTGCGCAATGAAAGCGTGGTTATCGACCAGAACAAACAGCCGTTCAGCAAACAGGCTGACCAGCTTCTGCCGCTCGACAGCGCCCGGCAGCCGGACGGCGAAACCAAAAAACTCTTCATGAACAACCGGCTGCGCGTGCTGATTGCCAGCGCCCTCGCCGCCCACCAGCTGGTGAGTGATGATGCGGCGATTCGCCTGCGCGCGGCACAGCAATTACAAAACGATGCCGCGCCTGACCAGCTGCCACTGATTGAACAGCGCCTCGCCGCCGAACAGGACAGCAAAGTACGCGCGGTGCTGGCGATGGCCGCTGCGAATCTGCAGCTCGCCAGCCCGGACGCCGCGCTGCGCCTGAAAGCGGTCACGCTGCTCGGAGAATCGGGCGATCCGGCGATGCAGGCCAGCCTGACGCGCTTAACCCAGGCCAGCAACGAACCCGATGCGCAGGTGCGCGCCGCTGCGGCCGCCAGCCTGCAGCACATCAGGCAGCGCCTGATGTGGGGCGATTGGCTCGGGCAGGCGTTTACCGGTCTGTCGCTCGGCTCCATTCTGCTGCTGGCCGCGCTCGGCCTGGCGATCACCTACGGCCTGCTGGGCGTGATCAACATGGCGCACGGCGAGATGCTGATGCTCGGCGCCTACGCCACCTGGCTGGTGCAGAATCTGTTCCAGCAGTTTGCGCCGCAGTGGCTGGCGTGGTACCCGCTGCTGGCGCTGCCGGTGGCCTTCGCCGTCACCGCCGTAATGGGCATGCTGCTGGAACGCACCATCATCCGCCACTTATACGGTCGCCCGCTGGAGACGCTGCTCGCCACCTGGGGCATCAGCCTGATGCTGATTCAGCTGGTGCGCATGCTGTTTGGCGCGCAGAACCTCGAAGTGGCCAACCCGGGCTGGCTGTCCGGCGGCTGGCAGCTGCTGCCGAATCTGGTGCTGCCGTATAACCGCATCGCGGTAATCCTGTTTGTCATCGCGGTGCTGGCGCTCACCTGGCTGCTGCTGAATAAAACCCGGCTGGGGCTGAATGTGCGGGCGGTCACGCAGAACCGCGCTATGGCCGACTGCTGCGGCGTGCCGACCGGGCGCATCGATATGCTGGCGTTTGGCCTCGGTTCCGGCATTGCCGGACTCGGCGGCGTCGCGCTGTCGCAGCTGGGCAACGTCGGACCGGAACTGGGTCAGGGCTACATCATCGACTCATTCCTCGTGGTGGTGCTCGGTGGCGTCGGTCAGCTGGCCGGCACCGTGGTGGCGGCTTTTGGTCTCGGCATCCTTAACAAAGTGCTGGAGCCGCAGATTGGCGCGGTGCTCGGCAAAATCCTGATCCTCGTGCTGATTGTACTGTTCATCCAGAAACGTCCCCAGGGTCTGTTTGCCGTTAAAGGGAGGGTGATTGACTGATGAGCCAGCCACTGACCTTACGCGCGGTGCGCAAAGCGCCGCGCCTCAGCCTGATTCTCGGCGTCATCGTGACCGCGCTGCTGCTGGTGCTGCCGTTCTGCGCCCTGCTGCCCGCCAGCCATCCGCTGGCGATCTCCACCTATACGCTGACGCTGGTGGGCAAAATCCTCTGCTATGCGATTATCGCGGTGGCGCTGGATCTGGTGTGGGGCTACGCCGGGCTACTGTCGCTCGGCCACGGGCTGTTTTTTGCCCTCGGCGGCTATGCCATGGGCATGTACCTGATGCGCCAGGCTGCAGGCAGCGGTTTGCCGGCGTTTATGTCGTTTCTGTCGTGGAATGAGCTGCCGTGGTTCTGGGCCGGCAGCCAGCACTTTCTCTGGGCGCTGTGCCTGATTGTACTGGTGCCGGGCCTGCTGGCACTGCTGTTTGGCTTCTTCGCCTTCCGCTCCAGAATCAAAGGCGTCTACTTTTCCATCATGACGCAGGCGCTGACTTACGCTGGCATGCTGCTGTTTTTCCGCAACGAAACCGGCTTTGGCGGCAACAACGGCTTTACCGGTTTTACTACCCTGCTCGGTTTCAGCGTCACCGCCACCGGCACGCGTATCGCACTGTTTATCGCGACCGTGCTATTGCTGCTGTTCAGCCTGGCGCTGGGCTTTGCCCTGGCGCGCAGTAAGTTTGGTCGCGTGCTGACGGCGGTGCGCGATGCGGAAAACCGCCTGATGTTTATTGGTTACGATCCGAAGGGCTTCAAGCTATTCGTCTGGACGCTCTCCGCCGTGCTGTGCGGGCTGGCCGGTGCGCTGTACGTGCCGCAGGTCGGCATCATCAACCCGAGTGAAATGTCGCCGACCAACTCGATTGAAGCGGCGATTTGGGTGGCGCTCGGCGGACGCGGCACGCTGATTGGCCCGCTGCTGGGTGCGGCCATCGTCAACGGTGCCAAAAGCTGGTTCACCGTCGCCTTCCCGGAATACTGGCTGTTTTTCCTGGGCCTGATGTTCATCCTGGTCACGCTGTTCCTGCCGCGTGGCGTAATTGGCCTGCTGCGCCGGAGGCGTCATGACTGAGCAACTGTTTACCCAACCGCACCCGGCGGATCGCCATCGTCAGCAAACCGATCCGGTGCTGCTGCTGGAGAACATCAACGTCTCGTTTGACGGCTTCCGCGCGCTGACCGATCTGTCATTGCAGATTGGCGTCGGCGAACTGCGCTGCGTGATCGGCCCGAACGGTGCGGGAAAAACCACGCTGATGGACGTGATCACCGGCAAAACCCGCCCGGACAGCGGCCAGGTGATCTACGACCAGGATACCGATCTGCGCCAGCTGTCGCCGGTCGAAATCGCCCGTGCCGGCATTGGCCGCAAGTTTCAGAAACCCACGGTGTTTGAAGCGCTGACGGTGTTTGAAAACCTCGAAATCGCGCTGAAAAACGATAAATCGGTGTGGGCCAGCCTGCGTGCCCGGCTTAGCGGCGAGCAGCGCGATCGCATCGACGAGGTGCTGAAACTGCTGCGGCTCGGCGGCGAACGCCAGCGGCAGGCGGGTCTGCTGTCGCACGGGCAGAAGCAGTTTCTCGAAATCGGCATGCTGCTGGTGCAGGAGCCGCACCTGCTGCTGCTGGACGAACCGGCAGCCGGCATGACCGATGCCGAAACCGACTACACCGCCGAGCTGTTCCGCAGCCTGGCGGGCAAGCACTCGCTGATGGTGGTGGAACATGACATGGGCTTTGTGGAAACCATTGCCGACCACGTGACGGTGCTGCATCAGGGCCAGGTGCTGGCTGAGGGATCGCTGCGCGAGGTACAGGCGGACGATCGGGTTATCGACGTATATCTGGGGCGCTGAGATGTTACAGGTAGCAGAACTGCATCAATATTACGGCGGCAGCCATATCCTGCGAGGTCTGTCGTTTGAGGCTCGCCCGGGCGAGATCACCTGCCTGCTGGGGCGCAACGGCGTGGGCAAAACCACGCTGCTGAAGTGTCTGATGGGGCTGATTCCGGTCAAATCCGGCGAGGTTCGCTGGCAGAACCAGCTGATTAACACGCGCAAGCCACACCAGCGCGTACAGGCCGGTATTGCTTACGTGCCGCAGGGGCGCGAAATTTTTCCGCGTCTGACGGTGGAAGAGAACCTGCTGATGGGGCTGGCGCGCTTCTCCGGCGCCCAGGCCAGCCGGGTACCGGAAGAGATCTACCAGCTGTTTCCGGTGCTGCGCGAGATGAAAACGCGGCGCGGCGGCGATCTGTCAGGCGGCCAGCAGCAGCAGCTGGCGATCGGCCGGGCGCTGGCCTGCCAGCCGCAGCTGTTGATCCTCGATGAGCCGACCGAAGGGATCCAGCCGTCGGTGATCAAAGAGATCGGTGCGGTGATCCGCCAGCTGGCACAGCGCGGTGACATGGCGATCCTGCTGGTCGAGCAGTTTTACGATTTCGCCGCCGAACTGGCCGACAGCTATCTGGTGATGTCGCGCGGCGAAATTGTGCAGCGTGGCGCAGGGGCGAATATGGAGAGCGAGGGCGTGCGCGGGCTGGTGGCGATTTAGCCGCGAGGCGGGCGGGCAGGCAGAAGACAGGTTGTTAATCTGCAAGAAAAAACTTATGTTTACCCTCCACCCGGCCATTCCGGCCGCAGCGAAGGTTGAGCGAACTGTTACTGATGGAAACCCGCCGCGACGAACGAATCAATAAGCTGGCGCAGGCGCTGAAACACAGCGACACCCTGCACTTAAAACAGGCCGCGCAACTGCTGGGCGTGTCAGAAATGACCATCCGCCGCGATTTAACCGGCGCGACGCAGGGCGTGGTGCTGCTGGGTGGCTATGTCATGCGCGACCCGCGGCAGAACGTGGCGCACTATTTTGTCAGCGACCAGCAAAACCTCAACGTCAGCAAGAAACGTCTGCTGGCACAGCGGGCTGCCGCGCTGGTACAGGCCAACGACACGGTGTTTTTCGACTGCGGCACCACGTTGCCGCTGGTGATAGAAGCGATCGATAACGATCTGCCCTTCACCGCCATCTGCAGCGCGATCAATACCTTTCTGGCGTTAAAAGAGAAGCCGCACTGTCGGGTGATTCTGTGCGGCGGCGAATTCCACGCCGATAACGCCGTGTTTACACCGCTCGAGCAGGTCACGGTGCTGGATGCGCTCTGCCCCAATAAAGCCTTTATCTCTGCCGCCGGCATGGACGCTGCGCAGGGCGCCACCTGTTATAACCTCAACGAACTGCCCATCAAGCATCTGGCGCTGCAGCGGGCGCAGACCAAAATCGTGGTCGGCGACAGCAGCAAGTACGGCAAGGTACTGCCGGCGCGCATTGGCGACTTCTCGCTGTTTGATATGCTGGTCAGCGACAGCCCGCCTCCGCCCGCGCTGCTCGCCGTGCTGCAGGCGGCCAGGCTTACCCTGCACTGCGGCTAGCATTATTCCGCCGCTGCGGAAGAATGCGCGCAATGCGGCTGTGATTGCCGGGTGAAAACGGCTAAACTTCAGCATCTGACGTTCCACCCATTACAGACCAAGAGGC
Organism: Type-C symbiont of Plautia stali; assembly: GCF_059730935.1. Lineage (NCBI taxonomy): Bacteria > Pseudomonadati > Pseudomonadota > Gammaproteobacteria > Enterobacterales > Enterobacteriaceae > Type-C symbiont of Plautia stali. Next base: position 752,936 of record NZ_AP035923.1, on the reverse strand, counting down.
TCATCACAACGTGGCTCAATTCGTCTATAGCATGCATCGCGTCGGCAAAGTGGTTCCGCCGAAGCGTCACATTCTGAAGAATATCTCCCTTAGCTTTTTCCCTGGCGCCAAAATTGGCGTACTCGGCCTGAACGGCGCGGGTAAATCGACCCTGCTGCGCATCATGGCCGGCATTGATAAAGATATCGAAGGGGAAGCTCGCCCGCAGCCGGGCATCAAAGTCGGCTATCTGCCGCAGGAACCTCAGCTGAACCCGGAACACACCGTGCGTGAGTCGGTGGAAGAAGCGGTCGCGGAAGTGGTTGCCGCGCTGAAGCGTCTCGACGAAGTGTACGCGCTGTACGCCGATCCGGATGCCGACTTCGACAAGCTGGCCGCTGAGCAGGGCCGTCTGGAAGAAGTGATCCAGGCACACGACGGGCACAACCTGGAAACCCAGCTGAACCGCGCTGCCGATGCCATGCGTCTGCCGGAGTGGGATGCCAAAATCGCCAACCTGTCCGGTGGTGAACGCCGCCGCGTCGCGCTGTGCCGTCTGCTGCTGGAAAAGCCAGACATGCTGCTGCTCGACGAACCGACCAACCACCTGGATGCCGAATCCGTCGCGTGGCTGGAGCGTTTCCTGCACGACTTCGAAGGCACCGTGGTAGCCATCACCCACGACCGTTACTTCCTCGATAACGTTGCCGGCTGGATTCTGGAGCTGGACCGTGGTGAAGGCATTCCATGGGAAGGCAACTACTCCTCATGGCTGGAGCAGAAAGATCAGCGTCTGGCGCAGGAGGCTTCTCAGGAAGCGGCGCGTCGCAAATCGATCGAGAAAGAGCTGGAGTGGGTGCGTCAGGGCGCGAAAGGCCGTCAGTCTAAGGGCAAAGCCCGTCTGGCGCGCTTTGAAGAGCTCAACAATACCGATTATCAGAAACGTAACGAGACCAACGAACTGTTCATTCCACCTGGCGCGCGCCTCGGCGACAAAGTGCTGGAAGTGAAGAACCTGAGCAAAGCGTATGGCGATCGCGTGCTGATTGACGATCTGTCGTTCTCGCTGCCGAAAGGCGCTATCGTCGGCATCATCGGCCCTAACGGCGCCGGTAAATCGACGCTGTTCCGCATGATGTCAGGCCAGGAGCAGCCGGATTCCGGCAGCATTGAGCTGGGCGAAACCGTGAAGCTGGCGTCGGTCGATCAGTTCCGCGATGCGATGGATAATTCAAAAACCGTGTGGGAAGAAGTTTCTGGCGGTCAGGACATTATGCGCATCGGCAACACCGAAATGCCAAGCCGCGCTTATGTCGGTCGCTTTAACTTCAAGGGTACCGATCAGGGCAAACGCGTCGGCGAACTGTCCGGCGGTGAGCGTGGTCGTCTGCACCTGGCGAAACTGCTGCAGGTGGGCGGCAACCTGCTGCTGCTCGATGAGCCAACCAACGACCTGGATATCGAAACCCTGCGCGCACTGGAAAACGCCCTGCTGGAGTTCCCGGGCTGCGCGATGGTGATCTCGCACGACCGCTGGTTCCTCGACCGTATCGCCACCCACATCATCGACTATCAGGATGAAGGTAAGGTGGAGTTCTTCGAAGGTAACTTTACCGAGTACGAAGAGTACAAGAAACGCACCCTCGGCGCCGAAGCGCTGGAGCCGAAGCGTATCAAGTACAAGCGCATGGCGAAGTAATCGCTGTGATAACAAAAAGGCGCCGCGGCGCCTTTTTTGTTGTGCTGCGCTAGCTGCCCAGCATCTGCTTCACCAGCTCGACGCAGCGCAGGAAGCGTGTGTCGTAGTCATCCTCTTTGACGTGCACATATTCAATGTGATTTTCACGCAGCATGGTGACCAGCATCGACTGGAACTCGCGGCGATCCATTGAACTGCCGAGACTGCGCAGGCCGTCGGCCACCCACGGTACGTTATTTTCCAGCAGAATCACCAGGTCAAAGCGGTACTCATCGATCAGCGCCTGCACGAACGGGTGCTCGCGTCCTTCATACTTGAGGCAGAACGCCTGGGTAGTGATGAAGTCGGTATCGATAAACGCCACTTTGTTGGCATATTTGACGGCAAAATCGATGTACTGCGCCTGGCCGAGCGCGATTTTGTCGTAGTCGGAGTATTGCAGCGCCATCTCGTCGCCGCCGAGGTGCGAGAAGACATAATCGCGGCCATACTCCCACGCGCTGGTGGTGTTGAAGATGTTGGCCAGCTTGTTGACCAGCGTCGATTTGCCGCTCGATTCACCGCCGAGCACCGCCACGGTGCGCACGAAGAACGGCTTCACTTCAGTCGGGATGTACTCCCAGTAGCGGAACGGATCCTGACGAATCTGGCTGCCGCTGATGTTCATAAACGATCGATGCGGATCGATCACCACCGCCGGAATGCCCAGATGCTGCTGATACATCGGCGCATCCGGTTCTTCGCTGGTATAGACGCAGTCGGGCTCAATGCCCTGCTCCGCCAGGAAGGTTTTCACGCCAGCGCTCCACACGTCCCAGCCGTGCGGATAGGGCTCGATGCCCTCTTCGTTGAACGAATGGATGCGGATGTTTTTCTGGTACTTGAAGGTCTGCAGCAGCCAGCGCAGACGATCGCTGATGGTGGGCTGCTGCGACATGGCGCTGTTCTCAAACAGCTGACGATCGCGCGGATCGTCATGGCCCATGATGATGTGCAGCTCATCGACCTGGCTACAGGCGCGCTGGATCAGGTAGATGTGACCGGTGTGCAGCGGATAGAACTTCCCGAACACCACGCCCACGGTTTTGTCGCGACGCGGGAATTCCAGCCCGAGAAAACGGTGCAGCGCTTCCAGCTTCTGCGCGCTCGGGCTTTTGATTTTGGCATTCAGCAACTGGCTCAGATAGCCTTTGGTCATCCCGCTGGCATCAGCCACCTGCTGCAATGTATGTCCCTGCTGGCGAATCGCGGTTTTCAGATAGTCAAACGATGACATGTGGTGCCTCCTGCATGGAATTAGAGGGATGGTGCGCGCGGGCCCTCACCCCGGCCCTCTCCCGCCCGCGGGAGAGGGAGAAAATCCTGAACAGAGCGATAAATGGCAGATCAACACCCTACTCCCCGCCTCTCCGATCGGTTCCCTCTCCCGCAAGCGTGAGAGGGGAAAAATCCTGAACTGAGCGGTTAACAACAGATCGGTACCGTACTTCCCGCCCCTGCGAACGGTTCCCTCTCCCGCCCAGCGGGAGAGGGTTAGGGTGAGGGCAAAGATAAAGGCAAAGGTCGAGCACAGGCCACGCCACAAGCAAAACCCCCTCCCCAACAACCCGCCTTACAGCTCGTCCAGAATCGCCAGCGCGTCCGCCAGTTTCTTCGCGCTATACACCTTCATACCGTCAATCGCCTTCTTCGGCGCATTCCCTGCCGGCACAATGGCGCGCTTAAAGCCGTGCTTGGCCGCTTCGGAAATGCGCTCCTGGCCGCTCGGCACCGGACGAATCTCCCCGGCCAGCCCGACTTCGCCAAAAATCACCAGATCCTGTGGCAGCGGGCGATCGCGCAGGCTCGACACCATCGCCAGCAGCAGCGCCAGGTCTGCACTGGTCTCGGTGACTTTGACGCCGCCGACCACGTTCACAAACACATCCTGATCGGCCATCTGCAGGCCGCCGTGACGGTGCAGCACCGCCAGCAGAATCGCCAGACGGTTCTGCTCCAGCCCAACCGCCACGCGGCGCGGATTGCCCATCATCGAATGGTCCACCAGCGCCTGAATCTCAACCAGCAGCGGGCGCGTGCCCTCCCAGACCACCATCACCGAACTGCCCGAGGTGATCTCATCGCCGCGTGATAAAAAGATAGCAGACGGGTTGCTGACTTCGCGCATGCCCTGCTCTGTCATGGCAAAGACGCCCAGCTCATTCACCGCGCCAAAGCGGTTTTTGTGGCTGCGCAGCGTGCGGAAGCGCGAATCGGCATCGCCATCCAGCAGCACCGAACAGTCGATACAGTGCTCCAGCACCTTCGGACCAGCCAGCGAGCCATCCTTGGTGACGTGACCGACCATGATGATCGCCACGCCGCGCGTCTTGGCGAAGCGCGTCAGGTAAGCGGCGGTTTCCCGCACCTGCGCCACGCTGCCCGGCGATGACTGGATCTCCGCCATGTGCATCACCTGGATCGAGTCGATCACCATCAGCTTCGGCTGCTCCTGCTCGGCGATCAGGCAGATCTGCTCAATGCTGGTTTCCGACAGCATATTGAGGTTTTCCGTCGGTAATCCCAGACGATGGGCGCGCATCGCTACCTGTTGCAGCGACTCTTCACCGGTGACGTACAGGGTTTTCATCCCTTCCGCCAGCTTACACATCACCTGCAACAGCAGCGTTGATTTACCGGCACCAGGGTTACCGCCAATCAGTATCGCGCTGCCCGGCACCACGCCACCGCCCAGCACGCGGTCAAACTCTTTAAAACTGGTCGAGAAACGCGGCAGCGCTTCCAGACTGATCTCCGACAGCTTCTGCACCCGGCTGGTGCCGGCGCTACCGGCATAGCCGCTCAGGCGCTCATTGCGCGCGGCCGCAGGCGAGGCGGCAATGCGCACCTCGGTAATGGTATTCCAGGCGTGGCAGGCGCTGCATTGCCCCTGCCAGCGCGGATAGTCAGCGCCGCATTCGTTACAGACGAAGGCGCGTTTTGCCGCTTTGGCCAAATCAAATCCTCAGTTAACGCTCTTCGTGAATCAGGCTGCCGGTGAGAATGCAGAACACTCCCATCAGGTCAGCGTGGCGGATAATCACTTCCGTCTGCTCATTCACTTTGGGTTTAGCATGATAGGCGATACCCAGCGCCGCGGTTTTAATCATCGGCAGATCGTTAGCACCATCGCCAATCGCCACGGTTTGTTCCGGTGCGATGTCAAAGCGCTGGGCCAGACTGTTCAGGGTATCGGCTTTAAATTGCGCGTCGACGATTTGCCCCAGCACTTCGCCGGTCAGCTTACCGTCACGCATTTCCAGTTCGTTGGCTACCGCAGCGGCCAGATGCAGCGTCTGCCGCAGGTGATCGGCATAGAAGGTGAAACCGCCCGAGGCAATCGCTACCTGCCAGCCCAGCGCCTGCAACTTGTGCACCAGCGTGGTCAGGCCCGGCATCAGCGGCAGCGTATCGCGCACCTGCTTCAGGATGTTGGCGTCAGCGCCGGCCAGCTTCGCCACGCGCTCGCGCAGGCTGGCTTTAAAATCCAGCTCGCCGCGCATCGCGCGTTCCGTCACTTCCGCCACCTGCTCGCCACAGCCCGCCAGTTTGGCGATCTCATCGATGCACTCGATCTGGATGGCGGTGGAATCCATGTCCATTACCAGCAGCCCTGGCGTTTTCAGATGGGGGATTTTGCCAAGCGGCGCCACATCAAAGCCAGCCTCATGCGCCAGCTTGCTGGCACGCGGTGTCAGCGAGCCCGCCAGACGGATTACCTGATACTCATCGACATTCCACGCGCTGACGATCACCATCGCCGCGCCCAGCTGATGCTGATAATCGGTCAGTTTTTGTTTATCGAGCCCGCGCCCATACAGTAACCAGCCAGTCCGACCGGCACGGTAATCCAGCGGCATCACTTCATCACCGCTCAGGGAAAGGGGTAAACCCGGCCAAAGAGAGACATCGGCGGGCAGATCGCACCAGGTAAGACGATTTGGCATTACAGCTCCTGTAGGGACAACAAAACCACGCAAGAGGCTACCTTGTCTGCGCGGGTTCTGGCAACATAATTGCCAGCCTTTCTGCTGTTACGTCACACGGGTTTCTGATGGTCAAAACCGCACTGAAATTTCGCCTGCATCGCACGGTGATCGTTCTTATCTCGCTGGCGCTGTTAGTGGTGCTGATGCAGGGCGCGTCATGGTTTAGTCTTGGCCATCAGATGGCCCGTTCCGAACAGGTCGAGGAACTGGCGCACACGCTGACGCGCCAGGTGGCGTTCAGCCTGAAACCGCTGATGGACAACAGCGACGATAACCGCACGCAGATTGAAGCCATCCTGAATCAGATGACGGATAACAGCCGTGTGCTGGACGCTTCGGTCTATGCCGACGACGGCAGCCTGGTGGCCCACAGCGGTGAGAGCATTAATGTGCGCGACCGCCTGGCGCTCGACGGTAAACGTGCCGGTAGCTATTTCAATCATCAGATTGTCCAGCCGCTGGAAGGGAAAGAGGGTCCGCAGGGTTTTCTGCGTATTACGCTGGATACCCATGTGCTGGTGACGGAATCGCGTCAGGTGGATAACACCACCAATATTCTGCGCCTGATGATGCTGCTGGCGCTGGCGATCGGCATTATCCTGACCCGTACCCTGCTGCGCGACCGCCGCACCCGCTGGCAGCAATCACCGTTCCTGCTGACGGCCAGCAGAACGGTGAAAGAGGATAAAGAGGAAGAGACGGCGGCGGAGAATGTGGAGACGGAGAGGAAAGAGGGTTGAGGCAGATAGCTCTCTATAGAAGCACGTCGCAGATTAATATTGCCGGGAGGTGGCTGGCTGGGATGGGATACAGAGTGACGGTGAAGGTTGGACAGGACAGCCTGATTCTGACGACTGGCAGCTAAAGAGAAAAAGCCGGAAGGATCGTTAAGATCGCTTCCGGCTTTTTTAATTATATATACCTTTATTTTCAGCTTTCTCTATAAATATATCTTGCAGACTCCCCTGTATTTCAACATCTTTATAGGTCACAATGAAATCACCATCAATATCATCAGGATAATGAGAACAATCCAGAGCACCTAATATTACCGAAGCACTATCGGCGATCACGAGATCTATAAATTTAAATATACACTCTCTTTCTACCACACTTAAATTAGACAGAGCATTTCTTGCTTTACCATAGGTATCAGTATCATTATTTACTGGTTTGCTGAGAGACTGCTTATAACGCTCTGAGTTATCTTCAAACAACTCTTTGAAGATAGCATTAACTACTTTTTCATCAAGATTCATACACACCTCCTTATCTTATACTAGGGTACATAGGCTTGTTCAACTCGATAAGTTTCTCAAGTTTACTATATGGTATCTCAGTATATATCCTTCTTAAATTTCATATATTTCTCGCTACGCCCCCTGGCATTTATAAATGGCAATCCAGTCTTGGGATTTATTTAAGTTCTGGATACAATGCCTAATCCTTCTTTAGATACGGTGTGGCCGACAAGAGGAACTAACATGGCTGAAGCTGTCGCAGGATCATATCCTTCAACCGGATCTTTCATAATATTCTTCTGACCAACATGATGAGAGTGCAGTCCAGGATTTTTACCTTTAACAGCATTTTATTACTTTGATGAGAACTTACATCCCATTTTTCAGGATCACATTTTCTTAACCCCAGCGGATCAATTAAGCTGAGCGGGCTCGGCGTATGCTGATAAAGATTCAGCCCACCCGCCAGCCCTAGCGGGTGCTGGCTGATGAACCGCCCCGCATCCGGATCACATTAGCGGAACCGGTTATAGTGTAAACTTGTTTCCGCATCGTAATACTAAACCTGATAAAAGGTTAATCAATTATCCGCCGGATAAGCCCAAAGCTATCAATACAACTAACGCTATCGGATAGTTAAACAGCATGATCCAAGCACAGATAAAGAAAGGCCAGGTGTTCTCTATTAATAAATCAGTGCAAAATACTATTTATCTGACTATGAAGGATGCGTCAAAAATAGATTTGCCGATTCAGTACTGGCGACAGGCAATGAATTTCAGATCATTGAATAATGTAGACCCATGAGCGCTAACCTTTAAGCATTGGGTGTGTTATAAATAATTACTTACAGGCTCTAATCACAATTAATGGCTGCAATAACTAATTCCTAACACCGAAATCAATATAACCTTCAGAAGTGATAGCTAAGCACCATTTTGCACTTTCCTCAAAAAAATAGTGATGCTGAGGAATATTGTTAATCACATAAACCACAAACTCAAGGAAAATCTTCGGTTCCAGAGAAACCGCAAAATCAAGTGAGGAATCATTAATATAGTAAATTTTATCCTTTTTGTTTAAGAATTCATATAAGCCACTATCTTTTATGAACTCTTTAACATCAAAATCAACCTGCATGGAATCAAATTCAATTGATCGTTCAGCATGTCTTAATAAAGAATCCCAATCAATTTTTGAACCTTTCCATTGAAAAGCTTCAGAAAGAATATCCGCAACAGGCTTCCATTCATTAATAATTATTGGCCTTGGAGAAAAGCCATCCATATCTGATAACACATCCTGTTCTAAAGTCACTTTGCTCTCCATAATTTTGATGGCAAGTCAAATAATCTCTGCAGTCTTTTCACCGATGACTCCGTAGCTTCAAATAGATAATGCTCACCTTTTTCTTAACCGCTGAATACATTTATATGAGCGCCACTACGCTCATCATATTCTATTCTGAATCCGGTTTTACCATCTGCAGTCGTCATTCCTACAGGCTTGCCTCTGATAGATCCAAACTTCCCTGTGTTAACTTTTTCAGCCTTGAAGCCTCTTTCTTCAAGCCACTTTAGTGCTTTGTTTCTGGCTTGCTCATAACTATCTTTACACTTAGTTAACCCCAGCGGATCGATCCAGTTCAGCGGGTTCGGCGCATACTGATAAAGATTCAGCCCACCCGCCAGCCCTATCGGGTCCTGACTGATGAACCGCCCCGCATCCGGATCATCGTAGCGGAACCAGTTATAGTGCAAACCCGTTTCTGCATCGTAGTACTGGCCCTGATATCACAGCGGCTGGTGTACCGGCTCGGCATGGCGCGTCTGCGCATGCTCTACCCGCACCGTGTTGTCCCACGCCCGGTACTCTGCCCGCCACGCTACACTACCATCCGCACTGGTCAGCTCACGCGGCATGCCTGCAACGTCATTGTGATACCAGTGTACCTGCGCTGCGTGCTCCGTTTCACCTTGTGAGATGGAGTTAGGGATGGGTCACAGAATGACGGTGAAGGTTGGATAGGTCAGCCGGATCCTGACAACTGCCAGCTAAAGAGAAAAAGCCGGAAGGATCGTTTAGATCGCTTCCGGCTAGTATTATTGATTCTCGATTTCAGTTATCCAGTGGCGAAGATCATCATCCGTATATAAAAAATCCCGATCTGAAGAAGGTAAATCAACAGCTCCTGGCAATTTCAGATATTTTAAAACTATGGGGTCATATAATCTTAATCAGTCATCATCGAACATATTAAGTGCCCATTCAGACACATCATCTCTATTTGCGTCACCTGCTAATATATTTGATATTTTATTAATTATATCACCGCATTGAGGTTGAATACTCAAAACACCACCGCCTTACTTATAATTACCATCAATATCAAACATACGATAATTGTTTTCATGAGCAACATGCTTTGGAGACACACTTCGTATATTTTCAGTATGGTCTATCTGGTCATAGCATGTACGTTTATCACCTTTAGAAGCATCCCATTATTTAACTAACCCGGCACCTTATTGATTATTTCAGGACGTTCTGGTTTAAAAAAATCATCCATCCCCAAACAACTTCTAGTATTTTAAATACTAATCAAGCCTTAGGATCTTTTTGATTTACTGACACAATCTTTAGTCATTCTTAAACATTTTTCCTCACCAGAAATGACCGGAGCATTATAAAACCATCGTCGAATTTATCGCTGAAGCACGAGACTCTAGGTGAATTGCAGCAAGCTTAAAAATGAAATTCTTGAAAATAAAAAATCTGTTATCCATTACATTCAACTATATGTAAAGAAAACCACCCACTCATATAAATCGTGTTGGATCTAGAGATATGGAGACTGGAAAGCCTCAACATTGAGATTTGTCTTTATCTTTGATTTTATAAAATCACATGATAAAGGACAAACAACGTACATATAAAAATCATAGCCAAAATGTACTTCTAGATCATCAGAGAGAAGTTTGCACCATATTTTTTCTCTTAATACGTCTCTTATTAATAACGGCAACTCGTTTATCGCTAATGACTCAGGGTACTTAAGAAGCCCGGCCTCATCAAAAATTTCCAATTCGGATACAGTCAACTTCTCAACACTTAATAAAGAACATAATGAAATGACAAAATTAATGTATTCATCTTCCAATAATATATAATCTTCCAGACTAACCTTGTTCCCCACATCAAAATAACTAGTCCATTCATTTTCCGGCGAGGTCAAATTACCTTCAGCATCATAACCATGATATTTTGTTATTCTTAATGAAGTATGCATCAATCGCTAATCATATTCATATCAAATGTTCCCGTTCTTGTCCTACGACTTCCTGGGTTTTTCACGCTATCTGCAGCTTTCCAAAAACCGCCATTATGCTGATCAACGTCAGGTGTAATATATCCAAGTTTATTTGGTGCTTTTTTATTAACGAATACGGGCTGCCCATTGGATCTCTCATTGATTTCTGAATAACCAAGCTCAGATGCTTGTTCCGCGTGGCCACATTTTCTTGCCAAGCCCAACGGATCAATCCATGCCAGCGGGTTCGGCGCATACTGATAAAGATTCAGCCCACCCGCCAGCCCTATCGGGTCCTGACTGATGAACCGGCCAACATCCCAACCATATTAGCGGAAACGGTAGTAATAATACCCCGTATCCTGTCCCCAATTGCGCGGCTTACGTTGTAGCGATTCTGCTTAGTATTGCCAAGACAACCCAACATTGACTTAATAAAAATCACAGTTTTAGATTAAACTCCTCACCATGACTTCATCAAATCTATATTATCTACCGCACAAATATCAACATTATATTTTCTCACAACATCCAAAAACCGCTTAACCACTTCCTCTGAAAAAATCATTATGCTTTTACCGGCTTCAGGCATGTAACTATTCACAATAAAAAAAGGAATATGATTATTTAACAAGTGAGCAATGACTTTATTTGGGATTTTACATTCACTATCCACGCTTAACAATATAGGTTTTTTTTCAACCTCAATTTCATTCAACCCCCTTCTCTTCCTTAATTCATTTTTCTTAACAGCCATTGAATAAATTTCAATTTCTTTACCTATGGAGTTTCCATCTGAGGAAACATACAATCCATTCCTATAAACGTTATTAACGTTAATTAACTTTCTTTCAACAACATCATAAAAAACAAAATCACTTATGAAATCATTAATGATTTTTTTAGCGATAGATGAGTCAAAACCATAAGGCCCATAAAAATTGTCATCAATATCATATTGATAGCAGAAACAGGTTGTGATTTTATCAAACTCCTTTGAAAACAACCTTTTCCAGTCTGGTACTGGGAATTTTATTACCCTTTCATTCTTCACCATGTAAATATAACCTCTTCACCCTTAGAGTTCACTGAATGCACATGACCTGAATCATGATGTTTTGGTATATTAGGTAAACCCGCATCTGGGTGTCCATCTGGATGTTCGAACCATTTATTTGGACCATACTTGTATTCTCGACCCAGCTTTGTGGCACCTTTAGATTTCATCATTGACCAATTCTTACCTTGGCTGGTTGCATTCAGTTCATCAATATGAATATCTTTTCCGCCTCTTGAATTCCTTGGGACTTGAGAATGTTGTCTAGCCAGGTTTATAGCCTCGCGTCGATTCTTTGCTTCGATAACCTTACATTTACTCAACCCCAACGGATCAATCCAACTGAGCGGGTTCGGCGCATACTGATAAAGATTCAGCCCACCCGCCAGCCCTATCGGGTCCTGACTGATGAACCGTCCCGCATCCGGATCATAGTAGCGGAACCGGTTATAGTGCAAACCCGTTTCTGCATCGTAGTACTGGCCCTGATAGCGCAGCGGCTGGTGTACCGGCTCAGCATGGCGCGTCTGAGCATGCTCTACCCGCACCGTGTTGCCCCACGCACGGTACTCTGCCCGCCACGCTACACTACCATCCCCACTGGTCAGCTCACGCGGCATGCCCGCAACGTCATTGTGATACCAGTGTACCTGCGCTGCGTGCTCCGTTTCACCCTGCTGCAGACTGATCTGTGCCAGTGGTGCGAAGCTCTCGTCTTCATAAATCCAGATATGCTGGCGCGAGCCACGCACTTCGCTCAGCAGACGGTTGCCGTCCCAGATAAAACACGTCACGCCAAAGGCGTCACGTTTCCAGCTGCGTCGGCCGAACGCATCGTAGCCGTAAGTAGTGCGCTGTTCTGTGCCGTTACGCGTGCTTACCGCCTCTGTCAGCTGGTGCTCGGCGTTCCAGGAAAACTGTTGCACCGTATGCCGACCAATGCGCTTCTCAGCCACGTTGCCAAAGCTGTCATACGCCCAGCGCCGGTCTTCGTGCACCCTTAGACGGTTATCCTTCAACGGCGGCGCGCCGACCTCATTCAGCAAATTATGTGCGGGGTCAAAAGCAAACCGCTCATCCTGCGCTCGCGTGAGTCGGCCCAGTGCGTCATATTCGTAGCGGTGGTCACCGGTGTAGTGATCGACCATCTGCATTAGCTGGCCGTTGCGTTGCCATACATAATCACGTGCCACCGCAGTGCTGTCACCGCGCATAGCGCGCTGGCTTACCAGCCGGCTCATTTCATCATGAACATACTCGCTGGCCAGCGCTCCCTGGGTACGGCGCACCTCACGGTGCAGTATGTCACGTTCGCTTTCACTGATGACGCGGCCACCAAAATTGACCTGGACGCGGTGACCGCTGCCATAATAAAGGTTACTCAGCTCACGACCGTCCGGTAGCCTGGTATGAGTACGGTTACCCAGCTCGTCATACTGATGGCGCAGCTCGTAATTAATACCACGAATCAGGCTGCGCTCCGCCAGCAACTGGCTGGCATCATCCCATTCCAGCTCCACACGTCCGCCGTGATTGACGCCAGTTGTCAGACGTCCCAGCGCATCGTAACTGAAGCGGGTACGCTGCCACTTTGCATCTCCGCCGCGTGCCACCAGCTTCTCAAGCAGCCTGCCGCAGTTATCGCGCCGATAACGCGTGCGAATTTCCGCGCCGCTGCCGTCGCCTCGCTCGGTACGCGTCAGCGCATTTCCACTGGCATCATATTCATAATAGGTGGCAGAACCATCGAACCTCTGTTCACAGATCAGATTGTTATGAACATCGTAACTGAAGCTATAGCGCGTGCCATTTTCATTGATGAGAGCAACCAGGCGACGTGCGCGATCGTATTCATAGCTAATAGGGTTACCGAGCGCATCTGTTCGCGTCAACGGCAGACCGTCCCCCGCCAGCGTCCAGCGTGTTGCCTGATTCTGTGCGTCATACCAGGCTGTCAGGCGCTGCCAGCGGTCAAACTCGAAGCGCTCGACACCGCCATCCGCATGCACAATGCGCTGTGGCAGGCCATCACGACTGTTATAAAGAGTGGTAACGTTGCCTGCGGCATCAGTTTGCTGCCTGAGCCAGCCGTACTTATCATAATCAAAGCATGTGGTGCGTCCGGAACAATCGGTATGGCTAGTTAAAAAGCCGGCACTGTTCCAGCTCAGCTTTTGAACACCTGCTGCCGCGTCGCGGATACGAACCAGGTTACCCTGATCGTCATGGTTATATTCGGTAATGCGGCCAATCTCATCAGTGAAACGAATCAGGCTGCCTGCAACGTCATAATGGTATTCGCGAATACCGCCCAGCATGTTTGTAACCCGCACTGGCAGGTTCCAGCGAGCATGGTAGTCAAAGCGTGTCGTCTGGCCATCCGGTTCGATAACGGCAGTGCAGTTACCGCGCTCATCATAGCGATAACGCGTCACGCGGCAAGCCTGATTAGTAAGCTGTATGATCTGTCCACGCGCGTTACGGCGAATGCGGATATAGCCGCCCGAAGCATCTCGAAAACCGGTTAACTCGTGGTTATCGTCAAAGTCATAGCGCGTGACGCGGCCCAATGCGTCAGTGATGGTTGTACTGTTACTGGCGTACTCGAAACGCCATTCACCGCCAAGGCTGTCACGATGCGCCAGTACTTTGCCATCCGGTGCGTGTTTATCGTAGTGATAGAAACACTCAAGTTCGCCCCCTCGACGATGTGCCACCATTACATGATTTCGATAACGAAATTCACGCAGCACCTCATCATGCTCATTGCGAACAGCACTTAAATCTCCTTCAGAAGAATAATCATAGCTGCAGAGCTTTTCGGCACTCAGGGGGGCAGATGGATAACAAACGCTTACGGCAGTGATACGTTCAACGCTTCGATCTTCATCAAGCATCAGTCGGGTAAATGTAATATTGAAGCGTCGCCCTGCACTGTCAGTAATTACTATCGGCTGATGTTGCGCGTTGTACTGCAGAGTTAGGCGGTTACCGTGGCGATCGCTGATTGCCGAAAGTAGCCAGCGGCCCTCTCCTGCCTGATGAGTGAAGTGCCAGTTCTGGCTTTCATCAGGCGCAGAAATGCAAAACTCGCCCGACTGTGGCTGGGAAAGTGATAGCTGCTCATAGCGATGAAACTGCGGCTCCCGACCCGGCTGTGGCCAGGGAAAATCAATTTCTCGACCCTGTTCATCAACCAGAATCAGCAGTTCGTTATCTTTGCGTAATTCCTGAGCGAAAGGTAAAGACCACCCCTGACCTAACCAGCCGTTACCTGTTTCATCGGAGAAATACAAACGCTGCCAGTTAAGCGGTACCGCAGCGGGAAAAGAAAAATCTTTATCATGATCGTCAAAAAGTAATTTAATACCCAGTAAAGGATTTACCGGACTACCAATTGCCATCTCAACCTCTGGCAATGGCCTCTGCGGAATTTTGCAGGGCTCAGTTTTTTTCTGCCCATGCCCTTTATCATTTCCGCCTTTATTACTGCCGGCCTTTTTCGCTTTAATAACTTCGTCAGCTTCTTTTTTTGCTGCTTTGGTTTCTGCTCTGGCCGCAGAACTTTCTGCCTTCACTGCAGCCTTTTCAGCCAGTGCTGTGCTTTCTTTGGCGACGGTTTTCCCGACTTTTGCCGCCTCAACCGCTTTGCCAGCTTTCGCTGCCAGCTTACCCGCTTTAAAAGCGGCTCCACCCCCAGGCACAAAGTTGGCTGCAGCTGAGGCAGCTGAAAGTGCCGCGTTGCCATAATCGCCCTCAGCGGTATAAATGGCAGCGTTAGCGCCGTCTGCTACGGCACCAATGACGGGTACTGCGCCAAGGACATCCAGGCCAGTGTGCACCCAGTCGCCATAATCGCTCCACCAGCTTTTCTTTTTTGGCGGGTTGGCACTGCCCGCCGTAACGTGACCCTGGGGCGCAGGCGCATATTGTAATTTACCAATCGTGTTTCCGGTTGCCATTGGAGCTCCGTGCAGGAAATTCAGGTATTAATGAGTAAGGATATGTGCGGGTACTTTCAGATTAATAAAAGGTAAAGTAACGCTGACGCAGCCGCCATTTAAAATGGTGACTAACTAAACTGTAGGTTGAGATTTCAGGCTGAAGGTAATATCTTTTGTGGAGAAATCATAGAACCCCATAAATTAAGAGGTAACAACAGTAAAATTTAAACTCAAATCCGCATGCCTTTAGCAACAGCAAGTCTTTTGATTTCCATTAATTTAAGTGCCGTAGCATCATTGTTTTTACCTTCCTTTTTAAGCATGTCTTCGGGTAGATTGCTAAACCCCCATCCCGCTTTTGTCACTGCGTTTGGGTTGGCGCCATGATGTAAGAGGTATTCAACCTGATCGAGGTCCATTCTTGTCAAAGCAAAAATAAGCGCCGTTTTACCAGCGGTATCGGGCTTATTAACATCGGCACCTATACTAACAAGATATTCCAGCACAGGCATTGAGTTTTCTGACGTTGCGTTCATGATCAATGGACGTGCACTACTAACAGCATTTTTATCAAGGCCTCCCGCAATCAACGCTTTAAGATAGCGGGAATCGTTTGAGCGGGCCATAGCATCTGCAGCACTGCCATATTGAGGAATAATGTACAACGGATCCGCGCCTTTCTTTACCAGTTCGGTTACGATTTGAAGACTGGCATCTGTTTTTTAGTTTGTAGCGGTTAAAAGCGCGTACATCAAAAGTGTCATTCCTTCTCTTCCGGGAGAGTTAAGATCAGTAAAGACTGCCTTTTTCTTGATCTCATCGAGAGAGTGATTCTTTATCATGATAGCCAATTCAAGTTGTTCTGCATCGAAAAATCTAGAGGGGGATAGTTGAGTGACTGCTGCGCAGTCAAATGAAAATAATATGGCCACTATAGAAACCATAGTAATTAATTTCATCCCCCCTCCTTTTATCATTTTTACCGGCGTTAAATACTCAGTAGTCAGCTGGAGGCCATTTCATGCCTTTTTTAATAGCCAGAGTTTTAATCGCTTCTAACTTTGCAGTGTTACCTGAATTCGACTGGCGCTCTATAATTTTTGCGAGCATATTATTAAAACCCCAGCCATTCTCTGTTGTGACTCGCGGATCTGCACCATGCTCCAGTAACCAGATTACACTATCCAGTTGAAAGCCTGATAAAGATTCAATCAGAACGGTTTGACCAAGTGAATCTTTTTTATTGACGTCTGCCCCCATCTTTACAAGATAGCTCATGACCTTTAAGCTATGCTCGGAAGCAGCGCCGAAAATGATCGGAGTATCCTCGACTTCTGCATTTGGGCTCAACCCGCCATCAATCAGAGCAGCAATGAAAACAGGATCATCTGATTTCACTGAAACTTCAGCTGCGCTACCAAAATCAGGAATTTGTTGCAACGGATTCGCTCCGGCTCGAACTAAATCTGAAACAATTGCCAGGTGCTTTCTATCTTTATCATGACTATTTTGCAAAGCAAAAAACAATAACGTCATGTCTTGCTTGCCGGGTTTATTTAGATCGGTTTGCATTGCAAGCTTTTTAACTTCCGGTTCGTTACCACGTTCAATTTCCTGAGCAAGGGACAATTGCGTACCAGAAAAGAAATTCTCAGCAGATTGATTTTTCATTGCGCTACATCCGAAGGCCGATAATAATACAACCAATAAAATAAAGAACATCTTCACTCTTTGATTCACACTTAAGTGTAACATTTTGCACTCCCGTTAAATAGCAGATAAAACTTCCTCATCCTCTTGCTTTTCACTTTCTATACACGGTATTACTTGTTCCATGCCATGTCTCGCTATTGGATCACCTTTACCGCCATCCATATCATGGCGTGTACCTACAGATGAGGGAGTTAGCGCAACCAAAGCACTGCCTACTACTGCGCCAGCAAGGCCACCATATACTCCTCCTAACTTAGCTCCCGCAAATGATGTAACACCTATTGTAGCAAGACCGCCCCAAAAACCAGGCTCCTGCACAGCAGTTAAAACCTCACCTTTAACCCGGTATGCATTGATGTTTTCTTTGTCAGGACTTTTACCTAATCCGCCGTATTTTTCTACCGTCTTACTATTCAACCCAGCAGAGTTATATGTCCATCCCGATTTGCCACTTGCTCTTGAGCATGCAGAAGCCATTCCACCGCCTAACGAGTGACCTGTACAATCAATAGGGGATTTACTCATCATGATTTTATTACCAATTCTGACAGATTGCTCATAATAATCAGATTGTAAGTTCATTCCCTGTTTAGCATTATTCTTCCAGTCTTCAAGAGAAGTTGGCCTTGTCCCTCGGAATACCACTGAGGCGGACATATCATCACCAAAAACTTTTTTATCTGGCTCATACACTCGTGCTTTAAACCCTTCATTCCCTGCAATATTTAAATCTTTAGATTTCAAGCCATAATTTTTAAGCCTGGCATTATCATTACTGATATCATCCCACCCTTCCAAAATATCTTTTCCGGACTTTGGGTCGGCTTCATAAACTTGTTTTGCAAGTCTCGCTTTTTCCATCCCCGTATTATTCAGTTCCAGCCTTTCAGCGGCTGCCCGAACTTTTGGGTCACGGCTATGCTTACCTTTTGCTATCAGCGCCTTGCGTCGCTCCCAGGTTTCTTTTTTGGTCAGATTACCGCCGCGCCCTCCCTTGGCCTTGCCGTTCATGGCAAAGATATCCTGTACGCGGTTGAGGGGAAAACCACCGATATAGGTATCCGGACTGTGCTCAATTGACCAGCAGTCACCCTCAACTGTACCGCTGACTACGCCCTTATTACGCCCAGCCGCATCTCCGATAGTCGTCGGCACAAAGCTAATGTCATAGACGAATGCCGGGTGGCCATTGAAGCGTACGCTTTCCACTGTACTTTTCGAGGGTGCCAGTGTGGCAGTAACCGGATATGGCACTGGCGGCTGAATGCCTGGGGTGAAACACAAATCGGGTAGTAATCCCACCACCTTATACACACCATCCTTGCGTGCAGCGTAATTATCAGCCATGACCTGACTCCTGCGAGATGAGCCCTACCAGTGAAGGCGGCAGCGGGGTAAAACTATCGTCATTGGTATCCGCGATTTGTTGTTGTGCCTTCTGCACTATCGCCTTACGTTCCTTTGCAGTGATGAAGCGTAACTCTGTTACTGCTGCCTCAAGCAATTCAGAAAACACTGTGCGATAAGTACAGTGCACTTTGCGCTCGGGCAAATTAATCACCAGCGTGTCCAGCTGCAAATCGTAGCTTACTCCAGCCCCCAGTTGTGTGGTGACAAAGGCAAATAAGGTTTCAACCGGGACTGAAAAACTGATTTCCTGTCCGGGCTTATCCTGTTGTGAGATAAGGTTTTTTAGCGTAACCGGAATATGCGACAGCGGCTTGGGTAATGGAAACTGCATCCATGGATGAGCGCCACACCAATAATCAAAGCGAAAATCCTGCGGCAGAAAAGGATGACGCTGCTGCTTCCACGCCTCGTCATAAGTACCGGCAAAGCCAATACGCGGTTTCCAGCCACGACCATAAAAACCAAAACCGGCAGGTAAGGTTTCATCATCAATGTTTTTAATCGGCTGGGGCAGTAATTCAAACTGTGGCGCTGCGATACGCTGTAACTTAAGCTGTTTCTGCGCCCTGGCGGGTAACCAGCCAACACCGACGCTGTTAGTGGCGGATGCAATCTCGTCGCCATGCTCTAAGCGGAACATTCCACCCTGCGCATGCTCGTAACGTAATTCGAGAGCAGTGATCGCTTTAGCCTCGCTTAATTGCCAGCTAGTCACCATTTTGCGCCACTCGCGTGGGCCATACACGTTTAGTAAACGGGTAAAATCGCCAATACGCGCTCCGACGGTGAAATGACGCGCCGGCTTACCTTCCGGAGCGTGAGCACTACCGTTGATAATGACATCCAAACGCGGCTTATAGGGTGCCAGATCGCTCTCGAATCGAACACTGCTTCTGCCCGGCTCATCGTAATATTCATCCTGTTCAACCAATTCACCCTGATCTTCGCATAACGTAAGTTGGCCGCTGTGAATATCCAGATCGTAACTGACGCGTGTCACCAGCACACTAAATCCATGATCGTGCTGGTCTATCGACTCAAAAAGCTGTGCCGGGAAAGCACTATAGTTGACAAAATTTTCCATAGTTAGTTGATATCTATCTGCGTTCCGTCAATGTCTATCACCTTCTCACCAACCAGCTTAATTTTGTTTGCACTGATGGTAATGGTGCCGTTCTGTTCGAGCACGATCATCGATTCGCCACAAACCAGGGTAATCTTGTCTTCCGCACTAAACTCCGCCGATGTTCCTGCTGAAAGGCCAATATCCCGCCCGGTATTAAGCGAATATTTCATGCCAACGTTGTGCATTTGCATCGCACCGACGTTAGTCATCCAGCCGGCCCCCACATTGAGTACATAAGCAGCACCAATGTTGGTATTCTGCGCCAGCCCGACATTTAACATCGAGGCTAATGCGACCGTTTCAGTTTTCGTTTGGTCGACTTTCAGCGTTTGGTTGCCATTGATAGTCACTGACTGATTCTGACCAATACGCACATTTTCATTCTGATCAACCGTTTCAGTGCGGTTACTGTGCACGGTGATGGTTTCATTGCCGTCCACTGTTTCCGTACGGTTTTGGTGAATGGTAATGGTTTCGTTCTGATCGACGGTTTCAGTGCGGTTCTTTTTGACCTCAGTGGTTTCGTTGCCGCCGATGGTTTTGGTGCGATTACTACCAACCGAGTGGGTTTCATCATTTTCCACCTCGGTGTCCATATTTTTCTCAGCATGCAGCCACACCTGCTCCTCGCCCGCCTTGTCCTCGAAGCGCAGCGCGTTTGCCGTGTCCGCCGTGCCGTCCTTCGAACGGCTTAAAAACCCCATCTGCGTCGCCGCCGCCGGCAGCGCCCACGGCGGCATGCTCGCCTCGTTGTACACGCGACCGATGATCAGCGGCCGGTCCGGGTCGCCGTTGATGAAGTCCACCACCACCTCGTCGTTCACCCGCGGGATCTGCACGCCGCCGAACCCCTGGCCCGCCCACGCGCTCGACACCCGCACCCAGCACGAGCTCGTGTCGTCGCCCTTCGCCAGTCGGTCCCAGTGGAACTTCACCTTCACCCGGCCGTAGCGGTCCGTCCAGATTGACTCACCCGCCGGGCCCACCACCTTCGCCGTCTGCGGACCGTGCGTCTTCGGCCACGCCGTCGCCGGCTCCGCGCGGTACGTCACCGACGACGGCAGCACCGTGAACGCGATGTTGTGCCGCGCACCGCCGCCGCCGCTCGCGTACCCGTTCTCCTCGAAGTCGTACCGCGCCGACGTCACCAGGTACTCCCCGTTGTCGCTGAAGTGCGGCGCGTTCACGATGCCGAACCGGTACCCCGGCGCGATGCCCGTCGCCGTCCCCGTTCCGCTCACGCTGTGGTGCGCAACCTGCCACACCTCCTGCCGGATGCGCGTGTAAAACTCCCCGTGGCTGTGGTCGACAAAATGGCCCGGCCAGTCGTACACGTCCACCGCCCCCGGCACCGGCGACACCGGGTTCTGCCGCGCCTGCAGCATCCACGCGTTCGGCTTGCGGAAGTCGTAGTCGTCCGTGCTGTACATCCCCGGCGTCACGCTCTCGCACAGCGACCACTGGCTGATGCCCTCCTCCGTCACGCTCCCCCCCGACGCCGTCACGTGGTACGGTATCGTCTCATAGCCCGCGAACGCCTCGTGCTGGTCCGCCCCGTCGCACAGCACCATCACGTGACGCTCCGCCTCGTGGCGGAACCAGTAGTAAATCCCCTCCAGCTCCATCAGCCGGCTGATGAAGTCGAAGCTGCTCTCCTGGTACTGCACGCAGTACTCCCACACCCGGTAGCTGCTGCCCAGCCGCGTCTCCACGTTCACCCCGTTCTCCTGCAGCAGCGTCTGCACTATCTGCGGGACCGTCTGACCCTGGAATATCCGCAGGTTGCGGTCCCGGCGCATCGGCCACAGGTCCGGCTCCACCCGCAGCTGGTACACCGCGTAGCGCGTCCCGCTCAGCTCCTCGCTGCGCACCGCCACCCGCGTGATTTTGCCGTTGAGGTAGCGCGGCGACAGCAGGCTCTGCGTCGGCAGCGTGAACGTGACCGGCTGCCCCAGCAGCGCGTGCCGGTCGATGCGCGCGTCCGTGGCCAGCAGCTCGGCGTTCAGCTCAAACGACTGCGACAGCGCCTCGGCGCCGGTGAGTTTCCAGAACAGCAGGCCGTCCATCGGCAGCTGTGCGGTGATGCGTGAGAACATAATAAATCCCTGATGATTAACTGTGTGGATCGAGCAACCAGACGCCTTCTTCGCTGATGGTCAGCGTTTGCTCGCGCGTGCCGCCCTGGCCGCTGATGGCAAAGGTATAATTGCCTGGCGCCAGCTGCAGCGCGGCAAAACCGTTGGCAGCAGGCACCAGCGCCTGCGGTTTGCCATTCACCTGGACGCGTTCGCCCTGCTGCAGCTTGATGTAAACCTGCGCGACCGGCTCCGGCGGCGGTGCAGGCTGCGGCTCCGCTTCGCGCGGTTTTTCCGGCGTTACCGCTGCCGTTGCGGCTGGCGCTGACGACGCTGAAGGTGAAACTGCCGGATCAGCAGCTGGCGCGCTGTTTTGCACCGTCTCTGCCGGCGCCGCAGGCTCATCGCCCCCGGACATCAGCAGCCCCACGCACAATCCCACCAGTACACCCGCGGCCACCAGCCCCGGCAGCGCAAAGCGATGGCGCAGCAGCGATTTCACCGGCGAAAGCGTTTCGGTTTCGTTCGCCTCTTCCACCGGCACCAGCATGGTGCCCGGTCCGCTGATTTTGGCGCTCAGCAGCGGTTCCGGTTCGCGCTCTGGCAGCGCAATCAGCCCGGCAAAGGCATCAATATCCTGCGGCCGATCTTCCGGTTTGAGCGCCAGCGCGCGGTCTACCGCCGTCAGCAATGCCTGGGAGTAGCCCGGCAGGCGGCGCGCGGCCAGCGGCTGGTAGTTATCTTCAATGCTACGCACCACGCTCACCGGCGGTGGCGCCCCGGTGATCAGCGTATGCAGCACCGCGCCCAGCGCGTAAATATCCGTCCACGCGCCCTGTTCGCTTTCGTCGTTATCGCTGTATTGCTCGATGGGCGCATAGCCCGGACGCAGCATGGTTTCGCTCTCATCCGACAGGTTGCCAATGGTTTTACGCGCGGAGCCAAAGTCCAGCAGCACCGGCTCACCACTGCTCTGAATCTGGATGTTATCCAGCGAGATATCACGGTGCAGGTAACCAGCGTCGTGGATGGTTTTGATCGCACCCAGCAGCGGCGGCAGCAGGCGACGAATCCAGGCTTCATCCACCAGCTGCGGATTGCGCTCGCGCAGGTTCGATAAGGTGGTGCCGCTGTAAAACACCGTGCCCATATAAGCGGTGTCGTTCTGCACCCAGAAACGCAGTACGTGCAGCAGATTAGGATGGTTGAAGCGGGCCAGCAGGCGCGCCTCCTGAATAAAGCTATTCAGCCCGGCATGAAAGGTTTTGCTGAAGCGTTCGCTGCGCAGCACCAGATTCAGGTCATCGCTGCGCACTGCCAGCGAAGCCGGCATAAACTCTTTGATGGCGATATCACGCTCCAGCTGATGATCCCAGGCACGATAAACAATGCCAAAGCCGCCACCACCGATCACTTCTTTAATTTCAAACTCATTGAAACGGTAACCCACCGGCAGAGCGTTGGGTACATTGAGGGGATTATCGTGTTCCGACATTTTCGAAAACTCTCTGATCACTAACGGCTTTAGACATCGAACTGGCAAACAAACTCGCCCTGCTCACAGCGTACCTGCACGCGACGATAGCGTTCATCGCGGGCGTGGGCGCTGAGCAGCATCTGGCTCATCTGCGGCAACAGGGTATTGGTAAGGATGGCGTCGACCATGCGGCCACCGGACTCCACTTCCGTGCAGCGCTGCACGATCTGGCTGATGACCGAATCGTCAATCTGCGCGCTGATGCCGTGGTTGTCGGCGAGGCGCTGAACAATACGTCCCAGCTGCAGCCGGACGATTTCCGCCAGCATCGCGTCGCTCAGCGGGTAATACGGCACCACCAGCAGGCGCCCCAGCAGCGCCGGCGGGAAGACCTCCAGCAGCGGTTTGCGCAGCGCTGTGCTCAGCGCTTCCGGATCCGGCATCAGCTCCGGATCGGCGCACATCGCGCTGATCAGCTGCGTACCGACGTTGGAGGTCAGAATAATGATGGTGTTACGGAAGTCGATATGGCGCCCTTCGCCATCCTCCATCCAGCCTTTATCGAACACCTGGAAGAACAGCTCGTGCACATCCGGATGCGCCTTCTCGATCTCATCCAGCAGCACCACGCTGTAGGGACGACGCCGCACCGCTTCGGTCAGCACGCCGCCTTCGCCATAGCCCACGTAGCCCGGCGGTGCGCCTTTCAGGGTGGAAACGGTGTGGGCTTCCTGAAACTCGCTCATGTTGATGGTGATGATGTTCTGCTCGCCGCCGTACAGCGACTCGGCCAGCGCCAGCGCGGTTTCGGTTTTGCCGACGCCGGAGGGACCGCACAGCATAAAGACGCCGACCGGTTTGTTCGGATTGTCGAGGCGCGCGCGTGAGGTGCGCACGCGTTTGGCGATCAGATCGAGACCGTGCCGCTGGCCAATCACGCGCTGGTTGAGCGTATCGGCGAGATTGAGCACCGCGTCGATTTCGTTTTTCACCATGCGCCCCAGCGGAATCCCGGTCCAGTCTGCGACCACGGCGGCCACCACGCTGGCATCCACGGCGGCAAACAGCAGCGGCGCTTCGCCCTGCACCTGTTGCAGCTGCTGTTGCGTCGCGTCCAGCTCATCGCGCAGCGCGGCTTCGCCCTCCGTCACGCAGCGCGCCCGCAGCGCAATCAGCTGATCGACCAGTTCACGCTCCTGCTGCCAGCGCTGCTGCAGCGCATCACGCTCGGTTTCCAGCGTCGCGCGCTGGGCGGCAACCGCCTGCGAACGCGCCGCATCGCCCAGCCCGACTTTGCTTTCGCGCGCAATGATCTCCGCTTCAATCTCCAGCGCGGCCAGACGATGCAGGCAATCTTCCAGTGCCGCAGGCTGTGCGCCCTGGCTCACCGCCACGCGTGCGCAGGCGGTGTCCAGCAGCGCCACCGCTTTGTCCGGCAGCTGGCGCGCCGGAATGTAACGATGCGACAGCTTCACCGCCGCGCTGACCGCCTCATCCAGCAGCAGTACCTGATGGTGCTTCTCCAGCGCGCTGACGGTGCTGCGCAGCATCAGAATCGCTTTGGCTTCATCCGGCTCCTGCACCTGCACGGTCTGGAAACGACGCGTCAGCGCCGGATCTTTCTCAATGTACTTTTTGTATTCGGCCCAGGTGGTGGCACCGATGGTGCGCAGCTGGCCGCGCGCCAGCGCCGGTTTCAGCAGGTTGGCGGCATCGCCGGTACCCTGCTGGCCGCCGGCACCGACCAGCGTGTGGATCTCGTCGACGAACAGTACAATCGGCGTCGGGCTGGACTGCACTTCATTAATCAGCGCCTGCAGGCGCGCTTCAAATTCGCCTTTCATGCCGGCACCGGCCTGCAGCATGCCGATATCGAGCAGCCACAGCTGCACATCCTGCAGTGGAGCCGGTACGTCGCCAGCGGCAATACGCAGCGCCAGGCCTTCAACCACCGCGGTTTTGCCAACGCCCGCTTCGCCGGTCAGCAGCGGGTTGTTCTGCCGGCGACGCATCAGAATATCCACCATCTGGCGGATCTCTTCATCACGGCCGGTGACCGGATCGATGCGTCCTTCGCGTGCGCGTGTGGTGAGATCCTGCGCGTACTGCGCCAGCGTGCTGGTGCTGGCTGCCGGTGCGGCACTCTCCACGCCCGGCTGCGCCACCAGCGCCTGCTGTGCCTCTTTGCTGCTGGCGAGCAGCGTGTCGAACTGCTCCAGCAGCGCATCAGCATTGATACGGCCAAACTGGCCGGAGATGCCTTTCAGCACGCTGGCGAGGTTGAAGGTTTTGAGCATGCCAATCAGCAGATGGCCGCCGCGAATGCGCGTCGCACCGTACTTCAGCGAGGCGTAGACCCAGGCGCGCTCGACGGCGCTGTCGATGTGTTCGGCGAGATCGGAAACCGCGCTCGCACCGCGCGGCAGGCGGTCGAGCGCCGCGACGATATCCCGCGTCAGCGCGTTTTCATCCAGTGAAAAATGGCTGATCACCCGCTGTAAGTCGCCATCCTGCTGCTGCATCAGCTGGTGCAGCCAGTGCACCAGTTCAACATAAGGATTACCGCGCAGTTTACAAAAGGCGGTGGCGCTTTCCAGCGAGGTAAATAACAGCGTATCCAGTTTGCCGAATAACACGGCACGGCTGATTTCTGACATATCGGGTCTCTTTAATGAAAGAAGCAGGCTGTGTAACAGGGAAAAGCGATTGGGCTAGCTTGCGGCTGCCTCAACCTCAAACATGAAATCTTCACGATCCTGCGGCTGTGGCGTGTGTCCCAGCCAGCTGGTGTAGCCCAGCCGGGCATTGCCTCCCAGCGTGACGCTCTGCACCTCTTCCGCCGCCAGGATCAGGCTGAGGTCCCACTGCATCTCGATGCCGAGATAGTGACGCACCCAGTCGCGCACTTCGCGCGCGCCCGGCGCATCCGGCAGAAAGTGGGCATACTGCTGCGCGCTCAGCGGACCGAGCCGCAGGCGAAAACGGTGCTGCACATCGCGCACCGCCACACCCAGGAACGCCGATTCGCCCAGCCGCGGCATCTGGCGTCCGGCTCCCAGCCGCGCCTGATCGCGCGCGTCCAGCGTCAGCCACTGCGGCACGTTCTGTGCCAGCTGCACCGGTACGCCAAAGTAGTGACGCAGAATGCGTACCAGCCCTTCAGCGTCGTGACCGTGGCGGCTAAGATGGCCGACCAGCATCAGCCGCGCATGCAGGCTGAGCGAACTGGCCTGCTGCTGCGCCGGTAAACCGATGCCGGCCAGACAGGCAAGGTAATCAACAAAGCGGCGGTCATCGGCGCGATCCAGCGAGACGGCCGGCTGCGCATCGGCCCAGGCGCGATAAAACAGCAGCGTGGCGCGATGGTGAAAGATGTCAGCAAACGCCGCCAGGCTGTGATCCTGATGGTGCACGATGCGCTCGTGCACATATTCCGTCAGGTGGGTCGGCAGCGGACCGTTGGGGCCAAACAGGCCAAAGCTGTATATCGCCACGTCATGGCGCGCGTCCTCTGCGCGCGCCTGCACGCTGGCCAGCGTTGCCGGGGCAAACGCCAGCGACGGTTGCTGACCAATGCGCAGCGCTTCGAACTTCGGCAGCGGCGCGCGTCCCAGCGGATAGCGCTGGCCGCCCTGCGCATCCAGCCGGCGCAGCAGCTGAAACAGATCGTAGCGCCACGGTGCCGCCATCACTGCCTGCCAGAAATCGTCCGGCAGCCGCTGGGCGCGCTGCAGCGGAATGATCTGCGCCTCGCTCATAGCAGCGCCTTCCTGCCCATGCGCGGCGGCCAGTAGCCCACCTCGCCGCGCTGCTGGCTGTTGAGGGTGAATTCGGTAAAGCTATTCAGCGCCACCAGCCGGCCGCACACCCGCTCCAGCACGCTGCCGAGCAGCCACGGACTGGCACCGGAGAACGCCTGTTCGTCGACCTCCAGCGTGATGCTGACGCCGCGGGCAAACACCACCGGGCCCGGTTCCGGCACCCGGCGATTGACCGCGCTAAGCTGGCAGTGGCGGATACCGTCAATCTGGCGCGCCACCGCCGCTTCGGCGAGATTAGCGTACAGGCTCAGCAGCTGGCGCAGCGCGGCAGCGCCCTGACCGTCGCTGCTGTCCATCAGGCTCAGGTAGTTCATCTGCAGGTGGCTGATCAGACGCCACGCGGAGAGCCCTTCGGCCAGCGCCGGACGCGGCGGCGTCGGGCCTTTACACAATTTCAGCTGACCGACCGGGATCGAATCCGGCATGACGAAATTGCCCTGCTCCTGCTGCAACAGCATCAGCGGCAGGTCGCGGCTGGTGCAGAGCACGTCTGCCGACAGGTAGCGCATGTCGTCGCGCCACGGCGTGTGATGCTCATCCACCAGCGACAAAAACACTTCCGAGCCGATATAGCCGGTGCGCGTGCCGTAACGCTGCGCCTGCTCAGACAGCGTGCGCTGCTCGCGGCGCAGCGAGAAATAGGCACCGTAATCGCCGTCGTCGCCGCTGTAGGTGCTCCAGAACGGGCGGAATAACTGCTCTTCGCGCTTGCCCTCAACGGTGGCGAACAACCGCTGCACCGAGTGCACTTCGTAGTCCAGCGGCCGGATGTTATCCACCACCAGATGATATTCGTGCTGGCTGTCGCTGACCTTCAGGCGCTCGGCCGTTTTGGGAAACAGGTTGATCACCGGCGTGCAGTGCAGCGCCAGATGGCTGCTGTCCACCACGCTTTCCAGCGCGCTGTCGGCCTTATCCAGCAGGATGATAATGTCGAATTCCTGCGCGTTATCGCAGCGGCGCAGAAACGGTGCCAGCTGGCTCAGGCTGATGAACTGGAAACGTGCCGGAAAGGCAAAATACTCCTGCAGCAGCCGGTAGCCGTCGAAGTTACGCAGATCGTCCGGCAGCAGCGCCTGCTCTGGCGCAAAGCCTTCCTGCTGTAACGCTTCATCCGGCAGCATCTGGCGCAACGGTTTCTGTTCGACCGATTGCAGCACGATGCCGACGCGGTGCTGCATCAGCAGCTCCAGCAGTTTCTGCGCCTGAATGTCCGGGCCGCTGAGATACAGCATTAAATCGGCGACATTCAGCTGGCTGAGCGACGAAATGCCTTCGCAGGCGATACGCACGCGCAGCGCGCTGGCGGCACCGCGACCGCTGAGCTTCAGTTCGCCCAGCGGCAGATCGCCCGGCACGCCGCCGAGTGAAACGTCGCTGATGCGCAGCGGATGCAGCGTGACATCGTGCGCCGTGGTGTAGCTGCAGGTGACGCCGCTTTTTTTCAGGTGCTGGCTCTCCATCATGGTGCCGCGCGGCACGTGGAAGCCATTGCTGATGTCGCCTTTGCGGCTGTCCGGCGTGAGCTGTGCAATCGCCATCGACGGCGTAGGTGACAGATAAGACGGCGCAATCATCTCCAGCAGCCGCTGCGAAAAGCGCGGGAATTCGGCGTCCATTTTGAGCTGCACGCGCGACGTGAGGAAAGCAAAGCCCTCCATCAGGCGCTCAACGTAAGGATCGGCGACTTCGATGCCGCGCATTCCCAGCCGCCCGGCGACTTTCGGATAGCGCGCAGCGAACTCCGCGCCCAGCTCACGCAGATAGGCCAGTTCGCGGTTGTAGTAGTCGAGCAGTTTGCTGTCCATGATTAACCTGCATCCAGTAGTTCAAAATGACCGCTTTCCAGATCAACCTGGGTGCGGAACAGAAACTCCAGCGGATAAGGCACGCACCACAGGCGGCCTTTGATCTCAATCGATAACACGTTGTGCAGGCTGAGCGACTTCAGATCGCTGACGCAGCGTACCTGCAGTCCCTGCGGCAGAATGCGCGGCTCGAAATGCAGAATGGCATCGGTCATTTTGCGCTGCATATCCTGCCATTCGATGTCAGAGATGTTCTGTCCGGCCAGCGGCGCCACGCCAAAATTCCACACCGAGCGCTGCACTTCACCAAAGGCGCTGAGATCCTGCTGGGCTTCGTTGTTAATGGTGTTAAACAGCCACTGCAAATCGCGCAGCACGTGGCGGCGCAGCGTGCTGTGGGAAATCAGCGTGGTATTGCTGGCTTCGCTCTGCTTGTCCGGCGCGTTGTCAGTCAGACGATCGAGTAACGAGGATTGCAGCTTGTCGCGCGCGGTTAGCGCATCGCGATTTTTACGCGCGCGGAAACCGCCATGCAGCTGGGCATAGCCGTCGTTATGCGAGCTGTTATCACGGCTCATCGCTGCCGCCTGGCTGGAACGTCAGCTGCTGCAGCGTCAGCAGCGGATACTCGCCGCTGTCGCTCAGCCACAGCTTCTGGCCATGGCCGGTAAACTGGCTGTCATCGTGGCCCAGCGGCTGCCATTCCGTGACGCTGGCGCGCAGATAACGCTCATCCGCCCCCGGCAGCAGCGGATAGCGCACCGGGATCTGGCAAATCTGCTCGCTGCCATCCACCAGCTGCACGCGCGCATGGCGCCAGACCAAATCGGTCACGCTGGCGGGTGCCTGAAATTCCATCTCGCGGATCGCGGCGAACGGAATCCAGTAGTAGCGGCCGTTGGCGATGGCCTCGCACACCGGCCCGAAGCGGCTGTCGCCGTCCATCAGCCACGCGAAGTCTGCCGTCTGTTCCTGCTGCTGCAGCTGGCCCGGATTGGCTTCGGCCTGCGCCAGCGCGGCAGCTCGTTGCTCCGCACCCTGCGCGAAGTCACCGCGGATGTCGGCGGTCAGCGCAGCCAGCAGGGTTTCACACCACGCCCACGCGCTGCCCGGCAGCTGTGGCTGCACCTCGCCGCGCAGTACCGCTTCACGCTGCTGCTCACCGGCAATGGCCTGCTGCAGTAAGGTGACGGTCGGCTGCGCCTGGGGCGTCAGCGCCAGCCACGATTGCAGCTGGGTTTGCGCGCGCGTCCAGTTGCCCGCCAGGCACAGCAGCTGCACAAACGCCGCGCGCAGGTCGGCATTGGCCGGGCTGGCCTGAATCTGGCGGGTGATATCGGCGAGGCTCTCGGCCAGTGAGGCACTGGCCAGGCGCGATTGTAACGACTCCATGCAAGCTCCTTTTGCGTTAGTTGATGGTGCGGTAAACCGCGGCGGTGGGATCTTTCAGCTCCGGATGCAGCTGCTCTACCAGCTGGACTTTCAGCGGTGCGCTGGCGCTCAGCCACGGCGACCACACTTTGCGCACTTCCTGCAGCCGTGCGCGCAGTGCGCTCTCATCGGCGGCATCGCTGGCGGGCATCTGCACCACCACCTGATCCGGTGCCTGCCAGCCGTTGAACTGGCTGCTGAACGGCAGCACCAGCCAGCTGTCTGGCGACTTCTCGTTGCTCAGCACCATGCGTTCGCTGTTGACGGTAGTGATGCTCAGCTCAGCGCTCTGCTGTTTGTTATTCAGGCCGGCAATCGGGAAGCCCTGCAGGAACGTCACCACTACGCTTTTCGCCGCACCGTTGCCCATCTGCGTCAGGCTGCTGCGGCCGCTCAGCCAGCCATCCTGACCGCAGCTCAGACCCTGTTTGGACGGCACGAACAGCGCGCTGGTCTGCGCCGGATGCTGCCACCAGGTGCGGAAGTGACAGCCGTCGAGCAGGCTGAACTGCAGCCACGGCGTGGTATCGGCCTGCGGCGAGTTGAGCACCGGCGCGGCAGGGGCAACCGCAGCGGTCTCTGGCTGCTGCACGGGCGCGGGCGGCGGCGTTACCACCGTTTGCCACTGCTGCGCTTTGGCAGCGCTACCGCTGGCGATCAGGTTGCCATTATCATCGTTGAGCGCCCAGTTGAGCTGCTGCAGCGCTTTACACTGCGATGCCATCAGCCCGGCGACGCGCGGCAGAAAATCCTCCAGCGCCGCGACGTTTTTCGCGCCGTGGGTGACGATGCGCAGATCAACATTGCGCTTACACCAGCTCGCCAGCTGGTTATCTTTCACGTCATCAATCCAGACATCCAGTTTCTGTGCCGGGGACTGCACGATGCGATAGTTCTCAGCAAATGCGTGCGTGCTGAGCAGCAGCGCAGCCAGACCCAGTAATCCATGTTTCATGTTGGCGTTCTCAATCTCGAAGAGGGAAAAACTGCGCCGCTTCGGACAGCGAGTGCAGTAAGGTGGTGTCCTGCGGTGAGCCAATCCAGACGGCCAGCGCGCTGAAGTTATCCTGCTGACCGTTATCCGGCTGACCGTTGCGGATGATTTGCTGCATCAGCGTCAGCCACTCTTCCGGTGTATTGACCATGTGCAGCGACTGCTGCATCTGCTCCAGCGTCACGCCGTGCCAGAAGCCATCGGTGCACAGCAAAAAGGCGTCGCCGTCTTCTATTTCCACCACATCGCTGTAGCTGGCGTCGCGCTGCTCATCGCCCATGCCGAGGGCAAAATAGAGCAGGTTGCTGTTGATACCTTCGGTCTGGTGGCCGGCATCTTTCATCTGCTGCACCAGGCTGTGGTCGGTCGTCACGTGATAGAGGTAGCCGCGGCGAAACAGATACAGCCGGCTGTCGCCCGCGTGCGCCCAGTAGGCCAGCTCGTAGTCGCGGTCGACAAACAGGCTGACCAGCGTGGTGCCCATGCGGCTGTGCTCGCTGCTGGCTTTCTGCTGCTGGCGAATCGCGTGATTCGCGTGGTTGACGTAGTTGCGAATCGACTGCGCATCCAGGTGCGCATTACCGTCGAACGCCTCCATCAGGCTGCTGCGCGCGATGCGGGCGGCCACGTCGCCGCCGGGAAATCCTGCTACGCCGTCGCACACCACGAAGCAGGCTGAGCGTTCGCCGATTACCTCACCGGTTTGATCCTGATTGCTGGCGCGGTCGCCCTGATTCGACGTGGAAGCAATGGTGATATTCATGCGTCATCCGTGTGGGTTTGTGAATCTTTGTACTGATTAACTTCCAGGTCGTAGGCATGCAGGAAAGCTTCGCCGAACAGGGTATGGAAATCGTCCTCAATCTCGCCTGCCGTCTCGCCGTAGCGCTCAACAAAATGCTCCCACAGCGCGGCTTTACGGCTGCCCGGCAGGCCGAGGCGCGACAGCGATCCCGCCTGGCGGGCTTCCTCTTCCAGCTGGTCCGGATTAAAGGATTGCAGCATCGAAGCGATAATGGCGCGAATCCCGGCGATCATGCCGAGCTGATGCGCCTGCAGATCGATCAGCGCATCACGCACCGCCTGACGCGGCGGCATGAAGCCCGGCATGCGGCTGCCAAACATCTGCATCAGCACGGTTTTGCCGGACGGCAGCAGTTTGAACGGGTTATTGGCGTCATCAAGGATCACCGTCATATCCGCTTTAACGCCACGCTTAAGAATCGAACGTGACGACAGCAGCGCAACGGTGCCCTGCGAGAACATGCTCAGCATCTGGCCAAACTGCAGCATCTGCTCGCGGTCGAACTGCGGCGTGGGCTGCAGATCGCGCAATCCCATGCCTTCCAGCAGTGCATCCAGCAGTTCGCCTTTCAGCGCGTCGCCGCTGTTGTGGCTGGCTGTCGCCTGGCTGGCGGGTGCCGGGTTCTGATGGCTGGAAGCCACCGGATCGATACGCAGCCGCCCTTTCGGCGTCGGCGACGGGACACGTTGCACCGCCTGCGGCGTGGGCAGCGTAATGCCGCCGTAATCCATCTGCGGCGCGACCGTCTCTGGCTGCTCCGCCTGCGGTTCGATCAGCGGCGACGTGGCCTGGGTTTCGGTGTCATCAAACAGTGGCGAACTGCTGAGATCCGCCAGCTCGACCGGTGCCGTCTCCGGCGAGGGTTCACTGGGCGTTTCCGGCTGGGCGACGGGCTGCGGTTGAATCGTCTGTGCCGGCGCGATCTCCGGCTGCGCCAGCGGAACCGCATTGCCCATCATCAGGCCGAGCGGATCGTCGTGGTTGCGCACGTCGCTGCTGCTCTGGCTGCCAAACAGGCTGAGCGGATCGAGCTCGGTGGCACTTTCGACCTGCGGCTGCGCGGCGGCATTCTGCTGCGCCGACAGCGTGCTGGGGGTGCGATCGTCGAAGATACTTTCCTGCGCGAATAGCGCATCGCCTTCATCGAACAGGCTGGTGTTTTTCGGCTGCTGGCCAATATCCAGCGGCGCATCGTTCACCAGCTGGGCCAGCGGATCCTCCGGGTTGCGATCGAGGCTGGCCGGCGCGGTGAGCGGATTGGCCTCCGGCAGCACCTCGGCCGCTGCTTTGCGCTTCGACAGATCGTCAGAGATCGAGAACTCTTTGGCGAGGCTGTCCCAGATCTCGCTGGGGATCGCGGCGGTGCTGGCATCCTTTTCCGCCGGTGGCGCATCAGCCATTACCGGCGCCTGCACCACCGGCTGCGGTGCCTGCGTGGCGGCCTGCGGCTGCTGCGCGCCGTTGAGATCGTTGACCAGCAGCTGGTAATCATCGATGCCCAGCACGTCGCCATCCTGTAATTCCACCTGACGCCCGCGCTCTAGCGGGATGTCATTGAGCAGCACGCGCGTCACGTTGCCCCGGTTGGTGAGGCGGCATTCGCCAGCGGCGGTGATGTGCACAATCGCCTGCAGGCGAGAAATGGTGCGATCGTCATCCGGCAGCACCAGATTGTTGTCTACTCCGCGGCCAATGGTGCCGCCGGGCGGCATAAAGTCACAGCGGGTTTGCGGCGGCTGGTGGCCGGGTTTAGTCGTTATTATCGTAAAGCGCATAACGGGTTCCTGCGGTTAGCGGTTCGGCATCTATATTGCGCGGCTCTCCGGGAAAGACGCGGAATATAGGAAGCGGGTGATACAATGCTGTGTGCGATATAAGGTGAACGATGCTGTACTTTATAGCGCGATGCGCTGTGTCTTATTTGCCATTTAGAATTTTCGTTGGCTCAGAAATGATTGCAATTTTATAGCAGCACCATTTATTGCGCGATGAATCGCGCCGCTACAATATTTGCGCGGTGCAGTGTCAGTACACCGGTTCAAGACGATTAGCTGGGATGTAGCCAGATAATGAGCCAGTTAAATCCGGCTGGCTTTCATCATAATTTGCAACATAAACCCACTCTTTATTGATAGTTTTAATTTTCACCAGTGGCGTTTGTGCAGAAACGGTAGCGGCAGATTGACTACCTGATGCTGGCTGAGTAAATAACTCACTTTCCTGAATACCTTGTTTTAATCGCAGGGTAATTAACCATGGATAACTATCACACCCCTTGTCAACCGAAGCTTTGTTAATCTGTTGCGCTGTAAAGTTGATAAATGTCGCCCGATAGACGTTATTATCACATTCAGTTGTTACTTTAAGATTATCTAACTCCAGCATTCCATATTGATCGACATGCCCTTCTTTATACTCAAAAAACTCATCTGAAACTTTGATGAAGTTTTTTATGATAAATGCATGCGATATCTTAGATGTTTCGAGATTGATAGTTTCATGAGAGCTATTTTCATTATCCACAATGAAGCGTAACTGAAGGTTTGGGAAGTTAATACTGTTATGCCATTCAGGTAACCAGTAGGCCTGCAGCGTACCATATTTAACAATATTGCCAGCCAGGGCACAGTGGCTTATGAATAAATTTAAGAGTAATAGTTTGAAGATCCCTTTCATTGTCGTTACCGCCAGGTCAGAAGTTAAACAGGCTTGTTAATAGGGCAATTGCTTAAGCAATACTGTTCGCTCTTTATTGATGCGCACTATACAGATATTGGTTGCTACCTCGTGAGCGTTGCTCCCTTCCTCTGCATCAAAAGCTTCCAGCTTACACTGTCCATCACGGTACTTTAGCCAGCCACGTTGGGTATTTTTTAGTGTGCTAAGGTAATCATCCGCCAGTTTTTTATCCGCACGGTATGATGATGAAATCCGTTTTTTGGCCGCAGTGTATTCCTGATTCAACGCATCTTCAGCTAACTGCTTCTCATGAGGCGTGCATTGATAAACGGCGCTATCTGAGGGTTCTCTGGAGCAGAGGGCTGTAGCGAAAGCCGATTTATTCATTACTAAAAGAAGAGTAAAAAGAAATAACTTTGAGAACCTCACGCAGCCTCCTATACAAATCAGTGTGTATATTTATAAATTAAAATAGTTATAGCACCTGAAAATAATAGCAATGCACTGATTAAATTTAGGTTATGTACTATGAGCAACCATTTTATCTTTTCAGATGGGAGATTCTGCACAAAATTATATGTTTCAGCATTAACCCGCTCATTTTTCTTATGATACATGGTCACACCTTTATAAAGCCGTGCAAAATATGAGACCTTGTTATGATGAAATAATGATGAAAAATGATTAGCAACCTGTGTGGTAATATCGATCTGCAGGTTAATACGCTGAAACTCACTCATTATAAAATCAAATTTCCGCAGGTTACTCTTGAACAGGATGAATGCCCATATTTGCAAAATGCAACCCGAGCCTATCAAAGCCGCTGATATTGATAGTAATAGGTCCACAGTAGTTTTCCATAATCATGACTGTCCCAGCTTCAGGAGCTATGTCCATCACAGATGCTGCGACTGATTAACTATAATAGTGCCTCCAGATTATAAACCCCACGCCTCCCCCAATCATGAAAAAGGCAGTAACCAGGTTTAAAGTATGCAGACGCAGCAACCAGTTTATTTTTTCTTTAGGCATGGACTGAATGAAATCATAGGTTTCCTTGTTTACCCTTTCATTCCTTTTATGATAGAGCATGACACCTTTATAAAGATAAGCAAAATAAGCTATTTTAAGCGGATGAAAGGATGCGCTAAAGTAAGAGGAAATGTTCGTCGTGATGTCTAGCTGAAGATTTCTCTGTCGAAATTCAGACAAAATAACTTCGAATTTTTTGATATTTTTTCTAAAAATCACGTAACCAGCAATTTGGAGAGCGATCGATAACAGGAAAGAAAATACAGATAGAGAAATTAAAACATCTGAAAGACTCATAAAGCATAATTCATTATTTATTCCGTTGCTCACTATACAAACGTCAGAAGTTTTTTTCGGTATTATATTATAAAAAATCGTGAAAAAAAATTTTAGCTTATTAAATAAAGCCAATAATAAAACCGATACCCACGCCTGAAAACAAAAGAAAAAAACTGATAAGATTTAAATTATGAAGCCTCAGCATCCATGATATATTTTCTTTAGGCTGAGACTGGATGAAATTGTATGTATTCTTACTTACAGGCTTTCCTTTCGCTAAATTCATCGCCTTCCCATTATAAAGATCAATAAAATAGACTATCTTATTGGCATTAAATAGAGGCCCCAAAAAAGAATAGATATTCGTTACTATATCCAGGTCGAGATCACGGCGTCTAAACTCACTGATCAACTCAACGTATTTACGTTCATTCTTTTTAAAGATGTAGTATGAAAAAACCTGCATAATTAACGCAAAGAAAATCAATAGGAAAGCTAAATAAAGAAAAAAATCAGCTCCATTCATAGGATTTTCTCCATAACCTTTTTTACTATTTTTTCAGTGCCTTTAGACGCAATTAACCCGCCAGCAACGGAGCTTACCACATTACACGTTAAAAAACCTACCGGCCCTGTAGCAACACCAAACGCCAGACAAGCACCTCGCATAGCGATACTTGCACCCATAGCACCGTATAATCCGGCAAATGTGCTACCAACAAAAGCAGAGTATTCGGTAACTGCAACTTGCAAACACTCGTTTTTACGGTTAACTGTACATGCATCATACACGGTGTTTGTGGTATTCAAAGCGCTGAAACCTACCGCTATCCAACCGCCTGTCTTGATAATCCTTGCGGCTTTTGCAGCACCGTCTACATATGTTGAGTAACCACGAATAGCACCAACCCCCGCAGTTTGCCAATCATGTACAATCGAAGAACTCGAAAGGTTGAGGGCACTTTTAAGCTTATCGTAGGGTCTTAAATTAATAATCAATCTTGAAAATCTATTTAATAAACTATCAAGCTCTGAAAACAATCGCCTTCTTTCCGCATAAAACTGCTCACTGATAAGCGAACCCGAAGTTATATATTGATTTTGATAAGCGACTTCTATAGCGGTTAACTTTTTGCTAATTTCATTGAAATACTTTTCGCCTGCATCACTAATTAAACCAGACGCTGTATCCATGAAATTTGTAATTGCTGCGATGGATTTATAATGTTGATGAAAAAAACTCGCCTCATCAACGGATAGATGTGCCAGACTATTGTTGGTTGTCGCTTTTGCCGTTGCCAGGGCACTCATCGCCGCAGGATGATTGTTTCCTTCCGGATCAGCAACGATTAGGATTTGTCCCGGTTTAGCCCATGCGACATCAGCATTTAACTGCAAAAAGTAATTTGCCGCCGGCATGTTGCGCGTCCCGTACAGCCACATCGCTTGCTCGGTGAGGCTTCCAGGGCGTTGCACTACACAAAATCCCGGTTCGATGGAAGTTTTACCTGTCATCACAATCTCCTTTTGCAGTTAAATATTTATTTAATTAAAAGATAATCTTATTAACATCTCTTCTGTAAGTTGTATCCCGCTCAATTATATTTTCAGATAAGTATTCTGAAATATTTATAGCGGCCCCACAGGGCCGCTTAATAAAGCAATTACGCTTCTTTATTTTCTTTGATGTTCCAGCCAGCGCTGCTTTCAGCGCCTTTACCACCTGAAGAGCTCTGCTCCCAGTATTGCTGCTTCACTTTGGCAGCCTGGAACGCGTAAGTCACGCTCAGGGTATCGCCATTAGCAGCACCGGTATAATCAACTTTTGACACCAGCACATCTTCCAGTGTGATACGTGCGTATTCAATCTGTGTGCCGCCTGCTTTGCATACGGACAGCTCTACTTTGCTGATATGCTTACCGCTGGCGCAATTTTTCAGGATTGCAGTAGTGGATTTGTCAATCAGTGCATTTACGCTCAGGTCAGCAAAATTTACTTTACCTGCACCACCGCCGCCGCCAACAGACATATTACCCGGCTGGTTAGCACCCCAGTTGAAAGAGGTAATATCGGTCCAGCCGGTGTGGTTGGAGTCTTTAGACTCGCCGGTCACACCATCAACTTTTAAAAACATATCAATAGCCATAATTATCTTCTCTTGCTTGATTTACGTTCTGCTTTGATAAAGCATCGTTATGGCAAACAGGAAAGCATGGGGCTGAATAAAACAGTCCATATTTTACCTCTGCCTCGTTTTCTGAATATCGCTACATGGTTTATTCAGAGAGTGTTTTTATTGTCCCACTGGATGGAGCAATAAAAAATAGTGAATCCTTTAGTTCCTCGATATTAATATCGAAACGTGGAGCCGGCTCGCAAATAAGCGTTTTGCGTCTGCACATTAACTGCAAAGCTCTGTGAGCATTCTGGCCGCCATACATGACGGCCTGATGCAGTTAATCAATTATCATTCGATTTGAGTGAAGGCAGTTTAGATACCAGACGCAGTGACACCGTCAGGCCTTCCAGCTGGTAGTGCGGACGGAGGAAGAATTTCGCGGCGTAGTAGCCCGGGTTATCTTCCTGCTCTTCCACGCTCACCTCGGCGGCAGCCAGCGGCTTGCGCGATTTGGTTTCCTGTGACGAGTTCGCCGGGTCGCCGTCGACGTAGCTCATCACCCAATCGTTCAGCCAGCGCTCCATTTCATCACGCTCGCGGAATGAACCGATCTTGTCGCGCACGATGCACTTGAGGTAGTGCGCGAAGCGGCAGCAGGCAAACAGATACGGCAGGCGTGCAGCCAGACGTGCGTTGGCGGTTGCATCGGCATCATGGTATTCCGCAGGCTTTTGCAGCGACTGCGCACCAATAAAGGCAGCAAAGTCGGAGTTTTTGCGGTGCACCAGCGGCATAAAGCCGTTTTTCGCCAGCTCGGCTTCACGACGATCGCTAATGGCAATCTCCGTCGGGCACTTCATGTCTACGCCGCCGTCATCACTCGGGAAGGTGTGGCACGGCAGGTTTTCAACCGCACCGCCAGACTCGACGCCGCGGATCGCGGTGCACCAGCCGTACTCTTTGAACGAACGGTTGATGTTGGCTGCCATGGCGTAGGCGGCGTTGCTCCAGGTGTAGCCGTTGTGATTTGAGCCATCGATCTGCTCTTCAAAATCAAAGCTATCCACCGGATTGGTGCGAATGCCATACGGCAGGCGCGCCAGGAAGCGCGGCATGACCAGACCGAGATAACGGGCATCTTCCGATTCACGCAGGCTGCGCCAGGCGGCATATTCAGTGTTCTGGAAGATTTTGGTCAGATCGCGCGGGTTCGCCAGCTCCTGCCATGACTCCATCTGCATGACGGTCGGCGCGGTACCGGTGATGAACGGGCAGTGTGCCGCCGCGCTGATACGCGCCATTTCGCCCAGCAGCTCCACGTCCTGCGGGCTGTGATCGAAATAGTAATCGCCCACCAGGCAACCAAACGGTTCGCCACCGAACTGACCGTACTCCTGCTCATAAATCTTCTTAAACAGCGGACTCTGATCCCAGCCAGCGCCTTTAAAACGCTTCAGGCTGCGTCCCAGCTCCTGCTTGGAGATGCTCATGAAACGGATTTTCAGCATCTCGTCGGTTTCGGTATTGTTCACCAGGTAGCTCAGACCGCGCCACGCGCTCTCCAGCTGCTGAAACTCTTCATGATGAATAATCTGGTTGATCTGCTGTGACAGCTTGTCGTCAATCTCAGCGATCAGCGCCTGGATGGTGCGATAGGTATCATTCGAGATGGTGACGGTGTTTTCCAGCGCCTGCTGCGCCAGCGTCTTCACGGCACTTTCGACGGCTGCACGCGCCTGATCGCTGGTTGGACGAAATTCTTTGTTCAGCAGGGCGCTGAGTTCATTCTCGCTGTAGTGCGAGGCGCCCTGTTGCTGCTGATGCGAAGACTGGGTCATGATTACTCCTCCTTACCTTCAGCGCTTTCATCCTGCTTCGGCAGATGGGTCAGCGCCTTCAACAGCGTTGGATCCTGCAGAATCTTACCGATCAGCTCTTCCGCACCGTTTTTGCCG
This sequence comes from Type-C symbiont of Plautia stali, assembly GCF_059730935.1. NCBI lineage: Bacteria > Pseudomonadati > Pseudomonadota > Gammaproteobacteria > Enterobacterales > Enterobacteriaceae > Type-C symbiont of Plautia stali. The sequence goes on along the minus strand of NZ_AP035923.1, from coordinate 712,953 downwards.
TCCATGTAGGTCAGCAGATTCGAAAGCTGGGTACGCGCTTCCAGCAGGTTGCTCAGCGGTTCGACTTTGCGGGCAATCGCATCCGGTGAGAAATCGTCCATGCTCTCAAAGGTCAGTTCGACGTTAAGTTTGCCTTCGCCGTTGAGCGTGTTATCCACCTGAAACGCCGCGCGCGGCTTCAGCGCTTTCATGCGCTCATCGAAGTTATCGATATCAATTTCCAGGAATTTACGCTCATCAAGGCTCGCCTGCGGCTCGAGTGGTTTACCGACCAGGTCCGCCATGACGCCCATCACAAACGGCAGCTGGATTTTGCGTTCCGCGCCATAAATTTCCACGTCATATTCAATCTGAACGCGAGGCGCGCGATTGCGGGCAATGAACTTCTGCCCACTGGATTTCGTTGGTGCCATGGTTTTCTCCATTAAGGGTGCGCGGGTAAATTTTCGCAGGAGGCGCGCAGGTCTCGCTGCGTTGAGTTGTTACGCACGCTTAGTCGCGGCGTCCAAAGATATTTTCCAGCTGATGCACGCCGTCTGGCGCCAGATCGCGGATGATGTCCATAAAATCGAGCTCAATCAGCCGCTGTACGCGGTCGATCATCAGCGGTGCCGGATGGCTGGGCTCGTGCTGAGCAAAGTAGTGCTTCACCTTCTCCAGCATCAGCTGCGCATCGGCGCGCGAACTGAGCTGCACGCTGCGCCAGTCAGCCGTGCGGACCGCTGCGGCGGGCGCGGCGACGCTCGGTTCCGGCGGCTGCTCTGTTACCACGGCCGGCTGCAGCGTGCTGAGGTCAGTGGCCTGACAGCGTTCGGCGATCATGGCGATCTGCCTGCGCAGCTGCGACAGCTCCGGCACCGCCGCTTCCCCCAGCTGTTCGGTCAGAGTTTCGGTAATAGTTTGCAAACGCTCACTTATCTGTAGCACCGCTTCAATACCGGGCTGCTCGCCGCGCGCCAGCTCATCGGTCAGGCGCGGCAGACCGCCAGGATAGTCCGCGACTTCGGTCTTGCTGCCGTCGCACAGCGCGGCGGCATCGCGCAGCGTGATGCCATCCGAGGCGTAGCGCAGCAGCCAGCTCTGGCGTACCGCGCTGCTCAGCGCTGATTTATCGCCCAGCAGCGCCACCGCGTTGATGCGGTAGAACGGATCCTGTTCGCCGTACTCTTCCAGTCGCGGCCACAGCGGCTCCCAGTACAGCAGCAGCGCCTGCTCAATCAGCTTCAGCCCCTGCGCATAGCCCGGCAGCCCTTTCAGCTCGGTCCAGGCGTGAGTAAGCGCTAACATCACTCGCAGGTCTTTGCTGCGGCTGAGCAAGTCAATCGCCAGCTTTTCGACTTTATTCCAGTCCGCTGATTCAGCCGGGATAATGGTCTCGCCAAATTGCTGTTCGGCTTTACCGGTACTGGCCTGCTCCATCGCCTGGTAATCCGCGTGATACTCCAGGTTGTCGCCGCAGGGGTTATCACTGCTGACCGGCGCCAGCAGCACGTCAATATTCATCGTCATAGCGGTTGGCCTCAGGATTCAAACATCGGAGGATAAAGTCCGTTTCGTCCGGGTTTTGCCCCGCCGGCCGGGTCGAACAGCAGTGAGAACAGCTGTGCGGTGAAGTTGCCGCTGTGCACCTGGGTGTAAAGCGGGAAACCGTCGCTCTGGTTTGTCCACCAGAAGCTGGTGTAAAACTGCGGGTCGAAGCTGTCACCCGGCAGTTTCCAGTTGAGCGTTGACGGCTCGCCGTCGCCAATCACCTGTAAAATATCCGATTGTTCACCGTCAGTTTGCGGCTGCTGGGGCTGCGGAATGCTCAGCAGCGCCTGGTCGAGCTGCTCTGGCGTACCGCCGTTTTGCACCACGCGCAGCAGCATATTGCCGACCTGCTGATACCACTCGCCCGAGCGGGCCAGCAGCGCCGGTGACCACTCGGCAGGGGTAAAATGGCGCAGCGCGCACAGCGGATAGTTGCGGCCGACGCTGTCGCGGGCGGCAATCAGGCAGCCCATCTGGATCAGCTGACTGCCGAGCATTGGCGGCACGACAAAATTCCACACCGGCGCTTTGAGAAAGGCGCGCGACGGGGCGTTTTTACTCTCTTCACTGGTTTGCCAGTGATGCAGTCCGACCTGAAACCAGTTCGACCACTGCCGGTACAGCACATCGGGGAAGCGTCGCTTCACAAAGTCACCCGAGCTGGGCAATTTGCCGTACCAGCCGGGTGCTGCGTAATGAGTCATTATCAGGTCCTGTTTCAGGGGCAGCTAAAGCCGGGAAGCTGGAACGGGTTACGAATACTGCCAGGGGTGAACGACAACGTGACCTGATGGCCATCGACGTTAAAACTGGCCTCGCGGGTCAGGCCACCGACCGCGGTTACACGAGCGCGATCGAAGAAGCGGTTCAGCGCCCACGGACCGCTGGTCACCAGCGTTGAGGTGGTGCCGTTGGTCAGGCCAAGCTGCATGCGCACCTGACTGGTGCCGCCCGGTCCGGGCCAGCTCACCATCTGCACCGCCTGCGGGCCGTGGCTGTAACGCAGAATCTGGCCATCGACGTCGAGCGTCAGGTTGAGAATGTCGTTATCCATTTTCACCGTACGCAGCGTGACGCGGAACGACGGCGTGGTCGCCCCGTTAGCAAAGAAGGCGTCACGAATCGACTGCGCCTGCTGGAACGGACGCAGCAGCGCCTCACCGCCCGGCAGCGTTTTGCCGTCGATGCCTGGCGTGAAACGCCACGCCGTATTGGTGGTATCCACTTTGCTGGCCAGATTGTCGCGGAAGAAGCTGTCCATCAGCCCGCTGCCCGGCGCGAACATGCGCGCGAGATCGTCCGGCGTCACTTCGCTGCGCGCATTGCGCACCAGCGGATAACGGCCGGCAATCGCCTGGCGGCAGAAGCTGCCCACTTCCATGGTGATGCGCTTGCGCACGTTATCCATATCGCGGCGCTGTGCATCGCTGCTGGCGCCCACGGCCATGCTGGAAACCATATTCTGCAGCGAACCCGGTAAGCGACCGGCGCTGGCCTGCAGACGACTGATGGCATCGCCGGAAGGCGGCGGCATGCCACTATTGGCGGCGTCCTGCACCGCCGTCAGATAGCGATAGAGATCGTCGATCTGATGCAGAAAATCATCCACCGCCAGCACTTTACTGCCCTGCTGCAGCGGCTGTGCCAGCTCCAGCACAGGCGCGAAGTGCACCGCCACCGCCTGCTCCGGTGCCTGCTGGGCTGCGCCCTGGCCCGGCGCCGCGCTGGCTTTGGAGGAACTGAACAGCGCTTCTAAAGTGCGCGTGGCGCTGTTGCCCGTCGCCGGCTGTGCCTGGGCACTTTGCTCATCCGGCTGTGCACGGTTCAGCGTCAGCAGCTTACTGAGGTTAACCACCAGCTGGCGCAGCGGCGAGTGGTTGCCCGACAGCAGACGTGCGGTGTTGATGCGCTGCGACAAATCCGCGCTGCTGTTGAGCTGGATATCGCTGAGGAACTGCTCCCACTGGCGGATGTAATCCTGCACGTAGAGCTGGCGCACCGCGAGGTCGGTCTGCTGACTGTTCTCCGGCGACGCAACGCCGCCCAGCACCCAGACATCATCCTGAAACAGAGCCTGCGTGACCGGTGCGATTTGTTTATCAACGTGCTGCCAGTAACCGTCTGGCGTGAACAGGCCGGCCACGCCATCATTGACTGATTTGCCGCTTTTGCGTGAAAACACCAGCTCACTCTGCGGCCCGCCCAGCGCCGCGAGGGTGACCGGTTGCAGGCTGCCGTCACGCTGCAGCAGGCGCTTCAGACGTCCGTAGACGCGCTGCGACAGCGGCATTTGGTTAATCAGCGCCTGCTCGCGCTTTACCAGCGCATCATCCTTCGCGTACGGCGAGGACTGAATCTGTGTCTCCAGCAGCTGCTGCAGATGCCACGCCAGCTGTTTCACTTCCTGCTGCGTCACGTTTTGCGGCAGTTCGCGGCTAATATTCAGCATCAGCCAGGCATGCAGGAATTTGCCGTCATAATGTTTTGGCTGATACAGCATCTGGTAAGCTTTCAGCGCTTCGTAGCTGTAATCCGCATCGCTGCCGTTGTCGTTGCGCAGCCAGCGGGTGATGTTTTGCGCCACCTGCGGCAGCAGCAGCTGTTTCAGCGCTTTGTCATACAGGGTGCGCGTGGCGTCGCTGACTTCGGTACCGCGATACAGGCCCATGCGGCGCGTCAGCGGGGGATCTTCCAGCGAGAAGTCGGCGCTTTTCGGCAGCTGCAGCAGCGTGTTGAGATACGGCACCAGCGCAAACAGATCGCCATTGCCCTGCCGTTCCAGCTGTTGTCCCAGCTGTTCCACCTGCGGCGTTTTACCCGCCATCTCCTGCAAATAGGCTTTGTTTTTACTGTAGCTGGTGAGCCACAGTGCTCCGGCAATCAGTACCAGCACCAGCAGCGCCAGATAGCCGGACCACAATCCGGCGCGATTGCGCAGCTCCCACCAGCGGTTACTGCCCGCCAGGCCCGACTCCTGGAAGATGACATTTTCCAGCACGCCTTTCAGGAAGAAGCTCTGGCCTTTGTTCGGCGGGATCGGTGACTCTTTGTCGACCTGGTCCCAGCTGCCGGACTCGCCGCTGCGCTGTCCCGGCAGATGCAGGGCGCGGCTCAGCTCGCCCATCACGCGGTCAAACGGCAGCCCTTCCTGAGTACCGCTGGCGAAATAGATACCACGCGGCGCGAACTGAGTTTCGAAATCAGAGCGGGCAAACAGCGTATCCAGCGCCTCCGCCAGCAGCGGACGCAGCGCGGCGAACTCCTGCGGGAACAGATAGCTCTCCGCCCGTGCCTGCGCATCGCTTTCCGCCAGCAGCGTATCGGCCAGACCGGCATCCAGACGCTGCTGCAGCAGTGAATACTCCTGCTGAAACTGACTGTTGAGCTCAAACTCTGCGGTCGACGCCTGCGCCCACGGGAAGGTAAAGCCCCAGATTTGCTCGCGCTGGGTTTTATCCAGCGCAGCGAAGTAGCTGCGGAAACCTTTGAGCAGGTCGGTTTTGGTGACCAGCACATAAACCGGGAAGCGAATGCCAAGGCGATCGTGCAGCTCCATCAGCCGCTGACGCAGTGCGATCGCCTGATTGCGCTGCGCTTCCGGCGATTGCGTCAGTAAATCGGAGACGCTGAGCGTAACAATCACGCCATTGACGGGCTGACGGCCGCGATATTTGCGCAGCAGGTCGAGAAAGTGATGCCACTCGCTGGCGTCGCGCTCCTGCTGGCTCTCCTGGGTGGTATAGCGGCCAGCGGTATCCAGCAGCACCGCTTCGTTGGTGAACCACCAGTCGCAGTTGCGCGTGCCGCCGATGCCGCGCAGCGCCGCTTTGCCGAACTTGTCCGCCAGCGGGAACTGCAGCCCGGAGTTGACCAGCGCGGTGGTTTTACCGGCACCCGGTGCGCCAATGATCATGTACCACGGCAGCTGGTAGAGGTATTGATGGCTGAAGCGCTGCGCCCAGAAAGGCGCGCCCTTGCTGCTGGCGCGCTGGAAGTGCGCTTTTTTCAGCATGTCGGTGGCTTCGGAGAAACGGCTCGCCAGCACCTGTTCTTCATTGGTCAGGCGTTTGCGGTCCTGCTCCGGCGCATCGCTTTTGCTGGTTTCGAGGCTCGACATCAGTTTGCGGTTGAGCCAGAAGTTATACAGGCGCGGAATCGCCTGGCTCAGCCCCCACACCAGATAGAGCAGCGCAATACTGATAATGCGGTTCTGCTCTGGCTCCAGCGGCCGCGAGTCGACAATGGAAAACACCGGGCCAATCACCCAGATGATAAAGGAGAGCGCGGTAATGCCGACAAAACCCCAGGCGAGGCGGCTGGTCAGCACCGCAAAAAGCATATTCAGCATGGATTAGTTCCCTCTCGCCAGGCCGTTGAGTTCCGCTTGCGTCGCATCCGGCGCGACCAGCAGAGTAATTTCTACGCGACGGTTGCGGGCGCGATTCTCCGCGCTGGTGTTCGGCACCAGCGGATGGCTTTCGCCACGCCCTTCGGCTTTAACCCGCGACGGTTGTGCCAGCTGCTGCTGCAGCAGGGTTTGCACCGACTGCGCGCGCGCCAGGGAGAGTTCATAGTTGGAGGCGAAGCGGGCGCTGCGAATCGGCACGTTGTCGCTGTAGCCAATCACCAGAATCTTCCCGCTGACGTTATTCATCGCGGCGGCAATGCGCTGAATCACCGCATCGTAGCGGCCACGCACTTCGGTGGATGCCGAGGCGAACAGGCCATCGCCCTTCAGGGTGACCACGCTCTGGTCGGCTTCATCGCGCACCGCCACCAGGCCGGCATCAATTTCCGGCTTGAGGAACGCTTTCAGGTTCAGCGTGGCGGGCGGCGGCGGTGCCGGATTGCTGATTTTGACTTCCGGCAGCGCGGTCTGATAGATGCTGGCCAGTACCGGCGAGGTGTAGTCGCCGAGACGCCAGTTCAGGACGATGTAGAACAGGCAGGCAGCAAAGCCGGCCACCGCCGCACAGGCCCACAGTGGAATCATCGGCCGCCACAGTTTGCGTAGCACCGGCTGATCGGTGGGATGCGGTGACAGCGCCGCCGGGTAACTGCCGCGCACGCTTTTGATCATCTGCAGCAGACGCTGTTTGATGGTTTCCAGCTGCGAACGCCCGTTATCCAGCACGCGGTAGCGCCCTTCAAAGCCGAGCAGCAGGCAGAAATAGATCAGCTCCAGCAGCAGGATGTGCTGACGCGGGTTTTGCGACAGCTTGGCCAGCAGCTGAAAGAACTTCTCACCGCCCCAGGTTTCATTGTGAAACGTCACCAGCAGGCCGTTGCTGGTCCACACGCCGCGGCTGCCCCACGGCGTCAGCGCCGCCGCTTCATCCAGCGCGGTGCACAGGCAGTAGCGCGCGCCGACGATCACTTCATAACTCAGCCCCGACTGCTGGCAGCTAAGCTCAAAGCGACGGATCTGATCGATCAGCTGCTGGCGCAGTCGCGCCGGATCGTCGTGCGAGACGGAGTGGCGAATCTGCGGGATCGCGTTAATCAGCGGATTCGCCGCGGCGACCAGCACATTCTGATGGCTGACATCCTGCTGTGTGACGTCACTGTTCGGTTTCTGTTGTTCCTGCATCATGCGGCGTGCTCAGTTTTGATTATTCTGACTGACTACGAATGGCCCAGAACTCCATGTTCAGGCCCGGAAACTCACCGGCCAGATGCAGCGCAAAGGCACCTGAGCGCTCCATCTCCTGCCACAGCTCGCTGTTCTTATCGAGCTCGAAATAGCTGTAGCCGGCATGCCACGGGATTTGCGGCGGCGCGCCCGGCATGGCTTTCAGCGCCAGTCCCGGCAGCTGCAGCTGTACCAGATCGCGGATTTTGGTAACGGGCGCGACTTTCATCTGCGCCGGGAAGTGGGTTTTCAGCGCCTCGGCCGGCACGCTGGCTTTGACCGCCAGCACAAAGCCGAACTCGCGCACCATGCTGCTTTCCGGCACCGTGGCCACGTTGAGGCCGTGCGAGCGCTGCGTCAGCGGCAGCTGGATGGCGCTCTCTTCCATCACCTGCGACAGTCCCTGGCGCAGCAGCAGCGTTAAGCGGGTAAAGCAGCTGTACAGATCGTCATGGTCATACAGCGGCAGCGCGTCCGGGGTGCGCGCCGGCATCCAGCTGCTCAATTCAGCAGCCAGCTGCAGCCAGTGACTGTAGAGCGTTTCCGGGTGCAGCAGCGGCAGATGCTGTAAGTGTGCGTGCAGGCCAAGCTGACGGTTGAGTAAGGTCAGCAGCATAAAATCGACCATGTCGGCGCTGTTAAAGCGGCCAGTGCCCGGCGTGCGCTGACTCAGCTGCTGGCTGCGCTGCTGAATCAGGCCGTGCAGGTCATTGAGCATGCTTTGCAGCGGCCGGCTGGCGTTGAGCGTCAGCATCGGCGGAATGTAATCGGTGTCGAGGCGCACGTGGTTATCGCTGCGTTTTTCAATCACCTGGGCCACGCCCATCGCCGTCCACTCCGCGGTGAGATCCTGTTCCAGCATCAGGCGCAGGCGCAGTTTGCCGAACTGAACGGTGGCAGCGCCGACCGCCTGAGCGTTGTCATCTTCGACTTCGGCTTCCCACGCCAGATAGCGCGCCAGTGAATCCTGCGTCTCCTGAAACGCCACCGCTTCGCGCCCGTTGCGCCGGGCCGGGATCGCCAGTACCACTTTGCTGCGATCGACATTCGCCGGCAGATCCAGCGGGGCCGGACCGTGCTGTGGCTGGCTGAAAGAGAAAAAGGTACCGTCAGGCAGACATCCGCTGGCGGCACTCAGCGCCAGTTTTCCCTGGCGCAGCAGCGCTTCATCAAATTCGAGATCAAAAAAACCCCAGGTGTAGGCGCGCTGCGACTGCCCCCACTCGCGCAGGGTGCTGTGTAGAAAATTTTCCGACTGCTGGAAATGGTGAGGGCGCAGGAACATCCCCTCGGTCCAGACAACCTTTTCGGCTCGGTTCATAGGCATCCTTACTGCTTAACCACGCGCAGGCCGTTGATATCCGCCACGACGCGGGCATTCAACTCACCATCGTTATTTTTCCAGAACTGCCAGAATGCGCTGTCGTCGCCATCCGGGAAGGGTAGCGCGAGGCGCCAGACTTTACCGTCCAGCGCCTGATACTCGGCCATGATGCCGATGAAGCGCGCTTCCGGCAGGCTTTTCGCGCTGAGGGTTTTACTCAGCTGACCTGACATCAGGAAGAACTGCTGATTGTTGAGCAGCGTGCTGCCCAACGCGGTGGCGGGCTGGTTCTGCAGGGAGTAGAAATCAGCGGACATGAATTCCGCATCGGAGGTCAGCAACATCACCCGGACTTTGAGCGGCGCACCCGCGTTGATCTGCGGATGCGCCTGAAAGTCGAGATTGTAGCGTGCAACCGGCGCCGGACTGTTGCTGCTGCAGGCCGCCAGCAGGCAAGCCAGCAGCAGTAATCCGGCGCGGCGGAGAGAAATCATCGTCATCATTCAGCCCTCCCTGCTTACCGTGTTAGTTGATGATCCAGGTGCCGCTGTTGCTGTTCTGGCACGCTTTGCTGTCGCCATCCACCGCGACGCAGGTCTTTTTCTTGCTGCTGGCGCGGGCGCGACGCTTCGGCTGGTCCGCTTTGATGGTCTGCTCATACAGCGCGCTTTTCACCACCGCGCGGAACGGGACATAACCGATCAGCTGCACCGCAGGCTGAGCCGCCGGCTGCTGAGCTTTTTTGTCATCGGCCGGTGCAGTCTCAGGCTGCGCTTCGTCTGCGGCCTGCGCCGACTCGCCAAGTGCCAGCCAGTTGTTTTCAACCTGGCCAATCACGGTGTAGGTTTCACCGCTTTTCAGCGTATCCACCACTTTGCCGCCGAAGCTCGGGCGGGTCATGATCGAAGCCGGATAGAGCGCGCGATAAGCCTCGTTCACCGGGCTGAACTGTGCCGGCGGCTGGACGGCATAACGGTGCGACAGCGTGACGCCGTCAACGGTGCTGCTGACAATAGTGTCGTCTGTCATCTTTGGCGGTGCTTTACAGCCAGCCACTGCGAAAACAAATATCAGGCCCAACGCCATACGGAGATTCACCATTTTCTTCATGTTTAGTTCCATTAACGCCTAAAAAGTGGCCAGAGGCCGGTTAAGAGCAAAATGAACCGTGCGCACGGCGGGAGCCGGCGTCGATTCAGTACCAGTTAAAAAGTTGACCCTTTAATGAGTGTGGCTAACGCATCGCGCCAGCGAGGCAAAAATTGATCAGTCTGAATTAAGTATTAAAAATGCAACATTAGTGACAGGGATGATGTCGGAAGAATTCCGATCGTTTCACAAACGATCAGCAACATGATCAATTTTTGCTAAGCGAAGGGGTCGGCCACAGCCAAACCTCGGTTTCTCTTATGCCATCCCTGGGTTAAAAACTATCACGTTCAATGAATCTGGTTAATCGGTAACGATTAAGAGGATAACAGCAACAACTTACGGCATTCGCTGGCAGCATTGCTATTTATTGAGATATATCAACAACATATAAAAGACTGGAAACATCATAGCTACCGCACGAGCCAGGTAAAACCTGCCCGTGAGCATGCAATCACAATCCATTTGTTAATGTCTGACGGAAGTTTACAGAAGCCTGACAAAATTTCAACGCGCCGCTAGCAGAGGAAATTACTTCAGTAAAGGTTAACTAATATTTTTAATGCAAATTTGCGTCACTTTTGCCCGTAAACCTAAGACTATTCTTATCAATCCATTAAAACTGTGAAAGATTGTAAATGAAAGATGAAAATTTGCTCGCGCGATCATTAAAAATTGTCATAAAAAAAATGGCGCTGAGCGGCACGCATTTTGTCTGAGCGCGATAAAACAGAGGCAGGCGGTAAAAAAGGGGTGATAAAGACAAACTGGCAGTTAAAAAAACCAGCCAGGCGGACCAGGCTGGTTTAATTCGCTAAAATAGTGGGTATCGGGATTGTTAAGCAGTCAGAATAGATTGCAGCTCAGGCAAGGTTTTCACCTGCCAGGTGGGCGTGATGTGCGCCGGCAGCGGACGCGTGCCGTGATCGATCCAGCAGGTTTTCACGCCGGCATTCATACCACCGAGAATATCCGATTCCGGCGTGTCGCCGACCATTAATACCCGGCGGCGATCGGGATTGCCCAGCAGCTGCAGCGTATGGTCAAAAATCGCCGCGTCCGGCTTGGGTACGCCCACCTGTTCGGAGATCACCAGCGCGTCAAAGTAGTCACGGAAACCGGTGCGTTCAAGGCGCGCCTGCTGCAGCGCCGTAAAACCGTTGGTGATGATGGCGATTTTTACCTTGCCCTTGAGCGTATCCAGCAGGCGGGCTGCGCCATCAAGCGGCAGGCAGATCTCGGCCATCGCATTAAGAAAGTCGCTGTTAAGCACTTCCGGCTCCACGCGCAGTTTTTCGCCCCACAGCGTGAAGCGGCGCGTCTGGAGCTGTAACGCTGTAATGGTGCCGTTCTGGTAATCGACCCACAGCGGTTTGTTGACGGCCTGATAATCAGCGTAATCCTGATCGCTGAAGTGCACGTCGTAGCTGGCAAACATGCGCTGCAGGCCGGCGAAGGCGTCAAAGTGGAAAAGTGTGTCATCCGCATCGAACAGGATGCAGTCCCAGTCGTTTAACATAGTGCCCCTTTTGAATAACGTCAGAGCGTGAGCGCCATGATGATGGCATCCTCGCGCCCGCTGGCGGTGGGATAGTAGTTTGGCCGCACGCTGACCTGATGAAAATCCAGCTGCTGATACAGCGCAATGGCGGGCTGATTGGAGGCGCGCACCTCCAGCCACAGCGTCATCACCGCACGCTGCTCCAGTTCGGTAATCAGCTGCTGTAGCAGCTGACGCGCATAGCCGCGGCGCTGGAACGCGGGATCGACCGCGATGTTGAACAGCGACGCTTCATCCAGCACCACCTGGGTGATGGCGAAGCCGGCCAGCTGGCCGTCCGCGTGCAGGCAAAGATTGACGTAACGTTCGCCCTGATTGCTGGCAAAGGTCTGCTCGCTCCACGGAAACGCATGCGCGCGGCGCTCGATTTCCAGTAGCCGCGGCTGTAAATCAGGGGTGATGAAAGAGATGGCTGTCATGGTTACACATCTGTTGCCACAGCGCGCGTTTGGCCGCGCCGCTGCTGATTAATTCATTGAAAACGGCGCTGGTGAACGTGATGCCGTTAAAAGGATGATCGCTGGTCACGCCCAGCAGCCAGCCAGCACAGTCGACCTGCTCCGGCAGCATCGGCAGCTGTTCTGGCGTCAGCGTCATTACCTGCCCCGGCTGAATGCTCAGCGTCCGCAGTACGTCGCGCACCAGCGGCTCCTGCAGATCCGGCGCCTGCTCAGCGACCAGCACCAGCCGCGTGTCCGGCGTTAGCGTGACGGCAATTTCGCCTTGCAGCACGCGCGGACGTCGCAGCTGATACTGCGTAATCCCCATTTGCTGTAGAAGCCAGTCGCGCCTTGTGCTCATGCTGTTACCTGTAATCCTGCCAGAATGCGACGCTATGCTAGCAAACCCATCGAACATGCGCCAACAAAGCACTATAATCGCCGCTCTGATTTAACAGGAGCGTTCCATGTCTGCTTTTACCCCGGCCAGCGAAGTGATTCTGCGCCACAGTGATGAATTTACCGCCCGCCACGTACTGTTCGCCGGCGACCTGCAGGATGACCTGCCCGCCCAGCTGGAGACCGCGTCGAGCCGCGTGCACACTCAGCAGTACCATCACTGGCAGAACCTCAGCCGTCGCCTCGGTGAACGGGCAGTGTACGGGCTGGTGGCCGGTGCGGCCGACGTAGCCGGTTGCGACACACTGGTCTATTTCTGGCCGAAGAACAAACCGGAAGCGCAGTTCCAGCTGCAAAACCTGCTGTCGCTGCTGCCGCTGGGCTGCGATATTTTTGTCGTCGGTGAAAACCGTAGCGGCGTGCGCAGCGCCGAAGGCATGCTGGAGAGCTGGGCCACGCTGGAGAAGATCGACAGCGCGCGCCGCTGCGGGCTGTATCACGGCCAGCTGACGCAGCAGGCCAGCTTTGACGCCAGCGCGTTCGGCAATCGCTATCAGCTGGACGATCTCACCATTCATACCCTGCCAGGCGTGTTCAGCCGCGACGGGCTGGATATCGGCAGCGATCTGCTGCTTTCCACTCTTACGCCGCACACCAAAGGCAAAGTGCTGGATATCGGCTGTGGCAGTGGCGTATTAGCCGCCGCGCTGGCGCAGCATTCGCCGAAAGTCCGGCTGTGGCTGTGCGATGTGCACGCCGCCGCCATCGAGGCGAGTAAAGCCACGCTGGCCGCTAACGGCCTGGAAGGCGAAGTGTTTGCCAGTAACGTGTTCTCGGACGTCAGCGGCCGTTTTGATCTGATCATCTCTAACCCGCCGTTCCATGATGGTCTGCAAACCAGCCTTGATGCCGCCCACACGCTGATTCGCGGTGCGGTGAAGCATCTAAACAGCGGCGGCGAGCTGCGCATCGTGGCCAACGCCTTCCTGCCTTATCCGCAGGTGCTGGATGAAACCTTCGGTAACCATGAAGTGCTGGCGCAGACCGGCCGCTTCAAAGTGTATCGCGCCGTATATGGCCGCGGCGCGAAAGCGCGCTAAGCGTAGTAAAATCCGCGATGCGACGGGGAAAACGTTGCTTTTTGCAGCAGTCGTTTCACCGTCGCAAAATATGTGTTGACGCAATGAGTAAAATCTCTAAAATGCGCCTCCGTGGTTAGCAATACTGTAATGTATTGCAGGTAGGCGAAGGTGGCGGAATTGGTAGACGCGCTAGCTTCAGGTGTTAGTGTCCTTACGGACGTGAGGGTTCAAGTCCCTCTCTTCGCACCAATAATCACAGAGTTTATATCGCGTGCACTGCGCGAAGGTGGCGGAATTGGTAGACGCGCTAGCTTCAGGTGTTAGTGTTCTTACGGACGTGAGGGTTCAAGTCCCTCTCTTCGCACCATGCGGTGATATAAACAGACAACTACGATGCGAAGGTGGCGGAATTGGTAGACGCGCTAGCTTCAGGTGTTAGTGTTCTTACGGACGTGAGGGTTCAAGTCCCTCTCTTCGCACCAACGTTGTCACACTTCTTCTGCAGTACAATACCCATTGATTGTTACCGCTGCTATCACGCCTTTGCGTGATATTGTCGTTTCTGCTCACCGTTAAATGACGTGAAAATTCACCGAGATAGCCGCCAGACCGCCCGCCAGCGCCAGGCAGGAAGGCAGCAGCAGATAATGCCGCAGACGATGGTGGAACAGCATCACCACAGTAAGCAGCAGCGCGACGATCATCACTAAGCGCCACTGGCTGAAACTCGGCTCCCACAGCGCAAACACCGGCATGGCCGCGCAGGGCAGCAATACGCCCCAGCCGCTATCCAGACGTTTACCCATCACCCAGCTTACGCCCCACAAGCCGCAGGCAGCCATCATCGCCATGATCATCACGCAACCCTTCAAATGATAAATATTCCCATTATCATATGACAACATTTCTCATCTTGCAGCGAGTTTTTTGCCCTGCCCGCGCCGGATGACAGAATTACTGGAAAATGATAGATTGCCGCCGATAACTATTTTGATAACACAGCAAAAACGTGCTCACTATCCGCGTTGTGGGATTATTTCCTGCGGGTAGCGCTTTGATATTTCAGGGCTGTCACGAGTAATAATAATGAAATTACAATCTTATGATGAGTTGAAACACAGCAAGTATCGGCTGTCGCTGATGCTATTTTTGTTTTTGAATGTCGCCGTTTCGCTTTTTTGTCTGCTGCCGTTTTTCGGCACGGATAATCCCATCAATTCGCTGCCGGTAACACTGGTGGCGGGCTTTAGCACCACGCTGCTGGCGCTATGTTTAATCGCGCCAAATCTAAAATTCCCGTTATTAAATCCTGTCGCATTGCTATTAGGCGCGCTGTGGGCCTGGCATATCAATCATCGTTACCATCTGGTGTTTTATTTTGACGGTAGCTTTTTAATAATCAGTCTGCTGAGCGTATTTTTTATCAGCGCGATTGCCCTGAGTGATTATTTGCTTGCGTTCTGTTTACATATTACGCCACCGGTATTAACCGTACTGTTACTGGACGATGGTCAGCATTTAATGACCATTCTGTTCACCATTACGCTGCCGCTGATCGGCTTCTCGCTGCACCATTTGATGCGCCGCCGCTTCGACACCTTCACTCTGCGGCTGGTGCGCCAGCTGTATGAGGAGAAGCAAAGTTTCAGCGATTTGAGCATGCTTGATCCGCTCACCGGCCTGTATAACCGGCGCGGGCTGAAGAACCGGCTGGATACCATCATGGAAAATCATGCCGGCAGCCACTTTGTGCTGCTGCTGGATATTGATCACTTCAAGGCCTACAACGATAACTACGGTCATGCCATGGGCGATCAGGCGCTGGCGCGGGTGTCGGTTGCCATTCGCGATGCGGTGCGCTCGCGCGATGTGGTGACGCGCTACGGCGGCGAAGAGTTTCTGGTGCTGATGACCAACGTTAATGCCTCGATTGCCATGAAGCTGGCCGAACGCATCCGTCAGTACGTGGTTGATCTGGAAATTCCCCACCGCTTCAATGATAAAGTCTCGACCCACGTGACCATCAGCGCCGGTATCGCGCCGATTTTCGCAGAAGACTTCGACCAGGCGGTAGCCAACGCCGACCGCGCGCTGTACGTGGCGAAGAATCAGGGACGTAACACCATTCTGGCGTGGGAGGATTTACCGAAGCTGGCGCCGGTAAGCAGCGATCTGGTGTAAGCGGTGCGGCGACAACGCCGCACCCTCTCCGGGGGATTTCACGCAAAATGCGCGGTGGCCAGGCAGTGAGCGCTGCTGGCATCTTGCTCAGTGAATCGGGAACGATTATCATTTGTTTTTCGCTTCCCGTTTTCACTCAGGAGCCGCATGGCCATCATCACGCGTCAGGATCATCGCTTTAGCGCGCATCCGCTGATCTTTATGCAGAGCGATCGCAGCTTAGCCAGCGCGCTGGAAGATCTGATGTGCGACCAGCGCAGCTACATGCGGGAAAACGTGAAGCTGGGCCAGCCGGCCCCCGCAGGCACCCTGACGCTGGCCGAATGGTCCACGCCGTTTCACTATCGCCGCCTGACGCAGCGCTACAGCGACTATCTCTATCGCCACCATCCCGATGTTCCGCAGGAAGCCAAACCGCTGCAGTCGCTGTGGGCCCAGTGGTATTTTGGCCTGCTGCTGCCGCCATTAATGCTGGCGCTGCTGCAGGAGCCGCGCGCGCTCGACTGCTCGCCGCAGCGCATCCACGTTGAGTTCCACGAAAACGGCCATCCCTGCGCCTTCTGGATTGATGTGCAGGAGGACGAGGATGCGCGCTATCTCAATCCGCAGCAGCGTATCGAACGCCTGATTCAGCATGGCCTGATCCCCGCCGTCAACGGCATGGCGCAGCACGGTGACATCAACGCGCGGCTAATCTGGAACAACTTAGGCTTCTCGTTTTACTGGTTCCTTGGCGAACTGCAGCAGCAGCTGCCTGCGGCCACCCGTCATCAACTGGAACAGGCGCTGTTTTTCAGCAAATCCCTGTCCGACGGCAGTGATAATCCGCTGTATCGCACCATGATCCCGCGCAACGGCGCGATGGAGCGCCGCAGCTGCTGCCAGCGCTATCGCATTCCGGACGTCGAACGCTGCGGTAACTGCACGTTAAATGCCGTGTAAGCGCGGCGTATTCTGTTACAGATTCTCCGTTTCTCCCGTTTACAGCTTTCCCGCCTTATGGCAGCTTTTACGCTCTGTTTTTACCGGAGAAAAAAATGAGCCTGGAGTCGGTACGGCACTTCTTTGCCGAACACGCACCGGATATCGACATCATCGAGATGCCGGAAAGCACTGCCACCGTAGAACTGGCCGCACGCGTACATGGCGTGACGCCGGGGCAAATCGCCAAAACCCTGTCGCTGAAAGTGAAAGAGAGCGTGGTGCTGATTGTCACGCGCGGTGACGCCCGGCTGGATAACCGCAAGCTGAAGGCGGCGCTCGGGGCAAAAGCGCGCATGCTGAGCGTGGATGAAGTGGTGAACTGGACCGGCCATCCGGTCGGCGGCGTGTGCCCGTTCGGGCTGGAAAATCCACTGACCGTCTATTGCGATGTGTCGCTGCGCAGTTTCGATGAAGTGTTACCTGCGGCCGGTTCGATTCACAGCGCGGTGCGCATTTCGCCGCAGCGCATGGCTGAGCTCACGGCGGCGAAATGGATTGACGTCTGCGAGGCGCGTTAACGCGTCTCTTTCGCCACCGCCCCGGATATTTCGATGCCGCGCGTCTCGCGGCCAAACGCCACGAACACGCAAATCAGCACCGCCACCGTGCCGGCGACAATCGCCATGCCCAGTCCGTAGTTACCGCCGTGGGCTTCGGCGATGCGGGACTGCAGCGTGGCGTTGACCGAAGCAATTAAATTCCCCAGCTGGTAAACGAAGCCCGGCAGTACCGCACGCGCATTGGCCGGCACCAGCTCGGTCAGGTAGGTCGGCACCACGCCCCATGCGCCCTGCACCATAAACTGCATCAGGAACGCGCCGATACCAATCGCCCAGGAACCGCTGGAGAACGCCCACAGCGGCAGCACCGGCAGCGCCAGAAACGACGCCAGCATGATGGCTTTTTTACGCCCGATACGCTCGGACAGCGAGCCGAACGTAATGCCGCCGAGCATCGCCGCGATGTTATAGCCGATGGCGATAATACTCACCGTGTGGGCGTCAAACTGGTGCTGCACTTTCAGGAACGTCGGGTAGAGATCCTGCGTGCCGTGGCTGAAGAAGTTAAAACAGGCCATCAGCAGCACCATGTAAATACAGATTTTCCAGTGCTGGCGGATGATGGGCAGCAGCGCGTGATTCTCTTTACGCTCGCGCGCCGCCAGCCATACCGGCGATTCCGGCACTTTAAAATAGATAAACGGCAGCAGCAGAATCGGCAACGCGCCAATCAGGAACATGCCACGCCAGCCCACCTGTTCGAAGAACAGGCCAAACACTATCGACGCCAGCAGATAGCCGCACGGATAACCGGCCTGGAAGATGCCGGACATCAGGCCGCGCGAACGGTCGGGAATGGTTTCCATCGCCAGCGAAGAGGCCACGCCCCAGATGCCGCCCATCGCCACGCCGTAAATCACGCGGAAGGTCAGGAAGGCAGCAAAGTTGGGTGACCATGCCGACAGCAATTCAAACAGCGAAAACAGCACGATGTTGAGCATCAGGATCGGCCGGCGGCCATATTTTTCCGCCAGCCGGCCAAAGATCAATGCGCCTACCGGTCGTACGGCCAGCGTCAGCATAATGGCAATAGAAACATCGGAGACGCTGGTGTTGAAGTAGCGCGCAAGATCGCTGAGCACAAACACCAGAATAAAGAAGTCGAACGCATCCAGCGTCCAGCTGGCGAAACTGGCGAAAGCCACGTTGCGCTGGGTCGCAGTCCAGTTAAACATAAGGGTATCCTGTCTGATTGCTTCCGGCTCGCGGCCAGATTTTTATTGGAACGTTATCCAGCGAATGGTTGCACTGGTTATTATTGTGTTAACCATTTGTATATAGCATGTCAGAAAGGCGCCGCGCGGCGGGGAATTGTCAGCGAGTGATTCGTGATGTAAGGAAGCGTGTCGGCAGGAAAGCGGCGCACGGTACTCCGGCCGGGAGACCGCGCGCCGCAGCAAAATCTTAGCGTTTCAATCCGTTGAACGTCTGCTCAATCACTTCCAGCAGCAGCGGATTGTTTACGTTCTGCATCACATGCACCAGTGCGCCCGCGTCCGCCGGCACGCCGACATCCAGCCGCAGCGGCGTGCGGTAGCGCCAGGTCTTGCCGCGCGTGGCACCGGGACGCAGCTCAATATCGACGTGATAATCCACGCCGTCCGCTACGCGCTGGTTGAGCAGCCAGGCAATGACCAGCGCATCGTGGATCCAGCAGCCCGGCAGATGGCGGGTGCGGATGGAGTAATCAATCCACGGTCGCAGCGTTTCGCGCACAAACTGCGGCAGTGGATGATCGCAGGCGGTCAGGCGCGTGAGATCCTGATGGGTCAGCAGCGTCTGCGTGGTGGCATCCATCGGCACCAGCGTGATGGTGGCGCCGCTGTGCAGCACCTGATGCGCCGCTTCCGGATCGAGGCCAAAATTGGTGTCTTTGATGTAGTCGTCCAGCGCGAACACGCCGCCCATGATGACGATCTCCGCTACGGAATCCGCCATCTGCGGATAGCGCTGCAGCGCCTGCGCCACGTTGGTCAGCGGGCCTATTGCCACCAGCGTAAACTCGCCGGGATTGTCGCAAATCAGCTGGCCCATCACGCCCGCCGCATCGTTGCCGTCCGCTGCCACCGTCTGCGGCTGGCGCACGCCGCGCCACAGTTCGCCCAGCGCCGGGTCCGCGACGTTATCCAGCCGCGCGCGCCACGGCGCCGGATCTTCGCGCAGCGCCTGCAGCGCGCCCTGCACTACCGGAATGTTCAGTCCGAGCCGCTGCAGCAGATCTTTAGCCACCCGCGCTCCCACCGCGCTCGGCGTGTTGCCGCTCACGGTGGTGATCAGCTCAACGGCCAGCGCGCGTGACGCCAGCGCTAAGGCCAGCGCCAGCCCGTCATCGGTGTTAGCGCCAGTAATACCATTCCCCGGATCACAATCAATAATTAGTCTTTTCATGGTGTTATATATTTATTTTTGTTGAGGATGCGGGCAGCCACAGGACTCACCGATCTCCAGATGGTGAGGAAATTCGGCCAGCTGCGCCTCGCCATGACCGTTTTTCAGCATGGCGATGGCGCTGCGTGCCATTTCGCGCAGCGGCTGGCGCACGGTGGTGAGCGTGGGCACATGAAAGGCCGACTGCTCGGTACCGTTGAAACACACCAGCGCGACATCGTGCGGCACGCGCAGACCGTGTTCGGACAGCGCGCGGATACAGCCAATCGCCTGCCCTTCGTTACTGGTAAAAAGCGCGCGCGGCACCCGGCCGCTGGCAATCATGCGCTGCCCGGCGTCGTAACCGCCCTGGCGCGAATAGCCGGCCGGAAAAATCAGCGCTTCATCTACCGTCAGCCCGTGCTGCGCCATGGCGTCGCGCCAGCCCTGAATACGATCCTGCGCGTTAAGCATCTCGCGCGGACCGCTGATCATGCCGACCTGCTGATAGCCGTGGCTGAGCAGATGCGCCGTAACCTGATGCGCCGCTTCACGTTCGTTCACGCACAGCATGCTGACGCCGGGGCGCGGTTCGATGCGGTCCAGCATCACCAGCGGCGTTCCGCTCGCCTGGATGACATCAATATAGGGATGGCGATCGACGCTGGTGTAAAACAGGCCATCAACCTGACGATTCAGCAGACCCTGAATCAGCTCCAGCTCGCGCTGGCGATCGTCGCCGGCATCGCCCAGCAGCATTACGTGGCCGTGGTTCAGCGACTCCTGCAGCAGCACGTGCGCCATTGAGGCGACAAATGGGTTTGCGATATTCGGCACGATCAGGCCAAAGGTTTTGGTACTGCCGGAGGCCAGTGCGCGCGCCACCGCATTCGGGCGATAGCCGGTTTGCTGGATGGCGGCCAGCACGCGCTGACGCGTGGCTTCGGCCACCGGACGCGGTCCGTTGTTGATCACATAGCTGACCACCGCCACCGAGGTTCCGGCGGCTTTGGCGACGTCACTGCGTGTCACATTTCCGGTTGGGGATTTCGCCAATATTGCCTCTGTGTTAATGCCGCTGGCCGGGAGTACCGGCCAGCGTAATCAAAGAATGTTGCACGATCCTGCGCGTCAGATAGCATCCTCCGGCAGATTCAGATCGCGTCCGCGCGTTTCCGGTGCCACGAAGGTGGTGAGGAAACCGATGGTCGCCATGGCCGAGAAGTACACGGCAATCGGCCACCAGTGGCCGGTAAACGACAGCAGCGCCGCCGCCACCAGCGGTGCGGTGCCTCCTGAAAGGATAGACCCCAGCTCTTTGGCAACCGCCATTTTGGTGTAACGGTGTTTGACGCCAAACATCTCCACGCCCCACGCCGCCTGCACGCCAAAGATGCCCAGCGACGCCAGCGCCATGCCCACCACAATCACCGGAATCACGATGGCCGGCTCGCGGCTGTCCATCAGGCTAAAGGCGGGCCAGGCGTAGACCATCAGTAACAGGCAGAAGCCGCGATAGGTGATGCGTCGGCCAAAGCGGTCCGACAGCCAGCCGGCAAACGGGATGATCAGGAAACCGAGCAGCGAGGCGATGAACACCGCGGTGGTCGGCACCGATTTGTCCAGCATCAGCACTTTGGCGACGTAGCCGACAATAAAGCCCTGTGCCAGATAGGACGGGCCGTTCTCACCGATGCGCAGGCCCACCATGGTCCAGAAGGCGCGGCTGCGCTGCCAGAAGCTGCGGCTGTCGGGTTGCGTCGCGCTTTGCGCCAGCGTTTCATGGCGCTGCGCCTGCAGTTCCGCCTGCTGACGCTCAAACACCGGCGTTTCACGCAGATGACGGCGAATCCACAGCGCGACCGCAGCAATCAACACACTGCTGAGGAACGGAATACGCCAGCCCCAGTCGAGCAGCGTGGCTTTATCCATCTGGATCACCGCCAGCCACACCAGCGACGCAATCAGCGTGCCGCTGTTGGAACCAAGCGCAATCACCGACGACACCAGGCCACGGCGCTCAACCGGCGCGTATTCACCCAGCATCACCGTGCCGCCCGAGAGCTCTGCGCCGGCGCCCAGCCCCTGCGTGAAACGCAGCAGCACCAGGCAGGCCGGCGCCCACAGGCCAATCGTTGCATAGGAAGGAATCAGGCCGATCAGCGTGGTCGAAGCGCCCATCAGAATGATGGTGCTGATCATCACTACCTTGCGGCCCTTGCGATCGCCAATCCAGCCAAACAGCAGCGCCCCGATCGGGCGCGCAATAAAGCCGACCGACCAGGTGGCAAAGCTGGAGAGCAGCGCCATCGCCGGGGTGGCTTCGGGGAAGAATACATCGCCAAAAATGATGCCGGCAGCAAGGCCATACAGGGCGAAATCCGCGTATTCCATCGCGGTGCCCAGCCAGCAGGAGAAGGTGGCGCGCCAGAAATCTTTGCGCCCGGAGGTGGTTTCCAGCCGCGCATCGGCGGCGGAAGCGGGTGAACCTTGTTGCGTAACGGAATGATGTACCGTCATAACCATTTCCCTGAAAGAGGTGAAAACAGTAAACGCCCATCCGTGGGTCGGTTCCCTTGCAACAAGCGGAACTCCCCGGTGGCGACGTTCAGTAGGCAAACCTGGATGAAAGGTCAGTAAGGAATTCCCTGGTGTTGGAATTCATCTATTTGCCTGATTTCGCCGATGTTTTTTTCATCGATCGCATTAGTACGGCAAATGTAACTGGGTCATCTCAAGGCCAACTTCGTCTCTGGCACCGTGAGTTGTCACTGTGAAGACAGTCTATCTACGCGCGTAGATAAATCAAGTGATCAACAGGAAAATAATTAACTTATCTTCACAATGGTGCAGGATAAAAAGATAAAAACGGCGTTAATTCATGACATTACATTACAACCAGCGTCATTAAAAAATCCACGCACGCTGCGTGATTAACGACTATTGCTTATCATTGGCAAAAACGGCGACCAAACTTTCACCGCGCCGTTTTCGCACATTTCAGTTAAGTTTTGATGACACCCGGGCATTATTCTTAAAACCGCCCGGGCCGCGCGAAATCCTGCGCGCCTGCAGTAGACTGGATGACCTTCACTCAGGAGCATCATGACCATTATCCTCATGCGACACGGCAAGCCAGACCATCCGGTAAGCGGGCGCTTTACGGCGCGGGCGCTGGCGGACTGGTGTGAAGGCTACGACCAGGCGGTGATTTGTGATGCGCCGCCGCCGCGCAGTATGGCGATTGCGCGCATGGCCAGCGTGATTGCCTGCAGCCCGTTGCCGCGCGCGCGTTCGTCGCTGGCGCGGCTCGGTCTGCAGGCGCAGGACGTGGATGAGGTGTTCAGTGAAGTGGCGATGCCGCTGCTGCCGTTCGCGCGCCTGCATCTGCCGCTGACGCTGTGGCTGGCGCTGCTGCGCCTGCTGTGGCTGTGCGGTTACGCCGGACGCGTGGAATCAGTGCAGCATGCCCGGCAGCGCGCGCAGCGGGCGGCAGACAAACTGATAGCCCTGTCGCAACAGGGCACGGTGCTGCTGGTGGGCCACGGTATTATGAACAAACTGATTGCGCGCCAACTGCGCAAACGCGGCTGGCAGGCAGAAAAACACGCCAGCAGCCGCCACTGGAGCAGCGCGATTTATCACCGGCCGTTTATTTGATGGCGGCCTTCGCACTCAGGACGATAGCTGAAAGTAGCTCAGGACTTCGCAGCCGGTGCCAGCCTGCGGCGTGGCGATGACCTTCATCTGCGTCAGATCGATCAGGCTAAGCGAACCGTCACCCTGATTAGCGATCAGCAGGCTGCGGTTATCGGCGCTAAAACAGCCATCCATCGGCTGATTGCCGACCGCAACGTCACCCAACGGATTAAGCAAGTCGTCAAACAGCGTCACCACTCCTTCCCCGTCGCCAATCGCCACCAGCCGCTCACCGTTGGCGCTGAAGCGCACCACCTGGCACGGCTGCTGATGGCCGGGCAGCGTGATGCGCTGGCGGATACGATGGCTCTGACGATCCACCACGTACAGCAGCGGCGCGTCTGCCGCGCTGGCCATCAGATAGGGGTGCTTTGGCGAGGCGGCAATGCCGGCAATCGGTCCCGGCAGCAGGATGTTATCAATGATGCGCCCTTCCGCCTCGCACAAATCCACCACCGTGATGCTGGCGTCCTCTTCGTTTTCAGTAAACAGCTTGCGGCCGCTGGGCGACAGCGTCAGCCGGTGCGCGTTGTGCGACGGCAGCCGGATGGTTTTCTCCAGCGTGTCGCTGTGCGGATCGATCACCGCCACCGCGGCACTGTGTTCACAGCACAGATACACTTTGCCATCGCGTCCCAGCTGGCCGCTGTGCGGCGCCTTGAGCGGTGACAGATCGATAAAGCCGCTAATCTGCCGCCGGCGCAAATCGATAATCGCCACCTTGTGTCCCGGATGCGGATTGCCGCCGTGGACGCCATCACCGTAGATCGGCACATACGCCTTCTCCAGCGCGGGCAGCATCAGCAGCTCATGCGGTCGCGGCGGTAAGGCATTCAGCTCCTGCTCAACGGCGAAGCTGTCGGGATTGAGAAACAGCACGCGGTTGCCCTGCTTATCAACCGCCAGTAACCCACGCTTGTGTGGCTGCATAGTGCCTCCTTTTTTTCGTTGCCTGCTCTAAGCGTAGCTAACCTGCCTCCGCGTTGGGCAAGCGGCGGCCAGGCCAGGGGAAAATACAGCGCCGTTAACGGACCGCCGATCGCTCATTTTTATTCCGCGCCGCGGCCTGCGCCTGCAGAGGGTTATTTTATTAGGAATAGTCTTAATCGAGAAAAATAAAAAACGCACTCCCTCATCATTTTATTGATACCTCTTTTTAGCCATCCCGGATCCCGGCGTTTCCGGTAAATCTGAAAGCGAAAAAAATTCGTAGCCTTGCCGCTGCGGATCGATTATTAAGCAAGGGTAGTCTTTTTACACACAGCCGTCAGGACACATAAGCGCGCTCAAGCCGCCAGCATCAGGGAATCCTTGCTCCCCATAATCACAATAATCAGGTGCATCATGACAAAAAAACGTCTCCAGCCAGCCCTTACGCTCTGGCAACACTGGCAGAGAATCGCCTTCACCGGCCAGACATTACTGCAGAAAAAACAGCATACTGCGCTCTGCGCGCCGGAATATGATCCCAGCGAAGAGGACAATATCGTGTTGCTTTCGGGTGAGAAAGCGCTGCCGGAAATACCCAAAAAAATCTGGATGTACTGGGACAATGAATATTTACCGAAATCGATGGCGTTAAATATCCAGCAGCTGCGTCAGGATAATCCCGACCATCAGGTGTATGTATTAAACCGTTTAACGCTTAAAGAAGTCCTGCCGGATTTTATTTTTACCTCGACACAATTAAGCGAGCAGCAAAAAAGTGAAGTCATTCGCCTCGAATTATTATTACGCTACGGCGGTATTGCGATTGACTGCAGCACGCTGTTATTTGAAGACCTGAGCTGGGTGCACCGTGCGCATCAGGAACGCCGCATGGATGTGATTGGCTATTACCGCGAAATTGCCACCGTCAACTATCTGGCACCGGTGATTGAAAACTGGTTTCTCGCCGCTGCGCCCAATAATCCTTTTATTCGCGAGTGGCAAAAACAGTACGCGCCGATCAAGCATCTGGGGGCGCACAACTATTTTAATGAGCTGGCAAAGCGCGATGATTTTGCCCTGCTGACGCAGAAAATCGCCGAGCCGGCACAGCAGCTGGGTTCGCTGGCGCAGCAGGCGGCGATGCGCGAACATCGCCGCGTGAACCTGTATCTGCGTAAATGCGAGGCCAACGCGTATTACTATCAGCGGCTGAGCAACTGGCAAAGTGACGCCTTTGCGCACACGGTGCTATTCCATCAGCGCCCGCATACGCCGCCGCCGGTGATCAAGCTGAGCGGCATTGAGCAGCTGCATCTCGACTTCAATCTGCGTCTCGGTAACTATAACCGTCGCAGCCTGCTGGGGGCGATGATGCAGCCCACAGCACCGCTCAGCGCGCCGCTGGCCTCACCCATCAACAAAGCGCGTGCGTAGCCAGTGGATAAAGGTGGTGACGGCACGCGGTACCTGCGCTGCGTAAGGCCGCACCACCCACAGGCGGTCGGCAAAGGCATCGACCGCCTGCCACTCCGGCAGCACCTGCTGCAGCGTGCCGCTGGCCAGCGCCGCGCTGGCGCTGAAGTCCGGCAGCATGGCAATGCCCAGCCCCTGCAGCGCAGCGTCACGAATCGACTCGCTGTTATTAGTGGCGAAATTACCCTGAATCTTCACCTGCACCGTTTCGTTGTCATCGCTGTGCAGACGAAAGCGCCACTGCGGCGACTCCAGCCCGCGCGGATAATATAGGCAGTTATGCTGCTGCAGCGCCTGCGGCGTATCTGGCGTACCGTGACGGGTCAGATAATCCGGCGCGGCCACCAGCAGCGTGCGCGTTTCACACAGCGGCAGCGCGACGTGCGTTTCCGGCAGCTGCTGACTGTGGCGAATGGCGAGATCGAATCCTTCGCTGCCCAGCGACACCAGCCGATCGCTGACGTTGAGCTGCAACCGCACCTGCGGGTAGTCGCGCAGAAAGTCGCCGATAATCGGCACCAGCTGCTGCCGGGCAAACGCCACCGGCGCGCTGATGCGCACCAGGCCGCGCACCGGCCCGGCTTCGTCACGCACGCTAAAGAAGCTCTGCGCAATGCGCGCAAACGGCTCGCGCAGGTCGTCCACCAGCTTTTCACCGGCCGACGTCAGCCGCACGCTGCGCGTGGTGCGCTGCACCAGCGCCACGCCCGCCATCTGCTCCAGTTCTTTGATTTTCTGGCTCATCGCCGCTTTACTGACATCCAGGCGTTCAGCCGCGCGGGTAAAACTGCCCTGTTCCGCCAGCACCGTCAGCCAGTGCAAATGCACCCAGAGTGCATCAGTTTTAATTTCTTTCATCAGGATTGTTCAAAATAATAAATAATCATTTTAATCAGCGCGCTTTTTCTTTCCGGCAGCAAGCGGCAGCATAGCGTTTCATCCTACTCTTTCCGCGTGGGCAAAAACGAGGATTTATTGATGCCGTTACTGACTTTTGATGTTATTCAGGGCCGTTCTGAAGCAGAGATTCGCACCTTACTCGACGCCGCGCATCGCGCGGTACTCACGGCATTTAAGGTTCCGGCGCGCGATCGTTACCAGATTGTTCATGAAAACAAGCGTTATCAGATGGTCTTTCAGGATACCGGGCTGGGCTTTGCGCGCAGCGACAATCTGGTGATGGTACGCGTGTACACCAGCCCAAGAAGTGAAGAACAGAAAACGCACTTCATGGCAGAGTTAGCGCGCGAGTTGCGGGAGAATTGTGGCGTGCAGGGCAACGATCTGATGATCAGTTTTATCACCAACAGCAAAGGTGACTGGAGCTTTGCCGACGGCGAAGCGCAGTATCTCACCGGTAAGCTGTAACACCCGCGCCCGCCCTGGCTGGCAGCAGCGCGCCGGTTGCTGCCAGACTAAATCAGACTCCGCCTAAACCCGCCTTAAACGATTCGCAATGCATCGCACAAATCTGGTTGGATGTGTTGCAGCCCTGTGACAGCCAATATAGATTGACGCAAAACCCCCGCAGAGGGCCGCAGACGCAGGTAACGCGTTCTTTTTACTTAATGTGAGGATCTGCCGTTGGAGTTGCTTTCAATAGTGCTCTTTTTGGCTGCGATCGCAGTCTATTCGTTTAAAGCCGGGCGAAATAAATTCTGGTTTATCCTGATCTTGCTGCTGCTCACCCTGTTCATCGTGCTCAACGCCACGCTGTATGCCAGTAACTATTTTACCGGCGATGGCATCAACGATGCGGTGCTCTATACCCTGACCAACAGCCTGACCGGCGCGGGCGTGAGCAAATATGTGGTACCGGCGCTTGGCTTGATCATCGGCCTGTTTTTACTGTTTTGTTTTCTCTCCTGGGTGCTGCGCCGCCACAAACGTCCGCATCATCTCGGCTGGAGCCTGCTGGCGATCGCCTGTGCTGCCGGCTCGGTGCAAACCACGCCGGCGTTTCGCCAGGTGAAAGAGCTGATCGCCTCCCACGCGCGTCAGGCCGACTCGGATTTCGAAACCTATTACAAAACGCCGAATAAGCAGATTAACGCGCCGAAGCTCAACCTGGTGTATATCTACGGCGAAAGCCTAGAGCGCACCTACTTCGATCAGCAGGCTTTCCCTGGCCTGGCACCGGAGCTGAGCCGCGAAAAAGATCACAGCATTGACTTCAGCAATACCGAACAACTGCCCGGCACCGATTACACCATCGCCGGTATGGTGGCGTCGCAGTGCGGTATTCCGCTGTTTGCGCCGTTCGACGGCAACGCCTCGGCTTCGCTTTCCAGCTTCTATCCGCAAAATATCTGCCTCGGCGATATCCTCAAACACTCCGGCTATGAGAACTGGTTTATTCAGGGCGCGGACCTGCGCTTTGCCGGCAAAGACACCTTTTTGCTGTCGCACGGTTTTGACGCCGCCAACATGTACGGCTCGCAGGAGCTGAAGAGCCGCGTCGCCGACCCCAGCTACCGTAATAACTGGGGCTTTTACGACGATACGGTGATGGATGAAGTGTTTGAAAAGTATGAGGAGCTGTCGCGTCAGCAGAAACGCTTTGCGCTGTTTACGCTCACCGTGGACACCCATCATCCGGACGGCTTCATTTCGCGCAGCTGTCAGCGCAAAAGTTACAGCTATGACGGCAAACCCAATCAGTCGTTTAGCGCGGTGGCCTGTTCCCAGGAGCACGTGGCGCGCCTGATTGCCCGCATCAAAGCCTCGCCGTGGTTTAAAAACACCGTGATTGTGGTGAGTTCCGATCATCTGGCGATGAATAACACGGCGCATCAGTATCTGATCAAGCAGCCGCGCCGCGATCTGTTTATGGTGATCCGTGGCGATCAGCCGCAGGCCGAGGTGCTGGACGGCAAGCGCAGCACGCTGGATAACGGCGCCACGGTGCTGGATATTCTCGGCGGGGATAACGCGATTGGCCTTGGCCGCAGCGGGCTTTCTTCGGCCTCGCTCTCCAGCCAGTTCGATGACATGGCGAAGAAGGTCACGGCGTGGAAAGCCGATATCATTCAGCTGTGGAATTTCCCCAACCAGATGAAGACGTTTACCATCGACCAGCCCAAAAATACCTTTAGCTTCTCGGGCGCGACGTTCAGGCTGCCGATCCTGTTCCGCGTATCTGATCATCAGGTAGAGCCGCTGCCGGAAGGCGAATACGCCGCGCCGCTGCGCTTCCAGCTGGCCGATTTTGCCGCCAGCGATAAGTTTGTCTGGGTCGATCGCTGCTTCAAAATGGGCCGGCTGTGGCAGCCGGCGCTGGCGCTGTCGACCGATCTCTGTCTGGCGATGGGCCAGACCGGCGGACAGCCCACGGTGACGCGCATCGACCAGCCGGTGTGGCAGGGCAAAGCGCAGTTCCCGCAGGTGAAAGTCAGCGCGGAGACCTATCAGCTCAACGAACAGCAAATGCGCATCGAGGATAATGCCATTCGCTACCAGGCGGACAGCTTCCTGCTGACCGTGCCGGGCGCGCCGGCCAGCGTGAAGCGCTTTAGCGGTATTTCACGGCCGGAAAGCTGGGGACGCTGGTCGAACGCCAACCTCGCGCCGGAGGTGAATATTGAATATGTCGATCCGCTGCCGGCGCGCTTTGACGTGGTGATCACCGCACGCGCCTATGGGGCTAACGCCCATCGACCGATTCCGGTGCGCGTCGGCGAGCAAGTGCAGCAGCTCAATCTGGGTGACGCGTTCTCCACGCAGACGCTGCATTTCACCAACCCTGGCGCCAGCCGCAACCTGATCATCACGCCGCCAGAACCACAGCTGTCTAATCTCGGCAACATTACCGGTCAGGATCCACGCAAACTCGGTATCGGCATGGCGGAGATAAAAATAATTCCGCAGCCCGAAAAGTGATAAAAATGCGTGCCAGACCAGGGCCTGCCAGCGTGCAGGCCCTTTTTATTGCCGCTTAGCGTTACTCTTTGTACGAATTGATATTTTTCGAGACGTCGCGCAAAATCCACATCATCACATGGTGCAACTATCACCACCTGGATAACCTTGCAGGCAACAGGAAAGGCGACCAGGAGCAACAGGGATGATACCGACGATGATGAACACCCATAAGGCATTCAAAGCGCTGCAGCAGGCGGGCGTGGCCGATCACCAGGCCGAAGTGATGGTCGACATTTTTGCCGAAATGCAGCAGGAAAACAGCCTGACCAAAACGCACCTTTCGCAGGCCATGGAAGGCGTGATGCGGGCAAATCACGCCACCGCGCAACGTGTCGATAAACTGGCACAGAGCCTCAGGAATTTTGAAAATGAGGTCCGCCATACGTTTAAAGCCATTGAGCTGCGGTTTGATAACGTCGATGAGCAATTCCGGAAAATTGATCAACGCTTTGAACAAATCGATCAACGCTTCGAAAAGATGGATGCGCAATTCAGGCAAATCGATAAACGCTTTGAAAAAGTGGATGCGCAATTCAGGACAATCGATCAGCGTTTTGAACAAATCGATGAACAATTCAGGAAAATTGATCAACGCTTTGAAAAGATGGATGCGCAATTCAGGACAATCGATCAGCGTTTTGAACAAATCGATGAACAATTCAGGAAAATTGATCAACGCTTTGAAAAGATGGATGAGCAATTCAGGAAAATCGATCAGCGTTTTGAACAAATCGATGAGCGATTCAGGCAAATTGATAAACGCTTTGAAAAAGTGGATGAGCGCCTGCTGGATCTCGACCATCGCATGCAGCTCGGTTTCAATGAGCTCAAACGCGATAATCTCTGGCATCGGCGGCTGATGATGGCGATGGCCAGCGCCTTTGTGTTGTCAGCCGCCAAATATATTTTTGCCGGTTAGCCGGGTAGCCAGCCCGGCGCGCGCGTCAGGCCTGACGTAATGTCTCCAGCCTGGCGCGTTGCTGCCCACGGGCGTCGAAATTGTCTGCCGCCAGCCAGCGCTCAAAGCCCAGCTTCACCTGCGGCCATTCGCTGTCGATGATAGAGAACCAGGCGGTATCCCGGCTGCGATTTTTATACACCACCACCTGACGAAACGTGCCTTCATAACGGAAGCCCAGCCGCAGGGCGGCGTTGTACGACGGCTGGTTACAGCTATCGCATTTCCACTCGTAGCGACGATAGCCGAGTTGTTCGAAGGCGTAACGCATCAGCAGATAATGGGCTTCGGTGGCCATGCGGGTTTGCTTCAGCAACGGAGAGAACACCACAAAGCCGACCTCCATAACACCGTGCTGCGGTTCAATGCGCATCAGCGCCAGCGAGCCGACCGCCTGCCCGCTTTGCCGGTCAATAACCGCGAAGTGCAGGTAATCCGGACTCTGCTGGCACTGCTGCGCAAATGCCAGATAAGACGCTTCATCGTCAAAGCGCCCGACCGGCAGCCAGGTCCAGTCGCGGTCATCTTCCGCCAGCGCATAAGCCGCATACAGCTCGCGACCGTGACGTGCGGCATCCAGCGGCTCCAGCCGGCAATACTGGCCGGTGAAAATCTGCCCCTGCGGCAGCGGGCGCGGCTGCCACGCCTCCAGCGCCGGGCCGATGGGTTGTCCATAACGATTGGTCTGCGGTGACATACGGCGATTCCTTCTGTGTGAGAGTGACAGCGTGCAGCGTGCCACTTTGCTGGTTCAGGAAAAAGCGCCACAATGTGACAAATCGATAGATCCACGGAGGTGCCGAATGCGCACACTGAACCGGCATTCGCTGCTGCTGGCACCCCTAGAGGCCGACGGCAGCCTGACGCTGCAACAGCAGCTGTATCAGCGGCTGCGCCAGGCGATACTGAATGGTCAGCTGGCGGCGGGCACGCGCCTGCCGGCGACCCGCCAGCTGGCGGCTGAACTGCAGGTGTCGCGCAATACGGTGATCGCCGTCTGGTCACAGCTGCAGGCGGAAGGATTTATCCTCAGCGACCGCCAGGGAAGCCGCGTCAGCCGGCTGGCGCACACGCCGCTGCCCGCGCAGGCGTCCGACGACAGCGCCGACTGGCCGGTTTCCGCGCGCGCTGCCGGGTTGCACTCGCAGCATCGCCTCTCCAGCCAGGAGCTGGCGCTGCGCCCGAGCACGCCGGCGCTGGCGCATTTCCCGCTGGCGCAGTGGCGTCGCGCGCTCAATCAAACCGCGCAGCAGGCACAGCTGCTGGGCTACGGCGATCCGCTGGGTGAGCTGGCGCTGCGTGAGGCACTGGCGCAGCATCTGGCGCTGGCGCGCGGCGTGCGCTGCGCGCCGCAGCAGATTGTGATTACCGAAGGCGCGCAGCAGGCGCTGACGCTGTGCGTCGCGTTGCTCACCAATCGTGGTGACACCGGCTGGGTAGAAGAGCCGGGCTATCGCGGCGCCAAAGCGGCGATGCGCCTCGGCGATCTGCAGATCGAGCCGATTGCGGTGGATGCGCAGGGACTGGCACCGACAGCGCAGGACTGGCAGCAGCGCCCGCCGCGGCTGATTTACACCACGCCGACGCATCAGTATCCCACCGGCGCGATCATGAGCGCCGCGCGCCGGCTGACGCTGCTGGCGGCGGCACAGCGGCATCAGGCGTGGATTATCGAAGATGATTACGACAGCGATTTTCGCTACAGCGGCGAGCCCATCGCCGCGATGCAGGGCATGGCGCAGCCGACGCCGGTGATTTACATCGGCTCCTTCAGCAAAACCCTGTTTCCGGCGCTGCGCATCGGCTACATGGTGCTGCCTGCCCCACTACTGCCGCGGCTGCGGCCGGCCTTGCATGAGCTGTTACGCGGCGGTAACCGGCCGGAACAGCAGGCGCTGGCGCTGTTTTTACGCAGCGGGGATTTCAATCGCCACCTGAGCAAAATGCGCCGTCTGTACCGTCAGCGGCAGGCCACGCTGCGGGCTGCGCTACAGGAGACATTTGGTACTCAGGTGCCGCTGCTGGGCGGTGAGTGCGGTATGCATCTGGTGTTGCCGCTGGCGGATACGGTGGATGATGTGGCGCTGACGGCGCAGCTATTTCGCCATGGCTATGCGCCTGGCGCGCTGTCCGGCTTTTATCTGGGCGGGCAAAAACAGCAGGGACTGGTGCTGGGATACGGTAATACCAGCACCAGTCAGATAATGGCAGGCGTGGCGCAGTTAGCGCGCCTGCTGCCGGGCATTAACCCTTGAAGAAAATGTCGCCGGATTTGCCCATCACGATCTTGCCGCTGTCGTCGGTGATCAGGATGTAGTTAGCGTTGATGTAAGCCCAGTGCGTGCCTTCCTGCGGTGCAGGCAGGTGGCGCGGCTGCCACTCAACGATGGTGTACTGCTTTTTACGGTACTCATCCGGCACGACGTCACCGACTTTATACTCTTTGTAATCGATGATGATAGTGTGCAGATCGTAATTATTGGCGGCGGATGGCGCTTCACCCGGACCGTTTTGTGACGGGCGAATCGGCGCGACATCGCCACTGGATTCTGCCGGTTCACTGCTGGCGGGCGCATCGCTGGTGGCCGCTGGCGCTGAGGCGTCCGGTGCGGTTTGCTGCACCTGCGGCGGCATCGGTACGCTATCGGTTTGCTCACCTTCTGCCAGTGCTGCTGGCGTCAGGCTTAAAGCGCCCAGAAAAATTCCTGCTGAAAGAAGGGTGACGTGTGTCCTGCGCATTGGTGATTTCCACTCTGGTTAATTATTTAACTGTCCCATTTACTGACAAGCGCCACGTGCGGAAGGTTCCCGCGCCGCGCTTAGCGCGTCAAATTTCGCTCCACAGCATACCTCAGGCGGCGCGCTTTGCTGAGCAGCAAAATTGCAAGCAACCGTGTTCAGCACCCGGCGATCTTTACGCGCCAAATCACGCAGCAGCGCAATGCCGAGATAGTTGCTCCAGTTGAAGGCGTTTTGCAGCACCACGATGGCATTGCCGTGGGCGCGATCGTAGCCGATAAAGCTGGCATAACCGCCAATATACCCCACCTGATAAGTGATCTGCTGCTGTCCATAGGTATCGGTTACCCAGGCGATATTCTGCG
Organism: Type-C symbiont of Plautia stali; assembly: GCF_059730935.1. Lineage (NCBI taxonomy): Bacteria > Pseudomonadati > Pseudomonadota > Gammaproteobacteria > Enterobacterales > Enterobacteriaceae > Type-C symbiont of Plautia stali. The sequence continues at coordinate 679,659 of NZ_AP035923.1, read as the reverse complement.
CCTGGTTGCCATGCTGCTCATAAGGATTATTAACCTGCGCCAGCGCCTGACCGAGCGCGCCGTGCGTATCACGTTGCAGGTGCGCATCAAGGTAGCGAATCAGATCGCGCGCGTTGCTGTACAGGCTGGCGGCCGCAATCATGTTGCCGTGAAAGGTCCAGTCCGGCGTCAGCTGACCACGCGCGATCAGTTTGGGCTGATCGCCGGCGTGGCCCAGCGCGCGCCACGGATAGCCGCGCAGGGTTTGTGGATGGAAGCTGCTGCTGGTCATGCCGAGCGGACCAAACAGCTGATGCTGCGCCAGCGTTTCAATGTCCTGATGCAGGCGATGCTGCAGAATATAGCCCAGCAGCGCATAGCCGAGATTGGAGTACTGCGCCGCCGGGTGCGCGGGGGCGCTGAAATCGGCCAGATAACTCAGCACGGCATCGCTATCCAGATTGCCGTAAAAATTTTCGCCGCTGCGCAGGTAAGCCATAAATTTCAGGAACATCGGCAGATCCATATCCTGACGCGGCAGCCCTGAGGTGTGCGTGACCAGCTGCAGCAGCGTGATACGTTTTGCATCCTCACTCAGCGGCACGCCGCGCGGCAGCAGCGTGGCCAGCGTGTCGTTCCAGTGCAGCTCGCCGCGATCCACCAGCCCGATAATGACCTCTGCGGTAACGCCTTTGCTCAGCGAGCCCAGCGCAAACAGCGTATCCGGCGTGATGGGATAACGCTGACGCGCATCGGTGACGCCATAGCTGTAAAACTGCGGCGCGCCGCGCTGGTGAATAATGGCGATGCTGATGCCGGTCACCTGCTTTTGCTGCATGTAGTGGCGCACAATGTCATCGACGTTTTCATGGAAGGAGGCGTGGGAAAGATAGACGCGATCGCCCACCGGCGCGGACGTTTGCGACAGCGTTCCGCAGCCGCTGAGCAGCAGACACAGGGCTGACAGCCGCAGGTGCAACCATGCGCGAGAAAGCGTCAGCCGCTGAAGCCTGACGAAGCGGGAAATAGCCATCAATTGATAAGTTATTTTTTATGTTATGCAGCAGGTGCCACTGGTGTTGGTGGCGAAATATACCACAGAACAGCGGGTGCGCCACCTGTCAGCCGCAGGTGGCGCCGGGCATTATTGATTAACCGGGATAACCGATCCTTTGTAGTGCTGGTTGATAAATTCAGCAGTTTGCTTTGATTCGAGATCTTTCGCTAACGCCAGAATGCGCGGGTCGCTGGCCAGCTTTGGCGTGGTGACCAGCACGTTGGCATACGGATTATCCTTTGCCTGTTCCAGCGCCAGCGCGTCTTTTGACGGCACCAGCCCGGCCTGCAGGGCATAGTTACCGTTAATAATCGCCAGCTGCGCATCATCCAGCGCGCGCGGCAGCTGCGGCGCTTCAACTTCAATGATCTTCAGATGGTGCGGGTTGTCACTGATGTCCGCCGTGGTCACCAGCGTACTGGCGCTGCGGCTTTTCAGCGTAATCAGGCCGTTGGCCTGCAGCAGATAGAGCGCGCGGCTCAGGTTAGTGACGTTGTTGGGCACCGCAACCTGCGCGCCATCCGGCAGATCTTTCAGAGATTTCACTTTGTGCGAATAAATCCCGAGTGGCTCAATATGCACGGTCGCCACCACGGCAAATTTTTCGCCCAGCGCTTTTTCCTGATCGCGCAGATAAGGCACATGCTGGAAATAGTTGGCATCGATGTCGCCACGCGCCAGCAGCTCGTTGGCGTTTAAATTGCCGTTAAGCTCGATGACCTTCAGGTCGAGCTGTTTGTCGGTTTGTTTGATGTAGTTGAGAATCTCACTGTGCGGCACCGGATCGGCGGCCACGCGCAGTGCCGCGGCGGACGCCACGCTGCTGAACAGGGCCATCAGGGCCAGTGACGCTATCATCGTTTTCTGCATGGGCTTTCCTTAGGTTTCTTATGATTTCACTGTGCTTAATGCATCAGCGTAATAGCGCTGCGCCACATCGCGATGGGAACGCAGACGCCCTTTGAGGTAGTTCCAGCCCACTTCGCGCAGCAGCGGATTGTCAGGATCGCTGGTCGGGCCGTGGGCTTCTGCCGCCAGCTGCGGCGGCAACTGATACAGTGGTACTTCGGCATCCAGCTGCGCACCGAGGAAAAAAGCGATCGACACGCGTTCACGATTAGCCGGCGGCGACACCACGCGGTGCACGGTGGCGCGCAGATACCCATTACTGGCAATCTCCAGCAGTTCGCCGATGTTGACCACGAACGCGCCCGGCTTCGGCAGCGCATCCACCCAGTGACCGGGTGACACTTCCACCTGCAAACCGGGCTGATCGTCCTGCAGCAAAAAAGTGAGGAAGCCGGAGTCTTTGTGCGCGCCGACGCCCTGCTGGCTGGCTTCTGCTACCTGACCGGGATAACGAATCAGCTTGATGTGCTCATTGGGCTGGGTGCCGTACAGCGCGTCGAACGCATCCGGCGGCAGCGCCAGCGCTTTGGCAAAGGCCCGCAGCAGGCGCAGCGCGATGGCGGTCATCGCCTGCTGCCAGGCGTGCATCACCGGACGCAATTGCGGTAACGCCTCCGGCCATAAGTTAGGCCCCTGCAGCCGTTTCCACGCCGGATCGCCCGGCTGCAGCGTCAGCGCCGCGCGTTCGGCACCGATATCAAACTGTTCACGCTGATCGCGCTGGTCGCGGGTGTATTCCACGCCGGCGTGGTTGTAGCCGCGAAAATGCGGCGAGTGGATCATTGCCACGCGCTGCTTCTCCGCCTGCGGCAGGGCAAAAAACGCCCGCGTGATACTCTGCACGTTGTGCAGCAGTTGCGGGTTGATGCCGTGATTAACCAGATAGAAGAAACCGACGTCACGCGCGGTCTCCCGCAGCTGCGCCAGGTAAGCTGCCTGCTCTGCGTCCGGTAGTTCCAGCAGGGCCAGATCCAGTACTGGCAGGGTATCCGCCATGATGTTGTCTCCTCGCTATCGGTAAATCCTGCGTTTACGCTGACATTCGTCGCCGTTTCCCGCCAATACTGTTGCGCGATAAGTTATGGCGATTCCTTTTTAGGCGCACTTCGGCTATCGATATGCAAAAAGCGGTAAATCAGGCGCGCTGCCGCTATAATCGCGCCCAGCAATTTTTGCCCACCAATGCACACCGCAGGAGACGCCGGATGAATCAGGGTCCGTTAACCGAAAAAGAGCTGAACTGGCTTGATGACATGCTGGAAAAATATGGCAACGAACACTCCGTGGTTGACACCGCCGAACTGGACGGCATGCTGACCGCCCTGCTCTCCGGCCCGAACGACATCGAACCGAGCGAATGGCTGGTGGCGATCTGGGGCGGTGAGAAAAAGATTCCCCAGTGGGCGAACGCGCGCGAAATGGACCGATTCATGGCGCTGATTTTCCAGCACTTCAACGACATCGCCGAGCGGCTGGCGGAGTATCCGGAGCAGTTCGATCCGCTGTTCGGCGAGCAGGAGATGGAAGGCCAGCTGTTTACCGTGGTGGAAGACTGGTGCTACGGCTACATGCGCGGCGTGGCGCTGGATGCGGACTGGTCGCAGCTGCCGGCGGCACAGCAACCGGCGCTGCAGGCGATTGCGCTGCACGGCAGTGAAGCGCAGCTGGCGCAGCGTGAAGCCTTCACCCCGGACGCGTTTGAGGCCAGCATCGAGGCAATTCGCCCGGCGGCGCTGGAACTGCACGAATACTGGCAGGAACAGCGCATGGCGCAGCCCGATCCGGCTCCGCAGCTGCCGCATTTTGCCGGTGAAAAAACCGGCCGCAACGATCCCTGCCCGTGCGGCAGCGGCAAAAAGTTTAAGCAGTGCTGCCTGAATAAAACCTGAGACGCTCACCTCAACGCAGGCCAGCGCTAAAACTGGCCTGCGCACCGCGTCATTTCCCGGACGCGAGAAACTCCATCACCGCCGCATTCAGCGGCGCGGGGCACTCTTCAGGTAACCAGTGACCGCAGCCAGGTAACACTTTGCCGGTGACCTGCGAGGCGTAGCGGCTGACCACCTGCTGCTCATAGACACCCAGTCCGCCGTGACCGCCACCGCCAATCGCCAGCATCGGCACAGCAATTTTCTCGCGGGAGAGCACTTTATTGTCCGCCACTCCCTGATTCAGCACCCGGTAATATTCAAAGGCGGCATTCAGGCTGTGCGGTTTTGCATAGGATTTGCTGTAAAGATCGAGCAGCGCCGGGGTGAACACCGCTTTGTTGGCGGCATGTTCTTTGATGAAATGCTCGAAGAACAGGCGCTCTTTACCGGCGATCAGCTGTTCAGCCAGCTGTCCCTGCGCCGCAAAGAAGCTGAAGTGCCACACCAGGGATTCGCCTTCGGGCGTAAAGGCCGGGAACTGATAGATGCTTTCATCCGGGATCGGCGCTTCCATAAAGATGGCGCGGCGGATGCTGTCCTGATGTTTCACCAGCAGCGGATAGGTATTCCAGATACCAATATCGTGCGCCACCAGGTCGAATTTTTTGCCGCCGGCGAACTGTTGTGCCAGCTGATAAAGCAGCGGCGCGATATCGGTGGCGCGATACGAATGCGGCACGTCAGACTGCCCCAGCCCCGGCAGATCCACCGCCACGACGGTGTGGTTTTTTGCCAGTTCCGGCATCAGCTGGTGCCACTCATACCACGTCTGTCCGAAACCGTGCACCAGATACACCAGCGGTCCGCTGCCGCCCTTCACATAATGCAGGCGCACGCCATCCACAGTTTGATAGCTGCTGGTGAAACCGGCGGGCAGCGGGAATTCATCCGCGGCGGTCCCGGCGGCGGAAAACAGCGCGGCCGAGGCAAGCAGCAGGGTTAACAGTAATTTTTTGAACACGTGATTGATCTCCATTTTGTCATAATGCCATTTAAAACAGTGGGTTAAATCTTTTAAGTCAGCCCGGCAGGTCAGTGACCTTGTACGCGCTGGTGCCGCGCGCCGGCCTGGAAACCGTGCTGACGCGCCTGCAGTGCGATGAGGAAGCCAACCGCCAGCAGCAACAGCAGCGCCAGCGGGAAAGACGCCACGCCCCAGTGGGTAAGCAACACGCCACCGGCCAGACCGCCGCCGGCAATCGCGCTGTTCCACACCACCACGTTCATTGACAGCGCCACATCCGCGCCCTCGCCCGCCGCATCCGCCAGCGCCGTTTGCAGCAGCGTGGCCGCACCGCCAAACGTCAGCCCCCACAGCGCCACGCCGACATAAACCAGCAGCGGCATGCGCGCCAGCCAGATGAACAGCAGCGAGACCAGCGTAAACAGCGCCAGACTGCCGAGCACGGCGACGCGCAGGTGGTGATCGACGAGGCGACCGGCCAGGCCGATAGCCGCCAGCGCCGCGATGCCAAACACCAGCAGCACACTGTCCACCTGCCCGGCGAGGCCCGCCTGGCTAACGAACGGCGCAATGTAGGTGTAGAGAATGTTGTGCGCCGTCATCCACGCCAGCACCACGCCCAGCACCGGACGCACGCCTGGCGTCATGAATACCGTGCGCAGCGGCAGACGCTGATCGCTGCTTTGTCCCGGATAGTCAGGTACCCGCAGCAGCACCCAGCCGATCAGCAGTAGCGTCAGCGCTGACATGATGCCGAACGCCGTGCGCCAGCCCACCGCCGTGCCCAGCCAGGTGCCGACGGGAACGCCCAGCGCCAGCGCAATCGGTGTGCCGACCATCGCCACGGCGAGCGCTTTGCCCTGCTGGTGGACCGGCACCATGCGCCGCGCATAGCCGGCCAGCAGGCTCCAGGCGAGTCCCGCCGCTGCGCCGGCGAAAAAGCGCGCCACCAGCGTCAGTGCGAAGTGGGTCGAAAACGTGGTGATGGAATTGAAAATCAGAAAACCGACGATAGCCAGCAACAGCACGTTACGGCGGCGCCAGCCCTGGGTGGCGATGGTCAGTGGAATCGCCGCCAGCAGCGAGCCAAGCGCATAAACGGTTACGGTCTGCCCGGCCAGCGCGGTGGAAATACCGAGGCCCGCCGCCATCTGCGGCAGCAGTCCGGCCGGTAAGGTTTCGGTGATGATGCAGATAAAACCGGTCATGGCCAGCGCCAGCAGCGCGCCCAGCGGTAGCGGCCGGGTTTTATCCGCGGCGGTATTCAAAGTCGTCACAATCAGCGTTCCCGATGTCATCAGCGTGCAGGTAAGGCGCGCGCCGCTCGTTGAAATTATATGTACCGATCAGTATATAAATTGGCGAAGTGCGATAACCTGTTACGGCTTAAGAACACACTACCGCGGATACGCTATCCGCCGCCCGCAGGCACAAATATATACTGATCGATACATTAGTTGACGTGCGAGACCATTGTCAACGACTTATGTATCGATTAGTATTTAAGCATTGAGATTAATGGAGCACTGAGATGGCCACTATGGGACGGCCGCGTACGTTCGATCGTGATGCGGCCATTGAACAGGCGATGAAGATTTTCTGGCAGCACGGCTATGAGTCGACATCGTTAACGCAGCTGAAGGCGGGAATTGCCGGCGGTATTTCTGCACCGAGCTTTTACGCGGCTTTTGGCTCGAAGCAGGCGCTGTTTCAGGAGTGTGTGCAGCGCTATCTGTCGACTTACGCGCAGGTGGTGGAGCCGCTGTGGGATAACAGCCTGCCGCCCCGTACCGCAATGGAGACCGCGCTGCGGCGCTCGGCCAGCATGCAGTGTGAGTCCGGTCATCCGCTGGGATGTATGGTCGGCCTGGGCGTGATGAGTGCGCCTTCCGCCGAACACGCGGACGTCACGCAGCCGCTGGCGCGCTCACGCGCCCGCACGCTGGCAGGTATGACGGCCTGCGTGCAGCGCGGCATCGACAGCGGCGAACTGCGCGCCGACACCGATGCCGCCGCCCTCGCCATCGCCCTCGACGCTTTTCTGCTGGGCGTGTCGGTGCTGGTGCGCGACGGCGTCAACGGTGCGCAGATCGATAACGCCATCGCCCATGTCATGGCCGTCTGGGACGCGGCAAAATCCGTGACGGATTAAGTGCCCCAGCCGCCTGGCGACGCACGCTGAACATTACCACGCCGGTTTGACTTCGGTGACCAGCGTTGGCAGCTGCCATGCGCCGCCGGCGCGGATGGCACGGCACATGCCGGTGGTGGCCTCGCTGCTCTGGACAAACTGGCGGCCATCCCACACCCATGCAGCGGTGCTCCAGCAGTCACCAATGCCGCGCCCCTTTTGTGCTTCGCTGATCACGCCGTCGTGATAATCAGATCCGGAGTCGGTGATCAGCTGCGGCGTGCCCTGCAGCGCGTTATCCAGCAGCCAGAAACCATAGCCTTCGTTGTAAGCCCCGCGCCAGCACAGTGCGGCAATCAGCACGTGCTGCGCATCCACCGGCGTCAGCGTAGGCGGTTCTGCGCCCTCTTCTGGCTGATCGTCGGACGGCGCGAGATTGTCACAGCTGTCGTCATCGGTCAGCGAGGCAATCAGCTTTGGCTTGACCTGCGCCAGTTCATCTGGCGTCAGCGGGCGCGGCGCGGCTTTCAGCACGTGGACCTGCTGGATCACCGGCATCGCCACTGCCGCCGGTACGCTGGCTTCCGGCTGGTTGCCTTTACGCACCAGCGCGCCCGGCGTGTTCAGCCGTCCCTGCGCCTCATCCATTTTTAACAGCGTGGCAAAAGCCCCGTTGCCGGAGAGCTCAAACGGCTCGGCCGCACCGCGAAACTCCACTCTGGCGCTGCCTTTGATGGCGGCGATCAGCGCCTGAGTCTGCGCGTCGCTTAGCGTCCACTCATCGTTCTCCGCTTTGCTGACTTCGCCCAGCGCGCGATCGTCAATCCACAGCGCCAGCGCATTCACCTGCTGCGCATCATCATCGCCGGTATCGGCCAGCACTACGCGCCCGTGCGTCAGGCTGTCTGGCCCGCCGGCGCGCGTCAGCAGCACCGATCCGCCCGCGCCCTCTTCGGCGCTGTAGCCGGCGGCGCGGCAGGTCAGCGTATTATCACAAGCCAGCTCCCAGTCTTTATGGCTAAACGAGACGCCTTCGTCGGCCCACAACGGCGTGCTCAGGCTGGCGAACAGCGTCAGCGCCAGCAGCAATCGGCTTTTCATGCCATCTCTCCCTAATGGTAAAGGTGGCTAGTGTGATGATTTTTGCGGCGCGGGAGAAGTGAATTTTTTGCGGCGGGTCTTATTCCATCGCTGCCTGTGGTTGTGGCTGACGCGCCATCAGGCTCAGCGCCACCAGCATCGCCAGCGCCACAGCAATTGCGCCAGCGAGATACACCGAAGCCACGCCGCGGTGGGCGGCCAGCGCCCCTGCCAGCGGACTGGTGACCGCCAGCGCGATATCGAGAAACGCCACGTAAGCCCCCATCGCCAGGCTGCGGGTGTGCGGCGGCGCACGGCGCACCGCTTCCACGCCGAATGCCGGAAAGGCCAGCGAATAGCCAAAACCGGTCAGCGCCGCGCCGAAATAAACCAGCGTCGCGCTATCAGCGCCCCAAATTAGCAACTGACCGCAGGCCTCAATCAGCACGCATACCAGCGCGACGCGCGCGCCGCCCAGCTTATCCGGCAAATGGGCAAAGAACAGGCGCGCCGCGATAAACGCCACGCCAAATGCGGTGAACGCCAGCGACGCGTTGCCCCAGGCCCTGGCCGCAAACAGCAGCGCGATAAACGCGGTGATCATGCCAAAGCCGACGCTGGCGAGCGCCAGACCCAGCCCGGGCCGCCATACCGCGCCCATGACTTTGTAGAACGGCGTGCGTTTAGTCGAGGTCGGCGCGACGGCGCGCACCTGGGTGATAAACATCAGCGGCAGCAGCGGTACCACGATGATCGCCATGGCGATGCCGGTGAAGTGGCAGCCGTGATAAATCGCCACGCCCAGCGGCGCACCCAGCGCCCAGGCGCCGTAAATCGCGATACCGATCCACGCCATCACTTTACCGGCATTGGCCGGCCCCACCAGCCCAAGCCCCCAGCCGAGCGCGCCGGTGGCCAGCAGGCTCTCGCCCAGCGCCAGCACCACACGCCCCAGCAGCAGGATGGCCACCGAGCTGGCAGGCCGATCAACGAACAGCAGCGAAATCAGGTAGATCACACCGGAACTCGCCACCACCAACAGCCCGGCCAGCACCGCGCGTTTCGCGCCGCGCATATCGGCGAAGTTGCCCGCCCACGAACGCGTCAGCAGCGACGCGACAAACTGCGCGCCGATGACCGTGCCGATCGCCAGCGTATCCATGCCGAGGTTCTGCTGCAGATGCAGCGGCAGCACTGGCAGCTGCATCCCCATGGTGAGAAAAGCGATAAACACCGCCAGCGTCACCGGCAGCAAGGTGATAAATACATTATTTTTCATCGATATAATCCAGAAAAACTGCCGCGCGCAGCGGCAGCGTGATATCAGAGATGGGTGTAATAGGCAGGCGTAGCGAGCTCGCTCAGCAGGTCCGGGCGGGTTGCAGACCAGTCCAGCAGCGTGCGCGTGCGCTGGCTGGAGACCGCCATGTTGCCCGCCGCCATATTGGCGAACCAGCCAAAATGAGCCCGGTCGCGTTCGCCGCTGGGTAATCCGAGCTGGCGTCCAATCGTCTCCGCGATTGCGCGGAACGGCACCGCCTCATCGGCCACCGCGTGATAAACGCGTTCGGTGACGCCCTGCTCCAGCGCCAGCCGATAGACGCGTGCCGCATCGCGACGGTGCACGCCGGACCAGCAGTTCTCACCGCTGCCGCACCAGGCGGAAATCCCGCTCTCACGCGCCAGCCGCACCAGAATCGGCACAAAACCGTGGTCGCCGAGGCCATGCACCGACGGCGCCAGCCGCACTGTCGCCACGTGCACGCCGCGCTGCGACAGCGTCTGCGCCGCCGCTTCCGACTGACGCGGTGACACCGGCTGCGGCTGATCCAGCTCCGTCGCCCCGCGCGCCATACCGGACAGGCCGGACGTCACCAGCAGCATGCGATCCGACCCGGCAATCGCCTCGCCGAGCAGCTCGATCACCTGGCGATCCTGCTCGCAGTTCTGCACGAAGCGCGAGAAATCGTGGTTAAACGCGGTATGAATGATGGCGTCCGCAGAACGCACGGCGTCACGCAGCACCTCAGCGTCCTCCAGCGAACCGCGAATAACCTGTGCGCCAGTGACGGCCAGCGCCACGGCTTTTTCCGCCGAACGCGCCAGCCCTGTCACCTGATGGCCCGCCGCGATCAACTCTTCCACCACCGCTGAACCTACCCAGCCGGTGGCCCCGGTGACAAATATCTGCATGATCTTCTCTCCTGCACGTTAAAACGCGAGTGTTTCGTCGTGTTGATATGATGCGTGCTGTGGAGCGGTGGCGCTAATCGCATCAGCAATGCAGGAGCAAGCCTTGTCGGACAAGGCCTGAGGGCATGAAGACCGCGACTTATTCGGCGAGAGTTCAGGTTTACAGCGCCGCGACAATCTGCTGGCGCAGCCATTGCTGGGCGGGATCGCGATGCAGGCGCTCGTGCCACAGCATCAGGATGTCAAACCCTTCAATCTGCAGCGGCGGTGCAAGCACGGTGAGCTGCGGCGCGTTTCGCACCAGGCGCTCCGGCAATACGGCGACCAGGGCACTGTTAGCCAGCGTGTCGAGCATAAACAGGAAATGCGGCACCGAGAGCGCGACGCGGCGCGTGCGGCCGAGCGTTGCCAGCGCGCGATCGGTGGCGGCACTAAAGCCGCCGCCATCCGGCGAAACCATCACAAACTCCAGCTGGCAAAAGCGATCCAGCGTCAGGGGCTGCTGCAGCTGCGGATGATCGCGCCGGCCGGCCAGCACGTAGCGCTCGCTGAACAAGCGGCGCTGATGCAGCGTCGGCGGCGCGTTATCGCCGGTGTGAAACACTATATCCAGCTCGCCCTTCTCCAGTTGCTGCGCCACCTGTGGCGGATTGAGCGCGAATACCGCCATGCGGCTGCGCGGTGCCGCTTCACGAATGAGTTTCAGCGCCGGCAGGATCAGTGCCGATGACATGTAATCGGTGGCGGCAATCCGCCAGGTGAGCTCCGCGCGCGCCGGGTCGAACGCTGCCGGCGGTGCCACCGCGCGCTCCAGTGCTTCCAGCGCCAGACGCAGCGGCTCGCGCAGAGCCTCGGCGCGGGCGGTGGGCAGCATGCCGCGCGGACCGGGCAACAGCAACGGATCGTCAAACAGCACCCGCAGGCGCGCCAGCTGGGCGCTCACCGACGGCTGCGACAGATTGAGGCGCTGCGCCGCGCGCGTCACGTTCTGCTCCACCAGCAACACGTCTAAGGTGTGCAGCAGATTCAAATCCAGCGAGTGCATATTCATTCTGTCTATACCTGAGATATCAGTAATTGATTTCTACTATAGCCAGCACTGGCTTAACCTGCAGCGGTTTTCATCTCACAGGATACCGCCATGAATGTTTTGATTGTGTATGCCCATCCGGAACCGCGCTCGCTGAACGGATCGCTGAAAGACTTTGCCGTGAATCATCTGCAGCAGGCGGGCCATCAGGTGCAGGTGTCAGATCTGTACGCCATGCAGTGGAAAGCGCCGCTGGATGCCGCCGACACGCTGGCGCCCCCGGTGGGCGCGCATTTTGATGCCACGCTGGATTCGCGTTTCGCCTACGACAACCAGCTGCAGGCAGCGGACATTGCCGCCGAGCAGGAGAAGCTGCGCTGGGCCGACACGGTGATTTTTCAGTTTCCGCTGTGGTGGTTTTCGATGCCGGCAATCATGAAAGGCTGGTTTGACCGCGTTTATGCCAACGGTTTTGCCTATGGCGTCGGCGAGCACAACGATCATCACTGGGGCGATTGCTACGGCGAAGGCACCCTCGCCGGCAAGCGCGCCATGCTGGTGGTGACCACCGGCGGCTGGGAGTCGCACTACGCGCCGCGCGGCATCAACGGCCCGATTGAGGATCTGCTGTTCCCGATCCAGCACGGCATGCTGTTTTATCCCGGCTTCAGCGTGTTGCCACCGCTGGTGCTGTATCGCGTGCAGAAGTCGGCGCAGGAACGCTTTGATGGCTGGTGCGCCGCGCTGGCGCAACGATTGGATCGCTTAGCGCAGGATCAACCGATTGCCTTCCGCCGCCAGAACGGCGGTGAATATGAGATTCCGGCGCTGACGCTGCGCGAGGATCTTGCGGAAGGCGAGCGCGGATTTGGCGTGCACGTGGCGCGCTGAGCCGCAGGCCGCCAAACCGCAGCGGCGCGCTGCCGTATTATTCAAACAGCCAGCGCCCCGCCTGCGCCGACGCAATCAGCATGCCGAGCGTGAAATCCGGTACCACCGGCACTTCACGTTTGTTGAACGGTTGAGGATTTGCGCCAGCGACGGTTCGTCCGGGTAGTAGGTTTCAATAGCGAAATTCGCGCGATCGACCGCGAACTCGCTGAAAAACTCCTCCATCAGCGCGGCGGCTTCGTCGCGCTCGAAGTTGAGATCGCTGTCGATATCAATCTGCGGCGTGAGCGTTTTCTGCTTGAACAGATACACGCCGTCATAGCGCCGCACCAGTTCATAGATACGCTGTTCGAGTTGCTCTGTCATCGTCGCCTCTTCGCCTGTGCTGGTAGGATCGCAGGGCATTTTGCCATGCCTTGCCGCGAGGCAGGAGGAAAAAAATGCCAGCCGTGAATACGTATCGCAATCCTGCATAAAAATCCCGGTAGCCATTGCTACCGGGCCCCTTATCACTTAAGCGGCAGATAGATATCCGTCAGTAATTCGTGTTCCGCCACTTCATGCACGAAGTTGTGATAGTGAAAGAACAGCGGGAAATCGCGCAGCTCTTCGCCGCTGGCCGGCAACCATTCACTGTAGAGCGATCGCGCCAGCTCGGTCAGCGCGCTGTGCGAGCCGTGATGACGCAGCACCGCGCAGCGTCCCCCGGGAATGGTGCTGTTGACGACACCAAAGGCGTTGTCTTCGTTAATCGGCGCAGTCACCGAACCGCAAAGGTGATACTGAAAATCCCCGGCTGGCGTGCTGGCCGGATCATGCGGCGCGACGCCGAGCGTCTGGCTGCTGCGCACCGGCGATGCGCCACTACTTTTGCGCCAGGCAATAAACTGCGCCGCCGTTTCGTTGATGCGCTGCGGATCGCCGTGATGCGTGAGCATCGCCACCGGCGTGGTGGGAAACATTTTAATCTCAACTGACATACTCTCTCTCCGTTTGACGGGTGGCTGAGGCATGCGCTGATGCCAGGTAATCCACACCGGCTGCTGACGAAATTCACTCGGCGTCACGTCAAATACCTGCTTAAAGGCGCGACTGAATGATTCGGCATGCTGAAAACCGGCATCGAGCGCAATCTCAATGATTTTCTCGTGCGGATTGAATGCCAGCCGGTACGACGCCCGTTTGAGCCGCATCAGCTGGATGTAACGCCCAGGCGGCATGCCGCACCAGGCGTTGAACTGGCGGTGAAAGTGGTACGGCGAAAAGTGCGCCACTTCACTCAGTTGCTCCAGCAGCAGCGCTTCATCAAGATGGCGTTCGATGTAGTCGAACACCTTGTCAAAGCGCTTGCGGTAGGTCTCGCGGTGATGGTTTTTGTTTACTGGCATAGCATCCTCTCTGGGGAATGAGTATGCCCGTGTGGCGGAGAGTGGGCCTGATGGATCTTGCTCAATTAATGCCGCTATAGGGATATCATTTTGAATACATCTTACTTTAGCAAATCAAACAAAGACCTTTCATCTACTAAAAAACGGATTATCTTCCATTCGCATTTGATATGATTTTATTATTAAGTGGGGGGCAGCCAATTCTTTTAAGCTTTTCGGATTCAAATCTTAATTGTGCTGGCGAAGCTGGATTTAAATTACTTGTTAGGTAATAAATATTATCTAAATGTGTTACCACAGAAAGTTGAATAATCTTATCACTCATCGTTTCCCTTGAGAAAACATCAGGAATTTTAAGCTCTTCATAATCAGATTTTAAATAACATTCAGATGCAAAACCTAACCCCGACCTTCCTATGACCTTTATTAAAATCTCATCAGAAAAGCCAAGAGAAAACAGAAGAAAAAGACAGATAAAAAACACCGCACAATAAAATGAAAATTCTTTATGTGTTCTATAAAAAAGCGCCATTAGAAAAGTAAAAAATATCATAAAATAGTATAATGCAGAAACGATCATACAGGCATTAAAAAGACTCATCTCAACAAGTCTTTTTCTAAAAACCATATCAACCATAGCAAAACTTAGCAGACCAAAATACATTGGTAAAAATAAAGCAATCAAGCAGTAAAAAATATGAACAAAACGCTTAAGCCTCGTTTGGCATTTCCTTCTATGGTCAGTTAAGACTGTAATGTACGCGACAATGATAATAGCAATAAAAATCATCGATAATGCAATCAATCTTAAGCTATTAATTAGGGTCAGGCAAGGCCATAAAGATAATAAAAAACAACCTAAAAGTATGAAAATAATTGGATATTTTCTTATTAACTTTAACTTGGAGCGAAACACCAAGCTTTTGACTAAAAAGCGAGCAGTGAAATATTGACTCAAAATTACGACTACTGGCAAAGCTGAAATTACCATAATAAAGATCAAAGACAGCCCCCCGAAAATCATTAAAACATTCGGCTTCACCATATCGACAAAATCTATATTATAAGAAAGACAGACATTCAATAATAACATTGCCCCATAAACAATTATCATAGTAGTTAATAGAGGAAGATTATCTCTCATCTTTTTAAAAAACACTTTAAAAACTTCAAAATCGTTCCTCTTGACTTCATTACCGTTACTCATTACCTACCCTTATTAATACTAAAATGAAAATTGACAACATCTTGTTGCTAATTCAGAAACCTATCCTTGACAGGATAAACGCACTTTATCGTAAGTTGATCTATTTCTGTTTAGATACAACTAAAAACAAATAACATTTCTTTTATTACTATCTTATTCTCCTTTTCCTGATGCGCCGCTAACTTTAGTGGCATCTGTTAATTAAGTGAAGAGTACAGACTGCACTCGTTATAATTCCTACTTTAGTCACAATTTATTTTTCTGATATGAGCAATATTTTTACACAAGCACTCACACAAGAGTTTTCAGCATAAGCCATCGTAAAAATTCGATAAGTCACATTTGAGTTAGCTTACAATAATTCATTAAACACTGTTAAACTGCCATGTTTAGCGGCATATTTATTCAACGTGCGCTTGATAAACTCTGCCCCTTAATTTTTCTATGTTGCATCCAAAGATTTTGAAACTGTGCAGTACTGTCTCGATTATGAATAACTTAATCACCTAAAACTCAGTGTTCGATGGTAACCATGAGGCACCTTTTTTCCAAAAATTATCAATATATATTAATCATTTATTTGGGTATGCGCTGGCGAGTCCATACATAACCAAATCTATTCACTGGCTCGGGTGAACCCTCCCCAGTATTAGATACAAAGACAAGTTAGTAATGTCGGTTTGTTGACTCTGTCCCCGAATATGACCCATGCATAATCAGGAATAACCGGCTTTTGACCCTGATGTTCCAGCAACGTGTTAACGTCATGTGAGGCTGGAGATTGTACAACGCCTTCCTTCCCGAATAGCCTTGTCATACACATTTTGCAACATATTGAATCCCCCTCTCCTTAGACAGGCCATTTCTTTGTCCCATATCGGTTGCGATAGTCCGTATAGCAGGTATTATTTTGCGCACTGCATTCCAAAACGACTTTTTGCCGGAGCATTTTGCTACACGGCCGCGATCTCCCCGAGGGTTTCATGACTAACACTAACTTTTCTCAAACGGCCGCATTTATCTGGTCGGTGGCTGATTTGCTGCGCGGTGATTTCAAACAGTCTCAGTACGGGCGCGTGATCCTGCCCTTTACGCTGCTTCGTCGCCTTGAGTGTGTGCTCGCAGAGACCAAAGAAGCGGTGGTGGCGAAATTTGATGAATTAAAAACCAGCCCACTTCCGGAAGACGCCAAAGAGAAGTATCTGCTACGCGCCAGCAAGCTTTCCTTCTTCAATACCTCGAAGATGGATCTGGGCAAGATGGGTCAGAACGATATCAAAGCCAACCTGGAAAGCTACGTGCAGGCGTTTTCACCGGATGCGCGTGAGATCTTCGAATACTTCAAATTCGGTGAGTTTGTCGGCCTGCTGGAAGATGCCAACCTGCTGTTCAAAGTAGTTAAGAAATTCGCCACCACCGATTTGAGCCCGAAAGCGATTTCCAACCATGAGATGGGCCTGGTGTTTGAAGAGCTCATCCGTCGTTTTGCGGAAAGCTCCAACGAGACCGCCGGTGAACACTTTACTCCACGCGATATCGTGCGCCTGACCACCTCGCTGGTGTTTATGGAAGATGATGAGGCGCTGACACAGGACGGTATCATCCGCACCATCTATGACCCGACGGCCGGGACCGGCGGCTTCCTCTCTTCAGGCATGGAATATGTGCATGAGCTGAACCCTAACGCGGTCATGCGCGCCTTTGGTCAGGAGCTGAACCCGGAATCCTACGCTATCTGTAAAGCCGACATGCTGATAAAAGGTCAGGACGTCAGCCGCATTAAGCTGGGTAACACCCTCTCTAACGACCAGCTGCCGCAGGACCAGTTCGACTACATGCTCTCTAACCCGCCGTTTGGCGTGGACTGGAAGAAGATTGAGGGCGAGATTAACGACGAACATACGCAGAAAGGATTTAACGGTCGCTTTGGCCCGGGCCTGCCGCGTGTTTCCGACGGCTCACTGCTGTTCCTGATGCACCTGATCAGCAAAATGCGCGACAACCACAATGTGGATGGCACCGTGAGCAACGGCGGGCGAATCGGGATTATCCTTAACGGTTCCCCACTGTTTACCGGTGGTGCGGGCAGCGGTGAGAGCGAAATCCGTCGCTACATTCTGGAAGCCGATTTGCTGGAAGGCATTGTCGCGCTGCCAACGGATATGTTCTACAACACCGGCATTGCCACCTATGTCTGGATCCTCTCCAACAAGAAAGCGCCTGAGCGTAAAGGCAAAGTGCAGCTGATTGATGGAACCAACCTGTGCGGCAAAATGCGTAAATCGCTGGGTTCCAAGCGTAACCTGATGGGCGAAGACGACATCAAATTGATCACCCAGACCTTTGGTGAGTTTGAAGTGGTAGATACCGCTACTCTGGAAGAGCTGGGTCTGGAAAAATCCACCGAGCAAAAATCCAGCCGTGGCCGCCAGTCAGCGACAGCTAAAACTGAAACGCCGAAAACCTTCGCCAGCAAAATCTTTAACAGCACCGACTTTGGCTATCGCCGCCTGACCATTGAGCGCCCGCTGCGGTTATCTGCTCAGGTGACTGATGAGGCGATTGCGACATTGCGCTTTGCGCCGAAGCCGTTTAACGCGCCGATGGAACGTCTGTATGAAGAGTTCTCGTCCCAATGGCATGGGGATACCTACGGTGATTTCTCCGAACTGGAAGCAGAAGCGCGCGCCATCATCAAAGCTGAATTTGCCGAGCTGAAAGAGAAGCAGATTAAAGACCTGCTCGACAGCAAGCTGTGGCTGGCACAGCGCGGATTGATGGAAAAGGCTCAGCAGATTCAGACGGCTCTGGGTACGCAGGCGGGTGGTAAAACGCTGATGAGCAATGACTTCAATCAGTTCCAGCTGACCCTAAAAGGGGCCATCAAAACGGCTGGCGTGAAGCTGGACATCAAAGAGAACAAGCAGTTTATCGACGCTATCACCATCAAAAACACGGATGCCGAGCCAGTGGTGAAGAAGGCGCTGAAAGAAGCCGCTCAGCCGCTGTACGGTGCGTTTGAATACAAGGGGAAAGTGGTGGAGTTCGAACAGGACGGCGAGCTGCGCGATAACGAAAACGTGCCGCTGAATCCGGCGGTGTCCACCAGTGACCTGATTGAAAACTACTTCAAAGCAGAAGTGCTGCCGCATGTGAATGACGCGTGGATCAACGCCGATAAGCGCGATGCGAAAGATGGCGAAGTAGGTACTGTGGGGTATGAGATTCCGTTTAATCGCCATTTCTACGTCTACCAGCCGCCGCGCCCGCTCGAAGAGATTGATGCCGATCTGGATGCGGTCAGCGCTGAAATTATGAAGCTGCTGCAGGAGGTGCATTCCTGATGGCTAAGTATAAGGCATATCCGGACTATAAGGATTCTGGGGTTGAGTGGTTGGGGGAGATCCCCAGTCATTGGGAAATCTTATCTGCAAAACGTATGTTTCAAAGCGTGCGTACACATGCATATAAAAGTGATGAGCAGCTCGCAGCAAGCCAAAAGTATGGTGTAATTCCCCAGTCTTTAATGATGCAACTAAATGACTCAAAAGTGATGCTTGCATTAAAAGGGACGGAATCATTCAGACATGTAGAAGTTAATAATTTTGTTATAAGTTTACGTAGTTTTGAGGGCGGTATTGAATATAGCCAGTACACTGGATGTGTATCGCCCGCATATACAGTTTTGAAAAATTCTAAACCGATCAGTTATGGTTACTATAGTTATCTTTTAAAATGCATGCCTTTTATTGCTGCATTACAGTCATCGACGGATAGCTTAAGAGATGGAAAATCAATTAACTATGAGCAGTTCGGTGCTCTCAGCCTACCATTATCTTCGGTTCAGGAACAAAATGTAATCGCAGTTTTCCTCGATCACGAAACCACAAAAATCGACAACCTGATCGAGAAGCAACAGCAACTAATTGAACTACTTAAAGAAAAACGTCAGGCAGTGATTAGCCATGCCGTCACCAAAGGGCTAAACCCTAATGTGCCGATGAAAGATTCTAGCGTGGAGTGGTTAGGGGAAGTGCCGGAGCATTGGATTGTTCGCAGATTAAAACATACGGCAAACCTGCAGTCAGGAATACCTAAAGGGAAAGATCTAACAGGTAAAAATAGTATCTCAGTTCCTATGCTTCGTGTAGCTAACGTCCAAGATGGTTATCTCGATCTTGAAGATGTACATGTCATAGATATTGAACCGAGCCAGCTTGAACGATATTTGCTTCGCGATGGTGACGTATTGATGAATGAGGGTGGGGATAATGACCAATTAGGCCGTGGTGCGGTCTGGTCGGCGTCAATTGATAATTGTATTCATCAAAATCATGTTTTTGCAATTCGCCCTCAAAACATTGAATCAGATTGGCTAGATATGCTTACTCGAGCTGCTTATGCAAAATTTCACTTCTATCGAGTAGCGAAACAAAGTACGAACCTTGCATCAATTTCATCAACAAATATCAAAGAAACGCCATTGCTAATTCCCCCAGTTGAAGAACGGGTGGAAATTCTAAAATTTATAAAGCTGCAACTAGGAAAATTAAAGAAGTCTGAAGAACTGAGTGTTAACCAAGTTGCGTTACTACAGGAACGCCGCACCGCCCTGATCTCCGCCGCCGTCACCGGAAAAATCGACGTCCGCGACTGGGTTGCCCCTGACACGCAGAATGTTGAGGAGCCAAAGGAGGTTACCGCATGAGCATGGACAGCACCAAGGAGTTGATTTTCCAGGATGAAATGATTGCTCAGATGGTCGATCGCGGCTGGCTTGTTGGTAAAGCTAACGGCTACGATCGCGAACGTGCGCTGTACTCACAAGATGCGCTAACCTTTGTGCAAACCACGCAGCCGCAGGAGTGGGAGAAGTTTGCCAAAATTTACCCCACCGATACCGAGCGTCATTTCCTCGATGCGCTGGTGGCGCAGCTGAAAAAAGCGGATATCAACGCCACCGATATGCTGTCGCGCACTTACGGTACGCTTGGCGTGCTGCGTCATGGTATCAAAAGTCATAACGCGCGTTTTTCCCTGTGCCAGTTTAAGCCGGAACATAATCTCAATCCGGAAACTCTGACCCGCTACAAACATAATATCTGCCGTATTGTGCCGGAGCTTGTTTACAGCCCGCATGCGTCGAACGCCGCATTCGAAGAAACGGGGATAAAAGCGAAGAAGTGGCGTATCGACCTGGTGTTATTCGTCAATGGCCTGCCGATAGCGACTCTGGAACTGAAGTCTGAATTTAAGCAGACGGTGCAAAACGCCATCACGCAATATAAGAAAACGCGTTTGCCGAAGGACCCAGGCACCAATAAGCCAGAGCCGCTGCTGACCTTTAAACGCGGCGCGCTGGTGCACTTTGCTGTCAGCCAATACGAAGTGTTTATGGCGACCAGGCTCGAGGGCGATAAAACCTTCTTCCTGCCGTTTAACAAAGGCACACATGACGGCGGCGCGGGGAACGACACTCCGGAAGATGCCAACGACTACGCCACCAGCTACTTGTGGAATGAGGTGCTGCTGCCGGACAATTTGTTGAAAATTCTCGCCAGTTTTGTGCATCTGCAAATCGTCGAAAAAGAAAATCCCGTTGGCCTGAAGTACAAATGCGAGAGCCTGATTTTCCCGCGTTATCACCAGTGGGATGTGGTGAACAAACTGATCACCGCCGCTACGGTGGAAGGAACTGGCAATAAATACCTGATTCAGCACAGTGCGGGGTCGGGCAAATCGAACTCTATCGCCTGGACGGCTCATCAGCTTTCCCGCCTGTACGATGAAAATGGCGAGAAGCAGTTCCACTCGGTGATTGTGGTGACGGACCGTACCGTGCTTGACGATCAGCTGCAGGACACTATCTATCAGTTTGAACATCAGGATGGCGTGGTTGGGCGTATCAATAACAAAGAAGGCGACGGCTCTAAATCAGAAAAGCTGGCCAGCGCGCTGGAAAACTCGCAGCCGATCATTATCGTCACCATCCAGACCTTCCCGTTTGTCCTGAAGGCGATTGAAAACAGCGTCAGCCTCAAGCAGAGTAAATACGCGGTGATTGCCGATGAAGCGCACTCCTCGCAGAGTGGTTCTACTGCGCGTCAGCTGAAAGAAGTGCTGATGACCGAAGAGGCGGATGACGATGTAGAGATGTCTTCAGAAGATATTCTGGATGCTACCGTCGCCGCGCGTAAAGGCAGCAACAATCTCAACTATTACGCCTTCACCGCCACGCCGAAAGCCAAAACGCTGGAGCTGTTTGGCCGCCGCCCGAATCCGCAGGAACCCGCATCGAAAACGAACAAACCGGAAGCGTTCCACGTTTACTCCATGCGCCAGGCCATTGAAGAAGGCTTTATTCTTGATGTGCTGAAGAATTACACCAACTACAAGGTAGCCTACAAGCTGCTGCAAAAGCTGGAGGATCCTGACCGGGAAGTGGACAGCAAGAAAGCAAAGATCAAACTCAACCAGTGGGTTTCGCTGCACGATCATAACGTGTCGCAGAAAGTGAAGGTGATTGTTGAGCACTTCCGTAAGCATGTGATGCACCTACTGGCCGGCCAGGCAAAAGCGATGGTGGTGACCAGTTCGCGTAAAGCGGCGGTGCGCTACAAGCTGGCGTTCGACAAATACATCGCCGAGCAGAAGTACGACAAGATCAGCGCAATGGTGGCATTCTCTGGGGAGGTAGAATTCCATGAAGATGACCACAATAGCCTTGCGCTGCTCAACCAGAAATTCACTGAGATAAACATGAACCCCGGACTGAAAGGCCGGGATATGCGTACAGCGTTTGATACTGACGACTACCAAGTGATGCTGGTGGCTAACAAATTTCAAACTGGCTTTGACCAGCCCAAGCTGTGCGCCATGTATGTGGATAAAAAGCTGGGTGGCGTAGAGTGTGTACAGACGCTGTCGCGCCTGAACCGTACTTATCCTGGGAAGGCGCAGTCCGGCACGTTTGTGCTCGATTTCTACAACGAGCCTGACGAGATCTTGGGTGCTTTCCAGCCGTACTACCAGACAGCAGAACTAACGGATGTCAGCGATCCACAGCTTGTATTTGAGCTCTATGAAAAGCTGCGCACCAGCGGTATTTTCCTGTGGAACGAGGTAGAGCAGTTCTGTGAGGCTTTCTTCAGCAAAAACAAATCCAACGCTGCCATCAGCAATATCTGCAAACCTGCGGTGGAGCGCTGGAAGCATCGCTACACTTCGGCGATTGATGCCTATGTGCTGGCTAAAGAGATGTTTGAACGCACCAAGAAGACCGGTGATGTTGTGTTGATCACCAATGCGGAAAACACCTTTAAAGATTGCGAGAAAGAAAAAAGTAAGCTGGATATCTTCAAGAAAGATCTCGGCAGTTTTGTCCGCTTTTACGAGTTTATGTCGCAAATCGTCGATTATGACGACAAGAACCTTGAAAAGCTGAGCCTATTCGCCCGCCATTTGCGTCCGTTGCTGCATGAACAGCGTATTGAAGAAGACGAGATTGATTTAAGCAATGTGGAGATGAGCCATTATCGCCTGTCTAAACTCCACGAACAGCACCTGAAGCTGCAAGAGGATGCAGAGGAATACAAAATCAAACCGGGTAATGATGTCGGCACGGCGAAACCAAAGGACAAAAAAGAGGAGTTTCTGTCAAATATCCTGGCTCGTCTGAATGAGCTTTTTGTCACCGATGATCTGTCCGATAAAGATATGATCAATTATGCCTTTGCGGTGCGCGACAAGCTGTCAGAAAACCAGGCGGTGATGACCCAGATCGCCAACAACACACGCGAACAGGCGATGCTGGGCGATTTCCCAAAGGCGATTGATGATGCTGTCATGGATAGCAATGAAGCCCAGCAGGAGATGATGGTGCAATATCTCTCTAATCCTGAACTGGCTAAGGGCTTTGCCCGCGTGGTGTTTGATATGTTGAAAGGGGCTTAACGCTTTTTCATCAAGGAGTGGTGTAAGAAATGCTGAATTCGCTTGAGATTTACCATGCGTTGAATGAGTTGGGTTACCGGCTTGAGGCTGGAAAATTCGAGCCAAGCTATGCATCCGAACATGCGCTCGGGAATGGTAAGTATCTGTATGTCAAACGCAGTCGGGACGGCGTGGTTAAAAAGAGTCCATTGGTTCTTGCACCAGAAACCCTTGCCTTAAAGGCAGAAATTGACCGCATTGCGGGTATCCACTGCCTTTGGGAAAAAGTCAAAAGCACCAGCTACCGCCGTTACCCGAAAGATAATGGGACATCCCAATATGGTTTCGCGGCTGATGTTGAGTCAGTTGAAGCGTTGCAGACGCTGGTGGCTTTGCTGGGTAGCCAGCCTTCTTCAACCACCCAACCTGGAATAAAAAGAGATAGCCAAAACAAGGAAGAATCATTAATGTACCCCTTAAACCAAATCCTCTTCGGACCACCCGGCACAGGTAAAACCTACACTACCACCGAAATGGCAGTCAAAATTGCCGATCATGCCTGGTACCAACAGGCTACGCACGAACATCAAGGCAGCGATCTACGGGAAAAGGTAAAGCAGCGTTATCAGATGCTGGTAGAAAAGCAGCGCATCATGTTTACCACTTTTCATCAGAGTTTCTCCTATGAAGACTTTATCGAAGGGATTCGCGCTACGACTGATGAAAAATCGGGTACTCTTCGCTACGAAGTTGTAGATGGTATTTTTAAACAATTGTGCCTGAATGCCAGTGTTAAGGTTCAGGGGAGCGCAACACAATCTATCTCTCTCAAAGGTCGTCGGATCTGGAAGATGTCTCTCGGTAATACCATGGGGGGAGAAGAGGATGTTTACGAAGATTGCCTGAATAATAATTATGTACTGCTAGGTTGGGGAGAGGATATCGATTTTAGTAATTGCTCGACCTTTGAATCAGTTAAGGCCCGGATTGCATCAGAAAAACAGTCATTGGAAGGCACCAGTAATTATATGGCTGTTGCCGTAAATACTTTTAAAAACATTATGAAGAATGGCGACATAATCGTCGTCTCTGATGGAAATCATAAATTTCGTGCAATAGCTGAGATTACAGGTGGGTATAGTTATTTACCCAACGATGAACGTGAGTATTACCATCAAATGCGTTCAGTTAAATGGCTAAGAACATACACTCCAAGCCTTCCTAAAGAGCAAATTTTCATAAAGTCGTTATCTCAGATGACCCTTTATGAGTTGCAGGATACGACGATTGATCGTGAAAAATTAACTCAGTTGCTGGCTCCAGTTGAGAATGTCGATAGTCAGGATCTTCCACATGTACTGATAATAGACGAAATCAATCGTGGCAATATAGCGCGTATATTTGGTGAACTTATCACGCTTCTTGAAGCAGACAAACGTCAAGGGGCTGAAGATGAGCGGTCGCTGATGCTTCCTTATTCGAAACAAACATTCTCAGTACCGCAAAATGTTTATGTCATTGGAACGATGAATACTGCGGATAAGTCGCTCATTCAGATGGACCTGGCGTTAAGGCGTCGCTTTAGCTTTACAGAAATGCCCGCACGACCAGAGTTGTTAGCTGGGGTCACTGCGTTTGGCGTTGATGTCGAAACGTTGTTAACGCGCATTAATCAGCGTATCGAAGCGCTGCTGGATAGTGAGCATATGATTGGTCATGCTTACTTCATGCCGCTAAAAAAATTAGAAAATAATGCCGACCGTAAAGCCTGTCTTGCCAGCATCTTCCAGGAAAAAATCATCCCATTGCTGAGAGAGTATTTCTTTGATGACTATGAGCGTATCGGTTGGGTGCTTAATGACTCAGTAAAAGAGAAAGAAAACCGTTTTATTCTGTTGCAGCAGTCAGCACAACTACCATCATTTTCTGCACTATTCCCGAAAGATATTGCGGATAGCTTATCTGACAGGCGCTTCCGTATCAATCAACATGCTTTCACGTCTGCAGAAGCTTATCAGGGTATTGTCGCATGATGATCCAGGTCCGGGAATATGCTCTGCTGACCTGTGATAATTCTCAACCAGCCAGTATGGATCTGGGAATTGTCTCTGAGGCAACTTTCTCCTGGCTTGAGCAATTGCAACAAACGTGGAGTGGAACCTCTCAAATATTCAGCCGGGAAGGGAAGCGTTTTTTGCGTTTGGGAAGCTATGTCGGTTATCTACAATCCCCGAGTGGGGAGTCAATTGAAATTCTGCCAAAAACCACATTTGAAGCGCCAGCTGGGGTAGCCCCGCTACGTCAGCTTTTACGCCGAATGCTAGGCGCCTCTTTGGGTATTACACCCCGTGAGGCGAACCAGGCGGCTTTGCAGTGTAGTGACCAGCCTCTGCATGAATGGATAATCAGTGAGTTTTTACGGCACCTTGCTGACTTAGTGCGCAAAGGACTGCGTTTCGATTATCACCTCATCGAGGACGAACATAGCGCGTTTATCCGTGGTCAATTGAATGTCACTGCGCAAATGAGAATGCCTCCGGGAAGGGGCACTCATTTTCATGTGCGTTATGCCGAGTTTTCCCCTCAGCGCATCGAGAACCGTCTGCTACGGACGGCTTTGGATTGGTCGCTAAAAGTGACCAGACAAGGGCAGAGCTGGAGACAGGCCAATTCACTTAGCCACCAACTGGATGGCATAGAAGCTGTTTTTGGCAGTACAACACAACTCTTTAGGCAATGGAGTGACGGCAAATATCTCTTCGGCTATCGTGCCATAAAACCGTGGTGCCAACTCATTCTT
Organism: Type-C symbiont of Plautia stali; assembly: GCF_059730935.1. Classification (NCBI taxonomy): domain Bacteria; kingdom Pseudomonadati; phylum Pseudomonadota; class Gammaproteobacteria; order Enterobacterales; family Enterobacteriaceae; species Type-C symbiont of Plautia stali. The sequence continues at coordinate 654,167 of NZ_AP035923.1, read as the reverse complement.
GAGCAGATGAATCCAGATTTTCAACATGGATCCCATCAGGGAATTTCTCTGTTGTTCCCTATGGAGAAGTTATATGAAGGTTGGGTCGGATGCGGTCTGGCTGGTGCGTTGCATCACGATTACCAGCTTATTGAACAGAATAAAAGCCAGTTCATGTTAGAGCATGTTCCTGTTGGCGAAAAAACATCTCAACGATGGTTCATGCTTAAACCTGATTTTCTTATCACCGGCGGGCAGACGGTGGTTCTGGACGCTAAATGGAAACTATTAGATAACAGAGCTGGTGATAGTCTGAGAAAATATGATATCAGCCAGTCAGATTTATACCAGATGTTTGCCTATGGGCAAAAGTACCTTGGAGGGAAAGGCAAAATGATACTGATATATCCACACCACCAATACTTTAATAATCCGCTACCAGCCTTTCGGTTTGATGAATATTTATCGCTTTGGTGCGTTCCATTCAACCTTGAATCTGGAGAATTAGTAAAAGGTGACTGGCAAGGCTCTTTCCACTGTTTTTCTGGTGATGAGTCTCTGTCGGCTAATAATGAGAATAAAAAACCTTTTCATCCGGATAAAGTAATGGGAAACATTAACTATGGTTTATAAAGATTTATACCATTTAATGCTGGAGTATTTCACCCAACTAGTTGAACTGGTTACAGGTGCGAAAAAATTGTCTTTCATCCTGTATTCTGAAGACAAAAAGCTGTTTGTCCGAAACGGGAAAAACAATGTAAGCCGGATTAATGCAAATGAAGTTGCAGCATTTGTTGAACGGTTTGAAGATTCCGGAAGTTTACTTCCGAAGGACTACCAGGATGTAACCTTCAAAGCTTCCTATTTGTTAGCCGCGATGCAATATATTGAAAAAAACTCACTGAACCCTGAGAATAAATAGCCACCTTAGGCGCTGGAGGGCTCTTTACTACTATCTTCCCGAGCATTCCTCCCTTTACTGGCCTGTCTTTTCCAACTCACCAATATAAGCTCTGTACCACCGCATCAGTAAAATGATTTTGATTGAATCAGGTTGACTTAAGTTAAGTGAAAATCAAAAAAAACCTTGCAGCTACTGAATCCCAGGCACAAAAAAAGCCGCTCGTAAGCGACTTAAGTTGCATCAGATGGTGCCGAAGGCCGGACTCGAACCGGCACGTATTTCTACGGTTGATTTTGAATCAACTGCGTCTACCGATTTCGCCACTTCGGCACTGAAGAGGATGCGGAAAACGTGGGCGATTATACCGTTACGCGCTTGCGGCGCAACCGGAATCGATGGGGATGTGCGCTAAGCGTCGAAAAAAGCAGCGCTGCCAAAAACGCTGCGCAAAACCCCGGCAGTCGCCTCCGGAACACTCCCAAACTCGCGCACGGCGGCCACTTCTCCGGAACTTTCTGCCGCCACATGCCTCTTAACCACAACTGACGTAGTCAGACGTATAAGCACAACGAGGTTGAGATGAAAAAAGCAACACAACGGTTAGTTTGGGGATGGGGTATCGCGGCGGCACTGGTGGCCGGTAGCGCATCGGCGGCGAGCTGGCAGGATCAGCTGAGCAGCGCCACATCGCAGCTGTCGCAGCAGAACAGCGGCAACGCCGCCACCAGCAACACGCAGAACGGCGGACTGTCGCTCTCTTCGCTCAGCGGCCTGCTGAACGGCGGCGATAAAGCGGTGAGCGCCAACAGCATGACCAACGCCGCCGGCGTGATGGAATATTGCGTGCAGCACAACGTGGTGGATAACAACGTGAAGTCGGTGAAGGATCAGGTGCTGAGCAAGCTGGGCCTGAGCAGCACCACCGCGCAGCAGCAGAAAACCGATTACCAGCAGGGGCTGCAGGGCCTGCTGAACACCGGCAACGGTCAGCAGCTGAATCTGCAGAGTCTGAGCAACTCGCCGATGGGTGAGAAGCTGAAAACCAAAGCCTGCGATGTAGTGCTGAAGCAGGGCAAAAAATACATCGGCATGTGATTCCTTCGCGCGGGTTCAGAGGCCGCCTTCCTGCCGTCTGAATTGCCGCTCACCTTATGCCAGCCGGCGCGGGCTGTCCCCCGCGCCCTCTTCTCCTCACGTTGCCGCTAAGCGCTCAATAACGTCCGCGTCGCATCCGTCACGCGCGCCAGCAACGCCCGCGCCTGTTCAAACGACTGAATGTTGGTATAGCCAATCACCAGGCCATAGCGCTTTTGCGTCTGCGCGTACCAACCCGACAGCGGCCGCACGTATAGCGCCTGCTGCGCCCACAGCGTCGCCAGCGCCACGTCCTGCGTGCCGCGCCGCAGAAACGCCACGATGTGCATACCGCCGTCGGTCAGTTCAAAGGTAAACAGCCCCGGAAAACAGGCTTCGATGGCCTCCAGCATCATGCGGCGACGCTGCTGATACAGGATGCGCATCTTCTTGATGTGGCGATAAAAATGCCCTTCGCTGAGGAACTGCGCGAGGATTTTCTGCGGCAGCAGCGGCAGGCCGGTTTCCAGAATCTCGCCCAGCTCGCCGAACTGCGCCAGCGTGTGCTGCGGCATCACCAGATAGCCGATGCGCATCGCCGGCATCATGGTTTTACTGAAGGTGCCGGTGTAGATCACCCGGTCGTGCACATCCAGGCTTTTCAGCGCCGGAATCACCTTACGCGTGTAGTGAAATTCGCCGTCGTAATCATCCTCAATGATCCAGCTGTCATGCTGCTGCGCCCACGCCAGCAGCTGATGCTTGCGCGGCAGCGACAGGCTGACCGCCAGCGGGCTCTGGTGCGTTGGCGTTACCACCGCAAAGCGCGCGTCGGCGTGATAGCGCAGAAGATACTCCACGTCGACGCCCTGCCCATCCACCGGCACATAGTGCAGGTTGGGTGCGATGCGCTTCAGCAGCTGCTGGCCGAAGAAGTAGCCGGGATCTTCGAACAGCACTTTGTCGCCCGGCTGCGCCAGCACCGCCAGAATCAGTCGCAGGTTAGCGCGGTAGCCGCTGGTGATGAAGATCTGCTCCGGCTGGCAGTTGAGGCCGCGCGAAATGTTCAGGTAGCTGGCGATGGCCGCCCGCAGCGGCGCATACCCCATCACCGGCGGTATCATCATCTCGTCCGGCCGCAGGCTGCGCGCCGCTTTCGCCGACATCAGCCGCCACTTCTTGTGCGGAAACTCGTCCAGCGCCGGGATGCCGAGCCGCAGCTCGCCTTTGCCCTCGGTCACCGGCAGCAGCGCGGGCGTCGTCGCCGGTGCGCGCGGTGGCGTGGCTGCGCTCGCCAGCTTCAGCTGCGGATTGACGCGCGTGCCCTTCGCGCCCTGGCTGACAAAATAGCCTTCGCCGATGAGGATTTCATAGGCGGCCTCCACCGTTTTACGCGCTACCTGCAGCTCGCCCGCCAGCACGCGGATCGCCGGTACGCGGTCGCCCGGCCGGAGCTGTCCGGCAAGAATCTGCTGCCGAAAGCGCTGGTAAATCTCTTTGTAACCCACGCGTCACTCCTTCCTCAGCCACTGCGCTATGTCCTACCTCTTTTCACGCGTAATGGCCCTGTTCGCTCAGACATAGCAGTTTAAGATGCAGGCATTCCCCCCGCAATACGGATGACAGCCATGAAGATTGTGCATTACGCCACTGCAGAACAACTCGCGCGCTGCTACCCGCTGATGCGTGCGCTGCGCGGGCGGCTGGCGGATGAGGCGCAGTTTATCGCCCAGGCGCAGCGTCAGCAGGCGCAGGGTTATCGCCTCGCCGGGATCGAACATCAGGGAGAGCCGGCGGTGCTGGCCGGTTATCGCCTGCTGGAAAATTTTATCCACGGCAGCTTCTGCTACATCGATGACCTGGTGAGCGATCCCGCGCTGCGCGGTCAGGGCTTCGGCGCCGCGCTGCTCGACGGCTTAGCGGTGCTGGCGCGTGAGTACGGCTGCCACCGTATGGTGCTGGATACCGCAATCAGTAATACCCGGGCGCAGGCGTTTTATCAGCGCTGCGGCTATCAGGCGCTCGGCCTGCATTTTTATCGCTCTATCGTATGAGGAATCACTGCATGAATGTGCTGCACATTAAAGTCAGCCCGGATCTGGCGGGATCGGCGTCGCGCATCGCCTCGGCACGTCTGATCGAAAAGCTGCGCAGCCGCCATCACGATCTGCACGAGACGGTGCTGGATCTGGCGCAACAGCCGCTGCCGCATCTCGATGCTTTCACCATCAGGGCTTTTTTTACCCCACCGGAGGCGCGTGATGAAGCGCAGCGTAACGCCATTCGCACCTCGGAACAGCTGGTGGATCAGCTGTTTGCCTGCGACACCCTGGTTATCTCATCGCCGATGTGGAACCTCGGGCTGCCGTCGGTGCTGAAAGCCTGGTTCGACCATATTACCCGCGCCGGTCGCACCTTCGCCTTTACGCCCGAAGGCACCAAAGTCGGGCTGGTGAGCGACAGGAAAGTTTACTGCGTGATGGCCAGCGGCAGCGTGTTTGCCCACGGGCCCTTTATGCAGGATGACCAGTTCACGCCGTACGTGCGCGCGGCGCTGGCGTACATCGGCATCAGCGATGTGCAGTTTATCCGCGTCGACGGCACGCACGACCCGCTCAGCCGTGCCCGCGCGTTACCCGAAGCACTTGAAACCATTGAACGTCTGTTCTGACGGAGGAGAATCATGACTCAACGTGTTAACCATTTCAAAACCACCCCGGCGCTGGCCAAAGCGATGTCGGATCTGTCGAATAGCGTTGCCAGCACGTCGCTGGAGAAGTCGCTCAGGCATCTGGTGGATATCCGCGCCTCGCAGCTCAACCACTGCGCGTTCTGCCTTGACATGCACATCAAGCAGGCGGCGATTGACGGCGAGCATGAGCTGCGGCTGCACCATGTGGCGATCTGGCGTGAATCGCCGCTGTTCAGCGCGCGCGAGAAAACCGCCTTTGCCCTGACCGAAGCGCTGACGCGCATTGGCGAGCACGGCGTTGACGAGGCGCTGTACGGCGAGCTGCGCGCGCACTTCTCCGAGGTGGAGATCAGCGAGCTGACCTTTAAGATCGCGGTGATCAATACCTGGAACCGGCTGATGATCCTGTCGCAGATGGCACCCGGCGCGCTCGACAGCGCTTACGGGCTGGATCGTGCTGATTTACGGTAATTTTTATCGCCAGTGGCTGCGGCTGCTGGCGATAGCATGTTTTTCTGCGCGCCCTGACGCTATAGTGAAGTTTTGCACCACACAGGACACCGCGCATGAAAGGCATCAACATTGCGATTTACTTCGATCCCGACCTGATTCGCATCTGCGTTCACCAGCCGGATGACAGCTACCTCAGCCAGACGTTTCATTACGCCGACAGCGTGATTGAGGAGATTTATCAGTGGCTGGAGCAGTTCACGCCGGGTCGCACCCACATTTGCCTGATTGAGCACGACACCGCCGACATCCTCGCCGATGAGCTGGTGGACAACGGTTATCACGTGCATCAGGTGAGCCAGCATGCGCTGCTCAGCTGGTTCGCCAGTGAACCACCCGCCACGCCGGACGGCTCGCCGGTGCGCGCGCTGCTGCGCTATCTGGAGAACGAGAAGCCGGCAGAGTATCAGTCACGCACGCCACAGATTGAAGCGCTGATGGAGTTGCTGGATGAGCTGGACGATCTGGAAGGCGTGGAGAGCGAGGAAGATGAGGATAACCTGCCGGATAACGTGCTGCGCCTGATGAAGCAGAAGAAAATCAGCGCCAGCGACGCCGCCCAGCGCCTGTTGCCAGACGTGAATGAACGCATTCGCGAGCATTTGATTCATTATCCCGAGCTGATGACGCCGGATCTGCTGGAAGATTTTTTCCCCGAGCTGCTGGAAGCGATGGAAACGCCGAAGCATTGATGCTGTCCAGGTGCGCATAAATGCGCACCCTACGAAAAAACCGGTGTACAGGGTACTGTAGGGTCGCCATTCATAGCGACCGTTGCGCTGGCAGCTGCGCGCATAAATGCGCACCCTACGAAAAAAACGGTGCACAGGATACTGTAGGGTCGCCATTCATGGCGACCGTTGCGCTGGCAGCTGCGCGCCTGATATTAACCAGGGAATAAATCATGCTGGAACTGTTCAAAGCCATCGGGCTCGGCCTGGTGGTGATTTTGCCGCTTGCTAACCCGTTAACCACCGTGGCGCTGTTTCTCGGCCTCGCAGGTGACATGAACTTTCAGGAACGCAATCGCCAGGCGCTGCAGGCGTCGATCTACGTGTTCCTGATTATGATGGTCGCCTGGTACGCCGGTAACGCGGTGCTGCACACCTTTGGCATCTCCATTCCCGGTCTGCGCATGGCCGGCGGGCTGATTGTCGCCTTTATCGGCTTTCGCATGCTGTTCCCCGCCAAACCGGTCGGGCATTCGGTGGAGGCCAAACACAAGCTGGATGAACTCGACGCCAGCGACGATCCGCGCGAAACGGTGAATATCGCCTTTGTGCCGCTGGCAATGCCGAGCACCGCCGGACCGGGCACCATCGCGATGATCATCAGTTCGGCCTCGACGGTGAAAGCCGGCGTCGATTTCCCCGCGTGGGTGGTGGCCATCGCGCCGGTGCTGACGTTCCTGGCGGTGGCGGTGATTTTATGGATTTCGCTGCGCAGTTCCGGCGCCATCATGAAGCTGGTCGGCAAAGGCGGCATCGAAGCGATTTCGCGCCTGATGGGGTTTTTACTGGTGTGTATGGGCGTGCAGTTTGTCATTAACGGCGTGCTGGAAGTGGCGCACACCTTTCATTAAACAATAAAAAATCGCACCGTACGGTAGCGGTGCGATTCATCGCGCAATGCCCGACATCACGCGACGCCGGGCATTGCCATCAGGACAGCGCGCCAGATCGCGCCGCTAGGTTTTAGTGCAGCGTTTTCCGCACATCCGCCACCTGTTCTTTCGTCACTGCCGGCGCGTGGTTGCTCCAGCCCTGACGAATAAAGGTGGCCAGCTGCGCCACTTCATCATCGGTCAGACGATACGCAAACGGCGGCATCGCCAGCGTCGACGGCGCTTTCTCCGTTGAGGGCTGCTGCGCACCGGCCAGAATGGTGTGAATCAACCCGCTGGGGTCCTGCGCATTGACGATAGTGGCCTGATCCAGCTCCGGGAAGATCCCCGGTGCGCCTTTGCCGGTGACAAAGTGACAGGCACCGCAGTTGTCGAGATACAGACGCTCGCCTTCGCTCAGATTCTGCGCCGCTGTCAGCTTCGCTTCGGTCTTCTGCTGCGCCTGCACGTCGTACGCCTGCAGCGGTGGATTGCCGCCGAGGAACTTGAGGTAAGCGGCAATCGCTTGCAGATCGGCATCCGTCATGTGCGAGCTGGAGTGCTCCACCACTGACGTCATCTCACCGCCCACCGCGGCTTTATCGTTACGTCCGGTTTGCAGATAATCGACAATCTCCTGCTCGCTCCAGCGTGGCACACCGCGCAGCGACGGCACCTCCCAGTTATTCAGGCTGCCGCCGACGAGGAAGCGATCGTCGCTGCTGTCCAGCGCCTTCTCGTTCATGCCGAGGCCGCGCGGCGTGTGGCAGCTGCCGCAGTGGCCGAGGCTTTCCACGATGTAAGCACCGCGATTAACCTGCGCTGACGCGCCGCCAATCGGCTGGAACGGCTTGTCCGAAGTAAACGCCCAGTTCCAGAAACGCATGCCCCAGCGCTGGCTGAACGGGAAGCTCAGCTTTGTTTCCGGCGGCTGTTCGCTGTCCGGCTTCACGCCCTGCATGAAGTAGACGTACAGCGCGTGCAGGTCTTCATCGCTGATTTTGGCGTAATCCGGGTACGGCATCGCCGGGTAAAGGCGCGAGCCGTCCGGCAGTACGCCTTTGCGCACCGCGTCCGAGAACTGCTGCTCGCTGTAGTTGCCGATGCCGTGCTGTTTATCCGGCGTGATGTTGGTGGAGTAAATGGTGCCGAGGTTCGACTCAATCGCCAGTCCGCCGGCGTAATCCGCTTTGCCGGCTACGGTATGACACGCCATACAGTCGCCAAGGCGCGCCAGATACTCGCCCTTTTTAATCAGTGATGCGTCATCTGCTGCCTGCGCCTGCACCGCACAGCTGCCCAGCAGCACCGCGTGAGCGATTAACAATGATTTTAATTTCATGTGCTTATGCCTGTACCAGTGGGCCGGGATTCTGCAAATAGTGCTCTTTGATAGCCTGCGCCGCCATCAGGGTAATCGCGCCGATGGTGTCGGTCGGGTTCGCCTGGAAGTTCTGCGGGAAAGCGTTACCGCCCGGCACAAATACGTTGTGCACATCCCAGCTTTGCAGGTACTTGTTCAGCGCCGAGGTTTTCGGGTTGTCGCCCATCACCGCGCCGCCCACGTTGTGGGTAGAGACGTATTTGGTCAGGTCAAAGTCAGCGCCCATCGGCAGAAAGCTCATGCTCATGCTGTCCGGATTCAGCTCCTTGGCGATGTCGCCAACGATGCCTTTCAGGTGCTGCTGCAGCTTGAGCTCGTTCTGTTTCCAGTTAAAGGTCATGCGCAGCAGCGGCTGACCGCGATGGTCGGTGTAGTGCGGATCCAGATCCAGATAGATATCGCGGTACGACTGGCAGGTGGTGGTAATACTGATCTTCATCGAATGGTTGTACCACTGCTCCAGCCCCTCTTTGTACCCCATGCCCCAGCTTGGAGTGCCTTTCGGCAGCGCGGTGCCAATCGGCGTACCGGTTGCCTGCGAACTGTGGATTTTGGCACCGCCGAGGAAGCCGAGTCCCGGACCGTCGAAGTTGCCAGGCGAGATGTCGTTGAACATCTGACCGGTCGCGCCAGCGGTGGCGAAGGCGTTGAAGTTTTTGTCTTTGAAGAACAGCGTGGCGCCGCCGTTGGACAGAAACGCATAGTTACGCCCGACGACGCCCTCTTCGGTGATCGGGTTGTAGGGCTTGCCGATGCCGGACAGCAGCATCAGGCGCACGTTGTACAGCTGGAAGCTGGAGAGCACCACAATCTTCGCCGGCTGGAACACTTCGTTGCCGTCAGCGTCAAAATAGAGCACGCCCTTCGCAGTTTTGCCGTCGTCGTGCAGCACCACTTTGTACACTTCCGCGTGCACTTCATAGGAGAAGTTCGGCATGCGCTTCAGCGCGTCCATCACCGCCGTCTGCGGTGAGGCTTTTGAGTAGTTCAGGCACGGATATTTCGAGCAGTAGCCGCAGTAGTTGCAGGGAGCGATCTGGTTGCCGTACGGGTTTTTCCACGCGCGTGAGACGCAGGCTGACGGGTTCGGGAACGGATGATAGCCCAGCTTCTTCGCCGCCTCTTTGAACATCACGTTGTTCAGCGTATCGTCCAGCGCCGGCAACGGATACGGCTCGGAACGCGGGCCTTCAAACGGATCGCCGCCTTCCAGAATTTGCCCGCGCAGGTTGCCGGTGGTGCCCGACTGGCCGCAAATCAGCTCAAACTTGTAGAAATACGGCTCGATCTCATCCCAGGTGAACGGGAAGTCCATCACGCGCATGTCATCCTGCAGGATGCCGGGCTTATAGGCCTGATCGACGTAGGTTTTCAGTTTGATATCGGTGGGCGTGGGGCGAATCAGTACCGCCGTCCAGTGCATGCCCGCGCCGCCGACGCCAGTACCCGGAGCAAATGCGCCCCATTTACGGGTTGGCAGCGCCGTCTGGTCCATGTTGTAACGCACGGTGACCGCCACTTCTTTTGGCGTGGCGAACACTTTGTTGCGCACGTTATAGGCGTACTCATCGGCCGGTTTCGGGTAAGCGAAATCCGGGTAGTCGCGCTCGCCACCGCGCTCAAGGGCGCGCACGTCCAGTCCGGCCATTGCCAGCTCGATACTCATCAGCGAGCCGGCCCAGCCGAGGCCGCACACCACGACGTCGACTTCTTTCTTTGTAATCTGTGCCATGTTTTTCTGTCTCACATACCAAATACGGGGATTCAGGCGCGTTCGCCCATCAGGCTGACCGGTCCGAGCGGATACGGCACGTTATGCTGCTTCACCCACTCGGTGAAGCTGGCGCGTGCCCCCGGGAAGCCGATGGCGATCCAGGCTTTCATGCCTTTGTTGCCGCCGTACATCGGGTCAGCGAGGTAGCCGTGTTTGGTATCGGAAAGCACCTGGCTGAAGAACTGCGAGGCTTTCAGGTTCGGTTCGCCCAGCGCGGCAAAGTCGATACCGTCGTTTTTATTCACTTTGGTCAGCACCGCGTCTTTCTCTGCCAGCGTCAGCTCAGAAAACGCTTTGTGGTAGGTGCTTTGCGTCCACTGCTCCACCAGTTTGATGCCGGTGCGATACATCTGCTGCGGCGTGAACGGGATCTGATAGCCCATGGTGGCGGGCGCGTGCACGTCAAACGGCCCCTGCAGGTAGATCTCTGCGCCGAACTCCGGGCTGTGCAGCTGCTGGTCAATGAAGATCGGCACGTTGGTTTCCAGCGCACCCGGCGCTTTGCCGTTGCCACCGGCGGGGATCAGGCGATCGGTCGCGGCCAGAATAAATTGCCACTCCTCAGCGCTAAAAAAGATCGGTTTATAGTCGGCAAGGTCCGGTGCTGCCATTTCCGCAGCCTGGGCTGCAGTCAGTCCTTTTAAAACCAGGTCGCTTAATGGCAAAGCCAGCAACGACCCAAGTAAAAACTTACGTCTGGTGGTCGGTTTTTCTAAAAGCATGGCGCGACGACTCTCACTTGCTAAGAAAGGGAATTATTTTTGTTAATAGATTTATAAATCGGCAAACAAGCTGGCAATCTTATGGATACAGATATTTCAGGATGTAAGCATTAAATTATAAATGTGTTTTGATGAGAAACCATCAACCTGACGAAAAGTCGCCAGGCGCTGTGGACGCGCTTTCGCAGCGGGAATTGCGCTTTTAACCGTACAAATGCCAGGAGATTAGCACCAGAGACTGGGCAAATGACTGAAACAAATCGGCGTGAGAAATAGTCGCTCAGCTTAATTAATCAGAAAAAATCATACTTCCATACCAGAGCTTATTCTTATCAATAACCGCTTATTGGCTCAATGCGCAACGTCTGAGCAGTTTATTTCCTGAATATGACAGCGCGCGCACAAAATAACCGATTAGTTAATTGCCGGTATTAATTGTTATTTCCGGCACAGCTCAGAACAAACCGGCATTTAGCCAGCAGCGCGACAGCGATAAAGTCGTCGCATCAATTACTCAGGATAATCATGATGCGAGCACTCTTATTGTTCTTCACCTTATTCAGCAGCGCCTTTGCCCTGCAGGCCGCCACGCCAAAAGACACGCTGGTGGTGGCCGTGCCGCTCGACGGCATTATCAGCTTCGACCCGGCAGAAAGTTTTGAGACCGTCAGTAACAGCGTGCAGCGCAACATTTATCAGACGCTGGTAGAGGCCGATCGCGATGCGCCACAAAAACTCGCGCCGCTGCTCGCCACCTCATGGCAGCCCGGCAGCACGCCGCACAGCCTGGTGTTCAATCTGAAACCGGATGCGCATTTCGTCAGCGGTAACCCGGTGACCGCGCAGGACGTGGTGTTTTCGCTGACGCGCGCGGTGCAGCTCAATAAAGCCCCGTCGTTTATTCTCGCTGAGTTTGGCTGGACGGCGGACAACATCGCCAGCCAGCTGCGGGCGGTGAACGATCATCAGCTGGAGATTCAGTGGCCGGCGCAGATTGGTCAGGATCTGGCGCTGCGCCTGTTGACCGCGCCGGTAGCCTCGGTGGTGGACAGCAAAACCGTGCAGCAGCACATCATCGCCAACGACAGCGGCAACGGCTGGCTGCACACTCACTCCGCAGGCAGCGGCGCATTCAGCATCCAGCAATACGTGCCGCAACAGGCGCTGGTGCTGAGCGCAAATCCGCACGCCAGCCCGCAGCCGCAGCTGAAACGCATCCTGCTAAAAGGCGTGGCCGATGCCGGTGCGCGCCGCCTGCTGATTCAGCAGGGCGATGTCGATGTGGCGTACCAGCTGGGCCCGGACCAGATCGATGCGCTGAAAAACGACCAGCAGTTGCGCATTGAGGCCTTCCCGTCGAGCCTGGTCTATTACCTGGCGTTTAATACGCAAAACAAAGCGCAGCCGGCGCTGGGTAATCCGGCGCTGTGGCAGGCGGCGCGCTGGCTGGTGGATTACAACGCCATTTCACGCGATCTGCTGAAAGGCCAGTACCGTATTCACCAGAGCTTCCTGCCGCAGGGCTTTGATGGCGCGCTGGAGAATCAGCCGTTCCATTACGATGTGGCCAAAGCCAAAGCGATCCTGGCGCAGGGCGGTATCAGGCCCGGCAGCAAATTCTCGCTGACGGTGATCAATCAGCCGCCGTACATCGACGTGGCGCAGGCGCTGCAGGCCAGCTTTGCCAAAGCCGACGTGCAGATTGAGCTGCAGCCGGTGGCGGAATCGGAACTGTGGGGCAAAATGCGCGGCCGTGATTTCCAGTCGATCTTTATTTACTGGGGCGCGGACTATGTGGATCCGAATACCAACGCCAGCGCCTTTGCCTATAACGTGCCGGGCGGTTCTAAAACGCTGGCGTGGCGCGTCGGCTGGGAGATTCCCGAACTGAGCGCGCAGACGCGCACCGCAGCCGGTGAGAGCGACGCCAGCCAGCGCCGCGCGCTGTATACCGCGCTGCAACAGCGCGTACAGCAGGATTCGCCGTTCGTGGTGATGCTGCAGGGCGCGCAGCAGGTGGCGGTGCGTAATAACCTCAGCCACGTGCAGCAGGGCATCGGCGTGAGCCTGCTGTTTTTCGATGCGGTAGAGAAGAAGTAGGTTGGTGCGCGCTGCCCCTCATTCCAGCCTTCTCCCGCCTGCGGGTGAAGGGCCAATCGCGCGGGCAGCAACCGTAACTCCCTTTATTTTTCACCCAAATATCCCTCTCTCTCCCGCGCACCGCTTGCTATTCTTTGAGTCATTACGCAATGCCGGAGAGCGCAACCATTATGACTACCCCACTGCTGATCGCCCAGACACCTGACCTTCAACTGCATCTGCTGCCCGCCATGGCTAACCGTCACGGACTGATAACCGGCGCGACCGGCACCGGTAAAACCGTGACGCTGCAAAAGCTGGCAGAATCCTTCTCCGCCATCGGCGTGCCGGTGTTTATGGCCGATGTCAAAGGCGATCTTTCCGGCATTGCGGCCGCGGGCGACGGCTCGGAAAAGCTGCTGGCGCGGCTGGCGAAGATTGGCGTCACCGACTGGCAGGCGCAGAAAAATCCGGTGATGCTGTGGGATATTTTCGGCCAGCAGGGCCATCCGGTGCGCGCAACGGTGTCCGATCTCGGCCCGCTGCTGCTGGCGCGACTGCTCAGCCTCAATGAGGTGCAGTCCGGCGTGCTGCAAATTATCTTCCGTATCGCCGACGATCAGGGCCTGCTGCTGCTGGATTTCAAAGATTTGCGCGCCATGACGCAATACATCGGTGATAACGCCAAAGCGTTTCAGACGCAGTACGGCAATATCAGCAGCGCCTCGGTGGGCGCCATTCAGCGCGGCCTGCTGGCGCTGGAGCAGCAAGGTGCCGAACACTTCTTTGGTGAACCGATGCTGGATATCCGTGACTGGATGCGCTGCGACGCTGACGGCAAAGGCTTCATCAATATCCTGGCAGCGGAAAAGCTTTATCAGCAGCCGAAACTCTACGCCACCAGCCTGCTGTGGCTGCTGGCGGAACTGTATGAACAGCTGCCGGAAGCCGGCGATCTGGACAAACCAAAGATGGTGTTCTTCTTTGACGAAGCGCATCTGCTGTTTAACGACGCGCCGCCGGTGCTGCTGGAGAAAGTGGAACAGGTGATTCGCCTGATTCGCTCGAAAGGCGTTGGCGTGTACTTTGTCACGCAGAATCCGGCAGACATTCCGGATAATGTGCTGGGTCAGCTGGGTAACCGCGTGCAGCATGCGCTGCGTGCCTTCACGCCGAAAGACCAGAAAGCGGTGAAAAGCGCCGCCGAAACGATGCGCGCCAACCCGGCGTTTAATACCGTGGAGGCGATTCAGGCGCTGGGCACCGGCGAGGCGCTGATCTCTTTCCTCGATGAGAAAGGCAGCCCGTCGATGGTGCAGCGCGCCATGGTGATCGCGCCGGGCTCGCGCATGGGGCCGGCCACTCCTGATGAACGCAACAGCCTGATCAACCATTCGCCGCTGTATGGCAAATACGACAGTGCCGTCGATCGCGAATCGGCGTTCGAAATGTTACAGCAAGGCGTACAGGCCGCGCCGCAGCAGGCCGATGCGCCGCCCAGCAAAGGCAATAGCGTGGCGGTGGATGACGGCATTCTGGGTGGGCTGAAAGAGATTCTGTTCGGCAGCACCGGGCCGCGCGGCGGCAAGCGCGACGGCGTAGTGCAGAGCGTGGCGAAAAGCGCGGCGCGCCAGGTGACCAATCAGATCATCCGCGGCGTGCTGGGCAGTCTGCTCGGTGGACGCCGCCGTTAATCGCCCTCTGCTATGATCGTGGTATGGATAAATATCAACAATTAAAACGGAGCAAGCGTCTGGCCCTGTCGCTGCTGCTGATTGCCGCCGCGACCTTTGTCGTGACGCTGTTTCTGCCGCCCACGTTCTGGGTGCTGGGGCTGAAGGCGATTGCCGAAGCGGCGATGGTCGGTGCGCTGGCCGACTGGTTTGCGGTGGTGGCGCTGTTTCGTCGCGTGCCGGTGCCGTTCATCTCGCGCCATACGGCAATCATTCCACGCAACAAAGATCGCATCGGCGAGAATCTTGGCCGCTTCGTGCAGGAGAAGTTTCTTGATACCGATTCGCTGCTGGCACTGATTCGCCGCCACGATCCGTCACAGCTGCTGGCGCAGTGGCTCAATACGCCGGGCAACGCCGATCGCATTGGCCGCCACCTGCTGCAGGTGATGCGCGGTTTCCTCGATCTCACCGACGATCAGCGTATTCAGCGCTTTTTGCGCCGCGCGGTGCATCGCGCACTGGATAAGGTCGATCTGACCCAGTCCAGCGCGCTGCTGCTGGACAGCCTGACCAAAAACAATCGCCATCAGGAGCTGCTGGACGCTGCAGTGCAACAGCTGCTGCGTCTGCTGCACAAACCCGGCACGCGCGAGTTTATCGCGCTGCAGATTGTGCGCTGGCTGAAACGCGAACATCCGATCAAAGCCAAAGTGCTGCCGACCGAATGGCTGGGCGAACACAGCGCCGAGCTGGTCGCCAACGCGGTGGATTCGATTCTCGATGAAGTGGCGCGCGACCAGGGCCACGAATTTCGCCTCGGTTTTAACCGCGCGGTACAGCGCCTGATAGAGCGACTGAAAAGCGATCCGGAGATGGCCGAACGGGCCGAGACCATCAAACACTGGCTGAAAGAGGATGAGTCGTTTAACCGTTATATCGGCGAGCTGTGGCAGGACCTGCGCCGCTGGCTGAAGAGCGACCTCAACAGTGACGATTCGCGCGTGCAGGAGCGGGTGCGGCTGGCGGCGCTGTGGCTGGGCGAAACGCTGGCCGCCGATGAAGCACTGCGTACCTCAATGAATCAGCATCTGGAAGACGCTGCGCGCAGCGTCGCGCCGGAGTTTGCGGCGTTTCTCACCCGCCATATCAGCGATACGGTGAAGAGCTGGGATGCGCGCGAGATGTCGCAACAGATTGAGCTGAACATTGGCCGTGATTTGCAGTTTATCCGCATCAACGGCACGCTGGTGGGCGGTACCATTGGCCTGGTGCTGTTTTTGCTGTCGCAGCTGCCGGGTTGGCTGCAGACGTTGCGCTAACGGTGCGGGCATTGACCTGGTCGCCATGTATAAAAAAGGTCGCCATGAATGGCGACCCTACGGTAACGGTGCGGGAATGACAGGGGCGCCCTGAATCGCGCCCCTGCAACCCTCACTACCGCCGTTTCAGCAACAGGTACAAACTGATGGCGAAGAACGCGCCGCTCGGCAGAATCGCGCCCAGCACCGGCGGTAAACCGTACACCAGACTCAGCGGCCCGAAGATCTGATCCAGCACGTAGAACAGGAAGCCAAAGCTGATGCCGGTGACCACGCGCACGCCCATCGATACGCTTCTCAGCGGACCAAAGATAAACGACAGCGCCATCAGCATCATCACCGCCACCGACAGCGGCTGGAAGATTTTGCCCCACATATTCAGCAGGTAGCGCCCGGATTCCTGGCCGCTCTGTTTGAGATATTTGCTGTAGTTATACAGACCGCTGATCGACAGTGCATCCGGGTCCAGCGCCACCACGCCCAGCTTGTCTGGCGTCAGATTGGTTTTCCATTCGCCGCTCAGGCTCTGTGAACCGGTAATCTGCTTCGGATCTTTCAGGTCCGACTCATCCACCTGCGACAGCTCCCACAGTTTGCGATCTTTATTCCAGACCGCGGTGGCGGCATAGCGCACGCTCAGCAGACGCCGCTGGTCGGTAAAGCGATAGATACTGACGCCGTCGATCTCGTTGTCGCCTTTAATGCGCTCAATGTAGATAAAGTCGTTGCCGTCTTTCGCCCACAGGCCGTTTTGCGTCGAAACCAGCGAGCCGCCGTACAGCTGCTGCGCCCGGTAGTTACGCGCCATCTGCTCGCCCTGCGGGGCGACAAATTCGCCCACTGCCATGGTCAGCAGCACCAGCGGAATCGCGGTTTTCATTACCGCCAGCGCCACCTGCAGACGGGTAAAGCCGGAGGCCTGCATCACCACCAGTTCGCTGCGCTGCGCCAGCGTGCCCAGCCCCAGCAGCGCGCCCAGCAGCGCCGCCATCGGGAAGAAGATCTCGATATCTTTCGGCACGCTGAGCAGCGTGTAGTAACCGGCATCCAGCGCGGTATACGCGCCCTGCCCGGTTTTACGCAGCTGATCGACGAACTTAATGATGCCCGACAGCGACACCAGCATGAACAGCGTCATCATGATGGTGTTGAAGATGGTTTTGCCGATATAGCGGTCAAGGACCTTAAACATCACACGGATCCTCCACGGCTAAAGCGCGCGCGGAAACGGCGCATCGGTACGGTATCCCATACGTTGAGCGCCACCGCCAGCGCCAGATACGCCAGATTGACCACCCACATCCAGATCGCCGGATCAAACCGGCCTTTCGCCGCGTTGGAGCGCAGTGAGCTCTGCAGCAGGAAGAAGATCAGGTAGAGCAGCATTGCCGGCAGCATCGACAGCACGCGGCCCTGACGCGGGTTAACCACGCTGAGCGGCACCACCATCAGCGCCATCACCAGCACAGCGAACACCAGCGTCAGACGCCAGTGCAGCTCCGCCTGGAACTGCGGCGTTTTGGTTTTTATCAGCGTGCTGATATCGGCCTGATCGGCATCGTTAGGATCGAGCACCGCCTCTTTGTATCCCACCAGCGCCTGATAATTGACGAAGTCGGTAATACGGAAGTCACGCAGCAGCGCCGTGCCTTCAAAGCGTGTGCCTTTGTCCAGCGTCACGGTCTGCGAGCCATCTTTGTGCTGCTCCATGTGGCCGCTGTCGGCCAGCACCACCGATGGCCGTGCATTGCCCTTCGGCCGCAG
The DNA here is from genome assembly GCF_059730935.1 of Type-C symbiont of Plautia stali. Lineage (NCBI taxonomy): Bacteria > Pseudomonadati > Pseudomonadota > Gammaproteobacteria > Enterobacterales > Enterobacteriaceae > Type-C symbiont of Plautia stali. The sequence goes on along the minus strand of NZ_AP035923.1, from coordinate 636,684 downwards.
TTGCGCCAGGAACACGCTGCCGAATTTGTTGCCCTTCACGTCTTCGACGAACAGCACGGTATTACCGTCGCTGGAGGTCTGGAACTGCCCCGCCGCCAGCGCCGCCGCTCCCGGGTTGGCTTTGGCATTTTGTGTCACTTCATCCTGATAGCGCGAGGACCACGGGCCAAGCCAGATCACGTTGACCGCCGCCACCAGCGAGGTGAACAGCATCAGGATCATCGCCGCTTTAATCAGGACGCCTTTACCCAGCCCGCAGGCGTGCATCACCGTAATTTCACTTTCGGTGTACAGCCGCCCAAGGGTCATTAAAATCGCCAGAAACAAGCTTAGGGGCAGGATAAGTTGTGCCATTTCAGGCACGCCAAGTCCTAACAATGTCAGAACCAGATTTGTTGGGATTTCGCCATCCACCGCCGCACCCAAAATCCTGACTAACTTCTGGCAAAAGAAGATAAGTAGCAGGATGAACAGGATAGCCAGCTGGCTTTTGAGCGTTTCCCGAACCAGATATCTAATGATGATCACGCTTAGTACGCCTGTGAAAACTTGTCTTTTTGCAGGAAAATCGCTAGTTTCAACGCTTATCAGCCATTTTTCTTCATCAATGGCCGTCATGGTAGCTAAAATAGTATGACGAACGCGTTAGGGTGGTGAAAAAACAACACATTGTCACCCCACTCATTATGGCCGCCGGCGTTAAATTGTCATGGCGTCGCAACAAATTAATGGGTTACGAACGCGCTACATTCTAACGACAGCTAAGGCCGTTGTCTTTAAGATTCAGGAGAGTGCATGGAGTTCAGTGTAAAAAGCGGTAGCCCGGAAAAACAGCGCAGCGCCTGCATTGTGGTTGGCGTTTTCGAACCGCGTCGTCTGTCACCGATTGCCGAGCAGCTGGATAAGATCAGCGATGGCTACATCAGCGCGCTGCTGCGCCGCGGTGAGCTGGAGGGCAAAGTGGGCCAGACGCTGCTGCTGCACCATGTGCCAAATATCCTGTCCGAACGTATCCTGCTGATCGGCTGTGGTAAAGAGCGTGAGCTGGATGAGCGCCAGTACAAACAGGTGATTCAGAAAACCATCAATACCCTGAACGACACCGGATCGATGGAAGCGGTGTGCTTCCTGACCGAGCTGCACGTTAAAGGGCGCAATACCTACTGGAAAGTGCGCCAGGCGGTAGAAACCTCTAAAGAGGCGCTGTACAACTTCGACCAGCTGAAAAGTAACAAAGTTGAGCCGCGCCGTCCGCTGCGCAAGCTGGTGTTCAACGTGCCGACCCGCCGTGAGCTGACCAGCGGTGAGCGCGCTATTCAGCACGGTCTGGCCGTTGCCGCCGGCGTCAAAGCGGCGAAAGACCTGAGCAATATGCCGCCGAATATTTGTAACGCCGCGTATCTGGCGTCGCAGGCACGTCAGCTGGCCGATGCGTACAGCAAAAACGTTACCACCCGCGTGATTGGCGAACAGCAGATGAAAGAGCTGGGCATGAACGCCTATCTGGCGGTCGGTGCCGGTTCGCACAACGAGTCGCTGATGTCGGTGATTGAGTACAAAGGCAGCAGCGACGCCGATGCGCGCCCTATCGTGCTGGTAGGTAAAGGGCTGACCTTTGACTCCGGCGGCATCTCCATCAAGCCTGCCGAGGCGATGGATGAGATGAAATATGACATGTGCGGCGCGGCGTCGGTGTACGGCGTGATGCGCATGGTGGCGGAGCTGAATCTGCCGCTGAACGTGGTCGGCGTGCTGGTGGGCTGTGAAAACATGCCGGACGGGCGCGCGATGCGTCCGGGCGACGTGCTGACCACCATGTCCGGCCAGACGGTTGAAGTGCTGAATACCGATGCCGAGGGCCGCCTGGTGCTGTGCGATGCGCTGACCTACGTTGAGCGCTTCGATCCGGAAGTGGTGATTGACGTCGCTACCCTGACCGGCGCCTGCGTGATCGCGCTGGGCCATCACGTCAGCGGGTTGATGTCGAACCACAATCCGCTGGCGCACGAGCTGATCAGCGCGTCAGAGCAGTCGGGCGACCGCGCGTGGCGTCTGCCGATGGCCGATGAGTATCAGGAGCAGCTGGAATCTAACTTTGCCGATATGGCTAACATCGGTGGCCGTCCGGGCGGCGCAATTACTGCAGCCTGCTTCCTGGCACGCTTTGCACGCAAGTTTAACTGGGCGCACCTGGATATCGCCGGCACCGCCTGGCGCTCCGGTAAAGCCAAAGGCGCGACCGGCCGTCCGGTGCCGCTGCTGTCGCAGTTCCTGCTGAACCGCGCTGGCCTGAACGGCGACGATTAAGAGCCGGGGCGAATGTTGCAACGGTACGTATGGATGCGTTTGACGCCGTGCGGCCATTGGAACGGTGCGCATGAATGCGTTTGACGCCGTGCGGCCATTGATACGGTGCGCATGAATGCGCACCCTACGGGTGTGATGATACGTATCACTGCGCACCCTACGGGTGTAGGGTCGCCGTTCACGGCGACCTGATTATCAGCCGCACGGTTTACAGGGTCGCCATTGATGGCGACCTTATTATTGGACGCCGCAATCTTACTGTCGCACAATGCGCCCCACTGTCATTGATGGAAATAACCTGCCATGAAAAACGCCACCTTCTTCGTCATGGAGTCTGAAAGCGCCAGCGACGGCTTAAGCGCCATCGAAGCGCTGGTGTGCGATTTGGCCGCCAGCCGCTGGCGAGACGGTAAGCGCATCCTGATTGCCTGCGAAGATGAACAGCAGGCCAATCGGCTGGATGAAGCACTGTGGCAGCGTCCGGCCAACGCCTTTGTGCCGCACAACCTGGCCGGCGAAGGCCCGCGCTACGGCGCGCCGGTTGAGCTGGCCTGGCCACAGCGACGCGGCAGTGCGCCGCGCGATCTGCTGATCAGCCTGCTGCCGCAGTTTGCAGATTTTGCTACCGGTTTCCATGAAGTGATAGACTTCGTACCTTATGAAGAATCCCTGAAACAACTGGCGCGCGACCGCTATAAAGCGTATCGCAGCGTTGGTTTCCAATTGAATACGGCGACGCCACCCCCGCCGCAAACGACATAGCAGATATGGAAAAGACATATAACCCGCAAGATATCGAGCAGCCGCTCTACGAGCACTGGGAACAGCAGGGCTACTTCAAACCGAATGGCGATACCAGCCAGGAAAGCTTTTGCATCATGATCCCGCCGCCGAACGTCACCGGTAGCTTGCATATGGGTCACGCCTTCCAGCAAACCATCATGGATACCATGATCCGCTACCAGCGCATGCAGGGTAAAAACACCCTGTGGCAGGCAGGTACGGACCACGCCGGTATCGCTACGCAGATGGTGGTTGAGCGCAAGATCGCCGCTGAAGAGGGCAAAACGCGTCAGGATTACGGTCGTGACGCCTTTATCGAAAAAATCTGGCAGTGGAAGGCTGAATCCGGCGGCACCATCACCCGCCAGATGCGTCGCCTCGGCAACTCGGTTGACTGGGAGCGCGAGCGCTTCACCATGGATGAAGGCCTGTCCAACGCGGTGAAAGAAGTCTTCGTCCGTCTGTACAAAGAAAACCTGATTTACCGTGGCAAGCGCCTGGTGAACTGGGACCCAAAACTGCGCACGGCGATCTCTGACCTCGAAGTGGAAAACCGCGAGAGCAAAGGCTCAATGTGGCACATTCGCTATCCGCTGGCGGACGGCGTGAAAACTGCCGAAGGCAAAGATTACCTGGTGGTGGCCACTACCCGTCCGGAAACCCTGCTGGGCGATACCGGCGTGGCGGTCAACCCGGAAGATCCACGTTACAAAGATCTGATCGGCAAAGAGGTGATCCTGCCGCTGGTGAACCGTCGTATTCCGATCGTCGGCGACGAACACGCCGATATGGAGAAAGGCACCGGCTGCGTGAAGATCACCCCGGCGCACGACTTCAACGACTACGAAGTGGGCCGTCGTCACAAGCTGCCGATGATCAACATCCTGACCTTTGATGGCGACATCCGCGAGCGTGCGGAAGTGTTCGACACCAACGGTGAAGTCAGCGATGCCTGTTCCGATGAAATTCCGCCGCAGTTCCAGAAGATGGAGCGTTTCGCCGCGCGTAAAGCGATTGTCGCCGCCGTTGACGAACTCGGCCTGCTCGACGAAATCAAACCACACGATCTGACGGTACCGTACGGCGACCGCGGCGGCGTGGTGATCGAGCCGATGCTAACCGATCAGTGGTACGTGCGCACGGCCCCGCTGGCGAAAGTCGCGGTGGAAGCGGTAGAAAACGGCGACATTCAGTTTGTGCCGAAGCAGTATGAAAACATGTACTTCTCATGGATGCGCGACATCCAGGACTGGTGCATTTCACGTCAGCTGTGGTGGGGCCACCGCATTCCGGCCTGGTACGACAACAACGGTAACGTCTATGTTGGCCGCAGCGAAGAAGAAGTGCGCCAGGAAAACAATCTGGCCGCCGACGTGACGCTGCGCCAGGATGACGACGTGCTTGATACCTGGTTCTCTTCCGGCCTGTGGACATTCTCTACGCTGGGCTGGCCGGAGAACACCGAAGCGCTGCGCACCTTCCATCCTACCAGCGTGCTGGTGAGCGGCTTCGACATCATCTTCTTCTGGATTGCGCGCATGATCATGCTGACCATGCACTTCATCAAAGATGAGAACGGCAAGCCGCAGGTTCCGTTTAAAACCGTCTACATGACTGGTTTGATCCGCGATGAAGAAGGCCAGAAGATGTCTAAGTCGAAAGGCAACGTCATCGATCCGCTGGATATGGTGGACGGCATTTCGCTGGAAGATCTGCTGGAGAAACGCACCGGCAACATGATGCAGCCGCAGCTGGCCGAGAAGATTCGCAAACGCACCGAGAAGCAGTTCCCGGACGGTATCGTGCCTTCCGGCACCGATGCGCTGCGCTTCACCCTCGCCGCGCTGGCGTCCACCGGTCGTGACATCAACTGGGATATGAAGCGACTGGAAGGCTACCGCAACTTCTGTAACAAGCTGTGGAACGCCAGCCGCTTCGTGCTGATGAACACCGAAGATCAGGATTGCGGCCAGAACGGCGGCGAGCTGAAGCTGTCGCTGGCGGATCGCTGGATCCTGACGGAATTCAACAGCACCGTGAAAGCGTACCGTGAAGCGCTGGATAGCTATCGCTTTGATATCGCTGCCAACATTCTGTACGACTTCACCTGGAACCAGTTCTGTGACTGGTACCTGGAGCTGACCAAGCCGGTGATGAACAGCGGCAGCGAAGCGGAGCTGCGCGGCACGCGCAACACGCTGGTGACGGTGCTGGAAGCGTTGCTGCGCCTGGCACATCCGATCATCCCGTTCATTACCGAGACCATCTGGCAGCGCGTGAAAGTGCTGAAGAACATCGACCACGATACCATCATGCTGCAGCCGTTCCCGCAGTATGACGCGGCGAAGGAAGACGCGGAAGCGAAGGCCGATATCGAGTGGATGAAGCAGGCGATTGTGGCGGTGCGTAATATCCGTGCCGAAATGAACATCGCGCCGAGCAAGCCGCTCGACGTGCTGCTGCGCGACTGCTCGCCGGCGGCGCAGCGTCGTGTTGAAGAGAACCGCAACTTCCTGTCGCGCCTGGCGCGTCTGGAGAGCCTGACCATTCTGCCAGCCGGCGAGAAAGGTCCGGTCTCGGTGACCAAGATTGTTGATGGCGCAGAGCTGCTGATCCCGATGGCAGACCTGGTCAACAAGGAAGCCGAGCTGGAGCGTCTGGCGAAAGAGCTGGTGAAGCTGGATGTCGAGATCGAGAAGATTCAGACCAAACTGGCTAACGAAGGCTTTGTATCGCGCGCACCGGAAGCGGTGGTGGCGAAAGAGCGCGAGCGCGTAGCCGAGCTGGAGCAATCAAAAGCAAAACTGATTGAACAGCAGGGCGTGATTGCGGCATTGTAAGCGCTTCAGTCCTGACGCTTAATCGAAGCCGGGCACTGCCCGGCTTTTTTCTATCGGAAGATTATGATGACCACCGCCACGCCACTTAACCTGCAGGTGCGCCCGATTGTCGCCGCCGATAATCCGCGGATTGCCCAGGTGATCCGCGATGTCTCCGCCGAGTTCGGCCTGACGGCGGATAAAGGTTATACCGTGTCCGACCCGCAGCTCGATCGGTTGTTTGAGCTGTACAGTGCGGCGGACAGCGCCTATTGGATTGTGGAGCATGAAGGTCAGGTGGTCGGCGGCGGCGGCGTGGCACCGCTCGCCTGCAGCGCACCGGATATCTGTGAGTTGCAGAAGATGTATTTCCTGCCGTCGGTGCGCGGGCTGGGTTTAGCGCGCGAACTGGCGCTGCGCGCAATGGATTTTGCCCGCCAGCGCGGGTTCCGGCGCTGCTACCTGGAGACCACCGGCAGCCTGACACGCGCCATTAAGCTCTATCAGTCGCTGGGCTTTGAACAGATTGAGGACGCGATGGGCTGTACCGGCCACGTGGATTGCGAAGTGAGAATGCTGCGGGTGTTGTGAGGGAAAAACCGCTCACTTCTCTACCGCAACGCCCTGTGCCAGCTGACCAATCAACGCCCCCAGCGTCTCTACCGCCGCCTCGGCGCGTGCATCCCATGGCCAGGCGGTGTTGAAACGGAAGCAGTGGCTGAAACTCTCGCTGCTGGAAAACAGCTGGCCCGGCGCAATACTGATGCCCTGCTGCAGCGCCAGATGATACAGCTGCGTAGCGTTGATCTGCTCCGGCAAGGTAATCCACAAAAAGTAGCCACCGGGCGTATCGCTGATGTGCGCCTCGGCGGGCAGCACGCGGCGCAGCGCCTGCTGTGCCAGCTGTTTGCGCTTCGCCAGCATCTGACGTAGCTTTTTCAGATGCGTATCGTAGCTGCGGGTGCTAAGAAAATCCGCCAGCGCCAGCTGCATCGGCGCGCTGGTCGAGAGCGTACTCATCATCTGAATACGCTGCACGCGCTGCGCATAGCGCCCCGCCGCGACCCAGCCCACGCGAAATCCCGCCACCAGATTTTTCGAAAAGCTGCCGCAGTGCAGCACGTAACCCTCGCGGTCGAACGCTCTGGCCGGCAACGGCTTATCGTGGCCGTGATACAGGTCGCTGTAGACGTCGTCCTCTATCATCGCCACCTGATAACGCGTCAGCAGTGCCACCAGCTGCTGTTTGCGCCCGGCGCTAAGCGTGAAGCCGAGCGGATTCTGCCGGTTGGTCATCAGCCAGCAGGCTTTCACCGGCCAGCGCTGCAGCGCCTGCTCCAGCTCATCCAGATCGATGCCCTGCTCCACATCGCTGGCGATAGCAATCGCGTTCAGCTTGAGCCGTTCAATCGCCTGCAACGCGCCATAGAAGGAAGGGTTCTCGATCACCACCCAGTCGCCTGGTTCGGTCACCGCCTGCAGGCTGAGGTTCAGCGCTTCCATCGCACCGTTGGTAATGACGATGTCATCCGGCGACAGCGTAATGCCCTGCTGCGCATATCGCTGGGCGAGGATTTTTCGCAGCGCTTCATTACCGGGCGGCAGATTATTCAGGGCATCGGTGGGTTTAAGATTGTGCGAGACCTTCACCAGCGAGCGCATCAGCTGGCGCTGGGGAAACAGTTCCGGATCGGGGAAAGCAGAACCAAACGGCATGATGGCCGGATCGCGCGTCGCCTGCAGCACATCAAACACGAAGCTGTTGGTATCGGCCTGGTCGGTTTTAGCGATTGCCTGGGTTGGCAAACGCGGACGGCTCTCCGCCGCGCGCGGTGCCACGTAGTAGCCCGACTGCGGCTTCGACACAATCCAGCCCTGGCTCTCCAGCACTTCGTAAGCGTGCATCACCGTCATCAGGCTCAACCCGCTCTGCTCCGCCTGCTGGCGCAGCGACGGCAGCTTTTCACCCGGCGGCCAGATGCGTGCTTCGATTTGCGTACGTAGCTGATCTACCAGCTGCTGGTATTTGGCCATGGCGCCTCCGCTGCGGAAATGTCGCGCGCCAGTTTACATGGATTGGTTCGGAGAGGATATCGCATCCTCAGAGACATTCAGAACTGATGTTGCACCGTACGACTGGAAGCTGAGCGAAGGTGTCGTGGATACTGCGGTTTTTTGTTGGGTTGGGTGCGGTCTGGCCCTCACCCCGGCCCTCTCCCGCATGCGGGAGAGGGGGAATGATCTGCCACTATGCCCCTACTCCGCCGTCAGCGCCGCGGGTTTGTCCTTCACAAAGTCCGGCAGCTCGCTGATGCGCTCTGGCGGCAGCGGTTTGCCCAGCAGGAAACCCTGCAGGGTGTTGCAGCCGAGCCCGGTGAGGAACGCCTGCTGATCCTGGGTTTCCACGCCTTCGGCCACCACTTTGAGATCCAGCGACTGCGCCAGCGCGACGATGGCGGAGACGATGGTGGCGTCTTCCGATTTCGCCTGTAGCTCGTTAACAAAGGCACGGTCGATTTTCAGCTCGCTGGCCGGTAAGCGTTTGAGATACAGCAGGCTGGAGTAGCCGGTGCCGAAGTCATCAATCGAGGCTTTGACCCCCATGCTGGTCAGCTCGGTGAGAATGCGCACGCTCTCTTCCGGATCGCGCATCGCCGTGGTTTCGGTGACTTCCAGCGTCAGCAGCTCCGCCGGGATCTGGTGCTGTTCCAGCGCCTGCGTCACGGTGTCGACCAGGTTGCACTGCTCAAACTGCAAGGCTGAGAGGTTCACCGCCACCGACCAGTGCGGATGGCCCTGCTGGTGCCAGATGTGCAGCTGGCGGCAGGCCTCGTTGATCACCCAGTTGCCGATATTAATGATCATGCCGGTCTTCTCGGCGATCGGCAAAAACTTGTCCGGCGTCAGCAGGCCGCGCGTCGGGTGCTGCCAGCGCAGCAGCGCTTCGAAGCCAATGATCGGCCCGCTCGGCGCGCAGTACTTAGGCTGATAGAACAGACGCAGCTCGTTGCTATCCAGCGCCTGCCACAGATCGTTATTAAGCTGCAGCTGCGACTGCGCCAGCGTGTTCATGGACGGCTGGAAGAAGTTGTAGCCGTTGCGGCCGTTGTTCTTGGTGTGATACATCGCGGCGTCGGCGTTAAACATCAGCTCGCGCTCGTCCTTGCCGTCACCGGGATAAACGGCGATGCCGATACTCAGCGACACCATCAGCTCGTAGCGTGACACGCTAAACGGGCGATCCACGGCTTTTACCAGCGCATCCGCCACCGCCGCCGCATCGTTGGGATCGCCGATCTCAATCAGCAGCACGAACTCATCACCGCCCAGTCGCGCCAGCGTGTAATGCCCTTTCATCTGGTCGGTCATGCGTTCGGTTACTGCAATCAGCAGGTTATCGCCGACGTGGTGACCAAAAGCATCGTTGACCGCTTTGAAACCGTCGAGATCCATAAACATCAGCGCAAACTGCGAGCGCTCGCGGTTGGCCTTGTTGATCGCCTGCTCGAGGCGATCCTCCAGCAGGATGCGGTTCGGCAGTCGCGTCAGGTTATCGTGCAGCGCCAGTTGTGCCAGCTCACGGTTGGCCTCTGCCAGCGAGCGCGCGAGGATTGAGGTGCGTGCCTGCATACGTGCGTCGAGCATCGAAACCAGCAGCGTAATGCCGAGGATCGCCAGCGTCACCACCGTGACCAGCATCGCCAGCCAGTCGCTGTTCACGCCGTGATGCGTGGCGTGACTGTGCATCGGAAAGTTCGCCGCCGCCATGCCGGTATAGTGCATACCGGCAATGGCGCAGCCCATCACCACGGCCGCCCCGACGCGCAGTAGCGTGACGCGGCCATGCCCTTCGCGCAGGTTGAACGCCAGCCACAGCGCGGCACCGGAAGCCACCAGCGCAATCAGCACCGAAACCGCAATCCAGCCCCAGTTCCAGCTGATGCCCGGCTCAAACATCAGCGCCGCCATGCCGGTGTAGTGCATCGCCACCACGCCGGAACCCAGCACCAGCGCGCCGCCCAGCAGCCGTCGCCACGGCAAGTCGCCGGACGAGCACACCAGCCACAGGGCAAAGATGGAGGCGAGAACCGCCACCACCATTGAGGCGGCGGTAAGCAGCGGATCGTAGCTCATCACCATATCCAGGCTCATCGACAGCATGCCGATAAAGTGCATGGCCCAGATGCCCACGCCCATGGCGAAACCGCCGCCCAGCAGCCAGACCAGCGCCACCCGGCCGGTGGAGGAAGCGACGCGCCCCGCCATATCCAGCGCGGTAAACGAGGCCAGCATCGCTACCAGTATCGAAACGATAACGGTAAACGCATCGTACGAAGTCACTAACATAGTGATTTCCTATATAAAAAAGCTGTGTTAAGTCAGCTGTGGTGTTGTTGAAATGAAAAAGAAAATGTTGGTTTTATAATTGAAATTATCGGCAGACCGGCTGCCGATATGAGTCACTGAACGATGAAAGCTTCCGATGTGAAGGAGAACAAAAATTGCTGGTCAGGCGCCGGTGAGCGGCAGCACGTTATCAGGAAAGTGCGGTGCAATCGGCGTTGACGCGGTGAATTCGCCGATGCGCTCCGCCGGCGTCGGTTTGCCCAGCAGATACCCCTGCAGCGTATCAAAGCCGAGACCGGTCAGCAGGCGCTGCTGCTCTTCGGTCTCCACGCCCTCCGCCACCATGCGCAGGTTAAGGCTTTGCGCCAGCGTCAGCATGGCGGTCACCACGGTTGCATCCTCACTGTCGGCACGCAGGCTGTTAATGAAGGCGCGATCAATTTTCAGTTCGCTGGCCTCAAGATGCTTGAGGTGCAGCAGATTGGCGTAGCCAATGCCGAAGTTGTCGATGGCCACTTTGACGCCAAGCCGCTGCAGTTCGGCGATGCGCTGCTGGCTGAACTGCGGATCGCGCATGGCGATGTTTTCCGTGATTTCCAGCATCAGCGCGCCTTCCGGCAGCTGATAGCGCTGCAGCGTCTGGCGCAGCGTGTCGATCAGATCGCGCTGATGAAACTGCAGTGCAGACAGGTTAACCGAGACGCTCCAGTCGCGGTTGCCCTCGTCCTGCCACTGTCGCAGCTGACGGCAGGCTTCGTTGATCACCCAGTTGCCGAGCGCCACGATCTGGCCGGTTTTCTCGGCGCGCGCCAGAAACATATCCGGCATCAGCAAGCCGCGGCGCGGATGCTGCCAGCGCAGTAACGCCTCAAAACCCATCAGAATGGTCCCACCCGCGCGAAACTTCGGCTGGTAGAACAGGCGCATCTCCTGGCACTCCAGCGCGTTCCATAAATCGTTGGCCAGCGCCAGCTGATGCTGCGCCACCGCGCTCATCACCGGTTCAAACAGGCTCCAGCCGTTACGCCCGCTGTGCTTGGTGTGGTACATGGCCGAGTCAGCGTTAAACATCATCTCCTGCGGGCTGCGGCCATGCTGCGGGAAGATCACGATGCCGATGCTGAGCGAGACGCGCAGCGAGTAACGATCCAGCTCAAACGGTGCATCAATGCTGTGCACCAGCCGCTGCGCCAGCGCTTCAGCCTGGGTTGCCGCGTACTGCGGACACAGCATGACAAACTCATCGCCGCCAAGGCGCGCCAGCAAAATGTCCGCTTCCAGCTGGGTGCGCAGCCGTTCCGCCACGGCAACCAGCAAACGATCGCCGACGTGATGCCCCCAGGTATCGTTCACCGCTTTGAAGCCGTCGAGATCCATAAACATCAGGGCAAAGGGCTGGTCATACAGCGTCGCCTGTTTGATTTGCATGCTGAGCTGCTGGTCGAGCATGACGCGATTGGGCAGTGCGGTGAGATTATCGTGCAGCGCCAGCTGGCGCAGCTCGCTGTTGGCGCGCCGCAGCCGGGCGGCAAGACGCGCCGCGCGCAGCTGGGCGTCCAGCATTGAGATCAGCAGTGTCAGACCGAGAATGGTGAGCGTGATGATGGTTACCCACACCGCCAGCCCCTCCTGCCCCATGCCGTGGTGCTGCATGCTGCCGGGCGCGCTGAACTGCGCGGCCGCCATGCCGGTGTAGTGCATGCCGGCAATCGCCACCCCCATCGCCAGCGCCGCGCAGGCGCGCATCAGCAGCAGGCTCTCGCCATGGCGCAGATGGAATGCCAGCCACAGCGCGGCACCGGATGCGCCGTAGGCAATCAGTACCGACAACGCCACCAGGCGCAAATCCCAGTGAATGGCGGGTTCGATCAGCAGCGCCAGCATGCCGAGATAGTGCATGGCAACCACGCCGCTGCCGAGGATCACCGTGCCGCGCAACAGCCGGCGGCGCGTCAGATGGCTGCCCTGCAGGCCCTGCGCAAAGGCAAAGATGCTGGTGAGAATTGCCAGCAGCAGCGAGAAGGCGGTGAGCGGAATGTCATAGCGCATGGTCATCGGCATCATCATCGCCAGCATGCCAATGAAGTGCATCGCCCAGATGCCAATGCCCATCGCCGTACCGCCGGCCACCAGCCACAGTTTCGCCAGCAGGCCGCGCGACACGGCGACGCGCCCGGCGGTATCCAGCGCCGTAAACGCCGCGATAAACGCCACAATCAGCGAAACGGCAACCAGAACGCTATCCCAGGTAACCAGCAACATGTGCGCTCCTCAACTCAACCCGCGGCGGCGCAGGTGCGGTATCGTCAATTAACAATAGAAAAAGTGAAAACATCAATGAGAAGCAGCTAATGACCACCCGCGCTGTGGCGACACAAAAACAGATCCATAAATAACTGGAGGTATTGCACGGCTATTTTTTATTCTCATCGTCTGTCGCGGCCGGGAAAAGTAATGATATCTGATTAATGCATGAACATAGCATTGAACCTGAAGTCGCGGTAGAGGGGGAAAACACTTGCCGTTTGGTTTTTTTAATGGGCCGCCAGCCCTTGTTATGACTGCGTTATCGGGGAAAAGGAGAAATTGATTAGCGAAAATTCTCCGGGGCGTTGTACAAGCGGCAAAAGGGTGTTCTATAGTAAATAAAACTGATATAAATCACTAACTCAGCCTTTAAGAATTTTCTTAGGTGGCAGGGCATTAAGTTCGTTTGCCGATCGCGGCGTCTTGTTATTTACGGGTTCGTTTCATTAATAAATCACCAGGCGAAAAAGCACTGACCTTGGATAATCAGTAAGGATTGATTATGAAACTCAAGCTTTTTCTTTTGGCTACCAGCCTGAGCGCCGCGCTCGCCCCTGCAACGGTTTTTGCTGCCACCACAACGGGAACCATCAATGCCACATTGACGCTCACCACCGGCTGTCTGGTGAACGGTCAGTCCGCCACCAGCGGGGTTAACTTCGGTACCCTGAACTTTGGTAGCAGCGCTGCAACCTTTGATACCTTAAACGCCACCCTGGTAGGCGCATCCGGGAACGGCATTTTTGTCCGCTGCACCACAGGCCAAACCTTTAATGTGCAGGTCACCAGCAGTAATCCGGCACCGGCCACCATTTACGGTACGGTGAGCGGCCAGCCGCGTTACCTGATCCTCGGCTCCAACAATACGCAGGGCATTGCTTACACGCTGTACAGCGACGCCGCGTTTACCACCGCCATCGCCAACAACACCAATATTGCCGCCAGCGGCACCACCGATCCGACGCTCGGCACCAACTATGCCATTTATGGTCGGGTGGTCGGCGGCGGCTTTAACCCACTGATTCCGGCCGGTACCTACACCGATACTATTAACGTGGCGGTGAACTACTGACGCCAGCGGTGGGGTAAGAAGGATGGTCTGGCTGCTGCGTGCTGGCAGCCTGGCCCTGCTGATAGGGAGCGTCCCGGCCTGGAGTTTGCCGACGGCCACCTTCCAGGTCTCTGCGTCAGTGGTGGCAGGCTGCGTGATCTCCGGTACCAATACCGGCGTGTTTGGCACGCTGAATTTTGGCACCCAGTCGGGCGTGGCGAGCAGCAGCGTCAGTGCCAGCTACGTGCAAAGCACCACCCTCACCCTCGCCTGCACGCCGGGTACCGCCCTCAGCATGAGTATCAATGGCGGCAGCAATTACACCAGCAGCCGCAATCTCAAACACACCAGTAACACCGATACCGTGGCGTACAGCCTGTATACCAACGCAGCGCACACCACGGCGATTCCGGTTAACTCGCCGGTGGCGCTGAGTTACAGCAACGCCAATAACATCGTGCTGCCGATTTATGGCCTGTTAACCCTGCCCGGCCCGACGCGCGCCGGGACCTATACCGATACGTTAACCGTCACCCTGAGCTGGTGACGGCAGCATAAAAAGGATGAATGATGATGAGCCTGCGCGCCCTGCTTCTATGGTTTCTTCTGGCCCTGTCGCCCGCCAGCTTCGCCGCCAACTCGCTGATGATCTGGCCGATCGATCCCGCCATCAACCCACAGGAAAAAGCCAGCGAACTGTGGCTGGAGAATCGCGGTAACGCCACCACCATCATGCAGGTGCGCATCTTCAACTGGCAGCAGATTGACGGCCAGGAGCAGTATCAAACGCAGCAGCAGGTGGTCGCCAGCCCGCCGATGGTGCGGCTGGAACCGGGGCAGAAACAACTGGTGCGCCTGATTCGCCAGAGCGCGCCGCCCGCGGGCGTGGAGCAAGCCTATCGCGTGGTGCTGGATGAGATCCCGACGCCGCGCTCGCCGGGCGAGAATCAGGCCGGGCTGACGTTTCAGATGCGCTACTCGGTGCCGCTGTTTGTCTATGGCGATGGCCTGACGCGCGACAGCGCCAAAGCCGATCTTAGCTGGCGTCAGGTCAGCCGCGACGGCAAACGCTGGCTGGAGCTAACCAATCGCGGCAACGGCCACGCGCGCCTGAGCAACGTCACCGTCGGCGGTCGCGCGCTCGGCAACGGCCTGTTTGGCTATGTGCTGGCTAACAGCAGCCACCGCTGGCCGCTGAACAGCCCGGTGAGCGGTGAACTCGCGGCCGAGGTGAATAAAACTCACTGGCGCAGCGCTACCGCGCGCTGATGAAGCTGACGCCGCCTCCCTGCGCGCTGGCGGTGACCAGCGTGCTGTGTTTTTCCCCGCTGAGCAGCGCAGAGACTTTCTCTGAGCTGCCACCGCCGCCTGCCGTCAGCCACAGCGCCAGCGGCCAGCAATACATGCTGGAACTGGTGGTGAACCAGCGCGAACGGGGCGAGATTGTGCCGGTCGAGCGGCGCGACGGTGAGTTCTGGCTGCGCAGCGGCGATCTGCAGCGCGCCGGCATTCCGGCGGCGAAGCTGGCTGGCGAACAGGTCGCTCCCGGTCAGTTGGGTGAGGTTAAAGTGGAATACGATGAACGCCGTCAGCGCCTGCTGCTGACGGTACCGCCCGCCTGGCTGCCGGAGCAGACGCTTGGTCAGCCGCAAAACGGCCCGCGCTACCCCGGCCAGGCCAGCAACGGCGCGCTGCTCAACTACGACCTCTACGCCACGCGCACCGACAACGCCGGTTCGCGTCTCTCCAGCTGGAACGAGCTGCGCCTGTTCGGCCCGGCCGGCCAGTTCTCCAGCAACGGTGTCTATATCCAGCAACTTGCGGGCGACACCAGCGGCCAGCAGCAGGGTTACATTCGCTACGACACCTGGTACAGCAACGAGAACGAGAGCGCCGCGCTGAGCTGGCGCGCCGGCGATCTGATTACGGATGCGCTGGGCTGGAGCAACAGCGTGCGCCTTGGCGGCGTGCAGATCGCGCGTGACTTCAGCGTGCGACCGGATCTGGTCACCTACCCGCTGCCGGCCTTTAGCGGCCAGGCGGCGGTGCCGTCGTCAGTCGATCTGTTTATCAATGGCTATCGCAGCGCGCAGGCCAACGTTCAGCCGGGGCCGTGGTCGCTGACCAATGTGCCGTTCGTTAACGGGGCGGGCGATGCGGTGATCACCACCACCGACGCGGTCGGTCGTCAGGTGACGACAACGCTGCCGTTCTACGTCTCCAGCAGCCTGTTGAAAACCGGCCTGTCCGATTACGCCTTCTCCGCCGGGGCGATTCGCGAGAACTACGGCATCAAAAACTTTGATTACGGCGCAGCGGCGGCCAGCGGATCCTATCGTTACGGCCTGCGCGACTGGCTGACGCTGGAATCGCATGCCGAAGGCAGCAGCGACGTGGCGATGGGCGGTGCCGGCGCGCTGGTGAAGCTGGGCAGCCTGGGCGTCATCAACGCCGCGCTGGCGCAGAGCCAGCTGGACGGCAGGCCCGGCACCCAGTACAGCTGGGGTTACCAGTACAACAACAGCTGGTTCAGCCTCGGCACCCAGCACACGCTGCGCAGCGCGGATTTCGGCAACCTGGCGCTGGTCGGCAGCCGCGGCGACAGCGCCAATACCAGCTATTCGCTCGCCAGACGCAGCGCGCAGTACACCGCCAGCCTGTCGCTCAGCCAGTACGGCAGCCTCGGTCTGGCGTATCTGGACATCGCCGGCGGCAGCGGCGATCGCACCCGCCTGTGGAATTTATCGTGGAGTAAAAACCTGTGGGGCAACAGCAGTCTGTACATCTCCGCCAGCCGCGACCAGCAACAGGGCGACTGGAGCGGCGCGATTTCGCTGGTGATTCCGTTTGGCGAACAGAGCAGCGCATCGATCAGCGTCGAGCGCGATCAGCAGGGACAAAGCAATCAGCGCCTGTACGTGTCGCGCGCCATGCCGAGCGACGGCGGTTTTGCTTACGATGCGTCATGGGCGCATCAGGGCGGCGACAGCGGCGATTATCGTCAGGGCAGCCTGCGCTATCGCAACAACAAGATCGATACTTCCGCTGGCTTTTACGGCGACGATGACAACACCACGCAGTGGGCTGATTTCACCGGCTCGCTGGTGCTGATGGACAACCATGTGTTCGCCGCCAACAACATCAACGATGCCTTTGTGGTAGTGAAAACCCGCTATCCGGACGTGACGGTGCGCTACGAAAACCAGACGATGGGCCGCACCGATGACGCTGGCTATTTGCTAGTGCCGTCCATCAGCAGCTATTACGGCGCGAAGTACGATATCGATACCCTCGATCTGCCGGCTGACATGACCGCGCCGAGAGTGGAGCAGCGCTTCGCGGTGAAGCGCAAAAGTGGCTATCTGCTGAATTTCCCGGTGGAGCGCCTGCGCGCCGCCAGCGTGATCCTGCACGACAGCAACGGCCAGCCGCTGCCGGTCTCCAGCCAGGTGTTGCGCCGCGATCGCGCCACCGAATATGTCGGCTGGGACGGCCTCGTGTGGATGGAAGATCTCAGCGCCAGCAACCCGATGCGCGTGGTGACGCCGGACGGCCGCCAGTGCGAGACCACGCTGGCTATTGCTGAGGGGCAGCCTAAAGCGCTGCAGACTTACGGTCCACTCACCTGCCCGCTGCCACCTGCCGCGCCCGGTATGGCAGTGAATGCCGCCAACAACTCACAGTCAGGGATCTCGCCATGAGGAAATTTCTGTTCTTGCTGCTGTGGCTGCTGCCGGCCAGCAGCTACGCGCTCTGTTCGCTTTCGGCCCCCAGCGCCAGCTTTGGCACGCAAACCACGTTTTACGTGCAGTCGACGGCGGTCAATACTTCCAGTAACACCAACGTTAACTGCGGCACCGGCACGCTCAACCTGCTGGGCAGCGATTACGTCGCCTATGCGTTTACCACCGCCAACTACCTGAGCGGCACGCGCGCCACCATGAAGGCATCGGCCAGCGGCACCGATAACGTGCCGATTCAGCTGTGCATCGACAGCGCTTGTGCCACCGAACTGCGCCAGGGCGGCAGCTATCGCTGGAACTCTTCCGCGCTGCTGGCGCTCGGCAACAGCCTCAATTTTGTCATTCCACTCTATTTCCGCACCGTGCCTGGCCAGGTGATTGCCGCCGGCAGTTACACCACCACCATCACGCTGACGGTGAGTTATAACGTGTGCGCCGGGTTGAACGTGGCCGGCGTGTGCGTTGGTACGGTGCAGAGCAGCAGCGGGACGGCGATGCCGATCACCGTGAATATGGTGATCACTAACGACTGCACCACGATTACGGCGCCGAACGTCAGCTTCGGCAGTGCGCCGCTGGTCGGCAGTTTTTCTACTGTGCAGCAGACGATTAACGTGGTGTGTTCAAAGGGCAGCACGTATACGGTAGGACTGAGTAATGGCAGCTATTTCAGCGGCACCACGCGCCAGATGGCGAGCGGCACCAACCGGCTGGCGTACGATATTTATAAAGGTACTACCACCACTAATCGCTGGGGCCCGAGCGGCAGCGACCGCTGGAGCAGCGCGAGCTCGACATCGCTCAACGCGGATACCGTGACGCGCAATTTTACCTATACGGCGCAGATTCTGACTACGCAGAATACGCCCGCAGCGGGGAATTACAGCGATAGCGTGGTGGTGGATGTGGCGTTTTAGCGGGGTGGGACGGGAGCTGGCTGGCACCCTCATCCCCCGCCTTCTCCCGCCAGCGGGAGAAGGGGCCGATCGCGCGGATGTTGAGGTGAAGCGCAGGTCTGTGAAACCGCACCGAACGGTTCCCTCTCCCGCCATCGGGAGAAGGGGCCGATCGCTCGGTTGTTGAGGTGAAGTGCAGGTTTGCGAAACCGCACTGAGCGGTTCCCTCTCCCGCGTGCGGGAGAGGGCCAGGGTGAGGGCCAGCGCGCAGACGGGAGCTGGCTGGCACCCTCATCCCCCGCCTTCTCCCGCTGGCGGGAGAAGGAGCCGACCGGGTGGATGTTTAGGTGAAGTGCAGGTCTGCGAAACCGCACCGAGCGGTTCCCTCTCCCGCGTGCGGGAGAGGGTCAGTGTGAGGGCCAGCGCGCAGAGCAGGAGCAGGCTTGCCCCCTCATCCCCCGCCTTCTCCCGCCAGCGGGAGAAGGGGCCGATCGCGCGGATGTTGAGGTGAAGCGCAGGTCTGTGAAACCGCACCGAACGGTTCCCTCTCCCGCCATCGGGAGAAGGGGCCGATCGCTCGGTTGTTGAGGTGAAGTGCAGGTTTGCGAAACCGCACTGAGCGGTTCCCTCTCCCGCGTGCGGGAGAGGGCCAGGGTGAGGGCCAGCGCGCAGACGGGAGCTGGCTGGCACCCTCATCCCCCGCCTTCTCCCGCTGGCGGGAGAAGGAGCCGACCGGGTGGATGTTTAGGTGAAGTGCAGGTCTGCGAAACCGCACCGAGCGGTTCCCTCTCCCGCGTGCGGGAGAGGGTCAGTGTGAGGGCCAGCGCGCAGAGCAGGAGCAGGCTTGCCCCCTCATCCCCCGCCTTCTCCCGCCAGCGGGAGAAGGAGCCGACCGGGTGGATGTTTAGGTGAAGCGCAGGTTTGCGAAACCGCACCGAGCGGTTCCCTCTCCCGCGTGCGGGAGAGGGTCAGGGTGAGGGCCAGCGCGCAGAGCAGGAGCAGGCTTGC
Organism: Type-C symbiont of Plautia stali; assembly: GCF_059730935.1. NCBI lineage: Bacteria > Pseudomonadati > Pseudomonadota > Gammaproteobacteria > Enterobacterales > Enterobacteriaceae > Type-C symbiont of Plautia stali. Next base: position 617,423 of record NZ_AP035923.1, on the reverse strand, counting down.
CCCCTCATCCCCCGCCTTCTCCCGCCAGCGGGAGAAGGGGCCGAACGAGCGGGTGTTGAGGTGAAGTGCAGGTTGGTGAAACCGCACCGAGCGGTTCCCTTTCCCGCGTGCGGGAGAGGGTTAGGGTGAGGGCCAGCGCGCAGAGCAGGAGCAGGCTTGCCCCCTCATCCCCCGCCTTCTCCCGCCAGCGGGAGAAGGAGCCGACCGGGTGGATGTTTAGGTGAAGCGCAGGTTTGCGAAACCGCACCGAGCGGTTCCCTCTCCCGCGTGCGGGAGAGGGTCAGGGTGAGGGCCAGCGGGAGAAGGAGCCAACCAAGCGAGTGTTGAGGTGAAGTGCAGGTCTGCAAACCCGCACCGAGCGGTTCCCTCTCCCGCGTGCGGGAGAGGGTTAGGGTGAGGGCAAGTGGGAGAAAGTTAAAGTGAGGCCCAGCGCATACCAACTCGAACTACAGCGACGCGCCCACTACCGTTGCGCTGTGCCGCGCCTGGTACTGTTTCACCATGCGGCCAATCAGCAGCGTGCCCACCAGGCCGCACACTGCGGCAAACGACAGCCAGACGCCCGGCATCGCTTTATCGCCTGTAGCATGAATCAGATAGCTCGAAATCGCCGGCGTAAAACCACCAAACAGCGCGGTCGCCAGGCTGTAGGCCAGCGAAAAGCCCGAAGCGCGCACTTCAGCCGGCATGATCTCCGCCAGATATACCACCATCGCGCCGTTATAGCTGGCGTACAGGAACGATAACCACAGCTCCGCTTCCACCAGGTGCGCAAAGGTCGGCGATCCCACCAGCCCGTGCAGCACCGGCCAGGTTGTCAGGATCATCAACACGGTAAAGGTAATCAGCAGCGGCCGCCGCCCAACGCGGTCCGACAGCGCGCCCATCACCGGCAGCCAGAACAGGTTAGAGATGCCGACAAACAGCGTAACGAGGAAGCTCTGCTTGTCACTCATCATCAGCACGGTTTTACCAAAGGTCGGGGTGAACGCGGTAATCATGTAGAACATCACCGTGGTGGTGACCACCATCAGCATGCCGGCCAGCACCAGCGCCCAGTTCTGTCCCACGGAACGCACAATCTGGCCCATCGACGGGTGCGATTTGCGCTGGCTGAAGGCTTCGGTCTCTTCCAGCATGCGGCGAATCCAGAACAGGAACGGCACAATCAGACAACCGACCACAAACGGAATACGCCAGCCCCATTCGGTCACCGCGTCCTTCGCCAGCAGATGATTAAGCCCCAGCCCCAGCAGCGCGGCAAAGATTACCGCTACCTGCTGACTGCCCGACTGCCAGCTGACGTAAAAGCCTTTACGGCCTTTGGGAGCCACTTCAGACAGATAAACCGAGACGCCGCCCAGCTCCACGCCCGCCGAGAAACCCTGCAGCAGGCGACCCAGCAGAATCAGAATCGGAGCCGCCGCGCCCAGCGTGGCGTAGCCTGGTACCAGCGCGATAGTCAGCGTACCGAGCGCCATCAGGCCGAGCGTCAGCAGCAGCCCTTTACGCCGGCCGTGATGGTCAATGTAGGCCCCCAGTATAATCGCCCCGAGCGGACGCATCAGGAAGCCGGCGCCAAAGGTCATCAGCGTCAGCATCAGCGAGGCAAACGGATCGTCGCCCGGGAAAAAGGTTTTTGCAATGGCGGTGGCGTAGTAGCCAAACACCATAAAATCGTACATCTCAAGGAAGTTACCGCTGGTAACGCTAAAGATGGTTTTGGCACCGCCCTGCGATGACTTTTGTAAAGCGTGACTTGAGCTCATATCGTCCTTCCTGGTTTTTCTCCTGTTTTAGCCTGCCGGCGCGTGAATAGATGTGATCCTGTTCACCATTGCACTTTACAAAAGTACAAACAAAGGTAACAAATAGTTAACACGGCCGGTCCGATCAGCTTATGAGGAAAGTTAATAATTCTGGGCTTTCCAGGTGACAGGTGCAGCACAGACTATCGACTTTACTAGTGACATAAATTCAGCGATATCAAACCTCAACAAGCAATATCATGAGCCATATCCCACTCTTTTTAATGCGCTTTTCATTAGCAGAACTTATTAAGATCAGTCTTAGAAACGAGACGATTCTGGTACATGCCGCCATCCCCTCCCCCGTTATGCTGGGCAGGCAACGGTAATCACGCCGTTGATGATTTTGGTGGAGAATACTTATGCTAACACCTCTCAGCTTTGACCCCTTTTCATCCATTAATACCTTGCGAGTGGGCACACCTTATCCGCTGCTGAGCGGCAGCCTGCCGGCGCAGGCCGGTGAAATCATTGAATTCATTATCAACGATCACCGCTACAGCACGCCGATTGCCGCCGACGGCAGCTGGTCATTTCAGCCGCCGTTCTCGCTGAGCGAAGGCAGCCACGACATGGTGGCGTGCATCGGCGACAGCGGTGAGCCGCATCCGTTCTCTGTTGACGTCGCACTCTCGGTGCCGGACAAACCGGCGATCACCGCGCTGTTTGACGACGTCGGCAGCGAAACCGGCCCGGTCGGGCGCGGTCACACCATTGATGACACCACACCCAAAGTGCAGGGCTATGCGCTGCCGGGCAGCACGGTGCGGCTGTACGATCACGACAGGCTGATTGGCAGCACCGTGGCCAGTAAAAGCGGCGAATGGTCGCTGGAGCCGCTGCTGGGCGCGGGCGGGCATCAGCTAACCGTCACCGCGACCGACGAGTTTGGCCGCGTCAGCGAACCCTCTAACCACTTCGACGTCACCGTGGTTGAGAGCGGACCGGTGCCGCCGACCATCAGCTACGCGATTGACGATGTCGGCACCGTACAGGGCCAGCTCGCCAGCGGTTCCACCACCGACGACTTCTCGCCGCTGATCGTGGGCCGCGCGGAGCCGAACAGCATCGTTTATCTGTTCGCGCAGAACGATCACGGCGGCATCGGCTATAAAGGCAGCGTTAAAACCGATGCCAACGGCGACTGGGTAATTCAGTCACGCGCGATGATCAGCGGTGACGGCATCTACACCTTCTATGCCTCCTACGAGAACAGCAAAGACGACTACCGCCCGGATTTCAGCCTTAATATGTCGGCGCTGGAGAATCTGCGTCCGGCTATCGACTGTGCGCGTGACGATACCGGCGCCCATACCGGCCAGGTGTACCATCGCGGCACCACCGACGATAAAACGCCGGTGCTGGAAGGTCGCGGTGCGCCGGGCAGCATCGTTGAGATTGAGTACAACCTGAGTAACAGCGGCTGGCACAGCGCGGGCAGCGTGACGGTCGATGCGCAGGGCAACTGGCAGTTCGCCGGCTTCGAACTGACCTATTTTGGCGAATGGGGTTTCCGCTCGCGCGGCGTGGCCGATGGTAAAGCCAGCGCGTGGAGCGATAAGTTTGAACTGCTGGTGATCCCCGGCGCGCCGCTGGAACCGACTATCGACTACGCCTGGGACAACGCGGGCCCGCTGCAGGGGCCGGTTTATCAGCACGACTCAACCGATGACACCACGCCAACGCTGCACGGCAGCGGCACGCCGGGCCAGGTGATTGAGATCGAATATGGCGTGCAGGGTGAAGGCCTGCGCCACGCCGGCAGCGTGCTGGTCGATGCCGACGGCAAATGGAGCTTCACCTCGCCGTATCTGCATCAGCCTGGCGTGTGGGAATATCAGGCGCGCGCCTCGACCGGTGAGATGAAGAGCAACTGGAGCAGCAAATTCGTGCTCGACGTCAGCCCTGACGCCGCGTTCGATCTGCAGGCGCAGGATGAAGCCCAGCCGGACGCGCTGACGCTGCACCAGTTACTGAGCGAAGGCGGCAAAGGGCTGTTCATTGAGGATGACAGTACCCATCTGCTGGTGAACGGCAAGCCGGGCGACAGCGTGCAGCTGCAGGATATTCTGCCGGCAGGCGAAGCGGTCGATGGCTGGACGCAGCAGACCGGCACCCTGACCATCGCCGGTACGCAATATCACGTCTGGAGTCACGGCGATGCCGAACTGCTGGTGCAGGACGGCGTGCAATTGCAACTGGTGTAACCCCCCGATGCCGTGCGCGTAGCACGGCATCATCCTGCCCTCTTTCCCCGGCTTTTCACCCGTTCGGACTTTTCTCTCTTCGGGACAGGTCTCATACAGCGTTTTACGTCATCTATTACAAAATGCGCCCTTTATAACCCGGCGCAGCGGGCTTTGCTGCAATAGACCCAACGTAAAACACAGGAAAAATCCCATGGATCTGTTTGATTTTAAAGAGGTGAAGTACCTCGAGCGCGACACCAACACCCCAACGTTTTTCGGTAAAATCGATTCAGAAGTGGGCAAAGGCGGCCAGGTAATGATTACGCTTGGCGACAGGAATTTCTTTGTCGACATCAACCCGCAGGACGGCAGCTGGAAGTGGACGCCACCAGAAGCGCTGGCCGACGGTGAATACAGCATCTCCTTTATGACCATCGACACCGCCGGTAACCTCAGTACGCCGTCACAGCGCACGCTGATCGTCGACACCACGCCGCCAGTCGCACCGACGTTGCTGAACATGTACGACGATCAGGGCGCCATTACCGGCAGCTTTGACGCCGGTAAAATGACTGACGATCGCCGCCCGACCCTGACCGGCATCGCCGAAAAAGGCACCGTGGTGTATCTGAAAGAGGGCAACACCGTGATCGGCAGCGCCAAAGCCGACGAGAAAACCGGTCTGTGGACGCTGGAACCGAATGTGGACCTGGCGGATGGCCGTCACAACCTGACGCTGGTGGCGGCGGAAACCTTCGCCGGTAAGGTACGCGAGGGCAAAGTATCCGATGAGTTTAACATTACCATCGGTAAAGACGGCGACGTGCCGGGCGATCCGGGCGGCGTGGCCAAAATCATTGAGGCTATCGATAATGCTGGCAGCCTGACCGGCTCACTGAAAAGCGGCGGCATCACCGATGACACCACGCCAGAGCTGCGCGGCAGCGCGCCGGAAGGCAGCGTGGTGCGCATTCAGTACCGCAACGATAAAGGTGAATGGATCGATGGCGGCAATGCGGTAATGAACGGCACCAGCTGGAGCTGGACGCCAAACCCGGCGCTGGGTGCCGGTAACTGGGAATTCCGCGCCAACGCCGGCAGCGGCTGGACCGACGAATTTAAGCTGGATATCGATCTCGCACCGGCGGCAAAAACGGAAATCACTCACGCTTACGATGACTTTGGCCCGTTCACCGGCACGCTGGGCAACGGCGCGATTACCGATGACCGTACGCCAAACCTGCACGGCCGCGCCGAATCTAACAGCCTGGTGTATATACACTATCGCAATGTGCTGGGCGCATGGGAACTGCTGGACAGCGTGACAGCCGGCGCCGATGGTCACTGGGAGTATGAGACTGACCGTCTTTCTCCGGGGACATATGAGTTCCAGGCGGGAACGTCTGGCACACGTAATACGAACGGTAAACCGTTTGGGCTGCAGATTGTGGCGCCGGGCAGCGTCGCCCCAGAAATATCTATGGCCTGGGATGATGTGGGCAAAATCACCGGTGAGGTGAAATCGGGCGGGCTGACCAATGATACTCAGCCGGAACTGCGCGGCAATGCCGAGGCGAATGCGGTTGTACAGGTCGAGTACTCACGCGACGGCAAAACCTGGCATAGCGGGTCAACGGTTGCGGATGCGAATGGCCGCTGGTCGTTTACGCCAAAAGACGAGCTGGAATATGGTAACTGGGATTTCAGAGCGAAAACCACCAATGGCAACAGCTATAGTGCAGATTATGCGCTGCGAGTTGTTGAACATGAAGTAATTGTCAAATCTTATGATTTTGAAAGAATAATCCCAGGAGACATGACTAAAGATTTCATTTATGGCGATCTCAACTTCAAATTCAATAATCAGGAAAAGGTGAAAACACGTGTTGAAGATAATGCTATTTATGGGAAAAGCCTTATCATTGATAATATGAATCTCAATATAGAAACCGTCCAGAAAATAATGTTAGCTGAAAAAATTAACTATTTTGAACTAACTGCCATAGACTGGGAGGGAGCTGATTCATACGTTAGCTTTTATGATACTAATGGTAAAGAGATTGGCCGCGTATACGCCACCGATACACGTAATGAAGCCCGAGAAGTGCTACGCTTCTTCTCCGGTGAGATTGAAATAAGTTATGTTGAGCTTCATTTAAAAAGCGCAAGAAATGTTTTTGGGATTGACAACATCATAACAAAACGTTACGCGAATGATGATATCACACATGGTAGCCATGGCTTTGAAGCTTTCGATAGCTATGAAGCAGCATATAAATTCCCTCTGGGAAAAGCAGATAAACTCGGCAGTGGTTTGATTTTCAAAACCGTGAAAGGCACTGAAGCAGAGGTTTATGACAATGCCAAGTCGAAATCCTACAAATCATTATATTTTAAAAACAACTCCACCTATGAAATAACTCTTGGACCAACCGATAAAATATCATTTGATTATCACAACGTTTTTTACTCCAACCGTCATAAAATCAAGATTTTTTCTACTTCTGGTGAGATACTCTTTGAAGAATCACTAAAATCTGTCGGTATTGACTACAGTAAGTTTGAGTATGTTGCACAAACAGGGAAATCAATTTCACATATTGAATTTATTGTTGGAGATGATACAGGTGTCGAAAACCCTATAGATGGTGGGTTTTCCATCGATCACATCGCATGGGGTGTAAACGTCGATTCTGGCCTGGAATCATTCGATCAATATACCGTTGACTACAAGTTCGACATGACCCGAGTTAACACGTTATCGGGTGGTGTGAAATTTTCCGGAAAAGCGCATGAGGGTGTAAAATCCGAATTAAACACCTCAAGAGTTTTTAATGACGGTGGTGAACATCGTGCTTTTTTATTAGGCGATAACTCCACTTACACGTATGACTTTGGCAGTACGGAAAAGGTCGAATTCGCACTAACCGCGGTTAATTCTGCCAATCAGCATGAAATCATTGTCTATTCAACCACGGGTGAAATTCTCTACCGTGAAATGATTGCAATCGTGGGTTCCAGAACAGCAACACCTCCTGACACCTATCAGTTTATCGCACCACCGGGTAAAAAGATTGGTCATATCGATTTTGTAATGGGTCAGGAGGGAACAAGTGATGATAGTGATGCCGGCATTACCATTGACAACATCAAGTGGGGCGAATACGTCCATCCGGAAGTCAATACCAACGGCGGCAAACTGTACCTGTTTGACGAAAACGACCTCTATGATCCGATCCAGGTTTTCGACGCCGATAATCAGCTCTATCAGCTGCTGGTCAACAGCGAGGATCAGACGGTGATTTTTGCCGACCAGGTGGAGGACGGCAGCAAAACCAGCGTGATCCAGATGGACAACGCCGGCAATAACGCTCTGACGCTGAGCCTGCAGGATGTGCTGAGGCACGGCAGTGAGAACCTGGCGATTGATGATGCCACTAAACAAATTATCGTTAACGGCAATCAGGGCGATACCGTGCGCCTCGAAGACATCCTGCCGGAGGGCAGTGAGCAAAACGGCTGGGCCGAGCAGGCCGGCACCGTCACCATTGCCGGCACCCAGTACCACGTCTGGAGCAACGGCGACGCTGAGCTGCTGGTGCAGGACGGCGTGAAAACCGAGCTGGTGTAAGGGAGAGCCATCATGAACCAGATTCTTAATGCATCTTACCGCTACACCGACGATCCGCGCCGCGGCTACAGCGGCACCAGTCCGCAGGCGCGCAACGGCTTCGCGGAAATCGCTATTGATGGCCAGCCGCCGTACACCGTCAAGGTCGACGCAGAGGGCCGCTGGAGCTGGACACCGCCCGCCGACTGGACGCCGGGCGAACACATCGTGTCGGTGCGCATGATTGACGCCGCCGGCAACATTGGTAATCCCGCCCAGTTTATTCAGGTGGTCGACTACACGGCGCCGGACGCGCCGCGCCTGCTCAATATGTACGATGACCAGGGCGACATCACCGGCAGCTTCGACGCCGGACGCATGACCGACGACCGCCGCCCGACCCTGACCGGCGTCGCGGAAAAGGGCACCGTGGTGTACCTCAAAGAGGGCGACACGGTGATCGGCAGCGCGCAGGCCGACGCCACCACCGGTATCTGGACGCTGGAGCCGCACGCCGACCTGAGCGACGGCACCCATCAGCTGACGCTGGTGGCGGTCGAAACCTTCAACGGCAAGCTGCGCGAGGGCGAACCGTCTGAACCGTTCGAATTGCTGATTGGCCGCGACGGGTCTGCCGCCACGGTCATTTCCCACGCGGTGGATGATGCCGGCCCGGTCACCGGTTCGCTGCTGAGCGGCGCGCTCACCGACGACGCCACGCCGCAGCTGCACGGCAGCGCCCCGGCGGGCAGCACGGTTTTCGTGCAGTACCGTAACGCCAGCGGCGAATGGGTCGACGGCGGCGCGGCGCAGATGGACGGCTCCCGCTGGAGCTGGACGCCACCGGCTGAGCTGGACGCCGGCAGCTGGGAGTTTCGCGCCGGTCAGGAAGGCAGCTGGAGCGACAGCTTTACGCTCGACATCGCCTTCGCCGGCAGCGACGCGCTGCACGCCACGCTGACCCACGCCACTGACGACTTTGGCCCGGTCACCGGCACGCTGCTGAGCGGCGCGCTCACCGATGACACCACGCCAACCCTGAGCGGGCGCGGCGAAGCCAACAGTAACGTGGTGGTGCGCTACGGTGCCTTTGGCGAGTTCACCCATTCGGCGGTGGTAACCGTAGGCGCGGACAGCAACTGGAGCTTCACGCCGCCGGCGCTGGAGTACGGCGTCTGGTCGTTTGCCGCGCAGGCGCAGGGCGACAGCCAGTGGAGCGATACGTTTGAGCTGGTCCTGATGCCGGGCGGCCAGCACACGCCAGAAATCCTCCGCGTGTATGACGACGTGGCGCTGTATATCGGCGAAGTCAGCAACGGCGGCATCACTAATGACCGCCAGCCGGAGCTGAGCGGCGTCGCCGAGGCCAACAGCGTGCTCAACGTCTACGACGGCAGCACGCTGATCGGCAGCGTGCAGGTCGGCGCAGACGGCAACTGGCGCTTTATCACGCCAGAGCTCAGCGATGACTCGCACAGCCTCAGCGTCAGCTACGGCGCTTACGACGCTGGCCTGCCGGCGTACAGCATCGTCGTGGACGCCACGCCACCGGGCGAGGTGGAAATCAACGCGCTCGCCCCGCTCGGCCTGACGCTCAGCGACGTGGTGGAAGCCGGTCAGCAGGGCCTGTTCATTGACGACGGCAAAACCCAGCTGCGCGTCAGCGGCCAGGCCGGCGACAGCGTGCAGCTCAGCGACATTCTGCCGGAAGGCGAAGCGGTCAGCGGCTGGACGCAGCAGGCGGGCACCGTCACCATCGCCGGCAGCCAGTACCACGTGTTCAGCCACGGCGACGCCGAGTTGCTGGTACAGGACGGCGTGAAAATCGAGCTGGTGTAATCCCCCGATGCCGTGCGTGCAGCACGGCATCATCTTCTCCTTTTCCTCTGTTTTTAATCCGTTCGGATTTTTCTCCCTTCGGGACGCATCTCATACGGCGTGTTACATCATCTATTACAAAATGCGCTCTTTGTAACAAGGCGCAGCGGCCCTCGCTGCGGTGGACCCGACGTAAAAAAACACAGGAATAATCTCCATGGAACTGTTCAATTATGAAGAGGTGAAATACCTCGAGCGCGACACCAACACCCCCACGTTTTTTGGCTATGCAAATTCAGAAATCGGTAAGGGCGGCACCATGCTGATTACCGTCGGCAAAGAGACCTTTACGGTAGATATCGACCCTGCCAACGGCTACTGGAGCTGGACACCTGCAACGCCGCTGGAGGATGGTTACTACAACATGTCTTTCCAGTCGGTTGATAAGGCCGGCAACGTCAGTACGCCCAGTCTGCGTACGCTGATTGTTGATACCACGCCGCCAGTAGCGCCGACGCTGCTGAACATGTACGACGATCAGGGTGACATCACCGGCAGCTTCGATTCTGGCAAGATGACCGACGACCGCCGCCCGACCCTGACCGGTATCGCGGAAAAAGGCGTGATTGTTTACCTGAAAGAAGGCAGTACGGTTATCGGCAGCGCGAAGGCGGATGAAAATACCGGGATGTGGAAGATCGAGCCGGAGGTTGACCTTACCGACGGCCAGCATGATTTGACGCTGGTGGCGAGTGAAACCTTTGCAGGTAAGGTGCGCGAGGGTGAGGTTTCGGATGTTTTTAGTATCATCATCGGAAAAGATGGCTCAACCCCGCCCGATCCCGGCGCCATTCTGGAAATCACTCACGCAATAGATAATGTCGGCAATGCAACTGGCGAATTGAAAAGCGGCGGGCTGACTGATGACACCACACCAGAGCTTTGCGGTAACGCACCAGCAGGTAGCACGGTGAGAATCCAGTATCGAAATGATAAAGGCGAATGGATCGATGCAGGCAACGCAGTGATGGACGGTAGCCGCTGGAGCTGGACACCGAATCCGGCGCTGAGTGCCGGTACCTGGGAGTTCCGAGCCAATGACAGCAGCGGCTGGACTGACGGGTTCATACTTAATATTGATCTATCGGCATCTACTCGCACTGAGATTACTCATGCTTACGACGATTTTGGTCCGTCTACCGGTATGCTCAGTTCTGGTGCGATTACCGACGATACGACTCCTACTTTATACGGCCGTGCCGAAGCTAATAATATTGTCTATATACACTATCGCAACGTAACCGGTATGTGGGACTTATTGGGTAGCGTAATAACTAAAGCAGATGGAACGTGGACTTATGAAAGTAAAAATTTGACAGAGGGCCTTTATGAATTCCAGTCAGGGACTTCCGCCACATATACTCCCTCTGGTAAAACCTTCGAATTGCAGATTATAACAACTGGCACAATAGTGCCGAAAATCACATCTGTTTGGGATGATGAGGGAACATCAACAGGCATAATCCGTAATGGCGGGGAAACCGATGATCGAACTCCCACTCTTTCTGGCGTTGCGGAAGCAAATAGTACTGTGGTTATCAAATATACAGACGGTAAGGACACATTTACAGTTTCTGTCTTCTCAAACGACAAAGGCGACTGGAATTATACCCCTCCACCGCTTAAATTCGGCTCGTGGGCGTTTACGGTCTCGACGATAGATAGCGATAAAACCAGCGATAGCTATGTTATAAATATACAGCAATACAATTACGTTAATAGCGGTTGTAATTTTGAGGGTTTACCATCATCTTTAGGAAGCCACATACCTAAACCTTATCCTAGTGTAGGGGTTGGCAGTCAATTTAACTTATACAGCAAATATAATTTCAAAAGTGATTTTGCTATGAAGCCTTTAGCCGGAGTTGTACAACTATCAAACCACTATTATTATGTCGGCAATCAAGCTTACACGGGCAATAATCTTATAATGAGAGAAAACTCTAAAGCAGAGTTCACTGTCCCACCATCGAAAATTTTAGAATTGAACGTTATAGGTGGAAATAAAGGCTATTACATAATAAATTTTTATGACAAAGATAATAACATCATACATTCAGAAAAAGTTTCCGTACCAGAAGGGGTATTGCACCATAAGTTCTCTATCGATGAAGGGTTATTTACTAAGTTTGATATTGAGGTGCGTGACTTAGGAGGATTGTATTTAGATAATTTTATATGGCAAAAAGCCGTTCCGATTGTTACTTCAACGATTAATCAGATTGATGAACTGCATGACGATGCCATCAATAGTTTATTACAAATTGATCCAGATAAAATCCTTGAGCAAGGACAACAGGATTTGTTTATCGACAATGGTAAGACCCAGTTAATGATTGATAATCATGCCTGCGAAACAGTGCAGCTTAGCGACATCCTGCCGGAAGGCGAAGCGGTCAGCGGCTGGACGCAGCAAACCGGCACCGTCACCATCGCCGGCAGCCAGTACCACGTGTTCAGCCACGGCGACGCCGAGTTGCTGGTGCAGGACGGCGTAACGGTGAATCTGGTTTAACTGCGATTCGGCACAGCTCGTGACATGGCGGCCTGCTCCGGTCGCCACAATAAAAAAGGTCGTCATAATTGACGACCTTACAGATAAAATGGCTGGGTTTACGTTGGTGAAACTATTTCTTCACCGTCTCCATGCCCATCAAACCAATCTTCAGATAACCCGCTTCACGCAGCTGATCCATCACCGACATCAGCGTTTCATAATCGACCGATTTGTCCGCCTGGAAGAAGATGGTGGTCTCTTTGTTGCCTTCGGTTTGCGCGGTGAGCGCGTTCACCAGCGTCTCTTTGGTCACCGCATCGTTACCGATGTAAATCTGCTTATCCGCTTTGATCGACAGATAAACCGGCTTCTCAGGACGCGGCTGCGGCGCGCTGGTGGAAGCAGGCAGATTGACGCGCACATCCACCGTGGCGAGCGGCGCGGCGACCATGAAGATGATCAGCAGCACCAGCATGACGTCGATAAACGGCGTCACGTTGATTTCGTGCATTTCGCCATCGCCGACCGCATCATCGTTTAAACGCATCGCCATAATACTTATCCTACGCGCAGTTTCTGGGCCGCCGCCGGACGGTTAACTTCTTTTGCGGTATCGACGTTGCCAAGGTCCAGATCGCGGCTCTGCAGCAGCAGCACCTGCGCCGCCACGTCGCCGAGCGAAGCTTTGTAGCTGGCAATCATGCGGGCGAAGACGTTGTAGATCACCACCGCCGGGATTGCCGCCACCAGGCCAATCGCCGTCGCCAGCAGCGCTTCCGCGATGCCCGGTGCCACCACCGCGAGGTTGGTGGTCTGGGTTTTCGCGATACCGATAAAGCTGTTCATGATGCCCCACACGGTGCCGAACAGACCGATAAACGGCGCGACGGAACCGATGGTGGCGAGGAAGCCGTTCCCGCGACCGGCATGGCGGCTGAAGCCCGCGACGCGACGCTCAAGGCGGAAGCTGGTGCGCTCTTTGATGCCGTCGAGGTCTTCGCTGCCGGCGGAGAGTTCCAGTTCGTTACGCGTGTCGGCGAGCAGCACGGCACTGTGGCTGTTGGCTTTGAAGTTTTCGGCCGCGCGATACGCGTCATTCAGTGAGCGCGCTTCGCCCAGCGCCAGCTGTTCGCGCTTCAGGCGACGTTTCGCCCCGCTCAGCTCCGCGTATTTGCCAAAGAAAATCGCCCAGGTAACGACCGAGGCCAGCAACAGGCCGATCATCACAATTTTTACCACGATATCGGCATGCTGATACATGCCCCAAACGGAGAGGTCCGTTTGCATCAAGTCACTGGATACCACGCTGCGTCTCCGACTTCTGTTGCACCGTTCACGATTGAAGCGCGGATCATAGCAAAAAAACCGACCGAAGTGATAGTGGTTCTCATTACTATTTACAAAGCTGTAACCCGCTGAATTGATACGGCGCAATGTTTAGCGCGATAAATCGCGCCGCTACGGTTTGGTGCGGTTTGCGGGATGGAACAGCCGGCACGGTTGCGCGATAAATCGCGCCGCTACGGTTGGGTGCGGCTTGTGGCATTAAGCAAAAACACCGCACGGGTCGTAGCGGCGCAATTTATTGCGCTTTGCTTTTCCGCCGCGTAATAAAAGCCACTATCAGCCTCTTTCCATGATTGTGCTGGCGTCACTCTGATATTCGGCAAACGGGCTCAACCCCGCGCCGCGATTCGTGGTAAGTTGAATGCTTTGTGAGACGTGTCAGGAAAGGCAGTGATGGCAACGAAAAAAATTGATACCCGGCTTGTCACCGCGGGACGCAGCAAACGTTACACTCAGGGCTCGGTTAACAGCGTCATTCAGCGCGCATCCTCACTGGTTTTTGACTCCGTCGCGGACAAACAACGCGCCACCGCCGGACGCGCCAGCGGTGAACTGTTTTATGGCCGGCGCGGCACCCTCACCCATTTCTCCTTCCAGGATGCGATGACCGAACTGGAAGGCGGCGCCGGCTGCGTGCTCTATCCGTGCGGTGCGGCCGCGGTCGCCAATGCCATCCTCGCGTTTGTCACCAGTGGCGATCACATACTGGTCAGCGGCGCGGTGTACGAACCCACCCAGGATTTCTGCACCAAAATTCTCGCGAAGCTTAACGTCACCACCACCTGGTTCGATCACTGCATCGGCAGTGAAATCGGCGAGCTGGTACAGCCGAACACCCGCGTGGTGTTCCTCGAATCACCGGCTTCCATCACCATGGAAGTACAGGATATTCCGGCGATTGTCGCGGCGGTGCGCGCCAAAGCGCCAGACGCGGTGATCATGATTGATAATACCTGGGCGGCGGGCGTACTGTTTAACGCGCTGGAGCATGGCATCGACATTTCGATCCAGGCCGGCACCAAATACATCATCGGCCACAGCGATGCGATGATCGGCACTGCGGTGGCCAACGAACGCTGCTGGGCGCAGCTGCGCGAAAACTCCTACCTGATGGGCCAGATGGTGGATGCGGACACCGCGTACATGGCCAGCCGCGGCCTGCGCACGCTGGCTACGCGTCTGCGTCAGCATGAAGAGAGTGGCCTGCGCGTGGCCGAATGGCTGGCGGCACAGCCGCAAGTGGCGCGCGTCAACCATCCGGCGCTGGCGCAGTGCAAAGGCCACGAGTTCTGGCGGCGCGATTTCAGCGGCAGCAGCGGGCTGTTCTCATTCATCTTGCATGAAAAACTCACCCCGGCGCAGCTGGCAAATTATCTCGATCGCTTCCACCATTTCAGTATGGCCTACTCGTGGGGCGGCTTTGAATCGCTGATTCTGGCGAACCAGCCGGAAGAGCTGGCGGCAATTCGTCCGGCGGGCGGCGTGGATTTTGACGGCACGCTGGTGCGTCTGCATATCGGGCTCGAGCACGTTGACGATCTGCTGGATGACCTGAAAGCCGGTTTTGCCCGTCTGAATGCGTAAAAGATAAACCAAACTTAAACCATCCGGTACGGCGTAGCGGAGATCAACGATTACGCCGTCCCGGATGGTTAAAATACAAGCCTTGTGACTCGATGGGATAGCAGATGGGTGTTTTACATGAGATTGTCCAGGCGCTGTGGCATCAGGATTTTGCCGCGCTGGCCAATCCGGATGTAGTGTGGATTGTCTACGGCGTGATGTTTCTGACGCTGTTCCTGGAAAACGGTTTGCTGCCTGCCTCGTTCCTGCCCGGCGACAGCCTGCTGCTGCTGGCAGGTGCGATGATCGCCAAAGGCGTGATGGATTTTGTGCCGACTATGGTGATTCTGACCACCGCCGCCAGCCTCGGCTGCTGGCTGAGCTATCTGCAGGGGCGCTGGCTTGGTAATACTAAAATCGTCAAAAGCTGGCTGATGCATTTGCCAGCGCAGTACCATCAGCGCGCCTGGCACCTGTTCAATCGCCACGGCCTGATGGCACTGCTGGTTGGCCGCTTTCTGGCCTTTGTGCGTACGCTGCTGCCCACCATGGCGGGCATTTCGGGTTTGCAGAACGGGCGTTTTCAGTTCTTCAACTGGCTGAGCGGCGCGCTGTGGGTCGGGATTGTAGTGGCGATGGGCTACGGCATCAGCCAGGTGCCGTTTATCAAGCGCCACGAAGATCAGGTGATGGCGATCCTGATGGTGCTACCTATTGTGCTGCTGTTTCTCGGCCTCGGCGGCAGCATTGTGGTGATCTGGAAAAAGCGGCGCCAGAAAGCCTGAGCCTCTGTAAAGCGCCGCCGTTTCAGGCGGCGTCAAACGGCTGCAGCGCCCCGGTCTGGCGCGCGCGGCTCGCCTCTTCTCCCGGCGTCACGCCAAAGTACCGTTTAAACTCCCGCGAAAACTGTGACGGGCTTTCATAGCCAACGCGCACGGCGGCGGCGCTGGCCTTCAGCCCATCCTGCAGCATCATTAACCGCGCCTGATGCAGCCGGTAACGCTTGAGATACTGCAGCGGCGAGGTCTGGGTCACCGCCTTAAAGTTATGGTGAAACGCCGAGACGCTCATGTTGACCTCCGCCGCCAGCATTTCCACGCTCAGGCTTTCGGCAAAGTGGTTCTCGATGCGGCGCAGCGCCCGGGCCACCTGGCTGAACTGCGTCTGGCGATTGACCAGCGACAGCAGCGCGCCGCCAATCGGCCCGGTCAGTACGTAATAGATGATTTCACGCACCAGCTGCGGGCCGAGCACGCGGGCATCACGCGGTTTATCCATCACATCCAGCAGCCGTTCCGCGGCGCACAGCATCTCCTCGCTAAGAAACGCAGAGTGAATGCCGGAGGTTTGCGGCTGCGGCTGAAACTGCTCGTCATCGCCAATGCTTAATAGCAGATCCTGCAAACTGGCCGGATCCACGGTGAGGCTCATGCCGGCCAGCGGCTGCTGCGGTGTGGCGTCAGTTTCGCACTCCACCGGCAGCGTAACCGTGAGCATCAGATATTTGGTGGCGTCGTAGCGAAACACCGTGCTGCCGAGGTAGCCGGTTTTGTGTCCCTGAAACAGGATCACGATGCCCGCCGGATACAACATCGGCGTGCGTGGCAGCGGTTCCTCTGCGTAGATCAACCGCACATTTTCCACCGCACACAGCGGCTTTTGTGGCTCGCGCATCAGTGTGATCACGCGCTGGGCCAACTGGCGGCAAAGGGCATCGTTCGGCATGGCACTCTCTCGGGCAGCAAAAAACGCAGTGTGCCGCATTGCTGCATAAAGCTCCAGATGGCTGGAGAATCAGGCAAGATTTTTGCAGGATTGCACCGGGCGAAAGTGCCGTTCGGTTGCCACAATGATCCTCAGGTCAGGTTTGTTGACTAGACTTAAGCACATCGTTTCTACGGTAAGTCACTGCAACCGATAAGGAGTCACTATGGCAGAGCAACCCCGGATTAAACTGCACGACGGCAACATGATGCCGCAACTCGGCCTTGGCGTCTGGCAGGCCAGCATTGATGAAGCGCGCAACGCGGTGCTGGAAGCGCTGAAGGTCGGCTATCGTTCCATCGATACCGCCGCCGCGTATAAAAATGAAGAGGCGATTGGCCAGGCGCTGCAGGAAACCGACGTGGCGCGCGATGAGATCTTTATCACCACCAAACTGTGGAATGATGACCAGCAGAACGTTGAACAGGCGATGGAGACCAGCCTGAAGAAGCTGCAGCTGGAGCAGGTGGATCTCTATCTGATGCACTGGCCGTGTCCGCAGAAAGACCACTACGTCGATGCGTGGAAGAAAATGGTGGAACTGCAACAGCAGGGACTGGCGAAAAGCATCGGCGTGTGTAACTTCCATGAAGCGCACCTCAAGCGGCTGATTGATGAAACCGGCGTGTCGCCGGTGGTGAATCAGATTGAACTGCATCCGATGCTGCAGCAGCGCACGCTGCATGCGTGGAATGCGCTGCATCAGATTCAGACCGAGTCGTGGAGCCCACTGGCGCAGGGCGGTGAAGGCGTGTTTGATCAGGAGATCATTCGCGAGCTGGCGAAGAAGTACAGCAAGACGCCGGCGCAGATTGTGATTCGCTGGCATCTGGACAGCGGCCTGGTGGTAATTCCGAAGTCGGTAACGCCGGCACGCATTCAGGAGAACTTCCAGGTGTTTGATTTCCGGCTGGATAAATCAGAAGTGAGCGAGATCGCGAAGCTGGATAAAGGCAAGCGGCTGGGACCGGATCCGGAAGAGTTTAATGGGTGACGCGGGTTAAGGATGCGATGGGTGAAGGGTGCGGTTTGCCCCCTCACCCCGGCCCTCTCCCGCATGCGGGAGAGGGAGATGTCCGCGCAAATCTGAAGCGGTGTGCCAGTGGGTAATACTGCACAACCAGGCCCCCTCACCCCGTCCCTCTCCCGCGCGCGGGAGAGGGAGATGTCCGCGCAAATCTGAAGCGGTGTGCCAGTGGGTAACACTGTGCGACCAGGCACCCTCACCCCGGCCCTCTCCCGCACGCGGGAGAGGGAGGTGTCCGCGCAAATCTGAAGCGGTGTGCCAGTGGGTAACACTGTGCGACCAGGCACCCTCACCCCGGCCCTCTCCCGCACGCGGGAGAGGGAGATGTCCGGACAAATCTGAAACGGTGTGCCAGTGGGTAACACTGTGCAACCAGGCACCTTCACCCCGGCCCTCTCCCGCGCGCGGGAGAGGGGGATGTCCGGGCGAGACTGAAACAATGAAATGGCTTTAAAATCCTTTTAAACCAGAAATTTAAGTTTATCTCTTAATTTACAGTTGGCTCAAAACGGTTCCCTCTCCCGCTGGCGGGAGAGGGTTAGGGTGAGGGAAAAGAAACGCACCTCACCCGACCGGATTCACCACCATCTGCCCTGCCGTGCCGCGATCGGCGAGTTCCAGCGTCTGGCTGTAATAGACAAACGGGAAATGCTCTGACGAACTCTGCGGGAAACTCACCAGCAGTTCGACATCGCCATCCACCCAGACCGTATCTTTCCAGCCGCGATCTTCTCCCATCGACTGCGCGCCGTTGACGCTCTTAATCAGGAACATCACGCCCTGAATATGCAGCGACTGCGGACGGTCGGCGTGAATGATCCAGCGCTCAAAGGTGCCCTGCTGCACCGTCGTATCGATGCGGTTCATGTCCCACAGCACACCGTTAATCCCCGGCGTACCGTCGCCGAGGCGGAATTCACGCGTGCGCACCGCCACGCCATCGAGAATCTGATCCGCCAGCAGGCGCATCGGCAGGTTGTCGGTCACCAGCGGCAGCAGGCCGGTTGGACGCAGCGTCAGTACCAGCGTGTTGGTCAGAATCGATGACGGCTCAAACAGCCCGCGCAGACGATCCATAATGCCTGCCGCCGTGCCTGCGGTGATCGACACTTCATCGCCCTGCGACATGTCCACCAGCACTTCGCGGCGTTCGCCCGGTGCGAGCGACAGCGTCTGCACCGCTACCGGCGCGGGCAGGAAGCCCTGATCGCTGGCGATCACCGTAAACGGCCGGTTGTCGCTAAAGCTGAGATCGAAACGGCGCGCATTGGCCGCATTCAGCAGGCGCAAACGCACCCAGCCGCGCGACACTTCGACATACGGATTTTGCACGCCGTTAACCAGCAGCGTATCGCCGAGGAACCCGCCGTCCGACGGTGGGTTATAAACCGGCGTGGCAAAGTTATCGAGGCGCTTGTCCTGAATAATCAGCGGGAAATCATCGACGCCGTAATGCTTCGGCAGCGGCAGCGCTTTGCTGATGTCATCTTCGATCAGCCACATGCCCGCCAGGCCGTTATAAACGTGCGGCGCCATGCGATTCGGCGTGTTGGCGTGATACCACAACGTGGCTGCGCCCTGACGAATCGGCAGCACCGGTGCCCAGTCTACGCCGGCGGACATCATGCGCGGCGCACCGCCCATCAGCGCGCCCGGCACCTGCAAACCGCTGACGGTCATCGCCACCGGTTCATTGAGGCGGTTGCTGTAGATCAGTTTGACATCATCGCCGCTGTAAACGCGCACCGTCGGGCCAAGGTACAGGCCGTTAATGCCCCATACCGGCACTTTGTTGCTGTTACCGTTGAAGGACCAGTGGCTGCGCTGCAGCGTAAGGAACAGCGGCTGACCGCGGCGTGATTCAATCAGCGGCGGCACCGGCAAAGGTACATCGCCCAGTGGCGCGGCGGCGCGGGCGGCGTAAGGCATAACGCTGGAAGCCAGCGCCATACCGGCAGAAAGCTGAATAAACTGACGTCTGCTGCAAGACATAAAACTTCAGACCTTTTGAGCGTGGCGTGAATACGCCGTGTCCATGTTGTTATTTTTAATCGTGTTGTGAAGCGCCCGACCGGCGCGGCTGTGTGTCCGGGTCAGGTCAATGCGCATCCGGGACCCGGTGCGCATGAATGCGCACCCTACAAGCGGCGGGGCCCGGTGCGCATGAATGCGCATCCTACAAATGGCGGGATCCGCAGCAAATCAATGCACCCGACAGATCGAGCCATAGCGCGCTGCGGGTGAGCCATTTTTTGCCGGCTAGATTTTACCGTTTTTTTCGCGTTCGGCGACTTCAGCGTTCAACTCTTCCAGCTTAGCAGACATTAATTCACGGCAGTGGGTCGCCAGCTTACGTACCGACGTGGTTTCAAACTGCGTGGTATCCACTGGCGGCAGCATTTCCACGATCACTAAGCCATTGTTCCAGCGATTCAGTTTGATTTTGCCGTGGGTGTTAGAGACCACCACCGGGATGATCGGCACGCCCGCCGCCACCGCCGCATGGAACGCGCCGGTCTTGAACGGCAGCAGACCGCGTCCGCGGCTGCGCGTCCCTTCCGGGAACATCCAGAAGGAAATTTTCTTCTTTTTAAACTGCGCCACCAGCTCGCCGATGGTGCCGTGCGCTTTGGCGCGGTTATCGCGGTCAATCAGCAGGTTACCGGTCAGCCAGTAGAGCTGGCCGAAGAACGGGATCCACAGCAGGCTTTTCTTGCCCACCGTGACCGTGGTCGGCTGCACGATATTGGCAGCGGTAATCATGTCGTAGTTGTTCTGATGGTTAGCGATGTAAATCGCGTTACCGTAGCTTTCGGCATCCGCCGGTTTACGCAGTTCGACTTTGACGCCAAACACCGTCGACAGACGACCAAACATGTGACCAAAGGTCGCCACGTGGCGCGGATTACGCGGTGAAAACAGACACCAGATGCTGCCAAATATACAAACCAGAATCGAATAAATCACAACGATCAACGTGCGTAAAATTAGTAACATAGCTTCCTCAAATGTGGCAGTCCTTCGCCTTTTCAGTCTTACTCTTCGCTATTCGCGTCACTTTTTGGCCGCGCTGGCGCATTCACTTCCACGCTATCGATCCGTTGCAGTCCGCGCGATACGCTACCGCGACGGCCGCGCTCAGCACGCACTTTCTGCAGATCTTCATCACGCATGATCAGCTTACGCTTGCCGACATAGATAGTAATGGAACTGCCCGGCGGCAGAATCAGCAGCCACTGCAGCTTGTCCACGCCCGCGGCGGCATCCGCGGACGGAATCGAGATAATCTTGTTGCCCTTGCCTTTCGACATCTGCGGCAGATCGGCCACCGGGAACATCAGCATCCGCCCCGCCTGGGTGATGGCCAGCAGCATGTCGTCGCCAGAGTGCACCGCCAGCGGCGTCATCACTTTGGCGTTTTCCGGCAGCGTCAGCAGCGCTTTACCGGCGCGGTTGCGCGACACCAGATCGGCAAAGGTACAGATGAAGCCGTAGCCGGCATCGGAGGCCATAAGCAGCTTCTGATCGTCCGCTTCCATCAGCACCTGCTCAATCACCGCACCTGGCGGTGGCGTCAGCTTGCCGGTGAGCGGCTCACCCTGCCCGCGTGCCGACGGCAGCGAGGTCGGATCCAGCGTATAGCTGCGGCCGGTGGAGTCAATAAACGCCACCGGCTGGTTGCTCTTGCCGCGCGCGGCGGCACGGTAGCTGTCGCCCGCTTTGTAGCTTAATCCTGCCGGATCGATATCGTGACCTTTGGCGCTGCGCACCCAGCCCATCTGCGACAGCACAATGGTGACCGGCTCAGCGCTCACCAGCTCGTTCTCGCTCAGCGCTTTCGCTTCTTCACGTTCGTGCAGCGGTGAACGGCGGTCGTCGCCGTAGGTCTGGCTATCCGCCAGCAGTTCTTTCTTCAGCAGGTTACTCATTTTGCGATCGGAGGCGAGGATCGCCTGCAGCTGATCGCGCTCTTTTTCCAGCTCGGCCTGTTCACCGCGAATCTTCATCTCTTCCAGTTTGGCGAGATGGCGCAGTTTCAGTTCCAGAATCGCTTCGGCTTGGGTTTCGCTGATGTCAAAGCGCGACATCAGCACCGGCTTCGGCTCATCCTCGCTGCGGATGATGTGAATCACCTCATCAATATTGAGGAACGCCACCAGCAAACCTTCGAGGATATGCAGACGACGCAGCACGCGTTCCAGACGATGATTGAGACGGCGTGTCACGGTATCGCGGCGGTACACCAGCCATTCCGAGAGGATCTCCAGCAGGTTTTTCACCGCCGGACGGTTATCCAGCCCGATCATGTTGAGGTTAACGCGGTAACTCTTCTCCAGGTCGGTGGTGGCAAACAGATGGTTCATTACCTGATCGAGATCCACCCGGTTGGAGCGCGGCACAATCACCAGCCGCGTCGGGTTTTCGTGATCCGATTCATCGCGCAGATCCTCCACCATCGGCAGCTTTTTATTGCGCATCTGGCTGGCGATCTGCTCCAGCACGCGCGCGCCCGACACCTGGTGCGGCAGCGCGGTGATCACCACCTCGCCATCCTCTTTTTTCCACACCGCACGCTGGCGGATCGAACCACGGCCGTTCTGGTAGATCTTGCGGATCTCGTCGCGTGGCGTGATGATCTCGGCTTCGGTCGGGAAGTCCGGCCCCTGCACGATCTCCAGCAGCTCATCCAGCGTGGTGTTGGGCTTGTCGATCAGGCGCACCGCGGCTTCGGCCACTTCGCGCAGGTTGTGCGGCGGAATATCGGTCGCCATACCCACGGCGATGCCGGTGGTGCCGTTGAGCAGGATGTTCGGCAGGCGCGCCGGCAGCATTTTCGGCTCCTGCAGCGTGCCGTCGAAGTTCGGGATGTAATCCACCGTGCCCTGCCCCAGTTCGCTGAGCAGCACTTCGGCATATTTCGACAGGCGCGATTCGGTGTAACGCATCGCCGCAAAGGATTTCGGATCGTCCGGCGCACCCCAGTTGCCCTGACCATCCACCAGCGGATAACGGTAGGAGAACGGCTGCGCCATCAGCACCATGGCTTCGTAGCAGGCGCTGTCGCCGTGCGGATGGTATTTACCCAGCACGTCACCCACGGTACGCGCCGATTTCTTGAATTTTGCGCTGGCGTTAAGCCCCAGCTCGGACATGGCATAAACAATGCGGCGCTGCACCGGCTTGAGACCGTCACCGATGTACGGCAGCGCACGGTCCATGATCACGTACATGGAGTAGTTCAGGTACGCGTTTTCAGTAAACTTGTGCAGGGCAAGACGCTCTGCGCCATCCTGTGTCATTTCACTCATTAAGCTGGCATCCTCACTTCGTGGCCCGCAACGGCGGGTCATCCGGCGGTCATTTGGCGAGGATAGTACCTTATTCGCGGGATTTAGTCACAGGGAAGCCGTTGAGGACAGAAAGAATCTCCCGGCTTTAAATAACGTGACGCCGGTTGAAAAAATAAAAAGGATTGGGAGCATCATCACACTTATTTAGCGCGTTATTGTGTGAGCAAACTCGCATTTAATTTCCCGTCACCGCGGTGTATTAATGCTGTCCGCCTGACGGGACAACATTTAGTATTGTTGCTGCCGCCATCCTTTCCTAAATTCATACTCCATACGACACACCTTTTTCGCGACGGCTTGCTGGCAATGAAATAAATGCCACAAGGAAAAATCCCATTAGGTTTTACCAAAATAAAGGGTGACCGAATGCAAATACTGACTTCGCGACAACACCGGTTAGTGAAATTGCTGTTGCAACAGGCGGCGCCGCAGCCGATTGGTCAGCTGGCGTTACAGCTCGGTGTCTCCGGAAAGACCATTCAGCGCGACCTGCAGTGGCTGGAGAGCTGGCTCAGCAACTGGGCGCTGACGCTGGAGAAAACCCCTGGCCGCGGTGTGCGGCTGCGGGTTGAGGATATGCAGCAGCGTTTGCAGCTGGAGCAGCAGCTGAACGGCGACGAGGCCGGCGACGCGCTCAGTCATAACAGCCGACGGATAAAAATCGCCTCCCAGCTCCTGAGCGATGCGCCGCGTGCCACGTCAATCAGCAAGCTGTCCGAGCGCTACTTTATCAGCCACGCCTCGATTGTGAACGACCTGAAAGTAATCGAAGAGTGGCTGCAGCCGCTGGGATTAACGCTGCAGCGCGGCCCAGGTGGCACGCACATAGAGGGCCATGAGCAGGCGCTGCGTCAGGCGATGGTGTCGCTGATCAACGATGTGATGCAGCAACAGGTCGCCGGTACGCCGCTGCTGCCGCGGCTCGATCCTGGTAGCCAGCAGGCGCTGGTGCACTATTTTGGCGAAGAGGATGTGGCCTTTGTGCAGACGCTGCTGCAACAGATGGAGCAGCAGCTGAGTTATCCGCTGGGCGATGCCTGGTATCTCAATCTGTGCACGCACATCCTGATCATGATGCACCGCATGGCGCAGGGCAACGCACTGGCGCTGGACATTCTCACCACCGCGCACGATCTGGATCAATCGATTCTCACCATTGCCCGGCAGATGGTGGCGCGCATTGAGCAGCGCATTGGCTGTGCGTTGCCGGCCGATGAAGTCGGTTTTATTTATCAATATATCGTCTCCTCCGGCATTGTGGTGGAAGAGCGTGGCGATCAGGTGACGCTGCATAATCAATTTTCCACTGCCGAGTCGGTTAAAATAACCTGCGAATTAATTGATCGTTTCTCGGCGTTTATTCAGCAGGACTTATCTCAGGACCGTTTATTATTTGACGGTTTACTGGTGCATATAAAGCCATTATTAAACCGGCTTAAATATCACATTCATATTCGCAATCCGCTGCTGGATGATATTAAACAGGAAATGAAAGAGATATTTTCTCTGACCCAGCAGGCAATGCAGCTGACCGCGCGCACCTTCGCCCTGTCGCCGGTGGCTGAGGATGAAATTGGTTATCTGTGCGTCCATTTCCAGGCGGCACTGGAGCGGCAGATCGCCCACAAACGCATCCTGGTGGTGTGCTCCAGCGGCGTGGGTACCTCACACCTGCTCAAGAGCCGCATATTACGCGCCTTTCCGGACTGGGAAATTGCCGGCGTGGTGTCAGCCAGCAATCAGGCGGCGTTTTGTCAGCACCACGCGGTGGATTTGGTGATCACCACCATCCACCTCGACGCCGGTGCCATTCCGGCCGTGTATGTCAGCGCCTTTTTTAATGATGACGATATCCGGCGGGTCACTGACGCCATGATTGGCAGCCAGCTGCCCAACGGCACGCCCTGCGCGTTGGCCGCACACTGATTGAATGAGGAGCAACCATGGACATTTCCCGCATTCTGACGCCGCGCCGCGTTAACCTGGCGCTTAGCGCCACCAGTAAAGAAGAGGCGATCAACGAACTCACCGATCTGCTGGTGAGCGACGGCGCCATCAGCGATCGCGCCGCGTTTATTGCCGATGTCTGGCTGCGTGAAGCGGAAGGCTCGACCGGCTTCGAGAACCATATCGCGATTCCGCACGGCAAATCGTCGGCGGTCAGACAAACCACGCTCGCCATCGGCCGCACCCAGCAGGATATTCCGTGGGAAACGCTGGATGGCAGCCAGGTGCGCTGCATCATCCTGTTCGCCGTGCGGCTGGAAGATCAGAACACCACCCATATTCGCCTGTTGTCGCAGGTGGCCAGCGCGCTGGCCGATGATGAGGTGATAGCCCGACTGCTGGCGGAGAATGACCCCGGCAATATCATCCGGCTGTTTAGTCAGTACGCCGAAACCGACCTCTGTTAACACCCAACACCTTGAGGTGCCACATGAATATCGTCTGTGTAGCGGCCTGCACCGCAGGCATCGCGCATACCTACATTGCGCGCGAAAAACTGATTAAGGGGGCTCACGCGCTGGGCCACACCATCCACGTTGAAACCCAGGGCACCATCGGCACTGAAACGCCGCTGACGCGTGAGCAGATCGACGCCGCTGACGTGGTGATCCTTGCGGTTGACGTCAAGATCAACGGCGAAGAGCGCTTTCAGGGCAAACCCATCGTGCGAGTGAAAACCGAAGTGGTGATCAAGTCACCGGTGAAATTCCTCGAAAAAGTGGCGGATTCACTGGCGCGCGCCTGAGGAGATCGATCATGAGCGATCACAAACGTCAGTACGGCCAGGAGATCAAAGGCCATCTGCTCACCGGCATCTCATGGATGATCCCGCTGATCGTTGCCGCCGGCATCTGCATCGCGCTCGGCCAGGTGATTGGCGGACCGGACGTCGGCAAGCAGACCGGCAGCAT
Source organism: Type-C symbiont of Plautia stali (assembly GCF_059730935.1). Classification (NCBI taxonomy): domain Bacteria; kingdom Pseudomonadati; phylum Pseudomonadota; class Gammaproteobacteria; order Enterobacterales; family Enterobacteriaceae; species Type-C symbiont of Plautia stali. The sequence goes on along the minus strand of NZ_AP035923.1, from coordinate 591,471 downwards.
TGCGTGGATGCTGAACCAGATCGGCGGCTGGGGCATGGGGCTGATTGTGCCGCTGATCAGCGCCGCCATCGCCTACTCCATTGCCGATCGTCCCGGCTTTGCGCCTGGCCTGATCGTCGGCTTTATCTGCGGTCAGATCGGCACCGGATTCATCGGCGGCATTCTGGGCGGTTTCCTCGTCGGCTATACCGTGCTGCTGCTGCGCCGGGTGATCAGGCTGCCGCAGTCGATGCAGGGGCTGATGCCAATCATGGTGCTGCCGCTGCTCAGCACCATCATCGCCGGGCTGCTGATGATGACCTTTATCGGCCAGCCCATCGTCTGGCTGCAAAAGACGCTGATTCATCTGCTGGAATCCATGCAGGGCGGCTCAAAGTTCGTGATGGGCGCCATCCTCGGCGCGATGGCCACCTTCGACTTTGGCGGGCCGATCAATAAGACCATGTCGCTGTTCGCCGACGGCATGCTGGTCGACGGCATTTACGGTCCGGAAGCGGTGAAGTTTGTCGGCTCCATCATTCCGCCGTTCGGCATCACCCTCTCTTATCTGCTGACGCGCCACAAATACACCAAAGCAGAGAAAGAGGCGCTGAAAGCCGCCTTCCCGATGGGCATCTGCATGATTACCGAAGGCGTGATTCCGATTGCGGCACGCGACCTGCTGCGCGTGGTGGCCAGCTGCGTGGTGGCCTCAGCGCTGGCCGGCGGACTGATTATGGTGTGGGGCGTGGAAGCGCCGGTGCCGCACGGTGGCATGTTTGTGGTGCCGCTCTTCACCAAACCGTGGCTGTTCTGCCTGGCGCTCGGCATCGGCACCGTGGTGTGCGGCGTGATGCTGTCGCTGATGAAAAAACCGGTCACGCAGCAGGATGAAGAGTTCGATGACGTGGAAGCACCCGGCGTCCGCGATGAAGAGATCAAATTCACTCTGGAATAAGGAGCCCGCATGTTTGCCATGATGAATGACCTGATTCAGGCCGCCTTCCAGCACAAGTACGCGGTGCTGGCGATCAACTGCTTCAACCTCGAAACCGCCCGTGCGGCGATTCAGGCAGCGGAACAGCAGCGCGCGCCGCTGATTCTCAACGTGTATCAGGGACACAGCGCGCATTTTCCGCCAGCGGTGGCGGCGCCGCTGGTACAGGCGCTGGCGGCTCAGGCCGCGGTGCCGGTGGCGCTGGCGCTCGACCACGGCAAAGCTTTTCCGCTGATTGGTCAGGCGTTTCGCGCCGGCTTTACCGGGCTGATGATTGACGCATCGGCCGAGCCGCTGGCGGACAATATTCGTCAGACCGCAGCGGTAGTGAAGATGGCGCATACCGCTGGCGTGTGCGTTGAAGGCGAGCTGGGGCATATCGCCGATGCGCCCACATATGAACTGGCCGATGCCGCCGTGAAGATGACGCGGGTGGAAGACGTACTGCCGTTTATTGAGCAGACCGGCATCGACCTGCTGGCGATTTCGGTCGGTACCGCGCACGGGCTTTATCCGCCAGGCGTAAAGCCGAAGATCGACTTCGAACGGCTGCAGCAGCTGCACGCGGTGACGACGCGGCCGCTGGCGCTGCACGGCGGCTCGGGCACCCCGGCGGAGGATATACGCCGCGTCAGCGCCTGTGGCGTCGCCAAGATCAACGTCGGCGCTGCGGTGTTCGACGCTGGTAAGCACGCGGTGCAGCAGGCGCTGCGCCAGCACCCGCAGGCTGAGCTGGCTGATGTGCTGGCGCTGATGGAATCCGCCTGTCGCGAAGTGGTTATTGAATATCTGAGCTGGTCAGGGTCGGCAAACCGCTACTGACGGCGCGCCGCCCCGATCGCGGCGCAATTTCCAACTGTTTCTTTTTATCCCTCATCGGGTCGGCGCGTGCGCCGGCTCTGGTAAAACTCACGCTAAGGAAACATAAACATGTTGATTTCAATGAAAGAGATGCTGGCCCCGACCCGTGAACATCGCTTCGCCATCGGCGCATTTAACGTCGCTGACAGCTGCTTTATCCGGGCCGTGGTGGAAGAAGCCGAAGCCACTAATACGCCCGCCATTATTTCTATCCATCCGAGCGAACTGGAATTTGTCACCGATGAATTTTTTGGCTACGTGCGCGAACGCACTCTGAAAAGCCGCGTGCCGTTCACTATTCACCTTGATCACGGCGCTTCAATTGCGCAGGTGCTGCGCGCTATTCAGTGCGGCTTTACCTCGGTAATGATTGACGGCTCGCTGCTGCCGTACGAAGAGAACGTGGCGCTGACCAAAGAGGTGGTGAAGCTGGCGCACGCGGTGGGCGTTTCGGTGGAAGGCGAGCTCGGCACCATCGGCGATACCGGCACCACGGTGGAAGGCGGCGTGAGCAAGGTGATTTACACCGAACCGGCGCAGGCGGAAGATTTTGTGCAGCGCACCGGCGTCGATACGCTGGCAGTGGCGATTGGTACCGCGCACGGCATCTATCCCAAAGATATGAAACCCGAGCTGCAGATGCACATTCTGAAGGATATCTCTCAGCGCGTAGATATTCCGCTGGTGCTGCACGGCGGTTCGGCCAATCCGGACGCGGAGATTGCCGAGGCGGTGACGCTGGGCGTGGGCAAGATCAATATCTCCAGCGACATGAAGTTCGCCTATTTCGCCCGATTGCGCGAGATCCTCGCGCGGGAGAGCTGGTGGGATCCGAATGTGATTTATCCGGACGCCATCGCCGCCGCGAAAGCGGTGATTCGCTACAAGATGAATCTGTTTGGCGGGCTGGGTAAAGCCGGGTTGTATCGTTGATTTCAAAACAATAAATAGGGCCGCTACGCAAGTGCAGGATGTCAGTTGCCCATGCCGTAGCGGCGCGATTTATCACACGTATTCACCCGCCGCACTGCTGCTGATTGCGCAATAAATTGCGCCGCTAAGGGACGGTAACGCCTGTCGCAATATCCTTTATCGCTAACGATTACTTCACTACGCCCAGCCACTGTCTGGCGATCTGCGCATATTCGCCGGTGGCAGTGCTGAGGTGCAGCCACTGATCGACATACAGCTTCCAGCTCATGTCATCACGCGGAATCATGTAAGCCTTCTCGCCATACTGCATCGGCTGCTGTGGATTAATGGCACACAGCGACGGATAGTGCTGCTGCTGGAACAGCGCTTCGGAAGCATCGGTGATCATCACGTCGGCTTTGTTATCTACCAGCTGCTGGAAAATCCCGGTGTTCTCCGCCAGTTGCAGGCTGGCCTGCGGCAGATGACTGTGCACAAACGCTTCGTTGGTGCCACCGGCCGGCTCGATTACCCGCACCTGCGGCTGGTTGATCTGCTCAACCGTCTGGTACTTCGCTTTATCCGCGCAGCGCACCAGCGGAATCTTGCCATCGACGCCCAGCGGCTGGGCGAACCAGGCGATCTGCTGGCGCTTAAGCGTCACGGAGACACCGCCCAGCGCGATATCACACTGCTTCGCTACAAAATCATCGCTCAGGGTTTTCCACGTGGTCGGCACCCACTCTACTTTTGCGCCGAGGCTGGCGGCCAGCGACTGCGCCATGCTGATATCCAGCCCTTCATACTGGCCGTCGCTGCGCAGAAAGGTGTAAGGCTTGTAATCGCCGGTGGTGCAGACCTTCAGGGTTTTGCTCTGGCGAACGTTATCAAGGTGGGATTGCGCCTGAGTCGCGCCGGCCACCAGAAGTAAGGCACTCAGTATCACAGTTTTCATGGTGTGTTCTTTTTAAGTGGATGTTGTTTTGCGTGCGGATTGTTGCATAAGTGACGGCATTATTGCTTTGAGAGCAAAAGTCTTGTGATCAATCACGCATTTTTTTGCCGCACGCGCGCGCGTAGAGTGGGCAGCATCTATGAGAAACGGAGCGAATTATCCATGAGCAAGATTTTGATTATCGACGGCGGCAAGACCTTTGCCCATTCCAAAGGCGAACTGAACCATACCCTGACCGAAGTGGCGGCCAGCCAGTTGCGCGATCTGGGCCACGAGGTTCAGGTGACCGTTGCCGATAGCGACTACAACGTGGCGGACGAAGTGCAGAAATACCTCGACAGCGACGTGGTGATTTATCAGATGCCGGGCTGGTGGATGGGCGAGCCGTGGACGGTGAAAAAGTACATCGATGAGGTGTTTACTCTGGGCCACGGCGCGCTGTACGCCAGCGATGGCCGTTCGCGCAGCGATGCCAGCAAAAAATACGGTTCCGGCGGCCTGATTCAGGGCAAAAAATACATGCTGTCGCTGACCTGGAACGCGCCGCTGGAAGCCTTTACCGATCCCGACCAGTTCTTTGAAGGCGTCGGCGTGGACGGCCTGTACCTGCACTTCCATAAAGCCAATCAGTTCCTCGGTATGGAAAGTCTGCCGACCTTTATCTGTAACGACGTGATTAAACAGCCGGACGTGCCGCGTGATATCGCACGTTATCGGACTCATCTCAGCCAGATCTTTGCTTAACTGTAAGCACACCGGGAAAAAACAGAAGGAAGCGTTATGTTAACTGTGGTTGCAGAAATTTGCGTTAAGCCGGGCCGCCGTCAGCAGGTACTGGAGGCGATTAATAAACTGATCCCTGTCGTGCTGGAAGAAGAGGGTTGCCATCAGTACGATGCGCTGGTCGATCACCAGGCGCAGGTGCCGTGGAAGCAGAACTCGCCAGACTCGATCTTTATGCTTGAGCAGTGGGAATCGCTGCGCCATCTGGAGCAGCATCAGCAGATGCCGCACATGGATGCGCACCGCGCCACCATCAAAGATGACGTGGTGGACGTGAAAATTCTGGTGCTGGAACCGACCGCCTGATTTTTCCGCTCAGGCATAAAAAAAGCCCCGGTTTTGCGACCGGAGCTTTTGTTTAGCAGCTAATCAATGATCAGTGCTGTTCGTTATGCAGGTTCTGCACCAGCAGTTCCGCATCACCGTTGCTGTAGACGTTATACTCGGTGCCGCCGACGGTGACGGTACCGGTCGCCTGCTGCCAGGAGCTGGCATCTTCACCGGCTGGCAGGATGTCTTCCAGCGTCAGCGCCTCGCCCTGTTTAGCGTTCACTACCAGCTGTGACTTGCCGTTGTCGATGAACAGTGAATCCTGACCCTGCGTCATGATGTCGTTGAGCGACATGCTCATCAGCCCTTCAACATCTGTCATACCAGCCACAGAGAAGGAGTCGATTTCTGGCGGCGGCGGCGGGGTGACGTCGACGTTGGTAGAAACGGTTTTGTCGATCACCAGCTCGTTACCGGCCGCATCGCGAACCGTGACGTTGAAGTCATAATCGCCTTCTGCCAGTTTGTCAGACTCATAGCGCCACACGCCGTTTTCTACCACGGTAGAACCGATCAGCTGGGTACGCGCTTCGTCGCCCCAAATCATCACGATAGTACCGTCTTCTGAGCCCTTACCTTTGAAGATCAGGGTGTCATCGTTGGTGTCCGGCCGCACCGGGATTTCAGTGCCGGTTTTATCTGCAAACACGCCTTCAAAGTTAGCACCTGCGCCACCTTCAACCGGCTCAGGAATGGTGGTATCAACTTCGAAGTTAATGGCGGCCTCTTTATCACCTTTCACACCGGATTTGCTCACCGGCTGTACTTCAACTTTGTGGTTACCCTCGCCCAGCGCTGGCAGCTCATAGCTCCACTCGCCGTTTACGACGTCAACCACGATCGGCTCCAGATCGTCGATGTAGATGATGACCTGCGACAGATCCGGTGACGTGCCCTTCAGCGTTGGCTGTTTGTCATCGGTGACCGTGCCATTTTCGATCTCACCCTGGATAGGACCGACGTTATCCTCCAGTATGTACGAACCTTCCATTGAGCCAGGCTTTTTGGTGTCGATGATCAGATCGATAGGATCGGATGGCTGCGATTCGTTGCCGGCCGGATCGGTGATCTCGATGATAACCTGATAGTTACCGTCATCGATTGGGTCCTCAGGTTTCACTTCCCACTTGCCGTCTTCGCCCACGATACCGGTACCAATCACCACCGGATTACCTTTACCGTCGTCAATGATGACTTCCACTTTGTCGCCCGGGTTACCGCCTTCGCCGCCGAAACCTGGACGGTTGTCATCAATTGGCTTACCTGGTTCAACCGGACCGGTTTTATCACCTTCGTTATCGACAATCGTTGGTGGTTGCGGCTGATCCGGAGGCGTAATATCGATAATCACGTTGATTGGATCTGAGGTCGGTGACTCTTTGCCGGTGGCCGGATCTTTAGCGATCAGTTCAATATCGTGTGAACCTTCCGCCAGCTCTGGTAATTCAATTTCCCATTTACCATCTTTAACGACAGTTGAAGCCACCGGCTCTTTTTCGCCGTCAACAATTACATAGATGATGTCGCCGTCGTTGCCTTCACCGCGCAGCACTGGCGTGGTGTCGTTAGTGGAATCGCCTGGCTGCAGAACACGCTCTTCATCACCGTTGTTGGCGACCATCTCATCCACCACCGGTGCCGGCAGGATGTTGCTGTCGATAACCAGTTTGAACGGATCGGTTTTCTCAGAAACGGTGCCGCCTTTGCTGATGGAATCCACAACCAGCGAGTGCTCACCTTCACCCAGCTCAACGTCCAGTTTCCACTCACCGCGATTGTCCGCTTTGGTAGAACCGATCAGTTTGTCGCCGTCCCATACGCGCACAATCACGCCAGCATCTGCTTTACCCGACAGGGTTGGGGTTTTGTCATCGGTGATGTCACCTGACTTCAGCGGACCGGTAACGCGGCCTTCGTCATCCAACACTTCGCTGAGTGATGGCGCGCCAGGCACAGAGGTATCCAGCGTCAGCGCGAAGTTGTCAGAACGTGGGCTCTCGGCGCCGAAGCGGTCAGTGTAGCTGGCGCTAAACACGTGGGTGCCGTCGGTGGTCAGTTCCGGCGTGAAGCTCCAGCGGCCATCGGCACCGGCTTTTACGCTGCCAATCACGTTGGAGCGAATATCGTAGATTTTTACTACGCTGTCCGGCTGGGCAACACCGTACAAAGTTGGAGTTTTGTCATTGGTGTAGTTGCCCGGCGTCAGATAGGTATCCGCGCTGCCTTCATTATCGATCACGCGCATAATCTGCGGCGCTTCTGGTGCAGAGGTGTCGATATTGTAAATACGCGGAATTGATGGTCCCCAGTTGCCCGCACGGTCCAGATAACGAATACCCGCAACGTGCAAACCCTCTTTCAGCTCCGGCGAGTCAAACTGCCATTTGCCGCTGCCATCAGCACGGGTAGTGTAAACTGTTTCATCAATAACAATCTGTACTAATGCATTAGGTTCCGCGTTTCCACCGCTGAGCGTAATTACGTTTTTGTTGATGGTTCTGACCGGTTCACCCGCAGAATTAGCCGCATCCACGATGGCTGATTCTGCCGGCGTTACAGATACGGCTTCGTTCACCGCCTGAGTGACCACACCGTCAGCAATCGTCAGGTTGAAAGCATCAGAGATCGGGCTTTCATGACCAACTGTATCCTTCGCCATCACGGTCAGTTGGTGCTCGCCGTCTGCCAGCTCCGGCGTGATGCTCCATGCGCCCATTTTGTCTGCTACCACTGAACCGATCTCTTTACCGTTATCGTACAGGGTAACAATGGTGCCAGGCTCTGCCACACCAGACAGCGCCGGCGTTTTATCGCTGGTGGCTTCACCCGGCGTCAGGTAGTGATCTTCCGCCGCAGCGTCATCAATCACGCGCCAGATTTCCGGTTTTGCCGGAGGCGTCGTATCCATATCAAGAATGAAGATACGCGGTGGGCTCGGGTTAGTCGCTTTATCAATCGATACCAGCTGAATGACATGGGTGCCGTCTAACCAGCTGGTTTTCGGGTCGAATGACCATTTACCGTCCTCGCTGATATCAACCATGTGCACTTCACCATCGATTGTAATCTCCAGCTTTCCGCCGTTGGCACCTCTTACTTCTTTATCAATCCATTTATAAAACTGATCTTTGGTCGAGATAACGCTCGCGTTCTCTGCTGCTGTAATATTAGCCATGATGTGTATTCCTTTTGCGTTAAATAATGTTTCGGGATTTCCAGCCGAATACAGGTTTAATTTCGCTTTTTATGCCTGAAGACAATACGAGAAACGTCTTAATCGATTAAGTTATATGAACCATTAATAACTTTATCGAGGCACAACGCCTCACACCTCATCAATATGAGATGTGAGAATGCGTTGCTAAAATAATTAAATCAGATCACTTATTTTCTACACTGATAATAACCCGGCGCTCGCTGGCATAGCATGCTTTCTGCTCCTGCAGGCTGCCTGAACAGTTAGTATCAACCTGAGACTCACCCATGCTCTGCGCGGTGATATTGGCCGCATTTATTCCCTGAGCAATCAGCAGTGCTTTCACCGCCTCGGCGCGACGCTGGCCGAGCGCCATATTGCTGCTGTCGCTGCCAATAGGATCGGTAAAGCCGGTGACGATAATGTGGCGTTGAGCGGCATTTTCCTTTTTCAGCATGCCGGCAAAGCTGCTGAGTGCTTCGCGCCCCTGTGCGGAGATGTCGTTGCTGTTGGCGCTGCCAAAGCGGAACAGCAGGTCAGATGAAAACGCATAGTTATCATAAGCTTCAGTTGTTCCTTCCTGACAGCGCTGTACCGACGATGCGCGTGACAGCAGATGAGCCTGACGTTTGGTGCTCAGCAATTCCTGCTGCGCCTGCTGCTGGCTGACCACCAGCGGACGACCGCTGTCATCGAGGTTAGCGCGAATGTAGTAGGTTTTACCGGCAGCCAGTTTATCAGTCCACGATTGCGCGCGTTTACCCTGATAATCTGGCGCGTCGTTGACATAACTGCCCAGCGAATGCGTTCCCGGCGCAACACAAAACACCGTATAGCCACCGGCCAGTAACGACGTATGGAATTCACCGTCGACATAAATATTTGCCGGTTTTTCCCCGGTTAATGAAGCCGGACGATAATAAACCACCCGCGCCTGCTCTGCCGATACCGGCGATAAACTACGCCATGCGGCACCAAATGAATTTTGCGCCTGGGTTGAAAAAGTCGTGAATACTGGCGCACACACCAGTGAAGCTAAAAGTAATTTTTTTGCAATTTTCATTTAAGTTTCACAGGTGCAATAAATTGCACCTGTATGCTCCAGATAAATTAGAATTGTTCGATTTCGGTCTGTAAGAACAGCGCATCTGATTGGGAATTATTTTCAGCTATCACACCACTCTGGCTTTCCTGATTATTCCAGTCATTAAACGCATCGTTATTAAGCTGCAGTAATTCCGCATTAATCGGCTGCGGCTGATCGTCGGCCTCATTGAACAGTTCATGATTGTCCAGCGAAAGCAGAGCGGAAATATCAAGACCGGCCAGCTCAAGCGCATTAATCTCCGGCGGCGGCGGTGGAATGGTGTCGACTTCCACTTCATAAATGTCAGTTTTGCCGGTCACTTCGCCATCGCTGGAGAACACGCCGCGCAGTTGATAAACATCATCCGCCAGATCCGGCGTCGTCAGCTCCCATTTGCCGTCAGCCCCAATCGTGGTAGTGAAGCTGTAGCTATTCTCGAGACCGACAATGTAGATGGTTACCAGCTCGCCCGGCACGCCTTTACCGGCGACAATAATGCTCGGATCGTTCATCGCGCCGCCGTTTTCGATTGGCGTACGCACGCCGGCGTCGTTGTTGTCTTTAAAGATATGCTCAATCATGCCAGAAACCGGAACGTCCGGATCGGGCAGGCCGTCGACAGGATCAGGATCGCCCGGCTCTTGCGTGTCGCCTTCAAACCCAATCGTGACCTTTTCTGAGGCCGGCGATTCGTTACCGGCCGGATCGCGCACCACGATTTCCAGCTCGTGCTCGCCCGGTTTCAGATTGTTTTCTGGCGTGAAGGTCCACTTGCCGTCTTCTACAATCACCGAACCAATTGGCTTGCCGTTGTCGATAATGACCACGATATCGCCATCTTCACCGGTACCTTCCAGCGTCGGACGCAGATCTTTTGTGGTGGAACCGTCTTCCAGCGGATTACCTTCGCTGTCTTTGATCACGCCAATGCCCGGATTTTCCGGCGCCACGGTGTCCACATCAACGATGAACGGATCGGATGGCAGTGATTTGTTACCCACCTGATCGACCACCACGATGCTCAGCTCGTGTCGCCCATCCTGCAGCGCCGGAGCCGTAAAGGTCCAGTTACCCTCGGCGTCCACCTTTGCGGTGCCCAGCTTCACGCCATCGTTCCAGATTTCTACCGTCGAGCCCGCTTCAGCTTTACCGGTCAGCGTTGGCGTATTGTCTTTCGTCACGCCGCCTTTTTCGATCAGCACCGGCGGATCCTGCATATCGTCCATCACGCTGCCAATAGTGCCTTTAGCTGGCGCCGTCAAATCGATGATGAATTCCCACGGATCGCTCTCTTCACCCACCACGCCATCGGCGTTACGCTCGGCGGTAACGATGCTGTGATTGCCTGCAGCCAGCGGTTTTTCCGGCGTAAAGGTCCAGTTACCCTCGTCATCCACCAGCACTTCACCCAGCAGCGCCTCACCATCCCATATTTCAATGGTATTGCCCGGCGTACCGGTGCCGTTGAAGGTAGGCATGGTGTCATCGGTGCGGCCGCCGTTAGCTACCGAACCGGTTACGTCGCCGATATCATCAATCACATCGCTGATCGTGGGCTTGCTGATATCGCCGCCGCCGCTGCCACCGCCGCCTTCACCTTTGCCGCTGTGGCTGCCGTCGTTATTGTCGTAGTGGTGTTTCGCCGCGACATAGCCGAGGCCTGCCGCTGCCGCGATAGCCGCCAGGCCACCCAGCGCAATCAGCGCCGGCGACCATTCAAAGCCGCTGGCCAGTGCGTAGCCGGAATTATCATCAACGCTGCCTTCACCCAGCGCCAGCGCGGTGGTTTCGCCGTCGGCCAGCGCGGCCGCTTCGTGGTCGGCATTGCCGTCCGTCGCGACGTAAGCGTGCATTTCGCCGTCTTCCGCTTTACCCACTAAGGTGCCGGATTTAGCGAAGAAATCTTCGATAATCAGATCCGGCTTGCTGGCGTCTGAGCCTTCCAGCATCACCAGCAGGTTTTTCCCTGCGCGTTTAACGGTGATGTTTTCAGGCGCGGTGCCGTCCTGGTTCTGCGTCAGCAGATATTTTCCGTTGGTAATTGCCTGAATCTTCACTGCTTTGCCGTCTTTACCGGCGCGCAGCACTTCCGCTTTGGTTATGGTTTTCTTATCGATAACCGCCACACTTACGGGTGAAACGTTCATGATTCTTCCTTCCGTCGATTAATTTTGACTGCGCGTTTGCAGGCAAGCGCCGCAATCTCCCTGGCTCTGCCCACGGGTGGGCTCAAAGTTGCGACATAATCCGGAAAGAGATAAATCCGAGACATAAGAAATGTCCCGTTAGGAAAAAATTCTTAAATGGGCGACCGAAAGATAGCTAAATCATTAACCGATTGAATTAAAGCGTTTTTATCGATGAGGGCAGAACATAACAGGAAAGGTTATTCAAACAGAACAGGACTATAACAGATGATTTTCCTGAATTTTTTCCCGTAAAAAATCCAGAAAACAGGTGATGCGGGAACTGAGCGACTGGTTGCGATAGTACACCGCGTGAATGGGCAGGCGCAGTTCGCGCGTGTCATTTTCCAGCACCTGCACCAGCCGGCCGCTGGCGCGATCCTCGCGGCTGACAAAATCTGATAGCCGCACAATGCCCTGGCCGGCCAGCGCCAGCTGGCGCAGGGTTTCGCCGCTCGACGCGCACAGCGTGGGTTTGATGCGCAAAAACTCGCCTTCACGCTGCCATACCGGCCAGACATTGTGCGCGTCCAGCTGGCTGAATCCCAGCAGCTGGTGCGTCAGCAGATCTTCCACGCTCTGCGGCGCGCCGGCTTTTTCCAGATAGGCCGGACTGGCCAGCAGGCGAATCGCGCTGCTGCCCAGCACGCGCGCGCGCAGCGTGGAGTCGCGCAGTTCACCAATGCGAATAGCGATATCAGTTTGCTGCTCAAGCAGGTCGATGACAATGTCATCGGTGTTCAGCTCCAGCTGAATTTGCGGATAGCGCGCGCAAAATTCGGCAACCAGCGGCACGATAACATGCAGGGTAAATGGCGTATTGGCGTTGACGCGCAGCCGTCCGGAGGGAATGTCGCGCCGCTGCGCGATATGCTCTTCGGCCTGCTCCACCGACGCGAGGATTTGCCGCGCGTGATCGAGAAAAATCAGCCCCTCTTCGGTCAGCGCCAGGCGACGCGTGGTGCGGTGCAGCAGCGTGGTTTGCAGTTTGCTTTCGAGGCGGCTCAGCGCCCGGCTGATGCCGGAGCTGGTTTGATCCAGCTGTTCCGCTGCGGCGGTAATGGAACCGGTGTCCACCACCGCGACCCAGGCGCGTAACTCTTCCAGTGTGATTTTCACTCTTCCTACCTCAGCGCATTGCTACTTCGAGACCGGTCTTAGCCTCGTTCTCACGGCTGCTGAGGTAGATTGCTCCACGTTCAGCAGCGGCAGGATACCACAATGCAGTAAAACCCAGGGATTATCACTGACCCGGGTGCGGCCTGGTTGTGCCGCGCACACGCGGTTTTTATTAGCGGACATGCGGCGATGGGACAGATCGGGACGGGCAGCGATGGCACGGTTGCCGGCATAAAAAAGGACGCCGCAGCGTCCCGTTTGCATCACACTTCGAGGTCGGCGAGGTCGCCTTTTTCCTGCAGCCAGTTGCGGCGGTCTTCCGAGCGTTTCTTCGCCAGCAGCATGTCCATCATCCGTAACGTCTGCTCGACGTCTTCTTCGTCGACCGTCAGTTGCACCAGACGACGGGTGTTGGGATCGAGCGTGGTTTCGCGCAGCTGCAGCGGGTTCATCTCACCCAGACCTTTAAAGCGCTGCACGTTCGGCTTGCCTTTTTTCCGCTTCAGCTGCTCCAGCACGCCCTCTTTTTCGTCTTCATCCAGCGCGTAATACACCTCTTTACCGAGGTCGATGCGGTACAACGGCGGCATCGCCACGTACACATGGCCCTGCTGCACCAGCGAGCGGAAGTGCCTCACAAACAGCGCGCACAGCAGCGTGGCAATGTGCAGGCCGTCGGAGTCCGCATCGGCGAGGATACAGATTTTACCGTAGCGCAGCTGGCTGAGATCTTCACTGTCCGGATCGATACCGATCGCCACCGAAATATCATGCACTTCCTGAGACGCCAGCACTTCGTCCGACGACACTTCCCAGGTGTTGAGGATCTTGCCTTTCAGCGGCATGATCGCCTGATATTCGCGGTCGCGCGCCTGCTTGGCGGAGCCGCCCGCAGAATCCCCTTCCACCAGGAACAGTTCGGTTTTATTCAGATCCTGCGCGGTACAGTCGGCCAGCTTGCCCGGCAGCGCCGGTCCGCTGGTCAGCTTTTTACGCACCACCTTTTTCGCCGCGCGCATACGACGCTGTGCGCTGGAGATCGCCAGCTCGGCCAGCATTTCGGCAGCCTGCACGTTCTGGTTGAGCCACAGGCTGAAGGCATCTTTCACTACCGCCGAGACAAACGCCGCGCACTGGCGCGAGGAGAGACGCTCTTTGGTCTGTCCAGCAAACTGCGGATCCTGCATTTTGACCGACAGCACATAGGCGCAGCGATCCCAGATATCCTCCGCCGACAGCTTCACGCCGCGCGGCAGAATATTGCGGTATTCACAGAATTCGCGCATCGCATCGAGCAAGCCCTGACGCAGGCCGTTAACGTGCGTTCCGCCCTGCATGGTTGGGATCAGGTTGACGTAGCTTTCGGTCAGCAGCTCGCCGCCCTCCGGCAGCCACAGCAGCGCCCAGTCGACCGCCTCCACATCGCCGGCAAAGCTGCCGACAAACGGTTTTTCCGGCAGCGTTGGCAGGCCGTTCACCGCTTCGCTCAGGTAATCCGTCAGGCCATCCTGATACAGCCAGGTTTGCTCGGTATCGTTCACCTTGTCTTTAAAGACAATTTCGACACCCGGGCACAGCACCGCTTTGGCTTTCAGCAGATGCTTGAGGCGGGAGACCGAGAAGCGCGGGCTGTCGAAGAAGCTTTCGTCTGGCCAGAAGTGAACGCTGGTGCCGGTGTTACGTTTGCCTACCGTACCAATCACCGCCAGATCCTGCACTTTATCGCCGTTTTCGAAGGCGATCTGGTAAATCTCACCGTTGCGGCGCACCGTGACTTCCACACGCTTCGACAGGGCGTTGACCACCGAAATCCCCACGCCGTGCAGGCCGCCGGAGAACTGGTAGTTTTTGTTGGAGAATTTACCGCCGGCGTGCAGGCGACAGAGAATCAGTTCGACCGCTGGCACGCCCTCTTCCGGGTGGATATCGACGGGCATACCACGGCCATCATCGATCACTTCCAGCGACTGATCGGCGTGCAGGATGACTTCCACGCGTTTGGCGTGACCGGCCAGCGCCTCATCGACGCTGTTATCGATCACTTCCTGGCCCAGATGGTTAGGGCGTGTGGTATCGGTGTACATGCCCGGACGGCGACGTACCGGTTCGAGGCCGGTTAAAACCTCAATGGCGTCAGCATTATAGCTAGATTGGCTCATCGTAACAGTCTGATTAGCAATAGGAAAATGGGCCCATCCCGCAGCATCAGGGAGTATTCAGTCCCAGAAAATCAATCATCTGCGCAAAATGGCGTTCGAATCCGATATAGGCATGATTGCCGCCCTCTTCTACCGTCTGACGGCACGCGCTGTAGTAATCCAGCGCCTGGCGATAGTCGAGCACTTCATCGCCGGTTTGTTGCAGCAGCCAGAGTAGATCGGGCGCTTCCAGAGGGTCAATCTGCATCACTTTCAGATCGTAAATGTGGCGAGACTCTAACACATATTGCTGGCCGGTGTAGGGATTCCGGTTTTCCCCCAGATAATCCACCAGCAGTTCAAACGGCCGCACCGCCGGATTCACCACCACCGCCGGCAGCATGAAACACTGCGACAGCCAGGTGGCAAAATAGCCGCCGAGCGATGACCCCACCAGCCCGAGCGGTTCCCCGGCATACTGCATCACCAACTCTTCCAGCAGCGCGGCAGCCTCAGCGGGAAAGGTCGGCAGCTGCGGCACCAGCACCTCAATGTGCGGATGCTGCGCCTGACACCACTGCTGTAACTGCGTCGCTTTAGCCGACTGCGGTGAGCTGTTGAATCCGTGCAGATAAATCAGCGCCGCCATGGTTTAGTAGCCCTCGGAATCAAGATCCGGACGGAACAGATCGCTCTGCAGACGATTCACTTCGGTTTGCAGCGTGCCATCCGCCTGCAGCGTCAGCCAGCGCCAGCCGGGCGACACGGTATCAATAGTGAAGTTGGTGCAGTGCGGTTTGAACTGGACGCAGGTCGAAGGCGACGCCAGTACGCGGCGGCCGTGCCAGTCGAGATCCAGCTCCTGATGAATGTGGCCGCACACCAGGTGGCGCGCCAGCGGGAAGTTTTGCAGCACCGCATCCAGCTGATGCGGATTGCGCAGGCTGTGCTGGTCAAGCCAGGTACAGCCAGAGGCCAGCGGATGATGGTGCAGCAGCACCAGCGTGTAGCGATCGGGGAACTGACGCAGCGTGCGGTCCAGCCACTCCAGCTGATAGTCGCTCAGCATACCGTGCGGCACGCCAAAAACCTGGCTGTCCAGCAGCACCAGCTGCCAGTGCTCGCCGAGCAGCACATGCTTGTCCGCGGCGATGCCGGCCTGCGCCAGCGTATCCACCATCGCCGGCTGAAAATCATGATTGCCCGGCAGCCAGACGCACGGCTTCGGCAGACGCGCAATGCCCGCAACAAAATGCTGATAAGCTTCGACGGTGTGATCCTGGGCGAGATCGCCAGTGGCGATAATCAGATCGTAATCGCGCTGTTGCGCCGCGATGGCGTCCAGCACCGCATCAAAACTCGACCAGGTATTCACTCCAAGCAGCGATTGATGTTTTCCCGCGAAAAGATGGGTATCCGTAATTTGTAAAATCCTGATATCGGACCCATTTGCCGCAGGAAGAGTTAGCAGGCTATCCAAAGCGTTTCCTTTCTCTCCACGCTATCGTTGCGTTATATACCCGTGCGGATTCAGGGTATCGCTATCAGCACACCGGCACGGCCATCGCGCCGTGCGCCAGGCAGTACCGCAACCAGTCGGCAAGGAACTGGTTAATCTGATGTTTTTCATCGCGCTGATGCAATTTTTTATTAGGATAATCATAGCGCGCTTTGAAGCGATAGATCTGCTGAGTGGAACACACTTCAGCCACCATCGCATCATGGTAGAGCCGCACCGACATGGACGGCAGGCTCCAGTAGCTCACTGCGGGTGCCACCTGGCGGATCTCCACCAGCGTGGTGTAGCGCGTCGACTCTTCAATAGTCAGCTGATAACTGGCGCCGTTCACCTGATACATCACCGACGCACCTGCCTCGTCACTGCGCGGCAGCAGGCGGCGCAGCTGAGCGAAATTGGTTTCGCACAGACGCATCATTTCGGGGAAATCAGGGGTATAGCGCTGTTTCATGTTGGCTTCCACTCTTCTCGTAGTTTCTCATGGTGCAACGCCAGCCATTGCAGAGCGATGACAGATGCCGCGTTATCAATAATCCCCTCTTCCACCCAGCGATAAGCCTGTTCGCGGCTTACCACATGCACAAGAATATCCTCATTCTCTTCCTCCAGCCCGTGATTTCCCTCTGCCTGGCTGGCATCCACTTCGCCCACCAGCACCGACAAACGCTCAGAGGTTCCGCCGGGGCTGGCTAAGTAATTCACTATCGGTTTGACGCGGCCAACCTTGAGGCCAGCCTCTTCGACCGCTTCACGACGCACCACATCTTCCGGTGTTTCACCCGGTTCAATAATGCCGGCCACCATCTCAAGCAGCCAGGGCGTGGCGCTGGAGTCATAGGCCGGAATGCGGATCTGTTCGATCAGCACTACTTCGTCGCGCAGGGGATCATAGGGTAGCAGCACGGCAGCGTGTCCGCGCTCAAAAACTTCGCGCACCACTTCACCGCTCATGTCGCCATTGAAACGGCGGTGGCGGAAGCGGTAACTGACGATGGAAAAAAAACCATCGTAGCGAGTATCGCGTGCAATAATTTCTACATCGTTTTTTGTGAAAGTCACAGGGGATTTTTTTTCACCCGCCATCATCTGGTTCCTTATGCAGATTGGGATGGAGCGAAGAAAAGCCAACCCTTGTGCTCCGTCCGAGTGGTTCTTTCTGAATTATTTACGTAAATTAGGGGGAGAAGGCACGTTCAGCCAACTTATCTCTGACGCCGCCTCTGTAGAATCGGCGATTATTTTTTGGCTTACCTGCAGCACACTCTCTGTGCATTTGCTGCAACACAAGGAATGCAAATGAAAAAACTGCTCCCACTTTTTATTGGACTGAGCCTGGGCGGTTTCAGCCTTGCCAGCCAGGCAGAAAACCTGTTGCAGGTCTACCAGCAGGCGCGCCTCAGCAACCCGGATCTGCGTGCTTCAGCCGCCGATCGCGACGCTGCTTTTGAGAAAATTAACGAAGCGCGTAGCCCGTTGCTGCCGCAGCTGGGTCTGGGTGCAGATTATACCTATAACAGCGGCTATCGCGACAACAGCGGTCTCCATTCCAACACGACCAGCGCCTCGCTGCAATTAACGCAAACGATTTTCGACATGTCGAAATGGCGTGCGCTGACGCTGCAGGAAAAAACGGCCGGTATTCAGGACGTTACTTATCAGGTAGCGCAGCAGGATCTGATCCTGAACACCGCAACCGCCTATTTCAACGTGCTGAAGGCCATTGATACGCTTTCTTACACTGAAGCGCAGAAACAGTCGATCTACCGCGAGCTGGATCAGACCACCCAGCGTTTTAACGTCGGTCTGGTGGCCATCACCGATGTGCAGAACGCCCGTGCTCAATACGACAGCGTGCTGGCCAACGAAGTGACCGCGCGTAACGACCTGGATAACGCGGTGGAATCACTGCGTCAGATCACCGGCATGGATTATCTGTCGCTGGCGTCACTGAATATCGATCGTTTCAAAACGGCGCGTCCGGAAGCGGTATCCAATTTGCTGAAACAGGCTGAGAGCCGTAACCTCAACCTGCTGTCTGCTCGTCTGAGCCAGGATCTGGCGCGTGAGCAGATTCGCTCCGCCGAGTCCGGCCACATGCCGACGCTGGATCTGACCGCCTCTACCGGTCTGTCGAACAGCAAATACGGCGGCAGCCGCGCTAATCAGAGCGCCGGTACCACCGACTCGATCACCGGCTCCAACCAGGTTGGCCTGAGCTTCTCACTGCCTCTGTACAGCGGCGGTTCAGTGACCTCGCAGGTGAAACAGGCGCAGTATAACTTTGTCGCCGCCAGCGAGCAGCTGGAAGGCGCGCACCGTAGCGCGATCCAGACCGTCCGTTCTTCGTTCAATAACGTGAACGCTTCGATCAGCAGCATCGACGCTTACAAACAGTCGGTAATCTCGGCGCAGAGCTCATTAGATGCCTCAGAAGCCGGTTATCAGGTGGGTACGCGTACCATCGTTGACGTGTTAGACGCGACCACCACGCTGTTTAACGCTAAACAGCAGCTGTCGAATGCGCGTTACAGCTACCTGATCAACCAGCTGAACATCAAATATGCGCTGGGCACGCTGAACGAGCAGGATCTGCAGCAGCTGAACAGCACGCTGGGCAAAGAAGTGACGACCTCACCAGAAGTGGTCGCGCCGGAAAACAGCCAGCAGGCCGCGCGCGTGGATAACGGCCCGAAAGCGACCTCCGCTTCCGCCGCCGCTCAGGCCCGTCCGGCCGCGGCACGTAACAGTGCCAATCCTTTCGCTAATTAAGCCTTCAAGGGGCCGCTTGCGGCCCCTTTCGCATTCAAACGTATAACAACGTAAAGATCCCCTTGCCACCCGGCTTCCCGCTTCATTTTCCACCACTCATCACCTATCCTAAGCCCCACCTTTGGGCACAGGATGAAGATAATGAAACGGACAAAAAATATTCGTCATGCCGCTTTCCGTAAAAGCTGGCAGGCACGCCATTTAACGCCGGTCGCACTGGCGGTCACCGCCGTGTTTATGCTGGCAGGCTGCGAACAGAGCGATGAAACGGTTTCGATGTACCAGAACGCCGATGATTGTGCGAAAGCCAATCCGGGCCAGAGCGCCCAGTGCACCACCGCTTACAACAACGCGCTGAAAGAGGCTGAACGCACCGCGCCAAAATACGCCACGCGTGAAGATTGCGTCGCGGAATTCGGTGAAAACCAGTGTCAGCAAACCCCGGCACAGGCGGGCGTCGGTACCACGGCGAACAACGCTGAAGCGCAGCAGAGCGGCAGCTTCTGGATGCCTCTGATGGCTGGCTACATGATGGGTCGTCTGATGGGCGGCGGTGCCGGCTTTGCGCAGCAGCCACTGTTCTCGCCAAAAACCCCTAATAGCCCGGCTAACGGCCAGTTTGTTGATGCTTCCGGTAAGAACTACGGTGCGGCCACCTCGGGCCGGACGGTAAACGTGCCGAAAACCGCGCTGGCGCCAAAACCGGCCACTACGTCCACCATCACCCGTGGCGGCTTTGGTGAGACGGTAGCCAAACAGAACACCATGCAGCGCAGCAGTGCCACCAGCACCGGCAGCCGCTCGCTGGGAGGCTAAGCCCGCGCATGCAACGAATTGCTATCAGCGAACGTCCGAACTGGCGCGAAAAGGCGACCGAGTACGGCTTTCAGTTTCACACCATGTATGGCGAACCCTACTGGTGCGAAGACGCTTATTACCAGTTTACGCTGGCGCAAATTGAACAGCTGGAAGCGGCCACCGCTGAACTGCACCAGATGTGCCTGCAGGCGGTAGAAAAAGTGGTGAACAGCGAAGCGCTGCTCACCCGTTTCTGCATTCCGAAACACACCTGGGATTTTGTGCGCGAATCCTGGCAGCAGCGTCAGCCCTCGCTCTATTCACGCCTCGATCTGGCGTGGGATGGCACAGGCGAGATCAAGCTGCTGGAGAACAACGCCGATACGCCAACCTCGCTGTACGAAGCGGCGTTTTTCCAGTGGATCTGGCTGGAGGATCAGCTCAACGCCGGCAACCTGCCGCAGGGCAGCGATCAATTCAACAGCCTGCAGGAGCAGTTGATTGAGCGCTTCGCCACGCTGCACCAGCAGCACGGTTTTAACTGGCTGCACTTTGCCTGCTGTCGCGATACGGAAGAGGATCGCGCCACGGTACAGTATCTGCAGGATTGCGCCACTGAAGCCGGTCTGCCGAGTGAATTTCTCTACATTGATGAGATCGGGCTGGGCGAAAAAGGTCAGTTTACCGATCAGCACGATCAGGTGATCAGTAACCTGTTCAAGCTCTATCCGTGGGAATTCATGCTGCGCGAGATGTTCTCGACCAAGCTGGCCGATGCCGGCGTGCGCTGGCTGGAGCCGGCGTGGAAAAGCATTCTCTCCAACAAAGCGCTGTTACCGCTGCTGTGGGAGATGTTCCCCAACCATCCTAACCTGCTGCCCGCCTGGTTTGCCGACGATGCCAGCGCGCCGCAGATGGAAAAATATGTGGTGAAACCGCTGTTTTCCCGCGAAGGTGCCAATATCACTATCGTGGAAAACGGTCAGGAAATCGCGCGCGCCGATGGCCCTTATGGCGAAGAGGGCATGATTGTCCAGCAGTTCTGGCCGCTGCCGAAATTTGGCGACAGCTACACGCTGATTGGCAGCTGGCTGATTGACGATCAGCCTGCCGGTATCGGTCTGCGTGAAGATCGTGCGCTGATCACGCAGGATCTGTCGCGTTTCTATCCGCACACCTTTATTGAGTAACGCACGTGCCGCCCGGTCTGCGGGCGGCACAGGTGTCAGCCAACCTGCACCGACAGCATACTGATCGAACCCATCGCCATGCCTTCCACCGGGATGCTCACCGCCTCACCTTCAGCTCGCGCTCCGAGAATATACAGCAGCGGCAGATAGTGCTCCGGCGTCGGGTTAGCCAGCTGCGCGCCTTCATGCTGCTGATAATTCACCAGCGGATGCTGCGCCGCCTCGCCCTCGTAGCCCAGATTATCGCGCACGAACTGGTTGAAGCTCTCCGCCCACGGATAAGCACTTTCCGCGCCCTGCCAGCGAATCATGCGCAGGTTATGCACCACGTTGCCACTGGCCACCAGCATCACGCCTTCGTCACGCAGCGCCGCCAGTTTACGTCCCAGCGCAAAATGCCACGCCGCCGGCTGGGTGCCATCAATACTGAGCTGAATCAACGGAATGTCCGCTTGTGGATACATCTTCGCCAGCACGCCCCACGAGCCGTGATCAAAGCCCCACTGCTGATCGGCCTGCACCGCCACCGGCGCCAGCAGATCGATAACGCGCTGTGCCAGCGCAGGCGAACCTGGCGCCGGATAGCGCACGTCGAACAGCGCCTGCGGGAAGCCTCCAAAATCATGGATGGTGCGCGGATTGCTCATCGCCGTCACCGCCGTGCCGCGCGTGTACCAGTGCGCCGAGATGGCGAGAATAGCGCGCGGACGCGGCAGGGTTTCGCCCAGCTGCTGCCATACGCGGGTATAACGGTTGTCTTCTAATACGTTCATCGGGCTGCCGTGGCCGAGAAACAGAGCGGGCATGCGGGTCATTATTCATCCTCTGGCGTCGGGATCGCGTTAATGACTGTCACGATACGCGCTTTCGCCAGGGGAAAAACGCTGATAAGCGTGATGATGTTTATCAGCAAATTTGAACAAGATTTTGCCGACATAACTTTACGCTAAATAACTCGATATTTTATGGGGTTAACTATATTGTAACTGGTAATCATTATCATTAAGGAGCCCATCATGTCAGTACCTTTGCTGCTAACCATCCTGGCTGGCGGTGCCACTTTCGTCGGCGCGATTTTTGGCGTGCTCGGTCAAAAGCCGTCGAACCGCGTACTGGCCTTTGCGCTCGGCTTTGCCGCCGGCATCATGTTGCTGATTTCCCTGATGGAGATGCTGCCCGCCGCGCTGCATGCGGAAGGCATGTCGCCGGTGCTCGGCTACGGCATGTTCATGCTCGGTTTGCTGGGTTATTTCGCCATGGATCGCCTGCTGCCGCACCAGCATCCGCAGGATCTGATGGCGGTCAATCGCCGCCCCACTAACCTGAAACGTACCGCGATCCTGCTGACGCTCGGTATCAGCCTGCATAACTTTCCCGAAGGCATTGCCACCTTTGTCACTGCCAGCAGCGATATGGAGCTGGGGCTGGGCATCGCGCTGGCCGTCGCGATCCACAATATTCCGGAAGGGCTGGCGGTGGCCGGACCGATGTACGCCGCCACCGGCTCGAAAGCCAAAGCGCTGTTCTGGGCCTGCCTGTCCGGCATGGCGGAGATTCTTGGCGGCATTATCGCCTTTCTGCTGCTGGGGCCGGCGGTCTCACCGGTGATGATTGCGGCCATTATGGCGGCGGTGGCGGGCATTATGGTGGCGCTGTCCGTGGATGAGCTGATGCCGCTGGCGCGCGAAATCGATCCGCATAACAATCCCAGCTACGGCGTGCTGTGCGGCATGACGGTAATGGGCCTGAGCCTGACGTTGCTGCAAACCAGCGGGGTAGGCTGACGCGAGATTCGTCTCACTCACCACCAATTAGACCTTAACTATCAACGAGTTAGCCTTGTTAAGACGTAGTCGAGACGGGTCTTGTTAACACCCGACGGCGGGCTCATTACACTCCACGCGACTCTTAGAAAGCAGTGGAGTGTTATGTTAATTCAGGGAGCCATTTTATGCCTGGCGATGAATATCTATCATGAAGCGCGCGGCGAACCGGTAAAGGGGCAGATTGCCGTCGGCACTGTCACCATGAACCGGGCTAACTGGGACGTCAAAGAGATCTGTCCGGTGGTGTACGCACCCAAACAGTTCTCCTGGACGTCTCTGCACAAACATCCCCATCGCCATCCGCCGCAGCATGACAAAAGCTGGCAGCGCGCGCAGCGCCTGGCCCAGCGGATTGTCGAGGGTAAGCTGGCGGATGTGACAAAGGGCGCGACCTTCTTTCATGCGCACAGCGCCAGACCGGCGTGGCGCCACGCCTTCCAGCGTACCGTGGTGATAGGTAATCACGTTTTTTACGCCAACCGTTAATCATAAAAAAGGCCGGATGCATCACATCCGGCCTTATTTATTTCACGTCGGCTTAGCTGGCCTGACGGGTCTCATGCTGGCGGCGCCAGGCCACCAGGTCTTCAATGGTCACCACCGGCATGGCGTGCTGCTTCGCGAACGCAATCACTTCCGGCGCGTGCGCCATGCTGCCGTCATCATTGGTCAGTTCGCACAGCACACCCGCAGGTTTGAAGCCCGCCAGCGTCACCAGATCGAGCGTCGCTTCGGTGTGGCCGCCGCGCGCCAGCACGCCGCCGTCGCGCGCGCGCAGCGGGAATACGTGGCCGGGACGATTCAGATCGGACGGTTTAGCGTCATCGGCAATCGCCGCGCGGATGGTGGTAATACGGTCGGAGGCCGATACGCCGGTCGTCACGCCGCTGGCCGCTTCAATAGTCACGGTGAAACCGGTGCCGTAAGAGCTGGTGTTGTTCTCTACCATCATCGGCAGATCCAGCTGCTGGCGGCGCGCTTCGTTAATGCACAGGCAGACAATGCCGCTGCCGTGACGAATGCTCAGCGCCATCTGTTCCACGGTCATGGTTTCGGCGGCGAAGATCATATCGCCTTCGTTTTCGCGATTTTCATCGTCCAGCACCATCACGCCGCGCCCGTTGCGCAGCGCATCGATGGCGCGTTCTACACGCTGTTCCGGCGTGCCAAATTCAGAAAGAAGCGTCTGATTCATGGTAAAAAAACCTTATTAATAAAATATGAGTTACCAGAACCAGGGCGAGCTTAGGAGTGCGTAGAAAACACATGGCAATAACGTGACGCGGGCGCAGCCCGGCTGATGTCGTTACCCTCTCCCATCCGGACTTTAACCGTCGGCCCCGGAATTACACCGGATCTGCTGACCTTTCACTGTACAGCGAAAGCGCTCGCGGGCTTTCAGCCGAAGCTGATTTACCGCCGGTGGGGAATTTCGCCCCGCCCTGAGAATAAGCGAAATTACTATAGCGCCAATCACCTGGTCGGGCAATCAACAAAAGTGCAAATGCTTTTGCACTTCATGCGTTGCGGATTTCGGGTTTAACCTTTTCGTTTCTGGCATTACACTTAATGTTTGATGAGTCGGAACACGCGCTGTTATCAGCCACCGTAACCAGGAAACAACCATGATCGACACGAAAAAAATTGAACAACTGGCGCGCCAGGTGCACGAAGCGATGCCAAAAGGTATTCGCGACTTTGGCGACGATGTGGAAAAGAAAATTCGTCAGGTATTGCAGGCGCAGTTAACCCGCATGGATCTGGTTAATCGTGAAGAGTTTGACGTGCAGACCCAGGTGCTGCTGCGCACGCGTGAAAAACTGGCGGCGCTGGAGCAGCGTCTGGCGAAGCTGGAGAGTGAAAGTCCGGCGGCCCCGGCTCCGGCGGTGATCACGCCAGATCCGGCAGGCAAAATCGATACGCCCCAGTAAAGTTTATGCGGCGGGAGTTCGCTCCCGCCGGCTACGTGTTTACTGATTGCGAATGGTTTTGATGATGTTGGTGGTGGAGATACCGTCTTCAAAGTTGAGCACGCGCACGTCACCGCCGTTGGCCCACACCTCTTTACTGCCCGCGATATCTTCCGGCTTATAATCACCGCCTTTCACCAGCAGATCCGGCAGCACTTCGGCAATCAGCCGCTGTGGCGTATCCTCTTCAAACAGCACCACCCAGTCTACGGCTTCCAGCGCACCCAGCACGATCATGCGGTTTTCCTGCGGGTTCACCGGGCGGGTTTCACCCTTAAGACGTTTGGTGGAAGCATCGCTGTTGACCGCCACGATCAGGCGATCGCCCAGTTTGCGCGCGTTGGCCAGATAAGAGACATGGCCGGCATGCAGGATGTCGAACACGCCGTTGGTCATCACCACTTTCTCACCGCGGTGGCGCGCCTGCGCCACCGCCACTTTCAGCTCGGCTTCGGTCATCACGCCAAAGCCGCTGTCCGGCCGCGCGTGAATCGCATTCTCCAGCTCCACGGTACTGACGGTAGAAGTCCCGAGCTTGCCGACCACCACGCCAGCCGCAGCGTTGGCGAGGAAGCAGGCATCTTCCAGACTTTCACCGGCAGCCAGCACTGCGGCCAGCACGCCGATCACCGTATCGCCGGCACCGGTCACGTCATACACTTCCTGCGCCTGAGTGGGCAGATGCAGCGGCGCTTTGCCCGGCTGCAGCAGCGTCATCCCGTTTTCCGAACGCGTCACCAGCAGCGCGGAGAGATCGTAATCGGCGATCAGTTGCATACCGCGGCTGACAATCTCCTCTTCGCTTTTGCACTTGCCGACCACCGCTTCGAACTCGGACAGATTGGGCGTCAGCAGCGTCGCGCCGCGATAGCGTTCAAAATCGGTGCCTTTCGGGTCGATCAGTACCGGCACCTGCGCCGCACGCGCCAGCTGAATCATGGTCTGCACGCTGCTCAGCGCGCCTTTGGCATAATCAGACAGCACCAGCGCGCCCGCCTGTGCCAGCGACTGACGCAGGCGATCGTGAATCGGCTGCGGGTCGACCTGCTCAAAGCCCTCCTCAAAGTCGAGGCGAATCAGCTGCTGGTTGCGCGACAGCACGCGCAGTTTGGTGATGGTCGGATGACTATCAAGGGCGACGAAATCGCACTCAACCTTCACCTGCGCCAGCGTTTCGCGCAGCACGCGCGCAGCGTCATCTGCACCGGTGAGGCCGATAAGGCGCGAGTCCGCACCGAGTGCAGCGATATTCATCGCCACGTTGGCCGCGCCGCCCGGACGCTCTTCAATGGTATCCACTTTGACCACCGGCACCGGGGCTTCCGGTGAGATCCGGCTGGTCGGGCCGTACCAATAGCGGTCTAACATCACATCGCCGACAACCAGCACAGCGGCCTTGCCAAACGCGGGCAGTGTTACTTTCATGCAGAGACTCCAGACTTCAACGTTCAGTCAAAATAATGCGCGGATAATAGCATAGAAGCCGCCAGGCTCACTGCTCCGTGTCATCCGCGTCGCTCGCGGCCAGCCAGCGCTGCCAGCTGGCGTGCACCACGGCGCGTTCGTCAGCGAACGATGCCGGATCGACATGACCCGGCAGTTCCTGCAGCGCCAGATGGTGCAGCGCATCGCGCAGCGTGACGTAAGCGTGCGTCAGCGCCTGCGCTTCCTCATCAGCCATGATGCCGTGGCGCGCCATCAGTTCGAAAATGCGCACGTTATCCGACCAGCGCGTCAGCGCCGGCTGGCTGGCGGCGTAACCTAAGACCAGATACTGCGCGATGAATTCAATATCGGTGATACCGCCCTCATCGGTTTTAATCTCCCAGCGGCCTTTGTGCTTGTTACTGAGGTGCGCACGCATTTTCTCACGCATCTCCCGCACTTCAGTTTGCAGCTTCGCGCCTTCACGCGGCAGGCACAGAATACCGCGCCGGATCGCATCGAAGCGCTCACACAGCGCCAGTTCGCCAAACACGATGCGCGCGCGCACCAGCGCCTGATGTTCCCACGTCCAGGCTTCATGGCGCTGATAGTCGTCAAAGGCGGCAAAGGTGCTGACCAGCATGCCGGCCGCGCCAGAGGGGCGCAGGCGCGCATCCACCTCATACAAAATGCCGGACGAGGTGCGGGTGCTGAACAGATGCATGACGCGCTGGGCGAGACGCAGGTAAAACTGACGCCCGTCGATAACGCGTTCACCGTCGGTTTCGGCATCGTCCGGACAGTCATGCAGAAACACCAGATCGAGATCCGAGCTGTAACCCAGTTCCCAGCCGCCCAGTTTGCCGTAGCCGACCACGGCAAAGCCGCGCTCGCTGTCGCTGGTGAGGTGCGAAGGACGGCCATAGCGCTGCACCATCATCTGCCACGCCTGCTGCACCACCGATTCAATGATCGCTTCCGCCAGCCAGGTTAAGTGATCGCTCACTTTCATCACCGGCAGGGTTCCGGCGATGTCGGCGGCGGCGATACGCAAATGCTGTGCCTGCTTGAACTGGCGCAGCGCTTCCAGCTGCTGCTCTTCATCATCGGTGGGAATGCGCAGCAGATACTGGCGCAGTTCATCACGATAGGCATCGGTGGCAGTGGGCTGATACAACGTGGCCGGATCGAGCAGTTCATCCAGCAGCAGCGGATAGCGCGCCAGCTGGCTGGCAATCATCGGCGAAGCGCCACACAGGCGAATCAGATGGCGCAGCGCGCCGTGATATTCGGTCAGCAACTCGAGATAGGTGCTGCGCGTTAATACGCCAAGCAGCAGCGGCGTCAGGCGCGCCAGCACCACATCGGCGTCGTCACGCGCGCACACTTCGCTTAGCAGGCGCGGCATTAATTGATCGAGCGCCAGCCGGCCGCGCGGACCGATGGTGCGGCGACTGACATCCTGACGGAAATCATTCAGCGCCCGATACAGCGCATGGCGCTGTTCCGCCTGCAGCTGCGGTACCACCGGCAGCAAATCGCTCTCTTCCAGCGCGTCCTGCCACAGGCTGGCAAACTCTGCCAGCTGCGGCTGATCGTCGACATCCGGCGCATCATCGCCTATCAGCTCGTCGAAAATGTGGCGCACGCCGGCCATGTGCTGTTCCAGCTGTGCCAGTAGCATCGCCCAGTCCGCCATGCCCATCGCCCAGGCCAGGCGCTGGCGGTCGAGCGGATTTTCCGGCAGCGTCTGCGTCTGTTCATCGTTGATGCTCTGCAGCAGATTCTCCAGCCGGCGTAAAAACAGGTAGGCGGCGCGCAGATGATCAACCTGCTCCGGCGTTAACAGTGCCAGCTCACCGATGGCCTGCAGCGTGGGCAGCAGCGAACGCAGCTGAAGTGAGCGCTCACGTCCACCTCGAATCAGCTGAAACACCTGGACGATGAATTCGGTTTCGCGAATGCCGCCGGCGCCGAGTTTGATGTTGTCCTTCAGGCCGCGCCGCCGTACTTCACGGGCAATCATGCCTTTCATGTTACGCAGCGACTGAATCACGCTGAAATCGATGTAGCGGCGATAGACGAACGGGCGCAGCATCTGCTGCAGCTCCTGGCTCCAGTGGCCGCCGTCGTCGCCCATCAGGCGCGCTTTCACCATCGCGTAGCGCTCCCAGTCACGGCCCTGCTCCTGGTAATAATCCTCCAGCGCGGCAAAGCTCAGCACCAGCGGTCCGCTGTCGCCGAACGGGCGCAGGCGCATATCCACGCGATAAACAAAGCCATCGACGGTAGGTTGATCCAGCACCTTGATCAGGCGCTGCCCCATGCGGGTGAAGAACTGCGCGTTGTCGAGCTCGCGCCGGCCGCCGTGAGTAACGCCGTTTTCCGGCCACGCAAAGATCAGGTCAATATCGGAAGAGAAGTTAAGTTCACCGCCGCCCAGCTTGCCCATTCCCAGAATCAGCATCGGCTGCGCTTCGCCGGCGGCGTTGCACGGCGTGCCGAAATCGCGGCAGCAATCCTGCCACACCCAGTCGCGCGCGGCGGTAATCAGCACTTCCGCCAGCGTGCTGAGCTGCGTCAGGCTCTGCCCGGTGCTGGCCTGCTCCAGTGCCTGCATCCACGCGATACGCACCAGCATATGGCGGCGGAACAGGCGCAGTTCGCGCATCAGGGAGGCTTCGTTATCTACCGGCTGCAGCGCCGCTGCCAGCCAGGCCGCATAGTGCTGCCACTCTTCGGGCTGCGGCGGTTGCTGCTGCAGCTGTTGCCACCACGCCGGATGCTGCTGCAGGTTGTCCACGATAAAGTCACTAAAGGTCAGCGCGCCAGCCTGCTGCGGCGTGATCGCCGTCAGCGGCAGGCCCAGACGTTCTGCCACGCTGGCGAGCTGCGCCTGCATCAGCGTCGGTAACGGTAACGACATCTTCCCTCCCTGATGATTGATGGTGCCGTAGCCTTAGCGTTTCGCACCGTTATTCAGCCAGAACGGCGGTTGACGGATCGCCAGATTGACCAGCTGAATCAAACCGCGCTCCTGTTTTTCACGAATGGCGTGCTGCAACTCCTGCCAGCCCGCCAGCCACTGGCTGACCTCTTCAGCCGGATACGCCCCTGCCAGCAGGTGCACCGCCAGCAACTGGCGGTTCAGGCGCGTGGCTTTGTCCTGAAATTCATTGAACAGCTGCACGTCGACGAAGGTTTCACGCAGATCCGCGCCGATGCGCCCCAGCATGATGTCGCTGAAGCGTTTAAACGAGCCCTGTAGCTTGCTTTTGTTCTTCTCGTCCAGCCACGGCTGCCACTGCGTCTCCACCAGCCAGTGAGTAAGTGCTAACTGGGCATCAACCGAGATCGGTGAGAAGCAGACGGTTTCTGCGCTGGCCTCGCTGTCCGCCAGCAGCTCTTCCAGCCGGGTCAGCTTCTGACGCAGTTCGCTGTTGGCCTTGCGCGGCACCAGTGTGCCAAACAGGGAAAACGCCTGACGCAGCGTTTCCAGCGCTTCAATTACCCGTGCCCGGGCGTCTTCGTTACCGCGCAGCCAGACCTCTTCATGGTACTGCCAGTGGCCAAGCGCCGCGCTCATGGCGTGAACCATGCCCTGCTCCACCGTGGCTTTGGCGGCAATTTTCTGCAGCGGCAGCGCGCGCAATGGTCGCGGCGCGTTGCCCTGCGCCAGCTGATAACCGCGTGCCGCTTTGCTCAGGCTGCCGAGGCGCAGGCCGCCCATGGCGATCAGCGCACTGGCGAAGGTCAGCATATCACTGCGCGCTCCACGCTTGAGCTCCAGCTCCACTTCATACAGCGGCTCGCTCAGCTCCCCTGCGGCAACGCTGCCGCAATCGAAAGCCACTTCAATTTCGCTGTCGCCAACGCTCACCAGCCAGGTTTCACGCTGGAAATGGGTGCTGAACAGCGGCTGCAAACGCGGCTGCAGCGCGACAATATCGGTCCCCTGCGGCCAGATCTCTGCCGGCAGGCGGGCAATGTCCAGCTGCGGCTCGCTGAGGTCGACGTTGTATTCCGGACGCTGATGCAGACCGCCCAGCGTTTTGCCGGCGGTTTTCAGCGTCATTTCATAGCGCTGATCCACGCCGCGAATCCGCAGGCCCATGTCCCAGCGGCGCAGCTGGTTGTCATCGGTTTCGTAATAGATGTTGGTCAGCTCACGCGCGGCGTGGTGCTGATGTGGCCAGGCGGCAAGCGTCTGCGCCAGTTTTTCGGCGGCTTGCGGGGTGGCAATGAACTTTAATTCGATTTCGATGGTCATAATTTTTTATTCAATACGCTGCTGGCACTTACGAGTTTAATCTGGCGAAGAGTAATGCACCGCAAGCCTGCTGTCTCTGCTTTCTTGTGCTTTTACGACCCTTTTCGCACCGCATTGAGACCAGGATAGTTCTCATTCAGATTTATGCGAAGCGACTCCAGACTGTGCCGGTAAATTTACGCCCATCATGAAAAAACGATATCGAATGAAAAAAATCTCACTTGCCGCCCTCTCTTTGCTGGCTTTCAGCGCCATCGCACCGGCCCACGCGGCCGATGAAAAACGTTACATCTCCGACGAATTATCCACTTGGGTACGCAGCGGCCCTGGCGATCAGTATCGCCTGGTTGGCAAGCTGAATGCCGGGGAGGAAGTCACGCTGCTGCAAACCAATAATGACTCGCAGTACGCGCAAATCCGCGATGCAGAAGGCAAAACTAACTGGATTCCGCTGTCGCAGCTCAGCGCCTCTCCCAGCCTGCGCACCCGCGTGCCGCAGCTGGAGCAACAGGTCAAAGAGCTGACCGACAAACTGGCGAACATTGATAACAGCTGGAATCAGCGTACGTCAGAGATGCAGAACAAGGTGGCCAACAGCGACGGCACCATCAACGGCCTGAAAGAAGAGAATCAGAAGCTGCGCAACGAGCTGATTGTCGCGCAGAAGAAGGTCAGCGCCGCTAACGTTCAGCTGGATGACAAACAGCGCACCATCATCATGCAGTGGTTTATGTATGGCGGCGGCGTGCTCGGCGTCGGTCTGCTGCTCGGTCTGCTGCTGCCGCACATGGTGCCGCGCCGCAAGAAAAACGATCGCTGGATGAATTAAAGCCGCCACGCCATTTGTGGTTTGCCTGGAGGGGATCGTAAGATGCCCCTTTTGGCATGCCCGCTTTTTCGCCAAAGTATGCAACAATAACGTAACAAGCGTGCGCAGCACGCAAAAGTGGATTGCCTCTGGAGTGGTTGAGTGAAGACGTTTCTGGTCGGTGGCGCAGTGCGTGATGCCTTACTGTGTTTGCCGGTAAAAGATAGAGATTGGGTGGTGGTGGGCGCAACGCCCGAAAGCATGCTGGCGCAGGGCTATCAGCAGGTGGGCCGGGATTTTCCGGTTTTTTTACATCCTGAAAGCCGCGAAGAGTATGCGCTGGCGCGCACCGAACGCAAAAGCGGCAACGGTTATACCGGCTTCGTGACCCAGTTCGCGCCGGACGTGACGCTGGAGCAGGATTTACAGCGTCGCGATCTGACCATCAATGCCATCGCGCAGGCTGCTGACGGCACGCTGATCGACCCTTATCACGGCCAGCAGGATTTGCAGCAGCGCACCCTGCGTCACGTGTCGGCAGCTTTTAATGAAGATCCGCTGCGCGTGCTGCGCGTGGCGCGTTTTGCTGCCCGTTTCGCCCACCTCAATTTCCGTGTGGCCCCCGAAACCCAGGCGCTGATGCGCGAGATGGCGCACAGCGGTGAACTGGCGCACCTCACCGCAGAGCGGGTGTGGAAAGAGACGGAAAAAGCGCTGCTGACGCGCAATCCTCAGGTCTATTTCCAGCTGCTGCGCGACTGCGATGCATTGCAGGTGCTGTTCCCGGAAATCGACAACCTGTACGGCATTCCGGCCCCCGTTAAGTGGCATCCGGAGATCGATACCGGCGTCCACGCGCTGATGACGCTGACCATGGCCGCAGCGCTCTCCGACCAGCTTGACGTGCGCTTCGCCACGCTGTTCCACGATGTGGGTAAAGCGCTGACGCCGCCAGAGAAGTGGCCGAGCCATCATGGTCACGGCCCGGCCGGTGTACCGATTGTTGAAGCGCTGTGCCAGCGACTGCGCGTGCCGAATCAGGTGCGCGATCTGGCCCTGGTGGTGACGGAGTTTCACGATGTGGTGCACACCATTGAACGCCAGCCGGCTGACGCGCTGGTAGCGTTGTTTGACCGCATCGACGCCTGGCGCAAGCCCGATCGCGTGGAAAAGATGGCACTGACCAGCGAAGCCGACGCTCGCGGGCGCACGACGCTGGAGAGCATGGCTTATCCGCAGGGCGATTATCTGCGGCGCGCGTTTGCGCTGGCGCAGGCGGTGCCCACTAAAGCGGTGGTGGAGGCCGGTTTCACAGGCGCGGCGGTGCGGGAAGAGCTGACGCGTCGGCGCGTGCTGGCGTTGCAGGAAGGGTTAATCGACGCGCGGCCAGCGTAACCGGCCGCGCCTCACGCATTACATAAAGATGGCGTAAACCGCTGCCGCGACGATAAAGCGGTAGATGGCAAACGACACAAACGAGATACGTTTGATCAGCTCAAGGAACACTTTGATCGCCAGCAGCGCGACAATAAAGGCGGTCACGAAGCCCACGGCAAACATCGGGAAATCCTGCATCGTCAGGAAGCCCATGCTCTTGTAGAGATCGAGTCCGGTAGCACCGATCATCATCGGTACCGCGAGGATGAAGGAAAACTCGGACGCCGCATAGCGGCTGACGCCCATCAGCATACCGCCGGAGATGGTGGCGCCGGAACGCGAGAAGCCCGGCCACAGCGCCAGACACTGGAAGCAGCCAATCATAAATGCCTGGCGATAGGTGATGTCATCAATGCCCACCGCTTTCGGCTGCTTTGGCTTGAGATATTCCGCCGCCAGCAGCAGCACACCGCCCACCACCAGCGCGTACATCACGTTGATCGGGTTAAACAGGGTTTTAATCTGGTCATGCAGCACCAGGCCAATCACCACTGCCGGCACCATACCCAGCAGGATGTGAATCAGCGTCAGTTTTCCGCTGCCGACGCCTTCGTGGCGCTCCTGGCCGAAGTGAATGCCGATCAGGCCAAACAGCCGGCGCCAGAACATCACGACTACGGCGAGGATTGAGCCCAGCTGGATCACCACTTCAAAGGTTTCCGCCTTCTCACCCTCGAACCCCAGCAAATGGCCAACAATAATCATGTGGCCTGTGGATGAGACCGGCAGGAACTCCGTAAGGCCTTCCACAACCCCCAGGATTGCAGCTACCCATAGCTGATGAATGTCTGCCATCAAATTTTACCCTCTATCCGTTTTAAACAGTAAAAAGGCGGTCGCGCACCGCTACCGCCTGAAATTATGCCTGCACCTTGCTGAAGGAAACCTTAAGGATTTCGGTCACTTCCCCTTCATCAGCGCAGCGGCCTCCACTGAGACACACCATAATTTGGTTTGGTTTCATTGTGATGGCAATCACGCAGGATTTATTTAGGAATAGTCCCGCGCTCAATTCTCACGCCCACGCTCGCCGCCTGGGCGACAGCCCCCGGTTTACCTACCTTCACGCGTACTCCGGGCGTTTTGAAACGATTCATCAACAGATCGGCGATTTCTTCCGCCACCCGTTCGACCAACGCAAAACGCTGCCCCTGCAGATGACTGAGGATTGCTTCGGTGACATCGGCGTAGCTCAGACAGTGGTTCACATCGTCGCTCACCGCCGCCTGACGGTTGTCCCACGCCATTTCGACATCGAGCACCAGCTTCTGCTGCATGCCCTGTTCCCAGTCGTAAACGCCAATGGTGGTGAACACGGTGAGTTGTTCTATAAATACGATATCCATGATGTCACTCTCTGTTTTTGGCTTAGCCGGATACCACTTCCGGCGGATTATGCGTATTATCCACGCTTATCGAGAACAAAACGACCCAAAAGGAACGGTACGAAGCTATGAGTGCTATCGCGCTTGGTATGATTATTTTCGCGTATCTTTGCGGCTCGATTTCCAGTGCGATCCTGGTTTGTAAACTCGCTGGTTTACCCGATCCCCGCAGCGCAGGCTCTGGCAATCCAGGCGCCACCAACGTGTTACGTATTGGCGGTAAAGCCGCCGCTGCCGCGGTACTGATTTTCGACGTGGCGAAGGGAATGGTGCCGGTATGGATCGCCTGGTGGCTGCACGTCACGCCGATGTATCTTGGTCTCACGGCCATCGCCGCCTGCCTCGGCCATATCTATCCGGTGTTTTTCCGCTTTCGCGGCGGTAAAGGTGTGGCCACCGCGTTTGGAGCCATCGCGCCGATTGGCTGGGACCTGACCGGCCTGATGACCGGCACCTGGCTGCTGACGGTGCTGCTCAGCGGCTACTCATCGCTGGGCGCGATCGTCAGCGCGTTGATTGCCCCGTTTTACGTATGGTGGTTTAAGCCGCAGTTCACCTTTCCGGTGTCGATGCTGTCATGCCTGATTTTGCTGCGCCATCACGACAATATTCAGCGCCTGTGGCGCGGTCAGGAAAACCGCGTGTGGAAGCGTAAAAAGAAGAAATAAAAAAACCGGCGCGCAGCCGGTTTTTTATTATCAGATGGCCGGTAATTCCGCCAGTGGCCAGCGTGGCCGCACGCTGACACCCAGCTCACCGCGCGTGCCGCCTTTCAGCCGCACCATGCCGGCATAGGCAATCATCGCGCCGTTGTCAGTGCAGAACTCCGGACGGGCATAAAACACCTCGCCGCCGCGCGCGCTCATCATGGTTGCCATGCGTTCGCGCAGCGTGCGGTTGGCGCTCACGCCGCCGGCAATCACCAGGCGTTTGAAGCCGGTCTGCTCCAGCGCACGCTTGCATTTGATCATCAGCGTGTCCACTACCGCATCTTCAAAGGCGCGGGCAATATCGGCACGCGCCTGTTCGTCACCGTCATGTTCGCGAATGGTATTCGCTGCGAAGGTTTTCAGGCCGGAGAAGCTAAAGTCCAGTCCCGGACGATCGGTCATCGGACGCGGGAACTTAAAGCGATCCGGTGTGCCCTGCTGCGCCATGCGCGACAGCATCGGGCCGCCCGGATAATCCAGCCCCAGCAGCTTGGCGGTTTTATCGAACGCTTCCCCGGCGGCATCG
The DNA here is from genome assembly GCF_059730935.1 of Type-C symbiont of Plautia stali. Lineage (NCBI taxonomy): Bacteria > Pseudomonadati > Pseudomonadota > Gammaproteobacteria > Enterobacterales > Enterobacteriaceae > Type-C symbiont of Plautia stali. The sequence continues at coordinate 556,295 of NZ_AP035923.1, read as the reverse complement.
TCAATCGATTCACCCAGCAGCGTATATTCACCAATGCCGGTGACGCTGATCAGCTGCGTGTGGCCGCCGGAGACCAGCAGTGCCACGAACGGGAATGCCGGTGGGTTGTCTTCCAGCATCGGCGCCAGCAGATGGCCTTCCATGTGATGCACCGGCACCGCCGGCACGTTCCAGGCGAACGCCAGCGCGCGACCAATGGTGGCGCCAACCAGCAGCGCACCGACCAGGCCGGGACCGGCGGTGTACGCCACGGCGTCAATCTCTCCGGCCTGCAAGCCCGCCTGTTTCAGCGCGGCCTGGATCAGCGGCACGGTTTTCCGCACGTGATCGCGCGAGGCCAGTTCCGGCACCACGCCACCGTAATCGGCATGTAATTTCACCTGGCTATATAATTGATTCGCCAGCAGACCGGACGCATCGTCATAAATCGCGATGCCGGTTTCATCGCAGGACGTTTCAATACCCAGAACTCGCATAGCTTTATCACCCTCTTCTTGCGGCGCGCAGTGTAGCACAGGCCGGCTGACGCCTGCGCCCTTCCGCACGCGAAAAAGTGTTTTTCTGTCGCGCAAAGAGTGCGCTATACTCCACGGCCTGAAAAAACCGGCAGCCGCACAGGCAAACGCTCCTGTTGGTTCTAAATTGTCCATGGTGCTTTACAAGCCAGCCGCGCCTGGAGTAAAATGCTGCACCATTTTGAAAAGTGCTGGCGCCGCAGTCAGCAGCAAAAACCGAATTTTATCGAGGTGAGAGTTACATGCCGGTAATTAAAGTACGTGAAAACGAGCCATTCGACGTAGCACTGCGTCGCTTCAAGCGTTCCTGCGAGAAAGCAGGCGTTCTGGCTGAAGTTCGTCGTCGTGAGTTCTATGAAAAACCAACGACTGAACGTAAGCGCGCTAAAGCGTCTGCTGTTAAGCGTCACGCCAAGAAACTGGCTCGCGAAAACGCACGCCGCACTCGTCTGTACTAATTTCTTTTCGGAAGTTCGCTTCCGCCGCGTGTTAAACGCAGACAGAGTCAAGTAAGAGGCCGTGCTTTCCGAAAGGAAGCGCGGCTTGTTGCCGTTTATGAGCTGAAAAACCGGGGCTTATGGCTGGACGAATTCCACGCGTATTTATCAATGATTTACTTGCCCGCACGGACATCGTGGATCTTATCGATGCCCGCGTTAAGCTGAAAAAGCAGGGTAAGAACTATCACGCGTGCTGTCCTTTCCATAACGAAAAAACCCCCTCTTTCACCGTAAGCGGCGAAAAGCAGTTCTACTACTGCTTTGGTTGTGGTGCCAAAGGCAACGCTATCGACTTCCTGATGAATCACGATCGTCTGGATTTCGTCGAGAGCGTAGAGGAACTTGCCACGCAGCACGGCTTAGAAGTGCCGTACGAAGCGGGCAACGGTCCGAGCCCGATGGAGCGCCACCAGCGCCAGAGCCTGTATCAGCTGCTGGAAGGTTTAGACAGCTTTTATCAGCAGAGCCTGCGTAATCCGCAGGCGAAATCAGCACAACAGTATCTCGCCACACGCGGTCTGAGCCAGCAGGTGATCGATCACTTTGCCATTGGCTATGCGCCAGCCGGCTGGGACAACGTGCTGAAGCGTTTCGGTCAGCAGAAAGAAGATCGTGAATCGCTGATGGAAGCGGGCATGCTGGTCAGCAATGACAGCGGCCGCACCTACGATCGTTTCCGCGATCGCGTGATGTTTCCGATTCGCGACAAGCGCGGACGCGTGATTGGTTTTGGGGGCCGCGTGCTGGGCAACGATACGCCCAAGTACCTGAACTCACCGGAAACACCGATTTTCCATAAAGGCCGCCAGCTGTACGGCCTGTATGAAGCGCAAAAAAATCATCCGCAACCGGCGCGTCTGCTGGTGGTGGAAGGCTATATGGACGTGGTTGCGCTGGCGCAGTTCGGCATTGATTATGCTGTCGCCTCGCTGGGCACCTCGACCACGGCGGAACATATCCAGCTTTTGTTCCGCTCGACCGATAACGTGATCTGCTGCTACGACGGCGACCGCGCCGGTCGTGAAGCTGCATGGCGTGCGCTGGAAACCGCATTGCCTTACATGAATGACGGTCGTCAGCTACGCTTTATGTTTTTGCCCGACGGCGAAGACCCGGATACCCTGGTGCGTAAAGAGGGCAAAGCAGCGTTCGAAGCACGGATGGAGCAGGCCATGCCGCTCTCCACGTTTCTGTTCGACAGCCTGATGCCGCAGGTGGATCTGAGTACGCGCGACGGCCGTACCAAGCTGGCGACGCTGGCGCTGCCGCTGATTAGCCAGATTCCGGGCGAAACGCTGCGGATTTATATGCGTCAGACGCTGGGTAATAAACTCGGCATTCTGGACGATAACCAGTTAGACAAGCTGATGCCGAAGCAGGCGGAAAGCGGTACCGCGCCGGTGGCGCCGCCGATGAAACGCACCACCATGCGCGTGCTGATTGCGTTGCTGGTGCAGAATCCGCAATTTGCCGCCATCGTGCCTGCGCTGGACGGGCTGGAGCAGTCTAAATTAGCGGGATTGCCACTGTTTGTGGAGTTAGTCCGCCGTTGTACTGAGAATCCTGGCCTGACCACCGGACAGCTACTAGAGTTATATCGCGGGACAGAATTTAGCCAGCCCCTTGAAACACTGGCCACCTGGAACCACATGATCGTAGATGACGAAGCGGAAGAAGTGTTCCAGGACTCGCTGGCAAGCATCTATGATGCTGCGCTGGAGCAGCGCCTCGAAGCACTCATTGCGCGCGACCGGACGGAAGGCCTGAGCGCCGCCGAACGCCGTGAATTCTGGGCATTAAGCCAGGCATTAGCCAAAAAATAAGATTTTACCGGGTCAGAATGATGAAGGCTGATAACGCCGCCGTTCTTGCCTGATGTTTCTGGTTTATGGACGCTGTAAGCGAAGCCGGAAGCAATGCATACATACCATAGGCGTTAACGTCGCTGTCAGTTTCAAGCTGCCAGCGCGCAGCAACCGGAGCGTACTGGCGTACGTGAGGGATTGCGAGCACTGCCAGCATTGAAAATGGCAAGTAAGTTAGCGCCGGACAGAATATTAAGCGGCTTAAGTGCCGATTTACGATGGGCCAAAGCCCTGGCCGCGTTGAAGGCAGCGGCAAAAATACAACGCCTTCACTGTTATAGTTGGCTCGCTGCCGACCGACACCAATCTAATTAACAGAAGTGTGGATACCGTCTTATGGAGCAAAACCCGCAGTCACAGCTTAAGCTGCTTGTCACCCGTGGTAAGGAGCAGGGCTATCTGACCTATGCTGAGGTCAATGACCATCTGCCGGAAGATATCGTCGACTCCGATCAGATCGAAGACATCATCCAAATGATCAACGATATGGGTATTCAGGTGGTGGAAGAAGCCCCGGATGCCGATGATCTGATGCTGAATGAAAACAGCACCGATACTGACGAAGATGCCGCGGAAGCTGCCGCTCAGGTATTATCCAGCGTTGAATCTGAAATTGGCCGTACCACCGACCCGGTACGCATGTACATGCGTGAAATGGGTACCGTTGAGCTGCTGACGCGCGAAGGCGAAATCGACATCGCCAAGCGTATCGAAGACGGTATCAACCAGGTGCAATGCTCTGTCGCCGAATACCCGGAAGCAATCACCTACCTGCTCGATCAGTACGATCGCGTTGAAGCGGGCGAGTCACGCCTGTCTGACCTGATCACCGGTTTCGTCGATCCGAACGCCGAAGAAGATCTGGCGCCAACCGCGACCCACGTCGGTTCTGAGCTGTCAGAAGAAGACCGCGACGACGACGAAGAGGAAGACGAAGAGAGCGACGACGACAGCTCCGACGACGATAACTCTATCGATCCGGAACTGGCGCGCGAGAAGTTTAACGACCTGCGTACGCAGTACGAAACCACGCGCAACGTGATCAAAGCCAAAGGCCGCAGCCATGCGGACGCCGTGGCCGAGATCAACAATCTCTCTGAAGTGTTTAAACAGTTCCGCCTGGTACCGAAGCAGTTCGACTACCTGGTGAACAACATGCGTGAAATGATGGAGCGCGTGCGCACGCAAGAGCGCCTGATCATGAAGCTGTGTGTTGAACTGTGCAAAATGCCGAAGAAAAACTTCATCACCCTGTTTACCGGTAATGAAACCAGTGAGAGCTGGTTCAAAGCGGCACTGGCCATGAACAAGCCGTGGTCAGAAAAACTGCAGGAAGTGGAAGAAGACGTCATGCGTTCGCTGCAGAAACTGCTGCAGATTGAAGAAGAGACCGGCCTGACCATTGAGCAGGTGAAAGACATCAACCGTCGTATGTCGATCGGCGAAGCCAAAGCGCGTCGTGCGAAGAAAGAGATGGTTGAGGCTAACCTGCGTCTGGTGATCTCCATCGCCAAGAAGTATACCAACCGTGGCCTGCAGTTCCTCGACCTGATTCAGGAAGGCAACATCGGTCTGATGAAAGCGGTGGATAAGTTTGAATATCGCCGTGGCTATAAGTTCTCAACTTACGCCACCTGGTGGATCCGTCAGGCTATCACCCGTTCCATCGCCGACCAGGCGCGTACCATCCGTATTCCGGTGCATATGATTGAGACCATTAACAAACTCAACCGTATTTCGCGCCAGATGCTGCAGGAGATGGGCCGCGAGCCAACGCCGGAAGAGCTGGCTGAGCGCATGCTGATGCCGGAAGATAAAATCCGTAAGGTGCTGAAAATCGCTAAAGAGCCGATCTCCATGGAGACGCCGATTGGTGATGATGAAGATTCGCATCTGGGCGACTTTATCGAAGACACCACGCTGGAGCTGCCGCTGGATTCCGCGACCTCGGAAAGCCTGCGTTCTGCTACCCACGATGTGCTGGCTGGCCTGACCGCGCGTGAAGCCAAAGTCCTGCGTATGCGTTTCGGTATCGATATGAATACCGACCACACGCTGGAAGAGGTGGGCAAACAGTTTGACGTAACGCGTGAGCGTATCCGTCAGATTGAAGCCAAAGCGCTGCGTAAACTGCGCCATCCGAGCCGCTCGGAAGTGCTGCGTAGCTTCCTCGACGATTAATCGTTTTGGTCAGTAAAAACCCCGGCTAGCCGGGGTTTTTTATTGTCTTCAGTATGGCGTCAGCCCTTTCTCCTGCATCACGCTGCGCGCCTTGTCGCTCTGCAGGTATTTCACGAACTTCGCCGCAGCCTGCTGCTGCTGGCTGCTGCGCGTGATCACCGCACCGTACAGCGTATCCTGCTGTGCCGCCGGCGGAATCAGTCCCACGATAGTAATACCTTTCACCGCCTTCAGCTCGCTGTTCTGCTGGAAGCCCAGCTCGGCTTTGCCCTGCGCGACCGCCTCACCCACCGGCGTGGCCGGAATCACGGTGATCTTCGCCGCCGTTTTCGGGCCCAGCTGCAGCTTATCCAGCATCTTGCTCTGAATATATTTGCCGCTGGCGCTGTCAGACACGGCGATGCTTGAGGCGGAGGTCAGTACCTGTTTGAACTTCGCGACGGTACTGATATCCGGAGGCGTGGTGCCCTGCTTCACCGCCATGGCGATGTACGAGTGCGCCAGCACCTGATGGCTGGCGCTATCCACCCATTTGGCCTGCTCCAGCGGCTTGATGGCGTAATCCACCATTACCAGCACATCGGCGCTTTCATGGCGTTTAAGGCGATTAGGAATCGCCTGCGGCGTATCACCCATCGACGGCGCCGCTTCCAGCTCAATGCTGTCACCGCTCTGCTGCTGATAATCCTGCTTCAGGCTTTCAATCACCGGGTACATACCGCCGGAACTGAATACCTTCAGCGTTGCGGCCTGGACGCCCGGTTGCGCCGTCAGCAGCAGTGCCGCCAGAACCATGGTGCGTTGCTTCATCTCCCTGCTCCTTTTTTTGCGTGGAGCATCCGGTGTAGCCAGAAACAAAACGATGAACAACGTTATTACCTGATGAAACAGAGCCAGCTCACGCCTTATTCTGTAACCAATCATGAAGCTGGCGATAAGCGGCGACCATCTCTTCCAGCGAAGCGCGGTTTAATCCGCTGGGATTGGGCAGCACCCATAAATGGGTTTCGCCCAGCAACTGCGGCTGCTCGCCCCATGCCACGTTGCGCTGACGAAACGCCTTCTGAAACGCATCCTTACCCAGCACCGCCAGCGCGCGCGGCTGAAAGCGCAGCACCTTTTCCTGCAGACGCGCGCCGCCGTCACGCAGCTCCGCGCCCGCCAGCTCGCTGGCCTGAATGGTGGGGCGCTCTACCAGCATGGTGATGCCGCAGCCGGTCTCCAGCAGCCGCTGTTCCTGCTCAGGCAGCAGCTGTTCGCGGGTGAATCCGGCCTGATGGATCACCTTCCAGAAGCGGTTGCCGGGATGCGCAAAGTGAAAACCGGTATGCGCCGAAGATTTGCCCGGATTGATGCCGCAAAACAGCACCTGCAAATCGGGTGCGATGATGTCGCGGATGTCGTGATCGCTCATGCTGTCACCAGCCCGGCGCGCAGTTTGACTGCCTGACGCGTCACCTCCAGCATCCGGCGCGCTTCCGCCTCGTCAGTGCAGGCGCGCGCCAGCGCCAGCGAACCGACCATTTCGGCCTGCATGCTGCTGGCGATGCTCTCCGCCTGCGCATGCCCCAGCTGCTGCAGCGCCTGCACCAGCTGGCGCCGCACCGCTTCGCGCTTCGTTGAAAACAGCGCCCGCGCATCCGGCGGTAAATGCGCCACTTCGCTGACCAGCGCCGGTATCGGACAGCCCTCGCCCGGCGCGCTACAGTGCTGGTCCGACAGATAGCGATCGATCCACTGGTTCAGCCGTTCAGCCGGATCCTCAATCGCCAGCACGGCGGCAAAACGCTGCGCCGAGTCGGCAAACATCTCGCTAATCACCGCTTCGACCAGCGCTTCACGCGAGGCAAAGTGCGCATAAAACCCACCGTGCGTCAGGCCAACGCGCTTCATCAGCGCTGCCACGCCAATGCCTTCGGTGCCGCATTCGCGCATCACCACCGCCGCTTCTTCCAGAATGCGCTGCCGCGTACGCGCCTTATGGCTTAGCTTTTCCATCGGTTGTTACCCTGCTCATCGTTAATGGCAATCAGTGTAATTATTACGATCGTCATATTCCAGCTTGACGATGGATATGATGGTCGTCATATTATCAGCACACCAATATGACGACCATCATACAGAGGGCTTTTCCATGTCACACCAACTGGCTTTAATCACCGGCGCTTCCAGCGGTATCGGCGCAACTTACGCTAAACAGCTGGCCGCACGCGGCAACGACCTGATTCTGGTGGCGCGCGATGCTGCACGTCTGAGCGCACTGGCGCAGTCGCTGCACGAAGCGCACGGCGTTGAAGTCAGCGTGCTGGCCGCGGACCTGACGCGCCATGAGGATCTGGCGCGTATTGATAGCGAGCTGCAGAACAATACGCGTATTACCACGCTAATCAACAATGCGGGCATGACGGTGGAAGGCGAGTTTATCGACGCCAGCATCGACCAGACGCAAACCATGCTGGCACTGAACGTGGTGGCGCTGACGCAGCTCTCTCACACGGCTGCGCAGGTTTTCCGCAGCCGCAACGCGGGCACCATCGTGAATGTGGCGTCGGTACTGGCGCTGGTCAACGAACAGGCAAACGGGGCCTACAATGCGACGAAAGCTTTTGTGCTCTCGCTGACGCGGAATATGCAGCGTGAGCTGGCGGGCCACAACGTACGCGTACAGGCGCTGCTGCCGGGCCTGACGCGCACCGAGATCTTTCAGCGCACCGGGCGCTCGGTGGATGACCTGCCGGCAGAGATGGTGATGGAGGTCGACGACTTAGTCGCCGCCGCGCTGCGCGGTCTGGATGACGGTGAAGCGATCACCATTCCTTCGGTAGAAGATATGGGCCTGTGGCAAAGCTTTGAGCAGGCGCGCGGCGCCATTCTGCCGTTTATCTCGCTGAATAAACCTGCCTCACGCTATCGCTGAGCCTGCGCATCCTGAGACAAGGCAGCAGCAAGCCTTGTCTCAAAAACACACCAACGCCGAGCGCTTATTGCCCGCATCTGCCAGGGTTCCGGGATTTTTTGCTGTGAGATCAAGGACTCAGTGATTGCGGGAATTTTCACCAACCGATTGAGCAACGCTGGATCGCCCCATCGAGATACTTTATAATCCCCGCTCCGCTGGCCCCTTAGCTCAGTGGTTAGAGCAGGCGACTCATAATCGCTTGGTCGCTGGTTCAAACCCAGCAGGGGCCACCAAATTTAATGATTAAAATCATGCATTTAAGCCACCTTTTGAGGTGGCTTTTTTGTTTTCTGAATCTGCACTTGGCAGCAAAATGGCAGCAGGTTTTTTACCACTCACGCCTTCTTCCCTCCTCTTAACAGCATACCGACTTTGTGGAACGCTTTCTTTTTTAAGATTACTTGTTAGGTAGTTTGCAACTGTGCAATACGCTTTCTAAAGAAGGGACGAGGATGCCTCGTTCTTTTATGCACCCTAAATAGGGAAGCATTTTTTCATCTTTTAGTATTGCCATATTACTCAGATTATTGTAATTTTTAGATGGGCGATGGTGTAAGGGTAAACACACTTCTATGGAGAGTATTAGTGAGGTTCGAATCCTCACCGCCAAAGGTAATTCAACGAGTAGCCTTTGGCGGTGGTAATTCAAGATGTCAAGAAATCCCTCTAAAAATTATAGTTATCACGTAGCTAATCTTCAAGAACTAGAATTAGCTATAAGCCATACAGGTCGGCTTGCTCGTGCAGAAATAGCGTCAAAAGATCCTCAACAAAGTCTTAGGTCACTTCTAAGGCTTTATTCGTTTTTAATTGGGGCATGGATCGAAACTCGTCTCCGAAAACTACTCAATGAAGAATCTGGTTTTTCTCAAGTTGAACGAGATCAAATTGAGCAGAAATCATCACAGCTTGAACAATGGCAGGAAACGGTCGATTTAGCATTCCGTAAACATCATTCTATAAAAAAAGCGCCTCTCGATGAGAGATCGCTAGGTGTAGCGCATGCCGCAAGAAGAGCGGCATTACACGATGTTTTATCCAACGAACTTCGAATATTGATTGAAATACGAAATAAACTTGCACATGGGCAATGGGTGTACCCTTTTAATAATGAAGGTACAACTGTTGAACCTGATAAATACAAGCTGATCAATAAAGAAAATTTCCAATCACTACTTTTTAAATATTCTTTGGCAGGGCATTTAGCTAACGCAATACACGATTTAGTTGTAAGCCCAGTAACCTTCGAGCGAGACTTTGAAGCACATTTCAAAAGGTTGTTTCAAGTAAGAACAAATCTCGTGACTAAAGATTATAGTCATTATGAATCAAGTTTAGTACTTAAAAGAGAAAAAGCACGTGAGGCTAGAAAGCAAAAATAAAAATTAAATTCTTCTTATATAGCCCGCACATGACGGGCTTTTGAAGTATTCACAACCATAATGGTTGTTGCTTATTTCTGCTAGGGTGCGGAGTGACAGACTTTACCGTTCCAGGCTTCATAATGATCTCAGATACTGTTTCATGAGATTTAAAAGTACAACTGCAATTGATGTTCTGGCACTGGTTATATCGTTCTTTAGTTGTAGCTGATACTTGAAAGCTGCTACGAGTATGTGCGGCATTCCCGCACAAAGGGCATTTCATCATTATGTGTTCTCCACAACCCAATTGAGATATATATTACTCAATTTAAGCATTTTGAGATAGAACTATTCCATTTCAAGTGAATCTATTTTCACTTCAAGTTCAATGCTGGTCGTGTAGCCGTTGTCCGCGCTCAGGCTGTGTGTCAGTGTTGTGATAATCCATTCCCCGCATCAATCTACTGTTTGAACCCACTCACCTTCACCGGCATTTACGTGTAGAGATCCGCACGACCACGCGCCAGCTGTATAGAGAAAGTCGCCACCCCGCGCTGCAACCGTTCACACTGCATTTTGGCCGCGCGCTCGGAGTTGGCCCGGTTCGCGTAGGTTCGGCTTAACACCTAGATGCCAAGGGGCCGGACAACTTCCGCAACTTGTTTATGTACTCACCGAACGGGAAGCAAGACATGATTCAGATATTCCTACTGTCAGAAGTGGCGGCTAAGGATGAGTTTCTGAACATTAAGAACGTGAGCCGTGATGACATGATGGCCGCGCACCGGGTGCCGCCGCAAATGATGGTGATCATGCCGAATAATGTTGGGGGTTTGGTAATATTGAGAAAGCAAGTATAGTATTCGTAAGAAATGAATTACTACCTTTACAATCACGTCTACTCGAGTTAAATAATTGGTTAGGTAGTGAAATCATAAATTCAAAGAATATAAAATTGATTGAAGGGATGTAAAGTGGATAAAAAAATCATCAAAGCTTGGGCATTTAAAACCATCAACAAGCGTGAACTTAGGTATAAGGGTAATAATGGCTATGATGACAACCCTACTAAAAGCTATACATACGACAACTTAGTTGCTAATCACAAGAGAGTAAGTGAAGGAGACCTTGTTGTTATTTACAACAGAAAAGAAATCATTGGGGTAGCCAGAATTGAGTCCATACTAAAAAAAGACACTCTTAAAGAAATTAACAAATGCCCTGAACTTGGCTGCAATGCAGATAAACTTAGAACAAGAAATAAAAAAACACCAAAATGGAGATGTAGCAACGGTCATGAATTTGAAAAGCCAGACAAAGAGCACATTCCAGTAACAAAATACACAGTAAACTTCTCAACATCCTTTGTGAAAATAAAAAAACCATATTTATTACTGGAAGGAAAAATATTAAATCACAACAAACAGCTATCAATTCAAGAAGTGAAATTTGATTGGGCTGAAAAATTGTTAAATGGCATTGAAGATTATCTTGAAGAGTTATCGGCAGACGATTCGATGGAAGCACCTGCAATTTTTTCAAAAGAAGACTACCGTGATATCGTTAACAGAAGTATTAAGCAGAGAAGAGGGCAAAAATCTTTCCGGGAAAAACTCATTAAGTCGCATCCAAAGTGCGCAATAACCAAATGCGGAATAATAGATATACTTGAGGCAGCCCACATATTCCCTTATAGAAATAGTTCACACAATCACATTAGCAACGGTATACTTCTTAGAGCAGATATCCATACTTTGTTTGACCTGAACTTGATTGCAATAAACCCATGCAATTTCATAATAAAAATAGCGGTAAACTTAAAGAACACAGAATATGAAGCGCTTGAAGGCATAATGATTGATGTCAAACATCTAATATCAAATGAAGCAATCTCAGAAAGATGGGACTCCTTTTCTAAAATATAGGAATCACTCAAGACCAACACAAAAGATGTTGGTCTTTCTTTTATCAACATTCAATAAAAATTAACGCCATACCTTAAAGTATTTTTTATAATCAAGATAACTAAGACTAAAAGTGAATGCTTACTCAATTCGAAAGGTGTTTGTAATTCTCAACGTAATTAACAAGCCCCTCTCGCTCTAATATCTTACTGCTTTTGATGTATTCTATATTATCCCAGCGATAATAATGGCAAAGTATAATTATTAGAACTAATATCTTCATATCAGTTAAATTTAATAAGGTTTCATACTGCTCATCTCTTTCCTCATCAAAAACCTTGTCATCAATTAGCTTAACAACTAAATAAAACCTTCTGGCAATTGAAAAAAAATGGTCATCCATATCAAGATTGTCCAACCATTCAATAATCTCGGCAGGCGAGACATTAGCTCTTACCAATACACCTAAATTCTCATCAATGTAATTAACGGCATCTGAACCCTTCAACTTGATTATTTCAGGAGCGAGTTTCAGGTTAGCAACATTTGAAGCTTCATTATCTTCAGCCGTATCTTTTACAGTTAGAATTTTCAACTTATTAAAATTTACATCCTGTGCCTCAATCAGGCTAAAGAATCGAAGTTCAAACTTTTTAAAGTCCTCCAGCTTTTCTTGCGCTTTTATCTGAGTTATCAATGTTGTATTTGCTTCCCTTTGTAGGGTAAGCGATTGAATAAGAAGGTAAATCGTGATAAATCCTAATAGCGGATTTACTACCCCCCCCACATAATCACCAAACTGGCCCCATACTTCACTACTCTGAGAAAGAGTTCCATTAATGCCAAAATTGAAATAGTAGAAGCCCCATACCGATACTATCAGGAAAATGCTTATTAACTTCAACATCTTTAGCTCACTGTATGAATCAAATATTTAATAATCTCACCACTTCTAACAACTACTTTACTCACAGTTAGTTCAACAAATATCAAATTATCCGTGGCTTTACCATTATTCACATGTAAGTTAGCGGATATTTTCTTTTTTTGCTCTTCCCTAATGGTTTTCAGCGGCATGAAGAAACCAAATGCAATAGTATCATCTTCACCAGATAAAACTAATCTTCCGTTACCAGTTCTCGAGTTAAATCGTGTAATTGCAGCAAAAATAGTAACTTTACCTTGAGAAATTTTGGACTGAAAGAGATTAATGCGAGTGGTAGAATCTAATAGAACCACCTGCTGCTTACTGGCTGGCTTTTTATAATTGAGCTCAATATTATAAGATTTCTCAACATTAATTTTATGCATCCGTTTCAAAGGCTCTCGAATACGAGAAATGATATCATCTTCTAAATCATCCAGTCCCTCAATAACTGCCGCAGCCTCCTGAGAAACTTGAGGTGTCTCAAGATACAAAGATTCAGATATAAAGAAACTCATTACTTCTGAGAAAACAGACCTCCCCATTTTATTAAGTTCTGCAACCAAAGCAGGCTCACTTACAATTAAATCAAAATTTTGCCCATAAGAGCTCTTGAAGCTTTGCTTAAGAACAGCTCTAGCAGGATTAACTCCGGTTCTTCTTTGTATAATTTTTTTTCTCAATATTGCTTCGGCCAGCAAACAGGTTACTTCTGCAGTCCCTCCAAGAGTAACGATCCCATATTCCATATCAACATCCTGATCACCGCTTTTGATTACCACATCAAAACTGACTTTCATGCATTCTTCCTTGCTATAAAATGTAGCTCGAACCACAAATGAGAATTTTCTTAAAATATCATTCGTTCTACATGAAAACCAGTCCCTTTATTTCGGTCAAACCTACTAGCGCGCGCTCGTACCCCCGCCACGCCTGCCCGCTTTGCGCAGTGGTTTTCATACACTGCATGACATAAGCAAAAGCCCGCCAGAACAGGCGGGCCGAGAGAAATGCGATCCTTTTTTGGATCATGCGAATTCATGCAGCATAGACATGCACGCTCGCAGTGGCTATCAGGACTACGCATTCCTACTCTAATTGTTGAATTGACCGACTGTATTCGTGATTACGTAACCGCGCCATAAGCTCATCAGTTAGCTCTGCAACCCGCTCAATTGCCATGCTCTTTTCCAGCTCTGTGCAGTCACTCACAGCAACAAGTTTCAAAAACAAATCAATGCGCTGGAGCTTCACCGACTCCAAAAGAAAATCCTGCATGTTGCCTCTCATTCAACATTAATCTGTATATGCATACAGTATATAAAACTCACATTAATGTGAAACTCTTTTCTATCTTTCAATGGGATTGCTCCAGATTGTCACCGGTCCAATTTAGCCTCCTGAAGCCTTCCGTTCTGGTAAAAAAGCCGTCGCCTCGCCCCCGCATTTAGGCTTCATCCTCTGGAAAGGAGGCTAATTTCTTCCTCATGCCCCCCAAAACCACTGGCTTTCAACTCCAGCTCTAATCGTCGGCGCTCCGGCCCGTACAGTTATTGACAGAATTCCCAAACGGCCGTGACGGCAAAAAGGATTCGCCGCCAGTTTGCGACGAAGGGCGAATCACAATCCTGTGAGAAGTTCGTAAAAGAACAGGCTCAAGATAAGCCCTGGCTGGGAGAGAAAGCAGATAAGCGGCGGGTAATTGAGCTAGTTGAATTATGGTTCAACACGCATGGCATTACGTTGGCGGATGGTGAAAAGCGGCGAACCACAATGGCTTTCGCATGCGAGGCAATGGGAAACCCACTCGCAACCGAGTTTAACGCAAAATTTTTTGCGTCTTATCGCGAACAGCGGTTAAACGGAAAGCTCACACGCTCCACTCGAGTGAAGACAGTTACGCCGCGCACGGTGAATTTAGAATTGGCTTATTTCAGGGCTATGTTTAACGAGCTACGCCGGTTAGATGAATGGACCGCGCCAAATCCGCTTGAGAACGTGCGCGAGTTTAAAATCAGTGAGTCTGAGATGTCATATCTCACCATTGAGGAAATCAAAACCCTCCTATCCGGATGTGAGAACAGCCGATCCAAAGACCTGACGACCATTGTGAAAATTTACTTGGCAACTGGCGCAAGTTGGAGTGAGGCAGAAGGCTTAAAGGGAAACCAAATCCGCACCGGTCAGATCATCTACGTGAAAACTAAAGGCAAGAAAAACCGAGCAGTGCCGATAACTGAAAAATTACAGGTTGAACTGCCATCCAGCAGGAAAGCGCAGGTGCTCTTTAAACCATGCTATTCAGCTTTTAGAAAGGCCATGCAACGCGCTGGCATCGAGACACCTGCTGGACAGCTGATACATGTTTTGCGCCATACCTTTGCTTCTCACTTCATGATGAATGGTGGCAACATCCTTGTGCTTCAACGGATATTGGGTCATACAGATATTAAGGTGACAACGCGGTATGCACACTTTGCGCCGGATCATTTATCCGAAGCTATGTTACTTAACCCTTTAAGTAGAATTTAGTTAGTTTTTATGTAAATAAAAACCAAAATAAAAACCAGCTATTTTATTCTATTACCCCAAATATCCTTTCCAATAGATATATAATTATTTACTGCTGCTTTCAAGTTTTTCTTACCAACACCTTCTCTTATAAATTTTTTTGCAATGGCTTTCTCTAAAATTTTATCCCAAGCATCAAAAGTTGTTTTAGCCGGAACTTCAACAATTATTTTTGGAGCATTAATATCATGCCTTACTCTATCTCCGGGAGCGCCTGGCTGTATATAAACTGCTCTTGAGATTCTGATCCCCTCAATTAGAACATGGTGTTTTAATACTTCAAATGATATAGCCACTTTCAATTCAATAGGGTTGGTAAAAATTAAAAGTAATGTCACAAACTTTTTATTGAAGCGGTTGTAACCCCATACGGAAACTACATCTTCTAGATTAGATTCGTCATGCATACTAACTAGATATTCCAAATTTTTATTTTTCGTAGAATCAAGGATCAATACTGGAATCAGTCGACCATCGGCTGTTTTTTTATTTGCAATGGCACCATCTCCAACCAAAACGAAATAATCACTCTCGTAAACAGTGAATTTATTATTCATTTAAACCTCGTTAACTATATGAGTTTCTATAGATATTTTCTTGTTATCAATTGATTCTGCTACAACTTCATAGAGATCAATTATGAGCTCTTCTTTAAGATGGTGAGGTAGCTTAAATGTAACCCATCCAGATACAGCTGATTTTTCTGGCACATTTAGAGGCTTATTTAAAGCATCAGAAAATTTTTTTAGATTGATTGGAGTAACATTTTCATCCGATTTAACTTTAACTTTACCAATGACATTATTGGAATCATGATATTCCATATGCAACTCAATTTTGGCGATGGAGTTTGTTAAAGTACCCTGATTCGTGAATCTTAATGCAAACGAAACATAAACATTGGATTCACTCTTCCACTTATAAGCATCTATAAAATATAATTGAACCCCTAAGCTTCTTTCATCATGCTGCTGTTCAAGTATAGATAATGTTTTTTTATAGACAGACAACGTTTTAATCGAGACAATAATGGCAATTACGGAAAAAAACAAACTAAAACTACTAATCATGTCACTACTAGACATATTCAACTCCAAAGTAGAAATACAATCATCTTAAAAATATTCATATTTCACCCTCTTGAAAAAACCAATAAATTAACGGTTATAAATAAAATTATTAACCAACCCCTCAACGTTATAGTGAAGTATTCCTCGCGATAGGGTGAGTGTAATAACTTTAGTAAGTTATCTCATTTCAATCTAAAATAAAATACAATTAACATATGCAAAAACAACAAGGTGAAATTATTTCACTTTTATCAGTACATGAACCCATCGAAAGAAGCTTGAGTGAAGGTGTTGGTTCAATCGTATGGAGTAACTGTGGCAGCAGAGCGCAACGCTATGTGCCACTTTTCATCACTAAAGGGCCTCAGTAAAACATATAAATCAGTGACTTACTGGTTTAATAAAGTTTAGAATGGAACTCATAATCGCTTGTTCAGTAGTTCTAACTTGGCGAAGGCCGCCAATCACTTGTTCATCTGATTTCCTTAAGTCACACCTCAAACAGGTGGCTTTGCTATTTAGATTTAAACAATGACGATGCAAGGTCAGCGTTTTTTGCTGATACAGTTAAAACTCCAATGCGCATTACCCTTCCGCTTTCAACCTAAAATCACCTGTTTTGCCAGCCTTTCCGACTCAAGCTGCCTCACGCTGCCATTGTGTTAACAACCGCCTGTTACAGACCACTCCACCACAATCCATCTCGCTAAACCTTCATGCAGCCTCAACTCCCCACAGAACCACACATTTTGCACACCAGTCACAACACATCCCAGTGACTCCCCTCAGCTTACCTGCTAACATACCCATTCAAAAAACTATTCACAAATCTATTCATAAAGCAATTCAACACTATGTCTATGCATGCGGAAACCCTACGCCAGCTTCTCTATAGCGGGCCGATGACTGGAAGGCAACTCATTGAAAAAATGGGTATAAGCCAGCCTACGCTTTCCCGTGCAATTAGAGAACTGGGTGATGACATCGTCAAAATCGGGGCGGGTCCATCTATTCAATATGCCCTGCGGGATACGTTTCGTGGATTTCGCTCGGCCCCGATTTACCGCGTTACCGATGAAGGACAAATCAAACCTCTCGGCGAGCTGATTCCGGTTCGTCCGGAAGGGTTTGTGATGGTGCAGGCGGACCACAAAAGCTTTCACAGTGACGGGCTGCCGTGGTGGCTGTTTGACATGCGACCACAGGGCTATCTCGGCAGAGCGTATGCCTCGACTTATGCCAGCGGGCTCGGTCTGCCGGCGAATCCCGAACAATGGGCGGACGCAGATGTCGTCAGAGCGCTGCTGGCGCAAGGTCATGATGCGATCGGCAACCTGCTGATCGGCGAACAGGCGCGCAGCCGTTTTCTGGAAATGCCCGAACCGACACCCGTGGAGCGCGCGACAGCGTATCCCGAACTGGCGCGGGCTGCGGGCGCTGGTGAGGTGCCGGGCTCATCAGCGGGTGGTGAGCAGCCCAAATTCTGCACCTATACCGAACGCGGTCATGTGCTGGTGAAATTCACGGCGGCAGATGACAACCCAGTCAGCGAACGCTGGCGCGATCTGCTGATGGCTGAACATCTGGCCCTGAAAGTACTGGATGTTGAGACCGACGTGTTTGATATTGCAGGGCAGCGCTTCCTCGAAATCCCCCGCTTTGATCGGGTGGGCAAAATGGGCCGTATCGGCGTGTTTTCGCTGCGGGCGCTTGATGCGGAGTTCGTCGGCAATGCCAGCGCAAGCTGGCCGGTCCTCGTCAACCAGCTTGTGGCGGAAAAGTGTGTCCATTCTGAGGCCGCCAGCAGCACGGCAAGGCTTTGGGCATTCGGCATGCTGATCGGCAATACCGACATGCACGCCGGTAACCTGTCATTCATCAGTCGCCATGGCCGTCCTTATCACCTCGCGCCAGCTTATGACATTCTGCCGATGGGCTTTGCGCCCAAAGCGGGCGGCACCATCGTGAATACGCTGCGGCCAGCGTCACTGCCGGAAGTGGTCAGTAGCGATACATGGCGGGAAGCACTGGCTTTGGCGGAGGAATTTTTGTCTCTGGCAAACAGTTGCGATGGCTTCTCAGCGCGTTTTGCGCCGTGCCTCGCCGCGTTACAACAGCATCTGGATGAGGCCCGAGCGCGCATCGCCCGACTCGGCTAAGCGCTTTTCATCATTGATAATTCCTTCAAAGCTGCATCCTCGAAACAGGCGGTGATTCACCGCCTCGCACCCGATTTTTTCCCCCGCAACTTTGCAAAAGTAAAACGATCGGTTTACTTTTTAGGGTATGCGTAAAAAACAACACATCCTGAACGCTGCCGAGCGGCTGTTCTACAACAACGGTTTTCATGCCACCAGCACCGATTACATTTGCCGTGAGGCGAAGGTCTCCACGCGTACGCTCTATCAGCACTTTCCGTCGCGCGAGCGGTTAACTGCCGCGGTGATGACCGCGCGTCGGCAGCGCTTTGCCGATTTGTTGTCACAGCCAGACGATCCGGCAGCTATCAGCCAGCTGTTTTCGGTGCTGGAACAGTGGATGCAGGCGGAAGGATCGCTCGGCTGCTTTTTTGCCAAAGCGTACGGTGAGTATGCGGAGCAGGATGCTGAGCTGGCGGCGCAGGCGCTGGATTATCGTTACTGGCAGCGCGGCTATATCCGTGCCTGCCTGGCGCACTCGCACAGGAATTCGCCGTCAGCGCTGGCCGATGCTATCTGGATACTGTTTGAAGGGGCGATTATGGCCGGATTGATTGACGGTCCGCAGGCCGCGGTCACTGCGCGTCTGGCGGCTGAGCAACTGATGGTGAATGCATCATGAAACCCTCACTCCGCCTGACGCTAAGCGGCTTTATGCTGATCGCCGTGACCTACGGGCTGGCGCGTTTTGCGTGGGGAATGATGATGCCGCAGGTGGCGCAACAGATCAGCTTCAGCCCGCGCGCCTCTGGTATGCTGGCCGCCTGTAGCTATCTGGCTTACTGCCTGGCCACGCCCGCTGCCACGCTGCTGCTGGCGCGCTGGGGCGTGCGCAACACCGCCATGCTGGCAGCGCTGACGGCCATGCTCGGCTTACTGCTGCTGGCCGCTGCCAGCAGCGCATGGCTGATTGCCGGTGGGCTGTTTATCGCTGGTCTCGGTGCCGGACTGGCTTCACCGGCGCTCGCCAGTGCCGTGAGCCGGCAAATTGACGCGTCGCGACAAACCGCCGCTAACACGCTCATTAACGCTGGCACCGGCGCGGGCATTATTGTGTCAGTGCCCATTTTCATGCTGGTGCCCGGCGGCTGGCGCGCAGCCTGCTGCTGTTTTGCCGTGCTGACGTTAATCAGCCTGCTGCTGGCACGCTATTGCCTGCCCGCCGGGCGTGCCGATCCACCGGGATCGCCGGTTGGCTGGCGCGATCGGTTGCACAACCGCGCGCTGCAGCGGGTGATCATCATCGCTTTCCTTAGCGGTGTCGCCAGCGCGGCGTGGTGGTGTTTTGGACCGGATGTGTTACGCCAGCACAGCCACCTGAACGAACGCCACGCCAGTATGCTGTGGCTGGTTAGCGGCGCGGCCGGCATTCTCGGCGCGCTGACCGGCCCGCTGGCACGCTGCATCGGTATGCGTCAGGTGTACTGGCTGGCGCAGCTGGCGATGGCCGCACCACTGCTGTTGCTGGCGGCGCTCACCCACTTTAGCTACTGGCTGGTACCGGCGGCGGCGCTGTGCGGCGCGGGATACGTCACGCTGTCGGGTATTCTGCTGGTTGCGGGTGCCGCCGCCACGCCACAGAATGCGGCCTCTGGCGTGGCGGCGGCGTTTCTGACGCTGGCGATTGGGCAAATTGTCGGGGCGATACTCTTTGCGCAGATCTACAGCAGCAGCGCCGCCACAGCCCTGTTGCCGTTCGCTGCCATCCCGGTTGCGCTGCTGTTTCTGATACCGGCTAACCCGCCACAGCGCGCTGACGCTTAACGTCCGGTGGTGAGCCAGCGGCTGAGGATGCCAGCGCTGGAGTAGCCGCGAATGATCGCCGCGTAGCTGTCAAAGCGATTGCTCACTTCGCTTACCTGGTTGTTATACAGATCGCTCTCGGCGCTCAGAACATCCAGCAGCGAGCGGCGTCCGAGGTGATACCACTGATCGAAAAAGTCTTTGCGGATGCGGTCAGACTCGACAATTAAACTTTTATACAGCGCGGCGCGATCGGCCATGGAGTGCGCATCCTGGCTGGCAGCGCGCACGCGATTTTCCAGATCACGTCGCTGCTCCTGTACCTGCTGACGGCTGGCTTCGGCGCGTTTAATCGCCGCAATCTCCTGCGCGTTGGTTGAACCACCGCGGAACAGGCCCCAGCTAACGTTGATTCCGGTTTGCCACGCCTGCTGGCGACCGAGCTGATCCTCACGCGTGCTTTTGGTTACCGTCCAGTTGAGTTTTGGCAGGCCGGAAGCTTTAATCGCCTCCGCTTCTTTAAACCCCGCTCGTGTTTCCGCATTGGCGCGCAGGATCAGCGGATGATAATCCAGGCTGGCCAGCTGACGATTGAGATCGCCAAAATTCATCGCCCAGCGATCGCTGGCTGGCAGCGTCACGCGACTATTGCCCATCAGGCGGTTCAGCGTGATTTCGACATCGCGCGCGCGCGACTCGGCATTCTCCAGATAACTCTGCGCCTGCAGCAATCGGCCTTTGGCCTGCGTCAGTTCGCTGCGACGACCGGTATCTGACTGCACAATGCCGCTCAGCATGGTGGTCAGTTCGGTCATGCGCGCCACGTACTGCTGGCTGATGGCAATGATCCGCTGCTGCTTGTTCCACTCAATCAGCGCGTTGCTGACCTGCATCGCCAGCTCTTCACGCTGCGCCTGCGCCGCCTGCTGCGCCGAGGTCACGCGCTCTTCGCGGCTCTCGATGGTGCGGCTGGTCTGACCGAAATCAATCAGGTTGGTCGCCATCGACACGCCGAGCGCCGGCACGTTGCTCTGACTACCGTCGCTTTTTACCCCGCCACCAAACTCTTTGGTCGCCGAACTGGCGCTGACATCCAGCTGCGGCCAGCGCTGCCCTTTCGCCTCATCCACGCTGGCAGCGGCGGCATCGGTCTGCGCCACGGATGATTTCAGTGCCGGACTGATGCGCCAGGTGATGCGCGCGGCCGAGAGGAATTTCTGCCGCAGCTCGGATTCAGCCACGGTTTCATCCACCGCGCCGCTCAGGCTGACCGGTGAACGCGCCACGGCGGCATCGGCGGCGGTGATTCTGGTTTCCGCTACTGGCGGACTGACATAACTGAACTCGCTCTGTGCTTTTACTTCTGCTTCATTCACCGGCACTGGCACCGGCGCAGGCTGCTGCGGGTTGAAAGTGCGTACCGATTTCAGCAGCGGATTCGTCTGCTTTGGTTCCGGCTGGCGCTGCTCCTCCGTCAGAAAACCGCCGCCCTGCAGCGGCTGCACCGGCGGTGGTGCAATTGGCGCTGCTGGCGCT
The DNA here is from genome assembly GCF_059730935.1 of Type-C symbiont of Plautia stali. Lineage (NCBI taxonomy): Bacteria > Pseudomonadati > Pseudomonadota > Gammaproteobacteria > Enterobacterales > Enterobacteriaceae > Type-C symbiont of Plautia stali. The sequence goes on along the minus strand of NZ_AP035923.1, from coordinate 534,964 downwards.
GGTGCCGGCTGAGCGCGTGGCGCGGCGACCGGTGGTGCAACCGGCGCGGCCTGAGGTTGCGTAAACATCGGTTGCGGTGCCGGCGCGGTTGCAAAGCGCTGGGCTGGCGCAACGGGCACGCGCTGTACCGGCACGCTGCGTACCGGTGCCGCAGCGGGGGCGGCCGGGCGATGTCCGCTCATCTCGGCAAACATCATCAGTTCACTGGTCGAATCGGCCATTACGCTGATGGCCGGAGCCATCATGACCGTAATGCAACCGGCAAGCAAAGAGAGGCGCCGCGCCGCTGCGCGACGGTGCATATTATTATTTTTCATGGTTATTAACGCTCGCGGAAGGCTTCTTTCGCCTTAAGTACCGGCTTCAGCAGGTAATCAAGGATGGTTTTCTCGCCGGTGCGGATTTCCACCGTGGCCACCATGCCGGGAATGATCGGCAGATCTTTATTGCCTGCGTGCAGCGTGCTTTTATCGGTGAGGATCAACACGCGGTAAGTGTCATCCGGGCGGCCGGAAGCGGCTTTCTGATCGTCTTTCAGCGTATCCGGACTGATGTATTCCACATGGCCATCCAGTCCACCGTAGATGGCGAAGTCGTAGGCGGTGATTTTCACTTTGGCCGGCAGCCCCGGACGCAGGAAGGCGACATCAGAAGGACGGATTTTCCCCTCCACCAGCAGTTGCTCTTCCAGCGGCACGATTTCCAGGATGTGCTCACCGGGCTGAATGACGCCGCCGATGGTGTTGACGCGCACGTTTTTCACCGTGCCGCGCACCGGTGCGGTAATGGTGGTGCGCTCGACCACGTCCGCGCGGCCAATCAGGTTTTCGCTTACCTGGCTGAGCTCCAGCTCCAGCCGCGCCAGTTCGGTGTTGGCATCAGACTGGTAACGGTTACGCCGCTCGACAATCTGCGCCTGGATGTCGTTCGCCTGGCGCTGCATGCGCAGCAGTTCAACCTCAGACAGTAATCCTTTCGCCGCCAGCGGCTCCGCCAGGCGAATTTCACGCATCGACAGGGCATAGCTGCGCTGCAGTGAGTTAATGCTGTCGTTCAGCGCGCGCTTGCGTGATTCATAGGCTTTGGTCTCCTGCGCAACCACGGCGGGATCGCTCTGCACTTGCTCGTCAAACGTCAGCGGCTGCGCGTAGGCTTCGGCACGCAGACGCGCAATGCTGCCCTTCAGGCCAATCACCCTGCTCAGCGCCTCACGATAGCTTGATTGCGCACGCGTCGGATCGATTTTCAGCAGGACGTCGCCCCGGTTGACCACCGTGCCTTCACGCACGTTCATTTCGGCGAGAATGCCACCTTCCAGACTCTGAATCACCTGCTCGCGGCTGCGGGAAATCACTTTTCCGTCGCCTTTGGTGATCTCCTCTACCCGCGCATAGTTTGCCCAGGTGAGACCGATGCCAATCACCGCGATGATGATCCACATCACCAGTTTCGATCCCGGCGTGGTTTGCGACAGCAGAGAAGCCTGCACGTCATTCATGAATTCGGCATCCGCAGCGGAGAGATTTTTGCTGCGGCTGCGCCATGGCATTAACTTGATCATACTGCGGCCTCCTCTGCCGCGGCGACGGCGGGCTCTGACGTTGCCGAAGCATCGTTAGCCGGCGCAGGTGCGCGCGCCGCCTGCTCTACCGCCTGACGCGGCGGCTGGCGGGTTTTACCTTTACCTTCCAGCGCGGCCAGCACCTGCTCTTTCGGGCCATCCGCGACAATTTTTCCTTCCTCAACCACGATGATGCGGTCGACCAGCGCCAGAATTGACGGACGATGCGTCACGACGATCAGCGTGTGGCCTTCGCTGGCGCGACGCAGATGGGCGAGGAACTGGCTTTCGGTCATGCTGTCCATGGCGCTGGTCGGTTCATCCATCAGCAGCACTTTAGGCCGCGTCAGCAGAGTTCGCGCCAGCGACACTAACTGACGCTGACCGCCCGACAGCCCTTCACCGCCCTCACCGACCGACAGGTTGATGCCGCTCGGATGGCGCGCCGCCACGTGATCGAGACCGGTCAGATTCAGCACGCGCAGCAGTTCATTCGCGGTGGCATCCGGCCGGCCAATCATCACGTTCTCGCGCAGCGTGCCGTAGAACAGGCGCGCATCCTGGCTGACGAAGCCCACCGCTTTGCGCCAGTCGGCCGGATCGATCTGGTTAACATCGAGTCCGTCAGCGGAAATCTGCCCTTTCACCGGCTGATACAGACGCGCCATCACGCGTAACAGCGTCGATTTACCGCTGCCGATGCGGCCAAGAATCGCCACGCGCTCACCGGCCTTGATGGTCAGCGAGATGTCTTTGAGGATTTCCGGATTGGGCTTCATCGGCGGTGCCGGATAGGAGAAGCTGACATTGCTCAGCGAGATCTCGCCGGTCAGCGGCGGATCGGTCAGGTAGGTTTTGCTGCTGTCGCGATCGACCGGCATCTCCATCAGCTTATTCAGCGAGGTCAGCGCCGCTTTGGCCTGCTGATAACGCACCGCCAGACCAATCACCTGACCCAGCGGGCCGGTGGCGCGGCTGGCCAGCATCACGGTGGCGATCATCGCACCCATGGTGAAGGTGCCGGCGTTGATCAGATAAACCCCGGCCACCACCAGCATCACGGTCTGAAACTGCTGCAGAAAGGTCACCACGCCGGTTGCCAGCGTCGAATAGCGTTTTGACTTCATTGAGTTAGCCGACTGCAGCGCGCTGAAGTTCTCCCAGCGGCGCTGCATATGCGCCTCACCACCCACGGCTTTCAGCGTTTCCATGCCTTCAACCGACTCAATCAGCACGCCCTGTTTCAGCGACGCATCGCGCAGGTTCTCCTTCATGATGCGCGCCAGCGGCCACTGAATCGCGGCGCTGACGATGATGATCAGCGGGATCATCATCAACGGAATAATCGCCAGCGGACCGCTGATAAAGAAGATCACGCCGACGAACATCAGGATAAACGGCAGATCCGAAATCGCCGCCAGCGTCGCCGAGGCAACAAAATCGCGCACCGATTCGTATTCACGGATCTGGTTGGCGAAAGTGCCTGATGAGGCCGGTTTGTGCTCCATCTGGATCGACAACGCCTGACGGAACAGCATGCTGCCCAGCACCAGGTCGGCCTTTTTGCCCGCCATGTCCAGCAGATGTGCCCGCACAAAGCGGGTAATGGCTTCGAAGATCATGGCGATGGTGACGCCAATCGCCAGCGACCACAGCGTAACAAACGCCTGGTTCGGCACCACGCGATCGTAGACGTTCATGGTGAAGAAGATGCTGGAGAGTGCCAGTACGTTGATCAGCACGGCGGCAATGGCGGCGCTGCGGTAGTAACGGCGGTAGCGCCACAGGGTGCTGAACAGCCAGTGACCTTTGACCTCCGGCAGCATTTCACTGGCGCGCTCATCCAGTACCGCCGCCGGTTTCGCCATCACCGCAAAGCCGGCGTAAATCTCGTTGAGCTCCGCCAGGCTCATCTCCACCGCTTTATCACTCACCTCCGGCATGATCAGCTGGAAACGCAGCTCGCGCTGATTCTCCTCATTGGTGTGAATGCGCCGCGACAGCACAATGCAGCCGCCGCCGTTCTGCCGCAGCAGAATCATCGGCATCAATTGCTCCGGCAGATCCTGCAGGCGGCGTTCGACCATGCCGCCGGTAATGCCAGCGTTCTCCAGGGCGGTCATCGCCTGTGACGGCGACAGCAGCGTCGCTTTTGGCAGGCCGGCGACCAGCGCCTCTTCACTCTTCTCGCGTTTGTAGTGTTTGCAAATCCACGCCACGCTTTTTAACAGCGTGTCATCCACGGTGGTTTCGATACGAGCAACAGAACGCGCATCCTGCTCCACGGCATTCTGCTTCTGGTCCATCATTTCCCGACTCCTGTAAACCTGACAAAAAACGGTGGACGCATCGTCCACCGCAGACTTTTCTTTGAATTGGGAAAATTCTGACAGAAGGCAGCTTTCAGGCCGTCCAAGACTTGTCTCAAACGGTGGAGAATATTTGTGAATAAAGCGGAGAAAGCCCGATTGAATGCGGTCTGGCGACCGATCGATTGCAGAATAATCGCGGCGCTGTTGAGCGCTGTCCTGGGCGTGTTATCTTAGCTGCTCGCTTTACTGCAACCGGACAAAGAGCAATGGCAAAACAGCGGGTAGGTATCGTATTTGGCGGCAAGTCGGCCGAACATGAAGTGTCGTTACAGTCGGCCAGAAATATTCTTGAGGCGATCGATAAAAACAAATACGACGTGGTGCTGCTGGGGATCGACAAACAGGGCGAGTGGCATCTCAATGACGCTTCAGGCTTTCTGCTCAACGCCGACAATCCGGCGCTGATTGCCCTGAACCGCTCCGGTGAAAACGTGGCGCTGGTGCCCGGCAGCCGCGCGGAACAGCTGATTACGCGGCAGCAGGCGCAGCCGCTGTCGCAGCTGGATGTCATCTTCCCGATTGTGCACGGCACGCTGGGCGAAGATGGCTCGCTGCAGGGACTGCTGCGCATGGCCAATCTGCCGTTTGTCGGGTCGGATGTGCTGGGTTCCGCGGTCAGCATGGACAAAGATTTCACCAAACGCCTGCTGCGCGATGCCGGCCTGAAAGTGGCGCCGTGGCTAAGCGTCACCCAGACGCAGCGCGCGACGCTGGATGTGCAGGCGGTGATCGCGCGCTTTGGCCTGCCGCTGTTTATCAAGCCAGCCAATCAGGGATCATCCGTTGGGGTGAGCAAAGTGACGCAGCCGGACGAATTCGACGCAGCGCTGGATCTGGCGTTCCGCTTTGACCGCAAGGTGCTGATTGAACAGGGCATCAGCGGCCGTGAGATTGAGTGCGCGGTGCTGGGTAACGAGGCGCCAGAAGCCAGCCCGTGCGGTGAAATTGTGGTGCACGACGCCTTCTACTCGTATGACACCAAATATATCAGCGAGAGCGGCGCGCAGGTGGTGGTCCCGGCTGACATCAGTGCGGAAGCCAGCGAGGCCATTCGGGCTGTAGCGATTACCGCGTTCCAGGCGCTGGAGTGCTTTGGCATGGCGCGCGTCGATGTGTTCCTCACCGAAACGGGCGACATTATTGTCAACGAAGTGAATACTTTACCCGGCTTCACCAACATCAGCATGTATCCCAAACTGTGGCAGGCGGCCGGCCTGAGCTACAGCGATCTGATTACCCGCCTGATTGAGCTGGCGCAGCAGCGGCATCAGCAATCCAGCCAGCTGAAAAGCAGCGTGTAACCTGCGATGGCGTGGCTCAGGCCACGTCATGCGCCATGCTGCGCGGCGCGATTGCCGGTGAGGTCTGATTGCGGCCGTTGCGCTTGGCAACGTAAAGGTGTTTATCAGCCGCTGACACCAGCCGGTTGATTACCCCCGGCCATTCACGTTCGTTAACCGCACCGCCGCGCGCCAGGCCGAGGCTGACCGTCACGGTCACGGTGTTGCCCTGAATCCAGAACTTCTCTTTCACCATTGCCTGACGAATCACTTCGGCCAGCTGAAACAGCTGGCTGTGGGTGTAATCAAATACCACCACCACGAACTCTTCGCCGCCAAAGCGGCACACCAGGCCGCGACTGCCGACCACGTGCTGAATACGGCGCGCAATCTCCTCCAGCACGCCATCGCCGGCATCATGGCCGAAATTGTCATTAATGGCTTTGAAGTAGTCGACATCCAGCATAATCACGCCGGCTTCACGCTGCAGGGAAAACGGCTGCTGGCGCAGGTTTTCATACAGGCCGGAGCGCGACAGTAGCTGGGTGAGGAAATCGTAATTGGCGCGCAATGCCAGGCGATGGTTAAGCTGGCGAATGGCGTCCATGCTCACCGCCACCAGCAGCGGGCTGAGCGCCACGGTGGCCACGCCCAGCCGTGCAGAAGTGAGATGGCTGATGGGCAGCAGCGAATCATCGCCCTGAATATTCATCACGCCGTGCGAGACCAGCACGATCTCGGTGATGCCGGTGAACAGAATCACCAGGCTGGTGATCGGAATCGGCAGAACAATGGCACACCAGATCAGCGCCGGTACCGGGAAGGTCAGACTGCCCGCGCCACCAATCAGCGCCCCCACCGTGAGCGACAGCGCCACGGCGAGCAGCGGCAGCAGCCTGGCCGGGTGCACCAGCGTCCGCAGCGGCACGCTGCGCAGCGGACGCGTCAGCATCACCGGCAGCAGCATCAGCGAGGTGGAGAACTGCTCGCTGAACCAGTCGGCCCACGCCACCACAAAGCGCGCGTTGAAGTCGATATCCTGCGCCCACGCACCCCAGGTGGCGCAGGCTGCTGCACCGAGCAGGCACGCCGGAAAGATGCGCATGGCGTTGAACACCTGGCTGTTTGCAGTTGGCGATTGCAGATGCTTAATCAGCATGCTGACTGACACCAGAATAAACAGGATATTGGCAAAATTAATCGTCACCGCTGGCAGTGCCCAGCCGGAAAAAACCGTATCGTTGAAAATCATGGCGGCAAAACACACCAGATAACTGGAGGTGGTGTGTAAAAACGGGTTGCGCACCATTAAACCGGCGATGAGGGCATTCACCGGCCAGAACAGGGAAAACTCTTCGGGAATACGCAGGTGGCTGCCAATAAAGCAGAAGAACAGCGTAATAAGACACAGCGAAAGAGCATTCTTTTTAACATTATTCTCTTCAAACAGCTTAACGCGCATACGTCTGAACCCTGTAACCTGAAATCGCTGCCATCCGTCGCTGGCATCAGCAATCATTTAACCTGAAAAATCCGTGCGATAATTCGCTAATTAACCCGGTATTCGTCGCCCTGCTCTGCGACTGAGCGGCGCTCACTCTGCCATGAAAGCCAGAGACGAGCTACCAGCCCCGCCGGCAGCATGTGAAACAGGCAGGCGCAGTGAGCGGCAATTATGCCGTATAAATAAAAAAATCGGATATCCGGGATATCCGATTCTGGCGAAAAAAACTGCATGACTGCGCGCGGGAACGTTATTTCACCGCCACCGGCCACTGGCTCAGCCGGATGCCGCGCTCACCGGCGCTATCCCCGAAATCCTGCAGCACCGCTTTCACGTCCGGATCCATATACTCGGCGTTATCGTGATCGACAATCACCACGCTATTTTCCGGGATCTCCGCCAGCAGCCCCTGCAACTTCGGGTTGTGCATAAAGGTCAGGTTTTGCTGAAAGCGCAGCACGTAATGGTCGTCATAGCGGGTAAGTTGCAGCGCGTTGCGATGGCTTTGGTAGATGCTGCACAGAATCTGCGTCGCGATACCGATACCAATCCCGGCCAGCATGCCAAACACAATGATACCGCCGATGGTGGCAAGAAACGGCACGTACTGCTGCGCGCCCATGCGAATCTGTTCGACGAACAGGCGCGGCGTTGCCAGCTTATAGCCGGTATACAGCAGCACCGCCGCCAGGCTGGCGAGCGGAATCGCGTTAAGCAGAGCGCTGAACCACAAGCCACAAATCAGCAGCAGCACGCCGTGCAGCAGAATCGACAGTTTGGTTTGGGCACCCACGCTGACGTTGACCGAACTGCGCACAATCACCGCGGTAATGGGCATCGCCCCGAGCAAGCCGGCGGTCAGGTTACCGATGCCCTGCGCGAACATCTCTTTATTCGGTGACGGCGCCGGGTGCTGCGGACGCAGTTTTTTCAGCGCCTCCTGGCTGAGCAGCGTTTCAAGGCTGGCCACCAGCGCCAGCGTAATCGCTACCACCCACACCGACGGATTCTGCCACGCCAGCCAGTCAGGAGTTTCCAGCTCCGCCACCAGCGCCGACATACTGTCAAACGCCGGCAGTACGATACGCGGCAGGCCTTCGCCGAGGCTGGGAAACAGGCGATCGCCTAACACCGTGGCGAGGCAGCCAAACAGCACCGCCACCAGCGGGCCGGGGATCCAGCTCAGCGCTTTAACCGCTTTGATCGCGGGCGTGGTCCACAGCCACAGAATCAGCAGCCCGCTACCGGCCACCAGCATCGCGCTGAGCGAAAACGCAAACTCCCCGCTGACCAGCGACTGCAGACCGGCATCGCTCGCGGCGCCCAGCGCTACCGGAATCTGCTGCATAATCAACAGCAGGCCAATGGCCGCCAGCATCCCTTTGATGACACTGCCCGGCACCAGCGAGATAAAACGACCGGCGCGCAGCAGGCCGAGCATGCACTGCAGCACGCCAGCCAGAATCAGCGCAGTGAGAAACGCGGAAAAGCTGCCGAGCGTCTGGATTGAGGCCACAACAATGGTCACCAGCCCCGCCGCCGGGCCGCTCACGGCAAAGCGCGAGGGACTGAGCGCGGTAACCAGCAGACCGCCGATCACCCCGGTGAGCAGACCGGCAAAGGGCGGCAGACCGCTGGCCTGCGCGATGCCCAGACACAGTGGCAGCGCCACCAGAAACACCACCAGACCAGCAGGAATATCCTGACGAAGCGTTTGCAGATTCATGATGAGGGTTCCTCTGACGATTGCTGTATTAACTCTTTCAGATGGCCGGACTGCAGGTCATAAACGCAGCCAAATACATCCAGCTGCTGTCCGGCCTGCCAGGCCTGTTGCACCGGCTCGCAGCGCACCAGCTGGCTAAACTGGGCGATGACATTGGCTTCAACCAGCTGGTTAAGCTTACTGCTCTCCTCTTCCTGCGCGGGACTGGCGTGATAGGCCACTAATCCCTGCTGCAACGCGCGGCGCAGCGCGGCAATGCGCCTGGCGAGCGCCGAATCCTCCTGCGCTAACGGGCTGGCAGGCAGACCCAGCGCCGCCTGCACGCCGCCGCAACCGTAGTGGCCGCACAGCACAATGCGCTCGACGCCGAGATAAAAAATCGCGTACTGCAGCACGCTGAGAAAGTTGTCATCGTCCGGTAGCACCATATTGGCGATGTTGCGGTGCACGAATAGCTCGCCCGGATGCGAGCCGGTCAGCACTTCTGCCGGTACGCGACTGTCGGAACAGCCAATCCACAGGGAGTGGGGTTTCTGCTGATGCAGATATTGTTCAAAGTAATCGGGATTACGCTCGCGGCGCTGGAGTGCCCAACTGCGATTTTTCGCTAATAAGGGTTTAAGGGTCGTCACAATTATCTTCTCTCTGTATCCGCAAATAGCGCTTCCGGGCAAATAAATGCATGGCGCAGCACGGTTTTAGCGTTCTGTGGCAGGTGAATACGGCGCTTTCTCACAGAAATTGGTTATAGACGCTTATGAATTGATTTGCACCATGAATATTTCAGCCCGGCAGAAGAAGCGACCTTATGTAAAATAAGTGTCAGCAAATGTCATGACAAAGTAAGTTAATGCAAGTGACGCAATCAGCAGGAATTTCATTAAAAATAAATATAATCAGTCTATTAATATGATTTTTTAAAACGCATTTCGGATGCACTGACAAATATATACACGTAAAACTTTTGCGTCTTTATGCTGGTATGGTGGATTACGCTTTGCTCGCTGAGAAAAATCCTAATTACTAAATTTATGAATAGTGTTATCCGCTGGTTTTAACGTTATTTGCGATGATATTTCACTGAAGGCGGCGGAAGGATTAAGTAAGAGATCGGGAAAATGATAAGCAGAATAATAATTACAAAGAAACGTAAATATCACTGGCGCTGACCGCCTGCGATAAGCGCCCGCCAGGACAGGCGCTATTTCGCTTGACGAATTATTTACCGTTCCAGGCTTTCATGCGGGATTCACGCACCTGCAGCTGCTGTTCCGGGGTTAACTTATTGTAGTTTTCAGCCATGCCGCTCTCCCAGTCGCCGTACAGTGGATTTGGCAGCACAATGAACTGGGTGCCAAAACGCTGATGGTTGAGCGTGACAAACTGCTGGCGCTGCGCGTTGCCCTGATGCCAGGTGGCACCGCCGAAGTCATTCAGGTTATCGCCGATATACAGCACCACGTTGTAGCCGGCATTTTTAATTGCGTCGAAACGCGCCTGTTTATTGGAGTTGCCGGTACTGAGACGCACCGTTTTGTCGCTTACACCGCTGAAGCCCAGCTTGTTGAGGTTATCGACCGTGGCCGCGTAGTCTTTCTGATCGCGGTTAGAGACATAGAACATGGTGCCGCCGTGGCTATTCACGTAGTTGGCAAATTCGACGGCACCGGGCACCGCGGTCGCCTGACGCGCCTGCGTCCACGCTGACCAGGTTTTACCGGAGAACGGCTGGCCATTTTTTGCCTGCCACGCGCTGTAGGCGCTGTTATCGATCATGGTTTCATCCAGATCTACAATCACCGCTTTGGGTTTGCCGGTGAGCGAAGGAGCGTTATCAAACGCCATGCGTGCCGTGTTGAACGCCTGCCAGCTCAGCGCCTGATACTCGCCAGACTGCTGGAACCAGTTGACTGCCAGCACCGACTGCTGACCAAGTTGCTGCTGAGCCTGCTGTTTTTGCGGTTGGGCACAGCCGGTGAGCGTCAGGGCAATCAGGCCTGCCGCGGCCAGCCAGGAGGTGTTTTTCATCATGTCGTCCTTAAGTGATTATGGTCAGTTTTTGTAAAGCTTTAAAAATGTAGCAGTTAACGTAAGCTGTGGGCAGAGGAAAACCGGGGTCAGGTCACAGGAGACACTTATGGATAATCGCGGGCCGCGCTCGGCGCTGCTGGAGAGTCAACGCTGGCTGGAGTATGCCTTTCAGCCTGCCGGTCAGCCGGCACCGGCCGCTGCGGCGTACGGACAGCAGCGGCACAGCGCAAAAGTGGTGCTGGCCGGACAAAACCGGCCGCCGAAAAGTTGTGAATCCGATGGAGTGATCAGTGACGATCATCAGCCGGTTGCGGTTTACACCGCTGACTGTTTGCCGGTGCTGTTTGCCGATGTGAAAACGCATCAGGTGGCGGCGGTACATGCCGGCTTGCAGGGTACGCTCGGCGGCGTGCTGAGCAGTGCCCTCGATCAACTGCTGGCGGGTGGCGCAACGCCGGCATCCCTGCTGGTGGCGATCGGTCCGGCGATCGGCCCGTGCTGCTATGAGCTGGGCGTCGATCGCATCGCACAGATGCAGCAGCGCCCGGACCTGCCGGCGCTAAGCTGGTCACAGCAACAGCCGCATAATCCGCAGGCAATCCGACCTCAGGCACAGGCGCATCATCAGGGAGTATGGTTTGATTTGCCTCAACTGGCGCAGGACCTGTTGTTACAGCGCGGCATTCCGGCGGCGCAGATTGATCGCGTGGCGGTATGTACTTATTGCATGGCGGAGGCGGGTTCGAGCTATCGCTATAACACCCATTTTGACAGCGGCTATCAGTCACGTTTCTCGTGGATTCGCCGCCGCGCGTAAGCACGCTTCACCTCCCTGTGAAGCGCGGGCCTTAGTGAATGATGGCGTTGAGCGCCAGCACACCGGCGAGGCCGAGGATGGAGATCAGCGTTTCCATTACCGTCCAGGTTTTCAGGGTTTCCACCACGCTCAGGTTGAAATAGCCTTTGAACAGCCAGAAACCCGGATCGTTCACGTGCGAGGCGATCACGCTGCCTGAACCAACCGCCAGCACCATCAGCGCCGGATCGGTATGGGTAGCGGCAATGATCGGCGTTACGATGCCGGCGGTGGTGATCGCTGCGACGGTGGCCGATCCCAGCGCGATGCGCAGCATTGCCGCCACCGTCCAGCACATCAGCAGCGGTGACAGCGACGATCCTTTCATCAGATCGGCGATGTAATTACCGACACCGCTATCCACCAGCACCTGCTTAAAGGCGCCGCCGCCGGCAATGATAAAGACGATCATGGCGATGGCGGCAATCGAATCGCCACACATATCCATCACCTGCTCCATTTTGCGCCCGTTACGCAGACCGAGGGTGAACACCGCAATTACCACGGCGATAAACAGCGCCACCGCCGGGTTGCCGATAAATTCAAAGAACTGGCGCAGCGCATTCTCTTTCGGCATCGTCAGTTCGCAGACTGCCGCAATCGCCATCAGCACTACCGGAATCACTGCAGCAAAGATGCTGATAAAGAAGCCCGGCATCTCCTCTTCGGTGAAAATTTTAGGGTTATACAGCCCTTCCGGCGGCGACTTTTCGAAGCTTTTGAGGAATTTTGAGAAGATCGGGCCGGCAATGATCACCGTCGGGATGGTAATGATTAAGCCGTACAGCAGCGTGGTGCCGAGATTGGCACCAAAGATGGTGGCAATGGCGGTTGGGCCGGGATGCGGCGGCAGGAAGCAGTGTGTGACCGACAGCGCTGCCACCATCGGCACGCCGACGTACAGCAGCGGCAGTCCGGCTGCCGCAACGATGGTGAACACCAGCGGCAGCAACAGCACAAAACCGACTTCATAGAACATCGCCAGACCGACGATCAGTCCGGTGACCACCAGCGCCCACTGCAGCCGCTGTTTACCGAACGCGGCAATCAGCGTGGTGGCCACCCGCTGGGCAGCGCCGGTATCGGACACCAGCCGCCCGAGCATGGCACCAAAGCCGAGGATCATCGCCAGGCCGCCGAGCGTGGAACCAATACCTTTCTGAATCGAGGCCATCACATTGAGCGGCGTCATGCCTTCGGCGATACCTACCACCGCCGAGACAAACACCAGCGCAATGAAGCCGTTGACCTTGAAGACAATCATCAGAACCAGCAGCAGTATCACACCCAGCACAATTATGGTTATTGGCATTTTTTATTATCCTTAGGAAGACAGAGGGGTGTTTAAGGTTTAGGCGCGCGCCGGCAATTACGCCAGCCGCGCCACGGCATTACACGGCGACGCGCATACCGCCATCAACAAACAGCAGATGGCCATTGACGAAATCAGATGCGCCCGACGCCAGGAACACCGCCGCGCCAATCAGCTCTTCCGGCTTGCCCCAGCGCGCAGCCGGCGTACGTTTGGTCAGCCAGCCGGTGAAGGCCGGATCGTCAGCCAGCGTCTGGGTCATCTCGGTGACGAAATAGCCCGGCGCAATGGCGTTAACCTGAATATTGTGGCGCGCCAGCTCCACGCACATGCCGCGCGTCAGCATGGTGACCGCGCCCTTGGAGGCGGCATACGGCGTGATGGTGTCGCGCCCCAGTTCGCTCTGCATCGAGCCGATGTTGATGATTTTTCCGCGCTGACGCTGCACCATTCTTTTCGCCACGGTTTGTGACACCAGAAACACCGCTGTCTGGTTGACGGCAATCACGTCGTTCCAGTCCTGCTCGGGAAACTCGAGAAACGGCCGGCGGCGCTGAATGCCGGCATTGTTCACCAGGATATCAATCGCGCCCCACTGACTTTCAATCTCCTCCACCGCCTGCTGAACCTGCGCCGACTGCGTGACGTCAAAGGCCTTCGCCCGCGCGAGATAACCCAGCTCGCGCAGTTTCGCCGCGCCCTGCTCTGCGCCGCCCTCGGTGGTGGCGTTGATGATCACTTCCGCACCCGCCTCCGCCAGACCGCGCGCCAGCAGAAAACCGATGCCGCGCGCCGAACCGGTGAGCAGCACGCGCTTGTCCGCCAGGGAAAATAACTGACTCATACTGACTCCTTAAAACGTTAGCTGGACTTTCGCCGCCCGGGTTTTATCACCGGCAAACTGCAGTGCCGCGTCGATATCCTGTAAGTCATATTCTCCGCTGAACAGCGGCAGCGGATTGACCACGCCGCGTGCCAGCCAGTCAACCGCCGTATTGAACTCGTGGGTGAAACGGAAAGAACCGACCAGATTGATCTCTTTGGCGATCAGCGTCATCAGCGGGAAATCCGGAATGGTGCCGCCCATGCCAACCTGCACCAGCGTGCCTTTGGCGCATACCACGTCGAGACAGCGCTGCAGCGAAGACGGATGGCCGGAAGCCTCGAAAGCGGCATCGAAGAAGCCTTTATCTGCAAGGTAAGGCGTGAAATCACCGTCAGCAGCGTGGATCACCCCGGTCGCGCCCATCTGCTGCGCCAGGCTAAGCGAGCGTTCGCTGATATCGCTGCAAATAATCTCGGCAGCTCCGCGGGCTTTGGCAGCGGCGGCAATCAGACAGCCAATCGGCCCGACGCCGGAAATGAACACGGTTTTGCCGCTCAGATCGCCCGCCTGCTGCGTGGCGTGGATGCACACGGCCAGCGGTTCAGCAAACACCATTACGCTGTCATCGGCCTCCTGTGGAAACGGCACGCACTGCGCGCTATCGACCACCTTGTATTGCGTGAAGCCGCCATCCACGTGTGGCAGATACATGGCGCTGCCGAAAAAGCGCATTGAGGTGCACTGATTTTGCTGCTCGCGCAGGCAGTATTTACAGCTGCCGCACGGCTTTGAGGGATTGACCGCCACTTTCTGGTTGGGCTGGAGCTGCGGATCGTCGCTCTCCACCACGTAGCCGATCACTTCATGGCCGAGGATCATCGGCATCTTCACCTCGAAGCTGCCGACTTTACCTTCCTGATAGTAGTGCAGATCGGACCCGCAGATGCCGCCGCGCGTGATGCGCACCAGCGTGCCGGTGCCGTCCCACAGCACCTGTTGCTGTGCGACGCTGACCTGTTTTTTGCCGGTAATGACGCAGGATTGCGTTTCAATGTTCATCGTAGCCCCTTCAGTGCTGTAGCAATGGGGGCTATCACAGCGGGATACGGCCGGCGAAACTGTGACAAACATCACTCAAAACGATGTTACAAAACGGCTGTTACCGGGAACGTGACGCAGAGAGGCGGAAAAGCAGACGGCGGCCATCCCTGACCGCCTTAAAGAAGGATTAGCTGCCCGACATCAGGTCGTGGCTGTATTTGAACAATTCCGAATCCGAGCGCAGGCCGAGCTTTTTCAGCGCCGACTGCTTTTGTCCGCTCACGGTTTTGCGGCTGCGTTTAAACTTCACGGCAATTTGCGACACGCTGAGCCCATCCAGAAAACAGCGCACCACTTCTACTTCGCGCGGACTAAGGGTTTTGACCTTCTCGTACATATTGCCTTTGCTGGAGAGATCGAGGTTTTCGTTGATGGCGTCTTCATTCATCACGTAGAGGTTTTCCACCTCGTACGCCACTTCCTGCGACAGGAATAGCCGCCCCTGCGCCACCTGACGAATCGCCTGGACGATCTCCTGCATATTGTGGCTTTTTCCAATAAAGCCCTTAACGCCGGCGCTCAGCACCATTTTGACAATCGCCGGACTCTCCATGGACGATGAGATCAAAATCTTTTGCTGCGGATAGTGATTTCGCAGCTGTTTCACCAGGGCCAGGCCATCCAGTTCACGCTCGCCCAGCAAAAAATCCAGCACCAGCACATCCACCGTGGTGCTGCGCAGCTGACTAAACAGTTCATTACTTGAAGACCAGGTCCCGACCAGATGAATATCGGGTTCGTGTTTCAGGCATAACTCGAAAACGGTACGAACCATCGGGTGATCATCAAGGACAGCGACACGCACCTGTTTATTATGTGCATATACCATTCTTTTATTCCTTTATTACAGTCTCAATTTTGTCCAGTACTGATAACCACACCAGTGAAAATGACCTGAAAGTATGCGCTGACCGCTGCAGAGAAAATCGCCTGCAATGGTTTAAACCAAACGTCACCAGGTTAACAAAAATTAGAATTTTTCTTACGCGTTTAACTTATTACCGCTAATTAAAAGGTAGTTTTACCGGATGAATGGACAGCAGCGGTTAGCGGCCCCGGAAAAACTGCGAAAATTCTGACGTAACTCTGCGAAAGGACCACATAAGAATTGTCTTGAAAGGTCATTTTATGGATAAACCGTTGAAATTTTTGAAATCAAAGAAAAAGCAACATCTAAAAAAAACTGCAAATGTTAATAATAAGTTAAACATTCGAGAATGGTCGCAAAATATCATTAATGCGGCTTTAAATCAGGCAGGCGGGAAAAATCTCTTTATACTCCTTTTCCCTTATCGGCATTAATGACTTTATTTTCTTCAGGAACGCACGGTGTTTAATCCTGTTAATTTCATCCGTCTGGCGGGCGTGGTCCTGTTTATTTTTTTTGGCGGCGCGCTGCAGGCGGAGGTCAAACCTTTGCAGCTTTTAGCACGTTACGATACCGCACAGCCCGCGCTGCAGCTGGCGGAGCCCATCTCTTCAGCCTTTCGAAATAAAGTGATTAAAGTCGCGGTGGCCGGTAAATCACAGCCACCGATATATATGGATACCGATACGCGCCGCTTCGAAGGCCTGAGCGCCGATTACCTGTCGCTGATTCAAAGCATGCTGGAGACCAGCATTGAGCTTTATCACTTCCCCAGTCATAGCGCCGCGCAGCAGGCGGTGCTGAAAGGCGAAATGCATATGCTGGCGATTTACGTCGCCCAGCCGTCGTCACAGTCGCAGCCGCTGCTGGCCAGCGCCCCGTGGATGCTGGATTACAGCGTGATGGGACTGAAGACCGACAGCGACCTTTTTCTCAATAACGGCATGCCCGAGCAAATTGCCTGGTCAGGCACGCCGCTGCAGCGCCAGTACCTGGAAGAGACATACGAAAACGCGCAGCTGGTGCGTTTCCCGGGCTACTATGATGCCGTCGCCGCCACCGTTTATGGTCAGACGGCGCGCGTCTGGGGAAATGCGGCGACGCTGACGCACCTCAACCGCTATCTGTTTGCCAACGCGCTTACTATTCTGGCCGATGAGCATACGATTCCGCTCAACGTCGGTTTCGGCATCAGTCCGCTGTATCCTGCGCTAGCCGACGCCATCAACCAGGCGCTGCCGCAGATTCCGCTGTCTATCCGCATGCAGATTGCCAAACGCTGGCAGCTCGATCCCCATCATGTACTGCAACGCAATCCACTGGCGCTGACCGCCGACGAAGAGCAGTGGCTGCAAAACAACATTCACATCGAGACCACCTTGCCGCTGGCGCAGGCACCGCTCAGCAGCCGGACGCCAGCAGAGCAGTTTCGCGGCATGGCGCCGGACGTACTGGAGCTGATCACCAGCCAGACCGGCCTGAATTTTGTGGCGCACGCCAGTCATGAACACCCCGGCGGACGTCCTTTGCCAAAGCTGTTTCCGCTGGAAATTCTGGAGCCACAGTTCGAAGCGCAGTCGCCTCTGATTACGCGTCCGTGGCTGGTTTCGCATTGGGTGATCATCCGCAATCAGCAGCCGCGAAACATTATGGCGCGCGACACCTTTCCGTTTGGTTCGGCGCTGATGCTAAAAAATTCGCTAATGAAAAGCTGGCTGCAGGAGCACTATCCGCACCTGTCGGTCAGCGATACCGATCGTCCGCTGGATGCGCTGCGCCAGCTGCTGGCGCGCAAGGTCGATGCGGTGATCGTGCCGAAAATTTTTGCCGACTATCATCTGCGCAACCATTTTGGCAGCGGGCTGATCGTCGAGGGTACGCTGGGCGCCGATCCCGCGCGCTTTGTGATGCGCGTAGAGCCAGGCAATGAGACGCTGATCAGCATTCTCGATAAAGCGCTGCTGGCCATCCCGCCGGAAACGCTGTTTAAGCTGATGGCGCAGTGGCGTCAGGCGGAACCGCCGTTTCTCAGTAGCTCGTGGCAGAACTATAAGCAAACGATTCTGCTGATCGTTTCGGTATCGCTGGGATTGATTCTGCTGATCCTGCTGTGGAACCACCATCTGCGCAAAGTGATTCAGCAGCGTATGCAGGCCGAGAATGCGCTGAAAAATCAGCTCAATTTTACCCACACGCTGTTTAATGACTCGCCGGTGGCGATGTACATCCGCGATAAGCAAACGCGGCTGGTGGATTGTAACAATGCCTATCTGCGCTTTTTGCACATCAAACGCGACGAGGTAATCGGCAAACGACTGTCGGACGTGTTCAACACCAATAACGCCAGCATTCATACCATTGAAGATGGTTACCAGCAGACGCTGCTGGATGGTGAAGCGGTAATGCGCGACGTCCAGCTGATGTTTGGCCAGCAGGCCTTCCATCTGTATCACTGGACGCTGCCGTTTCGCGATCGGCTGGGGGAAGTTGCCGGGGTGATCGGCGGCTGGGTCGATGTCACCGAACGTAACGCGCTGCTGCAGGAGCTGCAGCTGGCCAAGGACACCGCAGACAAAGCCAACCGCTCCAAAAGTGAGTTTCTCGCCAGCATGAGCCATGAGATCCGCACGCCGCTGCACGCCATCATTGGTCTGCTGGAGCTGGAAACCCGCTCGCAGCCGTGTGAGACGCTGTCAGAGAATATTCGCGTCGCCTACAGCTCGGCGCGCGCGCTGCTGTCGCTGATCGGCGATATCCTCGATCTGTCGAAGATCGAATCAGGCCAGTATCAACCCACGCCGGAAACCGTTTACCTGCCGGATGTTATCGATCAGGCGGTGACGCTGTTTCGCAACAAAGCCGAAAGCAAAGGGATCGATCTGCGCGTGGAAATGGACATCGCGGCCTACTGGGTACAGACCGATCCGCTGATGATCAACCAGATCCTGTCTAACCTGTTGAGTAACGCCATTAAATTTACCGATCGCGGCAGCGTAACCGTGGTGCTGATGCAGGGGATTGGCCAGGAAGAGGAAGGTTGTGAGTTCGTCATAGAAGTGAGCGATGACGGCTGCGGCATGACCGAGGAGCAGCAGCAGGCGATTTTTGAGCCATTTGTCCAGGTCGGGGAACGTCAGCAGCAGCAGATTGGCACCGGTCTTGGCCTGAGCATCTGCCGCAATCTGGCAGAGCTGCTGGATGGCGAACTGATTGTGGAGAGTACGCCAGGTGAAGGATCGGTGTTCTCCTTCTACTTCCGCGCGCCGGCCGGCGAACCGCGCGATCAAACCCAACCGCATCTGTCACAGCCGCTGGTCACCGACAAGCTGTCAGTGCTGGTGATTGATGATCATGCGCCCAATCGCCTGCTGCTGGGTAAACAGCTGGAGCTGGCGGGCCATCAGGTGGTGGTGAGCGAAAGCGCCGTCGAAGCGCTGAAACTGTGGCAGCAGGATCCGCTGCGCTTTGACCTGATCATTACCGACTGCAATATGCCCGGTATGAACGGGTTTGAATTTGCCCAGGCGCTGCGCCAACATGAACGCCACCATCATCTGCCGCCGATCACGCTATACGGCCTGACCGCCTCCGCCGAGCAGCACATCATGCAGCGCTGCCTGCAGGCTGGCATGAACGACTGTCTGTTCAAGCCGCTTAATCTGGATACGTTGCTGGCGCAAATCACCCACTGTCCGCGCCGCACGCCAAACGTGCCTGACAGCGAGGCTGCAGCAGCCGTGACCGGGCAACCTGTTGCTGATACCGCCGTCGCCGCGCTGCCGGCCCCTGTGGCGGTTCCGACTTTTGCGCCGCTGCTGATGCAGCTGGCTGAGCGCGATCCTGCCAGCTGCATCACCCTGCTGGAAAGTATTCGCACCAGCCACGATGAATTGCTGGCGGCACTGCAGCAAACCACTGATGCCCACGCGCTGTCACAGCTTGGCCATAAGCTGAAAGGCGGTGCCAGCATTCTTAACGCCAGCGCGCTGATGGAGCTGGGGCGCAAGCTGGAGAAACACCAGCAGGAAGGACACGATGTCGCGCAGCTGATTGCCGCCATCGCGTGCGAAATTAACGCCGTCAATGAAACATTAATTATCTTTGAACAATATCGGCTGAAAAATCAGCAGGTTTTATAAAAACATAATCTTATCAAGACATTTCTCGGTTCGCCGGGATAAGCCGCCAGACATAATGTCCGCCAGCGCCATCATATCGGTGTCGTAAAAGGGAGATCTATGTTTAATGCAAAAATTCTCATCGTTGATGAGCATCGCCTTGTTGCGGCTGGGGTGCAGGCTTTATTATTAATGAATGGCTTTAATTGTGTCACTACAGCAAACACAATTAATGATGGTATTGACGATGTTATTCATCAGCACATCGACATCCTGATTTTAGATCCTGATTTTAAAGAGAAAAATGGCATCGCCTTTTTACGCGATATCGTAAAATCTAAAACCTGGATGAAAGTCATTCTGCTCAGTCAGAGCAGTAACAATCACCTGCTTATACAATCGCTTAGTCAGGGCGCTAACGGCTTCGTGTCGAAATACGATCCGATTCAGACGCTGATCGCTGCCATTGGCTGCGTATTTAACAATGTAAATTATCTGCCCGGCGATATTCTTGACCGGCGCCAGCGCTATGTGAATGAACAGGATATGTTGTCGCGCCTGACCGAGCGGGAAACGCTTATTTTACGTCAGCTGGCGCAGGGAAAATCCAATAAAATCATTGCCTGTGAATTAGGATTAAATAACAAAACTATCAGTACTTATAAAACTAAGATTTTTCAAAAGCTCGAATCAAAGAATCTGGTCGATATTATCGAACTGGCACGGCGAAATGGTGCCTGCTGAAGCCAAAATCAAGACCAGTCTTGCGGATTAATTCGACTGAGGCATGGCATCATCACCTCGTCCTCACCCGGGATTGTTATAGAGATTGAGTCATACAGGAATTTATAACCACAGAGCTAATTTATTAGCCCAATCTTCATGCCATTACAGGGCGCGCAGGTTTCTTCCCGTGCCTGGCGAAAGTGGTCCGATACTTTCGTCTGCGACTTGCCGCCCTGCTTTTTTTTGATGTTTCTCACAGGCTGAGCGCCGCAAATTTCCAGCCCGCACTTTTCCCGCTAGAGTTCACTCATCCGACCACTCACTGAGTAAGTGATCATGACTGAGCGTTATCCGCATCTGTTTGCCCCGCTTGATCTGGGCTTTACGCAACTGAAAAACCGTTTCCTGATGGGCTCAATGCACACCGGTCTGGAGGAGCATGCCGATGGCGCACAGCGCCTCGCCGCCTTCTACGCCGAGCGCGCCCGGGAAGGCGTTGCGCTGATTGTGACCGGCGGCATCGCGCCGAATGCGCAGGGTGTGGTGGCGCAGGGCGGAGCCATGCTCACAAACGAAACCCAGTGCGGCTGGCACCGCCAGATAACCGATGCAGTACATGCACAGGGGGGCAAAATTGCGCTGCAGATCCTGCACGCCGGGCGCTACAGTTATCAGCGCGATCTGGTGGCGCCCTCGGCGCTACAGGCGCCCATCAACCCGTTTACACCGCAGGCACTGAGTGAAGCGCAGATTGAACAAACCATCGCGGATTTCGCGCGCTGCGCCCGGCTGGCGCAGCAGGCCGGTTACGACGGCGTCGAAATCATGGGTTCCGAAGGCTACCTGATTAATCAGTTCCTGGTCGCCCATACCAATCAGCGCGACGACGGCTGGGGCGGTGATGTGGCGCGGCGGCAGCGCTTTGCACTGGAAGTGACGCAGGCGGTGCGCGCCGCCGTCGGTGATGCCTTTATTATTATTTTTCGCCTGTCGATGCTCGACCTGGTGAATAACGGCAGCTCGCTGCAGGAGACGCTGCAGCTTGCCACGGCGCTGGAGCAGCGCGGCGTGACGCTGTTCAACAGCGGCATTGGCTGGCATGAAGCCCGCATTCCCACCATTGCCACCTGCGTGCCGCGTGCCGGTTTCGCCTGGGTCACGCAGCATCTGCGCCAGCACGTCAGCGTACCGGTTATCGCTACCAACCGTATTAATCATCCTCAGGTGGCGGAAGAGATTGTGCGCGACGGTATTGCCGACATGGTGTCGATGGCGCGGCCATTTCTTGCCGATGCCGCGTTTGTCAGCAAAGCGCAGGCGGGCCAGCCCGACGCCATCAATACCTGCATCGCCTGTAATCAGGCCTGTCTCGATCAAATCTTTGCCGGTAAGGTCACTTCCTGCCTGGTCAATCCGCGCGCCTGTCATGAAACGCTGATGCCGGTCATCGCCGCCGCGCAGCCAAAACGGCTGGCGGTGGTGGGTGCCGGTCCGGCCGGTATGGCGTTCGCGCTGCAGGCGGCGCAGCGCGCCCATCGCGTCACCCTGTACGAAGCCGATGCGCAGATAGGCGGCCAGTTCAATATTGCCCGCCAGATCCCCGGCAAGGCGGAGTTCAGCGAAACGCTGCGCTATTTCCGCCATCAGCTGGCAGCCGCAGGCGTTGAGCTGTGCCTGAATCATCGCGTCAGCGCCGACGAACTGGAACAGGCGGATGAAGTTATCATCGCGACCGGCATCACACCGCGCCAGCTGGCGATTCCGGGCATCGATCACCCCAGCGTGCTGAGCTATCTCGAGGTGATACGCGACAAAAAACCGGTTGGCCGGCGCGTGGCGATTATCGGTGCCGGCGGCATTGGTTTCGACACCGCGGAGTTTCTGCTGCAGCACGCCGGTCGCGAGGAAGACTTCTACCAAAACTGGGGCATCGATCGCAGCCTTCAGGCGCGCGGCGGTTTAATGCGTCCACAGCCGGCTCCTGCCGACCGCCAGATCTGGCTGCTGCAGCGTAAATCCGGCAAACCGGGCGCCGGGCTGGCGAAAACCACCGGCTGGATCCATCGCGCCAGCCTGCAGGCGCACGGCGTGCAGATGTGGGGCGATGTCGAGTATCTGAAGATTGATAATGACGGGCTGCACCTGCGCCATCAGGGGGAAGCGCTGACGCTGGCGGTAGATAACATCGTGGTTTGCGCCGGTCAGGAACCGCTGCGTACGCTGGCGCAGGCGCTGGCCGCACGCGGCAAAGCCGTGCGGCTGATCGGCGGTGCCGACGTCGCGCAGGAGCTGGATGCACGGCGCGCCATCGCTCAGGCCACTGAGCTGGCGCTCAGCCTGTGATTAACGCAGCTTGACCGAACGCAGCACCACAAATTTGGCGTTAGAGGCCACCAGCTCGCAGTTGCCAAACAGCTTCTTCATTTTCTGATGATAGCCAAGGTGGCGGTTGCCGACGATGCGCAGCTCGCCGCCATACTGCAGGCAGCGTTTGGCGTCACGCAGCATCTGCCACGCCAGGTGGTCGGTGACCGCGTGCTGCTGATGGAACGGCGGATTGCACAGCACCGCATGCAGCCGGTCCGACGGAAAACCGCTCAGCACGTTGTTAACCCGAAACTGGCAGCGCGCCAGATCCTGTGGCCGGTTCAGCTCAACGTTGAGCTGGCTGGAAGCCACCGCCATGTAAGATTCATCGACGAACAGCACCTCGGCCTGCGGATTCTGTTCCAGCGCCTGCAGGCCAATCACGCCGTTACCGCAGCCGAGATCGACGATTTCGCCCTCAATATCGTGCGGCAGGTGTTGCAGAAAGAAGCGCGCGCCAATATCCAGCGCCGCGCGGGCGAACACATTGGCGTGATTGTGGATGTGATACGGCGTCTCGTCGAGCGGCCACACGGTGGTCGCCGGCACGTCCGCCAGCGCCGGGGCGCTGAAATGGCTGTAAATCAGACGCGCTTTTTTCCACGCCAGCGAGGTTTTGCTCTCACCGAGAATGCGTTCAAACAGCTGCAGCGTGGAATTATGGATATCTTTGGCTTTACCGGCCGCCAGAATCAGGGTATCCGGCGTGACGACCGTCCGCAACGCGCGCAGCTGGTGCTCAAGCAGCGCCAGCGCTTTGGGCAGCTTAATCAGTACCGCCGCCGGGGCAGCCGGCAACGGCGCCAGGCTATCAAGAAAGTGTACCGACGCTTCATCCAGACCGTTGAGACGCAGATTCTGCCGGGCGGCCTGCTGGCTGAGCCACGAGTCGCTGACGTGCCAGATTTCCCGATCGTTCAGCCCGCAGGTCAGCGCGCCAAAGCTGTCATTGAATACCAGCACCGGGCCTGCCGGCAGCGCCTGCTGCAGCAAATATTCATCTGCGGCGTCCCACGCCTGTAGCGGGCTCTCTTCGCGCATCGGCGGGAAGCGCTGAAGCGTCAGCGTGCGATCGGTCAGTTCAAGTTGGCTCATGGAATCTCCGGCGTGGTACACTTTGCGCGATTTTCGCCCTGAAAAGGGGGCGCAGTATACTGTCTTTCGTCGGGAATCCCAATGTCATTAATCTATCTGCAGGGTTACCCTGAAAACATCCTCGAACAGGTGCAAGTGCTGATTGATAATCAGCGATTAGCCGCCTTTTTGCAGCAGCGCTATCCCGATACGCACGACGTCGTCAGCGACCGCGCGCTTTATGACTACACGCAGGCGCTGAAAAACCGCTATATGCGCAGCGCGCCGCCGGTGAGCAAGGTCATCTGGGATAATAAAATCAAAGTGATGAAGCATGCGCTTGGCCTGCACACCGCCATTTCCCGCGTGCAGGGCGGTAACCTGAAAGCCAAGGCCGAAATTCGCATCTCGACCTTTTTCCGCCTCGCGCCGGAACCCTTTCTGCGCATGATCGTGGTACACGAACTGGCGCACCTGAAAGAGAAAGATCACAGCAAAGCGTTTTATCAGCTGTGCTGCCACATGGAACCGGACTACCACCAGCTGGAGTTCGACGCGCGCCTGTGGATGACCGAACAGGCGCTGCGCGGCAACGCAGCCTAAAGAAACTCCTGCGCTTTCTGGATCAGACTGGTTTTGGTCAATGCGCCAAGGAAGCGACGCTCCTGCGCATTATTCAGCACCGGTAAACGCTCCAGCGTCACGCGCGCAAACGCCTCCCAGCCTTCACGCATGCTCTGGTGCTGGTAAATGCAGGGGAAATTATCATCCATCACGCTGCTGACCGGCGAATCCAGCGTGATCTCCTGTGCCAGCACTTTGCGCGAAATGTCATGAATTGATACTACGCCAAGAAACTGACCGGCCTGATTAATGACGTAGACGTAGCGCTCGCGCTTGAGCGAACTCACCGCCAGCGCCTGCCCGACCGATTCCGCCGGCTGCAGCGCCGCGCCGGGGATGATCAGCTGATCAACCCGCATATTATCAAAATCATATTTCGCTTCTGAACGATTAAGGTGATGGCTTACCACCGGATAGGTGCTGGCGGACTGCAGCCGGTAGACCAGCATTGACGCCAGTACCGAGGCGATCATCAGTGGGAACAGCAGGCTGCTGTTAAGCGTCATCTCCAGCACCATCAGCATCGCCATCAGCGGCGCCTGACTGACCGCCGCCAGCACCGCCGCCATGCCCACCGCCGCATATAGCAGCGTATTGCCCACCGGCAGATGCAGCAGCACGCCAGTCTGCGCCAGCGCCACGCCGAGCAGCGCACCAATCAATAATGAGGGCGTGAACAGGCCGCCTACCGCGTTGGAGCCGACCGAGAGCGTGGTCGCCAGCATTTTCAGCACCAGCAGGCCGAGCAAACCGGCCAGCAGATAGTTGCCTTCAATGATTTTCACGATCACTTCATAGCCGTTACCAAGGATATCGGTGGAGATCAGCGCCAGTAAGCCAACCGCAAAGCCACCTGCGCCCAGCCTGAGCGGCAGCGAGCGCACGCGGCTGAACAACGCTTTGCTGCGTGCAATCAGCTTGATTAACAGCCAGGCCGCCACGCCCGCAGCAAAACCAATGATTACCGTCATCAGCAGGCTGGTGAGATCCATTTGAAACAGCGTGTCGGAGAGCGGATAGAGCGCGCTGCGAAAGCCCAGTGACCACATGGTCATCACCGCCACTGCCGAGGCGATAATCAGCGGAATCAGCCGCTGTAGCGCAGAGATACCAAACGCAATTTCCGCGACAAAAATCGCCGACGCCAGCGGGGCGTGATACACCGACGACAGACCGGCGGCGGCGGCCATCGCGACGATGTCGCTGTTGCGCATATTGAGGGACGCTGGCAGCCAGCGCCCCAGCAGGCTGCCGCTCAGCGCCGACAACTGCACCATCGGCCCCTCTTTACCAATCGACGCCCCGCTGCCGATACTGGCAATCGACGACAGTGCGCGAAACAGCGAGGTTTTGGTGGGCACCGCATCCAGCCGCGCGTTAATCACTTCAAGGTAATCGGTTTTCACCGTCTCCTGCTGCTCAATCGCCACCGCGTAGCGCAGGAACCAGCCGGCCAGCAGCCCGCCCGCCCCCACCAGCATCGGCCAGAAGATCCACGGCCAGACGTGCATCGCGACCGTGATTTCGCTGTCGCTGTGAAACAGCAGATGATTGATGAGATCGATGATGCCGCGAAACGCCAGCGTGACCAGCGAGGCCACCAGGCCCACCGGAATGGCGATCAGCAGTGTGGTCCAGTTCAGTGCGTGTTTGCTTCCGCTCACCCGGCGTCCCCGCATGTCGGTTAAAAAAGGGTTTAGCATCATCATATTGGAATGCGGATCGCAGGATCAAATTTCGCCTGCCTGCGCCGCCAGGGAACATGCTACTCTGCCGCTTTCAGAGTGCAGGAGAACCAGCCGTGATACGTTTTGCCATTGTGGGAACCAACTGGATCACCCGCCAGTTTATCGACGCCGCGCATGAGAGCGTCAAAATGAAACTGAGCGCCGTCTATTCACGCAGTCAGCAGCAGGCCGACGCCTTTGTCGCGGATTATCCCTGTCCGCTGACCTTTACCTCACTGGAGGCGCTGGCGGCAAGTGCGGAAATCGACGCGGTGTATATCGCCAGCCCCAATGCGCTGCACTGTGAGCAGGCGCTGCTGTTCATGTCGCACGGCAAACACGTCATCTGCGAAAAACCGCTGGCCTCTAACCTGCGTGAAGCTGAGGCGATGATTGCCTGTGCGCGTCAGCATCAGGTGGTGCTGTTTGAGGCGTTCAAAACCGCCAGTCTGCCGACGTTCCTGCGCCTGCAACAGGCGCTGCCGCAGCTGGGCACACTGCGCAAAGCGCTGTTCAACTACTGTCAGTACTCGTCACGCTATCAGCGCTATCTCGACGGTGAGAACCCGAATACCTTCAACCCGCGCTGGTCCAACGGTTCGATCATGGACATTGGCTACTACTGTCTCGCCGCTGCCGTTACCCTGTGGGGCGCGCCGCAGCAGGTGAAAGCTGAGGCCTCGCTGCTGGCAAGCGGCGTCGATGCACACGGCGTGGTAGTGCTGGACTACGGCGATTTCGACGTCACGCTGCTGCACTCAAAAGTCAGTGATTCACTGATTCCCAGCGAAATCCAGGGCGAAGCCGGCTCGCTGGTGATAGAGAAAATTTCCGAGTGCCAGCAGCTGCGCCTGATTCCGCGCGGCGGCGAGAGCCAGAACCTGACGCAGCCACAGCACATCAATACTATGCTGTATGAAGCAGAGACCTTTGCCCGGCTGGTGGAAACGCGCCAGGTTGAGCACCCTGCGCTGGAGGTGTCACGCATAACCGCCCGGTTGCTGACAGAGATTCGTCGCCAGACCGGCGTGGTGTTTCCGGCGGATCGGAAAGAAGTGTAAATATTGCAAAATATTACAGCTCACCCATTGAATCTGCTCGCGCTTGCACGTATGTTGGCCGCAGCAAAGGGGAGTAACTTGTAAGCTGACCGATCGTCATTACGATGCGTAGCGCATCCGGTCGTCAGGCAACCCGGAATTGATTCTGTGTTGTAAGTGAGACCTTGCCGGAAGGCGAGGTTTGCTTGCAGCTCTATAAAGCGGCTGACGTCTTCTGACTCAGCCGTTTTTTCATTTTCAGGACAGGATACGACTATGCACTCTGTAGGCACACCGTTACTCTGGGGCAGCTTCGCTGTCGTCGTGCTCATCATGCTGGCGATCGATCTCTTCTTACAGGGACGACGCGGCGCACAAACCATGTCATTCAAACAGGCTGCCGTCTGGTCGCTGGTATGGATCTCCGTTTCTCTGCTGTTTGCCGCCGCGTTCTGGTGGTATCTCGACGGCAGCGCCGGGCGCGAAGTCGCAACCGCGCAAACCCTCGCTTTCCTGACGGGTTACGTACTGGAAAAAGCGCTGGCGGTCGATAACGTCTTCGTCTGGCTGATGCTGTTCAGCTATTTCGCCATTCCGTCTAATCTTCAGCGCCGTGTGCTGATTTACGGCGTGCTCGGCGCGATTGTGCTGCGTACCATCATGATCTTTGCCGGCAGCTGGCTGGTCACACAGTTCAGCTGGATCCTCTACATCTTCGGCGCTTTCCTGCTGTTTACCGGCATCAAAATGGCCTTCGCTAAAGAGGGCGATGACGCTGCCGTCGGCGATAAGCCGGTGGTGCGCTGGCTGCGTAAGCATCTGCGCATGACCGATGAACTGCACGGCGAAAAGTTCTTCACCCGCAAAAACGGCGTGCTGTTTGCCACACCGCTGCTGCTGGTGCTGATTATGGTGGAGCTAAGCGATGTTATTTTCGCTGTCGACAGTATTCCGGCTATTTTTGCCGTCACTACCGACCCGTTCATCGTGCTGACCTCTAACCTGTTCGCCATCCTTGGCCTGCGCGCTATGTACTTCCTGCTGGCCAACGTGGCAGAGCGCTTCTCGATGCTGAAGTACGGTCTGGCGATCGTGCTGGTGTTTATCGGTATCAAGATGCTGATCGTCGAGTTCTACCACATTCCGGTGGCGATCTCGCTGACGGTGGTCGGCGTGATTCTCGGCGGTACGCTGCTGATTAACGCCTGGGTAAACCACAGAAACGACCAGAAAGGCATCTCACGATAATCTTCTGCAGGGGCGCTAATCGCCCCTGCTTTGTTTCGCCAGTGCCAACCTTCGCGTTTCATATCTCTGTCACACTTCCTGTCATCAGCAGATCAAAAAATCGATCTGGCGCGCACCGGCAGAATTATCTCTTTTCTCGCCAGGACTTTTCCTTATACTCCGCCGGGCAAACCGTTTGGCGCGGAGCAACCGCGCACAACACTCATACCGCGATAAAAAGACCGTAATATGCTAAATAATCTTCTTCGACCGCTGGGTGCGCTGTTCTCAGGAAGCCTGGTAAAACAAATCATGATCGGCCTGATTGCCGGCGTGGCGCTGGCGTGGCTTTCACGCGATGCCGCGCTGGCCGTCGGCCTGCTGGGTGAACTGTTCGTACGCGCGCTGAAAGCCGTGGCACCGCTGCTGGTACTGGTGCTGGTGATCTCTTCCATTGCCAACCATCAGCAGGGGCAAAAAACCAATATTCGCCCGATCATCATGCTGTACCTGCTCAGTACCTTCTTCGCGGCGGTGGTCGCGGTAATTTTCAGCCATCTGTTCCCGCAGACGCTGTCGATGGACGTCGGCGCGACCGAAATTACCCCGCCGTCCGGCATCACCGAAGTGCTGCACGGCCTGCTGATGAGCATGGTCGCCAATCCGATTGAAGCGCTGATGAACGCTAACTACATTGGCATTCTGGTGTGGGCGATTGGTCTTGGCCTGGCGTTTCGTCATGCCAGCCCAAGCAGCAAAGCCTTCCTGAATGACGCGTCGAATGCCGCGACCTGGGTGGTGCGCTGTGTGATTCGCTGTGCGCCGCTGGGCATTTTTGGCCTGGTGGCATCGATTCTGGCCTCAACCGGCTTCGGCGCGCTGTGGCAGTATGCTCACCTGCTGACGCTGCTGATTGGCTGCATGCTGATTATGGCGCTGGTGGTCAACCCGATGCTGGTGTTTCAGAAAATCCGCCGCAATCCTTATCCGCTGGTGTTTACCTGCCTGCGCGAAAGCGGCGTGACGGCGTTCTTTACCCGTAGCTCGGCCGCGAATATTCCGGTCAACATGGCGCTGGCCAAACGCCTGAATCTGGATGAAGACACCTATTCGGTATCGATTCCGCTAGGCGCGACCATCAGCATGGCGGGCGCGTCAATCACCATTACCGTACTGACGCTGGCTGCGGTGCACACGCTGGGCATTGCCGTGGACGTACCCACCGCTATTCTGCTGAGCCTTGTCGCCTCGCTGTGTGCCTGCGGTGCGTCCGGCGTGGCGGGCGGTTCGCTGCTGCTGATTCCGGTTGCCTGCAACATGTTTGGCATCCCTAATGATCTGGCGATGCAGGTGGTTGCGGTCGGTTTTATCATCGGCGTACTGCAGGATTCCGCCGAAACCGCACTGAACTCCTCAACCGACATTCTGTTTACCGCCGCCGTATGTCAGGCGGAAGCGGAACGTCAGCCGCGTACCGCCGGTTAACCCGTGTCGCGGCACGCTCCGGTGCCGCGCTTTAACCGCTGACGCATTAAAGCGTCACGCCACTTTTGAAAATCGCCAGCTCGCGGAAATCATTCGCTTCATTACGCGCCGGCTGGCCGTTCGCAATCGCCACAATAGTCTCAACAAACTCCGCCAGCAGCGTCTCCATGCTGGTGCCCTCCAGCAGTCGTCCGGCATTGAAATCAATCCAGTGCGGCTTTTTCTCCGCCAGCGGCGTGTTGGTGGCGATTTTCACGGTGGGCACGAAGCCGCCGTACGGCGTGCCGCGTCCGGTGGTAAACAGCACCATATGGCAGCCGGCTCCGGCCAGCGCGCTGGTGGCGACCGCATCGTTACCGGGCGCGCTGAGCAAATTGAGCCCCGGCGTGCGCAGCCGCTCACCGTATTTCAGCACATCCACCACCTGACTCTGCCCGGCTTTTTGCGTACAGCCCAGCGACTTCTCCTCCAGCGTGGTGATGCCGCCCGCCTTGTTGCCCGGCGATGGATTTTCATAAATCGGCTGCTGGTGATCGATAAAGTAGCGCTTGAAGTCGTTAATCATCGCCACCGTTTTGTCGAAAATCGCCGCATCACGGCAGCGGCTCATCAGGATGCGCTCGGCACCAAACATCTCCGGCACTTCGGTCAGCACCGTGGTGCCGCCGTTGGCGATCATCTGGTCAGAGAAACAGCCGAGTAGTGGATTGGCGGTGATGCCGGAAAAGCCGTCCGAGCCACCGCATTCGAGACCAAACTTCAGCTCGCTCAGTTTGCCCGGCTGGCGGCGGTCGTGACGCATCACGTTGTACAGCGCATGCAACCGCTGCAGGCCGGCTTCCACTTCATCATCCTGCTGCTGACACTCCATAAACTGCACGCGCTGGCTGTCAAAGTCGCCCAGCGTGTCGCGAAAGATATCGACCTGATTGTTTTCGCAGCCGAGTCCAATCACCAGCACCGCGCCGGCATTGGGATGACGCACCATATTTTGCAGCATGGTGCGGGTATTTTCGTGATCCTGCCCCAGCTGTGAACAGCCGAAGGGATGGCTGAACAGGTGCACGCCGTCGATGCCGGCCGCGTCGTCACTCTCCCGGAGAAAGCGTGACACAATCTGCCGGGCGATGCCGTTCACGCAGCCGACGGTCGGTAAAATCCACAGCTCGTTACGAATGCCAACCTCGCCCGTGGCGCGACGATAAATCTGCACCTCACGATCCGCCGCCTGCGGTGGCAGCGTGAGGTGTTCCGGCTGGTATACGTACTCGTCGACATCGCTCAGATTGGTGCGCGCGTTGCTGGAGTGAATCAGCTCGCCGACGGCGATCGGCTGAGTGGCATGGGCAATCGGCAACCCATATTTAATCACCTGCTCACCACTGTTGAGCGGTTGCAGCGCAAACTTGTGGCCGCGCCCGATATCCTGCTGCAGCGTAATCCGCTGTTCTGCGACGATAACCTGGGTGCCGGCCGCCAGATCCTGCAGCGCGACGGCGACGTTGTCGCGTGAATGTATTTTGATTGCCTGTTGCATCGCGTTATCTCAGTTGGCTAAGGGCCGTCCGCATGCCGTGGACGAGAATGTTGTTTAGCTGCTGGCTGACCGCCGGGACCAGGCCGGGCCGCTGGGTTAAATCTTCGCCCCAGTGCTGCGCGTCGCTCAGTACGTCGCTCACCAGCTGCTGCGGGGTGAGTTGATCGGTGAGAACCGCCGGCCACAACCGGGCAAAACGCTGCAGCCAGTGCGCGTCATCCTGCAGCGGCCACTGCCGGTCATCCTGCTGGCCGCGATAAAACGCCAGCAGCGCGGCAAAGGCAAAGATGAGGCGCGGCGGCCAGTCGCCACACTGCTGCTGCGCCTGCAACAGCGCCGGCAGCAGGCGCGTACGGAATTTGGTCATGCCGTTGAGCGCAATCGCCAGCAGCGCATGGTGAATAAACGGATTGCGAAAGCGGCGCTGCACCGCATCGGCAAAGGCGTGCAGCTCGGCGCGCGGCAAATCCAGCGTCGGGATCACCTCTTCGCGTAGCAGGGCGTCGACAAAAGCGGCCAGCTGCGCATCATTCATAGCCTCGCCCACGCTCGCCAGCCCGGCCTGAAACGCCACCGGCACCAGCGCAGTGTGCGCCCCGTTGAGGATCGCCACCTTCTGCGCTTTGTACGGCGTGATGTCATCCACCCGCCTGACGGCAGGCGCCAGCGCCGTCAGCTGCAGCTCGTGCATCAGCGCATCCGGTCCCTCAAGCACCAGCTGGTAATAGCGCTCCCCGGCCACCAGATAGCGGTCGTCATAGCCCAGTTGGGCTGCAATCTGTGCGCCATCCGGCGGATAGCCGCTGACAATACGATCCACCAGGGTGTTGTAAAAGGCGCAGTGCTGCGTCACCCACTGCGTAAAGGCCGCTGGCAGCTGCCACTGCTGGCAGTAACGCAGCACTAACGCGCGCAGCGTGTCGCCGTTATGGTCGATCAGCTCACACGGCACGATCAGCCAGCCTTTATCGGCGGCACCGGCAAAGTGCTGATAACGCGCCCACAAAAGCTGCGTCAGTTTGCCGGGAAACGACGACGCGGGTTGATCCTCCAGCCGATCCTGTTCGGCATACGCGATGCCGGCCTCGGTGGTGTTGGAGAACACAAAACGCATCTGCGGCGCGCGTGCCAGAGCCAGGAATTCATCGAACTGCTGATAAGGCTGGATTTCACGATTGAGGCTGCGGATCAGCCGGGTTTCGCTGAGCGGTTCCCCGGCGTCATTCAGCCCGCGCAGCAGCGTGGTGTAGAGGCCATCCTGCTGATTGAGCGTCTCCGTCTGCATCCGGTTGCGCGGTCGCACCACCACCACGCCGGCATCAGTGCCCTGATGTTCATTGAGCCAGTCGAGCTGCCAGTCGATAAAGGCACGTAAAAAGTTGCCTTCGCCGAACTGGATCACGCGTTCGCTATAGCGTGCGCCGGGGAAATCGCGGCGGTTGAGTCGCAACATGTCGCTTCCTTGAAGATGAAATCGGTCAGCTAATGCGCAAAAGTTATCATACCAATTTCAGCGACAGGGAGATTTGTTTGCCAACTGCGTCACATTATCCATCATTGCCATACGGCGAAAGCCGGCGTGCCTCTTATTTTCATCAACTTAAATATATGTATATTCTATCAATTAAACATCAAACCTGAGCAGGCGCGCAGGTTCTTAACTTGCCAGATGGTATAACAGCTTCAGCGCTTTGCGACATTGCAGGGTAAGTGGTATAACAACTTACCGTCTTTCACAGAACCGAAAAATCATGGACCTGAACGAATCCCGCCGCCTCTACCAGCAACTCGCCAGCGAACTCAAGCAGCGTATCGAAGCGGGCAGTTATGCCGTGGGGGCAAAGTTACCGGCAGAGCGGATGATTGCGGAGTCGCACCAGGTGAGCCGCACCGTGGTGCGGGAAGCAATCATCATGCTGGAGGTGGAAGGCTACGTCGAGGTGCGCAAAGGGTCCGGCATTCATGTGATCAGCGACCAGCCGCAACCGCGCGACAGCGCCGCCGATCAGCTGGAGTTTGCCAGCTATGGCCCCTTTGAACTGCTGCAGGCGCGCCAGTTGATTGAGAGCAATGTCGCCGAATTTGCCGCCACGCAGATCCGTCCACAGGACATCGTGGCGCTGCTGGCAATTCAGGAAAAAGCCCGGCAGGAAGATCACGCGCGCGATTCGACATGGGATATGGAGTTTCACGTGCGCATTGCCCAGGCCACCCAAAACAGCGCGCTGGCCGCCATCGTAGAGAAAATGTGGCGGCACCGGCTGCATAATCCTTACTGGCTCAAGCTGCACGAACACATTGACGCGCGCCATATCACCAGCTGGTGCGACGATCACGACCAGATTTTAAAAGCGCTGATGCGCAAAGATCCCGCCGCCAGCAAACTGGCGATGTGGCAGCATCTGGAAAATACTAAACAGATGTTGTTCGACGCCACCGCCGATGATTTCGAGTTCAACGTTGACCGCTACATGTTCGCAGAAAATCCGGTGATCCTGCCCTAAAGCCGTAATGGCTGAAACGCTGCATTTTCAGGCTAAAAAGTCAGTTAATCTGCAATAGTGTCAGCTCGTGTAAAGCTCCTTTTGACCATCTGCGTCAAAAGGTAAAACTCCTGTGCGACCGCGACTTTACACTGTCTGAATCCCGCGATTTTTGTTACAGTTATCGCCCTTTTCTTACCCTTTGCGACAGGGCTATAAAAAGTCGCTGATTTAACAATCAATTCTGGATGGATCCGGAAATCCTGCTCAGGTGGCATACCTAAAATGTATAACTTAACCCGCCTGCGCCTAAGCCCCTCACGGGCACGTTTAACAATGATGTTCAGGAATGATTGATGGATATTTTGCAAGCATTGCTGCATGCCCTGTGGCAGCAGGATTACGAAATGCTCTCCGACCCCACGCTGGTGTGGGCGATTTATGGCGTGTTGTTCATGATTCTGTTTCTCGAAAATGGCCTGCTGCCCGCCGCGTTTCTGCCCGGTGATAGTCTGCTGATTCTGGTCGGCGTACTGATCGCGAAAGGCACCATGAGCTTCCCGCTCACCCTGCTGGTGCTGACCACCGGCGCCAGCCTTGGCTGCTGGGTCAGTTACATTCAGGGCCGCTGGCTTGGCAATACGCCGACGGTGCAGAAATGGCTCTCCCATCTGCCCGCGCAGTATCATCAGCGCGCCCACAGTCTGTTCCACCGCCACGGTTTGTCTGCACTGCTGATTGGCCGCTTTATCGCGTTTGTCCGTACCCTGCTGCCGACCATTGCCGGCCTCTCTGGCCTGAGCAATGCCCGCTTCCAGTTCTTTAACTGGATGAGCGGCTTCCTGTGGGTGCTGATTCTTACCGTGCTCGGCTTTGCGCTGGGGAAAACACCTATTTTCCGCCGCTATGAAGATGAGCTGATGTTCTGCCTGATGCTGCTGCCGCTGGTGCTGCTGGTCATCGGTCTGGTGGGTTCACTGGTGGTGCTGTGGCGTAAACGTCAGGCGGGTCAGAACGGGAAGTCACAGTAATGACAGGGTTGCGTAATTTTCCCAGGCGTTTACTCCCCTGGCTGTGCGCTGGCGTGCTGGCGCTGCTGGCTATCGGCATTGTGCCCAAACTGATGCAGCATGAAACGGTGGTGAAGATCCGCGTGGCACACAGCGGCACCAATCTGCCGGACGGCTTTTATCTCTATCAGCAGCTTTCGGCGCAGGGCGTGCGGATTAAAAGTATTACCTCGGCAGGCGATGCGCTGGTCATTCATTTTGAGAATGAAGAGCAGAGCCTGGCGGCGCAGAAAGTACTGCGCCGCCTGCTGCCACAGGGCTTTGTCGTGGCGGCGGGTCCGCAGGCGTCACAGCAGGTGGTGGACGCTAATCGCCCCACCTATAGCTGATCCCCGCCGTCGGGTTCACCGCCCGGCGGCACCTCAATCCTCGCTATCCCCGCGTGTTTTTTGAATTTTTTCGTCTGCTGTCTATTCTTAAGTAAGCGCGAGCAGACGACAAGCTGGGATGCCCCTCCTGTCCGGTTTGCGACAGGTCGTCAACAATGGAAGGTAAAAACCTGATGAAACAACAACTACTGCTGGGTGCGATTCTTTTCTCTCTCTCGGGTTCACTGCTGGCAGCGGAATCGCTGTGTCAGCAAAAACAGCAGGATATTCAGCGCGAAATTGAGATGGCGAAACAGCACGACAACCAGCGCCGGGTCACCGGACTGGAACGCGCACTGACCGAAGTCCGCGCCAACTGCACTGACGAGAAACTGAAATCCGCCCACGCTGAACGCATTGAAGCTCAGCAGCATAAAGTGGCTGAGCGCGAGCGCGAACTGCAGCAGGATCGCCAGGAAGGCAAAGACCAGGAGAAGATCGGTAAGCGCGAACGGAAGCTGGAAGAGGCACGCCAGGAGCTGAAAAAGCTGCAGGCCGAGCCTTATTAATCGGACTTAAATAAATGATGTAATGGAGAACACCATGGCTAAAGACACCACATCTGAACATCTGCGTGCGGAACTGAAAAACCTTGCCGACACCCTGGAAGAAGTGCTGAGCAGCTCGGCTGATAAGTCGAAAAGCGAGCTGGATAAACTGCGTCACAAAGCACGCGGTGCCATTGAGAGTTCACGCGAGCGGCTGGGCGAATCCGGCGAACGCATCGCGCAGACCACGCGTGAAGCGGCGGAAAAAGCGGACGTCTACGTGCGTGAAAATCCGTGGCACGGCGTGGGTATCGGCGCAGCAGTCGGCGTGCTGATCGGCATCCTGATTTCACGTCGTTGATATGAGCGAGAATCAGAGCCACGGCCCAGGCAAAGGGGTCTTCAATGTAGGTCAGCGCGTGGTGACAACGCTGGTTGGCATGGTCGAGACACGCGTGCGGCTGGCCGTTGCCGAGCTGGAAGAGGAAAAGGCCAATCTGATCCAGATGCTGATCATGATAGGCCTGACCATGCTGTTTACCGCTTTCGGATTAATGAGCCTGATGGTGCTGATTATCTGGGCGGTGGATGCGCAGTACCGGCTGATGGCGATTGCCATCACTACCGGCGTGCTATTCGCGCTGGCGCTGATTTTTGGTTTATGGACGTTGCGTAAATCCCGGCAGTCCACGCTGTTGCGCCATACGCGCAAAGAGCTGGACACCGATCGCACCTTACTCGAGGAGCATCGCTCATGAGTCAGCGTGAACGTGAAGCACGCATTCATGAATTGCTTAATCAGGTACAGCAGCAGCGGCTGGATCTCAGCGCTGCGCGCCGCGACTGGCTGGAAAGCACCGCGCAGTACGATCGCGGCTGGCTGACGTTTCTCAGCCTGCGCCGCTATCTGGCGATTGGCAGCAGCGCGCTCGCCATCTGGTCGATCCGCAGCCCGAACCGTATCATGCGCTGGGCCAAACGCGGACTCGGCCTGTGGAGCACCTGGCGCATGATCAAATCGGCGATGCCGCCACGCTAACTTCCTCACCTTAAACCGGATCGAAAAGGTTCGGTTTTCCTCCTTCAGAATTCCTGAATAACATCGACAGTTTATCTCGCTTACAACTATTGCTGCGCGCGACTATCATCTCCCTCCATCAGCCCGACGAACTGTTTAACGCGGTTTAGCGGGAAAATAAACCGGCAGGCCAACAACCTGCGCCAAAAACCTTGTTGGAGTAAATGATGAAAAAATTCGAAGACTCATGCCTGCTGCTGGCACGCGTATTAATGACCATCCTGTTTATTACTGCCGGCTGGGGCAAAATCACCGCTTATGCGGGCACCGCACAGTACATGCAGGCGATGGGCGTGCCCGGCTTCCTGCTGCCGCTGGTGATTCTGCTGGAACTGGGCGGCGGCCTGGCGATTCTGTTCGGCTTCCTGACGCGCTTCACCGCGCTGTTCACCGCCGGCTTCACGCTGCTTACCGCGTTCCTGTTCCACAGCAACTTTGCGGAAGGCGTTAACCAGCTGATGTTCATGAAAAACCTGTCCATCGCCGGTGGTTTCCTGGTGCTAGGTCTGGTGGGTCCGGGCGCTTACAGCATTGACCGCCTGATTCGTCAGCGCTTTATGCCAGCAACCGCACGCTAAGCACACAAGCCGTGCAACAGCACATATACTGAATAGCAGGGGCGGGGATTTTCCTCGCCCCGTTTTTTTTATGGAGGGCTTATGGGACAACTGATTGACGGTGTCTGGCATGACACCTGGTACGATACGAAGTCAACCGGTGGCCGCTTCAAACGCACAGAAGCAGTCTGGCGTAACTGGATCACGGCAGACGGCAGCGCCGGGCCAACCGGGAAAGCCGGCTTTGCCGCCGAGCGCGATCGTTATCATTTATACGTTTCGCTGGCCTGCCCGTGGGCGCATCGCACCCTGCTGATGCGTCAGTTGAAGGGGTTAGAAGAGATGATTTCGGTGTCAGTGGTGCACCCGCTGATGCTGGAGAACGGCTGGACCTTCGACGATGATTTCCCCGCCGCGACCGGCGATTCGCTGTATCAGAACGAATTCCTTTATCAGCTCTATCTGCATGCCGATCCGCAGTACAGCGGGCGCGTGACCGTGCCGGTGCTGTGGGATAAAAAGCAGCACACTATTGTCAGTAATGAATCCGCCGATATCATCCGTATGTTCAACAGCGCCTTCGACGCGCAGGGCGCTCGCGCCGGCGATTACTACCCGCCCGAGTTGCGTGACAAGATCGACGAACTCAACGGCTGGATTTATGACACCGTCAATAACGGCGTCTACAAAAGTGGATTTGCCACATCACAGTCGGCCTATGATGAAGCCGTAACCGCGCTGTTCCATTCGCTGGCACGGCTGGAGCAGATTCTGGGTCAGCATCGCTATCTGACCGGCGATCGCCTCACCGAAGCCGATCTGCGCCTGTGGACCACGCTGGTGCGCTTTGACCCGGTCTACGTGACCCACTTTAAGTGCGATCGTCACCGCATCAGCGATTACCGTAACCTGAACGGCTTCCTGCGCGATATTTATCAGATGCCGGGCATTGCCGATACGGTGAACCTGCCGCACATCCGCCATCACTACTACTGCAGCCACAAGACCATCAATCCGAACGGCGTTATTTCGCTGGGACCGGCTTTTGACTGGGATGAGCCGCACGGCCGCGGTTAACGGCTGGCTTACGCATGCCTGCCCTTCTCTCCCACTATTGGGAAAGGAAGGCAGGCTGTATTGCGCTGCCTCAGGCAAATTTGATCAACACCATCCCGGCCAGCAGCAGCGCCACGCCCAGCCAGCCGCGGGTGTTCAGGCGTTGTCCGAACAGGATCCAGCCTGCCGCTACGGTAGCCACCAGACCGAAACCGCCCCACAAGGCGTAGGCCACCGAGAGATCGATCCCCTTCACTGCCTGCGACAGGGCACTGA
The DNA here is from genome assembly GCF_059730935.1 of Type-C symbiont of Plautia stali. Lineage (NCBI taxonomy): Bacteria > Pseudomonadati > Pseudomonadota > Gammaproteobacteria > Enterobacterales > Enterobacteriaceae > Type-C symbiont of Plautia stali. The sequence goes on along the minus strand of NZ_AP035923.1, from coordinate 496,226 downwards.
ATGCCGCCAGGACAGCCACCAGCGATACCACGCCATACAGCGGACGACGGAAGCCGTTGGCGTATTTCAGCGCGATGTTCGCCACAATTTCCAGCACGATGGCCAGCGCCAGCCAGGCCAGATGCACGACGTTAAGCGTGGTCATGACGCAGCTCCTTACGGCTGAATGTCCCCGCTTTGATCAGCGCGATACCCGCGATCAGCGTGATCAAACCCGCCGCCTTCATCACCGACAGCGCTTCGTCAAACAGCATCACGCTGAACAGGGTGATAAACAGAATACCGACGCCTTCCCACATGGCATAAGCCACGCCAAGGGCAATACGTTTAACGGCAAAGGTGAGGAAGATGTATGACAGGGCGATCATCAACAGCATAAAAATATAGCCGGCGCTGCCGCCATTGACGCTGGCCCATTTCATTGACACGGTGCCTGTAATTTCGGCAGCAATCGCTAACGCTAATAAAATCCAGTACAGCATGATTTCTCTCCTGTGAGAAATAAACGCCATCCACGCGCAAACAGCAGCGTGATAGCTGAAAAAGATAAAAAGCTAACAAGGAGAGAAAAAACTACAGCGCGAAGCGCCAGTGCCGATCGCTTAGTGAGCAGGAGAAAATGCAGGTGGGTGAAGAGGTTAATACGTAAAGTGTAACGAAATGGTTATCCATAATTTTACAACTTATCCACGTTGTTGCTTTTCCCGGTGTGGATGAAAATTGTCCTCAGTAGTTGAACACCCGCCTATTCTGGCACAGGAAAAAGAACATTTTTGCGGATTTGCGTTTCTTTACGCAGGGAAAGGGGAGTTTTGTGCGGTTTTATCTGGCTTCGTGCGGTTTTTTGCCCTCACCCTAACCCTCTCTCACGGGGAGAGGGAATAGTCTGCTGCGGTTTTCTGACCTCGTGCCACATGAGGGAATAGTCAGATGCGGTCTGGCAGGGCGAGCACTCAACTCGCCACACGCACAATCGGTCCCTTCTCCCGCTTGCGGGAGAAGGTTAGGATGAGGGACAGCACGCACCTTACCCCAAAAACAAAACGCCCGCAGATTCTCACCTGCGGGCGCTCATTAAAAAAGTCGAAACGGGCCGGTAAGCCGCGTTCTTTTCATAGAGAGAGGAGTGGACAGTCATTCATCTGCACGCACCACCTCCAAAAACAAAACGCCCGCAGATTCTCACCTGCGGGCGCTCATTAAAAAAGTCGAAACTGACCGATAAGCCGGGTTCTGTCGTGGACAGTCATTCATCTAGGCCAGCAATCGCTCACTGGCTCAAGCAGCCTACCCGGGTTCAGTACGGGCCGTACCATGTGAACCCCTATTTGGCCTTGCTCCGGGTGGAGTTTACCGTGCCACGGACTGTTGCCAGCCGCGCGGTGCGCTCTTACCGCACCCTTTCACCCTTACCTGATCCCATTACTGGGCCATCGGCGGTTTGCTCTCTGTTGCACTGGTCGTAGGCTTGCGCCCCCCAGGCGTTACCTGGCACCCTGCCCTATGGAGCCCGGACTTTCCTCCCCTCTGCCCGTCTCCCCCGAAAGGGACGACGACAAAGCGGCGACTGTCTGGTCAGCTTCGGCGCGGGATAATAGGCGATCCGCCCGCGTTTGTCACGCCTCTTGCTGCTCCAGCGCATACTTGTACAGGGCGTTTTTCTTAACCCCATGAATTTCCGCCGTCAGCGCTGCCGCCTTTTTCAGCGGCAGCTCAGCCTGCAGCAGCGCCAGCGTGCGCAGCGCCTCTGCCGGCAGCGTCTCTTCATCCGCTTTATGGCCTTCGACAATCAGCACCATCTCGCCCTTGCGGCGATTCTCATCCGCCTGCACCCATGCCAGCAATTCACCCACCGGCGCACCGTACAATGACTCCCAGGTTTTGGTCAGCTCACGTGCCAGCACCACGTAGCGCGTCGCGCCCCATACGCTGACCATATCCTGTAGCGTATCCAGCACGCGATGGGTCGATTCGTAGAAAATCAGCGTGCGCGGCTCATCACTCAGGGCACGCAGCGCATCGCAACGCCCTTTACTTTTGGCCGGCAGAAACCCTTCGTAACAGAAACGATCGGACGGTAATCCCGCCGCGCTCAATGCTGTGATCGCCGCGCAGGCACCGGGCAACGGCACTACGCGCACCCCGGCCTCGCGGCAACGACGCACCAGATGGTAGCCCGGATCGTTGATTAACGGCGTGCCCGCATCGGAAACCAGCGCAATGCTCTGGCCCTCCTGCAGCTTCGCTAACAGCACGTCGGCCTTCTGCTGTTCGTTATGGTCGTGAAGTGCGAACAGTCGCGCATTGATGGCGAAATGTTGTAGCAACAGCCCGGTATGACGTGTATCTTCCGCAGCGACCAGATCGACGCTCGCAAGCACCGTCAGCGCACGCTGCGTGATATCACCCAGGTTACCGATCGGGGTAGGAACGATATAGAGCGTGCTGGCAGAAATCTCTGCCCGATCGAGTTGTTTCATTGTTTCATCCGAATTGCCGATTTAATATTGAGCATCTTGAAAAAAACATCACTGGATACAGTATGCTTCCTTCGAAAGTCGTACGTCATAAAGCAGTACGCCTGGTCCCTGTTTTGCTCGCGGGCCTGATTCTGGCCGCCTGTAGCGGCCAGGGACCGCAGCAAACCTCAAGCGTAAACGTGCAGGGTCCTGCCACGGGCCGCTCTGACTATTATCTGCAGCAGGTGCAGCAAAGCAGCGATGATAGCAAGACCGACTGGCAATTACTTGCCATCCGTGCCCTGCTGAAGGAAGGAAAGTATCCGCAGGCGCAAAATCAGCTCGGCCAGCTGCCACAGCAGCTCTCTGACGTACAACAGCAGGAACTGCTGCTGCTGCGCGCCCAGCTGCAAATTGCCCAGCAGGATTTCAACGGTGCTCAGCAGCTGCTGGGACAGATAAAAGCCGCTGATCTGTCGCAGGATCAGCAGGTGCGCTACTACGCGCTGCAGATTGCCGCTGCGCAAAATCGTCCGTCGCTCGCGCTGCTGCGCGCCTATATTGCTCAGGAACCGCTGCTGAAAGGCGCCGATCACCAGAGCAATATTGACGCCACCTGGCAGGCGCTGACCCAGCTTACCCAGGATCAGCTCAACAGCGTGGTGATCAACGCCGACGAAAATACGCTGCAGGGCTGGCTCGACCTGCTGAATACCTGGCACGCCAACAGTCAGGATGCCCAGATGCTGAAAGCCGCCATTAGCGACTGGCAGACGCGCTATCCGCAAAACCCCGGCGCGAAAACTCTGCCGACCCAGCTCAGCCAGGTGCAGAACTTCACTAAAGCCTCGACCAGCACTATCGCGCTGCTGCTGCCGCTTAATGGTCAGGCGCAGGTGTTCGCCAGTGCCATCCAGAAAGGCTTCAACGATGCGAAAAACGGTGTGCTGACTGCGCCGGCAGCCCCTGCCGCACCGGCCAGCAGCGATGCCAGCGCCTCCACGCAGCAGCCCGCCAGCACGGCAACGCCAGCCAATGGCGATGCCAACGCGGTAGTCAGTCCGGCGGCCGCGGCCATCACGCCGTCAGACAGCGCACAGCCGCAGCAGCCCGCCGCACAGCCAGCCGTCGCGCAGCCTGCCAGCAGCGCCCAGGTGAAAGTGTATGACACCAGCAGCCAGCCGATTGCTCAGGTGATGCAGCAGGCGCAGCAGGATGGTGCCACCCTGGTGGTTGGTCCGCTGCTGAAAAATAACGTGGAACAGGTCGCCAACAGCCAGACACCGCTGAACGTGCTGGCGCTCAACGAACCAGAGCAGATCCAGAACCATCCGAATATTTGCTATTTTGCGCTTTCTCCTGAAGACGAAGCGCGCGATGCCGCGCACCATATCTGGGATCAGGGCAAACGCCAGCCGTTGCTGCTGATGCCGCGCAGCAGCTATGGCGACCGCGTGGGCAAAGCGTTTGCGCAGGAGTGGCAGAAGCTGGGCGGCGCAACCGTGCTGCAGCAGCGTTTCGGCGGCGTGGGCGAGCTGAAACAGGGCATCAACAGCGGCGCCGGTATTGCACTGAGCGGCACGCCGCTGACGGTACAGCCGGACCAGCCGCAGGGCGTGGCAGTCGCCGGTCTGACGATTCCGGCACCGCAGACCAGCGCTCCGGCACCTGAGAGCGCCAGCAGCAGCGGCAGCGTTGATGCGGTTTACATTATTGCCACTCAGGACGAACTGCAGCTGATCAAGCCGATGATTGCCATGCGCACCAGCAGCCGCAATAACATCGCCCTGTATGCCAGCTCGCGCAGTGCGCAGGCCGGTGCCGGTCCGGACTTCCGGCTGGAGATGGATGGCCTGCAGTTCAGCGATATTCCGCTGCTGTCCGGTGCCAATCCAGGCCTGATGCAGCAGGCGGCGCGCAGTTTTAACAACGACTATTCGCTGGTACGCCTCTACGCGATGGGCATTGATGCCTGGACGCTGGCGAACCAGTTTAACCAGATGCGTCAGGTACCGGGCTTCGCCATTGATGGCAACACCGGCAAGCTGAGCGCCGACACGGATTGCGTGATCAACAGGAAGTTGGCATGGAACCAGTATCGTCAGGGACAAATCGTTCCGGTGCAGTAAACCGCCAGCGCCTCGGCGCTGAGCAGGAGCAGCAGGCGCGTCGCTACCTTGAGCGCGCCGGACTGCAGTGGGAAGCCAGCAATGTGCGCTGCCGCAGCGGGGAAATCGACCTGATTATGCGCGACGCGGATTGCTGGGTGTTTGTTGAAGTGCGCTATCGGCGCGATGCACGTTTTGGCGGCGCGGCTGCCAGCGTGACGCGCCAGAAACAACAAAAGCTGCTGCGTGCCGCTGCGCTGTGGTTGCTGGCACGCGGCGGCAGTTTTGATACGGTGAATTGCCGTTTTGACATCATCGCCATCACCGGGCGCGAACTGGTGTGGCTGGCCGATGCCTTTCGTGCGGATGGATAGAACCAGGTGGTCTTGTGCAGGACAGAATTAAAGCGTGTTTTACCGAAAGTATTCAGACGCAAATCGCCGCAGCCGAAGCGCTGCCAGATGCGATTTCCCGCGCCGCGATGACGCTGGTGCAGTCACTGCTGAACGGCAACAAAATCCTCAGCTGCGGTAACGGCGCCTCGGCGGCTAACGCCCAGCATTTTGCCGCCAGCATGATTAACCGTTTTGAGACTGAGCGTCCCAGCCTGCCGGCGCTGGCGCTGAGTGCGGACAATGTGATGCTGACGGCAATCGGTAATGACCGTCTGCACGACGAAATTTATGCCAAGCAGGTTCGTGCGCTTGGACAGGCCGGCGACGTTCTGCTGGCCATCTCCACCCGTGGCAACACCCGCGATATTGTTAAAGCGGTGGAAGCTGCGGTTACCCGCGATATGACTATCGTCGCGCTGACCGGCCATGACGGCGGTGAGCTGGCGGGCCTGCTCGGTCCGCACGATGTGGAAATTCGCATTCCGTCACATCGCAGCGCACGCATTCAGGAGATGCATATGCTGACGCTGAACTGCCTGTGCGATTTGATTGATAACACCTTGTTCCCACACCAGGAATGACTGAAGGAGCTCAAATGAAAGCATTGAACGCTATCGCCATTCTATTAACCGCCATGCTGCTGCAGGGCTGCGTGGCGGTTGTCGCCGGCGGCGCTGCGGTCGCCACCAAAACCGCCACCGACCCGCGTACCGTGGGCACGCAGGTTGATGACGGCACGCTGGAGCTGCGCGTCACTAACGCGCTGGCAAAAGATGAGCAGATCAAAAATCAGGCGCGCGTGGTCGTGACCGCGTATCAGGGCAAAGTACTGCTGACCGGTCAGGCACCGTCAGCCGATCTCGCCAGCCGGGCGAAACAGATCGCCATGGGCGTTGATGGCGCGACAGAGGTGTATAACGAGATTCGCACCGGGCAGAAAGTGAGCCTCGGCACGTCTTCATCAGATACGTGGATCACCACCAAAATCCGCTCGCAGCTGCTGGGCAGCGATCAGGTGAAATCGTCCAACGTGAAAGTCACCACTGAGAACGGGGAAGTGTTCCTGCTGGGTCTGGTAACGCAGGAAGAAGCGAAGGCAGCAGCGGATATCGCCAGCCGTGTCAGCGGCGTGAAGCACGTCACTACCGCCTTTACCATTCTGAAATAATGCCACAGGCGGCCAGCAGGGCCGCCTTTTTTACACCGGAATATCAATCACCAGCGCGCGCAGCGGCGTTTCCGCCTGCAGCGTAATCTGCGCCTCTTCACTGACAAACGCCCCATCGCCACAGCGCAGCTGCTCCTGATGCGCACTGCTGGCCCGTACCTCAAGCGCACCGTGAATCGACTGCAAATAGGCGCGCGGTCCGTGCAGCGCCAGGCTGTACTGCTCGCCCGGTGCCAGCGTGACCTGATGTACCCACACCTGCTGGCGCAGCTGCAAACTGCCGTCCGCGCCATCCGGTGATGCAATCAGTACGTGGGTTTGCTGCGGCAGCGCGCGTTTTTGCAGCAGCGGATTTTCCCGTTCCGGACAGGCGGCCAGCCACAGCTGCATGCGCGTCAGCGGGCGATCCTTGCTGATATTGTGTTCGCTGTAATTGACGCCCTGGCGGGCCGACAGCAGCATCGCTTCGCCCTCGCGCGCCACCAGGTGATTGCCTTCGCTGTCGCGGTATTCGGCTTCACCCTGCAGCACCAGGTTGAGCACATCCACCTGCGGATAGGTGCGCGGCTGAAATGCCGCACCGGGTGCCAGCACTTCCTGATTCAGCACGCGCAGCGAGGCGTAGCCCATCAGCTGGGGATCAAAATAGTGGCCAAATGAGAAGCTATAGCGCGCCTGCAACCAACCGAAATCGGCCTGGCCACATGCGGACGCGCAGCGGGTTGTCATCATGCTTTACCTCCGACGCACTGCGGTGAGAATCCACCACAGGCTTTATACGTCAATGGTAAAAGGCTGGACGCCGGATTGTTAGCCAGTTAATCTGCCTGGCATATTCAAATTTACTGACAGAGAGTCGGCATGGCTAAAGAGCGCGCGTTAACCCTGGAAGCTTTACGTGTGATGGATGCTATTGACCGTCGCGGCAGCTTCGCCGCGGCGGCCGACGAGCTGGGACGCGTGCCATCGGCGCTGAGCTACACCATGCAGAAGCTGGAAGAGGAGCTGGATGTGGTGCTGTTTGACCGCTCCGGCCATCGCACCAAATTCACCAACGTCGGGCGAATGCTGCTGGAACGCGGCCGCGTGCTGCTGGAAGCCGCCGATAAACTCACCACCGATGCCGAAGCGCTGGCGCGCGGCTGGGAAACCCATCTGACCATCGTGGCCGAAGCGCTGATCCCGACCGAGCTGCTGTTCCCGCTGGTAGAGAAGCTGGCCGAGAAAGCCAATACGCAGATTTCGCTGGTCACTGAAGTGCTGGCGGGCGCGTGGGAGCGACTGGAGCAGGGCCGCGCCGACATCGTGATCGCGCCGGATTTGCATTTTCGCGCCTCCACCGAGATCAACACACGCAAGCTGTACAGCATTATGAGCGTGTATGTTGCCAGTCCGGATCACCCGATTCATCAGGAAGCCGAGCCGCTGTCCGAGGTCACGCGCGTTAAGTATCGCGGCATCGCTGTGGCGGACACCGCGCGCGAACGTCCGGTATTGACGGTGCAGCTGCTGGACAAACAGCAGCGCCTGACGGTAAGCAGCATGGATGATAAACGCCGCGCGCTGCTGGCGGGTCTCGGCGTAGCGACCATGCCCTATCCGATGGTAGAGAAAGATATCGCCGAAGGCCGCCTGCGCGTTGTCAGCGCCGAGTATACCCGTGAGGTGGATATTATTATGGCGTGGCGCCGCGATAGCATGGGTGAAGCCAAAGCCTGGTGCCTGCGTGAGATTCCAAAACTGCTGGCGAAACGCGGCTGATTTCGGGGCTGGCGGCCTTTCGCCCTCACCGCAGCCCTCACCCCAGCCCTCTCCCGCACGCGGGAGAGGGAGCCGTCCGGGCATGGTTTGAGGGTCAGAATTCAGTCAATCCACCGGGCGCTGAGAATCAGCGCCTGAACTCACACGCCGCTGGGTCGGTCCCCTCGCCCGCTTGCGGGAGAGGGTTAGGGTGAGGGACAAACCACACCCATCCCCATCACAACCGGCTCAGACAATCCATCGCCACTGCTTTAAAGCTGACGAAATCAGCGCAGTCGCGCAATCTTGTCACCGCCCTTTCGCGCAGGAAGGTGACAAACAGATCGTAAATCGCCATCGCCTCCTCGTATTCACTCTTACTGATCGCCAGCAGAAAAATTACCGAAGCAGTCTCATCACCCCAGCTCACGCCGTGCGGTGCCAGCACGGTATAAACCACGGTTTTTTTAGCCAGTAATCCCAGCGAGTGTGGCAGCGCGATCCCTTCGCCCAGCATGGTACTGACAATCGCTTCACGCTCTTCGACCGAAGGATAAAAATCAGCATCGACATAGCCCTCCGCCTCAAGCCGATCGCACAGCAGGCGGAACAGCGCCGACTGGCTCATTGGCCGGTCGAGCACCATGAAATGCTGCGCGTCGAAGTACTTCTCCAGCATGTAAGGCCGGGTGCGATCCACCAGCACCAGCTTGCCGAGCTGTTCCAGCTGAAACTCCGTAGGGAACGGCGACATCATCACTACCGGCTTGTTCTTCTCGCTGAGCCGCGCGGTTGAAATAACAAAATCTTCATCAATGTGCGCACGCACTTCGTAGTCACGCTGCGACAGCCGCGCCGTCACCACCAGCTGCGGGTATTTGCGCAGCAGCAGCGCCTCGATCATGCGCAGCGTGGAGTTGCCGCTGTCGCAGACCAGCAACACCTGCGGGTGTCGCTGGTAGCCGACATCGTAATGTCGCTCCAGCCCGACGCCGATGTGCAGCACCAGAAAGCCAATCTCGTTTTCGCTAATGGTATACGGCGTGTATTTGCCCCAGCTGGTGACGGCCGCCAGCGTCACATCGTAGGCCATCGGATAGTGCTGCTTGATGTTACTCAGCAGTGGATTGGGAATGTGGATTTGATAGCGCACGCGGGTGATCATGGTTTTGATGTGCGTGAGCAGATCGGCGCGCAGCTGCTCATCCTGCTGCAGCCGGTAGTTGTAATGGGTGTTGATGTAGTTAAGCAGGTAATCCACCAGCGCATCCGCGTCATCGGCGTTGATGGTGCTGGGGGCCAGCGCCTGAATCTGCCGCGCCGCAATATTAACGCGCAGCCAGTTCTCTTCGGCCTGCGAGATGCCTTTGCCCACCAGCGGACGCATCAGATTAACCAGATCGTGCGCCGCCTCGCGTATCTCCTCGCCGACATCCTCCGCGCCGGGATCGCTGAGCGGGAAGCCTTCGCTGATGCGACGCACCGCCACCGCGCAGTAAATCAGCAGATAGCGCTCGCCTTCATCGCTCAGCCGGATGGCATGCTGCGTGAAACACTGCGCCAGCAGCGGCTGCAGCTGCGCCAGCATGCCGCTGTGCAGCGCCTCGACCGTCAGCAGCGGGCTGTCCGGCGTCTGCTGGTCGATTTGCCACAGCAGATCGGTCAGGCAGGTGCGAATCGCCGCCTCGCTGCCAAACAGTTTCATACCGTAGCGCGGCTTGGTTTCGATGTTGAGATGATAGCGGCCCAGCCACTCGCGCACTTCCGCCATGTCGCTCTGCAGCGTGGCGCGGCTGACGAACCACTCTTCCGACAGATCTTCCAGCTTGAGCGAATACGCGGCGGTGAGAAAGCGGCTCAGCAAATAGCGCACCCGATCCTGCGAGGTGCGCGGCACCCGCAGCGGTGCCGCACTCTCCTGCTGCAGGCGGCCGAAGCGCACCGCGTCGTCGATTTTTAGCTGATAGCCCGCGCCGCGCGCCAGCACGAACTGAGCGCCGTGCTGTTCCAGCAGCGCATTGAGCGCGGTGATGTCGGTGCGCACCGTGCGCGTTGAAACGGAAAAACGCCGCGCCAGCTCATCCTGTGGCAGCGTTTCGCTTTGCAGCGCCGCGAAGAGTTGAGCTAAACGCTGATTGGGAAATCTCACGGAGCCTCACCTGTTACTCATTTGTTACAGCAGTTTCTTGCACGTTGCCAGAAGCTGACGCACATCGTCAATGCGCGTGTCGCCGCTGGCGCTATCAATAATCGAGCTGTAAACGTGCGGGATGACTTTACTGACCCCGGCCTCCAGAGCAATCCGCACAATCTCTTCGAAATTACTGAGATCGATACCGCCGGTCGGCTCCAGCCAGAAATCATGGCGCGCACAGGCGTCCGCCACCGCGCGATACTCCTCCACCGCTTTCAGGCCGCCCATCGGGAAATACTTCACCGAACTGCCGCCCATATCCTGCAGCATGGCAATCGCCGTGGCGATCGGCACAATACCGTCCGCCGCCTGCGAACTGCGCGGACCGGTGGAGATTTTCACCTTGCCCGGAGTGCCGGTTGGTGAAACCAGACCGTTCACGATAGTGTGTGACTGTCCGAGCAGCGCGCGGCTGGTGGCCACGCCGGTAAAGACCTGATTAACGTGCTGCGGCTGCAGTTCCGCCGAGATTTCACTGACCATCGCCGACTGATTCGGGTCGCCCGCGCCCAGCCCGACCGACAGCGCATTATCAATCAGCGCCGCGTACTCGCGCATATCGGCAATCGCGGCCTCATTCGAGGCGTAGTTTTTCGACAAAACGCCGACCAGCACATGCCCTTCTGCCGCCTGCCAGATCGCCTGCGCATTCTGCTTTGAACCGGCCAGCACGTTGAGGCACAGACGGCCCTGATAGAAATTGGGGTTAAGATTCATGCGCGTTTTCCTCCGCTGAGCAGCGCCTGGATGCGGCTAAAGATGATGTGCAGCTGTTCCGCGCTGACGCTGCGCACATCCGCTTCGATAATGCCTTCGTTGGCTTTATAGCCGCGGAAATAGATGGCGATGTCGCCGTTTTTCAGCGCCTGCACCAGCTCGCCGGTCGGCCAGCCCGTCACCGCTTCATCAAATTTGATTTCAGCGCGGGCGATGTCACGACCGGCCGCATCCCACACCACGCGCGCGCTGACGCCGTTCAGCGTGTTGAGGTTATCGATAAAGGGCGTCATCTTCGCCACCATGTCGGCACCGCTGGTTTTGTTCTGCAGCAGGTAGTTTTCAATCGCCTGAGTCAGACCGAGAATGCCCTCTTTGCCGACTTTCATCGCGCGGCCAATGCCGTTACTCTGGCGTTTCACCCACTCGACGTACTGGCTGCGGCCAATCACCAGGCCGCTGGTTGGCCCTTCAATCGCTTTGGCACCGCTGTAGATCACCAGGTCGGCTCCCATCTGGTAATAGCACTGCAAATCCTCTTCGGCCGCCGCATCGACAATCAGCGGAATACCGTGTTTGCGCGCGACCACCGCCGCCTGTTCGACGCTGAGATGGCTTTTCTGCACACAGTGATGCGACTTGACGTACAGCAGCGCCGCGGTGGTCGGCGTGATGGCCGCCGCCAGCTGTTCTGGCGAGCACTCATTACTGTAGCCGGCCTCAATCAGGCGTCCGCCGCCCAGCGCCACCATGCTGCCCACCGGCGCGCCGTAGTTCACGTTATGGCCTTTCGGCACCACAATGTCGTGCGGCACGCTGAGCGGCGCGGCGTGCAGGTTATCCAGCAACCAGTCGTTATTTTTGACGATCACCGCCGCTACGCACTGGGCAATACCGGCCGAGGCGCAGGACACCACCACCGCGTTTTCGACTTCCAGCAGGCGCGCGATGTAGGCACCGGTTTTATTGACCAGATCTTTGATCTCAAAGTAGTGATTGAGGCCATAGCTGACGGTATCCACCACGTCGGCGGACGGCGTCGACACGCCGAGAATGGTCATACGGCCGGAGGCGTTGATCACCTGTTTCAGGTCATATTTCTCATAAATCGAAGACATGATGCGCTTTCCCTTCCTCAGTCAGATGCCACTGGCCCGCGATCACCACGGCCAGCGGCAGCAAATGTTGCTCACCCGTGACCCGTTCGCCTTCAGCATCGACGAACGGGCGGGCTTCCTCTTTGACGGTAAAAATGGTCAGATCGGCGTCATAACCGGCGGTCAGATGCCCTTTACCGGCCAGACGCAGACCCGCTGCGGCATTAACGGTGACGCAGGCGATCACCTGCGGCAGCGTCATGCCGATGGAGAAAAATTTCGACATCACGTGCGCCAGGCTGTGTACCGGGCCGTTGATGCGGTTGCGACAATAGATATCGGAGCTGATGGTGTCCGGCAGAATGCCCTGGGCAATCGCCTCACGCGCCACCGCAAAACTGAAGCTGGCGCTGCCGTGGCCGATATCCAGCTTCACGCCGCGCGCGATCGCCTGCTTAACCGCCGCTTTCAGCTCGCCCTGCGGTGACAGAATGCGGTTCGGCTTGCCGTTGAAGCAGTGGGTGATGATGTCGCCGGAAGTGAGCAGCGCGGCGATCTCTTCCAGCACCGGCGGGTTGTTACCGATATGCACCATCAGCGGCAGATTGCCCGCCGCCTGCTGAATGGCTTTGGCGCGCACCAGCGGCTGAATGCCGTTGTCGCCGACCACGCTGCTGCTCATGCGTGCCTTCAGGCCGACAATAAAGTCCGGGCGACGCTGTACCGCCTGCACCACCGCTTCGCCATCAATCTGTGCCATGTCGGCCAGCTCGTTCTGCGTGACGATGCCGGTGCGCGAGATGTTGATCAGCGCGCGCACTTCGGTCTTCGCGCTGCGCGTCAGCTGATAAAAGTCGTCGATGTGATCGGCACCGGTGCTGCCCGCATCCACCACGGTGGTGACACCCTGCGCCACGCCAATCGCGTCGGCTTCGTCGTGGTAAATCGGCGATTTGGGATAGCAGTGTACGTGGCTGTCAATCCAGCCCGCGCTGACGTAGTAGCGGCCGCCGAGATCGCGCTCCTGTTGCGCTGCGCCGTCCACCTTACCGACCGCCGCGATTTTGCCGGCGCGAATCGCGATATCCACCAGCTGTTCATCACACAGACGCGCGCGGCGCAGAATCAGATCAAACATAAAACCCCCATTTACAGAGCGCACATGCCGTAGCGGCGCAATTTATTGCGCGATAAATCGCGCCGCTACGGGATTGTGCAGCCATTTAGCGCTTACAGCGAAACCGGGAAGATAGCGCCAAGCACCATGGCACCGAGAATGGCGCCGCCGGTAATCGGCTTGTTCCACAGGTAAAACAGCAGCGCACCGACCAGCGAACCGAGGCCGATCGGAATCGACGCCGCCATGGCAGACAGAATAATCAGTGGACCAAGGAAGCGACCCGAGGCATTACCGGCCCCCATCATTACGTCCGCGCCGTAGGTGGAATCGCTCTGGTTGATGGTGAATTTACGCGCGAGGATAATCACGTAGCCAATCGCCACGCCAATCACCAGCCCGGTTGCCAGCGAGGCGGCAAAGTTCGCCACCGGAAACACGATACCGGCTCCAAGCAGCAGCGCTGGCACACCGAGGCCGACGCCGGTCTGAATCGCGCCGCCGATATCCAGAATCCCTACCAGCGAGCCTTCAATGATGCGGGCAAACAGGAAGCTGGCACCAAACGCCGCCACCGCGCCGTACACGCCGGTTTCCATGCCGGAGCGCAGCATCGAAACAAATGCCACTTCGTTAAAAGCACCGATGCCGTACAGGTAGTACATGTGCGTCCCGGCGAATACGCCGGAGGAGAGCAGGCCGACAAACAGCGGGAAAGACCAGTCGGCGTACCAGAACCCTTTGTTTTCGTTCTCGTTCATGCTGAAGGCTCCTTATTTGCCGCTCAGGCTGTTGTGGATCATGTCGAGCCAGCCAGGGATGCCGAGCTGGAAGGATTGCAGCAGTTTCACATCGAAGCCACGGAAGAAGCCGCTCAGCACAAACAGCAGGACAATCGCAGCCATCATCACTTTGGTGACTTTGTTCCAGCCGCTCTCTTCCACGCCTTTACCGATCAGAATGCCCAGCACCAGACCCGGCACGGCGTTACCCATGATCAACTGCGCCAGACCACCAAAAATGGTTGCCCAGAAGCCCGATTTCTTACCGGCATCAATTGCCGCCAGCCAGAAGATCACCGGCATCACCGTGTTCACCAGCAGATTCGCCGCCGGCACCAGCACTTTTACCGCGGTAACCTGCAGCGCAGCCGGTACGGCGGAAGCGGTACTGTTCAGGAAGGCCACCACGATCATGCCGATGATGCCGCAGGCAATCGCCATGCGCTTCGGGTTATGCAGCGTTTCCGCGACGTTGCGGTTCTTTACCATCAGTGCGGCCGCGCCCCAGTTCGGCAGAATGCGGTGATCCACATCCTGCGTGAAGGAGCCCGCGGCAACGGAGGATGCCCAGGCGTTAAAGAAGAAGCCGAGACCAAAGGAGAAGTGCGAAGCCGGATCGCCCTCGCAGGAGTTGAGCTCGCCCAGCGTACGGAAGGCACCCATCCCCTGCGTGACGGGCGCGTGGAACATGCGCGCCGCGCCCGCTCCAACGCCCACGCCGACTAATCCACCTATGATCAACGACTTAAACAAAATGATTAAAAACATATTGTTACCCTTGTTGTCGTTATTCTTACGTTGCTGTGAAGGTCACGCTCTCGGTGTCGATCACAGTGACGCTGACGGTAATTTCCAGCTCCACGCTGTAATTCCGCCGTTCACGCGCGAGGAAGAAGAACAGAAATTTCTCCTTCCGCACGCTCTCCTGCGCGCGCAGCACCCGCACATCGAGCGGTTCAATGCGCAACAGAATTTTCTGGCTGGTGCGCAGCACCTGCTGCTGCACCTTGCTGAGCGCATCGGCGAAGGCTTTTGCTTTGCTGTCGCCTTTGCCCTGCACCGTAACCTGCGTCTCATACTGTTGTTTCATGCTTAGCTGCCGTGTTTTTTATTCCAGGCCTGAACCAGACGCTCACCCAGCTCTTCTTTATCCATGAAGCCAAAACCGAGCACGGTGGCGCCTTCGTTGATGGCGGTTACCCCTTCGTCAACCGAACGCATGCCGTGTTTGGCTTTGTAGCCGTACTTGTTCTGCGCGGTGATGGCACCGGCGCCGCCGCTGCCGCAGAAGGAGATGCCGAAATCAGCGTTTTCCGCCTTCATCACATCGCCCAGTTTCATATCCGCCGCCACGCCCGGCACCACTACTGCCCGGCCGCCGGCTTTTTCCACGCCCGCTGCCACTTTCTGTCCTTTACCCAGACGATCGCCAATCACTACCGTTACCATATTCCGTTCCTCTCTCAATTCATGCTTCGTTCGATTTCGCCACTTCGATATGCACCGACAGCAGCCAGGCTTCTTCGACAGGCAAATTGTCAAACAGATCCACCACCTGCTGCGCCAGCGCCATGGTCTCAGGCGAGATGTCCTCAAACAGTTCGGCTTCGACGTCCGGCAGCGCCTCTCCGGTGAGAGAGCGTGCCGCCATGGCGCGGACATGTGAGGCCAGCATTTGCTGTTGCACCGCATTGGCTGCAATGTGGTGCGCGGCATACAGCGCCGCGATTTGATTCATCACCTTATCCGCCAGCGCCTGGATTGCCTCCGGCGTGCTCGGTTTCAGTGGGACAGCATCACTCCTCACCTTGTTACTCCTGTTTACAGCGGACAATGTCAGATAATTCGCGTTGAGAAGAAATTACGCTGTCCGCCTGGCGGTGTGGAGACGCAACATTTCCACCTCAAAGTGGAAATCCCACGGGCGACTGTGCGCCAGATCGCACGATGCACGAACTATGCGAGATCGCTCACGAAATGCGTGAAATGAGGTAAAAAGCGGGATAAAAACGGTGGAATGACGCGAAGCCGCGGCAGGAATAAGGCCAGCCTGCGGGCTGGCCCGGTTTATCAGCGGAATTTCTTATGGTTGGCGTTACGGATATCTTCCAGTTTCTTCGCTTCGGTTTTCGCCTCGTCCAGCTTGTTAGCCTGCGCCAGCTGGTCGACGACATCAATCTGGGCAATCAGTGAGTCCAGGCCGGCGTGGTAATCCTTGATCTGTGCGCTGTCAGCGCCCTGACCTTCCAGTTTTTCCGGCGTGGATTTTTTTGCATCCTGCGCAGCGGCACGCATCTTGCCCAGTGCAGCGTGCATTTCCTGGGCGTCAGAGGTTTTCTTAACGACACTCAGCCCGTCTTTCAGGGTATCCATATCCTGCTCCAGGTCAGCCGCGAACAGGCTGGCTGAAGAGAACAGCAACGACAAAGACAACATAGCAATCACATGCTTACGCATAACGTTTTCCTTTAATTATTATCAGGCGAAAAAAAAGCAGCCGCTGTGGGCTGCTTTCATCAAGCGATGTCTTTATTGTCCGGCGATTTTCATCTCCGGCAGCAGCACCGATCCGCATTGTATATTGCTGCGCGTTTCAATGTCGTTACCGACCGTTACCATATTGAGCCACATATCTTTGAGGTTGCCCGCAATTGTGATCTCGCTCACAGGGTATTGAATTTCACCGTTTTCAACCCAGAAGCCAGCCGCACCGCGTGAGTAGTCGCCGGTCATGGCGCTGACGCTGGAACCCATCATCTCGGTAACGATCAAACCGCGCCCCATTTGCTTCACCAGATCGTCAAAGCTGTGGCCCTGACCGGCGATGCGCCAGTTATGAATGCCGCCCGCATGGCCGGTGCTTTGCAGGCCGAGTTTACGTGCTGAATAGCTGGTCAGCAGCCAGTTCTGCAGCACGCCATCTTTTACGATATCGCGCGCTTCGGTGCGTACGCCTTCGCTATCAAACGGCGTCGAGGCCAGCCCTTTCAGCAGATGCGGTTTTTCTTCAATCGTCAGCCACGACGGCAGAATTTGCTGGCCCAGCGCGTCAAGCAGGAAGGTGGATTTACGGTAAACGCTGCTGCCGCTGATCATGCCCACCAGATGGCCGAACAGGCCGGTAGCCACTTCCGGCGCAAACAGCACCGGCGCTTTCATGGTCGGCAGCTTACGTGGCGAAAGACGTGCCAGCACGCGGCGCGCGCACTCCGCGCCCACCCAGTCGGCGCTTTGCAGATCGCCCATCGCGCGGCCAATGGTATAGGCGTAGTCGCGCTCCATGTCACCGTTGTGCTCGGCAATGACGCAGCTCGACAGCGAATGCCGGCTCGAGCAGTAGCTCTGCAGCATGCCGTGACTGTTACCAAAGACTTTGATACCGACGTGGCTGTTAAAGCTGCCCCCCTCGGTATTGGTGATGCGCTTATCAGCCTGCAGCGCGGCCTGCTCGGCCTGCGCGGCCAGCTCGATGGCGCGATCGGCGTCGATCTCCCACGGGTGATAGAGATCGAGATCCGGCGCCTCAAACGCCAGCAGATCGCGCTCGGCCGGCGCAGCACAGGGATCGGGCGAGGTGTAGCGCGCGATATCGATCGCCGCCTGCACGGTGCGTTTAATCGCGTCCGGGCTGAGATCGGTCGAGGAAGCACTGCCTTTGCGGTTTTGGTGATAGACGGTGATGCCAAGCGCGCCATCGCTGTTGAATTCGACGTTTTCCACTTCGCCGTAGCGGGTACTGACACCGATTCCGGTGGTTTTGGTGACCGCCACTTCTGCTCCGTCGGTGCTGGCTTGCGCCAGTTCCAGCGCCTGCGCGACAGCCTGTTCCAACACTTTACGTTGTTCTGCAACCTGAGTAGATACGTTCATCGACCTGCCGTCTAATCTTAAGTATGAATTTATTGAGTCTATCAGACTCAGAGAACAATTTCGCAGTCGCCCGATAAACTGGTAGGATTAGCCTCTTTTTTTAGGGAGCCAACAGATGACGAAGCAGCCCGAAGACTGGCTCGACGATGTGCCGGATAATCAGGAAGAAGAAGACGAAGAGATTATCTGGGTCAGTAAAAGTGAAATTAAACGCGACGCCGAGGAGCTGAAACGCCTGGGCGCCGAGTTAGTGGATTTAGGGAAGAACTCCCTGGATAAGATCCCGCTTGATGAACAGCTGCGTGACGCCATTGAACTGGCGCAGCGCATTAAGAAGGAAGGCCGCCGCCGCCAGCTGCAGCTGATTGGTAAAATGCTGCGTCAGCGCGACGAAGAGCCAATCCGCCTGGCGCTGGATAAGCTGAAGAACCGCCACAACCAGCAGGTTGCGCTGTTCCATAAGCTGGAGCAGCTGCGCGATCGGCTGATTGAACAGGGTGATGACGCGGTGGCGGAAGTGCTGAATCTCTATCCGCACGCTGACCGTCAGCAGCTGCGCAGTATGATCCGCAACGCGCAGAAAGAGAAAGCCGCCAGTAAGCCGCCAAAAGCCGCCCGCCAGATTTTCCAGTACCTGCGCGAGCTGGCTGAAGCGTAAGTCCGCTGCGGACGGCTGCCCTGCCCTCACCCTAACCCTCTCCCGCAAGCGGGAGAGGGGATATAAAGTACAGTGCCGGGTTAGAAGCAGAGTGTTGAAGTAGCTGAGGACGAGCGCTAAATGTGACGTCCGCACCGCGCGGCCCCTTCTCCCGCTTGCGGGAGAAGGAATAGCACAGTGCTGAGGTAGCTGAAGCATTGTGCTGAGGTAGCGGAGGACGAGCGCTGAATGTGACGTCCGCACCGGACGGCCCCTTCTCCCGCTTGCGGGAGAAGGCTGGGATGAGGGCAGATCGCCTCTCTCCCAGGGCCGGCCTGAACCGGCCACGCATTACTTACCTAACCGCTCCAGCAGTTTCTGATGAATCCCGCCAAAGCCGCCGTTGCTCATCACCAGAATCGAATCACCCGGCTGCGCCGCTTTAGCCACCATCTCCACCAGCGTATCAATGTCCGCGCTCCAGTGCGCAGGCTGAATGCAGGCGTCCGCAACGTCGGCGACCTGCCACGGAATGTGGTGCGGCTGGAACAGGAATACCTCATCGGCACGCCCTAACGAAGGGGCCAGTTCGTTCTTGCTCACGCCCATCTTCATGGTATTAGAGCGCGGCTCAAGCACCGCCAGAATGCGTGCGGTACCGCCGACTTTACTGCGCAGCGCCGCCAGCGTAGCGAGAATCGCCGTTGGGTGATGGGCAAAATCGTCATACACCTTAATCGCGTTCACTTCGCCGCGTAGCTCGAGGCGACGACGCGCGTTAATGAAGCTGTTCAGCGCCTCACCGGCATCGCACGGCTTCACGCCAACGTGACGTGCGGCGGCAATCGCCATCAGGCCGTTGTGCATGTTGTGTTCGCCGACCAGCGCCCAGTTCACTTCCGCCACTTTCTCACCGTCGAGCCACGCTTCCCAGCGCGAGGCATCCGGCACCAGCTTCTTCGCCTGCCAGCGGCCGTTATCGCCCACGCTCTCCTGCTCGCTCCAGCAGCCCATCGCCATCACCTGCTTAATGTTGTGATCGTGTTCCGGCAGCAGGATCTTGCCCTGACCCGGCACGATGCGCACCAGATGGTGGAACTGCTTCTGGATCGCCCGCAGATCGTCGAAGATGTCGGCATGATCGAACTCAAGATTGTTGAGGATCAGCGTGCGCGGGCAGTAGTGTACAAACTTGGAACGCTTGTCGAAAAACGCGCAATCGTACTCATCTGCTTCAATGACGAAGAATGGACTTTTTCCTAATTTTGCCGATACGTCGAAGTTACCCGGCACCCCACCAATAATAAAGCCCGGTTCCAGGCCGCAGGCCTCGAGAATCCACGCTGCCATGCCGGCTGTGGTGGTTTTGCCATGGGTACCGGCCACCGCCAGCACCCAGCGATCGCGCAGCACGAAATCGTGCAGCCATTGCGGTCCGGAGAGGTAAGGAATGTTGCGTTCCAGCACCGCTTCCACGCACGGGTTGCCGCGCGTCATGGCGTTGCCGATGATTACCAGGTCCGGTGCCGGCTCCAGCTGCGAGGCGTCGTAACCTTCAGTTAATTCAATGCCTTGCTGTTGCAGCAGCGTGCTCATCGGCGGATAGACATTGGCATCTGAACCGGTCACTTCGTGTCCGAGCGAGCGGGCCAGCATCGCCAGTCCGCCCATAAAAGTGCCACAAATCCCAAGGATGTGAATGCGCATA
Organism: Type-C symbiont of Plautia stali; assembly: GCF_059730935.1. Taxonomy (NCBI): domain Bacteria; kingdom Pseudomonadati; phylum Pseudomonadota; class Gammaproteobacteria; order Enterobacterales; family Enterobacteriaceae; species Type-C symbiont of Plautia stali. The sequence continues at coordinate 476,234 of NZ_AP035923.1, read as the reverse complement.
AAAAGATCCATTACTCAAAAGTTCGGCGCACAGTGTAACGCCGAGTCCGGAGGGAAGAAACGGATTAGGACTATGGTTTTTGAAGTTCAATCGGCTAAACTGCGTACGCATACGTTGGTAGCTTGTTACAGCTGCTGCCACTCCATCGTAGATTCAGGGAATGTGTTATGAAAACGTTAGGCGAATTCATCGTCGAGAAGCAACACGACTTTCCTCACGCCACAGGTGAACTGACGGCGCTGATTTCCTCCATCAAGCTGGGCGCAAAAATCATCCACCGCGACATCAACAAAGCGGGTCTGGTGGATATTCTCGGTGCCAGCGGCGTAGAGAACGTGCAGGGTGAGCAGCAGATGAAGCTGGATCTGTTCGCTAACGAAAAGCTGAAAGCGGCACTGAAGGCGCGCGGTGTGGTCGCGGGGATTGCTTCCGAAGAAGAAGATGAGTTTGTCATCTTTGAAGGTTCGGAGAACGGTAAGTACGTAGTATTAATGGACCCGCTGGATGGTTCTTCGAACATCGACGTTAACGTTTCCGTCGGCACCATTTTCTCGATTTATCATCGTATTAGCGAGCCAGGCACGCCGATCACTGAAGCCGATTTCATGCAACCGGGCCACAAGCAGGTTGCCGCAGGTTACGTGGTGTACGGTTCCTCAACCATGATGGTGTACACCACCGGCGTGGGCGTTCATGCCTTCACTTACGATCCGTCGCTCGGCGTGTTCTGCCTGAGCCACGAACGCATGACCTTCCCGGAAAAAGGCTACACCTACTCGATCAACGAAGGGAATTACATCCGCTTCCCGCAGGGCGTGAAAAAGTACCTGAAGTTCTGCCAGGAAGAAGATGTTTCAACGAAGCGCCCTTACACCTCGCGCTACATCGGTTCACTGGTGGCGGATTTCCACCGCAACCTGCTGAAAGGCGGCATTTATCTCTATCCCAGCACCGCCAGCCACCCGAAAGGCAAGCTGCGCCTGCTGTATGAGTGCAACCCGATGGCCTTCCTCGCCGAACAGGCGGGCGGTAAAGCCAGCGACGGTAAAAACCGTATCCTCGATATTCAGCCGGAAACGCTGCACCAGCGCTGCCCGTTCTTCTGCGGTAATGATGCGATGGTCGACGACGTGGAACGCTTTATGCGTGAGTTCCCGGACGAACATCAGGCGTAATGTAAGCGGGCATTTAAAATGCCTGCGTGTGTGAAGCCTGTTAGTTAATGATTTTGGGTCGCCATTAATGGCGACCCTACAGGTTGATGGCACGGATTATGTTGGGTGCGCATTTATGCGCACCGGCATACAGAGATTAATTGCCACTAAATCGGCATTACGTCGGTGCCCAGGCTTAATTATTTTTTATTTCTGATTCTTGCCTGACGATTAATTAATTCACCATTCTCCGCATAATAACGACTCGGCCAGATCTCAGCCGGCGAAATACCAATTGCTTCGGCAATAATTAATTCCCCTTTCGGCCACGGACGCGCCAGCGCGTTGGCTAACGTGGTGGAACATAATCCCGCCTGTCGGGATAACGCCGCCATTGAGGTTCCCTTTTTACGCAGCGCCGCAATGATATCGGCCGGATGCCAGTCTGACTTCGCATTATTCACGCAACTCTCCTTAGTTCGCTTATCCATTCCCGTGACGATACTACGTTACTCGTAGTATCTGACAAGCGCTAAATCTACGATTCTCGTAGTTATGAAACCGACCTCCTCGCTGCAAGACACTTTTTGTCGACGCCTGAAACAAGCGCGTCTGGCGAAAGGTTTGTCGCAGAAAGGATTGGGTATTGCCGCAGGGATCGAAGAGTTTTCTGCCAGCGCGCGTATTAATCGCTATGAACTGGGCGTGCATAAACCGGACTTATTAACGCTGCAATTACTGGCGCAGGTGCTGGAAGTGCCGGCAGCCTATTTTCTGGCGGAAGATGATCGGCTGGCCGCCATGATTCTGGCGTTTCCCGCCGGTCTGAACAGCGGTGCACCATAAGACGCACCGCGTAAATTACCGCGTTATCTTCTCCCGCGTCGCCATCCATCAGGGCGAACGCAGGCAGCGTTACCGGTCATCCCTGACCCCACCCTGATTATGCTGTCGCCACGCGGAACTGTGCCATGGATGCCTGCAACTGCTGCGACTGCGCTTCCAGCGACTGTGTAGCGGCGCTGGCCTGTTCCACCAGCGCGGCGTTTTGCTGCGCGGCTTCATCCATCTGCGTCACCGCCTGATTGACCTGCTCAATGCCGCGGCTCTGCTCTTCCGAGGCGATGGAGATCTCTTTCATTAGCGCGGTGACCCGCATCACTTCACTGGAGATCTCATCCATGGTTTCGCCGGCGCGCGTGGCCATGTCGCTGCCCTCTTTGACCCGCGTCTGTGATTCGCTGATCAACTCACGAATCTCTTTGGCGGCGCTGGCGCTGCGCCCGGCCAGGGTGCGCACTTCGTTGGCAACCACGGCAAAACCACGCCCCTGCTCACCGGCACGCGCCGCTTCCACCGAAGCGTTGAGCGCCAGGATGTTGGTCTGGAACGCAATACCGTCGATCACGCTGAGAATATCGGCGATCCGATCGGAGCTGTGGGTGATCTCACGCATCTTCTCCATCACATAGCACACCACTTCCGCGCCGCGGTCGGCGGTATCGGACACGCTACTGGCCAGCTGATTGGCCTGCTGCGCGTTGCTGGCGTTAAGCCGGACGGTAGCCGTGAGCTGCTCCATGCTGGCGGCAGTCTGCTCGAGCGAGGCCGCCGACTCTTCCGTGCGCTGCGACAGATGCACCGTGCCCGCGGACAGCTCGCGGCTCCCGACGTCAATCTGCAGGCTGGCTTCACGCACCTGGCTGACCGAGTTGCGCAGCGCCAGCTGCATTCCCGTCAGCGCCTGGTTCAGACGGCCGATTTCGTTATTGGCCGCTGCCGGCAGCGGCTGCGACAGATCGCCGGCTGCAATCTGCTCCAGATGCTGGATTGCCCCATCCAGCGGACGCAGTAGCGCGCGGCGCAGCAGCAGCCAGGCCAGTGCAATCAGCAACAGGGTCAGCGCGACGGCGACGCCAATCATGATCTTCATCTGCAGTTCATTGTGCGCCGCTGCCGCCAGACGTGCGGCAGAGACTTCGTCGGCATACAGGCTGAAGTCGTTCACTGCCTTTGAATAGTTAGCCGCCAGCTGCGACAGGTTGCCTTCCAGCACCTGGTAATACTCATCGGTATACTGCTTTTGCAGCGCATCCATCATGGGTGCCATGGCACCTTTCTGATACGCGCTGAACGCGGCCGCGACCGCATCGGCGAGGCTTTTGCCCTGCGCGGTGACGGTACCGGCATCAATAAACGCGGTCAGATGGCGTTGCGAGCTGGCGACATCCGCCTGCGCCTGTTTGGTGACTGTGGCGCCCTCGTCCAGCAGGCCGATTTCAATTTTGCGCACCGCCAGCGCGGCGCTGGCGCGGGCACGCATCAGATCGGCGTTGCTCTGATACAGGCTGTTAAGTTCAATGCCCTGAATACGGTTGATGGCGTCAAGTGACTGGTTGCCGGAATTGATGGCGTAAATGCCCATACCGCTCACTGCCAGCAGCAGCAGCGTCATAAAGGCCAGAAGAGAGAGTAAAGCCGTGCGTATAGATAGCTGTGTGATCATGATAATTCCCGTGCGCTTTAAAAAAGGGAGAATCCAGTAGCCCTAAAACGGAGAGATTATCGGCAGTGACCAGGGGAAACTTTATCCTTCATTGATGGTCAACCTGATTACGATCATCTACGCTTCAGATTTCCTGAAGTTCGTAGCGCTAAAAGCAAGGAATGTAACGATGAAAAAATGGCTTCCGCTTGCCTGTCTGTTCGCGTCCAGCGTGGCAATGGCACAGCAAAACCCTATCGATCAGCAGCTCAATCAATGCCTTAATAAAGAGTCCAGCACTGCCGGCATGTCGCAGTGCTACAGCACGGCCAATAAAGCGTGGGACAAAGAGATGAATGCGCAATATAGCCAGCTGATGAAGAAATTAACCGGTGAGCCCAAAGACAAACTGCGTAATGCGCAGCGCGCCTGGCTGGCCTACCGTGATAGCTGGACCGATGCCAGCCGCAGCTATTTCCTCAGCAGTCAGGGCTCCATGGCGGCGCTGTCAGTGGGCGCGCAGGGCGTCAGTCTGGTGCGCAACCAGGCACTGATGCTGCAATCAATCAACAAAGGCAGTTGCGCCAATCCCGATGATTGTTGATAAATGGGGGCGTTAAACACGCTCAGCGCTGGCCACGGTCAGCGCGCCCATTATTCACGGAGAAACCATGGCTGCCTACGCCTCGACCCTCATACTTATCTGCCTCGCCATCCTGAGCTACTTCGTCCACAACAGCGCCGTCACCATTTCGATTCTCATCCTGCTGGTGATTAAGCTCACGCCGCTGGCACAGTTCTTTCCCTACGTCGAAAAGCAGGGCATCCAGATTGGTATCATTATTCTCACCGTGGCCGTCATGGCACCGCTGGCAAGCGGCACGCTGCCGGCCTCGTCGCTGCTGAAATCCTTTGCTAACTGGCAATCCATTGTGGCGATTATCGTTGGCGTGTTTGTTGCCTGGCTCGGCGGTCGCGGCGTTAGTTTAATGAGCGTGCAGCCGTCGGTGATTGGCGGGTTGCTGATTGGCACGGTGATTGGTGTGGCGTTCTTTCGCGGCGTGCCGGTCGGGCCGCTAATCGCCGCAGGGATTGTGTCGCTGTTTGTCACCACGAAGTAGCCTGCTGGACCATTCCGAAACGCCAAAAAGGGGGCATACTTTCAGAGTCAGTTGGCTATAATAGCCGTCACTCAACTTACGACTAATGAAGGAAAGCCAGATGAGTTTGAACCAGGTGCCTGCAGGTAAAGATCTGCCAGAAGATATCTATGTCGTCATCGAGATCCCGGCCAACGCCGATCCGATCAAATATGAAGTGGACAAAGAGTCTGGCGCCCTGTTTGTAGACCGTTTCATGTCTACCGCCATGTTCTATCCGTGCAACTACGGTTACATCAACCACACGCTGTCTCTGGATGGTGACCCGGTTGACGTACTGGTGCCAACCCCGTATCCGCTGCAGCCAGGTTCAGTGATCCGCTGCCGTCCAGTGGGCGTGCTGAAGATGACCGACGAATCAGGTGAAGATGCCAAACTGGTAGCGGTTCCGCACACCAAGCTGAGCAAAGAGTACGATCACATTAAAGATGTGAACGACCTGCCAGAACTGCTGAAAGCGCAGATCACCCACTTCTTCGAGCACTACAAAGATCTGGAAAAAGGCAAATGGGTGAAGGTTGACGGCTGGGACAACGCGGAAGCGGCTAAAGCTGAAATCATCTCCTCTTTCGAGCGCGCACAGAAGAAGTAAGTTTTCTGTCATCGCTGTCGCATCGCTATGTATGGCGATCGGCAGATAAAAAAAACACCGCCCACTGGGCGGTGTTTTTATTTACGCTTCTGCGGCGTCATCGCGCCGTAACCAGTCGCCACTCGCGATGCGGGTGCGACCGGCAATCGAACGCTGATACACGTACAGCCAGGCGCTGCCGTAGGGCGTCTGGATCAGCTGGCGCTTATACTCGCCGTTCTTGCTGCGCAAGGCATCCAGCTCGCCGAGGGTGCTGGCGTCGATGCGATACACTTCGCAGTACACCGTGCCGTCCCCCTCAACCACGCCCGGATAGTGACCGAGATTGTAGAGCGCAAACCCTTCAATCTGATGGTCGCCGAGCCATTGCGCATTGGTCATCCAATGACTATTTCCCTGCTTGCGCCGTAAACTGCCGTAGACAATTATTCGCATTGCTAAAACTCAAACTGATAGAGCAAATCCAGTGCCTGATCGAGACCCGACACGGCTTCCAAATAGAGTTTGGGCATCAGGCGATAACGCAAAGTGAGCGTCGCCAGTGAATCAAATATGCCAACACCGTATTTTACCTGCAGACCCGGCAGCACATAACCACTCACCTGCACCTGCTGGCTGTCGCCGACACCGGTGGTATCAAGCGCAAGGTTACTGACGCCGAAGGTCTCGCCGATTTTACCCATAACCTGACCACTTTGTGCAACCCCCAGTCCAACCAGCGCCGAGGTTAAGGCGTTGCTGTCGCCATCGCTGCTGAGTCCCTGACCGCGTAACAGGTAAGACAGCGCCTCCTGCTGCGACATTGCCGGGTCGGAGAAGACCTCCACCTTCGGCTCGTCGGCCAGCCCGGTGACGCGCAGACCGGCTGTCACATCATCCTCGGTGGCTTCCGGGTTACGAATCGCCTCCAGGTTGACGTACGGCTGATCCGGCGGACCGGCGAACTGCAGCTCGCCTTTACGCACAATCAGATCCTGACCATACGCGTGGAAACGGCCGGAAGGAATATTGATTTGTCCGTTTAAACCCAGGCCGGTTTTATCCTGCACCAGTTTGAGATCGCCGTTGAGTCGCGCTTTCAGGCCAAAGGCCGAGAGGCGCACATCGTTGCCGACGTGGATCACCAGATTGCTGTTGATCGGGATCGCGGCGGTTTTCGGCTGAATCGGCTTGAGGTTCTCATCCAGCATCACCTCATCCGACGACACGCCGGTAGCGCTCTCCGGCACTTCCTGCACCGTGATGCGCGCCCACGGAATATCAACCTTGCCGTCAAGGTTGAACGCCGCCGGTGTGGCTTCAAACGCCAGGTCCGGCGAAACGTCCATCCGCACCATCGGCGGAACGGTAACGCGAATACGGCTGCCCTGCGCAGTAACGCGCGCGCGCCAGTTATCCAGCTGGCTCCAGTCCGCGTTGCCGCCCAGATTGAGGTTACCCTGCTGCGTCTGGATCAGGCCGTTGAGCGTGGAGCTCATGCCGTTAAACACCAGGTTGAGATTGGCCGAGGTGAGATCGACCGGCATAAAGCTGCCATCCACATCAACATCGCTCAGCCCCAGCTGACCAAAGATCTGCGGCTGCTGCAGCGTGCCGCCGAGACGCAGATTGCTGTTGAGGTTGCCTTTGATCTTCTCGCCCTGCATCAGCGCCGGGTTGAGCATCGCCAGTGAAATGTTGCTGATGCCGATGTTGCCTGACAGCTGGCGGCGATTCTCCGGATCGGCGATTTTCACGTTGCCGCTCAGCTGACCGTTATTCACGATGTGAATCAGCCAGTCGAGCTGCGCGCGTCCATTACGCAGCGCCGCATTCAGGTTGAGCGTGTCGAAGGCGATCGGCAGGTTATTCCCCTGCACATCCTGCACCACTTTTACGCCGTTTCCTTTAAGCGACACCGTGCCGGTCGGCAGCGCGCCGTCGGCGGTCCAGTTCACGCGCGCATCACCGCTGAACACGCCGTTCAGCTGGGTGGCATCGGTGAGGAACGGCTTAACCATCGCCAGATCGAAGCGGTTCAGCACCACGTGCGCATGGCCGCTGGCTCCGGCCTCGATCGGCTCCGGCACGCACAGCTGCGCGTTGGGGTTTTGCCAGCAGTGCGGCCCGATGGTGGCGCTCTGTTTGCTGTTCAGGTAGTCAATCGTCATCGCGCGCGTCAGGCGCCATTCGCCCACCGGCGTGTCAAAACGCGTATTGTTGAGATTACCCTGCCAGCGCTGCGTCTGGCGGTCAAAGCTGCCGTTGAGCGCCAGCTGGCCGGAGACCGGCTCGCCCTGCACGTTGAGTTTCAGCTGATGCTGCTTCTCGTTACCGTCGGCGTTGAGCGTTAGCAGGCCGATCTTAAGCGCGTCCTGCTGTAGCTGCTCCACGCGCAGCTGCAGTTTACCGGCGACCTGATCGCTGGATTTCACATCGCTCTGCAGCGTGACACGGCGGATCTGCAACTGCTGCCAGCGCAGGCCGCTGGCGGTAAGATCGGCCAGCAGCTGGGGCGCCTGCAGCGTACCGCGCGCCTTTATAGTGCCTTTGGCTACGCCGCCGAGGCCCGGCAGCGCGTTATCCAGATGCGGCGCATCGACACTGGCGTCGAGATTTAGCGCGTCGCCCAGTTCGCCCTTCACGTCGAGATGGTTGCGCCCCAGCGCGATGTCAATGCCGGGGATTTTCCACTGGTTGTAACTGTTGCCGGTCAGCGAGCCTTCGGCGCTCACCGCGTTCTGTTTCACATTGCCCTTCAGCGCCAGCTGCGGCACGCTGAGCTGCCAGCTACCGCCGTACAGGCTACCGCGCGTGGTGATTTTACCGTCGAGCTTCGCCGGCCAGTCAGGATACTGTTTAGCGGTATTGATGCCCGCCAGCGTCAGTTCGCTACGCCAGCTGATGGCTTTGCTCCAGTCCACCAGCGCGCTGAGGTCAATGTTGCCCTGCAGCGCCGCCACGCGCAGTTTATCCAGACTGAACTGCTGCACGTTGCCTTTACCGTCCAGCGCAATGGTGGCCGGCGGCACCGCTTCGCCCTTCACCGCGGTGCGCAGCGACATCACGTAGTCGGTGGCTTTGCCGCTGAACTGGTAGTCGAGATTATCCGCCTGATACTGCACCGGACCGGTCAGCGGCCAGCGCAGCTGCGGGCTGGTGAGTTTGAGCGACAGCGGCAGACCGGCGACCGCCGGCTGCGCGGCAGCGTCCAGCTGGGCACGCACCGGCCCCGAGAGGTTCAGGCCCAGCTTCAGCTCGTCGCGCATTGCCCCGGCGAGGTTCAGTTTGATCTTCTCGCCTTTAATCGGATCGAGATTCAGCGAGCCGTTGAGCACAAAATTGACCGGCCAGTTATCCGCCAGCCGGGCATCGCCGCTGGCGTTGAGCTGTCCCTGCGGCGAGTCGACGTCAAAGGTCTCCAGCTGCACATGCCGGTCGGTAGTTTTGGCCTTCAGCAGCAGACGCGTAATCGCCACGTCCGTATCGCCAGTGATGCGCAACTGCTCACCTAACAGCTGCTGCACGTTGATATCGAGCGGCAGCTGGAAATCCGGCAGTGCCGGCAGCAGCGGCTCGGCAAACATCGCCTGCAGCGTTTCGCCCAGCGGTTTCTCATCCGGCTGCGGCTGCTGCACTTTAGGCTGCACCACCTGTTCGTCCGCCACTTTCGCCGCCTTCGGCAGCGCGATCAGCAGGCTCTGGATATGGGTGGGATTGAGCGTCAGCGCGCGATCCTGCCACTGCAGGCCGCTGGTGAAGTCGAGCAGCGAAATGGCGGTATCATCGACTTTGACGTTGATGTTATGCAGGCTGACCCGGCTCAGGGTAATCGGGTATGGCGTGCTGAGATTGCTGCTGCCGCTCTCCTCTTCCGGCGGCGGCGCACTGGCGGGCGTCATTTTTTTGCTGTCGACCACCACGCTGACGTCCTGCAGCGCGATATCGTTCACGCACACCGAGGAGTGCAGCAGGCAGTTGAGGTTGAGCGCCAGATGGAAGCGCCCGGCATCCACGCTGACGCCCGGCATCTGGTACTTCACGCCGCTCAGCGTCAGATCGCGCCAGCCGCCTTCCACCTTGTTAATCGACAGGCCCGGCACCCAGCGATCGGCACCTTTAAACAACAGATGCAATCCGGGCGTGGTGCCCACCAGAAACGCCACGCTGGCCAACAGCACCAGCAGGAAAATACCGATACCGATCAGGACCTTTTTCCACAGCTTCATAGTTCAGGCCCCAGTCCTACATAAAATTGCAATCCATGCTCCTTGTCGTCACCAATCGGGCGCGCGATATCAAACTTGATCGGCCCTACCGGAGAAGACCAGCGCACGCCGAAGCCTGCACCGGTTTTAACATTACTCTGCTTGATGTCGTTGACCGCTTCACCGGAGTCGACGAATACCGCGCCCCACCATTTGCCAGAGACGTTGTACTGATACTCGAGCGAGCCGGTGGCCAGTTTTGAGGCACCGGTGAGTTTGCCTTCGTCATCGCGCGGCGAGATATCTTTGTATTTATAGCCGCGAATGCTGCGGTCACCGCCGGCGAAGAAGCGCAAATCGGGCGGCACTTTTTCAAAGTCGTTGGTTTCAATCCAGCCAAGGTTACCGCGCGCCACAAAGCGATGCTTCTCGCCCAGCGTGCGGATCCACACGTTCTGCGCTTGCAGGATCAGGAAGTCGACGTCCGAGCCCCAGGTGGTGTCCGACACGTCTACCGAATAGCGCTGTGAATCGCCCCAGGTCGGCATCAGGCCGCCGCGCGAACGGGTGCGGTTCAGGCTGACGCCCGGATAGAGCAGCATGGTGGTGTTGGTGACGCTGCCCTGAGTAAAGTGGTCGAGGCTCCAGCGCAGGTTAACCGCGCGCTGCCAGCCGGAGCTGCTGTCCCAGTTACGCGACATCGCCAGCGTGGTGGTGTCCGATTTGGTGTCGTTGAGATCGGTGCGTTTCAGGCCGCCGGAGAAGGTGTAGTACTGCTCCAGCGGACTTTTCAGCAGCGGCACTTTATAGCTGAGATCAAGCTGCTGCTCCGGCGCGGAGATATAGGCGCTGGAGGTCAGGCTGTGGCCGCTGTCGTTGATCCACGGCTTTTTCCACGTGCCTTTCAGCCGCGGTCCGACGTCCGTCGAGTAACCGACACCGGCTTCGATGGTGTTCTCCACGCGCGGCGACACGGCGGCGCTGAGCGGCAGCACTTTGGTCTGGCGTCCTTTATCGAACTCGGGTGCCACGACGACAGAATTAAACCAGCCGGTGGCGGAGAGGCGACGATTGAGTTCGGCCAAATCGCGTGAGCTGTAGGGATCGCCCTTTTTGAACGGCACCAGATTGCGCAGATAGGCTTCATTGATTTGCGAGCCCTCAAAGCTGACATCGCCGAAGCGATAGCGCGGGCCGCTGTCGTAGTCGATATCCCAGAATGCTAAACGCCGTTCGACCGAGACACCAAGCTGGCTCTGCTTAAAGTCACCGTCGAAGTAACCATTACGCAGCGCCAGGCTGGAGAAGCCGTTTTTGAATTTATCGTAGTCGCCGTGATTAAGCTGGCTGCCGACTTTAGGCCTGCCCTGCTTCACCCACGCCTGATAGTCAGGATCGTCTTTTGCGGCGCCTTCCACCACGATGGTGCTGCCGCCAATCTTCACCGGCTCACCGGCGGTGACGCGGGCAATCAGCACCGGACGCCCCCCCTGCGGCGGTGCCGGGCGTGATTCAAAGTCGATCTGCGGCTCGTAATAGCCCAGCGCACGCAAACCTTCTTTGATCGCGGCAGCCACGCGCGCCTGGAAACGGCCGTCGTTCGACACCTCGTCACTGCCGATAGTGGACAAGCGCGCCCTGACGTTTTTCTGTAACTCCCCGGTCAGGCCTTCCAGCTGCAGTCGCACTTTGGCTGCCTCAACAGCAGGTGCGGCAAGCAGCAGGCTGGCCAAGCAATAAGCATGAAATCGCGGCACGCGTACTCCTGTTAATAATGCCTGCCCCTATTCCGCAGGGGCGTTAACTCTGGTGGAAAGGGTATCACCACACCTTGCATACCCATCAGCATAGCCGCTCTTTTTTGCGAGCGGCTGCGTAAAAACGGCCGCTAAGCCAAATCGACTGCTATTGTCGGTAAATGTGCGTACCGATACAACAACGAAGCCGCGCTTCTGCGCACCGCCAGCTGCCACTCGGATTAATCCGAGCCGCCCAATCACGCCGCTGGCGGCAGCAATAGCGCTGCTGCTATAATCAGCGACCAGCAGGCCTCGCCTGCACGCATTTCTGCCCCGACGTTAACGTGACTTTGTCGAACTGGCGCAGACATTTTTGGCACGGATAGCCCTGTTTGACGGGTAAGTACCGGATGTACGCCTCTTCGCGCTGCCCAGGCCAAAAATGACAAGTGATTAACCCAACGGATCTTTTATGCTTGATAGCCTGCTTGTCATTCTTTTACTGATCGTAATCAGTTCATTTTTTTCTCTGTCGGAGATCTCGCTGGCGGCTGCCCGCAAGATCAAACTGAAACTGCTGGCCGATGAAGGCAACATCAACGCGCAGCGCGTGCTGAAGATGCAGGAACAGCCTGGCATGTTCTTCACCGTGGTACAGATTGGCCTCAACGCCGTCGCGATTCTCGGCGGTATCGTCGGCGATGCGGCGTTTTCTCCCGCCTTCAGCAGCCTGTTCAACCGCTTTATGGAGCCGGAACTGGCGGATCAGCTCAGCTTTATCTGCTCCTTCACCATCGTCACCAGCCTGTTTATTCTGTTTGCCGACCTGACGCCAAAACGCGTCGGCATGATCGCGCCGGAAGCCATCGCGCTGCGCATCATCAATCCGATGCGCTTCTGCCTGCTGGTTTTCCGCCCGCTGGTATGGCTGTTCAATGGCCTGGCCAACGTGTTCTTTCGCATCTTTAAGCTGCCGATGGTGCGTAAAGATGACATCACCTCGGATGACATTTACGCGGTGGTAGAAGCGGGCGCGCTGGCCGGCGTGCTGCGCAAGCAGGAGCACGAGCTGATCGAGAACGTGTTTGAGCTGGAATCACGCACCGTGCCTTCGTCTATGACCTCGCGTGAAAATATCGTGTGGTTCGATCTGCACGAAGACGAAACCAGCCTGAAAACCAAAATCGCGCAACACCCGCATTCGAAGTTTCTGGTGTGCGACGGCGATATCGACCATATCGTCGGTTACGTTGATTCCAAAGAGCTGCTGCTGCGCGTGCTGGGCAATCAGAGCATGACGCTCAACAGCGGCGTGCAGATTCGTTCGGCGCTGATTGTGCCGGATACACTGACGCTGTCAGAGGCGCTGGAGAGTTTTAAAACCGCCGGCGAAGACTTCGCGGTGATCATGAACGAATATGCGCTGGTGGTCGGAATTATCACGCTTAACGACGTGATGACCACGCTGATGGGCGATCTGGTCGGTCAGGGGCTGGAAGAGCAGATTGTGGCGCGCGACGAGAATTCCTGGCTGGTGGAAGGCGGTACGCCGATTGATGACGTGATGCGCGTGCTGGATATCGACGAGTTCCCGCAGTCCGGCAACTACGAGACCATCGGCGGCTTCATGATGTATATGCTGCGTAAGATCCCCAAACGCACCGATTTCGTCAAATTCTCCGGCTACAAATTCGAGGTGGTGGATATCGACAGCTACCGCATCGACCAGCTGCTGGTGACGCGCATTGATGACCGCCCGCCGGTGCTGAATGTGTCGAAGAGTACGCTGGATGAGTCTGAAGGGCCTGCCGCATAGCAGTGATCGTGCGGTTACAGAAAGATTCAGGGCGCCAGCGGCGCCCTTTCTTTTGCTTAGTTGTACTCGGCTTGCAGCCGCAGCACCTGGCGGTTGATTTCTGACATCACGCTAAGGTGCTGTTTATCCTTGACGCGCGGCAACATGACTTTGCCTTTGTCGAACTCAAACGCGCCAACATCCTTGATGTACAACCTTCCTTTAAATAGCGTCTTTACATATTTCGCAATTTGCAGCGGATTATAGCGCTGGAAGATCTTCATGCTGTTTAACTCCTGAACAGATGTAATACGCTTCGCCGTTGCCAAATTCGGTACGAGCCCTTGAAGCGCAAATGAGGCATAACTATAGAACATGATTCCTTGCCGGTGTTCCGAAAAAATGGATTTTTTACTGAATTGACACATCATTACAGAGAACTCTGTCATAACGATCACAAAATCCAGTATAAACCTTCATTGGTTAAGGAATTGTGGCATGGGTTACAAAGCTGCTATCTCATCGCGACAGGCGCATCATCCACGCCTAATATTGCAAAAACATGAATAACTGGTCGGATCACTAAGGAGCATTACCATGCGTTTGGCACATTCCGTGATAGCCCTGGCGCTGCTGCTGCCCAGCCTTGCCTCAGCCCACGCGTTTAAGGTTGGCGAGCGCGTGCCGGCAGTCGGCGTTAACGACAAAGGAGAACTGCTGTATCAGCAGGAGAAGTTTCGCTACCAGCCCTGGAACAGCGCCCAGCTGAGCGGCAAAGTGCGGGTCATCCTGCATATTGCCGGACGCTCGTCAGCCAAAGAACAGAACGCCTCGCTGATTGAAGCCATCAAAGCCGCCCAGCTGCCGCACGACCGCTATCAGACCACCACGGTGGTCAATACCGATGATGCCATTCCCGGCACCGGGATGTTTGTGCGCAGCAGCATTGAGAGCAATAAACAGCAGTATCCGTGGTCGCAGTTCATTGTCGACAGCAACGGCAACGCGCGCAAGGCGTGGCAGCTGGAGAAAGGCGGTTCGGCAATTGTGATTCTGGATAAGACCGGCCATGTGCGTTACGCCAAAGACGGTCCGCTGACGCAGGATGAAGTGCAGCAGGCGATGAAACTGATCCATCAGCTGCTGCAGGCGTGATCGCGCCACAGCGGGTGGCGCGCATAGCGTATCAGAACAGCGAGACGCGGAAGCCCGGATTCAGGAACGACTCGCGCGGCGCGTAGTCGAGGGTTTTGCCCTGCCAGTCATGCACGTGTGCGCCGGCGGCAATTGCTACCGCATGGCCGGCACCGGTATCCCAGATATTGGTCGGCCCGAAGCGCGGATAGAGCTGCGCCTTACCCTCTGCCACCAGGCAGAACTTGAGCGAGGAGCCGATAGCGGTGGTCTGATGCTCGCCCAGCTGGGTCAGATACTCTTTCAGCTCTTCGTCTTTGTCGGCGTGCGAACGGCTCACCACCACCAGCAGCGGTCGCGCTTCACGCACGTGGATCTGCGTGGTGTGGCCGCCCTCTTCTTTCCACGCTTTGCCTTCGGCCGCAGAATACATCACCCCCAGAGCCGGCGCGTACACCACGCCCAGCACCGGTTTGCCGTGCTCAATCAGCGCGATATTGACCGTGAACTCGCCGTTACGCTTAATGAACTCTTTGGTGCCGTCGAGCGGATCGACCAGCCAGTATTGCTGCCAGTGCTGACGCACATCCCAGCCGGGTGGATCCTCTTCCGACAGCACCGGCACGTCAGGCGTCAGCGCCGCTAAGCCCTGCACGATAACCTGATGTGCCGCCAGATCGGCCGCCGTGACCGGTGAATCATCCGATTTACGCGTCACGTCCAGCGGTTGTGCGCCATCGTAGACCTGCATAATGGCATCGCCCGCGCTGCGCGCCAGCTGGCAAATTTTATCTAACATTGTTCACCTCATTTCGGCTGATGCTGCCGCTGAAACCCCGGCAGCCCGTCTCCAGATATTTTAGCAGGTACGCTGTGACAGCCGCAGCTAAGCGTATTCGCTTTGATTATCAATATCATAGTTCGGTCGTGGCGGCTATGGCGCAATGCTGAATGGCAGGCACTCCGTCAGCTTACGCAGGAAAGAGGCAAAATCCCGAGCCCCATCACAAATTGAAATGATAATTCGTCATGGTTTTACATTATTTTGAGAGGCCCATTAAAGCGAACAAGGAGCAAGCCATGTTCAAAGCGAGCATGTCGTTACTGGCCCTGTGCGTTGCAGCCGCCACGGTGCAGGCTGCCACGGTGGATTTACGCATTCTGGAAACCACCGATCTGCACAGCAACATGATGGATTTCGATTACTACAAAGACACGCCGACCGAAAAGTTTGGTCTGGTGCGCACCGCTACGCTCATCCAGCAGGCGCGCGGCGAAGTAGCAAACAGCGTGCTGGTGGATAACGGCGACATTATTCAGGGCAGCCCACTGGGTGATTACATGGCGGCCAAAGGCCTGCAGCCGGGAGAAATCCATCCGGTGTATAAAGCCCTTAATACGCTGGATTACGCGGTGGGCAATCTCGGCAACCACGAATTTAACTACGGCCTGCCCTATCTGCAGCAGGCGATTGCCGGGGCACGTTTTCCCTACATCAACGCCAACGTTATCGATGAAACCAGTGGCAAACCGCTGTTTACCCCCTATTTAATTAAAGAAACTGCGGTAAAAGACCGCGACGGCAAGCCGCATACGCTGAAAATCGGCTATATCGGCTTCGTACCACCGCAGATTATGGTGTGGGATCGCAACAATCTGCAGGGTAAAGTGCGCGTTGATGACATCACCGAGACAGCGAAGCGCTATGTGCCGGAAATGCGCGCAAAAGGTGCTGAAATAATCATCGCTATTCCGCACTCCGGTCTGAGCAGTGAGCCGTACCATGCCATGGCGGAAAACTCGGTGTATTACCTCAGTCAGGTGCCAGGTATCAACGCCATCATGTTCGGCCACGCGCACGCGGTATTTCCCGGCAAAGAGTTTGCGGCGATTAAAGGCGCGGATATCCCTCAGGGCACGCTTAACGGCGTACCGGCGGTGATGCCCGGCATGTGGGGCGATCATCTCGGCGTGGTTGACCTGGTGCTGAAAAATGACGGCGGCAACTGGCAGGTGACCCAGGGTAAAGCCGAGGCACGGCCAGTTTACGATGCGGTAGCGAAAAAATCGCTGGCGGCGGAAGATGCCGATCTGGTGAAAGTGCTGGCCGACGATCATCGCGCTACGCGTGAGTTTGTGGCAAAACCGATCGGCAAGTCGGCGGATGTGATGTACAGCTACCTGTCGCTGGTGCAGGACGATCCCACCGTGCAGATCGTCAATAATGCACAGCGTGCTTACGTCGAACGCTTCATTCAGGGCGATCCCGATCTGGGCCGCTTACCGGTGCTCTCGGCAGCGGCCCCGTTCAAGGCCGGCGGCCGTAAGAACGATCCGGCCAGCTACGTTGAAGTGGAAAAAGGCGATCTTACCTTCCGTAATGCCGCCGATCTCTATCTCTACCCGAATACGCTGGTGGTGATGAAAGTCAGCGGTGCGCAGGTGAAAGAGTGGCTGGAGTGCTCGGCAGCGCAGTTTAATCAGATCGACGTGCATCGTCGTCAGCCGCAGTCGCTGATCAACTGGGATTTCCGCACCTACAATTTTGATGTGATCGACGGCGTGCAGTATCAGATCGATGTGACGCAACCGGCGCGCTACGACGCCGAATGCCAGCTGATTAACCCGGCGGCATCACGCATCCAGGATCTGCGCTGGCAGGGCAAACCGATCGATCCCAAAGCGACCTTCCTCGTTGCCACCAATAATTACCGTGCCTGGGGCGGCAAATTTGCCGGTACCGGCGAGCAGTATGTCGCGTTTGCTTCGCCGGATGAGAACCGCTCGGTGGTGGCCGCCTACATCAGCAGCGAAACCCGCGCCCACGGCGCGGTGCAGCCACAGGCCGATCACAACTGGCGGCTGGCACCGATCGCCAGCGCAACGCCGCTGGATATTCGCTTTGAGACCGCGCCGGGCGCAAAAGCCACGCAGTTTATTGAGAAGTATGCTGATTATCCGATGAAAGCCGTCGGCAGTGATGAAACGGGCTTTGCAATCTGGCAGGTAGATCTACAGAAGCAGGCAGAGAAGAAGTAGTGACCGCGGGCGCCAGATATGGCGCCCGCTGTTTATTACAGGATTTCCAGCAGCTCGACTTCGAAAATCAGGGTGCTGAATGGTGGGATAGAGGCACCCGCGCCGCGCTCGCCGTAAGCGAGATTGTGCGGAATGGCCAACTCCCACTTCGAGCCTACCGGCATCAGGGTCAGCGCTTCAATCCAGCCGGCAATCACGCCGCTGACCGGGAATTCAGCCGGTTCGCCACGGGCAACGGAGCTATCAAACACGGTGCCGTCAATCAGCTTACCGGTGTAGTGCACGCGTACGCGATCCTGACGTGATGGGATCGGACCATCGCCCTGGGTGATGACGCTGAACTGCAGGCCGGATTCGGTGCTGCTCACGCCTTCACGCTGTGCATTCTGCTCGAGGAACTGCTGACCTTCGGCCGCCATGGCTTCGACGCGCTCACGACGTACGCCTTCGGCACGCTCGTGGACTTCACGCAGCGCACGGTGTACCACGTCAACCGGAACTGCCGGTGAGTTCCCTTCCAGCGCGTCGCGCAGGCCCGCAAGCAGCGCTTCTGGCTGCAGACCCTGCAGTCCAGACTCTTGCAGCTGCTGACCAACCTGTAAACCGATACCGTAACTTGCTTGTGATTCGACGCTGTCAAATGAAGGGGTCGTCATCTTGTTTCCTTAATCCCGGAGAAAATAGAACCGGCAGCATAACAGCGCAGGCGGCTGGCGTAAAATCTCGCGCGCCGCGGATGACATTTCCCGGGGAAAGAGAAACAATATGCAGGTCAAATTTTTCAATGCTGGCAGGCACTTCGCGCCCGCTTTGCCCATACTATAGAACAAGAGAGCATCCATGGGCCAAATCGCCCCACGACGTCGCAGGACGCGCGCACCGCGTACCTTATTTTCCCGGTTGCAACGCTGGCTGCCTGACAGGCGCGTCACGACCGCCAGCGAGGAGGAGGAAAGAATGGCTTCTGAAACCCCGTCGCGTATACCCGCTGTGCTGCAGCGCATCTGGCATCTGCTGGATAACGTACGCTGGATGGATCCGCTGCCGCCGCTGCACCGACGCGGTATCGTTATTGCCCTGCTGGTGATGCTGCTGGCGTTTCTCTGGCCTGCCAGCACACCGCAGTATCCGGTGGAACGTCCGGCGGAGAGCAGCGGCAAAGAGGTGCCGATGCAGGCGGAAATCTACGATAACAATGCGCAGCCGCCGCAGAATACGACGCCAAAGAGTGATGCCCAGGGCGAATGGCACAGCTATACCGTGGCCTCGGGCCAGACGCTGGCACAGCTGTTCCGTGACAACAATCTTCCGGTCAATGATGTGTTTGCCATGGCGCGGGTGGAAGGCGATGGGCAGCCGCTGAGCGCACTGCAGAGTGGTCAGCAGGTGAAGATTCGTCAGAACGCGCAGGGCGTGGTGACCGGCTTAACGGTCGAGAGCAGTAACGGCCCGGTGCTGTTTACCCGCCAGCCGGACGGCAGCTTTATCCGCGCGCAGTAAGTAACAGAAACAAAAACGCCGGCACAAGGCCGGCGCTTTCAAACTAAGTAAAAAATTACTCAGCTACTACATTCACAACCAGTTTCGCGAATACTTCGCTGTGAACCTGGAAGTCAACTTCGTGCTCACCGGTGGTGCGCAGAACGCCGTTTGGCAGGCGAACTTCGCTCTTCGCCACTTCAACGCCAGCTGCAGTAACTGCATCAGCGATGTCGCGGGTACCGATGGAACCGAACAGTTTACCTTCGTCGCCTGCTTTAGACGCGAGAGTAACGGTGCCCAGTGCATTGATTTTCTCTGCACGTGCGTTAGCAGCAGCCAGAACGTCAGCCAGTTTGGCTTCCAGTTCAGCGCGACGCGCTTCGAAGAACTCAACGTTTTTCTTTGTAGCAGGAACAGCTTTACCCTGTGGAACCAGGAAGTTACGAGCGTAGCCCGCTTTAACGTTAACCTGATCACCCAGGCTGCCCAGGTTTGCTACTTTATCAAGCAGAATAACTTGCATTACCTTATCCTCTTAAAGTCGTTAATGGACAGTTGCCGATTACTGATGACGATCAGTGTACGGCAGCAGAGACAGGTAACGCGCGCGCTTGATAGCACGAGCCAGCTGACGCTGGTATTTTGCACGAGTACCGGTGATACGGCTTGGAACAATCTTGCCGCTTTCAGTGATGTAGTTTTTCAGCGTTGCGATATCTTTATAATCGATCTCTTGAACGCCTTCCGCGGTGAAACGGCAGAACTTGCGACGACGGAAATAACGTGCCATTTGGCTAGTCTCCAGAATCTATCAATTCAATCTGCTCGGCATGTAACACAAGTTTGCTCTGGCCATTGCGTGCCTGATGGCAGCTAATAAAACCTTCGAGTGTGAGTTGCGTGCCGACCGTTATATGTTGAGTAATCGCCTGATGGGCGCTGCCGCTGATAATCACCGGCATCTGACACCAGGCTTGCCGGTGAAACCCGGCTTCCTCCTGCACAGAACGATGCTCAAGCACGAACTGGCAGTGAGGAATCCCTGACGGACTGACTTTTCGAACTGGCGTCTTGCACACGGTGCCAGACAGGCGCAGCCGATTGGCCGTCATCGTGGATTACTCTTCAGAATCCCCAGCATCTGAGTCTTCTGCCGATTCGTTAGCGAAGTCTTCGCGGCGCTCACGACGCTCGTCTTTCGCTTTAACCATCGGAGAAGCTTCAGTTACCGCGTGCTTAACGCGCATAACCATGCTGCGGATAACGGCGTCGTTGAAGCGGAAGTTAGTTTCCAGCTCGTCGATCACTTCCTGCGGTGCTTCTACGTTCAGCAGAACGTAGTGTGCTTTGTGCAGTTTGTTGATCGGGTAAGCCAGCTGACGGCGACCCCAGTCTTCCAGACGGTGGATCGTGCCCTGTGCACCAGTGATAGCACCAGTGTAACGCTCGATCATGCCCGGAACCTGCTCGCTCTGGTCAGGATGGACCATAAATACGATTTCGTAATGACGCATCGATAGCTCCTTACGGATTATTCAGCCTCCTGTCAGGGTCAGCTGCGGCCCACGGAAGCAAGGAACGTTATAGGTTGCGAATCACCCAAAAGATGAAACACACCTCTGAATGCAGCTGAAAAATTGACGCGTAATCATACTGACCTCGCCGGGGAAACTCAAGCGCACAATTCATCAAATTGTCGCTGTCGTGCCAGGCGGGGACACCTTTTGTGCTAAGGATTGAGATTCAGCAGGTTAGTCAGAGATTGTTCAAAATCCCTGAACGAGGCGTTCAGCACGACGATCTGGCGTCGTACTGGTGAAGAACTAAACTCTCTACAGGCGCAACGGTTTGGCTTAATCAGCGCGCCTGAGAGTGAAATCCCTGGAGTGAGGAGTCGATTATGAAAGCTGTCATTATCGCCACTTTACTGGGTCTCTTCCTGTCTACCCCCGCTCTTGCCAGCTCCGCTGACCAGGCGCTGCAGATGAGAAGTAACAGCAGCAAAGCGGCTTCAGGCTATGTCTACGTTAACCGGCTGGATGCGCCAGGCGGTAACCCGGTCAGCGCGAACACCAGCGCCGCCGACCGCTTGTCGTCACAACTGTAGTCCGGCCTGTCTTTAGGGCTGGCGTGCTCCGCGCCGCCAGCCCGTTCCGTTTTACAAATGATGTTTAAAGAAACTGACCAGCGCGGTGAGCGCTGGCGGCGTGATTTTGTGCCCGATCTGCTTTTCCGCCAGAAAGGTGAGCCGGCTGTCGAGCTGCGCCTCGCGCAACGCCTTCTCCAGCCGTACCGTTTCGGCAAACGGTACGACTTCATCCGCTTCACCGTGCCATAACAGCAGCGGCCGGTTAGCCAGCTGCGCCAGCTGCTGACAGGGATCGTAGGCCGCCAGCGGGGCCAGCCGCGCCTGTAACGCCGCTTTTTGCTCTGGCGTGTGCGCCACCAGCGGCGGGAACAGCGTCTGACTGAGCTGCATGAAGTAGCCGGAGCCCATCAGACAGGCAACGCTGTGCAGGTGTGGATAGCGTGCCATCGCGCCCAGCGCGGTCATCCCGCCCATTGAGGCGCCGGCAATAGCGAAACGCTCATCTGCCACCCAATCGTTGTCGCGCAGCACCGCTTCCAGCAGCGGCACTTCATCGATGTTCTGGCGCAAAATCTCCCAGAAGTGCGTCATGCGCGCGTCGGTATCGCCGTTGTAGCGCGCGCCGTGCATCTCTGCATCCGGCATCACCACACGGAAACCGGCCTGTGCCAGCGCCACGGCGAAGTAGCTGTAGACCTCTTTCGATGAGGTAAAGCCGTGATAAAATAGGATGGTGGGTAAGCGCGCCAGCCGCTGTCCGGCCGGTGCCGCGTGAATACACTCAATGCCCGCCAGGTTCTCCGTTGCCAACTCAATCATACCGTCTCCGTTGAGAATGATTATCACTGGTCTCAGTGTACGTGCTGCCGGCCAAAACGCGAGCCACATCACATTTATTTCGATTAATTTCTGCCCTAAACATTTGCCGCATTTTGCCGTTGATCCTGTACCCCTCCAGTTATTTATTAAAGGTACTTTATGAAGCGTCTCTCTCTCAGCGCCATGAGTCTCGGAATTAAGCTGTCTGTATTGACGTCTTTCAGTGTGGCAATCGTGCTGTTTGCCCTGACGTTAACGCTCAGCCATAACGCCGCGCGCCAGCTGGAGCAGCTGGCTGTCGACGATATGCAAAACCAGGTGCTCGGCATTAATGAAATGGCCACGATGTTTAACGCGACCTTATCGGAAGAAGTGGCGAACTATACCCGGCTGTTTCAGAGCTTTTTACCCAAGCGATTCAGCCGTGACGACAGCTCACGCATTCAGGTGGGATCGTTCAGCACGCCGACGCTGCGTGCCGGGCTGAAAACCCTCAACCTCGATCAGATCGCCGTGGACGATTTTCTCGATCGTACCGGTGCAGTCTCCACCATTTTTGTGCGCGACGGCGAGGATTACATTCGCATCGCGACCTCACTGAAGAAAGAGGATGGCAGCCGCGCGGTTGGCACCCAGCTTGATCGCAGCAGCGCGGCGTGGCGCAGCGTGAATAAGGGCGAAGTGTATCGCGGCCTGGCGACGCTGTTCGGCCATCGCTATATCACTCAATACCAGCCGGTGCAGGACGACAGCGGCGCAGTGATCGCCATTCTGTTTGTTGGCGTGCAGATTGATAAACAGTACGCGCTGATGCGGGAGAAAGTGCTGGCGCGACGTCTCGGTGACAGCGGCAGCTTCTTCGTGCTGAACGGCACGCCGGGCAGCGCACAGGGCCAGTATCTGTTTGCCCGTC
Organism: Type-C symbiont of Plautia stali; assembly: GCF_059730935.1. Classification (NCBI taxonomy): domain Bacteria; kingdom Pseudomonadati; phylum Pseudomonadota; class Gammaproteobacteria; order Enterobacterales; family Enterobacteriaceae; species Type-C symbiont of Plautia stali. The sequence continues at coordinate 453,646 of NZ_AP035923.1, read as the reverse complement.
AGTCAGAAGGCAAGCTGCCGGACTGGGATCGCAGCGTACAGCAGCAGATCCTGACGCAGCCGCACGGCCTGCTGGAGATCGCGCATCAGGGCGAAACCCGCCTGCTGGCATGGCAGCAACTGCCGGGCTGGAACTGGATTATCGCCGGTGAAGTCAGCCGCGCCAGCCTGCTGGCACCGATCACCCACAGCCGCAATCTGTTCATGCTGATTGGCCTGGCGCTGGTGCTCGCCTTTGCCATTGGCTTTGTGCTGTATAGCCGGCGCGCCATTACCCGGCCGCTGCAGCAGGTGATCCATCTGGCCGAGCAGTACGCGGCGGGTAATCTGCAGGCGCACCTCGACTCAGCGCGCCGCGACGAGATCGGCCAGCTGGTGAACGCGATTAACGGCATTGGCGACGGTCTGGAGAAAGTGGTAGGCCAGGTACGCGCCGCCGCGCGTGAGATCAGCGACGGCACCGACACCATTGCGGCCAGCAGTTCCAGCATCAGCGAGCAGATTGGCCGCCAGGCGAGCAGCGTCGAAGAGACCTCGGCCAGCATGGAGCAGTTTGGCGCAACCGTGGCGCAAACCGCCGCTAACGTGCGTCAGGCGATGGCGCTGGTCGGTGAAGCCGCCAGCACCGTCAGCCAGGGCGGCAGCACCGTGGCGCGCTCGGTAGAGACCATGGCGGAGATTCGCATTGCCTCGCAGAGCATCGCCGACATTACCCACGTGATCGAGTCGATTGCCTTCCAGACCAATATTCTGGCGCTCAACGCTGCGGTTGAGGCGGCGCGCGCCGGTGAGCACGGCAAAGGCTTCGCGGTCGTCGCTGCGGAAGTGCGTGCGCTGGCGCAGCGCAGCGCTAATGCGGCGAAGGAGATTGACGGGCTGATTGCCAGTTCGATCGACAAAGTGGCCGCCGGCCATGCGCTCTCGGAACAAACGCGTGACGCCATGAGCCATATTGTCAGCCATATCGAACAGGTGAAAACCCTGATGGGGGAAATCAATATCGCCGCCCAGGAGCAGGCTGCTGGTATTGGTCAGGTCAATCTGGCAATGAACCACATCAGCCATGCGACCCATCAGAGCAGCGACATGATTAACCAGTCCGAGCACACGGCGCAGCACCTGAGTCAGAAAGGCCATCATCTGACCCAACTGGTGAGTATTTTCCGCCTCAACGACTGATGAGCACGGGCAGATGGCTTACACTTGAGTCATCTGCCTGTTTTCCGGAGCCACCATGCGTACGCTTATTCTGCTGCTGGGCCTGCTGTTGAGCGGCTGTGCCGCACTGCACACTACGCCACAACCCCCGCCAGCGCCCACCACTCAGGCGCAGGAGATCACCCGCGCGCAAAGCTATGGCCTGCCGAAGCTTGGCACCGTCAGCGCCCATTCACGCGGCTCGCCGGATGATGTGCAGCGTGCGATCGCTGCACGCGCCAATCAGAGCGGTGCGGTTTACTATCAGATCCTGATGGTCGATGAGACCACCATGCCTGGCTTCTGGTATGCCACCGCCATTCTGTACGGCGCGCCCTCAGGCGGCAGTAGCACGCTGCAGTAAGCGTGCGCTCAGATCATCACTCAGCGCCTGTGCCGGGCGCGATGAGAGATAACGCGCGCACCAGCTGTCCGCCAGCGGCGGTTCTGCCGCTTTCAGCAGCACCGCGGCACTCGCCAGCCGAATCAGCATATCGCTGACCTGCCGTCCCTGCTCTTCGCGCAGGTTGCCGAGTTGCAACCGCAGCTGACGCCAGCAGCGATCGAAGTGGCGATTGCTGCCCTTCACTGCATCAAACTCATCCTGCAGCATACTAAGCAACTCCGCATGCCGTCCCAGTACACGCAGCACATCCAGGCACATCACGTTACCCGAGCCCTCCCAGATGCTGTTCACCGGCATCTCGCGATACAGGCGCGGCAGTTCACTCTCTTCGCAGTAGCCAATGCCGCCCAGCACCTCCATGGCTTCAGCCACAAACGGCATACCGGCTTTGCAGATCACGAACTTGGCCGCCGGAGTGAACAGGCGTGCATACAGCCGTTCATGCGCGCTGGCTGGCGTTGACCAGGCGCGCGCCAGACGCAGCAGCAGTGCGGTTTGTCCCTCCAGCTGCAGTGCCTGCTGCGCCAGCACCGCGCGCATCAGCGGCTGATCGCTAAGGTTTTTGCCCATCACCTGGCGCTGACCGGCGTGATGCAGCGCAATCGCCAGCGCGCGTCGCATCTGGCCATGGCTGCCGAGCGCGCAGTCAAAGCGCGTCATACCGCCCATTTTCAGGATCAGCCGCACGCCATCGCCCTCCTCACCCAGCAACCAGCCGAAGGCATCCTGAAACTCCACTTCGGCGCTGGCATTGGCGCGGTTGCCCAGCTTGTCTTTCAGGCGTTCAAGACGAATGGCGTTGCGCGTGCCGTCCGGCAGCAGGCGCGGCAGAAAGAAGCAGCTCAGCCCGGCGGCGGTCTGCGCCAGAATCAGGTGCGCGTCGCTTTGCGGCACCGAGAAGAACCATTTGTGGCCGGTGATGCGCCAGGGTTCGCCCGGCGCACGCGTGCCAGGCGGTTCGGCGCGTGTGGTGTTGCTCAGCACATCGGTGCCGCCCTGCTTCTCCGTCATGCCCATGCCAATCAGCAGGCCGCGCTTCTGGCTGCCGGGCAGATGATGCGCATCATACCGATCGCTCAGCAGCCGATCGTGCCAGTCGGCGTAGGGAGCGGGCAGATGGGTTTGCAGCAGCGGGATCGCGGCGTGAGTCATGGTTACCGGGCAGAGCGAACCGGCTTCCACCTGCGCATGCAGAATGAAACGCGCCGCGCGTGCCACCATGGCGCTGCCCTGCACGTCAGGCTGCCAGCTCAGGTTATGTAACCGGCTGGCGCACACGCCCTGCATCAGCAGATGCCAGGCAGGATGAAAGCGCACCTCGTCGAGTCGCTCACCGCGCGCGTCGTAACGCAGCAGCTCCGGCGGCTGTGCATTGGCCAGGCGACCTAATTCCAGTGACTCCGCGCTGCCGAGCTGCAGGCCGACGGACGCCAGCCATTCGCGGTCCCAGCCGGCCCCTTCACGCACCACCGCCTCGCACAGCGCGCTGTCGCCGGTGAAGAGATTGCTGTTGCTGAGCGGAGATGGTTGATTGAATACGCTGTGAGTGGTCCAGGCCATGGCACTCTCCTCTCCTGTTGCCCGTACTGATGTGGCTATAAGTATGGAGAGGATGTGCAGTTATGCCTGGTACAGCTGAGGTTTTGCGGCGGCGATCACGCCTGGCGCTGGCGCACCGCTTCGAACAGACAAACGCCGGTGGCCACCGAAACGTTGAGGGAAGAGACGCTGCCGGCCATCGGGATGCTGATCAGCTCATCGCAGTGTTCGCGCGTCAGGCGGCGCATGCCTTCTCCTTCCGCACCCATCACCAGCGCCATCGCGCCGGTCATTTTGCTCTGATACAGCGTGTGGTCTGCTTCACCGGCCGTGCCGACGATCCAGACGTTGTACTCCTGCAGCAGACGCATGGTGCGCGCCAGATTGGTGACGCGAATCAGCGGCACGTTTTCCGCCGCCCCGCTGGCGACTTTTTTCGCCGTGGCGTTGAGCGGTGCCGAACGGTCTTTCGGCACGATCACCGCATGCACACCGGCCGCATCGGCGCTGCGCAGGCAGGCACCCAGGTTATGCGGATCGGTGACGCCATCCAGAATCAGCAGGAACGGCTGATCCAGTGAAGCCAGCAGATCCGGCAGATCGCCTTCCTGATAGTTTTTACCCGGCTTAACGCGCGCCACGATGCCCTGGTGCACGCCGCCTTCGACCTGGCCGTCGAGCCACTGGCGGTTGGCCAGCTGAATCACAATTCCCTGAGCTTCCAGTGCGGCGATCAGCGGCTGCAGGCGGCGGTCATCGCGGCCTTTAAGGATAAAGACTTCCTGAAAACGCTGGGGATCACGCTCCAGCAGCGCCTGCACGGCGTGAATGCCAAAAATTATTTCACTCATTACTTTGCTCAAGGTTGGATGTATATCGTTGAATACAGAACATTAATCAGGCTGCGCGTTGGGGCGCAGCCTGCGAAACAGGGTTGAGTAAGGTGCGTCAGCGCTGACGCACCTGGCCGCTGGCGGGTGAAGAGGCCATCAGGCTTCGCTGGCCTTCTTCTTCACTGCGCGCTTCGCCTTGGTTGCGGCGGCGATTTTACGGGTTTTTTCGGAGACTTTTTTGCTTTTTTTCTCGCTTTTATTCGCCGCAGGCGGCTGTTTCTCACCGCGGAAAGCAGCGTCCGGCTCAAAGTTGCCCTTGCGACCCGCATCGCGACGCCGCTTCGCCGGTGGCTTGCCGCCACGCTTCTCACGCTCGCGCGCGGTTTTCCCTTCACCGCGCGGTACGCGTTTGCTGGAGATCAGCGCGAAATCGATCTTGCGCTCATCCATGTGCACCGCGTCAACGCGCACTTCCACCGCATCACCCAGACGGTAAGTGCGACCGCCGGATTCACCAATCAGACGCTGCCCCACCGGATCGAAGCGATAGTAATCATTGTCCAGCGTGGAGACGTGCACCAGGCCATCAATGAACAGATCGTTGAGGCGAACAAAGAAGCCAAAGCCGGTCACGCTGGAGATCACGCCGTTGAATACGTTACCCACCTGATCCTGCATAAAGTCGCACTTCAGCCAGTCGGCCACATCGCGCGTCGCTTCGTCGGCACGGCGTTCGGTCATCGAACAGTGCTGACCCAGCTGCAGCATCTGCTGCATATCGTAGTGATAACCACCGGTTGGCGTGGTGTTGCCTTTTACCGTGCCCTGCTCTTTAGCCAGCAGGTACTTGATGGCACGGTGCAGCAGCAGATCCGGATAGCGACGGATCGGCGAGGTAAAGTGCGCATACGACGCCAGCGCCAGGCCAAAGTGACCACGGTTTTCCGGATCGTACACCGCCTGCTTCATCGAACGCAGCAGCATGGTTTGCAGCATTTCAGCATCCGGACGGTCGGCAATCTGCGTCAGCAGATCGGCATAATCGATCGGCTGCGGTTTCGACCCACCCGGCAGGCTGAGGCCCAGCTCGCCCAGCACGGTACGGAAGCTGGTGATGCTGTCTTCGCTCGGGCGATCGTGATCGCGGAACAGCGCCGGCTCCTGATGTTTCTCAACGAAACGCGCGGAGGCGATGTTGGCCAGAATCATGCACTCTTCAATCAGCTTGTGCGCATCGTTACGTACAGTGCGCTCCACGCGCTCAATGCGACGCTCAGCGTTGAAGATGAATTTGGCTTCGTCGGTTTCAAACGAGATGCCACCGCGCTGTTCGCGGGCGGTTTCCAGCACCTCATACATGCGGTGCAGCTCTTCGAGGTGCTTCACCTGCGCCGCATACTGTTCACGCAGCTCCGGGTTGCCCTGCAGAATGCTCCACACTTTGTTGTAGGTCAGACGCGCATGTGAGTTCATCACCGCTTCGTAATGTTTGAAGCCGGTGAGTTTACCGCTGGCCGAGATGGTCATCTCGCACACCATGCACAGGCGATCCACCTGCGGATTGAGCGAGCACAGGCCGTTCGAGAGGATCTCCGGCAGCATCGGTATCACCTGTGACGGAAAGTAGACCGAGGTGCCGCGCTGCTGCGCTTCGTTATCCAGCGCGGTGCCGGGACGCACGTAATAGCTGACGTCGGCAATTGCCACCCACAGGCGCCAGCCGCCGCCGCGTTTTTTCTCGCAGTAAACGGCGTCATCGAAGTCACGCGCGTCTTCACCGTCGATGGTCACCAGCGGCAGTTCACGCAGGTCGACGCGGCCTTTTTTCGCCGATTCCGGTACCTGCTCTTTCAGTCTGGAAATCTCTTTCTCAACTTCTTCCGGCCATGAGTGGGGAATTTCATGGGTGCGCAGCGCCATATCCACGGCCAGACCGGTGCCCATGTTGTCGCCGAGAATTTCAGTAATTTTGCCAATGGCTTTGCTGCGGCGCGTCGCGCGCTGTACGATCTCCACCACGACCACCGATCCCATACGCGCATTCAGCGTCTCTTCCGCCGGGATCAGAATGTCAAAACTCAGACGGCTGTCGTCCGGTACCACGAAGCCGGTGCCGGCATCGGTGAAGTAGCGGCCAACAATCTGGCTGTTGCGCGGTTCCAGCACGCGAACCACGCGCGCTTCACGCCGCCCTTTGCGGTCGGAGCCGCCTGGCTGGGCGAGGATGACATCACCGTGCAGGCAGAACTTCATCTGCTCCGCCGAGAGGTAGAAGTCATCTTTCTGACCATCAACGCGCAGGAAGCCGTAGCCATCGCGATGGCCAATCACTTTGCCGCGCAGTAAATCCAGACGCTCCGGCAGGGCGTAGCACTGGCGACGGGTGAACACCAGCTGGCCGTCACGCTCCATGGCGCGCAGGCGGCGACGCAGCGCTTCAAGCTGATCTTCGCTGGTGATGTTTAACTCTTCGGCGATCTCTTCGCGGCTCGCCGGCTTTTCACGCTTTTCTAATAGCGCGAGGATAAATTCCCGACTGGGAATAGGATTTTCGTACTTTTCAGCTTCTCTATCCTGAAAGGGATCTTTTGACATTACGGTTCCTCCGATGTCATTTATGTGGAATTGCCACCGGCGGTTCGGACAATAAGATGTGGTAAAGCGAATCGTTGTTTTGCACCAGGTCGGCGAGCGTATATTTATCCAGTTCCTGCAGGAATAGCTGGACCGCATTATTCAGCGCGCTACGCAGGCGACAGGCGGGATTTATCGCACACTCTTTACAATTTACCAGCTGCAAAGGCTCCATTTTTCTCACGACATCGCCAATGACGATTTTTTCCGGGTCCATGCCTAAACGAATTCCGCCGTTTTTACCGCGTGTCGCGGCAACAAAGCCGGCCCGGCTCAGTTGATTGATGATTTTAACCATATGGTTACGCGATACCCCGTAGGTATCGGTGACTTCGGTAATGTTGGTCTGCTGACCTTGCGGCAATGTCGCCATGTAAATCAGGGCGCGCAGACCGAAATCGGTAAAACTTGTTAGCTGCACATGTACCTCAGTGAATCATCGATATTGTTGTTATAACGCCCGTGAGCGCTTCGATTAACATTGATGATAAACCAGTGTGGAAAACCCGGAGCGCTTTTTTCCTGCAACTCCTGAAACCAGCAGGAAAAAATGAAGTGAGCGGAGTCAAAGAGCAGATAAACGAAGGCCGGACAGTGTCCGGCCTGCAAAACGTGATTAAGCGTCGAACGGATCGCGCAGAATCATGGTCTCACTACGGTCGGGACCGGTTGAAATAATATCAATCGGCACGCCAGTCACTTCTTCAACACGTTTGATGTAATCACGTGCTGCCTGCGGCAGGCCTTCCAGTGTTTTAACACCAAAGGTGTTTTCACTCCAGCCCGGCAGAGTTTCATAAATCGGCTCGATGCCTTCCCAGCCTTCTGCCGCCAGCGGCGTGGTGGTCATCTCGCGGCCATCCGGCATACGGTAACCGACGCAGATTTTCACCTCTTTCAGGCCATCCAGCACGTCCAGTTTGGTCATGCAGAAGCCGGACAGGGAGTTGATCTGCACCGCGCGGCGCACAGCTACCGCATCCAGCCAGCCGGTACGACGACGACGGCCGGTGGTGGCACCGAACTCATTACCTTTCTCACACAGGAACTCGCCAGTTTCATCAAACAGTTCGGTCGGGAATGGACCGGCACCAACGCGGGTGGAGTAAGCTTTGACGATGCCCAGCACGTAATCCACGTAGCGTGGACCGATACCTGAACCGGTCGCCACGCCACCGGCAGTGGTGTTGGACGAAGTCACGTACGGATACGTACCGTGGTCGATATCCAGCAGCGTACCCTGTGCGCCTTCGAACATGATCAGGTCGCCACGCTTACGCGCGCCGTCCAGCAGTTCAGACACGTCGACGACCATGCCGGTCAGGATGTCGGCCACCGCCAGTACATCGCTCAGCACTTTATCGTAGTCTACTGCATCTTCTTTGTAGTAGTTCACCAGCTGGAAGTTGTAGAAATCAACGATCTCTTTCAGCTTCACGGCGAAGGTTTCTTTGTTGAACAGGTCGCTGACGCGCAGACCGCGACGGGCAACTTTATCTTCATAGGCTGGGCCGATACCACGACCGGTGGTACCGATAGCTTTGGCACCGCGCGCTTTTTCACGCGCCAGGTCCATCGCCACATGGTATTGCAGAATCAGCGGACAAGCTTCAGAGATCAGCAGACGTTCACGTACCGGCACACCGCGCGCTTCCAGACCGTTCATCTCTTTCATCAGGGCTTCAGGCGACAGCACAACACCATTACCAATGATGCTGGTGACGTTTTCACGCAGGATGCCAGAGGGAATTAAGTGGAGGACGGTTTTCTCACCGTTGATGACAAGTGTATGGCCTGCATTGTGGCCACCCTGGTAACGCACAACATATTTCGCGCGTTCAGTCAGAAGGTCTACGATCTTACCTTTACCTTCATCACCCCATTGGGTGCCCAGTACGACGACGTTCTTACCCATTTTCTAAAATCACCGATTGCTTAAAAATGGATTCTACCATCGGATTTTCACTCTTTCAGCACTTTTAGCATACGATTGCGCTGTTTTTTGCCTGAGTTTTGATCACTACAACATGTTGGGGGCAATGCTCTGCAGCAGACACAATTTAGCCGTGCGGCAGGGCGCAGATTTTTGCTCAGCCATTCGCGTGCGTGCTCAGCATGGCGTAAATCACCACGCCCGCCACCACCAGCCCGCCGCCAAAACGGTGCAGTATACGGTCCGGTAACTGCGTCATCGCCAGAATCATGCGACGCCACAGGCGCGGCAGCAGCATCGGTCCTAATCCCTCCAGCACCAGCACCAAAGCCAGCGCCATCCAGACGGTTGTGTTCATTCTGTTTTCCCAAAAAAAAGGCCGACATCAGTGTCGGCCTCAAGGTTATAACAGTTATTAACGCGAGACGTTAGTTGGCGCCTTCATATAGCGGAAGAAATCGCTATCCGGGCTCAGCACCATCACGTCCTGATTGTCCGCGAAGCTGTTCTCATAGGCACGCAGGCTGCGGATAAAGGCGTAGAAATCAGGATCCTGGCTGAAAGCGTCGGCGAACAGCTTGGCCGCTTCACCATCCCCTTCACCACGGCTGATCAGCGCCTGACGCTGCGCTTCTGCCAGCGTACGGGTTACCTGGTAATCGGCCTGGGCGCGCAGTTTTTCCGCCTCTTCCTGACCCTGTGAGCGCTGGCTACGTGCTACCGCTTCACGCTCGGCGCGCATACGGTTGTAGATCGCGTCCGACACTTCGGTCGGCAGGTTGATCTGCTTGATGCGCACGTCGACCACCTGAATACCCAGCGCCGCCATACTGTTCGGGTTTGGCGCTGGCTCATTGCTGTTGGTCTCGCGCTCAACGCGGGCAGCCGCGCTGGCAATCGCATCGTCAGCGGCTGGCGTCTGCACTTCGTCGTCATTGCCGGCACTGCCGGTGTTCAGCGCATCGCGTACGTCGGTAGTCAGACGGCCACGCGAGTCGGTGACGATATCTTTCACATCAAGACGGCCCATTTCTGAACGCAGACGGTCGCTGAATTTACGTTTCAGCAGCACTTCCGCCTGAGACACATCGCCACCGCCGGTCGCGAGGTAGTAACGGCTGAAATCGCTGATGCGCCACTTGATGTAAGAGTCAACAATCAGGTCTTTCTTCTCTTTGGTGACGAAACGATCGGCCTGGTTATCCATGGTCTGGATGCGCGCATCCAGCGACTTCACGGTTTCGATAAACGGAATCTTGAAGTGCAGGCCCGGTGCGTACACCTGCGGCTTGTTCTCATCATCACGCAGCACTTTACCAAAGCGCAGCACGATACCGCGCTGGCCTTCCTGCACCACGAACAGTGAGGCGTACAGCACCACCAGAACAACAATAATTACGGCGATGATTGGCTTACGCATCGATTACTCCCTCCCTTCGCGCTGGGTATCGTTACGCAGCGCATTGGCGCGACGCTGATCCATGATGCTGTCCGGACTGTAGGATGAAGTGTCGCCGCGGCCGGCATTGCTGCCCGGTGACGACGGTAACTTCATCAGATTGGCATTGTTCTGACCGCTCTGGCCGCCTGCCTGGCCGCCACGCATCAGCTGATCCAGCGGCAGCACCATCAGGCTGTTGCCACGGTCGTTAACCAGCACTTTGCGGGTATGGCTGAGCACGCGCTCCATGCTTTCAATGTAGAGACGTTCTTTGGTGATCTGCGGTGCGGCTTTGTACTCCGGCAGCAGACGCGCGAACCGCGCCACTTCACCCTGCGCTTCCAGCACAGTCCGCTCTTTGTAGGCTCGCGCCTCTTCAAGAATACGCTGCGCCTGGCCGTTAGCACGCGGCTGCACTTCGTTGGCGTACGCTTCAGCTTCACGCACGTACTGCTCGCGGTTTTCGCGGGCGGCAATCGCATCGTCAAACGCGGCTTTGACCTCTTCCGGTGGACGCGCCGCCTGGAAGTTGACGTCAAGCAGCGTAATACCCATGTTGTAAGGACGAATGGTTTCGTCGATTTCACGCTGGGTATCGCTACGCACGACGGTACGGCCTTCGGTGAGGATACGGTCCATGGTCGAGCGGCCAATCACGCCGCGCAGCGCGCTGTCAGTAGCCTGACGCAGGCTGTCATCGGCACTGGTCACCGCATACAGGTAGCGCTCCGGATCGGTCACGCGGTACTGCACGTTCATCTCCACGCGCACCACGTTCTCGTCCGAAGTCAGCATCACGCCCGACGCCGCCAGCTCACGCACCGCTTCGACGTTGACGGCCCGCACCTGATCGATAAAGGTCGGTTTCCAGTTGAGGCCAGGCTCAACCAGATGGCTGAATTTGCCGAAACGCGTCACGACCCCGCGTTCCGCTTCTTTGATGGTGTAGAAACCACTGGCTGCCCAGATGACCACTGCCGCCACGGCGACAATGCCAACCAGTTTGCCACCGCTGCCGCCGCTGCGCTGGCCGTTATCGCTCTGTTTGCCACCGCCCAGTCCGCCGAGTTTTTTACTCAGCTTACGGAAGATATCATCCAGATCAGGAGGTCCCTGATCGCGACCTCCTTTATTTCCCCCAGAGTTGCCGCCTTGGTTATTGCTGCTTCCCCACGGGTCGCGGTCCTGTCCGTTATTTCCGGGCTGATTCCACGCCATGTCTCTACTCCATTTATTGTATATAAGTTTACCCTGCCACGTGCCGGGCACGTCTTGGGGTAAATGAGTTGGGCAACGGTCAAACAATATAACTGGCGAGCTGCGGTTCCTGCTTGCACAAGCGGCGCCAGTCAACAATCGGCATTCGCACCTGCAAACCTACGCAGCCATCTTCTTCATTCCACTCTTTTTCAATCGCCTGCAGCTGATAGAAGCGGCTGCGCAGGCGGCCCGCTTCCGGCGGCAGACGTAAATCATACTGCGCCACTTCACCGGCTAAGCGCTCGGACAGCGCCTGCCACAGCAGCGGCAAACCGGCACCGCTCTGCGCCGACAGCCACACGCGCGTAGGCCGGTTTTCTTCGTCGCGATCGATACGCGGCTCAAAGCCATCCAGCATATCGATCTTGTTCATCACCAGCAGCACCGGAATCTCATCGGCTTCAATCTCTGCCAGCACTTCGTTTACGGCGTCGATGTTGTCATTGACGCGCAAATCCGCGGCGTCAATCACGTGCAGCAGCAGCGACGCCTGACGGGTTTCCTGCAGGGTGGCTTTAAACGCCGCCACTAAGTCATGCGGCAGGTGTCGGATAAAGCCTACCGTATCCGCCAGCACCACTTCGCCGACATCGGCCACGTTGAGGCGGCGCAGCGTCGGGTCCAGCGTGGCGAACAGCTGGTCGGCAGCATACACGTTGGCTGAAGTGATGGCGTTGAACAGGGTGGATTTGCCGGCGTTGGTGTAGCCCACCAGGGAGACGGTCGGCACATCGGCTTTCGCACGCGCCTGACGTCCCTGCTCACGCTGTTTCTCCACGCGTTCAAGGCGGGACAGAATCTGGCTGATGCGGCCGCGCAGTAAACGACGGTCGGTTTCCAGCTGGGTTTCACCCGGTCCACGCAGGCCGATACCGCCTTTCTGCCGCTCAAGGTGAGTCCATCCGCGCACCAGACGGGTGGCAAGATGGCGTAACTGTGCCAGCTCGACCTGCAATTTCCCTTCATGGGTGCGGGCGCGCTGGGCAAAAATATCGAGAATTAAGCCGGTGCGATCGATTACGCGACATTCGCACAGCCGCTCAAGATTACGTTCCTGAGCAGGGGATAAGGCATGATCGAATAAAACGACCGATGCTCCACTCGCTTTCACCGCATCGGCAATTTCAACTGCCTTTCCTTCACCGACAAAATATTTGGGATGTGGCGCTTTACGGCTGCCGGTAATCACTTGCAGCGCATCGACGCCCGCAGAAGAGACAAGAGTTTCAAACTCCTGCAAATCTTCCAGCTCTTTGTCTTGGGAGAACCAGATGTGTACCAGTACGGCCTGCTCACCGGCATCATAACGGTCAAACAAGCTATAACCTCGCTAAAATAAAATAACCAGGACGGGAAAACGCACTCGCTCCCCAGCCCTGGCTTTACGGCCGTGCAGAATTACTCTGCGTTATCGCCGTCTTGTTGTGGCTGCGACTGAGCGCCCTGGTTGCTTCCGCCATGGTGGTAGTTACTGCCACCGCTGCCGCCCGCGTTGTTGCTATGGTGCGAAACCGGACGAGAAGGAACCACTGTAGAGATGGCGTGCTTATACACCATCTGGCTTACCGTGTTTTTCAACAGAATGACGAACTGATCAAAGGATTCAATTTGTCCCTGCAGCTTAATACCATTCACCAAATAGATCGAAACCGGTACACGTTCACGACGCAATGCGTTCAAAAACGGGTCTTGTAATGATTGCCCCTTAGCCATTCTATCTTTTCCTTATATGCTTGTTGTTTGTTACTTTGTGAACCGTGGTTCAGAAAAACTGCGTAAAAATTTGCGCACGATAACGGACCAATTGTACACAATCATCCCTGCTACGCACTAACAACCTGAAGCACCGCATTACGCGCTAATTCTGGCGCGTCACTGTCTAACCAGTGGACGTCGGGCCAGCCACGTAACCAGGTCATCTGGCGTTTAGCGAGCTGCCGGGTGGCGCAAATTCCCCGATAAACCATTTCGTCGTAATCGATTTCGCCAGACAGATAAGACCACATCTGACGGTAACCAACACAGCGAATGGAAGGCATGTCCGTATGCAAATCACCTCGTGCAAACAGTGCCCGAGCCTCCGCTTCAAAACCTGACGCTAACATCTGGTCGTAACGCAACGCGATGCGCTGGTGTAACAGTTCGCGGCTCGCCGGAGCGATAGCAAACTGGTACACATCGTAGGGTAACGCTTCACCGGCCGTTTTTGTCAGTTCCGTTAAAGTTTTACCCGAAATAAAAAAAACTTCCAGTGCTCGCGAAAGTCTCTGCGGATCATTCGGATGAATACGACTACCGGCGACCGGATCGATTTCACACAGCTGGCGGTGCAGGGCTTCCCAGCCTTTTTCCGCCGCCATTTGCTCTATTCGCTGACGCACTTCCGGATCGGCCGAGGGCAGCGGCGACAATCCTTCCAGCAACGCTTTGAAGTAAAGCATGGTTCCACCAACAAGCAGCGGAATCTTACCTTTTTGGGTAATCTCCGCCATTTCTGCCAGCGCATCGCGACGAAACTCAGCAGCGGAATAGCTCTCCGCCGGGTCGCGAATGTCCAGCAAGCGATGGGGTGCCTGCGCCAACTCCTGTGCCGACGGTTTCGCCGTGCCAATATCCATCCCGCGATAGATTAAGGCAGAGTCAACGCTAATAAGTTCCACCGGAAGTTGCTGACGCAGCGCAATGGCTAATGCCGTCTTACCGGAGGCGGTCGGCCCCATCAAAAAAATTGCCTTTGGCCGGCTAGCCTGGTTCAGTTCACTCATGCTTCAACGCGTTTAGCGCGCTCTCAATCTCAAGGGTCTGTAACAGACCTGAAGGCGGCGATTTCAGCAGATGCGGGCAAAGCCGTTCGAGCTCTGCCAGCAGCGTGATCGCCTGCGAGTGATTCCAGTGAGGTTCTGCCGCATCGTCGCGTCGCGCCAGCCACTGGGCCAGTGCGGAAGCAGAAACCTCTTGCTGCCGGGCGAGATAGCCTAACAGGTCTGGAATCAAGATTTGTAAATTTTGTGTTCGTAACGGTAAAGGGACAGCGCGCAGCGTCACATGCTGTCCTTCCCGTTGTAAATCAATGCCCATCTGGCTTAACAGCGCCGCCTGGGCATCAATCACGCTTAACTCTTCGTGAGCGATTTTCAGCCGTACCGGGATCAGCAGCGGCTGCGGTTTGAGCCCCTCATCGCCGGGTTGCAGCTGGGCCTGTTTGAGCCAGCGCGCCGCCACGCTTAATGACAGCAGCTGCAACGTCTCCCCGCGCTCCAGCAGCGCATAGCGCTCGCGCACCACGCTGAGCACCCGGCCAAAACTTTGCGTATGGGCGGCCAGCGGCGCTTCACGCGCGGGTGCCGGGCGTGGCGCGGGTGCCGGGCGTGGCGCGGGCGCGGGTTCAGCGGCCGGTGCGCGTGGCGTCTCCGCCGCCGGTGTTTTTATCAGCTGCTGATAAACCGCCCCTTCACGCGCGCGATAGCCCGGCTCTTTGTGCTGCCACTGGCCGCCCGTGCCGCCGGATGCCGCGCTGCCACCGCTGCGCGCGCCGGTTGCCGGCTGGGCAAAGTGATTCGCCCCGGCGGCCTGGCGGTTCTCTGGCTGCCACTGCGGCGGCGGCTCTTCGGCATGGGCCAGCAGCAATTCGGCGCTGCGACTGGCCTGCAGCACGCTCATCACGCCCTGCCAGATAAAGTCATGCACCAGACGCGACTGATGAAAACGCACCTCATGCTTCGCGGGATGCACGTTGACATCCACCTGGTGCGGGTCAATCTCCAGATACAGCACGTAGGCTGGCTGCTGATCTTCACCGAGCTGGGTTTGATAGGCCTGGCGGATGGCGTGATTAATCAGCTTGTCGCGCATCATGCGACCGTTAACGTAGCAGTACTGCAGGTCGGTAACCTGACGCGACCCCGCCGGATCGGCCACCCAGCCGCGCAGCGCCAGATCGTCGTGCTGCCAGTCAATGCGCAGCGCGTGCTGCATGAAAGGCGTCCCGCAGATGGCACCCAGACGCCGCTCGCGCTGCGCCTCCTGTGTCACGCCGCGATACTGACGCACCAGCTTGCCGTTGTGCGTCAGCGAAATCGCAACGTCGAAACGCGCCAGCGCAATGCGCCGAATCACCTCATCAATATGGGTGAACTCGGTCTTTTCGGTGCGCATGAATTTTCGGCGGGCAGGCGTGTTGTAGAACAGATCGAGCACTTCCAGCGAGGTTCCCACCGGGTGGGCGGCGGGTTTGACCGTCACCGCCATATCGCGCCCTTCGGCATAGGCCTGCCAGGCTTCCTGCTGATCGGCGGTGCGCGACGTTAGCGTCAGGCGCGACACCGAGCTGATACTCGCCAGCGCTTCGCCGCGAAAGCCGAGGCTGACAATCGCCTCCAGATCATCCAGCGAGGCGATCTTGCTGGTGGCGTGGCGGGCCAGCGCCATCGCCAGTTCATCTCGGGCAATGCCGCAGCCGTTGTCGCGGATGCGGATTAGCTTTGCACCGCCCTTCTCAATATCGACCTCAATGCGCGTCGCTCCGGCATCAAGGCTGTTTTCCACCAGCTCTTTTACGACCGAGGCCGGGCGCTCAACCACTTCGCCAGCGGCAATCTGGTTCGCCAGCTGAGGCGGTAAAATCTGTATTGGCATGGTGGTGATCCTTATCAGGTATGGGCTGCGCGCAGCCCCTCATCAGGATTGTGGAATCTTTAAATTTTGCCCCAGCATCACGTTGCTCGACTTCATGTTATTTGCCTGCATGATGGCTTTCGGGCTGACGCCGTACTTCGCGGCAATCGCCGTCAGCGAATCACCGCGCACCACTTTGTGCCGCGCCGGACGGCTGGCCGCGCTGCTGACGCCGGAACCGGCCGGCACTTTCAGCCGCTGGCCGACCCACACCACATCGCGCTTCAGGTTATTCAGCTCGCGCAGCGTCGCCATGCTGACACCGTATCGCGCGGCGATGCCGGACAGCGTCTCGCCGCGCGTCACGGTATGGCGCTGGGTAGCACCGGTATACTGCACGGTGCCGGTCGCCGGGTTGCTGGCGACGCTAACCGCTGGTGCGCGATCCAGCGGCCGGTTTTCCTCCTTTGGGACCGATTGCAGCGGATGCGCGAGGAAATAGTTACGCAGTCCTTTGTAAATCGACTGGGCAATCTTTTCCTGATACGCGCTGCTGCCAAGCAGCCGCTCCTCCCCGGCGTTACTGATAAAGCCGGTTTCAACCAGTAAAGAAGGGATGTCCGGCGAACGCAGCACGCCGAGGCTGGCATGTTCCGGCAGACGTTTGTGCAACGGCGTTACGCCGCGCAGCTGCTGCAGCACTTTAACCGCCACGTCATAGCCGACGCGCTGTGAATGGCCAAACTGCAGATCCAGCACCGCCTGGCTCAGGTAGGGATCGGCCTGGCTGTTCGCCAGCAGATCGCCCGCGCCGCCCAGCAGCTCAGACTGTTTCTCTTTCTGCTCCAGCCAGTTAGCCATTTCGCTGTTGGCGCGACGGTTGGACAGCACCCAAACCGAAGCCCCGGTAGCAGAGTGATTCGGTGCGGCGTCGGCGTGAATCGATACCAGCAGGTTAGCGTTCTCTTTACGCGCCACCTCGGAACGGCCCATCACCGAAATAAAGTAGTCGCCGTTACGCGTCAGCACCGGTTTAAACATCGGGTCCTGATCCATCAGCGCCTTGAGCTTCCGCGCGATGGCGATGGTGACATTCTTTTCATGTAAGCCGTGCTGGCCCGACGCGCCAGGATCCTGACCGCCGTGTCCGGCATCAATCGCCACGATCACCGCATCATTACGGCTGACAGCACCGCCCGGACGTACCGTGGTGTTGCTGCTGGTCACCGCCGTCACCGGATTGGCGTTGAACGGATTGCCCTGGCTGGTTGTGGCGCTGTCGCTCTGGCGCGCACGCGTCACCGGTGCCGCCGCGGTGCTGCGTCTGGCCGGCTGGGTGCCGCTGATGGTGAAGACCACGCGGTACTGATTGCCGTCGCGCTGCGTACTGGCGCGCGTTTTCGCCGCCTGGGTCAGCTCAAACACCAGCCGGATGCTCTGCTTATCCTTCGGCTGGCTATTACGAATCCGTTTAACGATGTTTTCGCCGCTAAAGTTGAGCGGCAGCCCCTGTATATTGCCGCTCTGGCGAATATCCAGCACCACCCGGTTCGGGTTGTGTAGCGGAAAGAAGCCATACACCGGCTGGCCGTTGAAGCTCAGGGTCACAGTCGCCTGGCTGTCGCCGTTATCGACTTTGATATCCGATAGTGTCGCGGCCAGCGCCGACGAGGAGAACAGACACAGCAGGGCGAGCATCATCCCGGTAACGCGTGACATCATGCCGGTTCCCTGCCCTGCTGAAACTGCTGCAGCAGCGTGTCGCCGAGCGGCGAATGCGCGCGGATTTCCGCTGCGCGCGCGCTGGCGACGTAGCTTAGCGTCAGTGCCAGATCTGGCTCTGGCAGCACACCTGCGCCCTGCTGCGGCCACTCAACCAGGCACAGCGCGTCGCCGCTGAAGTAGTCACGGATGCCCATAAACTCCAGCTCTTCCGGGTCGGCGAGGCGATAGAGATCGAAATGGTACAGGCTGCGGTCGCCCAGCTGATAGGGCTCAACCAGCGTATAGGTTGGACTTTTGACGTTGCCCTGATGGCCAAGCGCCTGCAAAAAGCCGCGGCTGAAGGTGGTTTTACCGGCACCCAGATCGCCATACAGATAGATCACCACCGCGCTGCTGCAAACGCGGGCCAGTTGCGCACCCAGATTCAGGGTTGCCGCCTCATCGGGCAAAGGAATAACACAGGTCTTCATGCTTTATTGTTGGATCATCTCTGGATTAACAAACTGCCACAGCAGTGCGAACAAATCAGTGGCTAACATGCCGCGCGTCCCGCGCTGTCGCGCTACCGCATCCGCCGCGGCACCGTGCGCGACACAGCCCGCACAGGCGGCGTCAAACAGGGTGGCCTGCTGGCCCAACAGGGCGGCGATAATACCGCTCAGCACATCGCCCATACCGCCGGACGCCATGCCTGCATTGCCGACATCCGCAATCGCCATGTCGCCCGTCGCGCTGGCAATTACCGTACCGGCACCTTTCAGCACCACCACGCCGCCATAGCGGTTTGCCAGGGTTTGCGCGGCGTGTAAGCGGTCACTCTCAATCTCTGCGGTTTTCACCCCGAGCAGGCGTGCGGCCTCGCCGGGATGCGGCGTAATGATGCGATTCTGACGGTTATCTGCATTGATTGCCAGCAGGTTAAGCGCATCAGCATCCCAAAGCATCGGCTTTTCACTCAGTGCCACCTTTTTCAGTGCCTTCTGAGCCCATTCACGCTGGCCAAGACCGGGGCCGATGGCGATGACATCCGCCCACGCCAGCGCGTCGTCCAGCCGCGCGTCGCTCAGGGCATCCACCATCAGCTCCGGTCGTGCGCTGAGAATCGGACCAATATTATCTTCATGCGTTAACACCCGCACAAGCCCGGCACCGCTACGCAGCGCCGCTTCGCCGGTCATGCGGATCGCGCCAGCCGTGCCGCTGTCGCCGCCGACCACCAGCAAACGGCCGTGATCGCCCTTATGCGAGGTGGCTTTGCGCGGCTTCAGCCAGCGCGGTAAATCCGCTGCAGCGTAGCGATGAATTGGCGCCGGCTCGCCAGCCAGAAACGCGTCCAGGCCAAGCGTCGCGCAATGCAGCACGCCGACGTGGTCACGCGCTTTGCCGGTGAGCTGACCAGGCTTCAGCGCAATCATACTTAGCGTACAGTCCGCCATGACCGCCGCCCCTGGCGTGGTGCCGGTCGCGGCCACCAGCCCGGAAGGGATATCGACGGCAAACACCGGCGCGGCGTGCGCGTTGATCTGTTCGATCAGCGACTGGTAAGGCGCGGCAGGCGCGCGATTCAGCCCGGTGCCCAGCAGCGCATCAACAATCACGTCGATGTGTTCCGGCCAGGCGGCGTCGGCGGCATGAATCACGCCGCCCGCCGCCAGCCAGCCGTCGCGCGCCTGCTGTGCTTCTTCCGGCAGCGGACGTTCGCTGTCACAGGCCAGCAGCGTCACGCTCAGCCCGGCGGCCTGCGCCAGCCGCGCCACCACGTAGCCATCGCCGCCGTTATTACCATGGCCGCATAAAATCAGCCAGTGCTGCGCCTGCGGCCACTGCTGGCGAATCCGTTCATAGCTGGCCTGCCCGGCACGTTGCATCAGTTCATACAGCGTCAGTCCCAGGCTATCGGCGGCGTCGCACTCCAGTTGCGGCATGGCCTGCGCAGGCCAGACAGAGTGTGGTAAACTGCGTGCGTTTGCTTCAATTGCCTGGTCTCTCATGTCATACCCTCTCGATCTTCAACAGCTCGCTCAACAGATTAAACAGTGGGGGCGCGAACTCGGCTTTCAGCAGGTCGGTATTTGCGATACCGACCTGAGCGCCGAAGAGCCGAAACTGCAGCAGTGGCTGGAGAAACAGTATCACGGCGAGATGGACTGGATGGCGCGTCACGGCATGATGCGCGCCCGTCCGCATGAACTGCTGCCCGGCACGCTGCGCGTGATCAGCGTGCGCATGAACTATCTTCCGGCCAAAGCCGCGTTTGCCAGCACGCTAAAAAACCCGCAGCTGGGTTATGTCAGCCGCTACGCGCTGGGCCGCGATTACCACAAAGTATTGCGCAATCGACTGAAAAAGCTCGGAGAAAAAATCCAGGCCCACTGCGGCGAACTCAATTTTCGTCCGTTTGTCGACTCCGCGCCCATTCTGGAGCGGCCGATTGCCGTCAAAGCCGGACTCGGCTGGACCGGCAAACATTCGCTGGTGCTGAATCGCGAAGCCGGCTCGTGGTTTTTCCTCGGCGAACTGCTGATTGATCTACCGCTGCCGGTGGATGAGCCGCAGCAAGAGCAGTGCGGCCGCTGCGTCGCCTGCATGACCATCTGCCCGACCGGCGCCATCGTCGAACCTTATGTCGTTGATGCGCGCCGCTGCATCTCCTATCTCACCATTGAACTGGAAGGCGCCATTCCCGAAGCGCTGCGTCCGCTGATCGGCAACCGCATTTACGGCTGTGACGACTGCCAGCTGATCTGCCCGTGGAATCGCTATGGTCAGCTGACCGACGAAGAGGATTTTTCGCCACGCGCGGTGCTGCACGCGCCGCAGCTGGTCGAACTGTTCGGCTGGGATGAAGCCCGTTTTCTGCGCGTCACGGAAGGCTCCGCCATTCGCCGCATCGGCCATCTGCGCTGGCTGCGTAATGTGGCGGTGGCGCTGGGTAATGCGCCCTGGGCACCCGAGAATCTCACGGCATTAGAACAGCGGCGCGGTGAACATCCGCTGCTGGATGAGCACATTGACTGGGCGATAGCGCAGCAGCGGCAAAAGCGCGCGGCGCAGGCGGTAGAGGTGCAATCGGCACAGCAGCAGCGGCTGGTGCGCGCCGTCGAGAAAGGGTTACCGCGTGATGCATGATTGAGCAATCGCGCAGGATATTATGCTTTTCCACATGCTGTGAATAAAATTATTTCCCCGAATAGTGACGTGGATCGTTATTTCGTCTAAAAGGGGCATTCACAGTCTGAAATATCATTTACCCAATAAAAAACATAGAGTTAGATAATTACTGTAAACATTTACGTCGGGTTTTGCGCGCAGGGGCTTGTCCAGAGCTTGTGGATAACTCTGTTCAAAACGGTTTTGCAGATAGGGTAAAACGCCGTCAGCACGTTGCGGGCGCATTGTGGATAACCTGTAAGATTACTGCAACAGACGCAGACATCCTGGGCACTCACGCGGCGTGCAAAATTTCCAGATAACAAACGGAACCGCACAGGTAAAACGACTGCAGCAGTTGTATGTCTGATTGTGCCCGGGGGCAAATAACTTTAGTGAATATGAAAATCTGGAGCGGGAAACGAGACTCGAACTCGCGACCCCGACCTTGGCAAGGTCGTGCTCTACCAACTGAGCTATTCCCGCATAATCTTCGTATTTTAGTCTGCCACGGCGTTGGCTGCCTTCGCTCACCCAGGTCACTTACTCGTGTAAGCTCCCAGGGATTCGCTCAGTTGCCGCCTTGTTGCATACTCAAATACTCGATTATGTACCGGCATTCTTAAGTCACAACAACCGCAAAAAGACTAAATCCGTGATTTGGATGGCGTACTGCAACAGAGACTGGAGCGGGAAACGAGACTCGAACTCGCGACCCCGACCTTGGCAAGGTCGTGCTCTACCAACTGAGCTATTCCCGCATAATCGTCGTCTTTCATTGCGCTGCGGCGTTAACGGCCTGGACGCGGCTGAAATCCTTGATTCTGATGCATTACTTTTTACTGCACGTTCTGGAGCGGGAAACGAGACTCGAACTCGCGACCCCGACCTTGGCAAGGTCGTGCTCTACCAACTGAGCTATTCCCGCATCATTGTCTTTCAATCTGCTGCGGCGTTGACCGCCTTAGCGCAACTGAACTACCTGATTCAGAACATTTGTTACTTTTACTGCTCCGTACCTGTTGTAAATTCTTCACCGGTACGGGGTGCGCATTATACGAGAAATCCTTCCCGCCGCAAGCGTTGCAAAGCAAAATTTTGCGCTTTGCGCGCGTTTGCTGTTTTAATCGGCAAACTGCTGCTTTCCTGCGCACCCGCGTTGATTTACAGCTGCAGGAAGTGCTCGCGGTAGTAGGCCAGCTCGGCAATGGACTCGCGAATGTCGTCCAGCGCCTGATGCGTACCGGCCTTTTTAAAGCCTGGCAGAATCTCTGGCTTCCAGCGGCGCGCCAGCTCTTTCAGCGTGCTGACATCCAGATAGCGGTAGTGGAAATAGGCTTCCAGCGCCGGCATGTACTTAAACAGGAAGCGGCGATCCTGGCCAATGCTGTTGCCGCAAATCGGCGATGTGTTGGCCGGAACCCACTGCTGCAGAAACGCAATCGTCGCCTGCTCCGCCGCACGATCGTCATGCTGGCTGGCCTTCACGCGCGCAACCAGCCCGCTGTTGGTGTGGGTGCGCACGTTCCAGTCATCCATCAGCGCCAGCTGCGCATCGGACTGATGCACCGCCAGTACCGGACCTTCGGCCAGAATGTTGAGGTTGGCGTCCGTTACAATGGTGGCGATCTCAATAATGCGATCGCGCTCCGGATCCAGTCCGGTCATTTCCAGGTCGATCCAAATCAGATTGTTTTCATTTCCCGCTGTCATGCATTTCCCGCCTGTTGCCAAAGTCGTCATTAGCCTGAATTAAGGTGTATCATAGACGTTTTGCCCAGCGGGGCGAAGCCTGGCGAAAGCGTGAGAGGATGCGTGAGCAAAAATAAATTGTCGAAGGGTCAACAACGTCGCGTCAGCGCCAACCATCAGCGTCGTCTGCAGCAACGGAACGAAAAGCCGGAACCGGACGACAGCCTGTTTGGTGAAGCCTCTGAGGGCGTAGTGATCAGCCGCTTTGGCATGCACGCGGATGTGGAAGACAGCGCCGGCGAGGTGCATCGCTGTAATATCCGCCGCACCATTCGCTCGCTGGTCACCGGTGACCGCGTGGTGTGGCGCGCCGCCGGCGAAAACGGTGGCAAAGGTATTGTTGAAGCTGTGCACCCGCGCCAGACGGTGCTGACGCGCCCGGACTTCTATGACGGCGTGAAACCGATCGCCGCTAACATTGATCAGATCATAATTGTGTCGGCGATCCTGCCAGAGCTGTCGCTGAACATTATCGATCGCTATCTGGTGGCCAGCGAAACGCTCGGCGTGGAGCCGCTGCTGGTACTGAATAAAACCGATCTGCTGGATGACGACGCGCGGGCGTTTGTCGATGAGCAGATGGATATCTATCGCCGCATTGGCTATCGCGTACTGATGGTGTCGAGCCGCGCCAAAGATGGACTGAAGGATCTGGAAGCGGCGCTCACCGGCCGGGTCAGCATTTTTGCCGGCCAGTCGGGCGTGGGTAAATCCAGCCTGCTGAACAACCTGCTCGGCCTTGACCTGGCAGGCGATGAGATCCTGACCAATGATGTGTCGGACGTGTCCGGCCTCGGCCAGCACACCACCACCGCCTCACGGCTGTATCACTTCCCGCACGGCGGCGATGTCATCGATTCGCCTGGCGTGCGCGAGTTCGGTTTGTGGCATCTGGAGCCGGAACAAATTACCCAGGGATTTGTCGAATTTCGTGAATTTCTCGGCGGTTGTAAGTTCCGTGACTGCAAGCACGACAACGACCCTGGCTGCGCCATCCGCGAAGCGGTGGAGAACGGGATCATCGACATTTCACGCTTCGATAACTACCACCGTATTCTGGAGAGCATGGCGCAGGTAAAAACGCGTAAAAACTTTTCCGCCAGCGAAGATTAACGGGTACAACGGCACATTCGCCAACTGACCGGGGCGCTGCTACAATCCGCCCCCTTTTGTGTAAACCAAACGTTATTAAGCCAGGAGGCAACGGTGTTTGATCGTTTTAAACTCGGCCTGAATCACATTCTGCCTAAAAAAGCGCTGACCGAACTCGCCGGTTGGGGCGCCAGCCGCCGCGCTGGCTGGCTGACCAAAGCGGTCATCGACATTTTTGTCTGGTTCTACAAAGTGGATATGGCGGAAGCCAGCAAGCCGCACACCGGCAGCTACCGCACCTTTAATGACTTCTTTGTACGCCCGTTAAAAGAGGGGGCACGCCCTATCGATCCGGACGCTTCGCTGCTGGCCTTGCCAGCGGATGGCGCCATCAGCCAGCTGGGCCGTATTGCTGGTGATCAGATCTTCCAGGCCAAAGGCCACACCTACTCGCTGCAGGCGCTGCTGGCCGGCAATGACGATCTGGCGGAAAAATTTGTCGACGGTGAGTTCGTTACCACGTACCTTGCGCCGCGCGACTACCACCGCGTGCACATGCCGTGTAACGGCATCCTGCGCGAAATGATCTACGTGCCGGGCGATCTCTACTCGGTTAACCCGCTGACCGCGCGCAATATCCCGAACCTGTTTGCCCGTAACGAACGCGTGATCTGCGTATTTGATACCGATCACGGCCCGATGGTGCAGATCCTCGTGGGCGCCACCATCGTCGGCAGCATCGAAACCGTCTGGGCCGGCACCGTGACGCCGCCGCGCGAAGGGGTGATCAAACGCTGGCGCTACCCATCGGCCGATCATGATGGCGCGGTCGTGCTGCTGAAAGGTCAGGAGATGGGCCGCTTTAAGCTGGGCTCGACGGTGATCAACCTGTTCGCGCCGAACCGCGTCAAGCTGGCTGAAAGCCTTGAAGCCGAAAGCAAAACCCGCCTGGGTCAGCCGCTGGCTATCGCCCTGCCGCAGCCCGGCGACAGCGCTCCGCTCATCGACTAATTCCGGGAAACACCGCCGTGCGCGCCTCTCTTTTTCTGCTGCTGAGCCTGGTGCTCAGCAGCACCGTCTTTGCCGCCACCGTTCCACCCGCCAGCCAGCTGAAACAGGATCTGGAAACGGCGAAATCCGCGAAAAGCTCGCCCAGCCAGGCCGAACAGGTGCAGGCGCTGGAAGCAGCAATTAACTTCCTGTCCGAACGCGACGACTCGCTGGAACGGGCGAAACAGTATCAGCAGGTGATCGATGATTTCCCGCGGCTGGCCCGCGAACTGCGTCAGCAAATCGCCACGCTGACCGATAGCAGCAAGCCAGTGCGCAGCAACATGAGCAATGCCGAGCTGGATCAGGAGATCCTGCAGGTTAGCAGCCAGCTGCTGGAGGAGAGCCGCCAGGCGCAGCAGGAGCAGGATCGCGCCCGCGAAATCAGCGATTCTCTGTCGCAGCTGCCGCAGCAGCAGACCGATGCGCGGCGCGCCATGACCGAAAGCGAACGGCGCGCACAGGGCGCGGCGGCTGCCGCTACCCCGCTGGCACAGGCGCAGATTTATGCGCGTCAGACCGAGAGCGCTGCCAGTAAAGCGCGGGTAGATGAGCTGGAGCTGGCGCAGCTGTCGGCCAATAACCGTCAGGAGCTGGCGCGTATGCGCGCGGAAGTGCATCAGCGCAAAGCGACCCAGCTGGATAACTATTTGCAGGCGCTGCGCAATCAGCTCAATAACCAGCGTCAGCGCGAAGCCGAACTGGCGCTGGAGCGCACCGAACAGCTGGCAGAAAACAGCGGCGATCTGCCGGCCTCCATCAGCGATCAGTTCCGCGTTAACCGCGAGCTCTCCGCCGATCTGAATCAGCAGGCGCAGCGTATGGATCTGGTGGCCTCGCAGCAGCGTCTCGCCACCAATCAGACATTGCAGGTGCGCCAGGCGCTGAGCACGCTGCGCGAGCAGTCACAGTGGCTGGGCGTGTCGAATCTGCTGGGTGAAGCGCTGCGCGCGCAGGTGGCGCGCCTGCCGGAGATGCCGAAATCCCAGCAGATCGACAGTGAAATGGGCCAGCTGCGCGTGCAGCGGTTGCATTATGAAGACCTGCTGGAGCGCCAGCAGGCGCTGCGCAAAGAGAAACAGGCGGACGGCACGCCGTTCACCAGTGAACAGACGCGCATTCTGGATGCCCAGCTGAAAACCCAGCGTGAATTGCTGAACTCGCTGATTTCCGGCTGCGACACGCTGATTCTGGAAATCACCAAGCTGAAGGTTTCCAATACGCAGCTGCAGGACGCGCTGAGTGAAGTTAAAGAGGCGACGCACCGCTATCTGTTCTGGACCGCCGACGTTAGTCCGGTTGGCCTGAAATATCCGCTGGACGTGGCCACCGACCTGACGCGCCTGCTGTCGCTGGACACGCTGGGCCAGCTGGGCAAAGCGCTGGCGATGATGTTCACTAATCGCGAAACGGTGCTGCCAATTATTGGCGCCATTCTGCTGGTGGGCTTTAGCATCAGCACGCGTCGTCACTACAACGCCTTTATGGCGCGTGCGGCCAGCCGCGTGGGGAAAGTGACGCAGGACCGCTTCAGCCTGACGCTGCGCACCGTCTTCTGGTCGATTCTGGTCGCGGTGCCGCTGCCGGTGCTGTGGGCCGCGCTCGGCTTTGGCCTGCAGCACGCCTGGCCTTACCCGTTTGCCGTGGCGATTGGCGATGGCATCACTGCCACCCTGCCGCTGCTGTGGGCATTCATGATTAGCGCGGCTTTTGCCCGTCCTGACGGCCTGTTTGTCGTGCACTTCCGCTGGCCGCAGGCGCGGGTCGCGCGCGCCATGCGTTATTACTCGCTGACGGTCGGCCTGATCGTACCGCTGATTATGCTGCTGATTGCTTTCGCCAACCTCGACGATCCGCAGTTCTCCGCCACGCTGGGGCGCCTGTGCTTTATTCTGATCTGCGGGGCGCTGAGCATTGTCACCGTCAGCCTGAAACGCGCCGGTATCCCGCTCTATTTAGATAAAGAGGGCAACGGCGACAACTTCGTTAACCGGATTCTGTGGAACCTGATGATCGCCATCCCGCTGGTGGCGGCGCTGGCCTCCTGCATTGGCTATCTGGCCACCGCGCAGGCGCTGCTGGCGCGTCTGGAAACCTCGGTCGGCATCTGGTTCTTCCTGCTGGTGATTTACCACATCATTCGCCGCTGGATGCTGATTCAGCGCCGCCGCATCGCCTTTGACCGCGCGCGCCAGCGTCGTGCCGATATGCTGGCCAACCGCGCGCGCAGCGAAGAGGAAAAAGAGCAGCAGTCTGCCGTCAGCACCGATACCGTGGAAGTCGAAGAGCCGATCATCGATCTGGATGCGATCAGCGCGCAGTCGCTGCGGCTGGTCCGCTCGATTCTGACGCTGATTGCGCTGGTGTCGGTGATTGTGCTGTGGTCTGAGATTCACTCCGCGTTCAGCTTCCTCGACAACATTCCGCTGTGGGATGCCAGCACCACGGTGCAGGGCGTCGAGAGCGTACAGCCCATTACGCTGGGTGCCGTGCTGATCGCCATCCTGATCTTTATCATTACCACCCAGCTGGTGCGCAATATGCCGGCGCTGCTGGAGCTGGCGCTGCTGCAACACCTCAGCCTGTCGCCCGGTACCGGTTACGCCATTACCACCCTGACCAAATACGCGCTGATGCTGGTCGGCGGTCTGATTGGCTTTTCGATTATTGGCGTGGAGTGGTCAAAACTGCAGTGGCTGGTAGCGGCGCTGGGTCTGGGACTGGGCTTTGGGATGCAGGAGATCTTTGCCAACTTTATCTCCGGCCTGATCATCCTGTTTGAGAAACCGATCCGTATCGGCGATACCGTGACCATTCGCGATTTGACCGGCAGCATCACCCGCATCAATACGCGCGCCACCACCATTACCGACTGGGACCGCAAAGAGATTATTGTGCCGAACAAGGCCTTTATCACCGAGCAGTTCGTCAACTGGTCGCTGTCGGATTCGGTGACGCGCGTGGTGCTGACCATTCCGGCACCGGCCCACGTTAACAGCGAAGAGGTGACGACCATCCTGAAGCAGGCGGCAGATCGCTGCACCTACGTACTGGATATGCCGGCGCCGGATGTGTTTCTGGTGGACCTGCAGCAGGGCATTCAGCTGTTTGAGCTGCGCGTGCACGCGGCGGAGATGGGCCATCGTATGCCGCTGCGTCATGAGCTGCATCAGCTGATTCTGCGCGGCTTTGAAGAGCATGGCATTGAGATGCCGTTCCCGCCGTTCCAGGTTCGCATGGAAACGCTGGGGCGCAAAACGCCGGCCAGCAACGGTTCGACTGCCAGCCGGACTTTCAAATCTGGTGGCCTGTAAAACAAAACGCCCGGCATGCGCCGGGCGTTTTTTCTTTACGCGCGAGTTACTTCACAAACTCTTCGCCCTGCGCGATATCTTTTTTCAGCGTCTCCAGCATGCCGTTAAGCGCCTGCTGTTCGAAATCACTGAGCGGCCCGAGCGGACGGCGTTCGGCGATACCGTTTTTGCCCAGCAGCAGCGGCTGCGAGAAGAAGCGCGCGTACTCGCCGTCGCCTTCCACATAGGCGCATTCAACGACATTGGCTTCGCCCTGCAGTGCACGAATCAGCGACAGACCAAAGCGCGCAGCCGCCTGGCCCATCGACAGCGTCGCCGAGCCGCCACCGGCTTTGGCTTCCACCACTTCGGTACCGGCATTCTGAATACGTTTCGTCAGGTCGGCGATCTCCTGCTCGCTGAAGCTGACGCCTTTAACCTGCGACAGCAGTGGCAGAATGGTCACGCCTGAATGCCCGCCGACCACCGGCACTTCAATCTCCGTAGGCTGTTTGCCCTTCAGGGCAGCGACAAAGGTGTTGGCGCGAATCACATCCAGCGTCGAGACGCCAAACAGCCGGTTTTTATCGTACACGCCGGCTTTTTTCAGCACTTCGGCGGCAATCGCCACCGTGGTATTTACCGGGTTAGTGATGACGCCAATCAGCGCTTTTGGCGCGGTGGTCGCCACCTGTTCAATCAGGTTACGCACGATACCGGCGTTGACGTTAAACAGATCGGCGCGGTCCATGCCAGGTTTGCGTGCCACACCGGCCGAGATCAGCACCACATCAGCGCCGTGCAGAGCCGGCGTGGCATCTTCGCCACTGAACCCTTCGACTTTCACGGCAGTAGGAATGTGGCTGAGATCAACCGCGACGCCTGGCGTCACCGGGGCAATGTCATACAGTGAGAGGGCTGAACCTGCGGGTAATTGGGTCTTGAGCAGCAGAGCGAGTGCCTGGCCAATACCACCAGCTGCACCGAGAACGGCAACTTTCATCCTGAACTCCTTATTAAGGTGGGGCAGAGATATGCCGGAAATCCATCAGGTTACGAGTTTAATCAACTTCTCAGGCGATAGCGACACACCTGTCGCGCAATAACATTACGCCGCAATCGGCTCCCGAGACATCTCCACTTCAGAAGTCGCCTGAATGATCCAGTCGCAGCCAGAAGACTATGGACGGCAATGATCATCGTTTTGTTGTTACCACTTCAATAATATAACAACTTTGCAACCTTCGCTTTGCGCGCCAGCGCGCGATTTTGGTGCAGGATAAAACTCTGTTATCATGCCCGCCCCACACGCGCATGCCGTGAATTCACGCATCCGCTTATTGCATAAAAATTCATCTAAATGCATAATAATTTATCTGCGACGGGCCTGTTGCCTGCTGCAACCCTCTTTTATTGGTAGCTTATGCGAAACCCATCTAAACAAGACGATCTGATAAAGGCGTTCAAAGCCTTACTGAAAGAAGAAAAGTTCAGCTCTCAGGGCGAAATTGTCCAGGCGCTGCAGGAAGACGGCTTCGGCAACATCAACCAGTCAAAAGTTTCTCGTATGCTGACCAAGTTTGGCGCGGTGCGCACGCGTAACGCCAAAATGGAGATGGTGTACTGCCTGCCTGCCGAACTGGGCGTGCCCACCACCACCAGCCCGCTGAAGAATCTGGTGCTGGATATCGACTATAACGATGCGCTGGTAGTGATTCATACCAGCCCGGGCGCAGCCCAGCTGATCGCCCGCCTGCTCGACTCCCTCGGCAAAGCCGAAGGCATTCTCGGCACCATCGCCGGTGACGACACCATCTTTATTACGCCAGCGCGTGCCTTTACGGTGAAACAGCTGCATGACGCCGTGCTGGTGTTATTCGAACAGGAACTATAAAACCCTGTCTGTTACCGGCGGTTCACCTGCCGGTAACCTTGCCCGCCCGCCCGCGTTTCTCCCGCTGTTTTATCGCCAACACCTTACAAAATAACCGCTTAGCCATATTCCGCCGGGTTCTCAATGCGCGAAAGTATTGGTACGACCTTTTCGCCTGCTTAACCCTTTGCGCTATTTTACGCTGCTTTACAATTAGTGCTCAGCGGTTATCTCTTGCTTTTAGCGCACAGCCAGCTTGATCAACCACATTGTTTCGCACAAAAAGATAATTTGATGCAGATCATTGTTTTTGCATGGAAATACACCCTCCTGGTTAAGATCCAGGCGGTTTTAATAACTTTGCGTTATAAAAATGTGCCATAAGGATAAAGAATTACAACCAATCATTATTAGCGGGATATTAATTTCATGGGTGATTAGATCTATACTTCTTTTCGTGATGCAAATCACACGAAATCAAAAAGAGAAAAACAGAAGACGAGGAAAAATACCATGAACGTTAAAACTACTATCGCCACCCTGAGTGTTCTATCTGCCCTTTCATTTGGTGCTTTCGCCGCAGATTCTATCAATGCCGAACAGGCAGCGAACCTGCAGCCGGTCGGCACCATCAGCGTCAGCGGCATTGGCGGCTCACCGATGGATATCCATCAGCAGCTGAACGCCAAAGCTGAAGCGCAAGGTGCTAAAGCCTATCGCGTTGTTGAGGCTTATAACGACAACAGCTACCACGCAACCGCGGAACTTTATAAAAAAGTTTGCCGGAACAAGATGCAGTGTGAACAGCGACCCGTTTGAGAGGCGTTTGCCTCTCAGGTTGCCCACCCCATTTCAGGAGAGTGAATCATGAAAACCAAATTATCTATTGCTGTACTGAGTCTGGCTTCCGTTCTGTCTTTTGGCGCCAGTGCTGCCACCCTGGTAACCAACACCCAGGCTGAAAATCTGCAGCCGCTGAATCAGACCATTAGCGTGAGCGGCGTCGACGGCGACCAGACCAATATCCGTCAGGAACTGTCCCAGAAAGCCGATGCTCAGGGTGCCAGCCATTACCGCATCATTGAGAACAATCAGGACAACACCTTCCACGTGACGGCTGAACTGTACAAATAAACTTTAACTAT
Organism: Type-C symbiont of Plautia stali; assembly: GCF_059730935.1. NCBI lineage: Bacteria > Pseudomonadati > Pseudomonadota > Gammaproteobacteria > Enterobacterales > Enterobacteriaceae > Type-C symbiont of Plautia stali. The sequence continues at coordinate 422,710 of NZ_AP035923.1, read as the reverse complement.
CGATCCGGCGTTATGCAGTTGCCGGGAGAAGATCGACGACCCGCTTACCCTCTTCGTGCCGCAGGTTGTTGATTCTAATGAGGAGACGAATTATGAAAATCAAAACAACCATCGCAACCGCTACGCTGCTTTCTCTGTTCGCTTTTGGCGCTTCGGCTGCCCAACTGGTAACGGATGAATCCGCGCAGAATCTGCAATCTACCGGCCAGACCATTACCGTTAGCGGAACAGGCGGCTCACCTATGGATTACCGCGCTCAGCTTTCTCAGAAAGCCGATGAGCAGGGTGCCAGCGCGTATAAAGTGATTGAAGCGCGCACCGGTGACAGCTATCACCTGACTGCAGAGCTGTACAAATAATTCCTCGTCAATTCTGACGAACCCTTTGGCCCCGCCTGCCGGGGCCCTTTTTGGTTGTGCTACTGAACATTAAAGCGGAGCTGGCCTTCCAGCTCCTCTTCTGCCTCATCGAATAGCAATATCAGCGCACCATAGCGGCGTTTCTGCCCTTTCCCCAGATTGATGAACGCAATTTCCAGCGGCAGCGGGATCTGCTCGCCGATGATCATTTCCCACAGATCGTCCAGATCGTGAATGGTGCGATCCGCCAGCGCGAAACGTTCGCAAAACTGACGGTAGAAATGAGCCTGATCGACGATTTCATTGAAGTCGAAACGCTCGGTTCTCATGGTGACATCCTCTCGCTACGCCAGACCGCCGAGGTGCAGCGCTTTGACTTCCAGATACTCTTCCATGCCCAGCACCGATCCTTCGCGTCCCAGTCCGGACTCTTTCACGCCGCCAAACGGCGCCAGCTCGGTCGAGACCGCACACTCGTTGATCCCAATCATGCCGGCTTCCAGCGCCGCCGAAACGCGGAACACGCGCTGCAGATTCTGCGTATAGAAGTAAGCCGCCAGACCGTATTCGGTATTGTTGGCGCGCGCGATCACCTCAGCTTCATCGTCAAAGCGGAAGCAGGCGGCCACCGGACCGAAGGTCTCTTCCTGCGCCAGCTGCATCTCTTCATGCGCATCGGCAATCACCGTCGGCTGCCAGAAGTTACCGCCCAGCGGATGGCGCTCGCCGCCCACCAGCAGCTTCCCGCCTTTGCTCAGCGCATCTTTGACATGCTCTTCCACTTTCTCCACCGCGGACGGCTCAATCAGCGGCCCGACCACCACGCCCGGCTCCACGCCGTTGCCCACTTTCAGTTTGCCCACCGCCTCAGCCAGCTGATGCACAAAGCGGTCGTATATTGCGTTGTGGATATAGAAGCGGTTAACGCTGACGCACACCTGGCCGGCGTTACGGAATTTGTTGGCGATAGCCCCCTGCACCGCCGCGTCGATATCGGCATCGTCAAACACGATATAGGGCGCGTTGCCGCCCAGCTCCATCGAGACTTTCTTCATGGTTTCGGCCGCGTTCCGCATCAGCGTTTTCCCCACTGCGGTGGAACCGGTAAAGGAGATTTTACGCACCGCGCGGGAAGCCATAATGGCGTCGCTGATGGCGTGCGTGTCGCCGGCTACCGCGTTCAGCACGCCGTCCGGCACGCCCGCCTTTTGTGCCAGCGCCACCAGCGCAAAGGCGCTGAGCGGGGTGTTATTGGCCGGCTTGATGATGCCGGTGCAGCCGGCCGCCAGCGCCGGGCCGAGTTTGCGCGTCAGCATCGCCATCGGGAAATTCCACGGCGTGATGGCAGCGACCACGCCAATCGGCTCGCGCGTCGCCAGAATGCGTGAACCGGCTTTGGCCGGCGGGATAATTTCGCCGTTGGCGCGCTTCGCCTGCTCGGCAAACCATTGAATAAAGCTGGCGGCGTACTCTACTTCCCCCTCGGCTTCCTTTAGCGGTTTGCCCTGCTCGGCGGTCATCAGCTGGCCCAGCCAGCTTTTGTGCTCAATGATCAGCTGGTACCAGCGATAAAGGATTTCGCTGCGCTGTTTGGCGGTTTTGTCGCGCCACGCCGGAAAAGCGCGCTGTGCGGCGGCAATCGCCTGTTCGGTTTCAGCCTTGCCGGCTTTCGCCACCTGCGCCAGTACCTCGCCGGTGGCCGGATTGGTGACATCAAAGGTGCTGCTGGCGGTGTGCCACTGGCCGTCAGCGAAGTAGCCAGTGTTGAACAGTTCGTGTTGTTGCAGGGAAGTGGACATCGTTATTCTCCTGTCAGTAAGCATCCTGTCAGGAAAGTATAGATGGCAATAATCGGGCAATGAGGGTCAGCGTGGCATCAGGCCAGCCGCTGCGCCAGGCAGCGGCCAGTTTCAGATTTGGATGAGGGTGTTCTGGTACTTATCCAGCATCATCGACAGCCGTTTCACCGGTTCCGTCACGCTGGCCGGAGCGGCATAGTGCTGCAGCTTCTGCTGATAAACGTCCAGCTCCTGCAGCAGGCGCTCAAAGTAGTAGCGCCGTTTATCATCGCTGCTGGCCGCAATAATGCGGTCGGCGGTGGCGCGCAGCTGGCGGTGATACGCCGACAGGTCGGCATTGACCGGCACCTCCGCGTTGCGCAGGCGCTGATGACCAATAATCAGCGTGAGCGCGATCCGGTACTTGTCGATATCGCCCGGGAACAGATTAAGTAGCAGGAACAGCTGCTGATAAAGCGCTGGTAAATGGTTCTCACGCCGGCGCGCCTGATTGGTGGTCAGCGCGGCCACCGCAGCATACATAAAGCGATTCAGCAGCTTGCGTCCGGTGCGGGCTTTGGATTTGTCACGAATCAGCAAAATCACCATCATCGCTACAAAGCTGCCAATCCACTGGCCGAGCGCGTTGTCGAGAAACACGTTGAACTCAAACTTCATCGGGTTATCCAGCACCAGCACGTTAATGGTGCCGATCAGTGCGCCCAGCGTACCAATCTGCCGCCGCTGTACAAAGATGCCGCCGATAAAGCCGAGTGCGCCAATCGCGATACACAACAGCAAGGCACTTTGCTGGGTGCCCGGCAATACCCAGATGAAGTAGAGCATGCCCAACGGCACCGCAAAGGCCATGCCGTAGAAGAAGTCTTTCGCCATCATCAGCGGATTCGGCATGCGCATCGCCAGCGCGGTAATCACCGCCAGCATCACCATGCAGCCGCTGCCGGAGGTCCAGCCGGTATACAGCCAGAACAGCGAACCGAGCGCGGTGGCAACAAAGGTGCGCACGCCATTGATCATCGCATGATGCGTCTCCGCTGAACGCGCCTGGATCACCACCTCACGCTGCAGAATGCTCTCCTCCAGCGTGGTAATACGGCTGTTACTTTTGACGCCGTTGATCAGCAGCAGATACTCTGTCGCCGCGCCGACCCAGCTGGCCAGGGTAAACGGCACGCTTTTACTGCTGACGCCAATAACGCGGCGCATCAGCTTCATGCGCTTATGTACGTCGCTGACGCTGGTTACCTCTTTTTCAATCAGCAGGCGATACTGCGGCGGGATGTAATCCGGGCGCGAATTCTGAATCAGGAAGGTCTCAGCGGCCTGAGTAATCAGCGTCAGCGATAGCGTGTTGAGCATTTGCAGCCGGCGGCTGGTGTTGCTCCAGCGCGACGACTCCATCAACAGCTGGCTGCGCATACCGTTGAGCGCGGTCGTGCGGCGCACCAGTGCGCTCCAGGCTTTGTCGACTTCCTCTTTATCCTCGTGCGCCACGCACAGCTGCAGCAGGCGGTAGTGCGCGACCAGCAGCGCATCCACTTCCGCATCAATCACTTTCTTGATCGAGCGCGGAGAGAACAGCATGTCGGCGAGAATGGCGCACAGGATACCGAGCACAATTTCGCTGCAGCGCTCCACGGCGAACTGTGGCGCCAGCGTCAGGCCGCCGCTGGCATCCGCGGTCACCACGATGATCAGCGCAGTGTAGCCGGCGAGGCCCAGCGCGTAGGAGTTTTCGACTTTAATCAGCGATGAGAGCCAGACGCACATGCCGGCCCACAGGCAGCACAGCAGCAGCATCACCACCGGCGCGCGCACCGTCGCAATCATGATGGTGAGTGCCGCGATACAGCCGATAAAGGTGCCGATAATACGCAGAACGCCACGGTAGCGCAGCGCGCCAGAGTAGGGATCGCCGCCCGCGGCAAAGGCGGTGCCGCCAGCCACGATGCCGGCGGTCATCACCGCCCAGCGCGGCGTTTCCAGATTGAAGTGAAAGCCAATCATCAGCGCTGCCACCAGCGCGAAGGTCAGCTTTACCGGGAAACGCAAAAACTCAATCATATCGCCCCCGCTTAACCAAACTCACGCAGGCGGTTGAACAGCTGCGCCATCGGCGACACTTTGGTCTGGCGGTCTTTGTCACCGGTGATCACCACGGTGGCGGTGGTCCCCGCCGGGAAGCGGTTGCCGGGTTGATCGTCAAGGCGAATACGCACCGGCACGCGCTGCGCCAGACGCACCCACTCAAGGTTGGAGTCCACGGTGGCCATGCCTTTGCTGTCGACGCTGCTGCTGCTGTTGGTCACGCCAGCCGCGATGCTGTCAACCGTGCCGCGCAGCACCGTGTTGCTGCCCAGCGGGGTAATTTCCGCGCGGAAGCCGGGACGCACGCCATCCAGCTTGGTCTCTTCCATGTAGGCCAGCACGTAGAACGAGTGCTGCTGCACCAGCGCCACGGCCACCGAGCCGCGCGTGATGAATTCCCCCTGATAGACGTTGAGGTTGGTGACCCAGCCGTCGGACGGTGCTTTGATGGTGGTGCGATCGAGGTCGATCACCGCCAGATCGCGCGTCGCCACCGCTTTGGCCAGCTGATGTTCGCTGGTCTGCAGGTCGCTATTCGACTGCTCAATGGCTTCACGCGACATCGCGCTGGTACCGAGCTGGTTACGGCGCGCCGCTTCACGGCGTTTTTCACTAACCAGCGCCTGGTAATATTCGACATCCGCCTGCGCCTCATCCAGCGCTTTCTGGTAGCGCGGACGGTCGACGATAAACAGCGTATCGCCTTTTTTCACCAGCTGGTTGTCGTGTACCGGGACGTCGGTGATCAGTCCGGTCACGTCCGGGGAGATCGCCACCACGTCGGCGGAGAATTTGGCGTCACGCGTCCACGGCGACTCGGTATAGAACACCCAGGCGCGGAAGATGATAACAACAGCGATGATAACCAGCAGGAGCGTAATGGCGTAACGCGCGATTTTTCTTATAAGCGCTTTCACTTAAAACCTCAGACGAATAGACGGGATACAAGGTAAAACACACAGCAATACAGCGCTGTGTTAAAAAGTGCCGGATGCCACACCAGATCGTAAATCCCGCTGGGCGTCAGCACGCGTTTCACCAGCCAGAACAGCGCCAGCGAAACCAGTAGTTCAATGAAGATGGGCGGAAAAGACAGCCCGAATACGACAAATACCGGAAGCACACTCATTTCGGTTCCTTAGTTCGACCTTGCCGGATTGCACCGATACCTGCCCTCATGCCCTCTGGCACGTCGGGTTGATGATAGTGGGGTGACGGATAATCTGATGACAACATTCAGGCCGCGTTGAGCTAATCATAGCGTATCATCGGGTAAACACTGCCGTGTTCAGGTGCGGTGAAGAGACCCAGCGTGCGTATAGTAACGCGCTTGACTATACGTTTTCTACATATTGTGAGCTAAATCACTTTTTAGCCAGAGTAAACAATGGAACGACTCAAAGGCATGTCCATTTTCGCCAAAGTGGTTGAATTGGGCTCATTTACCGCCGCCGCACGCCAGCTGCAGCTCAGCGTCTCGTCAATCAGCCAGATTGTTGCCAGACTGGAAGATGAGCTGCAGGTGAAACTACTTAACCGCAGCACCCGCAGTCTGGGCCTGACCGAAGCCGGTAAGATTTATTATCAGGGCTGCCGCCGCATGCTGGCAGAGGCCTCGCAGGTACACGAACAGCTGTACGCCTTCAACAACACGCCGATCGGGATTTTACGCATCGGCTGCTCAACCACCATGGCGCAAAATGTCCTGTCCGCCATGACCAGCGAGATGCTGCACGAATACCCGGGACTGAGCGTCAACCTGATGACCGGCATACCGGCGCCGGACCTGATTGCTAACGGGCTGGATGTGGTGATACGCGTCGGTGAGCTGCAGGATTCCAACCTGTTCTCGCGCCGGCTGGGTGCCATGCCGATGGTGGTATGCGCGGCGAAGAGCTACCTGGCCCAGCACGGCACGCCGGAAAAGCCGGCTGAAATCGACAACTTTTCCTGGCTGGAGTACAGCGTGCGTCCGGATAACACCTTCGAGCTGGTGGCGCCGGAGGGCCTGGTGACGCGCCTGACGCCGCAGGGACGTTTTGTAACCAATGATTCTCAGACGCTGATTCGCTGGCTGAAAGCGGGCTGCGGTATCGCCTATGTGCCGCTGATGTGGGTGATTGATGAGATTAACGCCGGTGAGATCGATATTTTGTTCCCGCAGTATCACTCGGAGCCGCGCCCGGTGTATGCCGTCTATACCGAGAAGGATAAGCTGCCGCTCAAGGTGCAGGTGTGTATCAATTATCTGACCGAGTATTTCAGGCAGGTGGCGAGGCAGTATCAGCAGCACCGCAAAAGTTAGCCGCCGTCTGGCGCTGGTGTGGTCGGCCTGAAGGGCGCAGACGGGGAAATGCGGGGCAGTAATGCATGCCAGGCCACACTGAAAGGTGACCTGGCAAAACAATTGCGTAATGCCGATCAGTTAAGTACCAAATTCAATTACCGCAGATTTCGTAGCGGCGCGATTAATCGCGCGTACTACTAGCAGCACCGTTCCCATCCATGCTTCGCGCAATAAATTGCGCCGCTACCAAAGTGTGCGTGCTGTTTACTCATAACTGACAAGCATTGTACAAACCCATTGCGCGGTTTTGACAGGGTGCGCACTGATGCGCACCAGCATGAACCTTAAGCCGTTCCGCCCACGGTAATTTTATCCAGCTTCAGCGTGGGCTGACCTACGCCGACCGGCACGCTCTGGCCCTCTTTACCGCACACGCCGACGCCCTTATCCAGCGCCAGATCGTTACCGACCATGGAAATCTGCTGCATCGCCTCAATGCCGGAGCCGATCAGCGTCGCGCCTTTCACCGGTTTGGTGACTTTGCCGTTCTCGATCAGATAAGCCTCGGAGGTCGAAAACACAAACTTGCCGGAGGTGATATCGACCTGGCCGCCGCCAAAGTTAGGGGCATACAGACCATATTCCACACTCTCAATGATCTCCTGCGGCGTCGATTTGCCCGCCAGCATATAGGTGTTGGTCATGCGCGGCATCGGCAGGTGCGCATAGGATTCACGACGCCCGTTACCGGTAGGCGGCACGCCCATCAGACGCGCATTGAGCTTGTCCTGCATATAGCCTTTCAACACGCCGTTTTCGATCAGCACGTTGTACTGTCCCGGCACGCCTTCATCATCCACCGCCAGCGAACCACGCAGCCCTTGAAGGGTACCGTCGTCAACCACGGTGCAGAGTTCAGACGCCACCAGCTGGCCCATCTTACCGCTGAAGACGGAAGTCTCGCGGCGGTTGAAATCCCCTTCCAGACCGTGGCCCACCGCTTCGTGCAGCAACACGCCTGGCCAGCCCGCACCCAGCACCACCGGCAGCGTACCGGCTGGCGCCGCGACGGCGGACAGGTTAACCAGCGCCATGCGCACCGCTTCGCGCGCCCAGACATCGGCCCGTACATCACCGCTCTCATCGGCAAGGAAGAATTCGTAGCCGGTACGCGCACCGCCGCCGCTGGCGCCGCGCTCGCGTTTACCTTGATCTTCGACCTGAACGCTAATGGACAGGCGCACCAGCGGGCGAATATCCGCCGCCAGCGTACCGTCGGTGGCGGCGACCAGCACCTGCTCGTAGACGCCGCTCAGGCTGGCATTCACTTCCTGCACGCGCGGATCGGCAGCGCGTGCCACTTTATCAACCCGGTGCAGCAGCGCGATTTTGTCTTCGCGCGTCAGGCTGTCCAGCGGATTGACCGGCGCGTACAGCGAACGGTTAAGCACCGCGGAGAGCGCGTGCGCTTTGCCATTGCCCTGCTCGCGCACGATACTGCGCGCCGCTTCGGACGACTGGCGCAGGGCGTTGAGGCTGATTTGATCGGCATAGGCAAAACCGGTTTTCTCCCCGCTTACCGCGCGGACGCCCACGCCCTGATCGATATGATAAGAGCCATCTTTAATGATTTTGTCTTCCAGCACCCAGGATTCATGGAAGCTGGACTGAAAATAGAGATCGGCATAGTCCAGACGACGTTCTGAAAGCTGCCCTAACAGGGAAAAAAGGTCCTGCTGATTAATGCTGTTCGCAGCTAGTAACTGCTCACTTACCAGATTCAGAGTCATCGTTTCTCACTCATTATGTGCTCGGATAGTCATAGCCTGCGGCAATTCCCCGACGGCGTCAAATTCACTTCTTATCGGCTTCGCGCGGTTTGCGCAGCACTTCATTGATTTCCGGCTTATCCAGCGGTCCACTGATGTGATAGCGCAGCAGCGAAATCTTATTCCACAACGGTGCCAGCACCTTGCTGGCGGCAAATACCGCCGCGCCGACCACCGGGTTAATCACAAACGCGGTGGCCACGCCAACCGAGGCGCCGATCTCTGGTGCCACCACCGCTTCCATGTCGATTTGCCGCTGCACCAGATCTATTTTGCCCTGCATGGCGATATCCGCTTCGAGGCCATCCACCAGCAGGTTATCGGTACGCATCACGCCGTTTTCAATCCACGCCGTGCCGTTGATCGAATCAAACCAGAAACCTTCATTAAAGGTATCGCTAAAATCGAAGCGCAGCTTACGCAGCAGGGCATCGAAGCTCACCAGCCGCAACAACTGTCCGGCACGACCGGTGTTCACATCCGCAATCTGCCCTTTGCCGAAGTGAGTTTTCAGCGTGCCGCTCAGCGTCTTTTCTGAAGGCTGCCACGGTGCGGAGCGCCAGTGCAGGTCATAATCAATTTTAAACGGCGCATCGCGCAGCGGCGTGTTCATGCCAAACCAGTTGGTGGCATCATTGATATTTTTGCCGCTCAGGCTGCCTTTTAACGAGGTGCGCTGCTCGCCCGCTTTGTTCACCCATTCACCCGCGACATTGAGCTTCGAGCTGCCGGTATCGACGCTGCCGTTAGTGAGTGCTAACGTCTCTCCCTGCGGCTGGAGCCTGGCCTGGATGTGGCCGAACTTCTGCCCGCGCAGCCAGCACTCAGCGCAGTTGAGCTGCAGCGCTGGCCAGCTGCGGAAATCAATGCCGCTGTCCCCGCTGAACGGCGAGGAGGCCTTGCCCGCTTCGTCGTCACTCCATTGCGGATTGTAATAAAGATAGCTCAGGTCGATTTGCCACGGCGCGTGTTGTGCAGTTCGCAGGCTGCCGCGCGCTTCGCGGCTCTCCAGCTGCAGTTGCGTGCTGCCGCCCGCCCCCTGAGTCACCGTGGCATTAACATCGTGCCACTGCTGGCCGCCGAGCGTCAGGGCCGGGGTGCGCAACGTCACATCGCCCGGCAGCAGTGCGCCGCCGATGTCCGTCTCGCCCTGCGCATTGCGTGAACCCGTCGCGCCGGTCATCAGCCCCAGCCAGGCTTCGCCGTCCAGCGCCGGCAGATTGAGTACCATCCCGCGCCGATCCGGTAGCGCCGGCGTGCTTTTGGCATCATTCAGCCAGATACCGCGATCGACGCGCAGCTGCGGCTCCAGCAGCCAGCGGCTGTTAAAGCGATGGTGCTCACGCACGCTGCCGCTGAGGTTAAAACTGTGCAAATCGCCGCTGGCATTAATGGCGATGGGCAGTGCCTCACCGGCCTCTTTATCCAGTGGTGGAGGTAAGTGACTGCTCACTGTCTTGCCGTCACCGTTGATATCAACCTTGTAGCGCGCCCCACCCTGATGCGGCAGCGTGATGTCGACATTGCCCTGCCACGCCAGACTGCCGCCCAGCTTACTGCTTACGCTGACAGGCAGCATGGCCAGTTTTGCCGGCTGCCAGTCGCCCAGCAGTTTGACGTTAACGCCAAAATCATCGGGATTTTCCGTGGTGCTGAAACGCACGCCGGTGGGCTGACCGAACCAGTTGGCCTGCAGCTCTTCACTCTCCAGGTTCCCGTTGTTGTAGCGGAAACGTCCGGTCAGGTTTTTCAGCGTGGTGTTGAGCGGCTTAATGTGCAGGCTGTTGTTATTCAGCACCACGTTACCGCTGGCGTGCACCAGTTCCCCATCCAGCGGAATATCCAGGTTGAGCGAACCACGCACGTTGCCGCCAATCTGCAGCTGCTCCAGCGCCGCACCCAGCGTGGATTTAAGTGGCGTGCGGGCGAAATAGTCGGCGATATCTTTACCTTCGCCGCTCAAATCACCGTCAATGATCAGCTTCTCTTTCAGGTAATCCGGGATTACCGCACTGACGTTGCGCGCGTCCACCGTGCCCAGCCGGGTTTGCGCCGCCTTCATCCACAGACCGTCGTTGATAAAATCGAGGTCGATATCGAGATTTTGCAGCGCCGGCCAGCCTGGCTGGAACTGGAAGGTAGCATTGCGCACCGGCACGGCCACTTCAAACATGCCGTCGTGGTGCTTGAACGGGAACAGACGCGGATCGCCGGCAAACAGCAGCGTGGCATTCTCCACCTGGCCGCCTTTGACCGCTTCGCTGAGATACTGCGTCAGATCGTGGCCCATCAGCGGCTCGGGGAAGTAGCGCCAGGCATCACCGGCGTCGGTGACGCGGATCCCGGCAAGAATGTCGAGCCGCGGCGCTTTACCGACATTTTGCTGATAGCGGAAATCGCCGCGCGCCCACAGCGAACGTGCCTGCACGTCCAGCTGCTGGCCATCCAGCGTCAGGCCGTTGCCATCGCGCAGCCAGTTAATCCTGCCGGTGACCTGCTGAATCTGTAACGGCGCCTGGAACATATCGCCGTACGGCACTTCTGCCTGGCCCATCTGCACATCCAGCTGGCCGTGGTTCAGACTGCCGCTGGCGCTGCCGCTCAGATTGCTGATGCCCGGCAAAAGCTGCCAGTGCTGCCACGCCAGATCGCGCCAGCGCGCCTGCAAACGCGTCTGCTCCGGCTGCGCCAGCGGAATATCCAGCGCCAGCGCGTCGATATAGCCGCGCGGCTGCAGCGCCCGCCAGTTGTCCAGCAGCGTAGGTGAGAGCGGCGCAAACAGCGGCACCAGCGGTGCCAGACGCTGCAGATCAAGACGGGTGGCGCGCACCCGCACTTCCGCTGCACTGTTCGCGCCGATCATCTGTTTATCTTCCGGCTTCCACAGCAGGGCGATATGGCCGGCATCCCAGGCCACGCCGTCAGTCATCAGCCGGGTTTGCGGCACCGTCAGGCTCCAGCCATTCTGGTAGCGCGCCAGATGCGCGGTCAGGCCATCCACCTGCAGCTGATGATCACCCTGCTCGCCGCGCCAGCGTGCGCCGCCTTTGCTCAGCAGCAGATCGCCTGCGTACACCTCACCGTCGCGCAGGTTGACCCACGCGGCCAGGCTGAAACGCGCGCTTTGCAGGCTGGTATTATCACGCAGCCAGCGGCCAATCCACGGGCGCACGTCCACGTCATCGGCCTGCATCCAGATGCGGCCGTCGTTGAGTAAGCCGTTAGTATCGTTAAGATCGAGCCGTACCTGCACCACGCCGTGCTGGCCGGTGAAGCTGGACAGGCTCACTTCGCCTTCGGCGCGATGGCGGTTGTCCTCGTTCAGCCAGGTAAGGCGGGGAATCGCCAGTTCGGCATGCTGGCCGGATGGCGTGAGAAAACGGATGCTGCTGTCGCGCAGATCGAAATGGTCAAACTGGCGTAAGAACAGATCGTTGATTTGGGCCGGTTTGAAGCTGTTTTTTTGCTCGTCGCTGGTGAGCAACGGACGGTTGGTTGCCAGCCGCAGCTGCCAGAAGGTGAGATCGCGGAACTGCCAGCGCCAGTGCAGCAGCGACTGCCACACATTGAGCGCCAGCGTAACGCGGCCAATCTGCAGCTCGCCATCTTTTTCCATGTCGATACGCAGATCGCGTACCTGCAGGGTCGGGCCAAAATTCTCCCATTTTCCCTGAACTTCACTGGCATCGATGGTGACGCCGCTGACGCGCGAAAGGGTGTGCAGCACCTCGCCGCGATAGCTGTTGAGATGCGGCATCACAAGGCGCAGCCCGCTGACCAGCAGCGCCACAATGACGATGATTGCGGCGAGCAGCAGTAACAAAATCCCCGGCAACCGCCTCACACACCTCTCCTTGCTTTCCGTTGGGTTACGGCGTTCAACCTCACGACTTACATCATGACGACGTCAAACTGCTCCTGCGTGTAGAGCGGTTCAACCTGTACTTTGACCTGCTTGCCGACAAAAATTTCCACTTCGGCCAGCGCGTGCGACTCATCGCTTTTCAGCGCTTCACCCACTGCGGGCGACACGTACACCAGGAAGCTGTCGGAGTCGTAAGCGTGATGGACGCGGACGATTTCACGCATGATTTCATAGCACACGGTCTCCACCGTCTTCAGCGAACCGCGTCCCTGGCACACCGGGCAATCGGCACACAGCACATGCTCAATGCTTTCGCGCGTGCGTTTGCGCGTCATCTCGACCAGCCCCAGCGCGGAGAAGCCGTTGATGCTGGTCTTGACGCGATCTTTGCTCAGCGCGCTCTCCAGCGAGTGCAGCACGCGCCGGCGATGATCGTCATTATTCATGTCGATAAAGTCGATGATGATAATGCCGCCGAGATTACGCAGCCGCAGCTGGCGCGCAATCGCCTGCGTGGCTTCGATATTAGTATTAAAAATGGTTTCGTCGAGGTTGCGGTGGCCGACAAACGCACCGGTGTTAATGTCCACCGTGGTCATCGCTTCGGTCTGGTCGATAATCAGGTAACCGCCAGATTTCAGTTCCACCTTGCGCTCCAGCGAGCGCTGAATCTCGTTTTCCACATCATAGAGATCGAAAATCGGCTGCTTGCCGTTGTACAGCTCCAGCTTGCTGGCCATCTCCGGAATATATTCACTGGTAAATTCCACCAGCAGATCGCAGGTCAGGCGCGAATCGACGCGGATGCGATCCAGCGCTGCGCCGGCGAAATCGCGCAGCACGCGCTGCGCCAGCGCCAGCTCGCCGTACAGCAGGCAGCGCGTCTGGTTGCGCTTTTTACGCTCGCTGACTTTGGTCCACAGGCGCTTTAAAAATGCCGCGTCCTGCGCCAGCTCTTCTGCGCCAATGCCTTCTGCGGCGGTACGAATAATAAAGCCGCCGAGATCGTCACAGTAAGCGGCAACCACCGCTTTCAGCCGCTCACGTTCGGCTTCGCTTTCAATGCGCTGTGAGACGCCCACGTGCGAAGCCCCCGGCATAAAGACCAGGTAGCGCGACGGCAGCGTAATATCGGTGGTGAGACGGGCACCTTTGGTGCCGAGCGGATCTTTCACCACCTGCACCATTAAATCCTGTCCCTGACGCACCAGCTCGGCGATATCGCGCACGATAAAGTTCTTCTTCTCATCACCCGCCACGCATTCGGTGTGCGGCATGATGTCCGAGGCGTGCAGAAAGGCCGCTTTGTCCATCCCGATATCGACAAATGCCGCCTGCATGCCCGGCAGTACCCGGCTGACGCGCCCTTTGTAGATATTGCCGACAATACCGCGCCGCGCTTCGCGCTCAATATGGATTTCCTGCAGAATGCCGCCGTCAATATAGGCAACACGGGTTTCAGAAGGTGTCACATTTACCAGCAGTTCAGCCGTCATCTTGTCCCCTTAACGCACGCAGCGACTGAAAATGGCTCAGCAGTTCGCTGGTTTCCACCAGCGGCAATCCCACTACGGCGTGATAACTTCCATTGATGCGGCGCACAAAGTTGCCGCCCAGGCCCTGAATTCCGTACGCGCCGGCTTTATCCATCGGCTCGCCGCTGGCGATATAGTGCGAAATTTCCTCTGCCGTGATAGTGCGGAATGTCACGTCTGTGGTCACCAGGCAATCCAGCTCGCCCTGCGCATCGGCCAGCGCCACGGCCGTCATGACCTGATGGGTTTGCCCGGCCAGTTTACCCAGCATCTGCGCGGCATGCGCCGCATCGCGCGGTTTCTCCAGCACTTCGCCATTCAGCACCACGATGGTGTCAGCGCCCAGCACCGGCAGATCCTGCGGTACTATCCGCACGCCGGCCCGCGCCTTATCGCTGGCCAGACGCCGCACATAAGACTCCGCCGCTTCGCCCGGCTGACGCTGCTCTTCAACATCGGTAATCAGGCGCTCAAACTGCAGGCCAAGCTGCGTTAACAGCTCGCGCCGACGCGGTGAGCCGGAAGCCAGGTAGAGGGTTATCATTGTATTCCTTATTGCACAGCAAACTGACGGCGAATCTTTCTCATCAGTAAGAATAGCCAGGGCCACAGGATACCGTCGACCACGCTACTCCAGAAGATTTCCGGGCGGAAGGAGACGTTGATGACCAGAAATTCTGCCCAGAAAACAATCACATCAACCGCCAGCGACAGCACCATAACCATTAATGCCTGCTGCCACAACGCCAGATTGCGGAATAGCTGAAATTTAAAGGCCACCAGATAGGCGATAATGCTGAACGCCAGCGCACGCACGCCCAGCGTTGAGCCGGCGACCAGATCCATAATAGCGCCGAGGAAAAAGCCGGTACCCACATTGACCCGGTGCGGCAGCGCCAGCACCCAGTAGATCAGGATCAGCAATAGCCACGATGGCCGGAACATGTAAATCTGATCCGGCCACGGCATGATTTGCAGGATAAGCGCAACAAGGAAGGACAGCCAGATCACCCAACGCCCCTGGCTGCGATATCGACTCAAGGCTGGCCTCCGCGCGAGTTCGCCGGATTACCCTGCGAACGGCTGCTGGCGGCGGGCTGTGGCGGCCCCATCTGCTGATTTTGCTGCATCATGGCGGGTGCCGGCGGCCCCATTTCGCCCGCGGGCGGCAGCACCTGCGGCATCATCTGCATCAGGCGTTCGTTGGCCACGCGATGCACTTCGTCCGGTGCCATCGGCATGTCGCCGTTCTTATCCGCACCCCACAGCAGTAGCAGGTAGCGCAGACGCTGCAGACCGGCGGTCGGACGCGCCTGAATCACGGTATAAGCACGCTGCGTATCCACTTTCACTGACGACACCACGCCGACCGGATACCCTTCCGGGAAGCGTCCGCCCAGGCCCGACGTCACCAGCACATCACCGACGCGAATATCCGTATTGCCCGGCAGATGCTCCAGTTGCAGATCTTCGCTGCAGCCGTTACCGGCGGCGATGACGCGAATATCGTTACGCAGCACCTGAATCGGCAGGGCGTGCGAGGCATCGCAAATCAGCAGCACGCGGCTGGTCATCTGCCCTACCGCCACCACCTGGCCGACCACGCCTTTATCGCTGATCACCGGCTGGCCTTCATACACGCCGTTGACGCTGCCTTTATCGATGATCACCTGATCGGTGTAAGGATCGGTGCCGGTGGAGATCACCTGGGTCACCATTTTGTGCTCATCCTGACGCAGCGGCGAGCCGAGCAGCTCGCGCAGACGCGCGTTTTCCTGCTTGTATTGCCCCAGCATCAGCAGGTCACTGTTTTTCAGGAAGAGCTCACGGCGCAGCGCTTTGTTTTCCAGCTCCAGCTGCTGGCGCGAGGCCAGCGTTTCGGAAACGCCGTCAAGAAGCTGTCGTGGCCCGTTGGCCAGGAAGTAAAATGGACTGACCGACGTGTCCAGGTAGTTGCGGATCTGGGAGAACGTGCTGATCCGGCTATCGGCGACAATAATCGCGATAGCCACAATCACGGCCAGAAACAGGCGCAACTGCAGGGAAGGTCCCCTGCTAAAAATCGGCTTCATAAATTCTGCGAATTCCTCGACATCAGGGAAGAAGCGTGAGTGTCAGCACTCACGCCTCCAGGGCTGGACGCTATACGCCGTCGTGCGCAGCGTCGCCAGTTACCCCGCATCCTGCAAACCGCAGTGACGACGTTGTGCCGCTGCTGCCCGGTGCCTGCTGCTGAGGCTGCCGTGCGGCATGCGATGGCCATCGTCCTGCCGTTGTGCTGATTTTGGGTATCGTCGCTATTCCCTGCGCAATTTGACCACGGTCTCAGCCGGAGAGGAATTACTCCTCGCTGAACAAATCGCCGCCATGCATGTCGATCATTTCCAGTGCTTTACCGCCGCCGCGCGCTACGCAGGTCAGCGGATCTTCTGCGACTACCACCGGAATACCGGTCTCTTCCATCAGCAGACGATCCAGGTTACGCAGCAGCGCACCGCCACCGGTCAGCACCATACCGCGCTCGGAGATGTCAGACGCCAGCTCCGGCGGGCACTGCTCCAGCGCGACCATCACGGCACTGACGATACCGGTCAGTGGCTCCTGCAGCGCTTCCAGGATTTCATTCGAGTTCAGCGTAAAGCCACGCGGCACGCCCTCAGCCAGGTTACGGCCGCGCACTTCGATCTCGCGCACTTCGTCACCCGGATAAGCAGAACCGATCTCATGCTTGATACGCTCAGCGGTGGCTTCACCAATCAGCGAGCCGTAATTACGGCGCACGTAGTTAATGATAGCTTCATCAAAGCGATCGCCACCAATACGCACAGAAGAAGAGTAAACCACGCCGTTCAGGGAGATAACCGCGACTTCGGTCGTACCGCCACCGATATCCACCACCATCGAGCCGGTCGCTTCTGACACTGGCAGACCCGCGCCGATTGCCGCGGCCATGGGTTCTTCAATCAGGAACACTTCACGGGCACCGGCGCCCTGCGCCGATTCGCGGATGGCACGGCGCTCAACCTGGGTCGCACCGACCGGCACGCACACCAGCACGCGTGGGCTGGGGCGCATAAAGCTGTTGCTGTGCACTTGCTTGATGAAGTGCTGGAGCATTTTTTCAGTCACGAAGAAGTCGGCGATAACGCCATCTTTCATCGGACGGATAGCTGCGATGTTACCCGGCGTACGGCCAAGCATCTGCTTTGCATCATGACCAACAGCCGCTACGCTCTTTGGGGAGCCGGCGCGATCCTGACGAATGGCAACCACAGAAGGCTCGTTCAGCACGATGCCTTGTCCTTTTACGTAAATCAGGGTATTCGCGGTACCCAGGTCAATGGACAAGTCATTGGAAAACATGCCACGAAATTTTTTAAACATACTAAGGGATAATCCTGCAAGCTGGGGGCGGAAAATAAAATCCGCCTACTTTACCAACCACGCGAAGCCGCTACAAGGCGCAAAAACGTTCTGCTTCGGTGAAAAACCAGGCTGAATAATTTTTCGCGGCGGTGCTGCCGTCCGACACCGGCGTTAAACGGCGCTAAGCTGCCGCTCTAAACGCAAATTCACCCGCCGGTCGCGGGTGAATTCCGACATAAAATCTAACATTTCCCGCCGCCGATCGCGCCGGCTGCGCACGGCATAAAGGCGAAAAATAGCCGCCTGCTGCCGTATCTGTGGCTGACGCGCTAAATCCGGTAACGTTGCGAGTGTTTCTTCACGTTACTGTTCACCGGCAGCGAAGGAGCAAAAAAGTCGCCCTGGCCGCCCGCGACGCCCAGCCCGGCCAGCGTTTGCCACTCCGCGCGCGTGCGTACACCGGCGGCAAAGACTTTGGTGGGCGTGGATTTACACACTTCCAGCAAACTTTGCACGAACAGCTGATTTTCTGTACGGCGCTCAATGTTGCGAATCAGGCCCGGATCGAGCTTGATCAGCTCAATCGGGAACTGCTTGATGTAAGCGCTACTCACCACCGTTAATCCGGCCTGATCTACCGCAATCCGACAGCCAAACGCGGTCAGCATACGGAAAACCGGCACTAAACGATTGATGTGTTGACAAACATCCGCCTCAGCAAGTTCAAATAAAAATCGTTTTCTTTGCGATTTACTGCACTGCAGCAGCAATTTTTGCAGCCAGCGCTGGAACGGCCGTTGCAGCAGCGAATCGATATTCACCGGCAGCGCCAGCGTTTCATCCGGCCAGACCTCCGACAGCGCCGCAATACGCATGACCAGCTGGCGATCCCAGCTGTCGGCCATGCCAAGCTGCAACACCAGCGGCATGAATTCTGCCGACACCACCTCTTTATCGCCGTCGAACACGCGCGCCAGCATTTCACGGTGATGCACTTTGCCGTCCAGCAGCACCGCCGGTTTCTGGTACAGACGCGGGCCGCCGCGGTTCACGGTGTTTTCCAGCAGGGTGCGCCAGCGCACGCTGCCGCGCCCCATCTCCAGCGTATTGCCCTCGCCCACCGACCAGTTGTTCCCGCCCTGCAGTGCCGCCCGACGCGTGGCCAGTTCGACGTTCTCCATCACCTGCGACACCGACTCGCCGCTGCGCCAGGCGCTGATGCCAATGTGGATTAGGTCATCACGATCCACCATGCGCATCGGCGGCAGTGAATCCACCGCGTTGATCAGCTGGTCGGCAATGCTGTTGGCCTCTTTCAAAGTGCGGTGCGGCAGCAGTACGGCAAAGTCGCTGCGGAAATAGCGCGCCAGCAGCGCACCCGGATAGCGCAGCACGAAGGTGGAGAGCATGTTCACCAGGTCGAACAGGTATTCATCGACCAGCGTCGGTCCGAGGGTTTCATGCAGGGTGTCGAGGTCCGGCAGCCGCACCATCATCACCACACCGTGCGTGCCAACGTCTTCCTGGTCTTCCAGCAACGTGGCCAGTTGGTTATCGAAAAACAGGCGATTATTCAGGCCGGTACGCGAATCCTGCGCGGCAAAAGTGCGGATTAAGGTGTCGATACGCAGACGCTGCTCGCCGGCTTCCTGTAAATCCCCCAGCAGCAGATCGATAGCGCGGCTGGCTTTCGGCGGCCATTCGGCGATGGTATCGCTGCGTGGCGCGCGCTCGCCAGCCAGAATGCGCTCCGCGCGCGCCTCCAGCCGCTCCATATGCTGCCAGCGGCGGTTAAGCCAGCGGTGCGTCATCACCAGCAGCGCCGACATGATCGCCACCACCGTCAGCAGGATAATCAGCGTGTAGGCACCGGTGAACGAGCGGAACCAGGTTTTGGCGGGATCAAGCACCACCACGCGCAGCGCCATGCCCGGCGCGTGCACCAGCGGCATATCCAGTTGAATGAAACGGTTGGGCTCGTCTTCCAGCATCGGATTTTCATGGCGCGCGAGGCGGAACAGCACGGTATCATCGTGATGCAGTTCCAGCTGTTCGGCATTGATGACGGGCATCAGGCGCGTCAGCCACTGCGTCAGTTCCTGCGGTGACTGGCTGGCCAGCGCTTTATCGACTTCTGTCGCCAGCGTCTGCACACGGTTCTCTACGCGCTGCTGCGACAGCCAGATAAAACTAAAAGCGCAGCCTACCAGCATCAGTAACATCGCCAGTAAGCTTAATAAGGTAATAAACGCAGAAAACTTGGTTGTTAATCGCATCCCTGTGCCTGTATCACTGCGGTTTATGAACGCCAGCCAACGGTTCGCGCCAGCCGCGCTGGTGCAAACCTGAGCAAATTATCACAATTACCGATCCAAATCAGCGCCCGCCCGGCGCCGGGTTTCGCCACCCTGCGGCGCGAGTATAACGTCAAAGTGTGAAGCGCTGGCTTCCGGGGCGGCTTTTTCGTCCTATTCTCAACAGAACGCACCGGCCAGGAAATTTCACATTTTGCCAGCGAAAGTGGCGCGCCGGGCAGCGTTTGATCATGCTAGCTGCAGTTAATCGATTTGCCGGAGAACGCCATGAAGCGCACGCACATCCTTACCGAAGCCGATGTTACGCCGGAAAGCATTTTTAATCTGCGCCGCCGCCAGATGCTGAAAGCGCTGGGGCTTGGCGCTGCCGCGGCCAGTCTGCCCGGCGGCGCACAGGCCGATGTGCTGAGCTGGTTTAAGGGCAATGACAGGCCGCCGGCGCCTGCCGGACGCGATCTGCAGTTCAGTAAACCGGCCCAGTGGCAGGCGGACCTGCCGCTGACGCCGTTTGATAAAGTCGCTGGCTACAACAACTTCTACGAATTTGGTCTCGACAAAGCCGATCCCGCCGCCAATGCCGGCACGCTGAAAACCGACCCGTGGCAATTGCGCATTGAGGGTGAAGTGGCGAAGCCGATGACGCTGGATATGGACGACATCTTCAAACGTTTCGCCATGGAGCAGCGTATCTATCGCATGCGCTGCGTTGAAGCCTGGTCGATGGTGATTCCCTGGGTAGGCTTTGAACTCAACAAGCTGCTGAAGCTGGCTGAACCCACCAGCAATGCCCGCTATGTCGCCTTCCAGACGTTATACGCGCCCGATCAGATGCCAGGACAAAAGGACCGCTTTATCGGCGGCGGGCTGGATTATCCCTATGTTGAAGGCTTGCGGCTGGACGAAGCGATGCATCCGCTGACGCTGCTCAGCACCGGCGTTTACGGCAAAGCGCTGCCGCCGCAAAACGGCGCGCCGATTCGCCTGACGGTGCCGTGGAAATATGGCTTCAAAGGGATTAAGTCGATCGTCAAAATTACCCTGACGCACGATCGTCCGCCTACCACCTGGAGCCAGATCGCCGCCAACGAGTATGGCTTCTACGCTAACGTGAATCCGCACGTCAACCACCCGCGCTGGTCGCAGGCGACTGAGCGCTTTATCGGTGCGGGCGGCATTCTCAAGGTGGAACGCCAGCCGACGCTGCTGTTCAACGGTTATGCTAAAGAGGTGGCCTCGCTGTATCGTGGTCTCGATTTACGGGAGAACTACTGAGTGCGCCTGACATTACGCCACGTTACGCTGCTGAAAGTGGTGCTCCATCTGGCGGCGTTTCTGCCGCTGGTGTACCTGTTTCTGGCGGCAAATCAGGGCTGGCTGAGCGCCGATCCGGCGAAAGATATCCAGCATTTTACCGGCCGCATGGCGCTGAAGCTGCTGCTGGCGACGCTGCTGGTGAGCCCGCTGACGCGTTATCTGAAGCAGCCGCTGCTGATTCGTACCCGCCGGCTGCTCGGCCTGTGGTGCTTTGCCTGGGCCTGTCTGCATCTCACCAGCTACTATCTGCTGGAACTGGGTTACGATCATCTGCGATTACTCGGCAGTGAGATTGTCTCGCGCCCCTATTTGTTACTGGGCATGATCAGCTGGATTATTCTGTTTGCTCTCGCCATCACCTCTTTTCAGCGCGCCCAGCGCAAACTGGGACGCCGCTGGCAAACGCTGCACAACGGCATCTATCTGGTCGCGATCCTCGCGCCTGTCCACTATCTTTGGTCAGTAAAAGTGCTGTCACCGCAGCCGTGGATTTATGCACTACTGGCGCTGGCGCTGTTAGGCTGGCGTTACAATAAGTTGCGTAAACTTCTGCGCCGATAATCCCCGCAAGGTTGTTTTCCTGCTGCGAGATCTGTTAAAAGGTGTGGCCTTCGGGCCTCGCCGGATCAACTTCGCAGATAAGACCAGTATTTTGCTGCGAATTGCCTCGAAACGGATATAATGCCCGGCTTTATTGCAAGCGAAGTCTTCTTTTTCACTCTGAAGAGTGACAAATGAAGGATGTCGCGGTATTTTACGCGATGCCTCACTGATTGCAGGAGATAGCCGCAAGATGGCGCATAAATTTCACATACTGCTGTTAAACGGACCCAACCTGAACCTGTTGGGAACGCGCGAGCCTGACAAGTATGGTCACACTACGCTGGCGCAGATTGTCAGCGATCTGACGCAACAGGCCGACCAGCACCATGTGAAATTGAGTCATTTGCAATCGAATGCGGAATACCAGCTGATCGATCGTATTCACGAAGCCCGCGGCAACGTCGATTACATCATCATCAACCCGGCTGCGTTTACGCACACCAGCGTTGCCCTGCGCGATGCGCTGTTGGCGGTTAGCATTCCTTTTATTGAGGTGCATCTCTCAAATGTGCATGCACGCGAACCGTTCCGACATCACTCCTATCTTTCCGATGTATCTGCCGGCGTCATCTGTGGACTGGGCGCCGACGGCTACTCGTGGGCTTTACAAACGGCCGTAAAACGCCTGTCACATTCCAATTAAACAGAGTACGGAACCACACTCATGGATATTCGTAAAATTAAGAAACTGATCGAACTGGTTGAAGAGTCCGGCATCGCTGAGCTGGAAATCTCTGAAGGCGAAGAGTCGGTTCGCATCAGCCGTTCACCTGCCAATGTCGGTTACCCTATGATGCAGCAGGCTTATGCTGTTCCGACTCCACAGCCTGCGCTGGCTGCTGCGGTTGCACCTGCTGCTGCGCCTGTCGCTGCAGAAGCGGCTAAACCTGAAGTCAGCGGCCACATCGTGCGTTCGCCGATGGTCGGTACCTTCTATCGCACCCCAAGCCCGGACGCCAAAGCGTTTGTGGAAGTGGGTCAGAAAGTGAACGCTGGCGACACCCTGTGCATCGTTGAAGCGATGAAAATGATGAACCAGATCGAAGCCGATAAATCCGGCGTTGTGAAGGCGATCCTGGTGGAAAGCGGCCAGCCGGTTGAATTCGACGAGCCGCTGGTCGTCATCGAATAACGAGGCGAAGCATGCTGGATAAAATTGTCATTGCTAACCGTGGTGAGATTGCGCTGCGCATTCTGCGTGCCTGTAAAGAACTGGGCATCAAGACTGTGGCGGTACACTCCACGGCAGACCGCGATCTGAAGCACGTGCTGCTGGCGGACGAAACCGTCTGCATCGGCCCGGCGCAGTCGGTCAAAAGTTATCTTAATATCCCGGCGCTGATCTCCGCAGCCGAAATCACCGGCGCGGTTGCGATCCACCCGGGCTACGGCTTCCTCTCTGAGAACGCCGATTTCGCCGAGCAGGTTGAGCGCTCTGGCTTTATCTTCATCGGTCCGAAAGCCGACACCATTCGCCTGATGGGCGACAAAGTGTCAGCGATCAACGCGATGAAAAAAGCCGGCGTACCGACCGTACCAGGCTCTGACGGTTCGCTGACCGACGACATGGAGAAAAACCGTGCCATCGCTAAGCGCATCGGCTATCCGGTGATCATCAAAGCCTCTGGCGGCGGCGGCGGTCGTGGTATGCGCGTTGTGCGCAGCGACAAGGATCTTGAGCAGTCCATCAACATGACGAAAGCGGAAGCCAAAGCGGCTTTCAACAACGACATGGTGTACATGGAGAAATTCCTCGAGAATCCACGCCACATCGAGATTCAGGTTCTGGCCGACGGTCAGGGCAACGCCATCTATCTGGCCGAACGTGACTGCTCCATGCAGCGTCGCCACCAGAAAGTGGTCGAAGAAGCGCCAGCACCGGGCATCACGCCGGAACTGCGTCGTTACATCGGCGAGCGCTGCTCTAACGCCTGCGTGGAGATCGGTTATCGCGGTGCCGGTACCTTCGAGTTCCTGTATGAAAACGGTGAGTTCTACTTCATCGAGATGAACACCCGTATTCAGGTGGAACATCCGGTCACCGAGATGATCACTGGCGTCGACCTGATCAAAGAGCAGCTGCGTATTGCTGCCGGTCAGCCGCTGTCAATCAAACAGGAAGATGTGGTGGTGCGCGGTCATGCGGTCGAGTGCCGTATCAACGCCGAAGACCCAAACACCTTCCTGCCGAGCCCGGGCAAGATCACCCGTTTCCACGCGCCAGGCGGTTTTGGCGTGCGCTGGGAATCGCACATCTATGCCGGCTACAGCGTGCCGCCGTACTACGACTCAATGATTGGTAAACTGATCACCTACGGCGAAAACCGTGACGTGGCTATCGCGCGCATGAAAAATGCGCTGGCGGAACTGATCATCGACGGCATCAAGACTAACGTCGAGCTGCAGATGCGCATCATGACCGACGAAAACTTCCAGCAGGGTGGTACTAACATCCACTATCTGGAGAAAAAACTCGGCCTGCACGAGAAGTAAGCGCAGCGCAGAGCAATGCAGAGGCCGGTTAAACCGGCCTTTTTCATTTTTGTTGCCTTTGAGGTTGCATGATGGATGGGCGTTTTTTGCAAGCTAACAAAGAGGCGCGCTGGTCGCTGTACCTGACGCTGGCGTACCTCGCCGTCTGGGGCGTGTCCGCGTGGCTCGGCGGCACACAAAGCGGTTTCACCGGTTTACCGCGCTGGTTTGAACTCTCCTGCGTGTTCGCGCCCGTGCTGTTCATTGGCCTGTGCTGGCTGATGGTGCGCGTGGTGTTCCGCGATATGTCTCTGGAGGACCACGATGGAAACTGAAATCATTCTGCCACTGCTGGCCTATCTGGTGCTGATTGCCGGGCTGTCGGTGTTTGCCATGCGCAAACAGCGCCACGGCAACTTCCTGAGTGAGTATTTCCTCGGCAGTCGCTCGATGGGCGGTTTTGTGCTGGCGATGACCATCACCACCACTTACATCAGCGCCAGCTCATTTATTGGCGGGCCGGGCGCGGCGTATAAATACGGGCTGGGCTGGGTACTGCTGGCGATGATTCAGGTGCCGGCGGTCTGGCTGTCGCTCGGCGTGCTGGGCAAAAAATTCGCGATTCTGGCGCGACGCTACAACGCGGTGACGCTCAATGACATGCTGTACGGCCGCTACCGCAGCCCGCTGCTCATCTGGCTGGCCAGTATCAGCCTGCTGGTGGCGTTTATTGGTGCCATGACGGTACAGTTCATCGGCGGCGCGCGCCTGCTGGAGACGGCCGCCGGTATTCCTTATGATACCGGGCTGTTGATTTTTGGCGGCACCATCGCGCTGTATACCGCGTTTGGCGGCTTTCGCGCCAGCGTGCTTAACGATGCCATGCAAGGGCTGGTGATGCTGATTGGCACCTTCCTGCTGCTGTTTGCCGTCATCCACCAGGCGGGCGGTCTGGCAACGGCGGTCACCAAACTGCGCAGCATCGATCCGCAGCTGGTGTCACCGGAAGGCGTCGGCAACGTCATCAATCCGACCTTCCTCAGTTCGTTTGCCGTGCTGGTGTGCTTTGGCGTGATTGGGCTGCCGCATACCGCCGTGCGCTGCATCTCCTACAAAGACAGCAAAGCGATGCATCGCGGTATCATCCTCGGCACTATCGTGGTGGTGATACTGATGCTCGGCATGCATCTGGCCGGCGCACTAGGCCGCGCGGTACTGCCGGATCTGGCGATTCCGGATCGCGTGATCCCGACGCTGATGATCACCGTGCTGCCACCGATGGCGGCTGGCGTGTTCCTCGCGGCGCCAATGGCGGCGATCATGTCGACGATTAACGCGCAGCTGCTGCAATCGTCCGCTACCCTGATCAAAGATCTTTACCTGCGCATTGCGCCGCAGCACAGCGAGAACGAGGCGCGTTTGCGGCTGCTCTCCGGCACCATCACCTTTGTGCTCGGCCTGCTGCTGCTGCTGGCGGCCTGGAATCCGCCAGATATGATTATCTGGCTCAACCTGCTGGCGTTCGGTGGCCTTGAAGCGGTCTTTCTGTGGCCGCTGGTGCTGGGACTGTACTGGGAGCGCGCCAATGCGGCGGGCGCCATCAGTGGCATGGTGGTGGGAGCCGGATGCTATACGCTGCTTGCCAGCCTGAAAATCGAACTGTGGGGCTTTCACCCTATCGTGCCATCGTTGACATTAAGCCTGCTGGCCTTCCTGGTGGGTAATCTGTTCGGCAGCGCGCCTGACGCTCGCGATGCTGCCCTGGAATAAAAGAGAAACGCTATGCCATGGATTCAAATCAAAATTAACAGCACCGGCGAGCACGCCGAAACCCTCAGCGACGCGCTGATGGATGTCGGTGCGGTGTCGGTCACCTTTCAGGACACGCACGACAACCCGGTGTATGAGCCGCTGCCCGGTGAAACCCGCCTGTGGGGCGATACCGATGTGACTGGCCTGTTCGACGCGGAAACCGCCATGGACGATGTGGTGGCTGAACTGAGCCAGCATCCGCTGCTGGGATCGGGTTTCCGCCATAAGATCGAACAGATCGAGGATAAAGACTGGGAGCGCGAATGGATGGATAACTTCCATCCGATGCGTTTCGGTGAACGCCTGTGGATCTGCCCAAGCTGGCGCGACGTGCCGGATCCGGATGCGGTCAACGTGATGCTTGATCCCGGTCTGGCCTTTGGTACCGGCACCCATCCCACCACGTCGCTGTGTCTGAGCTGGCTGGATGGTCTCGATCTGCAGGGCAAAACGGTGATCGATTTCGGCTGTGGCTCCGGCATTCTGGCCATTGCCGCGCTGAAACTCGGTGCTGCCCAGGCGATCGGCATTGATATCGATCCGCAGGCGATCCAGGCCAGCCGCGATAACGCGGAGCGCAACGGCGTGGCCGACCGCCTGTCGCTGTATCTGCCGCACCAGCAGCCGGAAAACCTGCAGGCGGATGTGGTGGTCGCCAATATCCTCGCCGGTCCGCTGCGCGAACTGGCGCCGCTGATTAGCGTGCTGCCGAAAGCCGGCGGCCATCTCGGTCTGTCCGGCGTGCTGGCCAGCCAGGCGGAAAGCGTGTGTGAAGCCTATGCGGAGCGCTTTGCGCTGGACGCCGTGGCGGAAAAAGAGGAGTGGTGTCGCATCACTGGCGTGCGCCGCTAACCGACAAATGGGCCAGCGGCTGCTGGCCCGATTTCCCCCGTCTGAGACCTGTCTCAAATCCCCGCCAGCCCCGTTTTCCTGCCGTTTCTTTACATTGAAATCAGTAGACTGCTGCACCAGGCGATAGCGCTATCCCTGTTAACCGTGCCGTGCGCGGCACATAACATTGATATATCGCTTAGTGAATAAATGATGATGAAAAGCAAACACACACTGATCGCTCTGCTGCTGGCAGCAGCGCCTTTTGCTCACGTTCAGGCTGCCGCCTGGGATTATGCTCAGCCACAGCAGTGGGGGGACCTGTCCCCTGATTTTCACGTCTGCAAGCAGGGCGTGAATCAGTCGCCGATTGATATTCGCCAGGTGCTGCATGCCAGTCTGCCGGCGCTGACGCTGGAACTGCAGGCGCGCCAGGCCGCCATTGTCAACAACGGCCACACCGTGCAGATCAACCTGCAGCAGGGTGATACGCTGACGCTGGACGGCGAGACCTTCACACTGAAGCAGTTCCACTTCCATACCCCGAGCGAAAACCTGATCGACGGCAAACGCTATCCGCTTGAGGGCCACTTTGTATTCAGTGACGAGCAGCAGCAGCTGGCGGTCATCGGGGTGATGTTCGAAGCCGGTGCGGCAAATCCGGTACTGACGACGCTGCTGGATACGCTGCCGGCGCAGGTCAATCAGCCGGCCACGCTGCAGCAGGATGTCGATATTACGCCACTACTGCCGACCGATCGCCGTTACTACCGCTTCAGCGGTTCACTCACCACGCCACCGTGCAGTGAAGGCGTGCGCTGGCTGGTGATGAAGCAACCGGTAACGGCTTCCACACAGCAGCTGCAGGCCTTTAGCGCGGTGCTGGGTGAACACGGTAACAGCCGCCCGGTGCAGCCGCTCAATGGCCGGCTGGTGGTTGAGTAACGAAATACTCACTAAACGTAAATAAACCGTTCACTTTTCAATCAAATCACCGCCATTTCTCTTGCCGATTCGCGGAAGTGGCGGTTTTTATGTTGTGATTCAGCGCATATTTTTGGAAAAACTTTTGCTCACAATTTCAGCGTATTTTTGTAATGCACTGAATTTAAACAAGTAATGATGAATACCCCGCTGCTAAGCCCCATTTCCCTGATCTTAAACGGCGAATTGTTCAAAGTTTGGCCTTTCATCTTCCGGAAAAAATGCGTAATATACGCCGCCTTGCGAACAGTTAGGGTCACTTCTTTTTCATGCGCATTGGACATCACCAGCTACGTAATCGACTCATCGCTGCGCCTATGGCCGGAGTATCCGACAAGCCATTTCGCACCCTGTGTTATGACAACGGCGCCGGTATGACTGTCTCCGAGATGCTGTCATCGAACCCGGAAGTCTGGGCCAGTGACAAATCGCGTTTGCGTATGGTGCATAGTGACGAGCCCGGTATTCGCGCCGTGCAAATTGCGGGTTGCGATCCCGATGAGATGGCCGCCGCCGCGCGCATTAATGTTGCGTCCGGTGCACAGGTTATCGACATCAACATGGGCTGCCCGGCTAAAAAAGTGAATCGTAAGATGGCAGGTTCAGCGCTGCTGCAGCATCCGCAGCTGGTGGAGTCAATCCTCCGTGCGGTGGTGAACGCAGTCGATGTACCGGTTACGCTGAAGATTCGCACCGGCTGGGACAAAGAAAATCGTAATTGTGTAGAGATTGCCCAATTGGCTGAACGCTGTGGTATTCAGGCCCTGACCATTCATGGCCGCACGCGCGCCTGTTTGTTTGAAGGGCAAGCTGAATACGACAGCATTCGGACAGTTAAGCAGAGCGTCGCTATTCCGATTATCGCGAATGGTGACATTACTGACCCGCACAAAGCCAGGGCAGTGCTCGACTACACCGGAGCCGATGCTCTGATGGTGGGACGCGCTGCTCAGGGAAGACCGTGGATCTTCCGGGAAATCCAGCATTATCTGGACACAGGGGAGCTGCTGGCACCGAAGCCGCTGGCTGAAGTGAAGCATATGCTGATTGGACACATACGGGAGCTGCACGACTTTTACGGTCAGCGCAAGGGATACCGTATTGCCCGAAAACACGTTTCCTGGTATTTGCAGGAAAGTGCCCCTGACGACCAGTTTCGGCGCACATTCAACGCCATAGAGGATGCCAGCGAACAGCTGGAGGCGTTGGAGGCATACTTCGAAAATCTTGCGTAAACGAAATAAAGAGCTGAAAGAACTATGTTCGAACAACGCGTAAATTCTGACGTACTGACCGTTTCTACCGTTAACTCACAGGATCAGGTGACGCAAAAGCCTCTGCGTGATTCGGTTAAACAGGCACTGAAGAACTATTTTGCTCAACTGAACGGTCAGGATGTAAGTGACCTGTATGAGCTGGTACTGGCTGAAGTCGAGCAGCCTCTGTTGGACATGGTGATGCAGTATACCCGTGGCAACCAGACCCGCGCTGCCCTGATGATGGGCATCAACCGCGGTACGCTGCGTAAGAAGCTGAAAAAATACGGCATGAACTAAGCGTTCTGGTTCCTTGCTGCGATAACGCCAGCCTTTGGGCTGGCGTTTTTGTTTGTATTTCCCGCCTGTTAACACCGCGTGAAACGATTATCGTCAAAATGGTAACGATAGTTGCAATCGCCGGCGTGATAGCTCATCTCTCTCAGGGCCGTTGCCCTGCCCTGTTTTTGCGCAGAAAAATTCTTCTGATCGCCCCTCAGCCCGCTTTGTTTGTGATCCTGAACCGCTTCAGCGGTAATTCCACTTTGCCGTACACCTGTTCATGAGCGTTAGCTCACACTGCTTCCATATAGTGAAACTTTTTGCACTATTTGTGATCGTGGCGACTCGTCATGCTGCCTTTTGGTGCGCGATAGTAGCGACAACTTTCCGGATACGTCCGTTTATTAAAAGATCTTTCCAGTGAATTCAGGATTCTGCAAACCTGGCATCAGCTTTGCAGTGTCGTGGATGGCTAAACGCCACAGAAAGAAATAAGCGCACAGTAAAGTGCGCGCAAACATAACAACACACGATCTCGCCACACAGGATGCTTTATGAAAAAGATGATGCTTTCCACCCTGATTGCTGCCGCCTCGCTGTTCGCCGTGACCCAGCAGGCGCACGCAGGCACCACGCTGGACGCCATTAAGAAGAAAGGGTTTATACAGTGCGGTATTAGCGATGGTCTGCCAGGGTTCTCCTACGCTGACGCCAGCGGCAAATTCACCGGTATCGATGTTGACGTGTGCCGCGCCGCTGCTGCTGCGGTCTTCGGCGATGCCAGCAAAGTAAAATACACCCCGCTGACCGCTAAAGAACGCTTCACTGCGCTGCAGTCAGGCGAGGTGGATATCCTGTCGCGTAACACCACCTGGACCTCATCACGTGATGGCGGCATGGGCTTCCTGTTCGCCGGCGTAAACTATTATGACGGCATCGGCTTCCTGACCCATAAGAAAGCCGGTCTGAAAAGTGCCAAAGAGCTGGATGGTGCCACCGTGTGTATCCAGGCCGGTACCGATACCGAGCTGAACGTGGCCGACTACTTTAAAGCTAACAAAATGCAGTACACGCCGGTCACCTTCGACCGCTCTGATGAGTCTGCCAAAGCGCTGGATAGCGGCCGCTGCGATACCCTCTCTTCTGACCAGTCACAGCTGTATGCGCTGCGCATCAAGCTGGGCAAGCCGGATGACTTTATCGTACTGCCAGAAGTGATTTCAAAAGAGCCGCTGGGGCCGGTCGTGCGTCGCGGTGATGATGACTGGTTCACCATCGTGAAATGGTCGCTGTTCGCCATGCTGAATGCCGAAGAGATGGGCATCAGCTCAAAGAACGTTGATGAGATGGCGGCGAAGCCAACCACGCCAGATATGGCACACCTGCTGGGCGCAGAGGGTGATTTCGGTAAAGACCTGAAGCTCGATAACAAGTGGGCGTACAACATCATCAAGCAGGTTGGCAACTATCAGGAAGTGTTCGATCGTAACGTTGGTAAAGACAGCGCGCTGAAAATTGCACGCGGCCAGAATGCGCTCTGGAACCAGGGCGGCATCCAGTACGCTCCACCAGTGCGTTAATTGTCTCCTGCCAGTCGGGCACCGCATCCTGCGGTGCCCACGCGTATTCTTCACTGAGGTTTTAACATGTCGCAACGCCCAACCGTGAAAAGGGATTTTTCGTTCGGTAATCCTACGGTTCGCGCCTGGCTTTACCAGATTGTCGCGATTGTGGCGGTGTTTGCTGTGGTGGGTTATCTGATCCACAACACGGTGATCAACCTTGCCAATCGCGGTATCACCTCCGGCTTTGGCTTTCTTGAGCGCAATGCCGGTTTCGGCATCGTCCAGCATCTGATCGATTACAGCGAAGGCGATACCTACGCGCGCGTGTTTATGGTCGGGTTAACCAACACCCTGCTGGTCTCCGCGCTCTGTATTGTCTTCGCCTCCATCCTCGGCTTCGCCATCGGTCTGGCGCGCCTGTCGGATAACTGGCTGCTGCGCAAGCTGTCGACCATTTATATCGAGACGTTCCGTAATATCCCGCCGCTGCTGCAAATCTTCTTCTGGTACTTTGCCGTGCTGCGCAATCTGCCGGGCCCGCGTCAGGCGCTGAACGCGTTCGATCTGGCTTTTGTCAGCAACCGCGGTCTGTATATACCGTGGCCAGAGTATGCACCCGGCACCTGGCCATTCCTGATCGCGCTGGCGATTGCCATCGCCGCCAGCGCCGCGCTGTTCCGCTTCAACCGCAAGCATCAGCTGAAAACCGGTCAGCTGCGCCGCACCTGGCCCGCTGCGGCCGGTTTAATTGTGCTGCTGCCGCTGATCGCCCATACGCTGTTTGGTGCCGCCACGCACTGGGATGTGCCCGAGCTGCGCGGTTTCAACTTCCGCGGTGGCTTTGCCATGATTCCGGAACTGGCAGCACTGACGCTGGCACTGTCGATCTACACCTCTTCCTTTATTGCTGAGGTGATTCGCGCCGGGATTCAGTCAGTACCGCATGGTCAGAGCGAAGCGGCACGTTCGCTCGGGCTGCCCAACCCGGTTACGCTGCGTCAGGTGATCATTCCGCAGGCGATGCGCGTGATTATCCCGCCGCTCACCAGCCAGTACCTTAACATCGTAAAAAACTCCTCGCTGGCGGCCGCTATCGGCTATCCGGATATGGTGTCGCTGTTTGCCGGCACCGTACTGAATCAGACCGGCCAGGCAATTGAAACCATTGCCATCACCATGGCGGTTTATCTGATTATCAGTCTGCTCATTTCGCTGCTGATGAACCTCTATAACCGCAAAATTGCGCTGGTTGAGCGTTAAGAGAACGGAACCATTATGTCTGTGACCACACACGAAACGCCGCCGGTGTCGGGCAATCCGCTGGGTAAAGCCTGGCTCTGGGCGCGTAAAAACCTGTTCTCCAGCTGGCTGAATACGCTGCTCACGTTACTCAGCCTGTGGATTATCTGGAGCGTTATCCCGCCGGCGCTGAACTGGTTGATCTTCCAGGCTAACTGGATTGGCGAAACCCGTGCGGACTGTACGAAAGCGGGCGCCTGCTGGGTCTTTATCCACGCGCGCTTTGGCCAGTTCATGTACGGGCTCTATCCGCATGAGCTGCGCTGGCGCATCAATCTGGCGCTGGTGATTGGCCTGCTGTCGATTGTGCCGATGTTTATCAAATCCATGCCGCGCCGCGGCCGCTATATCGCCTGCTGGGCGGTGCTCTATCCGGTCGTCGTCTGGCTGCTGCTGTATGGCGGCTATTTCGGGCTGGACCGAGTGGAAACGCGCCAGTGGGGCGGCCTGACGCTGACGCTGATTATCGCATCTGTCGGCATTGCCGGGGCGCTGCCGCTCGGCATTCTGCTGGCGCTGGGCCGTCGCTCTAAAATGCCGGTGGTGCGCACCCTGTCAGTGATTTTCATTGAGTTCTGGCGTGGCGTACCGCTGATTACCGTGCTGTTCATGTCTTCAGTGATGCTGCCGCTGTTTATGGCGGAAGGCACCACGATAGACAAACTGGTGCGTGCGCTGGTTGGCGTGATCCTGTTCCAGTCGGCGTATGTCGCCGAAGTGGTACGTGGCGGGCTGCAGGCCCTGCCTAAAGGCCAGTACGAAGCGGCAGAGTCGCTGGCGCTCGGCTACTGGAAAACCCAGGCGCTGGTGATTTTACCGCAGGCGCTCAAGCTGACCATTCCCGGTCTGGTGAACACCATCATCGCGCTGTTTAAAGATACCAGCCTGGTGATCATCATCGGCCTGTTCGATCTGTTCAGTAGCGTGCAGCAGGCAACCGTCGACCCTACATGGCTGGGTATGTCGACCGAAGGCTATGTCTTCGCTGCACTGGTTTACTGGATTTTCTGTTTTAGCATGTCGCGCTATAGCCAGTATCTGGAGAAGCGCTTCCACACCGGGCGTAAATCGCACTGAGGTTTTACATGACACAAACAATGACAACGGCGGCTAACGCCATGATGATTACGCTCGAAAACGTGAACAAATGGTACGGGCAGTTCCACGTGCTGAAAGATATCAACCTGCAGGTGAAACCGCGCGAGCGTATCGTGCTGTGCGGCCCTTCGGGTTCCGGTAAATCCACCACTATTCGCTGCATCAACCATCTGGAAGAGCATCAGCAGGGACGGATTGTTGTAGACGGCATCCACCTGAATGATGATGTTCGCAATATTGAACGCGTGCGCACTGAAGTCGGCATGGTTTTTCAGCACTTCAATCTCTTCCCGCATCTGACCGTCCTGCAGAACTGTACGTTGGCACCGATGTGGGTACGCAAGATGCCAAAGAAAGAGGCCGAAGAGCTGGCGATGCACTATCTGCAGCGCGTGCGCATTGCTGAGCATGCCCATAAGTTTCCCGGGCAGCTCTCTGGCGGACAGCAGCAGCGCGTAGCCATCGCCCGTTCGCTGTGTATGAAGCCGAAGATTATGTTATTCGATGAACCCACCTCCGCGCTTGATCCTGAGATGGTTAAAGAGGTGCTGGATACCATGATCGGTCTGGCGGAAGACGGGATGACGATGCTGTGTGTGACGCATGAGATGGGCTTTGCGCGTACGGTTGCCGATCGGGTGATCTTCATGGATCGCGGTGAAATCGTGGAGATGGCGCCGCCGGAAGAGTTCTTTGCGAATCCGAAATCCGAGCGGACCCGGGCGTTTCTGTCGCAGGTTATCCACTAAGCGAACCCGATTAGCCGCATCATTCAGCCCTTGCCAGCATGGCAGGGGCTTTTTTTATGCCTGTGGATTTTATTGAGCGTTTTTATTGAGATAAAGGTCATCGCGGAAAACAAAAAAGCCCTGAACAGATGTTCAGGGCTTTCGTGTTTGATGCCTGGCAGTTCCCTACTCTCGCATGGGGAGACCCCACACTACCATCGGCGCTACGGCGTTTCACTTCTGAGTTCGGCATGGGGTCAGGTGGGACCACCGCGCTGTTGCCGCCAGGCAAATTCTTTTAAACCGAACTCATGCCATAACTGGTGCTGATACCCAGAGTCGAACTGGGGACCTCACCCTTACCAAGGGTGCGCTCTACCAACTGAGCCATATCAGCACACTAAATTTGATGCCTGGCAGTTCCCTACTCTCGCATGGGGAGGCCCCACACTACCATCGGCGCTACGGCGTTTCACTTCTGAGTTCGGCATGGGGTCAGGTGGGACCACCGCGCTGTTGCCGCCAGGCAAATTCTTTGTGCCCTGTCCCGCGTCTTTCGCACTGATGCCGCGTTGGCCGCGCTCGCAAAGTCAGTCACATACTCGTGTATGCTCCTTCCTTTCCTTCGCCTGCCGCCTCGCCTCAGCGCAAAATCCTCCGGACTCGCGTCCGCAGAACAAAGCTGATTCTTTATCCGTCACAAGCTGAAAATTCTTTCTGTCTCTCAGACCAAAACGCCTCTGGCGTTGTAAGGTTAAGCCTCACGGGTCATTAGTACCGGTTAGCTCAACGCATCGCTGCGCTTACACACCCGGCCTATCAACGTCGTCGTCTTCAACGTCCCTTCAGGACCCTTAAAGGGTCAGGGAGAACTCATCTCGGGGCAAGTTTCGTGCTTAGATGCTTTCAGCACTTATCTCTTCCGCACTTAGCTACCGGGCAGTGCCATTGGCATGACAACCCGAACACCAGCGGTGCGTTCACTCCGGTCCTCTCGTACTAGGAGCAACCCCCCTCAATTCTCCAGCGCCCACGGCAGATAGGGACCGAACTGTCTCACGACGTTCTAAACCCAGCTCGCGTACCACTTTAAACGGCGAACAGCCGTACCCTTGGGACCTACTTCAGCCCCAGGATGTGATGAGCCGACATCGAGGTGCCAAACACCGCCGTCGATATGAACTCTTGGGCGGTATCAGCCTGTTATCCCCGGAGTACCTTTTATCCGTTGAGCGATGGCCCTTCCATTCAGAACCACCGGATCACTATGACCTGCTTTCGCACCTGCTCGAGCCGTCACTCTCGCAGTCAAGCTGGCTTATGCCATTGCACTAACCTCCTGATGTCCGACCAGGATTAGCCAACCTTCGTGCTCCTCCGTTACGCTTTGGGAGGAGACCGCCCCAGTCAAACTACCCACCAGACACTGTCCGCAGCCCGGATTACGGGCCTACGTTAGAACATCAAACATTAAAGGGTGGTATTTCAAGGTTGGCTCCACGCAGACTGGCGTCCGCGCTTCAAAGCCTCCCACCTATCCTACACATCAAGGCTCAATGTTCAGTGTCAAGCTATAGTAAAGGTTCACGGGGTCTTTCCGTCTTGCCGCGGGTACACTGCATCTTCACAGCGATTTCAATTTCACTGAGTCTCGGGTGGAGACAGCCTGGCCATCATTACGCCATTCGTGCAGGTCGGAACTTACCCGACAAGGAATTTCGCTACCTTAGGACCGTTATAGTTACGGCCGCCGTTTACCGGGGCTTCGATCAAGAGCTTCTCCTTGCGGATAACCCCATCAATTAACCTTCCGGCACCGGGCAGGCGTCACACCGTATACGTCCACTTTCGTGTTTGCACAGTGCTGTGTTTTTAATAAACAGTTGCAGCCAGCTGGTATCTTCGACTGGCCTCGGCTCCGGGAGCAAGTCCCTTCACCTACGCGCCAGCGTGCCTTCTCCCGAAGTTACGGCACCATTTTGCCTAGTTCCTTCACCCGAGTTCTCTCAAGCGCCTTGGTATTCTCTACCTGACCACCTGTGTCGGTTTGGGGTACGATTTCGTGTTACCTGGAGCTTAGAGGCTTTTCCTGGAAGCAGGGCATCAGTTACTTCACCGCCGTAGCGGCTCGTCGTCACGCCTCAGTGTTAAAGAAGACCGGATTTGCCTGGTCTTCACACCTGCACGCTTAAACCGGGACAACCGTCGCCCGGATAACCTAGCCTTCTCCGTCCCCCCTTCGCAGTAACACCAAGTACAGGAATATTAACCTGTTTCCCATCGACTACGCTTTTCAGCCTCGCCTTAGGGGTCGACTCACCCTGCCCCGATTAACGTTGGACAGGAACCCTTGGTCTTCCGGCGAGCGGGCTTTTCACCCGCTTTATCGTTACTTATGTCAGCATTCGCACTTCTGATACCTCCAGCATGCCTCACAGCACACCTTCAGCGGCTTACAGAACGCTCCCCTACCCAACAACACATAGTGTCGCTGCCGCAGCTTCGGTGCATGGTTTAGCCCCGTTACATCTTCCGCGCAGGCCGACTCGACCAGTGAGCTATTACGCTTTCTTTAAATGATGGCTGCTTCTAAGCCAACATCCTGGCTGTCTGTGCCTTCCCACATCGTTTCCCACTTAACCATGACTTTGGGACCTTAGCTGGCGGTCTGGGTTGTTTCCCTCTTCACGACGGACGTTAGCACCCGCCGTGTGTCTCCCGTGATAACATTCCTCGGTATTCGCAGTTTGCATCGGGTTGGTAAGCCGGGATGGCCCCCTAGCCGAAACAGTGCTCTACCCCCGAGGATGAGTTCACGAGGCGCTACCTAAATAGCTTTCGGGGAGAACCAGCTATCTCCCGGTTTGATTGGCCTTTCACCCCCAGCCACAAGTCATCCGCTAATTTTTCAACATTAGTCGGTTCGGTCCTCCAGTTAGTGTTACCCAACCTTCAACCTGCCCATGGCTAGATCACCGGGTTTCGGGTCTATACCCTGCAACTTAACGCCCAATTAAGACTCGGTTTCCCTTCGGCTCCCCTATGCGGTTAACCTTGCTACAGAATATAAGTCGCTGACCCATTATACAAAAGGTACGCAGTCACCTAACAAGTAGGCTCCCACTGCTTGTACGTACACGGTTTCAGGTTCTGTTTCACTCCCCTCGCCGGGGTTCTTTTCGCCTTTCCCTCACGGTACTGGTTCACTATCGGTCAGTCAGGAGTATTTAGCCTTGGAGGATGGTCCCCCCATGTTCAGACAGGATACCACGTGTCCCGCCCTACTCGTCGGACTCACAACTCATGCATCTTCGTGTACGGGGCTGTCACCCGGTATCGCGCGACTTTCCAGACGCTTCCACTGATGCACAAGCTGATTCAGGTCCTGGGCTGCTCCCCGTTCGCTCGCCGCTACTGGGGGAATCTCGGTTGATTTCTTTTCCTCGGGGTACTTAGATGTTTCAGTTCCCCCGGTTCGCCTCGTTAACCTATGTATTCAGTTAACGATAATGCACAAGTGCATTGGGTTTCCCCATTCGGACATCGACGGCTGTAGCGGTTCATATCACCTTACCGTCGCTTTTCGCAGATTAGCACGTCCTTCATCGCCTCTGACTGCCAGGGCATCCACCGTGTACGCTTAGTCGCTTAACCTCACAACCCACAGGCGTTTTGCAACGCTGCAGACTGCAAGCATTTGAGAGACTCGAACGCATCGTTGCTTCATTCTTATTACGGAGAATGAATACGACGCGTCGTTTCAAATTTTCAGCTTGTTCCGGATTGTTAAAGAGCAAATACTTCGCAGCACACCGTCGCCGGTATACTCTGAAGTAAGTTTCAGTACTGTAATGGTGGAGCTAAGCGGGATCGAACCGCTGACCTCCTGCGTGCAAGGCAGGCGCTCTCCCAGCTGAGCTATAGCCCCATACAGTCACTGCAGAGACCATCTACATCCACTCACCAGGAGTCACGTTTCTCACACGGGAAATGTGATTTCGTCTCAGGCAAGGCATGTTTTCGCGAAGCATAGTGAACTATGCGAGCCGGAAACATAACGCGGCATGAGAAGAAATCTGGTAGGCCTGAGTGGACTTGAACCACCGACCTCACCCTTATCAGGGGTGCGCTCTAACCACCTGAGCTACAAGCCTGTAGAGGTTTTTTCTGCTCGTTACTTTTCTATCAGACAATCTGTGTGAGCACTTCGCGGGAAAGTATCTTCAGGTAAGGAGGTGATCCAACCGCAGGTTCCCCTACGGTTACCTTGTTACGACTTCACCCCAGTCATGAATCACAAAGTGGTAAGCGCCCTCCCGAAGGTTAAGCTACCTACTTCTTTTGCAACCCACTCCCATGGTGTGACGGGCGGTGTGTACAAGGCCCGGGAACGTATTCACCGTAGCATTCTGATCTACGATTACTAGCGATTCCGACTTCATGGAGTCGAGTTGCAGACTCCAATCCGGACTACGACGCACTTTATGAGGTCCGCTTGCTCTCGCGAGGTCGCTTCTCTTTGTATGCGCCATTGTAGCACGTGTGTAGCCCTGGCCGTAAGGGCCATGATGACTTGACGTCATCCCCACCTTCCTCCGGTTTATCACCGGCAGTCTCCTTTGAGTTCCCGGCCGAACCGCTGGCAACAAAGGATAAGGGTTGCGCTCGTTGCGGGACTTAACCCAACATTTCACAACACGAGCTGACGACAGCCATGCAGCACCTGTCTCAGAGTTCCCGAAGGCACCAAAGCATCTCTGCTAAGTTCTCTGGATGTCAAGGCCAGGTAAGGTTCTTCGCGTTGCATCGAATTAAACCACATGCTCCACCGCTTGTGCGGGCCCCCGTCAATTCATTTGAGTTTTAACCTTGCGGCCGTACTCCCCAGGCGGTCGACTTAACGCGTTAGCTCCGGAAGCCACGCCTCAAGGGCACAACCTCCAAGTCGACATCGTTTACGGCGTGGACTACCAGGGTATCTAATCCTGTTTGCTCCCCACGCTTTCGCACCTGAGCGTCAGTCTTCGTCCAGGGGGCCGCCTTCGCCACCGGTATTCCTCCAGATCTCTACGCATTTCACCGCTACACCTGGAATTCTACCCCCCTCTACGAGACTCAAGCCTGCCAGTTTCAAATGCAGTTCCCAGGTTAAGCCCGGGGATTTCACATCTGACTTAACAGACCGCCTGCGTGCGCTTTACGCCCAGTAATTCCGATTAACGCTTGCACCCTCCGTATTACCGCGGCTGCTGGCACGGAGTTAGCCGGTGCTTCTTCTGCGGGTAACGTCAATCGGCGAGGTTATTAACCTCACCGCCTTCCTCCCCGCTGAAAGTACTTTACAACCCGAAGGCCTTCTTCATACACGCGGCATGGCTGCATCAGGCTTGCGCCCATTGTGCAATATTCCCCACTGCTGCCTCCCGTAGGAGTCTGGACCGTGTCTCAGTTCCAGTGTGGCTGGTCATCCTCTCAGACCAGCTAGGGATCGTCGCCTAGGTGAGCCATTACCCCACCTACTAGCTAATCCCATCTGGGCACATCCGATGGTGTGAGGCCCGAAGGTCCCCCACTTTGGTCTTGCGACGTTATGCGGTATTAGCTACCGTTTCCAGTAGTTATCCCCCTCCATCGGGCAGTTTCCCAGACATTACTCACCCGTCCGCCACTCGCCACCCAAAGAGCAAGCTCTTCTGTGCTGCCGTTCGACTTGCATGTGTTAGGCCTGCCGCCAGCGTTCAATCTGAGCCATGATCAAACTCTTCAATTTAAGTTTGATTTGCTGCAACGAGTGCAGCGATGCTCTGTGAATTAAACTTCGTAATGAATTACGTGTTCACTCAGCAAAGACTTGATATTTTTTACGTCCGTAGACGCTGATATCAATCCTGCGAGTGCCCACACAGATTGTCTGATAAATTGTTAAAGAGCGGTGCGACGCGGCGTTCGGCCTGCTGTCGCGAGGTGGCGTATATTACGCTTTCCTCCTTCAGAGTCAAACACTTTTTTCAGCGTTTTTCTCCGGCGGGGTGAATCGCTTCACGCCCTGCTGAGCCGCCTGCGTTGCCGCTTTGCCGTCTCAGTGGTGGCGCATTATAGGGATCCGGATTTTTTGCACAACCCCTTTTTTCGATCTTTTTTATCGACTGGCGAGTTTTCACTCTTTTCGCTGCGATCGCGAGCGATCCGCGCAAAAATCAGCTTGTTTACCCGCACCGGAAGCCGCAGGCTAGCGGGAAACATCAGAAAAGGAGAAATAGAATGTCTGTAGCCCTGCGCCCTTATAAGCAACATATTCCTCATACCGGCGAGCGTGTGATGGTGGATAGCAGTAGCGTGGTCGTTGGCGAAGTCGAGCTGGCTGATGATGTCAGCATCTGGCCACTGGTAGCAATCCGCGGTGACGTGAATAAAGTGGTGATTGGTAAACGCAGCAATATCCAGGATGGCAGCGTGCTGCACGTTACGCATAAATCCAGCAGTAATCCCGATGGCTTTCCATTGATCATCGGTGAAGACGTGACGGTGGGCCATAAAGCAATGCTGCACGGCTGCACCATTGGCAACCGCGTGCTGGTGGGTATGGGCTCGATCCTGCTGGATGGCGCGATCGTCGAAGATGAGGTGATGATTGGCGCCGGCAGCCTGGTGCCACCCGGTAAACGCCTGCAAAGCGGCTATCTCTATTTAGGCAGCCCGGTGAAGCAGATCCGGCCACTAAGCGAAGCGGAAATAGCCGGACTGCTTTACTCCGCTAACAATTATGTCGGCTGGAAAGATGAATACCTGGCTCAGGGCAGCCACAGCCAGCCCTGATCGTCGGCCTGTTCCGCCCGGAGCAGCTGCTCGGCCTCTTCCTCCAGATCCCAGCGATGCGCGCTAAACAGCGCCATCGCCTCTCCGGCACCAAAGCGCTGCTGCAGCGCCGGCAGCGATATTGCGCAGGTTAGTCCCATACCATTCACTAATACCGGGAACAGCACCGCCTGCCGGACTGCGTCCCAGCTTTCCCGATCGGGAAACTGGATAGCCTGATTCATGCCTGCATCGCCTGTTTAAGTTGATCGATGACCGGCGCGATCTCCGGCATAACGCCATGCCACAGCTGAAACGCATGCGCCGCCTGACCTACCAGCATGCCGAGTCCATCCGCCAGCTGCTGTGTGCCGTGCTGCTGGCACCACGCCAGAAATGGCGTCAGCCCCTGCTGATAAAACATGTCGTAACAGCGCACCTGCGCATCAATCAGCGTAACCGGCAGCGGCGGCACGTCGCCCGCTACGCCGCTGGAGGTGGCATTGATGATCAGATCAAAACGTTCGCCGGCCAGTTGATCAAAACTCATCGCCTGGATCGCCCCACTGTGCTGGAAAAGCTCAGCCAGCTGTTGCGCGCGTTCTGCCGTGCGGTTAACCACCACCAGCGCGCAGCCCGTCGAGAGCAGCGGCAGGATCACCCCACGCGCCGCGCCGCCCGCACCCACCAGCAGAATGCGATCGCCCGGCCGGATCAGCTGCAGCCGTTGCAGATCGCTCAGCAGGCCGATGCCGTCCGTGTTATCACCCAGAATCGAACCATCGGCTCGCTTCTTTAAGGTATTTACCGCGCCGGATAATGCCGCGCGTTCGCTGAGCTCATCCGCGAATCCCCATGCCTGCTGTTTAAACGGCAGCGTAACATTGGCGCCTTTGCCACCAGCCGCAAAAAACGCCTCTATCGCCTGCGGGAACCCTTCCAGCGGTGCGCAGATGCGCCCGTAAGGATGTTCAATACCGGTCTGCTCAGCAAAAGCGGCGTGAATAAACGGAGATTTGCTGTGGGCGATGGGATGACCAAAAACGGCAAACTTTTCCATAATCAGCCCTGACGAATGAGTTCACCGCTAATAGCATCGCGGATTTCAGAAGGATTCAGGCGACCGCCGGTGGCCGCCTGCAACACCGGGAACTGCGAGCCAAACTGCTCTGCCACTTCGGCGGCGCTGCGGCACGGCGGCTGACCGGTTAAATTCGCGCTGGTTGAGACCAGCGGCTTGCCAAATCCGCGACACAGCGCCTGGACCTGCGGATGATCGCTGACGCGAATCGCCAGCGAATCAAAGCGGCCGGTTAACCAGCGCGGCGTATGCGGCGAAGCAGGCACCACATAGGTGACCGGACCCGGCCAGCTGGCAAACATACGTTCGCGCTGCAGCACGGTGAGTTCGCGATCGGCAATATAAGGCTCAAGCTGCGTATAATCAGCGGCGATCAGAATCAGACCCTTTTCTACCGGGCGCTGTTTCAGTGCCAGCAGGGCCATCACCGCGCTTTCGCTGTCCGGATCGCAGCCAAGGCCGAATACGGCTTCGGTAGGGTAAGCAATCACTTGCTGTTGCTGAAGTTGTTCGATGCAGAAGTCGAGGCTTCCGGGTGCATGCTGGCTCTGGTTCATGATCACTCTTCATCCTGGGCGATGGGCTTACCGCAGCGTTTGCTGGCGCAGAAGCGCTTCATGCCCTGTGCGGTTTTCTTTTCTATTAATAACGGGAACTGGCAATGGGGGCAGACACCTTCCAGCGGCGTAGCGTTGATCGCGAACTGACAGTCGGGATAACGATCGCAGGCGTGGAAGATTTTGCCATAGCGTGAACGGCGCTGCACCAGCTTGCCGCTGGCGCACTGCGGACAGGCAATCGCGGTTTCGTCCGGCTTATCGATGGTTTCCGTGTAATCACACTCCGGATAGTGGCTACAGCCGACAAACATGCCGAATCGCCCCTGGCGCAGCACTTTGTCCGCACCACACTGCGGGCAGGCATGGCCTTCCAGCACTTTGACAATATGGCCATCACCCTGACTTTTCAGCGGGCGGATATAGTCACAGGTTGGATAATTCACACAGCCGAGAAAAGGCCCGTGTTTGCCGGCACGTATCACTAATTCTGCCCCGCAGGCGGGGCAGGGATCGTGTTTACGCACGGTAAATAGTGCTGGTTTACTCATATTACCGAATGCATTAATCGCAAATTAATGCAGCATACCTTCATTGACGTCGAATAACAGTTCTTCCATCTGCTGATAGGCATTTTCACATCCGGGGATGTTAAACAGCACCATCAGCACCACCCATTTGAGATCTTCCAGATCGAATTCCAGCGTATCAAGCGCCATAACCCGTTCGATGACCATTTCGCGCGTTTCCATATTCAGCACCTGGATTTGCTCCAGGAACAGAATAAAACCACGACACTCGGCATCTAAA
The DNA here is from genome assembly GCF_059730935.1 of Type-C symbiont of Plautia stali. NCBI lineage: Bacteria > Pseudomonadati > Pseudomonadota > Gammaproteobacteria > Enterobacterales > Enterobacteriaceae > Type-C symbiont of Plautia stali. Next base: position 379,780 of record NZ_AP035923.1, on the reverse strand, counting down.
CGCTGGCTCTCTTCTTCCGTATAGATTCGCATGGAGAGCGGATCGTTAGCCAGCAACACTGGCGCGACCAGACCATCCTGATAATCCGCTAACCGCTCAAGCCAATTCAACGCATTGTAGATATCTTCGCGATGAAAACCGGCATCGGTTAAGTCATCGGTCAATTTATCCTGGTCAACGCGCATTTCAGCCTCGTTGTGGATATACGTCTCAAACAAGTACATAAGTACGTCGAACATGGCATGCCCTCCTCAATCGGACATAGCCGCCGGGTACAGCTGCGATCCATCCTGCTAACTCCAGCTCCAGCAATTGCGCTGCGATAACTGGCACAGGTTGGCCGGCACGTTCAGCGACGACGTCAACAGGTGTAACCTCATCACCTACGTTAGCCAACACGCTGGGAAATGGCAATGGCACATCATCACTGAGTTGTGAATATATTGTTTCTGAGATGCTGGCCGGCAACCATTGCAGGGCAGAATGCAAATCCTCAAGGATATTGTTGGGATGCGCCACCAGCAGCGCCCCCTGCTGAATCAGCCAGTGCGTGCCTTCAGAGCCAGAGTTACCCAGTGCGCCAGGCAGCGCATACACGTTACGGTTTTGTTCCAGCGCATACCGCGCCGTTACCAGCGAGCCACTCTTCAGTGACGCTTCAACCACCAGCACGCCATGGCTCAGGCCGCTGATAATACGATTACGCCGCGGGAAATTTACCGCATGGGGCGCCATCGACAGCGGCAGTTCTGAAACCAGCGCGCCGCCGCTGGCGATAATCTCCTGTGCCAGCGGCTGATGGCTTTTCGGATAGAGATGATTCAGCCCGCTGCCCAGCACGGCCAGGGTTTTGCCCTGCACTTCCAGCGCGGCACGATGCGCCACGCCATCAATACCGCGCGCCAGCCCGCTGGTGATGGTCAAACCGCTTAGCGCCAGCTGCTGGGTAAACCAGCTGCCCCATTCTCTGCCATACGGCGAACAGTGACGACTGCCGACCACCGCCAGTTGCGGTGTCGCGAGTGCAGAGAGGTCGCCCGCTATATAAAGGGCAGCCGGATAGCGGCTGATTTCCCGCAGCCGGGCGGGATAATGTGCGTCGCTGCAGGCGATCAGATGATGTTGCGCCTGTTGCAGCCAGCGCTGCGTTTTTTCCAGCTGGCGTGGACAGAGGGCGAGAAACTGCTGCCGCTGCGTGTCGTCCAGCCCGTGCTGCTGCAGCCACGCGTCGTCAACGTGGCTGGCGGCCAGAAGCGCCATGATGAACTGACGGGCGCGCTCACCGCTTAAACCCCAGACGTAAGTCAGCCTGATAATCCTTTCACTGCGTTCCATGCTGCGCTCCCTGTCAGCCGTGCTCTGATGCGGCACAATGCTGTCAATCAGGCCCCAAAAAGTCTACAATATGAGGCAGTAATCTTTTCTTTAACGCATACAGATCTGGATATTTATGTCAGTTTTGCAGGTATTACATTTCCCTGACGATCGCCTTCGCAAAATTGCTGCACCCGTTGCGGCTGTGAATGCTGACGTTCAGCGTATTGTCGACGATATGTTTGAGACCATGTACGCCGAAGAAGGCATTGGTCTGGCGGCGACGCAGGTGGATATTCACCAGCGCATCATCGTGATTGATGTTTCTGAAAGCCGCGAAGAGCGCCTGGTGCTGATTAACCCGGAGCTGCTGGAAAAAAGCGGCGAAACCGGTATCGAAGAGGGTTGCCTGTCGATCCCGGAACAGCGGGCGTTTGTGCCGCGTGCCGAGCGGGTCAAAGTGCGCGCGCTGGATCGCGACGGTAACAGCTTCGAGCTGGAAACCGACGGTCTGCTGGCGATCTGCATCCAGCATGAGATCGACCATCTCGACGGTAAACTGTTTATTGATTATCTGTCGCCGCTGAAGCGTCAGCGTATTAAACAGAAACTGGAAAAACTGGCCCGCCAGAATGCGCGCGCATCCTGAGAGCGAACAGAAGGTTGAACTGTGTCTGCACCGTTAAAAATCATCTTTGCCGGTACTCCTGACTTCGCAGCGCGTCATCTCGACGCGCTGCTTGCTTCTGAGCATCAGGTGGTTGGCGTCTTTACTCAGCCCGACCGCCCTGCCGGACGTGGCAACAAACTCACGCCGGGCCCGGTAAAAGTGCTGGCTCAGGCGCATGATATCCCTGTGTTTCAGCCAAAGTCCCTGAAGCCGGAAGAGAATCAGCAGCTGGTTGCCGGGCTACAGGCCGATGTGATGGTGGTCGTCGCTTATGGTCTGATCCTGCCTCAGGCGGTGCTGACGATGCCGCGCCTTGGCTGCATCAACGTACACGGCTCGCTGCTGCCGCGCTGGCGCGGTGCGGCGCCGATCCAGCGCTCACTGTGGGCCGGCGATAACGAAACCGGTGTGACCATCATGCAGATGGACGTGGGTCTGGATACCGGCGATATGCTGCACAAAATAACCTGCCCGATTAATGCCGACGATACCAGCGCATCGCTGTACGACAAGCTGGCGCAGCTGGGCCCGCAGGGGATGCTGACCACGCTCAGTCTGCTGGCCGCCGGCAGCGCGCAGCCCGAAGTGCAGGATGAGACTCTGGTAACTTACGCGGAAAAGCTCAGCAAAGAAGAGGCACGTCTTGACTGGTCGCTCTCTGCTGTTCAGCTGGAACGGTGCATTCGCGCCTTCAATCCGTGGCCGGTGAGTTATTTCCTCATCGACGATCAGCCGGTCAAAGTCTGGCAGGCCAGCGTATTACCGCACCGCAGCGCCCAGCCGGGAGAAATTCTGCAGGCTGACAAACACGGCATCCAGATCGCGACCGCTGACGGCGTGCTGAATCTGCTCTCACTGCAGCCTGCCGGCAAAAAAGCCATGGCGGCGCAGGATCTGCTCAATTCGCGTCGTGAATGGTTTACCCCCGGCACCGTTCTGGCCTGATTCTTCAGCCCGGTCTCCGCCGGGCTTTTTGTTTGATGAATGAATATGAAAAAAGCGACCAACCTGCGCAGCCTTGCCGCGCAACTGATTGAACGCGTGGTGGATAAAGGGGAATCGCTGAGCGCGATTCTGCCCGCTGCGCAAAAAACGCTGGCAAACAACGATGGCGCGCTGCTGCAGGAGTTGTGTTTTGGCGTGACGCGCACGCTGCCGCAGCTGGAAGCGTTGATTAATAAGCTGATGGAGCGGCCGTTAACCGGCAAACAGCGCGTACTGCACTATCTGATCATGGTGGGCCTGTATCAGCTGCTGTATACCCGTGTTCCGCCGCACGCCGCGCTGGCAGAAACCGTGGCCGGGGCTGAAGCACTGAAGCGGGCAAATCTGAAAGGCTTGCTTAACGGCGTGCTGCGTGAGTTCCAGCGCCAGCAGGACGCACTGCTGGCGGAGGTCAATCAGGGCCCGCAGCGCTACTGGCATCCGGGCTGGCTGCTGAAACGGTTGCAGACCGCGTGGCCGGAGCAGTGGCAGCAGATTGTGGAAGCAAATAATCAGCGACCGCCAATGTGGCTGCGCGTGAATCGTCAGCATCACAGCCGTGACGCCTGGCTGGCGTTATTAACCCAGCAGAATCAAAATGCGTTTGGTGCTGACGCGCCGGATGCGCTGCGTCTTGAAGCTCCGGCACCGGTCAGTCAGCTGCCAGGCTTTGAGCAGGGCTGGGTGACGGTGCAGGATCTCTCTGCTCAGCGTTGTGCCCTGCTGCTGGCGCCGGAAAACGGCGAAACCATTCTTGACCTGTGCGCTGCGCCCGGCGGCAAAACCACCCATATTCTCGAAATTGCGCCGCAGGCCCGCGTAATGGCGGTGGATATCGATGCGCAGCGCCTGTCGCGCGTGACGGAAAACCTGCAGCGTCTGGGGATGCAGGCTGACGTGCGTCAGGGCGATGGCCGCACGCCAGCGGCATGGTGCGACGAGCAGCAATTCGACCGCATCCTGCTGGATGCGCCCTGCTCGGCCACCGGCGTTATTCGACGCCATCCGGATATCAAATGGCTACGCCGCGATCGCGATATCGACGAACTCGCCGCGCTACAGCGTGAGATTCTGGCGGCCATCTGGCCGCGCCTGAAATCGGGCGGTACGCTGCTTTATGCCACCTGCTCAGTGCTGCCGCAGGAGAACCAGCAGCAAATCGATGCTTTCCTCGCGACGCATGACGATGCGGTGCCGCAGGCACTGCCACAGGGGCAACTTAACGGCTGGCAGGTTTTCCCTGCCATCGATGGCGGCGACGGTTTCTTCTACGCTAAGCTGATGAAAAAATAGTGCAGCGCACAGTGACAAGAGCAACGTATCCATGAAAATTATTATCCTCGGCGCCGGCCAGGTGGGCGGCACGCTCGCCGAAAACCTGGTGGGCGAAAACAATGACATCACCGTGGTTGATAGCGATCCCTCACGCTTACGCGTGCTGCAGGATAAGTTTGACCTGCGCGTGGTGCAGGGCCATGGTTCGCACCCGCGCGTGTTGCGTGAAGCCGGCGCCGAAGATGCGGATATGCTGGTGGCGGTGACCAGCTCTGACGAAACCAACATGATTGCCTGTCAGATTGCTTACTCGCTGTTTAACACGCCAAACCGCATTGCCCGTATCCGCGCCGCCGATTATCTGCGCGATGCGGAAAAGCTGTTTGTGCCGGAAGCGGTGCCCATCGACCATTTGATCTCGCCTGAACAGCTGGTAATCGACAACATCTATCGGCTGATTCAGTACCCTGGCGCGTTACAGGTGGTGAATTTTGCCGAGGGCAAAGTCAGCCTGGCAGTGGTCAAAGCCTATTACGGCGGACCGCTGGTGGGCAATCCGCTGTCGATCCTGCGTGAGCACATGCCGCATATCGATACCCGCGTAGCCGCCATTTTTCGTCAGGATCGCCCGATCCGCCCGCAGGGATCGACGATCGTCGAAGCTGGCGATGAAGTGTTTTTTATTGCCGCCAGTCAGCATATTCGTGCGGTGATGAGCGAGATGCAGCGGCTCGAAAAGCCCTATAAACGCATTATGCTGGTCGGCGGCGGTAATATCGGCTTTGGCCTGGCGCAGCGGCTGGAAAAGCAGTACAGCGTTAAGCTGATTGAGCGTAATCAGCAGCGCGCGGCTGAACTGGCTGAACATCTGCAGGATACCATCGTGTTCTATGGCGATGCCTCGGATCAGGAACTGCTGGCAGAAGAGCATGTCGATCAGGTCGATCTGTTTATCGCCGTCACTAACGACGATGAAGCCAATATCATGTCAGCAATGCTGGCCAAAAAAATGGGCGCGAAAAAAGTGATGGTGCTGATCCAGCGTCGCGCCTATGTCGATCTGGTGCAGGGCAGCGTGATCGACATTGCGATCTCTCCGCAGCAGGCCACAATTTCTGCGCTGCTTGGCCACGTGCGCAAAGCCGATATTGTCGGCGTCTCTTCACTGCGCCGCGGTATTGCGGAAGCCATCGAGGCCATTGCCCACGGTGATGAAACCACTTCGCGCGTGGTCGGCCGCCTGATTGAAGATATTAAACTGCCGCCGGGCACAATTATCGGCGCGGTGGTGCGTGGTGATGACGTGATCATCGCCAATGATAATGTGCGTATTGAGCAAGGCGACCACGTGATCATGTTCCTCACCGACAAAAAGTTTGTGCCGGACGTTGAGCGTCTGTTCCAGCCGAGCCCGTTCTTCCTGTAACGCGTTGTGATTGGGCTGCAGTGAGAGTGGTGTTTAATCCATTGTTATAATGGCAATTACACGAAGGTTTGTTAGACTTTAGCCATTGGCCAAGGCAAGGAGATAACAATGAGTTTATTCAAAGAGTTTCGTGATTTCGCGATGCGCGGCAACGTAGTGGACCTGGCGGTCGGTGTGATCATCGGTGCTGCGTTCGGTAAGATCGTATCGTCACTGGTTGCGAACATCATTATGCCACCGCTCGGTTTACTGATTGGCGGCGTCGACTTTAAGCAGTTTAAATGGGTACTCAAGCCAGCCGAGGGCGATATCCCCGCGGTGGTGATGGAATACGGTAACTTTATTCAGACGGTATTTGATTTCATCATCGTGGCGTTTGCTATCTTCATTGCCATCAAAGTAATGAATAAACTGTATAAAAAGAAAGAAGTGGAAAAACCAGCGCCTAAACCGACTAATGAAGAAGTGCTGCTGACCGAGATTCGCGACCTGCTTAAGCAACAAAATAATAAAGTGTGATGAATAAAAGCCGCCAGTTTCAGGCGGCTTTTTTGTCACTAAAGCAGAAGGCCAGAGGTAAACACTGTTGCTTACCGCTGGCCTCCTGATTCGCTCCTTTCGCGTGTTTATCTTTACGCCGGTAGCTGCCTTTCCCCTTCTGATTGCGCTCAACTCGCTGGCGATACAGCGGATCGTGTAACAGGGCTTCCAGGGCGTTATCGTTAATTTTGCCTTTTCGATGCTGATAGTGACTCATATCGTCCTCCGGTTAGTGATGGCGCAACTATAGTCCCTGCGCGCCAGAATTCAATCCTTGCTACAACAAATTTCAGGATGCGGATCTTCACCGGTTTCCAGTGCCTCGAGGATCGAACAGCAGGCGCTACTGTGCCGGTCGCCACAACAGGTTTCCGCCAGCCGTTGCAGTGAGCGCTGAATGGTTTGCAGTTCGCCAATCATACTGTTCACCTCATCGAGCCGTTTCGCCACGATCGCTTTTGACTCTTCACAGGTGTGATGCTCTGGATCGATGCGGATCGACAGCAGGTCGCGGATCGATTCCAGGCTGAAACCAAGCTGCCGGCCGTAACGGATAAAACGCAGGCGCTGCAGATCGTTATCGCTGTACAGGCGGAAGCCGCCCTCGGTGCGTACCTCATGATCCATCATCTGCTGCTTTTCATAAAAGCGGATGGTGTCCGGCGTCACGTCCGCCAGTTTTGCCAGCTGGCCAATGCGATACATACTATTTCTCCTGCTGTAGCCGCTGACCGATCGCCGGGCGGTATTCGCCACGCAGAAAATCGGTGCTCATGCCAGCCTGCTGCAGCTTCATCTCCAGCAGTGTCAGGCGTTTGGCCAGTTCGCGCGCCTCGCTGTCATCAGGATCGAGTTCACGAAGCAGATCGCTCAGTGCCAGCGCGTCGCGGCGCATCTCCAGTTCCGGAGGGAGATAGCCGGCGTTTTTCAGCAGTCGCCAGGCACTGCGCAATTCCGCCGGCACACCACTGTCATCGTCCAGCGTGAGCGGCGCACCTTCACCAGACAGATTGCTCAGCTCCCCCTTTTCCTGAGCGGCGCGGATGTGTTGTTCAGCCAGCTGATCGATAAGCCACATAGAAACCTCCTGCAGGCATGTCTGCCAACAGCATAGCGAATGGAGGGGAAATAGGAAGAAATGACAGGCAATAAAAAACCCGCCGAAGCGGGTTTTTTACGTTACTGCAAATTACTCTGCAGCAGCTTCTGCTTGAGCTTCTGGACGATCAACCAGCTCGATGTATGCCATCGGAGCGTTGTCACCAGCACGGAAGCCACACTTCAGAATGCGAGTGTAACCACCGGCACGGCTCGCGAAACGCGGGCCCAGCTCGTTAAACAGTTTTGCCACGATCTCGTTATCACGAGTACGGGCGAATGCCAGACGACGATTAGCTACGCTGTCGGTCTTGGCAAGAGTAATCAGCGGCTCAACTACGCGACGCAGCTCTTTGGCTTTCGGCAGAGTCGTCTTAATGATCTCATGACGAACCAGAGAACCAGCCATGTTGCGGAACATAGCCTGACGATGGCTGCTGTTGCGGTTCAGTTGACGACCACTCTTACGATGGCGCATGACCTTATCCTTCTCAGTGAAACCTTAACCTGCGATCCGGTTATTCATCAGCAATGCTTGCCGGTGGCCAGTTTTCCAGGCGCATGCCCAGAGACAGACCACGTGATGCGAGCACGTCTTTAATCTCGGTAAGAGATTTTTTACCCAGGTTAGGCGTTTTAAGCAGCTCAACCTCGGTACGCTGTACCAGATCACCGATGTAGTGGATAGCTTCTGCCTTGAGGCAGTTAGCAGAGCGGACAGTCAATTCCAGATCGTCAACAGGGCGCAGCAGGATCGGATCGAATTCTGGTTTCTCTTCTTTGACTTCCGGCTGACGTACATCACGTAAGTCAACGAAAGCTTCCAGTTGTTCTGCCAGGATGGTCGCCGCACGACGAATCGCCTCTTCAGGATCGATTGTGCCGTTGGTTTCCATTTCGATGACCAGCTTGTCCAGGTCGGTGCGCTGTTCTACACGCGCTGCTTCAACATTGTAGGCGATACGGTCTACAGGGCTGTAGCAAGCGTCAACCAACAGACGGCCGATTGGGCGCTCATCTTCTTCCGAATGAATTCGGGCAGAAGCCGGCACATAACCACGACCACGCTGAACTTTGATACGCATGCTAATAGACGCGTTTTCATCGGTCAGATGGCAGATCACATGCTGCGGCTTGACGATTTCGACATCACCGTCGTGGGTAATGTCGGCTGCAGTCACAGGGCCAATGCCAGATTTATTCAGAGTGAGGATGACTTCATCTTTACCCTGAACTCTTACCGCCAGCCCTTTCAGATTGAGCAGGATTTCCAGGATATCTTCCTGTACGCCCTCTTTGGTGGAGTACTCGTGCAGCACGCCATCAATCTCAACCTCGGTCACCGCGCAACCCGGCATGGAAGAAAGCAGAATACGGCGCAGTGCGTTACCAAGAGTATGGCCAAAGCCACGCTCTAACGGCTCAAGGGTCACCTTGGCGTGCGTCGAACTCACTTGCTCGATATCTACCAGGCGCGGTTTTAGAAACTCTGTCACAGAACCCTGCATTGTGTCCTCTCTTTGGTACTAAGCTTTACTTAGAGTAAAGCTCGACGATCAGGTGTTCGTTAATGTCCGCAGACAGATCGGTACGCTCAGGAATACGCTTGAACACACCTTCCATCTTAGTCGCATCAACTTCCAGCCAGGTTGGCTTTTCACGCTGCTCAGCCAGCTCCAGAGCGGCCTTCACGCGAGATTGCTTTTTGGCTTTCTCACGGATGCTTACGACATCATTCGGAGATACCTGATAAGAAGCGATGTTAACAACGCGACCGTTTACCATTACAGATTTGTGGCTAACCAGCTGACGTGCTTCTGCACGAGTGGCACCAAAGCCCATACGGTAAACTACGTTATCCAGACGACCTTCCAGCAGAGCTAACAGGTTTTCACCGGTGTTGCCTTTCAGACGCGCTGCTTCTTTATAGTAGTTACGGAACTGACGCTCCAGCACGCCGTAGATACGACGAACTTTTTGCTTTTCACGTAACTGGCCGCCGTAATCAGACAGACGCGGTTTACGCGCACCATGCTGACCAGGGGCTTGTTCAATTTTGCACTTGGAATCAATCGCGCGAACGCCAGACTTAAGGAATAAGTCGGTGCCCTCACGACGGCTCAGCTTGAGCTTAGGACCCAAATATCTTGCCATTTTCTTTCTCCAACTAACCTAAAAAACGGAACGTTAAACGCGACGTTTTTTCGGCGGACGACAACCGTTGTGAGGGATCGGAGTCACATCAGTAATATTAGTGATGCGGAAACCAGCGGCGTTCAGAGCACGAATAGTAGATTCGCGGCCTGGACCCGGACCCTTAACCATAACTTCCAGGTTCTTAATACCGTAATCTTTCACGGCTTCTGCACAGCGCTCTGCAGCGACCTGAGCAGCAAACGGAGTAGATTTACGTGAACCGCGGAAACCGGAACCACCGGCGGTTGCCCAACCCAGTGCGTTACCCTGACGATCAGTAATAGTAACGATGGTGTTGTTAAAAGACGCATGGACATGAGCCACGCCATCTGAGACTTGTTTTCTTACACGCTTACGTGCACGAACTGGTGCCTTTGCCATTATTTACTCACCCCGATTATTTCTTGATCGGTTTACGCGGACCCTTACGGGTACGTGCGTTGGTCTTAGTACGCTGACCGCGCACCGGCAGACCACGACGATGGCGTAAACCACGGTAGCAACCAAGGTCCATCAGACGCTTGATGCTCAGGGTGATTTCACGGCGCAGATCACCTTCAACAACGAATTTACCAACTGCTTCACGCAGCTGATCAATTTGTTCTTCAGACAGCTCACTGATCTTAACATTTTCAGCGATGCCCGTTTCAGCACAGATGGCTTTAGAACGGGTTTTGCCGATACCGAAGATCGAAGTTAATGCGATAACGGTATGTTTTTGATCAGGAATGTTAATGCCTGCTATACGGGCCACTATGCACTCCTATAATTAAATAAATGCGTACCATGCTGAAAAGCCCGTTTTCAGGATACTCAAATGGAAACGCATCGACATACAAAAGATTGGCTGGCTAATCTAGCCAGCTCAACCCGACTTTGCAAGAAAAATATGTGACTTAATCAGCCCTGGCGCTGTTTATGCTTAGGCTCGGAGCTGCAGATCACACGTACGACACCGTCGCGACGAATGATTTTGCAGTTACGACATAATTTCTTGACGGAAGCACGAACTTTCATTTTTACTCTCCGTAACTTCTCAAGCTACTGAATTAACGGCCATAGCCTTTCAGGTTAGCTTTCTTCAATGCAGACTCGTACTGACTGGACATCATCAGAGTTTGCACTTGAGCCATAAAGTCCATGATGACAACCACTACAATCAGCAGCGAGGTGCCGCCAAAGTAGAAGGGAACCTTCATGGCATCACGCATGAACTCCGGGATCAGGCAGATAAAAGTAATATACAGTGCGCCGATTAAGGTCAGACGTGTCATTACTTTATCGATGTACTTCGCCGTTTGCTCTCCCGGACGAATTCCCGGTACGAATGCACCAGACTTCTTCAGGTTATCTGCTGTTTCACGCGGGTTGAAAACCAACGCCGTGTAGAAGAAACAGAAGAAGATGATTGCAGTCGCATAGAGTAGCACATAAAGCGGCTGTCCTGGCTGCAAATACAGCGAAATTGTTGTCAGCCAGTTCCAACCGGTACCGCCCCCGAACCAGGATGCTATCGTCGCCGGGAACAGGATAATGCTGGAAGCAAAGATGGCTGGGATTACGCCCGCCATGTTCACTTTCAACGGTAAATGTGTGCTCTGTGCAGCATATACACGACGACCTTGCTGACGTTTAGCGTAGTTGACCACAATGCGGCGCTGGCCACGCTCAACGAAAATAACAAAGAACGTCACTGCAAATACAAGAACTGCAACCAACAGCAACAGAAGGAAGTGCAGGTCGCCTTGCCGCGCTTGCTCGATGGTATGGCCAATGGCCGGCGGTAAACCCGCAACAATACCCGCGAAGATAATGATCGAAATACCGTTACCGATACCTCGTTCAGTAATCTGTTCGCCCAGCCACATCAGGAACATGGTTCCGGTAACCAGACTTACAACAGCGGTAAAGTAGAAAGCAAAGCCTGGATTTAATACCAGGCCCTGCATTCCAGGCATATTCGGCAGACCGGTAGCAATACCGATCGACTGGAATATAGCCAGAACCAGTGTGCCGTAGCGAGTGTACTGGCTGATCTTACGACGACCAGCTTCACCCTCTTTCTTAATCTCGGCCAACGCGGGATGAACCACCGTCAGCAGCTGGATAATAATAGAGGCCGAAATATACGGCATAATACCCAGCGCGAAGATTGAGGCACGACTGAGAGCACCACCAGAGAACATGTTAAACATTTCAATGATGGTGCCACGCTGTTGCTCAAGCAGTTTGGCAAGTACAGTGGCATCGATACCGGGGATTGGAATAAAAGAGCCAATACGGAAGACAATCAGTGCACCGATTACAAACAACAGTCTGCGCTTCAGTTCACCAAAGCCACCTTTGGCACTTTGAAAATCTAATCCCGGTTGCTTTGCCATCTGCTACTTATTCCTCGATTTTACCGCCAGCAGCTTCGATTGCAGCACGAGCACCTTTGGTGACACGCAGACCACGAATCGTAACAGGTGCAGATACTTCACCAGACAGGATCACTTTCGCGAACTCAATCTGTACACCGATGATGTTAGCTGCTTTCAGCGTGTTCAGGTCGACGATACCGCCTTCCACTTTCGCCAGATCAGACAGACGCACTTCTGCAGTCACGAATGATTTGCGCGAGGTGAAGCCGAACTTCGGCAGACGACGGTACAGAGGCATCTGACCACCCTCGAAACCACGACGTACGCCACCGCCAGAACGAGACTTCTGACCTTTGTGACCACGACCGCCGGTTTTACCGAGGCCAGAACCGATACCACGGCCCAGACGCTTGGAAGCGTGTTTAGACCCTTCGGCCGGAGACAGAGTGTTTAAACGCATCTCTTACTCCTCCACTTTCAGCATGTAAGAAATCGCGTTGATCATACCGCGTACAGCTGGCGTGTCTTCACGCTCAACGGTGTGACCAATACGACGCAGACCCAGACCAACCAGAGTGGCTTTGTGCTTAGGCAGGCGGCCGATTGAGCTACGGGTTTGTGTAATTTTGATTGTCTTAGCCATCGTGATTACCCCAGAATTTCTTCAACGGATTTACCACGCTTGGCAGCAACCATATCCGGAGACTTCATATTGCCCAGGCCGTCGATAGTTGCACGAACCACGTTGATCGGGTTGGTGGAACCATAGGCTTTAGCCAGAACGTTATGAACTCCAGCGACTTCCAGAACGGCGCGCATTGCACCGCCGGCGATGATACCGGTACCTTCAGAAGCCGGCTGCATGAACACACGAGAACCCGTGTGCGCACCTTTAACCGGGTGCTGCAGGGTGCCGTGAGTCAGCGCGACATTAACCATATTGCGACGAGCTTTTTCCATCGCTTTCTGGATCGCTGCTGGAACTTCACGCGCTTTACCGTAACCAAAACCAACGCGGCCGTTACCATCACCCACTACAGTCAGAGCGGTGAAGGAGAAAATACGACCACCTTTCACAGTTTTAGAGACACGATTTACCGCGATCAGTTTTTCCTGCAGGTCGCCAGCTTGTTTCTCGATGTGTGCCATCTTAGACCTCTACCTTAGAACTGAAGGCCAGCTTCACGAGCAGCATCTGCAAGTGCCTGGACGCGACCATGATATTGGAAACCGGAACGGTCGAAAGAAACATCTTTGATGCCTTTTTCGATAGCGCGCTCAGCCAGAGCTTTACCTACAGCTGCAGCGGCGTCTTTGTTGCCGGTATACTTCAGTTGTTCAGCGATAGCTTTTTCTACAGTAGAAGCAGCAACCAGAACTTCGGAACCGTTCGGGGCGATTACCTGTGCGTAAATGTGACGCGGGGTACGATGTACCACCAGGCGAGTAGCACCCAGCTCTTTGAGCTTGCGACGTGCACGGGTCGCACGACGGATACGAGCAGATTTCTTATCCATAGTGTTACCTTACTTCTTCTTAGCCTCTTTGGTACGCACGACTTCGTCGGCGTAACGAACACCCTTGCCTTTGTAAGGCTCAGGACGACGGTAGGCGCGCAGATCAGCTGCAACCTGACCAATCAGCTGTTTATCAGCGCCTTTCAGCACGATCTCAGTCTGAGTTGGACATTCAGCAGTGATGCCGGCCGGCAGTGCATGGTCAACCGGGTGAGAGAAGCCCAGGGCCAGACTCACAGAGTTGCCTTTAACAGCTGCACGATAACCAACACCAACCAGTTGCAGCTTCTTGGTGAAGCCTTCGGTAACACCGATAACCATGCCGTTCAGCAGCGCACGGGCAGTACCTGCCTGTGCCCAACCATCCGCATAACCTTCGCGTGGAGCGAAAGTCAGGGCGTTGTCTGCATGCTTAACTTCTACAGCACTGTTGATAGTACGAGTCAGCTCGCCGTTTTTGCCTTTGATCGAAACTTCCTGACCGTTGAGTTTTACCTCTACGCCGGCAGGAACAACGACAGGTGCTTTTGCAACACGAGACATTTTATCCTCCGATTACGCTACGTAGCAGATAATTTCGCCACCAAGACCAGCCTGGCGCGCTGCACGATCAGTCATGACACCTTTAGAGGTAGAAATTACAGCAATGCCCAGACCGGCCATAACTTTTGGCAGCTCATCTTTTTTCTTATAGATGCGCAGACCTGGACGGCTAACACGCTGAATGCTTTCTACAACAGCTTTACCCTGGAAGTACTTAAGAGTCAGTTCCAGTTCCGGCTTGATGTCGCCTTCGATTTTAAAATCTTGAATATAGCCTTCTTCCTTCAGCACGTTGGCAATTGCCACTTTCAGCTTGGAGGAAGGCATAGAGACCGCAACTTTGTTCGCGGCCTGACCGTTACGGATACGGGTCAGCATATCCGCGATCGGATCTTGCATGCTCATCTGTGTTACTCCCGTGATTCAAATGGTGACAATTACCAGCTAGCCTTTTTCAGACCCGGGATTTCACCGCGCATTGCGGCTTCACGGACCTTGATACGGCTCAACCCAAACTTCCGCAGGAAACCGTGCGGACGACCTGTCTGACGGCAGCGGTTACGCTGACGTGAAGGGCTGGAATCACGCGGCAGACTCTGCAGCTTGAGAACGGCGTTCCAACGGTCTTCGTCGGATGCGTTCACATCAGAAATGATCGCTTTCAGTTCAGCGCGTTTTGCGAAGAACTTGTCTGCTAATTTCACACGCTTAACTTCGCGTGCTTTCATAGATTGCTTAGCCATTAAGTAACCCTACCTTACTTGCGGAACGGGAAGTCAAAGGCAGCCAGCAGAGCACGGCCTTCATCATCAGATTTCGCAGTAGTGGTAATGGTGATATCCAAACCACGAACGCGATCGACTTTGTCGTAATCGATTTCTGGGAAGATGATCTGCTCACGAACGCCCATGCTGTAGTTACCACGACCGTCGAAAGACTTCGCGGACAGACCACGGAAGTCACGGATACGCGGTACAGCAATAGTGATCAGACGCTCAAAGAACTCCCACATGCGCTCGCCACGCAGAGTTACTTTACAGCCGATCGGATAGCCCTGACGGATTTTGAAGCCTGCAACTGATTTGCGTGCTTTGGTGATCAGCGGTTTTTGACCGGAGATTGCTGCCAGGTCAGCTGCTGCGTTATCCAGCAGTTTCTTGTCAGCGATCGCTTCACCAACACCCATGTTCAGGGTGATCTTCTCGACCCGAGGGACTTGCATGACAGAATTGTAGCCAAACTCTGTCATGAGTTTCTGGACTACTTCGTCTTTGTAGTAATCATGCAGTTTCGCCATCGTACTACTCCAAATTACTTGATAGTTTCGCTGTTAGACTTGAAGAAACGGACTTTTTTACCGTCTTCGAATCTAAAGCCTACACGGTCAGCCTTGCCGGTTGCCGCATTGAAGATTGCAACGTTAGAAACCTGAATAGCAGCTTCTTTTTCAACGATGCCGCCTGGTTGGTTCAGAGCCGGAACCGGCTTCTGGTGTTTCTTAACCAGGTTGATACCTTCAACGATGACCTTACCAGAAGTCAGGACATTCTTTACTTTACCGCGTTTACCTTTGTCTTTACCGGTAAGCACGATAACTTCGTCGTTACGACGGATTTTCGCTGCCATTGTTCGCTCCTTAGAGTACTTCTGGTGCCAGAGAGATAATTTTCATGAACTTTTCAGTACGAAGTTCACGAGTTACCGGCCCAAAAATACGCGTTCCGATAGGCTGCTCGCTGTTATTGTTCAGAATAACGCATGCATTACCATCGAAGCGAATGACAGAACCGTCCGGGCGACGAACACCCTTCCTGGTGCGCACCACTACCGCTTTCAGGACATCACCTTTTTTCACCTTGCCACGCGGAATTGCTTCCTTGATGGTCACTTTGATGATATCGCCGACGCCTGCGTAGCGACGGTGCGAGCCACCCAGAACCTTGATACACATTACGCGACGTGCACCGGAGTTGTCGGCGACGTTCAGCATAGTCTGTTCTTGGATCATTTTAGTGCTCCGCTAATGTCAACTACTACTTCGGGACCCAAACCTCAGGTCGTTAAAAAGCCCCATAATTGAGGGCGCGGCATTATAACACCGGTTCTCGCAGATGGGTAGAAAAAATGAACGGCTCCATAGAGCCGTTCATTTTGTTTTTAGAGGAAGCGGATTCTATTACAGAATCGCTTTCTCTACAACGCGAACCAGAGTCCAGGACTTAGTCTTGGACAGTGGACGGGTTTCGCGGATTTCAACCACGTCACCAATACCACACTCGTTGTTCTCGTCATGGATGTGCAGCTTAGTCGTACGCTTAATGAATTTACCGTAGATCGGGTGCTTCACGAAACGCTCGATAGCAACAACAGCAGATTTCTGCATTTTGTCACTAACAACACGACCCTGCAGAGTACGGATTTTATCGGTCATTACGCCGCCTTCTCAGTCAGTAAAGTCTTAACGCGTGCAACATCACGGCGAACTTGCTTCAGCAGATGGGTCTGCTGCAGCTGGCCAGATGCTGCCTGCATGCGCAGGTTAAACTGCTCGCGCAGGAGGTTAAGCAGCTCAGTGTTCAGCTCTTCAACGCTTTTTTCACGCAGCTCAGTTGCTTTCATTACATCACCGTCTTAGTTACAAAGGTGGTTTTGATAGGCAGTTTTGCTGCTGCCAGCTTGAATGCTTCACGGGCCAGCTCTTCCGGTACACCGTCCATTTCATACAGGACTTTACCAGGCTGGATCAGGGCAACCCAATACTCCACGTTACCCTTACCTTTACCCATACGCACTTCCAGCGGCTTCTCGGTGATTGGTTTGTCCGGGAATACACGGATCCAAATCTTACCTTGACGCTTAACTGCACGGGTCATAGCACGACGTGCTGCTTCGATCTGACGAGCAGTCAGACGACCACGGCCAACAGCTTTCAGACCGAAAGTACCGAAGCTAACATCCGTACCCTGCGCCAGACCGCGGTTACGGCCTTTGTGCACTTTACGGAATTTCGTACGCTTTGGTTGTAACATCAGCGACTCTCCTTACTTACGGCCTTTACGCTGCTGCTTTTTAGGTTGAGCAGCCGGTTCCGGTTGTTCAACAGCAGCCATACCACCCAGGATCTCACCTTTGAAGATCCATACCTTAACGCCGATTACACCATAAGTGGTGTGCGCTTCAGAGGTGTTGTAGTCAATGTCAGCACGCAGAGTGTGCAGCGGTACACGACCTTCACGGTACCATTCGGTACGTGCGATCTCAGCACCGCCCAGACGGCCGCTAACTTCAACTTTGATACCTTTAGCGCCCAGACGCATTGCGTTCTGTACAGCACGCTTCATCGCACGACGGAACATCACACGACGCTCCAGCTGTGAAGTGATGCTGTCAGCAACCAGTTTTGCGTCCAGTTCCGGTTTACGGACTTCGGCGATATTGATCTGTGCAGGAACGCCAGCGATGTTCGCTACGACCGTGCGCAGTTTTTCAACGTCTTCACCTTTTTTACCGATAACGATACCCGGGCGAGCGGTGTGAATGGTCACACGGATGCTCTTAGCCGGACGCTCGATAACGATGCGAGATACAGACGCTTTTGCCAGTTCTTTGTTCAGGAACTGACGTACTTTAAAGTCGCTGTCCAGGTTGTCAGCGAATTCTTTGGTGTTCGCAAACCAGGTAGAGTTCCATGGTTTTACAATACCCAGGCGAATACCATTAGGATGTACTTTCTGACCCATTGCTAGTCTCCAGAGTCTCAGCGATCGGACACAACCACAGTAATGTGGCTGGTGCGCTTCAGGATGCGATCTGCACGACCTTTAGCACGCGGCATAATGCGCTTCATGCTAGGGCCTTCATCTACGAAAATTTTCGCAACTTTCAGATCGTCGATATCAGCGCCATCGTTGTGTTCGGCGTTAGCAATGGCAGATTCCAGGACTTTCTTAACCAGTACAGCCGCTTTCTTGTTGGTGTAAGTCAGAATATCCAGAGCCTGCGACACTTTCTTACCGCGAATCAGGTCAGCAACAAGGCGAACCTTCTGAGCAGAAGAACGAGCATGGCGATGTTGAGCAATAGTTTCCATCTCTTCCTCCTACTTATTTCTTCTTGGCTTTCTTATCAGCAGCGTGGCCGCGATAAGTACGTGTCGGTGCAAATTCACCCAGCTTGTGGCCGACCATTTCGTCGGAAACAAAGACAGGAACGTGCTGACGACCATTATGGACAGCGATGGTCAAACCGATCATGTTAGGGAAGATCGTTGAACGACGGGACCAAGTGCGCAGGGGCTTCTTGTCACCGCTTTCCACCGCTTTCTCTACCTTCTTCAGCAAGTGCAGGTCAATAAAAGGACCTTTCTTGAGAGAACGTGGCATGGCTTATCCTCTAAAATTATTTGCTACGGCGACGTACGATAAATTTATCAGTACGCTTGTTGCTACGGGTCTTCTTACCTTTGGTCTGAACGCCCCACGGAGTTACCGGGTGCTTACCAAAGTTACGACCTTCACCACCACCGTGCGGGTGATCGACTGGGTTCATCGCAGTACCGCGAACGGTAGGACGAACACCACGCCAACGGGTTGCACCGGCTTTACCCAGAACGCGCAGCATGTGCTCAGCGTTACCGACTTCGCCCAGGGTTGCGCGGCAGTCAGCTTCGACTTTACGCATTTCGCCTGAACGCAGACGCAGGGTAACGTAGGAACCTTCACGCGCAACGATCTGCACGTAAGCACCAGCAGAACGGGCAATCTGACCGCCTTTACCTGGTTTCATTTCTACGTTGTGCACGGTTGAACCAACCGGGATGTTACGCATCGGCAGGGTGTTACCTGCTTTGATCGCAGCATCAACGCCAGACTGAATCTGGTCGCCAGCTTTCAGGCCTTTAGGGGCCAGGATGTAACGGCGCTCGCCATCTTTGTACAGAACCAGTGCGATGTTCGCAGAACGGTTCGGATCGTACTCAAGACGCTCAACAACTGCCGGGATACCATCTTTGTTGCGTTTGAAGTCAACAATACGGTAAGCCTGCTTGTGACCACCACCGATATGACGGGTAGTGATACGACCATTGTTGTTACGACCACCGGATTTGCTGTTTTTTTCAACCAGCGCGGCAAAAGGCTTGCCTTTGTGCAGCTCAGGGTTCACCACTTTAACAACGTGACGACGACCCGGAGATGTCGGTTTACATTTAACAACTGCCATTGTCTTTCTCCTCCGACTTACTCAGCGCCGCCGACGAAGTCCAGGTTCTGGCCTTCTTTCAGGGTGACGTAAGCTTTTTTCCAGTCGCTACGACGACCGATACGCTGTCCGTGACGCTTAACTTTACCCTTAACAACCAGGGTGTTTACGTCTTTCACTTCTACTTCGAACAGTTTCTCAACAGCAGCAACGATCTCTGCTTTGGTCGCGTCTTTGGCAACTTTGAGAACGATGGTATTGGTTTTTTCCATCGCGGTTGATGCTTTTTCAGATACGTGCGGCGCGCGCAGTACTTTCAGCAGACGTTCTTCACGGATCATGCCAGCATCTCCTCAACTTGCTTAACTGCTTCTGCAGTCATAACGACTTTGTCGAAGGCGATCAGGCTAACTGGGTCGATACCCGCTGCATCACGCACGTCAACCTTGTACAGGTTACGCGCAGCCAGGAACAGATTCTCATCCAGTTCACCGGTGATGATCAGCACGTCTTCCAGCGCCATGTCTTTCAGTTTCTGTACCAGCAGCTTAGTTTTAGGCGCTTCAACAGAGAACGACTCGACAACGATCAGACGGTCCTGACGTACCAGCTCGGACAGGATGCTTTTCAGCGCGCCGCGGTACATCTTTTTGTTAACTTTTTGACTGTGGTCCTGTGGACGCGCAGCGAAGGTCACGCCACCTGAACGCCAGATCGGGCTCTTGATAGAACCTGAACGCGCACGGCCGGTGCCTTTCTGACGCCATGGCTTTTTGCCTGAACCAGTTACTTCAGCACGAGTTTTCTGCGCGCGAGTACCCTGACGAGCACCTGCAGCGTAAGCAACAACAACCTGGTGAACCAGCGCTTCGTTGAAATCACGACCGAAGGTAGTTTCGGAAACAGTCAGCGCGCTCTGCGCGTCTTTCAGTACTAATTCCATTGCTATCCCCTTACGCCTTCACAGCTGGTTTAACAATCAGGTCGCTGCCGGTTGCACCCGGGACAGCACCTTTGACCAGCAGCAGGTTGCGCTCAGCGTCAACACGTACTACTTCCAGGCTCTGAACGGTTACGCGCTCATTACCCAGCTGACCAGCCATTTTCTTGCCTTTGAACACTTTGCCCGGAGTCTGGTTCTGACCGATAGAACCCGGAACGCGGTGAGACAAGGAGTTACCGTGTGTAGCGTCCTGGGTACGGAAGTTCCAGCGCTTAACGGTACCTGCGAAACCTTTACCTTTAGAGGTACCGGTAACGTCTACTTTTTTAACGTCAGCGAAAATTTCAACACTGATGCTCTGGCCAACAGAGTATTCTTCACCTTCGGTGCGGAATTCCCACAGACCACGGCCAGCTTCAACGCCAGCTTTAGCAAAATGACCTGCTTCCGGCTTACCAACACGGTTTGCTTTTTTCGCACCGGTGGTAACCTGGATCGCCTGGTAACCATCGTTTTCCAGACCTTTGACCTGGGTAACGCGGTTTGCTTCAACTTCGATTACGGTTACTGGGATTGAAACGCCTTCTTCAGTGAAGATGCGCGTCATGCCCACTTTTTTACCGACTAAACCAATCATTGTATCAACCTCTCAATCGCTCGATGACCTGATTAACCCAGGCTGATCTGCACGTCAACACCGGCAGCCAGATCCAGACGCATCAGAGCATCAACGGTTTTTTCAGTTGGCTCAACGATGTCTACCAGACGCTTGTGAGTGCGGATTTCGTACTGATCACGCGCATCTTTGTTAACGTGCGGAGAGATCAGAACGGTGAAGCGCTCTTTGCGAGTCGGCAGCGGGATCGGACCACGTACCTGCGCACCAGTGCGCTTGGCAGTCTCGACGATTTCCGCGGTTGATTGATCGATCAGGCGATGATCAAACGCTTTAAGACGGATACGGATTCTTTGGTTCGACATGAGACCAAGGCTCCAAACATTTTATAAACGAAAAAAATTACTACCCGCACCCATTACGATTGATGGGGGAGTGTAATCGTTCAGCATATAACTCCCCAATCGGGAGTATTGTCAGGCGATACACTAATCGCTATCGCCTGCGATTCTGCTCGAATCGCGCCACACCAATATCGGCAGGCCCGCGCATTATACGTAAATCTGTTCAGGAAGCAACCCATGCTGCGTTTTTAACCGCAAAAGCGCGCACCAGTAAAAAAGCCCGCACGGGGCGGGCTGCAATCAACAGGTGGAACGGCACGGCAAACGCTACTTATCGCCCTCTTCTTTCAGTTGGGCCTGCAGATAGTTTTGCAGACCCAATTTCTGAATCAGGTCGAGCTCAGTTTCCAGCCAGTCGATATGGTGCTCTTCATCCGCCAGAATCTCGATCATCATGTCGCGGCTGACGTAAT
Source organism: Type-C symbiont of Plautia stali (assembly GCF_059730935.1). Lineage (NCBI taxonomy): Bacteria > Pseudomonadati > Pseudomonadota > Gammaproteobacteria > Enterobacterales > Enterobacteriaceae > Type-C symbiont of Plautia stali. The sequence goes on along the minus strand of NZ_AP035923.1, from coordinate 358,279 downwards.
CATGAACTTTATCGGCGTACGCAATCGCTTCGCGTAAGTCTTTCGCCCCTTCCAGTTCGAGCGTCAGATCCGATTGCAGCATTTCCGGCACGTCTTCACCGATGCGCAGCCGGCCGAGATCCTGCAGATTAGGAATGCCTTCGAGAAACAAAATGCGTTCGATGTACTTGTCCGCATGTTTCATTTCATCAATGGATTCATGGTATTCGACATCGTTGAGGCGTATCAGGCCCCAGTTTTTGAACATGCGCGCATGTAGAAAGTACTGATTGATTGCAACCAGTTCATTTCCCAGCAATTTATTGAGGTGAGTAATGATTTTGCCGTCGCCCTTCATTTTGCTTCCTCCGCTTGCAGATAAATAGAGCGTAGATGCGGATAAAAAGAAGTCAAAAAAACGCGACAGTTTTTGGGGTTATTCAGGCGAAGCGGATGCGTAGTTACGCTATCTCTTTGTAAAGCGGCACGTTTTGCATTTCATCATCCATAATCTCGCGCGCCACGCGAATACACTTGCCGCACTGCTTGCCGATAGGCACCAGCTGGCGCAGTTGCTGAATCGATTTGGGTTGATAACGGCGGACAACTTCACGCAGGGTTCGGTCGCTTACGGCATTACACAGACAGACGTACATTTACAGCCCACTCCAGTACAATTTCTGATCAAAGTGTAAATGAGAATGGTTTTTATTTCAACGTAACTTTTGTGTGGGATTAGGCGTGCCGGTCAATGCAAAGCAAAAAAAAAGAGCACCGAAGTGCTCTTTTTCATGCTGCGGTGGCAACCGGAGTTACCACCGTTATTAACGCAATTAAGCGAGAACTTCAGCAACAACGCCCGCGCCAACGGTACGGCCGCCTTCGCGGATTGCGAAACGCAGACCCTGGTCCATCGCGATTGGGTGGATCAGCTCAACGGTCATTTTGATGTTGTCGCCTGGCATTACCATCTCAACGCCTTCTGGCAGTTCGATGTTGCCGGTCACATCAGTAGTACGGAAGTAGAACTGTGGACGGTAGCCTTTGAAGAACGGAGTATGACGGCCGCCTTCGTCTTTAGACAGTACGTACACTTCTGATACAAACTTGGTGTGTGGCTTGATGGTGCCTGGCTTAGCCAGAACCTGACCACGCTGGATCTCTTCACGCTTGATACCGCGCAGCAGAACACCACAGTTCTCGCCTGCCTGACCCTGGTCCAGCAGTTTGCGGAACATTTCAACACCGGTACAGGTAGATTTAGCAGTCGCTTTGATACCTACGATTTCTACTTCGTCGCCCACTTTCACGATGCCGCGCTCAACACGACCGGTAACAACGGTACCACGGCCAGAGATTGAGAATACGTCTTCGATTGGCAGCAGGAACGGCAGATCGATAGCACGTACTGGATCTGGAATGTAAGTATCCAGGTGACCAGCCAGCTCAACGACTTTCGCTTCCCACTCAGCGTCGCCTTCCAGCGCTTTCAGCGCAGAACCGCGTACGATTGGGGTATCGTCGCCTGGGAAGTCGTACTGAGACAGCAGATCGCGAACTTCCATCTCAACCAGTTCCAGCAGCTCTTCGTCATCAACCATGTCGCACTTGTTCAGGAACACGATGATGTAAGGAACGCCAACCTGACGGCCCAGCAGGATGTGCTCACGGGTCTGAGGCATTGGGCCATCAGTCGCAGCAACAACCAGGATCGCGCCGTCCATCTGCGCAGCACCGGTGATCATGTTTTTCACATAGTCGGCGTGGCCTGGGCAGTCAACGTGTGCGTAGTGACGGGTCGGGGTTTCATATTCAACGTGAGAGGTGTTGATGGTGATACCACGAGCCTTCTCTTCTGGCGCGTTATCGATCTGATCGAATGCACGCGCCTGACCGCCGTAGGTTTTAGCCAGAACGGTGGTGATGGCTGCAGTCAGGGTGGTTTTACCGTGGTCAACGTGACCGATGGTGCCCACGTTTACGTGCAGTTTGTTACGTTGAAATTGCTCTTTCGCCATGGCGATAATCCTTACGTTATGCCTTCATCAGTGATGAAGGCATCAGTTCACAATTTTTAAACCGTAGCCTTATTTGCTACGAGCTTCAATAACGGCCTGAGCGACGTTGTTCGGCGCATCATCGTACTTCAGGAACTCCATGGAGTAAGAAGCACGGCCTTTGGTCAGAGAACGCAACTGAGTCGCGTATCCGAACATTTCAGACAGCGGAACTTCAGCGTGAATCTGAACGCCAGTCGCGTTAGATTCCTGACCTTTCAGCATACCACGACGGCGGCTCAGGTCACCGATAACGTCACCGGTGTTCTCTTCTGGGGTTTCTACTTCAACCTTCATGATTGGCTCAAGCAGAACCGGCTGTGCTTTCTTAAAGCCATCTTTGAAGGCGATAGAAGCGGCCAGTTTAAACGCCAGCTCAGAGGAGTCAACGTCATGGTAAGAACCGAAGTGCAGACGCACGCCCAGATCAACTACCGGGTAACCGGCCAGTGGACCAGACTTCAGCTGCTCCTGGATACCTTTATCAACCGCAGGGATGTATTCACCAGGAATCACACCACCTTTGATATCGTTGACAAATTCGTAGCCTTTCGGATTCGAACCCGGCTCCAGTGGGTACATGTCGATAACAACATGACCGTACTGACCACGACCACCAGACTGCTTGGCGTGTTTACCTTCGATATCGGTAACTTTAGAGCGAATCGCTTCGCGGTAAGCAACCTGAGGTTTACCGACGTTCGCTTCAACGTTGAATTCACGCTTCATGCGGTCAACGATGATGTCGAGGTGCAGCTCACCCATACCAGCGATGATGGTCTGGTTAGACTCTTCGTCAGTCCATACGCGGAATGACGGGTCTTCTTTCGCCAGACGACCCAGAGCCAGACCCATTTTTTCCTGGTCAGCTTTGGTTTTCGGCTCAACGGCGATAGAAATTACCGGCTCAGGGAATTCCATACGCTCCAGAATGATCGGGTTAGATGGATCACACAGGGTATCACCGGTGATCACGTCTTTCAGACCGATTGCTGCAGCGATGTCGCCTGCGCGAACTTCGCTGATCTCTTCACGTTTGTTGGCGTGCATCTGAACGATACGACCGAAACGCTCACGTGCAGATTTCACGGAGTTCAGTACGGTATCGCCCGAGTTAACCACACCCGAGTAAACGCGGAAGAAGGTCAGGTTACCTACGAACGGGTCGTTGGCAATTTTGAACGCCAGCGCAGAGAACGGCTCGTCGTCAGTTGCGTGACGCTCAGCCGGGGTATCTTTACCGTCGTCCAGGATACCGTTGATCGCCGGAACGTCAGTTGGTGCTGGCAGATATTCAACGACTGCATCCAGCATCGCCTGAACACCTTTGTTCTTAAATGCAGAACCACAGGTCACGAGAATGATCTCGTTGTTCAGTACGCGCTTACGCAGAGCAGATTTGATCTCTTCTTCAGACAGTTCTTCACCGCTAAAGAATTTCTCCATCAGCTCTTCAGAAGCTTCAGCAGCTGCTTCAATCAGCTTGCCACGCCACTCTTCAGCCAGTTCCTGCAACTCAGCACGGATATCTTCGTAAACGAAGGTAGTACCCTGATCGGCGTCGTTCCAGTTGATCTCTTTCATCTTGATCAGGTCAACAACACCGGTGAAGTTCTCTTCTGCGCCGATAGCCAGCTGCAATGGAACCGGAGTCGCGCCCAGACGTGATTCGATCTGACCAACAACTTTCAGGAAGTTCGCACCCATACGGTCCATTTTGTTAACGAACGCGATACGTGGAACTTTATATTTGTTTGCCTGACGCCATACGGTTTCAGACTGCGGCTGCACGCCACCTACTGCACAGTAAACCATTACTGCGCCGTCGAGCACACGCATAGAACGTTCTACTTCGATGGTGAAGTCAACGTGTCCCGGGGTGTCGATGATGTTGATGCGGTGCGGCTCAAACTGCTTCGCCATACCTGACCAGAACGCAGTGGTCGCTGCAGAGGTGATGGTAATACCACGCTCCTGCTCCTGCGCCATCCAGTCCATGGTTGCAGCGCCATCGTGCACTTCACCGATTTTGTGGTTAACACCGGTGTAGAACAGGATACGCTCGGTGGTAGTGGTTTTACCGGCGTCAATGTGTGCGCTGATACCGATGTTACGGTAGCGCGCAATGGGTGTTGTACGAGCCATTTGATTCCTCTGATTCTCGGACGTTCAATGTAAGTCGACCCCAGCGGGTTGGCTGAATGAGCGCCCGCTGGTTTAACAACAACTACGTGGCGATTACCAGCGGTAGTGTGCGAACGCCTTGTTGGCTTCAGCCATACGGTGAACGTCTTCACGTTTCTTCACTGCAGTACCTTTGTTTTCTGCAGCGTCAGAAAGTTCGTTCGCCAGGCGGAGAGCCATCGATTTATCACCGCGTTTACGAGCAGCTTCTACGATCCAACGCATTGCCAGGGCATTACGACGAACCGGACGGACTTCAACTGGAACCTGGTAGGTTGAACCACCAACGCGACGTGACTTAACTTCGACAGTCGGACGTACGTTTTCGAGTGCAACTTCGAAAGCTTCCAGACCATCTTTACCAGCACGTTGAGCCAGGGTATCAAGTGCGGTATAGACGATTGATTCAGCAGTAGATTTTTTACCATCTACCATCAGGATATTTACAAATTTAGCCAGCAGCTCTGATCCGAACTTAGGATCCGGCAGAATTTTACGCTGACCAATGACGCGACGACGTGGCATGGAAATACTCCGTTGTTAATTCAGGATTGTCCAAAACTCTACGAGTTTATTTTGACATTAAAGTTAAAACGTTTGGCCTTACTTAACGGAGAACCATTAAGCCTTTGGCTTCTTCACGCCGTACTTGGAGCGAGCCTGCTTACGGTCTTTAACACCTGAGCAGTCCAGCGCGCCACGAACGGTGTGGTAACGCACACCTGGCAGGTCTTTTACACGACCGCCACGGATCAGGATCACGGAGTGCTCCTGCAGGTTATGACCTTCACCGCCGATGTAGGAGGTGACTTCAAAACCGTTAGTCAAACGCACACGGCAGACTTTACGCAGTGCGGAGTTTGGTTTTTTCGGGGTAGTGGTGTAAACACGAGTACAAACACCACGTTTTTGCGGGCAAGCTTCCAGCGCCGGCACGTTGCTTTTAGCAACCTGACGAACGCGTGGTTTGCGAACCAGCTGGTTAACTGTTGCCATTAAATAGCTCCTGGATTTAGCTTTTGCTTCGTAAACACGTAATAAATCGCCTCGTATTACTACGAGGAGGCAGAATTTTAGGGCTGTGCCCATAGGGTGTCAAGAAATAACCAGGTTTTACCCTTCACCAGGCCACTTGTTGTGGATGCTTCGTCGTCAGCGTAACGAAACCAGTATAGTTCAGACGCGACACATTGGTCGAAATTTGCGCAGTCAGCCCGCGCGCCATCACGTCTTCTTCTAATACCCACAGCGTGGCGGGCGATGCCAGCAGCTGCTGCAGCTTCTCACTGCCTGCCAGCGCGGCCGTCACACCATCCTGTAACAGCAGCACGTCATCGCCCTCCTGCAACAGCAGCAGCAGGCTATCGAAATCGCATTGCCAGGGAGAGTGCAGCAGGGTGTAGAGCATGGTCAGTTCTCAGAAACGGAGGATACGGTCATAAGTTGCCAGCGTCTGACGCAGCGCGGCAGGTTCCAGCAGCTGCGCATCCAGCACGCGCGCTGCCGTGAGGCTCAGGCCACGTGCCAGCAGTGACGCCTGACAGATATAGCAGCGATCGATGTCGTATAGCGCCAGCACGCCAAAGGTCGCAATATAGTCACGCGCCAGAATCTGCGCCGGCTGCTGATCGCGGTTGAGCTGCAGCACGCCGTCGCCAATAAAGAACAGGCCGATATCCTCGCTCAGCGCGCCGGTCGCCAGCACGGCATCCAGCCCTTCCCGGCCAGCACTGCTGCCGTGCGGAGCCTGCGTAAAAAGAAACGCCACGCGGTTCATCAGAACTGCACCAGGCGGTCGCAGCTCAGCGCGGCTTCCGCCAGCGCGCCCAAGCCGCTAAGGGTAAATCCGGGCTGCAGATTGCTGCCCGCCAGCTGCAGGCGCGCTGCCTCCTGCGCATCGGTCACGCCGCGCCGCAACGCGGCTGCCACACAGATATTCAGCGCCGCGCCACTGTCGTCGCGCAGCTGCTGCCAGGCGCGCACCATGTCCACTTCATCGCTGGCCGGCGCGCTGAGCTGGTTAGCATTCAGCACGCCTTCGCGGTAAAAGAACACGCTTTCCAGCTGATGTCCCTGTGCCAGCAGCGCACGGGCAAACAGCAGCGCGCTACTGGCGTGCTGTGTGCCGTAAGCCGGCCCGGTCACCAGCAGCGTGTAGCGCATTAGCGATCCTGCCCCTGCAGATCGCCACTCTTAAACTGGCGGATATACAGATACACGGTGTGCTTAGAAATATTGAGGCGATCGGCCACCTGGTTAATGGCGTCCTTGATATCGAAAATGCCCTTCTCGTACAGATTGAGGACGATCTGGCGATTCTTGGCGTTATTCGACACGTTGCGGTCGGCGCTCACCTCTTCAATAGTGAACTCCAGCGTCTGGGTGACCAGATCCTCTACCGAGCTGGCAAAGTTGACGTTGGAATCCACCTGCTGCGTCTCCGGCGGCATGAAAGTCGACATAATCTGCGAAAACGGTACGTCCAGGTTCATATTGATGCACAGCAGGCCAATCACCCGCTGCTGCCGGTTACGAATCGCAATGGTTACCGACTTCATCAGCACGCCACTTTTGGCTCGCGTGAAGTAGGCGCGCGACACATTGCTCTCCGCGCCGTGCATATCATGCAGCATGCGCAGCGCCAGATCGGTAATCGGGGAACCCACTTTGCGGCCGGTATGTTCGCCGTTGGCGATACGCACGGCGGAGCATTTAAGATCTTCCAGAGAGTGCAGCACGATTTCGCAGTGCGAGCCAATCAGCATCGCCAGACCGTCGACCACCGCTTCGTAGGATTTAAGAATATCGTAGTCTGCTTGTTCGAACGGACGCTGCTCCAGTAAATCGAAGTCAGTCAGTTCGCCGGGATTGAATGGATTAGACATCGAAGACATTACCCTAAATGGCTGGAGCCTGTCTCGACAGCATTGGGGCAGACTCATCTTATGATCATTGTGCAGGCGCTAGTCTGGCAAATGTCGCCGTTTTTAGCCAGAGCTTTACTCATCGCGCCGCAAATTCAGGATGAGCGAAAACAAAACCGCCGCCCGAAGGCGGCGGTGCAAGTCAGCTTACTGTGCTTTCTTGTCAGCAGCGGCCGGAGCCTGCGCTTTCTCATCGGCTTTCGGCGCCGGCTTGATGTCGAGCAGCTCAACATCGAACACCAGCGTTGAGTTGGCCGGAATACCTGGTACGCCGTTTTTGCCGTAAGCCAGGTTCGGTGGGATCACCAGCTTGATCTTACCGCCTTTCTTCACGTGCTTCAGACCTTCGGTCCAGCCCGGGATTACGCCGTCCAGACGGAACGACAGCGGCTCGCCGCGCGTGTAAGAGTTGTCGAACTCGGTGCCGTCAATCAGCGTACCTTTGTAGTTAACCACTACGGTATCGCTGTCTTTCGGGGTCTCACCGCTGCCCTCTTTCTCTACCTGATACAGCAGGCCAGATTCGGTTTTCTTCACGCCCTTCTCTTTGGCGAACTTGTCCGCGTAAGCAGTGCCTTTGTCGGCATTCTCTTTCGCGTCTTTTTCCATCTTCGCCTGAGCGGCCCCTTTCACGCGGCCTTCAAACGCCTGCAGCGTCTGCTCGATCTCTTCGTCAGACAGCTTGCTCTTGCCGCCAAACGCATCCTGAACACCGGCAATCAGCTGGTCTTTGTCCAGTTTGATACCCAGTTTCTCCTGCTCCTTCAGAGAGTTGTCCATGTAGCGCCCCAGGGAGGCGCCCAGCGCATAGGCTGACTGCTGGTCTTCGTTTTTGAAGGCAGCATTTTTCGGCGCCTGTGGCGCAGCCTGCGCTGCGTCAGCCGGTGCCGCAGTGGTTTCTGCTGCCATTGCCAGCGGTGCATTCAGCGCGACGGCCATGGTGGTAGCTAACAATGTGACTTTAAACAGTGATTTCATCCTTTCTCCAAAACCGAAGCTTCAAAACCTCGGGAATCATTGCGGACAGTGGCCCACACTATAACTTTACGTGGCAGTGGCGAACACTCCCACAGTGTAATTACCCGGTCAACCTCCGACCTTTTTTGCTTCAGGAAGTTTCATCAGAGATATAGGCGCAACGCGGGAATTCAATGCATACGCCAGACCGAAGGTGAAATATCAGGTGATTCTGACACGAAAGACCGTAGAATCACGCCCGACAAGATCAACGCGCAGCACCGTGACAGGAGGAGTGATGATGCAACAACCAGAATGGGATCAACGCCTTGAGGCGCTGGAGAGCAAGCTGGCTTTCCAGGAACATACCATTGAGCAGCTCAATCAGACGGTGGTTCAGCACGAGCTGGAAATGAGTAAACTGCGTGAGCAGGTGCGTCTGCTGGTGGATAAAGTGAAGGCCGCCGCCCCGTCCATGGTCGCTTCGCAAGCGGAAGAGACCCCGCCGCCGCACTATTAATGTCGCGCGCTTTGCTGCCCAATAAAAAGGCCACCCGCAGGTGGCCTTTTTACGCTTAGTGGTTGCAGCCGCAACCACCGTGGCCGCCGCAGCCGCCATGACCGTGCTCATGATCGTGACCATGGTCGTGGTCGTGGTCATGATGATGGCCGTCAGCGCCATGAACGTGGCCGTGAGCGATCTCTTCTTCCGTGGCTTCACGGATAGCAACCACTTCCACATTGAAGTTCAGGTTCTGACCCGCCAGCATGTGGTTACCATCAACCACCACGTGCTCATCTTCCACTTCGGTGATCTCGACCGGCACCGGGCCCTGGTCGGTTTCTGCCAGGAAGCGCATGCCAACCTGCAGCTCGTCAACGCCCATGAACACGTCTTTCGGTACACGCTGCACCAGGTTGTCATCGTACTGGCCGTACGCGTCGTTTGCCGGGATATGCACGTCAAACTTGTCGCCGACCGCGTGATTTTCCAGCGCTTTTTCCAGACCAGAAATCAGGGAACCATGACCGTGCAGATAATCCAACGGCGCACTCACCGGTGACTCGTCAACCAACACACCGTCTTCGGTACGAACCTGATACGCCAGGCTCACCACCAGGTCTTTTGCTACTTTCATGATATCTCCTAACCGTTGAGAACAAAGAATCCCGTCTCATTGGTCTATTCTCGCGTGCAATAACCAACCAGAAAGGTTCAGTACTGAGGATGCCAACAGTGCTGTTGGACCATACTGCTCAGCGTTAATGGCGCCGATTGTAGCGGAATTCAATACCGCTGTAAGGCTAAGCTTAAAAAAAGCTGCGCCATCGCGCTACTCCGGATGAAAAATGCCAATCACTTGCTCAGTGCTGCGAACCTGATCGCGCGCCTGCTTGTCCGCCTCACGCATCTGGTGGCCGCACTTCACGCACTCCACCACATCGACATTGTTTTCACGCCACATCGCCAGCGTGTCTTTCTCCTGACAGTGCGGACAAACCGCACCGGCAATAAAACGTTTACGCATAGTCTTTCCTGCCCGTCATCAGAACGGATACGTTAAGTGTAGCCTTACTCATCATCCCAGCCGTCAAACTGCCGTTTTTCATGCTGCATTTCACGCTGGAAAATGTCCTCCAGCTCGCGTCGCGCCTCACGCACGCGTGAAACCTGCACGCTGTCGTCGTGGCTCGGCACCAGCTCACGCAGCATGCGCATATCCAGCCGGCGGAAGTGCTGCTGCGCGCGCTGCGCCTGATGCGGATGCATGCCCAGCGATATCAGCGCTTTGCGGCCTAACTCCAGCGCGCTGGAGAAGGTTTCACGCGAGAACAGCGTGACGCCCGCCTGCAGCAGCTCATGCGCCTCGACACGACCGCGCGCCCGCGCCAGGATCTCCAGCTGCGGGAAGTGCTGCTGGCACAAGTGCACGATGGTCATCGAATCTTCCGGATCGTTACAGGTGATGACGATCGACTGCGCATTCTCCGCCCCGGCGGCACGCAGCAGCTCGAGCTCAGTGGCATCGCCATAGTAAACCTTGTAGCCATATTTGCGCATCAGGCTGACCGCCGAGATATCGCGCTCCAGCACGGTGATGCGCTTGTTGTTGGCCATCAGCAAACGCCCGACCACCTGACCAAAACGGCCAAAGCCCACCACAATCACCTGGGGCTGATCGTCCTCGACAAACGGCTTTTCGCCGTCCTCTTCCGGTTCGTTGAAGCGGCGCGCCAGAATCTTATCCACGCCCTGCATCAGCAGCGGCGTGGTCATCATCGACAGCGTCACCGTGACCAGCAGCAGCGGCAGTTGATCGCCACTGAACAGTTTTGCCGACGACGCCGCCGAAAACAGCACGAAGGCGAATTCACCGCCCTGACTCAGCACGCCGGCAAACTGCAGACGCTCCGAACTGCGCAGACCATAAATGCGCGCCAGCACGTAGAGCACCAGCGTTTTCACCGCCACCAGCAGCACCACGCCAATCAGAATTTCGAGAATGTGGGTATAAAGCACGCCGAGGTTGAGCGCCATGCCCACCGAAATAAAGAACAGCCCGAGCAGCAACCCTTTAAACGGCTCAATGGCGACTTCCAGTTCGTGGCGATACTCACTCTCTGCCAGCAGAATACCGGCGATGAACGTCCCCAGCGCCATCGACAGGCCCAGCGCATCCATAAACAGCGCCGAACCGAGCACCAGCAGCAGCGAGGCGGCGGTAAACACTTCCCGCACGCCGGACGCGGCGATGAAACGGAAAATCGGCCGCAGCAGATAGCGTCCGCCCACCAGCATACCGGCGAATGCCAGCACCTTCATGCCCACCTTGAGCCAGTCGACGTGGCCACTGTCGCTGCCGGCCAGTAGCGGCACCAGCGCCAGCGCCGGAATCACCGCCAGGTCCTGGAACAGCAGCACCGAGAAGCCCAGCTGGCCCGCTTCGCTGCGGTTCATGCCTTTGTCGCGCATCAGCTGCAGCGCCATGGCGGTCGAGGACATCGCCAGGCCGATACCGCCAATCACCGCGGCCTGCCAGCTGAAGTCGGTCAGCCACAGCAGCACGCCGAGGATCGCTGCCGAAACCAGCACCTGCGCGGCACCGACGCCAAAAATAGAGCGCCGCAGCGCCCACAGCTTGGCCGGGTTCAGCTCCAGCCCGATGATAAACATCAGGAACACCACGCCAAGCTCCGAGAAGTGCAGAATCTCGTCCACATCGCTGATGAAGCCCAGCCCCCACGGGCCGATGGCGATACCGGCCAGCAGATAGCCCAGCACCGCACCAATGCCGAGCCGGGCGGCAATCGGCACCACCAGCACCGCCGCCACCAGATAAATCACGCCGGCGGTGAGTAACGTTTCGCCTTGCATCACACTCCTCCGTTCGGCAGCGGTGACGCCAGCCAGTCGCCATAGGCGCGCGCAAAATTGCGCAGCACCTCGGGTGTCTGACGACGCGCCCAGTAAATCACCATCGGCGTCAGCCAGTGCATGCGACACATCTGCGCCGTCAGCTCAAACGGTCGCATAATGTCGCTCATCGGGTAGCGATTGAGGCCGCTGTGGTGATACGCCGTCTCCGGCTCACCGGTCGTGACCACGCTGCGCCAGTATTTACCTTCCAGCGCATTACCGTCCTGGCCGCTGGCAAAACCGCGCGACAGCACGCGATCCAGCCACTCTTTCAGCAGTGCCGGACAGCTATAGGTATAAAGTGGATGCTGAAACACCACGATTTGATGGTCGCGCAGCAGTTGCTGCTCGTAATGAATATCAATAAAGAAATCCGGATAGTGGGCGTATAAATCGTGCACCGTGACGTGGTCCAGTTCCATAGCCGACTGCAGCAAAACCCGATTAGCAATCGAATCCTGTGATTCCGGATGGGCGTAAAGCAGCAATATTTTGGGCGGCTGCGACATCGTTCCCCTCCAAAGCGTCGTCACCGCGGCGGAATTCCGCTACCATGCTCGACGCAACAAACATTATCGAATTATGTTGCCGATAAATTAACATATTCTGACGATACGGCGCTTATGATTGTCTTTTCCGCATTACAAATCCGTCGCGGCACTAATGTGCTGCTGGATAACGCAACGGCCACCATTAACCCGGGGCAAAAAGTCGGCCTGGTGGGTAAAAACGGCTGCGGTAAATCCACGCTGCTGTCACTGCTGAAGGGTGAAATCAGCAGCGATGCCGGCAACGTCACCTTTCCCGGCAACTGGGCGCTGGCGTGGGTGAATCAGGAAACCCCGGCGCTGAGTAAAGCCGCGCTGGAATATGTTATCGACGGCGACCGCGAATATCGTCAGCTCGAATCCGAATTAGCGGCAGCTAATGCGCGCGACGATGGCAACGCCATTGCGCTGCTGCACGGCAAGCTGGACGCTATTCAGGCGTGGAGCATACACGCACGCGCCGCCAGTCTGCTGCACGGATTGGGCTTCAGCCAGGAACAATTAATGCGGCCGGTGAGCGATTTCTCCGGCGGCTGGCGTATGCGTCTCAACCTTGCTCAGGCACTGGTATGCCGTTCCGACCTGCTGCTGCTCGATGAACCGACCAACCACCTCGATCTCGACGCGGTGATCTGGCTGGAGCGCTGGCTGAAGAGCTATACCGGCACGCTGATCCTGATCTCGCACGACCGCGACTTCCTCGACCCGGTGGTGGACAAAATCATCCATATCGAACAGCAGACGATGTTCGAATACACCGGCAACTACAGCTCGTTCGAGCGTCAGCGCGTAGCCAAACTGGCGCAGCAGCAGGCGCTGTATCAGAGCCAGCAGGAAAAAGTCACGCACCTGCAAAAGTACATCGATCGCTTCCGCGCGCAGGCCACCAAAGCCAAACAGGCGCAGAGCCGCATCAAGATGCTGGAGCGTATGGAGCTGATTGCCCCGGCGCACGTCGATAACCCGTTCAGCTTCAGCTTCCGCGCGCCAGAAAGCCTGCCTAACCCGATCCTGAAAATGGAGCAGGTTTCGGCGGGTTACGGTGAGCGGGTGATTCTGGATGCCATCAAACTCAACCTGGTGCCGGGTTCGCGCATCGGCCTGCTGGGGCGTAACGGCGCCGGTAAATCCACGCTGATCAAACTGCTGGCGGGCGAGCTGGAGCCGCTGGCGGGCAAAGTGGGTCTGGCGAAAGGGATCAAGCTGGGTTACTTCGCGCAGCATCAGCTTGAGTATCTGCGCGCCGATGAGTCGCCGCTGCAGCATCTGGCGCGCATCGCCCCGAAAACGCTGGAGCAGCAGCTGCGTGACTACCTGGGCGGCTTTGGTTTCCAGGGCGATAAAGTCAGCGAAGCCACCGAGCGTTTCTCCGGCGGCGAGAAAGCGCGACTGGTGCTGGCGCTGATCGTCTGGCAGCGGCCGAATCTGCTGCTGCTCGACGAACCGACCAACCACCTCGATTTGGATATGCGCCAGGCGCTGACCGAAGCGCTGATCGACTTTGAAGGCGCACTGGTGGTGGTGTCGCACGATCGTCATCTTCTGCGTTCAACCACCGACGATCTTTACCTGGTGCACGACCGCAAAGTGGATGTATTCGAGGGCGATCTGGATGATTATCAGCAGTGGCTGAGCGACCTGCAGAAGCAGGAAACGCAGCAGGATGCCGCGCCAAAGCAGGACAACGCCAACAGCGCGCAGTCCCGCAAAGATCAGAAGCGCCGCGACGCCGAGCTGCGCGCGCAGACGCAGCCGCTGCGCAAAGAGATCGAAAAGCTGGAGAAGCAGATGGCCAAATGGCAGACGCAGCTCAGCGAAGCCGAAGCACAGCTGGCCGACAGCGCCATTTACGAGCAAAACCGTAAGGCCGATTTAACCGCCGCCCTGCAGCGCCAGGCGGAGAGCAAATCGGCGCTGGAAGAGGTCGAAATGGCGTGGCTGGAGGCGCAGGAGCAGCTGGAGCAGATGCTCGCGGGGTAAAGGTGCGCGATGAGGTCATAGAGGGTGCGCGATGATGCCCTCACTCTGACCCTCTCCCACAGGAGAGGGAACAAACCTTAATCCGCCTTACCTGCTACGCACGGTCGGCCCCCTCTCCCGCTGGCGGGAGAGGGTTGGGGTGAGGGCAATCCACGCTCCGAAATCACACCGGCACATCCCCTAACACCGTCGCGCGATGCATCACGCGCCGCGCCGGATAATAATCCGCGTTGGCATAATGCTGCGTCACGCGGTTATCCCAGATTGCCACGTCATTCGGCTGCCAGCGCCAGCGCACCTGAAACTCCGGCTTGGTGGCGTGCGCAAACAGATAGCCCAGCAGCGCCTCGCTCTCCTTCTCGCTTACGCCCAGCAGCCTGGTGGTAAAACCTTCATTAACAAACAGCGCCTTGCGTCCGCTCACCGGATGGGTGCGGATCACCGGATGCTGCACCGGCGGATGCTTCGCCACGGCCTGCTGCCAGCGCTGATGCTCCTCTTCCGTCTTACGGTACTTATACTCCTGGAACGATTTCTTAAAGTCGTGCTCCGCCTGCAGGCCACTCAGCAGCTGTTTGAACGGCTCTGACAGCGCCTCGTAAGCGGCAATCCCGCTGGTCCACAGCGTATCGCCACCGCTCTCCGGCAGCAGCTTTGAGGCCAGAATGGCGATCGCCGGCGGCGTCTGAATAAAGGTGACGTCGGTATGCCAGTTATCGTTGTCCGGCGGATTATCCTGATGCGTATCCAGCACGATAATCTCTTCCACGCCTTCAGCATGCGGATAAACCGGATGAATGTGCAGATCGCCGAAGCGGATCGCCAGCGCGCGCTGCTGCTCCGGCGTAATGCGCTGATCGCGCAGAAACAGCACCTGGTGACGCAACAGACCGTGATAAAGCTGCTCAAACTGCGCGTCACTCAGCGGATGGCTGAGATCGACATCGCTGACCTGCGCCCCGATATACGGACCCAGCGCGGTAAAGTTCACTCGTTCGTTCATTGCTGTTCTCCATTCCAGGGCGTCAGTCGGCGCTGTAGCGCACGTAAACCCAGTTCTAAACTAAAGGCAATCAGGGCGATCACCGCGATGCCCGCCAGCACCACATCGGTGGCGAGAAACTCCCCAGCCGACTGCACCATAAAGCCCAGTCCGCGCGTCGCGGCAATCAGTTCGGCCGCCACCAGCGTGGACCAGCCCACACCAAGACCGATGCGCAGACCGGTGAGAATCTCCGGCAACGCTCCGGGCAGAATGACAAAACGCAGCAGCTGCCCGCGCGTCGCCCCCAGCGCCTGAGCGGCACGGATCCGCACCTGCTGCGTATTCTTCACGCCGGCCAGGGTGGATAAAGTCACCGGCGCGAAAATTGCCAGATAAATCAGTAAAATCTTTGAGGTTTCGCCAATGCCAAACCAAATCACCATCAGCGGCAAATAGGCCAGCGGCGGCACCGGTCGATAGAGTTCAATCAGCGGATCGAGCAGCCCGCGCACCGCCGGACTAAGCCCCATGGCAATGCCCACCGGAATGCCGATCAGTGCGGCAAAGAACAGCGCCACCAGCATGCGCGTCAGGCTGGCACCAAGGTGCTGCCATAGCGTGGCATCCATAAAGCCCTGCGGACCAGCAATAACCAGCAGCTTATGCAGCACCTGCTGCGGCGGCGGCAGAAACAAGGGCGCAATCAGCCCCAGCGCGGTCACGCCCCACCACAGCAGCAGCAGCACGGCCACGCTCAGCAGGCTCAGCGACAGCTGGCGGGAAAACGGCCAGCGCAGGCGACGAACGCGGGACGTCCGGCGCTTGTCATCAATAACGGCACTCATACAAACGCCTCCCGCTGCGCGAACACCTGATTCAGGACATACTCACGTCGTTCGATAAATGCCGGATCGGATTTGATGCTGCGGCACGGCTCGCCTGCGGCGAAGCGCTGACCAAAGTCGAGCTTCAGGCGTTCCACTACGCGACCCGGACCCGGCGACAGCAGCACCAGTTCGCTGGCGAGAAAGACTGCTTCTTCGATGTCATGGGTGATTAGCAGAATCTGCTTGCCGGTATCGCGCCATAACGTCAGCAGCAGCGTCTGCATCTGCTCGCGCGTGAAGGCATCCAGCGCACCGAACGGCTCATCTAACAGCAGCAGCTGCGGATCAGCGGCCAGCGCACGGGCAATCCCCACGCGCTGACGCTGACCCCCAGAGAGCTGCCAGATAAAACGCTTTTCTGCGCCCTCGAGCCCGACCTTACGGATCAGACGGCGGGCGATCGCGTGCCGTTCAGCTTTTGCCATGCCCGCCAGCTGCAGGCCAAACGCCACGTTATCGATGACATTACGCCACGGCAGTAGCCCTTCGTTCTGAAAGACCACGCCGCGCTCTGCGCCCGGTCCGCGTACCGGCTTGCCATCCAGCGTGATACTGCCGGACTCCAGTGGCAGAAAGCCGGCGATCAAGTTCAGCAGCGTGGTTTTGCCACAGCCGGACGGCCCCAGCACCACCAGCAATTCGCGGCTGGCCAGCTGCAGATTGATATCCTGCAGCGCCGGTTGCCCGGCGTAACGTGCGTTGAGATGGGTGATGCTGAGCATAAGGCCTCCGTTATTTGGCTAAGGGGGCAACAAAGCGCGTGGTGACAAAGCTGCTGTAGTCACTGGCGGCATCCGGCACTTTGCCCTGCTCTTTCAGAAACTGTGCGGTATCGACAATCGCCTTGTTGACCGGTTTGCCCAGCTGTTCCACCTGCTGCTGCGCCGTCAGGTAGGTATTGCCTTTCACCAGCCCGAGGACGTCACTTTCCGGCACGCCGCTCAGGCGCGACAGCTTGCTGAGATTATCCGGCTGCTGCAGCCACTGTTCCGGGTTGGCGATATAAGCCTGCTGCGCGGCAATCGCGCTGCGGGCGAAAGCGGTGACCACTTCAGGATGCTGCCGGGCAAAATCCTTGCGCACCACCCAGACGTCGAGCGTCGGTGAGCCCCACTGCCCGACCTGCGACGAGTCGGTCAGCACCTTGCCGTCTTTCTCCAGTTCATTGACGGCGGGTGCCCAGACGTAAGCGCCGTCGATATCACCGCGCTGCCAGGCAGCAATGATCGCCGGCGGCTGCAGATTAACCAGTTGCACCTGGGTCGGTTTGATGCCCCAGTGTTTCAGCGCGGCCAGCAGGCTGTAATGGGTGGTAGAGATGAAGGGAACGGCAATGCGTTTGCCGATCAAATCTTTGGGCGAGCTGATGCCTTTTTTCACCACCAGCGCTTCAGAATTGCCCAGCTGTGAAGCCAGCAGGAAAGCTTCAATCGGCAGCTGCTGCGTGGCGGCCACCGCCAGCGGGCTGGAACCAATGTTGCCAATTTGCACATCGCCCGAGGCTAACGCACGCAGGACGCTGGCGCCGCTGTCGAATTTGCGCCAGTCAACCGTGGCACCGCTCTCTTTGGCAAAGGTATTGTCAGCCTGCGCCACTTTGGCCGGTTCCGCCGACGTCTGATAAGCCACGGTCACATTGACCGCCTGCGCCTGAAAGGTCATCAGCGCTAACGCGGCTGCTACCGCGCTTATTGTTTTGGTTACTGCCATCATCATGCACCCCAATGTTGAGTCGTGACGGCAGTGTCGCCAGCAGCAATGATTTCATAAAGGAATTAAAAATTATCCCTAATAAAAATCGGTTCTTAGATCAACATCGGGTAACGCTATGCAAAAAGTGCAAATACAAAACCGCTGGTGCGGAACAAATATGTCAGGCGCTCACATGCCGACTGTGGTATTGATCTCGTCTTGATTTTTTCCCCCTTTTACAGCGGTACTGGCCTCCATGTCGATTGAGAAAGTTGCGCGCCTCGCGGGCGTGTCGAAAGCCACGGTTTCACGGGTGTTAAACCAGCATCCTGGCGTCCGGCCAGATACGCGTAAACGGGTGCTGGCCGCAATTAATGTGTGCGAATACCAGCCTAACCTGCTGGCGCGCCAGCTGCGTACCGCGCAAAGCAACATGTTGCTGGTGCTCATTTCCGATATCACCAATCCGTTCTGTTCACGGGTGGTGCAGGGCATTGAGGCGGAGGCCGAAGCGCACGGTTATCACATCCTGTTATGTAATTCCGCCTCACAGCTGCGGCGCGAAACCGCCTATCTGGCGCTGCTGGCCGGCAAAGTGGTAGATGGGGTGATCACCATGGACGCCGCGGCCTGTCTGCAGGGACTGAAAGAGTTGATTGGTGATGCGCCGTGGGTGCAGTGTGCGGAGTACGATCCCTCGGTGAACGCCTCCAGCGTCACCATCGATAACCGTCAGGCGGCCTATGACACGGTGCATTATCTGGCCGGCAAAGGGCGTCAGCGCATTGCGCTGGTCAACTGTGATATGCGCTATCTCTATTCGCACCAGCGCGAAAGCGGCTATCGCGACGCCATCACGCAGCTGGGGCTTGACTGGCACGGCGTCGCTTACGCCAGCGACATCTCCTGCGAAGCGGGCAGCGCGGCGCTGCGCGAACTGCTAACGCAGCCAGAGCGGCCGGATGCGGTGTTTGCGGTATCAGACGTGCTGGCGGTTGGTGTGATTCACGCTGCTCTGGAGGCTGGACTGCGCGTGCCGGAGGATCTGGCGGTAGTCGGCTTTGACGGCATTCCGTTCACCAGCAGCATCAACCCGCCGCTGACCACCATTGCCCAGCCGATGAACCAGATGGGTGCCCGCAGCGTGCAGCTGCTGCTGGCGCGCATCCGTCAGCGCCAGGCGGCAGTGGTGCATGAAGTGCTGCCGTGGACGCGCATTGAGCGCGCCTCCAGCTGACTCAGTGCCAGATCAACAGCACGCAGGCTGCGGTCAGCGCACCCATGGCGAGGTTGAAGATTTTCCACGCGCGCGGGCTGCGCAGCAGGCGGCCAATCAGCGAGCCGAAACCCATCCAGATCACGCCGGAAACCACGTTCACCAGCGCCATGCCGATGCTGATCGCCACCACGGAATGCAGATAGGCGCTGCCGGCAAGGCTAAAGCTGGCGACCGCACCCAGCGCCATCAGCCACGCTTTCGGGTTGATCAGTTGCAGTAACCCGCCCTGCCAGAAAGGCATCTGCTTCACGCTGGCATCGTCGGTCTCCAGCGTTTCGTATTCGGCGGTGGCAATTTTCCACGCCAGCCACAGCAGGTAGAGGCTACCGGCCACTTTCAGTACCAGATGCAGTGAGGGATAGAGCAGAATCAGGCTGCCGATGCCAAACGCCACCATCAGCAACATCACCTGCATGCCAATCATGATACCAATCAGCAGTGGAAAGGTGCGCAGGAAGCCAAAATTAGCACCTGAGGCGGTAAGTAACATATTATTGGGCCCTGGCGTGATGGCCGCGACCCAGAGAAAGCCCAGCATTGATAAAAAAAGACTCAGTTCCATGTATATTCGGGTGCTCCTCACCCAGAAAAGCGAACAACCCATCGAAGCTATCAGCGAGTTATGCATCAGACAAGTACTATCCCAGGCTATTTTGATCGCCCGAGCGGCGAGCGCTTTACCCCGCTGCGCGGCTTCGGCAATGCGCATCTGCAAACGCTGCTGCCGCGCCTGCTGCGCCGGCGCGTCACGCTGCGCCCGCACTGGCAGCGCCTCGATCTGCCAGACGGCGACTTCGTCGATCTGGCGTGGAGCGAAGATCCGGCACAGGCACGTCACAAGCCGCGCATGGTGCTGTTCCACGGGCTGGAAGGCAGTTTCCGCAGCCCGTATGCCCATGGGCTGATGCAGGCGTGTCAGGCGCGCGGCTGGCTGGCGGTGATCATGCACTTCCGCGGCTGCAGCGGCGAGCCTAACCGTCTGCAGCGCATCTATCACTCCGGTGAAACTGAAGATGCGACCTATTTTCTGCACTGGCTGCAGCGCGAATGGGGCACGGTGCCGACTGCGGCGGTCGGCGTTTCGCTCGGCGGCAATATGCTGGCCTGTCTGCTGGGGCTGCAGGGCACGTCGGCCCCGCTGGATGCCGCGGTCGCCATCTCCGCGCCGCTGGCGCTTGAGCCATGCAGCCAGAAGCTGGACGTGGGCTTTTCACGCTTTTATCAGCACTACCTGCTGACCCAGCTGAAGAAAAACGCCACGCGCAAACTGCGCGCCTGGCCAGGCACGCTGCCGGTCGATCTGACGCAGCTGCGCGCCTTCCGCCGGCTGCGTGAGTTTGATGATGCGATTACCGCCCGCGCCCACGGTTTTATTGATGCGCGCGACTATTATCAGCGCGCCAGCGCCATGCCATTGCTGACCGGCGTGCGCAAGCCGCTGCTGATCATCCATGCTAAAGACGATCCCTTCATGACCGATGCGGTGATCCCGCAGCCGCAGCAGTTGTCTGCCACAATTGAGTATCAGCTGACGCAGCAAGGTGGTCACGTCGGCTTCGTGGGCGGCAGCCTGCTGCGACCCAAAATGTGGCTGGAGCAGCGCGTGCCGGACTGGCTCTCAACTTATCTGGATATGTAATTGTGATTATTCCCTGGCAAGAACTCGACCCGACAACGCTGGAAAACCTGATAGAAAGTTTTGTGCTGCGTGAAGGCACCGATTATGGCGAGCAGGAGCGCAGCCTGACGCAGAAAGTGGCCGACGTGCGCCGCCAGCTCGAGCAGGGCGAAGTGGTACTGGTGTGGTCAGAATTGCATGAATCGGTCAATATTATGCCGCGGCGGGAATTTCGCGGCTGATGCGTCAGGCGGCAATTCGTGGTAACAATGCTCATCGCCGGACTTCACAGGGAGCGCTGTTATGTCAGCCAGGCATCCAGTCATAGCCGTTACCGGTTCCAGCGGCGCCGGAACCACCACCACCAGTCTCGCCTTCCGTAAAATTTTCCAGCAGCTGGATCTGCACGCAGCGGAAGTAGAAGGCGACAGTTTCCATCGCTATACCCGTCCGGAAATGGACATGGCGATTCGTAAGGCGCGCGACCTCGGGCGTCACATCAGCTACTTTGGCCCGGAAGCCAACGACTTCGGCCTGCTGGAGCAGACTTTCCGCGACTATGGCCAGAGCGGACTCGGCCAGTCGCGCAAATATCTGCACACCTACGATGAAGCGGTGCCGTGGAATCAGGTGCCGGGCACCTTTACACCCTGGCAGCAGCTGCCGGAAAACACCGATGTGCTGTTCTATGAAGGCCTGCACGGCGGCGTGGTGACGCAGCAGCATAACGTGGCTGAACATGTCGATCTGCTGGTTGGGGTAGTACCGATTGTCAATCTGGAGTGGATTCAGAAACTGGTGCGCGACACCAGCGAGCGCGGCCATTCGCGCGAAGCGGTGATGGATTCGGTGGTGCGTTCGATGGAAGACTACATCAACTACATCACGCCGCAGTTTTCCCGCACGCACCTCAACTTCCAGCGCGTGCCGACCGTGGATACCTCGAACCCGTTTGCCGCGCGTGAAATCCCGTCGCTGGATGAGAGCTTTGTGGTGATCCATTTTCGCGGCCTGGAGGGCATCGCTTTTCCTTATTTACTGGCGATGATCCAGGGCTCGTTTATTTCCCACATGAATACGCTGGTGGTGCCGGGCGGCAAGATGGGACTGGCGATGGAGTTGATCATGACGCCGCTGGTGCAGCGGTTGATTGAAGGAAAACGTATTGAATAGCGCAGGCTAACGCGCCAGTTTCGCCGGGAGGAACTGAGATCGGGAGCGCAGCGCCGCGCTCCCGGCTGGATTACAGCTCCACCACTTCGTAGCTGTGCGTTATCTCGACGCCCTTGCCCAACATGATCGCCACCGAGCAGTACTTCTCCGCGGACAGATCCACCGCGCGCGCCACCGCTTTATCGCTCAGCGCTTTGCCGCTGACAATAAAATGCAGATTGATATGCGTAAAAATGCGTGGCGCTTCTTCGCGGCGTTCCGAGGTCAGTTTGACTTCACAATCGGCGACATCGTTGCGCCCCTTTTGCAGAATCGACACCACGTCAATCGCGCTGCAGCCGCCCGCAGCCATCAACACCATCTCCATCGGGCTGGGCGCTTTATCACCGGAATTGCCGTCCATTAATACCTGATGACCGGATGAGGATTCTCCGAGAAAGGTCAGCCCTTCCACCCATTTCACTCGTGCCTGCATTATTCTTTCTCCTGAAGCGGCGGTTTTGCCGCCAGAGTACGCTTTCACCTGACAAACAGCAATGCAGACGCATCCCCCACCTGCTGAAGCGAGACAACAGGAGACAGGTTGCAAAAGCTATGCTACAAACAGTGCTGAAAATATTTTCGTCACGAAAGACGAAAGCGGGACGAATCAAAAGCATCGCTTACGAATCCACCCCCGAATAACTGTCCCTCACGGGAAACGCTGGACGATTTCACCGCCTGACAGGGAAAACTGCCCCCTGTATTTTGGGCACGATTACAACAGAGGATAATAGCGAATGGTTCTCGGCAAACCGCAAACAGACCCTACACTCGAATGGTTCCTGTCCCATTGCCATATTCACAAATATCCATCCAAAAGCAC
Source organism: Type-C symbiont of Plautia stali (assembly GCF_059730935.1). Classification (NCBI taxonomy): domain Bacteria; kingdom Pseudomonadati; phylum Pseudomonadota; class Gammaproteobacteria; order Enterobacterales; family Enterobacteriaceae; species Type-C symbiont of Plautia stali. Next base: position 335,733 of record NZ_AP035923.1, on the reverse strand, counting down.
CCTCATCCATCAGGGTGAGAAAGCGGAAACGCTGTACTACATCGTGAAAGGTTCCGTCGCGGTACTGATTAAAGATGAAGAAGGCAAAGAGATGATACTCTCCTACCTCAATCAGGGGGATTTCATCGGTGAGCTCGGCCTGTTTGAAGAGGGCCAGGAGCGTAGCGCCTGGGTACGTGCGAAAACCGCCTGCGAAGTGGCTGAAATTTCCTACAAAAAATTCCGTCAGCTGATTCAGGTCAATCCGGATATTTTAATGCGCCTGTCGGCGCAGATGGCGCGTCGCCTGCAGGTTACATCTGAAAAAGTCGGCAACCTTGCCTTCCTCGATGTGACCGGCCGTATCGCGCAGACGCTGCTCAACCTGGCGAAACAGCCTGACGCCATGACCCACCCGGACGGCATGCAGATTAAAATCACCCGTCAGGAGATTGGTCAGATCGTGGGCTGCTCACGCGAAACCGTGGGTCGTATCCTGAAAATGCTGGAAGATCAGAACCTGATCTCCGCACACGGCAAAACCATCGTCGTTTACGGCACCCGCTGATTTCTTCTCACCCACGGCGTGATGGCAACATCGCGCCGTTTCTGTTTACGATGAGCTGATGTGGCGTCGAATCATCTATCATCCGGAAGTTAACTATGCGCTGCGGCAAACGCTGGTGCTGTGCCTGCCTGTGGCGCTCGGCTGGCTGTTTGGCGATCTGCAAAAAGGGCTGCTGTTCTCCCTGGTGCCGGCCTGCTGCAACATCGCCGGTCTGGATACGCCACACAAGCGGTTCTTCAAACGGCTGATTGTCGGCGGCGCACTGTTCGCCAGCGGCAGTTTTCTGATTCAGTACCTCACGGCTTACGCTGTGCCGCTGCCGCTGATTCTGCTGGTGTTGCCGCTGCTGGTGGGCGTGACCGGTGAAATCAGCCCGCTGCATGGTCGTTTGCTGCCCGGCACGCTGATCGCCGCCATCTTTACCTTAAGCCTCGTCGGCCGTATGCCGATGTGGGTTCCGCCGCTGCTGTATATCGGCGGGACGCTGTGGTACGGGCTGTTTAACTGGTTCTGGTTCTGGCTGTGGAAAGAGCAGCCGATGCGCGAGACCCTCAGCCTGCTGTATCGCGAGCTGGCCGATTACTGCGACGCCAAATACACCCTGCTGACGCAGCTGACCGATCCGGAAAAAGCGCTGCCACCATTACTGGCGCGCCAGCAGAAAGCGGTCGATCTGATCACCACCTGCTACCAGCAGATGCATATGCTGTCCGCCAGCCGTGATAACAGCCATAAACGCCTGACGCGCGCCTTTCAGGTTGCGCTCGATCTGCAGGAGCATATCTCGGTCAGCCTGCACCAGCCGGAAGAGGTGCAAAAGCTGGTGGAGCAGAGCCACGCCGAGGCGGTGATCCGCTGGAACGCGAAAATCATTTCGGCACGGCTACGCGTGCTGGCCGATGCCATTCTCTATCACCAGCTGCCGGAACGCTTCCACATGGAAAAGCCGCTCGGCGCGCTGGAGAAAATTGCCCGGCAGCACCCGGATAATCCGGTCGGTAATTTCTGCCTCTACCATTTCAGCCGCATCGCCCGCGTGCTGCGCACGCAGAAGCCGCTGTACACCCGCGACCTGATGGCCGATCGCCAGCGACGCCTGCCGCTGTTGCCGGCGCTGCGCAGCTACCTGTCGCTGAAATCTGCCGCGCTGCGGACGGCGGCGCGCTTCGCCGTGATGCTGATGTTCGGCAGCGCGCTGGCGCTGTTCTTCAATATTCCCAAGCCTTACTGGATTCTGATGACCATCATGTTTGTCAGCCAGAACGGCTACAGCGCCACGCGCGTGCGCATTCAGCACCGGGCACTCGGCACCTTCGCCGGCTTGCTGATCGCCGCGGCGTCGCTGCGCTTTGCCGTACCGGAGTCGATTGCCCTGCTGACCATGCTGGTCATCACCCTCGCCAGCTATCTGATCACGCGTAAATATTATGGCTGGTCGATGATTGGCTTTACGGTGACGGCGGTGTATTCGCTGCAGCTGCTGTCGCTGAACGGCGCGCAGTTCCTGCTGCCGCGCATGATGGATACGCTGATGGGCTGCCTGATTGCCTTCGCCGGCATGATCTGGCTGTGGCCGCAGTGGCAGAGCGGGCTGCTGCGCAATAATGCGCATGATGCGCTGGAGGCTTATCAGGAGGCGCTGCGCCTGCTGCTCGGTCCGGAGCAGGCGCCGGAGAAGCTGGCGTATCAGCGCGTCAAGGTTAACCAGGCGCACAACGCGCTGTTTAACTCGCTCAACCAGGCGTCTACCGAACCGGGCTTTAACTTCCAGTATCTGAAAGATATGCGCCTGTGGGTGACTCACAGCCAGTTTATCGTCGAGCACATCAACGCCATGACCATTCTGGCGCGCGAGCACACCATGCTGACGCCAAAGCTGGCAGAGCGCTATTTGCAGTCCTGTGAAATTGCGCTGCAGCGCTGTCAGCAGCGGCTGGCTTACGACGGGCCGGGCAACGACAACAATATTCTGGAAGCGCCGGAGAATCTGAATGAGGGGCCGGTGACGATTGTCGAACAGCATGTGAAGCGCATTCTGCAGCACCTCAATGTGATGCACACCATTTCTTCACTGGCGTGGAGCCAGCGCCCGCATCACGGCCGCTGGCTCAGCGTGCTGAAGCCGAAAGGTTAGTTCAGGACTTTCGCGATCGCCCGGGCGAAGCGCGCCATGCCTTCTGCGATATCGGTCGGCTCAATCACCAGCGACGGCACAAAGCGAATCACATCGCTGCCGGCGGTCAGCACCATCAGGCCTTCAGCGGCGGAAGCGTTGAGGATATCGCGCGCTTTGCTGGCGTGCTGCGCGTTGAGTACGGCACCCAGCAGCAGCCCTTTGCCCCGAATTTCACTGAAGATGTCGAACTGCTGATTGATCTTCTGCAGCGCCGAGACAAACTGCTCACGGCGCGCGTCAACACCGTTCAGTACCTCGGGCGTATTGATGATATCCAGCGCGGTTTCGGCAATCGCACAGGCCAGCGGGTTGCCGCCGTAGGTGGTGCCGTGCACGCCTGGCGCCATCACCGAGGCGATTTCATGAGTGGTCAGCATCGCGCTCACCGGGAAACCGCCGCCCAGCGCTTTAGCGGTGGTGATGATATCTGGCTTGATACCATAGTGTTCGTAAGCAAACAGCTTACCGCTGCGGCCCATGCCGCTCTGCACTTCATCCAGCACCAGCAGCGCGTTGTGCTGATCGCACAGCGCACGCAATCCCTGCATGAATTCCGTCGTTGCCGGCATCACGCCGCCTTCCCCCTGAATCGGCTCCACCACAATCGCGCAGGTGTGGTCGTCAATCACCGCTTTCACCGCTGCCAGATCGTTAAACGGCACATGGACGATATCCGCCGGCTTCGGACCAAAGCCATCGGAGTATTTCGGCTGACCGCCCACCGAGACGGTGAACAGCGTGCGGCCGTGGAAGGCGTTGTGGAAAGCGATAATTTTGCTTTTGAACGGGCTGTGCTTTTTGCAGGCGTAGTAGCGCGCCAGTTTGAACGCCGCTTCGTTCGCTTCGGCACCGGAGTTACCGAAGAATACCCGCTCGGCGAAGGTCGCCGCGATCAGTTTACTGGCGAGGCGCAGTGCCGGCTCATTGGTGAACACGTTACTGGTGTGCCACAGGGTTTCGCCCTGACTTTTCAGCGTTTCCACCAGCGCCGGATGACAATGGCCAAGCGCGGTGACCGCGATACCACCGGAGAAGTCGATATACTCTTTGCCCTGTTGATCCCACACGCGGCTGCCTTTGCCTTTGACCGGCACAAACTGCGCAGGTGCATAAACAGGCAAAATAACGTTATCGAACGTTTCCCGGCTTACCGCTAGATTTTCCGCTGCCATTGATGACCTCATCGGGTTATTTGTTGAGCTGATGTGAAATTATAATCACAAAATATGCATAAAAAATCATGCAATGGCAAACGGAAGTTATGTATTGAGGAAATTCGCCAGCAGCTGATGTCCCTGCTCACTGAGAATGCTCTCCGGATGGAACTGCACGCCCTCGAGCGGCAGCGTACGATGGCGGAAGCCCATGATCTCATCGGCAACGCCGTCGCGCAGGCTCCAGGCGGTGACTTCAAACTCCGGCGGCAGCGTGTCGCGCGCCACAATCAGCGAGTGATAGCGCGTGACGGTTAGCGGATTATTCAGGTTGCGGAACACGCCCTGGCCGGTGTGCTGCACCGCAGAGGTTTTGCCGTGCATCACCTGGCGCGCGCGCACCACCTGCGCGCCGTAGGCCTGGGCGATGGCCTGATGGCCCAGGCATACCCCGAGAATAGGCAACCGTCCGGCAAAGTGGTGAATGGCTTCGAGCGAAATGCCGGACTGATCCGGCGTACAGGGGCCCGGCGAGATCACCAGATGACTCAGCGGCAGCGCTGTCATCTCTTCCAGCGTCATCGCATCGTTGCGCACCACGCGCACCTGCGCGCCCAGTTCACAAAAGTACTGGTAGAGATTCCAGGTAAAGGAGTCGTAGTTATCAATTAGCAGCAGCATACATTACAGATGAATTGAGTGGGTGCTGTCGGTGGACGACAAGCAAGAAAGGTCGCAAAAAAGCAATGTTACCACTTTCGACCTCAATCCCCGCTAGCTGTCAAAAAAGAATCTGATTACTCTCGCACCAGGTGCTAGATCTAACGGAGCTTTGATGACAATACACATGCAAAAAATAAAAAGCCCAGTCCTGGAGGCAATTCACAGTGCAGCAACAGGCCTGTTTGAAGCCGGAGCCCTGAATAAACAGAGCATGCGGGATTTTGACCAACGCTGTCTGGAAGAGGTTAAAGCGCTGGAGGCCGGAGATATCAAAGCGCTGCGCGAAAACCTTAACGTGAGTCAGCCCGTTTTTGCCCGCTACCTCAACACCAGCGTTTCCACGGTGCAGAAATGGGAGAGCGGAGTAAAACGCCCTGGAGGCATTTCACTCAAATTGCTCCACGTCGTGCAAAAACACGGGCTGGAAATATTACTTTAGCGGTGAGGCCGGGCTCACCACTTTCGCAAACTGCGCGTTGAGCGGCGCGAGATCGCCGCCGACGCCGGCGACGATGGCCTTGTGCCAGCTTTCAGGCTCCAGCGTATCCCAGTTCAGCAGATAGCCCGCGTGCAGCGCCAGCTGTTCGAAAAAGATGCGCTGTGCCCGCCCGTTACCGGCACGGAACGGATGCAGGACGTAGATTTCACAGTAGTAGTGCGCGATGCGTGCCACGAAGGTCTGCGGGTCGAGGTCGCACAGGCCCTCTTCCTCCTCCAGTGCGCTCATCAGCGCATTGCCCTCATTCTCGATGTACTCGCAGTGGCAATAGGGCGTGTCGTCGCGCCAGATGTCGATGGTACGCAGTTCGCCGGCCCAGCTGTAGATATCCTGAAACAGCGTGCGGTGAATATGACGCAGGTGCGGCAGGCCAGGCGTGGCCGGTCCGAGCGCCAGCGTGGCCAGCCGCGCCGCGCTGAATGCCAGCTCGGCTTTACGCAGCTGCGCCACGTCGTGAATTTCCAGCAGGTTTTTCAGCACGTCATCGTTGTGCCACAAATAGGGATCGCGCACCGCCAGGCTGTTATCCGCCATATTGCCTCCTCAGCGAGGCCAGACGATCGTCCGCCTGGGCGCTCTCGACGGCAGGTTCATTCAGCGTATAACCGGCCAGTTTGCAGCTGGCCTGATAATTGGCCGCACGGGTTTGCTGCCACAACGTGATTTTCTGTTTTTCGGTGAGTTTGCTGCTCATAGCGCCTCCGGCAAGCAGGATGTGCCCTAAGTATAAGAGCAAATTTCAGCTTTGCCGGAGCGCGGCAGACGGCGCCACCCAGGGGTGGCGCGCAGAGGGATTACGGCAGGACTTTCGCGGAAGTGATAACAATCGGTTTTGACGGCACATTCTGGTATGGCCCGACATCTTTGGTCGGCACCTGGGCGATCTTGTCGATCACATCCATGCCTTTCACTACTTTACCAAACACCGCATAGCCGAAGTCGCGCTGGCCATGGTCAAGAAAAGCGTTGTCCGCCACGTTCAGGAAGAACTGGCTGGTGGCACTGTCTTTCTCAGCGGTACGCGCCATGGAAATGGTGCCACGCAGGTTGCGCAGGCCGTTATCCGCTTCGTTTTTGATCGGCGCGTTGGTCTGCTTCTGCTGCATATCCGCCGTGAAGCCGCCGCCCTGAATCATGAAACCCGGGATCACACGATGGAAAATGGTGTTGTTGTAGAAGCCGTTATTCACGTAATCCACAAAGTTTTTTACTGAAACCGGGGCTTTCTGATTATCCAGTTCAAGTTCGATATTGCCCGCAGAGGTGGTGAGCAGCACGTGCGTATCCCCTTTCGCCGCCAGAGCCGAAGCAGATACAGAAGAGAGCGCTAACAGGGCAACCGCCGCTGTCAAAGTACGTTTAAGCATGAAAGATTCCTTACCTTGGAGAGCAAGCTCAAAAACGAGATTGATTGTAAAGAGCATGTAATACAAGAGCCAGCGTTTTACCTATATTTACGCTGATGTTGCTATCGTCATACTTTTCCCGTCGCGCAATCATTTGCGTGACGAAAATCACACTATTAATGAAATATTTCTCGCACGTTTCACTGCTTGTTTATTACGATCACAGATCAATTTACAATTCATGACACTTTTTGCCACGTCGGCGCATCACAGGTTCAGAACATGACAAACCGTAATCGCATTGGCCTTACCTGGATCAGCTTTTTCTCCTATGCGCTCACCGGCGCACTGGTGATCGTTACCGGTATGGTGCTGGATAATATTGCCCAGTATTTCCAGCTGCCCATCTCAGAGATGAGCAACACCTTCACTTTCCTAAACGCCGGTATTCTGGCGGCGGTGTTCCTGAACGCCTGGCTGATGGTGATTGTGCCACTCAAGCGCCAGCTGATCTTTGGCTTTGTGCTGATGATCCTCGCCGTGGCCGGGCTGATGACCAGCCATAACCTCACGGTGTTCTCGCTGTGCATGTTCGTGCTCGGCGTGGTCAGCGGTATCACCATGTCGATCGGCACCTTCCTGATTACCCATCTGTACGATGGTCGCCAGCGCGGTTCCCGTCTGCTGTTTACCGACTCGTTCTTTAGCATGGCCGGCACCATCTTCCCGATTATCGCGGGCATTCTGCTGGCGCGCGCGCTGCCGTGGTACTGGGTTTACGCCTGCATTGGCGTGATCTACGTGGCGATCTTCATCCTGACGCTGATGGTCGAGTTCCCGGTACTGAAGAGCGAAGCCGCGGTGCAGGGCGGCGAAAAAGAGAAGTGGGGCATCGGCGTGCTGTTCCTGTCGATCGCGGCACTGTGCTACATCCTCGGCCAGCTCGGCTTCATCTCCTGGGTGCCGGAATACGCCACCAAATCGATGGGCATGGATATCGCCGCCGCCGGTCAGCTGGTCGGTAACTTCTGGACCGCCTATATGGTCGGCATGTGGGCGTTCAGCTTCCTGCTGCGCTTCTTCGACCTGCAACGCATTCTGGTGGTGCTGGCGCTGCTGGCCACCGGCCTGATGTTCTGGTTCGTGAAAACCACCGATGCCAGCATGCTGCACTGGATCATTATGTCGCTTGGCTTCTTCTCCAGCGCCATTTACACCACCATCATCACGCTGGGCTCGCTGCAGACCAAAGCGTCATCGCCGAAGCTGGTGAACTTCATCCTCACCTGCGGCACCGTCGGCACCATGCTGACCTTCGTGGTCACCGGCCCGATCGTGGCGAAAGGCGGTGCCCACGCGGCGCTGTCCACCGCGAACGCGCTGTACGCGGTGGTGTTCGTGATGTGTGTGCTGCTCGGCTTTGTCACCAAACATCGCCAGCACGCTCACCAGACTGCCTGATCCCCGAGCGGCGCGAAGCCTCGCGCCGCTATTCCTCTTCCCGCTCCCTTAACGCCGGAACGTCACCGCTTCGCTAGCACCGAGATAAATTTCACTGCTTGCCGGCTGTGTGGCCGCCACCAGCACGCCCTTACGCAGCGAATAGCGCACCGGCACCTGACGGCGCAGCGCATCGAACCCGTTATCAGCAGGCAAAATAATCAGGCTGGCCGCGTTGCCCACCTGCACGCCATAATCCGCCAGCTGCATGGTTTTCGCACTGTTGTGCGTGATGAGTTGCAGACCGCTGTCGATCTGCTCATAGCCCATCAGCTGACAGACGTGCAGCCCCATATGCAGCACCTGCAGCATGCTGGCGGTGCCGAGCGGATACCAGGGATCGAACACATCATCATGGCCGAAGCAGACGTTGATACCCGCCTCAAGCAGCTCTTTCACCCGCGTCACGCCGCGCCGTTTCGGGTAGCTGTCAAAACGTCCCTGCAGATGAATATTCACCAGCGGATTGGCGACAAAGTTAATCTGCGACAGCTTCAGCAGGCGGAACAGCCGCGAGGTATACGCGTTATTGTACGAATGCATCGCCGTGGTGTGGCTGGCGGTGACGCGCGCGCCCATGCCCTCGCGGTGCGCCAGCGCCGCCACGGTCTCGACAAAGCGCGACTGCTCATCATCAATCTCGTCACAGTGCACGTCCACCAGCCGGTCATAGCGCTGCGCCAGCGCAAACGCCTTGTGCAGTGATTCGACGCCATATTCGCGGGTAAATTCATAATGTGGGATCGCGCCCACCACGTCGGCACCGAGGCGCAGCGCCTCTTCCAGCAGCGCTTCGCCGTTGGGATAAGAGAGAATGCCCTCCTGCGGAAAGGCCACGATCTGGATATCGATCCACGGCGCCATCTCCGCTTTCACCTCCAGCATCGCGGTTAATGCGGTCAGCGTGGGATCGGACACATCCACGTGGGTGCGCACGTGCTGAATGCCGTTGGCAATTTGCCACTTCAGCGTCTGCCGCGCGCGCTGTTTCACATCCTCATGGCTGAGCAGCGCCTTGCGTTCAGCCCAGCGCTCAATGCCTTCAAACAGCGTGCCGGACTGATTCCACGCCGGTTCGCCAGCGGTTTGCGTGGTGTCGAGATGAATATGCGGCTCGATAAACGGCGCGCTCGCCAGGCCACCGGCGGCATCCAGCGCATCCGGCTGGGCGGCCGTCTGCGGCGGCTGCGGAATGATGGCGCTGATGTTGCCGTGGCGAATTTCGATCTGCCATAAACCCGGTTGGCCTGCCAGGCGCAGGTTGTTTATCCACTTAAACGCTTGCTGGGTCATATCCTTCTCCGCTGAAAACGCAACATCTTAAGCTAGCACGAAAAACGACCGCGCCGCTGGCAACTTTTCTGCCGCCATTGGGTAATTTTCAACCAAATAAAAGACTTAGATAAAAACGCGTAAAATCAGCAACATACCTCTAAATGGGTATATAAAGCCGCAGTTGATGTACGTCAATAAGCGCCAGAAACAGCGCGCTAAGGTAGGCGCAGATCCCGCAAATTTTGAGGCAAGCATGAGCAAGCACAGTGTCGTTATTATTGGCAACGGCATGGTTGGCCACCGCTTTATCGAAGAACTGATCGACAAAGCCGCCCCTGAGCAGTTCGCGATAACCGTTTTCTGTGAAGAGCCCCGCGTCGCCTATGACCGCGTCCATCTCTCCGCCTATTTTTCCCACCACACCGCCGAAGAACTCTCACTGGTGCGCGAAGGCTACTACGAAAAGCATCAGGTCAATCTGCTGCTCGGCGAGCGCGCCATTACCCTCAACCGTGAGGAAAAGCTGATTCACTCCAACACCGGTCGTGCGGTGCATTACGACACGCTGATTCTGGCCACCGGTTCTTATCCGTGGATCCCGCCGATCGCCGGCGCGGAGGGCAGCGACTGCTTTGTCTATCGCACCATCGAAGATCTCAACGCCATTGAAGCCTGCGCGCGCCGCAGCAAACGCGGTGCGGTGATTGGCGGCGGTCTGCTCGGACTGGAAGCGGCGGGCGCGCTGAAAAATCTCGGCATTGAAACGCACGTGATTGAGTTTGCGCCGGTGCTGATGGCGGAACAACTGGATACGCAGGGCGGCGAACAGCTACGGCGTAAGATCGAACAGATGGGCGTGCAGGTCCATACCGGCAAAAATACCCGGCAGATTGTGCATCACGCTAAGGGCGGTAAAACGCTGGAGTTCGCCGATGGCAGCGCGCTCGACGTCGACTTCATCGTGTTCTCCACCGGCATTCGTCCGCAGGATAAGCTGGCGCAACAATGCGGCCTGGCGCTCGGCCAGCGCGGTGGCGTTGCCATCAACGATCGCTGCCAGACCAGCGATGCGGCGATCTACGCGATTGGGGAATGCGCCGCCTGGCAGGATCGGATTTACGGTCTGGTGGCGCCGGGCTACAAAATGGCGCAGGTCGCCAGCGATGCGCTGGTCGGGCGTGACAGCGTCTTTGCCGGTGCCGATATGAGCGCCAAACTCAAGCTGCTGGGCGTGGACGTCGGCGGCATTGGCGATGCGCACGGCCGCACGCCGGGCGCGCGCAGTTACATCTGGCTCGATGAACAGCAGCACGTGTATAAGCGCCTGATCGTCAGCGAAGACAACAAAACTCTGCTCGGCGCGGTGCTGGTGGGCGACACCAGCGACTACGGCAATCTGCTGCAGCTGGCGCTCAATCACATCGCCTTACCGGAAAACCCGGCGCTGCTGATTCTGCCGGCGGGCAGCGGCGAAAAACCGGCGCTGGGCGTCGATTCGCTGCCGGACAGCGCGCAAATCTGCTCCTGCTTTGACGTCAGCAAAGGCGATATCGTTAACGCGGTGCAGGCGGGTTGCCACACCGTGGCGGCGCTGAAAGCCGAAACCCGCGCCGGTACCGGCTGCGGCGGCTGTATCCCGTTGATTACGCAGGTGCTGAACGCTGAGCTGAGCCGTCAGGGCATCGAAGTCAATCATCACCTGTGCGAGCATTTCGCCTATTCGCGCCAGGAGCTGTATCACCTGATCCGCGTGGAGGAGATCAAGTCGTTTGACGCGCTGCTGGCGAAGTATGGCCAGGGTTACGGCTGTGAAGTGTGTAAACCGACCGTCGGATCGCTGCTGGCCTCCTGCTGGAACGAATACATCCTCAAGCCGCAGCATACGCCGCTTCAGGACAGCAACGATCTCTATCTCGGCAACATCCAGAAAGATGGTACCTACTCGGTGATTCCGCGCACCGCCGGCGGTGAAATCACGCCGCAGGGGCTGATGACGCTGGGCGAAGTGGCGCGGCAATACAACCTTTACACCAAAATCACCGGCTCACAGCGCATCGGCCTGTTTGGGGCGCAGCGCGACGACCTGCCGGCGATCTGGTCACAGCTGATTGCCGCCGGCTTTGAAACCGGACAGGCTTATGCCAAAGCGCTGCGCATGGCGAAAACCTGCGTCGGCAGCAGCTGGTGCCGCTATGGCGTTGGCGACAGCCTCGGCTTCGGCATTGAGCTGGAAAACCGCTACAAAGGCATCCGCACGCCGCACAAGATGAAGTTTGGCGTCTCTGGCTGCACCCGTGAATGCGCCGAAGCGCAGGGCAAAGATGTCGGCGTCATCGCCACCGAAAAAGGCTGGAACCTGTACGTGTGCGGCAACGGCGGCATGAAACCGCGCCACGCCGATCTGCTGGCGGCTGACCTCGACCGCGACACGCTGCTGCAGTATCTCGACCGCTTCATGATGTTTTACATCCGCACCGGCGACCGCCTGCAGCGCACTTCGCTGTGGCTGGAGAGCTTGGACGGCGGCATCGACTATCTGCGCAGCGTGATTATCGACGACCGGCTCGGCCTTAACGCGCAGCTGGAGCAGGAGCTGACGCGTCTGCGCGCTGACGTCCGCTGTGAATGGACCGCCACGGTTAACGACCCGCAGCAGCAGGCGCACTTTGCCACGTTTATTAACAGCCCGCAGCGCGACCCGCTGGTGCAGCACGTCAGTGAACGCGAGCAGCATCGCCCGGCGCGTCCGGCGGAGCGCATCGCTATTACCCTGATCGAGGAGGCTGACGCATGAGCCAGTGGTACACCGTGTGTGAACTCACACAAATCCTGCCCGCTACCGGCGTGTGCGCGCTGGTTAACGGCCAGCAGATCGCCATCTTTCGCCCGCGCGACGATGCGCAGCTGTACGCTCTGAGCAACATCGATCCGTTTGCTGAAGCCAGCGTGTTATCGCGCGGCCTGATCGCCGAACACCAGCACACGCTGTGGGTCGCCAGCCCACTGAAAAAACAGCGTTTTCGCCTGAGCGATGGCGTTTGTCTGGAAGATGACAGCCGCTCGGTGGCGAGCTATGCGGTGCGCGTCAGCAACGGCCAGGTCGAAGTCTGCGCCTGACAGAATTCCTTCACTTTATGAGACGTCACTATGTTTTCTGACACCCTGAACACCTGCGCCGCCAATGCGGCGCGCATTGTACGCACCGCGCAGCACAGCCCGCTGGCCTTCTGGATTGGATCGGCGATGGCCGGCGCTTACGTTGGCCTGGCGATCATCCTGATCTTCACCCTCGGCAACCTGGCGGACCCGGCGTATCGTCCACTGCTGATGGGCGCCACCTTCGGTATTGCCCTGACGCTGGTGATCATCGCCGGTTCCGAGCTGTTTACCGGTCATACCATGTTCCTCACCGTGGGCGTCAAAGCCGGCACCATCAGCCACGGCCAGATGTGGTGCGTGCTGCCGCAAACCTGGCTGGGCAACCTGATCGGCTCAGTGTTTGTCGCCCTGCTCTACTACTACGCCGCTGGTGCGCTGCTGCCGAACGCCGGCTCGCTGATCCACAGCGTAGCGCTGGCAAAAACCACGCAGACGGCGATGGCGCTGTTCTTTAAAGGCGCGCTGTGCAACTGGCTGGTGTGTCTGGCGATCTGGATGGCGGTGCGCAGCGAAGGGGCCGCGAAGTTCATCGCTATCTGGTGGTGCCTGCTGGCGTTTATCGCCTCCGGTTACGAGCACTCCATCGCCAACATGACGGTATTTGCGCTGTCGTGGTTTGGTCAGCACAGCGCCGACCTGACGCTGCGCGGCATCGGCCACAACCTGCTGTGGGTGACGCTCGGCAATATGTTCTCTGGCATGGTGCTGATGGGCCTCGGCTACTGGTATGCCACGCCGCAGGCGCAGCGCCCGCAGACGCAAGCCCAGGCTTCGCCGCTGAAATCGGTATAATCCCTTCCACAGCCCGCACCGTGCGGGCTTTTTTTCAGGATTCGTTATGGATTACTTTCCGCTGTTTTGTCGGCTGCAAGGCAAGCGTTGTTTACTGGTTGGCGCAGGCGATGTGGCTGAACGCAAAGCGCGTTTGCTGCTGGAGGCCGGCGCAGAGCTGTACGTCGGCGCGCGGGATTTTTCTCCGGCGTTTCAGCTGTGGGCTCAACAGGGAAAAGTGACGTTACTGCACGGCGCATTCACCGATGACTGGCTGGATGAATGCTGGCTGGCGATTGCGGCTACCAACGATGATGCCGTCAATCAGCAGGTGGCTGACGCCGCCGAACAGCGCCGCCTCTTCTGTAACCTGGTGGATGCGCCACAGCAGGCCAGCGCCATTATGCCGTCGATCGTCGACCGCTCGCCGCTGATGATCGCCGTCTCTTCCGGTGGCCGCGCGCCGGTGCTGGCGCGTCTGCTACGCGAGAAGCTGGAGGCAATGCTGCCCCAGCATCTCGGCGAACTGGCTGCGCTGGCGGGCTCACTGCGCGAGCGCGTGAAGCAGCATTTTAGCGCCATGGCACCACGCCGCGCCTTCTGGGAGCGCTTCTTTGCCAGCGATCGGCTGGCCCAAACGCTGGCCAACGGCGATCGGGCACGCGCTGCCGCACAGGTCGATGCCTTGTTTGCGGCGCCGCTGACGCAGCAGGGCGAAGTCGTGCTGGTCGGCGCCGGGCCGGGTGATGCCGGTCTGCTGACGCTGAAAGGGTTGCAGGCTATCCAGCAGGCTGATGTGGTGGTGTATGACCGGCTGGTGTCGGAGCCGATTCTTAATCTGGTGCGGCGCGATGCCGAACGCCTCTTCGTGGGTAAACAGGCGGGTCATCACTGCGTGCCGCAGGAACAAATCAACCAGCTGCTGCTGGAGCAGGCGCAGCGCGGCAAGCGTGTGGTGCGTCTCAAAGGCGGCGATCCCTTTATTTTTGGCCGCGGCGGCGAAGAGCTGGAGGTGCTGGCGCAGCATAACATCCCGTTCAGCGTGGTGCCGGGCATCACCGCCGCCTCCGGCTGTGCCGCCTACAGCGGTATTCCCCTCACCCACCGCGACCATGCCCAGAGCGTGCGCTTCGTCACCGGCCATCTGCAGCAGCACGGCGAAATGGAGTGGGGCAAACTGGCGGCGGAGCAGCAGACTCTGGTGTTTTATATGGGCCTCAGCCAGGCGGCCGACATTCAGCAGCAGCTGTTACGGCACGGGATGGACGCAGCGATGCCGGTGGCTATCGTGCAGCACGGCACCACGCCACAGCAGCGCGTCGCCTGCGCCACGCTGCAGGAGCTGGCGACGCTGGCACAGCAGTTTGCCAGTCCGGCGCTGATCATTGTGGGCCACGTGGTCAGCCTGCGCACGCAGCTGCGCTGGTTCTGATGCGGTAAAATACTGTACAGCGCTGCGCTTTGCCGCCAGACTGAGCAGCCAAATCAATCACAAGGAGTTTCCATGCGCATTATTTCTCTGGCCGCGGCGCTGCTGATGCCGCTGAGCGTGGCGGTGAGTGCCGCCCCGGTAACGTGGTCATCGGTCACGGGCGAATGGCAGGTGGTTGCCGTGACGCCGAAAAAGGAGAACGGCCAGATTTACATCAAAAACGATCCGCAGTTTATGGGCGCGCGCGTGGCGTTTAAACCCAATGCGATCAGCTGGACGCGCGGCACTGCCGAACGCGGCATCAATCCGGCGACCGACAATTGCCAGGGAAAACCGCGCCTGAGCGCCGCCAGCGGGGCCGGACAGGATCGTGATTTCAGCTTTCGCTATGGCTTCAACGTGCACTGTGGCAATCAGGCGTGGGGACCGGCACCGGGCGCGGTACTGAGCGTGCTGGCCGACGGCAATGCGCGGCTATTCTGGGATGGCGCAGAGCTGACGCTGCATCGGGTGAAGTAAAGCCTGCGGGGCGCGTTGTGCTGCGCCCCGGCAAACCGGCTTATGGCTGCGCCACGAAGCCTACGGCGTCATACACTTTCTTCAGCGTTTCCTGGGCATGCGCACGGGCTTTCGCTGCGCCATCGCGCATTACCTGGTTGAGGAACGCTTCGTCATTGCGGAAACGATGATAACGCTCCTGCAGCTCAGTCAGCATCTCAGACACAGCATCTGCCACCGCGCCTTTCAGGTGACCATACATTTTGCCTTCGAACTCCTGCTCCAGCTGCGCAATCGACTTACCGGTCACGCCTGACAGGATATCCAGCAGGTTAGACACGCCCGCTTTCTCTTTGATGTCGTAGCGCACCACCGGCGGCTCTTCCGAGTCGGTCACTGCGCGCTTAATCTTCTTCACCACCGATTTGGTGTCTTCCAGCAGACCAATCACGTTGTTGCGGTTGTCATCGGATTTCGACATCTTCTTCGTCGGCTCCAGCAGTGACATCACGCGCGCGCCGGACTTCGGAATAAACGGCTCAGGAATTTTAAACACGTCGCCGTACAGGGCATTGAAGCGCGCGGCGATATCGCGGCTCAGCTCAAGGTGCTGCTTCTGATCTTCGCCGACCGGTACCTGGTTAGTCTGATACAGCAGAATATCGGCCGCCATCAGCACCGGATAATCGAACAGACCGGCGTTGATGTTCTCTTCGTAACGTGCCGATTTGTCCTTGAACTGCGTCATGCGGCTCAGTTCGCCGAAGTAGGCGTAGCAGTTCAGCACCCAGCTCAGCTGCGCGTGCTCCGGTACGTGCGACTGCACGAAGATGGTGCTTTTTTCCGGATCGATACCGCAGGCAAGGTACAGCGCCAGCGTATCCAGCGTGGCTTTGCGCAGCGCGGCCGGGTCCTGACGAACGGTGATGGCGTGCAGATCGACGATGCAGTAAATGCAGTGGAAATCATCCTGCATCTGCACCCACTGACGTAGCGCACCCATGTAGTTGCCAATGGTCAGTTCACCGGAAGGCTGGGCGCCGCTGAAAACGATGGGTTTGCTCATGTTATGTCCTGATAATCACAGCCCGAGAACGGGCAAAAGTTCGCTAAAAGTATCGAGAGTTAAATCGGGCTGGCTGGTGGCAATCGGCTCACCGTAGTTGTAGCCGAAGGTCATCGCAACGTTTGGCACGCCCGCCGCCTGGGCAGCGAGAATATCATTGCGCGAATCACCGACAAACAGCAATTGTCCTGGAAGCACGCCGAAACGGCCGAGAACGAGGAAAATCGCCGCCGGATGTGGTTTTTTCACCACTACATCGTCGCCGCCGATGATCAGAGAAAAGTAGTCGGCAATGCCGAGCGACTGCAGCAGCGGAGCAACAAACGGTGTGGGTTTGTTGGTGACGATGGCCAGCGGCAGACCGCTGGCATGCAGCGCAGCCAGCGTCTCCTGCACCTGTGGAAACAGCGTACTGCCGGCTTCCACCGTTGCGGCGTAATGTTTGTCGAACAGCGCACGCGCGTCGCGCTGCTCGTCGGCCTGTGGCTCACGGCCCAGCGCCCAGCTGAGCGCCCGCGCCATCATGATGTCCGCACCGTTGCCAATCCAGGTCGAGACGCGCTCAACGCCCGCGGGCGGCAGCTGCAAATCGGCCAGCGCCAGATCGATCGCCTGTGCCAGGCCTGGCGCGCTGTGCACCAGCGTGCCATCGAGATCGAACGCCAGCGCGCGGATATCAGTGAAATGAGCCATTAACTTTCTCCAGTTCGCTGCGCATCTCATCGATCACCTTCTTGTAATCCGGATGACCGAAGATCGCCGAGCCGGCAACAAACATATCAGCCCCGGCCGCCGCGATCTGACCGATGTTATCGATCTTCACGCCGCCATCCACTTCCAGACGGATTTGGTAACCGCTCTGGTCAATGCGACGACGCGCTTCGCGCAGTTTATCCAGCGTGCCCGGAATAAAGGACTGGCCGCCGAAGCCTGGGTTGACCGACATCAGCAGAATGATGTCGAGCTTATCCATCACGTAATCGAGATAGCTGAGCGGCGTTGCCGGATTGAACACCAGACCGGCTTTACAGCCGTGCTCTTTGATCAGCTGCAGCGTACGGTCAACGTGCTCGCTGGCTTCGGGATGGAAAGTAATGAAGCTGGCACCCGCTTTGGCGAATTCCGGGATCAGCGCATCGACCGGCTTGACCATCAGATGCACATCGATGGGCGCGGTGATGCCGTAATCGCGCAGCGCTTTCAGCACCATTGGCCCCATGGTCAGATTGGGAACATAGTGGTTATCCATCACATCGAAATGCACCACGTCGCCACCGGCTTCCAGCGCTTTAGCGGTATCTTCGCCCAGGCGGGCAAAATCAGCGGCAAGGATTGATGGGGCCAGTAAAAATTGTTTCATCCGAATCTCCCAATTTTGTGCGCCAGCCGGAGCTGGCGTGATGCGTTGGTCGCGGACGAAACAGGCTAGCGGAAAAGCGCCAGCAGTTCGTCAACCTGAGTGCGACCACTTATGCTTCGGCTGATGGAACGCCGGGCTTTAACTACGTGTAAATCCGCATGCTGATACCACTCGCGCGTCAGCAGGGTATCGTGGTTTGAAATCAGTACCGGGATGCGGCTCTCCTGCGCCAGCTTACTGGCCAGTTCCGCCAGATGCTGCTGCTCACGCAGGCTAAAGCTGTTGGTGTGGTAAGCGGTAAAATTAGCCGTCGCCGACAGCGGCGCGTACGGCGGATCGCAATAAACCACTGAGCCTGCAGGGGCGTTGCCCAGAGTAACATCGTACGATTCACAGACAAAGGTGGCTTTTTGCGCGCGCTCGGCGAACCATAACAGTTCGGCTTCCGGGAAGTACGGCTTACGATAGCGACCAAAGGGCACATTAAATTCACCGCGCAGGTTGTAACGG
Source organism: Type-C symbiont of Plautia stali (assembly GCF_059730935.1). NCBI lineage: Bacteria > Pseudomonadati > Pseudomonadota > Gammaproteobacteria > Enterobacterales > Enterobacteriaceae > Type-C symbiont of Plautia stali. The sequence goes on along the minus strand of NZ_AP035923.1, from coordinate 317,717 downwards.
CACAGGCCGTTGTAACCGTGGCGGTTGAGATAAAGAAACAGCACGGCGCGCTGATAGGTATCCGTGCTGGCGTTGAACGCCGTACGCTGGGCGTAATAGGTTTCCGCCGTATTGCCGCTGGCGCTGAACAGCTGGCGCGCGTCTTCAATAAACGAGGCGGTGCGCGTTTTGACGATATTGTAGAGATTGATCAGATCACCGTTGATGTCCGCCAGGTGATAACGGTCATAATCGGTGTTGAGGAATACGGAACCGGCGCCGACAAAAGGTTCGATTAAACAATCACCTTGTGGCAGATGACGACGGATATCGTCAAGCAGCGGGTATTTCCCTCCGGCCCATTTCAGGAAAGCGCGATTTTTCTTCATGCTGTCGTGGCTATTACATCTTAATTATTGGCTGTGGCGAAACCGACAGCAGATCTGCGCTTAGAACGGGGCCGCAGCGCAGCAGCGCGGCCCCACATCACTTACTGGCTCTCTTTCTTCACCTGGCTGAGCGGTTTAACCCACGGGTTCGCCGCACGCACTTCCGCCGGCAGTGAAGCTACCGCACGTTTGGCTTCGGCCGGTGTGGCATAAGCGCCGCTCACCAGCACGTACCACGGCTGGCCGTTACGCGTGGTTTTATACACGTGATAACCGCTCAGATTCTGTTTCTTCGCCCAGGCGTTCAGGCTCGCTTCTTTCGACGCACCGCTCAGCTGCAGCGTGTAGTTGCCGCCCGATGGCAGCGACTTGCTGGCACCGCCACTGCTGGCCGGTGCGCTGTTGTGCGCGGTGGTGGTGTGCGTTTTGTTCTCTTTCACTGCGGCCGGTTTGCTGGCAGCCGGGGTTTTGTGGCTGCTACTGCTGGCACCGAGGCTGCGCGGTGGCGTCTCAGCGCGTACCGCCGGCGGCGTGACCGCTTTGCCAGCGCTGCCGCTGACCGTTGCCGGTGCGGTAGGCAGCGAACTGTTGCCCTGTGCGCCCTGCGCCGCGGCATCAACGGAACCCTGCTGATTATTCAGCGCGGTATTGAGATCGCCCGGCAGCGTTACGCGCTGCTGGTTGGCCGGTGTGTCAACCGGTGCTGCCTGAGTCGGCGTGGAGGAGACAGACGGCATGGAGATTGACTGGCCGTCACTGCCGGCGGGTGCGGCGTTACCGGCGGTATTCTGCGGCGCACTGCCCTCAGCCGACGGCGTGGCATTCTGCTGGCCGCTCATAGTGGTCGAACCTGACAGGTCGATATTCTTTTCACTGCCGCCGCCAGCCGGTGCCGCGCTACCGGTGCTGGCGCTGTTGCTGGCCGGTTTCTTCTCGTCCGGGCCGGTCAGCGCGGAGCCAATGCCCAGCACCAGAATCAGCAGCACCAGAATGCCGATGCCCATCATCATATGCTGACGGGAAACCGGTACTTTCGCTTTCGGCGCAGAAGACGATTTGCGAGGCCGCGTGGGACGGCGGTCACTGGCGTCAGGTTTTAACTCGTCTTCCGGTTTGAACTCATCCATTTAGCCTCCTCCGTAAAACGGCACGCTTCCCACGTGCCGCATCACTGCTCACTGTTCCCCCGCCGGACAGCAGCCCGACGTAGTCCGGGGATAATCAAGATACTTTGCAATCGTTAATCGCAGCCAGCACCATATCATGCGCCACGCCGCCACGCACTTCGGAGCGGCCAATAGCGAGAGGCAGCACCAGACGCAGCTCGCCGCCGAGCACTTTTTTATCGCGCATCATGTGCGGCAGATAGGCTTCTGCCGTCATGCTGGCCGGGCCGTTAACCGGCAGGCCAGCACGCTGCAGCAGCGCAATAATGCGGTCAGTATCGGCAGCGCTGAACTGACCCAGACGCTCAGCAGTGCGCGCCGCCATTACCATGCCTGCCGCAACCGCTTCACCGTGCAACCAGTTGCCGTAACCCATATGCGCTTCAATCGCATGGCCAAAAGTATGACCGAGATTGAGCAGCGCACGCAGGCCGGTTTCACGCTCGTCGGCCGCCACCACGTCGGCTTTCAGCTCGCAGCAGCGGCGAATGCAGTAAGCCATGGCGGTGTTATCCAGCGCCAGCAGCGCATCAAGATTCTGCTCCAGCCACTGGAAAAATTCACCGTCGAGAATGATGCCGTATTTGATCACTTCCGCCAGACCGGAGGCCAGCTCGCGCGGCGGCAGCGTAGTGAGGCAGTCGGTATCAACCACCACCGAAGCCGGCTGGTAGAAAGCACCGATCATGTTTTTACCGAGGGGATGGTTCACCGCAGTCTTGCCCCCAACCGAGGAGTCAACCTGCGACAGCAAGGTGGTCGGCACCTGAATAAAGCGTACGCCGCGCTGGTAGCTGGCAGCAGCAAAGCCGGTCAGATCGCCAATCACGCCACCGCCCAGCGCAATCAGCGTGGTGTCACGGCCGTGCGGCTTCTGCAGTAGCGCGGTGAAAACCTCGTCCATCACCGCCAGCGTTTTGTACTGCTCACCGTCGGGCAGAATCACCTGATCCACTTTCACCCCGGCGTTGCTCAGCAGCGTCGCGAGTTTGTCCAGATAGATCGGTGCCAGCGTCTGATTCGTCACCAGCATGGCATTGTCGCCGGCTTTCAGCGGCCAAAAAGAAGCCGGATCGTTAAACAGTCCGGCAGCGATGGTGATGGGGTAACTGCGATCCCCCAGTGAGACAGTGATCTTCTCCATGATGACCGATACCTATTGCTGAGCCCTCAGGGTGCTGGATTAATTTTTTTCCAGCATGTTGATGATCTGATTGGCGACAACTTTTGCACTTTGATCGTCAGTGCGAATGGTGACGTCAGCGATCTCTTCATAAAGCGGATTACGTTCGCCAGCCAGCGCTTCCAGTACTTCGCGCGGCGGTTCGTCAACCTGCAGCAGCGGACGCTTTTTATCACGCTGAGTGCGGGCAAGTTGCTTTTCGATGGTGGTTTCGAGGTAGACGACCACACCGCGGGCGGAGAGACGATTACGGGTTTCACGGGATTTGACGGAGCCGCCACCGGTCGCCAGGACAATGCCCTGTTTCTCGGTCAGCTCGTTGATGATTTTCTCTTCACGATCGCGAAAACCGGCTTCGCCTTCCACATCAAATACCCAGCCTACATCCGCTCCGGTACGTCGCTCAATTTCCTGATCGGAATCGAAAAATTCCATATTGAGTTGCTGAGCTAACTGACGACCAATAGTGCTTTTGCCGGCACCCATCGGCCCAACCAGAAAGATATTGCGTTTCTCTGCCATTTTGTCGGTATTACTAAGAATTCGTTGATGATACCCCGCGTTCAGCACATTGCTGGCGGGACAGGAACTGAGACCTCATGAGCGTTAGCAAGAGTCAGACGGAAAATTATCTCAACACTCATGGCCGTTTGGCAACCGAATAAATTGCCCCCGGCGACCTTCAAACAGGACCGGTCTGTGGTTCGCGAGACGGTAACGCTCTTCCTTTTTTGCCATCCTTGTGCGCGCTACAGGTGCGCTGGCTGGGCCTGTCGCTCCCGACAGCTTACCTGCGTAAACTGTGGAATAGGTGCCGTTGCTGACGTCCTGTACCACCCAAAATTCGGGCATATTTCTTTCGATGTCAGTATCGCTTGTCACTGACACCCGCCGGAAGGTTATCCTGCCGCGTTCCGTTACACCGTTTTAAAATCGCTAAACCTTGTATGCTAATTCCTGCCCTGCGTCAACGCAGTTGGTCATATGGAGCGAATTTTCCGCTTTATCCGGCGGTAAGCGCTGCTTCCCTGACCAGTCGCGGCGTGATGAAGATCACCAGCTCACGTTTTTTGCGCTCGTCGGTCTGCTGACGAAACAGACTGCCGAGCAGCGGCACCTCGCCCAGCCACGGCACGCGCTTTTCGCCCTGGGTGCGCTGCTGCTGGAAAATACCGCCCAGCGCCAGCGTTTCACCGTCGCGCAGCGTCACCTGAGTGGCGATTTCCTGCTTATCGATGCTCAGCACCTGACTTTCCCCCATCGTCAGGCTGCGACCCGGCATGTTCTGGCTCAGCCGCAGCGTGAGCTGAATACGCCCGTTGCCCAATACTACTGGCGTCACCTCCATGCCCAGCACCGCCTCTTTGAACTCAATCGCCGTCGCACCGCTGTTACCGGATTTCACCTCATAGGGGATTTCGGTGCCCTGCTTGATGGTGGCGGTCTGCTGGTGTGAGGTAAACAGTCGCGGGCTGGCGATGATTTCGATCTGGTTCTCCTGCTCCAGCGCACTCAGCTCCAGATTAAGCAGTTCGCCACTCATCGGTCCGAGCGTGACGCCGGCGCGTATCGCCGGATTGCTCACCGCCAGCGGCACCAGCAGCTGCGGATTGCGCAGCGCCCCTGTGACGACATCGCCGGGTGCGGTGCTCCAGCTGACGCCGAGCTCGCGCAGATGCTCTTCATTGATGGTGACAATGTGCGCTGACAGCTCCACCTGCTCCAGCGGCAGATCCAGCGCCTGCAGCCAGCGCTCGGTATCGCGCAGCGCCTGCGCGCTGTCCCGCAGCAACAGGCTGTTGGTACGGCTATCCACCGTCACGCTGCCGCGCGGCGTCATCAGCGAGCGTTCCGCCTGCAGGCTGCGGTAGACATCGCTGGCGCTGGCGTAGTGCAGCGTGACGGTGCGCTGCTCAAGCGGCGCCTGCAGCTGCTTCTCTTCACGCTCCGCCTGTGCCTGCTGTGCCTGTCGCTGCTGCCAGCTCTCCGGATAGACCAGCAGCACGCCCTCCTCCTGGATCACCGTGAGTTTCGCCAGCCGCGTGACCAGCGCCAGCGCACGCTCCCAGCCGACGTTATCGAGTCGCAGCGACAGCCGCCCCTCCACGCCCGGCGCGATCAACAGGTTGGTTTGCTGATAGTCAGCCAGCGCCTGCAGAATGCGCTCGACCGGCGCATCATCAAATACCAGGCTCAGGGGCTGATCAGCGGCGTGCAGCGGACTGCTCAGCGCCAGCCACAGCAGCAGCGTCATCCTTTTCATAAAATCCTCCTTTTATTACCCATGTGATGTGCTGCGGCGGACAGCTTTGCGTGGCGCTCAGTACCAGCGTATGTGCACTGAGCTGGGTTACCTGCCACGGTGCCACCGGAAAAGCAGCCGGTGCACTCAGCCGCTGACGTTTGCCCTGCGGTGAAACCAGCCAGGCCACAAAGTGCGGCGCGCGACCAATGATGCCCTGTAATCGCCAGCCCTGCGGTACGGCAGCGGGCGCCTGACACTGGCTGGCAGCCTGCGGCTGGAACGGATCGCGTGCCAGCGCCCAGCTGCTGCACAGCAGTAACACCAGTGCGCTACTCCGCATCGTCACTCTCCAGCCAGAATTCGCTGTGTAACACGCCCTGCTCCGCCTGCAGCTGAAAACGCTGTGGCACCGCTAATGCCGTCGCAGCCAGCCCGCTGAACAGCGGCAGAAATTGCGGCCAGCTCAGGCGCAGCGCCAGCTGCTGTGGCTGGCTGTCCGGATGCCATGCCTCGAGCAGATTGCCGCGCGCCGCCACCAGTTGCTCTAACGATACGGACGCCGCCGTTGCCGCTGGCTGCAGCGTTGCGATCTCCGCCTGAATCTGTCCGATGGCCGGTCGCGCGTCCAGCTGCTGCTGACGTTGCTGGTGCTGCTGCGCCAGTTGTGACAGCTGCTGTTGCAGCGTGCTGAATTGCTGCTGTTGCGGACGCAGCAGCAGTAGCCACGCCAGCCCGAGTAGCAGCAGCGCCAGCAGTTGCAGGCTGGCTATTCGCCACGTCAGTGCCAGCTGCAGCCAGCGCTGGATGAGTTCATTCATCGGTCGCCTCCTGCAGCCGGGCGCGCAGCGCGAAGCGGTAATCCCCCTGCGCCTGACGCTGTACGCTGCCCTGCTTCACCGCCGCAAACAGCGGCTGCGTCTGCAGCTGATGGCGGAACGCGCTGACATCAGCCAGGCTTTGCGCCAGACCGTCCAGCACCAGTTGCCCCTGACGCCGCTCCACGCGACTCAGCCACAGGGTCTCCGGCATCAGTGCGGGCAGTTGCTGCCAGAACTGCTGCCAGCGTTGATGCTGCTGCAGCCGCTGTTGCTGCGCCTGCTGCCTGCGTAACAGATCATCCCGCTGCGCCATCAGCGTTTGCTGTTGCGCCAGCCGCTGCTGGATCTGCTGGAGCTGCATGGTCATATCGGCCCGCTGCCGGACTGCATGCTGGAGCCGCTGTTCAGCGCGCCACCACAGCAGCAGCGTGAGTAACAGCGTTACCAGCAGCACGACAACCAGCAACGCTACACTGTGCTGGCGGCGTAGCAGCAACTGCTGTGCCCGCCACGGGAGCAAATTGACCGCCAGCATCAGTAATCCTCCGGACGCAGCGCCAGGCCTAGCGCAATCGCCAGCGCGCCCGCCTCTGCCGGTAGCGGCGGTTGCAGATAGTGCAGCAGCGCCAGCGGCTTGCAGCGCTGCACTTCCGCCCCCGGCAACGCCTGCGGTGAGGTGCAGAACACCGTTTGTGCCTGGGGAAAGGTGTCACGCAGATGGGCGAGCGTCAGGGGTTCGGTCCCCGCGCCGCAGGCGCTATTTTCGCCGGCCAGCGTCCACAGCCAGTGATCGCTGAGCGGATGGATCAGCAGCTGATGCGGGCGCAGCGGAAAGCGCATGGCGATCTGCGTCAGTGCCAGACTGCTCAGCTCAAACACGTCGGGGCGCAGTCCGGCCTGCTGCAGCGGCGCCAGCCACTGGGCGATGACGTCGCGGCGCGCGGCGGTGACGTGCAGCTGGCTGGCACTGCCGCCCAGCCGGTAATCCAGCGACAGCGAGGCGGCTTCGACCGGGAACAGGCGTGATGCGGACGCGTTAACGTAGCGGCTGAGCGCCGGCTCGCGCAGTGAGGTTTGCGGCAACGGCAGCGTACGCTGCAGCACCAGCTGCGGCGGCAGGCCAACGCGCAGTGAGTAGCGCCTGGGTAAATGACGTTGCCAGCGCAGCAACATCTCCTGTAACACTGGCGAGGTTTGCAACACGCCGTTGCGTAACGTATCGTGCGGCAGCGGCTGCTGCCACCAGTGTCGCAGCTGCCATCCGTGACGGCGTCGTTCAATGCCAAGGGCGCAGAGTTGCCCGTTCTGGATGTCCAGTCCAATTTGCCAGCGCTGAAAAGCCATGCGCGCGATCTCCTTATCGTTACAGGAAAAAGGATGATTACCCGCATTGCATGAAGAATGACGGGTATATCAAAGCGTCAGGCTTGCCTTTATACTACCGCGCGATTGTTTATAAACTGCCCAAACGCCAACAGATGGGAATTCTCAGGTGAAGTTCGTAAAGTATTTATTGATCCTTGCAGTGTGTTGCATTTTGCTGGGAGCCGGCACGGTTTATGGTTTGTACAAATACATAGAGCCGCAGCTGCCTGATGTGAACACATTGAAAGATGTGCGCCTGCAAACCCCGATGCAGGTTTACAGCGCGGATGGCGAGCTGATCGCCCAGTACGGTGAAAAGCGCCGTATCCCGCTCACCCTGCAACAGATGCCGCCTGAGCTAATCAAAGCGTTTATCGCCACCGAAGACAGCCGCTTTTATGAGCACCACGGCGTCGATCCAGTGGGGATTTTCCGCGCCGCCAGCATCGCGCTGGTCTCCGGCCACGCCTCGCAGGGCGCCAGTACCATTACGCAGCAGCTGGCGCGTAACTTCTTCCTCAGCCCTGAACGCACGCTGATGCGTAAAATCAAGGAAGCCTTCCTGGCGATTCGCATCGAGCAGTTGCTGAGTAAGGATGAAATCCTTGAGCTGTATCTGAATAAAATCTATCTCGGCTATCGCGCTTACGGCGTCGGTGCGGCGGCGCAGGTGTACTTCGGTAAACCGGTCGATCAGCTGTCGCTGAGTGAGATGGCGATGATCGCCGGCCTGCCGAAAGCGCCGTCGACCTTTAACCCGCTCTATTCACACGCCCGTGCGCTGGCGCGCCGTAATGTGGTGCTGGCTCGCATGCTGGATCAGAACTACATCACGCAGCAGCAGTATAACGACGCGCGCAACACGCCGCTGACCGCCAGCTATCACGGCCCGGAAATTGCCTTCTCTGCACCGTATCTCACCGAGTTAGTGCGTCAGGAGATGGTGAAACGCTACGGCGACAGCGCCTATGACGATGGCTACAAGGTGTATACCACCGTGACCCGCCATCTGCAGGAAGCCGCACAGCAGGCGGTGCGTAACAACGTGATGGCGTACGATATGCGTCACGGCTATCGCGGTCCGACCAACGTGCTGTGGAAAGTGGGTGAAGCCAGCTGGGATCACACCCGCATCGTCAATACGCTGAAAAATCTGCCGGTCTACGGTCCGCTGAATGCCGCCGTGGTCACCAGCGCCAGCGCCGACGAAGCCACCGCCATGCTGAAAGATGGCAGCAGCGTTTCGCTGACTTTAGCCGGCGTGCGCTGGGCGCGTCCGTATAAATCCGACACCCTGCAGGGCCCGACGCCGCGCAGCGTCACTCAGGTGCTGCAGGCTGGCCAGCAGATTTGGGTACGTAAAGTCGGTGACGCGTGGTGGCTGGGACAGGTGCCGCTGGTGAACTCGGCGCTGGTGTCGCTCAATCCGGAAGATGGTGCGGTACGCGCGCTGGTCGGTGGTTTTGACTTCAACCAGAGTATGTTCAACCGCGCCACTCAGGCGCTGCGTCAGGTCGGCTCGAACATCAAGCCGTTCCTGTATACCGCCGCCATGGACCGCGGCCTGACGCTGGCCTCCATCCTCAACGACGTGCCGATTTCACGCTGGGATGCCGGTGCCGGCGCAGACTGGCGACCAAAGAACTCGCCGCCGACCTATGCGGGTCCGATTCGTTTACGCCAGGGGCTGGGTGAGTCGAAAAACGTGGTAATGGTGCGCGCGATGCGTGCTATGGGCGTTGATTACGCCGCTGAGTATCTGCAGCGCTTTGGCTTCCCGGCGCAGAACATTATCCATACCGAGTCGCTGGCACTGGGCGCCGCATCCTTCACGCCAATGCAGGTGGCGCGCGGCTATGCGGTGATGGCCAACGGCGGCTTCCTGGTCGATCCTTACTTCATCGCGAAGATTGAGAACGAACAGGGCGGCGTGATTTTCCAGGCGCAGCCGAAGATCGCCTGCCCGCAGTGCAATCTGCCGGTGATCTATGGCGACACCAAAAAGTCGGTGGCGCTGAATGAAGAGAGCGTGGAAAACGTTGCCACCTCGAATCAGCAGCAGAATCAGACCGTGCCGCAGCCCGAGCTGGAGCAGGTACCGGCGCAGCCGCAGCCGGCCGGCGATCAGCAGTATGCGCCGCACGTGATCAACACGCCGCTGGCGTTCCTGATTAAGAGCGCGCTGAACTCCAACATCTTCGGTGAACCGGGCTGGATGGGAACCGGCTGGCGTGCCGGTCGCGATCTGAAGCGTAACGATATCGGCGGCAAAACCGGTACCACCAACAGTTCCAAAGATGCCTGGTTCTCCGGTTATGGTCCGGGCGTGGTGACGTCGGTGTGGATTGGCTTTGATGATTCGCGCGCGCTGGGTCGCACCACGGTATCGGGTGCGATTCCGGATCAGATCTCCGGCTACGAAGGCGGCGCGAAGAGTGCGCAGCCGGCATGGGATGATTACATGAAAGTGGCGCTGGATGGTGTGCCGGTGCAGCCGCTGACACCACCGGACGGTGTGGTGACGGTGACCATTGACCGCAGCACCGGCAAGCTGGCAAACGGTGGCGGCAACACCCGTCAGGAGTACTTCATTAACGGCACCCAGCCGACCGAGTATTCGGTGCATGATGTGGGCACCACCATCATGGACAACGGTGAAAGCCACGAACTGTTTTGATCAAAAAAGCCGGGGGAAATCCCCGGCTTTTTGTTTTTACCCCGTGCGACTTTCCGCGCCTTTTATTGCGCCGCCAGGTGTCCTCAATAACTCAACCGCCCCTGCTTCACCAGCCACTCACGCACCATGAACAGCGCGCTGACGTTACGCGCCTCGCGAAAATCCGGCTCTTCCAGCAGCGCCAGCAGATTGCTGAGCGGCCAGCGGCGTACAATCAGCGGCTCCGGCTCATCCCCTTCCAGCTTCTCTTCGTATAACCCTTCAGCTACCACGATATTCATCTTGCTGGAGAAATAGGACGGCGCCATGGTGAGTTTGCCCAGCGCTTCCAGCTGGTGCGCGCCAAAGCCCACTTCTTCTTTCAACTCACGGTTGGCGGCTTCAAAAGCGCTTTCACCAGGATCGATTAAACCTTTCGGGAAGCCCAGCTCATAGGTTTCCAGTCCGACGGCGTACTCCTGGATCAGGATCACGTCATCGCCAATGATCGGCACAATCATCACCGCTTCACGATCGGAGGGCTTCATGCGCTCATAGACGCGACGCGCACCGTTGCTGAAGGCGAGATCAACCGCTTCGATGGTAAACAGGCGGGAGCGGGCCACCGCTTCCACGTTGAGGATGTCAGGTTTTTTCAGGGGAGTGGTCATATCAGCCTCAAACTTAGCACAGCCTTGTGAAACGCGATGACGTCAGCATACCGAAGCCCGCGGCATTGTGCGACACGCAGCGCGGGTCAATCATGGTGACATACATTTGTCCGCTGCCGCTAACAACTTCTTGTTATCTGCACAGTAAGATTTTCACAATAAGTCAACGGGGTAGCAGCAAATTCGGATAATACCGATGTTTAATTGAGGGGCTTGTGAGTACCATCCCGTTAAGGAATAATCTAACAAATTTATAATACAATGATTTTGCGCGGTATTTTGTTTCATTTGCCTCTTGTCAGAATGACTTCTGCTCGCCAAAATTGACTCGTATTGCAGGTTTTACCGGGAGCACATCGTAAACGTGACGGCAGTTTTTTGGCTGGATTGAGCAAAGCATGAGCACTCTTATCGTCATTCTGGCTGTCATGCTGGCCTGTTCGTTAGTGGCCGGAATCGGCTACTGGTACGCTATGCGGCATCGTCCGCCGTTGGCGAAACCACTGCCGTTTATCAGTCCGCCCTGCCGTAAACTCACCGATGAAGAACGCGCTGCCGTTGAGAAGTATATTGCGTCGCTGGGTAAAGCGCGTCAGCACAGCGGCGGGCGATCGACCCGATCGTCACGGGAACCCGAAGCGCTGGCGCTGACCGCACAGAGCAATAATGTTTATCCCGTTACCCGCTCCATCACCCGTTACGGCCTCTCCACTGACGATCCCCACAAATGGCGCTACTACCTGGATGAAGTCGAGGTACATCTGCCGCCGCTGTGGGAGCAGTACATCGCTGAAGAAAACTACGTCGAGCTGATCCGTACCCAGACCCTGCCGCTGGTGATCTCGCTCAACGGCCACTCGCTGGTGAACTATGCGGTGGAACAACCGGCGCTGCCACCGCTGGTGCGGCCGATGTCGACCAACGCTTCGATTCGTAAAGAGGAGAGCGAAAACGTCGAGCTGCTACAGGTGCGCAAAGAGTCGCCGGAAGAGTATCAGCTGTCTCGCGCCGACGGCACGCGTGAAGCGAGCGCCATTTGCTGCGCCTTCCTGCTGTTTTTCCTCAGTCTGGTGCTGCCCGGCAGCCTGATGCTGTGGATTGCGCTGCCCGCCGGCGCGATCGTTGCTGTCAGCCTGTGGTTTATGTATCGATTCCCCGGTGAAAAAGGGCTGCGCGATGTGCACTGTCTGCGCGGCGCACCGAAGCGCTGGGGCCTGTTTGGCGAATCCAATCAGGAGCAGAGCAACATCTCGCTCGGCATCATCGACTTAATCTATCCGGCACACTGGCAGCCTTATGTGGCGCATGACCTGGGCCAGGTAACGGATGTGGATATCTACCTGAATCGTCAGGTGGTACGCCAGGGGCGCTTCCTGTCGCTGCAGGATGAAGTCCGCAACTTCCCGGTACAGCGCTGGCGTAAAAACCTGGTGCTGGCGTGCGGTTCGCTGCTGGTGCTGGTGATGCTGGTGAGCTGGATTCCGCTCAGCATGCCGATCAAACTCAGCCTCGCCTGGTTAAAAGGGACTGAGAGCGTGGAAGTGAACAGCGTCGATAAACTCACTGCCCTGCCGCTGCACATTGGCGATAGCCTGAAAGTGAGCGGCACCGGCATGTGCTCGGTTCCGGGCAATTACCAGAGCAACCGCAGCTACGGCTACATGCCGTTCGACTGCTCGGCGATTTACTGGAACAACGCTGCGCCGCTGCCGCTGCCGCAGTCGGACATCATCGATAAAGCCGCCGCGCTGCTGGAGACCACCACGCAGCAGCTGCATCCGGAAACCAACACCGACCCGAAACTTAACCCGCAGCTGGCGTCGGCGATTCAGAAATCAGGCATGATCCTGCTGGATGATTTCTCCGACCTGGTGCTGAAAACCCAGCAGCTGTGCAGCCAGCAGCAGGACTGCGTGCGCCTGAAAAATGCGCTGGTCAACCTCGGTAACGCGAAAGACTGGGATACGCTGATTCACCGTGCGGATTCCGGCAAGCTCAACGGCATGAACGTGCTGCTGCGTCCGGTTAGCGCCGAAGCGCTGGAGAATCTGGTGAACACCGCCACCTCGACCTTCTTCTCGCGGGAGACGCGTCGCGCAGCGGAAACCCTTAACAGCCCGCCGCCGGGCGGATTCCTGATCATTAGCGATGAAGGCCGGCAGATGGTGAACCAGCCGCAGCCGTCGGTGGCGCTGTTCGATCTCGACGCCCCTTCACAATGGCACGAACTGCAGCGCCTGTCCGGCATGCTGCTGCACACGCCGTTTGCCGCCAGCGGTATCATTACCAGCATTACCACCGATGCCAACGGCACGCGCCACATCGCCCTGCACAACGAGCCCGACGCCATGGCGCAGTGGCGCTATCTGGGCACCGCGCTGCTGATGCTGGTGCTGATTGTCAGCGCCGTCAGCAACGGCCTGCTGGCGCTGCGCCGCATCCACCGCAACCGCCTGCGTATGGCGCAGATTCAGCAGTATTACGACAAGTGCTTTAACCACAACCTCAGCACTATGCAGAGCGTGCGCTCGCTGTTCTGACCCTCCGCCTTCTGTGCTACCCTGTCGCCCTGTTTTTCAGGGCGGAAAACAAAATGCCGATTACGCTTAAGGGATTGGCGATGGATCGGCAGCCCGCAACGGCACCTCGCCCTTGATTTATCACGTTGTACCCATACCTTTGGGTATCCGGCTCCGGCCCGATCCATCTTTCCGGCGTCATGCGACCGTGTGCGACCGATCGCCACACGGCGCGACGCAGCGTAACAGCAGGAGCCGCAATGAAAGAGAAAACCAGTGAAGGCGTCCGCCTTGATAAATGGCTGTGGGCCGCGCGCTTCTATAAAACCCGCGCGCTGGCTCGCGACATGATTGAAGGCGGCAAAGTGCATTACAACGGCCAGCGCAGCAAACCGGGCAAAGTGGTCGAACTGCAGGCCGAGCTGACGCTGCGTCAGGGCAACGATGAGCGCACGGTGATCATCACCGCCATCGGCGACCAGCGGCGTCCGGCCAGCGAAGCGCAGCAGATGTACGCGGAGACGGCCGCCAGCATCGAAAAGCGCGAAAAGAACGCGCTGGCGCGCAAAATGAATGCCCTGACCATGCCGCATCCCGATCGCCGCCCGGATAAAAAAGAGCGCCGCGATCTGCTGAAATTTAAATTGTCGGGCGATGAATAACTCGCGCCCCCACGAGAGAAACCTTATGTCTGTTCAAGATCAACTGCATCGCTACCTGTTTGAAAACGTCGCCGTGCGCGGCGAGCTGGTCAACGCATCTCAAACCTGGCGCGACATCGTGCAGAACCACGACTACGCCGAGCCGGTCAAAACGCTGCTGGGCGAACTGCTGGTCGCCACCAGCCTGCTCACCGCTACGCTGAAATTTGACGGCGATATCACCGTGCAGCTGCAGGGCGATGGCCCGCTGAGCATGGCGGTGATCAACGGGAATAATCGCCAGGAGCTGCGCGGCGTGGCGCGGCTGAAAGAGGATGCGGAGATCGCCGTAGGCAGCAGCCTGAAGCAGATGGTGGGTAACGGCTATCTGGTGATCACCATTTCACCTGAGAAAGGCGAGCGCTATCAGGGCGTGGTCGGCCTGGAAGCCGATACGCTGGCGGGCTGTCTGGAAGATTACTTCATGCGTTCCGAGCAGCTGCCAACCCGCCTGTTCATTCGCACCAGCGAGAAAGGCGCAGCCGGTATTCTGCTGCAGGTGCTGCCCGCGCAGGAGCCCAACCTGGATGACTTCAACCATCTGGCCACGTTAACCGAAACCGTGAAGAGCGAAGAGCTGATTGAGCTGCCCGCTACTGACGTACTGTGGCGTCTCTATCATCAGGAAGAAGCCACGGTTTACGATCCGGCGCCGGTCAGCTTCAAATGCACCTGCTCGCGCGAACGCTGCGGTGAAGTGCTGAAAACGCTGCCGCCAGAGGAAGTGGATGAGATTCTGGCCGAAGACGGCAAAATCGATATGCACTGCGACTACTGCGGCACACACTACGTGTACGACGCCGTGGATATTGCTGCTATCCGTAACGCTCCCTCCGGCAATAGCGATCAACTGCATTAATCAGCAAACGGGCGGTGACGCCGCCCGTATTTTCCGCCGGCGTAGCGCTATGATTTTTCACGGAAATTAACTAATTTACGCTAACTTTAGTTTCATAAGTGGCAGATTTCTCTACTTGTCACGTTCCAGCTCGCATTTTTAACTCTCTTCACTTTTCCACCTCGCTCAGACGTGTACACTGCGCGCGATCTGCCCTGTGCGGCTATGCGCAGCAGGACGCAGAAACCCTCATAAAAAATGCCATGAAGTACCGATTTAAGGAGCAGTCACATGCGCGTTAACGGCCTGACATCGCAAGACCTCGAAACGCTCGGAATTAGCGGCACCACCGAGGTGGTGTACAACCCTGATTACGCCACGTTATTTCAGGAAGAAACCCGCCCGGAGCTGGAAGGTTACGCGCGCGGCACCCTGACGCAGAGCGGTGCCATTGCCGTGGATACCGGCATCTTCACCGGACGTTCGCCGAAAGATAAATACATTGTGCGGGATGACACCACGCGTGACACGCTGTGGTGGAACGATGTTGGCAACGGCAAGAACGACAACCAGCCGCTGTCACAGGAAACCTGGCAGGCGCTGAAAGATCGCTGCACGCAACAGCTTTCCGGCAAGCGCCTGTTTGTGATTGACGCCTTTTGCGGCGCCAACCCGAATACCCGCCTCAGCGTACGTTTCGTGATGGAAGTGGCGTGGCAGGCGCATTTCGTCAAAAACATGTTTATCCGTCCGACTGAAGCCGAACTGGCTGAGTTTACGCCGGATTTCGTGGTGATGAACGCAGCGCAGTGCACCAATCCGGACTGGCAGGCGCAGGGTCTGCATTCAGAGAATTTTGTCGCCTTTAACCTGACCGAACGCATGCAGCTGATCGGCGGTACCTGGTACGGCGGCGAGATGAAAAAAGGCCTGTTCGCCATCATGAACTATCTGCTGCCGCTGAAGGGTATCGCCTCGATGCACTGCTCGGCCAACGTCGGCAAAGCGGGCGACGTGGCGGTATTCTTTGGTCTGTCCGGTACCGGTAAAACCACGCTCTCTACCGATCCGGATCGTCAGCTGATCGGCGACGATGAGCACGGCTGGGATGACGACGGCGTCTTTAACTTCGAAGGCGGCTGCTACGCCAAAACCATCAATCTGTCAGAACAGGCTGAGCCGGAGATTTACCGCGCGATTCGCCGCGATGCGCTGCTGGAGAACGTGGTGGTGCGCGCCGACGGCACGGTCGATTACGCCGACGCCAGCAAGACGGAAAACACCCGCGTGTCTTACCCGATCGAGCACATCGAAAACATCGTGCAGCCGGTGTCGAAAGCGGGCCACGCGAAGAAGGTCATCTTCCTGACCGCCGATGCCTTTGGCGTACTGCCACCGGTTTCGCGTCTGACGCCGGAGCAAACCCAGTACCACTTCCTGTCCGGCTTTACCGCCAAACTGGCCGGCACCGAGCGCGGTGTGACGCAGCCCACCCCGACCTTCTCCGCCTGTTTTGGCGCGGCGTTCCTGACGCTGCATCCAACGCAGTACTCGGATGTGCTGGTGAAACGTATGCAGGCGTCCGGCGCGCAGGCCTATCTGGTGAATACCGGCTGGAACGGCAGCGGCAAGCGCATTTCGCTGAAAGACACGCGCGCTATCATCAACGCGATTCTGGCCGGTGAGCTGGATGAAGCGGAGACCGTGACGCTGCCGGTGTTTAATCTGCAGGTGCCCACCACGCTGGCACAGGTGGACGATGCCATTCTCGATCCGCGCCGCAGCTGGCCTGACGCCGCCGCCTGGCATCAGGCTGCCGAAGCGCTGGCGCAGCGCTTTATCACCAATTTCGAGAAGTACACCGATAACGATGCCGGTAAGGCGCTGGTGCAGGCCGGCCCGCAGCTGTGAAGTAGCCCAGCCGCCACAACGGCGGCTTAGCGATGGCACATTTCGTCGCGGCGCGATTTATCGCGCATGCCTGCAGCGGCAATATCGCTGATGGATGCGCAATAGATTGCGCCGCGACGGTTGGTGCGGAAATTTAACTAACAGTACTGCTTACTGCCGTCGTGGCACTGTTTTCCGGAATCGGTAACCACGCGCGGATACGTAATCCGCCGCGTTCACTGTCGCCAATCTCCAGCGATCCGTCATGCGCATCGATAATACGCTGCACAATCGCCAGGCCCAGACCGGTGCCGCTGGTGCTGCGCGCGCTGTCGCCGCGTACAAACGGCTGGAACAGATGCTGTAACTGATCCGGCTTAATGCCCGGACCATCATCCTCCACCTGGAACCACGCACGATTCAATTCCTGACCGCTGCTGACCTTGATCCAGCCGTTCCCGTAGCGCGCCGCGTTAACCACCAGATTCGCCACCGCGCGTTTAATCGACAGCGGGTTAATATCCAGCATCAGCTCCGCGTCCATCACCGCATTCTCAATCTCGCGTTCGTAGCCGCTCTCCGCCGCCACCACTTCGCCCAGCACGCTATTCAGATCGGCGCGCTCGGTTTGCATCTCCTGCCCGGTGCGCAGGTAATCGATGAACTGCTCGATGATGGCGTTACACTCTTCGATATCTTTGTTGATCGACTCGGCCAGGTAGCCATCTTCCTCGCCCATCATCTCGGTGGCGAGACGGATGCGCGTCAGCGGCGTGCGTAAATCATGGCTGACGCCGGCCATCAGCAGCGTACGGTCATCGGCCAGCTGCTTCACGCCCGCCGCCATCTGGTTGAAGGCGCGCGTCACCGAACGCACTTCCGAAGCACCGTATTCGCGCAGCGGTGGCGGAATAATGCCTTTCCCCACCTGCAACGCAGCGTGTTCGAGATCGACCAGGGGTCGGTTTTGTATACGGATAAACAGCCAGGCGCCGCCAATCGCCAGCAGCATAATCGCCAGGGTATAGCGGAACAGCGGTGAGAAGTCGCCCTGATGGATTTCGGTCAGCGGTACGCGCACCCAGATATCCGGCGACAGCCAGGTTTTCAGCCAGACCACCGGCGAGTTTTTGTTAACCTCAACCCGCACGTCGGTCGGCCCGCCCAGCTGCTGCGCCATCTGTTCACTGAGGAATTCATAATGCTGCGCCCAGCGCAGCCCGCTCTCTTCCGCCGCCGCGTTGGTATACAACGAGATGCCCAGTTCACGATAAATTTCTCGCCGGAAGGCCGGCGGCACTTCCAGCTGCGTACCATCCTCCAGCTGCAGCCGATCGGTCATCAGCATACGCACTTCGTAGGCGAGGACTTTGTTGAACTGCTGCAGGCTGGGAAGGATGGCGAAATTGAGCACCACCAGGTAGGTCGTTACCAGGCTGACGAACAGCAAGGTAACGATCAACAACAGGGTGCGGGCAAACGAACTGCGGGGTGAGAAGCGCAATCGCCTCATGCTTTACTGCCGTCCGGAACGAACACGTAGCCAAGGCCCCAGACGGTCTGGATGTAGCGCGGATGCGCCGGATCTTCTTCGACCATGCGGCGCAGACGAGAGATCTGCACGTCGATAGAACGCTCCATCGCACTGTACTCACGCCCGCGCGCCAGGTTCATCAGCTTATCGCGCGACAGCGGCTCACGCGGATGGCTCACCAGCGCTTTCAGCACGGCGAACTCTCCGCTGGTCAGCGGCATCGGCTCATCTTCACGGAACATTTCGCGCGTGCCGAGGTTCAGTTTGAACTTACCGAAGGCGATGACCGCTTCTTCCTGCGACGGCGCGCCCGGCAGCTCATTGGCCTGACGACGCAGCACAGCACGAATTCGCGCCAGCAGCTCACGCGGGTTGAACGGTTTTGGAATGTAGTCATCGGCGCCGATTTCCAGCCCCACGATACGATCGACCTCTTCACCTTTCGCGGTGACCATAATGATCGGCATCGGGTTACTCTGGCTACGCAGACGACGGCAAATTGACAGGCCATCTTCGCCCGGCAGCATTAAATCGAGCACCATTAAATGGAATGATTCGCGGGTCAGCAGACGATCCATCTGCTCGGCGTTGGCGACGCTGCGCACCTGAAAGCCCTGTTCGGTGAGATAGCGTTCGAGCAGTGCGCGCAGACGCATATCATCATCGACGACCAGAATTTTGTAGTTCTCTTGCATGTTCAACTCCCAAAGGCGCCATTGCCTGAGCCGATATTGTGTAAAAAAGATGCCTGTCTGTGACAGTCATTAATGGTTTATATTCTAGCCGAAATTGTTACAAAGCATATTAAACAGCAGCTTATCTTTAATTTTAACCGCGAACTGCGGCTCCGCTCGCGCTTTTCTGACTGATTTTGACGCCGTTTAGCGCTTGTCTGAAAATCAGCGGCGTTTTCTGCCGGCGAGTGGTCCAGCCGGGCCGTCCCGCTTCCGCCGTCAGGCGGGGCGCGCCATTTGGCTTAAGTTTAGCCTGCAGGATAAGCCAGCGGCCGCGCTCAGCAGCATAAAATAGCGCGTTTTCACCGCTGACTGCGTATCCGCGCTCGGAACAGTGCCAGTGCGCGCGCAAAATAAGGCCAGCGTTAAATAAAGTGATTTAAATCAGTCAGTAAACTCCCCTTTCCTCTGCGCAAATGATCTCCGACACTGCATCGGTACCTGCTTACTGAGTTCATGTGGAGAAGAAAGATGAAAAAAACCGTTGTTCTGCTGAGCGCTCTGGTACTCACCAGCCTCACACAGGTTCAGGCCGCTACGCCAGCGGGCGAAGCCGCCGGCGCACAGGCGTCGACCACGGCCAAAGGTAATTCCGATGCTATCGGCATCGGTGCGGTGGGTGCCCTGCTCGGCGTCGCGCTGGCCACCATGGGCGGCGGCGATCACGGCGGTAGCAGCACCTCAACGACCACGGCGACCACGCCGGGCAAATAACGCTTATCTGGCGCGGCAAGGCTGCGGCGCTTCCCCCTCTTATACTGCCAGCCCTTTCGCCAGCGGAGAATAAGTTGCGCCCCGGCTTGTTTCACCAGGCCATTACTCTCCGCCTCTTTTTTCCTCACTTTCCGTGACGTACTCAATGCGGTTCACAAACCACACCTTCTGCCCTTCCGGCGTGTTTACCGTCACCTCGTCATCCACCTCTTTTTTGATCAGCGCGCGTGCCATCGGCGAGTCGATGGAGATGTACTCTTTCACCGTATCGCCATAGATCTCGTCCGGTCCGACGATGCGAAAACGCTTCACGTCGCCCTGCTCATTCTCCACTTCCACCCAGGCACCGAAGAACACTTTGCCCTCCTGCTGCGGCGCATAATCAACAATTTTCAGCTCGGCGAGGCATTTACGCAGATAGCGCACGCGCCGATCAATCTGGCGCAGCAGGCGCTTGTTATAGGTGTAATCGGCGTTTTCAGAGCGATCGCCCAGGCTGGCGGCCCAGGAGACAATGCGGGTGATTTCCGGCCGCTTCTCATTCCACAGATGGTCGTGCTCAGCACGCAGCTTGTTATAGCCTTCGCGGGTAATCAGTTGGGTTTTCATCGCTTCACTCGTGGTTACAGCCCTGTTCACTGCACAGAGGCTATCACAAAGCCTTACCTGCCCGGACAGGCACCCAGCGTCTTTTTCATCAGGCGCACATAATCGGCGACCAGGCCGGGCGTCCAGGTCATGATTTCTGCCCGTTCGCGCAGCGCGCAGGCGCCCCAGAACGCCGGCTGCAGCAGCAGCGCAAACACCTGCTGCAGCCGCTGGCCGTAATAGCCTTCAAACGCCACGTCCAGCGCATCCACCACGGTGGTCGAACAGTTTTTTGCCGTCAGATTATACAGGCTGTCACCACGGTTGGCCTGCCAGTAGCTGGCGAGCGCCTGCCCGTTGTAGTGCTGAAAATTGAAGGTTAAATCCGGGCTGCGCCAGTCGGCAATCTCTGCCGCCAGCGAGGGGAGAAAACGGCCGGGGCGATCGTTAATCTGTCCGGCCAGCAGCAGACGCGGCAGCTCGTGCGGTTGCGGATCGATCTCCTGCTGCGGATAAAGGCTGATGTAGCCGCGCTCGCCAAAGCTCAGTGCCGCGTGGCCGGTACAAAAGTGCCCTTCACCGTTAATCACGCCGATGTAACGGTCAATCACATAGCGCTTCGGCTGTTGACTGGCTTCAGACTGCGCCTGCCAGACGTGGACACAGAGAGGAAATGCCGCGGCGACCGGCGGAAAGCGGGCCTGCTGCCACGGCCGGAGCCGCGCGATATGACGATGGCCGCGACAAAACCACGGCAGCAGCGTAACGGACTGACCCGCCGGCAGGCGCTGCCACTGGCGCCAGACGCGCCACACCGTCAGGCTGAACGACAGCAGCAACAGCACCAGCCAGCTGCCCAGCAACAGGCAGGTATGCAGGTTGTCATTGAAAAACAGCACCACGCTGAGCACCATCTCGCCGCAGCCCAGCATAAAATGTCGCACCCAGCGCTGGCGCTGAATCAGCGCCGCGCTCAGGCAGCGAAACAGGCCGTTAAACAACAGGCAGATTTCCATCACCGTCAGCAGCAGTTTCTTCAGTTGCCTTTCATCACCGTGCCACAGCGCGCCGGCCAGCAGCGTGCCGACAAAAATCAGGGAAAACAGCAGATTAAGCCAGCGCTGCAGCGACACCTCGCCGCTCAGCAGGTTAAACAGCAGCGACAGCGACAGTAAGAGCGCCAGCACCTGTAGCGACAGATTGATATGCCCATCGACCAGCACGTCCGCCACGATCATGCCGGCCAGCAGCACGCCGCACAGCGCCAGGCCATAAATCAGCAGACGATAACGCACCAGCAGCTCGCGTCCGGCCAGCAGCAGCAGTAATTTGATCATTGCTTCACCCTCCTTCCGTGGTTTGCCACGGATTATAGGGCAGAGGCGGGGCGAGCCTGGCAGCAACCGGCACGCCATTGCGTTGGGGTTTAACACATAGGTGGCTAAGTTTCTCTGAGTTGCGCGCTGCATTCAGAAAAAGACGGATTCACCGGTCAGCGGCTGGCAATTTGCGGCCTCAGTCCGTATAACTGTCCCCTATTTCTAACCCTGTGTAAGCAAGACAGTTACTGATGATGAAAGATTCGCTGAGCCAGATTATCGCAGGTGAGCTGAAGGCTCGCGCCGACCAGGTTGACGCCGCCATTCGCTTGCTGGACGAAGGGAACACCGTGCCGTTTATCGCACGTTACCGTAAGGAAGTGACCGGCGGGCTGGATGATACCCAGCTGCGTACGCTGGAGAGCCGTCTCGGCTATCTGCGTGAGCTGGAGGAACGCCGCCAGTTGATTCTGAAATCCATTGATGACCAGGGCAAACTGACGCCGGAATTAGCCACTGCTATCAACGGCACGCTGAACAAAACCGAGCTGGAAGATCTCTATCTGCCTTATAAGCAGAAGCGCCGCACGCGCGGGCAGATCGCTATCGAAGCCGGGCTGGAACCGCTGGCAGAGACGCTGTGGAACGATGCGTCTCAGGACCCCGAGCAGCTGGCAGCGCGTTATGTCGACGCGGACAAAGGCGTTGCCGATGTGCGTGCCGCGCTGGATGGCGCACGCTATATCCTGATGGAGCGCTTCGCCGAAGACGCCACGCTGCTGGCGAAAGTGCGTGATTACCTGTGGAAGAACGCCCATCTGGTTGCGCGCGTGGTGGAAGGCAAAGAGGAAGAAGGCGCTAAATTCCGCGACTACTTCGATCACCACGAAGCGCTGAGCAGCGTGCCGTCGCACCGCGCGCTGGCCATGTTCCGTGGCCGTAACGAAGGCGTTTTACAGCTGTCGCTCAACGCCGATCCGCAGTTCGACGAGGCACCGCGCGAAAGCTACGGTGAAACGCTGATCGCCGACCACCTTGGCCTGCGCCTGAACAACGCACCGGCCGACAGCTGGCGCAAAGCCGTGGTCAGCTGGACCTGGCGCATCAAGGTCCTGCTGCACCTCGAAACCGAACTGATGGGCACCATCCGCGAACGGGCAGAAGACGAAGCGATCAACGTGTTTGCCCGTAATCTGCACGATCTGCTGATGGCGGCCCCGGCCGGCATGCGCGCCACCATGGGTCTCGATCCTGGCCTGCGCACCGGGGTCAAAGTGGCGGTGGTCGATGCCACCGGCAAGCTGGTCGCGACCGATACCATCTATCCGCATACCGGCCAGGCGGCCAAAGCCGCGACCTCGGTGGCAGCACTGTGCGCGAAACATCAGGTTGAACTGGTGGCGATCGGCAACGGCACCGCTTCACGTGAAACCGAGCGTTTCTTCCTCGACGTACAGAAGCAGTTCCCGCAAATCAAAGCGCAAAAAGTGATTGTCAGTGAGGCCGGAGCATCGGTCTATTCCGCTTCCGAACTGGCGGCGCAGGAGTTCCCCGATCTCGACGTTTCGCTGCGCGGTGCGGTGTCTATCGCCCGTCGTCTGCAGGATCCGCTGGCAGAGCTGGTCAAAATTGACCCGAAATCGATTGGCGTTGGCCAGTATCAGCACGATGTCAGCCAGAGCCAGCTGGCGAAAAAACTCGATGCGGTGGTGGAAGATTGTGTGAACGCCGTGGGCGTCGATCTGAATACCGCTTCGGTGGCGCTGCTGACGCGAGTCGCCGGCCTGACGCGCATGATGGCGCAGAACATTGTCAGCTGGCGTGACGAAAACGGCCGTTTCCAGAACCGTCAGCAGCTGCTGAAGGTGAGCCGCCTTGGGCCGAAAGCCTTTGAACAGTGCGCCGGCTTCCTGCGCATCAACCACGGCGATAATCCGCTGGATGCCTCAACGGTGCATCCGGAAGCCTATCCGCTGGTGGAGCGCATTCTCGCCGCTACGGAACAGGCGATTAATGAACTGATGGGCAATCCGGGTAGCCTGCGCGACCTGAATGCGCGCGACTTCACCGATGAGCGTTTCGGACTGCCGACCGTCACCGATATCATCAAAGAGCTGGAGAAACCGGGCCGCGATCCGCGTCCGGAGTTCAAAACCGCGCAGTTTGCCGAAGGCGTGGAGACGCTCAACGACCTGCTGCCGGGCATGTTGCTGGAAGGTGCGGTGACCAACGTGACCAACTTCGGCGCGTTCGTCGATATCGGCGTGCATCAGGACGGCCTGGTGCACATCTCATCGCTGTCGGACAAATTCGTAGACGATCCGCATCAGGTGGTGAAAGCCGGCGATATCGTCAAAGTGAAGGTGATGGAAGTCGATCTGCAGCGTAAGCGTATCGCGCTGACCATGCGTCTGGATGAGCAGCCGGGTGAAAGCAACGCGCGCAGCGGCGGCAACCGTGGCGCAGGCAAAGAGGCCGCGCGGCCGGCCGCCGGTGCCAAAGGCCGCGGCAAACCTGCCAGCGCCAGCGTCGGTAACAGTGCGATGGGCGATGCGCTGGCGGCCGCGTTTGGGAAGAAACGCTAAGCGGCGCGCGAGTACAGGAGGTTGATAAATTGTCCTGGCGGACTACGCTGAAAAAACCGTGTGAAAAAATGACCTTCCGCGTAACCCGGCGATCCGATGGACATTATCAACTTCCTGCTCGATGAGATTTATGAAGGTAGCTTCCCCGTCGCGGCGCGCGAGCGCCTGCTTTCGCACATCCGCGCGGCGCGCGACACGGTAAAGCTGCCGCGTAAAGCACACTGGGATGAAAAAGACGTGGTGCTGATCAGTTACGCTGACCAGTTCCGCGAACCCGAGCAGCCCACGCTCGCCAGCTTTACGCGCTTTTATCAGCAGCATCTGCAGTCCACCTTCAGCCTGGTGCATCTGCTGCCATTTTTCCCCTACTCGTCCGACGATGGCTTCTCGGTTATCGATTACCACAAAGTGAACCCGATTTGCGGTGACTGGCAGCACATCACGGCGCTGCACAGCGAAACCCGGCTGATGTTCGATTTCGTCTGTAACCACATGTCGGCGCACAGCGCGTGGTTTCGCCACTTTCTGGCGCAGGATGCCGGCTGGGACGACTTTTTTATCAGCATGCCGCCCGCCACCGATCTCAGTGCCGTGACGCGCCCGCGCACCTCACCGCTGCTGACGCCGTTTACCCTCGCTAACGGCGACACGCGCTTTATCTGGACCACCTTCAGCGCCGACCAAATCGATCTCAACTTCGCCAATCCGCAGGTGCTGATCCGCATGGTGGGCGTGCTGCTGGATTATCTCAATAAAGGCGCGGATTACGTGCGGCTGGACGCGGTAGGCTACATGTGGAAAACGCCGGGCACACGCTGTATCCATCTGACCAAAACCCATCAGCTGGTGAAGCTGTTTCGCGCCATCGCCAACGAAGTCGCGCCAGGTACGGTGATCGTGACCGAAACCAACGTGCCGCATCAGGATAACATCAGCTATTTCGGCAACGGCCACGACGAAGCGCAGATGGTTTACCAGTTTTCGTTGCCGCCGCTGGTGCTGCACGCCATTCACTCCGGCTCGGCGCGCGCGCTGCGCCAGTGGGCCAGCACGCTTGAGCCCGGTGATGGCGGCACCACCTTCTTCAATTTTCTCGCCTCGCACGACGGCATTGGCCTCAATCCGGCACGCGGAATTTTGTCGGAAGTCGAGATTGTGGCGCTGGTGCGTGAACTTGCGCTGGAGGGCGCGCTGGTCTCCTATAAAAACAACCCGGACGGCAGCACCAGCCCGTATGAAATCAACGTAACGTATCTGGATGCGCTCAATCACCAGACCGACGATGACGAGACGCGCCTGCGTCGCTTCCTGCTGGCGCACGCGATTCTGCTGGCCTTTCCCGGCGTGCCCGCCATCTATATTCAAAGTATTCTCGGCTCGCGCAATGACAACGAGGGCGTGCGCGCTGCCGGGCACAACCGCGCCATCAACCGTGAGAAGTACAGCCTGCGCGATATCGAACAGCAAATCAGCGGCGGCAACCCGCTGCGTCAGCAGGTGTTTGAGCGGCTTAGCGCGCTGATTCAGCTGCGCACCCGGCAGCCGGCGTTCCATCCGGACAATCCGATGACGCTGCTGGAGAGCGACAACGCGGTGCTGCTGCTGCGCCGTCACGCCGCGGACAGCGACGAAGGGTTACTGTGCGTGTTCAATCTCAGCAGCCGCGAGATCAGCACCACGCTGCCGCAGGCG
Source organism: Type-C symbiont of Plautia stali (assembly GCF_059730935.1). NCBI lineage: Bacteria > Pseudomonadati > Pseudomonadota > Gammaproteobacteria > Enterobacterales > Enterobacteriaceae > Type-C symbiont of Plautia stali. Next base: position 292,131 of record NZ_AP035923.1, on the reverse strand, counting down.
CGCCCTTTTCAGGATGTGATCAGCGGGCAGCGCGTGGATGGCAGCCAGCCGCTGGTGCTGGCCGCCTGGCAGTTTATGTGGCTGCGTGGATGAACTGCTGCACCTGCTGGCAGAACGCCTCCGGGTGCGAAATAAACGGCGCGTGCGCGGCCTTCGCGATGACAACCGACTGCGAATGCGGCCAGCGCGCATCCAGCTGCGGCGCAATGCGGCGCGGCACCAGGCCATCCAGCGCGCCATAAATACGCAGGAACGGCAGCGTCAGCCCATCCAGTGCGCTGCGCAAATCATCGTGGCGCAGAATGTTCAATCCCCCTTCCAGTACCGCCACCGACGGCATTGGCTGCGACAGTACTACCTCTTTCAGCTGGCGCGCATCCTGGCGCGCATTTTCCGTACCCATGGTTTGCAGCGCGAGAAAACGCTCCACCGTGCGCTGGAAATCGCTGCTCAATTGCTGCTGGAACGTTGCCAGCGTCTCAGGCTGGATGCCCGGCCATTCATCCCGGGCGGTAAAGCACGGCGACGACGCCACGCTAATCAATGCCGCCACGCGATCGGGCTGGCTCAGCGCCAGCTGGCTGGCCACTAAGCCGCCCAGCGACCAGCCGAGCAGCACGGCGCGCGCTGGCAACTGCGGTAATAGCTGTTGCGCCATCTGCGCCAGGCTCAGCGGCTCAAATCCCTGGCTGCGGCCAAATCCCGGCAGGTCCACCAGGTGCAGACGAAAATGCGGGCTGAGTCGCGGAACAATGTGTTGCCACACTTCGGCGTTCAGTCCCCAGCCGTGCAGCAGCACAAGATCGCGATCGCCTGTGCCTGTGGTGTGCCAGTAAAGCGAACTCATCGGTTACACTCCCGAAAAGTGAAAAGGAGGTCGCTATGCTAGCAATCCCGGCCCTGTGTTGGCTATGCCGTCTGCCGCTGCGGATCGCCCGGCACGGCCTGTGCAGCGTATGTCTGCGTCAGCTACCGGCGCTGCCGGCGCTCTGTCCCTGCTGCGGACTGCCGGCCAGCGGCGATCAGCCGTGCGGGCGCTGTCTGCGCCGGCCGCCGCCGTGGCACGCTCTCACTTGCGTGAGTGATTATGTGCCGCCGCTGAGCGAATGGGTGCAGCAGCTCAAATTCTCGCGCGCAACCGCACTCAGGGTGATGCTGGCGCGGCTGCTTTTGTTAAAATTATTAACAAAGCGCCGCCAGCAGCCGTTGCCGCGTATCGATCTGGTGCTGAGCGTGCCGCTGCATCGCCGCCGCGCCTGGCAGCGTGGTTATAATCAGGCCGCGCTGCTGGCTAAACCGCTGGCGCGCTGGCTCGGCTGTGAATACCGCGAAGGGCTGCGCCGGGTGCGTCACGGTGCGGTGCAGCATGCGCTCAGCGCCCGCGCCCGGAAAAGTAATCTGCGTGGCGCGTTTCGCCTTGAAATGGCGGTGCGCGGACGCCACATCCTGCTTATCGATGATGTGGTGACCACCGGCAGCACGGTGGGGGAAATCAGCCGCTTATTACTGGCGCAGGGCGCGGCCAGCGTACACATAGGATGCCTGTGCCGTACCTTGTAGAGCGTCGGCGTTGGGCGTATTATAACCAGGTATTTTAGTCAACTATTGAGCAATCGCCATGATCCGTATTACTGATACTGCGCAAGAGCACTTCGCAAAACTGCTGTCAAAACAGGAAGATGGCACCCAGATTCGCGTATTCGTTATTAACCCGGGTACGCCAACCGCCGAGTGCGGCGTCTCCTACTGCCCGCCGGATGCGGTCGAAGCCACCGATACCGAACTGAAGTTCGACAAGCTGTCTGCGTATGTCGATGAGCTGAGCGCGCCGTACCTCGAAGATGCGGAAATCGACTTCGTGACCGATAACCTCGGCTCACAGCTCACGCTGAAAGCGCCGAACGCCAAGATGCGTAAAGTGTCGGATGATGCGCCGATGGTTGAGCGCGTGGAGTATCTGCTGCAGGCGCAGATCAACCCGCAGCTGGCCAGCCACGGCGGTCGCGTCTCGCTGATGGAGATCACCGACGAAGGCTATGCCATTCTGCAGTTCGGCGGCGGCTGTAACGGTTGCTCGATGATTGACGTGACGCTGAAAGACGGCATCGAGAAAGAGCTGCTGGCCGCCTTCCCTGAGCTGAAAGGCGTGCGCGATCTCACCGAGCATCAGCGCGGCGAGCACTCCTACTACTGATAGAAGATGCGGCAGCCACCCCGGCTGCCGCGTGTTTTACGGCTTCTTACGCCCTTCATTGACGATCGCCAGCAGCTGCTGCACTTTCCGGTAACTAAACAACTTCTCCAATGGTACGCGCAGTTTGCGCCGCCAGTTGGGGTATTCGGCTACCGTGCCCGGCACGTTGACCGGCGTCTCCATTCCCAGCCAGTCCTCCGGCTGCAGCCCCAGCAGGGCGCTGTCGGTGTACGCCAGAAAGCGGTGCACGCCCTGATTCAGCGCAGGCGTCAGACGCTGGCCGGCGCGGTTTTTGCTGCGCGCATCAATGGCTTGCGCCTCGCTCAGGGCGTTCAGCAACGCGGTTCTCTGCCGATCGCGGTCCGCGATGGCCGCCTTCAGCATGCTGCGTTTAGTAAACAGCCCCAGCTGCTCGCGCAATTGCAGATCGGCGGCATGCCAGAATCCACTCAGCGTCGGTAAATCATGGGTACTGGCACTGGCAATCGACTGGCGCGGATAGGCTGCCGGTGGCCGGAACTGCCCCTCCTCCCCGCACTCGAACATCAGCACCTTCCACGAAAAAATGCCGCGGTCGCGCAGCAGGCTGACGATCTCCTGCGGCACGGTGCCGAGATCTTCACCGATCACCATACAGCGCTGACGCTGACTCTCCAGCGCAAGGATCGCCAGCAGGTCGTGCACCGGATAGGCAACATACGCGCCTTTGTCGGCACCTTCGCCATAGGGAATCCACCACAAACGCAGTAGCGCCATCACGTGATCGATGCGCAGCGCCCCGCAATCGCGCATATTGGCGCGCAGCAGATCGATAAACGGCTGATAGCCCCGCGCGCGCAGCACATGTGGATCGAGCGGCGGCAGCGCCCAGTTTTGCCCGAGCGGGCCAAGCGGATCCGGTGGTGCACCCACCGATGCCCCCAGCTTATACAGCTGCGGATCCTGCCAGGTTTCCGCGCTGTGCTGTGCCACGCCAACCGCCAAGTCGCGATATAACCCGACCGCCATCCCCAGCTGCTGGCTACGCTGCCAGCAGGCGGCGAACTGCTGCTGCGCCAGCCACTGCAGCCAGCTCCAGAACAAAATGTCGTCCTCATGCTGCGCGCACCACTGCTGCACCTCCGGCTGCTGCGCCTGCTGCCAGCCTGACGGCCACTTTTCCCAGCCCCACTCATCGGGATGCTGCTGGCTGCGCGCCGCTACGATGGCGTCAAACGCCGCCTGGTAGCGCAGCGCATCGCCGCCTTCAGCCAGAAACTGCTGAAACGCCGGCTGCCGGGTCAGCTGCGGCTGTGCGTGCTGCCAGACAAAACGCAGCGCAGTCAGCTTGAGCGTCGTCACCGCGCGATAATCGACAAACGCTGCGCTGCGCGCCTGTTTTAGCGCTTTGCGCGTTGGCGCGCTGTGCCACCAGCGCTGGGCGGCGTCACTGTGGGTGAATTCGTCGATTTGATTGATGTCGATGTACAGCACGTTGAGCCAGCGGCGCGAGCTCGGGCTGTACGGGCTGACGTGATCCGGCTGCGCCGGATAGAGCGCATGCAGCGGGTTGAGACCGATGAAATCGCCGCCGTGAGCGGCGACCTGCTCCAGCATCTGCATCAGATCGCCAAAGTCGCCGATGCCCCAGTTACGCGCTGAGCGCAGCGTGTAGAGCTGCACCAGCGCGCCCCAGCGCTTCTCCCCCTGCGCCAGCGCTGGCGGCAGATAACAGCGCGCCGGTGCGATGATAATGCGCGTCTGCCACTGCTGGCGTGAAGTGCTCAGCGTGAGCTGATGGTAGCCCTCGGGCAGTTCTGCCGGCAGCGCCAGGCTTTCTCCCGCGCTCAGCGTGCCGTCATAGTGCTGCCCCTGCTCGCTCACCAGCTGCCAGCGGTAGTCGTCGCTGCCCTGCGGCGTCAGTTCAGGCAGTCCGGGCGGCGTGAACACCAGCACCGGCGGCAGCGGTGGCGCGTTGCCCGTCGGGGCGTCCATCAGCGCCATCAGCGCGCGTTTGGTGTCGTCGCTGATGGTCTGTGACTCACCTTTATTGTTGATAAAACTCAGTGCGATACCGGCATCCCGTGCAGCCTGATCCAGTTTCTTCATGGCCATGTTGTCTCCTTCGTTGCCGTGCGCACATTACGCATGCAGCGTCATTTTCCGGCGGCTCAGCGCGCCGCCTGCCAGATACGCTGTTGATAATCGCGAATCGAACGATCGGCACTGAAGCGGCCGGTATGCGCCGTGTTGAGAATCGCCGCTTTGGTCCACGCTTCCGGATCGCGCCACAGCGCTTCGACGCGCTGCTGCGCCGCGATATAAGCGGCGAAATCGGCCAGCACCAGCCACGGATCGCCCTGTTTGCTCAGGCTCTCCAGCAGCGGCGCAAATACCTGCCGGTCGCCGTCGCTGAATTTGCCCTTTTCCAGCTCCTTCAGCAAACCGTCGAGATAGCGATCGTGCTTGCGCAGTTTCTTCGGACTGTAACCGTCGGCCTTCAGTGCTTTTACCTCATCCACCGTGTTGCCAAAGATAAAGATATTTTTCTCACCGACCGCCTCGGCAATCTCCACGTTAGCCCCGTCCAGCGTGCCAATGGTCAGCGCGCCGTTGAGCGCCAGCTTCATGTTGCCGGTACCGGAGGCTTCGTAACCGGCCGTAGAGATCTGCTCCGAGAGATCGGCTGCCGGAATCATCAGCTCGGCGGCGGTAATCCGGTAATCCGGCACAAACACCACCTTCAGGCGATCGCCCACCAGCGGGTCGTTGTTGATCACCTCCGCGACTTTATTGATGGCACAGATGATGTTTTTTGCCAGCAAATAGCCGGGCGCCGCCTTGGCGCCAAACAGAAAGACGCGCGGCACGAAGTCGGGATTGTCCGGGTTATCGCGTAGCTGGCGATAGCAGTGCAGAATGTGCAGCAGACTGAGATGCTGGCGTTTGTATTCGTGCAGGCGCTTGATCTGCACATCAAATAGCGCGTCAGGATTGATATCAATGCCGGTCACGCGTTTGATGTACACCGTCAGCCGCAGTTTGTTTTGCTGCTTGATGGTGCGGAACTGCTGGCGAAAGCTTTTCTTCTTCGCCAGCGGCGCCAGCCATTCCAGCGCGTCGAGATCGTTGGCCCATTCCACCTGCAGGCTGTCGTCAATCAGCGCGGACAGCAGGGGATTGCACTGCTTCAGCCAGCGGCGCGGCGTAATGCCGTTGGTGACGTTATGAAACTTGTGTGGCCACAGCTGGTGATATTCCGGGAACAGATCGTTAACCACCAGCTGCGAGTGCAGCGCTGCCACACCGTTGACGGCGAAACAGCTCACCACGCACAGATTGGCCATGCGCACTTCGCCGTCGCTCACCACCGCCAGCTTGTGCCAGAGGGCGCTGTCATTCGGCCAGCGCTGTTTAACCTGCTGCTTCAGCTGGCGATTGATCTGTTTGATGATTTGCAGATGGCGCGGCAGCAGTTCGCGCAGCAGGCTCACCGGCCAGCGCTCCAGCGCCTCCGGCATCAGCGTATGGTTGGTATAGGCAAAGGTGCGGCTGGTAATGTGCCAGGCGTCGTCCCAGCTCAGGCCATGCTCATCCAGCAGCAGACGCAGCAGCTCCGGAATAGCGATGGTGGGATGGGTATCGTTGAGCTGAATCACTTCGAAATCCGCCAGCGTATGCAGCGCACGGCCCGCCAGCCGGTGACGACGCAGTATGTCGCTCACCGCGCAGGCGCACTGGAAATACTGCTGCATCAGCCGCAGACGTTTACCTGCCGCATGGTTGTCATTGGGATAGAGCACTTTGGTCAGCTTGTCGGCTTCAATGCCCGGCTGCTCCGCCTGCAGGAACTTCCCGGCGTTAAACAGCGTCAGGTCAAACGGCTGCGCGCTGGTGGCTTGCCACAGGCGCAGCGGCAGCGTGATGCCGTTGCGATAGCCGATTACCGGCAGATCCCAGGCCTGGCCGATCAGCTGCTGTGCCGGACGCCACTCGACGCTGCCGTCGTCGCGCTTTTTGACCTTACCGCCCAGCCCCACCGGCACATCCAGCGCGGCGTTGTGGCGGAACCACGGATAGCGATCGCGCTGCCAGTCATCCGGCGCTTCGTGCTGCTGTCCGGCCACAAACGACTGACGAAACAGACCGTACTGATAGTTGAGGCCGTGCCCCATCGCCGGCTGGCCGACCGTCGCCATCGCATCCATGTAGCAGGCCGCGAGCCGTCCCAGACCGCCATTGCCCAGCGCCGGATCGACCTCCTCCTCCAGCAGTTCATTCAGCTCAACCTCGTGCTCTGCCAGCGCGGCAGCCACCTCGTTATACCAGCCGAGATTGAGCAGGTTGTTACCGGTCAACCGGCCGGGCAGAAACTCCATCGAGAGATAATTAACGTGGCGCTGAGCGCTTTTCGGCGGCACGGGCGGCTGTGCGGCGAGCAGTTCCATCAGCGCCCGGCTGAGCGCCTGCCACCACTGATGCGGCGTCATCTGCCGGGCGGAAGTCAGTCCGAGCTGCTGCCACTGGCGGGTCAGCGCGGCGTCAAAGCGGGTTTTATTGAATTTTAGCGGCGACATAGTGCATCCCTTTGCATCCGAAACGGTAAACACGGGCAAGCGCAAATCTGAAAGAGTAAGTTAAGCCGGGGACGCTGAAAAAAGCGACAGGGAAATGAAGATGCAGTGAAAAAAGGCGTGCCGCTGCGGCCTGGTCGCCATCAATGGCGACCCTACAATAAGCGCGATGACCCAGGGTGCGGTTTGGTAACGATGGCCAGGTGCCTCACAGGGTGCGCATTGATGCGCACCTGGGAAATCAGCACAGCTCCAGATGCACTTCGTGCTGTTCAATCACCTTCAGTACGCTTAACGGCGGGGTTTGATCGGTATACAGGTAATCAATCAGGCTCATGTTGCCAAGGTTAACCATGGCGTTACGGCCAAACTTCGAGTGATCCACCACCAGCATCACGCAGCGCGAGTTTTCGATAATGGCGCGTTTGGTGCGCACTTCGTGATAGTCGAACTCCAGCAGCGAACCGTCCATATCAATACCGCTGATGCCGAGAATGCCGTAATCGAGCCGGAACTGAGAGATAAAATCGAGCGTGGCTTCTCCCATGATACCGCCGTCGCGCGTGCGCACTTCACCGCCGGCGATGATCACACGGAAATCCGGCTTGCCCATCAGCAAAATCGCCACGTTAAGGTTGTTGGTGACAATACGCAGATTGTTGTGGTTGAGCAGCGCATGCGCCACCGCTTCCGGCGTGGTGCCGATATCAATAAACAGCGTGGCGCCGTCCGGGATCTGGCTCGCCACGCGCTCGGCGATGCGTGCCTTTTCCGCCGACCACATCATTTTGCGATCCTGCCACGCGGTGTTTTCCGAGCTGGAAGGCAGCGCTGCGCCGCCGTGATGACGCTGAATTTTGTTTTGATCGGCCAGATCGTTCAGATCGCGCCGGATAGTCTGCGGGCTGACCTCAAAGTGATCCACCAGCTCTTCCGTACTGACATACCCCTGACGCCGGACCAGATCGATAATGGCGTCATGACGTTGCGTCTGCTTCACATCTCTCTCCTCGGCTCAAGGCCGTGTTCTTTTTATCCTGCTGCTAGCGACGTGCGCGTTTGCGCGTATCAACGAACGCCATTGCCAGCCCCACCAGCAAACCGGTGACGTGCGCAGCGTTCGCGATCGACAGGCCAAAGGCGCCGTACCAGCCAATCACCAGCCATACAATAGCGAAGCCAATCAGGCCGCGCTCGAGATAAATGCCACTTTCGGGATCGCGCTCGCCGCGCAGCCAGCAGTAGCCCATCAGCGCATAGACCACGCCGGACAGCCCGCCAAACAGCACGCCGCTGAACTTCGCCTGCATCCAGCCGCTCAGCAGCGCTGAAATCAGCATGATAACGAACAGTTTGCCGCTGCCGAGGCGCTTCTCTACCGCACCGCCGAGATACCACCACCACATCAGGTTGAACAGAATGTGCAGCAGCGAGAAGTGCAGCAGCGCGTGGCTGAACCAGCGCCACACCTGAAAATACTGGGAGGAATCCGCCGGCCAGGCCAGCCAGCTGAGTACCACATCGTCGCCGACAATCTGCATCAGGATAAACACCGCCACGCAGGCGATCATGATGGTCAGCGTGAGCGGACCCGCGCGTTCGCGAATGTTTGCCCAGATATTACCACGCTCATAACGCAGACCGCTGTCGGTGGTACCGCTGTGCCAGCTCGCCGCCTGATAGCGTGGATGGTTGGGATCGCGCACGAACTGCGCGAGTTCGTTTTCGACCATCTCCAGCTTGCTGTCGTCATCCAGCACAATGACACAGTGACTTTCGCGCTCAATGCGCAGCGTGACGCCACGCGTCGCCATGTAATCCACAAACGCCTGCGCCATGCGCGGCTGGTTAAACTGGGTGATGCGCATCGTGCGGTGCTCTCCTTCCTTTAATCGGTCAATCAGAGGCTGCCGGTGGCGACCTGCGTCGGAAACGCCGCGCGCCAGGCATCAAAACCGCCGTCGATGCTGTAGACGTCGCTAAAGCCCTGGCTTAACAGGAACTGCGCCGCGCCTTTACTGCTGTTACCGTGATAGCACATCACCAGCACCGGCTGGTCGTGCCGGGCGCCGGCAATGAACGTCGCCAGATTGTCATTGGTCAGATGTTGCGCACCGGTGGCATGGCCCATGGCGAAGCTTTGCGGATCGCGGATGTCTACCAGTTGCGCTCCCTGTGCCAGATGCTCGTTAGCCTGCAGGACGTTAATACACTCGAAGGTTTCCATGGGTCTCTCATTACCTCGTCATCAATTGGCGTTAGTTTACCCTGATAAGCCGCCGCTATAACCTGACAAATCCTGTGGATATGTGATTTTTTTCCTGCCGAAATGTTAGCTATATCACGCAAGAATGTTTTTATTGAGTTAAGCGCTGGCGTCAATGTTGGTTTCCGATTATTATTACGCTCGAAAACGAACATTTTAGAACTATTCCGAACATCGGAGGAGATGACGTGGAAACCAAAGACCTGATCGTGATCGGCGGCGGCATCAACGGTGCCGGCATTGCAGTGGACGCTGCAGGACGCGGCCTGTCAGTGCTGATGCTGGAGGCGCGGGATTTGGCCTGTGCAACCTCCTCTGCCAGTTCCAAGCTGATTCACGGTGGCCTGCGCTATCTGGAACATTACGAATTCCGTCTGGTGGGCGAAGCGCTGGCCGAACGTGAAGTGCTGCTGAAAATGGCGCCGCACATCGCCTTCCCGATGCGTTTCCGTCTGCCACACCGCCCGCATCTGCGTCCGGCGTGGATGATCCGCATGGGCCTGTTTATGTACGATCGCCTCGGTAAGCGCACTACGCTGCCAGGCAGTAAAGGTCTGCGTTTTGGCGCGGAATCGGCCCTGAAGCCTGAAATTACGCGCGGTTTCGAATATTCCGACTGCTGGGTGGACGATGCGCGCATGGTGGTGCTTAACGCGCAGGAAGTGGTGAAACAGGGCGGCGAAGTGCGCACCCGCACCCGCGTAACCCGCGCCTGGCGTGAAGCCGGCCTGTGGATGGTGGAAGCGGAAGACGTCGATACCGGCAAAACCTACACCTGGCGCGCCAAAGGGTTGGTTAACGCCGCCGGCCCCTGGGTGAAGCAGTTCTTTGACGATGGCCTGAAGCTGAAATCGCCGTACGGTATTCGCCTGATCAAAGGCAGCCATATTGTGGTGCCGCGCGTGCACACCGAAAAGCAGGCTTACATTCTGCAGAACGAAGATAACCGCATCGTGTTTGTGATTCCGTGGATGGATGAGTTTTCAATCATCGGTACCACCGACGTCGAATACAAAGGCGATCCGAAAAATGTCAAAATCGATGACAATGAAATCAGCTACCTGCTGAAGGTGTATAACGCGCACTTTAAAAAGCAGCTGACCAGCGACGATATCGTCTGGACCTACTCCGGCGTGCGTCCGCTGTGCGATGATGAATCCGATTCACCGCAGGCGATCACCCGTGATTACACGCTGGACGTGCACGATGACAACGGTCAGGCACCGCTGCTGTCCGTGTTCGGCGGCAAGCTGACCACCTATCGCAAGCTGGCGGAGCATGCGCTGGAGAAACTGGCGAAATACTACCCCGATGCCGGTCCGGCGTGGACCAAAAACGCCGTGCTGCCAGGCGGTGATTTCTCCGGTACGCGTGAAGATTACGCTGCCAGCCTGCGCCGTCGCTATCCGTTCATCAGCGAAGGCATGGCGCGTCACTTTGCCCGCACCTACGGCAGCCGTACTGAAGTGCTGCTGGAAGGCGCGAAGAGCCGTGAAGATCTGGGTGAAAACTTTGGCCACGAATTCTATGAAGCCGAACTGCGTTACCTGGTGAAACACGAGTGGGTGCGCGAGCTGGACGACGCCATCTGGCGCCGTACCAAGCAGGGTATGTGGCTGAGCGAAGCCGAACAGGCGCGCATCCGCGACTGGCTGGCGGAAAACGGCCAGAAACCGGCGCTGTCGCTGGCTTCGTAATCGCCTTAAGCATTGTCCTCAACCCCGCCACCGCGCGGGGTTTTTGTTTTTTCTCTTTTTGTGTCGGCGAGAGGTTATTCACACAAGGCACTGCACCAGATCAATTCTCACCGCTCCACTTACTGACTAAATAATCCGCGACCGGATTAACGGACTCGTCAGTGACAGGGAGTATCACGCATGGCTTTAGCAACTTTTCCGCTCAATATCTTCACCACACAGCGCATGTTTAATGACTATGGCGCTGACGATATGCGCTACGGCGATATCTGTGAACGCCGGATGAAAAACGAATTCGGCCTCACCCACATTTCCAATGTGGTCGACCCATGGAACATGACGCGGCTGCATCCCTTCCATAATCCCCAGTCGCGCTTTGCTGGTGCTTATGAGAAACCTGGCGAAAAGCTTTCACCGCTGGAGTGCGCCAGGCTGCTGTTTGCTGAGATGCAAACCACGTCATTACCTTTCGCGCTTGTTGGCCCGCAACGTTTCCTGATAAATAAGATGCTGGAGCATTTTATGCGCTCCAGCGGCCTGCCGTTTCGGGATTTGTCGCTGGATATGGCATATAAAGACAGAATTCTCAACGACAAGAGTGATAACAGCACTCGCCTGATCATTACGGACTTTCTGAATGCTAATCTCGACTACAAAAATGGATGTTTGCCTTCAACGAGCGTCTCTTTCCTGAAAAAAGAAATTGGCCGGACGATTCTCCCCAAATTCGACTCTCTCACAGACAGAATCAATGGGCTGGGCATAACGGTGCATGACGTGCATGCAACAAAGATAGATATAATGCATCTTACATTAGCGGGAAATCGCTGGAAGGCGAGACTTCGCTACCATGGACAGGATCATTTTGGCCTCGACATTGCTGATATTCACAAGGCAAAATTTCGCCAGTTTCAATTCTTTAAGATCTGGTTTATTCTGCAGCGTAGCGATAAATTTGGTTTTCGTCCGTTCCTGACAGACATGGAAGCAATAATAGATATTGAAGGAGGCGCCTGATGAAAATATTAATTCTAATAATTATATTTATCGGCGGTAGTTTACTCTTTTTTTATCCCATCTCTTCACCACCTGTCCATGTTATAGCGGTGCATCATTCTGATGGAATTACTGATATTCTTGTCAATGATCTTCCTCACTCTCAACAGAAAGCGATTGCATGGTGGCAAAGTAACAGGCGAACTATCCTGGCTGAGTATCAGATCCCCGCAATAGATAATGGTAACTTTAATAGTGTATCTTTTTTCAGATTTGGCAAAGGCTATCAGGAGCTGGAAAAAAAAGATCGCTTATGCTTTGAGGACATGGCACCGCCCCGAAATTGCATTGACAAATTACTATTAATGTCAGTATCCGTGACGCGTGAGAGAAATTTCCTCTATAGATTTCAGCAAGGTGTCTACATCGAAACGCCAGATGGCAAGGTGATTAAAAAAGAGCAACATTAATATAAAAAACCAATTACGCCGCTAGCAATACGCATACATACCGTAGCGGCGCAATTCATTGCGCTAACTGACCGTCAATCTTACAGCCCGGCATTGTCACGAATATATTTACGGGCTTTCACTGCATATTCGAATGGGTTAGCGATGGCCGGATCCTGTTCCGCTTCGACGACCATCCAGCCTTTATAGCCGTAATCATCGAGGATTTTGAATACCGGTTTGAAATCGATCACGCCATCGCCTGGTACGGTGAAGGTGCCTTTCTTCACTCCGTCGAGGAACGACAGCGAGTTTGCGCGCACCTCTGCCACCACGCTGTCACGCACATCCTTCAGATGCACGTGGAAAATACGCGGCAGATGTTGGGTCAGCACATCCAGCATCACCTGCTGTGATCCTTCGGAGTAGTAAATGTGGCCGGTGTCGTACAGCAGACCGACGTTATCGTGGGTCATTGCCATAAAACGGTCGATCTCGGCTGGCGTCTGAATGCCGGTGCCCATGTGATGATGCAGCGTTACGCGCATCCCTTTCTGCGCCGCAATCGCCGCCAGTTCGTTGTAACCTTCTGCCGTCAGGCGCCACTCTTCGTCAGTGAAAACCGGCTTCTGCTCCAGCACCGGCAGCGACGTGCCCTGAATGCTTTTGCTCTGTTCCGAGCAGCCAATCACGCGCGCGCCCATGGCATGCAGGAAGTTCATGTGGTTGATGAACTGATCGATGGTTTTCGCTTTGTCACCGTTGGCAAAAAAGGTACTAAACCAGGCGTTACAAATCTGCATACCGCGGATATCCAGCATCGGCTTCAGCACCGCCGGATCGCGCGGATACTTGCTGCCCACTTCGCTACCGGTGAAACCCGCCAGCGCCATCTCGCTGACCGTTTGCTGGAAAGTATTTTCGCTGCCGAGTTCCGGCATGTCGTCGTTGGTCCAGCCAATCGGCGCAATCGCCAGTTTGACGTTCTCTTGGTTCATTTTCAGCTCCCTGACACAGAGAGGCAGCGGTAATCCGCTGCCGTGGATAGGTTTAGCGCACGCGCCTGATTATTTCTGGTAAAACGCCGGACGCGGCGGCATGGCAACGGGCTCAATCGCGCCGCTGGTTTGCGCCTTCAGGCAGGCATCGGCAGCCACCGAGGCGGCAAAGCCATCCCAGGCAGAAGGCCCGCTCAGCTGGCCCGCTTTCACATCATTGATAAACGCCTGCAGCTCAACGTCGTAGGCGTCGATAAAGCGATCTTTCCAGTCGGTCAGCAGCGCGTTGCCAAGGCGGGCATCTTTGCGCATCTGAATGGCCGATGGCTCCGGCAGTCTGGCGATGCCCTCTTCGCCCACCACTTCACACTGAATGTCATAGCCGTACGCGCAGTTCACAAAGATCTCCACATCGATGCGGATGCCCTTCTGCGTTTCAAACAGTACGATCTGCGGATCTTTCAGCTTCGCGTGTGACTTTGAGGTCGTGCGCGGGAACACCACCTGCACGCTTTTGTAATCATCCTCGGTCAGCCAGCGCAGGACATCCAGCTCGTGAATCAGGGTGTTGGTGATGGCCATATCGGTGGTGTAATTCTCGCCGACGCTCTGATTACGGTGCGCGCAGTGCAGCATCAGCGGCTCGCCGATGTCACCGTCGGTGATCACCTTTTTCAGCGCGCGATAGCCGGCATCATACGGGCGCATAAAGCCTACCTGCACCAGACGTTTGCCGTGCGCGATCTCGGCGTCGACAATGCGACGGCAGCCCTCCGCGCTTAGCGCCAGCGGCTTCTCGCAGAACACCGGTTTCCCGGCGGCAATCGCGGCCAGCGTGAACTCTTCATGCGTCGGGTCCCACGAGGTCACCAGCACGGCATCCACTTCCGGCGAGTTAATTACCTGATGACCATCCTGATACACTTCGGCCTGGATATTCAGCCGCTGCAGCGCCGCGCGCGCACCTTCCACATTGATGTCTGAAACCGCCACCACTTTTGCGCCCTGCAGCACGTTGTTGCAGCGACGAATATGTTCCTGACCAATTGCGCCGGTACCGATTACACCGAGTTTGAGCGTCATAATTACACCTGTAGAGTCGGATAAGTAGGGTAAAACGGGCCGGGCAGCGCCGGCCTGAAAAGGGTTAGTACTTACGCGCCTGTTGAATATGCTGATTGAGCTTGTCGGCCACCTGCTGCGTCCGCTCTGAGGTGGAAGCCTGCGCCACGCCGACGTGCCACCAGCTGAAGTATTTGTGCACCATGGTTTTCGGCAGCACTTTGATGTCAATCAGGGTCGAAACCGTCTGCTGCTGCGCATCTTCCAGCGCCGCTTTCAGCTGCTCCAGCGTGGTGACACGGTAGGTTTTACAGCCGTAGCCGGCGGCTATCGCCGCGAAATCAACCGGCACGAAGCCGCCATCCAGCTTGCCGCCCTGCGGATTACGGAAGCGAAACTCGGTGTTGAAACTGTCCATGCCGTGTTCCATCTGCAGGTTGTTGATGCAGCCATTGGTCATGTTATCCAGCAGGATGACGTTGATTTTCGCCCCTTCCTGAATCGAGGTGACCAGCTCGGAGTGCAGCATCATGAACGAGCCGTCACCCACCATGGCGTAGACTTCGCGCTGCGGCTGTGCCAGCTTCACGCCCAGCGCGGCATTCACTTCGTAACCCATGCACGAGTAGCCGTACTCAACGTGATACGCGTTGTAATCTTTGGTGCGCCATACGCGCTGCAGGTCACCCGGCAGACTGCCGGCGGCGGCGACAATCACCGCATCCTTTGGCAGTTGTTCGTTTAAGGTGCCCAGCACGCTGCTCTGCGTCAGCACCGACTTTGTCAAACGCTCAAACTCGGCGAACAGCGCGGTGCGATCGATGTGGTCAGCGATTTCCGGAATAAAGTCGTCGGTGTTGAAAGTGGCGGCGTACACGCGCTGCGTCTCTTTCAGCAGCTTGCTCTGCGCCTGTTCAACCTGGCCACCCCAGTGATTCTCAAAGCCGTTCAGTCCGGCTTCCAGCGCGGTTAATCCTTCGCGTGCATCCGCCAGCAGCTGCACGCCATCCAGCTTGTAGCTGTCGAAGTTGTTGACGTTAATGTTGAGGTAGCTGATTTCCGGATGCTGGAAAATCCATTTTGAAGCCGTGGTGAAATCGGTATAGCGCGTACCAATACCGATCACCAGATCGGCCTCTTTGGCCAGCAGGTTCGCCGCCAGACAGCCGGTTTCACCCACGCCGCCCACGTTCAGCGGATGGTCGGAAACGATGGTGCCTTTGCCGGCCTGCGTTTCGGCAAACGGAATATTGAAACGCTCGGCAAAGCTCAGCAGCGCCTGACCGGCATCGGAGTATTTCACGCCGCCACCCACTACAATCAGCGGCTTGTGCTTACGCGCAATCAATGCCAGCGCCGCGTCCAGCTGGGCCGCCGTCGGCAGACGCCGGTCAAGCAAGTGCACGCGTTTCTGGAAGAAGTATTCCGGGAAATCCCAGGCTTCGCCCTGCACATCCTGCGGCAGCGCCAGCGTTACCGCCCCGGTTTCCGCCGGATCGGTCAGCACGCGCAGCGCATTGATACAGGCGGTCATCAGCTGTTCCGGACGGCTCACGCGGTCCCAGTATTTACTCACTGCGCGGAAGGCATCGTTGGTGCTGATGCTGAGATCGTGACTCTGCTCGATTTGCTGCAGCACCGGGTCCGGCTGGCGCGTGGCGAACACATCACCCGGCAGCAGCAGCAGTGGAATCCGATTGGCTGTTGCCGTGGCTGCCGCGGTAATCATGTTGGCGGCACCCGGTCCGACGGAAGAGGTACAGGCAATGATTTGACGGCGCAGCGACTGCCGGGCAAAACCGATGGCAGCGTGCGCCATACCCTGCTCGTTACGGCCCTGATACACCTGTAAATCGCCACTGTCCTGCTCCAGTGCCTGGCCGAGGCCGAGCACATTGCCGTGGCCGAAAATAGCAAAGATGCCGTGCACGAATTTGGTTTCAACGCCGTCAACGTTCAGGTACTGGTTATCCAGAAATTTCACCAGCGCCTGTGCGGTAGTCAGTCTGATAGTGCCCATATGCTTCTTCCTTTACATGTGGTACCCGCTCAGGGGGTACGACGCGGTTCGGGTCGGCGGTGAAAACGCGCCCGACGCTAAGTGAAACGTGTGGCGATTATAAACAAATGTTTTTTCCATTAAACATGATTACAGAAGAAACATTTCATTTTGCGATGAAGATCAAATTCGGCGCTGAAACGTGGCTGGCGATGGGACGCGATGACAGCAAAGTGAAACAGCCTGCTGTACCTCAGCCATCATAACGAAATTTCATTTCACGTCAGCAGCTTCCTCTCATCCGTCATCATTTCCTGCGAGCTGGCTCACAAGCCAGAGCACCCGCGAAACGGGCAAGCCGTAAAGGGCGGGAAAGGTAGCGGCACCAGAGTTTTACCTGGCTCACAAAATCGCGACGGATGTTTCATTTCATATTGTGTTTGGAATTTTTATTCCTCATACTGCCCACATAGCCAGTCAGGCACCCCGAGACCCCGGAAGCATTGCGCTTGATAGTGGGCGGCAGCGCCCGCCGTGTCTGCTTATCACAGAAGGAAACCATCAGTATGAGTACACAACAGAAGCGGCTTGATGTGATTTGTATTGGACGCATCGCCGTTGATCTTTACGGCCAGCAAATTGGCTCGCGCCTGGAAGATATGACCAGCTTTAACAAATACCTCGGCGGCTCTTCCGGCAACGTAGCCTATGGCACCGCGATTCAGGGGCTGAAGTCGGCGATGCTGGCGCGCGTCGGTGACGAACACAATGGCCGCTTCCTGCGTGAAGAGCTGCAGCGCGTGGGCTGCAATACTGACGGGCTGATCACCGATAAGCAGCGCCTGACCGGGCTGGTGATCCTCGGCATCAAAGACGAAGAGACCTTTCCGCTGATTTTTTATCGCGACAACTGTGCGGATATGGGGCTGGTTCCCGAGGACATTCGCGAAGAGTTCATTACCTCGTCCCGCGCCGTGGCGGTAACCGGCACCCACCTGTCGCATCCGGACACGCGGGCGGCGGTGCTGAAAGCGCTGGATATTGCCCGGCGCAACGGTCTGCGCACCGCGCTGGATATCGATTATCGCCCGGTGCTATGGGGTCTGACCTCACTGGGTGACGGTGAAACACGTTTCATTGAATCCGGCCAGGTGACGCAGCAGCTGCAGGAAGTGGTGCACTATTTCGATCTGATCGTCGGAACGGAAGAAGAATTCCATATCGCCGGTGGCAGTACCGATACGCTGACCGCACTGAAAAATGTGCGTAAGGCCAGCAGCGCCACGCTGGTCTGCAAACGTGGGCCGCTGGGTTGTGTGGTGTTTGAGGGCGAGATTCCCGATAGCTGGGAACAGACGCGCCTGCACAGCGGCGTGCGCGTTGAGGTGCTCAACGTGCTGGGCGCCGGCGATGCGTTTATGTCGGGCCTGCTGCGCGGCTGGCTCAACGATGAGAGCTGGGAACAGGCGTGCCGCTACGCCAATGCCTGTGGCGCGCTGGTGGTATCCCGTCACGGCTGTGCACCGGCGATGCCAACGAAAGAGGAGCTGGACGATTTCCTCAGCCGCGATAACGCGGTGAAACGTCCGGATCTGGACGCGCGCCTCAATCATCTGCATCGCGTTACCACGCGTAAGCAGCAGTGGCCGGAGCTGAATGTGTTCGCCTTTGACCACCGTAAACAGCTGGCCGATATGGCGCGCGAAGCGGGCGTCAGCGAGGAGCGCATTCCGCAGCTGAAACTGCTGCTGTTGCAGGCGGCACAGGAGGCGGCTAACGAAGCCGGTCTCAATGAGAAGAGTGGTATCCTGGCGGATACCACGTATGGCCAGAAAGCGCTCAACGCCATCACCGGCAAGCACTGGTGGATTGGGCGGCCCATCGAGCTGCCGAGCTCACGCCCGCTGCGTCTTGAGCACGGCAATATTGGCTCTCAGCTGGTGGACTGGCCGGCCGAACACGTCGTCAAGTGCCTGGTGTTTTATCATCCCCATGACAGTGCTGAACTGCGTAAAGAGCAGGACGAACTGGTTCTTGACGTGTGGCGCAGCTGTAACAAAAGCGGGCACGAGTTGCTGCTGGAAGTGATTCTGCCGGAGAGCAACCCGGACCGTAACGAGTCCTACTATTACGACATGCTGAGCCACTTCTATAGCCTGGGCGTGCAGCCGGACTGGTGGAAGCTACCACCGCTGACGGCGGAGAGCTGGCAGGCGATCGGCGAGCTGATTGAGCAGCAGGATCCGCACTGTCGCGGCATTCTGTTACTCGGCCTTGATGCGCCGGAAGAGAAGCTGAAAGCTGGCTTCGCCGCCGCTGCTCAGGCGACGTGGGTGAAAGGTTTTGCCGTCGGTCGCACCATTTTTGGCCAGCCGTCACGCCAGTGGCTGAACGGTGAGCTGGATGATAAGGCGCTGATTGAGACCGTGAAAGGCAATTATCTGCGCCTGATTGGCTACTGGCGCGCCGCGCGCGGCTGACGGATTTGAAGAGGATGTACCGAGAAGCGGCCTGACGGGCCGCTTTTTAGTGTGTTGCGCGCGGATGCCCTCACCCCAGCCCTCTCCCACCGGGAGAGGGAGCCGTTCAGGCAGGTCGTTAAGCATTGTGCCAGGCCTGTCAGACCGATCAGACCGCTCCGGACTATTCCCTCTCCCGCCTGCGGGAAAGGGTTAAGGAGAGGGAGCCGTTCAGGCAGGTCGTTAAGCATTGTACCAGGCCTGTCAGACCGATCAGACCGCTCCGGACTGTTCCCTCTCCCGCCTGCGGGAGAGGGTTAGGGTGAGGGAGCCGTTCAGGCAGGTCGTTAAGCATTGTGCCAGGCCTGTCAGACCGATCAGACCGCTCCGGACTGTTCCCTCTCCCGCCTGCGGGAGAGGGTTAGGGTGAGGGAGCCGTTCAGGCAGGTCGTTAAGCATTGTGCCAGGCCTGTCAGACCGATCAGACCGCTCCGGACTGTTCCCTCTCCCGCCTGCGGGAGAGGGTTAGGGTGAGGGCAAGCCCTCAACCCCCTGAGTTTTGTGAGGCAATTCATAAACCGATGAAATAGCCTTCACGATAGCGTCAAACAAATGAAATTTTCCATCCATCTGGTACTATAGCGCTCATTATCCAGCCATATTTCCTTTTCTGACGGGCCGAAGTAATGACCAATAACCCAACGCAATTAACCTTGTTACAGGACGATATCCGTCGTCGCTACGAGACGCTGAGTAAACGCCTGAAGCAGGTGGCTCGTTATATCCTTGATAACAGCAACAGCATCGCGTTTGATACCGTCGCTTCTATCGCCCAGCAGGCGGATGTTCCGCCCTCCACGCTGATCCGCTTCGCCAACGCGTTCGGCTTTAGCGGCTTCAACGAAATGAAACAGGTCTTTCGTCAGCACCTGATGGAAGAGACCGTGAACTATACCGAACGGGCGCGCCTGTTCCGCCAGACGGCCACCGACGACAGCGCCAGCTCACCGGAGAGCCCGGTGGAGATCCTCAACGTCTTTACCATGGTCAACAGCCAGGCGCTGCAGCAGCTGGCGATGCAGGTGAATCCCGACCAGCTGAACAAAGCGGTGAAAATGCTCAACGAGGCGGAGAACATCTACATCATCGGTCTGCGCCGCTCGTTCAGCGTGGCCTCGTATCTGGTGTATGCGCTGCGCCATCTGGAGCGTCGCGCTTTTCTGATTGATGGCCTGGGCGGCATGTTCACTGAACAGCTCAGCATGGTGAATCCGAAAGACGTGGTCATCGCCATCAGCTACTCGCCGTATGCGCGCGAAGCGGTGGAACTGGTGGAGCTGGGTGCTAAACGTGGCGCGCACCAGATCGCCATCACCGACAGCCAGGTGAGTCCGCTGGCGGCGTTCAGCGATGTCTGTTTTGTGGTGCGCGAAGCGCAGGTAGATGGCTTCCGCTCGCAGGTGGCCTCGCTGTGCCTGGCGCAAACCCTGGCGGTGTCGCTGGCGCTGAATAACAGCAGCAGCGAATAAACCCCGGGTACCGAATGGAACAAAGGCAGCCATCTGGCTGCCTTTTTTATCTGTGCGCATCAGTGATTGCGTGTGCCGTTTAACCTGGTGCGCATCAATGCTCACCCTACGGCTGTGCACGTTTATATGCTTGCGTACGCCGTTTAACCTGGTGCACATTTCCGGCGACCACGCGGAGACCCGATTAACGGCGCGGATACTGCTCGCTGTTCACCCAGGCGTGATCCTTCTCCCAGGTAAATTTCCACAGCCGTACCGGCCCGGCCATCACGTTCAGATAATAGTTATCGTAACCGGCCAGCGTCGCCACCGGATGATACCCGCGCGGCACCGTCACCACATCGCGGTTATACGGGGCCATACACTCGTCGAGCGAACGGTCGTCGGTGTAGACGCGCTGCATGGCGAAACCGGGCTCGGGATCGAAACGGTGATAATAGGTCTCTTCCAGATAGGTTTCGTCCGGGCTGTCCTTCTCATCGTGCTTGTGGCTGGGGTACGAACTGGTCGCGCCCTCGTCGGTATACACCTCGACCACCAGCAGGCTGTCGGCCGGTTGATTATCCGGCAGAATGTTATGCACCAGGCGCTGGTTGCGCCCTTTGCCACGGTGCTCCACGCCAACATCCTGCGGTGCAATCAGCCGCGCTGGCAGATTGCCACTGCCCGGTGCACTGCATACCGCCAGTTCCAGATCGCTGTCGGCAGTGACTTCAACCTCATCATGATGCGGCACGTAAACCGAGTAAGGCGGCGTGCGCTCAAACGGCGACAGGCGCTTACCGATGCCAGGGAATTCTGCGTCGCGGGTTTTCACCGACGCCAGACCGGCCACCAGCACCAGGCACAACTCTCGCTCGCCGCTGCTTAACCGCAGCGTCTGGCCCTTTTTCAGCAGATAAGCGTCAAAGCCCACGTATTCCCAGCCGGCGCTCTCAGGCGTCACGTGCTGGATACGCCCGTGGCTGTCCGGCTGCTGCACTTTTGAAATCAGTGACATCCTGTTTCTCCTGTTGCGCGACATTAACCCAGCGTTGGCATGCTGAATTCAGAAACGGTCTGCTGACCGCTTGGCCAGCGCACGGTTGCCGTTTTCATGCGGGTGTAGAAACGCACCCCGTCCGGACCGTGCACGTTGAGCGCACCAAACACCGAACGCTTCCAGCCGCCAAAGCTGTGGAACGCCATCGGCACGGGCACCGGCACATTGACACCCACCATGCCCGCTTCCACGTTGTGCACAAATTCACGGGCGGTGTGGCCGTTGCTGGTGAAGATGGCGCTGCCGTTACCAAATTCGTGGCTATTTACCAGCTGCAGCGCGCTGTCGAAGTCGCTGGCGCGCATGATGCTCAGCACCGGTCCGAAAATCTCTTCGCGCCAAATCACCATCTCCGGCGTGACGTTATCGAACAGCGTACCGCCAACGTAGTAGCCTTCTTCGTGGCCCGCGACTTTCACGCCGCGTCCGTCAACCACCAGCGTCGCGCCTTCCTGCTCACCTTTGTCGATGTAGCCCAGCACTTTCTTCTGGTGCGCAGCGGATACCACCGGCCCCATTTCATTCTCTTCGGCACCCTGCTGCATGCCCGGCCCCACGCGCAGCGCTTTGATCAGCGGCGTCAGGCGCGAAATCAGTTTATCAGCTGTATCGTCGCCAACCGCCACCACCACCGGCAGCGCCATGCAGCGTTCCCCGGCAGAACCGAAAGCACCACCCATGATGGCGTTCACGGTGGCATCCAGATCGGCATCCGGCATCACAATGGCGTGGTTTTTCGCGGCGCCGAAGGCCTGCACGCGTTTGCCATGCGCGCTGGCGGTTTTGTAGATGTGCTCGGCCACGCCGGACGAGCCGACGAAGCTGACCGCCGCGATGCGCGGATCTTTATACAGCTGCTCGGCGTCTTCGTTTGAGGAGTGCACCACGTTGAACACGCCATCCGGCAGCCCCGCTTCTTTCAGCAGTTCAGCCATGCGTACCGAGGCAGAAGGATCGAGCGCCGGCGGCTTCAGCACAAAGGTATTACCGCACGCCAGCGCGATGGGGAACATCCACAGCGGCACCATCGCCGGGAAGTTGAACGGCGTAATGCCCGCGACCACACCCACCGGCTGCATCAGTGAATAGCTGTCGACGCCAGAACCGACGTTCGGTGAGTTTTCCCCTTTGATCAGGTGCGGAATGCCGCAGGCAAATTCGATCACTTCGATGCCGCGCGTCAGCTCACCCAGCGCATCGGACCAGACTTTACCGTGCTCAGAAACAATCAGCGCCGCCAGTTCATCGCGATGTTTTTCCATCAGCGCTTTGAAGTTGAACATGACGCGGGCACGACGCAGCGGCGCCGTTTTTGACCATTCCGGAAACGCCGCATGCGCGACCTCAATGGCCTGCGCCACTTCTGCCGCCGTGCTTTGCGTCAGTTCGCGGATCACTTTGCCGGTCGCCGGATCGTAGACCGGAATGGTTTCGTTGCTGGCGCTGTGCGTGATTTTGCCGCCGATAAAGTTTCCTACGATAGTCATGTCGTTGCCTCTTTGATGTGTAAGGTCCCTGCAGGCCGCGGGTCAGTCTGGGTCGCGCCCGATCAGGCAATACGGAAAGCGTGCTATGAAGCTATTACAGTGAAATAAATTTTTCAAATAGTTCTTTTTGGAAAATTAACTTTTAGCGGCCTGGATCGCATTTTTCCGCCAGCGTTAGCGGACTGGCGCAAAGTGCGGGCCTGATGACAATGCCGATGCGGCCTGCACCCGTAATCAGCAGCAGGGAGATTATCAGGACGATCCGTCAGCGAGAGGGTCAGCGCCGGTGCGTGGCTGGATGAAACGAAATATGAAATTCTTGCGAGGCAGATCCAATATCCGTTATTTCATAATTCAATTAAAACGAAATAAATGTTTTCTTTGCAGCATCTGCAGGCAATACGATGTGAAACGAACCCTTATCTGTGTCTTAGCGACACGCTTTTGTTAGTGTTGGCCTCGGTCGGAGGCCTTTTTTTCAGCTGTTTCCCCCATCCGATGTGTGATTGCCGCAGCGGATTGCCTGGTGCGCATCAATGCGCGCTCTGTCATGCTGTAGGGGCGCCATTTATGGCGACCTGGACGCAGCGTCCCCGGCTGGCATCCCAGCCTGACGCTTGATCATCCGCAGGGTACAAAGCAGCGCAAATCCCACCAGCAGCGCAGTCAGCAGGTAGACCAGCTGTACGCCGGCGAAGCTCATGATAAAGCCCGCGATCGGACCGGTGATGCCGAGCGACAGATCCATAAAAGCGGTATATGTGGCCAGCGCGCTGCCCTGGTTCTGCTGCGGCACCACTTTGACTGCGACCACGCCAATCGCCGGGAATACCAGCGAGAAACCGGCGCCGGTGAGAAAAGCGCCGAACTTCGCCATCCACGGTTCGAACGCGCCCGCCACCAGCAGCAGGCCAATCGCCTCGACGGCAAAACACAGGCTGGCGACGCGCAGTCCGCCGAGCTTATTAATGGCATTGGGAAACAGCAGGCGCATGCCGACGAACGCAGCGCTGAACAGCGTCAGCGCGAAGGCGGCACCGTCCCAGCCCTGCTCCTGATAAAACAGGGTGATAAAGGTGGCGATCACGCCAAAGCCCGCCGAGCCCATCGCCAGCAGCAGGCCAAAACCGTACACCTTACCGAGCACCGCGCGGAACGGCAGCGGTTTGGCCTTGCTGCCTTTCACCGGCGCACGGGGCAGCGCCAGCACTATCGCCAGCACGCTGATGGCGATAATCACGCTGGAGAGCAGCAGCAGGCCGCCGCTGCGAAAGATCATCACCCCAAGCGGTGCGCCAATCGCCATTGCGCCATAGGTGACAATGCCGTTCCAGGAGATCACCCGGCCAATATGCAGCGAGCCGACTTTCGCCATGCCCCACAGCGAGGTGCCGGTGCCGCAGAAACTCTGACCGACGCCCAGCAGCACGCGCCCGAGGCACAACAGCGCGAGGCTGAGCACCTCCTGCTCCTCTACCAGCGCCGACAGCAAAATACACAGCCCGCTCACCAGGCTGCCAAACAGCCCAAGCACCACCACTTTTTTGGGTCCCCAGCTGTCGGCATAGCGACCGGCATGCGGACGGCTCAGCAGCGTGGCGACATATTGCAGGCTGATCACCACGCCGGCCCAGAAAGCGCTGTAGCCCAGGCCGTCATGGACAAAGCCCGGCAGCACCGCCAGCGGCAGGCCAATGGTCAGATAGGTGGCGAAGTTGAACTTCACGATGGAGAGAATCTGTAAATTCAGACGAAAGCGGCTGTATTCGGCCGCGGCGGGCTGGTCAGGCATGAGTGATTGCGCTCGTGTTTGACGGAATTTTTATAGCTGAAGCTTCACTATACGCCTTTTCTCGCCGTGCGCACCGTCGATTAGCGGCGGGCTGATGGCGGTATCTCCGGCGGTGCTTATCGGGTTCGCTTCGCTTACTCCTAAACAAACAATTACTTACTGGCGTTCAACTACACTTTCCACAGCGAACCACCATTCAGGAGAGGGAATGAACGAAAAGCCACAGGAGAAAATTGGCCAGAACATCCTGGTCAAGCTGGCGATGTTAGTGATTATTCTGGCGGGCATTCGTGCCGCGTCAGATATTCTGGTGCCCTTCTTACTCGCCAGCTTCCTGGCGATTGTGCTTAATCCGCTGGTGACCCTGCTGATGCGCCGGGGTCTGCGGCGCGGCGTGGCGATCTCGCTGGTGATCACGGTGATCTTCATTGTGATGCTGCTGCTGGTCGGGGTGCTGGCCAGTTCGGTAAGCGAGTTCAGCGATACCTATCCACAAATCCGCAGCCTGCTGGAACAGAAGCTGACGGTGCTGCAGCATTTCGCCGCACAGTTTCATATCAATATCTCCACCAGCGCACTGGCGGCACGGCTCGATCCCAATGTGATTATGAACATGGCCACCACGCTGCTGGCGCAGTTCTCCGGTGCCATGACCAATGTGGTGCTGTTGATTCTGACCGTGGTGTTCATGCTGTTTGAGGTGCACCATCTGCCGTACAAATTGCGCAATGCGATGATGAATCCGCAGATCCGCATCGCCGGATTGCACAAAGCGCTAAAGGGCGTCACGCACTATCTGGCACTGAAAACGCTGGTCAGTCTGATTACCGGGCTGGCGGTGTGGCTGGTGCTGATGCTGCTGGACGTCAAATTTGCGCTGTTCTGGGGCGTTGTCGCCTTTATCCTCAATTTTATCCCCAATATCGGCCCGATTATCGCCGGTGTGCCGCCGTTTATTCAGGCGCTGGTGCTGAATGATGTGTATGACGCCGTGCTGGTGGCGGCGCTGTTCAGTGCCATTCACATGGTGTTTGGCAATATGCTGGAACCGCGCCTGATGGGACGTGGGCTGGGGCTGTCAACGCTGGTGGTGTTTCTGTCGCTGATTTTCTGGGGCTGGCTGCTCGGTCCGGTCGGGATGCTGCTGTCGGTGCCGCTGACCAGCGTCACCAAAATCCTGATGGAAACCACGCCGGGCGGCAGCCGGCTGGCGATAATGCTGGGTAATGGCCGCCCCAAACCTCGCCTGCGCGTCAAAGCTAACCGGCCCGCGCCGCGCCCGTAACGTCTTACCACGCCACGATGCCAGACAATCGGTATTTGCCGATCGTCTGGCAGCTTCCCTGCGCAGTGACGCCACCGCCGTATGGCGTCAGCGCGCATCGCCATGCCTGATGATTCTGGCGCAACACTCTTACTCATCTCGTGCCACAGGCTTTTTCCTGCCGGGAAATGCCAGTAACGGCAAAACATTGTCAATAAACGCAAAGCGCGAACCATAATTGACTTGTATCAGATTGGTGGAAAATCAAAACGCTAACATGCACGGCCGCGGGAAAGTGTTATGCTGCTGACGCCGTAACGCGCTCCCTGAATGCTGCTTAAACCGACCGAGGAAAGTCTGGTGCCTCTGCAAAAACGACAACGCGATTTTGGCTGGCTGTTGATTGTCTGTGCCGGGTTATTACCGCTGGTGCTGGGCATATTTTGCACAGCCATTGAGGCGCGCCATACGGTCAGCCAGCAGCAAATTGCCACCGCCAATGCCCTGCTGACGCAGGCAGAAAAGATGAGCGACAGCGCCTGGGACATGGTGACCCGCCTGCGTCAGTACCAGAATCGTCGCTGCGCCGATATTGATGAAGATTTGCAGCGCGCCGGCACCCTTAATGCCTATTTCCGCTCGATTGGCACCCTGCAGGGCAGCGAAATCACCTGCTCGTCGGCTTACGGGCTGCAGCACGACACGCTGGCCGGGATGATGATGCAGTCGCCGCCGGTGACCGGCAAAGCCTGGTGGAGCCTGTCGATTCGCGGCACCTCCGGCGTACCGGATCGCCCGGCGGTGATTTTCGTGCGTCACCTGCCGGACAGCAGCGGTTTCTGGGCGGTGATTGATGGCCAGTATCTGATGGACTTCATGCGCGCCATCGGCGAGTCGAACCGTTATCAGATGAGCCTGCGCTTCAACGGCGGCAGCCCCATCGCCAGCGGTCCGGACGACCAGCCAGAGCTGCTGTACCTCAGCAGCGCCAACTATCAGGCGGAGTCCAGCCGCTATCCAATCAGCGTCAGCGTGACGGTACCCGCCGCCGAGCTGATCAAAGCCTGGCGTCAGGCGCTGCTTATTTTCCTGCCAATGGCCGCCATCTTTTCGATTTTGCTGATGGTGCTGACCGCCAACTGGCTGCGCCGCCGCCTCTCATGGGCGGATGAAATTCGCCGGGCGATACGCAACCGTGAGTTCACGGTGCACTATCAGCCGGTGTACAGCACCGGGATTCAGCGCTGCACCGGTGCGGAAGCGCTGATGCGCTGGCAGCGGCCCAACGGCGAAATGATCCGCCCGGACATCTTCATCAGCCATGCCGAAGCGGAAGGCATGATCGTGCCGCTGACCCAGCATCTGCTGGCGATGATGGCGGAAGATATCCAGAGCTGGCAGGTTGAACCGGGCTTCCACATTGGCTTTAACCTCGCAGCTGAGCATCTGCAACACCCCGATTTTGTGCAGGACATGATGCGTTTTGCCCGCAACATCCGTGACAAACAGATGCTGATCACGCTGGAGCTTACCGAGCGCAGCCTGATCGAGGACGGCGACGCGGTGTCGCGCAAGCTGCGCTATCTGCAGTCGCACGGCATGAAGGTGGCGATTGACGACTTCGGCACCGGCCACTGTGCGCTCTCCTATCTGATGACCTTCCCGCTCGATTACCTGAAGATTGACCGCGGCTTTATCAACGCCATTGAAGGACTGGAGATCGAAACCCCGGTGCTGGATGCCATCATCAATCTGTGCCACAAGCTGCAGCTCGATGTACTGGGTGAAGGGGTAGAAACCGCGTTGCAATTTCAGTATCTGCAGCAGCGTGGCGTGGTATTTATTCAGGGCTATTATTACGCCCGTCCGATGGACAATAACCAGCTTCGCGCCTGGCTTAATCAGCAGGGGCGCCAACCGCTTCCCGTTGAGGACCACCATGAGCCTGAACTGCATCATTCTTGATGATTATCAAAATGTTGCCCTGTCGCTGGCCGACTGGGCATCGCTGCAACCGCAGGTACAAACTACCGCGCTGCACCGCCACTACGCCGACGAAGATGAACTGGTCGCTCACATCGCGCACGCCGACATTCTGGTGGTGATGCGCGAACGCACCCCGCTCAGCGCCCGGCTGATAGGCCGCCTGCCCAATCTGAAGCTGATTGTCACCTCCGGTATGCGCAATGCCTCAATCGATCTGCACGCCTGTGCCGAACGGCTGATTGCGGTGTGCGGCACCGCCAGTAGCAGCGCGGCGCCGCTGGAACTGAGCTGGGGGCTGCTGCTCGGTCTGGCACGCCATATCCCGGCGGAGAGCCAGGCGCTGCGCAGCAACGGTGCGTGGCAGCATACGCTGGGCATGGCGCTGCACGGCAAAACCCTCGGCCTGCTTGGGCTGGGCAAGATTGGCGGTGAGATGGCTAACGTGGCGCGCGCCTTTGGCATGCGCGTGTGCGCCTGGAGCCAGAACCTGAGCGAAGCACGCGCAGCGGCGTGCGGCGCAGAGAAGATGGCTTCGCTGCCGGCGCTGCTCAGGGCGAGCGATGTGGTATCGATTCATCTGGTGCTGAGTGAGCGCACCCGTCATCTGCTGGACGACGCGGCGCTGGCGCACATGAAGTCGGGCGCGCTGCTGATTAACACCTCGCGCGCCGGGATTGTCGATCAGCAGGCGATGATCAGCGCACTGCAGTCTGGTCAGCTGGCGGGCGCCGGGCTGGATGTCTTTGAACAGGAGCCGCTACCGGCCGATCATCCGCTGCGTCAGCTGCCGAACGTGCTGGCGACGCCGCATCTGGGCTATGTCGCCGACACCAATTACCGCACCTACTTCAGCGAGGCGGTGGAAGATATTGCTGGCTGGCTGCACGGCGCGCCGCTGCGCTCGCTGCTTTAAGCCCCCGGCGCGTCGACAGCACCGGGGTTAGCTGTGGCAGTACAGGCGCGGCAGCCCGGCATAATTAATCATCTGGTCGCCATTGGGCAGCTGGTACATCTGGTAATAATCGTTATTGCCCTCGCGCGCTGGCGAAAACACGATCTGCGCCGCCAGTGCGGGCGGTACGGTGTCGTCTGCCAGGATACGTACGTTGCGCGTGGTGCTAAGCATGAAATCGCCCTGGCGGCGCCAGGTGGTATCGGATACGCGATGCAGGCGATAGTGGCGATCGCGTACCGTGACGGTGCCGGTCAGCGTTGAGCTGCCGCTGCCGTCCGCCTTAAAGCGCGTGCGAATGGTGGCATCAATCGCGCCAGCCGGCGCGCCTTCATGATCAATACGATACGGTACTTCACACCACTCCGGCACCGGTTCTGCCGGCCGCAGCAGCAGCGCCAGAGCCCACGGCAGCACAAAGGCCAGCACCACTGCCGTGGTGATTATCGCTTTACGCATCGGGTATCTCCTGCGCTGACACCATCCATGAAATACATTCGTTGTCCTTCTGCGCGATCGGTTTGGCGCACAGGAAGGTGCTGGAAAAGAGTCGGGTGCGCACCGGGTTGATATACACCATCGGCGGCGCTGAGCCATCCGGCAGGCGCGGCTGCCACTGCCGATAGCGCCGCAGCGCGTCCTGCACCACCCACGAATCGGCTTTCAGATGGCTGGGGATAAACACCTGGCTGTTCTGGATGCGCAGCAGCGGTCGGAAATCCAGCGCATCGTGCTGCACCGGCGCGAACATCTGGCGTGCCAGCAGCGCCAGCGCGACATTCACCAGCAGCAGCGCAACGATTACCCAGCGCAGCACAGGCCGCTTCTTCTTTACGCTGGCCGGCGCGGGCGCCGGTTGCGGACTGACCACCGCTGCCGCTGGCGTAGCCATCGGCTCATCGCTCAGCGGCGCCACATCGACCTGATCGGCCAGCACGCAGCCAATCAGCGGCACCTGATGCACCAGCGGACCCGGCGCGTGTGCCAGCTGTGCCTGCTGATTGATGGCGGCAATGGTGGCCGTCAGACGTTCGGCGAACGGTGTGTCGCTGGGGACGCGCTGGAACAGCGCATGCAGGGTCTGGTTGCGCACCAGTTTGCCATCCGCATCAATCACGCGCCGCAGAATGGCGGTTTGCAGCGGCGTCAGTGCCACGCGGTGCGCGGGCGACTGCACCGGAAAGAGGACCTGCTGGTCAACGTCAAAACAGAGACTTTTTGCAAATAAAACAAAGCGTGCCATGCGGCGCCCGATCTCCGGCAGAGAAACTGGCGCAAGTATAGATATTTTCGCTCGCCCGCGCATCTGCGCTGCGGCCTGCGTCGCGATTCAGACAATTTTTTTGCCGCGATTGCGGACCAAAACGGCCATAGTTTTAGCCAAAAAATAGCCAGTTATTGGCGGAAACATGACAAATATCACATTTAAACGGTATACTCTGTCGCGGGATGCAATAATTACCTGAGTAATAATTGCTTTGGCAGGCCAGGGAAAAAACCACTTTCACGGCTATGCTTTAATTTTCTCAACGCCGCGGACTGAACGCTCCACCGAGTCCGCAGCGTT
This sequence comes from Type-C symbiont of Plautia stali, assembly GCF_059730935.1. Taxonomy (NCBI): domain Bacteria; kingdom Pseudomonadati; phylum Pseudomonadota; class Gammaproteobacteria; order Enterobacterales; family Enterobacteriaceae; species Type-C symbiont of Plautia stali. Next base: position 261,839 of record NZ_AP035923.1, on the reverse strand, counting down.
GAGGACTTTTTGAATTCCAATACAGGGTAACCTCATGAAATTACGTAGGAAGCGTGTAAAACCTATTGGGCTGGATGACGTCACGATTATCGATGACGCTCGTTTACGTAAGGCCATTACCGCCGCGTCACTCGGTAACGCGATGGAATGGTTCGATTTCGGTGTTTATGGCTTTGTGGCCTACGCGCTGGGTAAAGTGTTCTTCCCGGACGCCTCGCCAGGCGTGCAGATGATTGCCGCGCTCGGGACCTTCTCGGTGCCGTTCCTGATCCGTCCGCTGGGCGGCCTGTTCTTCGGCATGCTGGGCGATAAATACGGTCGCCAGAAAATCCTGTCGATTACCATTGTCATCATGTCGATCAGTACCTTCTGTATCGGCCTGATACCGTCTTACGCCTCGATTGGCATCTGGGCACCGATACTGCTGCTGCTGGCGAAAATGGCGCAGGGCTTCTCGGTGGGCGGGGAATATACCGGTGCGTCGATCTTCGTCGCCGAGTATTCGCCGGACCGTAAGCGCGGCTTCATGGGAAGCTGGCTGGACTTTGGTTCGATTGCCGGCTTCGTGCTGGGCGCGGGCGTAGTGGTGCTGATCTCAACGGTGATTGGCGAGCAGAAATTCCTCGACTGGGGCTGGCGTATTCCGTTCTTCCTCGCGCTGCCGCTGGGCATTATCGGCCTGTATCTGCGTCACGCACTGGAAGAGACGCCAGCGTTCCAGCAGCATGTCGATAAGCTGGAGCAAGGCGACCGCGAAGGTCTGCGCGACGGCCCAAAAGTGTCGTTTAAAGAGATTGCCAGCAAACACTGGAAAAGCCTGCTGGCCTGTATCGGTCTGGTGCTTGCCACCAACGTGACCTATTACATGCTGCTGACCTACATGCCGAGCTATCTGTCGCATAACCTGCACTACTCGGAAGATCACGGCGTGCTGATTATCATCGCCATCATGATGGGGATGCTGTTTGTGCAACCGGTGATGGGCATGCTGAGCGACCGCTTCGGCCGTCGTCCGTTCGTGATCGTCGGCAGTATCGCCCTGTTCTTCTGTGCGATTCCGGCCTTTATGCTGATCAACAGTAACGTACTGGGGCTGATTTTTGCCGGTCTGCTGCTGCTGGCGGTGATCCTCAACGCCTTCACCGGCGTGATGGCCTCGTCACTGCCGGCGATGTTCCCGACGCACATTCGCTACAGTGCGCTGGCAAGCGCCTTCAATATCTCGATTCTGATTGCCGGTCTGACGCCAACCGTGACCGCCTGGGCGGTGGAAGCCAGCAACAATCTGTATATGCCGGCTTACTATCTGATGGTGGTGGCGGTGGTCGGTCTGGTGACCGGTCTGTACATGAAAGAGACCGCCAACAAACCGCTGCGCGGCGCGACACCGGCGGCATCGGACCTCGAAGAAGCGCGTGAGATTCTGCAGGAGCATCACGACAATATCGAGCAGAAGATTGAAGATATTGATGAAGAGATCGCCCGCCTTGAGGCGAAGCGGAAAAACCTGGTGCAGCAGCACCCGGACATCAACGAGTAATTTGCCCTTTCACTCCCGCCACCTGGCGGGAGTTTTGTTTCTGCGGTTGCCGGGTGCGTGAGAATGTGTGCTGCGGTGATGCTTCCAGGTGCGCATGAATGCGCACCCTACGGGTAACGGCGGGTTGGGATGCTGCAGTTGCCTGGTGCGCTGTAGGGTCGGCATTCATGCCGACCGGTAACAACGCCCGGCCCGCACCGCACACAATCCTTCATGCTACCCGGCGAAAAAGGGTAAACTGTCGCCACTTTTTTCACCAGCATAAGTTAACCGAGCATGTCTGATTTCAATCTCATTCAGCGCCCAAGAAGACTGCGCAAAAGCGCGTCGATGCGCGAACTGTTCCAGGAATCCCACCTCAGCCTGAACGATCTGGCCCTGCCGATCTTCGTTGAAGAAGGTGTGGATGATTACGTGCCAATCAACGCCATGCCGGGCGTGATGCGCATTCCGGAAAAACGTCTGGCGTACGAAATCGAACGCATCGCCAAAGCCGGTATCCGTTCGGTCATGACCTTCGGTATCTCGCACCACACCGATGCCACCGGCAGCGATGCGTGGAACGAAAACGGCCTGGTGGCGCGCATGTCGCGCATTTGCAAAGACACAGTGCCGGAAATGATCGTCATGTCCGATACCTGCTTCTGTGAATACACCAGTCACGGCCACTGCGGCGTACTGTGCGATCACGGCGTCGACAACGACCAGACGTTGATTAACCTCGGCAAACAGGCGGTGGTTGCTGCGCAGGCCGGTGCCGACTTCATCGCGCCGTCAGCAGCAATGGATGGCCAGGTGAAAGCGATTCGCCAGGCGCTGGACGCGGCCGGTTTTACCGATACCGCTATCATGTCCTACTCCACCAAATTCGCCTCGTCGTTCTACGGCCCGTTCCGTGAAGCAGCGGGCACCGCGCTGAAAGGCGACCGCAAAACCTATCAGATGAACCCGATGAACCGCCGTGAAGCGATTCGCGAGTCGCTGATTGATGAAGCGGAAGGTGCAGATTCGCTGATGGTCAAACCGGCAGGCGCTTACCTCGATATTCTGCGTGATATCCGCGAGCGCACCACGCTGCCGCTGGCGGCTTACCAGGTGAGCGGTGAGTACGCGATGATCAAATTTGCCGCTCAGGCGGGCGCCATTGATGAACGTAATGTGGTGCTGGAGAGCTTAGGTGCCATTAAGCGTGCCGGTGCAGATCTCATTTTCAGCTATTTCGCCCTTGATCTTGCCGAGCAAAAAGTGCTCTGATCCTCTCGTTACGCTAAACAATCGCGCATTGCCGCGGTTGTTTAGTGCTCTCTGCCCCTGCGCGGGCACGACATCCGGTTTGCTGTAACACATCCATCATTAACAAGAGTTACGCGATGAAAGCACCTGCACTGCCTGCGGACGAATCACAGCGTCTGGCCCAGTTACGTGCGCTCAACATTCTGCACACACCCACAGAAGAGCGTTTTGACCGTTTAACCCGCCTTGCCCGACGTCTGTTTGACGTTCCGGTCGCGATGGTCAGTCTGCTGGAGAATGACTATCAATGGTTTAAATCCAGCGACGGTTTTGATCGGCCAACCACCGCGCGTAACATCTCTTTTTGCGGTCATACCATCCTGCAGGATGAAGTGATGGTGGTAGAGGACGCGCTGGCCGACACGCGCTTCAGCGATAATCCGCTGGTTACCGATGCAGACAATCCGGTGCGTTTCTACGCGGGCTATCCGCTGCGCACGCCGTCCGGCGCCAAAGTCGGTACGCTGTGCATCATCGATAACCATGCGCGCCAGTTTAACGCGGAGGATCTGCACGCGCTGCGCGATCTGGCGGCCATGGCCGAAGCCGAGCTGGTAGCGTTTCAGACCGCGACGTCCGATGAGCTGACGCAAATCACCAACCGGCGCGGCTTTATGACGCTGGGTCAGATGGCGCTGAATGAGTGCCTGCTGAGACAGCTGCCCGCCAGCCTGACGTTTCTCGATCTCGACGGTTTTAAGGCCATCAATGACCGGCATGGTCACCGCGAGGGCGACCGCGCGCTGATGGACTTTGCCGATGCCATGAAGGTGAGTTTTCGCCATGCCGATATCTTTGCCCGGCTCGGCGGCGATGAGTTTGTGGTGCTGCTGAACGGCATTCGTCAGGACGAGGCGGAAGCGACGCTGGCGCGCTTCGCCCACTATCTGCAGAAACAGATGCAGGATCTGGAGCGGCGTTACACGCTGCAGTTTTCATCGGGCATCGTGGAATTTGATCCGCAGCAGCCGCAATCGCTGGAGCAGCTGCTGGAAAGCAGCGACGCACGTATGTACGCCGCCAAGTACCAGAAAAGGCAGCCGCGCAGATAGCCGCTCCTTAATGCGCCAGGTCGTCAATCAGCGTCTGATTAAACTTCGCTGGCGCTTCCATCTGCGGCGCGTGCCCCATGCCAGGGAACTCAATCAGTCGCGCGCCAGGAATCAGCTGTGCCACCTGTTTGCCCAGCACATTGTAATGGCCGAGCTGCGCTTTCACCGCCGGTGAAGCGATATCGCTGCCAATCGCGGTGGTATCGGCCGTGCCGATCATCAGCGTGGTCGGCACCTTCAGGTCTTTAAACTCGTAATAGACCGGCTGGGTGAAAATCATGTCGTAGATCAGCGCCGAATTCCACGCCACTTTCTCATGCCCCGGTCCTTTATTCAGCCCGGCCAACATCTGCACCCATTTGTCATATTCCGGCTTCCACTGGCCGCTGTAATAGGTGTGCTGCTCATATTTCTTAATGCCCGCCGCGTCGAGCTTCAGCTCGCGCTGATACCACTGATCCACCGAGCGCCACGGCGCGCCCTTCGCCTTCCAGTCCTCAAGGCCAATCGGATTGACCAGCACCAGCTTCTGCGTCTGCTGCGGATACATCAGTGCGTAACGCGTCGCCAGCATACCGCCGGTCGAGTGGCCAACGATCACCGCGTTCTCAACGCCGAGCTGCGCTAACAGTTGATGGGTGTTTTGCGCCAGTTGCTGGAAGCTGTACTGATAGCGGGCGGGTTTGGTGGAGGTGCAGAAACCAATCTGATCCGGCGCAATGACGCGATAGCCCTGCTGGCTCAGCGCGTTGATGGTGTCTTCCCAGGTGGCAGCGCAGAAGTTTTTACCGTGCATCAGAACCACTGTCTGACCGTTGGCCTGCTGCGCCGGCTTCACGTCCATATAGCCCATGCTGAGCGACTGCTGCTGGGAGGAGAAGGTAAAATGCTGCAGCGGATAAGGATAGTGAAACCCCTCCAGCTGCTCGCCATACACGGCCTCTGCGGCCTGCGCGCTGAGCGTGCCGCACAGCATCGCTGACGCCAGCGCTACGCTGAGTAACGGTTTTAATCGAAAACGAAACGTCATGTGACCTCTTCTGTACAGGGAAAAACCCTCAGTCTGGCACGAAAACCGCCGGTGGATATTGATGCGCCGTGCCGCCGCCCGTCACACCTTTAACTGTTAAGCCGCGCAAAGCGATAATCCATTTGCGTTAATAATAACGGCCGTAATTACGGCAACTATTCAACATCATCACAACATGTCGGCGATTAATTTCACGATAAACAAGACCAGTCTTGATGACAATTAATAAAAAAGCCATTTCCTGATAAAACTTTACGTTACGACAGTGCTTAAAAAGTTTAATTTAATTACACTGTGTCGAGTTATTGGAGGACCATAATGATGCAGCAAAAATACAACCAAGGGGTGATTGATTCGGTGACCGAATGGATTATGGCCAACCTGGATCAACGTTTGAGCATTGATGATATTGCACTGAAATCTGGCTATTCCAAATGGTATTTACAGAAACTGTTTGCCCGTTACCATAACGAAACGCTGGCGCGTTATATTCGCAAAAAGAAACTGATTTGTTGTGTGAACGAGCTGAAATTCAGCCGCACGCCAATTATCAGTCTGGCGGTTAAATACCATTTCGAAAGTCAGCAATCCTTTACCCGCTCGTTTAAACAGGTGATGGGCTGCACGCCGCTATTCTGCCGTAAACGCCAGCTGAGCGATGCTGCCGAAGCCCTGTTGCGCAGCAGTGACGATCCCTGTGCGCTGTGTCGCAAGGTCGGGTTTAATCGCAGCGAGCAGGAAAAACAGGTTGTTAATCCGGTAAGCGAAAATAATGGGAAGTTTCCAGCGCGTATTAGCTGCGCGGTACGTTAATCACGTCTGATATTTCGGGAAAATATTTTAACCGCACAGGTTTAAGCGGCGCGATTTATTGTGCTGATGTTCAGGTGCACCGTGCCCACTCAGGCATTGCGCAATAAATTGCGCCGCTACGGTACGTGCGAAAACTCATTTCGGTGCCTGTCGACCGCACAGATTGTAGCGGCGCGATTTATCGCGCTGATGTTGAATTGCACCGTGTCCATTCAGGCATCGCGCAATAAATTGCGCCGTTACGGTACGCGCGAAATGTCATTTCGGTGCCTGTTGACCGCACAGATTGTAGCGGCGCGATTTATCGCGCTGATGTTGAGTTGCACCGTGCCCATTCAGGCATCGCGCAATAAATTGCGCCGTTACGGTACGTGCAAAATGTCATTTCGGTGCCTGTTGACCGCACAGATTGTAGCGGCGCGATTTATCGCGCTGATGTTGAGTTGCACCGTGCCCATTCAGGCATCGCGCAATAAATTGCGCCGTTACGGTACGTGCAAAATGTCATTTCGGTGCCTGTCAACCGCACAGATTGTAGCGGCGCGATTTATCGCGCTGATGTTGAGGTGCACCGTGTCCATTCAGGCATTGCGCAATAAATTGCGCCGCTACGGTACGTGCGAAATATCATTTCGGTGCCTGTTGACCGCACAGATTGTAGCGGCGCGATTTATCGCGCTGATGTTCCGCCGCACCGTGCCTGTCCGGCCGGTGAAACCCTGTTATTTCTCAGCGCACCGGCTGGCCCGGCAGCAGCTTATCTGACATCAACTGGCGGCAGACAAATGCGTCCTGCCGCGCCTGCTGCTGCTGTTGCGGTGACAAATCCTGCCACACCGTTTGCAGATGCTCCGCCAGCCCGGACTGGAAATAAATCTTCTGCAGCGCGTAATCCGAATTACCGCCTTCAATAATCTGCTGCATCGCCTGCGCGCTGTTATCGCGCCCGTCATGGGTCAGCGTACAAAAGGTCGCGATGTAATAAGCCTTGTCCTCATCACTGTAATGCGGCATCAGCCACCAGACCAGCGCACTGATAACCAGCAGCAGCGGCAGCAGGAATTTGATTTTTAACATGGATTTATTGACCAGCTGAAAAAGAAACCGCCGCGATCTTAACAGATTCGCCGCGCCATGCCGCACGCCATTTTCAGGCTTTTCTCCGGCAGATTGAGACGAGGCTTAACGGGTGATACACCGATGTGCTTATAAAGTAGCCCGCTCAATTTTCCTCGTCATTCAGGGAATGAACATCATGAAAAAAAGCCAGCTGGCGCTGCTGATTGGTACCTTATGCCTTAGCGGTTCACCCTATGCCGGGATTATGCGCCATGACATTGACGTGCAGGAATACCGCGATTTTGCCGAAAACCGGGGCAAATATGCTATCGGTGCCACCGATATTCCTCTCTATCGCAAAGATGGCACTTTTTAAGGCTATGTACTGGACGTGCCGATGCCGGACTTTAGCATGGTCAGCGACGAGGGTTTCAGCTCATTTATCGCGCCATCTTTTGTCACAGGCGCCAAACATATTCGATATGTCCTGTCGCTGAACTTAGGCAACAAAGCCAGGTTCGCGCCGACTTACCGCGGCATTAACTATAACGATGATCCTTCGAGAGATTTTCACTTGCCGCGGGTGAATAAGGTAATTGTTGAAAGCGCGCCTACCCCATACATCACCGAAGAAGACTTTCTGTCAAATCGCAGTCGTTATACCGTATATGCGCGCCTGGGTGCCGGTTATCAGCAAATTGATGATTCCGAATCCGGTAAATTGATACCCATCGATGGGGCCTACGTCTATAACACTGGTGGAACCTTCAAACCCGAAGCCATTACAACTTTCTATCATTACTACATAAAGTGGCGAACCTTCGCGCCAGATAATCCGGCATTTTCTCCGTTGAGCATTGGTACCCGTCCAGGTGATAGCGGTAGTCCGATATTTGCCTGGGACAGTATCGACAAGCGCTGTAAAACTGCAGGCCAGCTGGATCGATAGCGATCGCAACCACAACGGCGCACAGGTGAGCTACGATAATCCGCTGCAATGGCAGCTCTCCGGCGGCGTAAAATACGACTTCCGCCTCAACGAGAAGCTGAAGCTGGGCGCGGAAACGCGCTACGTGCAGCGCATCAGCCAGCGCGATGGGGTGGCGATTGGTGACGGCCAGCAGGCGGCGCGCTTCGCCACCGGACGCGGCGGCAACAGCCTGCAGTACAGCGGTTACGCCGGCTGGCAGGTGCTGGATAATCTGGAGCTTAACACCCAGCTTCAGGGCCAGCAGCGCCTGACGCAGGAAGGCATCAGCGACTGGAATCTGCAGGCCGGTGTGAAAATCAGTTTTTAATCGCGGCTCTCATCACGCATCAGCCCGGGACATGTCTTACCGGGCTTTTTTATGCTTTTCTGAAAAAAAACCAGACAAAACTTAATTGCCACGTTAGTCGGTCGCTTTAGGTTTGCGATTCTCGCTATTTTCATCCATGGAAGAGAATATGAAACTTACCCCGCTGACGCTGGTGATCAGTACGTTCTGTTATAGCCTTCCTGCATTCGCTGATGAGCGCTACCCTGCATTTTCCACATCACAAAATAATAACGTTAACGCTGCGAATATTCCGCACCCACCGGAATCCTTTCATGGTCCATCAACCCAGGAAATCCCTGAGCTGCCGCTGATGGCGCAGGTCAGCCGCCAGACCGGCGAAGGGATTAAACAGCTTGGGAAAATGATCGCCCGCGGCTCGTGGTTTGATGAGATCAATCCGGCAACCTCGGGCCTGGTGCGATCCAGCGTGCTGGCCGGCAATAACAGCCATCATTTGTGGTATTACCGGTTACAAAACGTGGTTGTGACCGGTGAGCCAGACAATGGTATTCCTCAGTTAATTGATACACCGGAAGGCGTGACGCCAGCACCCGGTCGTGGCGAAGTTGTCATATTGCCGCCACCGCCGCCGCCTGAGCCGGAACCGCCACAGCTCACACCCGCGCCACAAATCCCGACCTATCTCGCCCTGCCCAACTTGCTGTATGCCTTCAACGACACCATGCAAACCCGCTTCCACTTTGCTGCCCGGCAGATGAGCCTGGATGATCATCACAACCTGTTTGTCTATGGCTATAGCGGCGGCGAGCGTTACCGCAGTGCGCAGGGCGATAGCGATGCCACCAGCCGCTACCAGGGCTGGATGCTGGGCGCGCGCTGGACGCCAGAAGCGGAACAGAGCCCGCTGGCCTTGAGTGCGGGCGTGCACAAAGGCGTAGTGACTATGCTGTCGGATACGCCGGCGGGACGCAGCCAGCTGCGTATGCAAACCCAGGGTATTAATGCGCTGATCGGCATTCAGCCGCCTGAGGGCTGGCAGCTGGAGGTACCGCTGGGGCTGACGCATTATCGCGGCACTTTACGCCATGAAACCCAGGGTGAAGTGGCGCGGATCAGCGCTGTTAGCGGCAATATCGGCGCAGAAGCCGGCTGGCGCTGGCAGCAGGATGCGCATAGCCTGATGCCGCTGGCCGCAGCCGGTGTGCAGTGGTTGCATATTGCGGATTTTACCGAGCAACAGGGTGCACAGGTGAACTATCAGCTGGCGCCGCAGTTCAGCCTGGCTGGCGGTGTTAAGTATGATTATCAGCCGCTATCGTCAGTGAAGATGGGGCTGGAGGCGCGTTATGTCTGGCACAGCGGTAGGCAGAATACGCTGGATGCCGGCGATATGCGTGGGTTATCGATTGAGCGCGCCCGTCACAGCGCCCAGCTGGGCGGTTACGTCAGCTGGCAGCTGCATGAAAACGTCGAGATCGGCACGCAGTTGCAGGTGCAGCAGCGGCTGGATCGCCCCGGCGTGAGCGACTGGAATGTACTGAGCGGCGTGAAAGTGGCGTTTTAAACCAGTAGAAGGACGCAGATTGTTGTAGCGGCACGATTTATCGCGCAATTTCAATTACCGCACCGCGGCGGAATGCGCAATAAATTACGCCGCTACCATCCGTGCGGTTATCTGCGGCATCACATGGAAGGGATATCTGCACGATACGTCGCGCCATCATGATTTATTGCGGATGAGATATCTGCATTATCCCGCCGCACAAACCGTAGCGGCGCGATTCATCGCGCATTTCAATTACCGCACCGCGGCGGAATGCGCAATAAATTGCGCCGCTACCATCCGTGCGGTTATCTGCGGCATCACATGGAAGGGATATCTGCACGATACGTCGCGCCATCTGCGGATGCGATTTCTGCATTATCCAGTCGCACAAACCGTAGCGGCGCGATTCATCGCGCATTTCAATTACCGCACTACTCCATCACGACGCCTGCAAATAATGCATTACCGACTGGTTCAGCGTATCCAGCTTCTCTTCCAGCAGCAGAAGCCCTTCGCGGATGACCTCCTGATCTTCAGCGCTTTGGCAGGCGCGCTCGATCTGCCCGCACAGATCATCGATCTCGCCGGCGTAAATGATCTGCGCCGATCCGCCCAGCCGGTGCAGCGATGAGGCCAGTGCCGGCCAGTCCTGCGCATCAAAATGGCGCCAGCACTGCTGCATATCGTTGCGGCTCTCCTCGCCGACCTTTTCCAGCATCTTCGCCACCATCGCATCGTCGTGATACACCATGGCGCGCAGCGATTCGAGCGACAGCAGCGAATCCAGCGCCGGCACTTCGGCGGCCGGCTCGTTGCTGCTCAGCAGCTCGGCCAGCTTGTCAATTTTCAGCGGCTTGAACAGGCAGGCATTCATGCCCGCTTCCAGACAGCGCACGCGCACGTCCGACTGCGCATTCGCCGTCAGACCAAAAATTTTCACCGCGTTGCCGCTGCGGCGCAGGGTCTGCGTCAGTTCGATGCCGCTCATGCCCGGCATATTGCAGTCGGTAATGATCAGATCGAACGCCTGATGCGCCAGCAGCGCCAGCGCCTCTTCGCCGCTGCTGGCTTCGCTGATCTGCTGGCCCAGCTCGCTGAGCTGGCTTCGCAGCAGCAGGCGGTTGGCCGGATGGTCGTCGACCACCAGAATATTCAGCTGCGGCAGCGCACGGCTGCGCGCCACGCGGGTTTTCTCCAGCAGCTTGCGCGCCCGGCGTGCCGGCATCATCACGTTAAGCTGAATCAGCGTGCCGCGTCCCGGCTGGCTGTTGAGGTTCATGGTGTCCTGCATCTTCTCCAGCAGCTGGGCGCTAATCACCAGGCCAAGGCCGGTGCCGGTCTGCTTGCGGCCCTCTTCGGTCTGGGCAAACGGCTGAAACAGTTTGGCCTGGTCGGCAGCGCTGATGCCTACGCCGCTGTCTTCGATCTCAATTTCCAGCTCCAGCGAACCGTCTTCCCACTCATGGCCGATCACCCGCACTTCCACGCCGCCTTCGTGGGTAAACTTGATGGCGTTATTGATGTAATTGGCGATCACCTGGCGGAAGCGCGCGGCATCGATAAACACTTCCAGCCCCGGCGGCGTGTCGCTGTGATAGTGCAGCGTCAGATTTTTGCCGCTGGCCATGCCGTCAAATAACCGCACCACCGGCAGCACCAGCTGCTCGGTGCTGACCCACTCCGGCATCAGCTCCAGCTGACCGCTCTCAATCTTGGCCATGTCGAGGATATCGCCAATCAGCCCCAGCAGCGTATTGGCCGACTCGTAGGCGATTTGAATGGCTTCGTTGTCGCGCTGTTTACGCCCTTCCAGTTCCAGCAGGCCGATGATGGCGCTGATCGGCGTGCGGATCTCATGGCTCATGGTGGCGAGGAACGAACTCTTGGCGCGGTTGGCCTCATCCGCCACCTTTTTCTCCGCCTGCAGCGCCAGCATCAGCAGTTCGTAGGCGGTGACATCCTGCCAGCCGCAGATCAGCCCGGTAATATTGCCCTGCGCATCACGCTGCTCCTGCGCCCAGTGGTGCACCATGCGCGCTTCGCTGCCGTTTTCGATCTCAATTTCCAGATCCTGTGCGGTATCGCCCCACAAACTGTTGTGCGCCAGCGCCACCAGTTCCGGGTCGTTGACCGCTTCCGGGCTCATCAGCGGATAGAGTTTGCTGATCAGCGGCGACAGCGGATGGCGCTGATCGTAAAGCGAAAAGCTCAGGCGTTGCGCGTCAACGCCGGCAAAAAAGCGCTGAAACGCACCGTTAGCACTGACCACGTTCCAGTTGCGATCCAGCACGTAGACCGGCGTTGGCAGGCCATTCAGCAGCGCATCGCGAAAGCGCAGTTCAGCCTGCAGGTCAGCTTCTGCGCGACGGCGATGCTTCACCTCTTTGCCGCGATAGTAAACCCACGCCAGACAGGCGATCAGCAGCAGCGCGGTCAGCAGAGAGATGGCGTAAAACTGCGCGCGGTACAGCGGCCAGGTAGTGCGCGTAGTCTGCGGTGTGCCCTGCCAGCGGCTGGCAATCAGCGAGATTTCGCTCGGCTGAATGTCGGCCAGCGCCTTATCAATAATGCTCAGCAACTCCGGCTGATCGCGGCTGACGGCAAAGCTCAGCTCCACCGGCGGCAGCGCCAGGCGCGACACGATCTTCAGCGGCTGCTGCGCGTAGCGCGCCAGTAACGTGTTCACGCTCAGCTGGTTATCGATCAGCCCGGCGACCTTGCCCTCCTGCAATAGCTGCAGCGCCAGGCTGGCGTTATCCACTTCAGACAGCTGCAGCGTGGGGAAGCGATCCAGCAGCGCCTGACGCGCCGGATTGCCTTTGACGATACTGAGCTTCATGCCGGGATAGAGCGCCTGCGGCGCATCGGGCTGGTCCGGCACCAGCAGCACCAGCGGCACCTTCAGGTAAGGCCGGGTAAAGCGCACCTCCTCCTGATGGCCGCCATCCTGCTCCACCGCCGCCAGCATCGCTACCTGATGCTGCTCCAGCTGCTGTAGGCCGTCACGCCACGAATACGCCGGCACCGGGGTGAAAAACAGCCCGGTGCGCAGCTGGATCAGATGCAGCAGATCGGCGCTAATGCCCTGAAATTCACCCTGCTCATCCAGCAGCGCCAGCGGTGCAGAGAACGGATTGAACGCCACTTTCACCTGCGCATGCTGCTGCAGCCACTGCTGCTCGCGCGGCGTCAGGCTGAGCGGCTCCTGCAGGCGCCAGACGTCCGGCCGCTGCGTCCACTGCCGCGAAATCAGCCGCTGCTGTTCGCCGGGAATGGCGGCGATGGCGGCATTCAGTGCTTGCAACAACGGCTGATTATCGGCTTTCACCACCAGACGGCTGCCATAGAGGGCGTCCTGCGGCAAAATCGCGGCCAGCGCCAGCTGATTGACATAGCTGCGCTCAATCAGAAATGCTGCCGCCAGCAGGCTGCCGAGCGCATAGTCCGCTTCGCCACTGGCCACTGCCGCCAGCGCCGCCTGGCTGGAGGGATAACGCACTATACTGGCCTGCGGAAAACGCTGTTTGATTTGAGCATCGGTAAGAGAGCCTTCGCGCATGGCGAGGCGCAGCGGCGCATCGTAGGGCACCGGCTGTGAGGCCTGCTTCTCCGCAGCAATCACCACCGGACGATTGATGAGAAAACTGTCTGTCGCCCTGAAGGCCGCCGCATCGTGCAGTTCGCGCCCCGGCGAGCTAAACAAGGCGTCCGCCGCGCCGCTTTTCACCGCTGCCTGCGCCGCCGTCTGACTGGGATAACGCACCATCACCGCCTGCACGCCAAGATTACGCGCCAGCAGTTGCAGATAATCGGCGTAGATCCCTTCCACGCTGTTGCCGCTGCCCGCTGCCTCCTGAAAGATCAGATAAGGCGGCAGCTCCGGTGCCCACACCGCGATGCGCAGCTCATGTTTAATGCGCAGCCAGCGCCACTCGTCACCGCTCAACTCAATATGCATCGGTGCCAGCTTTTCACGGCTGAACAACTGAAATATCTCGGGCTGCGGCTGGGCGGCTAACAGCGGGCTCAACAGCAGCAGAAGCAGAGTGACCAGGCGCAGCATCGCTACTCCATATGATTACGATTGGCAAAGGCAAAGAGATCGCGCAGGCTCTGACAATGCAACTTATCCAGCAGACGGCTTTTATAAGTAGAAACGGTTTTATTGCTAAGATTCATGCGGTTAGCAATGCGCATGTTATCCAGCCCCTTCAACAGGTAGTTAAATACCTGAAACTCCTGCGGCGAAAGCGACTCCAGTAGCCGGATATCGGGATGAGTGCTGCTCTGTTCCGGGGGTGCATTAATACCGGCTAACGGAAAGTAGCCATAACCATTTTGTGCCGCCCGAATTGCGGTGATGATTTCCGGCAAATTGTCTTTTTTACTGATAAAACCATTTGCGCCACAGCGAATACTCTGTATTGCATAGAAACTCTGATTCTTACCTGAGACGATAATAATAATACCCGGAAAACTCCTGGCGCGCAGAGTTTTTACGACTTCAATACCATTTATCGAGTGAATATCAATATCCATTACGACGATTTCCGGGTAATGCTGATCAACCAGCTCGAGTGCTTCGCGACCATCATCAGTTTCGGCAATTAAGGTATGCCCTTCTTTTTCAAGTAAAAAAGTTACAGCCATACGCGCCATGGGATGATCGTCGACGACGATAAAGTTCGCCATGATTCATTTCCTGTCAGTAGCCAAATATAAACTTCCTCTATCCAACTATTAGACTAATAAATTCAACAAATAATCAATAATAATCAAATAACAAAACGTAGGCCACGTCCTACACGGCACCGATGAACAATCCCATATCTTTGTAAGAACATTAATCGTATGATCTTCATGTCGCAATTAATCACCCTGTAAACAATTTCACAAACCGTCATAAAATAAGAGCACAAAAATGGGAATGGATATTCTGTTCAACACTGGTGACGATAATAAACCAAAAAAAATCATTATTGCGCTAAGCTGCAATTTTGCACTGACGGGGTTACACGAGCTTTGCCGTTCACTCCCGGGATGTGAAGTGCAAACGATACTGGGTGCGCCAGAAGCGATATCAGATGAGCTCATGTTTAGTTATGCCGATTTAGTGATTACCGACCTGCCTCGTGATGCAGCAGGTCTGGCAGAATTACTTCTCATCCCTGAGTGGTTCAAAGGCAATACGTTGATTTTATTGGATGAAGAGACTACAGCGATGCGTCGCACGCTTCTGGACGCAGACTTCAGTGATGTAGTAATGAAAAAAGAAAATTTAACGACACTACGTCAGGTAATACATAATCTGTTGCAAGCTAAACCTGAATCGGTTGAAGAACAGTTAATCGGGAAAAACGCCCTCATACGTGAAAAACGCGTCATTTGCGCTTTATTACGCGGAGTGAAACCGTCTTTGATTGCCCGAGAGATGGGACTGCACCCACGTGAAATCAGTCGTAGCAAAATTAATTGCCTGGCAAGAAGCGGTTTTTCATCGCTTAATGCCATGCTGGCGTGCGCATCAAGGACATCACAATGATGTCACTTTCAGTTAATAAAATTTTCTTGCGTTAACAGCGCTCGATTTTTAACACGGAGGGAATAATCCGATAACAACAAAATGCTAACTTTAACAGCGCGACACAATTTTGTTGAAGCAGTATCCTTCAGGCTTTAATTTCCCCTGCCATGGCCGTGTCCAAAACAAATCAGACGTTAAATACCACCTATCCATACATCGCCTGTCTGGTCGAACAGGAAAAATTTCCCGGCTGCAGGGCTGATCACCAGCCTTAGCTTACACCTTTGCGGCTGCAGCTCCCCCAGCGCCAGCGTGCGCGCGTCATTGAAATCCGTCACCAGCGCCGGAAAATGCGCCATGCCGTTAATCTGCGCCCGGTACTCGCGCATCATGCCGCGTCGCAGGTGCTGCACATCGTTAGTGAGCCAGCGCGGCAGGCTGTTCGCCAGCTGATGCGCTGCCACCGGCCCGCCGGTGTAAGCCAGCAAACGCACGCGCGCCTGGCGCGGTGGCTGAATAAAGTGGTGAATGAACCAATCCATATATGCGTCTTTCATCCCTGCGCTTCCCCTGTGCTGACCGGCTGGCCTCAGGCTATTTTAAGGACTGGCAGGTTTAAGGTTAATGAGACCAGGCCTACGCGCCGGTCAGTGCAGTCTGACAAATGGGGGAGATTCTTAGTCGTTTGGGTTTGGGTTTGCCCTCACCCCGGCCCTCTCCCGCAAGCGGGAGAGGGAGTGGTCCGCTGCGGGCGGGGAATGCAGTACGTAACATTTGTTAACCGGGAAGGCGCAGCGAGTGGAAATGTGAAAGGCATGCACCGGCCAGTTCCCTCTCCCGCTTGCGGGAGAGGGTTAGGGTGAGGGAAAAACCACTCGACTATTAAAAAATTAAACCGCCTGCGCGCACGCCCACGCCGAGCTCCACGCCCACTGGAAATTGTAGCCACCGAGCCAGCCCGTCACGTCCACCACTTCGCCGATGAAATAGAGCCCCGGCACGTCGCGCGCTTCCATGGTCTTTGACGACAGCTGCGAAGTATCCACGCCGCCCAGCGTCACTTCGGCGGTGCGATAGCCTTCGGTGCCGTTTGGCTGCACGCGCCACTGGTGCAGCGTGGTGACCAGCTCGCTCTGTTGCTTGCTGTTGAGCTGCTTCAGCGTCACGTCGGGAATCTGCTGCAGCTCCTGCAGCACTTCCACCAGCCGCTTCGGCAGGATCTTCGCCAGGCTGTTTTTCAGGCTGAGGTTGGGATGCGCCGCGCGCTGCACGTCGATAAAATCGTCCAGTGCGGTCTCCGGCGACAGGTTGACGGTGACAAACTCGCCCGGCTGCCAGTAGCTGGAGATCTGCAGCACCGCCGGACCGGACAGGCCGCGGTGGGTAAACAGCATCGCCTCTTTAAACAGCGTGCCGTCCTGAGCGGTGATGGTGGTCGGCAGCGCCACGCCGGAAAGCGTGTTCAGCTGCTCCAGCAGCGGCTTGTGCAGCGTAAACGGTACCAGCGCGGCGCGCGTCGGATGGACGCGCAGGCCAAACTGTTCCGCCACTTTATAACCGAACGGTGTTGCCCCCAGTCCCGGCATCGACAGACCACCGCTGGCGATCACCAGCTTGTCCGCGTGAACCGCCGAGCCATTCAGCTGCAGCGTATAACCGTCGTCGTCGCGCGCCACGCTCAGCACTTCGCTGCGCAGCCGCAGCGTCACCTGGCCGGCTTCACACTCTTTCAGCAGCAGATCAACAATCTGCTGCGCCGAATCATCGCAGAACAGCTGGCCGAGAGTTTTCTCGTGCCAGGCGATGCCGTGACGATTAACCAGATCGATAAAATCCCACTGGGTGTAGCGCGCCAGCGCCGATTTGCAGAAGTGCGGATTATGTGACAGGTACGCCGCCGGTTCGGTGTACAGATTAGTGAAGTTGCAGCGGCCGCCGCCGGACATCAGAATTTTGCGCCCTGCCTTCTTGCCGTTATCCAGCAGCAGCACGCGACGGCCTAATTGCCCGGCCTGCGCCGCGCAGAACATGCCGGCCGCGCCTGCACCAATAATGATAACGTCAAACTTTTCCACTGCCTTAACCCACCTGATTGAAAGGCGCTGATTGTAGAGATCTGCGGCTTTTCGCGCCAGCGACAAAAAATTGCCGTAAATGTGTCATATTGTAACTTGCTCATTTTGCGGTCTTTTTGCCATTAATTACCTGCTGGATGACAAATTTAAGACAAAAAAGAGCTATATTTTTCTTTCCCATAGCGCACGTTGTCGCAGATAATGCGCCGCGTTCATGTCCTCCAAAATGGCGTAACGTTTATGCTACATCTGTTTGCTGGTCTTGACCTAAGCACCGGCCTGTTATTGGTTCTTGCTCTGCTGTTTGTGTTGTTTTACGAAGCAATCAACGGCTTTCACGACACTGCCAACGCGGTCGCTACAGTCATTTACACCCGTGCGATGCGGGCGCAACTGGCGGTTGTGATGGCCGGTGTGTTCAACTTCTTAGGTGTGCTGCTCGGCGGTTTGAGCGTGGCCTATGCCATTGTGCATATGCTGCCAACCGATTTGCTGTTGAATGTCGGTTCGGCGCATGGGCTCGCCATGGTGTTCTCCATGTTGCTGGCGGCGATTATCTGGAACCTCGGTACCTGGTATCTCGGCTTACCGGCGTCCAGTTCGCACACGCTGATCGGCGCCATCATCGGTATTGGTCTCACCAATGCGCTGATGACCGGCACGTCGGTGGTGGATGCGCTGAACCTGCCGAAAGTCATCAATATTTTCCTCTCCCTGATTCTGTCGCCGATTGTTGGTCTGATCATTGCGGGTGGCCTGATTTTCCTGCTGCGTCGCTACTGGAGCAGCACCAAAAAACGGGCTCGCATTCACATGACGCCTGCTGACCGCGAGAAGATCGACGGCAAGAAAAAGCCACCGTTCTGGACACGTATCGCGCTGATTGTCTCCGCCATTGGCGTGAGCTATTCGCACGGTGCCAACGACGGTCAGAAAGGCATCGGCCTGATCATGCTGGTGCTGATTGGCGTCGCGCCGGCGGGATTTGTGGTGAATATGAATGCCTCCGGTTATGACATCACCCGTACGCGCGATGCGGTGAATCATCTTGAGCAGTATTACCAGCAGCACGGCCAGTCGCTGACGCACATCGTGCAGATGGCACCACCGGCGGTGCCGACGCCGGAAGAGTCGCTCGGCGGCCCGCAGGAGTTCCATTGTGATAGCTCCCGTGCGCTTGATGCGATTAACCGTGCGCAGGGTCTGCTGGGTAACCTGCAGAGCTACAGCGATCTCACGCCTGACCAGCGCGGTCAGATGCGTCGTCTGCTGCTGTGCATCTCCGACACCGCGGACAAAGCCGCTAAGCTGCCGGAGACCAGCGCCGACGATAAGCGCTTCCTCAATAAGCTGAAAGGCGATCTGCTCGGCACCATCGAGTATGCGCCGGTCTGGATTATCGTGGCGGTCGCGCTGGCGCTCGGCATCGGTACCATGATTGGCTGGCGCCGCGTGGCGACCACCATCGGCGAGAAGATCGGTAAAAAAGGCATGACGTATGCGCAGGGCATGTCGGCCCAGGTCACGGCGGCGGTGTCGATTGGTATCGCCAGCTACACCGGGATGCCGGTTTCGACCACGCACATTCTGTCATCGTCGGTTGCCGGTACCATGCTGGTAGATGGCGGTGGGCTGCAGAGCCGCACCATCAAAAATATCGCGATGGCCTGGGTATTCACCCTGCCAGTGTGTATTTTGCTGTCTGGCTCGCTGTACTGGATTGCGCTAAAGCTGATTTAACGCTTCAGCGTTGCAGGGTTCTGTCGTGGTGCGTTGCGAATACAATACAGCGCGCCGCGACAGAACCCGCTCCCCTTCTCAGTGCCAAATCGCTAAGGCGATCAGGCTCACCACCACCAGAAAACACAGCCCGCTGGTCAGAACAAACTGACCACGCACCCGCTCGCAGCGACGAATAAATTCATCGTCGTGATGATCGCGATAGCGTTTCTCCCAGATATAGCGCACCAGCCGCACCTGCTTGCTCGGCTGACCGTGGGACGTAAAGAAACCGGCACCATCAACATACT
The DNA here is from genome assembly GCF_059730935.1 of Type-C symbiont of Plautia stali. NCBI lineage: Bacteria > Pseudomonadati > Pseudomonadota > Gammaproteobacteria > Enterobacterales > Enterobacteriaceae > Type-C symbiont of Plautia stali. The sequence goes on along the minus strand of NZ_AP035923.1, from coordinate 242,597 downwards.
GATACAGCAACGGATCGCACCCGCGCAGCACCGCCAGCAGTGAGCGCAACGATGAGAAGTAACGCGCCATATTCACCAGACAAACCACACACAGAGCCCAAAAAAGCGCGATAGTGCTGATCATGTTCCCCTCCCGGCTGGAGCCGCAATGACGTTACCTGCAGCGGGGAAAAGCTGCAGACGCCCCACGGGAAATAAGCCAGCCACAGATGAATCGAATTGCATTGTTGTTATGCGGACCTGAGCGCGCTACCCGGACGGGAGTGGCCCTCATTTTCAGTGTAGGAGATCTGTTTAAATTTTTTCCAGCGATGATTTTCGTTCAGCGCGAGCGAAAAAAGCGATAACCCATGATCTGACTCACAGCCGGGCTTCGGTTTGCAGCATTTGCTACCCACTCTGGCTATACTCGGGATATAACAATTATTCGCCTGCGTGGCTGACATTGTGGTTGGTGGCGCTTCATCGCCGTTACGCGCAAAGGATTACGCCAGCCGAACGGCAGAAATTCGGGTTGCCCCAGAATCTTGAGAAAGGAGTTTTATCATGGCTTATAAACACATCCTGATTGCAGTAGACCTTTCCCCGGAAAGCCAGTTGCTGGTTGATAAAGCGGTATCACTGGCCCGTCCTTATGATGCAAAAATCTCGCTGATTCACGTTGATGTGAACTATTCAGATCTCTACACCGGGCTGATTGACGTCAACCTCGGCGACATGCAGAAGCGTATTTCGGAAGAGACGCACACCGCGCTGCGCGAGCTTTCCACCAATGCCGGTTATCCGATTAGCGAAACCCTGAGCGGCAGCGGCGATCTCGGCCAGGTGCTGGTGGACGCGATTAAAAAATACGATGTCGATTTGGTGGTGTGCGGCCATCATCAGGATTTCTGGAGCAAGCTGATGTCGTCGGCGCGCCAGCTGATCAATACCGTGCATATCGATATGCTGATTGTGCCGCTGCGCGACGAGGAAGAGGAATAACCAGTAAAAAAGCCCCTCGGACCGAGGGGCAAAAGACTGCAATAACAGAACAACTACAACATGGCTTAGGGAAATGAGTGACGCTTACGGCTGTTGGTTCAGCGCCACCCGCACCACCACCCGGCGATTCGGCGCGTTACAGGCAATCTGCGCGGCGCGCGATCCTTCACAAAACTCCACCACCGGTTCACTGCTGCCCGCGCTGCTGGCGCGGATCACAGTGGCCGGCAGGCCGCCGTCAATCAGCATCTGGCGTACCGTAGCAGCGCGCTGCTGGCCGAGCTGGCGGTTGGCGCTGGCGTTACCAATCGGGTCGGTGTGACCAATCACTTCGAGGCTTTTCAGCTCGGCGCGATCGCGCTGCAGCTCGGCAATCAGCGCACCGACCGCGCGGCGGCCGGCGGCGGAGATATCGCCAATCGACGATTTGCCAAAGTTGAACAGCACGTCACCGGCCAGCACGTAGTCTTTATAGCTGCGCGGCGCCAGGTTGTCACACTTCACGACCGATGACGCACGCGACAGCGCGTGGATCTGCTGCTGCGCCCCGTTGAGTTCCCGCTCCGCCTGCTGGCGGCTGACCACCTGCGGCTGGCCGGTAGTGACGTTGCCGAGGCGCACAAAGTAGGTGGTGCCGCCGGCAAAGTTGTCGCGCCACGCCTGGGCGCGCTTACCGCTGTAGCGCGGCGCGTCTTTCATGTAGTTATCCAGCGAGTGGCTGCCCGGTTTGAGGCAGAAGACGCTGAAACCGCCCGGCAGCAGCGCGGTCTGGAATTCGCCGTCGACATACACATGCGCCGCGTCTTTGCCCGTCTGGGCAAGGGTGCGGTAATAAACTACCTGCGATTGCGACGCCGGCACGCCGCTCACCGGCTGATACAGCTCGCCAAACGGTTTTGCTGCCAGCGCGGTATGACTAAATGTAACGGAGCCGGCCAGCAGTGCGGCCAGCAGGGTAAGGCTGAAAGTTTTCATAACTCCTCCACGGGTGCCCAAAAGGGCACCCGATTAGTATTGATGGTTAACAGGTTAAAAAAGCCACGGCTGATTAATGATTATCCAGTTCGACTTTTACCCCCTGCTGCACCAGAAGTTCTATCTCTGTTCCTGAGTGTTGATAAACATCATACTTTTCACCGCCAACGGTTATTACACCAGTTATCTGTTTCCAGTCTCCCATATCAGAACCGTCTTTGAGTAAATCAGAAAGAGTAATAATGTCGGTACTTTCACCTTTTAATAGAGCCAGCTTTTTATCGTCTTCAATAAATTGGCCTTCAACAGCATGATCAAGTAAATGATCCAGATTCAGAACTGCTTGTAGGGTACCTGCTCGCAACTCCTCAAATGATTCATCAATTTTTTCCTCGACCAAGATCGTTTTAATATCAATAAGTGCTGATAGCCCATTTACATTTTCATCAGACATCAAATTAACATCTTCAAAAGCTAGCTGTTGATTATCCTCAACTAAACACTTCATTTTAACATTATCAAAACCAATTCCAGCTATTTCATTGACCTGCTGAATCTCCACAAATTTAATTGGGGTCCCGCTATAAGTGACATTTATGAGAGTATGATTACCCGAGACTGGAACCTCCTTTATAAGGTTGTGATTTTCATCATAAAATCTGACATATACAGAAGGTACCCCATTATGTCCCGCAGGTGGGTTCACATGTAATAAATCTATTGAAAAATCTGTTGCTAAATAATCAAGCTTAAATCCTGTTGTTGCATTAACCGGAGTGCTGGGGTTACCACTTGAGGTCCCCGTAACTAAAATTCTCGTCGGAACACCTCCCACATCTGCTACCTGGAGGTATTGGTTAGTTATGTCTATTGTAAAGCCATTGAATTGACGTCCAATAGACACCCGACCTTGAGCACTATTGTTAAAGTCTTCTAAAAATTCTTTTTCGACAATATCGGGCCCAATGGCTACACTCCAACTATCTGATTTAGCATTATTTCCCGCTTTATCTACCGATATAACGCTAAATGTATGATTACCATTATTTAGTGCAGGCGATGGCGTAAAGCTCCATGAACCATCCGCGCCCGCTGTCACCGAACCCAGTTTGGTGCTGCCATCATAAATGGTCACCACACTGTTGGCTTCCGCCTTGCCTGACAGCGTCGGCGTGGTGTCATCGGTTTTACCGCCGTTAGCCACGTTACCGGTTTTGCTGCCGGCGTTGTCATACACCGTATCGATGGTCGGGGTACTGATCACTGTATCAACGGTGATATCCTAGGTCACAGCCTCACCGCTGCTGTTGCCAGCGCTATCACTGGCTTTGGCGCTGATGTGATGCAGTCCGTCCGACAGGTCACTGGCCGGGATGAAGCTCCAGTTACCGCTGCCATTGGCGCGGGTGCTGCCCACCGCTTTGCCGTCGATGTAGATGGTTACCAGGCTGTTGACCTCGGCGGTGCCGTTGATGGTTGGCCGCTTGTCGTCAGTGAAGCCATTTTTATCGATGTTGCCCTTAATGCTGCCGATATCATCTTCAATGGTGACAATGACCGGTGCGTTCGGTGCCACGGTGTCTACGGTAATGTTCCACGCCGCGGTCTGGCCGCTGGTGTTGCCCGCGGTATCGGTGGCGGTGGCGGTAATGCGGTGCAGACCATCGGCCAGATCGCTGCCCGGGGTAAAGCTCCAGTTACCGCTGCCATCGGTGCGTACGGTACCGGCAGGCGTACCGTCGATGTATACGGTAACGGTGCTGTTGGCCTCGGCGGTGCCGCTGATGGTCGGCCGCTTATCATCGGTAATGCCGTTGTTCAGCACATCACCGGTGATGCTGCCGGCGTCATCGTAGACGCGTACAATCGCTGGCAGGTTCGGCGCTACGGTATCAACGGTTATCGCCCACGGCTGGGTTGGGTAGCTGGTGTTACCGGCCGCGTCGGTGGCAGTGACGGTGAACTCATAGCGTCCATCAGCCAGATCGCTGCCCGGCGTAAAGCTCCAGTTGCCGCTGGCATCAGCTTTCACCGAGCCTACTGCAACTTCACCAATGTAAATGGTCACCAGGCTGTCACGCTCGGCGGTGCCATTCAGCGTTGGCCGCTTATCATCGGTCGTGCCGTCGCGCTGAATCGGGCCGGTCACGCTGCCAACGTTATCCATAATGCTGGTGAGCACTACCGGATTCGGCGCCTGGGTATCGACAATCACCGGCCAGACGTCAGACGGTGCCGAGCTGTTGCCCACCGGATCGGTCATCACCACGGTGAAGTTGTGCGTACCATCGTTAAGCGGCGTAGTCGGGGTAAAGCTCCAGCGCCCGTCGTTGCCAACGGTTGCTTCACCAATCGGCGTACCGTTATCGATGATGGTGACCTTATCACCTGGCGTACCGCGGCCGGACAGAGTTGGTGTGGTGTCATCGGTATAGCCGCCTTTGCCAATTGGTCCCTGAACCGTGCCGACGTCGTCGCTGACGGAGTCAATCACGCCCTTGTTCGGCGCGGTGATGTCAATCAGCAGATCGAACTGACTGGTTGGCTCACTTTCGCCGTGTGCTTCCGTGGTCGCCGTCACGGTCAGGGCGTGCGAACCTTCGCTGAGCGCTGTGCCCGGCGTGAAGTTCCACTGGCCCTGCGCGTTAGCGCTTACCTGACCAATCAGCTTGCCGTTGTCATAAATTTTCACCAGCGCGTTCGGCGTCGCGGTGCCGTACAGCGTTGGCGTGGTGTCATCGGTGGCCTGACCGGAACTCAGATCGCCTCTGACACTGCCAGCGTTGTCTTCCACGCGGGTCAGCGCTATCACCACCGCAGAAGTGTCGACGGTAAAGTCAATCGCCCCGCCAATCGGGCCCTGGTTACCGGCGAGATCGACCGGCTGCGCGGTGAAGCTGTGCTTGCCATCCGTCAGCGGCGTGCCCGGGGTAAACGTCCAGTTACCGCTGTCATCGGCGACCACTCTGCCCAGCTCTTTGCCGTTGTCGCGCACAATTACCGTAGCGCCCGGCTCAGTTTTACCGCTAAAGGTCGGCGTGGCATCGTCGGTGGTCTCGCCGCTGCGAATCGGCCCCTGTACCTGGCCGACATCATCCGTCAGTACCGGATTGATGATGTTGCCTGGCGCCGTGGTATCCACTTCAATCGGATAGACGCCGGTTTCCGGGCTGACGTTGCCGGCAGCATTGGTGGAAGTCGCGCTGATGTTATGCACGCCGTCACGCAGATCGCTGGCTGGCGTATAGCTCCAGTTACCGTTGGCGTCTGCCGTTACCGTGCCCAGCTTAATGCCGTCTGCATAAAGCGTAACGAGGCTGTTCGGCTGTGCGGTACCGTTAATGGTTGGTCGTGCATCGTCGGTGACGCTTCCCTTCTGCACCAGGCCCTGAATGTCTCCTACGTTATCCATTACGCTGGTAATCGCCGGCGCATTCGGCACACCGCCGCTGATCAGGCCAAACTCAAACTTGTCTGACGACTCGCTGACGTTACCAGCGGCATCTACCGCTTCCGCTGTCAGCGCATGGGCACCGTTGGCCAGCGGTAACGGTGGCTCGAAGCTCCAGTTGCCTTTGCCGTCAGTGCGGGTTGAGCCTATCAGCACGCCATTGTCATAAATATTCACCAGACTGTCGGCTTCAGCGGTACCGCGTACCGTCGGTGTCGCATCATCAGTGGTGTCGCCTGCAGCGATTGGTCCACGGCGATCGCCCTGATCGTCATACACTTCAGTGATCGCTGGCTTATTCGGTGCCTGCGTATCCACATTCACTACATAAGGATCCGACGGCTTACTGCTGTTGCCCGCCGGGTCGGTGATCACGGTTTCAAATTTGTGCTCACCGTCGTTGAGCGGAGTTTCCGGCGTGAAGGTCCACTTGCCATTCTCGCCAATTACCGCGCTGCCGATGGTTTCACCGTTATCGATGATGGTTACCACGTCGCCCGGTTTACCGCCGCCAGTCAGCGTTGGCGTGGTATCGTCAGTCGCGCCGCCGTTGTCCACGGTGCCCTGTTCCGTACCCACGTCATCACGGACATCCTCGATGCCAGCGTTGTTCGGCGCCGTGATATCAATAGTGATATCGAAGGCGGCTGTGGCCTCACTCTCGCCGTGTGCCGGCGTGGTGGCGGTCGCCGTCAGGCTGTGCGGCCCTTCGCTCAGCGCAACGCCAGGCGTAAAGCTCCAGCTGCCGTCTTTGGCTGCCACCGTGCTGCCAATCAGCTGGCCATTGTCGTAAATTTTCACCAGCGCGTTGCCGGTTGCGGTGCCTTTCAGGGTCGGCGTGGTGTCATCTGTCACCTGACCGGACGTGAGATTACCGGTAATGCTGCCCGCATCGTCATACACCTGAGTGATAGCAATCACCACTTTGGAGGTGTCTACGGTGAAGTCAATGGCGTCAGTTTCCGGCCCTTTGTTACCGGCCTTATCCACCGGCTGAACGGTAAAGCTGTGGTCGCCATCCGCCAGCGGCTGATCCGGCGTGAAGCTCCAGTTACCGTCTTTATCAGCTACCGCGCGACCCAGTTCATTACCGTTATCGCGCACGATTACCGTGGCGCCCGGCTCGGTTTTACCTTTAAAGGTGGGCGTCGCGTCATCGGTGATGTCGCCGCTGTTAATCGGACCCTGCACCAGGCCAACGTCGTCAATCAGCTGATTACCTTTGCTGGCTTCTGGCGCGGAGGTATCGATATCAATTGGATACGCCCCGGTTTCCGGACTGATATTACCGGCCGCGTTAGTGGCGGTAGCGGTGATGTTGCGCACACCATCCGCCAAATCGCTGTCCGGCGTAAATGACCAGTTCCCGGCGCCATCGGCCTGGGTGCTGCCCACAGCTTTGCCATCAACCAGCAGCGTAACGATGCTGCCCGGCTGGGCGGTACCGTTGATGGTCGGACGCGCGTCGTCGGTCAGACCGCCTTTCTGGATTGCACCCTGAATGTCACCTACGTTGTCCATCACGCCAGTGATAGCCGGTGCCGTTGGCTTACCGCCGGCTGCCAGCGAGAAGTCAAACTTCTCTGATGGCTCGCTAGCGTTGCCCGCCGCGTCGATCGCTTCCACGGTTAGCGAGTGTGCGCCGTTAACCAGCGGTTTGCCCGGTTCGAAGCGCCAGTTGCCCTGCCCGTCAGCGCGCACGCTACCGATCAGTTCACCGTTGTCATAAATCTTCACCAGGCTGTTGGCTTCCGCAGTGCCCTTCACGGTAGGAATGCTGTCATCGGTGGTATCACCGGATTTCAGCGCACCGGTGCGATCGCCCTGGTCATCAAACACTTCGGTAATCGCTGGCTTGTTCGGCGCCTGCGTATCAACAGTCACAATGTACGGATCGGACGGCTGGCTGCTGTTGCCGGCCGGATCGGTGATCACGGTTTCAAATTTGTGCTCGCCGTCGTTGAGCGGGGTTTCCGGCGTGAAGGTCCACTTGCCATTCTCGCCAATTACCGCGCTGCCGATGGTTTCACCGTTGTCGATAATGGTCACCACATCGCCCGGCACGCCTTCGCCTACCAGCGTAGGCGTGGTGTCGTCAGTAATGCCACCGTTGTCGACCGGGCCCTGCACCGTGCCCACGTCATCCAGTACGCTATCAATACCGCCCACGACTGGCGGGGTCAGATCGATGGTGAGGTCAAAAGGTGACGACTCGGCGCTGGTTCCGGCGGCGTTTGTCGCGGTGGCCGTGAAGTGATGTTCACCTTCTGCCAGCGCAACATCTGGCGTAAAGCTCCACTCGCCTTTGTAGTTGGCTTTTGCGGAACCGATGAGCGTGCCGTTGTTATAGATATGAATCAGTGCGTCTGGCGTCGCCGAACCGTTGAGGGTTGGCGTGGTGTCATCGCTGACCGCACCGCTGGTCAGGTTGCCCGTGACAGAACCCGCATCGTCATAAACGCTATTGATGGTCACCAGCACCGCAGAGGTATCGACAATGAAGTCAACTGGCTGGCTTTCCGTACCTTTATTACCGGCTTTATCAACTGGCTGCGCAGTGAAGCTGTGATCGCCATCCGCCAGCGGCTGGTCCGGCGTAAAGCGCCAGTTGCCGTCTTTACCGGCGACCGCGCTGCCAATCGGCTGGCCGTTGTCGCGGATAATAATGGTCGCACCCGGCTCGGTCACACCGCTGAAGGTTGGTTGCGCGTCATCCGTAGTGTCGCCGCTATTAATCGGCCCCTGAATGTCGCCAACGTCATCCGTCAGCTGATTATCGCTGCTGGCATCAGGCGCGGTGGTGTCAATCACAATCGGGTAGAGTCCGGTTGACGGGCTGATATTACCGGCCGCGTTGGTCGCGGTAGCACTCAGATTACGCAGCCCTTCGGCCAGGTCACTATCTGGCGTGAATGACCATTTGCCTGCGGCATCCGTCAGGGCGGTCCCCAGCACTTTGCCATCGGCATACACGGTGACTACGCTGTCCGGCTGCGCGGTACCGTTAATGGTAGGACGGACATCATCGGTCACGCCGCCTTTTTCAATTGCGCCCTGCACATCTCCGACGTTGTCCACTACGCCAGTGATCGCCGGTGCGGTCGGCGCGCCGCCGGCCTCCAGCATGAAGTCAAAGCTGTCGGACGGTTCGCTAATGTTACCGGCCGCATCAACTGCTTCCACAGTGAGTGAATGCGCACCGTTCAGCAGCGGTCGGGTTGGCGTGAATTCCCATTGGCCTTCAGCATTCGTGACAGCTGAACCCACCAGTTGGCCATTGTCATACAGGTTGACCAGGCTACCCGGCTCCGCTTCGCCGCGCACGGTCGGCTGGGCGTCATCCGTCACCTCACCCGGATTGAGTGCACCATGCTTATCACCTTGATTATCATATACTTCTTTAATTACAGGTTTTTCTGGCGCCTGCGTATCCACGATAATGGTGTAATCGTCAGACGGTGAGGATTCATTACCTGCCGGATCTGTCACGATGATGCCGATATTGTGTTCGCCGTCTTCCAGCGGCTCTTCCGGGGTAAATTCCCACTTGCCGTCGTCACCGATCACGGTGCTGCCGATTGGATTACCGTTGTCGATGATAGTCACTACGTCACCCGGTGTGCCGCCACCGCCGATGGTCGGCTGCGTGTCGTCGGTTGATTCGCCGTTTTCGATCGGCCCGGTTTCGTTACCGACATCGTCAATGATATCGCCGATTTCCGGTTTCACTGGTGGGGTGGTATCCACGATGACAGTGTAAGGATCGGATGGTTCGCTGGTGTTACCCGCCGGATCGGTGATTACGGTTTCAAACTTGTGTTCACCGTCGTTGAGTGGCGTTTCTGGCGTGAATTCCCACTTGCCGTCATCACCGATGACGGTACTACCGATGGTTTCGCCGTTATCAATAATGGTCACCACGTCACCCGGCGTGCCGCCACCAACCAGCGTTGGCGTGCTGTCATCAGTCACCTCGCCGCTTTCAACGGGTCCCTGAACGCTACCTACGTCATCCTGCACCTCGTCAATGCCGTCATTGCCTGGGGCAGTGATATCAATGATCAGATCAAACGGTGCGGTCGGTGCGCTGACGCCATTGGCTTCGGTCGTCGCCGTGGCAGTAAAGCTGTGTTCGCCTTCATTCAGCGGCTCCGCTGGTGTAAATGACCATTCACCCTTGTAATTTGCCAGCGCGGAGCCAATCAGCTCACCGTTGTCATAAATATGGATCAGCGCACCTGGCGTCGCTGAACCATTGATGGTCGGCGTAGCATCGTTAGTCACGCCACCTTTTTGCACGTAGCCAGCTTCGCCTGCGTCGTCATAGACGTTGATAATCGTCACTTCAACACCAGAGGTATCGACGATGAAGTCGACTGGCGCGCTTTCTTCACCTTTGTTACCGGCGTTATCTACCGGTTGCGCAGAAAAGCTGTGATCGCCTTCGGCCAGCGGTTGTTCCGGGGTGAATGTCCAGTTACCGTCTTTGTCCGCGACAACGCGGCCAATTTCTTCACCGTTATCACGGATAATCACCACAGCGCCCGGCTCAGTTTTACCGTCAAAGGTAGGTGTGGCATCATCAGTGGTATCGCCACTGTTAATCGGGCCCTGAATCGCGCCGACATCATCAGTCAGGGTGTTGTCGCCGCTATTTTCTGGCGGGGTAGTGTCAATGATAATCGGATACACGCCGGTCTGCGGACTGATGTTGCCCGCCGCATCGGTAGCAGTAGCGGACAGCTGATGTTCACCTTCAGCCAGGTCCACTTCCGGTGTAAAGCGCCAGCGGCCGTTTTCATCAGCGGTGGTGGTGCCCAGCAGCACATCACCGTCATAAACGGAAACGGTATAGCCTGGCTGCGCCGTGCCATGCACGGTTGGGCGGGTGTCATCGGTGACACCGTTTTTCGCGACGTTGCCCTGAATATCACCCACATCGTCCAGCACACCAATAATCGCCGGCGCGCTTGGCACACCACCGGTGATCAGGGTGAAATCAAAGCTGTCAGACGTTTCGCTGACGTTACCCGCCGCGTCAGTTGCTTCTGCCGTGAGAGAGTGTCCGCCATTGCTGAGCGGTTTGTTCGGAGTAAATTCCCAGTTGCCTGCGGCGTCTGCACGCGCGGAGCCAATCAGCACGCCATTGTCATACAGGTTAACAATGCTGCCAGCTTCAGCCTCGCCTTTTATGGTCGGGAGCGCATCATCGGTCGTATCGCCCGGCTGCAGTTCACCCTGCTGTTCACCCTGATTGTCGATAACCGCAACAATGCGCGGCTTATCCGGTGCCTGGGTATCGACAATAATGGTGTAATCATCTGAAGGTGCAGACTCGTTGCCGACCGGATCGGTGATGATGATACCGATGTTGTGCTCACCCTCTTCCAGGGGCTGTTCTGGCGTAAACTCCCACTTGCCGTCATCACCCACGACAGTGCTGCCAATCGGCTTGCCGTCATCAATAATGGTTACCACGTCGCCAGGCGTGCCGCCGCCGCCGATGGTAGGTGTCCTGTCGTCGGTGCTACCGCCGTTGTCTACCGGTCCGACAATGCTACCCACGTTGTCAGTGACTTCACCAATGCCCGGATTTACCGGTGCCTGCGTATCAATAGTGATGATGTGAGGAGCAGAGGGCAGGCCGATATTACCGGCACGGTCGGCAGCAACCACGGTGAATGCGTGCTCACCATCAGCCAGTGCCGTTGCAGGGGTGAAGGTCCAGTTGCCGTTGGCATCAGTCAGTGCTTCACCGATTTTTTCACCGTTGTCGTAGATCGATACGGTACTGTACGGTTCCGCTTTGCCGGAGAGGGTCGGCGTATTGTCATCGGTGGCCTCGCCGTTGCCAATCAACCCGGTGAGCGAACCGTGATCGTCGAATACGCTGTCCAGCGTAGCCTGTGCTGGCGCTTTGAGATCGATAATTAGCTCAAACGGTTCGGAAGGCTGGCTGGTGTTACCCTTACCGTCGCGTTCAATCACCGTAAAGCTATGGTCGCCTTCAGCCAGCGCCGTGCCTGGCGTAAATGTCCAGTTACCGTCCTGATCAACAATGGCTTCACCAATTTTTGTGCCGTTATCCCAGATCTCAACAGTATTACCAGGATTGGTGCCAGTGCCGCTCAGAGTTGGCGTCGCGTCATCGGTATAGTCGCCGCTGGCCAGCGGTCCCTGAATTGCGCCCACGTTATCCGTCACCGCATCAATGGTTGCGCCTCGCGTGAATACCGGATCGGGCAGATTCCCGCCTTCACCCTCACCTGACTTACCGTGATCTTTTTTATTGTTGTGATAAATGATGCCAGCCGCTGCACCAATCGCGCTAAGTAAACCCAGACCCAACAGCATCGGGTTAATCAGACCATTTTCGGCAATCAGCAGATTATCCAGCCCCGGAACGGATTCTGAACCAAGCACCAGCGCCGAATAATCGCCGTCAGCAAGCGCTGCAGCTTCGTGATCATCACGCGCATCAGAGGCGATGTATTCATGGAAAGCGTTGTCTTCTGCTTTACCAACCAGCTGGCCGGGGTAGACAAAAAAATCCTCAATGATGAGGTCGGGTTTATCCAGATCGCCATCCTCCAGGATAACCCAGAGACTTTTGCCTACGCGCTTGACGGTGATGTTTTCAGGTGCAACACCCTTCTCACCTTCAGCAAGGATATATTTCCCATTGGCAATGGCTTTGATTTTTACCGGTTTTCCATTTTTACCGTTGCGAAGCACCTGCGCTTCGACAACCGTTTTTTTGTCTACAACGGCGACATTAACGGGGGTGGCGTTCATAATTTATATAGTCCATGTGTTTTAATAATCACGCTAAACAATAAGGTTAGCGTTGAGAAATTTCCCGGATGAGAGAGCACAATGAAAGCCCCATCCTTAACGCGGAAATAATATCAACAAGGACCGCACTTTCTTATTGAGACATGTCGCAAAACAAATTCAGACAAAAAATACAAATAATAAATTTTATCAATGACTTAAAAAAATAATAAGATTAATCTCTTAGGGGAAAAATCTTATATAGCCGGATGTTTATCAGTAATTTCACCCCTAAAAATAAAAACCATAAAAATAGCAATACTGACATCAAAAAAAATAACGGAAATATGCTTGATGGGTTGGCATAAGTCTGGAAGGAGTCAATTACCGGGCGGAAGACAGTAAAGATATGAGTTTTAACCAGTTAACTTATGGCTATGCACAATCCACGTTATGCATCGTCATGATATGAAATTATATGGCTTGCAGCGACGCGATGATTCACGCCGCTAAGCCATAGTGACTGCTTACGACAACGGCGGATAAATATCGAAACGGTGGCTTTTGGTCACCACCGCTGATTGGGTGGCGACGCCGGCCAGCGGCGGTGCGTAATCCGGGCGCTTCACCACGATGCGCTTCTTCGCCAGACGGCGCGCCGGTTCGAGCAGCGCATCGGCATCCTCGTCCGGCCCCACCAGCGACTGAAACACCCGCATCTCCTTCTTCACCAGCGCGCTTTTCTGCCGGTGCGGATACATCGGATCGAGATACACCACGTCCGGTGCCGGCGTAATATCACTCAGCGCCTGCTGGCTGACCACATGCAGCAGCGTCAGGCGCTCGCGCAGCCAGCCGCCGATCTCCGCATCTTCATAACCACGCCGCAAACCATCTTCCAGCAGCGCCGCGACCACCGGATGACGCTCCAGCATACGCACGCGACAGCCCAGCGCGGCCAGCACAAAGGCATCGCGCCCCAGTCCTGCCGTCGCATCCACCACGTCGGGCAGGTAATCCCCTTTGATGCCCACTGCTTTCGCCACCGCTTCGCCGCGTCCGCCGCCAAATTTGCGCCGGTGCGCCATCGCGCCGGAAACGAAATCGACAAAGATGCCGCCGAGCTTCGGCTCGTCCACTTTACGCAGCTCCAGATGCTGCGCTGTCAGCACCAGCGCCAGCGTGGCGCTGTCGTCCTGCTCCAGCCCCCAGCGCTGCGCCAAATGTAATAAGGCGCCGTCTCCGGCGCCTGTTTCATCCACTAAACCGATCTTCACAAGCAGGCTTATCCCTGAATTCCGTAGTGTTCCAGCATCGCATCCAGCTGCGGTTCACGGCCGCGGAAACGTTTGAACAGCTCCATCGGCTCTTCGGAACCGCCGCGCGTCAGGATGTTATCGAGGAACGACTGACCGGTCTGGCGGTTGAAGATGCCCTCTTCTTCGAAGCGCGAATACGCATCGGCAGCCAGCACGTCGGCCCACAGATAGCTGTAGTAACCCGCCGCGTAGCCACCGGCAAACACGTGGCTGAAGGCGTGCGGGAAGCGGCCCCACTCCGGGCTCGGCACCACGGCAACCTGCTTTTTCACTTCACGCAGGGTTTCGAGGATTTGCGCACCCTGCGCCGGATCAAACTCAGTATGCAGACGGAAATCGAACAGGCCGAACTCCAGCTGACGCAGAATGAACAGCGCCGCCTGATAATTTTTCGCCGCCAGCATTTTATCCAGCAGCGCTTTCGGCAGCGGCTCACCGGTTTCGTAATGGCCGGAGATGAACGCCAGAGCTTCCGGCTCCCAGCACCAGTTTTCCATAAACTGGCTCGGCAGCTCGACCGCGTCCCACGGCACGCCGTTGATGCCGGATACGCCCGGCGCTTCGATGCGCGTCAGCATGTGGTGCAGGCCGTGGCCGAACTCGTGGAACAGCGTGGTCACTTCATCATGAGTGAACAGCGCCGGTTTGCCCTGGACCGGGCGATTGAAGTTACAGGTCAGGTACGCCACCGGCTTCTGCAGGCTGCCATCGGCTTTACGCATCTGCCCGACGCAGTCATCCATCCACGCGCCGCCGCGCTTGTGCTCGCGCGCGTAAAGGTCGAGGTAGAAGCTGCCACGCAGCTCGCCGCTCTCGTCGAACAGGTCGAAGAAACGCACGTCCGGATGGTAAACATCCACGTCGGTACGCTCTTTGGCGGTGATGCCATAAATACGCTTCACCACTTCAAACAGGCCGTTTACCGCGCGTGATTCCGGGAAGTACGGACGCAGCTGTTCGTCGCTGATGGTGTACAGATGCTGTTTCTGCTTCTCGCCGTAATAGGTGAGATCCCACGGATTCATCTCGTCCACGCCAAACTCTTTTTTGGCGAAGGCACGCAGCTGCGCCAGCTCTTTTTCACCCTGCGGGCGCGCGCGTTTGGCGAGGTCGTTCAGGAAGTCGATCACCTGAGACGGGCTTTCCGCCATTTTGGTTGCCAGCGATTTGTCGGCGAACGAGTCAAAGCCCAGCAGCTCGGCCAGCTCGTGGCGCAGCGCCAGCTCTTCCGCCATGATTGGGCCATTGTCCCATTTACCGGCGTTCGGGCCCTGATCGGAGGCACGGGTGGAATAGGCGCGATACATCTCTTCACGCAGCGCGGCGTTGTCGCAGTAGGTCATCACCGGCAGATAGCTCGGGATATCCAGCGTCAGCAGCCAGCCTTCCTGCTGTTTGGCTTCCGCCTGCGCTTTGGCTGCGGCCAGTGCGCTCTCCGGCATTCCCGCCAGTTCAGCTTCGTCGGTGATCAGTTTGCTCCAGCCCATGGTGGCGTCCAGCACGTTGTTGCTGTAAGCCGATCCCAGCTCGGAGAGGCGCGCGGCGATCTCGCCATAGCGTTTCTGTTTCTGTTTATCGAGGCCGATACCGGACAGCTCAAAGTCGCGCAGGCTGTTATCCACCGCTTTCTTCTGCGCGGTATCCAGCTGTGCGTAGCTCTCGCCCTCACGCAGGTTGCGATACGCCTGATACAGGCCTTCGTGCTGACCCACCCAGGTGCTGTATTCGGACAGCAGCGGCAGCGTCTGCTCGTAGGCTTCGCGCAGTTCCGGGCTGTTTTTTACCGAGTTGAGATGGCTGACCGGCGAGAAGATGCGGCCCAGGCGATCGTCCACTTCCGCCAGCGGCTGGACTAAATTTTCCCAGGTGTAAGGCGCGCCCTGCGCCACTACGCGCTCCACCGCCGCGCGACAGTCGTTCAGCGCTTCAGTTACAGCGGGAACCACGTGCTCAGGTTTGATGGCGGAAAAAGGCGGTAGCGTAAAAGGCGTGAGTAACGGATTGGTCATAAGCGCAGTCCTTTCATCATGGAGTGGGGCCGCGCGCAGGGGCGCGACGCAATTTTACTAACATGCGGCCAGACGAGGGGAAAATCAATGCCACCCGCAAGGGCAGAGAGAAAAACGCGCGATGAATCGCGCCGCTACAATAAGTGCACGTATCAGTAGCGGCGCGATCTAGCGCGCAATGTTGAAAAAAAAGCCCGCCAGACGGCGGGCCAGAGGTTATTTGATGGTCAGCTGATAATGGATCACATCATACGGCGCGACCCACGGTGGCAGCGGCTCGCGCTCGTAAATATCTTTCGCCAGCGCCCAGCCTTCCACTGCGCCGCCTTTACCAGTCAGCGACATGCCTTCCTGCAACAGTGGCGGCAGGCTGTCGTTGAACGGCACCTGATCGTGCGAAAAATCGTTGATTACCTTGCCGCTCAGAGTGGTGACGCGGACACTGACCGCTGCCTGCTGGTCCGGCAGCAGTTTGCCTTTGACGCTTTTCACCGCAAACCACTGCATGCCGAGATCTTTCTTCAGCGCTTTACGCTTCGCCACTTTCTTGTCCAGCTGCGCGTAACCTTTTTCAATCAGTGCGTTCAGTCCTTTGCCAATGGAGGCCTGCATAGTGGCGTAACGGCGCGCCATCTCTTCGCCATCAAGTAGCGAATCACCGCTTTGCAGCTGGGTGGTTAAGCCGGCAATCAGCTGATCCATACTGATGCTGAGGCCGATGTCTTTGACCATCTGCAGCTGCACCACCGCATTGCTGGCGATGAACTGACCCAGCGTGTAGCCATCGCGTTCGGCATCGCTCTTCGGGGCAGAAAGTTTCGGCGCGGCGGCCGGTTGCTGCTTCGCCGCCTCCAGTTCCCGCGTCAGCTGCGCCAGGTTGTGCGCCTGCTGCTGTTTTTCGCTATCCAGCGCGGCGAGTTGTTTTTCACGCTCGGCCTGCTGCGTCTGCAGCGCGGTGAGCTTCTTCTCGCTTTCCGTCTGCTGTGACTGTAACGCTTTCAGCTGTTTGTCGCTTGCAGTCTGCTGCGCGGCCAGTTTTTGGGCGCTCTCAGCCTGTTGCGCGCTGAGCTGCTGTTTGGTTTCAGCCTGTAATGCCGCCAGCTTTTTATCGCTTTCCGCCTGCTGGGCGCTGAGCTGCTTTTTGCTCTCAGCCTGCAGCGCCGCCAGCGCCTTGTCGTTTTCTGCCTGTAGCGCCGCCAGTTTTTTGTCGTTCCCGGCCTGCTGGGCGCTGAGCTGTTTTTTGCTCTCAGCCTGCAACGCCGCCAGCGCTTTCTCGTTTTCGGCTTTCAGCGCTTTCAGCGCGTCGACGCTCTGGGTGGCCGCTGCGCGCGCGTCGCTGAGCTGTTTCGTCAGCTGGGCGCTGCCGGCGCTTTGCTGCTGCTGAGCCTCTTTCAGCGCCTGCTGCAGCGTGGCGATGTTTTTCTCCTGCTGCTGCTTCTCCGCGCTGAGCGCTGCCAGCTTTTTATCGTTCCCGGCCTGCTGGGCACTGAGCTGCTTTTTGCTCTCAGCCTGCAGCGCCGCCAGCGCTTTCTCGTTTTCGGCTTTCAGCGCTTTAAGCGCATCGGCGCTCTGGGTGGCCGCCGCGCGCGCGTCACTGAGCTGCTTCGTCAGCTGGGCGCTGCCGGCGCTTTGCTGCTGCTGTGCCTCTTTCAGCGCCTGCTGCAGCGTGGCGATATTTTTCTCCTGCTGCTGCTTCTCCGCGCTGAGCGCTGCCAGTTTTTTATCGTTCCCGGCCTGCCGGGCGCTGAGCTGCTTTTTGCTCTCTGCCTGCAGTGCCGCCAGCGCCTTGTCGTTTTCCGCTTTCAACGCTTTAAGCGCATCGGCGCTCTGGGTGGCCGCCGCGCGCGCGTCGCTGAGCTGTTTCGTCAGCTGGGCACTGCCGGCGCTTTGCTGCTGCTGTGCCTCTTTCAGCGCCTGCTGCAGCGTGGCGATGTTTTTCTCCTGCTGCTGCTTCTCCGCGCTGAGCGCTGCCAGTTTTTTGTCGCTGGCAGCCAGCTGCGCCTTTAACGCATCGTCCGCTTTCACCGCAGGTGCCGCAGACAGCTTTTCGAGTTCCGCCACGCGGAGGCGCAGACGCGTCAGTTCCGCACTGTGATCGGGCGCTGTTGCGGCTTTTTTCTCTGCCTTGCTGACGGTTTTCGCCGCCGGTTTAGCGGCCGGTTTTGCAGGTGGCTGTGGTTTTGCTGCCGGTGCCGGCGGCAGGGTGCGCGCTGCTTCGCTGAACGCGCGCAGCATGTCATCATCAGCCGCTGACGCGGCCTGTCCGGGTAGCAGTAAGGCCGCGCTAATCAGCACCGCCAGCAGATGACGCTGTGTCATCAAAACCTCCAGTCGCGGCTCCTTGCCGCTAAGAAACAAAAGGCCTCATCTCAATATGTTAATTGAGATGAAGCCATCCACCGCGCGAGGTTGTCGCGCTGTTAAAAAAGGGGTCGGCTTACGCCGTTATTGTTAACCGGCCTGGCGAATAATCAGCTGTGACAGACGGGTTTTAATGCGGAAGCACAGTTCACGGATCTGGAACTGATAGCGCGGCATGACTAAATCGTTAATATCCGCGCCGATCGAATCTTTAATCTGCAGATATTTGTTGGTCTGCGCGCCAATTTTCTGGAATTCCGCCTGGTAGCTGTCATAAGACGCCTGGCTGTAGAGACGCATCGCATCCAGCTCTTTACGGCACTGCTGAATGTTGCTGGCGCGATCGTCAGCGAACGAGGCAGCGGCCGGCTGGGCTGGCGCTTCGGTTACAAACGGCTGGCCGTCAGGCCGTGCAGCGGATTCAGCCATCGGCTGAGCGTCGGCGGCGGGCGGCGTTACCAGGCTATGAACAGGCTGTTGTTTCGCGCAGCCGGCCAGTGCCAGCAGGCTTGCCACCGCGATACCAGTCATTTTTTTCATTATTGTCACCAGGAGTTATTAAGGATGCTTGAAGCAAAAAATTATACGGCCATGGCCGAAAAGTTTCCTTGCCAGAGACGCATTCCTGGCATTTCGCTCGCGACCGCTTCGTTTTCGGCTACTAACTTACTTAATCTGCGGTAAAATTTCGAGAGTCGAATTATCCCTGAGTGAAATTAGTTCTCTACCAGACCGGTCGCATTCCGCTAAAGCGACCCGCACGCTGAAAACTTAAGCGGATGGTAAAACGTCAGCAATTTTTATGCGGCGCGGCTATAATCGCGCCACACACGATCTATTCGACTTCATTGATCCAACCGCGGACCCCTCTTTTTTATGCTGAGTTATCGCCACAGTTTTCATGCCGGCAACCACGCCGACGTGCTGAAACACACCGTTGAAAGCCTGATCCTCACCGCCCTGATGGAGAAGGAGAAACCTTTCCTCTATCTGGACACTCACGCCGGTGCCGGACGTTACCAGCTGAGCGGTGAGCACGCCGAACGTACCGGCGAATATCTGGAAGGCATTGCGCGTATCTGGCAACAGCCGGACGCACCGGCGCTGCTGAAGCCCTATCTGGCGGCGATTCGCAACCTCAACCCAACCGGCACGCTGCGCTATTACCCTGGCTCGCCGCTGATCGCCCGCCATCTGCTGCGCGACGAGGATAAGCTGCAGCTCACCGAACTGCATCCGACCGATTACCCGCTGCTGCGCAGTGAGTTCAGTAAAGATGCGCGCGCCCGCGTTGAACGCGCGGATGGCTATCAGCAGCTGAAGGCCAAACTGCCGCCACCGACCCGTCGCGGCCTGATCCTTATCGACCCGCCGTACGAAATGAAAAGCGATTATCAGGATGTGGTGAAAGGCATTCAGGAAGGTCACAAACGTTTCGCCACCGGCGTCTATGCACTGTGGTATCCGGTGGTGTTGCGCCAGCAGATCAAGCACATGCTGAAGGATCTGGAAGCCACCGGCATCCGCAATATTCTGCAGATCGAGCTGGCAGTGCGTCCGGACAGCGATCAGCGCGGCATGACCGCGTCCGGGATGATTGTCATCAACCCGCCGTGGAAGCTGAAAGCACAGATGGAAGAGCTGCTGCCGTGGCTGCACCAGAAACTGGTGCCCGCCGGCACCGGTCACTACAGCGTGACGCAAATCGTGCCGGAATAAGCGCTACACCTCAAATATCGCAAAATCATGCGCCAGTTCGGTGGCCGGAAACACCGACTGGCACTCAGCCAGTAGCCTTTCCCGATCCTGTGACAAATAGCGCGAGCTAAAGTGCGTAGCGATCATGCGTTTTGCGCCAGCGCGCTGTGCCACGCTGGCCGCCTGCACCGTAGTGGAGTGGCCGCGCCCGTTGGCTTTTTCCGCCATCGCCGCTTCAAGCGTGGTTTCATGCACCATCACATCGGCGTTCGCCGCCAGCTGCAACGCCACCTCGGTAGGGCCGGTATCGCCGAAGATCGCCAGCACTTTGCCTTTGGTGGCCGGGCCAAGATAGTCGGCACCGTTGATCTCGCGGCCATCTTCCAGCGTGATGCGTTTGCCCTGTTTCAGGTCCTGATACCACGGGCCGCGCGGCACACCTTCCGCCTTCAGGCGCGGTGCGTCAAGGAAGCCCGGCTTATCATGCTGTTCGATGCGGTAGCCATAGCACTCAACCACGTGATTCAGCGCATAAGCAGTGACGCGAAACTCACCGTTATCCAGCACCGGACCGGCTTCGATCTCTACAATCTCCAGTGGATAGCCGGTATAAGAGCCACTCAGGCTGAGCGCGGTGTCGACAAACTGGCGCAATCCTTTCGGACCGTACAGCGTCATCGGCTCGGTCAGGCCCGCCATCGAACGGCTGGTGAGCAGACCCGGCAGGCCAAAGATGTGATCGCCATGCAAATGGGTAATAAAGATTTTTTCCAGCTTGCCGGGCTTAAGCGCCGATCGCATAAACTGATGCTGCGTCGCTTCGCCACAGTCGAACAGCCAGGTTTCGCCGCGCTTCGACAGCGTCAGCGCAATGGCGGTGACGTTGCGCTGCAGGCTGGGCGCGCCCGCGCCGGTACCAAGAAATGTCAGGTGCATGATAAGTTCCTTTGAGCCAACCCCTTGCCGGCATTCAACCCTATTACATACATAGGTGCAAACTTTGCGCCGGTAACTGAAGCGGCGTTACACTCTATGCCAGTTTTCCTCCAACAGATGGACACAACGGATGACCAGACATTTTGATTACCTCGCCATTGGCGGCGGCAGCGGCGGTATCGCCTCCATTAACCGTGCGGCGATGTATGGCCAGAAGTGCGCGCTGATCGAAGCGAAAGAGCTGGGCGGCACCTGCGTCAACGTCGGCTGTGTACCGAAGAAAGTGATGTGGCATGCGGCGCAAATCGCCGAAGCGATTCACCTGTACGGTCCGGATTACGGCTTTGATACCACCGTTAATCGCTTTGACTGGTCAACGCTGGTGAAAAATCGCAGCGCCTACATCGACCGTATCCACACCTCGTACGACAACGTGCTGGGTAAAAACCAGGTGGAAGTGATCAAAGGGTTCGCGCGCTTTGTCGATGCCCACACGGTGGAAGTCAACGGCGAGACCATTACCGCCGACCATATCCTGATCGCCACTGGCGGTCGTCCCAGCCATCCGCAGGTGCCGGGCGCAGAGTACGGCATCGATTCCGACGGCTTCTTTGAACTGGAGGCGCTGCCAAAACGCGTTGCGGTGGTAGGCGCAGGCTATATTGCGGTAGAGCTGGCCGGCGTGGTGAATGCGCTGGGCGCAGAAACTCACCTGTTTGTGCGTCAGCATGCGCCGCTGCGCAGCTTTGACCCGCTGATTGTTGAGACGCTGGTAGAAGTGATGCAGGCGGAAGGTCCGACGCTGCACACCGAATCGATCCCGAAAGCGGTGATCAGGAACGCTGACGGCAGCCTGACGCTGCAGCTGGAAAACGGTCAGCAGCAGACGGTGGATTGCCTGGTATGGGC
Source organism: Type-C symbiont of Plautia stali (assembly GCF_059730935.1). NCBI lineage: Bacteria > Pseudomonadati > Pseudomonadota > Gammaproteobacteria > Enterobacterales > Enterobacteriaceae > Type-C symbiont of Plautia stali. The sequence continues at coordinate 221,181 of NZ_AP035923.1, read as the reverse complement.
GATTGGCCGCGAGCCCGCCACCGATAACCTCAACCTGGCGGTGACCGGTGTGGCGCTGAATGACAAAGGCTACATTCAGGTCGACAAGTTCCAGAACACTAACGTTAAAGGCATCTATGCGGTAGGTGATAACACCGGTGCGGTCGAGCTGACGCCGGTGGCCGTGGCGGCAGGCCGTCGCCTGTCCGAACGCCTGTTTAATAACAAGCCGGACGAGCATCTCGACTACAGCAACGTTCCCACCGTGGTGTTCAGCCATCCGCCGATTGGCACCGTCGGTCTGACCGAGCCGCAGGCGCGTGAGCAGTATGGCGACGACCAGGTAAAAGTGTACAAATCGTCGTTCACCGCCATGTATACCGCCGTGACCCAGCACCGTCAGCCGTGCCGCATGAAGCTGGTATGCGTGGGGCCGGAAGAGAAGATTGTGGGTATTCACGGTATCGGCAACGGCATGGATGAGATGCTGCAGGGCTTTGCGGTGGCGCTGAAGATGGGCGCCACCAAAAAAGACTTCGACAACACCGTGGCGATTCACCCGACGGCGGCGGAAGAGTTCGTCACCATGCGCTAACACCGCCTCAGCGCCATCATCGCAGCCCCCGCCTGGGGGCTTTTTTGTTTGCTGACTACTCAACAGCGCGCATACCCGCTATGATTTTTGCTTTGCTGGCCCGGCGGCCAGCGTTTTGCGGTAACGGGACGACGTCAGCACGTGAATATCATCAGCATAATTATGGAGTCGGGCAAAGCCGCGGTCGACGTCGCGCTTTATACCCTGATTCCCATCATGGTGGTGATGCTATTCATCATGAAATACCTCGAAGTGAAAGGCGTGCTGGATTTTGTCGTGCGCCACGCCACGCCGTTACTGAAGCCGCTGGGGATTACCGGCCTGGCGCTGTTCGCACTCATCCAGTTAAATTTTGTCAGTTTTGCCGCACCGCTCGCCGCGCTGGCGATCATGGAGAAGCGCGGCACTTCAGACCGCCACATGGCAGCCACGCTGGCGATGCTGTTTGCGATGGGCCAGGCCAATGCCTTTTATCCGCTGATTCCTGACGGGCTCAACTGGAGCGCCGCGCTGCTGTTCTCCATCAGCGGCGGCGTGCTGGCGGCCGCCTCAACCTATCACTTTTTTGCCCGCAAACTTTCCGACGTCGCGCTGCGCGATGAAGACCAGGGCGTGGAGAACAGCGACGCGAAGCCGGGGCTGATCGCCATCATCAACACCTCGGGTGCCGACGCCATTCGCCTCGCGCTCGGTTCGCTGCCGATGCTGATCCTTTCCTTGTCGGTAGTGGGCATCCTGAAGAGTGCCGGCGCCATTGAGCTGCTGACGCAGCTGCTGGCACCGCTGTTACACAAACTGCATATCGCCGAGGTGTATGTGCTGCCTGCCCTGACCAAATGCCTGGCTGGCGGCACCGCCTATTACGGCGTGGTTGCCGGTCTGGTCGAACAGGGGCAGTACAGTGCGCACAACATCAACGCCTCGGCAGGCCTGCTGATTCAGACCTTCGACCTGCCCGGCATCGGCATTTTCCTCGGTCTCTCCAGCCGTTTTCCGCGCCTGTTCCGCTTCGCCGTGCCCGGCATTTTGCTCGGCATTGCGCTGCGCGCCACGGCGCACAGCCTGCTGTTCTGATGCCCAACGCTTAATATTGACGTGATTCAGGCCGCTTTGAAAGCGGCCATCCCGACTCACGTAGCGAAAAATGACAATATTACATCCAGAGCAGCTCAGGCTTATTGAAGGTAACAAATTTCTCGGTAAAGAACCGACACTCATCAATAGCCAGATTAATTTTCATGGTAAGAACAATATTCTGGTATGTGAGGAGGGCGTAGTCCTGCAGGATTCCGTAGTGGATTTTCGGGCGGATAATTCAATCATTTATTTGAGCCAAAGTGCGATACCCTATATCGTTAAAATAATTGCATTCTCAAATTCGGTCTGCTTCATTGGCAGACATAATTACTTCAATGAAAAGTTAACGCTGATTCTCTCAGAAGAAAAAAATATCATCATTGGCAATCATTGTTGTCTCTCCTTTGGTATCTGGATGCGAACCGCCGATCCTCATCTGATATATAACATTGCGGATAATCAGCGCATCAATCATTCCCGTAGCATTTATATCGGCGATCACGTGTGGATCGGACAAAACGCGATGATTTTAAAAGGTTCATCGATCCACTCCGGCAGCGTAATTGGTGCCATGAGTCTGGTGGCGGGGAAAACGATACACTCCAATAGCTGCTGGGGCGGTAACCCAGTGAGAATGCTTAAAGAGAATATTGCCTGGTCCGGAGAAAGCGTTCATCACTGGACAGAAGCGACAACGCGTGCCTTTAACATGTGCGATACCGAACCAATGCAGTTTAACCATGACGACCATGTATTAAATATTGCCGTGGTTGAACAGGGGTTTAAAGATGCCCGTAATGTTGTTGATAAATGCCAATATCTGTTGAAGCAGATCGTTAAAAACGAAAATAAAAACCGTTTTTATGGTTAAGGTAAATAAAAGGGCCAACGATGTCAGCCAGTCCGTGTCAACCAGCCGCAGACCGCCATTAATAACGGTCTGCGCAACCAGGTGACACGGCAAAGTTACGCATCCGCGCCAAACGCCAGCGCTTTCTGCGTTCGCAGTTCTGCCAGCCGGGCTTCCAGCGCGGCTTCGATGTGCTGATAGGCCGTGCTGCCCAGCGCCAGCCGCAGCGGCATCGTTTCCTGATCCAGCGTCGCCAGCGTGGCCGCCACGCATTTTCCGGCATCACCCAATATAGCAAAGTCACCCGCTTCAATCGCCCGACGGAACTGACCGGATGCGTTATCACGATAGGCGTCGAGCGGCGCGGCGATATCCAGCCCGCTGGCGAAGTTGGTAACGGTCGGGCCCGGCTCCACCAGCAGCAGCTCGATGCCAAAGCTGGCGACTTCCTGGCGCACCGCTTCGACAAAACCTTCAATGCCCCATTTGCTGGCGTGATACAGGCTGAAATTGGGATACGCCACCTGGCCGCCCTCGGACGAGATCTGCGCAATGCGGCCACCGCCCTGCTGGCGCAAATGCGGGATGACGGCGCGAATCAGCTGGATCGATCCGGTGAGATTGGTGGCGATCTGACGTGCAATCTGCGCATCGCTCAGCTCTTCCGCCGCGCCAAACAGACCGTAAGCGGCGTTGCTTACCACCACATCAATACGCCCGACGCGGGCAAAGGCAGTGGCGATGGCCGGTGCGATACTGGCCGTTTCGGCCAGATCCAGCCGCATCACCAGCAGCCGATCGCCATATTGCTGCTGCAAATCAGCCAGTGCCTGCTCACGGCGCACCGTTGCCACCACGCGATCGCCGCGCTCAAGTAAGCGTTCACTCATCAGTCGGCCCAGTCCGCTGCTGGCACCGGTAATTAACCAGGTTTTCATTTTGCGCTCCTCATGTTGAAAACCTGATGATAGATCGCTTTACTGGTGGTCATAATCTCCCCAATCGCACATGACCTGGTGAGGAAATACCACCAATGAAACGCCCTTCATGGCACGAACTGCAGGCGATCAAAACGCTGGGCGAGCAGCGCAGCTTCCGGCGCGCTGCCGAGCTGCTTGGCCTGAAGCGATCTTCGCTCAGCCACCTGGTGAAAACGCTGGAGCACAACCTCGGCGTGCAGCTGTTTCAGCGCACCACACGCAGCGTGTCGCTGACCGACGCCGGTGAGCAGCTATTACAGCGCCTCGCGCCGCTGCTCAATCAGATGGATGAGGTGCTGCACGAGGTCAGCCTGAGCCGCCAGCAGCAGTACGGTACGCTGCGCATCAGCGCCAGCGATGTGGTGATTGGCCTGCTGCTGGATCAGGTAGTGCCCGAGTTCAGCGCACGCTATCCCGGTATTCAGCTTGATTTCGCCGCTCAGGGCGCGCTGGTAGATATCACCGCCGCCGGGTTTGATGCCGGCATCCGTCTGATTGAAGATGTGCCGCAGGATATGGTGGCTATTGCGCTCGGCGGCCCGCTGACCTTCGTTACCGTAGCCTCGCCCGACTATCTGGCGGCGCACGCGCCGGTGCGTCAGCCGCAGGATTTACTGCAGCAGCAGTGTATTCGTCATCGCCTGCCCGGGGGCAAACGCTATCGCTGGGAGTATCAGAGTGCGGAAGAAAGTCTGGAGATTGACGTGCCGGGTACGCTGACGTTAGACAATAACGCGCTGATGGCGCGCGCGGCCATCAACGGTTCAGGGATTGCGTTCGTGCCCTCACTGTACGTTAGCGAGGCACTGCAGCAGGGGAAATTAGTGGAGCTGCTGGCCGACTGGCGCATTCAGTCGGCGGGAATCGCGCTGTGGTTCCCGCCGAACCGGCATCAGTCGATGGCGCTGCGGCTGTTTATCGACGCATTGAAAACCCGCCTGCCGCACTACCGCTGAATCAGCCCTGACGCTGCGGCGCTTTGTGCACCATGGTGTAGGCGTAGTCGACGCCCATGCCGTAGGCACCGCTGTGCTCACGCACCAGATCCATCACTGCATCGTAGGTCTCTTTGCGTGACCAGTCGCGCTGGTACTCCAGCAGCACCTGCTGCCAGGTCACCGGCACCGCACCCGCCTGCACCATGCGCTGCACGGAACGTTCGTGCGCATCAACACTGGTGCCGCCGGAGGTATCGGTCACCACATACACTTCGTAACCGGCTTTCAGCGCCATCAGAGCCGGGAAAGTCAGGCACACTTCGGTCCACAGCGCCGAGATGATCAGTTTTTTGCGGCCGGTTTTCTCTACCGCCTCGACAAATTTCGCGTCTTCCCAGGAGTTCATGGAGGTACGCTCAATCGGCTTCGATTTCGGGTGCACCGCCAGCAGTTCTGGCCAGATGTAGCCGCTGAAGCTTTCCGTTTCTACCGAGGTGTAAATCACCGGCACGTCGAAAATTTTCCCCGCTTTCGCCAGGGCGACGGTGTTATTTTTGAGCTGCTGGCGGTCAATATTGGCGACACCAAACGCCATCTGTGGCTGGTGGTCGATGAAGATCAGGGTTGAGTTCTGTGGGTCAAGCAGGTCGAGTTTAGACATGATAGTTTCCTCTAAAGTGGTTTTAAATTTGTGTGTTGTGCTGCTGGAATAAACTTTAGAGAAAGCGCGGACAAAGAGATAACGCAAAGAATTTTACAACTTGTTCAAAGCGTTTTTAGAAGATTGATTTAAATGGATTAATTCACTCAAACGCAGCATTTTTGCTGGTAAAACAGCGGCTCACCGGCGTTGATTCTGCGCCTGCGACGGGCGTAATCTGTGGCGACAAAATCATAAAAAACACCATCGCAAAATGATCGTACGTCCTCATCAACACTGGTTTCTCCGGTTGTTTGACTGGCACGGCTCAGTGCTGTCTCGCATTGCGTTCCGCCTGTCGCTTAACCTGCTGATGTCAGTGATCGCCATTCTGGGTTATCCCTGGTATTCCACGCTCGGCATTCACCTGACCACCGCACCGTTCAGCCTGATTGGCGTGTCGATCGCCATCTTTCTTGGCTTTCGCAATAACGCCAGCTACGCGCGCTTTATTGAGGCGCGCACGCTGTGGGGCAATATGCACATCACTCAGCGCTCGCTGCTGCGCCAGGTGAAAACGCTGCGCGGACTGCGTGTGGAACAGGTGCAGGAGTTTATCGGGCTGCAACTGGCATTTAGCTGGAGCCTGAAACACCGGCTGCGTAAAACCGATGCGCAAGCCGATCTGCAGCGGCTGTTGCCGCCCGCATGGCACGCCGCGGTGCTCGGCCATCCGATGCCGACCTCGCAAATCATGTTATGCATGGGCGAATGGCTGGCGCAGCGGCGTGATGAGGGATTAGTGACGGATATCGTCTGGCAGAGTATTGATGACAACCTTAACCATTTGTCGGCGTATCTGGGTGGCTGCGACCGGCTGGCCAGCACACCGATTCCCTTCGCCTACAGCCTGATTCTGCACCGCACGGTGTATCTGTTCTGCACCCTGCTGCCGTTTGCGCTGGTGGCGGATTTGCACCTGATGACGCCGCTGGTGTCGGTGTTTATTTCGTACACCTTTTTGTCGCTGGAGTCGCTGGCGGAGGAGCTGGAAGATCCGTTCGGCACCGCGCCCAATCACCTGCCACTGGACGCGCTGTGCGTGAATATCGAACGCAATCTGAAAGCGATGAACAACGATTTCCCGCTGCCGGCAGCGAGCCAGCCGGACCGGTATTTTAATCTGACGTGACGGCACGAGCTGATTCAATCGCCATGCTCGCTGAGCGCACCGCATCGTAGCGGCGCGATTTATCGCGCTAATCCGACCGCTGCGCCGCTGTTTTTTGCGCAATAAATTGCGCCGCTACGGTTTGTGCGGAGGGTTACTGCAGCGCCGCTGCAAGCGCTCCTGGATTGATGCGCCAGTAAAGAAATTATCCCAGCTTATCCAGCCAGCGGACATACGCCTGGTCCCACAGCGCGGCGGGGGTGCCGGCTTTACCGAGGCCAAAGCCGTGGCCGCCGCTGCTCAGTTCGATTAGCTCAACCGGCACGCGCATACGGCGGCAGGCGTCGCGCATCAGCTCGGTGTTATGAGGGTTGGAGGTATGATCGTCCTCCGCCTGCGCCAGAAAGGTTGGCGGGTAGGCGCGGGTGACGTAATTTTGCACTGACCAGTTGGCTTCCTGGGTCGGCGTGGCGTCATTGCCCACGATCATCTGGTGAGTACGGGTGTGCTGATAAGGCGCTTCAAGGGTGATAACCGGGTAAATCAGCCCGACGCTGTCTGCGGTTGGCCGGATGTCATCCAGCGAATCCTGCGGTGAATAGGTAACGAAGTCAGGCCGCGCTGCCGCCATGCCGAGCAGATGGCCGCCGGCCGAAAAGCCCAGCAGGTGCACCTTGTTTTCCATCGCGCGCACCATGCGAATCGCGCGCTGCGCATCCTGCAGCGGCGCCAGTCTGCCGGCCTGCCACTTTTCACCCGGCAGACGATAGCTCAGCACGTAGGCGGTATACCCGTTGGCATTAAGCCAGCGCGCGACCGGCCAGGCTTCGCGCCCCATGCCGATAAAACGGTAGCCACCACCAGCCGCAACGATCACCGCTTCGCCGTTGGGATTCTCCGGACGAAAGCGCTGAATGGCGGGAGAGACGATATTGGTCCACGAACCGTTAGCGCTGACTTTCAGTAAGCCAGACGGACCGCCGCCGCCCGGTGGGTCGTCCGGCCAGAGCGGAATAATGTCATCCCGGGCAAACAGTTTGCCCGCCGTCATGGAGAGTACGGTTGCTCCGCTAGCCAACAGAAAACGACGCCGTGTAATCATCTTGCCCAGTAGCCGGTATGGAAAATGCGCCAGCCCGAAGGCGGCGTCTCATTATGTGATGCAGGTCCTGTTTCAATCTGGCGATAATGTACGCATTTCGTACAAAAAAGCCATAAAAAAACGCGCCAGAAAAGGCGCGTATTCACGAAGAGAAGGGAAAATTAATCCTGCTGCTGGAATTGAGTCATCACCGTCTGCTCACACTGCTGCTGATCGTGGCGCAGCTTCGCCCGCTCTTCTTCGCCCAGCTCCAGCCAGCCGTTGACCACTTCCTGCGCGGTTTCCTCGTTGAAGGAAGGCTTGTTCATGGCCGACGGTGACTGGCTGGCCGCCAGCTGTGACTTCATTTTCTCAGTGTAGCTCTGCATGTCACCGGTTTTCTGCTCCCCGCTAACAATGTGGCACAGCTGGCTGGCATAGATATTCTCCTGCGCGTCGGCATCCGTATCATCCGCCAGCGCGCTGGCGGACAGCGACAGCCCTACCAGGGCGATAAGCAATGCTTTCATAATAAGCTCCCGTTATTTCCAGAAAATCAAGTTTCATCTTGCTGCGTGCGTGCCGCCTGCCGGGCAGCACGCCAGTTCAGTAGCGGCGTCACCGTGATGCCGTGCAGCACAATGCTGCACACCACCAGCGTCAGCGCCATGTCCATCATCTGTTCCGCCTGCGGGCCCTGCAGGCCATGCACCCAGGCATAAGCAATATAATTGATACTGCCGATGCCGCGAATCCCCAGCCAGCCAATCAGCATCCGCCGCATAAACGGCATTTCGCAGCGCCAGGTGGTCAGCCATACCGCCAGCGGCCGCACCACCACAAACAGCAGCAACGCCAGGCCGATGCCGGTGAGATTCCAGTGATGCGCCAGCGTGATGCCCAGCACCACCATCATCGCTGCCGCCAGCAGGCGTTCGATAGTATCACCAAACGACAGCGCATCGCCGACCACCAGGCCAACCGATTTTACCGGGCTGCCGCCCTGCTGCTTCAGACGCTGGTTAGGATTGACCAGCACTTCTGCCGGCAGGTAGCGCTTCTCTTCCGGCAGATCTTCCAGCGGAAAGCGTTTGGTCACGCGCAGCTCGGCGCGGCGCAAGCCGACGCCTGCTGCAAAGGTGGCAAGAAAGCCAGACGCATCCACCGACTGCGCCGCCGCGTAGCTCAGGGCGATCAGTGCCAGCGCGAGAAAATCATTGGGCGCCACGTCGTGATGCGCGCTGCGCAGATGGGTCGCCAGCTGGCCGATCAGTCGTCCGAGCAGGTAACCAATCGCCAGCCCGCCGCCAATCGCCCACAGCACATCGCGCGCCGCCCAGCCGCCCAGCAGCTCGAGACTGATGGCGCCCGGATGCATCAGCAGCAGCGCCAGCATCAGCAGCGGCAGCGCCGAGCCGTCGTTCATACCAGCTTCGCTGGAGAGCGCCACGCGCAGCGCATCGTCATCGCGCGCATCGTTAACGGAGATCAGACTGGCGAGTACCGGGTCAGTCGGGGCAACAATGGCACCAAACGCCAACGACAGCGGCCAGCCAAAACCGGTAATCCAGTGAATCAGGCAGGCCATGCCGCCGACGGTCAGCAACATCGCCGGGAATGCCAGCCGCAGCCCGACACGCCACGCGTGCGCGCTCATCGGCAGACGCAGCTTGAGCCCGGTGATAAACAGCGAGGCGGCCATGGTGATTTCGGTGATATGGGCGGCGAGCTCGGCGTGGCCGATAATGTCGATTTGCAGCAGATTAAGCATCCACGGGCCGCACAGAATGCCCGCGAACAGGTAGAGACCAAACGACGTCACCGGCCCCCGGTGAATCCAGCCGGAAGCCAGTGACATCAAAAGTAGCAGACCGCCAGTGAGGGCGGTCCAGGCCAGGAAGTTCATAACGCTCCGTTTTTAAATAACATTCTCCTTTAAGCCTGGCACAGGATCGTGAATTAGTTTTGCAGATGGCGACTGGCGAGGCGAATCAGCAGCGCAAGCACAGCGGCAGCCGTCGCAAGGCTGACCACGCCATTCCAGCCGAAATGGGCCAGCGCCAGGCTGCCGAGCGCCGCGCCGGTCGCCATACCGATAAACACCACGGTGAACATCAGCGCATTGAGGCGGCTGCGCGCTTCCGGCGCCAGGCTGTAGACCAGCGTCTGATGCGCCACCAGCGTGGCCTGCACGCCAAGGTCAAAGCCGATGGTGCTGAGGATAATCAGGCCGAGCTGCGCCGGCACCGGCAGCACCGGCAGCAGGAACATCAGGGCAAACGACACCATCACCAGCGTGGCGCCATACTGGGTGACACGCGCCGGGCCGATGCGGTCGGCAAAACTGCCCGCCAGCGGCGCGGCCAGCGCCCCGGCGGCACCGGCCAGACCGAAGGCCCCTGCCACGGCGCTGTCGAGATGGAAGCGATCGCTCAGCATCAGCGCCAGGGTAGACCAGAAGGCGCTAAAACTTACCGACAGCAGGCCCTGCGCCAGCGCCGCACGGCGCAGCGTCTGGTGATGCTGCCACAGATGCGCCAGCGACAGCAGCAGACGCGGATAGCTCACCGTGGTGCCCGGCGTAAAGCGCGGCAGCGCGCGCCACAGCGCCAGACTGCTCAGCAGCACCGCCGCCGCTGCCATCATGTACATGGTGCGCCAGCCCAGATACTCCGCCACTACGCCGCTCACCACGCGCGACAGCAGAATGCCGACCAGCAGCCCGGTCATCACCGTGCCGACGGTTTTGCCACGGCTGCGCTCCGGTGCCAGCGCCGCTGATGCCGGCACAATGTCCTGCGCCACGGTAGCGGTTAATCCGGTAACAAAGCTGGCAATCAGCAACGCATTGATGCCGCCGGAAAAGCCGCACAGCAGCAGCGCGGCGACCAGCAGCAAGCCTTTAACCAGAATGATGGTGCGGCGATCGTGGCGGTCACCGAGCGGGGCCAGCAGCAGAATCCCCAGCGCGTAACCAGCCTGGGTCAGCATCGGCACCATACCGACGCTGCCAATGCCCACATTGAACTGCTTACTGATGATATCCAGCATCGGCTGGCTGTAGTAAATCGATGCCACGCTAAGACCGGCACCGGCCGCCAGCGTAAACACCAGCGGCGCCGGCAGCTTTTCAGCAGGCATGGCAGAAGATTGAGACATGGCAGACATAGTGGTTTCCCCCGTGATAATGCGCTTATTAAAGCGCGTTGCGGCCATACGCGGTAGACTGCTATGACACAGAACTGTTATGCATGGTACGTATGAGCACACTCACCAGCGTTGACCGCATCGAACTGATGCAGACGTTTATCCGCATTGTTGAAAGCGGCTCGCTGTCGGCGGCCGCGGCGCAGCTCGGCACCACCCAGCCCACCGTGAGTCGCCGTCTGCAGGCGCTGGAGCAGCGGCTCGGCCTGAAACTGATTTTACGCACCACCCATGCGCTGAAACTCACCGACGACGGGGAACGCTGCTATGCCCAGGCGCGGCAGCTGGTGGCGACCTGGCACGCGCTGGAAGATGAGTTAACCGGCGCGAATGACGACCCGATCGGCACCCTGCGCGTGCGTGCGCCGCATGCATTTGGTCAGGATCAGTTGATTGCACCGCTGATGGATTATCTGCAGCGCTATCCGCGCCTGGCAGTAGAGTGGATGCTCAACGACCGCACGCCGGACTTTGTCAGTGAAAACGTTGACTGCGCCATTCAGGTCGGCGCGCCCACCGATCCGTCGGTGGTGGCGGTGCTGCTGGCGGAAGTGCCGCGCTTTGTCGTTGCGGCACCGGCGCTGCTGGCGGCTCATGCGCCGGTGAAAGAGGTTACCCAGCTGACGCAGCTGCCGTGGCTGGCGCTGACCAGTTTTTATCGTAACGAAATCGCGCTGCAGCGTCTCAGCGACGGCCAGCCGATCAACCTGGCGATTGCCCCGCGCCTCGCCAGCGATAGCCTGTACGCGGTGCGTAAAGCCGCGCTGGCGGGCATGGGCGCCGCGATTGTGTCGTCATGGGTGGTGCAGGAGGATTTAGCCAGCGGCGCGCTGGTGCAGCTGGTGCCCGACTGGCAGGCACCGCCGCTGCCGGTGTGGCTGACCTACCCGTGGGCCAGTTATTATCCGGCCCGCCTGCAGCATTTTTTCGCGATGATCAGGGACGTGATGCCGCAGCTGACCGGCACGCAGCCGGTGCGGTGATGGGCCAGGTCGCCATGAATGGCGACCCTACGGGGCACTGCGGTTTTTACAGGGTGCGCATTTATGCGCACCTGGTGCAATCGGTCAGCTCGTGCGTGAAGGTCACGATTTTTTTTCAACCTTCGACATATTATCCAGCCAGCCCATCACAAAGGCCGACAGCACGAAGGTCAGGTGAATGATCACGTACCACATCAGCTTTTCGTTGGCGACGTTGCGCGCATCCATAAAAATACGCAGCAGGTGAATCGATGAGATCGCCACAATCGAAGCTGCCACTTTGTTTTTCAGCGAGCCGGAATCCATCTTGCCGAGCCAGCTCAGCTTCTCTTTGCTTTCATCGATATCCAGCTTGGAGACAAAGTTCTCATAGCCGGACAGCATCACCATGACCAGCAGGCCACCAACCAGCGTCATGTCCACCAGCGACAGCAGCAGCAGAATCAGATCGTTTTCCGCGATGCTGAGAATGTTGGGCAGCAGGTGAAAAATTTCCTGAAAAAATTTAACCGTCAGCGCCAGCAGCCCCAGCGAAAGTCCAATGTAAACCGGTGCCAGCAGCCAGCGCGATGCATACATCAGGTTTTCGGTAAAACGTTCCATAAGTTCCCATTTATCAACAGACAAGCCATCGAGTATAACCGAACTTATGTGAAGTTATTTCAGTGCTTCTTCAGAAATTTCAGGCGCGACTGGCAGCGGCAGCGACAGGCGAAACACCGCCCCGCCCTGCGGCCGGTTTTCCGCCCAGATGCGACCGCGATGTGACTCAATAATGGTTTTGCTGATGGCCAGCCCCAGCCCGACGCCCGGCACGGCCGACTCCTTGTCGCCGCGGGCAAACTTGTCAAAAATGCGCGTCAGATTCTCCGGCGCAATGCCCGGTCCGTTATCCCATACGGCGATCTCCAGCCGGGTTTTATCGCGCCAGGCGCGAATGCCGTGCTGCGCGGCATTGCCGGCATACTTCAGGCTGTTTTCGATCAGGTTAGTAAACACCCGCTCCAGCATCGCGCTGTCGCCTTTGATCAGCACCAGCTCCGACGGCAAATCCAGCGTAAAGTCGTGCCCTTTCAGCGACGGTCCCATGCTGCTTAGCGCGCCGCCAATCACCTCGTCCAGCGCCACCCACTCTTCGCGCAGGTTGAGCCCGCCGGACTGAATACGCGCCATATCCAGCATGTTACTCACCAGCCGGATGGTGCTCAGCGTCTGTTCGCGGATCTGATTGGCCTGGCCGACGTATTTCGACTGCTCGCTGGCGAGGTCCAGCATCAGCATCTCAGCCTGGCCAAACAGCACCGTCAGCGGCGTGCGCAGATCGTGGGACAGCGCCGACAGCAGCGCATTACGCAGCTGCTCGCGCTCGGCGGCCAGCCGTGACGCGGCTTCGCTGTGCGACAGCGCCATGCGTTCCAGCGCGTTGGCAATCAGCACCGTAAACGTCTCCACCAGCCTCTGCTGTTCGGGAATCATCAGCTGGCGCAGGTTGTCCGGCTCAACCACCAGCAGGCCGCGGCAGTGCGCCCCGCTTTTCAGCGGCAGAATCTGGTACGGCACCGCCGGTAACGTATCGGTGCCGGCACCGGCCGGTTGCCCTTTGCTGTAGCTCCATTTGGCGATGCCGAGGTCGGGCGGCGTCCCGATGGTGCTTTCACCCGCCGACTGCAGCTCACCCTGTTCGTCGGGCAGCAGCAGCTGGCTGCGCGCCTGCAGCGTCACCTCAATAACGCGCTGGCTGGTGGCAGCGATATCCTGCGGCGTCAGCGCGCTGCCGAGCGATTTCGCCATCTCATACAGATGACGCGCGCGCTGTTCACGGTAGCGCGCCACCCGCGCCTGATAGCGCACGCCGGCGGTGAGATTGCCGACAATCACCCCGACCGCCAGCATCACCGCAAAGGTCACCAGATATTGCAGATCCGATACCGCCACCGTGCCGGTGGGGGCCACAAACACCAGGTCGAAGGCCAGAATATTGATTACCGTGGCGAATACCGACGGCCAGCGGCCAAAGCGCAGCGCCACCAGCACCACCGCCAGCAGATAGATCATCACCGCGTTGGCGGTATCAAACTCCACCAGCCACCAGCGGCCAATCAGCGTCACCAGCACGCAGAGCGCGATCGCCATCAGACACCCGCGCAGGTGCAGCCGCCATTTCTCGCCGCTGGCACGCTGGCCGCTCAGGGCCGCTGGCACATCGCGCACCGGCTCATCCAGCGCCACTACCAGCAGGTCAAGCTCCGGCCCCAGCTCGCCGAGACGCTGGGCAAAGCTGTCGCGTCGCCAGCGCCGCTGCGGCTGCCGGCCGGTAACAATTTTGCCGAGATTGTGCTCGCGCGCATAGCGCAGCACCGCGCGCGCCTCGTCCGGATCGGACAGCGTGGCGGTCTCCGCGCCCAGCTCCTGCGCCAGCTGCAGCGTGCGCAGAATGGCGCGCCTCTGCGCTTCCGGCAGTCGGTTGAGGCGCGGCGTTTCCACATACACCGCATGCCACTCGCTGCCGAGCCGGGCAGCGAGACGGGCGGCGGTGCGTACCAGCTTTTCACTGCCGGTGTCGTCACCGATGCATAGCAGAATCGCGTCGCGCGTGTGCCACACTTTGTCGCGCCCCTGCTGATCGCGCCATGCGCGCATCTGATCGTCTACCCGGTCGGCCGTGCGGCGCAGCGCCAGTTCACGCAGCGCGAACAGGTTGCCTTTGCGGAAGAAATTTTCGATGGCGCGCTCGGCGCGGTCGCCGACGTACACTTTGCCCTCTTTCAGCCGCTGACGCAGATCGTCCGGCGGCAGATCCACCAGCACCACTTCGTCGGCGCTGTCGAAAAAGGGATCGGGTACGGTTTCGCGCACCTGAATGCCGGTGACGCCGCCCACCACATCATTCAGGCTCTCCAGATGCTGCACGTTGACGGTGGTAATCACGTCGATACCGGCATCCAGCAGCTCTTCAATGTCCTGCCAGCGCTTGGGATGGCGCGAGCCCTGTACGTTGGTGTGCGCCAGTTCATCCATCAGGATCACCGCCGGGTGGCGCGCCAGCGCGGCGTCGAGGTCGAATTCCGCATGGCGCGACCGACCAGTGGCGCGCCGCGCCAGCACCGCCAGTCCCTGCAGCAGCGCGGCGGTCTCTTCACGGCCGTGGGTTTCGACCACGCCAGCCAGCACGTCCAGCCCCTGCGCACGCAGGCGCTGCGCCTCCTGCAGCATGGCGTAGGTTTTCCCTACGCCCGCGCAGGCGCCGAAGTAGATTTTCAGTTTACCGCGATGGCTGTCGCTGTGATTGAGCAGCAGGGCATCGGGATCGGGGCGCGGTAATTCGTCGTTCATGCGAGGTCCATTTTTATCGCGTGCACCAATGTGGCATTGCGCAATAAATTGCGCCGCTACGGTATGTGCACATTTTTGTAGCGGCGCGATTCTTCGCGCGGTTTGAAACTATCCCTGCAAATCATCCAGCGCCATATTCAGCCGCAGCACGTTCACCGTTTCTTCGCCGATAAACGGCAGCAGCGGGCGCTCGGTGTTGCGCGCAATCAGCGCCTCGACGTCTTTCAGCGTCATGTTGCGCGCTGCCGCAACGCGCGGTGCCTGCCACAGCGCAGCTTCAGGGGAGATGTCCGGATCCAGGCCGCTGCCTGAAGCGGTTACCAGCTCCACCGGCACCGCTGCCGGCGCCTGCGGATTGGCAGCGCGCAGCGCAGCCACCCGCTCCGCCACCGCTTTATCCAGCGCCGGATTACTGGCGGCAAGGTTGCTGCCGCCTGATGCCTGCGCGTTGTACGGCACGTCGCTGGTGGCCGATGGACGGCCCCAGAAGTGGCCCGGCTGGCTGAACGCCTGACCGATCTGCTCTGAGCCGCGCACCGCGCCGTCGCGCTCAATCAGCGAACCGTTGGCCTGCGACGGAAACCACCACTGCGCCAGGCCGGTGGTCAGCAGCGGATAGACCGCGCCGGTCAGCAGGGTAAGCAGCACTAACAATACTATAGCCGGACGTAACTGACTCATTTCTCTTCTCCTTACACCAGGCCCGACAGCGTCAGCAGCAGGTCGATCGCTTTAATGCCAATAAACGGCACCACTAAACCGCCTACGCCATAAATCCACAGATTGCGGCGCAGCAGCGCCGCCGCGCTCATCGGCCGATAGCTCACGCCTTTCAGCGCCAGCGGAATCAAAAACACAATCACCAGCGCGTTGAAGATCACCGCCGACAGAATCGCCGAGGCCGGTGAATGCAGCGCCATCACGTTCAGCATATTGAGCTGCGGATAGGTCACGGCAAACGCCGCCGGGATGATGGCGAAGTATTTCGCCACATCGTTGGCGATACTGAAGGTGGTAAGCGAACCGCGCGTCATCAGCATCTGTTTGCCGATGTGCACCACTTCCAGCAGTTTGGTCGGGTTGGAGTCAAGATCGACCATGTTGCCCGCCTCTTTCGCCGCCTGGGTACCGGAGTTCATCGCCACCGCCACGTCAGCCTGCGCCAGCGCGGGCGCATCGTTGGTGCCGTCGCCGGTCATCGCCACCAGGCGCCCTTCCGCCTGATACTGGCGAATCAGCGCCAGCTTGGCTTCCGGCGTCGCTTCCGACAGGAAGTCATCGACACCGGCTTCCGCCGCAATCGCCGCGGCGGTTAACGGGTTATCACCGGTGATCATCACCGTTTTGATGCCCATCTTGCGCAGCTCGGCGAAACGCTCCTTAATGCCGCCTTTAACGATGTCCTTCAACGCCACCACGCCCAGCACCTGCGCGCCTTCAGCCACCACCAGCGGCGTACCGCCGGCGCGTGCCACCTCTTCCACCCGGGCATTGACCTCAGCCGGGAAGCTGCCGTGGCTGGCTTCGATATGACGGCGTACCGCGTCGACCGCGCCTTTACGGATCAGGCGATCCTGCACGTTGACGCCGCTCATGCGCGTCTGTGCGGAGAATGGGATAAAGCTGGCGCCCATGCTGCTGAGATCGCGTTCGCGCAGGTTAAATTTCTGCTTCGCCAGCACCACGATGCTGCGCCCTTCCGGCGTTTCATCGGCCAGCGATGCCAGCTGCGCCGCGTCGGCCAGCTGCTGCTCGCTGACGCCCGGCGCGGGCAGGAACTGCGTCGCCTGGCGGTTACCGAGCGTGATGGTGCCGGTTTTGTCCAGCATCAGCACATCCACGTCACCGGCAGCCTCCACGGCGCGCCCGCTGGTGGCAATCACGTTGGCTCCCAGCATGCGGCTCATGCCCGCCACGCCAATCGCCGACAGCAGTCCGCCGATGGTGGTGGGAATCAGGCACACCAGCAGCGCCACCAGCACCGTCACGCTAACCGGCGTGCCGCCCCAGGCGGAAAACGGCCACAGCGTGGCGGTCGCCAGCAGGAACACAATGGTCAGCGACACCAGCAGGATGGTCAGGGCGATTTCGTTGGGCGTTTTGCGGCGTTTCGCGCCTTCCACCATGGCGATCATGCGGTCGAGGAAAGTCTCGCCCGGATTGACGCTGCACTGAATCACCAGCCAGTCCGACAGGATGCGCGTCCCGCCGGTTACCGAGGCAAAATCCCCGCCGGATTCACGAATCACCGGTGCCGATTCGCCGGTAATGGCGCTCTCATCGACCGATGCGCCGCCCTCCAGCACTTCACCGTCGCACGGGATGATGTCCCCGGCTTCCACCAGCACCACATCGCCTTTGCGCAGCGTATCGGCCGCCACCGGCCGCCACTGCGCACCGTGAAACGGTTCCGCCAGTTTCTTCGCATCGCTGTGCTTGTTCACCCCTTTCAGGCTGTTGGCCTGCGCCTTGCTGCGCCCTTCCGCCAGTGCTTCGGCGAAGTTAGCGAACAGCACGGTAAACCACAGCCAGATGGCGACCGCCGCGGTAAAGCGGGCGCTGCCGTTCAGCTGCCCCGCCGCCATACCGATGGCCAGTAGCGAGGTGAGCACGCTGCCGATCCACACCAGAAACATCACCGGGTTGCGAAACTGTACGCGCGGATCGAGTTTTTTCACCGCATCCAGCATCGCGGTGCGCGTCAGCGCCGCATCAAACAGCGCCAGTTGTTGACGACTCATGATTCCGTTATCCCTGAATAAGTTGCAGATGTTCCGCTACCGGGCCAAGCGCCAGCGCGGGAACGAAGGTCAGCGCACCCACCAGCAGCACGGTGCCCACCAGCAGTGCGATAAACAGCGGGCCGTGAGTCGGCAGCGTGCCGTTGCCCACCGGCTGAATTTTCTTCGCCGCCAGCGAACCGGCAATGGCCAACACCGGAATGATGATGCCGAAGCGGCCGACCAGCATGCAGAAGCCCAGCAGCAGGTTCCAGAACGGGGTGTTGGCGCTGAGACCGGCGAAGGCGCTGCCGTTGTTGTTGGCCGCCGACGACACCGCATACAGCACCTCGCTGAAGCCGTGAATGCCAGGGTTGGCCATACCGGCGCGTCCGGCTTCGGTCATCATCGCCAGCGCAGTACCCAGCAGCACCAGCGTCGGCGTCACCAGAATCGCCAGCGCGGTCATTTTCATCTCCCACACATCGATCTTTTTGCCCATGTACTCCGGCGTACGGCCAATCATCAGACCGGCGATAAACACCCCGAGCAGCACAAACAGCAGCATGCCGTACAAGCCGGCACCGACGCCGCCGAACACCACTTCGCCCAGCTGCATCAGCCACATCGGCACCATGCCGCCCAGCGCAGTGAAGGAGTCATGCATGGCGTTTACCGCACCGCACGACGCCGCGGTGGTGATCACCGCAAACAGGCTGGAGTTGAGAATGCCGAAGCGTGTCTCCTTGCCTTCCATGTTGATCGCGCTATCGGCGCCCAGGGTCAGAAAATGCGGATTGCCACGCAGCTCAGCCCACATCACCGCGACCACCGCCAGCACAAACATGATGCTCATCGCCCACAGCAGCATATGGCCCTGACGGCGATCGCCCAGCTGCTGACCAAAGGCAAAGCACAGCGCGGCCGGGATCAGGAAGATGCTCAGCATCTGCACAAAGTTGGTCAGTGCCGTAGGGTTTTCGAACGGATGCGCCGAGTTGGCGTTAAAGAAACCGCCGCCATTGGTGCCGAGCATTTTGATCGCTTCCTGCGAGGCTACCGGCCCGAGCGGCAGCGTTTGCTGCGCGCCTTCCAGCGTGGTGAAGGCATGATAGGGTTCAAAGTTCTGAATGCTGCCCTGGCTGACAAAAAACAGTGCCATCAGCAGGCTAATCGGCAGCAGCACGTAGACGGTGATGCGCGTCAGGTCACGCCAGGCGTTGCCGAGCGTTTCCAGCGAACGGTTGGCAAAACCGCGCATCAGCGCAAACGCCACCGCAATACCGGTTGCCGCCGAGAGGAAGTTTTGCACCGTTAAGCCCGCCATCTGGCTGAAGTAACTCAGCGTGCTCTCGCCCGCGTACGCCTGCCAGTTGGTATTGGTGACAAAACTGATCGCCGTATTGAGCGCCAGATCCCAGCTCAGGCCAGGCAGATGCTGTGGATTGAGCGGCAGCGCGCCCTGCCCCATCAGCATCGCCAGCAGCAGCACAAAGCCGAGCGCGTTAAACAGCAGGATGGCCAGCAGATAGTGCGGCCAGCGCATCGCCGCGCCGTCAACGCCGGCCAGACGCCACAGCACGCGTTCGCTGCGCGCCAGCAGGGGCTTATCCGCCACCATCAGCGCCAGCAAGCGGCCCAGCGGCTGCGCCAGCACCATCAGCACCAGCAGATAGCACGCAATCAGTAAAAACGCATTCGCCGCCATCAGAATGCCTCCGCATTAAGCAGGGCATAAATCAGGTAGCCCAGTAATAAAAATACCAGCACGATGCCGGCTATCACGCCCACACTCACAGCAACCTCCAGAGGATTTGGTAGTGCAGCAAGCATGCGCGGCGCGGCATAAAGAAGGGGTAAAAAGGCGCAGAGCGGGCGTAAAGAAAGTATAAAAACGCGGGCAGATCAGGCGCTTTCCAGCGCCCAGATGCGATTCAGGTCAACGTTGTGCCACAAGCCGCTGTCCTCAGCGCCGGTGATGGTATCGGTGCAGAAGCTGTCGCCGAGGTCCAGCGCTTCCGGTTTGACCTCGCGCTGCGAATGCAGCGACCAGAACACATGCACTTTGGGCTTCAGCAGCGATTTTTCCCCGGCCTGCACCACCAGCGCCACGCGCCCGGAAGCCAGCCGTACCAGCGAGCCCACCGGATAAATACCGATGGTGCGCACAAACGCGTGCAGCAGCGCACTGTCAAAGTGGCCGCGCCAGCTCAGCATATTGTGCATCGCCTCCGCCGGCGTCCAGCCTTTGCGATACGGGCGATCGGAGGTCACCGCGTCGTAGACGTCACACACCGCCGCCATGCGTGCGTAGAGCGAGATCTCTTCGCCCTGCAGCCGATGCGGATAGCCGCTGCCATCGAATTTTTCATGGTGATGCAGCGCAATATCCAGCAAATCTTCATCCGCATGGGCTTCCATCAGCATTTGCGCACCGACGATTGGATGCTGGCGCATAATCGTAAACTCTTCGTCGGTGAGCTTATCCGGCTTGTTGAGGATGGTCAGCGGCACCGCGGCTTTACCGACGTCATGCAGCAATCCGCCCATGCCCACGCGACGCAGCTGCTGCTCATCCAGCCCCATTTTCTTGCCCAGCGAAATCATCAGACCGCACACCGCCATGGAGTGCAGGTAAGTGTAATCGTCATGATTTTTCAGCCGCGCCACGCTGAGCAGCGCGGTTGGCTCGCGGGTAATCGATCCGGCAATTTCATCGACCAGCTCAAGGGTAAAGGCAAGATCGAGGCCCTGCCCCATGCGCGCTTCGTTGAACATCGCCAGCACCTGCGGCTTGCCCTGGTTGAAGATGCACTGCGCCTGATCCATCTCGCGGAAAAACGGCGTCTGTGGAATGTCTTTTTTCGGCTGCGGCGTGGCAGGCGCGCGCACCGACCGCTCGGGATCGATCCATACCTGCTGGATCCCCTCGTTACGGATCAGGGCGATCTGACGCTTATCGGTGATCAGCATCTGGTTGCGAATGCGTTTGTCCTTGATCCACCAGACCTCAAGCTTGTGGATAAACATGCCTGGCCGCAGCTCGTCAACGGTAATCAGCTTTATCACGATATCGCTCCTTAATATCAGTGGATGGTAAGGAGTGATATCGGCAGCTGAGCAAAAAATCTTCAGGGCGGCGTGACTGGTCGGGACAGGCAGGAACGTTTAAGCATTGCGCAATAAATTGCGCCGCTACCGCGCAGTGCATTAAGCCACTTTAATGCCAGCCTTTTGCGCCGTTTTCTCTTCTGTGGCAACGGCAGCGTTGTGCCGATCGCCTACGCGTTCAATCGGGCCCATCACCAGCAGGAACAGCAGTGCCGCGACGACACAGTGCGCACCGACGAACACCAGGCCAATGCTGTAGCTGCCGGTCAGGCCAACGATCACGCCAAACAACAGCGGCGTGATAAAGCCCGCCATGTTGCCGATGCCGTTGAAGATCGCGCCGGCGAGGCCAACCGCCTCTTTGGGCGCCGTATCGCTGACCACGGTCCAGGTGCCCGCGCCCGCCGCCACGCCTTTGCCGAAGAAGGCAAACGACATGATGGCGATAATGCTGGCGTTGGAAGGGATCACCGCCGCCAGAATCAGCGAGGCGGCCATCAGCATGCCAACGATGTACGGCGTTTTGCGCGCCCACGACAGGCTCCAGCCGCGCGCCAGTAGCTTATCTGAAATGTAGCCACCGCTGATGCCGCCCAGAAAGCCAAACAGCGCCGGTGCAATGGTGGCGAAACCGGCATCCAGAATGTTCATGCCGCGCGCCTGCACCAGATAGATCGGGAACCAGGTAATGAAGAAGTAGCTAAGCGCGATGGTGCAATACTGGCCGAGGTAGGCGCACCACAGCATGCGGTTGGTGAGCAATGTTTTGAACATCGCTTTGCTGACCGGTGGCCGTGCGCGCAGCGTTTGCGCGGCGTCGATATCCACCAGCGCGCCGCCCTGTTCAATGTAATGCAACTCGCTGGCGGAAACGTGCGGATGCTGACGCGGGCTGCGCATATAGCCCGCCCAGACAAACACCGCCAGCACGCCGATGCCGCCGAGCACAAAGAATGGCCATTCCCAGCCATAACGCGACACCAGCCAGCCGGAGAGCGGTGAGAATATCGCCACGGCAAAGTATTGTGCCGAGGCAAACAGCGACGATGCGCGTCCGCGCTCTGCGCCCGGGAACCACATGATGACTGCGCGGGCGTTAGCGGGAAAGCTCGGCGCCTCAATCAGGCCCAGCGCGAAGCGCAGCGCAAACATCAGCGTCAGCGCCATGGTCATGCCACTGGAAAACTCACCGACAAATCCCATCAGCAGGGTCGAAACCGACCACAGCGCCAGCGTCACGCCGTAGACCTTTTTGGTGCCGAAGCGATCGAGAATCAATCCGCCGGGGATCTGGCCGATGACATACGCCCAGCTGAAGGCCGAAAGGATCAGGCCGAGCTGGATCGCCGACAGGCCAAACTCCTGTTTGATCGCCGAGCCGGAGATCGACAGGATCGAGCGATCGGCATAAGCGACCACTGACAGGAACAGAATCAGGCAAAGGATCCAGATGCGCACATGGCTGTTCTGGCTGCGGTTTTTGCGTTGCAACATAGGCTGAATTCCTTGATGGAGGAGCATCCTGCCCCGAAGCGATGATGGTCAGGAATACCGCGCAGATTTCCCTGTTCAGCAACTATAGGAAGCCAGTGTTGCTCTGGTCATTGTGCGAATGAAGGAATCCGCGCGGCGAAACGGCGCGGGTTTTGGTCGCTGACACAAAGCCGGGTGCGGTAGCGCACAAAATCTTTAATCCGTGCTGGCTTTCGCCGCGGAATGTGCGCCAGCGCTGAGAAAAGAGTTTGCGCGATCACTATGAGCAGGCAAAGCATCCATGCGCGTCGGGCAAATTGTGCGCTGCACAGCAAATTACCACGCAGCAGATTGCCAGCTCTGCTGCCGGCTCGTAGGCTGAAAATGATTTCATTGAGCCATTTTCAACACCAATGAAAAATTTATTCTAATAAACAGCTTACTCTGGAGTCTGCGATGAAAACCCTCAAGGCGATACTGTTACTTGGCCTGCTGACCAGTTCAGCCTCCGCGCTGGCGGAGAAGATTGGCGTGTCGATGGCCTATTTTGACCAGAACTTCCTTACCATTATTCGTCATGCCATCGATAAAGAAGCCAAAGCGCGCGGACTGGATGCCCAGTTTGAAGATGCGCGCGGCGACGTCGGCCGCCAGACCGACCAGGTGCAGAGTTTTATCAGCGCCGGCGTGGATGCCATCATCGTCGATCCGGTGGATTCTGCCAGCACACCACAGCTGACCAGACTGGCGCAGCAGGCGAAAATTCCGCTGGTATACGTCAACCGCACGCCGGGCGATAAAACCCTGCCGCCCGGCGTAGTGTTTGTCGGTTCGGACGAACGCGAATCCGGCACGCTGCAAATGGAGGCGCTGGCTAAACTGGCGAACTATAAAGGTAACGTGGCGATCATGATCGGCAACCTGACCGATGCCGGCGCGCTGCAGCGCACCAAAGATGTCGAGCAGGTGGTGGCGAAATACCCGGGCATGAAAGTGGTACAGAAGCAGCCAGCAAATTATGCGCGCAACGAAGGCATGGACCTGATGCTCAACTGGATTGGCAACGGGGAAGCGATCGATATCGTCGCGGCCAATAACGATGAGATGGCGATTGGTGCGGCAATGGCGCTGGCAAAGAGCAATAAAAAGATTCTGGTGGGCGGCATCGACGCCACGCCGGACGGCCTGAAGGCTCTGGCGCAGGACAAGATGCAGGTGACGGTGTTTCAGGACGCCATCGGTCAGGGCAAAACCTCGGTAGACGTGGCGCAGAAGCTGATTAAAGGCGAGAAAGTGGCTTCACACGTGTGGATTCCGTTCGAGCTGGTGACCAAAGAGAATATGCAAAAGTACGTCGAGCGCAGCCAGTAGCAGGCGGACACTGCCGGGGCGCGATTATGGCGAGCTGGGTTGCCTGGTGCGCATGAATGCGCACCCTACAGATATTCTGTGAGCACTGTAGGGGCGCCATTTATGGCAACCTTATTCCCGGTGCGCATGAATGCGCACCCTATAGATATTCTGTGAGCACTGTAGGGGCGCCATATATGGCGACCTGGTTCCTGGTGCGCATGAATGCGCACCCTGCAGATATTCTGTGAGCACTGTAGGGGCGCCATTTATGGCGACCTGGTTCCTGGTGCGCATGAATGCGCACCCTACAGATATTCTGCGAACACTGTAGGGGCGCCATTTATGGCGACCTGGTTACAGGGCGCCCTGGTTACAAAGCGACGCAACCATCACTCGCGTAGTATCGCCATGACGATGATGTCGTGGTACTCGCCCTCGCGCAGGCAGGCTTTGCGCTTCACGCCTTCCTGCTCAAAGCCCAGGCGCTGATACAGACGCAGCGCGCGCTGGTTGTCGTGAAACACTTCCAGCTCAACGCGAATCACGCCCAGCCAGTTAAAGGCATAGTCGATACCGGTGCGGATCAGCCGCTCGCCGATGCCACGACCGCTAAACGCCGGATCGACGCCAATACCAAAACTGATGCTGTGACGCGTACGCGGCCGCTGTTCGGTAAACAGCGTCAGTTCGCCCACCATCTGCCCGTCGATTTCCGCCACAAAGCCGATATAGCCTTCGCTGTCCATCCGCTCGAATTTTTTCTGCCAGGTGGCGACGCTGGGAAACGGCAGCTGCGTAGTCCAGCGATAAACCTCGGGATGACTGTATAAACGTTGATAGGCGGCGGCATCGCCCGGTTCACGTCCGCGAATCTGCAAATCCATGTCGATAATCCCTGTTCAGTTGCACTAAGCTGTTAACTCTCACCGATCGGAAAGAGTGGCCTTATGTTGTATCGTCGTTTTGAACGTTTTATCAATATTTTTCAGGATGCCCCCACCGATTCCCCACCCGCCAGCGTGTGGCCGTTTTACCTCTATTATCTGCGTCAGGTGTGGCCAAGTTTTGTCGCGCTGCTGATTGTCGGACTGGCGCAGGCGCTGATCGAAGTGGCGCTGTTCAGCTATCTCAGCCGTATTATCGATCTGGTCAATCACACCACGCCCGCTACGCTGTTCAGCGATAACTGGCCGATTCTGCTGTGGATGGCGGCGGTGGCGCTGATTCTGCGACCGGTGGTGATCGCGCTGCACGATATGCTGGTGCATCAAAGCATTAACCCCAGCATGACCAGCATGATCCGCTGGCAGCATCATAACTATGTGCTGCGGCAGAGCCTCAATTTCTTCCAGAATGATTTTGCCGGCCGTATTGCTCAGCGCATCATGCAAACCGGTAACTCGCTGCGTGACTCGGCGGTCCAGCTGGTGGATGCGATCTGGCACGTGGTGATTTACGCCGTGACCTCACTGGTGCTGTTCGCGGAAGCCGACTGGCGGCTGATGATTCCGCTGATCGTCTGGATTGTGGCGTACAGTCTGTCGCTGCGCTTCTTTGTGCCGCGCGTCAAGCAGCGCTCGGTGGTGTCATCCGAGGCGCGCTCGAAGCTGATGGGCACTATCGTTGACGGTTACACCAACATCGCTACCCTGAAACTGTTTGCCCATAACGATTTGGAAAAACGCTACGCGCGCGACGCCATTCAGGAACAGACCGACAAAACCCAGCACGCCAGCCGCATGGTGACCAGCATGGATATCACGCTGTCGACGCTCAATGGCCTGCTGATTGTCAGCACCTCCGGCCTCGCGCTGTGGCTGTGGAGCCAGTCGCTGATCAGCGTAGGCGCCATCGCGCTGGCCACCGGGCTGGTGATTCGCCTGGTGAACATGTCCGGCTGGATCATGTGGGTGGTGAACGGCATCTTCGAAAACATCGGCATGGTGCAGGATGGCCTGAATACCATTGCGCAACCGCTCAGCGTGCAGGATGCGCCGCAGGCGAAAAAGCTGCAGGTGACGCGCGGCCAGATCCGCTTTGAGGATGTGCGTTTTGACTATGGCGGCGGCCGCCAGGTGATTAATCGCCTGAATCTCAACATCAAGCCTGGCGAGAAAATCGGTCTGATTGGCCCCTCCGGCGCCGGTAAATCGACCCTCGTGAACCTGCTGCTGCGGCTGTATGACATCAACGGCGGGCGCATCCTGATTGACGATCAGGACATCGCGCAGGTCACGCAGGCGAGCCTGCGCAGTCAGATTGGCATGATCACCCAGGATACGTCGCTGCTGCACCGCTCGATTCGCGAAAACCTGCTGTACGGTCGTCCGGATGCCAGCGAAGCCGAACTGCAGGCGGCGATTGCGCGCGCCCGCGCCGACGAGTTTATCCCGCTGCTCTCCGATCCGCAGGGCCGTACCGGGCTGGATGCGCACGTCGGCGAGCGCGGCGTCAAACTCTCTGGCGGCCAGCGCCAGCGTATTGCCATCGCCCGCGTGCTGCTGAAAGATGCGCCGGTTCTGATCATGGATGAAGCCACGTCGGCGCTCGACTCGGAAGTGGAAGCGGCGATTCAGGAGAGCCTGGAGACGCTGATGCAGGGCAAAACGGTGATCGCCATCGCCCATCGCCTGTCGACCATCGCGAAAATGGACCGGCTGGTGGTGCTGGAAAATGGCGGCATTGTTGAGATGGGTAACCATCGCGAACTGCTGGCGCACGGCGGGCTGTACGCGCGCCTGTGGCAGCATCAGACCGGCGGATTTGTCGGCGTCGATTAATCGCCGCGCCGGTAAGGCAGGGCGTCGCGCGCTTCCTGTGCCCAGGCGCGCACCCCTGCCCGCTCCTGCTGCAGAAAATCCCCGACCGCGTCACGCAGCCCCGGATGGCACAGATAGTGCCAGGAGTGGGTGAGTTGCGGTTCAAAGCCGCGCACCAGCTTGTGCTCGCCCTGCGCACCGGCATCAAAGCGCTGCAGCCCTTCGGCGATGGCGAAATCCATGCCCTGGTAGAAACAGGTCTCGAAGTGCAGCCGGTCAAACTCTGCCAGACAGCCCCAGTAGCGGCCATACAGCGTGTCGTCATCCACCAGACAGAAGGCCATGGCGGCGGGCTGCTGCTGTAGCGTGGCGATCACCACGCGAATCGCCTGCGGCATCCGCTCCGCCAGCAGGCTGAAGAAGGAGCGCGTCAGATAAGGTCGCTGGCCGCGCACCGCGTAGGTGTTGGCGTAGCAGGTATACACAAAATCCCACTGATCTTCACGCAGCTCATCGCCGCGATACCAGTTAAACGCAAAGCCGCTGCTGGCCACCTGTTCGCGCTCTTTACGCAGCTGCTTGCGTTTGCGCGACATCAGCGTGTCGAGAAAGTCGTGAAAATCGCGGTAGCCGCGATTGTGCCAGTGATACTGCACGCCGAGACGCGCCAGCCAGTCCGACTGGGTTGCCAGCAGCGCGTTGGCGTGCGGCGTGGTGAAGTTGATATGCGCCCCGCTTAAGCCGTGCCGCTGCAACGCATCGGGCAGCGCCTCCAGCATCGCGATGATGGCCGTCTCGTCGCCCAGCAGCCGCGCACCGGTCACCGGGCTGAACGGAATGGCCCCCAGCCATTTGGGGTAATAGGCGATGCCGGCACGCTGGCAGGCATCGGCCCACGCGTGATCGAACACATATTCGCCCCACGAGTTGCGTTTACGGTAGCCCGGCAGCGCCGCCCGCAGCCTGCCGTCTTGGCGCCACAGCAGATGATCCGGCTGCCAGCCGTTTTCCGCGCGCACGCTGCCACTCTCTTCCAGCGCGAGCAGGAAGGCGTGACGCAAAAAAGGTTGATTGTCAGGTAACAGCGCATCCCATTCGGCAGCGGTGATCTCCGCCAGCGATGACAGGTGAAGCAAAGGCATTGGTGGCTCCCGGCCAGCTTAAGGCGAATGCCTAGTTCAGCAGGTTTTGCCGCCGTGCGAAAGGTGCGGCGCACTGAATGTAAAGCGGATCGTTGCTCAATGCTGCGCACATTGCTGTCGCGGCCCGTGCCACGATTTTTCACTTCGCCTGTGTATACTCACCCTTTTCCCTTGCAGGAAATGCCATGGATCGTCTTGATTGTGATCGCATGTTTGTCGCCGTACTCGAAGTCGGCAGCTTTGCCGGTGCCGCCGCCCGGCTCGGCACCAGCAGCGGCCAGGCGTCAAAGCTGGTGTCGCGTCTGGAGCAGCAGCTTGGCGTGCAGCTGTTCAAGCGCAGCACACGGGCGCTGTCGCCCACCGAGATCGGCCGCGCCTATTACGAGCGGGTGAAAACCCTGCTGGAGGCGTTCGACGCGCTGGATGCCACGGTGCAGGAAAACGCCCGCTCACCCACCGGTCGCCTGAAGATCAGCGCCCCCGGCACCTTCGGCACCGCGGTGCTGGCCAGCGTGCTGGTGGCGTTCGCGCGTCACTATCCGCTGATTGAGCTGGACGTCAACTTCTCCGACCGCGCCGTGAATATCGTCGATGAAGGCTTTGATATGGCGATCCGCATCGGCAAGCTGGACGACAGCAGCCTGATTGCGCGCCGTCTGGGCGAGGTACCGATTCGCCTCGCCGCCGCGCCCGGCTATCTGCTGCAGCACGGCACGCCGCAGCACTGGCGCGACCTGGCCACGCATCAGTGCATCAGCGACACCAACTTTCGCGATCCGTGGCACTGGCCGTTCGTCACGCCGTGCGGCGACAGCGTCAGCATGCCGATTCGCGGCCGCCTGTGCTTCTCCAACACCGAAGCCTGCCTGCAGGCGGCGCTGGCTGGCCTCGGCATTGCGCGCCTGCCCGGTTTTATCGCTGCACCGGCGCTGCAGCGGGGCGAAATCGTCACGCTGCTGGAGGACTTTGCGCCGCCAGCCATGGGCCTGTTTGCCCTGTATCCGCCCGCGCGCCACCTGGCGCAGAAAACCCGCCTGCTAATCGACTTTCTGGCCGAGCACTTCCGCCTGCATCCGCCCGGCTGATTCCTTCCATTCTGGAAACAATCAAAGCCGTTTTGCCCGGATTATCAGCATAACGGCAGCACGGTAAGCTGCTGACATCACTTCAGAGGAGCAGAGCGATGTTGGTAAACGGTAAGTGGAGCGCAGAGTGGCATCCGGTTCAGGCCACCGATAAACAGGGTGGCTTTGTACGCCAGACTTCCAGCTTTCGTCACTGGATTAGCGCCGATGGCAGCAGCGAATTTGCCGCCGAGCCGGATCGCTATCATCTGTATGTCGCGCTGATCTGCCCATGGGCCTCGCGCACGCTCATTGCACGCAGCCTGAAAGGGCTGGAGCAGATTG
Source organism: Type-C symbiont of Plautia stali (assembly GCF_059730935.1). Taxonomy (NCBI): domain Bacteria; kingdom Pseudomonadati; phylum Pseudomonadota; class Gammaproteobacteria; order Enterobacterales; family Enterobacteriaceae; species Type-C symbiont of Plautia stali. Next base: position 192,380 of record NZ_AP035923.1, on the reverse strand, counting down.
TCAGCGTGTCGGTGGTTGAGCCGCAGCTTGGCGCGCAGGGCTGGCGCTTCGGCGATTATCCCGGTGCCGATCGCGACCCGCTGAACAACGCTGAGTATCTCCACCAGCTGTATACCCGCGCCGACGCCGACTTTACCGGGCGCGCCACCGTGCCGGTGCTGTGGGATAAAAAAACCCAGACCATTGTTAACAATGAGTCGGCGGATATTCTGCGCATGTTCAACAGCGGCTTTGGCGATCTGGCAGACAACCGGCTCGATCTCTACCCTGAGGATCTGCGCCCGGAGATCGACGCGCTGAACGCAACGATCTATCCGCGACTTAATAACGGCGTTTATCGCACCGGTTTCGCTACTACCCAGGTGAGCTATCAGCAGGCGTTTAATGAGGTATTCGAGCAGCTGGATGAGCTGGAGCAACGGCTGAAAGATGGCCGCACTTTTCTGCTGGGTGAACGACTGACCGAAGCCGATATCCGCCTGTTCGTGACACTGATACGCTTTGACGTCGCCTATCACGGCCTGTTCAAATGCAACCTGCGCCGCCTGCGCGATTACCCGCTGCTCGATCGTTATCTGAAGAGTGTGCTGGCGGTCTCCGGCGTGCGGCAAACGGTGAACATCGATCACATCAAACAGGGCTATTATTCGATTAAAGCGCTGAATCCCAACGGCATCGTGCCGGCGGGACCGGATTTGGCGGACTACGGTTTTTAAGGAGCAGGGCAATGGCAAAAGCGTTAGTGGTGTTTTTACATGGCGTCGGCAGTAATGGCGCGGATTTGGCGGTGCTGGGGCAACACTGGTCAGCGCTGCTGCCCGACGTGGCATTTGCCGCGCCCGATGCGCCCTTTCCCTTCGAGCACGCTATGAGCTATCAGTGGTTCAGCCTGACCGGCATCACGCCGGAAAACCGTCCGGCACGCGTACGGGCTGCGCGCGACGCCTTTGACGCCACGCTGCAGCAGCTGATGGCGCAGCACGCGATGGCCGGCGCATGGCAAAAGGTGATTCTGGTGGGATTCTCGCAGGGCTCGATCATGGCGCTGGATGCGCTGGCCTCCGGACGCTATCCGCTGGCTGGTGTGGTGGCCTTCTCCGGTCGCCTGGCCTTTGACGAGGCGCTCACGCCGCCGCCGCATGCCTCCGCGCTGCTGATTCACGGCAAAGCCGATGAGGTCATCCCGTTCAGCGAAACCGTCTCCGCCGCGCAGCGCCTGCAGAGCGCGGGCGTCGCGGTCACCGCACAGTATGAACCCACCACCGGTCACACCATTTCCAGCCACGGCGCGATGCAGGCAGCGGCCTACATCGCCCAGTGCCTGCAGGATTAAGGCCAGTAGCGCTGCAGCGCCTGCCACGCCTGACGCGCGACCGCTTCCGGCGGCTGTGCTTTGAGGCGATCGTTAAACACTTCGATGCCCACCGGACCGCGATAGCCTGCACTTTTCAGCTTATCGACAAAGCGTTCCACTTCAATGATGCCGTCGCCGGGCAGTAAGCGCTGATGGCGCGCATAGTCGCTCAGCGCCTGCTTCTCCTGCGGTGGCATCTGCGCCATATCGCACAGCTGCACTTCATAAATGCGGTCGGCCGGAATGCCGTCGAGCTGCGAGGCATCGCCACCGCGTGCGCAGATGTGGAACAGATCGACCACCAGCCCGATATTGGGCTGATCCAGCCGCTGCAAACGCTGCCACGCCAGCGGCAGCGTATTATCGACGCTGCACCACGCCATCGGTTCATACATGATGCGCATGTTATAGCGCGCGGCTTCCGAGGCCAGCCAGCGCAGATCTTCATCAATGCGCTCCGCAACGCAGTCTTCGCGCGTGGTTGCCGGCGCCTGAATGGTATCGCAGCCCAGCGATTGCGCGACGCGAATGAAATCACGCAGTTCGGCGCGCTTTTGCAGCCGTTCGCTGTCCGGCGCGCCGGTAAAGTCACGCAGCACCTGCAGATTGGTAAAGCCCAGGTTTAGCTGCGCGGCCAGCGCCGCCGTATGCTCAGTAACCTCTTCCCGCCACATTTCAACCTGATCGAACCCGGCGGCACGCGCCGCCTGCAGCTTATGCGCCGATTCACCGTTTAACAGCACCAGGTTAAGGAATTTCGGGTTTGCAGACATCAACAGCTCCTTAATCGTCCGGATAAAGCGGTGACAGAGGCTGTGCGCCACCCGCACAGCATCCTGATCAGTATCCCCCTCTTAAGGGTGATTTCAAGCGTGTCGTTTAGCCCAGCAGGTTCACCACGGCGAAACCGGCAAAGGTCATCAGCAATGAACCGATGACATGCACCATCACGCTCGACATTGCCCACAGGTACTTTCCTGATTGTAGCAACACCACGATCTCGGCCGAGAAGGTCGAAAACGTCGTCAGCCCGCCGCACAGGCCGGTGACGATCAGCAGCTTCCATACGGGATCGATGTGCGGATTGCGCACAAACCACGCCATCGCCGCGCCAATAATAAAGCCACCGACCAGATTAACGATCAGCGTACCTGGCGGCAGGTTGGGGAATAACGTATTGAAACGCAAAGAGATAAGCCAGCGCAGCGTGCAACCGATGGCACCACCGATCATGACCGCGAACAGCGACTTCAGCATAGTCTGGAGCTCCTGAATTGAGATACGCGCAGGGCCGCGGCAGGACAGAAACTACACCTGACACACCGCCGTCTCCCGCGCAGGGATAAGCAAGTTGTCAGGCGTCATCAGCCGTCTGTAACCAGAGGGCGGTTGGGTAAGGTGGCACGCCATCACCTCAGAGGCACGATAATACGCTGGCGCGCCGGAGGTGACAATATTCACCTGCCGTCAGCGTATCGTCGGGAACGATTATGTTTTACCGTGGCAGACATCATCAGCGAGGAGATTCCGATGCGTACCCTGATTTTTGATACTGATATCGGCGTGGATGACGCCTTTGCGCTGGCGTATGCGGCGCGCACGCAGCGGCTACTGGGCATCACCACGGTGTTTGGTAATGTCGCGGTTGGCCAGGCGGTAAAAAACGCCCGGCTGTTCTGTGCAAAGATGAACATCAGCGCGCCGGTGTATCGCGGCTGTTCGCGTCCGCTGGCGCTGGCCCCTTCCGCACCGGCTACCCTGCACGGCGCAGACGGTCTCGGCGATGCCTTCGATAACCCGTATAGCGATGTCGCCGAAAGCGCGGTGCAGTTCATCATCGACAGCGTACGCGCGCAGCCGCATGCGATTACCCTGGTGGCAATCGGGCCGCTGACCAACATCGCCTGCGCCATCAACCAGGCGCCAGACATCATTCCGCTGGTGAAAGAGCTGGTGATCATGGGCGGTGCGTTTGGCACCGACGGCCACGCCGGTAACGTGACGCCGTTCGCCGAGTTCAATATCTGGAAAGATCCGCATGCCGCCGATCAGGTGCTGGCCTCGTCGCTGCCGGTGGTGATGCTGCCGCTGGATGTGACGCACAAGGTGCTGATCAGCGGAGAGGAAGTGCGCCAGCTGAATCAGCCGGTGTTGAGTGCCATCTGCCGGCCTTATCTGGCTTACAGCCTGCAAAAAGAAGGATTTGATGGCATGGCGCTGCACGATACCCTGACGCTGTCATGGCTGGCGCTGCCGCAGGCGTTCAGCGTGACGACAGCGCCGGTGCGCGTGGTGACCGAAGGCATCAGCCGCGGCCAGACGCTGCAGCGCGTGAGCACCCTCGCCTCGCGCGACGATCCATTCGCCGGCCTGCGCGCCCAGCGGCTGTGTCTGGGCGTCGACGCCGAGGCGGTACGGCAACATTTTTTTGCCACGCTGCGCGCCTGACACTCTCTCTAGCGGGCGAAATGGATGACGCCTTTGATCAGCTCAGGGTTGTTGATTACCCCGGGCTCAAAAGTCTCGGCCAGCGTCGAGAAGTCGTAATGGCGGTTGAGCATCATATCGGCCCGCAGCTGACCGCTGGCCATCAGGGCGCGCACCTTGTCGAAGTCTTCTCGCGTGGCGTTGCGGCTGCCCAGCAGCGTGGTCTCCTTTTTGTGAAACTCGGTGTCGGGGATCACCAGATCGCCTTTGTGCAGGCCAACAAACACGATGGTGCCGCCGTGACGAATCAGCTGCACGGCGCTGTTCATCGCCGCCGGACTGCCGGTGGCGTCAATCACTTTAGCGGCCAGCCGCCCGCCAAACTCTGCGCGCAGCGCGGCGATAAAATCATCGGCCAGCGGATCGATCGTCGCCAGCTGCAGCTGCAGCGCAACGTGCGCGCGCCGCTGAGCGCTGGTATCGGCCACCACCACCTGTGCACCGGCTGCGACGGCAATCGCCGCGACGCCCAGGCCAATCGGTCCGGCCCCGACCACCAGCACCTGCTCATCGGCGACCAGCGCCGCGCGTCGCACCGCATGGGCGCTGATGGCAAAGGGCTCAATCAGCGCCGCTGCTTCGGGCGCCACATCGTCAACCGCCAGCAAATTAGTGTCCGGCACGCTGAGAAACTCGCAAAAACCCCCGTCCTGATGCACGCCAATCACTGAAATCTGTTCACAGCAGTTGGTTTTGCCGCTTAAGCAGGCGTCGCAACGCTGACAGGCCACGTAAGGAATCAGCGCCACGCGCTGCCCTGGCTGAAATCCCTGCGCCGCCGCGCCCAGCGCCACCACTTCACCGCACAGCTCATGACCGAGCACGCGCGGATAGGAGAAAAACGGCTGATTGCCGGCCCAGGCGTGAATATCGGTGCCGCAAATGCCGGCGGCAATCGGTTTGATCAGGACTTCGTGTGCCGCTGGCGTCGGTACGCTGCGCTGCTGCCACACCATGCTGCGCGGTTCGGCGACCACCAGCGTTTTCATGTTCGTCATCGTTTCCTCCTGGGCTGTTCACGCAGTTATGGCGAAAATCGACCGCGGCGGGAGGTTGCGCTGTACGAAGTGTGAGTCAGCGCGATTTTTTTGGGCTTTGTGTGGTTTTTAATGCATAAAAAACCGGAGGGCCTTATGAGCCGAAGCCAGAATCTGCGCCAGAACGTCATCAATCAAATGCTGGAAGCTATTGCCCGCCGCCATGTGCGCTCGCCGCTGCCCCCGCAGGCAGCGCTGGCCGAGATGTTTAATATCAGCCGCACCACGGTGCGCCACACGCTGCAGCATCTGCATCAGCGCGGCGTGCTGGAAAAAGTGGCTGAGACCTACGTGATCGTGCGCGATCCCTGCGAGGAGGATGGGTTTAGCGTACTCAGCCCACCGATCGACCAACAGGCGGTGCAGTTTGAGCAGGCGTTTTTTAACCTGATTAACCAGCGTTTGCTGATGCCAGGCGACAGTTTCACCGAACTGCAGCTGGCGCAGCAGGTGCGGGTCAGCCCGGTAGTGGTGCGCGAGTTCCTGCTGCGCTTTATGCGCTATAACCTGCTGGAACCGGTTAAACGTGGCCACTGGCGGATGAAGAAATTCGATCAGGAGTACGCCGAAAAGCTGTTTGAACTGCGCGAAATGCTGGAAACGCACGCGCTGACCCGCTTTCTTAACCTCGCCGCCGGTGATGAACGCTGGGTGCAGGCGCGCGATCTGCTGGATCGCCATCGCGCGCTGCGCGACACCATCGCCAGCAACTATCGCCAGTTTGCCGCGCTGGATAAAGAGATGCATACGCTGATTCTCTCCGCCGCCAACAACCCCTTTTTCAACCAGTCACTGGAAATTATCTCTGTGATTTTTCACTCGCATTATCAGTGGGATGAAAGCGACCTGAAACAACGCAATATCGTCGCGCTGGAGGAGCATATGGCGATTCTCACCGCGCTCATCAGCCGCCAGGATGTGGACGCGCTGTGCGCGCTGCATGCGCATCTCAGAACCGCCAAACACTCAATGATCCGCTCTATCCGGCAGTACAATTAAAAACCGATTAAAAACCACAAAGCATAAGCGCCCGCACGAATCAGAAACATGTTTGCAACATCTCCCGCGGTTTACTTCTAGTCTCGAAGGCAGCCCCTTAGGGCAGCCCGTTTCGCTGCCGCAGGAACCCCAAGACTGATAACGATAAGTACCCGAACCTGGGAGGTTGCAATGGAAAATACATCAACGCGCGGCGGCACCAACGCGCCAGCACCCGAGCACGCCGGGCAGGATTATGTGCCGGCGCGCGCCGATGTGGTGCGCTCTCCGCGCATCCGTAAGATTCAAATCACCGCCATGCTGCTGCTGCTGTTCGCCGCCATCATCAACTACCTTGACCGCAGCTCGCTGTCGGTAGCCAACATGACCATCCGCGAGGAGCTGGGTTTATCGGCCACCGAGATTGGCGTGTTGCTGTCGGCGTTTTCGCTGGCCTACGGTTTAGCCCAGCTGCCGTGCGGCGCGCTGCTCGATCGCAAAGGTCCGCGCATTATGCTGGCCATCGGCATGTTCTTCTGGTCACTGTTCCAGGCGGCGGCCGGGCTGGTGCATAACTTCACGCAGTTTGTGCTGGTGCGCATCGGGCTGGGCATTGGCGAAGCGCCGATGAACCCGTGCGGCGTGAAGGTAATCAACGACTGGTTCAACATCAAAGATCGCGGTATGCCGATGGGGATGTTTAACGCGGCGTCGATGATTGGTCTGTCGGTGGCACCGCCGATTCTGGCGGCGATGATGCTGGTGATGGGCTGGCGCGGCATGTTTGTCACCATCGGCGTGCTGGGTATGTTTCTCGCCATTGGCTGGTATCTCACCTATCGCGACCGGGATAACAACAAACTGAGCGGCGAAGAGATTCACTATCTGCAGGCGGGCAGCGTGGCATCACGCAAAGAGCCGCTGAGTTTCGCCGAGTGGCGTGGGCTGTTTAAGCAGCGCACCATGTGGGGCATGATGATTGGCTTCAGCGGCATCAACTATACCGCGTGGCTGTACATCGCCTGGCTGCCGGGCTATCTGCAGTCGACCTATCATCTGGACCTGAAAAGCACCGGCCTGCTGGCCGCCATTCCTTTCCTGTTCGGCGCGGCGGGCATGCTGCTCAACGGTTACGTGGTGGATTCACTGGTGCGTCGCGGTTTTGACGCGGTGAAAGTGCGTAAAGTGTCGATTGTCAGCGGCATGCTGCTCTCCGCGGCCTTTACCACCTTTGTGACGCGCGCCACCGACACCACCAGCGCGGTGACGCTGATTGGTATGGCGCTGTTCTGCATTCATTTTGCCGGTACCTCATGCTGGGGCCTGATCCACGCTAACGTCACGGCGCGCATGACGGCGTCAGTGGGCAGTATCCAGAACTTTGCCAGCTTTGTTTTCGCCTCTTTTGCGCCAGTAATTACCGGCTGGGTGCTGGATACCACCAAATCGTTCAGCCTCGCGCTGATGATATGTGCTGGCGTCACGGTGGTCGGCGCGCTGGCTTACCTGCTGCTGGTCAGAAAACCGATCACCGATGGGGTGTAAAACCAGGGTTTCTGCTTAATGCTCTTCTCCGGGTGCGCAGGTTATGCGCACCCTTTCTTCATCCGCCCGCCACACCTATTCCAGCCGCCGCGTTATCGCCTGATTCTGGATCTGATCAGATAAATTAAACTGCATGATGGCAATTACTATCCAGCACTATTAAGCCCGAAATAAGGAAAATATACTGCTAAACACGCCGGTAATAGTTATTATTTTAAGACAAAACTCAAAGACGAATATTATAAATCACCATCCTCAGCGCATTATTATCCATTAATGCATTAACGAAGGTGAATTAATTAGCCACAGTAAACTTTTGTGGATTGGATCAAAGTTTGACCGCATAATTTAACTTACCGTTCAGTCACTATTAATGTTCAGGTATGAGCGTGGTGACCAAATGGATTTACAACGCAAGGCCCTTTTTATCTCTTTTGATGCCGTGGCATTATCGGGTATTACGGTAGAAGCCACTAAAATTGCCGTTCGTTTACGCGAGCAGGGAATCATTTCCTTTCTTGATATCGGCTACGACATAAAAATTGATAAGGGAAACTTCGGACGCCCCTATTCCGAAAGTGAAATTAATTCGCTGAAGCATCATTTTACATTAGTCCGGCACGATGAAATTCGTCAGGTGGAAGGTTATAACCCGGCCTTTCTGCAATATATTCATGACGTACTGATTAATCATAGCCAGACGCTGGATGCCGCCGCAGAAAAAATCCTGGTGCAGCAGACGGAGAAAATGGCGCAGGCAGTGGCCAGCGCGCTGTGCGCAAAATGGCAGGCGCTGGATATTAATTATTTAATCATCGAGAACGGGACGCTGCCGGATAATATTATTTTTACCCGCGCGCTCTATCTGGCGATTGCGCAATACGGCGCCGCTAAACAGCTCGGCCGGTTTGTATTGTGGCGCGACCATGACCTGATGTGGAACAGCGAATCCACTTCATCGCGCTACGGCAGCGCGCCCTGGCCACATGCGGTCCGCCCGCAGCCCTCGCCGCATATCACCTATGTCACGCTGAACCAGGCACTGGCCTCACAGCTGGCAGCCTGGTGCGAACATCAGGTCGAAATTGAGGTGATGCGTAATACCTATCCTTTTGACCCGAGCCATCCGCGCAAAGATTTACGCCGCCAGTTTGGGTTGCTGGCGCAGGACAAGGTGATTACCCGCACTACGCGAATTATTCCGGCTAAGCGACTCGATCGGGATATTCACCTGTTGCATGCGCTGAACAGTGAACTTATCGCGCAGCATCAGCCACAGCGCGTTTATTTAATGGTCGCTGGCGATCCGCTGGAAGACAGCGTGCATTATCACGCATTAAAGCAATTAATTAGCCGGTTCCAGCTGGAGCGTTACGTCATCTTTTTTGGCGCGTTAAATCACGACTTTATGGAGCGTAATCCACAGGCCACCACCATTCAGGATCTTTATCACGCCTGCGATGTGGTGTCGTTTTTAACCGCATGGGATTACGACAGCTACGGTAATCCGATTGGCGAGGCGATCAGCCATCAGCGCTGTTATATCGCCACCCGCTATGAATATTATCACGAGGTGTATGGCCAGTACGGTTTTGAAGGCGAACTGATGGCGATTTCCGCCAGCCATGATGGCCTGCCGGATGCCGATTTTATTCAGCGCGTCAGTGCTTTATTACAGGATGACGCACGCCGCGACGCCATCGCCACGCGCAATTATCAGAAAGGAAAATCCCTGTTGTCGGATCACATCTTCCGGCAGATATTTAATGTGTAGTTAAGGAGTGACTATGGATAACCGTTGTTTTATTTCTGTCGTGCTGCCGGTTTATAACGAGGCAGCACGTATTAACGCGGTGCTGGAATCAATATTGCAGCAGCGTTCACCCGGCGGATTGTTTAATTTTGATAATCTGGAAGTGATCATGGTGGATAATAATTCCACCGATAACTCGGTCGCGCTGATTGAAGCCTTTGCCGCGCAGCATCCGCAGCTGACGATTCATCAGCTGCAGGAGACGGTGCAGGGCGTCTCTTCGGCGCGGAAAAAAGGCATGGATTTCGCCTCACAGCGCGCCGGTCTGCGCGACGAGGCCAGCGGCTTTCAGCGCAAGCACTACATTCTTTCGGCCGATGCGGACTGCACCGTTGATGCACTGTGGATCGACGAACTGGTCGGCACCATGATTGCGCAAAACGGCGATCTGGGCACCTGTAACTACTACTACGAAACCGCGGATTTCCACGAGCGCCCGCGGCTGTATGCGGAGATTGATAAAACGCTGCGCTGCCGCCACGCTTCCTTCTCCCTGTTTGGCGGCTTTCCGGACGGCAAAGGCTTTGGCGTCGAAAAGCAGCTGTACGATGAAGTGGGCGGCATCGAGATTTTTTACCAGCTGAAAAACGGTGAGTTTGTTGAACATCTGTCAGACGACTGGGATTTTGGCATCAAGGTGATCGCCGCCGGCGGCAAACCGGTGTATGCGCCCAATTCCCGCGTGCAGATCAACAGCCGCCGGGTGGATAACCTGCTGCACGAAGTGATTGAAGGCGTGGCCTACGGCCATAACGGCACCATCATCATGAAAGATGTGCGACCCACGCTCACCGCACTGACGCCGTTCACCGATGTCAGCGCAGAGCAGGCGCAGCAGGCGTGGCACTACTCGATTAAAGATTACGAGCCAAAAAATCTGGTGCTGCCGGTGTTGCTGAATCCGTCGCTGCTGCGCGACGATGCCGCGGTGATTGATTTCTTCACGCCAGAGGTGGCTGAACGCCTGTTCGCCCGCATTCACAGCATGATGCTGGAGATGAGCGTGACCGATTTCCTGCCGATTCACAGCTACAAAACCCCGGCGTTTCGCCTCTATTTTGAATTCCGCCATGAGCTGTTTGCCGCGCTGCGTCGTGCCGTCGGCGCAGAGATTGGCGAGCCACCGCCGCTGCCGGCCTGCTTTGCCCGGGTGACGGAAAATGATTTCGCCCGCTTTGTCTGGTATTACTGCGAAGATCGCGAATCCGGTGAGGCGCATAACTACTTTGCAAACGGCGGGGTGTTCTGATGCGTGCTGCCTGGCTGCAATCCCTGCAGGATATCGATCGTCACTATCCTCGCCCGGCCATATGCGAGGTGCTCAGCCGGCCGGAAAACGCCGATTTGCTGGAATACGTGGTGCATGATCCTTTTGGTTGCCATGTATTTCCCGGTGATATTGACGATTTCCCGCTGCCGAATTTTTTCCGCGCCATGCAGCACAGCCTGAGCCATGCGCCGCAAATTCATCTGTGGGCGTATATCCCTACCTGCCGCTACAAGTGCCATTTCTGCCAGTTTCCTACGGTGATTGTAAATCCGCAGTCGCCGCGCGCGCCTGCGCTGTTCCGCGATATCGTCGATCGCAACATTCAGGAGGCGAAACTGTGGCTGGCGCAGCTGCCGGCACTGGGTGAAGTGCCGGTGGGTGAGTTCAACCTGTTCGGCGGCACGCCCTCGCTGCTGCCACCGGATGAGCTGCGGCGCTTAATGGATTTTTACCGCAACCATTTCAACTTCCGCGAGGCCACGCTGCGCTTCGAAGGCGAGCCCGGCACGCTGACGCGCGAATTCCTCGCGCAGCTGCGCGAACTGGGCTTCAGCAAACTGTCGTTTGGCGCGCAGTCATTCTCAGATCGCCTGATCAAAGGCTGTGGTCGCCTGCACAGCGCGGATGCCTGCTACAAGGTGATTCGTGATGCGCGCGAGCTGGGCTTCGCCCTGGTCAGCGTCGACCTGATGTATGGCCTGCTGGGACAAACGGTGGACGACGTGCGTGACGATCTGCAGCAGGCGCGCGCGCTTGACCTGTCGCATCTGGTGTTCACCAAGCTGCACATGAAGCCGTTCGCCGAGAGCCGCACCGGCGTGTCGGCGGAGGGAGAAAATGCCTGGCAGCGTAAGAATGCGGCGATGCCCAGTCTGGGTCAGCAGTATCAGATGCGCGCGCTGGCCGAACAGTGGCTGGATGGCGATTACCTTGAACATCCCACCATGTATTTCCACCATCGCAGCGCACCGCCGGAGAAGTGGAAAGCGATCATTACCGATCTCGACCAGCAGGCGCCGGAAGTGGCGATTGGCCTTGGCGGCAGCTCCAAATGTGCCGGCGCGGAGCTGATTAACCTGACCGACTACGCCGATTATCAGCGCGCACTGGATAACGGTGAGCTGCCGATCGCCTCGGTGCGCGGTATGTCGCCGGATCAGCAGGCCATCAACGGCTGCAAGATGGCGCTGTCAACGCTGATTCCTCTCGACGATGTGCTGTTTCAGCAGAAGTTTGGCGTCAGCCTGTTCGCCCAGCCGACCATCGCCCGTGCGCTGCGTGAGTTGCAGCAGCGCGAGTTAGTGCACAGCGATGGCCGCTATGTCACGCTCACCCCCGCCGGCCGCGTGCTGGTAGAAGCCATCATCAACACCCAGTTCGACTAAACCGCCCTTACCTCTCAACGGCACGCGACGGCGTGCCTGGAGCCTGTTATGTCCCAGTCTGTTTATAGCTTTTTTTATATCGCCATCGACACCGAAGCGGGCGTCACCGCAGAACAGTTTGAAACCTTCGTGCGCGAAAAAGGCGTGCATCTGCCCTGCTATCCCGGCTGGCGCTGGACGCTGTTTCGCGGTCTGCGCGGCGAGCGCGTCGATCAATACCTGATGCTGTTTGAAATGAAAGATGCGGCACAGCGCGCGCGCTTTATGCAGGATGACGGTGAACTTACCGCCGAGGCAGAGCACTTCTGGCACCTGCATCCCGACGCGGACGTGCTGCTCAGCGAGTGGCGCCAGCTGGCGACCTTCGCGCGGCGCCCGACAATTTTCACCCATTTCGATCTGCTGGCAGAGAATCCTCACAGTACGCTGCCGGGTGGCCCGCGATTTGATGCCCGCAGCGGCACCGCGCGCATTCTCGGTACCCACTATCTGGCGCTGCGACCGGGCGTGCAGCCGCAGGAATTTGAGCAATTCATCGCGCAGAATGCCGCGCGTATCGTTGATTATCCCGGCTGGAAGTTTCATCTGCTGAAAGGTCACAGCGGCAACCGGCTGGACGGCTATGTGGTGATGATGGAGATTGAGAGTGAAGCGGCGCTGAATGTGTTTTATCCGCAGCCTGATATCGCCACCGCCAGCGCGGCTGACTTTGCGCGCGCGCACCGGGATACCAAACAGATGTATGAAGAGTGGAAGCAGCTGGCGTCCTTTTCCGGTTCGCCGCAGCTGTATACCGATTATCTCGCCGTGGCGGAATGTGGCACGCTGAAGTGAGTGCTGGCGGCGCGCTCTGCTCATTGCTGAAACGCGCCGCCGGTTTTCTCCGTTACGACTGGTAGTAATACACCGCTTCAAAAGGCCGCAGGTGCGTCAATGCCCCAGGCGGCGATGCCTCACTGTAATTACTCATCAGCACCTGCCAGTTACCCTCAACTTCCGGCAGCAGCAGTGGCTGCGCGCTGTGACTCAGGTTCGCCACCACCAGCAGGCTTTCACGTGGCGAATTGCGACGATAACACCAGATGTGTGACGCTTGCGGTGCCAGATCCTGATAATCGCCCTCGGTGAAGATAGCGTAACGCTTACGCAGCCGAATCAGCGTTTGGTAGCCATAGAACACCGAGTTGCTGTCGAGCAGCGCGTTAGCCGCGTTGATCAGCGTATAGTTATCCGCCACGCCTATCCACGGCTCACCCCGCGTGAAGCCGGCATTGGCGCTGCTGTCCCACAGCATCGGCGAGCGGCTGTTGTCGCGCGATTTGCTGGCCAGAATCGCCAGGATTGCCGCCTCCGGCTTGCCCTGCGCCAGCCACGCAGTGTAGATGTTGTGGCTCTCGATATCCTGATACTGCTCAATGCGGGTAAAATGAGGGTTGGTCATCCCCAGCTCTTCGCCCTGATAGATATAGGGCGTGCCCTGCATGCCGTGCAGCAGCATCGCAAAGCATTTTGCTGAGGCGATGCGCAGCGCACCTTCATCACCAAAGCGCGTGACGATACGCGGCTGATCGTGGTTACACCAGAACAGCGCATTCCACGCCACGTCGTGCATCCCGCGCTGCCACTCCGCAAAAATCGCCTTGAGCTGAACGAAGTCCGGTGCCGCCAGCGTCCATTTGTCGCCCTGGGGATAATCCACCTTGAGATGGTGGAAGTTAAAGGTCATCGACAACTCGTTTTGCGCCAGCGAAGCATAGCGCTGGCAGTTGGCCAGCGTGGTCGAGGACATTTCCCCCACCGTCATCAGCCCGCGCGGCGTGAACACATCGCGGTTGAACTCCTGCAGGTAGTCATGGATGCGCGGGCCATCGGTGTAGAACCTCCGCCCGTCATGACCGGGCAGATCGTCGCTAAAATCCTGGTGCTTCGACACCAGGTTGATCACATCAAGCCGCAATCCATCGACGCCTCGATCCGCCCAGAAGTGACACACCTGCTTTAACGCCTCGCGCACCGCCGGATTTTCCCAGTTGAGATCGGCCTGCTCCGGCGCGTACAGGTGCAGGTAGTATTGCTGACGCCGTTCGTTCCACGCCCAGGCGCTGCCGCCAAACTTAGACTGCCAGTTGTTGGGTGGCGTGCCGGGCACCCCGTCGCGCCAGATATAGAAATCGACGTACGGCTGTTCACCGGCTTCGGCACGCTTAAACCAGGCGTGCTCGGTCGAGGTGTGGTTGAACACCATATCCAGCACCATGCGCATACCGCGCCGGTGCGTCTCCGCCAGCAGGTGGTCAAAGTCGGCCATGGTGCCGTAGGCGGGATCGATGGCGGTGTAATCCGCCACGTCGTAACCGTTATCAATCTGCGGCGACACATAGATCGGCGTCAGCCACAGCGCATCGACGCCCAGCTGCTGCAGATAATCCAGCCGCTGGATCACACCTTTGAGATCGCCGGTGCCGCGCGCCCCGCTGTCCTGAAAACTTTTGGGATAGATTTGGTAGATCACCGCCTGGCGCCACCAGGGATATTCAGCGTGCCTGTTCATGTTGCACCTCGGCCTGGCTGATGATGGCGGTTGCCGCTTTACGTTTGGTGATGATGATGGTCAGCAGCAGCGGAACCAGAATCGCCACCAGAATCGCCAGCGAGTAAACCGTCCAGTACTGTGGCTGAATCGAGAGGATGCCCGGCAAGCCGCCCACGCCGATGCCGTTGGCCATCACGCCGTTGAGGCCGCACAGCAGCGCCGCCAGCGCAGAGCCAATCATGGCGCACAGCATAGGGTAGCGGTACTTGAGGTTGACGCCGTACATCGCCGGCTCCGTTACGCCGAGCCACGCTGAAATAGCGGCCGGCACGGTGAGGTCGCGTTCAGCACGATCTTTGTTAGCGATAATGATGCCGACCACCGCAGCACCCTGTGCAATATTGGACAGCGCAATCAGCGGCCACACCGGCGTGCCGCCCATGCTCTGAATCATCTGCAGATCAACCGCCAGCGTGGTCTGATGCACGCCGGTGATCACCATCGGCGCATACAGGAAGCCAAACAGCGCGGCACCAATCGGCGCGAAGCTGCCGGTCATCAGATGACGCACCGCGAAGGCGATGCCGTCGCCAATCAGACGGCCAAATGGGCCAATCAGGCTGTGGGCGAGGAAAACCGACAGCAGCAGCGCACACACCGGCACCACCACCAGCGTCAGATAGGCGGGCACGATACGTTTTAGCGCCAGTTCGATTTTTGCCAGCGCCAGCCCGGCCAGCAGCGCCGGAATCACCTGCGCCTGGTAGCCGACCCGATCAATGCTAAACCAGCCGAAATTCCACACTTCCGGCACCTGGCTGCCAATCAGATACGCATTCATCAGCTGTGGTGAAACCAGCGTAATGCCCAGCACAATCCCAAGGATTGGCGTACCGCCCAGCTTGCGCACCACCGACCAGCAAATCCCCACCGGCAAATAGAAGAAGATCGCTTCGCCAATCAGCCAGAGGAAATCGTACAGCCCTTTCACACCGGGATAGAGCTGCACCAGGGTTTTATCATCCGCCACGGCAATATCGCCGAGCACGTTACGGAAACCGAGAATTAAACCGCCGCTAATTAACGCCGGTAATAACGGGAAAAATATCTCGGCAAAATGGGATAATAATGCCTCGTGCCATTTCATCTGGCTGCGCGCCGCAGATTTAATCTGCTCTTTAGAGGTCTCACTAATATTTAGTGCTTCTACTAACGCTTTATAATAAGTGTCAACTTCGGTTCCAATAATTACCTGAAACTGTCCGGCAGAGTTAAAGCATCCTTTAACGCCGGGCGTGGCGCGGATGGCCTCTGGATCGGCCTTGTCGACATCCTGCAGCACAAAGCGCAGGCGGGTAATACAGTGCGAAAGTGACAGAATATTTTCCCGACCGCCCACGCGGTCAATGAGATCGTTAATGATCTCGCGACTGATGGTTTTCATTATCATCCCTTATTTCCATGCCGGAATCGGCAGTGGACGATAATACGCCGCTGCTTTTAATTTTAACTATAGCAAAGCGAGGGAATTAGTTGGCGATCACAAAAATATTTACGTAATACATTGCAGGAAAATTAACTTAACAATAATTATTTAACCTGATAACTAAATCTGCGCCATATAAATATAAATTCGGGACATTTCGTATTGTTGAATATTTATTTAAACGGTAGCGCGGTGGCTGTGCAACGTTTGCCACCGCGCAGCAATGCGTCAGACGATGCGGTGGCGCAGACGACCAATCTTCTCAATTTCCACTTCGATCTCATCGCCAGGGAACATAAACAGCGGTGGCGTACGCTTTTTCCCCACGCCGCCCGGTGAGCCGGTGATGATGACATCGCCCGGTGAAAGCGGACTAAACGCCGAGATGTATTCAATGATCTTCGCCACCGGATGCACCATGCTGGCCGTGGTATCGTTCTGCACTTCACGCTGATTCAGCCAGGTTTTGATCGCCAGCTGCTGCGGGTCCGGGATGTCGTCGGCGGTGGTCATCCACGGGCCAAAGCCGCCGGTTTGCTGCCAGTTTTTGCCTGCGGTAAACCAGGTGAACTGCATGTCGCGCACCGTGGCATCCATAAAGCAGCTGTAGCCCGCCACATGCTGCAGCGCATCGGCGGCTTTTACCTGATAAGCCGCTTTGCCGATGATCACCGCCAGCTCGCCTTCGTAATCAAATTCAGCCGTGGTCGCCGGTTTCAGCAGGGGCTGCTCGTGCGCAGCCAGCGAATCGGCAAAGCGCACGAACAGCGTCGGCGCGTCGAGCGTGGCGGCAAACTCCTGGCGCTTGTCGGCATAGTTCATACCAACGCAGAAGACTTTGCCTGGGTTTTCCACCACCGGCAGGAAGCGAATCGCGCTGAAGGCATAGTCCACCGGCTCGCTCAGGTACACCTGCAGGTCACTCAGGCCACCGCGCTGCAGCAGAGTTTTCAAATCCGGACAGCTGTCGCCCAGCCGCGCACCGAGATCGATCACGCCGTCGGGTTGCACGATGCCATAACTTTTTCTTGCCTGGTCAATAAGAGAAAAACTGCACAGCTGCATGATGGCCTCAATGTTATAGAGAATTTGCGCGCAGGTTATCAAAAGCCAGACGGAAAAGCGGTATGACCTGAGGGTAAAGTAATTAATGTTTGTGAGTTTTGGTGACAGAGGTGCGCAGAGGGGAACGGCGCCGGGTGATAACCACAGGTCGATCCCTGACCGCGATTATCGAGGGTTTCTGGCGGAGCGCTTAGTTTAAGGCGCCCGGCGGTACGTGTTTGAAGGTCTCAACATAAGAGCGAAACACGGAGCGGAAAAAACGTTTCATGGTGCACCTGATACAAAAATTGTTGAAGAATTACGCGAAAATTATAACGCCCGCGCATTTTTCACGCAATTATTTTTGAACCAGATCACAAAAATGCGCCCACCTCAGGGTGCCAGACGTTAACGGAACAGCCCTAAGTGCTCAATCAGGATGGTGCAGCCAATACTGATCAGTACCACGCCGCCCAGCACTTCCGCCCATTTGCCCATTACCGGACCGATAAAGCGGCCGACCAGCACACCGGTGGTCGCCATGATAGTGGTAGCCGCACCGATGGTGAGCGCGGTGAGCACAATGTTAACCTGCAGGAACGCGAGGCCAACCCCCACCGCCAGCGCATCAAGGCTGGTCGCTACCGCCGTCAGCGCCAGTACCATAAAGCCGTGGCGCTGCGGCGCTTCGCACGGCTCGTCGGCCGTCTGACGGAAACCTTCCATGATCATTCGTCCGCCAAGAATGCCCAGCAGACCAAATGCCACCCAGTGATCCCACGCCATAATGTAGTGGCTGGCGGCCAGCCCGATGGCCCAGCCCACCAGCGGCGTCAGCATTTCAATGACGCCAAAAATCAGCCCTGTGCGTAATGCTTCTTTGAAACCCGGACGATACAGCGACGCGCCTTTGCCCAGTGCTGCAGCGAAAGCGTCCATCGACATACCAAAGGCCAGAATCAGGGTTGCGATAAATGTCATGGTTTTCAGTCAATGCGGTGAAATAAGACGATTAAGCCTGCACTTTGTCCGCATATCGGGTTCAGTAATGAAAAAGTGCGCGCAGTCTAGCACGCTAACCCGTTAAAAAAAAGACAACAAAATCATGGGTTTAAGTATAGCAAAGGCTATAACTCTTAACTGCCGCTATTTCTGCAGCTAAGTGGATGGAATAGAAGAAATTTCTTAACGCGCGCTGCTGCGGGGATTGCACCGCGCCGCGGTTTTATGCGCTAATGCCCGCGCTAACTGATTTGGAATGATGCGATGAAAAACCCGTTTGAAACGCTGATCATCCCGGGCGGCATTCTGCTGCTGGGCTTTCTTTCGGCGCTACTGCTGCCCGCCCCTTCGTTTGGCGTGGCGCTGGCAAAACAGCTGCAGCAGGCTCTGCATCTGCAGGATGTGAATCAGCTGTACACCATAGTGTTCTGCGTCTGGTTTTTGCTGCTGGGTACCGTTGAGTTTTTCATTATCCGCTTCGTCTGGCGCCGCTGGTTCCAGCTGCGCTGAACGGTGCACGTGATGCATTTTTCTTCTGACGGGCGCCTGACACGGTGCCCAAATTAAAAGTCACACAAATGTAACATTATTTTTACACGATCTGGCGAAACATCAGGCAACATAAAATCCGCATAAAAAATCAATTTCGCTAAAACCTATCGTTTTCAATGGGTTAATTTGTGATCCAGCTCACCGTGTGAAATCAACCCTCTCCATTTCCCTCACACTGTCGCAACAACTACGTTACTATAACTGCCTGATTAGGGGATAAAAATCCCTTATGACAGCGCCGTCGGGCTGATTAATTCTTATGCTGAATCATTTCTGCATTTAAAAAATAAACAAACGTTTAATTCCGATACGAGAATGTTATATTCGAATGCATATGCATAACGTGCAGTTAACCGTTATCACACCTATGGCTTAAACCTGAGTCTTAACCTTTGAGAAATAGCGCAACGCGCTTGCAAAAAGCGTGGCTGTTTCGCCTGCGAACCTGTTGAGCTTCAGGGCAACAGAGAGGAGATGTCGCCTCATGAGCAACACTGCGGTAAATCTGGCGCTAGCCGCCGCTGGCATGGAAAGCACACACCTTCAGGAACGAAAAGACGTAGATGTCCTGCTGATCGGCGCAGGCGTGATGAGTGCTACCTTAGGCACCTGGCTGCAGGATCTCGAGCCAGACTGGTCGATTGAGATGGTCGAGCGGCTGGATGATGTCGCGGTCGAATCCTCTAACGGCTGGAACAATGCCGGCACCGGCCACGCGGCGCTGGCCGAGCTGAACTATACGCCCGAAAGAGCGGATGGCAGCATCGACATTGCCAAAGCGGTGGCGATTAACGAATCCTTCCAGATTTCCCGCCAGTTCTGGGCGTATCACGTACAGAAAGGCAACCTGAGTAATCCACAAAGCTTTATTCACAGCACGCCGCACATGAGTTTTGTCTGGGGCGAGGCCAACGTAGCTTTCCTGCGCAAGCGCTTCCAGGCGCTGCAGAAAAGCACCCTGTTCCGCGGCATGAACTATTCCGAAGATCGTGACCAGATCGCTGAGTGGATTCCGCTGGTGATGAACGGGCGTGACCGCAAGCAGAAAGTGGCGGCCACCTGGACCGACATGGGCACCGACGTTAATTTCGGTGAGGTGACGCGCCAGCTGATTGCCGCGCTGGAGAAGAAAGAGAATTTCCGCCTGCGTCTGCGTCAGGAAGTACGCGACATCAAGCGCCTGAGCGATGGGCGCTGGCAGGTAAGCCTGCACAACCTCGCCAGCGGTGAGTCGCGTGTGCTGACCGCGCGCCAGCTGTTTATCGGTGCCGGCGGTGCCGCGCTGCCGCTGCTGCAAAAAACCGGCATCCCGGAAGTAAAAGGCTACGCCGGTTTCCCGGTGGGCGGCTCGTTCCTCGTCACGGAAAACCCGGACGTGGTGGCGCAGCACATGGCGAAGGTGTACGGCAAAGCCAGCGTGGGCGCACCACCGATGTCGGTACCGCACGTTGATACCCGTGTGCTGGATGGCAAGCAGGTGCTGCTGTTTGGCCCGTTTGCGACCTTCTCCACCAAATTCCTCAAGCAGGGCTCGCTGCTGGATATGTTCGGCGCGATGAACAGCAGTAACCTGCTGCCGATGATGCAGGTTGGGCTGAAAAGCTTCGATCTGGTGAAATATCTGGTCGATCAGGTGCTGCAGAGCGATGACGATCGTATGGAAGCGCTGCGCGCTTATGTGCCGCAGGCAAAACAGGAAGACTGGAAGCTGGTCACGGCCGGTCAGCGCGTACAAATCATCAAAAATGATGAAAAAGAGGGCGGCGTGCTGCGTCTCGGTACCGAAGTGGTCACCTCGGCCGACGGCTCGATCTCTGCGCTGCTGGGCGCGTCACCGGGTGCCTCCACCGCAGCACCGATTATGCTGGAGCTAATGGCGAAAGTATTCCCGGAGCAGATGCGCTCGCCAGAGTGGCAAACCAAAATCCGCGCGGTAATCCCGTCGTGGGGCCGCAAGCTGAACGGCGACGTGGCACTGACCGAGAAGGTGCTGGCCGAAACCAGTCGCGTGCTGCAGCTGGATTACGCACCGGTCATCACGCCGGAAGCCGCCAACGACGAAGGCCGTGAAACCGCCCATGTGGTGGGCAAGTAAGCGGCGACGCCTGTTCCTTCACCGGTAAATACAGACCTGCCTGAGGCCGCAATCGCGGCCTCTTTTTTTGATTACGGTGTCGCCTTTTGGATGATGCAATCCCTGACGGTTCAGCCAGGGATTTATTCACCAGGAAGCGCGCGTTTGTTAGCGGCACAATACATTGCACATTGCGCGATAAATCGCGCCGCTACATCAGGGTGCGTCGTACGGCTTCGTTAACTGACCAGCCCCCCCATATTGTGCCCCTGCTTACCGCGCCATCCAACGCCGTGGCATCAGCTCAACAGCAGCGCGTCATACAGCATCCAGCCGGTGGTTGCCACCAGCGACAGCGCCATTAGCGTATTGAACGCCTGACGTTTCCACGCAATCTGCAGGTGATGGCGCAGCCGATCGCCCAGCGCTGCCCAGATTAAAATGCACGGCAGGTTGAGGGCGGCAAAGCCGAGCAGCACCGCCAGCACACCGTTGCTGTTGGCGTACATCAGCGCCACGTTGGTGACCATCAGCCAGGCTTTGGGATTCACCGCCTGGAAACACACGCCGCCCAGCAGGGTCATCGGACGCGGACGTTCGCGCAGCTGCGGCGCACCGGCGCGGAAGATTTTCCACGACAGCCACAGCAGATAGCTGCATCCCACCACCGTCAGCGGCAACCGCACAGACGCCATCCAGTGCAACAGCAGCTCCAGCGCCACGCTCGCCAGCAGCATCTGTAACGCACAGCCGAGCAGGATGCCAAACAGCATCGGCAGCGTGCGCCGGAAGCCAAAATTGACGCCGGACGTGGCCAGTAACAGATTGTTCGGACCCGGTGTAATCGACATCACCGTAACGTAGCTAAAGAAGGATGGATCGAGCATGGTGCGTTTCCCTGAGAATCAACGAAACACCATGCTAATGCGCAAATTACAATGGCAACAGAGACACAAAATCACTATTGTGATGGATACAGTTAAGGCAATTTTAAATTGTACCTATCGCGCGCGGAGGCTTTTGTGTCCCTTCCTCTCTCATCCGGCCAGACGCTGTACCAGCAGCTGGCGGACAGTTTTGCCGAATCTATCCATCAGGGCACGCTGAAGCCGGGTAAGCGCCTGCCGGCCATCCGGCGCGTGGCGCAGTCGCACCAGGTCAGCATCAATACCGTGTTAAGTGCCTGGCATATCCTGGAAGATCGCGGCCTGATAGAAGCCCGTCCGCAGTCGGGCTACTACGTGCGTGGCGTGCTGCCCGCGGTGACGCGACCGCTCAGGCCAATGAGCGCCAGCGTTAATGACCCCAGCACGCAAAAATTGGAACTGATCGAGCAGGTGTTCGCCGCGCAGAATCACCCCGACTACACCAATATTTCGCTGGCCTGCCCGCAGGATAGCGAACTGTTTCCGGCAGCGAAACTGGGACGCATTACCGCCTCCCTTATTCGCCGCGATAACGACATCATTGGTCGTTATGCGCTTCCGCCGGGTAGTGAGCGCTTACGGGAGGAGATTGCGCGCCGTAGCCTGCACACCGGCCTGAATCTGACTGTCGCGGACATCACCCTGACCCACGGCTGCATGGAGGCGCTGCAGCTGGCGCTGCGTGCGGTGACGAAGCCGGGCGACTGCGTCGGGCTTGAATCGCCGACCTACTTCTTTCTGTTCCCGCTGCTGGCCTCACTCGGGCTGAAGGCGCTGGAAATCCCCACCGATCCGCAAAACGGCCTGTCGCTGGATGCGCTTGAGATGCTGCTGCAGGAGCAGCGCATTCAGGCGCTGATCGCCATGCCGGGCGCGCAGAATCCGCTGGGCTACGTGATGCCGCTGGAAAATAAAAAGCGTCTCGCGAAGTTAGTGAATACTTACCACGTTCCGCTGCTGGAAGATGGGCTGTATGACGAATTGCAGTTTGACTGGCCGCTGTCGCCACCGGTCAAAGCCTTTGACCGCGACGGCTGGGTGATTTACTGCACCAGCTTTACCAAAACCGTCGCGCCCGATTTTCGCGTGGGCTGGACGGCTGCCGGCCGCTTCCACCCGGCGATTGCGCGGCTGAAAGCGGTATCGTCGATGACCGAATCAAAACTGCTGAGCGAAACGCTGGCCGAATTCCTCGCCAGCGGCGGTTATGATCACCATCTGCGTTCGCTGCGGCGTCGCTATGCCGCCAATCTGGATGCGGCGCGCGGCATCATTGCCCGTCACTTCCCGCAGGGCACGCGCGCTACCCTGCCGCGCGGCGGCTTTGTGTTTTGGGTCGAACTGCCGGGCAAGGTTGACACGGTGGAGATGTTCCATCGCCTGTTACAGGAGCAGATTTGCGTCACGCCAGGCGCGCTCTATTCGCTGAGCGATCGCTATCGCCATGCGCTGCGTCTCTCCTGCTGCTATCCGTTTGATGAGCGTTACACCTGGGCACTGAAACGCACCGGCGCGCTGGCCTGTGAAATCACCGGTCTCGCGCCGGGTCAGGATCAGGGCTTACCGTTGCGGCCCCAGGTAGTGTAACCCTCGCGTTCGGTCAGCCGCTCGTAATAGGTTTGCACGGCAGGGAAGTCCGGATGGTCGAGCGGGGTTTCAAACCAGCGGTTCACCGCCAGGCCAACCGGAATATCGGCCAGGGTAAAGTTACGGCCCGCGACGTAGCGCCCGGTTTTTTCCAGCTGCTGATTAAGAATACCCATGGTGTGGCTCCAGCCTTTGATGGCGGCAGCCAGCAGGCGCGGATCCTGATGGGCTGGCGAATTGCGCACCAGCGACATAAAAGCATAGCGCCATGAGGTGTTGAGCTCAGTGGCCTGCCAGTCCATCCACTGATCGACCGGCGCGCGCGCGCGCGGATTATCCGGGTAGAGCCATTCACCGCCGTTGCTGTTGGCGAGATAGCGCAGAATCGCGTTGGACTCCCACATCACGAAGTCATCTTCGATGATCACCGGCACCATAGCGTTGGGATTGAGCGCCATAAACTGCGGTGAGTGCAACGACTGCGGGTCTTCGCCCCACGGCTCGTGCTCCCAGGCAATATCCAGCTCTGAACAGAGCCACAGCACTTTACGAACGTTGATTGACGAGTTACGGCCCAGAATTTTTAACATAGCGGACTCCGCTGGCAGAATTGTTAATCTATTCATAGTCCTGTTAGACGCCTTAAGCAATCAGCAGGATGTAAATCCGGATTTCAGACAACCTCAATGAGGAAAGGAGCGAACATGCAGGTGGCGTTTAAACAAGTGGATGTGTTCTCCACAGGCGCGTTCAGCGGCAATCCGCTGGCGGTGATTATGGATGCCCAGGGTCTGAGCGACGCACAGCTGGCGGCCATCGCACGCTGGACCAATCTGTCGGAAACCACCTTCGTGCTGCCACCACAGGATGCCACAGCCGACTATCGTGTGCGCATCTTTACGCCTGGCGGCGAACTGCCGTTTGCCGGACACCCCACGCTTGGCACCGCGCATGCCTTGCTGGAAGCCGGCTGGCCCCTGAAAACAGCGGGTAAGATTGTGCAGGAGTGCGGCGTGGGCCTGGTTGAGGTGCAGATTGGCGCTGACGGTACGCTGGCCTTTGCCGCACCGCACGCCAGCCTGACGCCGTTCAGCGATGCGCTGATGAGCAGCGCACTGCACAGTGACGCGTTCGATCTCAGCCAGACGCCAGCCGTGGCGGATATGGGGATTCGCTGGCTGTTAGTTCCGATGAGCAGCGCGCAGGCGGTGCTGGAGGTGGTCACCCAGGCGGACGATTTACTGCGGCTGCAGCAGCATGCGGGTGTGAACGGCATCGCCCTGTTTGGCCCGCTGCCGCAGGACGCAGAGGCGCAGTACGAGCTGCGCGCGCTGCTGGTCGAGAACGGTAGCCTGGTCGAAGATCCGGTCACCGGCAGCGCCAACGCCTGTCTGGCACGCTATCTGGCGGCGCAGGGCCAGCGGCAGGATTACTGTGCGCGTCAGGGCAGCGCCATCCAGCGTGCCGGTCGCATTGTGGTGCGTTTTGCCGGTGAGACAATCTGGATCGGCGGGCAAACTCTCACCCTGATTGATGGCACGATTGAGGTGTAAAACGGGCGCTGCTCCGTTCGTTAACACGATTCGATCGCAGCGCGATGTTTTTACAGTGCCTGACCGCCAGAGGCCTCGATGCGCTGGGCGGTAATCCAGCTGGTTTCGTCGCTCAGGATCGCGCTGATGGCATCACCGATGTCATCCGGCAGACCAACGCGGCCCAGCGCGGTCACTGAAGCGATATGCGCGTTCAGATCTTTGGTGTCGCGCACGCGACCGCCGCCAAAGTCGGTTTCAATCGCCCCTGGCGCCAGAATGTTGACGCGAATGCGGCGCTCGCCCAGCTCCTTCGCCTGATAGCGCGTCAGCACTTCCATCGCCCCTTTCATGGCGGCGTAAGTACCTGAACCCGGCAGCGTCATACGCGTCAGACCGCTGGAAATGTTCAGGATGCGTCCACCATCGGCGATCAGCGGCAGCAGTTTCTGCGTCAGGAAATACGGCCCTTTAAAATGTACATTCACCAGCGCATCAAACTCCTCTTCACTGGTTTCGGCCAGCAGCTTGTAATGACCGTGGCCAGCATTGTTCACTAAATAATCAAAGCTGTCGCGCTGCCAGGTTTCGTTCAGCGTTGCTTTGACCCGCGCCGCAAAGTCATCAAACTGCTTACTGTCGCCCACATCCAGCTGCAGCGCCACCGCACGCGCGCCCAGCGCCTCAATCTCCTTCACGACCGCCTGCGCTTCTTCAGCATGACCGCGCCAGGTAAACAGAATATCGACGCCCTTAGCGGCCAGTTTTAGCGCGCCATTCTTGCCCAGACCGCGGTTACCGCCGGTAATCAATGCAATTTTATGAGACATGTTTCGCTCCGGTTGGAAAATTGAACACGGATTAAGGATATTCGCGAATAATTGATCTATAAACGCAGGGGAATACACAGCACTGTTTCACTAACAACAACAATCGGTGAACAACATGGATAAAATTCACGCTATGCAGGTGTTTGTGCGGGTGGCAGAAATGGGGAGTTTTACCCGCGCGGCTGAGAGTCTGGGTTTACC
Organism: Type-C symbiont of Plautia stali; assembly: GCF_059730935.1. Taxonomy (NCBI): domain Bacteria; kingdom Pseudomonadati; phylum Pseudomonadota; class Gammaproteobacteria; order Enterobacterales; family Enterobacteriaceae; species Type-C symbiont of Plautia stali. The sequence continues at coordinate 166,744 of NZ_AP035923.1, read as the reverse complement.
CAAGGGCAGCGTGTCCCGCCAGCTGCAGGCGCTGGAAAACCAGATGGGCACACGCCTGCTGCACCGTACCACGCGCCGTGTGCATCTCACCCAGGATGGGCTGGTGTATTACGATCGCTGCCTGGATTTGCTGTCGATGCTGGATGATATGGACAGCCTGTTCCAGCACGATCCTGCCACGCTGAGCGGCAAGCTGCGCGTCGATATGTCGGTGGCAATGGCGACCGGTTTTATCCTGCCGCGTCTGCCGGAGTTTTTGCAGCATTATCCGGGCGTGGAGATTGAACTGAGCAGCAGCGATCGTCAGGTTGATGTGATTCGCGAGGGCTTTGACTGCGTGTTGCGCGTTGGCGAACTGAAAGATTCCGGCCTGATTGCGCGAAAAATTGGCTCGCACGCCTTGATCAACTGCGCCAGCCCTGGCTACCTTTCCCGCTTCGGCATGCCGGTGCGGCTGGACGATCTCGGCCAGCACGCCATGGTGCACTATACCCAACAGTTGGGGCAGCCCTCGCCGGGCTTTGAGTACTTTGATGGCAAACAGTGCCACTATGTGCAGACCGGCGGCGTGGTGACGGTAAACAGCACCGAAACCTATCGCGCCGCCTGTATCGCCGGGCTGGGCATTATTCAGGTACCGGCGATTGGCGTGCAGCCGCTGCTGGAATCCGGCCAGCTGGTCGAAGTGCTGCACCACTTCCCGGCCAAACCGATGCCGATTTCCCTGCTCTATCCTCACCGTCGCAACGTGGCGCGCCGGGTGCGGGTGTTTATGGAGTGGCTGAGTCAGGTGCTGCAGGAATACGTGACCTGAATGGGCAGGCTATAATTTTATTTTCGCTGTGAACAGGATGCAGAAGGTCTATGACGGACAAAACCACAAAAGCCTCAGCGGCTGAAGCTAAGCCGCTGATTGATATCAAAACCGGGAACAAAACGGTGGATGGCTCGATCAGGCGCGTCTCACGCTTTGCCGCCTGGTTTCAGGCGATCCCGGCAGTAGCGCACTTTTTGCGCGCGCTGGAGCGCTTTAACGATCGCCTCGGCAGCCAGTTTGGTGCGGCGATCACCTATTTTTCATTTCTTTCGCTGATACCGATTTTGATGGTCTCCTTTGCGGCGGTCGGCTTTGTGCTGGCGTCCAATCAGGACCTGCTTTCTGAGTTGATCAACAAAATCGTTAACAGCATCAGCGACCCGACGCTGGCCACTACGCTGAAAAATACCGTGAATACCGCGATTCAGCAGCGCGCGACTGTCGGCCTGACCGGTTTGCTGCTGGCGCTCTACTCCGGCATTAACTGGATGGGTAACCTGCGCGAAGCGGTGCGCGCCCAGTCGCGTGACGTATGGGAACGCAAGCCGGATGACCAGGAGAAGTGGTGGAAGAAATATCTGCGCGACCTGGTTTCGCTGCTGGGTCTGATGCTGGCGCTGGTGATTACGCTGTCGCTGACCTCGATTGCCGGCGCAGCGCAGGCGGCGATCGTGAATGCGCTGGGGCTGGGCGATATCGAGTGGCTGCGGCCGGCGATGACCATTATCGCGCTGTCGATCTCCATCTTCGCCAACTATCTGCTGTTCCTGTGGATTTTCTGGATCCTGCCGCGCCATAAGCCACGCAAAAAAGCGCTGCTGCGCGGTACGCTGCTGGCGGCGATTGGGTTTGAGGTGATCAAGTTTGTTATGACGCTGACGCTGCCGAAGCTGGCGACGTCGCCCTCCGGCGCCGCCTTTGGATCGGTGCTGGGGCTGATGGCCTTCTTCTACTTTTTCGCGCGTCTGACGCTGTTCTGCGCCGCGTGGATCGCCACCGCAAAATACAAGGATGATCCCGAGATGTCGCAGCCGCATCACCCGGCGTAACGCGACAATTCAGTTACATTTGCCGCAACAGCAAAAAATGTTTCCTGCTGGCTACTAAAGCAGCAAAAACCAGCAGGAAACGCTGGAGGGTCACTTTTATTTGGCCCTTTTGCAGAGAATCACGCCAGAAAAGCCGCGCTTCCCCTTCCCATCCGCCGCCGATTGCCGTAACTCAGAAATTATCCTCTTTTTCGCCGCTAAAGCCCGGTCTGACGCGGTTTTTCGTCATTGAATGCGGCAAAACAGGTGCGTAAGATTCTTTGTTTACATTTACAATTAAGAAACAGTTATGCAAGCCTCCATCTCCGAAACACCCGACCAACCACACGACGGCACACCGGTTAACTCACGCAGTAAAGTGGTAGTTGCCTCGCTGGTCGGCACTGCGATCGAATTCTTCGATTTCTATATCTATGCCACCGCCGCGGTAATTGTTTTTCCGCATATCTTCTTCCCGCAGGGTGACGCTACGGTTGCCACGCTACAGTCGCTGGCCACCTTCGCTATCGCCTTCGTTGCGCGCCCTATTGGCTCCGCGCTGTTTGGTCACTTTGGCGACCGCGTGGGCCGTAAAGCGACACTGGTTGCCTCGCTGCTGACCATGGGCGTTTCTACCGTACTGATCGGCCTGCTGCCGGGTTATCAGACCATTGGCGTGGCGGCACCGCTGCTGCTGGCGCTGGCGCGTTTTGGTCAGGGCCTGGGACTGGGCGGCGAATGGGGCGGCGCAGCGCTGCTGGCCACCGAGAACGCCCCGGCGAAGAAACGCGCGCTGTACGGCTCGTTCCCGCAGCTGGGCGCACCGATTGGCTTCTTCTTTGCCAACGGCACGTTCCTGCTGCTCTCGTGGCTGCTGACCGATGAGCAGTTCATGAACTGGGGCTGGCGCGTGCCGTTTGTGCTCTCTGCGGTGCTGGTGATTATCGGTCTGTATGTGCGCGTATCGCTGCATGAGAGCCCGGTGTTTGCCAAAGTGCAGAAAGAGAAGAAACAGGTGCGGATCCCCATCGGCACGCTGCTGAGCAAGCATATGACGGCGACCATTCTCGGCACGTTTATCATGCTGGCGACCTATACGCTGTTCTACATTATGACGGTGTATTCGATGAGCTATGGCACCGCGCCGGCGCCGGTCGGCCTCGGTTATTCGCGCAACAGCTTCCTGTGGATGCTGATGGTGGCGGTTATCGGTTTTGGCGTGATGGTGCCGATTGCCGGCCTGCTGGCGGACCGTTTTGGCCGTCGCAAAACGATGATCACCATTACGCTGATGATCATCGCCTTTGCGCTGATGTTCCCGCTGCTGCTCGGCTCCGGCTCGCAGATTCTGGTGATGGGCTTCCTGCTGCTCGGCCTGAGTATTATGGGTCTGACATTCGGCCCGATGGGCGCGCTGCTGCCAGAACTGTTCCCGACCGAAGTACGCTATACCGGCGCGTCGTTCTCTTACAACCTGTCGTCGATTCTTGGTGCCTCGGTGGCGCCTTATATTGCGACCTGGCTGAATGCGAACTACGGCTTGCAGGCGGTGGGCTTCTATCTGGCCTCCATGGCGGTGCTGACGCTGATCGCGCTGATCGCCTGTAAAGAGACGCGCCATCAGACGCTGTATGAAGCGGTGTGATTGATTGCATATTGACAGAACCCGGCTCCGGCCGGGTTTTTTATTGGCGGTGTGGGGATCGTGCGGTGTGTCCCTCACCCTGGCCCTCCCGGCCCTCTCCCCGGCCCTCTCCCGTAAACGGGAGAGGGAGCGTCCGCGCGATGTTGATAGATAAGTGTAGAAACATCAGCCCGCACCGAACGGTTCCCTCTCCCGCCAGCGGGAGAGGGCCAGGGTGAGGGTGAGGGTGAGGGTGAAAAAACCCTTCTGCCCCCAGACATAAGACATAAAAAAACCCCGGCAAGCCGGGGTTTGATTGGGCTGAAAACTGTGTCTCGCGTGCCTTAGCCCGCGACGGCGATGCGTTTCATGTCGGTCATATAGCCACGCAGTTTGCGGCCAACGGCTTCGATTGGATGCTGGCGGATCGCTTCGTTCACGTCGCGCAGCTGCGCGTTATCCACCTGCGTGCCTTCTACCGCTTTGCCCAGGTCGCCAGGCTGCAGCGTGGTCATAAACTCTTTCAGCAGCGGAACGGCCGCGAAGGAGAACAGGTAGTTACCGTATTCTGCGGTATCGGAAATTACCACGTTCATTTCATACAGACGCTTACGGGCGATGGTGTTGGCAATCAGCGGCAGCTCGTGCAGCGATTCATAGTAAGCCGACTCTTCGATGATGCCCGCGTCAACCATGGTTTCGAATGCCAGCTCAACGCCCGCTTTCACCATCGCGACCATGACCACGCCTTTGTCGTAATACTCCTGCTCGTCGATTTTGCCTTCGAACTGCGGGGCATTTTCGAACGCGGTTTTGCCGGTCTCTTCACGCCAGGTCAGCAGGTTTTTGTCGTCGTTCGCCCAGTCAGCCATCATACCGGAAGAGAATTCACCCGAGATGATGTCATCCATGTGCTTCTGGAACAGCGGTGCCATGATGGTTTTCAGCTGCTCAGACAGTGCGTAAGCGCGGATTTTTGCCGGATTAGACAGACGATCCATCATCAGCGTGATGCCGCCAAACTTCAGCGATTCGGTGATGGTTTCCCAGCCGAACTGAATCAGTTTCTCGGTATACGCCGCGTCGTGACCTTCGGCCACCAGCTTGTCGAAGCACAGCAGTGAACCGGCCTGCAGCATACCGCACAGAATGGTCTGCTCGCCCATCAGGTCTGATTTGACTTCTGCCACGAAAGACGATTCCAGCACGCCTGCACGGTCGCCGCCGGTGGCTGCAGCCCAGGCTTTGGCAATCGCCATGCCTTCGCCTTTTGGATCGTTTTCCGGGTGAACAGCGATCAGCGTTGGAACGCCGAAGCCACGTTTGTACTCTTCACGCACTTCGGTACCCGGGCACTTCGGTGCCACCATCACCACGGTGATGTCTTTACGGATGGTCTCGCCCACTTCGACGATGTTGAAACCGTGAGAGTAACCCAGCGCGGCACCGTCTTTCATCAGCGGCTGAACGGCCTGCACAACGGCAGAGTGCTGCTTGTCCGGCGTCAGGTTAACCACCAGATCCGCCTGCGGGATCAGCTCTTCGTAAGTACCCACTTTAAAACCGTTTTCGGTGGCTTTACGGAACGATGCACGCTTCTCAGCGATGGCTTCAGCGCGCAGTGCGTAAGACACATCGAGGCCAGAGTCACGCATGTTCAGACCCTGGTTCAGGCCCTGCGCGCCGCAGCCGACAATGACCACTTTCTTACCTTTCAGGAAGCTAGCGCCATCCGCGAATTCATCGCGCGACATGAAGCGACATTTGCCTAACTGCGCTAACTGATTGCGCAGATTCAATGTGTTGAAGTAGTTAGCCATGGGTACTCCGCTCAGATGTTGTGTTTGCTTTTGTTCAGTAACGGCGCCGGATTTAGCGCCGCGAATGACCCCATCATATGACAGGAAATCTGTTGCTTAAATTGATATATTAACAACGTCACATTGCAGAATTTGCAACATCACGCTGAGGGCAAAACGCGCATGGATTTACGAGACCTGAAACTGTTTCTTCACCTGGCGGAAAGCTGCCACTTTGGCCGCACCGCGCGCGCCATGCACGTCAGCCCGTCGACATTATCACGCCAGATTCAGCGGCTGGAAGAGGATGTCGGACACGCGCTGTTCCTGCGCGACAACCGCACCGTGACGCTGACCGAAGCCGGCGAGCGGCTGCGTCAGTTCGCCCAGCAGACCCTGCTGCAGTATCAGCAGTTGCGCCATGTCATGGACCTCAACGGTCCGTCGCTGAGCGGCGAGCTGCGCCTGTTCTGCTCAGTAACCGCCGCCTACAGCCATCTGCCGCCGATTCTCGACCGCTTTCGCGCGGAGCATCCGCAGGTGGAAATTAAACTCACCACTGGCGACGCCGCCGATGCCATTGAAATGGTGCAGTCCGGCGAAGCGGATCTGGCCATCGCCGGCCGCCCGGAGTCGCTGCCCGCCAGCATCGACTTTACGCCGCTGGGTTTGATTCCGCTGGTGCTGATCGCCCCGGCGCTGCCCTGCCCGGTGCGCAGCCAGGCGACGCAGGAACAGCCGGACTGGTCGCAGATTCCCTTTATCCTGCCGGATCAGGGGCCGGCGCGGCGCGGTATTGATTTATGGTTTCGCCGCCACCGCATTGCCAACCCGCAGATTTACGCCACGGTGTCTGGCCATGAGGCGATTGTGTCGATGGTGGCGCTCGGTTGCGGCATCGCGCTGCTGCCGGATGTGGTGCTGGAAAACAGTCCGGAACCGGTGCGCAATCGCGTGCTGACGCTGGAGAATGTCGAGTCGGTGGCACCGCTGGAGCTCGGCGTATGCGTACAAAAAAAGCGGCTCGGGGAGCCGCTGATCAATGCTTTCTGGCACCTGCTGTAGTTTAGCCAGCGAGGAAGAAGCGAAACGCCGGATTGCTGGCCTCGTCGTGCCACTCATAGCCGAGCGCGTTGAGGTGAGTGTCGAAATCCGGCTCTTTGTCGTTGATCTCGAACGCCGCCAGCACGCGACCAAAATCGGTGCCGTGGCTGCGATAGTGGAACAGCGAAATGTTCCAGTGCGCGCCCAGCGTCTGCAGAAACTTCAGCAGCGCGCCCGGCGCTTCCGGGAATTCGAAGCTGAACAGCCGTTCACGCAGCGGTTTTGACGGGCGTCCGCCCACCATGTAGCGCACGTGCAGCTTCGCCATCTCATCATCCGACAAATCCACCACCTGATAGCCGCCTTCAGCCAGCTGGCTGATGATCTCGCTGCGCTCCTCAAGGCCGCGCGTTAAACGCACGCCAACAAAGATGCAGGCGTTATCGGCATCGGCATAACGGTAGTTGAACTCGGTTACCGCGCGGCCACCCAGCGTCTGGCAGAAACGCAGGAAGCTGCCCTGCTGCTCAGGGATGGTGACCGCCAGCAGCGCTTCACGCTGCTCACCCAGTTCACAGCGCTCAGAGACATAGCGCAGACCGTGGAAGTTGACATTGGCGCCCGACAGCACGTGCGCCAGCCGCTCGCCTTTGATGTCGTGCTGCTGGATGTACTTCTTCATGCCCGCCAGCGCCAGCGCGCCGGAAGGCTCCGCCACCGCACGCACATCCTCGAACAGATCCTTCATCGCTGCGCAGATGGCATCGCTGTCCACGGTGATGATGTCGTCGAGGTATTCTTTGCACAGGCGGAAGGTTTCGCTGCCGATACGCTTGACCGCCACGCCTTCGGCAAACAGCCCGACGCGCGGCAAATCCACCGGCTCGCCGGCATCAAGCGCCGCCTTCAGGCAGGCAGAGTCCTGCGACTCGACCGCGATAACCTTGATTTGCGGCATCAGCTGTTTAATCAGTACCGCCACACCCGCCGCTAAGCCGCCGCCGCCTACCGGCACAAACACGCGATCGAGATGCGCATCCTGCTGCAACAGCTCCATCGCCAGCGTGCCCTGACCGGCAATCACCGCCGGATGATCAAACGGCGGCACGAAGGTGTAACCCTGCTGCTCCGCCAGCTCGATCGCTTTGGCTTTTGCCTCGTCAAAGTTTGCTCCGAACAGGTAAGCCTCACCGCCAAACGCGCGCACTGCATCAACCTTGATGTCCGCCGTCGCCACTGGCATCACAATCAGTGACTTAATGCCGAGCGTGCTGGCCGAGAGCGCCACGCCCTGCGCGTGGTTACCCGCCGAAGCAGTAACCACGCCGCGCGCTTTCTGCTCTTCCGTCAGGCCGGCGATCATGGCGTAAGCACCGCGCAGCTTGAAGCTGTGCACCGGCTGGCGATCTTCGCGCTTCACCAGAATGGTGTTGCCAAGACGCGACGAAATTTTTTCCATTTTTTGCAGCGGCGTTACCTGGGCAATTTCGTACACAGGCGCACGCAGCACCGCGCGCAGATACTCCGCGCCATTGGGCGACGCGGAAAGCGGTTGAGACTCAGCCATCAGAGATTAGCCTCCCAGCTTGGACTTATCGCGCACCGCGCCCTTGTCAGCGCTGGTGGCGAGCGATGCATAAGCACGCAGTGCGAAGGAGACCTGACGCACGCGACCGTGCGGCGTATAAGCCGCTTCGCCACGCGCTTCCTCTTCTTCACGACGGGCATGCAGTTCGTTATCCGGTACCGCCAGCTTAATGCCGCGATTCGGGATATCGATTTCAATGATGTCGCCATCTTTAACCAGCGCGATGGTGCCGCCGTTCGCCGCTTCCGGCGATGCGTGGCCAATGGAGAGGCCCGAGGTGCCGCCCGAGAAGCGTCCGTCAGTGATCAGCGCACAGCTTTTGCCAAGGCCCATCGATTTCAGATAAGTAGTCGGATAGAGCATTTCCTGCATGCCCGGACCGCCTTTCGGCCCTTCGTAGCGGATCACCACCACGTCACCGGCCACCACTTTGCCGCCGAGAATCGCTTCCACCGCATCGTCCTGGCTTTCATACACTTTTGCCGGACCTTTAAAGGTAAGGATCTCTTTGTCGACGCCGGCGGTTTTCACGATGCAGCCATCTTCCGCCATGTTGCCGTACAGCACTGCCAGACCGCCATCCTGAGAGAACGCGTGTTCGCGCGTGCGGATACAGCCTTCCTGACGATCGTCATCCAGCGTGTCCCAGCGGCAGTCCTGTGAGAACGCCTGGGTAGTACGGATGCCAGCCGGGCCGGCGCGGAACATCTTCTTCACCGCTTCGTCTTTGGTCAGCATGATGTCGTACTGATCGAGGGTTTCGCGCAGATTGAGACCCAGCACGTTGCGTACGTCGGTGTGCAGCAGGCCGGCACGATCCAGCTCGCCAAGAATACCGATTACCCCGCCCGCGCGGTGCACATCTTCCATATGATATTTCTGTGTGCTCGGCGCCACTTTGCACAGGTGCGGCACTTTACGTGACAGGCGATCGATGTCGGAAATGTTGAAATCGATCTCGCCTTCCTGCGCGGCGGCCAGCAGGTGCAGCACGGTATTGGTGGAACCGCCCATGGCGATATCCAGCGTCATGGCGTTTTCGAACGCGGCTTTGCTGGCGATGTTACGCGGCAGCACGCGCGCATCATCCTGCTCGTAGTACTGTTTGGTCAGGTTAACGATGCGCTTGCCGGCGTTGATGAACAGGTCTTTACGATCGGCGTGGGTTGCCAGCAGCGAGCCGTTGCCCGGCTGCGACAGGCCCAGCGCTTCGGTCAGACAGTTCATGGAGTTGGCGGTGAACATGCCGGAGCACGAGCCGCAGGTCGGGCAGGCGGAACGCTCAATCTGTTCGCTGTCGGCATCGCTGACGTTCGGGTTCGCACCCTGAATCATCGCGTCCACCAGATCCAGCTTGATGATTTTGTCTGACAACTTGGTTTTACCGGCTTCCATCGGACCGCCGGAGACAAAGATCACCGGAATGTTGAGGCGCAGCGAGGCCATCAGCATGCCGGGGGTGATTTTGTCGCAGTTGGAGATACACACCATGGCGTCGGCGCAGTGGGCGTTCACCATATATTCCACGGAGTCGGCAATCAGCTCACGTGAAGGCAGTGAATACAGCATGCCGCCATGACCCATGGCGATACCGTCATCCACCGCGATGGTGTTGAACTCTTTGGCTACACCACCCGCGGCTTCGATTTGCTCAGCGACCAGTTTGCCAAGATCGCGCAGGTGCACGTGGCCCGGTACGAATTGGGTGAAGGAGTTGACCACGGCGATAATCGGCTTACCGAAATCGTCGTCGGTCATTCCGGTGGCGCGCCACAGGGCACGGGCACCCGCCATGTTACGACCATGGGTGGTGGTGGCGGAACGGTACTTAGGCATGCTCTATTTACTCCAGTCTGAAAAATGACGCGGGCGCTGCTGCACCCGCGTTACTGTCTTGTTATGGATTCACCTGATCCAGCCAGCCGTACTTGTCTTCGGTTTCGCCGGTGAACAGGCCAAAAAACGCCTGCTGGATTTTGGTGGTTACCGGGCCACGTTTGCCCTCACCCACCTGGATGCCGTCCACGCTGCGTACCGGCGTAATTTCTGCGGCAGTACCGGACATGAACACTTCATCCGCCAGGTACAGCGATTCGCGTGACAGCACCTGCTCGCGCACTTCGATACCGAGATCCTTCGCCAGCTTGATGATGGCGTCGCGGGTGATGCCCGGCAGCGCTGAAGAGGTGAACGGCGGGGTGAACAGGATGCCGTCTTTCACTTCAAACAGGTTTTCGCCAGCACCTTCGGAGATATAACCCTGGGTATCCAGCGCGATACCTTCCTGATAGCCGTGGCGGCGCGCTTCGCTGCCAACCAGCAGGGAAGAGAGATAGTTACCGCCTGCTTTCGCCGCGGTTGGCAGGGTATTTGGCGCCACGCGATTCCAGGAAGAAACCATGGCGTTGATGCCCTGCTCCAGCGCTTCGGCACCCAGGTAAGCTCCCCACGGGAACGCAGCGATGATCACATCGGTGGTGAAGCCGTCTGGCGGGTTAACGCCGAGACCCACGTCGCCGACAAAGGCCAGCGGACGAATGTAGGCACTCTTCAGTTTATTAACGCGAATGACTTCGCGGCACGCTTCCATCAACTCATCCACGCTGGCTTTGATCGGGAAACGGTAAATTTTGGCGGAGTCGTGCAGACGCTGCATGTGTTCACGGTGACGGAACACCACCGGACCTTTGTGTGAGTCGTAGCAGCGAACGCCTTCGAACACAGAGGTGCCGTAATGCAGTGCGTGAGACATAACGCTAACTTTGGCGTCTTCCCACTTAACCATCTCTCCATTGAACCAGATAAAGTCTGCTTTCTTCGTACTCATTGTTATTTCCTTTGGCGACTAGGCGCGGATTTGTTGTGTTGTCTGTTGCTGGATCTCGACACAGGCGACATCCATAAGTTTGCTTAACTGCGAAGACAGTAAATCGACAGAGCGCTGGCTGGCAACGGTCATTTCGATATTAATGTTCTCCGCATTGACGGCGGACGCCATATTCATCGCGCAGACCTGGAAGCCACGGTGACGCACGACGCGCAAAATGCGCTCCAATATTTCAGGGCGAAAGCGGGCTTCGATAGACAATTGATGCTGGTTCATACGGTTTTCTCCATCATGTTTGCGTTGCTGGCACCCGGCGGTACCAGTGGCCAGACGTTTTCATGCTCATCAATCGCAACATGCAGGAAGTAAGGACCTTCACTGTTCAGCAGAGCATCAATCGCGGCGTCGACCTGATCTTTACGGCTAATGCGCTGGCCCGGAATATCAAAGGCGCTGGCCAGCGTGAGGAAATCGGGGTTATCGGTGAGGATGGTTTCGCTGTAGCGACCATCAAAGAACAGCTGCTGCCACTGGCGAACCATGCCAAGACGCTGGTTATCCAGCAGCAGGATTTTTACCGGCAGCTGCTTACGCTTGATGGTGCCCAGCTCCTGAATATTCATCATGATTGAGCCGTCACCGGACACGCAGATAACGGTGTCATCCGGACGGGCAACCTGCGCGCCCACCGCAGCCGGCAGCCCAAAGCCCATGGTGCCCAGGCCGCTGGAGGTGATGAAGTTTTCCGGCGCGCTGAAGCGCATGTGCTGCGCCGCCCACATCTGGTGCTGGCCAACGTCGGTGGTTACCACCGCGCTGTCAGGTTTACGATCTGACAACTGCTTCAGCAGCAGCGGCGCGTAGATCGCCTCGCCGGGATGGTCGTAACGCCACGCGAACTCCGCGTTCATCGCTTTAACTTCAGTACGCCAGCCGTCGATCTGCAGCGGCATGCTCAGCGCCGGCAACATCTGGTTGAGATCGCCCTGCAGCGAAACGTGAGCGCGACGCAGTTTGTTCAATTCCGCCGGATCGATATCAATATGGATGACGCTGGCGTGCGGCGCGAAGGTATCCAGCTTACCGGTGACGCGGTCGTCGAAGCGTGCGCCGACGGCAATCAGCAAATCACAGGATTGCACCGCCAGGTTGGCCGCTTTGGTGCCGTGCATGCCGAGCATACCGAGATAGAGATCGCTGCTGGCTTCGGCGCTGCCCAGCCCTTTCAGGGTAGAAACCATCGGGATGCCGGTCTCCTGCGCCATAGCCCGCAGCGCCGGGACGGCCTGCGCCATGCCGACACCGCCGCCGATATACAGTATCGGTTTTTGCGCCTGCGCCATCAGCGCGCGCGCTTCGGCAATGTGCTGCGGTGAATGGCTCAGTGCCTCTTCAACCGGCAACAGGTGCGGCGTCAGGTCACCGCTGGCAATTTGAATATCTTTGGGAATGTCGACCAGCACCGGTCCCGGACGGCCGGACTGCGCGATGGCGAAAGCTTCCGCCATCACCGAGGGTAAATCATCCAGCGATTCAACGAGGAAGCTGTGTTTAGTACAGGCTAATGACAGGCCAAGAACGTCGATCTCCTGAAAGGCGTCGGTACCAATAAACGCTGAAGAGACCTGCCCGGTGATGGCGACAACCGGAACGGAATCCATCATCGCATCGGCCAGACCGGTGATCAGGTTGGTGGCGCCTGGTCCGGAAGTCGCGATGCAAACCCCGGTTTTGCCGGTCGCACGCGCATAACCGATCGCTGCCATCACCGCACCTTGTTCATGACGACACAGTAGATGTTCCACGCCGCCATCGTAGAGCGCATCGTACACTGGCATGATTGCTCCGCCAGGATAACCAAACACTGTGTCGACACCCTGCGCGCGTAAAGCCTGAACTACCCACTGTGCACCTGTCATGGTTATTCTCCTGTATTCCTGCTGGAACAACAGAATTTTATGCTACTGCTCATAATCTGTTCCTCGCTGATTCGCTGATATTTCGTCTGGTCGAAAAAAAACCCCCGGACCTTACGGTGCGGGGGTTTTTCGAATTCCAGGCTTGATTTTTAAGCCTTTCTTTCTCCAAGCGTAGCCCCGCACGGTGGGTTAATAATCACCACCACGCTAATCACGACTAGGCTAATCACTTGTAGAAAGGCTTTCATGTGTCGTCTGTTTTTTCGTTAGTTCGAAGTAATACCTACAGAGTTACCATAGTTAGCAGGGGATTTACAATAATTTTCATCGGAAAATTTTATGACGCGCGCAGTTGACGTGCGTTATCGCTTTGTAAGTAAAAGGTTATTCGCATTTGTGATAATTATTCATTACGCCCGCGACGCAACCGTTATTTTGCTTTTGCGATCTGGCTGCGAAAATTAATGAACAGGATGAAAAGCACAGCGATTTTCCTGAATACCGCTTCAGGATGATAGTTTCAGCGGTCGCCGTGTGGATTTTTTTCAGCAAGGATAAAGGCAACAAGGAGCGGTTATGTCTTTATCGAAAGTATTAACACGCGCGGCGCTCGGAGTGCAGGCTCCACTGGTGACGATTGAAGTGCATATCAGCAACGGTCTGCCAGCATTGACACTGGTAGGTCTGCCGGAAACCACCGTCAAAGAAGCCCGCGAACGCGTGCGCAGCGCCATTATCAATAGCGGTTTCACCTTTCCGGCGAAGCGCGTCACCATTAATCTCGCACCAGCTGATTTACCTAAAGAGGGTGGGCGCTACGACCTGCCGATCGCTATCGCCATTCTCGCGGCCTCAGAGCAGCTGCCAGGCGATAAGCTGGCCCATTATGAGTTCCTGGGTGAGCTGGCGCTAAACGGCGCGCTGTGTGGCGTTCAGGCCGCGATTCCTGCTGCCATGGCGGCGCTGCAGGCCGGACGTCAGATGGTCTTAGCGGAGCAGAATCAACAGGATGTCGGCCTGATACAACAGGGTGAAACGCTGGTGGGCAAGCATCTGGTGGAGATCTGCGCTTTCCTGCATAACCAGACGGCGCTGACGGTCGCCCATTACCAGCCTGAAACGGTGCCGCACGAGCAGCAGGACCTGAGCGATATTATTGGCCAGCAGCAGGGACGGCGCGCGCTGGAAATTACCGCCGCCGGTGGCCATAACCTGTTGCTGCTGGGCCCGCCCGGCACCGGTAAGACCATGCTGGCAACCCGATTGCCCGGCATTATGCCGCCGCTGGATGACCAGGAAGCGCTGGAGTGCGCCGCAATTGCCAGCCTGGTCAGCAGCGGTACGCTACATCATCAGTGGCGTAGACGGCCGTTCAGAGCGCCTCATCACAGCGCATCGCTGTATGCGCTGGTCGGCGGAGGATCCCTGCCGCGGCCGGGCGAAATTTCGCTGGCGCACAATGGGGTGCTGTTTCTTGATGAACTGCCCGAGTTTGAGCGCAAAGCGCTGGATGCGTTACGCGAACCGATTGAGTCCGGTGAAATCGCCATTTCCCGTTCCCGCGCCAAAGTCACTTTCCCTGCGCGCTTTCAGCTGATTGGTGCAATGAATCCCAGCCCGACGGGCCATTATCAGGGGAATCATAATCGCTGCACGCCGCAGCAGGTGCTGCGCTATCTCAGCCGGCTGTCTGGCCCGTTTCTGGATCGCTTCGACCTGTCGCTGGAGATTCCGCTGCTACCGGGCGGCTCGCTTAGCCAGAAGCAGCAGCACAGCGAAACCAGCGCGCAGGTGCGCGCCCGCGTACTGGCCGCCCGGGCGATACAGATGGCACGCGCGGGCAAAGTGAATGCGCAGCTGTCGAATCCGGAGATCGCCCGTGATTGTGTGTTACAGCAGCAGGACGCGGAATGGCTGGAGGAGATCCTGAATGCACTGGGATTATCGGTGCGTGCATGGCAGCGCATCTTAAAGGTGGCGAGAACCATCGCAGATTTAGCGGGTGAACGGCAGATTACGCGTCAGCATCTGCAGGAGGCGGTGGGATATCGCAGTATCGATCGTTTACTGATTTACCTGCATAAAAGCCTGGAATGACAACGGGGCTGAAATCAGCCCCGTCATGTTAATCGTCGCTATCGCTGAAGTCTTCCACCGTGTCCATCTGCGGTTTACCGCCGGACAAGGTATGAAAACGTTTCGGACGCTTGATACGTGCAGTGTATTTTGACCAGACACGTTCAGCCTCAGTCTGCGGCTCACGCAGACCACGACAGACTTCAATAAACAGACGCTCTTCTTCGGTCTCCGGATCGCGCTTAGCGAGATCCAGTTCGTTGAAAGCGTATCCGTGGCGTTCCAGAAGCTGAGCTTCTTTAATGGTGAAGTCACCATGACGCGAAAAACCACGAGGGTAATGTTTGTTATCAAAGAAACGATTAGTTGTTGCGAAGCTGTCCGCCATCTTACACGCTCCTGATTCTCATATGGCCGTGCTATTTATGGCGCGGAGTATTAGATAGGCTTGACAGAGTGTAAAACAAAACATTTAAATCAGTACGACAAACATTTTTTGGGAGAATGCTGTGGATACGGAATTACTGAAAACTTTCCTCGAAGTGAGCAGAACGCGTCATTTCGGGCGTGCTGCTGAAGCGCTTTACCTCACGCAATCTGCCGTTAGTTTTCGCATCCGACAGCTGGAAAATCAGCTGGGCGTTAATCTTTTTACCCGTCACCGCAATAATATCCGGCTGACTTCAGCAGGCGAGCGCTTATTGCCCTACGCTGAGAGCCTGATGAGTACCTGGCTGATGGCAAAAAAGGAGGTTTCGCATACCCAGCAGCACCATGAGCTATCAATCGGTGCCAGTGCATCGCTCTGGGAAGCGTATCTTACGCCCTGGCTGCAGACGCTATACGAGAACCGGGAGAGCCTGCATCTGGAAGCACGTATTGCTCAGCGCCATTTGCTGGTCAAGCAGTTACATGAGCGTCAGCTCGATTTGCTGATCACCACCGAAGCGCCAAAAATGGATGAACTCACCAGTCAGCAGATCGGTCATATTTCACTCGCGCTCTTTCGCGCACGCAAAACTGAAAAGCGTGAAAAATATGATTACATCAAACTCGAGTGGGGCGCGGATTTCCATCAGCATGAAAGTTATCTTTCCAGTGATGACGTACCGGTATTAACTACCACTTCAGCACATGTGACCCGCGAATTGCTGCATACCACGGGAGCCTGCGCTTTTTTACCTGATTTCTGGCACGGCATTTACAGTGATTTGATGGTTATTCCAGACACACCTGTCGCAGTGCGACCGTTATATGCGGTATGGCTGCAGAATAGCGATCAACAGGCACACATTCGTCAGCTGCTTAAATATCCGGTCCTGACTCACTGAAGCAATAAATGAGGGAGTTTGAGTGGAAGAAATGAAACTCAGGCTCTTGCGTGTGCCGAATTTCAGGCAAAAAAAATCCTTTGCCGAAGCAAAGGATTATTTTCTGGCAGGGGCGGAGGGACTCGAACCCCCAACACCCGGTTTTGGAGACCGGTGCTCTACCAATTGAACTACGCCCCTAATTAGGGTGGCGGAACGGACGGGGCTCGAACCCGCGACCCCCTGCGTGACAGGCAGGTATTCTAACCAACTGAACTACCGCTCCACCGATTCTGTACTGATATCAGACCGTCGCTGATTTCAGGTGTTTCGCCCTTTCCGCGTCACCGGGAAGGTCACGACCCGATTAGGGGTCTTAAATTGATGCCTGGCAGTTCCCTACTCTCGCATGGGGAGGCCCCACACTACCATCGGCGCTACGGCGTTTCACTTCTGAGTTCGGCATGGGGTCAGGTGGGACCACCGCGCTGTTGCCGCCAGGCAAATTCTGTTTTCATCCGCGTCTTTCGCGCTCTGACTGCGTTGCCCCGCTCGCGCCGCTCAGTCACATACTTCTGTATGCTCCTTCCCGTCGTCTCGCGTGCCGCCTTGTCACAGCACAAAATCCACTGGACGTAATCCGGTGAACAAAGCTGAAAATTCTTTCGGTCTCTCAGACCAAAACGCCTCTGGCGTTGTAAGGTTAAGCCTCACGGGTCATTAGTACCGGTTAGCTCAACGCATCGCTGCGCTTACACACCCGGCCTATCAACGTCGTCGTCTTCAACGTCCCTTCAGGACCCTTAAAGGGTCAGGGAGAACTCATCTCGGGGCAAGTTTCGTGCTTAGATGCTTTCAGCACTTATCTCTTCCGCACTTAGCTACCGGGCAGTGCCATTGGCATGACAACCCGAACACCAGCGGTGCGTTCACTCCGGTCCTCTCGTACTAGGAGCAACCCCCCTCAATTCTCCAGCGCCCACGGCAGATAGGGACCGAACTGTCTCACGACGTTCTAAACCCAGCTCGCGTACCACTTTAAACGGCGAACAGCCGTACCCTTGGGACCTACTTCAGCCCCAGGATGTGATGAGCCGACATCGAGGTGCCAAACACCGCCGTCGATATGAACTCTTGGGCGGTATCAGCCTGTTATCCCCGGAGTACCTTTTATCCGTTGAGCGATGGCCCTTCCATTCAGAACCACCGGATCACTATGACCTGCTTTCGCACCTGCTCGAGCCGTCACTCTCGCAGTCAAGCTGGCTTATGCCATTGCACTAACCTCCTGATGTCCGACCAGGATTAGCCAACCTTCGTGCTCCTCCGTTACGCTTTGGGAGGAGACCGCCCCAGTCAAACTACCCACCAGACACTGTCCGCAGCCCGGATTACGGGCCTACGTTAGAACATCAAACATTAAAGGGTGGTATTTCAAGGTTGGCTCCACGCAGACTGGCGTCCGCGCTTCAAAGCCTCCCACCTATCCTACACATCAAGGCTCAATGTTCAGTGTCAAGCTATAGTAAAGGTTCACGGGGTCTTTCCGTCTTGCCGCGGGTACACTGCATCTTCACAGCGATTTCAATTTCACTGAGTCTCGGGTGGAGACAGCCTGGCCATCATTACGCCATTCGTGCAGGTCGGAACTTACCCGACAAGGAATTTCGCTACCTTAGGACCGTTATAGTTACGGCCGCCGTTTACCGGGGCTTCGATCAAGAGCTTCTCCTTGCGGATAACCCCATCAATTAACCTTCCGGCACCGGGCAGGCGTCACACCGTATACGTCCACTTTCGTGTTTGCACAGTGCTGTGTTTTTAATAAACAGTTGCAGCCAGCTGGTATCTTCGACTGGCCTCGGCTCCGGGAGCAAGTCCCTTCACCTACGCGCCAGCGTGCCTTCTCCCGAAGTTACGGCACCATTTTGCCTAGTTCCTTCACCCGAGTTCTCTCAAGCGCCTTGGTATTCTCTACCTGACCACCTGTGTCGGTTTGGGGTACGATTTCGTGTTACCTGGAGCTTAGAGGCTTTTCCTGGAAGCAGGGCATCAGTTACTTCACCGCCGTAGCGGCTCGTCGTCACGCCTCAGTGTTAAAGAAGACCGGATTTGCCTGGTCTTCACACCTGCACGCTTAAACCGGGACAACCGTCGCCCGGATAACCTAGCCTTCTCCGTCCCCCCTTCGCAGTAACACCAAGTACAGGAATATTAACCTGTTTCCCATCGACTACGCTTTTCAGCCTCGCCTTAGGGGTCGACTCACCCTGCCCCGATTAACGTTGGACAGGAACCCTTGGTCTTCCGGCGAGCGGGCTTTTCACCCGCTTTATCGTTACTTATGTCAGCATTCGCACTTCTGATACCTCCAGCATGCCTCACAGCACACCTTCAGCGGCTTACAGAACGCTCCCCTACCCAACAACACATAGTGTCGCTGCCGCAGCTTCGGTGCATGGTTTAGCCCCGTTACATCTTCCGCGCAGGCCGACTCGACCAGTGAGCTATTACGCTTTCTTTAAATGATGGCTGCTTCTAAGCCAACATCCTGGCTGTCTGTGCCTTCCCACATCGTTTCCCACTTAACCATGACTTTGGGACCTTAGCTGGCGGTCTGGGTTGTTTCCCTCTTCACGACGGACGTTAGCACCCGCCGTGTGTCTCCCGTGATAACATTCCTCGGTATTCGCAGTTTGCATCGGGTTGGTAAGCCGGGATGGCCCCCTAGCCGAAACAGTGCTCTACCCCCGAGGATGAGTTCACGAGGCGCTACCTAAATAGCTTTCGGGGAGAACCAGCTATCTCCCGGTTTGATTGGCCTTTCACCCCCAGCCACAAGTCATCCGCTAATTTTTCAACATTAGTCGGTTCGGTCCTCCAGTTAGTGTTACCCAACCTTCAACCTGCCCATGGCTAGATCACCGGGTTTCGGGTCTATACCCTGCAACTTAACGCCCAATTAAGACTCGGTTTCCCTTCGGCTCCCCTATGCGGTTAACCTTGCTACAGAATATAAGTCGCTGACCCATTATACAAAAGGTACGCAGTCACACCCGAAGGTGCTCCCACTGCTTGTACGTACACGGTTTCAGGTTCTGTTTCACTCCCCTCGCCGGGGTTCTTTTCGCCTTTCCCTCACGGTACTGGTTCACTATCGGTCAGTCAGGAGTATTTAGCCTTGGAGGATGGTCCCCCCATGTTCAGACAGGATACCACGTGTCCCGCCCTACTCGTCGGACTCACAACTCATGCATCTTCGTGTACGGGGCTGTCACCCGGTATCGCGCGACTTTCCAGACGCTTCCACTGATGCACAAGCTGATTCAGGTCCTGGGCTGCTCCCCGTTCGCTCGCCGCTACTGGGGGAATCTCGGTTGATTTCTTTTCCTCGGGGTACTTAGATGTTTCAGTTCCCCCGGTTCGCCTCGTTTGACTATGTATTCATCAAACGATGATGCACAGAGTGCACCGGGTTTCCCCATTCGGACATCGACGGCTGTAGCGGTTCATATCACCTTACCGTCGCTTTTCGCAGATTAGCACGTCCTTCATCGCCTCTGACTGCCAGGGCATCCACCGTGTACGCTTAGTCGCTTAACCTCACAACCCACAGGCGTTTTGCAACGCTGCGGACTGCAAGCATTTGAGAGACCCGAACGCATCGTTAATTTCATTCTTATTACGGAGAATGAATACGACGCGTCGTTTCAAATTTTCAGCTTGTTCCGGATTGTTAAAGAGCAAATACTTCGCAGCACACCGTCGCCGGTATACTCTGAAGTAAGTTTCAGTACTGTAATGGTGGAGCTAAGCGGGATCGAACCGCTGACCTCCTGCGTGCAAGGCAGGCGCTCTCCCAGCTGAGCTATAGCCCCATACAGTCACTGCAGAGACCATCTACATCCACTCACCAGGAGTCACGTTTCTCACACGGGAAATGTGATTTCGTCTCAGGCAAGGCATGTTTTCGCGAAGCATAGTGAACTATGCGAGCCGGAAACATAACGCGGCATGAGAAGAAATCTGGTAGGCCTGAGTGGACTTGAACCACCGACCTCACCCTTATCAGGGGTGCGCTCTAACCACCTGAGCTACAAGCCTGTAGAGGTTTTTTCTGCTCGTTACTTTTCTATCAGACAATCTGTGTGAGCACTTCGCGGGAAGGTATCTTCAGGTAAGGAGGTGATCCAACCGCAGGTTCCCCTACGGTTACCTTGTTACGACTTCACCCCAGTCATGAATCACAAAGTGGTAAGCGCCCTCCCGAAGGTTAAGCTACCTACTTCTTTTGCAACCCACTCCCATGGTGTGACGGGCGGTGTGTACAAGGCCCGGGAACGTATTCACCGTAGCATTCTGATCTACGATTACTAGCGATTCCGACTTCATGGAGTCGAGTTGCAGACTCCAATCCGGACTACGACGCACTTTATGAGGTCCGCTTGCTCTCGCGAGGTCGCTTCTCTTTGTATGCGCCATTGTAGCACGTGTGTAGCCCTGGCCGTAAGGGCCATGATGACTTGACGTCATCCCCACCTTCCTCCGGTTTATCACCGGCAGTCTCCTTTGAGTTCCCGGCCGAGCCGCTGGCAACAAAGGATAAGGGTTGCGCTCGTTGCGGGACTTAACCCAACATTTCACAACACGAGCTGACGACAGCCATGCAGCACCTGTCTCAGAGTTCCCGAAGGCACCAAAGCATCTCTGCTAAGTTCTCTGGATGTCAAGGCCAGGTAAGGTTCTTCGCGTTGCATCGAATTAAACCACATGCTCCACCGCTTGTGCGGGCCCCCGTCAATTCATTTGAGTTTTAACCTTGCGGCCGTACTCCCCAGGCGGTCGACTTAACGCGTTAGCTCCGGAAGCCACGCCTCAAGGGCACAACCTCCAAGTCGACATCGTTTACGGCGTGGACTACCAGGGTATCTAATCCTGTTTGCTCCCCACGCTTTCGCACCTGAGCGTCAGTCTTCGTCCAGGGGGCCGCCTTCGCCACCGGTATTCCTCCAGATCTCTACGCATTTCACCGCTACACCTGGAATTCTACCCCCCTCTACGAGACTCAAGCCTGCCAGTTTCAAATGCAGTTCCCAGGTTAAGCCCGGGGATTTCACATCTGACTTAACAGACCGCCTGCGTGCGCTTTACGCCCAGTAATTCCGATTAACGCTTGCACCCTCCGTATTACCGCGGCTGCTGGCACGGAGTTAGCCGGTGCTTCTTCTGCGGGTAACGTCAATCGGCAAGGTTATTAACCTCACCGCCTTCCTCCCCGCTGAAAGTACTTTACAACCCGAAGGCCTTCTTCATACACGCGGCATGGCTGCATCAGGCTTGCGCCCATTGTGCAATATTCCCCACTGCTGCCTCCCGTAGGAGTCTGGACCGTGTCTCAGTTCCAGTGTGGCTGGTCATCCTCTCAGACCAGCTAGGGATCGTCGCCTAGGTGAGCCATTACCCCACCTACTAGCTAATCCCATCTGGGCACATCCGATGGTGTGAGGCCCGAAGGTCCCCCACTTTGGTCTTGCGACGTTATGCGGTATTAGCTACCGTTTCCAGTAGTTATCCCCCTCCATCGGGCAGTTTCCCAGACATTACTCACCCGTCCGCCACTCGCCACCCAAAGAGCAAGCTCTTCTGTGCTGCCGTTCGACTTGCATGTGTTAGGCCTGCCGCCAGCGTTCAATCTGAGCCATGATCAAACTCTTCAATTTAAAGTTTGATTTGCTGCAACGAGTGCAGCGATGCTCTGTGAATTAAACTTCGTAATGAATTACGTGTTCACTCAGCAAAGACTTGATATTTTTTAAAGCCCGTAGGCTTGTGATATCAATCCTGCGAGTGCCCACACAGATTGTCTGATAAATTGTTAAAGAGCAGTGCCGCGATTTCTCAAGCGGCGCGGGATGCGTATATTACGCTTTCCGCTTTCTCAGTCAAGCATTTATTTTTGCTTTTCTGAAGGTTGCCGTTAAGGGCCACCTCACTAACAGCGCGCTTCGTAAGCCGTTGTGCCGTGTCAGTGGAGGCGCATTATAGGGGTTCTTTCGGGCTGACAAGGGCTAAATGCAAATTAATTTTCGAGTGCTGTTTTTTTCGGCGAAAGCCCGTCAAATCGCCAGTTTTTCCAGCAGCGGGAAGCCATAACGCTGCAAAACCGGTGATAATTGCACCACTTCGTCATCCATACGCGTACAAAATGCCACATTCTGTCCGCTGGAACGCGCCTGAGGCGCTTCGTGCTCTAACAACCAGGCAGTGCGCCGTGCAATGGCTGCGCCCGAATCCACCAGCCGGGTGCCATCAGGCAACACCTGCTGCAGCTCTTCACGTAACAGCGGGAAATGGGTACAACCCAGCACCACGGTATCCGGCGGCTCTTTCATACGCAGCCACGGTTGTACTGCGCGACGCACATCGTCCAGCGACACCGTTTCTCCGTGCAGTTTGGCTTCCGCCAGTTCGACCAGTTCCGCCGACCCCAGCATTTCGATTTTACATTCGCGCGCAAACTGCGCCACCAGCTCATGGGTGTAAGGTCGTTTCACCGTGCCGCGCGTGGCCAGCAGGCCGACCACGCCGTTACGCGTCAGACGGGCCGCCGGTTTAATCGCCGGCACGACGCCAACGACCGGGAATTCAAAGCGCTGACGCAATGCTGGCAGCGATACAGTACTGGCGGAGTTACAGGCGATGACCACTAACGCCAGCGGCACGCGCTGCACGATAGCCTCCACCACCGCCACGACCCGCTCAACAATATACTCTTCGCTTTTTTCACCGTAAGGGAAGCCGGCATTATCGAAGGCATAGAGATAGTGCAGGCCCGGCAGCAGTTGCCGGACCTCATCATAGACGGAGAGCCCACCGACGCCGGAGTCAAACACCAGCACGGTGGGGCGCAGATCAGAAGCTGTAGCTGGCGCTGAGATAGTACTCCGTTCCTGGAGTTTGATAGCCATACACTGTCTCGTAGTCTTTATCGAACAGGTTGGCAATTCTACCACGAACGGTGAGCTGTGATGTGACCGGATACGAAACTGCCAGATCCCATAAACTTACACCGCCCAGTTTGACGCGCTGCGGGGTAAAGGCGTGGTTGTAATCCGTATCATAGCGATCGCCGAGATAATGATAGGTCAGTGACCAGTCAAACTCATAAATCGTCCAGTCGAGCTGGTATTTCACCTGCTGCTTCGCACGGCGCACCAGCGGTTGATCGGTTTCAGCATCGCGCGCATCAACATAATCGTAAGAAATCTGATGGCTAAGCGGACCGGTATCGAACGACGCCGTGGCTTCTACGCCCTTAATGCGCGCTTTATCGATGTTGTAATAGATATAGGTGGTGGGATCGCTATCAATCAGATTATCGATATCGTTACGATAACCGGATACGCGCCAGTTTACCGGCCCGGTCAGGCCAGAGAAGCCCGCTTCCCACTGTTTACTCTCTTCCGGCTTCAGGTCGCTGTTGCCATAAGAACCATACAACTGGCCGAGACGAGGCGCTTTATACGCCGTCGCGTAATTGGCAAACACGCTATAGCCATCAACAAACGCCCACGACGCCCCGCCCTGCCAGGTGCCGTGCCAGCCAAACTGGCTGTTGTCGTCACCGCGTACCGCGCCTTCCAGCGTTACGCTGCCCAGCTGCTGCTGGGTGGTGGCATAAATGCCGGTGTTACGCAGCTCAGTACTGTCAGCCACGTAAGCGGTGCCGGGTTCTGTGGTCTGTTTCTGCCAGTCCACGCCCGCGCTTACGCTGCCCTGCGCCACCTGCAACGTATTGCCCCACTGCACATTGTACTGCTTGCTGTCATCCAGCGTGGTCGACGGGCCGTAGCGGCCTGTACGCGGATCATAGTTATAATCTTTGCTGCGGCTGTAGCTGGCGATCAGCTGCGTCGAATAAATGTCGTTGCTGTAACGCAGGCCGCTGTCCCAGGTCTGGCTGTAGAGCTGGCGGGTATCGTTTAATCCGTTGATGTTAAAACTGTTATCGTAGCTGTAGGTGCCGTCGTAGGCCGTGCGGTTGTCAAAACCGTAGCCGCGGACAAAGCCGCTCAGCCCGTCACTGAACTGGTGCTCCAGCGCGCCATACAGTGTCTTGTTCATGAAGCCATCGCGATCTTTCTGCGCCGGATCGCCATACACATCCGGCAGGTTTGCCACCACATCATAGCCGCGCGTATAGGTGTAGTTGCCCGCCATGGTCAGCTTCGTGGCTGTGCCCAGCTGCTGCTGGGTTGAACCTTCATAGTTTTGATAGCCTTTCGAGCCCACGCCCGCGCTCAGCGTCGTGCCCGGCTTATCACGATCGGTGATGATGTTCACCACGCCGCCAATTGCATCGGAGCCATACACCGCCGAGCGCGCACCGCGCACATATTCGATGCGCTGGACCAGAGAAAGCGGAATCTGGCTTAAATCAGACGATCCGGACACACCCGCCTGGTTTAGCCGGATACCGTCGATGAGTATAAGTACGTGGCTGGAGTTGGTGCCGCGCACAAACAGCGAGCTCAGCTGGCCGAGGCCACCGTTTTGCGCGATGTCCACGCCAGGCAGGCGACGCATGACGTCCGTCAGGCTTTTCGCCTGCCAGCGATCGATATCGTCGCGGGTCACGACTGTCGTCGGCGCGAGAACGGAGGAAACCGGCTGCAAAAACCGGTTAGCGGTAACGATTTGCGTATCATCATTCTGCTGCGCGTAGCCAGATTGCGCCCAGAGCGACAACGCCGTTGCACTAAAGGCAAACAGCGAAGCGTGTGTTGTTTTCATTGTTATAGCATCCAAAAGACGAAGCAGGATGCCGCAGGTCCGGGATCGATAGCACGCGATGATCTCAGAAGTTGCGACGTCACACCGGCAGGTCTTCGGGCTGGGAATCATAAGTGGTGAAGACTTCCCATCCGCGAGGACAGTGTCTGCAATTGCGATCACCACGACATTCTTTTACCGCTGCGCGTCAGCTCCAGATTCACACTGGATTCCCTTTTAACTCAAGGAGGCCGGCAGCCGCAGTCTACGTTTAAGAAGGCCGGAAATCCAGACTGCCAGCCTTCCTGCACTGTCTGGGGCTGGACATCAGCAGGTGAATGCCTACAATCGCCCGGCAGGCAGGCTTAACACCAGGATTGAAGATGACACCCGAACAACTCCCGATTGAACAATACGACGCGCAACTGGCGGAAAAAGTCAGCCGCTTACAGGCGATGATGGACCCCTACGCAGCGCCCGACGTAGAGGTGTTCCGCTCGCCGGTCAGCCACTATCGTATGCGCGCCGAATTCCGCATCTGGCACGACGGTGACGATCTTTATCACATCATCTTCGATCAAGAGACCAAACAGCGTATCCGCGTCGATCAGTTTCCGGCGGCCAGCCAGTTGATCAATACGCTGATGCCAAAGTTGATCGCCGCGATCCGCGATAATCGTGCGCTGCGTTTCAAACTGTTCCAGATCGATTATCTCTCCACCCTCAGCAACCAGATCGTGATCTCGCTGCTGTATCACCGCAAGCTGGAAGCCGACTGGACCGAAGCCGCGACTGCGCTGCGCGATAGTCTGCGTGCAGAAGGGTTTGATGTGCAGCTGATTGGCCGTGCCACGAAAACCAAAATCTGCCTCGATCGCGATTACGTCGATGAGCGCCTGCCGGTAGCCGGTCAGGAGATGATCTATCGTCAGGTGGAGAACAGCTTCACCCAGCCAAATGCGGCGATGAATATTCAGATGCTGGAGTGGGCGCTGGACGTGACGCAAGATTCGCGCGGCGATCTGCTGGAGCTGTACTGTGGCAATGGCAACTTTTCGCTGGCGCTGGCGCGTAACTTCCGCCGCGTACTGGCGACGGAAATCGCCAAACCGTCGGTGGCTTCGGCGCAGTACAACATTGCGGCCAACCACATCGACAACGTGCAAATTATTCGTATGGCAGCCGAAGAGTTTACCCAGGCGATGAACGGCGTGCGCAGCTTCAACCGTCTGGAAGGCATCGATCTCAACAGCTATCAGTGCGAGACCATCTTTGTCGATCCGCCGCGCAGCGGGCTGGATGACGAGACGGTGAAGATGGTGCAGGCCTATCCGCGTATTCTCTATATTTCCTGTAATCCGCAGACGCTGTGCGACAACCTCAGCGTACTGAGTGCCACGCATACCGTCACGCGGCTGGCGCTGTTTGACCAGTTCCCTTACACCCACCATATGGAATGCGGTGTGTTACTGACGCGCAAAGCCTAAAAAAACGGGAACCCTGCGGTTCCCGTGATTGTTTTCAGTGCTTGTTCTTGCTGCGGCGGAAGCGCATGGCGATCCAGAACACCAGCGCCACCATCAGAATGGTCGGGATGAAGTTAGACCCGATATCCGGATATTCGGCACGCACCAGCGCGCTGTACACCAGAATCCCCAGCAGAAAAAATGCCGCCGCCAGCGAAGGCATGCCGTCCGGCATATTGCGGTTGAGATAGCGCTGATGCAGACACCACGCGGCAAGGCCAAGGGCGATCAGCGGGAAAATCGAAAAGGGAACAAAGGTGCTGAACAGCACCGAAAAGGAGCCGTTGATAGCTAAACCGGTGATAAAAGCCAGTAACAGCGTTCCTTTATCGCGAGGGTTTTGCTCAATCATTTCATTATCCTTATCACATTACTCTTCGGGGGTTTCCAGGGTAACCGCCAGGCGCTCTTGCTCCCGGCGATACCAGTAATAAGCGCCTTTGGCGATCATTCGCAGCTGCAGCACCAGACGCTCTTCCAGTTTGCGCCGCTGTTCGATATCCACATCCAGCGCTTCCGCGCCGGCGCTGAACACAATCGTCACCATCGCTTCCGCCTGCGCTTCGGTAAAGCTGCGCGGCATGCGGTTTTCCAGCTCAAGGTAGTCGGCCAGTTCAGCGATAAAGTGCTGAATCTCCCGCGCGACCGCCGCACGAAAAGCCGCTGACGTGCCGGAGCGCTCGCGTAGTAAGAGACGAAAAGCGTTGGGATTGTTCCCGATGAACTCCATAAACGTGGCGACCGAGGTTTTGATGATGCTGCCGCCTTTGGCAATGCGCTGGCGCGCCTGGCGCATCAGTTGGCGCAGCATCAGGCCACTTTCATCAACCATCGTCAGGCCGAGTTCATCCACATCGCGAAAGTGACGGTAAAACGAGGTCGGTGCAATGCCGGCTTCGCGTGCCACTTCGCGTAAACTCAGGCTGGCAAAACTCCTTTCTGCACTTAACTGACTGAATGCCGCTTCAATCAGTGAACGTCGTGTACGTTCTTTTTGTTGCGCTCGAACGCCCATTTTCCCGGCCTTGTGAGTAATCAGGCAGGCACTATAACAAACTTTTCAGCGTACAGCGGCGCAAAGTTTGTGACCGCCTGTTAACCTCACTGATTGTCAAACTTTGCCAATTTACGCTGTTAGAATTCAGATGTGCGCGGCGAGATGTTAGAATCTCGTTGTAAAAATGTATAGAAACATAGGACGTACTGGTATGCAAAAGTCTTACGATTACGATGCCATTGTGATTGGCTCCGGTCCGGGCGGCGAAGGTGCGGCGATGGGGCTGGTGAAGCAGGGAGCGCGCATTGCAGTGATCGAACGCTACCACAACATCGGCGGCGGTTGTACTCACTGGGGAACCATCCCTTCCAAAGCTCTGCGTCACGCTGTCAGCCGTATCATCGAGTTCAATCAAAACCCTCTTTATAGCGATCACACCCGACTCCTGCGCTCCTCGTTCGCCGACATTCTGAATCATACTGAGAACGTCATCAGCCAGCAGACTGCCATGCGTCAGGGCTTTTACGAGCGTAACCGCTGTGAGCTTTATCAGGGCGACGCCCATTTTGTTGATGCCAACACCATCGAAGTGGAACAGCCAGACGGCACGCGCGAGCGCTTAACCGCAGAGAAGTTTGTCATCGCCTGTGGTTCCCGCCCGTATCATCCGGCGGACGTCGATTTTACCCATCCGCGCATTTACGACTCCGACTCCATCCTCAACCTGCATCATGAACCCGGCCACGTCATCATTTATGGTGCGGGCGTGATTGGCTGTGAATATGCGTCGATTTTCCGCGGTCTTAACGTCAAGGTTGACCTGATCAACACCCGCGATCGCCTGCTGGCGTTCCTCGATCAGGAGATGTCTGATTCGCTCTCTTATCACTTCTGGAACAGCGGCGTGGTGATTCGTCACAACGAAGAGTTTGAGAAGATTGAAGGTGTCAGCGATGGCGTCATCATGCACCTCAAATCCGGCAAAAAGGTCAAAGCCGATTGCCTGCTGTACGCTAACGGCCGTACCGGTAATACCGATTCACTGGCGCTGGAAAACGTCGGGCTGGAAGCCGATGGCCGTGGACTGCTGAAAGTGAACAGCATGTATCAGACCGCGCAGCCGCATATCTATGCGGTGGGCGACGTGATTGGCTACCCGAGCCTGGCCTCTGCCGCTTACGATCAGGGCCGCATTGCTGCGCAGGCGATAATCAAAGGGGAAGCCACCGCGCACCTGATTGAAGATATCCCGACCGGGATTTACACCATTCCGGAAATCAGCTCCGTCGGCAAAACCGAACAGCAGCTGACGGCGATGAAAGTGCCGTATGAAGTGGGCCGTGCGCAGTTTAAGCATCTGGCGCGCGCGCAGATTGTCGGCATGCACGTCGGCAGCCTGAAGATCCTGTTCCACCGCGAAACCAAAGAGATTCTGGGTATTCACTGCTTTGGCGAGCGTGCGGCGGAGATCATTCACATCGGCCAGGCCATCATGGAGCAGAAGAACGGCGGTAACACGATTGAGTATTTCGTGAACACTACCTTCAACTACCCCACCATGGCCGAAGCCTACCGCGTGGCGGCGTTAAACGGCTTAAACCGCCTGTTTTAACGAACGGTCCAGGTAACCCTGCATGTGGGTTTTAATTGCTTCTGCCAGCTGCTCATAGCGGCTGCGCAGAGGCGATCCCGGACGATACACCAGCGCGATGGTGCGCTGCGGCACCGGTTTGTAACACGGCAAATAGCACACGCCATCACGTACGCGCTCATTCGGTACCGCCAGCGACGGCAGCAAAGTGATACCGCTGCCGGCTGCTACCATGTTGCGCAGCGTTTCCAGGCTGGTCGCGCGGAAATGGGTATCTTCATCAGCGCCGGCTTCGAAGCAGAAGCCCATCGCCTGATCGCGCAGACAGTGACCATCTTCCAGCATCAGCAGTTTCTCACCGGCCAGATCCGACATCGGCACGCGATCGCGATCGTGCCACGGATGATCCTGGTAGATCGCCAGCTTCATCGGCTCATCAAACAGCGGCACTTCAATAAAAGCTTCGCTCTCTTTTACCAGCGCCAGAATCGCGCAGTCGAGCTTACCGCTGTCGAGCTGCGCCAGCAGCTGCTGCGTTTGCGCCTCGTGCAGATACATCTCGAGTTTCGGGAAGGTCTGATGCAGCATCGGAATAATATGCGGCAGCAGATAGGGACCGGTAGTCGGAATCAGACCAATGTGCAGCGGCCCGGACATGGTTTCGCCCTGCTGGCTGGCCATCTCCTTCAGTACCTTCACTTCACGCAGCACGGTTCGCGCCTGATCCACCAGCAGCAGTCCAGCCTGAGTAAACAGCACCTTACGGCTGGTCCGTTCCAGCAGCATCACACCCAGTTCATCTTCCAGCTTGCGAATCTGCCCGCTCAGGGTCGGCTGGCTGACATGACAGGCATCAGCGGCACGACGAAAGTGGCGATGTTCCGCCAGCGAAACCAGATATTCCAGATCACGAATGTTCATTGATAGCCTCCAAACCACGATAGCCCGTGGCGATAGATAGAATAGCAATGAACGATTAGCCCTATCAAGCGGTGAACAGGAATAATACCGGCCATCTGATTAAGACCAGAGATTGTTAAAGCGGCTAACGCAGACACGCAACAACAACAATCTGGAGCAGCACCTGCAACCTGCTCACGAAATCACTGAGTTGGCCGGGAGTGCCAGCCCTTTGATGATGTGCCTATAACTATATGTAATTCCGAAGCTAGAGGTTGGCGGGCTACTTAAAGCCCGCTTTTTTTGCCTCTGCATCACAGTGGCACATCACCCAGCAACTGCTGCAAATCCTGCTCCGTCAGCACCAGGGAGTGGCCGACGATACCGGACTGCGTCAGCTCCTGCTGCAGATCGTCATTATTCAGCACCAGCTCATACTGCTGCGTGGCCGGGTTAAGCTCCGCGTCCTGGAACAGGTTAACCGGCACGCTGGCCAGCAGGTCGTGCAGATGCAGGCCGCTGAGCGCCTCCGGCCGGGCCACGTCTTCCGTAACATCATCCGCGACGATCAGGCTGACCGGCGCACTGACATTCCCTGCGCCGCATGTCACCACGATCTGATGCTCGCCAGCGGCCAGCGCATGAGACGGCGTAAAGGTCCATTTGTGATCGCTATCGACCAGCGCGCTGCCGAGCGGCTCATCGTTATCAAACAGCTCAACCCGGCTGCCGGGCTGGCCTTTACCGGAAAAGGTCGGCTGGGTTTGCGTAGTGCTCTCTTCCGGCCAGATAAACTGCGCACCGCTGTGCATGGCGGTTAGCGTGACCGGCACAAAACCGGCGTCTTCGACGATCAGCGTGAAGGGCGCGCTGGCGCTCTGCGGCATTGCCGCCACCTGTGCCATGAACTGATGACTCCCGCCCGCCAGCGCGGCAGGCAGCGTAAAACTGAAGTAGCCTGTCTGAGCATCGCTGAGCGTGCTGCCCACTAACTCGCCGTTATGGTAACACTCAAGCGTGACGCCACGGCCGGCATAGCCGTTCAGCGCAGGGCGCGTATCGCGGGTGATCTCGCCATCGACAATAAAACCGCCGTCATTCACCGAGGCGGAATCGAAGGTGACAGGAACCTGGTTTTCAACGGCCGGCTCCAGAGGAAAGAAAGGGTAGCCAAAGCGTGAAGTGCTCATTTATGTTCTCCAAATTAACTGCGAGCACACTTTAAGAACTCTTCACGCCAGGCCGATCAAGAATTGTCTCTTTTTTGCGAAAGAAATTTCCTGGCGCGCATTACGCCAGGTTTAAGCGCTGCTTCGCTTCGCCAATCGCCAGCGCCACCTGCTGTGGTGCGACGCCGCCGCGCGCGTTACGCTTATCGAGACAAGACTGCAGCGACAGCACCGGATAAACATCTTCCCCGATCGCCGCGCTAAACTGCTTAAGCTGCGCCAGACTTAATGCTTCCAGCGCGACGCCTTGTTTGATCGCTTCCACCACGGTTTCGCCGACAATGTGGTGCGCTTCGCGGAACGGCACGCCTTTGGCTACCAGATAATCGGCCAGTTCGGTCGAGTTGGCGTAACCCTGCTCGGCGGCTTCCTGACAGCGCGGACGCTTCACCTGAATGCCGTCCAGCACCAGCGCTGACATATGCAGGCAGTCAAGCCAGGTATCGAGCGCATCGAACAGCCCTTCTTTGTCTTCCTGCATATCTTTGTTGTACGCCAGCGGCAGCCCTTTCAGCGTCATCATCATGCCGGTCAGTGCGCCCTGCACGCGACCGCACTTGCCGCGGATCAGCTCCAGCGCGTCCGGATTTTTCTTCTGCGGCATCAGCGATGAGCCCGACGTCACTTTATCGGACAGCTCAATAAAGCCGGCTTCACCTGTGTTGAAGAAGATCATGTCTTCAGCGAAGCGCGACAGGTGCACCATGCCAATCGAGGCATCAGACAGCAGCTCCAGCACGTGATCGCGGTCGGACACGGTATCCAGGCTGTTACGCGTGGCAGAGGCGAAGCCGAGCCAGCCGGCCAGCTGCTCACGGTCGATCTCATAAGCAGTACCGGCCAGCGCGCCGCAGCCCAGCGGGCTGACATCCAGCCGCTTCAGCGTATCCTGCAGACGGCTCTCGTCGCGCGCCAGCATCTCAACGTAGGCCAGACACCAGTGGGCAAACGTCACCGGCTGCGCCCGCTGCAGGTGGGTGTAGCCCGGCATCACGGCATCCTGATTGGCTTCAGCCGTGGCTACCAGCGCTGACTGCAGCTCGCGCGTAGCTTCCAGCAGCAGTGCCACCTGCGTTTTACACCACAGTTTGAGATCGGTCGCCACCTGGTCGTTACGGCTGCGCCCGGTGTGCAGCTTTTTGCCCAGCGCGCCGACTTTATCGATCAGCTTGCCTTCCACCCAGCTGTGAATATCCTCGGCATCGCTCTGCAGAATCTGCTGCGGGTTGGCGCGAACCTCTTCCAGCAGCGCATTCAGCGCGGCTTCCAGCTGCTGCTGCTCTTCACTGCTCAGCACGTTTACCGTTACCAGCGCTTTTGACCAGGCCACCGAACCGATGATGTCCTGCTCCGCCAGGCGGTAGTCAAACCGCAGTGAATCGTTGAACTGTTTAAACCGTTGATCTGCCGCCTGTGAAAAACGTCCGCCCCAAAGTGCCATCTGCTTGCTCCTGAATCTGTTAAACAAAGGGCGGCCCGAAGCCGCCCCTGCAAAATATGTCGCCTGCCGCCGGTATTACTTCTTCTGCTCGTTCAGCGCGCGAATGCGTGAAGAGAGCGAGAACAGACGGATAAAGCCGCCCGCGTGACGGTGATCGTACACTTCGTCTTCGCCGAAGGTGGCAAACTCTTCTGAGTACAGGCTGTTCGCCGATTTTTTCTGGATCGCCGTGGCCTGGCCTTTATACAGCTGCAGTACCACTTCACCGTTCACCAGCTCTGCCAGCGATGCGGCAGCGGCCTGGATTGACTGACGCAGCGGTGCGAACCAGCGGCCGTCATACACCACGTAAGACATCTCCTGACCCAGCTGTTCACGCCATTTAAAGCTGTCGCGATCCAGTACCAGCTGCTCAACCGCACGCAGCGCGTTAACCATGATGGTGCCGCCAGGGGTTTCGTAGCAGCCGCGTGATTTGATGCCCACCAGACGGTTTTCCACGATATCAATCCGGCCCACGCCGTGTTTCGCTCCCAGCGCATTGAGTTTTTCCAGACACTGGAACGGGCTCAGTTTCTCACCGTTCACCGCAACAACCTGGCCTTTCTCCACGCTGACGGTGACGTTTTCTGGCTGATCCGGCGCTTCCAGCGGATCGACGGTCCACACCCAGCAATCTTTGTTTGGCGCGTTCCACGGGCTCTCCAGCACGCCACCTTCGGTCGAGATGTGCCAGGCGTTCTCATCACGGCTGTAGATTTTTTCCAGCGACGCGGTGGTCGGGATATTGCGCTCTTTCAGGTAATCCAGCAGCGCTTCACGCGAACGCAGGTTCCACTCACGCCATGGCGCCACCACTTTAAGCTGCGGTGCCAGCGCGGTATAGGTGGTTTCGAAACGCACCTGATCGTTGCCTTTACCGGTTGCGCCGTGGCACAGCGCGTCTGCGCCCACTTTCAGCGCCAGTTCAACCTGCGCTTTGGCGATGACAGGACGCGCCATCGAGGTGCCCAGCAGATAGGTGCCTTCGTACAGCGCACCGGTCTGCAGCACCGGGTAAACGTATTCGCTGATAAACTCTTCACGCAGATCGACCACGTGGCACTCAGACGCGCCCGACTGCAGCGCTTTCTTCTCTACGCCTTCCAGATCGGCCGGATCCTGACCAATGTTGGCCACGAACGCCACCACTTCACAACCACCGTAGTTCTCTTTCAGCCAGGGAATGATGGCCGAGGTATCCAGACCGCCCGAGTAAGCCAGAACGATTTTTTTGATGTTTTGCGTGCTCATGTCGTAATCCTTGATTATGCGAGAATCCGGGTGCCAATCGACACGCCGTTGAAAAGGGTTGGCAGCTGTTCAGCATGACGCCAGCTGGCAATATCCACCGGGCGGCCCAGCGTACGCGCCGCGTCGAGCGCCGCATGCACTTTCACAATCATGCCATCGGTAATAATGCCCTGGGCAATCAGCTGCTCGGCTTTGGCTGCAGTCATCTCGGCGATGCGCTGACCTTTGCCGTCGAGAATACCGCTGACGTCTGACAGCAGTACCAGATCGGCACCGATCGTCGCCGCCAGCGCGGTCGCGGCCTGGTCGGCGTTGACGTTCATCAGTTCGCCGCCGTCGGTGATGCCAATCGAGCTGATCACCGGCATATAGCCTGCATCCAGCAGCGTATTGATCAGCTGCGGATTACCCGGCGTGGCGTTGCCGACATGCCCCAGCTCCTCATCGAACTGTGCCACGTTCACCAGGCCGGCATCGCCGAGGCATAAACCCACTGCGCCAATGCCGTACTTCTTCGCCCATGCCAGCAGCGTTTTGTTGGCGGTGCCGGCCAGCGCACCGGTAATAATGTCGATCTGATCGGCTGGCGTCACGCGCAAACCGTTCTTCTTTTTCACCGGCAGCGCCAGTTTCTTCATCAGCTCGTCCACCAGGCAGCCACCGCCGTGGACGATGATCAGCGGACGCTGATACTGCGTGCGGTACGCCAGCAGGGCATCAAACAGACGCGCCAGCGCTTCTTCGCTATCCAGCAGTACGCCGCCCAGCTTAATGATCAGAGGATTGCTCATGGTCAGGTTATCCGTCCGTTAAATCAGAGACAGCGTTTCGGGGAAGCCGAAACGAATATTGAGACACTGCACCGCCTGTGAGGAGGCGCCTTTCAGCAGGTTGTCTTCCGCTGCGACAACAATCAGGTGCTCGCCATGCACGGCAAAGCCGATATCGCAGAACGGCAGGCCAACCACCCCTTTCAGCGCCGGTACGCCTTTGTCGTACAGCCGCACCAGCGGTTTGTCGTGGTAAGCGCTGTGGTACGCCGCCGCCACATCCTGCTGGCTCACGCCGGCGTTCAGACGACAGGTGATGGTTTCCAGAATGCCGCGCGGGAAATTACCGAGATGCGGCGTGAAGATCACCGGCGTGCCGAGATGGGCCACAATCTCCGGATGGTGACGGTGATTGAAGAGACCGTACGGCTGCAGGCTGACTTCACAGAAGCTGGTGGTGACACTGGCTTTACGCCCGGCACCGCTGACGCCACTGGTGGCATTGATGACCGGCCACTGAGCCGGATTAAGCAGGCCAGCCTTAATCAGCGGCTTAAGCGCCAGCTGCGCGGCGGTCGGATAGCAACCCGGTACCGCCACCAGCTGCGCGTCTTTAATCTGCTCGTGGTTCCATTCGGCCAGGCCGTAAACGGCTTTGTCGAGCCACGCCTGGTGCTGATGGCTGAAACCGTAATACTGTTGATAAAAGCCGTCGTCGTTAACGCGGAACGCACCTGAGAGGTCGAACACCACGCAGCCGGCTTTCAGGAATTCCGGGGCCAGATCGTGGCTGACTTCGTGCGCGGTGGCGAGGAACACCACATCGACCTTGCCGGCCCACTCTGCGGCATCACCCAGCGGCTGCAATGGCAAATCGACCCTGCCTTTCAGCTGCGGATGGAGATCGGAGAGTAACTTTCCGGCATCCGGGCTTTGCGCTGAAACCGCCAAAGCGGTTATGTTCATATGCGGGTGGCGATTCAGGTAGGTGGCAAGCTCTACGCCAGCATAACCACTGGCACCAACGATCAGCGTATTCAACATCAGGCTGTATACCTTATTACAGTCACACGTATCGGGTCGCGGCATTGCCCCGTTGCCCACGATGCCGTTTGCAGCTTTTTTCAGTTCACATGCAGACGACGTTAATGTATTTTTATTCACTATTAATGCATTAATATTGATACATCCTAACCCAGGGACCGTCAACAGTGAAGACAAAAATTCCACCTTTTATCGAACTCTACCGCCAGCTGATTGCAACACCGTCGATCAGCGCCACCGACAGCGCGCTGGATCAGAGCAATGAAACTTTAATCAATTTGCTGGCGGGCTGGTTCCGCGATCTCGGCTTCAGCGTGGAAGTCCAGCCGGTGCCGGGTACGCGCCATAAATTCAACCTGCTGGCGCGCAGCGGCAGCGGCACAGGTGGCCTGCTGCTGGCGGGCCATACCGACACCGTGCCGTATGACGACGGCCGCTGGACGCGCGATCCCTTTACCCTGACCGAACACGACAACAAGCTGTACGGCTTAGGCACCGCCGACATGAAAGGCTTCTTTGCCTTTATTCTTGATGCGCTGCGTGACGTTGACGTGACGAAGCTCAGCAAACCGCTGTACATCCTTGCCACCGCCGATGAAGAGACCACGATGGCCGGCGCGAAATACTTCTCTGAATCGACCCAGCTGCGGCCGGACTGCGCCATCATCGGCGAACCGACGTCGCTGAAACCGGTGCGCGCCCATAAAGGCCATCTGTCGCACGCCATCCGCATTCAGGGTCAGTCCGGTCATTCCAGCGATCCGGCACGCGGCGTGAACGCGATCGAGCTGATGCATGAATCCATTACTCAGTTGATGCAGCTGCGTAATACGCTGAAAGAGCGCTATCACCACGACGGCTTCGCCATTCCCTATCCGACCATGAACTTTGGCCATATCCACGGCGGCGACGCGGCGAACCGCATCTGCGCCTGCTGTGAGCTGCATATGGATATCCGTCCGCTGCCGGGACTGACGCTGAGCGATCTCGACGGTTTACTCAATGAAGCGCTGGCACCGGTGAGCGCGCGCTGGCCGGGCCGTCTGACTGTCGGTGAGCTGCATCCGCCGATTCCCGGTTACGAATGCCCGGCCGATCATGAACTGGTCAAAGTGGTGGAGAAGCTGCTGGGCGTGCCGACAGAAGTGGTGAATTACTGCACCGAAGCGCCGTTTATCCAGCAGTTGTGCCCGACGCTAGTGTTAGGGCCTGGATCCATCAATCAGGCGCATCAGCCAGACGAGTTCATTGATACCGCATTTATTAAGCCGACTCATGCGCTTATCACTCAGGTTGTGCAGCATTTTTGCCATTGATGATTAAAAGATGGGGCATTTCACTGCGAAATCAGCAAATTGCCCCGTCATTATCCGGGATTTGATAATAAGAATAACTTATCCCACCTCCTGTCAATTAAATTCGATGAATTTCCGATAGTTAGCAGCACGATACCGGCAATTTAAGTCAATTGACGAACAGGAAGAACCGTGGCTAGATAAAAGACGATGTTATGCCCGTTGGGTATAGAGGTTTTATATTTAAGACGATAAGGGTGTCAGGGTCACATGAACGAACAATATTCCGCAATGCGAAGTAATGTCAGTATGCTCGGCAAACTGCTCGGGGATACGATAAAGGATGCACTGGGAGAGAACATCCTCGATCGGGTGGAGACCATCCGCAAGCTCTCTAAGTCATCCCGTGCAGGAAATGACACTCATCGTAAGGAACTGCTCTCCACGCTGCAAAACCTGTCTAACGACGAGCTGCTGCCGGTGGCACGCGCGTTCAGCCAGTTCCTTAACCTCACCAACGTGGCAGAACAGTATCAAACCATTTCGCGCAGCGGCGACGGTGCTAACCATCCGGAGCTGCTGAAAAAGACCTTCGAGCGCCTGAAGCAGCAGAGCGATCTCAGCGAGCCGGCCATCCGCCAGGCGATTGAGGAGCTGTCGCTGGAGCTGGTACTCACCGCCCACCCGACCGAAATTACCCGCCGCACGCTGATCCACAAGCTGGGCGAAGTGAACAGCTGTCTGCAACAGCTCGACCACAGCGACATCACCGACTACGAACGCAACCAGGTCATGCGCCGTCTGCGTCAGCTGGTGGCGCAGGCGTGGCACACCGATGAGATCCGTAAATATCGCCCGACGCCGGTAGATGAAGCCAAATGGGGCTTCGCGGTGGTGGAGAACAGCCTGTGGGAAGGCGTACCGGCGTTTCTGCGCGAGCTGAACCAGCAGGTGGAAGAGAGCTTCGGCATCCAGCTGCCGGTGGATTTTGTGCCAATCAAATTTACCTCGTGGATGGGCGGCGACCGTGACGGTAACCCGAACGTCACCGCACCGATTACCCGCCACGTGATGCAGCTAAGCCGCTGGAAAGCCGCCGACCTGTTCCTGCGCGACATCGGCGTGCTGGTGTCCGAGCTGTCGATGTCCGAGTGCAGCGACGAAGTGCGCGAACTGTGTGGCGATGCGGAGGCGCTGGAGCCGTATCGTGTGATTCTGAAGCGTATCCGCAGCCAGCTGATGAGCACCCAGAGCTATCTGGAGCGCCGTCTGAAGGGTGAGCGCCTGCCGCGTCCGGCCGATCTGCTGGTCTCTAACGATCAGCTGTGGCAGCCGCTGTTTGCTATTTACCAGTCGCTGCAGCAGTGCGGCATGGGCATCATCGCCAACGGCCAGCTGCTGGATACGCTGCGCCGCGTGAAATGCTTCGGCGTGCCGCTGGTGCGTATCGATATCCGTCAGGAGAGCACCCGCCACACCGAAGCGATTGCCGAAGTAACGCGCTATCTCGGACTGGGCGACTACGAAAGCTGGTCGGAAGCCGACAAGCAGGCGTTCCTGATCCGTGAACTGAATTCCAAGCGGCCGCTGCTGCCGCGGCAGTGGGAGCCCAGCGACAACACGCGTGAAGTGCTGGATACCTGCAAAGTGGCGGCAGAAGCGCCGCAGGGCTCGATTGCCGCCTATGTGATTTCGATGGCCAAAACGCCGTCTGACGTGCTGGCGGTGCATCTGCTGCTGAAAGAGGCCGGTATCCCTTACGCAATGCCGGTGGCACCGCTGTTTGAAACCCTCGACGACCTCAACAACGCCAATGACGTGATGAGCCAGCTGCTGAATATCGACTGGTATCGCGGCTTCATCAACGGCAAACAGATGGTGATGATTGGCTATTCCGACTCGGCAAAAGATGCCGGCGTGATGGCAGCCAGCTGGGCGCAGTATCAGGCCCAGGATGCACTGATTAAAACCTGCGACAAAGCCGGCATTACCCTGACGCTGTTCCACGGACGCGGCGGTTCGATTGGCCGCGGTGGCGCACCGGCGCATGCAGCCCTGCTGTCACAGCCGCCAGGCAGCCTGAAAGGCGGCCTGCGCGTGACCGAACAGGGCGAAATGATCCGCTTCAAATATGGTCTGCCGGAAGTCACCATCGCCAGCCTGTCGCTTTACACCGGGGCGATTCTGGAAGCCAACCTGCTGCCACCGCCAGAGCCAAAACGCGAATGGCAGGAGATCATGAACGGCCTGTCAGCCTATTCGTGCGCCATGTATCGCGGCTATGTGCGTGAAAATCCGGACTTCGTTCCCTACTTCCGCTCGGCGACGCCAGAGCAGGAGCTGGGCAAACTGCCGCTCGGGTCGCGCCCGGCGAAACGGCGTCCGACCGGCGGCGTAGAGTCGCTGCGCGCCATTCCGTGGATCTTCGCCTGGACGCAGAACCGCCTGATGCTGCCCGCGTGGCTGGGGGCCGGCGCGGCGCTGCAGAAAGCGATGGACGAAGGCCATCAGGATCAGCTGGAAACCATGTGCAGCGAATGGCCGTTCTTCGCCACGCGCCTCGGCATGCTGGAGATGGTGTTCTCGAAGGCTGACCTGTGGCTGGCGGAGTATTACGATCAGCGTCTGGTGGATAAATCGCTGTGGCCGCTCGGCAAACAGCTGCGCGATCAGCTCGATGCCGACATCAAAGCGGTGCTGACCATCGCGAACGATGCGCATCTGATGGCGGACCAGCCGTGGATCGCCGAATCCATTGCGCTGCGTAACGTCTACACCGATCCGCTCAACGTGCTGCAGGCGGAACTGCTGCAGCGTGCGCGTGCGCAGGAAGAGCGCGGCGACGAACCTGATGCGCGCGTAGAACAGGCGCTGATGGTCACTATCGCTGGCGTCGCGGCCGGCATGCGTAACACCGGCTAACGGCTGGCGGCGCATCACGCCTCGCACAGCAAAAAGGGGGCCCTGAGGCCTAATGCCGATCAGTTAAGACAAAAATGATCGGTTGAACGATCCGGTCGCTGTGTGAAAATCCGTAATCTCTCATGGATGATTACGGATTTTTTTATGCTCCTCAGCCAGGCCCTTGATGCTGTTCTTAAGTTCTCTCCGAAAGAGTTTTCTGCGCTTTCTGACCTGCTTTCACCTGAGCTTATTGATGAATGCCTGGCGGATACCGGGGTTGTCACGGTGCGAAAGCGCCGTCTGCCCATGGAAATGATGGTATGGGCCGTGACCGGCATGGCGCTTTTCCGCTCTCTTTCCATGAATCAGCTCGTTTCCCACCTTGATATTGTCCTCCCGGGTAAACGTCCCTTCGTCGCACCCAGCGCGGTTGTGCAGGCACGTCAGCGGCTCGGGGCTGAAGCCGTCCGCCTGGTTTTTGAAAAGACCCGCCAGCTCTGGTTCGAAAAAACACCGATGTCGCACTGGAACGGCCTCACGCTGATGGCGGTGGACGGGACGCTGTGGCGAACGCCGGACACGCCGGAAAACGACGCCGCATTCGGCCGCACGGCCAATGA
Source organism: Type-C symbiont of Plautia stali (assembly GCF_059730935.1). NCBI lineage: Bacteria > Pseudomonadati > Pseudomonadota > Gammaproteobacteria > Enterobacterales > Enterobacteriaceae > Type-C symbiont of Plautia stali. The sequence continues at coordinate 126,330 of NZ_AP035923.1, read as the reverse complement.
ACACGCCCGTTCTGACTGGCCACAGCTGCGCATGGTCTGTCAGATGGAGGTCACCAGTCACCTGTTGTCGGGCGTTGCCTTCGGCAGCGTCTCTGAAACCAGCGAAGTTGAGCTCGCCGCCCGGCTGGCGGCACAGACGCCTGCTCATTCCCTGACGATAATGGACAAGGGCTTCTATGCTCCGGGCCTCCTTCATCACTGGCAGACATCAGGCACCGAAAAGCACTGGATGATACCGCTGCGAAAAGGTGCTCAGTACCGGGTAAAAGAGAGGCTGGGTCCCGGACATGAGCTGGTTGAGCTGAGCCTGACGCCGCAGGCGCGAAAAAAATGGAGCGGCGCACCGGCCAAGCTGACGGCAAGACTTATCAGTAAGGAAACCGGCGGCAGAACGGTACAGATACTGACGTCCATGTGTGATCCGCTTCGCTATCCGAAAGCCGATATCGTGGACCTGTACGGTCATCGCTGGGAAATCGAGCATGGCTTCAGGGAGATGAAGCAGCACCTGCTGAATAATGAGCTGACGCTGAGAAGTAAAAAGCCGGAGCTGGTGCAGCAGGAGCTGTGGGGGGTGGCACTGGCGTATAACCTGCTGCGCTTTATGATGGCACAGATGGCATACAGCCTTAAAAATGTGGAGCCTTATCAGCTGGGCTTTAAACAGGCGGCGTTGTATCTGAGCGGTCAGCTGAGTCTGCTGCCTGCGGTTGCACCGGGAAGAATACCGAAGGTGATGAATGAAATAATGGCGATGGCGGGAAGCTTCGTATTACCCGGCCGTCGTCAGCGGCATTATCCGCGGGCGGTAAAAAAGAAACCGCAGCGTTACCCGCTGCGGCGTTCTTAAAAGCTTAACTGACAAGCATTAGGCCCTGAGGCCCCCTTCTCTTTTTTATCCTTTCACGCTTATGCCGCCAGCGTCGGGCGAACACCCAGCGTGTGGCAGATAGCGTAGCTCATCTCGGCGCGGTTCAGCGTGTAGAAATGAAAGTCCTTCACCCCTTCGCGCGACAGGATTTTCACCATGTCCATGGCGATGTTGGCACCGACCATTTTGCGCGTCTCCGCATCATCATCCAGCCCGTCAAACATGGCGTTCATCCAGCCCGGTACGCGCACGTTGGTCATGGTGGCGAAACGCTGCAGCTGTTTAAAGTTGGAGACCGGCAGAATGCCCGGCACGATCTCCACGTCGATACCGGTAGCCACGCAGCGATCGCGAAAGCGCAGATAGCTCTCCACGTCGAAGAAAAACTGGGTAATCGCGCGACTGGCGCCGGCATCAATTTTTCGCTTCAGGTTGATCAGATCCGCCTGCGCACTCTTCGCTTCCGGATGCACTTCGGGATAGGCCGCTACCGAGATGTCGAAATCACCGACCTCTTTCAGCAGCGACACCAGATCGCTGCCGTACATGTCCGGTTTGCCGCCGCCCGGTGGTAAATCGCCGCGCAGCGCCACGATATGGCGAATGCCGTTATTCCAGTAGTCACGCGCAATGGCGCGCAGTTCATCGCGCGTCGCATCAATACAGGTGAGATGCGGTGCCGCTTCCAGTCCGGTGCGCTCTTTAATACCTTTGATGATGCTGTGAGTGCGGTCGCGCTCGCCGGAGTTGGCTCCGTAAGTGACCGAGACGAATTTGGGTTTCAGGCTGCTCAGGCGGTCGATGGAGTTCCACAGGGTTGCTTCCATTTCGCTGGTGCGGGGCGGGAAAAACTCAAAAGAGACATTAATTTGCCCGTTCAGCTCAGCCAGGCTCTGGTTCAGCGCTTCGCGCTGATTGGCATGAAAGAAACTCATCCTGTTACCTCATCATCACATATCGATTAATTTGCGAACCGCGAACATCCATACGTTTAGACGTCCAGATGCACAAAATGAACGATCTTCAGCTTAGCGTCAACATAAAATTGCTTGCCGGGCGTGACAAATATTCAACCAAAGTGAAAGGGATTCACCTGACGGGGAAGCAGAGGGAAAAACGCAGACAGCAGACGCCGTCTGCGCAGCAGATTTACAGCAGTTGGGCGAGACGATTGATATCAGACTGTAGCGCACCGGCGGTGACATCCCGGCCGGCACCCGGCCCGCGGATCACCAGCGGATTGTCGCGATACCAGCGGCTTTCGATGGCAAACACGTTATCGCACGGCAGCAGCGCCGCCAGCGGATGCTCCGGACGCACCGCTTCCACGCCGACGCGCGCTTTACCGTTGGCATCGAAACGCGCCACGTAGCGCAGCACCAGCCCCATCTCCTGTGCGGCTTCGAAGCGCTGCAGCATCTGCTCGTTCAGCTCGTCGGCGTTTTCGAAGAAGTGGTCGATGGATTCGCCTTCGCACTGTGACGGCACCAGCGATTCAACCCGCACCTGATCCGGTTCGATGTCGTAACCGGCTTCGCGCGCCAGAATCACCAGTTTGCGCATCACGTCCTGACCGGAGAGATCAACGCGCGGGTCGGGCTCGGTCAAGCCCTGCTGCCACGCCTGATCGACCAGCTCGCTGAACGGCACCGTGCCGTCAAACTGCAGGAACAGCCACGACAGCGTGCCGGAGAAGATACCGCTGATCGCCAGAATGCTGTCGCCGCTTTCACGCAGGTCGCGCACCGTATGATTGACCGGCAGTCCGGCACCCACGGTCGCGTTATACAGCCAGTGGCGGCCGGTTTTGGCGAAGGCATCGCGTACCTGACGCCAGCTCTGGCCGCTGGCAGCGCCGGCCACTTTGTTGGCGCTGATGACGTGGAAGCCGTGGCTGGCAAAATCGTGATACTGCTGCGCCAGCGAATCACTGGCGGTGACGTCCAGCACCACCAGATCGTCAAACGGGTGTGCGCGCATCCACAGGAACAGCGACTCTTCGTCGCGCGCTTCGGCTTCATCATCAAAGAAGGCCAGCGCCCGGCTGGCGTCGAGACCGTCATAGCTCAGCAGGCTGCGGCTACTGTCCGCCACGCCCGCCAGCACAAATTCAAACCCGGTACGCGCCGACAGCGTCTCCTGCTCGCGCGCGAACAGCTCCAGCCAGCGTGAACCGATATTGCCTTTGCCAAACAGGATCAGGCCGATGCGCTTCTCGGCGCGGAACAGCGACTGGTGCAGTCCCTGAATCAGGTGCTGGGTCGGTCCGACGCGTAGCACCGCCACCAGGCTGATGTGATCTTCTGACTGCCAGACGAATTCGACCGGCTGGTCTTTGATCTGCTGCCAGAAGCGATGGCTGTGCAGCGGATTACGCGTCACGCCAGCGCCGACCAGCGCCACCAGCGCCAGACCGTCGCGCAGCTGCAGATGACCGGGCAGCGCCGCGTCCTGCAGCAGGTTAAAGGCGCTGTTGACCACTTCCGAGGTGTAACACAGCTGCAGCAGGCGACGATCCGGATGGATACCCATCGCCAGCGGACGCAGCTGCGCGCGCTTCAGCAGCAGATCGATCTCTTTCTGCTGGGTGGCAAAATCGTGGCTATCAGGAATCTGAATCTCAACCAGGCAGACATCGTCGTGGCTGGTGACAATGCGCGCGCCGGTGCCGGACGCCAGCACGCGCTCAATGCGCGTTGAGCCCTGCTCCGGCTGATAGCTGCAGCGCAGCTGTAAATCGATGTCGCTGTTGGAGACCGGCTGCAGCGTACGCGTGTGCAGCACCGGCGCCGCCAGTCGGGCCAGCTCGCTGGCCTCATCCAGCCGCAGCAGCGGCAGCAGGCAGGCATCAGAGACCTTGCGCGGGTCCGCGCTGTAAACGCCAGCCACGTCGCTCCAGATGGTGACGCGGTTCACGCCCGCCAGCGCGCCAATCTGCGTTGCCGAGTAGTCAGAGCCGTTACGGCCGAGCAGCACGGTTTCGCCCGCTTCGCTGCGGCTGATGAAACCCGTCACCACCAGACGCTTATGCGGATGCTGCGCCAGCAGCGCCTGCAGCAGCGGCCAGGATTTGCCTTCATCTACCTGCGGCTGTGCCGCACGTTCGGCACGCAGGAAGTCGCGTGCGTCCAGCCACGCCGCTTCGATATCGCGCTGGCTGAGCACCGCCGCCATCAGGCGCGCCGACCAGATTTCGCCGTGGCCAACCACTTCGGCGTACACCGCATCAGTGATGGCGCCGTCGAGCAGCGCCGCCAGGCGTTCAAGATCGCGGATGAAGGCTGCGGTCAGGGTTTCTGCATATTCAGCAGGCAGCAGTGCAGCGATCAGCTCGCTGTGAAAACGGCGTAACGCCTGTTGCACCTGATGGGCCGATAAGCGATCGCTCTGGCTCAGCTTGAGCCAGCTGATCAGCTGGTTAGTGGTGCTGCCTGCGGCAGAGACCACCATTAAGTCGCCCGGCTGGCTGTAATCGGCCATGATACCGGCGACGCGCTGATAACAGCGCGCGTCGGCCAGGCTACTGCCACCAAATTTATGCAACTGCTTGATCGGCGTTCCCGCGCCTGCTGAAATCGTCATGGTTACCCCTCGGCTGCGATCCTGAATGCATTATCCAGGTCGGCGATTAAATCTTCGTGATCTTCAATTCCGACAGAAATACGCAGCAGCGAGTCGGAAATGCCCGCTGCGGCACGCGCGTCCGCCGACATGCCGGCGTGCGTCATGGTGGCGGTATGCGAAATCAGACTTTCCACGCCGCCCAGCGACTCCGCTAGCGTAAACAGCTGCAGCGCTTTCAGGAAGCGGCGCAGCCGCGCCTCATCGGCGTCGAGTTCAAAACTGAGCATGGCGCCAAAACCGCGCTGCTGACGCGCGGCAAACTGGTGTCCGGCGTTCTCTGGCAGAGACGGATGATACAGCTTTTTCACCAGCGGTTGTTGCTTCAGGTAATCAACAATCGCCAGTGCGTTACGCTGCGCCGCCGCCATGCGCGGTGCCAGGGTGCGCAGGCCGCGCAGCAGCAGATAGCTGTCAAACGCCGCGCCGGTGACGCCAATGTTATTCGCCCACCAGGCGAGTTCCGTGACCAGCGCCGGATCTTTAGCGATAACCGCACCGGCCACCACGTCCGAGTGACCATTGAGGTATTTGGTGCAGGAGTGGATCACCAGGTCGGCACCCAGCGCCAGCGGGTTCTGCAGCGCCGGGCTGAGGAAGGTGTTGTCCACTACGCTCACCGCCCCGGCAGCACGCGCGGCGGCGCAGATGGCCGCAATGTCCACCACGCGCAGCAGCGGATTGCTCGGGCTTTCGACCAGCACCAGCTTTGGTTTTTCCGCCAGCGCCGCCGCCAGCGCCGCTTCATCGCCCTGATCGACAAACTTCACGCGGTAAGCGCCGCGCTTGCTCAGGCTGTCAAACAGACGATAGCTGCCGCCGTAGCAGTCGTGCGGCGCCACCAGCAGATCGCCTGGCTTCAGGAACACCGTCGTCACCAGATGAATCGCCGACATCCCGGTGTTGGTCAGCACCGCGCCCGCGCCGCCTTCCAGCTCAGCCAGCGCGCGCTGGACCACATCGCGCGTCGGGTTACCGCGGCGTGAATAGTCATGCGCGCGCGGCTCGTTGAAATCGAGGAAGTTATAGGTGCTGGAGAGGTGAATCGGTGGGACAACGCAGCCATATTGCTCGTCATCATTCAAACCGCTGCGTACTGCGATGGTTGCCTGTTTACGCGTCATGGTGCTTACTGTTCCTGAAGTGTAATAAAAAAGTGGCAACAGAATAACATTCCGCAACTGGACGTCAATACATCTGGACATCTAAATGTCTTTGCGTATAGATTGAGCAAAGCCGCAATACCCGCTAAAATTACGCGTCATCGCCTGGTGTTCAGCGCGCTTTCCTGTGAAACGCGATGTGTAAGCATAAAACCGGCAGTTTAAGCGGTCAGGCATCGAAAAATCGGGCATAATCAACGGATTTCCCCATATTCAACTTTTTATTGATTAAGGTAACCCATGGCTGAATGGAACGGCGAATATATCAGCCCTTACGCTGAACACGGTAAGAAGAGCGAGCAGGTTAAGAAGATTACGGTTTCTATCCCGCTGAAAGTGCTGAAGATTTTAACGGATGAGCGTACCCGCCGTCAGGTGAACAATCTGCGTCACGCCACCAACAGCGAACTGCTGTGCGAAGCCTTTTTGCATGCCTTCACCGGGCAACCGCTGCCGAATGATGTTGATCTGCGTAAAGAGCGCAGCGACGAGATTCCGGAAGAAGCAAAACAGATTATGCGTGAGATGGGCATCGATCCCGACAGTTGGGAATACTAAGGCCAGAAATAAAAAAACCCAGCCGAGGCTGGGTTTTTTCTTGCAACCGAATCGTGAAGATTCGCCGGCAAATAATCTTATTTCTTGCTGCCTGGGATGCTGAAACGCTTGTTGAAGCGATCAACACGACCACCAGAGTCAACAACACGCTGCTTACCGGTGTAGAACGGGTGGCATTTGCCGCACACGTCCAGGTTCAGGGTACCAGTCATGGTTGAACGGGTGTTGATCACGTTGCCGCAAGAGCAGGTGATGGTCACAGCTTCGTATTTCGGGTGAATACCTTGTTTCATGGGAGAACCTCATAAAAGGCCGTGTCGCTCTCCGTGCCAGGCGAACCTGCACAGCACCACACGCGGTTAATAAATGGTGTATCTTTGACGAGTCATCTCATCAAAGGCGACATAGTATACAGAAAATGAGCGCATTGATCAAATCCGCGCAATGCGCCGTGCTCTGTCACTCCGGATAAACACCTGCAGCCAGCGCCGCCGCGCGCTGAAGTATGACGGGGGTGACGCCAGCGTGTACACTACTTCTCCTTTTTACAGAACCGGATAGAGATCGACATGCCCGTTGTTCAGGTTGCCCTGCCCGTTCCGCTGCCTCGCCTGTTTGACTACCTGCTGCCCGCCGATGCGCCGCAGCCGGTGGCCGGCGCGCGCGTGAGCGTGCCGTTCGGCAACCGGAAAATGACGGGCATCGTGGTTAGCACGCGCGCCACCAGCGATCTCCCCCTTGCCCAGCTGAAACAGATTGATGCGTTGCTCGACGACCGCTCGCTGTTTTCGCCGGCGCTGTGGCGCATCCTCAACTGGGCCGCCGGTTACTATCACTCTCCGCTCGGCGAAGTGCTCAGCCATGCGCTGCCGGTGCTGCTGCGTCAGGGCAAGCCGGCCCAGGAAGCGCCGCTGTGGCAGTGGGTGATCAACGACGCCGGACGCGAAGTGGCGCTGGAAAGCCTGAAGCGCGCGCCGAAACAGCAGCAGGCGCTGGCGGCGTTGCGTCAGCGGCCGCTGTATCGTCACCAGATCGGCGAGCAGGATTTTACCGATGCCGCGCTCCAGGCACTGCGTGCCAAAGGGCTGTGCGACCTGCGCGAACATGCGCCACAGCAGCACGACTGGCGCGCCAGTTTCGCGGTGAAAGGTGAACGGCTGCGACTGAATACCGATCAGGCGATGGCGGTGGGCGCCATTCGCAGTGAGGACGAACATTACGCCGCGTGGCTGCTGGCAGGCATTACCGGATCGGGTAAAACCGAGGTCTATCTCAGCGTGCTGGAGAATGTGCTGGCGCGCGGTAAACAGGCGCTGGTGCTGGTGCCGGAAATTGGCCTGACGCCGCAAACCATCGCCCGTTTCCGTGAACGCTTCGATGCGCCGATTGATGTGCTGCACTCGGCGCTCAATGACAGCGAGCGTCTGGCGGTCTGGTTGCGCGCGCGCAGCGGCGAGACCGCCATCGTCATCGGCACACGATCCGCGCTGTTCACACCGCTGGCGCGGCCGGGCGTGATCATCATTGATGAAGAACACGACAGCTCCTACAAACAGCAGGAGGGCTGGCGCTACCAGGCGCGCGATCTGGCGGTATTCCGCGCTCACGAAGAAGATGTGCCGATTGTGATGGGATCGGCGACGCCGGCGCTGGAGACGCTGCACAACGTGCGTGTCGGCAAATATCGCCAGCTCAACCTGACCAAACGCGCCGGTAACGCCAAACCGGCGCTGCAGCAGCTAATCGATCTCAAGGGACAGCAACTGAAAGGCGGTCTTGCGCCGGCGCTGCTGGGCAAGATGCGCCAGCACCTGCAGGCGGATAATCAGGTTCTGCTGTTTCTCAATCGCCGCGGCTTTTCGCCGGCGCTGATGTGCCACGACTGCGGCTGGCTGGCGGAGTGTCAGCGCTGCGACAGTTATTACACGCTGCATCAGCAGCATCGTCAGCTGCGCTGTCACCACTGCGACAGCCAGCGTCCGCTGCCGCATCAGTGTCCGGGCTGCGGTTCAACCCATCTGCTGCCGGTCGGCGTGGGCACGGAACAGCTGGAGCAGCAGCTCAGCACGCTGTTTCCTGGCGTACCGGTGTCGCGCATCGATCGCGATACCACCAGCCGCAAAGGCGCGCTGGAACAGCATCTGGCCGATGTGCATCGCGGCGGGGCGCGCATTCTGGTCGGCACGCAGATGCTGGCCAAAGGCCATCACTTCCCGGACGTGACGCTGGTATCGCTGCTGGATGTTGATGGCGCGCTGTTTTCCGCCGATTTCCGTGCCGCCGAGCGCTTTGCCCAGCTCTACACGCAGGTCGCCGGCCGCGCCGGCCGCGCCGGTAAGCAGGGCGAAGTGTTACTGCAGACGCACCATCCGGAGCATCCACTGCTGCAAACGCTGCTGCATCGCGGCTATTTTGCGTTTGCCGATCAGACGCTGCTGGAGCGCCAGTCTGTGCAGCTGCCGCCGTGGACCAGCCACGCACTGTTTCGCGCGGAAGATCTGGATAATGCGCAGGCGGCGGAGTTCCTTACGCAGCTGCGTAACCTGCTGGAAGCCAGCCCGCTCAAAGATGAGGCGATGTGGCTGATGGGGCCGGTGCCGGCGCTGGCACCGAAGCGCAGCGGACGCTGGCGCTGGCAACTGCTGCTACAGCATCCGTCGCGCAAGCGGCTGCAGCAGTTGCTGAGCAGTTCACTGCCGCTGGTCACCACCCTGCCCGCCGCGCGCAAAGTCAAATGGACGCTGGATATCGACCCCACCGAGAGTTAAGCCGCGCCACATCTGCGAGTCAGATCGAAAAAAGTCGCACAAGTCACAATTTTTATGCAAATTAAGTAACAACCTCACACGGCGTTGGGTTAACAATAGTGCCCGTCCCGGCTCTGGGCCGGCTATGTGTGAATATCTATGCGCTGTACCGCGTCAGGAGTTAACGTTGGATCAGAAGCAACCCTCATCGGCAGCCACCATGAAAGATGTGGCCGAGCAGGCTGGCGTCTCTACCGCCACGGTTTCGCGCGCGCTGATGAATCCGGAAAAAGTTTCCGCCGCGACCCGGCAGAAAGTGGAACAGGCGGTGCAAGCCGTCGGCTATGCGCCGCACGGTCTGGCGCGCAACGCCAAACGCGGCGACACGCAAACCATTCTGGTGATTGTGCCGGACATCTGTGACCCTTTCTTCAGCGAGATTATCCGCGGCGTGGAAGTGACCGCCGCGCAGGAAGGCTATCTGGTGCTGATTGGTGACTGCGCGCATCAGGATCAGCAGGAGAAAACCTTCCTTAACCTGATGCTGACGCGCCAGATTGACGGCATGGTACTGCTGGGTTCGCAGCTGCCGTTTGACGCCGGCATTGAAGATCAGCGTAATCTGCCGCCGATGGTGATGGGCAACGAGTTCGCGCCGGAGATGGCGCTGCCCACGGTGCATATCGATAACCTGACCGCGGCCTTTGAAGCGGTGAATCACCTGTTACAGCTGGGCCATCGGCAGATCGCCTGCATCACCGGACCGGAACATATCCCGCTCAGCCAGTATCGGTTGCAGGGCTACATCCAGGCGCTGCGCCGCAGCAATATCGCCATCGATCCCACGCTGATTGTGCACGGCGACTTCACCTTTGAAGCCGGTGCCAGCGCGCTGAAGCAGCTGATGAGCCTGCCGCAGCCGCCGAAAGCCCTGTTCTGCCATAGCGATCTGATGGCGCTGGGCGCGATGAACCAGGCGCGCAAGCTGGGAATGCGTATTCCGCAGGATCTGTCGGTGGTCGGCTTCGATGATATCGAGCTGGCGCAATACTACGATCCGCCCCTGACCACCGTGGCACAGCCGCGTTTTGCCATTGGCCGCGAAGCGATGCTGCTGCTGCTGGATGAGCTGCAGGGCAAACGGGTCAACAACGGTTCACGCCTGCTCGACGCCGAACTCCGCGTCCGCGGCAGTACCGCACCGGCAGCAAAACGCGAAAAATGAATGCGGGAACCCTGCATTTTCAGCAGATTCTGAAGGCAGACTGTGCTGGTCAAAGTTCCAGCCCTTGAGTAACATGACGCATTCCTTGCCGGGCAAAATTAACACCCCATTTACACGCCCAGTGGCATTTTTTTGAAGGGTATCAGAACGAAAGTGGCACAGAGAGATTACGTAGGCCGCGGGCGTTCAACAGGGACGCGTCGCAAAAAACCGGCAGGCCGCAGCAAGAAAAGCAAAGGCGGCTCCGGCACTTCAAAGCTGATGATAGTACTGGCCGTGGCAGTGCTGGTGACCTTTGCCGGTGGTTTATGGTTCATCTCGCATCACAAAAAAGAAGAAACACCGGTGATTCCGAATCATAAAGCCAACGGTAATGGCCTGCCGCCGAAGCCGGAAGAGCGCTGGAAGTACATCAAAGAGCTGGAAAATCGTCAGGTGACCGTGCCGTCGCCCACCGAGCCGTCTGCCGGTGGCGAAATCAAGTCGCAAACCCAGCTGACCGACGAACAGCGTCAGCTGCTGGAGCAGATGCAGGCCGATATGCGCCAGCAGCCGACCCAGCTGAATGAAGTGCCGTGGAACGAACAAACCCCGGCTCAGCGCCAGCAAACGCTGCAGCGTCAGCAGCAGGCACAACAGCAACAACAGCAGTTGCAGCGTCAGCAGCAGCAGTTACAGCAGCAGCGTCAGCAACAGTTGCAGCAGCAGCGCCAGCAGGAATTGCAGCAGCAGGCGGCACGCCAGCAGCAGCAACAGGCCGCACCGATCACTCGCGAGCCGGCGAAGCCGCAGGAGAGCGCCAAAGCCAAAACGGAAGAGAAAGCGAGCACCCAGCGCTGGATGGTGCAGTGTGGCTCGTTTAAAGGCACCGATCAGGCGGAATCGGTACGCGCCGGTCTGGCGTTTGAAGGTTTCGAAAGCCGCATCACGACTGGCGGCGGCTGGAATCGCGTGGTGATTGGACCGTTTAAAGACCGCAGCAGCGCAGACAGCACGGTGAAGCGCCTGCACAGCTCCGGCCACAGCAGCTGTATCCCGCTCGCCCTGCCTTAACCCTCCCTGCTCGCCCCCGGCAATTTGCAGCATCAGATATTGCCGGGGGTTGAAACCCCACAGGATTACCCCATATCTGGTTGCATGATACGCCGCGCCCGCTGCGCGGTGTCTTTTTTCCACTGCAACAAGGGGTCTGCCCGTGACAACAATAGTAAGTGTACGACGCAACGGCCGGGTCGTGATCGGTGGTGATGGCCAGGCGACGCTCGGCAATACCGTAATGAAAGGCAATGTTAAAAAGGTGCGTCGTCTCTACAACGACAAAGTGATCGCGGGCTTTGCTGGCGGCACCGCAGATGCCTTTACCCTGTTTGAACTGTTCGAACGCAAACTGGAGATGCATCAGGGCCATCTGGTGAAAGCCGCGGTCGAACTGGCGAAAGACTGGCGTACTGACCGGATGCTGCGCCGCCTTGAAGCGCTGCTGGCGGTTGCCGATGAGAACTCCTCACTGATCATCAGCGGTAACGGTGACGTGATTCAGCCGGAAAATGACCTGATTGCCATCGGTTCCGGCGGGCCTTACGCCCAGGCAGCCGCCCGCGCGCTGCTGGAGAACACGGAGATGGGTGCGCACGATATCGTAGCCAAAGCGCTGAATATCGCCGGTGATATCTGCATCTACACCAACCACAACATTAACTACGAAGAATTACCGTCTAAGGCGTAAGGACCAAAACCATGTCTGAGATGACTCCACGCGAGATTGTCAGCGAGCTTAACCGCTTCATCATCGGCCAGGACGGCGCCAAAAAAGCGGTCGCCATTGCGCTGCGTAACCGCTGGCGCCGCATGCAGCTTGACGAAGAGCTGCGCCATGAAGTGACCCCAAAAAATATCCTGATGATCGGCCCGACCGGCGTCGGTAAAACCGAAATCGCCCGCCGTCTGGCGAAGCTGGCCAATGCGCCGTTCATCAAAGTTGAAGCCACTAAATTCACCGAAGTGGGCTATGTCGGGAAAGAAGTGGATTCGATTATTCGCGATCTGACGGACTCCGCCATCAAGATGGTGCGCAGCCAGGCGATCGAGAAAAACAAATACCGCGCTGAAGAGATGGCAGAAGATCGCATTCTGGATGTGCTGATCCCGCCAGCGAAAAACAACTGGGGGCAGCCGGAGCAGAGCGCTGAGCCGTCCGCTGCGCGCCAGTCGTTCCGCAAAAAACTGCGCGAAGGCCAGCTGGATGACAAAGAGATTGAGATCGATCTGGCTGCTGCACCGATGGGCGTTGAAATCATGGCGCCTCCGGGCATGGAAGAGATGACCAGCCAGCTGCAGTCGATGTTCCAGAACCTCGGCGGCCAGAAGCAGAAACCGCGTAAGCTGAAAATCAAAGACGCGATGAAGCTGCTGATTGAAGAAGAAGCGGCCAAGCTGGTGAACCCGGAAGAGCTGAAGCAGGACGCCATCGACGCGGTTGAACAGCACGGTATCGTGTTCATCGACGAAATCGACAAAATCTGTAAGCGCGGCGGCCAGTCGTCGGGCCCGGATGTGTCACGTGAGGGCGTACAGCGCGATCTGCTGCCATTGGTGGAAGGCTGCACCGTGTCCACCAAACACGGCATGGTCAAAACCGACCATATCCTGTTTATCGCCTCCGGCGCGTTCCAGGTGGCCAGCCCGTCGGATCTGATTCCGGAGCTGCAGGGTCGTCTGCCGATTCGCGTTGAGCTGCAGGCGCTGACGGTCAATGATTTCGAACGCATCCTGACCGAGCCGAACGCGTCCGTGACAGTACAGTACAAAGCGCTGATGGGCACCGAAGGCGTTAACGTTGAATTCACTGAAGACGGCATCCGTCGCATCGCCGAAGCGGCGTGGCAGGTGAACGAAACCACCGAGAATATCGGTGCACGTCGTCTGCACACCGTGCTGGAGCGTCTGATGGAAGATATCTCCTACGACGCCAGCGATCGCCACGGCGAATCGATCACCATCGATGCCGAATATGTTGGTCAGCATCTGGATGAACTGGTGGCCGACGAAGATCTCAGCCGCTTCATTCTGTAATTCCAGTCAATACCCAGCCTTGCGCTGGGTATTTTTTTGCCCGCCCGCCCGCTGCACCCGATTATCCCGTTGCCTCTGTTGTCGCTGCGCTGCAAAAGCGGGCGGATTTGATGTATCCTTTGCCTGTTTTCCTTAATGAGTTTTCCCAATGAAAGAACAAGAAAAAGCCGAGATTAAACGTCTCAGCGACCAGCTGGACGCGCTGAATCGCAAAGAACCGCAGCTGCTTGAAGCGGGCGATGCCGAAAAGCTTGGCGCGCTGCTGAAAGAGAAAGAGACGCTGGTGCAGGAAATTGAACGTCTGCGCAACGTGCGCGAAGAGAAGCTGAGCAAAGAAGCCCAGCAGCTGAAAAAGCTGCCGTTCAGCCGTGAAATCACCAAAAAAGAGCAGGCGAACATGGGCGCGCTGAAGAAAAGCGTGCGCGGCCTGGTGGTGGTACACCCGATGACCGCGCTGGGACGCGAGATGGGGCTGAAGGTGATGACCGGCTACGCGAAGCAGCCATTCTGATTACCGTTACGCGGCGTGGGCCACGTCGCGTTCTGCCCCGGCAGCCTGCAGCACCTGCTGCGCCAGCGTATCCAGCAAGGCATAGCGGCGGCGATACTCCGCGCGCTTCTTGCTGGCAATCTCTTCCAGATCTTTACGTGCCATGCTCAGCGGCAGCGTAAACAGCTCATCACCCCGCATTTCCCCGCCCAGTGACAGCCAGAACTCGCTATAGCTGGCAAAGAATTTATCACCTTTGCTATGACGGTAGCGCAGGCTGCGGAAAACATGGGTGGTATCGCCGACGGCGGTAATGGCCTGTACGCCGCACTGTGCCGCCAGAATAAATACCGCTTCCATCAGCAGACGCTTAGGAAATACGCCGTGCGCGGCTTTGGTGGCATCGCGAATAACGTCACTGGAAATATGTTTCCGCGGCCCCTGCAAGCCCCCAATTAATAGCGTGCGCTGCTGCTGTTCCTGAATAATAGAGAATGACAGCGAGGCCAGCGTCATATCCTGATAATTAAGCAGCAGCGTAATTTCCCCTTCCCGGTCGTAATGGCCGGAGCAGCAATAAATCGCAAACTGCTCCTCGTTTTTGCCGGTGAAACGGGCAAGGAGATTACCGCTCGGGCTCAGCAGCAACTGGCGCAGCTGATTATTCGCCAGCTTATCCATCAATTGATAATGATCGAGAATCGCCTGCGCACGCTGCGCCACGCTGAAACCTGCGCGCAAATACGGGCGATGCGGCTTAGCCGGCAGTAAGCCCTGGCTGTTTAACAGCTGCGGCAGAAAAGAGAGTTTGGCCAGCTGATGGAGATAATTAAAGGTGGTCAGTGGAAATACCGCTGACCTTAAGGCAAATTTCAGGCGAAATTGCTGGCTATTCCACAGCTTATTTGGCCGCAGCTTTCCACTGACTAAAGGTATAAACAGCGCGGCCGACGAAACGGAGTCCGGCTCAGAATGTGTAATAATAGACATGATTATTTTTACGTCGCGAGATAACTGAAGGCTACTGTATGCCCCAAATTATCAACGGCGCGTTAATAACCACTTTAGCCTGGTCATGACGTGGAGTTTGTTGAGCTGCGGTTTAGGATGGCGATAAAAAACCGGTGCACGCAGGCACCGGTTATTCACATAGCGTAAGCCAGAACTTATTTTGCCGAGGCGAAACGTGCCGCTGCTTCGTCCCAGTTCACCACGTTCCAGAACGCTTTGATGTAGTCAGGGCGCTTGTTCTGATACTTCAGATAGTAAGCGTGCTCCCACACATCCAGACCGATGATTGGGAAACCAGACACGCCAGCGATGGCTTCGCCCATCAGCGGGTTGTCTTGGTTAGCGGTTGAAACGACCGCCAGCTTGTCGCCTTTTTTCACCAGCCACGCCCAGCCAGAGCCAAAACGGGTCGCGGCCGCTTTCTCGAACTCTTCCTGGAATTTCTCAACGCTACCGAAATCTTTTTCGATTGCTGCTTTCAGGTCGCCCTGCAGCGTGGTGCCGGTTTTCAGGCCTTTCCAGAACAGGCTGTGGTTAGCGTGGCCACCAGCGTTGTTACGCAGTGGGCCTTTTTTGTCTGCTGGCAGCTGATCCAGTTTGGTGATCAGTTCATCAACCGGCAGGTTTGCGAATTCGGTACCTTCCAGCGCCGCGTTGGCGTTGTTAACGTAGGTCTGGTGATGTTTAGTGTGATGGATTTCCATCGTCTGCTTGTCGAAGTGCGGTTCCAGTGCGTCGTAGGCGTACGGCAGGGATGGCAGTGAATAACTCATGTTCTTCCTCTCCATTTAGTGTTTGGCAGCACAACCTTGCTGGTGTGCCGCATAAGCAGTCGGATCATTATAGTTAAAATCATGATCCGGAAAAGGGTTATCAATGCCTTAGTAATGATAAGGATTTGATCAATCTGGCAAAAGGTGCGCACACACGGCTACACCTTGTGGGTGCTGGCGCGCAGCTTAAGCTGCACCGGCAGCTCGTTGATGGCAGGCGGCTCGTCGCCGTTGAGTGCCGCCAGCAGGCGTTTACCGGCCATGCGCCCCATCTCCTCGTACGGCAGCACAATGCTGGTCAGCGGCGGCGAACATACCGCTGCCAGCGGGCCACCGCCGATGCTGGCAATCGCCAGCTGGCTGGGCACCGAGACGCCCGCCGCGTGACAGGCCATGATGGCGCCGCACGCCACTTCATCGCTGGTACAGATCAGGACGTCGAGTTCCGGCCAGGTGAGACGGATCTCTGCCAGCAGGCTGTGGCCGGCGGCAAAGGTGGGCATTTTTGGTGAGGTCACTACGCGGTGCGGTGCCAGATTCAGCGCCAGCATCCCGCTGTGCCAGCCATTGAGCAGCTGACGGAAAATAGTGCTGTGCGTTTGTGTGCACAGCAGGCCGGGATGGCGATAGCCGCGCTCCACCAGGCTGTTTACCAGCTGACGAATGGCTTTCGCATAGTCCACGCCGATGCTGATGCCGGCAGAATCCTGATGCACGCCGCCGATGTCCATCACCGGCAGACCGGAGTTGCTCAGCAGGCGCTGCGCTTCGGCGGCATTATCGAAATTGAAGTGCACCATTGCGGCCGGGTTGTAAGAGAGCAGCATCTCAATCAGCTCGCTCTCCTCCGCCGCCGAGTGATTGGCTTCGGCCAGCATCATGTTATAGCCCTGCGGCCGCAGCACCTCCTGCAGTGCCTCTGACACAATCGCGCTGCCCGGCGTCGCAAATGAGGGTACCACCATGGTGATCAGCCGCGACGAGGCTGACGCCAGGTTACGCGCCTGCACGTTGGGCACATAGGCCAGTTCCGCGACGGCCGCGTCGATCCTTGCGCGAATTTCGGGCGACACTTTCTCCGGCATACGCAAAGCGCGCGACGCCGTCATGGCGCTGACACCGACCAAACGGGCAACATCGGCCAGCGTGCTTTTGCCGGTACTGCGCCGTCGTTTTTCTGTCATGCGTTCTCCTGTCTCTACCCTGCTGGTTCCGGGTAGCGCTCGATTTATCCGCACGCAGCTTAAAACCAAAAGCAAATTGGTGCCATGTTAAAAACCACAGAATCGGGCATGTCTCATTGGCTGCGTGATTTTCGCTGGCCTGAGCATGTCACCCCGGCCTCAGCGTGACAAACCGCGCGCGGAAAAATGTTATCGCTAACACACTTTTTAACATCATTCGTGTTAGCGCTAACTTTTGCGAGCAACATCACAGAACCCAGGCGATAAAATCACCTACAGTGCACCGCATCGACGAATAAACAGGAATTACTGATGCTCACTCAATGGCTGACACCGCAACATATCCGGGTAATAGACGACGTTAGCGACTGGCAGGAAGCGGTGCGTTTATCGGCCGAGCCGCTGCTGGCGGAGGGGGCAATTACCCCGGCTTATCTGGATGCGATCTTTACCTCGCATGCTGAGCTGGGTCCCTATTATGTGCTGGCGCCGGGTCTGGCGATGCCACATGCGCGTCCGGAACAGGGTGCGCGCAAAAACGGCCTGTCGCTGCTGCATGTAAAACAAGGCGTGAATTTTGCCGCCGAAGAAAACGACCCGGTATTTGTCGTTATTATGCTGTGCGCCCTGTCTGGCGACGATCATATTCAGATGATCACCGCGCTGGCTGAGGTGTTCAGCGACGAATCCCGCCTGCAGCAGTTGCTGTCGGCATCGACCCTGCCAGCGATTGAAGCTGTCATTAAAGATTAATCACCAGAGAAACCTGAAAATGAAAAAAGTACTGATTGTGTGTGGAAACGGTTTAGGCAGCAGCTTCATTGTGGAAATGAACGTGAAGAAAATTATTAAGGAGCTGGGTAAAGAGGCTGAAGTGGGTCATACCGATTTAACCTCTGCCAAATCTGAGCAGGCCGATATTATCATCAGCGCTAAAGATATCGCTGACCAGCTGTCGAGCCACAGCGCACAGGTATTTGGCCTGAGCAATTTACTGGATAACGCCAGAATCAAAGAAATTCTCGCCGACAACCTGTAATTGACCCGACGAAATTTACTCACACGGAGTAATTTATGCTGCAGTTTATAATTAAGGATGTTCTTGGAACACCCGCTATACTTGTCGGCCTTTTTTCCCTGATTGGTTTATTACTGCAAAAGAAACCGGTATCCGATGTGATTTCCGGTACGCTAAAAACCATCATGGGTTTTGTTATTCTTATCGCCGGGGCCAACTTAATTGCGGCCACCCTGACCATCTTCAGCCAGCTATTCGAGCACTCGTTCAATATTCAGGGCGTAGTGCCGAATACTGATGCAATGGCCGCGCTGGCACAGAAAAACTACGGTACCGAAACCGCGATGATCATGGTGTTCGGTATGCTGGTGAATATTGTGCTGGCGCGCATCACGCCGCTGAAATACATCTTCCTGACCGGGCACCATACGCTGTATATGTCGGCGATGCTGGCGGTGATCCTGTCAGTGGGCGGCGTGCACGGCTTCTGGCTGGTGCTGATCGGCTCGCTGATTCTCGGCACCATGATGGTGGTATGTCCGGCGATTCTGCAGCCGTTCACCCGCAAAATCACCAACTCGGACGACCTGGCGCTGGGCCACTTTGGCTCCACCGGCTACCTGCTGTCGGCGCTGGTCGGCAAAGCGGTGGGCAAAGGCAGCCCGTCGATTGAAGAGCTGAAAGTACCGAAAACCCTCAACTTCCTGCGCGACTCGTCCGTGGCAATTTCGCTAACCATGATGATTCTGTTTGTCGCGCTGGTGCTGGTCGCCGGTAAAGAGTTTACCGAAAGCCAGGTGAGCGGCGGCCAGAACTTCATCGTCTTTGCCATTATCCAGTCGATCACCTTTGCTGCGGGCGTTTACATCATTCTTGCCGGTGTACGCATGGTGATTGCCGAGATCGTCCCGGCGTTCAAAGGCATCGCCGATAAACTGGTGCCAAACGCTAAACCGGCGCTGGATTGCCCGACGGTCTTCCCGTTCGCGCCGAACGCCGTGATCATCGGCTTCCTGTGCAGCTTCGCCGCCGGTCTGATCAGCATGTTCCTGTGCCCGCTGTTCGGTCTGAGCGTGATTGTGCCGGGCCTGGTGCCGCACTTCTTCTGCGGCGCGACCGCTGGCGTCTACGGCAACATCACCGGCGGACGGCGCGGTGCCATCATCGGTTCCTTTGTCCAGGGGCTGCTGATCTCCTTCCTGCCCGCCATTCTGCTGCCGCTGATGGGTGACCTTGGCTTCGCGTCCACCACCTTTGGTGATGCGGACTTCGGTATCGTCGGCATTGTGCTCGGCCATATTATTTCGTTCTTCCATTGATGTCACAGACAGCGCCTGCGGGCGCTGTTTGCGTAATGAGGAAATCAGCATGAACGCCCGCTTTTCACCGTCCCTGATGTGCATGGATTTGACCCGCTTCCGCGAGCAGATCGAAGCGATGAACGCCAGCGCCTCGTTCTATCATGTCGATATTATGGATGGCAGCTATGTTAAGAATATTACGCTGTCGCCATTCTTTATTGAGAACCTGCGTAAAATTACCGATGTGCCGATTGATGTGCATTTAATGGTGAACCACCCGGAAGATATTATTCCGATGTGCATTGACGCCGGCGCGGATATTATCAGTTTCCATCCGGAGACGGCGAATAACAAAATTTTTCGCCTGCTGACGCAAATTAAAGAGGCTGGTCGTCGCTGCGGCGTGGTGCTGAATCCGGCGACGCCAGCCGACAGCATTCGTGAATATGCGCATCTGCTGGATAAAGTGACGGTGATGTCAGTCGATCCCGGTTTCGCCGGACAGAAATTTATTCCGGAAACGCTGAACAAAATTCGCCAGCTGATCGCCATGCGGGAAACGCACGGTTATCACTATCTGACCGAAATCGATGGGTCGTGCAATGCGCGCACCTTTAAGCAGATTGCCGCCTCGGGCGTCGACGTGTTTATTGTCGGCACCTCCGGCCTGTTCAATCTCGATGATGATGTGGCACAGGCGTGGCAGAAGATGGAGCAGATTTTTGCCCAGGAAACTGCCGCAGCGTGATGTCCTTTCACGCCCTGCCAGATGCGCATCAACGCGCGTCTGGCACATTATGCTGAAGGGTCGCCATTCATGGCGACCTGATATCTGAATAATTAACGCCCCAGCTCCGTCAGCGACTTATCCAGTGCTCCCACCAGCCAGTCGATATCACCGCTCTGGAACGCCAGCGGCGGACGCAGTTTCAGCACGTTGCCGTACGGCCCGGCCACCGACGTCAGCACATGGTGATCGCGCAGCTTCTCGATCAAATCCAGCGCCAGCGCTTTGTCCGGCGTCTTACTGCTGCGATCCTGCACCAGCTCAAACCCGATAAACAGCCCGGCACCGCGCACATCACCAATGCAGTCATGGCGATCCATCAGCTTCTGCAGCTCCGCCAGCAGCTGTGCGCCGACCACACGGCTATGCTCCTGCAGCCCCTCTTCCTGAATCACCGTCAGCACCGCCTGCGCAGCGGCCATCGCCACCGGGTTGCCGCCGAAGGTATTGAAATAAGGGATCTCGTCGCTGAACGCGGCCAGCACGTCGCTTTTCGCCAGCAGGCCGGAAACCGGAATACCGTTGCCCATCGGCTTACCGGTGGTGACCACATCCGGCACCACGCCGTGACGGGCAAAGCCCCAGAAGGCATCGCCGGTGCGGGCAAAGCCGGGCTGCACTTCATCAGCGATAAAAATGCCGCCGTTAGCATGCACCACATCCACCGCTTGCTGCAGGAATCCGCGCGGATTAGGCAGCACGCCGTCGGAGGAGAAGATCGAGTCGGCGAGGAAACCGGCGAATTTAATGCCGTGCGCTTTCATGTCATCAATCTGCTGCTGTATCTGATCGGCGAACCATGCCCCGAGGTCGGGCGCATCGACACGATAAGCATCCGGCGGTGGCACCAGGCGGGTGGTCGCGGCCAGCGGCTGACCGCTACCCAGCGCCGGTGACGCGCCAGAGGTCAAATCACTGGTACCGTGGTACGCCTCCTGCGAGACAATAATACCGGTGCCACCGCTCCAGGCGCGCGCCACGCGAATCGCCAAATCGTTGGCTTCTGAGCCGGTACACATATACATGGCGCGATCGATGGCTTCCGGCGTGGTCGCCAGCAACGCTTCGCTGTAGTCAAGAATGCGCTCGTGCAGATAACGCGTGTGCGTGTTCAGCATCTTCATCTGCTGACTCACCGCCTCAATGACCGCCGGATGGCAGTGGCCGATGCTCGCCACATTGTTATACACATCCAGATATTTATTACCCGCCGCATCCCACAAATACTGCCCTTCGCCGCGCACCAGATGCACCGGCTTGCGATAAAACAGACGATACGATTCGCCCAGCACTTTGCTGCGCTTGTCCGTCAGAGTGCGGGTGGCCGGATCCAGCGCGTCGGCGTGTTCGGCGCGAAAACTGTTGGTATCCATGATGGTGGAACGTGTAACCATGGTAACTCCCGTTGCGAAGGTGAAAGGGGGTGTTTGCAGCCTGATCTCTGCGAACATCATGCCTGCTTTAGTGAAAAATGCAACCAAATACACAAATACAACCAAATACACATGACGCCACGATGACACTCAGGTAAGCTTAGGCCCAGCTTCGCTCTGCCACAGGGAAACGTCATGCTGCAGGAAACCCGTTTACATCGCATCCGCGCGCTGCTGAGCACGCAACATCAGCTCAGCACTGAACGCATCATCAAAGAGCTGGGTATTTCGCGGGAAACGGCACGGCGCGATATCATTTCGCTTGAGGCGCAGGGGCTGGCGCGCCGCGTACATGGCGGTCTGGTGGCGCTGGAGAGCCCGCCGGAGCCACCGCTGCAGGTGCGCCGTAACGCACAGGCCAGAGAGAAACGCGCGATTGCCGCCGCGGCGGTACAACATCTGCAGCCCGGCCAGACGCTGTTCCTCGATGCCGGCACCACCACCACGCTGCTGGCAGAAGAGCTGCGCACCATGTCCGGCCTGACCATCATCACCAACAGTCTGCAGGCGGCACTGGCGCTCACCGCGGCCGAAGAGCATGAAACCCTGAATAACCAGGTGCTGCTGCTGGGCGGCATGATGATGGCCGGCGCGCAGCAGACGCGGGGAGAAATGACGGTGGGGGAAATTTATCGATATCGCGCCGACGTGGCGCTGCTGTCACCGGTCGGCATCGACGCCCGAAACGGCGCCAGCAGTTTCCATCCGCATGAAGCCGCCATCGCGCACGCCATGGTACAGCAGGCCAGCCGCACCCTGCTGCTGGCGGATCACAGCAAACTCGGCGTGATCAGCCGTACCCAGTACGCCCCTGTCGGCGATATCGATCTGTTGATTTGCGACGGCGGCGCGGCAAAGCCCGGTGCGCTCAGCGCTCTGCAGCAGGCGTTAGCGGTGCAGGTGGTGTAAGGAACTGCCCGATGCACGGTCACCGTACCGACGGCACGGTGACCTCATCGATTATGGCTGAACCAGCGTGTGGATTTTTTGGCTTATTTTCTCAACCAGCCGTCCGTCATTTTTAAAAACAAACTCATCGGAAAATATCTGATGGCCGTTACTGTAGCCAGGTGACCACAGCTGATTATTTTTCAATGAGTCCTGATAGATGCCAACCAGGGCTTTATTATAAGCCGCCGAGATATGCACCACGGCGGTATCGGGAGTAATCACGCAATCACTTTTCTTAACCGCAGCGAAAGCGTGATACAGCGAGGGAACGCGGTATAACTTCGCGGGGTACAGCGACGCCTGTTCCAGCGCGCCTTTGTGATCGAGCACCACGATATTGGTGGCCGCATTATGCCTGACAATCGCCCCGATTAGCTCATTCAGCTGCTGCTCAGAGAGGTCACGATCGGCATGACTGGCATAAATATTGATTAAAATATTGTGCTCATCAGCGGAAAACATGCCGGACTGGTGAATTTCGGCATCAATGCGCTCAGGGTAAAATATTTCATAATTCAGCCCATCAACCGTCTCAACCTGAAGATAGTCAAGAACCGCACGATAGATATTTTTAACGTGGTTATTAAGGTGATCGAACTGAATGTTGATATCGTAGGGTTTAAGCCAGCCAGGCTTGTTGAAACCCAGCGTCATTTTAGGATTGATATCGGCAATCATTTTGGGCATATACAGCGCGGTTTGCCAGATAGCCGTATCGATCAATAAATCGTAAGCATTGTCTCTCAGGAGGGTAACGACCTCACTCCCGATGGCGGTGTCATATTTATCGCGCTGATGACAATCGCTGAAACTGTCCGAGAGATAGATGTTGTGAATATACGGGTTATGTCGGAAAAGGCTCTCATTCTCCTTTACCGCCAGAATATCTACACGATATCCGGCTTCAAACAGCGCTCTGAGAAAACACGTAGAAACGATGGCATCGCCGATTTTACCTTCATTGCGAACCAGCAGAATGGATTTGATATCCTGTCTATTCGGCTTGTGGCATGAAGACTTTTTCCATTTCCTTGCTGCAAAATAAAGATCAAGAGAGTATTTAATCTCTTTCTTTAAATAATTACGCCTGCGATTCAGCTGCCGCAGCTTTTTAATTAAAGCCATAATGAATATATTATTATTGATTGAGACGTTAATGATAGCGCATCAACTTCTTCATTCCTATCGAAAAGAATGTCACATTAAAAACTATTGCATGCATATTATTTAGCAGGCTAACCAGAAAAAGCGCAGCGTAATAAAAGATTGCCTGACACCTCCCGGTACGCTGCACGCCGTGAACGATGAAATTCCCGGCATGTATCGCACATCAACCGTTAATCAGACGCTGCGGATGGCTGTACACCGTGGCGCGTCCCGGTTTAGAAAAACCGACCAGCGTCAGGTTACAGCGCTCGGCCACTTCAACGGCCAGCTGGGTGGCGGCCGAGACGGCAAACAGGATCTCTACGCCGCACATGGCAGATTTTTGCACCATCTCATAGCTGGCGCGGCTGGAAACCAGCACCGCGCCCTGCTGCCAGTGCTGCTGGCTGCGCTGACCCAGCAGCTTATCCAGCGCCACGTGGCGACCCACGTCTTCGCAGCAGCCCTGCAGTTCGCCCTGCGGCGACATCCACGCGGCGGCGTGCGTGCAGCCGGTCAGATTGCCGATGGGCTGGAAATCGCGCAGCTGTGCCAGCCCGTTATCGAGGCAGGCCAGATCGAAGGTCTGCGTAAACGGCAGCGGCTGCACCGGCTTGCCGATTTGATCCAGCTGCTCCACCCCGCATACGCCGCAACCGGTGCGGCCCGCCATGGCGCGACGCTGCGCCTTCAGCGCCATAAAACGCCGGCTGGAGAGTTCGATCTGCACTTCGAACCCATTGCAGCCCGGCACCACATCCATGCCATAGATCTCGCCGGGTTGCTCAATAATGCCTTCAGAGAGCGAAAAACCGAGCGCAAAAGCCTGCAGATTATCCGGCGTCGCCATCATCACCACGTGTGAAATACCGTTGTAGACCAGCGCCACCGGCACTTCCTGCGCCAGCCAGTCGCTTTCCGCTTCGGTAATCGCGTGGCGCTGCCATACGGTGGTCTGGCTCAGTCCTGCGATCTCATTCACATTCTGGTTACTTTTTTGCTGTTTCGCTTTCACTTCTCTCGTCTCGCATAACAACCACATTAAAGTAGTGGTAATATCAGGTCGCTTTTGACGCAATCCTGCGTGGAGCCATTCTGAACCCCGGCTCCATCCAGCGCAAAAAAATTATTACAGCAATGTCGACTCAAGGATTACCCATGAACGTCAGCCGAAGAAAATTCTTCAAGATCTGCGCTGGCGGTATGGCAGGAACCACGGCAGCACTGCTCGGCTTTACGCCGGAAGCCGCGCTGGCGGAAACACGGCAGTATAAGTTGCTGCGTGCCCGCGAAACCCGTAATACCTGCACTTACTGCTCAGTCGGCTGTGGCCTGTTAATGTACAGCCTCGGCGATGGCGCGAAAAACGCCAAAGAGACCATTTTCCACATCGAAGGGGATCCGGACCATCCGGTGAGCCGCGGCGCGCTCTGTCCGAAAGGCGCGGGCCTGCTTGATTTTGTCCACAGCGACAGCCGTCTGAAATATCCGGAATACCGTGCGCCAGGCTCCGACAAATGGCAGCGCATCAGCTGGGATGACGCCTTTACGCGCATCGCGCAGCTGATGAAAGCCGATCGCGACGCCAACTTTATCGCGCAGAACGCCGCCGGCGTGACGGTAAACCGCTGGCTCTCTACCGGCATGCTGTGCGCTTCGGCCTCCAGCAACGAAACCGGCTACTTAACGCAAAAATTTACCCGATCGCTCGGTATGCTGGCGGTCGACAACCAGGCACGCGTCTGACACGGACCAACGGTAGCAAGTCTTGCTCCAACATTTGGTCGCGGTGCGATGACCAACCACTGGGTCGACATCCGTAATGCCAATCTGGTTGTGGTGATGGGCGGAAACGCTGCTGAGGCGCATCCGGTCGGTTTCCGCTGGGCGATGGAAGCCAAAATTCACAACAAAGCCAAACTGATTGTTATCGATCCGCGCTTCACGCGCACGGCATCGGTGGCAGACTTTTACACGCCTATCCGCCCCGGCACCGACATTGCCTTCCTGTCGGGTGTGCTGCTGTGGCTGCTGCAGAATGACAAAATCCAGCATGAATATGTGCAGGCGTATACCAATGCCAGCCTGATTGTGCGGGAGGATTACCATTTCGACGATGGCCTGTTCAGCGGCTACGACGAAGCCAATCGCAAATATGACAAAACCAGCTGGAACTACGAGCTGGGCGACGACGGCTTTGCCAAACGCGATGACAGCCTGAGCCATCCGCGCTGCGTCTGGAATCTGCTGAAGCAGCACGTCAGCCGTTATACGCCGGAAATGGTCGAGCGCATCTGCGGCACGCCAAAGGCGGATTTCCTGCACGTCTGTGAGCTGATTGGTGAAACCAGCGCGCGCGACCGCACCACCTCGTTCCTGTATGCACTGGGCTGGACACAGCACTCGGTCGGGGCGCAGAACATTCGCACCATGGCGATGATTCAGCTGCTGCTGGGCAATATGGGGATGGCCGGCGGCGGCGTCAATGCGCTGCGCGGACACTCCAATATTCAGGGTCTGACCGATCTCGGCCTGCTGTCGCAAAGCCTGCCGGGCTATATGACGCTGCCGTCAGAAAAACAGACCGATCTCACCAGCTATCTGGCGGCAAACACGCCGAAGCCGACGCTGCCGGGCCAGGTGAATTACTGGGGCAACTACCCGAAATTCTTCGTCAGCATGATGAAAGCCTTCTTTGGCGATAAAGCGCAGGCGGAGAACAGCTGGGGCTTTGACTGGCTGCCGAAGTGGGACAAAGGCTACGACGTGCTGCAGTACTTCGAGATGATGTCGCAGGGCAAGGTCAACGGCTATCTGTGCCAGGGCTTTAACCCGGTGGCGTCGTTCCCGAACAAGCGCAAAGTGATTGATTCGCTGTCGAAGCTGAAGTTCCTCGTCACCATCGACCCGCTCAACACCGAAACTTCGACCTTCTGGCAAAACCACGGCGAGTTTAACGATGTCGATCCGGCGCAGATTCAGACCGAAGTGTTCCGTCTGCCGTCGACCTGCTTTGCCGAGGAGAACGGCTCAATCGTCAACTCCGGCCGCTGGCTGCAGTGGCACTGGAAAGGTCAGGATGCGCCGGGCGAAGCGCTCAACGACGGTGAAATTCTCTCCGGTATCTATCTGCGTCTGCGTGAGATGTATGCGCGCGAAGGCGGTGCACAGCCAGAGCCGGTGCTGAACATGACCTGGAACTACCTGACGCCCGACAATCCGGCCTCGGAAGAGGTGGCGATGGAGAGCAACGGCAAGGCGCTGGCGGACATCTACGATGACAAAGGCACGCTGCTGGTGAAAAAAGGCCAGCAGCTCAGCACTTTTGCCCATCTGAAAGATGACGGCAGCACCAGCAGCGGCTGCTGGATTTTCGCCGGTAGCTGGACACCGGACGGTAACCAGATGGCGCGCCGCGATAACACCGATCCGAGCGGGCTGGGTAATACGCTGAACTGGAGCTGGGCGTGGCCGCTGAACCGCCGCATCCTGTATAACCGCGCCTCCGCCGACCCGCAGGGCAACCCGTGGGATCCGAAACGCCAGATCCTCAAATGGGATGGCAGCAAGTGGGGCGGTATGGATATTCCGGACTACAGCACGGCCGCGCCGGGCAGTAACGTCGGGCCGTTTATCATGCAGCCGGAAGGCATGGGCCGCCTGTTTGCCATCGACAAAATGGCAGAAGGACCGTTCCCGGAGCACTACGAGCCGTTTGAAACGCCGCTCGGCACCAACCCGCTGCATCCTGACGTGGTCTCCAACCCGGCCGCGCGCGTGTTCAAAGACGATCTGGCGGCGATGGGCAAAGCGGAGCAGTTCCCGTATGTCGGCACCACGTATCGTCTGACCGAGCATTTCCACTACTGGACCAAACACGCGTTGCTTAACGCCATCGCGCAGCCGGAACAGTTTGTGGAGATTGGCGAGAAGCTGGCGAACAAGCTCGGCATCGTCCAGGGCGATACGGTGAAAGTGAGCTCCAACCGCGGCTATATCAAAGCCAAAGCGGTGGTCACCAAGCGCCTGCGTCCGCTCAACGTCGATGGCAAAACTGTCGATACCATTGGCATCCCGATTCACTGGGGCTATCAGGGCGTGGCGAAAAAAGGCTTCATCGCCAACACCCTGACGCCATTTGTCGGTGACGCCAACACGCAAACGCCGGAGTTTAAGGCGTTCCTGGTTAACGTCGAGAAGGTGTAACGGAGAACGAAGATGGCTTATCAATCGCAAGACATTATCCGCCGCTCCGCCACCAATGGTTTCACGCCTGCCCCGCAGGCGCGTGACCATCAGCAGGAAGTGGCGAAACTGATCGACGTCACCACCTGCATCGGCTGTAAGGCGTGTCAGGTCGCGTGTTCAGAGTGGAACGACATCCGCGACGAGGTCGGTCACAACGTCGGGGTGTATGACAACCCGGCGGATTTGACCGCCAAATCCTGGACAGTGATGCGTTTCTCGGAGGTCGAGGAGAACGGCAAGCTGGAGTGGCTGATCCGCAAGGATGGCTGCATGCACTGCGCCGATCCCGGCTGCCTGAAAGCCTGCCCGTCAGAAGGCGCGATTATTCAGTACGCAAACGGGATCGTCGATTTTCAGTCGGAACAGTGCATTGGCTGCGGCTACTGCATCGCCGGCTGTCCGTTTGACGTGCCGCGGCTGAATAAAGACGACAACCGCGTGTATAAATGCACGCTGTGCGTCGATCGCGTTAACGTCGGTCAGGAACCGGCGTGCGTGAAAACCTGTCCGACCGGGGCGATTCACTTCGGCAGCAAAAGCGATATGCAGCAGCTGGCTGCCGATCGCGTCGCCGAGCTGAACACGCGCGGCTATGCCAACGCCGGGCTGTACGATCCGGCTGGCGTCGGCGGCACGCACGTCATGTACGTGCTGCACCACGCCGACAAACCGCAGCTGTATCACGGCCTGCCGGCCAACCCGAGCATCAGCCCGGCGGTCACCTTCTGGAAAGGCGTCTGGAAACCGCTGGCTGCTATCGGCTTTGCCGCCACCTTCGCCGCCGCGGTGTTCCACTACGTTGGCGTCGGTCCGAACCGGGTGGAAGAGGACGACGACGAAAACCTGCATGAAAAAGAGGAGCGCGAATGATGAAAAAGCGCGATCGTCTGGTGCGCTACAGCGCGCCGGAACGCATCAATCACTGGATTGTCGCGTTCTGTTTTGTGTTTGCCGCGCTCAGCGGACTGGGTTTCTTTTTCCCGTCGTTTAACTGGCTGATGCACGTGCTCGGCACGCCGCAGCTGGCGCGTATCCTGCACCCGTTCGTCGGCGTGGTGATGTTTGCAGCCTTTATTATCATGTTCTTACGCTACTGGAAGCACAATCTTATCCAGCGCGAAGATCTGGTATGGGCGAAAAATATCCGCAAAATCGTGCGTAATGAAGAGGTGGGCGATACCGGGAAATACAACTTCGGGCAGAAGTGTGTGTTCTGGGCTGCTATCATCAGCTTAGTCTTGCTACTGGCGAGCGGAATTGTCATCTGGCGCCCCTGGTTCGCCGGGTACTTCACCATTCCGCTGATTCGCGCCGCGCTGGTGGTGCATTCGGTCTCGGCTGTGGCACTGATCATGACGATTATGGTGCATATTTATGCCGCCCTGTGGGTGAAAGGCACCATTACCGCCATGGTTGAGGGCTGGGTACCGGCCGCGTGGGCGAAGAAACATCACCCACGCTGGTATCGCGAGCAGCGCCAACGCCAAACACAACAGGAAAAACGTCCCTGATGAGTATTCGCATCATCCCGCAGGAGCAGCTGGAGAAGAGCGAAA
The DNA here is from genome assembly GCF_059730935.1 of Type-C symbiont of Plautia stali. NCBI lineage: Bacteria > Pseudomonadati > Pseudomonadota > Gammaproteobacteria > Enterobacterales > Enterobacteriaceae > Type-C symbiont of Plautia stali. The sequence goes on along the minus strand of NZ_AP035923.1, from coordinate 97,175 downwards.
AGAACACGGCGGAGCAAGTTCCGCCGTTACTTTTCCCCCGGCTGAAAAATCTCTACAGCCGCCGTGCGGCGCGGTTGCGTGATCTGGCGGCGAAAAATCCGCTGGGCGACTACCTGCGTTTTGCCGCGGTGATCGCGCAGGCCCAGGAAATCGTGCTGTATGACCATCCGCTGCAGATCGATCTGCATCAGCGGCTGGCCGAGAGCGCGCAGCAGGGCAAACCGCCGCTGGATATCCACACTTACCCGCGCGATGTGCACTGGCAGCGGCTGCTGCATTCGCTGATCGCCGAGCTGAAGCCAGAGATGAGCGGCCAGGCGCTGGCGGTGCTGGAGAATCTGGAGAAGGCCTCGTCCACCGAGCTGGAAACCCTTGCCAGCGCGCTGCTGGAAGGCGAATTCGCCCAGGTCAGCAGTGATAAAGCCCCGTTCATCTGGGCGGCGCTGTCAATTTACTGGGCGCAGATGGCGGCGATGATCCCCGGCAAAGCGCGGGCCGAATATGGCGAGCACCGTCAGTTCTGCCCGGTGTGTGCCAGTGTGCCGGTCGCCAGCGTGGTGCACATGGACGTTGGCCAGCAGGGTCTGCGCTATCTGCACTGTAATCTGTGCGAAAGCGAGTGGTACGTGGTGCGCAGCAAGTGCTCGAACTGCGAGCAAACGCGCGATCTGCATTACTGGTCGCTGGACAGCGAGCAGGCCGCCGTGAAAGCCGAAAGCTGTGGCGACTGCGGTACCTACCTGAAGATGCTATACCAGGAGAAAGATCCGGCGCTGGAACCGGTGGCCGACGATCTCGCCTCGCTGGTGCTGGATGCCCGCATGGAGCAGGAAGGATTCGCGCGCAGCAGCCTGAATCCGTTTATGTTTCCCGGGGATTGATGCAGTAAATTTACTCATTCTGCGATTTGTAGCGGCGCGATTTATCGCGCGGTTTTGCACCATCAAACCCTGCGCGATAAATCGCGCCGCTACAATGTGGAGCCTGGCATTTATCGCAACGGAGACATCTGATGAAACTGATTGGCAGCTATACCAGCCCGTTTGTGCGCAAAATCTCAGTGATCCTGCTGGAAAAGGGCCTGGTGTTTGAATTCGTCAACCACTCTCCGTGGGAGCCTGACAGCCACGTCCCGCAGTACAATCCGCTGGGTAAAGTGCCGGCCTTCATTGATGACCAGCAGCTGACCTGGTTTGACTCCTCAATTATTGCTCAGGTGATTGAGCTGCGTGGCGATGCGCCTGCCCTGCTGCCCGACGACGCACTGCGCGCCCTGCAGATCCGCCAGCTGGAGAAGCTGGCCGACGGCATCAATGATGCGGCGGTGATGATCGTGCGCGAACAGATGCGTCCCGGCGATCGGCAATCGGAAGAGGTGCTGCTACGTAATCGCGAGAAAATCGCGCGCGGCCTCGACGCGCTGGAAACCGCCGCCGCACAGGGCGAGTTGCTCAACAGCGGCACGCTCAACCTCGCCGATATCGCTACCGGCTGCACCCTGGGCTATCTCAATTTTCGCCGCGTGCTGCCCAACTGGTGCGTCAATCGCCCGGCGCTGGTTAAACTGGCAGAAACGCTGTTCGAGCGGGAAAGCTTTGCCCGTACGGTTCCGCCCACCCACTAAGTGATGTGATGAAAGCCCTCTACAGTCAGCTCCCTGCCATCGACAGCCTGCTGCGCGATCCGGCGCTGCAGCCGCTGCTGGCACAATCCGGTACCGCCTTTATCACGCGTCAGCTGCGCGGCATGCAGCAGGAGGCGCGCGACCACATTCAGCAACATCAATCGTTACCGCACTGGCACGCCAGCTGGCCGGATGAAGCGCTGCGCCGCGCGCAGCAGCAGCAGCAAAGCGCGCTGCGCCCGGTGTTTAACCTGACCGGCACCGTGCTGCACACCAATCTGGGGCGCGCGCAGCTCAGCGATCGCGCAATCGCGGCGGTCAGCGCCTGCTTGCGCCAGCCGGTAACGCTGGAGTATGCGCTGGACGACGCGGCGCGCGGCCATCGCGATCGCGCAGTCAGCGCACTGCTGTGCGAGCTAACCGGCGCCGAAGCTGCCTGTGTCGTCAATAACAACGCCGCTGCGGTGCTGCTGATGCTGGCCAGCCTGGCAGCGGGCCGCGACGTGATTATGTCGCGCGGCGAACTGGTGGAGATCGGCGGCGCATTCCGTATCCCTGACGTGATGCGCCAGGCAGGCTGCCGTCTTATCGAAGTCGGTACCACCAATCGCACCCATCTGAAGGATTATCGCGGCGCCATCGGCGAGGGTAGCGGCCTGCTGATGAAGGTACATACCAGTAATTACCAGATTCAGGGCTTTACCCATGCCGTGTCTGAAGCCGAGCTGGTGCAGTTAGGCGACGCGCACGGCCTGCCGGTGATCAGCGATCTCGGCAGCGGTTCGCTGGTGGATATGACGGCGTACGGATTGCCGCCTGAACCGATGCCGCAGCAGCTGATTGCGGCCGGCGTGAGCCTGGTGAGTTTCTCCGGTGACAAACTGCTGGGTGGCCCGCAGGCCGGGATTATCGTCGGCAAAAAAGCGCTGATTGACCAGCTGCAACAGCATCCGCTGAAGCGCGCACTGCGCGTCGATAAAATGACGCTGGCGGCACTGGAAGCCACGCTGCAGCTCTACCGTCAGCCGGAAACCCTGCACGAGGCGCTGCCAACACTGCGCCTGCTGACGCGCAGCGCGCACGATATTCTGCAACAGGCTGAACGTCTGATGCCGGCGCTGGAGCACGCCTTCAGCGCCGATTTTTCGCTGGCGATCGCCGCCTGTTCCTCGCAAATTGGCAGCGGTTCGCTGCCGGTCGAACGTCTGCCCAGCTTTGCTATCACCTTCACGCCACGCGACGGTCACGGCAGCCAGCTCAACGCCCTGGCGCAGCGCTGGCGCCAGCTGGCACGCCCGGTGATTGGTCGCCTGCAGGAGGGCAAACTGTGGCTGGATTTACGCTGCCTTGATGACGAAGCCGCCCTGATACGGACCTTAGTACCATGATTATTGCCACGGCCGGACATGTAGATCACGGTAAAACTGCGCTGTTGCAGGCCCTGACCGGTATTGATGCCGATCGCCTGCCGGAAGAGAAACGGCGCGGCATGACCATCGATCTCGGTTATGCCTACTGGCCGCAGCCCGATGGCCGCACGCTGGGCTTCATTGATGTGCCTGGCCATGAAAAATTTCTCGCCAACATGCTGGCCGGCATCGGCGGCATCCATCATGCGCTGCTGGTGGTGGCCTGTGACGATGGCGTGATGCCGCAGACGCGTGAGCATTTACAGCTGCTGAGCCTCGCCGGACAGCCGCCGCTGAGCGTGGCGCTGACCAAAGCCGACCGCGTTGACGCCGCACGCATCGCGGAGGTGCAGCAGCAGGTCGCGCAGCTCACGCAGCAGCTCGGCTGGCCAGCGGCAGCGCAGTTTGTTACCAGCAGCCATACGCAGCAGGGCATTGAAACGCTGCGCCAGCACCTCAGCAGCCTGAACGCACCGGCGTTTGAGCCTGGTCGCCGTTTCCGCCTCGCCATCGACCGCGCTTTCACGCTGAAAGGCACCGGGCTGGTGGTCACCGGCACCGCGCTGAGCGGTGAAGTCAGGGTGGGCGACACGCTGTGGCTCAGCAGCCTGAACCTGCCGCTGCGCGTGCGGGCGCTGCATGCGCAGAACCAGCCGGTGACGCGCGCCCAGGCGGGCGAGCGCATCGCGCTGAATATCGTCGGTGACGTAGAGAAAGCACAGATTACGCGCGGCGACTGGCTGCTGGCGCAGCCACGTCCCGCCGGCACGCAGCGGCTGATCGTTGCACTGAGCCTGCTGCAACCGCTGAAAACGGCCTCACAGCCGGTGCATCTGCATCACGCGGCCAGCCACGTCACCGGCCGCTTAACGCAGCTCACGGACGATGTGGCTGAACTGGTGCTCAGCCAGCCGCTGTGGCTGGCGGAAAACGATCGGATAATTATTCGCGACAGCAATGCGCAGCACACGCTGGGCGGCGGACGCGTACTGCTGTGCGACAGCAAAAAGCGCGGTAAACGCCAGCCGGACTATCTGCAGTGGCTACAGCAGCTGGCCGCGGCGCGCGATGACAGCGCCAGCCTGCAGGCGCATCTGGCGTATCAACCGGCCGCGTATGACGAGCTCGGCTGGGCGCGTCAGCTCACTGCGCCGGCGCTCGACGCGCTGCTGCTTCCACTGGATCCGGTGCGGCTGGGGACCAGCCTGATGAGCGACACCATGGCCAGCGCCTGGCAGCAGCGTTTACGGGAAGCGCTGAGCGCCTTCCACCAGCAGCATCCGGAGCTGCCGGGCATCGGCCACGATCACCTGCGCCGTGTGGCGCTGCCGCATGCGCCGGCACCGCTGGTGCCGGGATTAATCGACCAGATGCTGGCACAAGGCGAGCTGCGGCAGAAACAGGGCTGGCTGCACCTGCCCGACTTCGCGCCGCGCTTTAATCCACAGGAAGCCACGCTGTGGCAGCAGGTCGAGCCGCTGTTCAGCGACCAGCCGCTGTGGGTGCGCGACATTGCCGATGCGCTGCAGCAGGATGAAGAGCAGATTCGCGGTTTATTGCTCACCGCGGCGCGTCTCGGACATATCACAGCGATCGTGCGCGATCGCTACTACCGCAGCGCGCAGATCCAGATCTTCGCCGATCTGATTCGTCAGCGCGCGGCCGCCGGAGGCAGCACCAGCGCCGCCGACTTCCGCAACCAGCTGGGTACCGGTCGCAAAGTCGCGGTGCAGATTCTGGAATTCTTTGACCGCAGCGGCTTTACCCGCCGTCGCGGTAACGATCACCTGCTGCGCGACGCGCGCCTGTTCACCTCTTCTGCCGCCTGAAACAAAAAAAGGGACGATTGCTCGTCCCTTCGGTTCACTTCTGCCCATCGCTTACTGCAGCAGCGAAATGTCCGCCACCTGCAGGAACAGCTCGCGCAATTGCGCCAGCAGCGTCAGGCGATTGACACGCACCGCGTCGTCATCGGCATTCACCATAACGTTATCGAAGAAGTTATCCACCGCTTCGCGCAGCTGCGCCAGCTCAACCAGAGCATCCTGATAGCGGCCTTCCGCAAAGTACGGCTGCAGTTTGTCGCCCAGCGCGGTGACAAAGGTCGCCAGCTGAATTTCAGCGTTCTCTTTCAGCAGGGACGCCTGCACGCTGTCGTTCAGGGTTTCGGTGGCTTTCGCCAGGATATTCGACACGCGCTTGTTAGCCGCCGCCAGCGCCGAAGCCGCTTCCAGCGTACGGAAGTGCGAAACCGCCTTCATACGTGCATCGAAATCGGCCGGACGGGTTGGACGACGCGCCAGCACCGCCTGAATGGTGTCAACGCTGTGGCCCTCTTCCTGATACCAGGCGCGGAAACGACCCAGCATGAAGTCGATGACATCATCAACCACGTTGGCGTTGCTCAGCTTGCTGCCGTACAGGCGCACCGCTTCTTCCGTCAGGGTTTGCAGATCGAGCGGCAGGTTCTTCTCAACGATGATACGCAGCACGCCCAGCGCGGCACGACGCAGCGCAAACGGGTCTTTATCGCCTTTCGGATGCTGTCCGATGCCGAAGATACCGGCCAGGGTATCCATTTTATCGGCAATCGCCACGGCGCAGGCCACCGGGCTGGACGGCAGATCGTCACCGGCGAAACGCGGCTGGTACTGCTCGTTAAGTGCAACTGCCACATCTTCCGCTTCACCATCGTGGCGCGCGTAGTGCATGCCCATCACACCCTGGGTGTCGGTGAACTCGAACACCATATTGGTCATCAGGTCGCACTTCGACAGCAGGCCAGCGCGCGTGGCGTGATTGACATCAGCGCCAATCTGCGCGGCAATCCAGCCGGCCAGCGCCTGAATACGGTCGGTTTTGTCACGCAGCGTACCCAGCTCTTTCTGGAACAGCACGGTTTCCAGACGCGGCAGGTTATCTTCCAGACGCTTTTTGCGGTCGGTGTTGAAGAAGAACTCGGCATCGGCCAGACGCGGACGCACCACTTTTTCATTACCGGCAATGATCTGCTGCGGATCGCGCGATTCAATGTTGGTGACGAAGATGAAGTTGGGCAGCAGCTGGCCATCTTCCGCGTAAACCGGGAAGTACTTCTGATCCCCTTTCATGGTGTACACCAGCGCTTCAGCCGGTACCGCGAGGAACTTCTCTTCAAACTTCGCCGTCAGCACCACCGGCCACTCCACCAGCGAAGCCACCTCTTCCAGCAGGCTGTCGCTCAGGTCGGCTTTACCGCCCAGCTGCTGCGCGGCGGCTTCGGCATCGGCTTTGATTTTGGCTTTACGCGTGGCGTAATCGGCGATCACTTTACCGCGCTCCTGCAGCAGCTGCGGATATTGATCGGCATTATCCAGCGTCAACTCCGGCTCGCCCATGAAGCGGTGGCCGCGAATGACGCGATCGGACTGAATACCGAGGATGGTGGCCGGAATCAGCTCATCACCCAGCAGCAGCGTCACGGTGTGCACCGGACGCACGAACTGCACGTCGCTGGCGCCCCAGCGCATCAGTTTTGGAATCGGCAGCTTGCTCAGCGCGGTCGCGACCATCGCCGGCAGCAGCGCCTGCGCGCTTTCGCCTTTTACCGCAGCACGATGCACCAGCCACTCGCCTTTGTCAGTGCTGAGACGCTCAGCCTGCTCTACGGTGATGCCGTTGCCACGTGCCCAGCCTTCTGCCGCTTTAGTCGGCTTGCCTTCGGCATCAAATGCCGCAGCGACGGCCGGGCCGCGCTTTTCTACTTCGCGATCGGGCTGTGCGGCCGCCAGCTGTGCCACCTTCAGCGCCAGACGACGCGGTGCCGCAAACCAGCTGACGTCGCCATGCGCCAGACCGGCGCTGTCGAGCTCAGCGGTAAAGTGCGCAGCAAAGGCTTCTGCCAGGCTGCGCAGGGCTTTCGGAGGCAACTCTTCGGTGCCAATTTCCACCAGGAAAGTTTTATCGGTCATGGCTGCCTCTTACTTATTACGGTTGCACATAGGGAAGCCGAGCGCCTCGCGGGAGGCATAATAGGCTTCCGCCACGGCTTTCGTCAGGGTGCGGATACGCAGGATATAGCGCTGGCGCTCGGTGACCGAGATCGCCTTGCGCGCATCAAGCAGGTTGAAGCTGTGCGCGGCTTTGAGAATGCGCTCATAAGCCGGCAGCGGCAGCGGTTTCTCCAGCGCCAGCAGCTGCTGTGCCTCTTTTTCATACTGCTCGAAGCAGCTGAACAGGAAATCGACGTCGGCGTACTCAAAGTTGTAGGTCGACTGCTCCACTTCGTTCTGGTGGAACACGTCACCGTAGGTAGTTTTGCCGAACGCGCCGTCGCTCCAGGTGAGATCGTACACGCTGTCCACGCCCTGGATGTACATCGCCAGGCGCTCCAGACCGTAGGTGATCTCGCCGGTCACCGGCTTACACTCCAGGCCGCCGACCTGCTGGAAGTAGGTGAACTGCGTGACTTCCATGCCGTTCAGCCACACTTCCCAGCCGAGACCCCAGGCACCCAGCGTCGGGTTTTCCCAGTTATCTTCGACGAAGCGAATGTCATGCACGCCAGGGTCGATACCGAGCTCTTTCAGCGATCCGAGGTACAGCTCCTGAAGGTTGTCCGGGTTCGGCTTAATCACCACCTGGAACTGGTAGTAGTGCTGTAAACGGTTCGGGTTTTCACCGTAGCGGCCATCGGTGGGACGGCGCGATGGCTGCACGTAGGCGCTCGCCATTGGCTCTGGCCCGAGAGCACGCAGGCAAGTCATAGGGTGAGAAGTGCCAGCGCCCACTTCCATGTCCAGCGGCTGGACGATGGTGCAGCCCTGACGCGCCCAGTAATCCTGCAAGGTCAGGATCAGGCCCTGAAAGGTCTTGGTATCAAACTTTTGCATGTTGAATTCGCACGCGATACGGGTGGATTTAAAAAGAGTGCGACAGTATACCCTTTGACCGCGCATTGTGCAGCCGGAAATCCTGGCGCAGGCGGCCACGGTTGTGCGGCGGTTAACAGAGAGCTCCGAAATCCAGGCTGCGGGGGTTGTTGGCCCGCTGTGCACTGGCTACCCTTCTTCGCACGGAGTACGCACGAGGAAGCCATGTCGCAAAAAATCTGCTGGATTGATAACTTACGCGCGGTCGCCTGTCTGATGGTGATCGTCATTCACACCACCACCTGGTACATCACCGGACCGATGGCTGTCACCGGACCCAGTTGGGACGTCGCCAATCTGCTTAACTCGGCTTCGCGCGTCTGCGTGCCGCTGTTCTTCATGATTTCCGGTTATCTGTTCTTTGGCGAACGCAGCGCGCAGGGCCGCCATCTGCTGCGCATTGTGCTGTGCCTGCTGTTCTACAGCGCCGTCGCGCTGGCCTACATCACCTGGCTGACGCCAATCAGCGAAGGCCGCTCACTGCTCAAGCTGTTGCAGAAGCCGGTGTTCTACCATCTGTGGTTCTTCTTCGCCATTATCGGCATCTACCTGCTGTCTCCGCTGATTCAGGTGAAAAACGTGCCGCCGCGCTATGTGGCGCTGCTGGTGCTGGTCCTCGCGGTGATCGCCAATCCGAACACCGTCAGCCAGTCGCTGGGGCCGTTCCACTGGCTGCCGGTCAATCTGTATGTCAGCGGCGACTCGATTTACTACCTGCTGTACGCGCTGCTTGGACGGGCGATTGGCGTGATGGATACCGACAGGCGCGGCATCAGCTGGCTGGCCGGGCTGAGTTTTATCGCCTGCGTCATCGGTATCGCGCTCGGCACCAGACAGATGCTGAAGATTAACGGCGCGTTTAATGACACCTGGTATCTTTACTGTGGCCCACTGGTGTTTATCGCGGCGATAAGCCTGCTGGTGCTGTTTAAAAATGTGCTGAACCACCGGCCGCTGCCGCTGCTGGCAACCATTTCACGCTATTCGCTGCCGATTTATGGTTTCCATGCGCTGTTCATTCACTATCTGCGTACCCATCATTACGACGATATGTCGCGGCCGTGGCTCGATCTGCCGTGGGTCTTTGGCGTAACCCTGCTGGGCAGTCTGCTGCTGGCGATGTTGCTGAAACGCGTGGACAAGTATCATCTGGTGAGCTGATCGTCCCAGCGCTGCCGGGCGCGGCGCAGCTGGCGTGCCGAGGAGAAGCCGGCGGCCAGCGCCGCTTTTTCCGCCGCTTCCCCCTGCTGCTGGCGCTGGCGCGCAATCACCAGCCGCAGCTGCTCGTGATATTCCCGCACGCTGATACCCAGATGCTGGCGAAACAGGCGCGTCAGATGGCGCTCGCTGACGTGGGCACGTTCGGCCAGCGCGCCCAGCGACCAGTCATGTTCCGGATGTGCAATCATCGCGTCCTGCGCGCGATGAATCGCCGGATGCAGATGATTACGATAACGCAGCCATGGCGACAGTTGCGGATCGTCACCCGAGCGGCGGAACCACACCACCATCTCCCGCGCCACCGTCAGCGCCTGCCGCGCGCCGCACAGACGGTTGATCAGGTGCAGCGCCAGATCGATACCCGCAGTAATCCCCGCGCTGGTCCAGATGCCGGCATCTTCCACAAACACACGGTTGTCTTTCACCAGCGCAGCCGGCGCGGCGGCTTTCAGGCGCGGCAACACATCATGGTGCGTGGTGCACTGTACGCCATCCAGCAGACCAGCCTGCGCGGAGAGCAGCGCGCCGGAGCAAATACACACGAGGGTAATGCGCCGCGTATGAATCGCGCTGCGTTGCTGGCGCAGCCAGTCGCGCGCCTGCCCGGCAGCCCCGGTATCGAACCAGATGCGGGAATCGAACACGCCGGGCACAATCAGCAGACTGTTATCGGGTAGCGTGGCGGGCAGCGGTGCAATATCAGCAATGGTCATGCCGGTCGAGCAGGTGACGCTCGCCTGCGGGCCGATGTAGTGCAGCGCAAAATGTCCGCCCGCCAGCTGCAGCGTCTCTGCCGGCCCGGTGAGGTCGAGCGCCATGACGCCCGGCAGGACAAGAAAATAGACGGGCTGCGGCATGGTGGGTTCCTCAGGCGATGAAGGGTAACGATGGGCGAAGATGCGCAGCCAAATCCGGCCACGTATCTTCAGCGATTCTTCCCATCATACCCGACTCTGTTCACGCCTTGCGACCTCATCCGGCCATGCGTCAGCCAAATCAGGACATCAGTGGTAACAACTGCTGGTATAGCTGCGCAAAGCGCGCACGGCGCGGCTGATAAGCCTGATGCTGCGCGGCGTCCGGCTGATGGCGCTGCACTAACGCCGGTGCCGGCCATTCGCTGGCCGGTTCCACTGCCAGCTGCGCCAGACGTGCGGCACCGAGCGCCGGCCCCACCTCGCCGCCGTGACAATAATCCAGCGTCAGTCCGCTGATGTCCGCCAGCATCTGCCGCCAGTACGCGCTGCGCGCACCGCCGCCAATCAGCATCACCGTGTTGGGCAGTACGCCACACTCATGCACCGCATCCATGCCTTCCGCCAGCGCAAAGCCCACACCTTCCAGCACCGCGCGCGCCAGTTCCGGCCGGCCGTGCTGGTGCGTCAGGCCAAAGAAAGCCCCCTGTGCCTGCGGATTATTGTGCGGCGTGCGCTCGCCGGAAAGGTAAGGCAAAAACCACACAGGCGTGGCCTGCGCGCTGGCGCGTTCAGCTTCGGCCAGCAGGTGCGGCACATCATCACAGCCGGTCAGCGCAGCGGCCCAGTCCAGACAGGCGGCGGCACTCAGCATCACCGACATCAGATGCCAGCGCTGCGGCAGCGCATGACAGAAACTGTGCACGGCGCGTTGCGGATTGCTGAGATAGCCTTCGCTCACCAGAAAATAGACGCCGGAGGTGCCGAGCGACAGCATGCCCTGTCCTGGCTCAACCATGCCAACGCCGACGGCGCCAGCCGCATTGTCGCCGCCGCCGGCCACCAGCGGCACCGGCTCCATCCCCCAGCGTGCCGCAATTTCCGCCAGCAGCGTGCCGGTAATCTGGTTGCCTTCAAACAACTGCGGCATGTGGCTGCGGTTCAGCCCGCACGCCGCCAGCATTGCATCGCTCCAGTCGCGCTGTGCCACATCCAGCCACATCGTTCCGGCCGCATCTGACATATCGGTGGCGAAATCGCCGCTCATCCGCCAGCGCAGATAATCTTTCGGCAGCAGCACTTTTGCTACCTGCGCAAATATCGCCGGTTCATGCTGCTGCACCCACAACAATTTGGGCGCGGTAAAACCCGGCATCATCAGGTTGCCGGTAATCTGACGCGACGACGGCACGCGCTGCTCCAGCTCGTGACACTGCGCGCTACTGCGCCCGTCGTTCCACAATATCGCCGGACGCAGCACCTGATGCGCGGCGTCCAGCAGCGTCGCGCCGTGCATCTGGCCGCTAAAACCGATGGCGCTGACGTGGCGTAAATCGTGCTGCTGCGCCAGCGCCTGCATGGCACTATCGGTGGCCTGCCACCAGCTTTCGGGATCCTGTTCGCTCCATAGCGGCTGCGGACGCGTCACCTGCAGCGGCGCGCTGGCCGTTGCCTGAACCTGGCCGTGCGCATCCAGCAGCGCCACTTTGACGCCGGAGGTGCCTAAATCGATCCCGATAACCATGCTTCGCTCCCGATGGATTAGAAATTATACAGATAGTGATTCACCAGATTTTCCAGCTGCTCCTGGCGTCCGCTGCGATGCTGCGGATTGAGTTGCTGTTGCTGAGCATGCGCCGCCAGCGAGGCAAGAGAAAACTCACCTTTCAGAATTTGCTGGCCGAACTCACCATTCCAGCCGCTATAGCGCTGCGCCACGCGCTTATCCAGCTCACCATCGCTCACCATACGTGCCGCCACTTTCAGCGCCAGCGCCATGGTATCCATCGCGCCGATGTGGCCATAAAACAGATCATATTTGTCGGTGCTCTGGCGTCGTACTTTGGCATCAAAGTTTAAGCCGCCGGTGGTGAACCCGCCCGCTTTGAGGATTTCGTACATCACCAGCGCGTTTTCTTCGACGCTGTTCGGGAACTGGTCGGTATCCCAGCCGCACTGGCTGTCACCGCGGTTGGCATCGACCGAACCGAAGATGCCCAGTGCAATCGCCGTCGCAATTTCATGATGGAAAGAGTGACCCGCCAGCGTGGCATGGTTGGCTTCCACATTCACTTTGATCTCTTTTTCCAGGCCAAACTGCCGGAGGAAACCGTAGACCGTCGCGACATCAAAATCGTACTGGTGTTTAGTCGGTTCCTGTGGCTTCGGCTCAATCAGCAACATCCCCTGGAAACCGATTTTATGCTTGTGCTCCACCACCATCTGCATGAAGCGCCCGATCTGCTCGCGCTCCTGCCGCAAATCGGTATTCAGCAGCGTCTCGTATCCTTCGCGTCCGCCCCATAGCACATAGTTTTCACCGCCCAGCGTCTGCGTCGCCTGCATCGCGCTGCACACCTGGCTGGCTGCCCAGGCGAAAATTTCCGGATCCGGGCTGGTCGCCGCGCCGGCCGCATAGCGGGGATGCGTAAAGCAGTTCGCGGTGCCCCACAGCAATCTGACGCCGGTTTCCTGCTGTTTTTCCAGCAGCTTATCGGTCATTACCGCCAGGTTTTCCCGGTAGCTGCGCAGCGAATCACCTTCCGGTGACACATCGACATCATGGAAGCAGTAATAAGGCACGTTGAGTTTGTAAAAGAACTCGAACGCGACATCCGCTTTGAGCTTCGCCAGCTGCAGCGCATCGCCATTTTTCTGCCACGGGCGATCAAAGGCCCCCACGCCGAACATATCCGCCCCGTTCCAGCAGAACGTGTGCCAGTAACAGGCGGCAAAACGCAGGTGTTCCGCCATGGTTTTACCCAGAATCACTTCCTGCGGATTGTAATGACGAAACGCCAGTGCGTTAGTGGTATTGGCCCCTTCATAACCAACGCGCTCAAGCTGGTCGAAATAAGCGTGCATGTTGTGCTCCTTAGCATCAGACCCGAATGGTCAGCAGTGAAGCGTTATTTTGCGGAGGCGTAAGCGTTCAGCTCAATTACGATATTTCACACTGAACTTAAGATAATTATTATTTGTGCGGCAGCTCGCAAATCCATGTATTTAATTACATCGCGTACCGGCGCGCAGCGCCGCTGCAAGATTTAACATATGGCCGCGTAAAATTTCGATCGCGCTCAAAGAATCACAAATAAACAAAAAAACGTAATAGCAGGATAAAAATCAGTAATTGATGTTGTTCACGTCGCGGGGCAACAATTCATCCGCCCTGGTTCATAGCCTTACAACGACAATAGCCTCAACCTACAGGATGACCATGATGAAAATGAGACACACGCTGTTAGCCCTCAGCGCTGCACTGGCCCTGTTCAGCCACGCCGGGCTGGCGAAAGAAGTGAAAATCGGTATGGCGATCGATGATTTACGTCTGGAACGCTGGCAGAAAGACCGGGACATTTTTGTCAGCCAGGCGGAAAAGTCTGGGGCCAAAGTATTTGTCCAGTCGGCCAACGGCAATGAAGAGACGCAAATCTCGCAGATTGAAAATATGATCAACCGCGGTGTCGATGTGCTGGTCATCATTCCTTATAACGGTCAGGTATTGAGTAATGTGGTGGCCGAAGCGAAACGCGAAGGCATTAAAGTTCTCGCTTATGACCGCATGATTAATAATGCCGACATCGATTTTTATATCTCGTTTGATAATGAAAAAGTCGGCGAACTGCAGGCCGAAAGTCTGGTTAAACAGGTACCTAAAGGGAACTACTTTTTGATGGGCGGATCGCCGGTGGATAATAACGCGCGTCTGTTCCGTGCCGGCCAGATGAAAGTGTTAAAACCTTACATCGATAACGGCAGCATCAAAGTGGTGGGCGATCAGTGGGTTGATGCCTGGCTGCCAGAGAATGCGCTGAAAATCATGGAAAACGCGCTGACCGCTAACAGCAACCACATTGATGCCGTCGTTGCCTCCAACGATGCCACCGCCGGTGGGGCCATTCAGGCGCTGAGCGCGCAGGGACTGGCGGGCAAAGTCGCCATTTCCGGTCAGGATGCCGATCTCGCCGCCATCAAACGCATCATGAACGGCACGCAAACCATGACGGTGTACAAACCCATCACCGAACTCGCCACCGAAGCGGCAAAAATTGCGGTGGAACTGGGCGATGGCAAAACGCCCGCCAGCAACAGCAAGCTGAATAATGGCCTGAAAGAGGTGCCGTCGCGCCTGCTGAAGCCGATTCCGGTCAACAAAGACAACATCGAAAGCACCGTAGTGAAAGACGGCTTCCATAAACAGAGCGAACTCTAAGCGCCTGAAACGCGAAGGAGCAGATCGATGCTGCTGGAAATGAACAACATCACCAAGCGCTTCGGCGCGGTGAAAGCGCTGGACGCCGTCAGCCTGCGGCTCGAAGCCGGTGAAGTCATGTCGCTGTGCGGTGAGAACGGCTCGGGCAAATCGACGCTGATGAAAGTGCTGTGCGGGCTTTACCCGCACGGCGAATTTGACGGCGAAATTCGCTTTGCCGGCGATCGCATCGAGGCGCAAACCATTCGCGACACCGAGCGCAAAGGCATTGTGATTATTCATCAGGAGCTGGCGCTGGTGCGGCAGCTTACGGTCATGGAGAACATTTTCCTCGGTGCCGAGCTGGGTCGCTTCGGTATGGTCGATGATGAAACCATGACGCTGCGCTGCCAGCAGCTGCTGGAGCGGGTCAAACTTAACGTTTCGCCTGCCACTAAGGTTGGCGAGCTCGGCCTCGGCCAGCAGCAGCTGGTAGAGATCGCGCGGGCGCTGAATAAGCAGGTGCGATTGCTAATCCTTGATGAGCCGACCTCGTCGCTCACCGAACAGGAAACCGAAGTGCTGCTTGGGATTATCACTAACCTGCGCGAGCACGGTATTGCCTGCATCTACATCTCCCACAAGCTTAATGAGGTCAAAGCGATTTCGGACACCATCTGTGTGATCCGCGATGGTCAGCACATCGCCACGCGGCCAGCAGCCGGGCTGAGTGAAGATGACATCATCACGATGATGGTGGGCCGCGAGCTCACCGCGCTCTATCCGCACCAGCCGCACGAGATCGGCGAAACGGTGCTGAAAGTGGAAAACCTTACCGCCTGGCATCCGGTCAACCGCCACGTGCGCCGCGTCAATAATGTGTCGTTCAGCCTGAAGCGCGGCGAAATTCTCGGTATTGCCGGGCTGGTGGGCGCAGGACGCACCGAAACGGTCCAGTGCCTGTTTGGTGTCTGGCCCGGTCGCTGGCAGGGCGAAATCTGGATTGATGGCCAGCAGGTGAAGATCGACGATTGCCGGGCAGCGATTGCGCACGGCATCGCCATGGTGCCGGAGGACCGGAAAAAAGATGGCATCGTGCCACTGATGGGCGTGGGGAAAAACATCACGCTGGCCGCGCTGGATCAATACAGCCATCGCTTCTCCACGCTGGATGAAGCCCAGGAGCAGCAGGCGATCAACGATGCTATCCGCCGTCTGCGTGTCAAAACCTCCTCACCCGAGCTGGCGATTGGCCGACTCAGCGGGGGCAATCAGCAAAAAGCGATCCTCGCCAAATGCCTGCTGCTCAATCCGCGCATTTTGATTCTGGACGAACCGACGCGCGGCATCGACGTCGGCGCTCGCCAGGAGATCTATCTGCTGATTAACGCGCTGGTGCAGCAGGGCATCGCGGTGATTGTTATCTCCTCCGAACTGCCTGAAGTGCTGGGTCTGAGTGACCGCGTATTGGTGATGCACGAAGGGCAAATCAAAGCCGATCTGATTAACGACAACCTGACTCAGGAGCAGGTCATGGAAGCTGCCCTGCGGAGCGAACATTATGCTTAAAACTGAAAGTAGCCAGAGCCTGTCCGGTACCCCGGGCAAGCCAGCGCCGGGCAAGTTTCCGCGCTTCAATCTGCAGGTGCTGGTGATGCTGGGAGCGATTGTGCTTATCGCTCTGTTCT
Organism: Type-C symbiont of Plautia stali; assembly: GCF_059730935.1. Lineage (NCBI taxonomy): Bacteria > Pseudomonadati > Pseudomonadota > Gammaproteobacteria > Enterobacterales > Enterobacteriaceae > Type-C symbiont of Plautia stali. Next base: position 81,214 of record NZ_AP035923.1, on the reverse strand, counting down.
TCACCTGGACCACCGACGGTGCCTGGCTTAGCCCACGCAACGTCTCTAACCTGCTGCGCCAGACCGCCATCACCGGCATCCTCGCGGTGGGCATGGTGTTTGTCATTATCTCGGCGGAGATCGACCTTTCCGTCGGTTCGATGATGGGCCTGCTGGGCGGTGCCGCGGCCATCTTTGACGTTTGGCTCGGCTGGCCGCTGCCGCTGACCATCGTGGTAACGCTGGTGCTTGGCCTGTTGCTGGGCACCTGGAATGGCTGGTGGGTCGCGTACCGTAAGGTGCCCTCGTTCATCGTCACGCTGGCGGGCATGCTGGCGTTTCGCGGCATTCTGGTTGGTATTACCGATGGCACCACCGTTGCGCCAACGACGCCGGCGATGTCGCAGATCGGGCAAAGCTATTTGCCCGGCGGCGTCGGCTTTGGCTTCGGCTTCGCCGGTCTGGCACTGTTTATTCTCTGGCAATGGCGGCGGCGGCTGCGTCGCCAGCAGCTGGGGTTATCACAACCGGCCGCCAGCGGCACGGTGGCACGCCAGGCGATTACCGCTGTTCTGGTGCTGGGTGCCATCTGGTTACTGAACGATTACCGCGGCGTGCCGACACCGGTCCTGCTGCTGGCACTGCTGCTGCTCGGCGGCATGTTTATGGCCACGCGCACCGCCTTCGGACGACGGATTTACGCCATCGGCGGCAACATTGATGCAGCGCGCCTGTCGGGCATCAACGTGGCGCGCACCAAGCTGGCGGTGTTCGCCATCAACGGTGTCATGGTGGCTATCGCCGGCCTGATCCTCAGCTCACGTCTTGGTGCTGGCTCGCCCTCGGCGGGCAATATTGCCGAACTGGATGCCATCGCTGCCTGCGTGATTGGCGGCACCAGCCTGGCGGGCGGCGTCGGTTCGGTGGCCGGCGCGGTGATGGGCGCCTTCATCATGGCGTCTCTGGATAACGGCATGAGCATGATGGACGTACCGACCTTCTGGCAGTACATCGTTAAAGGGGCGATTTTACTGCTGGCGGTGTGGATGGATACGGCCACGCGCCGCCGGGTGTAATCGCGTGGGCGATCACAATGTGGCGCAAACAATTTCTGCTGCCTTTTCCGCCGTGCTATGCAATGCGCAACAGGTTTAAGGGAGCGCGCCACGATGCACGAAAAACGTTACCGTATTACGCTGCTGTTTAACGCCAACAAGGTGTATGACCGCCAGGTAGTGGAAGGGGTCGGCGAGTATCTGCAGGCTTCACAAACCGACTGGGATATCTTCATTGAAGAGGATTTCCGCTGCCGCATCGACAACATCCGCGAATGGCTGGGCGACGGTGTCATTGCGGATTACGACGACAGCTCGATCGAGAGCCTGCTCAGCAATGTGCCGGTGCCGATTGTCGGCGTTGGTGGCTCTTATCACCGGCAGCAGGATTATCCGCCGGTGCACTACATCGCCACCGACAACGCTGCGCTGGTGGAGAGTGCCTTTCTGCACCTGAAAGAGAAAGGCATTCATCGCTTCGCGTTTTATGGTCTGCCCGCCGCCAGTGGCAAACGCTGGGCGCAGGAGCGCGAGCAGGCGTTTCGCCAGCTAGTGATGCGCGAGCGCTACCAGGGTGTGGTGTATCAGGGGATGGAAACCGCGCCGGAAAACTGGCAGCACGCGCAAAACCGCCTCGCCGACTGGCTGCAAACGCTGCCGCCGCAGACCGGCATTATCGCGGTGACCGACGCGCGTGCACGTCATTTGCTGCAGGCTTGTGAATACCTGAAAATTCCGGTGCCGGAGAAGCTCAGCGTAATCGGCATCGATAACGAAGAGCTGACGCGCTATCTGTCCCGCGTGGCGCTCTCTTCGGTGGCCCAGGGCACGCGCCAGATGGGTTATCAGGCAGCCAAGCTGTTGCATCGCCTGCTCGATCGGCAAACGCTGCCGTTGCAACGTATTCTGGTGCCGCCGGTAAAAGTCATTGCCCGCCGCTCTACCGATTTTCGCTCGCTGCGCGATCCGGCGGTGATTCAGGCAATGCATTACATCCGCTTTAACGCCTGTAAAGGCATCAAGGTCGAACAGGTGCTGGATGCGATTGGCATGTCGCGCTCCAATCTGGAAAAGCGTTTTCGCGATGAGACCGGCGACACCATTCACGCCATGATTCACCGGGAGAAGCTGGAGAAAGCGCGTGAACTGCTGGCCTGCTCTTCATTGAATATTAATGAAATTTCGCAGATGTGCGGCTATCCTTCCCTGCAGTACTTCTATTCGGTGTTTAAGAAAAGCTACGCCACCACGCCAAAGGAGTATCGGCAGCATCACGGCGAGAAGGTGCAGTAACGGCCCGATGCGATCAAGATTTTGCCGCCAATTGCCGCTATACTGCGCGGCATCTTCAAAGGAAGATCGTCGTCTCCGGTGAGGCGGCCGGATTTCAAATCCGGTTGGGGCCGCCAGCGGTCCCGGGCAGGTTCGACTCCTGTGATCTTCCGCCACTCACCACTCAGGCCCAGCCATGCTCATCCATCCATCCGACAACCTTCCGTTCTCTGGCGATCCGCGTAAGGAAGAGCTGCGCCAGCGGCTGATGCGGCCGGATGCGCCCAAAGTCATTGCCGTGTCACTGTCGAAGGAGCTGGATCGCGAGCGACGCACGCATCGTCATGCCGCCGGTCAGCTGTTTTGTCTGCGCCAGGGATTGATGACGGTGAACACCTCGTCGGGCATTTTTGCTAATCCGCCGCGGCTGGTCGGCTGGATTCCGCCGTGGTTTGACCATGCCCTGGTCGGGCCGGGGCGCGTGCTGGGCTGGACGGTACTGATTGACGAAGCGCTGGCTGCGCCGCTGCCGGATCGGCCGGTGCTGCTCTCCTGCCCGACCGTGCTGGAGCCGCTGGCTGAACGGCTGGCGGTGCTGGAGCCTGAACTGTGGAGCAGTGCGCGCTATGCCCGGCTGGGTCAGGTGTTTCTTGATGAACTGTACGAATCCACGCCGCAGGAACTCACCCTGCCGCTGCCGGAAGAGCCGCGGCTGCGGCAGATTGCACGCCTGCTGATGGACGATCCGGCTGATACACGCACCGGGCCGGAGCTGGCGCAGTGGGCTGGTTTGAGCGCGCGCAGCCTGAGTCGCCACTGGTCGAGCGCGGTTGGCATGAGCCTGAGTAAATATCGTCAGGTATCGCGCCTGCTGAAATCGCTGGAAGGGCTGGCGGCAGGCCACAGCGTGCAGCAGGTTGCCTGGCAGGTGGGCTTCGACAGCGTCAGCAGCTATATCAGCGCGTTTCGCGCCGCCTTCGGCTCAACGCCAGGCAAATACTTTACGACGCCAGCCGACTCTACGAATGCAGCATCAGCAGGCTAGCCGGACCGTCAATCGGTGGCAGGCTGTGCCGGTATTTGCGACGAAAAGCGCCCGGCGGCAGGTCAAACATGCGCCGAAAGGTGCGGCAGTAGGTTTGCTGTGAATCGAAGCCAAACTGCAGCGCAATCTGCATCAGCGACGTGTTACTGCTGAGCAGGGTGATGACGGAAGCCGTTAGCTTCCGTTCACGGATATAGGCTCCCAGCGCCACGCCAGTATAGCTGCGGAACAGCCGCTGCAAATGCCACTGCGAATAACCGGCCCGCCGCGCGACCGTCTCCAGCATGAGCTTTTGTTCAATATTCGCCTCTATCCACATCATCAGCTGATGCATAAAGGCTGCGTGAATATCCATCCTCTCCTCCTGATGCCGTGGTGCGACTCAATCTGGGACATTGTAAAAACAGGACGACTGGCTGTGTTTGCGCATAAAGCCAATAAATAGCGATAACTCGCCAATTTACATATCACTACTCTGCCGGGGAGAACACGCTGTTGCGTCAGCGCACATCATGTAATATCGTAAGTTACATGAAAGATAAGCCGCCGTTCTTTCCGCTGCGCCAATCGTCACAAAGGAGAAAATCTATGCATGCCTTTTTACTCTCTGACATGGGTGTGTGCCTGGCGATTGCGCTGGCCTCAGCCAGCATCGCGATGACCATGACACAGACCGAACTGTTTGCCGGTTTGCGCGCCTGGACCGCACGCAAACACGCCTTGCTCGGCCATCTGTTTCACTGTTTCTATTGCCTGAGCCATTGGGTGGTGTTTGCCGCGATGCTGATTTACCACCCGACGCTGCTGAACAGCGGTTGGCCGCTGGTCGACTGGATCATGACAGCCTTCATCACGCTGACGCTGACCACCTTTGTCAGCGGTATGATGTTTAAAGTGTTTCAGGCCGCCGTCACCACGCATGTGATGAAGCATGACGCGCAGATCAAATTGCAGAAGCAGGATTAATGGCCGCGCGGGTTAGTCGCTGCAGCGCGGAAAGATGTGCGGATCCAGCCCAAGGCTGGCCATTTTTTGCAGGTAATCGTCGGCGATGTCCGCCACGGTAATCTGGCTGAAGCGCTGCAGCAGTAACGCTTCGGCTTCACCCAGCGCCTGGTCAAGCCGGGCGTCCACCGCATGTTCCACCAGGCAGGGCGAAGGATCGGCCGCCGGGCCAATGCTGAACAGCGCCGGGGAGCCGATGGCCTGGTACACATCCAGCAGCGTGATATCGCGCAGGTCCGCGCGCAGCTCCCAGCCGCCGCCGTGCCCCTTTTCCGACACCAGATACCCCTTTTCACGCAGCCCTGACATCATACGACGCACCACCACCGGATTGGTGCCGAGCATTTTTGCCATGGCATCGGAAGTAGCGCGTTTAACGTGACGATCAAGATGAATGAGCGCGTGCAGCGAGCGGGACAGGCGGTTATCGCGTGGCATGGACGTTTCCTCTGAAATTCCCGCTACTGTAGCAAACCACGCTGGCGGCAACAATTTATCCCGGCTGAGCGTAGATGGCGCCCTGACCAGACATCCGCGTTAATCATGCTGCCAATAGGAAAAGGCAAACCGCCACAGTAAAAGAAATTACGATGAAAAGACGATTGGGCATCGGTTAATTAATTAATGAACTGAGTGACAGAAAGGGAATATTTATTTCCCACCAGGAAAGATAACTCCTCCAGGCGGAATAACCATTTCCCTTTTATAATTAATTTAATCTTGTAGGACATAGACTACAAATAATTATTTTATTGTTCTTGATCATACGCAATATATATAATTCAACGAGCGGCTAAAGTTTGACCTGTCATTCACTCATCAGGAAAAGGTTAACTATGGCTCAGGTCGTTGTGGTTGATGACCATCCGATCGCGCGGATGGCCGTTCGTTATTTGCTGGAACAAAATGGACATACAGTGCTGGCCGAAAGCGCCGATGGCCGGGAAGCGGTAACGTTGATTCAGCAGCAGCAGCCGGATATCGTCATCATTGATATCGACCTGCCGTCGCTGGACGGAATTGAAGTGGTTAAGTCATTGCGCGAGCAGTATTTTCCAGGAAAAATCATCGTTATCTCCGGGAAAAATGAAAACGTGTATGCCGTGCAGAGCCTGCGCAGCGGCGCCAATGGCTTTGTCAGTAAAAAAACCGATATGCCAGAGATCGCCAGTGCTATTCAGGCGACACAACGTGGTTACGGTTATTTCCCGCTGGGCGGTTTTATGCAGCAAATGGAGCAGGAAAGCACGCTGGCGGAGAAAAAAATGATTGAATCATTGTCACCACAGGAGTTTCAGGTTTTTCATCACATTATTAAGGGCCTGAATAATATGCGCATCGCGGCGCGGATGGGCGTCAGTAATAAAACCGTCAGCACTTATAAAAGCCGGTTAATGGATAAACTGCACTGCAAAACCATGAGTGATTTATTTGCTTTCGTACACCGCAATCAAATGGAAGCCTCATGATCCGTCTGCTGATGTTTATCGGACTGGTGCTGTGCTGCAGCCCCACGGTGGCGCAGCCGATGCCACAGCTCTATATTCCGCTGGAGCGGGAACCGCTGGCACCGCTGATACCGCAACTGTCGCAGGACGACTGGCAGGTATTGCGTCAGTTGCCCACGCTGCGCATTGCGCTGTGGGCGCCTGATATTCCGCCTTATCTCACCTTCCTTGATATGTCATCCGAGGAAAAAAACGTGGAAGGCGTATTTGCTGATTACGCCCGGCTGATTAGCCAGGCACTTGGCATGCGGATAGAGATGCTGCGCTATGCCGATCGTGACGCGGCGCTGGCCGCTATCGCTGCCGACCAGGCTGATATGCTGTTTAGCAAAGCCGGGAACACTGTGCCTTCCAACGCCCAGCTGGACGCCTCACAGAATCTGCTGATCAACCGACCGGTGGTGGTAACCCAGCGCGATCGTGCCATGCAGCCGGTGCCTTATGCAGCGCCAGTCAGACTGGCGGTGGACCAGCACTATCTCAGCGACAGCGTAATCCGGGCGCAATTTCCTCAGGCGCACATCATGCGTTATGCCTCCAGTCGCGTCGCACTGTCGGCGCTGGCGACCGGCGAGGCGGATTACGCGCTCGATAATCTGACCTCCGCCAGCTTTTTAATTGAACGCAACTACCTCAATCAGCTGGCGCTGGCCGACATTCTCGCCCCACGCGCACAGGATGCCAGTCGCCTACTGGTCAGTCAGCGCAGGCCGGTATTGCTGCGTGCCATAAATCGCGTCATCGCGGCGATCCCCGCAGAGCAGCATCGCGCGATCTCACGCCAGTGGACACAGCGCCCGGACATCTGGCGTCTGCAGCAACCGCTGGCACTTACGGCTGCTGAACAGCGCTGGCTACAGCAGCACGGTAGCGTGCGCGTGGGTTTTAATCCGTTTTTTGCGCCACTGGCACTGCTGGATGGGCGTAACCAGTTTCAGGGCATCAGTGCCGAATTGCTGCACCAAATCCACCTGCGCACCGGTATCAATTTTGTCGCCGTGCCGGAGTATCACGAAGACACGCTCCTGATGCAGCTTCAACAGCATAAAATCGACATGGTGGCCGCACTCTCCTATAACGCGCAGTGGCCAGGCCGTTTTACCCAGCCGTGGCTGCACACGCCGTTTGTGCTGATTACTGCCGCTACCGCGGGTGCACCCGCCGCGCTGCACTCGGGCTTACGTATCAGCGTAATGAAAGGCAGCCCGGTCATTGGCTGGCTGCAGCAACACTATCCTGAAGTACAGCTACAGCTGGTGGACAACGCCAGTCTCGGCATGCAGCAAGTGGTGGAAGGCAAAGCCGATGGCATGGTACATAACCAGCTGGGCGCCGCTTACCTGATCAAACGCTATTTTTCCGGACGGATGCGCATTGTCCAGCGCGTCGGCACCCAGCCCGCTCACATCAGTTTCGCCGTGCACGCTGGCGATCCCGAGCTGCTCAGCATCATGAATAAGGCCCTGAATGAAATATTACCCAGTGAGATCTCGCAGCTCACCAGCCGCTGGCAGGGTACGCCCGAGGTGACGGCCAGCAGCTGGCCACTGTATCGCACGCCATTTTATGCGCTGGCGGGCGTGGCAGCCGTCGTCTCCCTCGCTTGCCTGCTCTGGGTGTATCAGCGCGGCCGGGAAATCCGCCGCCGCCGCCGGGCGCAGCGGCAATTGCAGATCGCCCGCGATCGTGCCGATCGTGAAAATCAGGCCAAAAGCCGTTGGGTTGCTACCGTGAGCCATGAGATTCGCAATCCGGTCAACGCGATCATCGGCCTGCTGGCGCTGGAAGCGCGCAAGGCCGGTGCCAGCGAGGCGCTGCTGACTGCATGGCAATCGGCACAGGCATTAAGCGGCCTGGTGGGCGATATTCTGGATATGGCGAAGATTGAGCGCGGGCAGCTGACGCTGGCACCGCAGTGGCATAGCATCGCGACCCTGTGCCAGCCGGTACTGCAGCTCTATCAGGGGCTGGCGCATGAAAAAAACCTTACGCTTACCTATCACACTACGCTGCCTGATCTTGAAGTCTGGGTTGATGCGCCGCGCCTGCGTCAGGTGATCGCCAATTACATCAGCAACGCCATTAAATTCACGCCGCAGGGAAACGTGGCGGTGTATCTCAGCGGTGAGCAAAACGCCACTGGCGAACTGGTGCTGGAAATTGAAGTGCAGGATAGCGGCATTGGCATCAGTGAACAGGAGCAGCAACAGCTGTTTCAGCCGTTTGCGCAGACCACAGCCGGTCGTCAGCAAACCGGCTGCGGACTGGGACTGGTGATCAGCGCGCAGCTGCTGCAACAGATGCAGGGCAGCATGCGCCTGCACAGCGAGCCGGGTGAAGGCACCCTGGTTCACGTCACGCTGCCGCTACCGAGTCGCGCACCGCCGCCGGTAACCCTGTGCGCGACTGATGCGCCGCCCGCCGTGCCGGCACTGCATATCCTGGTGGTTGACGATCATCCGGCGAATTGTTTGCTGCTGACCCGTCAGCTGGAAGCGCTGCAGCATCGTGTTACCGCGATCGGCCAGCCTGACCTCGCAGCTGAGATCATCGCAACACAGCAGATTGACGCGGTAATCACCGATTGCCATATGCCGCAGATGGATGGTTTTACGCTGACCAGTGTGTTACGTCGCCGTGGTTATCGTCACAAAATCATCGGACTTACCGGCAGTGCACTGGCTGAGACGCGCGAACGCGGCCTCGCGGCTGGTATGGATGCGTGCCTGTTTAAGCCGCTGCATCCGGATCAGCTTAACGCTGCCCTGGCGCAGCCTGCTGCCCTGCCGGCATTGCTGTCTTTGCCGCAGCTGCGCGCCATGGTGCACCACGATGACGTTATGGTGGCAAAACTGCTGCTCAGGGTATGCGAAGAGAATCAGCGCGATTTGCAACAGGCCCAGCAGGAACTGGCGCAGCAGCAGTGGCCCGCGCTGGCACGCACGCTGCACCGACTGGCCGGCGCAGCTCAAATTATCTATGCGGCAGATATCAATCAGCTTTGCCAGCAGCTGGAGCAAGCCTGCGTCGATGCGCACGATGGCGACCTGCTCAGCGTGGGTCTGGCTGGCCTGACTACGCGTATCGAGCAGCTACAGCTGGCCATTGATTGCTGGCTGCCGTTCAATCGTGTTGTAAAGCAATAAACATCCCGCTTACCGCTTCACCAGGCTGCTTTGCCAGGCGTGGAACAGGGTGAGCCAGTTTTGCACCGGCAGATGTTGCTTCTGGCCGGTGCCAAAGCCGTGACCGCCCTGCTGGAACAGATGCAGCTCCACGTTGACCTTGTTCTGCCGCAGTGCGCTGAACATGCCCAGCGCGTTTTGCGGTGAGGCGGTGCCGTCGTTCAGCGCCTGCACCAGAAAAGTCGGCGGCGTGTGTGCGCTGACGCGATCTTCCTGCGAAAACTGCGCCATTTGTTGGGCATTGAGATCTTTTCCGTACAGCGCCGCGCGCGTGCCTGGATGGGTCACGCCCTGTTTCAGCGACAGCACCGGATAGATAAGCGCGCTGAAATCCGGGCGCGCCGACACCTTATCCTGCGCATCGACCGCCTGATAGTTAGCTTCATCGGGAGTGTTGCTCAGATTGGCGGCGAGAAAGGCACCGGCGGAAAAGCCCATCACGCCAATGCGGTCAGGCGCTACCTGGTACTGCTGCGCATTGGCCCGAATCAGCCGCAGCGCTCGCTGGGTATCGGCAAAAGCCTGCTGGCGATACTGCGCTGAACCGTCGTGTGGCAGACGATAAATTAACACAAATGAAGCATAGCCCTGCTGGCTGAGCACATTGGCCACGTCCAGCCCTTCAAGATCTTTCATAATATAAGAAAAACCCCCACCGGGAATGATTAGCACCGCCGCATGATTATTTTTTCCTGTTGCCGGAACATAAATCATTTGTGGCGCATCGACGTGGGTAACAGCCCGGTTATTAATGGCCGGGTTTTTACTAAAATTAATAAATTTATTATTTGCTGACACTTCATCTGGCCAGATCGGAATTTCCTTATTGGCAAACGCGGCCGGAAGATACAGTAAAAAAAACAGGCTAAATATCCGCAACCCTCTCATCGCACTGGCTCCAAATCCTGAATAAAAACAGTAACAAAAGTCAAACTGAGCGGATAAAATCGCTCAGTGACGCTCCGGCTCCCCGCGAGATAATGAAAAAAACATACTCATCGAAAAATGTCTGTGGAAACGGTAGCAAATAAATATGGCAAAACCTATTCAATATAATATCGGACCAGGAAAAATTAGACTTTTCTCATGTTTACGTTAACAAGGCCGTATGTTATAAGTGAATTTTAAACTATAAGAATCTGTGACCATGGGAATTTACTGGATCATAAGTCTTAGCCTGACTTTCGTCGCTATTGTCGAAATCATGTTAAGTAAAAATGAAAACACAGCGCAAATCAGGACGTGGCTTTATTTTGTTGCCGTTGTAGTACTTTTTACTTTTGGCGGTATTCGTGGCCTGGGAACCGGCCTTGATGACTTCCAGTATCGCGACTTCTATGCCCAGTTTATCGATAAAATTATTATCGAAGGTTTCTGGCGTGCGGTCGTGGAATTCCGTTATGAACCAGCCATTTACGCCATTGCCGGTGCGACACGCATCTTTACCGCTAATCCGGACATTTTCATCTTTGTCTTCGCGGTCATCGCTGTTGGTGTCAACGCGCACTACTTCCGTAAGCTGACACCGCTGCCGCTGGTGGCCCTCGCCGTCTACTCTGCGCACCTGTTTATCAACAAAGACATGAACCAGATTCGCTTCGGTTTATGTTCGGCGTTTTTAATGGGCTTCGTCTGGCACATGTCGCGGCGCAGCAAGTCTGGCATGATCACCACCTTCATCCTGTCGTTTATCAGCCACGCCACCGCGATTGTCGCGCTGCTGATTCCGCTGGCGATGATTGTGCGTAAAAACAAATACATCCCGATTGCTATCGTGGTCGCCAGCCTGCCGCTGGCGTTTCTCGGCAGTTCAGCGCTGATCGCCGCGCTCTCCAGCCACCTCGGTGCGCTGGGCGACAGGGCCATGGGCTATGCCGATGCCGATTCTCGCCAGGAACAGGGTATTCTGACGCTGTCTAACCTGAAGAACATCGGCTTCGTGTTTATCTTCAGCTACATGCTGCTGAGCGACAAAATTAAAAATTTCGACCCGGAAAAGTTTAATACCTATTACATTCTGGTGATCACTTTTGCCATCGGCAGTGGCCTGAGGATGGCGCTACAGGATTACGCTTCTGGTGGTCGTCTGGCGAACTATTTGCTGCAGGTGGAGCCGGTGCTTATTTCGCTGTGTATCTGGGAAACCAGAAAGCTGAAGAAGGTGCTTGCCGTGGCTGTCACCATTCTGATGGTGCTGTACTATCTCTACTACAACACCGTATCGAGCAAGCAGTCGATTGTCGGCTATGAGGTGTCACGCACCTTCCAGCTGTTCCGTTAGGTCCAGAAATAACGCTAGCCAACTGGTTAGCGTTTTTTCATTAATAAGCCCTTTCTCATCGTCATCCAGGGAAAATCCGAATATTTTACTGGTCCTGAACATTGCTTGCTTTTTATGAGGATTAAAATTCTAATAGATTGCATCTGCTCACGCAGAACACCTGTGATAAGAATATTCCGAAGCAACCATGCAAAGTCTTTCATGGCTTTTCCTGGCACGTCGTCACTCAATGAAAGAATGCTGACATGAACGAAAAAAACAATTTTGACATCGTACGACTTTCCCTCGCCTTTATCGTAATGCTGGTGCATTCCGCTGAGGTGACGAGAAACGCCGATATCCGTTTTCTGGCGCATTTTCTCAATAGTGATTTTGCCGTCAAAGGATTTTTCGCAATAAGTGGTTTTCTTATTGCAAAAAGTTACTTAAGAAGTAAATCGCTGACATCCTATTTTATTAAGCGCGCGCAACGTATATTGCCGGCTTATATTTTCACCATCATCATGTGTTTTGTGATTGGCATGTGTCTTACCACTCTGCCACTGATGGATTTTCTGAAAAATAAAGAAACCCTTAAATATCTGGTCGCCAACTTCTCGTTTCTTAACTTTATTCAGCCGTCGCTGCCGGGCGTGTTTACCGACAACCCAAATCAGCCGCTGGATGGTTCACTGTGGACCATCAAAGCCGAGCTGACGCTCTACGTGCTGCTGCCCTTTATCGTGCCGTTGCTGAAGCGAAGCCCGCTGAAGGTGTGGAGCGTGATTTTTATTATCTCCTGCGCCTGGTACTTCTACTTCACCGCGCTGTACGGCGGGCCGAAAGCCGATACGCTGGCCAAGCAGTTTATTGCGCTGTCGTCCTACTTCTTCTTTGGCAGCCTGCTGGCGGTGCATCAGCCAACCTTTGACCGCCTGAAAGAGATCACCATTGTGTCGCTGGTGGTGTTCCTGCTGTTCAAGAGCACAGATTACGCGTTTATCGTTGAGCCGGTGGCGTTTTCGGCGGTAGTGATTCTGTTCTGCACCAGCCTGTGTAAAGAGATTAAAATCAGCCAGTACGGCGATCTCTCTTACGGCATGTACCTCTATCACTGGCCGATTATTCAGGTGCTGCAGCATTTCGGTGTGTTCGATGCCAACGCGTTTGCTGGCCTGGGGCTGACAATTGTGATGACGCTGGCGCTGGCTTACACCTCGTGGAATTTGCTGGAGAGCCGTTTCCTGAAGCGCACCCATCACGCTCAGCCGTCGATTGTGCCGCCCACCGCTGCACGCGACTAAGCGTTAATTATGCAGGCGCACGTCGCGCCTGCACCAAAGCGCCACCGATCAAATGGTGGCGCCCATCGACAGCTGATAATGCAAATCCACCTGTTCAATGGTGGGCTGCTGGTTAATTTTCTTCAGCACAATTTCCGTTGCCACTTTGCCCATCTCGAAGCGCGGTGTAATCACACTGGCCAGCCGCGGCGTTGTCGCCTGACCAATCTCCAGTCCGTGGAATCCGGCAATCGCCAGCGCCTGCGGCACAGCAATGCCTGCCGCCTGACACTCCTGCAGCACGCCGACCGCCAGATCATCGTTGGTACAGAGAATGGCATCCATCTGCGGATAGAGCTGGCGCGCCAGCGTCATCATGCCGGTGCCAATCGACACCGAAGAGACTTTGTTCGGAACGATGCGTCCGGCCGGCAATCCGGCCGCCGCCACGGCATCGCAATAGCCGGCATAGCGCTGCTGGTCACGGCGGTCGGACATTGAGCCAAAATAAATCACCCGCTGTTTGCCGCTGGCCAGCAGCATCGCGGTCATGTCGTAGCCGGCACGGTAATTATCAAAGCCGACGTTGATGCGCCCGCGCGTCTCGCTCAGTCCCATCACTTCGGCGACCGGAATGGTAGCCGCGTTGAGATACTTTTCCGCGCGCACGGTATGCACCGACTCGGTCAGGATCAATCCCTGCACGTTAAAAGCCAGTACCGTGGCAATCTGCTCCTCTTCGCGCTGCGGATTGTAGTCGTAGTTGACCACCAGCGTCTGATAGCCGTGGGCGCTGGTGACCGATTCGATACCGGCCAGCAGATCGGCAAAGATTTGATTATTGAATGTGGGGATCAGTACGCCGATGCGCGGCGGCGGGTGCCGCGACGCCGCGGTGTTTTCCTGTTCGGCGACGTAGCCGATTTCGGCCATGACGCTGGCGATTTTCGCCGCCGTTTCCGCCCTGACCTTTTCCGGCGTGCGCAGATAGCGGCTCACCGTCATCTTGGTGACCCCTGCGAGAGTCGCAATATCGTCCAGAGTGATGCGCTGCGTTTTCATTGCGCGTTCCGCAAAGAGAGCCTGTCAATCAACGTATTATGCCCGCTGGCGAGTCAAAAAAGAAACGCTGCTCCGCCGGTCATACCGCTCGTTCGTAGTGCTCAATCACCGCCAGCGCCAGACCGTTGGCCGGATCGATGCGCTGCGGCAGAAAGTGCAGCGCGGTATGGGCAAAGGTAAACGCCAGCGTGCCGGCCTGTGCCGCCTGCTGTACCGCCTGCACAAACGCCGGTTGCGCATTCCACGGGCCGTCAATGATGATGCTGGCCGGATTGACCAGCTGCATCACCTGGCTCAGCGCATGGCCGAGATAGCGGCCGGTCTGCGCCATCAGCTCATACACGATCTCTGGCTCGCTGTCGCCGGACTGCCAGCGTAAGCCGGGCTTACGCCGGGCCAGCTGCTGCTGGATCGCCGGCAGGCTGACCAGCGTCTCCAGACAACCCTGTCGCCCGCAGCTGCAGCGCGCGCCGTTGGGCTGCACGCTCAGATGGCCAATCTCACCAGCGGTCCAGCTGCTGCCGCTGAACACCTCACCGCGCTCCACCAGCGCGCCGCCCACGCCGTCGGCGATGCGCAGATAAAAGTGGCTTTGCGCTTTATTGAGCTCCAGCTGCTGCACCGCAAGCAGCGCGGCCGCTTTGACGTTATTCATGATGCGCAGCGGCAGCTCAACGCCGCGCCGCAGCGGCGTCAGCACATCGACATCCTGCCAGCCGAGCGGCGCAGAAAAGTGCACCCGCCCGCGCTGAGAATCAATGATGCCGGGAAAACCGATGGCGACGCCCAGCAGCGCCGGATGCGCCGCGCGCAGCGTCTGACACACTTCCGTCAGCTCGTGCAGCAGCCCGTCGGCATCGGCCGTTTCGGTGCGCCAGGTTTGCTCGGCCACCACGCGCGAAAAGTAGTCGCACACCCGCCAGTGAATCGCCTGGCGCTCCACCATGATGCCCGCGCTTTTCAGCTGACCCGCGCGCAGTTCGATCTCAATTTTGGGCCGACCGGCCGCAGCCACGCTGACCGGGCCAAGCTCGTGAATCAGCCCCTGCGCCAGCAGGTCATCGATAATCAGGGAAACGGTGTTTTTGCTCAGGTCGAGCGCCAGCGCCAGATCCTGGCGGGAAGTGATGCGGGTGGTGCGCAGCTGCGTCATCACCCGTTTGAGGTTGTTCAGTCGAAGTACCGCTGGTCCTTTCCCGGCTGCTTTCATCGCACCCTCACCTGACAAAGAGTAATAGGTGTAAGTTTAGCAGCCCGCACCGGCGGTTAATCGCCGGTAAAACCGGGTTTTTACCGCTTCTGCCGCGTATCAATACTCGTCGCCGCGCACGCGGCTGCGGTAACTTTCCCAGTCAAAACGCACCCACAGGCTATTACCGAGGCGCATGCGATCCATCACCCGTTCGCCAAGCAGCGTATTCATGCCGGCCGGATCGAGGTTGGAGAGCATGCCGGTCGGCCGCTTTGACGACGAACGGCGATCAACAATCTGATTGATGATCACTTTCTCGTAGCGCGATTCGCTCTGCATGCCGATCTCATCGATCACCAGCAGATCGACATGGCTGAGATCCTGCAGCAGCCGCTCTTCGGTCAGGTCGCTGCCGCCGCTGAAGGTGCCTTTCATGCTCGACATCAGATCGGCCACTGTGACAATCAGCACGCTTTTACCGCGCAGAATCAGATCGTTACCAATCGCCGCCGCCAGATGGTTTTTACCGGTGCCAGGACGGCCGGAGAAGACAAAGCTGGCGATGCTGTTCTCAAACCCGGCGGCGTATTCACGCGCCAGACTGAGCGCCTTGCGCTGGCCGTCATTTTCGACGCGGTAGTTGTCGAACGAGCAGTTCATGTGCAACTCACGGATGCCGGAGCGGCCCATGATGCGCTGCATCTTCATGGCGCGGTTTTCGCGCACAATCGCTTCTGAGCGCAGCCGGCCCTGCTCCTGATTCCACGCCAGCAGCTCGGCGCCGTTTTTAAACTTTGGCTGCACATCCGCGGGCATGATTTTTTTCAGGCGACTGAAAAGATCGTTCGGCGTTTTCATTACTCACCTCGGAATCCATCGGGAATATCATAATCAGTATTGCTGATCTGGGTGATATCGCGCTTTGGCTGACCGCCGTTGGCGGCGCGGTTCATCTGCACGCTGCGCGCCAGTTTCTGCTGCCACTGTACATGGTGAAACAGCCGGCCTTCCGCCTGCCAGTAGGCGACGAAAGCCGCCAGCTCTGCGGCGGTCACCGGCTCGCTCAGCGCCACGCCCCAGATCGCCGCCTGGCGCTGGAAGTCGCTGTCCGGCTGCCAGCCCGGATACATGGCGAACTTGCCCACCGGCACGGCGATTGGCGCGGCGTCGCTGTGAAACAGGCTGTCGTCCAGCGTGACATCATTCGGCTGCTGCGCCGCTGCTTCCAGCGCCAGCAGGTGCGCGAGGCGCTGCGGCGTGATCGCGTAAAAGGCCGGAACATTGTTGTGCAGCACCGCCAGCGTGCCGTTATCGGCCTGCTGCAGCGTGGTGAGGGGATCGTGGCAAAAGCCGTCCAGCCCCACCAGCGTTGAAGATAAGATTTTGACTGACATGAAGAAACCTGACGTTGACTCACCCGGTGCACCGGCGACCCGGTGCTAAGCGGTCAGTGTACCTGTTTTAGCACCGGGGATCGCCATAAAACCGCGCGGATTTAGCGCGAGGCGAAGTGCGCTTCAGCCGCCTCAATGCTGACCACGCGACGGCTGGCGCGGGCCGTTGCCAGCGCCGGGCGGGTTTGCCACAGATAGCGCAGCGATGCCACCAGACACAGGCTGTAGCCAAACAGCTCGCTGCCCTCTTCCGCCATGTTCTTCACCACGCGGTTATAGCCATCCAGCATCAGTTGCTGCCACAGCTCATGCATGCCAAACAGCCGCGAGAACACCAGCACCGCCAGCAGCCCGGCGGCCATCATTTGCCAGCTGCGATGCTGCAGCAGTGCCGCCAGGCCCGGCAGGATTTGCCGCGGCTGACGCAGCGCCATCGCCAGCGAGGCCGCGGTCGTTGCCAGCGCAAACCACAGCCATGCGCCGTGTTGCACCACGTCGAACAGAAAATCCATTTCACGAATCAGCATGCAGCTGAAGAAGCCACCGACCAGGATCAGCGCGCTGCGCTGCTGCGGTCGCTGCCAGGCGGCGAGGAAGAACAGTGCGGCAATGGCCGCCAGCATCAGCTCCTGTGTCGCTTCGGTGAAAGAGGTTTCGTGCAGTGCATCGTTCATCCAGTTGACGTCGATGTAGACCATCGCCATACAGAAGACCAGCACCAATCCACTGATGATAAAGGCCGCCAGTTCGCGGCTAATAAGAATAATGTTTTCGCGCATTGTGATACCAAATCAGAAAATAATTAGCGCGCTTATTATATTTCCGCTGGCTGGCACCACTTCTCATTTCATGCCGCTTCAGAAGCTGGCGCTGACACCGAGGTTGTAAATGAACTGTTCGCCGCTGCTGACCGCGCCGGTCTGGGCAAAGGAGGCGAACGCTGCCATGTTCTGGCCGAGCGGCAGACGGGCACCGACGCTGACATCCATCCAGTTCGTTTCCCGGTTCATCTCTTCCGGCCGATCGCGTGGCGCGGCCGTGCCGTCGAAGCTGAGCTGATGGCTGTAACTCACCTGCGCCCACGGCGATATCCAGCCAAAACTGGAATCCACGCGCCAGCCCAGTGAAGCGATGTGTTCGGCGTTATTACGATCGACCGGCGCGCAGGCGGCGCAGCTCAGGGTGGAATCATCGACAGCAAACTGCGCCACCGGACCGGTGCGCAGGCGGTCATTCATCGGCAGGTTCCAGCCTGCCGAGTAGCGGTTCACCAGCGGCGAGTTGCCGACGCTGGCCGTTTCGCTGTGCAGCGCCATGCCGCCGCCGGGCGGATTGAGCGCGGCATCAAGCAAATCGCTCTCGCGGTTTTCTGTCAACATCAGATGATTACTGGAAATTTTTTCGGCAAGTATCGCATTGTAATCCGGCGCGCTGCTCTCGCTGGCCTGATCCCAGGCGTGCGCCGGCAGGGCCGCCACCAGTAGCCACCCACCGCTAAAGGCCAGCGCAAGGAGACGCTGGCCGGTCCGCTGACTGTTCTGCCACATGAAAGACTCCTGACGAGCCGGAAGGGATCGGGTTGGCCTTGAAATTGATGATGATCCTGAAGCGTTCACCCGGTTGCAGCGCGAACGTCCATGACGTTATTATCGGCACCCATTGATTAACTATTAATCGATTCTTTCAAACGTCAAGCGACTGACCGCTTTTTCCTCATGCTTAGGGAGTGATGCAATGCAGCGATGTGGCTGGGTAACACAGGATGCGCTTTATCTGGCGTACCACGACATGGAATGGGGCGTGCCGCAGACCGATAAGCGCGCCTTATTTGAGATGCTGTGTCTGGAGGGGCAACAGGCTGGTCTGTCATGGATCACCGTGCTGAAAAAGCGCGAGAACTACCGCCAGGCGTTTCATGATTTTGATCCGCAGGCGGTGGCGCTGATGGATGAGGCCGATCTGCTGCGCCTGCTGCAGAACAGCGGTTTGATCCGCCATCGCGGCAAGCTGGAAGCCATCATCAATAATGCCAAAGCGCTGCTGGCGCTGGAGGCCACCGGCGAAGACTTTTCCCGCTTTATCTGGTCATTTGTCGATAACCAGCCGATTTTGCACCGTTACGCGGATTATAAACTGGCGCCCACCACCTCCGAACCGGCTATTGCGCTGTCTAAAGCGCTTAAGAAGCGTGGTTTTAAATTCGTCGGGCCTACAACCTGCCACTCTTTTTTACAGGCCTGTGGGCTGATTAACGATCATCAAACCAGCTGTTTCTGCCATCCCGATAATCTTTAAGGCAAAAGTTTACAAATTAAGACTGCGCCTCACGAATTTCCCCATCATTGAACGGCATAATAGTGCCGTTTTGGGGCATTTTCCCCGTTTCCGTATGAGGGACTTTTTCATGAAAAAGCGTGTACTGGCGCTGGCCTTGTTAATGAGCGGCAGCGTGGCGCTGTCGGGTTGTACCACCAATCCTTATACCGGCGAATCGCAGGCCGGGAAATCGGGCATCGGCGCGGGTCTGGGCGCGGTGCTGGGCGCTGGCGTGGGCGTGCTCTCTTCGTCGAAGAAAGATCGCGGTAAAGGTGCGCTGATTGGCGCAGCGTCCGGTGCGGCACTGGGCGGCGGCGTCGGCTATTACATGGATGTGCAGGAAGCCAAACTGCGCGACAAGATGCGCGGCACCGGCGTCAGCGTAACGCGTCAGGGCGATAACATCGTGCTGAACATGCCGAATAACGTGACCTTTGACTCGAGCAGCGCCAACCTGAAACCGGCCGGCGCGAATACGCTGACCGGCGTGGCGATGGTGCTGAAAGAGTATCCGAAAACCGCCGTCAACGTGGTCGGCTTTACCGACAGCACCGGCACGCGCGCGCTGAACATGCGCCTGTCGCAGCAGCGTGCAGAAAGCGTTGCCAGCGCGCTGATCGTGCAGGGCGTGGCGCAGAACCGCCTGCGTACCCAGGGCATGGGCCCGGATAACCCGGTCGCCAGCAACAGCACCGAAGCCGGTAAAGCACAAAACCGTCGCGTCGAAATTACCCTGAGTCCGCTGGGCTAAGGCACAGGCCGGTCTGCCGCTGCAGGCCGGCTTTTGACGCGTTTTACGCGCTTATTGACGCGCAAAGCAGCAGATAACGCGTAAACGTCGCCGGACGATAGAGCCAGCGATGACTTTATGCTAGCGTGATCAAAATTTGATCAGTGGAAAGCCATCATGTCACTCAAAGCTATCGCCTCCGCCCTTGGCCTCTCTGTGACCACCGTGAGCCGCGCGCTGAATGGGTTTGATGATGTCGCCGCTGCTACCCGTAAACGCATCGAAGAGGAAGCCGACCGGCGCGGTTATCGCCCGAATGCCGCCGCGCGTCGCCTGAAGACCGGCCGTGCCAATGCGGTCGGGCTGGTGTTCCCGGTCAGCAATGCCTCACTCAACGACAGCTACTACAGTGAAATGCTGCTGACGCTCGATCAGCGTCTCGCCCTGCACGAGATCGATCTGCTGTTGCTCCCCGACAAACCGCAGGATCAGCAGCGCAATTTGCTGCGTATGCTGCGCAGCGGCGTGCTGGACGCGCTGATTGTCACCCATACCACGCCGCAGGATGTGCGATTGCAGCGCCTGCAGCAGAAGGGTTTTCGCTTTCTTACGCTGGGGCGCAGTCAGCTGCCGCAGCCTTACGCCTGGTTTGATTATGATAACCATGCCGGAACGCTACTGGCGGCGCAGCACTGCCAGCAGCAGGGCTATACGCGCATCGCTTATCTCGGTGGTAACGAGCCCAGCACCTACATTCTTGACCGCCGGCAGGGGTTTATCGACGCGCTGCCCGCCACGCCATGCGCGCAGCAGGCTGGCTGGATGGCCGCGCTGCCGCCCTCGCGCCGCGCGGGCTATCAGCAAACCCGTGCCTGGCTGGCGCACGTTATCCAGCCTGACGCCATCATCACCGACTGCAGCCCGCTCGGCGAAGGCGCAGCGATTGCCCTGCAGCAGGCCGGGCGTCTGAGCGGCGCGCAGGCAATTCCCCTGTACGTGTACGATGGTCTGCCGCACGACTCCATTATCACGCAACCGGTCAACGCGATTCTGCAATCATCACAGCAGCGGATTGGCGAACGCGTCGCCGAAATGGTGCTGCAGCTGCTGGAGGGCGCGCCGCCCGCGCAGTTACAGACGCTGTGGCAGCCAATGCTGCGCCTCACTTCTGACGCACAGTGATTGCGCGAGTGCCGCGCTGTGATAGTCTTCGCCTGATGCAATTAATCAGGTGTATGTGATGAAAACCAGGCCGCCACGAGCCACAATCAGTGACGTTGCCCGCACGGCAAAAACCGGTAAAACCAGCGTTTCCCGCTATCTGAATGGCGAAGTTCATCTGCTTTCGCCGGATCTGAAAGCCCGTATCGAACAGGCGATTGCCGACCTCAACTACCGCCCCAGCCAGATGGCGCGCGGACTCAAACGCGGCCGCACCCGGCTGATAGGCCTGATCATTGCCGATATCACCAACCCCTACTCGGTGGATGTGCTGAGCGGCATTGAAGCCGCCTGCCGCGCGCGCGGCTTCACGCTGCTGATGTGTAACACCAACAACGAAGTTGACCTCGAACAGCACTACCTGCAGCTGCTCAGCAGCTATCAGGTGGAAGGCATTGTGGTGAATGCGGTCGGGATGCACGAAGAGGTGCTCAACCGTCTGCAGCAGTCGATGCTGCCAATGGTGCTGATTGACCGCAAAATTCCCGACTTCGCCTGCGACGTGGTCGGGCTCAACAACCCGGAGGCCGCCCGCATCGCCACCCGGCATCTGCTGGATAACGGCTATGAAGCGCTGCTGTTTCTCAGTGAACCGCTCGGCAGCGTCAATACCCGCCGCGAACGTCTCGCCGCCTTCTTTGATACCATCAGCGGCGCGCCACAGGTGGTGGCAGAGAATGCCGAAGTGGTGTTGCATCAGCCGGCGCAGCTGGAACAGGTGCTGCAGGCGTTTCATCAGCGCCATCCGGGCAAACGCTGCGCGGTGATGGCCGCCAACGGTGCGCTGACGCTACAGGTGGCGCGGGCGTTACAGCGCCTGACGCTGCGCTGGGGCGAGAGCATTGGCCTGCTGGGCTTTGACGAACTGGAGTGGGCGGCGCTGGCTGGCGTCGGTATCACCACGCTGAAGCAGCCCACCTGGCAGATCGGCTATGCCGCGCTGGAGCAGGTGATCGCGCGTATCGAAGGCAGCGAACAGCCGATTCGCGAGCAGGTTTTCTCCGGTGAACTGATTGTGCGCGGCTCCAGCCAGCCGCTGCGCTAATCCCGCTTTTCACGGCTCACTTCGTGAGCAGGATCATAATTCCGCACTCTGCTACTTTCCTTTGGAACCGGTTCCATTAAGCTTTTTACAGCACATTAACGTGCTGTCCGGCGCATAACGGTGCGGCGGGCAGCACAGCGAGACAGGCTGGAGGAAAGATGTCGAAAGCGGAAATTATTGTGGTCACGGCCGCCTACGGCGCGCACAAGGTGGCAGAACTGGGCGGCCAGGCAGCGCTGCTGCCGCTGATTAAAGCAGCCGGTGCCGATGGCGTCGAGATCCGCCGCGAGCTGTTCAGCGACGACGAATTGTGCCAGCTGCATACGCTTAGCGACGCGCTGCGTCAGCATCAGCTCAGCGTCAGCTATTCAGTGCCGGAAGCGCTGTGGCAGGCGGACGGTGCGCTCAATCCGCGTCTGGCGCAGTTCCTGCAGGAAGCTGAGCTGCTGGGCGCTCAGCGCCTCAAGCTGGCATTGGGTCACTATGTCTCGCTGGCCGATCGCCAGCTGGTCGAGGTGCTGGCCGCCTCGCGCGTCACGCTGGTCATCGAAAACGATCAGACGCCGGACAGTAAGCTGACGCCAATGCTGCACTTCTTCCATCACGCCTGCGATGCCGCGCTGCCGCTGGATATGACCTTCGACATGGGCAACTGGCGCTGGACCGGCGAAGACGCCCTGCAGGCAGCGGCGCAGCTCAGTCGCTACGTGAGCTACATTCATGTTAAGGCGGCGGTGCCGCACGGTGACAGCTTCCGCGCCATTGCGCTGGATGACGCCGACGACAGCTGGCGCACGCTGCTGCAGGCGCTGCCGGCCGATGCACCGCGCGGTATTGAGTTCCCATTAGCCGGCGCAGATTTACTGGCGGTGACCCGCCACTACGTCGATCTGCTGCGCGCGGTGTAAGGAGTTGAGCATGACACACACCTCTCAGCTGGATGTCGTCACCATTGGTGAGGCGATGGCGATGTTTATTGCCGGGCAAACCGGCGATCTCGCCGCAGCCGATCAGTTCACGAAGCGCATTGCCGGTGCCGAGCTTAACGTGGCGATTGGTCTGGCGCGCCTCGGTTTGCAGGTTGGCTGGGTCAGCCGCGTCGGCGACGACAGCTTTGGCCGTTTTACCCTGCAGCAGCTGGCGAAAGAGCACGTTGACCACCGCTGCGTGACCATTGATAACCGCTATCGCACCGGTTTTCAGCTCAAAGCGCGCGTGGACGACGGCTCCGATCCGGAAGTGGAGTATTTCCGTAAAGGCTCCGCCGCCAGCCACCTGTCACCGGATGATTTCGACGAAAGCTATTTCGGCAGCGCGCGCCATCTGCATCTGAGCGGCGTGGCCGCCGCGCTTTCCGATAGCTCGCTGGCGCTGGCTAAACATGCGGCGAAAGAGATGCGCGCCCGCGGCAAAACTATCTCCTTTGATCCTAATCTGCGTCCGGTGCTGTGGCGCAGTGAAGAAGAGATGCGTAAGCAGCTGAATTTGCTGGCAGAATACGCCGACTGGGTGCTGCCAGGTGAAAAAGAGGGGCTGATTCTGACCGGCTACCGTCAGCCTGAAGCGATCGCGGATTTCTACCTCGATAAAGGCGTGCGGGCGGTGGTGATCAAAACCGGCAGCGACGGCGCCTGGTATAAAACCGCCGCGGGCGAACAGGGCCAGATTGCGCCGATCCACGTGGAGAATGTAGTGGATACCGTCGGCGCGGGCGATGGCTTTGCGGTCGGGCTGATCAGCGCACTGCTGGAAGGGAAATCGCTGCCGCAGGCGATTCTGCGCGGTAACAAAATTGGTTCGCTGGCGATTCAGGTTGCCGGCGACAGCGAAGGTCTGCCGACGCGCGCAGCGCTCGGCGATTATTAAACAAACGCACGGACCCGTAGCGGCGCAATTTATTGCGCACATGCAGGACGCAACGTCGACAACGCGCGATGAATCGCGCCGCTACGATACCGTGCCAATACGTTAAAACTGTCTCTACACCCTAATTTCGAGACGCATCCACAGAATGCGCCCGCCTCAACCAGAGGAGTCACCCATGAAATCGCAGACAATCGCGCCAAAACGCTGGTGGTATATCATGCCCATCGTGTTTATCACCTACAGTCTGGCGTATCTGGACCGGGCGAACTTTAGCTTCGCCTCTGCCGCAGGGATAAATGAGGATCTCGGTATCACCAAAGGCATGTCATCGCTGCTCGGTGCCCTGTTCTTCCTTGGCTACTTCTTCTTTCAGATCCCCGGCGCGGTCTATGCCGAACGCCGTAGCGTAAAAAAACTGATTTTCTGGTGTCTGATTCTGTGGGGCGGCTGTGCCTCGCTGACCGGTATCGTCAGCAATATTCCGATGCTGGCCGCCATCCGCTTTGTGCTCGGCGTGGTGGAAGCGGCGGTGATGCCGGCGATGCTGATCTACATCAGCAACTGGTTTACCAAATCCGAGCGCTCACGCGCGAACACCTTCCTGATCCTCGGCAACCCGGTGACGGTGCTGTGGATGTCGGTGGTATCCGGCTACCTGATTAACTCCTTTGGCTGGCGCGAGATGTTCATCATCGAGGGCTTCCCGGCGGTGATCTGGGCGATTGCCTGGTGGTTTATGGTGCAGGATAAACCGGCCCAGGCCAAATGGATGAGCGACGAAGAGAAAGCGGCGCTGCAGGCGCAGCTGCAGAAGGAGCAGGAGAACATTAAAGCGGTGCGCAACTACAGCGAAGCCTTCCGCAACCGCAACGTTATCCTGCTGTGCCTGCAATATTTTGCCTGGAGCATCGGCGTGTACGGTTTCGTGCTGTGGCTGCCGTCGATTCTGCGTAACGGCACGCAGATGGGCATGGTCGAAGCGGGCTGGCTGTCGGCGGTACCGTATCTGGTGGCGACCATCGCCATGCTGGTAGTGTCGTGGGCGTCGGACAAGACGCAAAACCGTAAGCTGTTTGTCTGGCCGCTGCTGCTGATTGGCGCACTGGCGTTCCTCGGCTCGTGGATGGTGGGCTCCAGCAACTTCTGGCTGTCGTATGCGCTGCTGGTGATTGCCGGTGGTGCGATGTACGCCCCGTATGGCCCGTTCTTCGCCATCATTCCGGAGATGCTGCCGCGCAATGTTTCCGGCGGTGCCATGGCGCTGATTAACAGTATGGGCGCACTGGGTTCCTTCATCGGTTCATGGATCGTAGGCTATCTTAATGGGGCGACCGGCAGTCCTGCCGCCTCCTATGTCTTTATGGGTGCTGCGCTACTGGCGTCGGTGTGGCTGACGCTGATTGTTAAACCGGCGGCCAACAAAACGCCGCCGCCGATTCACGGGGCGAAGCACGCCTGAAAGCGTAAGCGATGACTTTTCCGGGCGACTCAGGTCGCCCGTCACACGTTCTACAGGGAGCAAATAATGAAACCTGCTGTGATTCTGTATAAGAGCCTGCCCGATGACCTGCGTGCCAAGCTGGACCAGCACTTCAGCGTCACGGAAGTGAAAGATGTCTCGCCGGAGACGGTGAAACAGCATGCGGCGCAGTTCGCCGCAGCGCAGGGTCTGCTGGGCTCCGGCGGCAAAGTGAATGATGAGCTGCTGGCCAGCATGCCGGCACTGCGTGCCTGTTCTACCGTCTCCGTCGGCTATGACAACTTTGACGTTGATGCGCTCAACCAGCGCAACGTTCTGCTGATGCACACGCCCACCGTACTGACCGAAACCGTGGCCGATACCATGATGGCGCTGGTGCTGAGCACCGCGCGTCGCGTCACCGAGCTGGATAAGTGGGTCAAAGCCGGTGAGTGGAAAAAGAGTATTGACGCTGAGCACTTCGGTATCGACGTACACCACAAGACGCTGGGCATTCTCGGCATGGGCCGCATTGGTCTGGCACTGGCGCAGCGCGCCCACTTTGGCTTCGGCATGAACATTCTGTACAACGCCCGCCGCCAGCATGAAGAGGCGGAAACCCGCTTTGGCGCGCGCGCCTGCGATCTGGAAACGCTGTTGAAAGAGAGCGATTTTGTCTGCATCAGCCTGCCGCTGACCGAGCAGACGCACCATATGATCGGTGCGGAACAGCTGAAACTGATGAAGCCGAGCGCGATTCTGATCAACGCCGGACGCGGTCCGGTGGTCGATGAGCAGGCGCTGACCGCCGCACTGAAAGACGGCACTATTCACGCCGCCGGGCTGGATGTGTTTGAAGTCGAGCCGGTGCCGGCCGATGCGGAAATCCTCACGCTGCCGAACGTGGTCGCGCTGCCGCACATCGGCTCCGCCACGCATGAAACGCGCTACGGCATGGCGCGCGATGCGGTCGACAACCTGATCGCCGCGCTGAGCGGTAAAGTGGAGAAAAACTGCGTTAACCCGCAGGTCCTGGCTTGATCGCACGGCTTTAGCCATTGCGCCTGCCGGTTGCGGGCGCTATGGTGGTCTTCCCCCTGATAACAATGTTTTTACCTCCTATGGCTTTTTCTCAGTTCGGTGACAAATTTACGCAACATTCCGGCATCTCTCGTCTGATGGAAGATATGGGCGAAGGGCTGCGCACGCCTGGCACGATCATGCTGGGCGGCGGTAATCCGGCGCAGATTCCGGCCATCAATGATTATTTCAGTCAGCTGCTGCTGCAGATGCATCAGGACGGCAAGCTGAACGAAGCGCTGTGCAACTACGACGGCCCGCGCGGCAAAGCGCTGCTGCTGGAGGCGCTGGCTACGCTACTGCGCGAGGAGCTCGGCTGGCCGGTAACGCCACAAAATATCGCGCTCACCAACGGCAGCCAGAGCGCGTTCTTTTACCTGTTTAATCTGTTCGCCGGCCGCCGCGCCGACGGCAGCAAAAAGCGCGTGCTGTTCCCGCTGGCACCGGAATACCTCGGCTATGCCGATGCCGGGCTGGAGGAGGATCTGTTCATCTCCGCCAAACCCAATATTGAACTGCTGCCGGAAGGCCAGTTCAAATACCACGTCGATTTCGACCATCTGCCGCTGAATGATGAGACTGGCCTGATTTGCGTGTCGCGTCCGACCAATCCAACCGGCAACGTCATCACCGACCACGAACTGCTGCAGCTGGATGCGCTGGCACAGCAGCACGGCGTCCCGCTGCTGATCGATAACGCCTACGGCGTGCCGTTCCCCGGCATCATCTTCAGTGAGGCACGTCCGCTGTGGAACCCCAACACCATTCTGTGCATGAGCCTGTCGAAGCTGGGCCTGCCGGGCGCACGTTGCGGGATTATCGTTGCCGATGAGAGCACGATCAGTGCCATTGGTAACATGAATGGCATTATCAGCCTGGCGCCAGGCAGCATCGGTCCGGCGATTGCTACCGAGATGATTGTGCGTGGCGATCTGCTGCGCCTGTCGCAGGAAGTGATTAAACCGTTCTATCAGGCCAAGGTTAGCGAAACTATCGCGATTATTCGCCGCTATATCAGCGAAGATCGCTGCCTGATCCACAAACCGGAAGGCGCTATCTTCCTGTGGCTGTGGTTCCGCGACCTGCCGATCAGCACCGAAGCGCTGTATCAGCGTCTGAAAGCGCGCGGCGTGCTGATGGTGCCGGGCCACTTCTTCTTCCCGGGGCTGGAACAGGCCTGGCCGCACACCCATCAGTGCATGCGCATGAATTACGTACCGGACAGCGACACGATTGAGCGTGCGGTACAGATTCTGGCGGAAGAGCTGGATAACGCCTGGAACGCTTAATTCGCGCTTAACGACAGCTGGCACCACTGCGCCAGCTGCTGAATCGCCTGTTCGACTTCGGCATTCCAGCCAAAACCGGCGTTGAGCCGGAAGCAGTGATCGTAGCGGTGATCGGTGGCGAAGATGTGCCCAGGCGCGATGCCGATGCCCGCGTTGCGCGCCTTGAGAAACAGCGCGCGCACGTTCAGTGCCTGTTGCGGCATTTCCACCCACAGCACGTAACCGCCCTCCGGATCCGACACACGCGTGCCCGCCGGGAAGTAGCGCAGCACCGCCTGGCGCATATGGTGGATCTGATTTTTCAGCTCGCGCCGCAGCTTGCGCAGGTGCGCATCGTAACCGCCGCTGCGCAGCAGTTCGGCAATCGCCGCCTGCGACAGCACCGACGTGCCCATGCTGGTGGTGTACTTCAGCGAGGCGATTTTGCGCATGTACTTGGTGCTGTGCACCCAGCCAATACGGATGCCAGGCGCCACGGTTTTGGAAAAGCCGCTGCACAGAATGGCATTGGGGCTGAAGGCGCGCATCGGAAACGGCCGGCGCTCGCCGAAAGCCGTATCGCCAAAGATATCGTCCTCAATGATCACCACATCATTCTCATCGGCCTGGCGCGCGATATACGCCTTGTGCTCGTTGGGAATACTTTTGCCCAGCGGATTATTGATGTTGTTGATGGTGAGATAGGCCTGCACCGCTTTACGCCGGAACAGCCCGGTGAGTTTCGCGACGTTGACGTAACCCTCCGGCCCGGCTTCCACTTCAATGACGCGCAGGTTGAGGTTGTGCAGCATCTGTAGCAGCACGAAGTAGCACGGCGACTCCACCGCCACGATATCGCCCGGCCGCGTGGTGGCGCGCAGCGCCAGCGAAATCGCCTCAATGCAGCCGTTGGTGACCAGGATGTCATCAGCGCTGATATTGCAGCCATAATCCACCGCGCGCCGGGCAATTTCCGCCTTGAGCGGCGCATAGCCGGTGCCTTTCACCGTATTACCGAGCAGCGCCGGTTTGCTGTAACCCATCTGCCGCATCAGCAAACCAATTTTTTTCACCGGATAGAGTGAGATGTCGCCGTTGGCCAGATCGAGCCGCACGCGGCAGTCCGATCCCAGCATCGCCAGGTGCAGTTCGGTTTGCTCATCCAGCGGCGCTACTTCGCGCGGCTGCTCGCTGAATACCGCCGGCACTTTTTTCTCTGTGGGACGCGGTGCGACAAAAAAGCCGGACTTCGGCCGTGCCACCGCGTAGTGCTCATCCTCCAGCGTGCGTAATGTTTTCAGCGCAGTGGTCATGCTGACGCGATACTGCGTCGCCAGCGTGCGCACCGACGGCAAACGGCTGTCGGGCGGCAGCGATCCGCTGTGAATGGCCTGTTTTATCTGCTCAGCGATCTGACGGTAACGACTGCTCTGACTCTCCTGTTCCTGCGTTTCACCCGCCATCTGTTCCACCCCATATCGTGCTGATCTGTGCGTATTCATCAGATTACATTCAAAGTACTTTAGGCTGCATCTGTTAATTCAGCTTCACGCAGCACCTTCGTGGCCCGTTTTCCAGCCCGTTGTCGCCCGCACGGCAGCGGCGATTTTATTAGCCAAAGGATGAAGTGAAAAATGAATAATCTGTCCGCGATGATGAGTGAAATTGAAGAATACCTGACGCCCGCGATTCTCGATTCCGCCCAGCACTGTGCTCAGCGACTGCTCGCCGCCCTGCCCGATCCCGACCATCCCGAACGTAACCGCGTACTGCTGGCCTATGGCGGCGGCAAAGACAGCAGCTATATGGTGGCCTACGTACGTTACATTCAGGGGTTAATCTGGCAACAGCGCAACAGCACGTTTCAGCTGCGCATCAGCACTAACCGCCATGCCGCCATGAACGATAGCGTGATGGAAAACATCGATCGCGTCTATCGTGCGCTGCGTATCCATGACGACGCGTTCACCGAGTGCCTGGTGACCGACGGGCTGCAGATTCGTCTCTTCGATCGCCATTTGCCGATGCCGCAGAGCGTGCGCCAGCAGAACCGCGACGATGTGCTGATGAATGGCCACCGCTTCCGTGCCGACGCGCGCTCCACCTTCTGCAACGCCTGCAACCTGAGTATGGTGAATTCGTTTGGCCTGGCGGCGCACTACGATGGCGGCGTCGATGTGATCATCACCGGCGATTCACCGCAGGAACAGACCGCTTACCTTGCGTGGGCGCGCCACCTGTCAAAACTGTTTGATGCGCCGATGGCCGATAAGTCGCGCGGCTTCAGCGGCTTTCTCCACACGCTGGACGGCGTGGCGGCGCGCTATTTCGCCGACATTTATGGCGCTGACCAGGTCACGCCGGCACATCGCATTACCTGGCAGCTGGCGCGCGACCCGCTGTTCTTCAACATCTATCAGGACACCGCTTATGAGGCTGGCGCGCACTGGGCGCTGCTGACCGAATTCATGCATTTCCGCTTCGACGAACTGATGTTCAGCTTCTCCGAGTCGGACTGCGGCAATCCGACATTAATGGCACATATTCGCGGTCTGCGTGCGGAGACGCTGTTGCAGCGCAGCTACGCCGAAGGCATTCGCGAATATGTGCGCTTTGCGCTCGGCCTGATGGTGCAGAAGGACTTTCCGCCGCAGCTGATCGATGAGATGGCCGCGCGCTATCAGGACGATGCCGCGATTGCCCGCGCACGCCAGCGCGCCGCGCAGTTCGCACTCGACGCTTTCGGCCTCAGTGAAACCCAGCTGGTATGCATGATCTATTCACCGTTTATCGCCGCCGGCCAGCAGCTGAAAGCCTGGCTGCTGCAGCTGCCGGCCGCGCCGGAAGAAGCCGCAGTGCGCGCCTTGCTGAGTGGAGAGAGCGAGGATGTGGCGCTGGCGCAGCAGCTCACGCAGCTGTCGGGCCTCAGCGTGGCGCAGATGCGGCACTGCTGGCGCAGCGCGGCGGTGAGTTCGCTGCTGGACGGCGCACGCGGCGATGCGCTGTCGCGCGTGTTGCGTTTCGACCCGCACAAAGCGGTGATTCAGGTTAACAACGGTGCGTTACAGGACATCGTTACTGAAGTGATTTCCGGGCGTTAACCCGGTAAGGCGACGCGATGAGAAAGATTTTTCTGCAGATTGGCGCCACGCGCGACGGGCAAAATCCCTACTGCGCGGTGGCAAAACGCGAAGGCTATTTTACCGTACTGGCCGAAATGGGGGATTTTGTCGACTATCAATCGCTCAGCATCGCCCTGCCGTTCGATCTGATTGTGCGTCTCGATCGCCCGGAAAATCCGTGGGATGTTCTCAATGCCTGTCTGCACGCCGGTTTGCTGGAGCATCCACAGGTGGTGCTGGCCGGTTTTGAGGCTTACAACGCCAGCGCTGGCCGGGTGCGTGAACTGCTGGCCGGCCCGGATGCCGGTCCGGGCTTCATCCCGCCGGATAAATATGCACAGCGCATGGCGCTACGCAAAGCCTGGCCGCGTTTTCCACAGCCGGAGTTTCGCTTCTTTGCCTCACCGCTCAGCATTGGCGACGCGCGGGATGCGCTGCTCTACCCCTGCGTGATCAAACCGGTCGACGGCGGCGGCGGGCTGGGCATCTGGCTGGTGGAAGAGGCCAGCCAGCTGGATGCGGTGATTGCCCGGCTGCTCGACACCATGAACTATGGCGGACGTGGCTTTACCGGCTTTATCGTCGAAAGCTGGCTGGCCGGCGACGAATATTCGCTGCAGGGCGTGGTGGAGAATGGACACGCGGTAGCGCTGACCTGCTGCCAGAAGGTGATTGAGCAGCATACCGAGGCCGACGGCTGTATCAGCTTTTACGAATCCGGCCATGTGGCGATGGCGGCGCAGCAGCTGCCCGCCGCCTTCACCAGCCTGATGAGTTTCTGCTGTGAAACCTTCGGCTACCGGCGCGGCGCTTTCCACATCGACTTTATTATGGTGAATGGCGAACCGCACTTTCTCGAAATGGGCTTTCGCCTGTCCGGCATGGGCGTGGTGAACCTGGTGGAAGAGGTCACCGGCATCAACTGGGCCGAGGTAGCCTTTCAGGTTGAAGCCGGACGCGGCCTGCCTGAACTGCACTTCGCCGCACCGTCACAGGCCGTCGGCCGGCTGCGATTGCGCCAGCGGCTGCAGTATGACGCCGCCGGGCGCTGGATTGCCGACCACCAGCGCGGCCAGCTGTTGCCACCGCTCAACTTACCGGCGCTGGAGGTCTCGCCGCGCTCATCGCTGTACGCCGATCTGACGCGCCACGCCGGGATTCTCGCCACGCTGCGTCTGCCTGCCGCCAGCCGCGACGAAATTCTGGCGGTGTTTCACGCCCTTCTTGCTGTTCCCGCTTTGACCTCACGGAGAGATTTACTATGTGCAGAATGATTCTGGCACACGGCCAGTTTGACGCCGCTGCGGTACTGGACGCCGCACGCGCCATGAGCTGCGGTGAAACCGCCGCGCACGATGGCCCGATTAAACAACATCCCAACGGCTGGGGCTGTCTGTGGCTGGAGCACGGTCAGATCCGTACGCTGCATGGCAGCGGCACCTTTGCCGAAGCACTGCCAGGCATTGACGTCACGCGCATGCAGCACAGCCGCTTTCTGGCGGTGCACGTGCGTCACGCCACGCTCAGCAAAAACCAGGGCATTGCGTTCTCCCATCCGCTGCGGCGCACCAGCGGCACCACCCAGTGGTACATGATGCACAACGGCTTTTTGCCGACCGTCTATGCGCAGCTCGGCATGGCGCAGTCGCGCTTTGATTCCGCTGAATATCTGGAATATATCGTCGACCGTGTGACGCCCGCCGATTTCACCCGCGACTATCTGCGCGAAAAAATGGCCCGGGTGGCGCCAGGTGGCAGCGCGGCAAACGCCATTTTCGTCACCCGCGAGAAAGCATGGGCGTGGCAATGGCATCCTGATGACACACCTTACCCCGACTATTTCACCCTGCATCGTTGTCAGCAGAACAACAGCACCTTTATCTCCTCTGAACCTGTTTCAACACTGGGCACGGCGTCAGCATGGCACCGTATGAGCAACCATGAACTTCATGAAATTCCTTTTGGAGAGTGAACCCATGGCCATTTTCAATCAGATTCGCGTCATTAACCCCAACATGTTCGTCGAAAGCACCTGGCTGGATGACATCGTCACCGCGCGCGTGCCGCTGCTGGTGCTGCGCAATTTCCTCACGCCAGAGGTGCGCAACGCGGTGGTGGCTGATCTCCAGCAGTGCCGCGAGCAGGTACGGGTTTCTCACTATCCAAATGGCGCGCTGACCACGCTCGGCCCGTATCTGGCGAAGCACACCGCCGCGCCGGAAAACTATTTCACCGAACTGCGCGACATCCAGCCGGCGCTGCCGGCCTCGCTGCACGCCCTGCGCGCGCAGATTTACCACTGGGTGCAGCATGCGCTGCGCCTTGAGAGTCTGCAAACCGCCACCGAACCGGCACTGGGTGATTACGCCGGCTCGATTGTGCGTTTCCACGCTGACGGCGTCGCTAATCCGCTGCATAACGACAACATCGTGCGCGATGCCGCTGGCAGCGGTCTGG
The DNA here is from genome assembly GCF_059730935.1 of Type-C symbiont of Plautia stali. Classification (NCBI taxonomy): domain Bacteria; kingdom Pseudomonadati; phylum Pseudomonadota; class Gammaproteobacteria; order Enterobacterales; family Enterobacteriaceae; species Type-C symbiont of Plautia stali. Next base: position 48,410 of record NZ_AP035923.1, on the reverse strand, counting down.
CGGTGACGCACATTCTGCATCAGCTGAGCTGCGTGGTGTGCCTGCAGGAGTGCAACGCCGGCGGCGCGCTGCGCATCTTCAATAAGAAATGGCAGCCGGAAGACGAGCGCTTTAAAACGCCCGGCGAACTGGGCTACCAGAGCGGCGTCATCGCCGGCAGCGAGACCTGCGAGTTCGCGCCGCGCAGTGGCGATATCTATCTGTTTAATCCCGCGTTTTATCATGAAATCGATCGCGTAGAGGGCGACACGCGCATCACCATGGGCTTTTTCTTTGGCCTGACCGACAAAAAAATGAAGCACGCCATTGCCTGGAGTTAATCCCGGCCTTAGACGAGGAAGACAGTATGACAACCTATGACAAAGTGATTGCGCTGCTGGATGCGCAGCAGGCCCGCTACCGCGTGGTGGAGCATGAGGCCATCGGCCAGACCGAGGTGATCAGCGCTATCCGCGGAAACGATCTCCAGCAGGCGGCCAAAGCCATGGTGCTGGAAGTCACTATGCCGGACGGTGCCGCGCCGCGCTATCTGCTGGCGATCGTACCCGGCGACTGCAAAATCAACTTCAAACACGCCGCGCGTGCCATTGGCGGTAAGAAGTCGACGTTTGCCACCCCTGAGCAGGCACAAGTGCTGACGCAGTGCGTGATGGGCGCGGTGCCGCCGTTTAGTTTTGATGACCGACTGGCGCTGCGCGTGGATGCGCGACTGCGTGATGTCGGGACGCTGTGGTTTAACGCCGGCGCGCTGGACCGCTCGGTAGCTTTGGATGTGGATGATTATTTTCGACTGATCGGCGACGACTGCGGTGCAGAGATCGCCACACCGGTGACGGCAACCGCCTGATTGCCGCGCTGAGGAATGCGTATGTCCGTGAAAGATATGTTGTTAGCCCTGTGCGTCGTGGTGGCGTGGGGCGTAAATTTTGTGGTGATTAAGCTGGGTTTGCAGGGCATGCCGCCCTTTTTGCTGGCGGGACTGCGTTTTACGCTGGTGGCGTTTCCGGCGATCTTTTTCGTGCGTCGTCCGGCAATTCCGCTGCGCTGGCTGGTGGTGTATGGCATGACCATCAGCTTTGGTCAGTTCGCGTTTCTGTTCCTCGCCATCAAGCTCGGCATGCCAGCCGGGCTGGCTTCGCTGGTGCTGCAGGCGCAGGCATTTTTCACCCTGCTGCTCGGCGCGCTGCTGCTGGCCGAGAAGCTGCGCTGGAACCACATCGCCGGCATTCTGGTCGCCACGCTCGGCATGTTTATGCTGGCAACCGCCGGTATGGAGGGCCAGACAACCGCGGGCATCACGCTGACCACCATGATGCTGACGCTGGCGGCGGCGCTGTCGTGGGGGCTGGGCAATATCACTAACAAGATTATCCTGCGCAACCGCAAGGTGCCGGTGATGTCGCTGGTGGTATGGAGCGCGCTGGTACCGATTGCGCCGTTCTTTGCCTGTTCGTGGTGGTTCGAGGGCGAATCCGCCATTGTCACCAGCCTGCTGGATATTTCGCTGCAGACGGTGCTGGCGCTGCTCTATCTGGCGTTTTTCGCCACCATCATTGGCTACGCCATCTGGGGCAATCTGCTCAGCCGCTACGAAACCTGGCGCGTGGCGCCGCTGTCGCTGCTGGTGCCGGTGGTCGGTATTCTCAGCGCCGCGCTGATCCTCGGCGAAACTCTGTCGGCACAGGAGATTCTCGGCGCGTCGGTGATCATTCTCGGGCTGCTGGTGAATGTGTTTGGCGGTATGGTGAGCCAGCGCCTGCTGGTACGTACCTGATGATGCAGCCATAAAAAAACGCCGCGTTGCAGCGGCGTTTTTCTTTACTTCGTTAGCCTTATTTCAGGATTTCAATCCGGCGTGGTTTCGCCTCTTCCGGGACGATGCGTTCCAGATCGATACTCAGCAGGCCCAGTTCGAGACGCGCATCGCGCACCACGATGTGATCGGCCAGCTGGAATTTGCGTTCGAAGTTACGTTCTGCGATGCCCTGGTACAGGTATTTACGTTCCTGCTGCTCTTCAGGGTGGGCGCCGCGTACCACCAGCATGTTGTCATGGGCGGTGATATCCAGTTCGCTCTGCGCAAAGCCAGCGACGGCAATGGTGATGCGATAGTGGTTTTCGTCTACCAGCTCGACGTTGTACGGAGGGTAGCCGCCGTTAGCCTGGTTTTGGTTGGACTCAAGCAGGTTAAACAGACGGTCGAAACCAATAGCAGAACGATAAAGCGGAGAGAGATCAAAGTTACGCATAATAAGACTCCTGATAATCAGCAAGTTTTGGCAACCTTCCACCATGGACAGGTTGTCCGGCCCGTCGGTGTCCCTGTCGGCGACCGCGTCGTGACCGTAGCTTAAAGATGGGTGCGCTCAGGTCGCTTTCAAGGGGCAATGCGCTTTTTTTTGCAGCAATTCTGACGATATGGCATACACTCAGGGGACGCTTCGCCTGACGGGAAGGACATAACCACAGAGTTATGCGGATGTCAGGTGACACACTCCAGCCAGGGCCATGCCATGACTGTAGGGATGATGATGATGAAAATGATGAAACGCTTTCCGCTCACCGGCCTGCTGGTCTGCTGCGCCTGTGCCACATCAGGCTGCTCCAGCGTGATGTCCCATACCGGTGCCAGCCAGGGTTACTACCCCGGCACGCGCGCCAGCGCAGAGATGCTGACCGATGACAATACCAGCTGGGCGATTAAACCGCTGGCGCTGATCGATCTGCCCTTTTCGGCAGTGATGGATACGCTGCTGCTGCCGTGGGATTACTTCCGCGCCGACGACGATAAAACCAAAGATTCGCCGCGCGAACGCGTGCTGCAGAGCGAGAAGATGGCTGGCACCCAGGCCAGCCTGGCCACTGCGGCGGCTATGCCGGCGGAATCACACTGACGCAGAACAGCTGTCGCCAGCCGTCAACCTCGCGCATGTAGGCGATCTGCTTCCCGTCCGGCGACCACACCACCGCGTCGCCGCCCGGCGGTTGCGCGCTGCGCGCGGTAAGGCGCGTACACTGTCCGCTGGCTATCTCACAACGCATCACGCTGTTATCACAGATAAAGGCGATGGCTGCGCCGTCCGGCTGCCAGCTGAAAGCAGACTGAATGCTGCTGCGCAGAGAGGTGATCTGACGCGCCGCGCCACCGTTGGGTGAGACTGTCCACAGCTGCACAATGCCCTGCTCGTCAGCCTGCAAAAAGGCGATCGCGCTGCCATCCGGCGCAGCGCGCAACCAGTGGCGCGGCTGCAGCGCCAGCCCTTTACCGTACGTGATGCGCCGCTGCTGCACGCCAGCCGGCGGTGCCGGCAGCTGCTCTGCCGTGCCCTGCAGCGGCGCATTGCCGGCTCTGGCATAGTCCGCCAGCTCCTCAGGCAGATCGACCACAAACACTTCCGGCACCTTCTCACCACTTGCATTGCGCGTATCGCCGATAAAGGCGATGGCCCAGCGCTGCCAGCTGCCGTCCGCTTTCTGATAGCCACGCTCACCAATCCAGCACTCTTCATAGGCGCGGTCAATCTGATCGCTGCCCGGTTGTGGATCGCGCCGGGTGTGGCTTACCAGCACGCAGTAGTGGCTGCCGTCATATTCGCGCGGATGCTGCTTCGGCGGGCACACCGGATGCAGCGGCACCGCCACGCCGACGTTGCGCAGGTCGTCACGCACATCGCGCTCATGCATCACGTGATCGTTATAGGTAAAGCTCAGCCGCGAGCCATCCGGACTGAACACATGCACGTGCGAGCCACCACGCAGCGCACCCGGCGTATAGGGCGCGGTGATATCGCAGGCGTCGAGGTTCTCTGCGATGCCCTGCTGAACAATCACGCCGCGCCGGTGATGAAAGTCATAGTGCCAGTGCGCATCGGGATGCTCCGGCCCATGAATACAGACATAGCGCGGCGGCAGATCCGGACTCACGGTCACCACGCCGACGTGCGCGCCATCGCGCGCCTGATACAGCACCTCGACCGCGCCGCTGTGCACGTTGACGCGCTCAATGGTCAGGCTGGTAAACGAGGCGCCGGACGGCCGCACATCAAATGCCAGCCACTGGCTGTCGGCGGTCCAGACGTTGATATTGGTCAGCTGATGATGGCGCTGAGTAAAGGTGAGTTGTTTTTCTGACATGGGGCAACCTCAGATGTAACCGTTGCCGGACAAATTACGTGATGCCGTTCAGTTAAGCAAAAGCTGAGCAGCTAATGCGGGTGCGCAGGCATGCGCACCCGGAAGCTTAGCCCACGCGCTGCACATCCCCCACCAGCAGGATGTAAGAGAGCGCGCCAATCAGCGCAACGGCGGAGATGTACACCAGCGCGGGCGCAAAGCCGTAATCCTGCGCCAGATACCCCACCACCAGCGGTACCGTGATGCCACCGAGGCCGCCGATAAAGTTAAACATGCCGCCAGTCAGGCCAATCAGGCGTACCGGCGCCAGTGACGAGACCAGCGACCAGGTGATGGACGCGAACCCGTTGCCGAAGAAGGCCAGCGCCATCAGCACCATAATCCACAGCGGATCGTTGGTGTAGTTTGCGCCCATAATGCAGGTGGAGATCAGCAGGCCGCAGATGATCGGCGTCTTGCGGGCAAAGCCGAGCGAGCGGCCGCTGCGCACCAGACGATCGGCCACCATCCCGGAGAGGATCACGCCAACAAAGGCGGCGAGAAACGGCACGGTAGTCATAAAGCCGGCCGTCAGCGCGGCAATATGTTTCTCCTGCGTCAGGTAGTTGGGGAACCAGGTAAGGAAAAACCACAGCGTTGAGGTCACCGCGAACTGGCCGAGATACACACCGCACAGCTTGCGATGAAACACCAGTTTCCAGTCGGCCGCGGTGAGTTTAACGCGTGCTTTTTTCTCGCCGGGTGCATCGCCGTCGACCATCGCGCCACCGGCACGAATGTAATCCAGCTCGGCCTGATTGATGCCTTTGCTCTGGCTCGGCGCCTGATAAACCTTCATCCACACCAGCGACCAGACAATGCCAATCCCGCCGGTGATGATAAACACCCAGTGCCAGCTCAGCAGTTCCTGAATCCAGATCAGCAGCGGCGTGAGAAACGCCAGGCCGACAAACTGACCGGAGGTGTAAAAACCGACGGCCGAAGCGCGCTCCTGTTCCGGGAACCAGCTGGTAACCAGGCGGTTATTGGTCGGGAAAGCCGGCGCTTCAAAAATACCGGTAATGGCGCGCAGACCTATCAGCGATAATAAGCCGCTGGCGAATCCCTGCAATAATGTCGCCACCGACCAGCCGAGAATAGCGATAAAATAGGTTAGGCGTGAGCCTACGCGATCGAGAAACCAGCCGCCGGGAATCTGGCACAGCGTATATAACCAGGCAAAAGCAGAAAACACATACCCCATTTCTGCTTTGCTGATGCCAAATTCCTGCTGAATATGCGCCGAGGCCACGGCTAAATTAGCGCGATCGACATAACAAATGACCACCGTAATAAAAATCATCAGCAGCGTAATATAACGGCGACGCGTAGGTTTCGCCTGAACAGCAGAGAGATCCATGGTGTTTCTCCGTCAGATGTCAGCTGGCGGACGTGCCGAAACACGCCGCAGCCAACGCAGGGTAAGGTTATCGAAGATAAAAGCCGCAGCAGCGGTAAACTGGCAGCGCGGTGAAAACAGGTTGAGCGCTGCCCTGTGCCTTATATATCCCGCACATGGTTTAAATAGTCAGATGTTTAATCGCCTGATAATCGGCGCTGTTATAAAGCGGTAAACGCAGCGACCGGGCGCAATACCACCGCCATTACCACTCGGCTACCGATCCATCCGGAAAGCGCCATAATGGGTTGCGCCAGTCTGGCGCATTTTTACTGCGCGCAATCACCAGCTCTTCATTAATTTCCACACCGAGACCGGGTTTATTTAATGGATAGAAATGGCCGTCATCCATTTTAAAATCATCTTTATTGATCACGTAATCGAGCAGTTCAGCGCCCTGATTATAGTGAATGCCCATGCTCTGCTCCTGGAACACCGCATTACGCGACACGAAGTCGACATGCAGACAGGCAGCCAGCGCAATTGGCCCCAGCGGACAGTGCGGTGCCAGCGCCACGTCGTAGGACTCGGCCATCGCCGCGATTTTGTAGCATTCGGTGATGCCGCCGGCGTGCGACAGATCCGGCTGCAGAATCGCCAGCCCACCGGCTTCCAGCACGCGCTTGAACTCGAAGCGGGAGAACATGCGTTCGCCTGCGGCAATCGGCAGATGCGTCTGCGCCGCCAGGCGCGGATAGTATTCTGCCTGCTCGGCCAGCACCGGTTCTTCAATAAACAGCGGACGATACGGCTCCAGCTCTTTGATCAGCACTTTGGCCATCGGCGCGCTGACGCGACCGTGGAAATCGAGGCCAAACTCAATGTCATTGCCAAAGGCTTCGCGGATCTGCGCTACGGTGTTAACAGCGGCATCGACCTGACGAGAATTGTCGATGATGCCCATCTCTTCGCAGCCGTTGAGTTTGAAGGTGTCAAAGCCGATACCACGTAATTTCTTAATGCCATCAATCACTTCAGCCGGACGATCGCCGCCTACCCAGCTGTATGCTTTGATGCTGTCACGCACCAGACCACCCAGCAGCTGATACACCGGCACGCCCAGCGCTTTGCCTTTAATATCCCACAGCGCCTGATCGATACCGGCAATGGCGCTCATTAAAATCGGGCCGCCACGATAAAAACCGCCGCGATACATCACCTGCCACAGATCATTAATCCGCGCCGGATCCTGCCCAATCAGATACTCCGACAGCTCGTGCACCGCCGCTTCGACGCTGCGCGCGCGCCCTTCAATCACCGGCTCGCCCCAGCCGATGATGCCTTCATCGGTTTCAATTTTCAGGAACATCCAGCGCGGCGGCAGGCGATAAGTGGTCAGTTTCGTAATTTTCATTGTACAGCGTCCTTATAGGCAGCAATAAATGCGCGGGCCTTCTCCACGGTGCGCGACAGCGGCTGACCGGCGCGATAGAGATCGCTGCCCAGGCCAGCCCCGACGCAACCGGCGGCGATAAATTCATGCAGGTTTTCCGGCGTGACGCCACCCACGGCAAAGACCGGCACCTCCGGCGGCAGCACCGCTTTCAGCGCTTTGATGTAGCCCGGACCAAACGCCGACGACGGGAAAATTTTCAGCGCCTGCGCCCCAGCCTGCAACGCGGTAAAGGCTTCGCTGGCGGTGGCACAGCCTGCGGCAACCAGCATGCCGTGCGCCACGGCCTGGCGAATCACCGCAGCATCGGTATTGGGCGTCACCACCAGCTTGCTGTTGAGCGCCGCCAGCTGATCGACCTGCGTCGCCTGCAGCACGGTGCCGGCACCGATCAGCGCTTTATCGCCGAAGGTTTGCACCATCGCGCCGATACTTTTCGCCCACTCTGGCGAGTTGAGCGGAATTTCAATCGCATCGAAACCGGCATCGATCAGCGCCGCGACGTGCGCTTCAGCTTCATCCGGCGTGATGCCACGCAGAATGGCGATCAGCGGAAGTTTAGTGGGCCAGGACATGCGCAATACTCCTTATTCCGTGCTGGAAAGCGCGATCGCCCTCCAGCGTGACTGAATCTGTTCCGATAAAGGCCAGCGCCTGCTGATAACGCTGTGCCAGCGCGCTGCCGGCGATAATGACAATCGGCTGGCGGCTATGCGTTAACTGCTGCGTCATCTGCGCCACTTCATGGCCGATTAACAGGCCAGAGAGAAAATCACTGATATGGCGCCGATCGCGCGCGCCGAGCACGTGGGCGGCACGCACTTCAAACAGGCGCGCCAGAATTGAGCGGTCGTGGCTGCCAATCTGCAAACCGTCCCGGAACGCGTCCGGACTGGCTTCCTGCGCAGGTAAACCGGCGCCAATCAGCGACTGCTTCAGCAGTAAATGGTGCAGCTCGCCGGTCATCACGGTGCGAAAATCGATGACGCGATCCTGTTCCATCTGTACCCACTTAGCGTGCGTGCCCGGCATGACATACAGCGGCGCGGGCTGCAGCGTGACCGCGCCGAGCAGCTGGGTTTCTTCACCGCGCATTACGTTGTAGTTGTCGTCACGTTCGACGCTCAGTCCCGGCACAATCCACGCTTTTCCTTCCACGCAGGTCAGGCGATCGCTTAATGCATTGAGCGCCACCGGGCAGGCGAGATAAGGCACTGCCAGCCAGCCAGCGTTGCTGCCCACCATACCGGCCATAATCACCGGGACTTCGGCCACCGGCCAGCCGTCGGTAATGGTGGCAAACACCTGAGCAGGCGTGCGGTCGCCGAGGCGCGTCACGCCCGCTTCCGAACGGCGCTCATCGACGCATTCACCGGCGCGGTAATACCAGGCGCGCAGGTTGGTGGAGCCCCAGTCAATGGCGATATAACGCGTCACAAAATCTCCTTGAGTCGGGCGGTTGAGCTGGCAATCATCGCCTTCGCCGCCTGTTCCGCCGCATCGCCATCCTGGTGGCGAATGGCATCGAACAGCGCTTTATGTTCGGCTAACGTGCGCGGCATGTTGCCGGAGTCCGCCATGTAGGTTTGCGCAAACACCGCTTTTTGCAGCTGGCTGATCGCCACATTGAGCTGCTGCAGCACCGGGTTATGCACCGAGGCCATCACCGCTTCGTGATAGCGGATATCTGCGTCGTTAAAGGCATCACGGTTGAGGTGGTTGGCCACCATCTCGTTGTAGGCCAGCTCAATCGCCGCCAGATCGGTCGACGTTGCCCGCTCGGCCGACCAGCGCGCAATCTGCGGTTCCACCAGCACGCGCACCTCATTCATGGCCGCAATCAGGCGCGGATCGTGATCGTGCGCCAGCGCCCACTGCAGTACATCGCTGTCGAGATAGTTCCACTGGTTACGTGAGGTGACAAACGCGCCGCGGTAGCGCTTCATCTCCATCAGGCGTTTAGCCATCAGGGAGCGATACACTTCGCGGATAATATTGCGCGATGTTGAAAATCGCTCGCACAGCTCCGCTTCCGCCGGCAGCGCGGCGCCCGGCACATATTTTCCCGCAACAATCTCTTTACCCAGCGTCTGGATGATGCGCTCTGTTTTACTTAGTGGTTCCTGCGTCATAGTGTTCGATTCCATGAAAGGCGTGAGAAATCAGATTACTGCTTTCGTAGTGCAAAGCCCAATCCCTGACGCATCCTGTAGCGGCGATTGTAGTACCATATATATTGTTTGTACTACAATATGGATCACAAAACAGACAACCCATCGGCGCACTGGCAGTAAAAAATTCAGCAGAGAAGTGACGGGCAGCAGAACGCCGCCCGCATCAGAGGAGGGTTACAGCACCAGCTCTTCAATGGCGTGCGCGACACCATCTTCCATATTGGTCTTGGTCACGAACTGCGCAATCTGCTTCACGGAATCAATCGCATTGCCCATCGCCACGCCGGTGCCGGCGTATTCAATCATCGCCAGATCGTTTTCCTGATCGCCAATCGCCATCACTTCTGACGGCTGCAGGCCGAGTTTCTCCGCTAGCATTTTTACGCCGTAGCCTTTGTTGACCAGCGGATTAAGGATTTCGAGATAGTAAGGTGCACTTTTCAGAATGGTATAACTGTCGCGGGCGCGCGCCGGTAAGGCGGCGATGGCTTTATCCAGCAGCTCCGGTTTGTCGATCATCATCAGTTTCGGGAAGCGCGTCGCCGGGTCCATCTCCTCTACGGCGCGATAGCGCACCGGAATGCCTGTCAGGCTGGCTTCGTGAATGGTGTATTCACTGATGTCTTTATTTGGCGTGTAGAGGAAGGATTTGTCGAACGCCTGAAAATGTACCCCAAGGTCGCGCGCCAGCTGTTCCAGGTAGAGATAGTCATCAAAGCCAAGCGTCTTCTCGGCAACCACCTCACCGCTGTCCGCTCTGTGCGCCAGTGCGCCGTTGTTGCTGATGCAATACTGCCCCGGCTGACGCAGATCCAGCTCCATCAGGTAGCGCTCCACACCAACAAACGGGCGTCCGGTGGCCAGCACGATCGACACACCTTTATCCCGCGCCCGGCCAATCGCCGCTTTGACGCCCGCCGTGATTTCGTGCTGCGGATTCAGCAGCGTGCCGTCCATATCGATCGCAATCAGTTTTATCGCCATAACGTCCTCGGTTAATTCAGGGTCTGGCTTTAATGCTAGCGCGATTCAGCTCACATTGACCAGTTAATCGGCAGCGGAAGATGCGTTGCGAACAAAGAGGTTGGTGCTCAGGAGGGAATTCATAACGGCGATCAAAACAAAAAACCCTTCCCGTTTGGGAAGGGTTTTGCGATATCAGATATCGATGTTGGCGGCTTTCAGCGCGTTCTCTTCGATGAAGGCGCGGCGCGGTTCAACCGCATCGCCCATCAGCGTGGTGAACAGCTGGTCGGCGGCGATGGCGTCTTTGATAGTGACGCGCAGCATGCGGCGGCTGTCCGGATCCATGGTGGTTTCCCACAGCTGATCCGGGTTCATCTCGCCCAGACCTTTATAGCGCTGCACTGACAGACCGCGGCGCGACTCTTTCACCAGCCAGTCAATCGCCTGCTCGAAGCTGGCAACCGGCTGACGGCGCTCGCCACGCTCAATGTAGGCATCCTCTTCAATCAAACCACGCAGGTGCGCGCCGAGTGCACAGATTTTGCGGTATTCCGCGCCGTCAATGAACTCGCTGTCCAGCGGATAATCGGTATCAACACCGTGAGTACGCACGCGCAGCACCGGCTCAAAGCGCTGCTGTTCGCGGTTTTCCCGCACCTGTGCCACATAGCTGCTGCCATGCGCTTCGCGCTCGTTCAGGTAAGCCACCAGGCTCTCCAGCCATGCGGTCACTGCAGCCTGATCGCTGAGATCGCTCAGGGTCGGATGATAAACCAGCGCGCGCAGCAGCGCAGACGGGAAGCGGCGCTCCATACGCTTGATCATCTTCTGGGTGCTGTTGTATTCCGCCACCAGGCTTTCCAGCGGCTCGCCGCCCAGCGCCGGTGCGCTGGCGTTGGTGTGCAGCGTTGCGCCGTCCAGCGCGATGGCAATCTGATACTGGTCCATCGCGTCGTCATCTTTAATGTACTGCTCCTGCTTGCCCTTCTTCACCTTGTACAGCGGTGGCTGCGCGATGTAGACGTGGCCACGCTCGATGATTTCCGGCATCTGGCGATAGAAGAAGGTCAGCAGCAGCGTACGGATGTGCGAACCATCGACGTCCGCATCGGTCATGATGATGATGCTGTGATAGCGCAACTTGTCCGGGTTGTACTCATCGCGGCCGATACCGCAGCCCAGCGCGGTAATCAGCGTGGCGACTTCCTGTGAAGAGAGCATTTTGTCGAAACGCGCTTTCTCCACGTTAAGGATTTTACCTTTCAGCGGCAGAATCGCCTGGTTCTTACGGTTACGTCCCTGCTTGGCGGAACCGCCTGCAGAGTCACCCTCCACCAGGTAGATTTCAGACAGCGCCGGATCGCGCTCCTGACAGTCTGCCAGCTTGCCCGGCAGGCCCGCCAGGTCCAGCGCGCCTTTACGGCGGGTCATTTCACGTGCACGACGTGCGGCTTCACGCGCACGCGCGGCATCGATGATTTTACCGACCACGATTTTGGCGTCAGACGGATTTTCCAGCAGGTATTCGCTCAGCAGTTCGTTCATCTGCTGTTCCACCGCCGATTTCACCTCGGAAGAGACCAGCTTGTCTTTGGTCTGAGAGGAGAATTTCGGATCCGGCACCTTCACCGAAACCACTGCCACCAGCCCTTCACGCGCGTCGTCACCGGTAGCGCTGACTTTGGCTTTTTTGCTGTAACCTTCTTTATCCATGTAGGCATTGAGCGTACGCGTCATCGCCGCGCGGAAACCGGCAAGGTGCGTTCCGCCGTCGCGCTGCGGAATATTGTTGGTGAAGCAGTAGATGTTTTCCTGGAAACCGTCGTTCCACTGCAGCGCAACTTCGACGCCGATACCGTCTTTTTCGGTGGAGAAGTAGAACACATTCGGGTGAATCGGGTTCTTATTGCGGTTGAGATATTCAACGAACGCTTTGATACCACCTTCGTAATGGTAGTGATCGTTTTTATCGTCGCGCTTGTCTTCCAGGCGAATCGACACGCCGGAGTTAAGGAATGACAGCTCGCGCAGACGCTTCGCCAGGATTTCATATTCAAAATCGGTGACGTTGGTGAACGTATCGTGGCTCGGCCAGAAACGCACGCGCGTACCGGTAGCGTCGGTATCGCCGGTCACCGCCAGCGGCGCCTGCGGCACACCGTGCACGTAGGTTTGCTGATGCACTTTGCCGTCGCGACGAATGGTCAGTTCCAGCTTCTGCGACAGGGCGTTCACCACCGATACGCCGACGCCGTGCAGACCACCGGAAACTTTATAAGAGTTGTCATCAAACTTACCGCCGGCATGCAGTACGGTCATGATCACTTCGGCAGCAGAGACGCCCTCTTCCGGGTGGATACCGGTCGGAATACCACGGCCGTCATCCTGTACGGAGACAGAGTTGTCGGCATGGATGGTGACCACGATATCACTACAGTGGCCGGCGAGCGCTTCGTCGATGGCGTTATCCACGACCTCGAATACCATGTGATGCAGACCGGTGCCGTCATCCGTATCGCCGATGTACATACCCGGGCGTTTGCGTACCGCATCAAGCCCTTTCAGGACTTTGATACTTGAGGAGTCATAAGAATTCGACATCAACGTTTCTCGCTCATTTAATCTTCAGGTTGAACCGCTATTTTACCCTGTTCCACGCGGAACATCTTGCCCTTTTCGTCACTCATATCGATTACATGCTCGACACCAATGGCGCTGACAAACACCTGAGCCTGCGTGGCTTTCAGGCGTTCCGCCAGCAGGCGACGACGGGTGTCATCCAGCTCGGAGGCGAAGTCGTCAATCAGGTATAAACAGCGACGTCCGCTGCTGCGCGTCAGGTACTCGCCCTGCGCTAACCGCAACGCACACATCAGCAGCTTTAACTGACCGCGTGAGAGTAAATCTTCCACCGGCGTGCCTTCAGCACGAATCCGAAAATCGGCTTTGTGCGGACCGCTGGCGGTGTAGGTGAGCGCACGATCGCGCTCGAAGTTGCGCTCCAGCAGCTCGCCGAAGTCGCTCTCTTTGTCCCAGCCACGCTGGAAGGAGAAGCTCAGCGCAAACTCCGGTAAAAACTGGCTGCAGGTGACGGTGATTTCGCTGGCAATGGCTGCGCTGTATTCAGCGCGCCAGGCGCTGATCTGTTCTGCCAGCGGCACCAGCTCCTGATCCCATGGCCGGATCTGGCTGTAGCGCGCGACCTGGCGCAGCGCCGCGTTGCGCTGTTTCAGCAGGCGACGCAGATTGCTCCAGGCCAGAAAGAAACCGGGATAAGCATGAAAGCAGCCCCAGTCGATGTAGGCTCTACGGTATTTGGGGCCGCCGTTGAGCAAAGTAAACCCCTCTGGCGTAATCAGCTGCATCGGCAGCAGCTGCGCCAGCTCGGCGACTTTGTGGCCGTCGCTGCCGTCGATGCGGACTTTGCTGTCGCCGGCGCGGTTTTTACTCAGGCCGACCGCCAGCTCGCGCTCGCTGCCTTCAATCCGCCCGTGCAACACAAACGCGTCCTGATCGTGACGAATTACGCGTCCGGCCTGCAAACTGCGGAATGCGCGGCCGTGGCCCAGCGTATAAATCGCCTCCAGCACGCTGGTTTTACCGCTGCCGTTGGCGCCCACAAGAAAATTAAAGCCCGGCGCCAGCGTGAGATCGGCCTGCTCAATATTACGAAAATCTTTAATCAGGAGGCGGGTTAAAGCCATGAACGAATCCAGCTGCGCATTAAGAAGTGGTGTTCACCTAACCCTGCAATCGAGGGCGTTAACGGCGAAGCTAGTTTGCGCACGGCCAGCGCACAGACCCTGGGAGCATACTGAAGTATGTGACCAGGGGCGAGCACTGCCCGGGTGCAAAATAGCGAGTAAGTTAGCCCGCCAGACGATCACAGGCGCATGGGCATCACGACGTAGGCCGCAGCCGGACTGGCTACATCTTCAATCTGCACGCTGGAAACCGAATCCGTCAGCAGCAGACGCACGTTTTCGCACTTCAGCGCGTTCAGCACATCCAGCACGTAGCTGACGTTAAAACCAATCTCCAGCTCGGTGCCGCTGTACGACACATCCAGCATCTCTTCCGCCTCTTCCTGCTCCGGGTTATTGGCGGTGATGCGCAGCTGATTTTCGGTGATATAGATGCGAACACCACGGAACTTCTCGTTCGACAGGATTGCCGCGCGGGCAAAAGCCTGTTTCAGCAGATCGCAGCCCGCTTCCAGCGCTTTGTCAGGATTCTTCGGCAACACGCGGCGATAATCCGGGAAACGGCCATCAACCAGCTTCGACGTAAAGATGAAGTCGCCAACATGCGCACGAATGTTGCTGCTACCAATCTGCACCTGCAGCGGCGTTTCACCGCCGTCCAGCAGACGAACCAGCTCAATCACACCTTTGCGCGGTACGATCACCGAATGGTTCGGCAGCGCCTGCCCGACAGGCATCGAACAGACCGCCAGGCGATGGCCGTCGGTGGCAACGGTGCGCAGCTCTTCGCCTTCGGTCTCGAACAGCATGCCGTTGAGATAGTAACGCACATCCTGATGCGCCATGGAGAATTGCGTGGCCTCAATCAGGCGTTTGAGCGTGGCCTGCGGCAACGTGAATTCCACTTCGCTCTGCCAGTCGTCGAGATTCGGGAAGTCGCTGGCTGGCAGCGTCGACAGCGAAAAGCGGCTGCGGCCGGAGCGCACCAGCATGCGGTCACCTTCCAGCGTCAGACTGATCTCTGCGCCTTCAGGCAGACCACGGCAGATATCAAGAAACTTACGCGCCGGGACGGTTGTCGCGCCTGGTTCGTGCGGCTGGGTCAGCGCCACGCGCGCTACCATCTCCATCTCAAGATCGGTACCGGTCAGCAGCAGCGTGCCTTCATTCACCTGCAGCAGTAAATTTCCGAGGATCGGCAGCGTCGGGCGTCCGCCAAGCGGGCCACTCACCTGTTGCAGCGGCTTCAGCAACTGCTCACGTTCAACAATAAATTTCATATGCGTCAGGAAGATAATGTTCGAATGAGGTTAGAGAAATCTTCTTTGATGTCGTGGCTCTCTTCACGCAGCTGCTCGATTTTACGGCAGGCATGAAGCACGGTGGTATGGTCACGGCCACCAAACGCATCGCCAATTTCCGGCAGGCTGTGGTTGGTGAGCTCTTTGGCCATCGCCATCGCCATTTGACGCGGACGCGCCACCGAGCGCGAACGGCGCTTCGACAGCAAATCCGCCACTTTAATTTTGTAGTACTCGGCAACCGTCTTCTGGATGTTGTCGATGGTCACCAGCTTTTCCTGCAGTGCCAGCAGGTCGCGCAGCGCTTCGCGCACAAAATCGATGGTAATGGCACGCCCGGTAAAGTTGGCATTGGCAATCACGCGATTAAGTGCCCCTTCCAGCTCACGCACGTTAGAGCGCAGACGCTTGGCAATAAAGAAGGCCACTTCGCCCGGCAGACGGATGTCGTTTTCGTCCGCCTTTTTCATCAGGATCGCGACACGCGTCTCCAGCTCAGGCGGCTCGATCGCCACGGTTAATCCCCAGCCAAAGCGTGATTTCAGACGATCTTCCACCCCGTTGATCTCTTTCGGGTAACGATCCGAGGTCAGGATGATCTGCTGATTACCTTCCAGCAGCGCGTTGAAGGTGTGGAAAAACTCTTCCTGCGAGCGCTCTTTATTGGCAAAGAACTGAATATCATCGATCAGCAGCGCGTCCACCGAACGGTAGTAGCGCTTAAACTCCTCGATGGCGTTGTTCTGCAGCGCTTTCACCATATCCTGCACGAAGCGTTCAGAGTGCATATAAACCACTTTGGCATTCGGCTTGCGCGCGATGATGCCGTTGCCCACCGCGTGCAGCAGGTGCGTTTTGCCGAGGCCGGTGCCGCCATACAGGAACAGCGGGTTGTAAGCGCCACCAGGATTATCCGCCACCTGACGTGCCGCCGCGCGCGCCAGCTGGTTGGATTTACCCTCAACGAAGTTGTCGAAGTTGTGGCGGTTATTCACGTTCGAGCGGTAGGTCACATCAGCCGGTGCCGGAACCGAATCCCAGCTCGGGCGCAGCGGCTGTGCCGGTGCCGGACGATTCTCAGCCGGCGCGGGCGCGCTGACGCTGCTGGCCATAGCGGGTTGCGTAGCAGCGACCGGCGCAACCGGGCGCGTGCCGACCTCAAAACGCAGCAGCGGCACGTTCGCACCGCAGAATTCATTCAGCAGCCCATTGATACTATTGAGATATTTATCCCGAACCCAGTCGAGTACAAACCGATTTGGTGCATACAAGGCCAGCGTATTGTCGTTCAATTCAGCCTGCAGCGGACGAATCCACATGCTGAATTCGGTGGCAGGAAGCTCATCCTGCAAACGGGCAAGACACTGTTGCCAAAGCGTAAGTGACACGGCGGACTCCACTCGTACAAAATCGATAAGAATTTCAGGCGCTAATAATAGAAACTGTCTTTTTTGACACAGGCGGTCAGAAAGCGCCTGCGACCGCTATCCGCGGTAGTCATCCCCGGCGATCGCAAGGAGGATCGTCAGCGGAAGGGCGGATCATAGCGCAAAGCGCCTCAGAGATCTTCCCTTTCTACACAGTTTTGATCCATTTTATCCACAGGGTGTCCAGGCATGCATCAGTTTACGCCGTCTGCGGAAAAAGCGAGCGGGGATCAGGCTGAAAGCGAGAAATTTTCCACCGCGCTCGCATTTTTGCCGTTACGATCGGCGCGGCGATCGCAAGAAGATCCTGGACGATCCTTGCGCTTTCCTTTATAGCCCGTATAATTCCCCACCCGGCATTGGCGCGTGAAGCTTTGATGCCCGGAATTAGCGGGCTGTATCAGAGTTTTCAGGTCTCGCGCCCAGCGAAGTAAATTGACTCCGGACTGTACAATTATTACAATCCCGCCTCTTTATTAAAGACACATTGAGGCGTCGGTCGTTTTACTGGCCCGAAAACGCGTCACCCAGTGAAATTTTTCAAGTTTAGGTAGAAATCGCCATGAAACGCACTTTTCAACCGTCCGTACTGAAGCGCAACCGTTCTCACGGCTTCCGTGCTCGTATGGCTACTAAAAATGGTCGTCAGGTTCTGGCACGTCGTCGTGCTAAAGGCCGTGCTCGTCTGACCGTTTCTAAGTAATAAAAGCTAACCCTCGTGGTTAAGCTCGCATTTCCCAGGGAGTTACGTTTGTTAACTCCCGCTCATTTCACTTTCGTCTTCCAGCAACCTCTTCGGGCTGGCACGCCGCAAATCACCATCCTCGGCCGCCTTAATTCGCTGGGGCATCCCCGCATCGGTCTTACCGTCGCCAAGAAGCACGTGAAACGCGCCCATGAACGCAACCGGATCAAGCGATTGACCCGCGAAAGCTTTCGTTTGCGTCAACACGAGCTGCCGCCGATGGATTTTGTCATCGTGGCGAAAAAAGGGATTGCTGACCTCGATAACCGTGCACTGACGGAAGCGTTGGAGAAATTATGGCGTCGTCACTGTCGCCTGGCGCGCGGCTCCTGATCGCCCTGATACGCGTTTATCAACGCGCCATCAGCCCACTGCTGGGACCTCATTGCCGGTTCCATCCCACCTGCTCGCAGTATGGGGTGGAAGCTGTACGCCGCTTCGGCATGTTAAAAGGCAGTTGGTTGACGATTAAACGCGTATTAAAATGCCACCCTTTGAACCCGGGTGGCGACGATCCGGTGCCGCCAAAAACCTTTGATACCAGAGAACATTAACGATGGATTCGCAACGCAATCTCTTTCTCATCGCTTTTCTGTTCGTGTCTTTTATGATCTGGCAAGCCTGGCAGACGGACCACGCTCCGCAGCCACAGCAGACCCAGACCACGCAGAACACAAGCAGCGCAGCGGGTGATGCCGCCTCTTCCGGCGTGCCGGCTAGCGGCCAGGGCAAAACGATCACCGTTAAGACTGATGTCCTGTCACTCAACATTAATACCCGCGGCGGTGATATCGAGCAGGCACAGCTGCTGACTTACCCGGACAAACTGGGTTCAGACGCACCGTTCCAGCTGCTGGAAACCACTCCGGCCTTCGTTTATCAGGCGCAGAGCGGCTTAACCGGCCGTAACGGTCCGGATAACCCGAACAACGGCGCACGTCCGCTGTATACCGCTTCCCAGGATCACTTCGAGATGGCCGATGGCCAGACCGAGCTGCGCGTGCCGCTGAGCTGGACCGGTGAGAACGGCGTGGTTTACACCAAAACCTTCGTGTTCAAACGTGGCGAATTCGCGGTTAACGTCGACTACAACATCAATAACGCCTCGCAGCAGCCGCTGGAAGTGGCGATGTTTGGTCAGCTGAAGCAGACGATTGATCTGCCGAAGCATCGCGATACCGGCAGCAATAACTTTGCGCTGCACACTTTCCGTGGTGCCGCTTACTCGACCAGCGATGCGAAGTATGAAAAATACAAATTCGATACCATCGCTGATAACGAGAACCTGAACACCACCACCAGCAACGGCTGGGTGGCGATGCTGCAGCAGTACTTTGCGACCGCATGGGTGCCGCGCACTCAGGGTAACAATACGCTGTACACCAGCAATCTCGGCAACGGTGTGGCGGCAATCGGCTATAAGTCGGCGCCTGTGACCATCGCCGCCGGCGCGCAGCAGGATCTCGGTGCCACCCTGTGGGTCGGTCCGGAAATCCAGGACAAAATGGCCGCTATCGCGCCGCACCTCGATCTGACCGTGGATTACGGCTGGCTGTGGTTCATCTCTCAGCCGCTGTTTAAGCTGCTGAAGTTCCTGCACAGCTTTATCGGTAACTGGGGCTTCTCCATTATCGTTATCACCTTCATCGTGCGTGGCATCATGTACCCGCTGACCAAAGCGCAGTACACCTCGATGGCCAAGATGCGTATGCTGCAGCCGAAGATTCAGGCCATGCGTGAGCGTCTGGGTGATGATAAGCAGAAGCAGAGCCAGGAGATGATGGCGCTGTATAAGGCGGAGAAAGTGAACCCGCTGGGCGGCTGTCTGCCACTGGTTATCCAGATGCCAATCTTCCTGGCGCTGTACTACATGCTGTCCGGTTCCGTTGAACTGCGTCATGCTCCGTTTGTACTGTGGATCCATGACCTGTCCGCGCAGGACCCGTACTACATTCTGCCGGTCATCATGGGTATCACCATGTTCTTCATTCAGAAGATGTCACCGACCACCGTGACCGATCCGATGCAGCAGAAGATCATGACTTACATGCCGGTTATCTTTACCGTGTTCTTCCTGTGGTTCCCGTCAGGTCTGGTGCTGTACTACATCGTCAGCAACCTGGTAACCATTCTCCAGCAGCAGCTGATTTATCGCGGGCTGGAAAAGCGTGGTTTACACAGCCGCGACAAGAAGAAAGCGTAACGCCCGGCAACGCTGAGCAGGACGCAACATCTCCAGGGGCGGCATTTATGCCGCCCTGTTTTTTTTGGAAGAAGGTACTTATGAGCCACAGTGACACTATTGTTGCCCAGGCGACGCCTCCCGGCCGTGGTGGCGTCGGTATTCTGCGTATTTCCGGTGCCAAAGCGGCTGAAGTGGCGCAGGCTGTGCTGGGCAAGCTGCCGAAGCCACGCTACGCCGACTATCTGCCCTTTAACGATGCTGATGGCAGCGTGCTGGATCAGGGTATCGCGCTGTGGTTCCCGGGTCCGAACTCCTTTACTGGTGAAGATGTGCTGGAGCTGCAGGGCCACGGCGGTCCGGTGATTCTCGATCTGCTGCTGAAGCGCATTGTGGCGCTGCCGGGTGTGCGTATTGCGCAGCCGGGCGAGTTCTCGGAACGCGCCTTTCTGAATGACAAACTCGACCTGGCGCAGGCAGAAGCGATTGCCGATCTGATTGATGCCAGCTCCGAGCAGGCCGCCCGCTCCGCCGTCAACTCGCTGCAGGGTGCTTTTTCACTGCGCGTTAATGCGTTAGTGGAAGCACTTACTCACCTGCGCATCTATGTGGAAGCGGCGATTGATTTTCCGGATGAAGAGATCGACTTCCTTTCCGACGGCAAAATCGAAGCGCAGCTGAATGCGGTGATCGGCGATCTCAACGGCGTCCGCGCCGAAGCGCGCCAGGGCAGCCTGCTGCGTGAAGGGATGAAGGTGGTGATTGCCGGTCGTCCCAACGCCGGAAAATCGAGCCTGCTCAACGCACTGGCTGGACGCGAAGCGGCGATTGTGACGGATATCGCCGGCACCACACGTGACGTGCTGCGCGAGCACATCCACATCGACGGCATGCCGCTGCACATCATCGATACCGCCGGTTTGCGTGAAGCCAGCGACGAAGTGGAACGTATCGGCATTGAACGCGCCTGGCAGGAGATTGAGCAGGCGGATCGCGTCCTGTTCATGGTGGATGGCACCACCACTGACGCCACTGAAGCCGCCGCCATCTGGCCTGATTTCGTGGCGCGCTTACCAGCCGCGTTGCCGATTACCGTGGTACGTAATAAAGCGGACATGACCGGTGAAACGCTGGGCCTGACAGAAGTAAATGGCCACTCACTTATTCGCCTGTCGGCGCGCACTGGCGCTGGCGTCGATACGCTGCGCGAGCACCTGAAACAGAGCATGGGCTTCGCCGGCAATATGGAAGGCGGCTTCCTCGCGCGTCGCCGCCATCTGCAGGCGCTGGAGTTAGCAGCCACTCACTTACAGCAGGGCAAAGATCAGCTGCTGGGAGCCTGGGCGGGCGAACTGCTGGCCGAAGAGCTACGGCTGGCGCAGCAGGCGCTGAGCGAAATCACCGGCGAGTTTACCTCCGACGATCTGCTGGGCCGGATTTTCTCCAGCTTTTGTATTGGTAAATAGTCGCCGTCACAGGTCGCCATAAATGGCGCCCCTACAGGGGATTCATGCGATGCTGCAGGGTGCGCATTTAGGCGCACCGGGATCGCTACCAACATACATCTTTGTTATTTGGCGCGCCTTCGCCTTTGTCGTATAACGGTTGAGGGTCGCCGCGTAAACGCAGCGGCCACATCCATTATTCATGCTAAAAATCAGGCGCAGGTTGTTGCCTGAACAGGAGAGAAACATGAGTACACCGCTCGACAGCGTGGCGCTGAACGCGCTGTTTACTGAAGCCCGCACCCATAGCTACTGGCAGGATAAACCGATTTCGCAGGAGGTGCTGAAGCAGCTCTATGCGCTGACGGCGCTGGGGCCGACCTCAGCCAACTGCTCGCCGGGCCGCTTTGTGTTCGTGACGTCTCAGGAAGGTAAAGAGAAGCTGAAACCGGCGCTCTCCTCAGGCAATGTGGATAAGACCATGGCGGCACCGGTGACGGTGATTGTGGCGTGGGATCCGACCTTTTATGAAGCACTGCCAAAACTGTTCCCGCATGGCGATGCACGCAGCTGGTTTACCAGCAGCCCGGATTTGGCCAAAGAGACCGCGTTTCGCAACAGCAGCCTGCAGGCGGGCTATCTGATTCTGGCGGCCCGCTCGCTGGGACTGGATGCCGGCCCGATGTCCGGTTTTGATCCGGCTAAAGTTAACGCCGCGTTCTTCAGCGAAAATAACTGGCAGGTCAACTTACTGATCAACCTTGGCTATGGCGAAGCCAGCAAGCTGCATCCGCGCCTGCCGCGTCTGAGCTTTGACGAAGCCAGCAAATTTGCCTGATACGTTAAGCAGCGCAGCCGCACGACTCGCTGCGCCATGACTTAGCCCAGCGAGTGAAAACCGCTGTTGAAGTAGACCATCGGCGCTGTCGCTTCGCCCGGCAGCGCAATACCAACGATACGCGCCAGCAGCACGCTGTGGGTGTTCCACTCCACCGTTTTTTCCAGCTGACAGTCGAAGCTCACCAGCGCATCAGCCAGCACGGGCGCGCCCGTATTAAGGGTTTGCCATTCACCACTCTGGAAACGCTCAGCGCGGCGCGTCGGCGAGCTGAACTGCGCGCACAGGTCATCGTGCTGCTCGCGCAGAACGTTCACGGCAAAGTAGCCCGCCTGCAGAATGGCATCGTGGCTTGATGCGCTGCGGTTAACGCAGACCAGCAGGCTGGGCGGTTCCGCCGCCAGTGAACTGACCGAGGTGGCGATCAGCCCGAACTTTTCTCCGCTGGATGAGGTGGTCACCAGCGAGACACCGGCAGTGAGACGGCGCATGCCGTGACGAAATTCATCCAGCGAGATCGATTCCTGGCGAGCAAGAGAGGTAACAGACATAACAACTCCGACGTGCATGGTTTGCGATGCGCACGATTGGCAGATAGGTGAATAATTTAAGCACTTCATTGTGCAGCTCTTTCCTGTCCAAATCCTACACCACATCCGCCGCTTCGGCACCCCATCCGACACCAATGTGCAAAAGCCTCATATTCAATTGCAGCTCATGGCAATGAGATTCGCCTCGTCCTTATCTGAATTTACTGGCTATCCAGCGTAAGCCGGATGCAAACCCATGAGAAAATTCTTACAATAGCCCTGATGATTATCCGACCATTTTCACGGAGCGACAGATGGCTAGTCATTTTGTTCGTTGGGTGGTTAACCCGCCCCTCACCCCAGAGACCATGCGGGTTCCACAGGATGTGATGACCAGCGCCGGGCACCTGCCTGATAAGCGCCGTGGCCGCTTTCTTGCCGCACGCGCGCTGCTGGCCCAGCTGATGCTGCGCGTCTATGGTATTCGTGACCTGCCGCCGCTGATCGCCAGCAGCAGCGGTCGTCCCTGCTTTGCCGATCCTAATCTGCCTGACTTCAGTATCTCCTATGCCGGTAATATGGTCGGCGTGCTGCTGGCGGAAGAAGGCGGGCGCGCTGGCCTGGATATGGAAATCGTTCGGGCGCATAGCCGTCAGGCGCAGGATGCCCTTACGCAGGGGCTGTCATCGGGTGAAAAGGCGTGGATTAACGCCCAGCAGGATTTTATGGAAGCGGTGACGCAGATCTGGACGCTACGCCAGAGCATCCTCAAACTGACCGGCGAAGCCAACAGCGGTATTGATGCGCTGCGGCTGCATCCGGCTGCGGGTCGGCTGCGATCCAGCGTCTATCCCGATATTCAGGCGGTGTGTGATGCCGAGCCGACGCTGGTGTGGTCCTGCGCGCTGTCGCCCGGCACTGAGCGTTTACGGCTGTGGGAGATTGATGCGCAGCAGCAGTGGCAGTCGCTGCGCGATGTGGAGATGAGCAAACCCAACATCGGGCCGCGCACCCTGCGCCTCACCAGCCTGCCCGGCGAGCGTGTCGCCAGTCAGCCGGAAGTCAGGCATCCCGGATAACCAGGCCGCACCCGCGGCCTGTTGCGTTTAGTGCGCGTCGATAAAAGCGATTTTCAGCACAAATAGCAGCGCCACCACCACCACGCACGGGCTGATTTCACGCCAGCGTCCGGTACCGAGTTTCATCACGCAGTAAGAGATAAAACCGAGCGCAATACCTTCGGTGATCGAGAAGCTGAACGGCATCATCGCCGCCGTGACAAACGCCGGCACCGCTTCGGTGAGATCGTCCCAGCGCACGCGCGCCAGCGAAGCCGTCATCAGTACGCCAACATAAATCAGCGCACCGGCCGCCGCATAGGCGGGCACCATAGCAGCCAGCGGCGACAGGAACATCACCAGCAGGAACAGGATGCCGGTCACTACCGCCATCAGGCCGGTACGGCCACCAATCGCCACGCCGGATGAGCTTTCGATGTACGCCGTCACCGAAGAAGTGCCGATCAGCGAACCGGTGACGGAGCTGATGCTATCCACGTACAGTGCCTGTTTCATGCGCGGAAAAGTACCTTTCTCATCGGTCAGGCCCGCTTTATCGGTTACGCCAATCAGCGTACCGGATGAGTCAAACAGATTGACCAGCATGAAGGCGAAGATCACGCCCGCCATGCTCACGTTGAACGCGCCTTTGATATCGACCTGGCCGACCACCGAGGTGATGGCCGGCGGCGCGGCGAACAGCCCGGTAAACTTCACGTCGCCCAGCAGCAGACCGATCGCGGTGGTCACTACAATAGAAACCAGCACCGCCGCGTGGATGTTGCGCGACGCCAGAATCGCAATGATAAAGAAGCCGAGCGCGCCGAGCAGTACGTTGTGCGAGGCCAGGTTGCCGACGGTCACGATGGTGTCCGCGTTGGGCACAATAATGCCGGCGTTTTTCAGCCCCATCATAGCGATGAACAGACCAATACCGGCGGTGATGCCCACGCGCAGGCTGAGCGGAATATTGGCGATCATCCAGTAGCGTACGCGCAGCAGCGTCAGGATCAGCAGCCCCAGCGCGCCCCAGAAGATTGCACCCATGCCAACCTGCCACGAGTAGCCCATCGCACCCACCACCACAAAGGCAAAGAAGGCGTTGAGGCCCATGGCCGGTGCCAGCGCCACCGGCAGATTGGCCACCAGTCCCATCAGGATGCTGCCGAACGCAGCAATCACGCAGGTGGTAACAAACACCGCCTGGGTGTCCATGCCTGCGGCACCAAGAATCTGCGGGTTAACGAAGACGATGTACACCATCGTCAGGAAAGTAGTGAAACCGGCAATCACTTCGGTGCGCGCTGTGGTTCCGTGTTCCTGCAGCCTGAAAATACGCTGCAAAAGGCCCTGCTCGTTCATTTCGCTGTTCCGATGAAAAATTTATCGCCGCGTATCCTATAGACTTTAGCGCCGCAAAACACTGATTTTTCGCAACCGGTTGCCTGGGGTCGCTTTCTGCGCTGAGTGCGCTAGAGTGACAGCTTATTGTTTACTAAAAGGATGAGGCGCGATGTCAGTTGAATGTATCTTTTTTGATTGCGACGGCACGCTGGTCGACAGCGAAGTGATCTGCACGCAGTCCTACGTCAACACCTTTGCCCGTTACGGTATCGAACTCTCGCTGCAGCAGATGTTTGAGCAGTACAAAGGGGTGAAGCTTTACGACATCATCCGCGATGTGACGGCACAGCATCAGGTGACACTGCCGCTGGCTGAGGTGGAGAGTGCCTACCGCGCGGAAGTGGCGCGCCTGTTTGATCTTGATCTGCAGCCGATTGCCGGCGCCAGAGCGCTGGTGGAGCGCGTGAAGGTGCCGATGTGCGTGGTGTCGAACGGTACGGTGAAGAAGATGGAGCATTCGCTGGGGCTGACCGGCATGCTGCCGTATCTGAGCGGACGCCTGTACAGCGGCTATGACATCAATCACTGGAAGCCGGATCCGGAGCTGATGTATCACGCGGCGGAACAGATGCAGGTGCCGATTGAAAAGTGCATTCTGGTGGATGATTCAGAGGCTGGCGCGCGGGCTGGCATCGCCGCTGGCATACCGGTGTTTTACTACTGTGCTGATGCACACAATCCGGTGATTGATCACCCGCTGGTGACGCGTTTTGACGATATGGCGCAGCTGCCAGCGCTGTGGCGGGCGCGTGGCTGGGATTTGGTCAGGTAAGTGCGCGCAGCCCCCTCATCCCAGCCTTCTCCCGCCAGCGGGAGAAGGGGCTGATCGAGCGGGTGTTATGGTGAAGCACAGGTTTGTGAAACCTCACTGAGCGGTTCTCTCTCCCGTTTGCGGGAGAAGGGGCCGATCGAGCGGGTGTTAAGGTGAAGCACAGGTTTATGAAACCGCACTGAGCGGTTCCCTCTCACGTTTGCCGAAGAAGGGGCCGATCGAGCGGGTGTTAAGGTGAAGCACAGGTTTGTGAAACCGCACTGAGCGGTTCCCTCTCCCGTTTGCCGAAGAAGGGGCCGATCGAGCGGGTGTTAAGGTGAAGCACACGTTTGTGAAACCGCACTGAACGGTTCCCTCTCCCGTTTGCGGGAGAGGGTTAGGGTGAGGGGAAAAAATCACCCAATCGCGCCCAGCGAATCCTCATTGCCCTGGCTTTTTGGCAGCAGGAACAGCGTGGCGACAATATCCAGCAGGTAAATCAGCGCCAGCAGCGTAATCGCAGCGGTGAACGAAATATGCGTGGCCAGCATGCCGATCACCAGCGGACCGAAACCGCCGACGCCGCGGCCGAGGTTGAACAGCACATTCTGCGCGGTGGCGCGCGCCTGCGGTGGGAAAGTGTCCGAGATTAGCGCGCCGTAACCACCAATCATGCCGTTAACAAACATCCCCATGATGGCACCGGTAAACAGCATCACCGTCGGGTCGCGCAGCTGGGCGTAAACCACCACCATCGCCACGGCACCAAACTGGTACAGCAGGAAAATCTTCCAGCGCGCAAAGCGGTCCGCCAGCACGCCGAACAGCCAGATGCCGAACGTCATGCCCACTACCGTAACGGCCGTCCACAAGCCGGATTTGGTCAGGCTGAAGCCGAAGCTGGAAGAGAGATAACTTGGCATCCAGATCATCAGGCCGTAATAGCCAAAATTCTGCACTGAACAAAGAATCAGAATGCCGAGGCTGGCTTTGCTGGTGGCGCGATCGGCAAACAGCAGTTTAATGCGCGCGGAAAAGGAGAGCTGCGGGGTTTTTTCCACATGGCGGGTGAAGGCTTCCGGCTCGCCCATGCTGCGGCGAATCACAAACGACACCAGCGCCGGCAGCAGGCCAACCAGGAACATACCGCGCCAGCCAATCACGCTCAGCAGCGGCGGCGTGATAAAGGCCGCCAGCAATACGCCGAGCTGCCAGCCGATACCCACCCACGCCGAGGCGCGGTTACGCTTCTCCTTCGGCCAGGCTTCGGCAATCAGCGCCATGCCGATGCCAAACTCACCGCCCAGCCCCATGCCGGCCAGCGTACGATACGCCAGCAGATCCCAGTAGCCCTGCGCCACGGCGCACAGCCCGGTGAACAGCGAGAACATCAGGATCGTCACGGTCAGAATGCGGATGCGGCCGTAGCGATCGCTCAGATGACCAAACACAATGCCGCCGACCACCGCACCGATCAGCGTCCAGGTCACCAGCGAACCGGCCTGCGACGCATCCAGCGCCAGCGACACGCTGATCGCCGGCAGCATAAAGCCCAGAATCAGCAGATCAAATCCATCCATGGCATAGCCGCTGACGGCAGCCACCATCGCTTTCGCCGGCGTAACGGCGGTTTTGTTGTTATTTGCAGAGGACATAAAACAGCACCTGGCAGAAAAATGTGCGCCAAGTATAAAGAGAGCGGCAGGTTGAGAACAGGCAGAAATCAAGCGCACTGCCTGTCAGCCTCAGCGCTAACAGGCAGTCATCACGTCAATCAGGAGGGTTTATTGCTGCCGTCGTCGCCCGACAGCAGTTCATCCAGCTTGTCACCGCCAACGTGACGGAAATCCTGACCTTTCACGAAATAGAAGATAATTTCGCAGATGTTCTGGCAGCGGTCACCGATGCGCTCGATGGCGCGCGCGCAGAACAGCGCGGTGAGCACGCTGGGAATGGTGCGCGGATCTTCCATCATGTAGGTCATCAGCTGGCGCACAATACCTTCGTACTCTTTATCCACCTTTTTGTCTTCGCGGTAGATCTTGATGGCTTCGTTGAGATCCATGCGCGCGAAGGCATCCAGCACATCGTGTAGCATCTGCACGGTGTGATGCCCGAGCGACTCGAGGCTCACCAGCAGCGGCAGATGCTGCTGACCGAACTTCTCCAGCGCGGTACGGCTGATCTTCTCCGCCACGTCGCCGATGCGTTCCAGCTCCGAAATGGTTTTGATGATCGCCATCACCAGACGCAGGTCGCTGGCGGTAGGCTGACGCTTGGCGATGATGCGCACACAGGCTTCATCAATCTCCACTTCCATCATGTTGACCTTCTGGTCACCGTCGATCACCCGGCGCGCCAGTTCGCCATCCTGGTTGTGCATCGCAGTGATGGCATCGGTAAGCTGCTGCTCAACCATGCCGCCCATGATCATCACCTGGGTGCGAATGTGCTCCAGCTCCGCATTGAACTGACCGGAGATATGTTTGTTCAGATTTAAATTATCCATGTTTCTCTCCTGAATCAGCCGTAACGACCGGTGATGTAATCTTCTGTCTGCTTCTGCGCTGGCTTGGTAAACAGCGTGTCGGTGTCGCTGAACTCAATCAGCTCGCCCAGATACATAAACGCAGTGTGATCGGAACAGCGCGCCGCCTGCTGCATGTTGTGGGTCACGATGACCACGGTGTAATCCTGCTTCAGCTCGGTGATCAGCTCTTCGATGCGTCCGGTAGAGATCGGATCCAGCGCCGAACATGGCTCATCCAGCAGCAGCACTTCCGGGCGAATCGCGATGCCGCGCGCGATGCACAGGCGCTGCTGCTGACCGCCGGAGAGACTGTAACCGCTCTGGTGCAGCTTGTCTTTGGTTTCATTCCACAGCGCGGCTTTGCTCAGCGCCCACTGCACGCGCTCATCCATATCGGCACGCGACAGCTTCTCAAACAGCCGCACGCCAAAGGCGATGTTGTCATAAATCGACATCGGGAACGGCGTCGGCTTCTGGAACACCATGCCTACGCGCGCGCGCAGCAGGGCGATATCCTGATGCGATGCCAGAATGTTGTCGCCATCCAGCAGAATTTCACCCTCAGCACGCTGCTCCGGATAGAGCGAGTACATTTTGTTGAAGGTGCGCAGCAGGGTGGATTTGCCGCAGCCCGACGGACCGATAAACGCCGTCACCTGGTTTTTGGCGATATCCAGATTAATGTTCTTCAGCGCGTGGAACTTACCGTAGTGGAAGTTCAGATTGCGCACCTGAATTTTACCGGCAGAAGGAGTTGCCATACTCATTGCTCATCTCTCATGTGCAGCGCCGCCGAAGCCGCGCCGGAAAATTAGTGTTTGCCTTTGGCGAAAATCACGCGCGCCACGATGTTCAGCAGCAGCACGCACAGCGTAATAATCAGCACACCGGCCCACGCCAGGCTCTGCCATTCGGCAAACGGGCTCATGGCGAATTTGAAGATGGTCACCGGCAGGTTGGCCAGCGGCTGCATCATGTCGGTGCTCCAGAACTGGTTCGACAGCGCGGTGAACAGCAGCGGTGCGGTTTCACCGGCAATGCGCGCAATCGCCAGCAGCACACCGGTAATGATGCCGGAGACCGAGGCTTTCAGCGTAATCGCCGAGATCATCTTCCACTTCGGCGTGCCCAGCGCATAAGCCGCTTCACGCATGCTGTCCGGCACCAGCCGCAGCATGTTCTCGGTGGTACGAATCACAATAGGCACCTGCAGCAGCGCCAGCGCTATCACACCGGCCCAGCCGGAGAAGTGCTGCATCTGCGCCACCACGATGGTGTACACGAACAGGCCGACCACAATTGACGGTGCGGACAGCAGGATGTCGTTAATGAAGCGAATCACTTCCGCCAGCCAGTGCTTGCGACCATATTCTGCCAGGTAGATACCCGCCAGAATGCCCAGCGGCGTGCCAAAGAAGGTGGACCAGAAGATCAGCAGGCCGCTGCCCGCCAGGGCGTTCGCCAGACCACCGCCCGCGGTGTTGGGCGGCGGCGTGGATTCGGTAAACAGCGTCCAGCTCAGGCCATCGATCCCTTTCGTGACGGTGGTGAACAGGATCCAGATCAGCCAGAACAGGCCGAACGCCATGGTCAGCAGCGAGAGCGTCAGGGCAATTTTGTTTTTGGTGCTGCGCCACGCCTGCATTTTACGGCGCGAGGCTTCCAGCTCGGCGCGCGCCTGCATTTCAATTGCTGTCATGAACGGGCTCCTTCACTCTTCGCCAGACGCAGGATCATCAGTTTGGAGATCGCCAGAACGATAAAGGTAATCACGAACAGAATCAGGCCCAGCTCCATCAGCGCCGCCACGTGCACGCCGGATTCGGCTTCGGCGAACTCGTTCGCCAGCGCCGAGGTGATACTGTTGCCGGGCATAAACAGCGACGCGCTGTCCAGCTGGTAGGTATTACCGATGATAAAGGTGACCGCCATGGTTTCGCCCAGCGCGCGGCCGAGACCCAGCATCACGCCGCCGATCACGCCGTTTTTGGTGAACGGCAGCACGATGCGCCAGATAACTTCCCATGTGGTACAGCCGATGCCGTAGGCCGACTCTTTCATCATCACCGGCGTCTGTTCGAACACATCGCGCATCACCGAGGCGATGTAAGGGATGATCATGATGGCGAGGATCACGCCCGCCGCCAGAATGCCGATGCCGAAGGCCGGACCGGAGAACAGCGCGCCGACGATCGGGATATTTGCCAGCACCTCGCCAACCGGCGTCTGGAAATACTCCGCGAACAGCGGAGCAAAGATAAACAGGCCCCACATGCCGTACACGATGCTGGGAATGGCCGCCAGCAGCTCAATCGCGGTACCCAGCGGACGGCGCAGCCAGTTTGGCGCCAGTTCGGTCAGAAACAGGGCGATACCGAAACTCACCGGCACCGCGATGATTAAGGCAATCAGTGAGGTTACGAGGGTGCCGTAAATCGGCACCAGCGCACCAAATTCTTCGTTTGGCGCATCCCAGGTTTTGCTCCACAGAAAGGAGAAGCCAAATTTCTGGATGCTCGGCCAGGAGGAGAAAATCAGGGAGACGATAATGCCACCCAGCAGCAGTAACACAATCAGCGCGGAGAGCTTCACCAGCGCGCCGAATATCATGTCGCCTTGCTTGCCCGGTGCTTTAAACGTCGGCTTAGTGGCAGCCATAGAATTCTCGATCTCAGAGGGTAATCAGGGCGGCAACAAGGCCGCCCATCAGGCTGGCCAGCGCGGACGCTGGCCGGGTCATACACTTACTGGTACAGCGCTTTACCGGAACTGTCTTTGATGTTGGCTTTCCAGGCAGCACGAATCTGATTCGCTACGCTCTCTGGCAGCGCTGCGTAATCCAGCGCCGTAGCCGTTTTGCTGCCGCCTTTGTACGCCCAGTCAAAGAACTTCAGCACTTCACTGCCCTTCTCCGCATTCGCCTGCTCTTTGTAGATCAGGATGAAGGTGGTTGAGGTGATCGGCCATGCATCGTTGCCTTTCTGGAAGGTCAGATCCTGGGCAAAGGATTTGCTCCAGTCAGCGCCTTTAGCGGCGTTCGCAAAGCTGGCTTCGCTCGGTGCCACTGGCTTGCCATCGGCATCAACCAGTTTGGTGTAAGTCAGGTTGTTCTGTTTGGCGTAGGCGTACTCTACGTAGCCAATCGAGCCTGGCAGACGCTGTACAAACGCGGCCACGCCGTCGTTACCTTTACCGCCCAGACCGGTTGGCCAGTTGACGGTGTTGCCTTTACCGATTTTGCTGTTCCAGGTCTCGTTCACTTTAGACAGGTAGCTGGTGAAGACGAAAGAGGTGCCGGAACCATCCGCGCGGCGCACCACGTTGATGTTGGTGTCTGGCAGCTTCACGCCCGGGTTCAGTTTGGTGATCGCCGGATCGTTCCACTTTTTGATGGTGCCGAGATAGATGTCGCCGACCGTTTTACCGTCGAGCGTCAGCTCACCAGATTTAACGCCGGGAATGTTCACCGCCAGCACCACGCCACCGATCACCGTCGGGAACTGGAACAGGCCATTTTTCTGCAGATCTTCTTCTTTCATCGGCGCATCGGACGCACCGAAATCCACGGTTTTGGCGATGATTTGCTTCACGCCACCCGAGGAACCAATACCCTGATAGTTGATTTTGCTACCGGTGGCTTGCTGATACTCTGCTGCCCACTTGGCATAAACCGGTGCCGGGAACGTCCCGCCTGCGCCTGTCAGGTCGGTGGCTGCAAAAGCAGAAACCGCGCTTACTGCGAAGGTGGCGGCGAGAATTCGGGCTACGGTGCTACGCATCAGTGTCATGTTCCCTCCAGGGGATTAAAAATCAGGCTTGACGCCGTTTTAGTAAGAGTCATTGATTGCTGCTGGAGGCAAAATAGGACAGTTTGATGACAGTGAAATGTACGAATTGTGACAGTTATATGACAACCGGGTCGGCTGGCAAATCAGAGGTAATTAATGAAAACCACCGTGCTGCCGGTAAAGTTACCGGGACTGGGGGTTGTTGAGGAGAGCGTCGAAATCAGCGTGAACGGCGTCGTCACGTTAGCCCGCACTAATTGCGGTTTATTCAGGCTCCCGTCAGCCAGTGATAACAGCGTACTGATGTTGTTGCTCAGTTTGAGGATATTGATCCCACCGGCAAGCGCAAAACTGATATTCACATCACGGTTGCAGAAAAGCGAGAAGTTAACGCTGGCTTTGGCGCCATTAACGGCGGCCGGGGCCAGCGTACCATGATTAATATTCAGCGCGGCTCCGCTTACCGAACAGGATACCGGCACCACCGGAATGTTGACGCAAGGTGCCCAGGGCGCAACCATTCCGGAATAGTCAGTTACGGTCGCGGAGGCTGTCACAAAGCTGCCGCAGTATGAACTGTAATAACGGGTATCTGAGTTACGCAGAAACTTGCCACCCCGACCATTAAAACGGATAAAACGTTCAGCCACCGAGGCCAGGCTCTCGCCCTGATCGACGTAAATTTGTGGCCCGCCCGCAGCGCTGAATACGGTGCCATGCCCGATAAACCAGGCGCTGACACCGATGCCTGCTGCGCAGGTTCTCTCTGAAGAGTTACAGCGGGCATAGCCGGATATCATACCGACATCCACCACTGACCAGGTAATTTCAACCTGGCTTGCGTTGACCCAGCGAATGCCATCCACGCGCGGGGCTTCCATCGCTTGCGCTGAAAAGAACAGCAGCAGGCCAGCAAAAAAAGCCAGATAGCGGAAAACAAGCCCTGTTAGCATTGGTCTAATCCTGTGGTTGCGTCAACGCCGATCATCTACTGGTACTCAACCACCAGCGCAGCAAAAGCAGAAAAGTCACCGCTGGTTAACACCGCGGCGTTTTTTTTCACCGGTACCACCTGAATGACGGGCAGCGCAGGAAAGGTAAACGGCAGCCAGTTATTCAGTGCCAGGGCGTTTTCGCCATTTTTACCGCTTAATATCTGAATCGCCAAATCACGCTGGCTGGTCGCCAGCAAAGCAGAATTAAATGCGCTTCCGGTGCCACTGATTTGTACACGCATACTCTTATCGGGATTATTGCTACAGGTTAACGTCCAGGAGACAGGTTTTCTGTAGCTGTCGCCATTGATTTGGGAAATAACCACTGAACCAAACTCCACCATAATTGGCTTTTCGCCGTTAATCTGACATAACGGCGGCTCGATGAGTTTTCCACTGAAGTTAGCCTGCACGCTGAAAGCAGCCACTGCGCTATACTTCAGCATAGCGGGCAGCAATAGTGCCATTAACCACGTACGTTTCATTTATTGCAGTTCCACTACCAGTGTTGCCGCTGAAGTAAAACTTCCACCCGTTAAACTACTGCTGTTATCTTTCACCGGGACGGCCGTAATAACCGGCAGCGCGGGATAAGTAAAGTTTACCCAGCTGGTATTAATATTTAACCTTTCAGCGTTAGACTTAAAAAACGCAATACCTAAACCGCTGACTGATGCGCGTAACGCACCGCTATCAAAGCTGGCTGCATTCCCCTGTAGCTGGAGTTTAAGCGCATTAGGGGGAAGATTAGTGCAGAAAAGCGTAAATGACACAGGTTGCTGATACGCTTTCCCATCTATTTTATCGGTGCGCACATCGCCGAAATTAACACTAATCGGCATACCATTATTTATTTTACAGTCGGCAGGTACCATCACGTTACCGGAAATATTCACACTGAATGACGATGCCAGTGCATCGGATAAAAGCATCAGACACAAAAAAGTAAATATGAAATAACGCGCCATAAATTCCTACATGCAGAGAACGAGTTTGGCTTGCTACATGCATCAGAAAGCTTATGACTGAAAGGTTAAATTAAAGTTAAACAAAAAAGAAGTGAAGGACAGCCAGCGAATTATGAAAGTTGATTTCACATATCAGGGAAAAATTAATTCACAACGTTCACAGAATTCACGATCAATTTAATCGGAACAACAATGAGTTAAAAAACCCGGCCTGTTTCCAGACCGGGCTACGCTTATTCCACCGTAACCGATTTCGCCAGGTTACGCGGCTGGTCGACGTCGGTGCCTTTGATCAGCGCCACGTGGTAGGAGAGCAACTGCAGCGGCACGGTGTAGAAGATTGGGGCAATCACCTCTTCAACGTGCGGCAGCGGGATGATTTTCATGCCTTCGCTGTCGCTGAAACCGGCATCCTGGTCGGCAAACACATACAGCAGACCGCCGCGCGCGCGCACCTCTTCGATGTTGGATTTCAGCTTTTCCAGCAGTTCGTTGTTCGGTGCCACCACAATCACCGGCATATCGGCATCAATCAGCGCCAGCGGACCGTGTTTCAGCTCGCCCGCCGCATAGGCTTCGGCGTGGATGTATGAGATCTCTTTCAGCTTCAGCGCCCCTTCCATGGCAATCGGATACTGATCGCCACGGCCGAGGAACAGCGCGTGATGCTTGTCAGAGAAGCCTTCGGCGAGATTCTCGATCACTTTATCCTGCGCCAGCATCTGTTCAATGCGGCTCGGCAACGCCTGCAGTGCATGAACAATCTCATGCTCGGTTTCAGCGCGCATGCCGTGCAGACGGCCCAGCTTCGCCACCAGCATCAGCAGTACCGTCAGCTGAGTGGTGAATGCTTTGGTCGAGGCCACGCCAATTTCGGTGCCGGCTTTAGTCATCAGCGCCAGGTCTGACTCACGCACCAGTGACGAACCGGCCACGTTGCAGATGGCCAGCGAACCGAGATAGCCCAGCTCTTTGGACAGGCGCAGCGCTGCCAGCGTATCGGCGGTTTCACCGGATTGCGACAGGGTGATCAGCAGGCTGTTTTTACGCACCGCCGATTTGCGATAGCGGAATTCGGAGGCGATCTCCACGTCACACGGGATGTTGGCCAGCGACTCAAACCAGTAACGCGACACCATGCCGGAGTTGTAAGAGGTGCCGCAGGCGATGATCTGGATATGTTCCACCTGGCTCAGCAGCGTTTCCGCGTTAGCGCCCAGTTCGCTGAGATCAACAATGCCGTCATGGAAGCGGCCGGCCAGCGTGTTTTTGATGGCATTCGGCTGTTCGTAAATCTCTTTCTGCATGTAATGGCGGTAGACGCCTTTGTCGCCGGCATCGTACTGCGCATTGGATTCGATCTCCGCGCGCTGTGCCTGGTTACCGTGGCGATCGATAATCGTCACTTCGCGGCGGGTAATTTCGGCAATATCCCCTTCTTCGAGGTAGATAAAGCGGCGGGTCACCGGCAGCAGCGCCAGCTGATCGGAAGCGATAAAGTTTTCGCCCACGCCGCGGCCAATCACCAGCGGGCTGCCGGAACGCGCAGCCACCAGCACCGACGGATCGCGGCTGTCCATGATCACCATGCCATATGCCCCGCGCAGTTGCGGGATCACCCGCAGTACCATTTCGCGCAGCGTACCGCCCTGTTTCTGCTCCCAGTGCACCAGGTGCGCCACCACTTCGGTATCGGTTTCGGAGGCAAAGCGATAACCGCGTGCGATCATCTGCTCACGCAGCGGTTCGTGGTTCTCAATGATGCCGTTGTGCACAATAATAATGTGCTCTGAGACGTGCGGGTGCGCATTGGCTTCCGACGGCTCACCGTGCGTCGCCCAGCGGGTGTGCGCGATGCCGGTTCCGCCAATCAGTGGCTGCTGCTCCGCCGCTTCCGCCAGATTGGCCACTTTACCCAGACGACGCAACCGCGTCATGTGGCCCTGGCGATCGACAACCGCCAGACCGGCAGAGTCATAACCGCGATACTCAAGACGACGCAGCCCTTCCAGCAGAATTTCTGCGATATCACGCTGCGCTACTGCACCAACAATTCCACACATAGTAATTTCCTGACGTCATGGCTTTCGGCCATTGCGTTGTCATCTGACCTGATTGTTCCCCGAGCCTTGTAGAGAGTGGGGGATAGCCCTTCATATTCCAGGTTGCAGGTGCGTTAGCTGCCTGAAAGCAGGTATATTTCGGGTTTTTAATACCGGGCCGATCTTTGCCGGCCCTGACATTTATTTTTTCTTAACCGGACGCTGCCAGCCAGACTTCTGATTTTGCTCTTTGCGGTTATAGACCAGATCGGCAGCGGTAACGTCTTTCATCACCGTCGTGCCGGCGGCGATGGTGGCGCCCGCTGCCACGCTGACCGGGGCCACCAGCTGGGTGTCCGAGCCGACAAACACGTTGTCGCCGATAATGGTTTTAAACTTATTGGCACCGTCGTAGTTGCAGGTAATGGTGCCGGCACCGATATTCACGCCCGCGCCAATCTCCGCATCCCCGAGATACGACAGATGGCCGGCCTTTGAGCCTTTGCCCAGCGTCGCTTTCTTCATCTCGACGAAGTTGCCGACGTGCGCCTGTTCGGCCAGTTCGCTGCCCGGACGCAGGCGCGCAAACGGCCCGACGGTGCAGGCGGCGGCCAGCGTGGCATCTTCAATCACCGAATAAGGGCTGATTTCGCAGTCATCGGCAATCACGCTGTTTTTGATGATGCAGCCAGCGCCAATTTTTACCCGATGGCCCAGCGTGACGTTGCCTTCAATGATCACGTTAGTATCAATATCGACATCACGACCGTGCTGCAGCGTACCGCGCAGATCGAAGCGCGCCGGATCGCGCAGCATGACGCCAGCCAACAGCAGCTTTTCTGCCTGCTCGCGTTGATAAGTGCGCTCCAGAGTGGAAAGCTGCAGACGATTGTTCACGCCGTCGGTTTCGCTGATACGCGTCGGGTGCACTGCGTTGATCACGCGGCCTTCCTGATGCGCCATGGCGATGATATCGGTGATGTAAAATTCGCCCTGCGCATTGTGATTGTTGAGCTGCGCCAGCCAGCGCTTCAGGTCGGCACCGTTGGCGATCAGGATGCCGGTGTTGATCTCCTGAATCTTCAGCTGTTCGGCTGACGCATCTTTTTGCTCCACAATGCCGGTGATGGTGCCATTTTCGCGCACGATGCGTCCGTAGCCTGTGGGATTATCCAGCACCACAGTGAGCAGCCCGATGCCGCCAGCGGGTTTGGCGTCGCGCAGACGCTGCAGGGTTTCCTGGGCGATCAGCGGGACATCGCCGTACAGCATCAGGATATCTTCGTCATCGGCGAAGAACGGTGCCGCCTGCTGCATGGCATGGCCGGTGCCGAGCTGTTCCGCCTGCAACACCCAGTTCAGCGGGTTATGCGCCAGTTTTTCCTGTAGCAATTCACCGCCGTGGCCGTAGACCAGATGCACCTGCTGTGCGCCGAGGCCGGTAGCGGCATCAATAACGTGTTGCACCATCGGTTTACCTGCCAGGCTGTGCAGCACCTTGGGCAGATCGGAATACATGCGGGTGCCTTTGCCAGCGGCGAGGATCACCACGCTCATTGCGCTTGTCGACATAACTATCCTGACTCAATTTAGCTTTCGAAAGTGTAAGGTTTACCCCTGAGATTACTACATTTTTCTCCGTGCGAAATTAGCGGAAGAGGATGAGTGGCGGTGAGTGGCCAGCACGGGTCGCCGGGGAGGGCATAAGGTAAGGGCGTTGCGCCATTTTCGGTCGCCATCAATGGCGCCCCTACGGGTAATTGTGCGGTTTTGGACAGCGTGTGCATTTATGCGTACCGACATTTGGTCGCCATGAATGGCGCCCCTACGGGGTAATTGTGCGGTTTTGGACAGCATGCGCATTTATGCGTACCGACATTTGGTCGCCATGAATGGCGCCCACTAGCATAGCTATTCGTAGGGTGCGCATTTATGCGCACCGGCAGCAGGCAAAAAAAATGCCAGCCCGGGGGCTGGCATTTCGTGACGCATAAAGCCTGATTACATCGCTTTTTTGGTCAGCTCGATGACGCGCAGTTTCGCGATAGCTTTCGCCAGCTCCGCAGAGGCCTGAGCATAGTCCACGTCGCCGTGGCTGCTGTTCATGTGCTCTTCTGCTTTACGTTTCGCTTCCAGCGCGCGCGCTTCGTCGAGGTCTTCACCGCGAATTGCAGTGTCGGCCAGAACGGTCGTGCTGCCCGGCTGTACTTCCAGCACGCCGCCAGAGAGGTAGATATACTCCTCTTCGCCGTGCTGTTTAACGATGCGAATCATACCAGGCTTGATGGCAGTCAGCAGCGGGGCGTGACCCGGGTAAATCCCCAGCTCACCTTCGCTACCTGACACCTGGATACGCTGCACCAGACCGGAGAACATTTGCTGCTCCGCGCTGACCACGTCCAGATGATAAGTCATAGCCATACCACTCCTCCTGGGAAACCGTTATTACAGTTTCTTCGCTTTTTCGACAGCTTCTTCGATCGCGCCGACCATGTAAAACGCCTGCTCTGGCAGGTGGTCGAATTCGCCTTCCATGATGCCTTTGAAGCCACGGATGGTGTCTTTCAGCGTCACGTATTTACCCGGAGAACCGGTGAAGACTTCTGCTACGAAGAACGGCTGAGACAGGAAGCGCTGAATCTTACGCGCACGTGCCACCAGCAGTTTGTCTTCTTCAGACAGCTCGTCCATGCCGAGGATGGCGATGATGTCTTTCAGCTCCTGGTAACGCTGCAGCAGCGACTGAACGCCACGCGCGACGTCGTAGTGCTCCTGACCGACGATCAGCGGATCCAGCTGACGGCTGGTAGAGTCCAGCGGGTCAACGGCCGGGTAGATACCCAGTGACGCGATCTGACGGCTCAGCGTAACGGTTGAGTCTAAGTGAGCAAAGGTGGTTGCTGGTGACGGGTCAGTCAGGTCATCCGCAGGAACGTAAACGGCCTGTACGGAGGTGATTGAACCGGTCTTGGTGGAGGTAATACGCTCCTGCAGCACACCCATCTCTTCAGCCAGCGTTGGCTGATAACCTACCGCCGATGGCATACGACCCAGCAGTGCAGAAACCTCTGTACCGGCCAGGGTGTAACGGTAGATGTTGTCGATGAACAGCAGAACGTCACGGCCTTCATCACGGAATTTTTCCGCCATGGTCAGACCGGTCAGTGCTACGCGCAGACGGTTACCCGGCGGCTCGTTCATCTGGCCATACACCAGCGCTACTTTATCGATAACGTTGGAGTCCGTCATTTCGTGGTAGAAGTCGTTACCCTCACGAGTACGCTCACCCACGCCGGCAAAGACCGAATAACCTGAGTGCTCAGCCGCGATGTTACGGATCAGCTCCATCATGTTTACGGTTTTACCTACACCCGCACCACCGAACAGACCGACTTTACCGCCCTTCGCGAACGGACACATCAGGTCGATAACCTTGATGCCGGTTTCCAGCAGTTCCTGCGAGTTTGACTGATCTTCATAAGAAGGCGCTGCGCGGTGAATAGAGGAAACCTCTACAGCGCTGCTGTCTTCTTCTTTCAGGTCGCCTTTCATGTCGATTGGCTCACCCAGCACGTTCATGATACGGCCGAGTGTTGCTTTACCAACCGGAACCTGGATAGGTTTTTTCAGGTCGGTGACTTCCAGACCGCGCTTCAGGCCGTCAGAAGAACCCATGGCGATGGTACGCACCACGCCACCGCCCAGCTGCTGCTGAACTTCCAGCACCAGACGAGCATCACCATTTTTTACCTCGAGAGCGCTGTATACCTGCGGTACCGCGTCCTGAGGGAATTCGACGTCAACTACGGCGCCGATAATCTGGACAATCTTTCCAGCTGCCATCTTGAATCCTCTACCTAATACGAGAATATCCGGCCGCGCTCGCACGACGGGATATATGCCTGGTTAAACCGCGGAGGCTCCCGAGACGATCTCGGTAAGTTCCTGAGTGATGCTGGCCTGACGAGCTTTGTTGTACACCAACTGCAGCTCTTTGATCAGGTTTCCGCCGTTATCGGTTGCCGCTTTCATGGCCACCATACGTGCAGCCTGCTCACTGGCCAGGTTTTCCACCACACCCTGATAAACCTGCGATTCGACATAACGACGCAGCAGGGTATCCAGCAGCGCTTTCGGATCGGGTTCGTACAGGTAATCCCAGGTCTTCGCCTTCATCTCTTCTTCACCTTCCGCTGGCGGTAACGGCAGCAGTTGGGTAATGGTCGGAGTCTGAGACATGGTGTTATTAAACTTATTGCTGACGATATACAGCTTGTCGATGCGGCCTTCATCATAAGCCTGCAACATCACTTTTACCGGGCCGATCAGGTCGGACAGCGCAGGCTTATCGCCCATGCCGGTAACCTGAGCCACGACGTTGCCACCTACAGAACCGAAGAAAGAAACGCCTTTGGAACCGATAATCGCCAGATCGCTCTGCACGCCTTTATCAGACCAGCCTTTCATTTCTGCCAGCAATTTTTTGAACAGGTTAACGTTCAAACCACCACAAAGCCCGCGGTCAGTCGAAACGACCAGGTAGCCGACGCGCTTAACGTCGCGCTCATCCAGGTAAGGGTGCTTGTATTCCAGATTACCCAGAGCAAGGTGACCAATCACTTTGCGCATGGTATCTGCATACGGACGGCTGGCCGCCATGCGTTCCTGCGTTTTACGCATTTTGGAGGCGGCGACCATTTCCATCGCTTTGGTGATCTTCTGCGTGTTTTTCACGCTTCCGATCTTGGTACGTATTTCTTTTGCGCCGGCCATTAGCTTCTCCTCAAAGCCTTGCGGCCTGCCTTTTCAGACAAGCCGCCAGACATTACCAGGACTGGGTTGCTTTAAACGTTTCGAGGAGGCCTTTCAGCTTCTCTTCGATTTCGTTGTTGTAGTTACCCGCCTGGTTGATTTCAGCCATCAGCTCCGCGTGTTCGCGATCGGCGAACGCCAGCAGAGCGGCTTCGAAGCTGCCGATTTTCGCCAGTTCAACGTCGTTCAGGAAGCCGCGCTCGGCAGCGAACAGTACCAGACCCTGTTGTGCAACAGACATCGGTGCATACTGTTTCTGCTTCAGCAGCTCGGTCACTTTCTGACCGTGGCTCAGCTGTTTGCGCGTTGCATCGTCCAGATCGGAAGCGAACTGAGAGAACGCTGCCAGTTCACGATACTGTGCCAGCGCGGTACGGATACCACCGGACAGTTTCTTGATGATCTTGGTCTGTGCAGCACCACCAACACGGGATACCGAAATACCCGGGTTAACGGCTGGACGGATACCGGAGTTGAACAGGTTCGATTCCAGGAAGATCTGACCATCGGTAATCGAGATTACGTTGGTCGGAACGAACGCAGAAACGTCACCCGCCTGGGTTTCGATGATCGGCAGCGCGGTCAGAGAACCGGTCTGGCCTTTCACTTCACCGTTGGTGAAACGCTCAACGTAGTCAGCGCTAACGCGTGATGCACGCTCCAGCAGACGAGAGTGGAGGTAGAACACGTCGCCCGGGAATGCTTCACGACCCGGCGGACGGCGCAGCAGCAGAGAAATCTGACGGTAAGCAACAGCCTGCTTAGACAGGTCATCATAAACGATCAGCGCATCTTCACCGCGGTCACGGAAGTATTCACCCATTGCGCAACCGGCATACGGAGCCAGGTACTGCAGCGCAGCGGATTCAGAAGCGGAAGCGACAACCACGATGGTGTTAGACAGCGCACCGTGCTCTTCCAGCTTACGTACCACGTTAGAGATGGTAGAGGCTTTCTGACCGATCGCGACGTAGACACACTTGATGCCAGAATCGCGCTGGTTGATGATGGCGTCGATGGCCATCGCAGTTTTACCGGTCTGACGGTCACCGATGATCAGCTCACGCTGGCCACGGCCGATTGGAATCATCGCATCGACAGATTTGTAACCGGTCTGAACAGGCTGGTCGACTGACTGACGGTCGATAACGCCTGGTGCAATCACTTCAACTGGTGAGAAGCCATCGTTGTCGATAGCGCCTTTACCGTCGATCGGTGCACCCAGGGTGTTAACCACGCGGCCCAGCAGGCCACGGCCAACCGGCACTTCCAGGATACGGCCAGTACACTTCACCTTCATGCCTTCGGCGAGGTCAGCGTACGGACCCATCACTACTGCACCTACAGAGTCACGCTCGAGGTTCAGTGCGATAGCGTAACGGTTGCCCGGCAGAGCAATCATCTCACCCTGCATTACATCGGCCAGGCCGTGTACGCGGATGATACCGTCACTTACAGAAACAATAGTACCTTCGTTGTGAGCTTCGCTCACGACATTGAACTGAGCAATGCGCTGCTTGATCAGTTCGCTGATTTCGGTGGAATTCAGTTGCATATGCTCCAGTCCCCTTAAGACTGCAAGACGTCTGCCAGACGGTCAAGACGGCCGCGCACGCTGCCATCAATCACCAGGTCACCCGCACGGATAACCACACCTGCCATTACAGACTTATCAAT
The DNA here is from genome assembly GCF_059730935.1 of Type-C symbiont of Plautia stali. Classification (NCBI taxonomy): domain Bacteria; kingdom Pseudomonadati; phylum Pseudomonadota; class Gammaproteobacteria; order Enterobacterales; family Enterobacteriaceae; species Type-C symbiont of Plautia stali. The sequence continues at coordinate 6,108 of NZ_AP035923.1, read as the reverse complement.
TTTGCAATTCAGCTTAACTTTGCGTGACAGACGTTTTTCCATCGCGGCGCTGATTTTACTCAGCTGGCTGTCACTCAGCGCACTGGCGGAGATCACATCAACTTCGGCTGTCGCTTCATAAGCGTCACGCAGTTGAATGAACTGTTCCAGTACCGCTGGAAGCGCTGTCAAACGTCCGTTCTCCGCCATAACCTTAATCAGGTTCTGAGCGTGTTCATCAAGTTGATCACCACAGACTGCGTTGAAAGAAGCAGACAAGGCTTCCGGTGCTAATGCACCGGAAAGGAGTTCTGCCATCTGTTCGTTGCGAGCCACTTCTGCGGCAAACGCCAGCATGGTCTGCCAGCGGTCGATACTTTGATGCTCAACAGCAAAGTCAAAAGCTGCTTTGGCGTAGGGGCGAGCTACAGTAATCAGATCAGACATCAGCCCCTCCCTCCTTACAGTTCAGCGACCAGTTTATCAACGATGTCGCTGTTAGCAGCTTCATCCACGGAACGTTCGATGATCTTCTCGGCGCCAGCTAAGGCCAGCAGCGCGACTTGCTTACGCAGCTCTTCACGTGCACGTGAGCGCTCGGCTTCGATTTCTGCCTGCGCCTGAGACACGATGCGGTTACGTTCAGTCTCAGCTTCAGTTTTGGCTTCGTCCAGAATCTGGGCACGGCGTTTGTTCGCCTGCTCGATAATGACCTGAGCTTCTTCTTTGGCTTTTTTCAGCTGGTCGGTCGCATTGGCCTGCGCGAGATCCAAATCTTTCTTCGCGCGTTCAGCAGAAGCAAGGCCTTCAGCAATTTCTTTCTGGCGCTTTTCGATGGCAGCCATAATCGGCGGCCATACGTACTTCATGCAGAACGCGACAAACAGGATGAACGCGATGGCCTGGCCGAGGATTGTTGCATTAATGTTCACAGCACAATGCCTCTTATTAAGTTAACTTGCTCTGCCGCTATCAGCGATAAACGGCAGAATCCGTTCCTCATCACACTGCGTGCCATGAGTGAACCACGGCTACAGGCTTTAGGCGACAGCAAACATCACGTAGAGACCCAGACCAACAGCGATCATTGGGATTGCATCCACCAGACCCATTACAACAAAGAACTGCGTACGCAGCAGAGGAATCAGATCCGGCTGACGCGCTGCGCCTTCCAGGAATTTACCTCCGAGGATGCCGATACCGATCGCAGCACCGATTGCCGCCAGACCCATCATCACAGCGGCAGCCATGTACAGCAGATCCATATTCAGGTTTTCCATGACAGTCTCCAGTTTGTTTCAGTTAAAAGCTAAGTTGTTGAGATAAAAATCAATGCTCTTCAGATGCCATCGACAGATAGACAATCGTGAGGACCATGAAAATGAAAGCCTGCAGCGAAATAATCAGGATGTGGAAAATGGCCCATGGCACATTCAGCACCCACTGCGACCACCACGGCAGCAGACCGGCAATCAGGATAAAGATCAGCTCACCCGCATACATGTTGCCGAACAGTCGCAGACCGAGCGAAACCGGTTTAGACAGCAGGCTAACACCTTCAAGAATCAGGTTGATGGGGATGAAGATCGGGTGATTAAAAGGCTGCAGCGTCAGCTCTTTGGCGAAGCCACCTACACCTTTCATTTTGATGCTGTAGAACAGAATCAAAATAAATACGCCCAGCGCCATAGACAGCGTGATGTTCACGTCTGCAGACGGCACGACGCGCAGCGCCGGCAGGCCCAGATAGTGCTCGCCGATAAACGGCAGCAAATCGATAGGCAGCAGATCCATGAAGTTCATCAGGAAGACCCAGACGAAAATCGTCAGAGCCAGCGGGGCGATAACTTTACTCTTACCGTGGTACATGTCGCGGACGTTGCTATCAACAAAGCCAACGACCAGCTCGATAGCCGCCTGCATTTTCCCTGGCACACCGCTGGTGGCGCTTTTCGCCACTTTACGGAACAGCACCAGGAACACCAGTCCCAGTACAACAGAGAAAAACATGGAGTCCAGGTTTAACGTCCAGAACGTTGCTGGCGCGTCGTGTGCATTCACCAGCTCGAAAGTACGCAGGTCCATCTGAAGATGTGTCAGATGATGACCTATGTATTCCTGCGGCGTTGAGATCTCTCCTGCGGCCATGATGCCTCTTACCCTTTGTTGTTAATTACAGCCGGCGCGACGATTTGTACCACCAGCACCGATAACCAGGTGATTGCGAGTGGCCAGAAGACCGCTCCAAATCCACCTAACGCCACAACGAGAAAAACAACGGTGGCAAACACCTTGAGCACTTCACCAAAGGCGAAGCTCCAGGCGACACGCCCTTTTGCCGGAGTTTGATCCTGCAGGCGCCAGGCTAAAAACATAAACAGTACGTTTGGCAGCCAGGCTGCCGCACCACCCGCGATGGCAGAGGCGCCCCAGGTGACATCTTTCAGGGCAAACAGCGCACCGATTACGACAAAGGTCACCAGCTGGATCACCAGCACGGTTCGGGCTAATTTCACACTGTAAAGAGACACTGACATGACGCTTAACTCTCCTGCCCCGAACGGGGTATGTCGCGTGTCGTATAAGACTGCCTTTACTCTTTTGAGTCAAGCAGCAAAAGCCGTGCAAATTATACGGGCCGCACCTGCGATTTCAATCGGTAAGTAGCGAAAAGGTGAACAATTATTTAAATTTCTTTCTGGAGGGCTATTTTTCAAAACATCCGCTTCGGCCTGCCTGACGAAACAGGCTTGAAATTGCCCGGCAGACTTGCTTTTAAAGCGTGCTTCAGATCACATTATAAGCACCCCCGGCAGCGATAATTTGCTTTTTAACCCCTGCCGCGCAATTAATGAAACCCGTAATTTACTTTTCTATCAGTAAGATAGAATTATTGCTCCAGGATTAGCGCCAGATTTTCGATAAAAACACTCTATTGACATCACCCACAGCAATAAAAACGTAAAACTGATATTACGTCCGCCGATTTATTGCAGAGTTATATTTTCCGCCGTGACTATTCGTCACAGTAAATACAGCGGTTAAAGTGATGTAACTGATAATGAAATGTGAATTATTCGTTAAATGTAACAGAGGTTTTCGGATAATTTCCGCGGCGGATGTTAACCCGCTTCCCCTGCCCTGTTGAATAAAAGCGTTTATCGTGACGCGTTCAACCGCTGTTTTTTTAGCCGGCTGCTGCGCTAAGCCAAACGGCATGAATCACGATAAATCCACACCGTTTGCGCGACTATTGCCGCCTGATCACCACCAGATGACGCTCACCTTCCAGTTCCGGCACCCGCAGTGGCTCAATTTTTTCGATGGCGAAGCCGGCAGGCAGCGCGGCAATTTCGTCATCCGGCCTGACGCCTTTCAGCGCATAGAAGTGGCCTGTTGCTCCCGGCAGATGGTGGCACCAGTTCAGCATGTCTTCCAGCGATGCAAAGGCGCGGCTGATTACTCCGTCAAACGGCGGCTCAGCCGGAAACTCTTCCACCCGGCTCTGAACCGGCGTGACGTTAGTGAGTCCTAACTCATGTTGCACCTGACGCAGGAAACGCACGCGTTTCCCGAGGCTATCCAGCAGCGTAAAGTGCGCCTGCGGGCGGACAATCGCCAGCGGGATCCCCGGCAGGCCCGGTCCGGTACCGACATCAATAAAGCGCTCACCCTGCAGGTGGGGTTCTACCACGATGCTGTCGAGAATGTGGCGCACCAGCATCTGCTGCGGATCGCGCACCGAAGTCAGGTTGTAGGCTTTATTCCACTTGTGCAGCAGTTCGACATAACCCACCAGCTGCTGTTTTTGCTGATCGGAGAGGGAAATGTTTGCCGCTTGCAGCAGCCGGGAGAGTTTATTAATCACGACGAGAATTCCATTAACAGGGGCGAGCATGCCCGCCCCGGGGGTCGATCAGGCGCTTTTACGCAGCAGGCCCTGTTTTTTCAGGTAAATCAGCAGAATTGAAATCGCCGCCGGCGTGATGCCGGAAATACGCGATGCCTGGCCAATGGAGGTCGGTTTGTGGTCGTTGAGTTTGGCGATCACTTCATTCGACAGTCCATTCACCTGGCGATAGTCGAGGTCGGCCGGGAGTAAGGTGTTTTCATTGCGCTGCTGGCGATCGATCTCCTCCTGCTGACGCGCGATGTAACCTTCATACTTCACCTGAATCTCTACCTGCTCTGCGGCCTGCTCATCCGCCAGCGCCGGACCGTAGCTCGGCAGCGACATCAGCAGTTCGTAGGTCATCTCCGGACGACGCAGCAGATCTTCCGCGCTGGCCTCTTTGGTGAGCGGCGCGCTGATTACCGTGTTCACTTCGCTGACGTTTTCAGACTTCGGATGCACCCACAGGTCACGCAGACGCTGACGCTCCTGCTCAATCGCTTCCAGCTTCTGGTTATAGCGAGCCCAGCGCGCGTCGTCGACCAGGCCGAGTTCACGTCCGGTTTCGGTCAGGCGCAAATCGGCGTTGTCTTCACGCAGCATCAGACGATACTCGGCGCGCGAGGTAAACATGCGATACGGCTCTTTGGTGCCCAGCGTACACAGATCGTCGACCAGCACGCCAAGATAGGCCTGATCGCGACGCGGCGCCCAGCCCTCTTTGTCCGCAGACTGACGCGCAGCGTTAAGGCCGGCCAGCAGTCCCTGCGCTGCCGCTTCTTCATAACCGGTGGTGCCGTTGATCTGGCCGGCGAAGAACAGGCCGTGGATAAATTTACTCTCCAGCGTCGGCTTGAGATCGCGCGGATCGAAGAAGTCATACTCGATGGCGTAGCCCGGACGCACGATCTTCGCGTTCTCCAGACCTTTCATCGAGCGCACGATCTGCATCTGCACATCAAACGGCAGGCTGGTGGAGATGCCGTTCGGGTAGATTTCGTTGCTGGTCAGCCCTTCCGGCTCAAGGAAAATCTGATGCGCGTTACGATCGGCAAAGCGCATCACTTTGTCTTCGATCGACGGGCAGTAGCGTGGCCCGATCCCCTCGATGATCCCGGCATACATCGGGCTGCGATCGAGGTTATTGCGGATCACTTCATGTGTCTGCTCGTTGGTGTGGGTGATCCAGCATGGCACCTGCTGCGGATGCTGTCCGGCATGGCCCATAAACGAGAACACCGGCATCGGGTCATCCCCGTGCTGCGGCGTGAGCACCGAAAAGTCGATGGTGCGGGCATCGATACGCGGTGGCGTACCGGTTTTCAGACGGTTTACGCGCAGCGGCAGCGCACGCAGACGTTTAGCCAGCGGAATTGACGGAGGATCGCCTGCACGACCACCGCTGTAGTTATCGAGGCCGATGTGGATTTTGCCGTCCAGGAAGGTGCCGACCGTCAGAACGACGGTTTTCGCCCGGAACTTCAGGCCCATCTGGGTCACGGCGCCGACAACGCGATCGTTCTCCACAATCAGATCGTCAACCGCCTGCTGGAAGATCATCAGGTTCGGCTGGTTTTCCAGCGCAGTGCGTACCGCCTGGCGATACAGTACCCGGTCTGCCTGTGCACGCGTGGCGCGCACCGCCGGGCCTTTGCTGGCGTTTAGTATCCTAAACTGGATACCGGCCTGATCGATCGCGCTGGCCATCAAACCGCCTAAGGCATCCACTTCCTTAACCAGGTGTCCTTTCCCGATGCCACCGATCGCCGGGTTACAGGACATTTGTCCCAGCGTATCAATATTATGGGTGAGTAACAGGGTTTGCTGACCCATTCGGGCAGCGGCCATCGCGGCTTCTGTGCCCGCATGACCACCACCGATTACGATGACGTCAAAAGGATCTGGATAAAACATGAAGTGGGTCCTCGTTAGTGTTCGGACAGGGATCGTTGCCCTGGGCGGTGGATTCTACTGAAATTCTGTTCAGGGCGAAAGTCGCGGGATCCTGCGGTTTAAAAGAAAGGATCTTAAGTCTTTTATATGATCCTCTGTTAGATCTCTTATTAGGATCGCCCCTGGCTGTTGATAACCCGGAAAAGCGTTGTGGCAACAGGGGATTAGCGAGGATCGTTTACTGTGAATGATCGGTGATCCTGATCCGTATAAGCTGAGATCAACTTTGCTACTTATGCACAGCGTAAAAAAGCATCAGCGGTTGTTCTTTGGATAACTACTGG